>CAVOQE010000003.1:0-205271 GCA_963698275.1 uncultured Alphaproteobacteria bacterium | reverse complement strand
TTGCGCTGGCGGTTTACCAGATGCACCAGTTATTACATGGACTTACGCAACGTGCCAACGGCAGCAATGGACCGCCTGTGTGCAGTGATTTCGACGGTCTGTCAGGTCTCGGCAAGGTGCATCCTGATGAGATCTGCGGCTTTCTCGCCGATCATCAGGGCGGCTGCATTCGTGTTGGCGGCGGGCATGGTCGGCATGATCGATGCATCGGCGACGCGCAGGCCCTGAATGCCCCGGACACGCAATTCATGATCGACGACCGCGCTTGTGTCATGCTCGGGCCCCATGCGGCAGGTGCCGATCATGTGGAAGGTTGTGGTGCCGCGTTCGCGCGCCGTGTTCAGAAGCTCCTCGTCAGACTGAACGTGCTCTCCGGGATAGAGTTCGCCGGCAAAGAACGGCGCCATGGCGTCGGTGCGCATCAGCTTGCGGGCCAGCCGCAGCCCGGCAACCAGAACCCTGCGATCGGTTTCGGAACTCAAGTAATTGGGTGTTATTTCAGGCGCCTCATGAGGGTCTGACGAGCGTGCCTGGACGGTGCCCACACTCTCGGGCCGCTGCTGCCAGGCGGCCAGCGTCATGCCCGGTTCGTCGTCAAGCTGGCTTTGATGGCCCTCCTTGTAACTGGCGGGCATGAAGGTGATCTGCACGTCGCTTTCATCCAGCACCGGATCGGTTTTCGCAAACGCGTAACACGCCGTCGACGGCAGGCTCAGGATGGACGGCTTGCCAACGAGCCATTTCGCCACCTCGGCCCCGAACGCCAGTCCGCGCGATTTCTGGTTGAACGTGTCGATGCCTTTCACCCGTGCGGTAAAGCGCGGCGTATAGTGATCGCGCAGGTTGGCACCGACGCCCGGCGCGGCGTGGCGCACCGGCACACCAATCCTTGCCAGATGGGCCGGATCGCCGATGCCTGACAGTTGCAGCAATTGCGGTGAGTTGATGACGCCGCCGCACAGGATGACCTCGCGCCGGGCACGGATCGCAACTGGGCGTCCATTGCGCGTGTATCGAACCCCGGTCGCCGCGCGGCCGTCAAACAGGATTTCGGTGACATGGGCACCGGTCACGACGGACAGGTTTTTGCACTTCAAAGCGGGCCGCAGGAACGCGCGCGCGGCACTCTGCCGGCGCCCGGACGCAATCGTGCGCTGGGCGTAGGCCGCGCCGAACTGCTGCCCGCTGTTATAGTCAGGGTTGCGTGGGATGCCGAGGCTTTCGGCCCCGTCCAGAAAGGCTTCACACAGCGGATGTGTCCATGGACTGGGTGTGACCTTCAGCCTGCCGGTCTGGCCGCGTTTCTGGCCGCTGTCCGGTCCCAGCCAGGTCTCCATCCGGCGAAACAGCGGCAGCACGTCCGCATAACCCCAGCCGGGATTGCCGCGTTGCGCCCAGTGGTCGAAATCCGATGGCGCGCCGCGATTGAAGACATTGCCGTTGATCGACGACGAACCGCCCAGCGTCTTGCCCCTTGGCACCGGGATGCGGCGTCCGCCGGTCCAGGCCGAGCTTTCAGCCTCGTACATCCAGTTATAGTTGACATTGTTCAGAAGCTTCATCCACCCGACCGGGACATGGATCATCGGATGCCAGTCCCGCGGCCCCGCCTCGAGCAGGCAAATCCTGAGCTTAGCGTCTTCCGCAAGTCTCGCCGCAAGCACACACCCGGACGAGCCCGCGCCGACAATGATGAAGTCGAATTCTGTCATTGCCATATAGTCAGTCGGTTACCGGAACCCGTCAAGCTGCGCGAGGCGCGGTCAAGGCAAGTGCTGGTGTTAAATAATCCGATTGCTGCAACAGTGATCGCGCGGGCACCGGTTTCTCATGAAACTGCACCTTGTCTCAGGAAACTGTTCCTCCACACCGTCAAACCGAGAATGAAAATGGCAGCACCTGCGGCTGCGATCGCCACCAGGTTCGAGGTATTGATATTGGCAACCGCGATGCCGACAAACCCCCAGGCCGCTGCGGCAGCGTATGGCCAATCCACAAGCCGATAGGCGTTAAGGGCCACAAACCCTGTCGCCAGACCGAGCGCAACTGTTGCTGCCATCATTTCTCCGGTGAGACCGTATCCGGCGAGGAGCAGGCCGATTGAAACGAAAGATGCAGCCGAAAGCCAGCCTGCGTAAAGTGCGACCGGCCAACGTGCGATCCAGGCGGGTGCGGCGCCGGTTGACTGGTAAAGCGAGATCAGGACACTGATCAGCATCACCCAGATCAGCACCGTCGCCCAGATCGGGGATACCAACGCGACCGGCAGCCAGATCGTCCCGATCGACAGTGATACGAGCAGCGCAAGACGCCCCCGATCCCAGGCCGCGTCCGTCTTGTATTTGAACACACCAAAAGCAGCGTGAACGATTAGACCCAAATAGATCAGCCCCCAGATGCTGAAGGCCCATCCGGCAGGCTGAACAGCCGGGTCCCGTTGTGGAACAGGATACCGTTCAGGGTCAAAGCCACCGAATTCTGGTGACAGGAATGGCGACACAGCAAACGTAATCGCCGTGATAAGCACAAGGACGGCTTTCATTGTCGGTTACTCCGCATGGTGCGTGCGCACGTCATTCAACTATCCGCATCACTTCCCAGCGCCTTTTTTCGATCGGCACATTCGGGCCATCATAGCCGGCGATGATGACGGGCGAGACGGCTTTCAGGCCCTGTTCTGCCAGAAAAGAAGCAAGTTTCGCTGACGCTGCATCGATCTGAGCCTGGGAACGATCGCCCGTAAACCGATAGGCGGCACGCTCGTGCGCTTCTATCTGCTTCAGTTCGATACTCTTGTTGTTCGGAACAGGCAGCGTGTCCAGTGTCCATTTTGAGGGCATGGAAAATCGTACTGTGTAAGCACCGTCCTGTTTTTCCGACATCGTGACCGGTGCCGTCATCGCGATCTTTGTGCCTTGTGTTTTTTCCTGCGTCGTAACCGGCGCTGTCATGGCGATCTTGTCGGTACCCTGATTGCCGCCGAAAATATATCCTGCGAGTAACCTGAAACCCTTACTGGACGCTTCGCGCATGGACCCCGCTTCCACGGTCACCTCAGCAACCAGGTGCGGCGCATATCCTCTAAGCTCAACGCCTTCCGACTGCTTTGAGATGTTGTAGGCCGGTTGCTCGATATCGCCGGCGGCATGCGCAGGCCCAAGCGCCGCCAGAAGCCCGATACCTGCCGCAAGTGAAGTGCGAATTATTCTCAACATGATGAGGCTCCGATTTATTACTGACCAGCCAACGTTTCAGGGATGGGTTCGGATCAGTTGCAAAAACGGCGGCCTTGTTTCAGCTGTCCGACTGGTGAGTGACCTCGTCAGACACAAACCGTGTCCAACAAGCGTCGCATGGACGGCGGCAGCGCGCCTCGATATCAACGCAATCGAGGAGATATTCCGGTTCTGGCGCGCGCACGCGGGATTCAGGAATTTGTGGCGCTAGATCAGGTTAAATCTTGCAAGGTGTGGCTTTGGAAATGCCTGTTCGCGCTGGTGGCGTAGAGTGCTGGCTCATCGAACGATTGTATCGATACATACGTCCGAAAATCGGTCAGTTCGGGATGATCAAAAACCCGGGAATCCCTGAAACAAGGCGAATTTTTGAGTGGCATAAATCTTGCCTTACATAGAGTCAAAAATCTCCGGTTTGCGATCTTGCAGCGAACTGAAAAGCACCCTGGGAGGACGACATGAACGTTACCGCCGCCGTTCAAAAGGCAGAACCATGTTTCCGCCTCATATACCGCAGCCGCAGCCTTCTTTCCGAGCAGTCCGGGAATGTCGAAGCCGGTCTGTCGGAGATACTTCGTGTTGCGCGTGCCAACAATCGCAAGCACGGGATCACCGGTGCCTTGATGATGTATGAGCACAAGGACTGGTTCGCCCAGGTGCTTGAGGGCGATGAAACTGAAATCAACACCTTGTTCGAGCGGATCAGGAAAGATCCCCGCCACAAGGATGTCGAAGTAAAAGAAGCCGGCAATGTTCCCGCACGTCTGTTCGGCAAATGGGCCATGGCACTGATTGCCGAGCACGGCGAGCCCGACTCGCCCCTTGTCGCGACCGCCGGCGGAATTTCCGAAGCTGCACCCTGGCAGGTGACACAAGACCAGGAAAACGTCCTGACCCGGTTACGTGACATGACACGAGCCTACGGCCGCTCGTACTGACAAAGGAATACCTGACGGCATCAGGACGTATCATAAAAATCCAATGGATTTGATTACTCCAGAACCACCCAACAAATTTCCTGCGTCAAGCTTTCAACACCGCCAACTCGTCTTCCAAAAATGCCCGCAGCGCTCGCGGCAAAGACCCGTTCCGTTTCGAGCGTCGCCTTTGCACTGGAGTAATCGCGGGCAATAAGCCAATTGCGTGAATTGTGGGAAAACTCACGGTGGCAGTCGTCCAGGCGTGCCATAAAGAGGGCTGCATACAAATCGCGAGGGATACAAAATGTCCGTAATTGCAATGACGCGCGAGATGGGAACACTTGGCAAGGACGTTGCCCAACACCTCATGGACCGGCTTGATATTGAACTGGTCCATCATGAACTGGTGGAGCCTGCGTGGGATCGACGGGAGAGGCGGGACCGAAGCGAGGTTCACCGCTTTTTGCCTGGGGATAGTGATAACGTGGGACGGCATGACTCCATGCACATGGAAAACGGTTACATGACGCCGGAGGAAGTTCTCTCGCTCGCCAGCCGGGGCAATGTGATATTTCGCGGTTGGGGGGCAGCACGGCTGCTCCGCTCAATTCCACATATCCTGTGCGTCCGGGTTTGCGCACCGATGGAGGACCGCATCAAAGAGATGATGCAGCGACTTGGCGTTGAAGAAGCCAGTGCCCGCGACGAAATAAAACGAAATGATAACTCGCATGCCTCTGTGTTCACGCGGTTCTTCGGGACTGATTGGCGCGATTCCCTGAACTATGATCTGGTCCTGAACACCGGGCACCTCACGCCTGAGGCCTGCGCCGACATAATTATCGACGCTATCAGGAGTCCGGCCTTCGCCGAGAGCGACGCCTCACGCAAGGAACTCGCCGACCAATTGACGAAAGCACGGATTACCTCCTTGTTTAAGACTGCTGACGGGATGAAGAGCCGGACCAAGAATGTCCATGTCTCGGTTGCTGACGGCAACGTGACGCTCTATGGAGCTGTTTGTGACTGCGGTGCGGCAAGAGACATCGAGAACGCGGTCCAGGCCCACATCGGATGCAACACAGTGCGCAACAATATTCAGACCATCGGCTCCTATACAAATTGACATGCCTGTCGAGGGCTGTCCGGTTTGATTGGGTAGAGCGTAGCCGGAGCGGATGCAGCGCGCCTCAATCATCCTCCCATCGGAACGCATCTCCGTGCACTTTTACGCGGCCAATGGAAGGGAGTGCGAAATGACTGCCCAGCACTTTCCGGTTCGCTTCAGATGCATCCTCCAGCAATTTCCGGCGTGAGACAGCAGCAAGGTCCGCGTCGGTATCATACTTGAAATGCCAGTCCGGCCGCCAGCACTGGGCCGTTGTATGCAATGCATCGCCGGTGATGACCGCTTCGGCAGTGCCGCTCTTCACCAGGACCGAAACATGGCCGGGTGTGTGGCCCGGCGTGGGGATCAATGTGATGCAATCACCCAGCATGTGTCCTGTCGTGACAAGCTCGGTCTGGCCTGCTTCAACCACCGGCAAGACGCTTTGGGTATAGGCGTTGCCTGCCGAATTGCGAAAAAACTCTTCGTCAGCGGCGGGCATCAGATAACGCGCATTGGGAAATGTGGGAACCCAGCGTCCGTCCTCAAGCCTGGTGTTCCACCCGACATGATCGGCGTGCAGATGTGTGCACAGAACATAATCGATATCCTTGCGCCCGATCCCGGCAGCGGTCAGCGCAGCCATGAAACGGCCATCGGACCGCTGGTTCCAGTCCGGCGTGCCGGGGTTGGATTTGTCATTGCCGACACAGCTGTCGACCAGAATGACGTGTGCAGGTGTTTTCAGCAAGAACCCCTGTATCGGCAGGATCAGCCGTCCGGTCACGCTGCACAACTGATCTGGAACGTGTGCATTGATGGTTTCCCGAACCTCCGGCCCGGCCGTTGGAAAAAGCTCTTCAGGGCTCAGATACGGCCCGTTTATTTCCAGAATGCGCCAGACTTCAACGTCACCAATCCTGCACAGCATCCGAAGCTCCCCAATGATCTGTTGTCCGGGGCAATTGATAGCAGTTTCCGCCCGGTTCACCAATTTCAGGCAGAATGGTCAGAAAGCTCAGTTCACCGGCAGCCGGATCAGCACGTTGGCAAAGTCCCTTATGCTGATAAATCTGTGGTGGGCGATGATCTTGCCGTCCTTCCTCTCCAAAACAAAAATCCACCCGGTCTCCCTGCGGCCCTTGCGCTTTGACATCCGGATTTCGTCAACCACGGACGGACCATCCCAGAACAGGGTTGCGCCATGTCCGGTGAGCACCACATTGGCGTCAGGCTTCACCTCGACGCTCATCAACAGTGACCGCAGCGCTTTTGCAAATTCAGCGCCTTGTTCCGGCATGACCGCGGTACGGTTGAGCAATGAATTTGACACCTTGTACCCGTCACCAAATGCATGCTGGGCGGTCTGCCTGGCGCGGCAACTCGGGCTGGAAATCACTTCTGATACTTTTGCCCCGACCAGCCTGAACACATTGCCGATCAATTTCGCTTCCTCGACGCCCTGCGGTGTCAGGCAGGTTGCACGGGAAAATCCGGCGGTTGATGCATCAATGCCCTGGGCAAGCTCATAGGCGTCAAAGGCAGCTGAGTCATGCCACTTTTCCCGTTGAGCATGACGAATGTGCAGGATGTAGCCGCCCTGTTTGACCCTGTCTGCCCACAGCTTGTTCTGCGCCTGCCTGACGGTCCTGTCCTCCGCGTCCTGTTTCGACTGGAATGAGTTGTGGAAGGTTCGCGAAAACCAGTGGCTTTGTGAGGCGAACAAACCGAGTGCAAACACGCACAGGGCCCCCGCGACCACCACAAATAACTTGAACGTCCGCCAAACCCGTCGTGACAGGGACCCGGACGCCCTGTCCTTGTTGTGAGCCGTCATTGCCTCAACTCCTCGCAAACCAGTTAACCCGGCAAAATGATACCCCCAAAACGGTCTTCACTGCCAGTGGACTTGTCGCAAGGTTACGGCTATAAATCCTGTGGTTTAAATGAGGAGGCAACCATGCAAACTTTCAAGAATTCACCTGAACCAACTGACAGCGCTGACTATACCGATTAAAAATTGTTCCGGTTGCGCTGCAGACCGAGGTGCAGCGCAACCGTGGCAAAGCCGACGGCCAGACAGCCGTGCACGGCGCCTTTGCAAGGCTTGAGAGCATTACTGCCTCAACACCGCTAATTCATCTTCAAGAAAAGCCTGCAAGGCGCGTGGCAGGGCGTGATAGCGCGGTTCGTCCGTCGCCAGCTTGCCGATCACCGTCTCGACCAGTGGCATCACCTGGCGTTCGATGAAATCCCTCTGTGCTGCATGCAGGCTGGTGACGGCAGCCGCGTCTTTCGCGTTGGCGTGTTCCTGCGCAGTGACGAACTGCAGGAACTCCAGCATGATCGACAGATGGTCCGGCAGTTCGCCTCCGTCGCGGCGTTTGAGGCCGAAATGGTCGTACCAGCGGATCATCTCCTGGTAGAGATCGGTCTGGTCGCGCTCCAGGTGCGCCGACGCATGCAGCGACACTGCCGCTTTTGAAATGGCCGGATCATAGGCCGCCATGAAGGCGCGCGTGGCGTCCGGCGGTGGAGGCGGCACCATGGTTTCGTCCAGCACATCGCTGCCGCCGGTGGCCGAGCGGAAGGCGGCGGCAAAGCCGCCATAGACGGCAGAGCGTTCAAGCGGCGTCATTGCTGCTTGCAGTATCAGTGTCGGAAGACACGCGCGGACCCGAGATACGGGTGATCTCGATGCGGGTATCGCGGTCAAAGCTGTTGGGCTGGCCTTCCAGCATGCCGACTTTCAGATGGGCATGATCGCCGGCCAGCTCCACCGGGTTGATCGGCGACGGCGACACCTCGCGCGGCGAGCCCTTGCCGGAGAACTGATAGTTCTCCCAGGCGTGATACATGAACGCCTGGCCCGGGCGCATGGCGTGGGTGACTTTCACCCGCACCTCAAACTCGCCGACATCATTGTGACAGCGCACCCAGTCGCCATCGGCAATGCCGCGGTCGGCGGAATCCTTGATGCCGATCATGATATAGGGCTGGCCGCGGTTCAAGCGGTTCATCAGCCGGTTGTCGCGCCACACGCCGTGAATGGACCAGCGCGTGTGCCCGCCGGTCATCATCAGCGGATAGTCGCCGCCGATCTTTGGCGGTTTCTTGTATGTGGGCAGCTGCTCGTCGTGTTCCAGATACAGGTCATGATCGAGATAGAACTGGATGCGTTTCGACTGGGTCGGGTATGGCAGCTTGTCGTGGACATGATAGGTCAGCGGAATGAACGGCTTGCCCTCTTCCAGCTTGCCGGCATTGCCGATGGCCAGCGGCGAGATACCGATGGAGTTATAGCGCGCATAGCCTTTTTCCTTCTGCTCCTCCCACGACACGTGCGACAGGTTGCTGGAGGCATCGATGATGGCGCCTGCCGCCTTGTCGGTATCGTCTTCCAGGAACCTGCCGTCCATGGTCATGTCTTCGTACAGATTGTCGAGCTGCACGGTCTTGCCGAGATGCGAGACGATGGAAGATGATGCCGCGCTCTCGGGCACGCTTCTGGACGTGCTTGGTCAGCATGGTGAAAATCCAGAAATCCGGCTTGGCCTCGCCGAGCGGTTCAACCGCCTTGTTGGTGACGTGGTTGAACGGCACCAGCGGCGTGACCCACTTGTGGTCGGTGGTTTCATACCAGGCCGCAGCCGGCAGGATGTAGTCGGCAAACTGGGCCGTGGACGACATGCGGAAATCCACCACCACCGACAGCTTCAGCTTGGGCCACAGCACCTCGGTGAGCTTTTGCGAGCCGCGCACCGAGCGCAACGGATTGGAGCAATAGTGGAACAGGATGCGCGGGTCGGTGCCGGCGGGCGGCTGCAGCGGCAGCCACTTGTTGTCGAGCGATTCCTTGACCGCCTCGCGCACCGGTTTCTTCAGGTCCGGCAGCCATTGATCAGCGGTTTCGGCCAGTTCCATGACACCGCCGTGGACCTGCCAGAACAGGGCGGCAGACGTCCAGATCGGCAGGTTGCCGCCAATGTCCTTGAACGAGTTGTTGCCGAGTTTCTTGAAGAACATTTCCGCCGTATCACCGGCGGCAAGATCGGTCAGCAGGTCGAGCCCGATATCGGTGCCGAACTTCATCCGGTCGCCATTGCGGAAACCGGACACATAATCCTCCCAGCCGTCATTGGCCAGGAAGGCAAACGCCGAATAACCTGAACCGGGGCGTCCCATCTGGCCCTGCAAGGCCCAGATCAGGATCATGGCGCGCTCGGTCAGGTTGCCATGGAAATACTTGTTCATGGAGCTGCCGGAGACATTGGACAGGGCCTTGGCCCTGATACACAGATCGGTGAATTTCTGGATCACCTTGACCGGCGTGCCGGTCATCTTCGAGACCGCCTCGAAGGTGTAGGGTTCCAGACGGTCCTTGAGCAATGAGTAGACGGAGCGGACCGGGATCTTGCCGCCGCCTAGAACGTCGATTGTGGTGTCGACATCCAGTACCGGTTCCAGCGTGCCCAGCTTCAGCGACTTGGCCGGTGCCGTCATGGGCCCGCGTATCTTGTCCATCAGCGTAAACCGGTCGGTGCGCCCGCCCTTGGCGTCTTTTTCCGACAGCAGCTTGCCGGTGTCGGTGCGCACCAGCAATGGCAGGTCGGTCTGCTCGGCCACAAAGCTTTCATTGACGTGACCGCCAAACACGATTTCACGGGCAACCGCCAAAGCCAGGGCGGCATCGGTGCCCGGCGCCAGCGGCACCCACAGATCCGCCTTGATGGCGGACGGGGAATAGTCCGGCGCGATGCACACGATCTCAGACCCGTTATAGCGGGCCTCGGTGAAAAAGTGCGCATTGGGGATCGACGTGACGATCGGGTTCGAGCCCCAGATCAGGATCACATCGGAATAGAAATAATCCTCGATGGACCGGTCCATATAGATATTGCCAAAGGTCTCGAACGCACCGCGATGGCCGTCGCCGTTCGACGAGTTGGAGTCCAGCGAGATGGAATGGGTGAGCTGGGCAAACCGGGCCTGGCCGGCATTGGCCGCACCCACATTGATATCCGGCCCCATGTCCCAGATAACCCGGTCGGTGCCTTCCTGGGTGACCACATCGATAAACTTGTCGGCAATGTCGTCAAGCGCCTCGTCCCAGGTAACCCGTTCCCACTTGCCGGAGCCGCGTTCGCCGGCCTGCTTGAGCGGATAGCGGATGCGGCTTTCCTCATACATGCGCTTGGAGAACGAGCAGCCCTTCTGGCAGCCGCGCGGATTCATGTCCGGCACGTCTTCATTGAGCTGCGGATAATCTGCCGCCTGTTCCTCGCGGAACACGATGCCGTCGCGCACATAGACGTCGAACGCACAGTGCGCCTGGTACCAGCAATTGATCAAATGGGTGCCGCGGACGGTTTTGTCCCAGGTCCACTTGTTGCGGTAGATATCGACAATTTTCGTATAATCACGCGGGCGCGAGCCTGCCAGCGCTGTGAGCGACTGGCCGGAGCCGGCAATGAAGTCCGGCAGGGCCAGTGATGCGGTGACCGCCGCGCCAGCTTTCAGGAAGTTGCGCCGTGTCAGTCCGCTGCTCACTGGCTGGACCCTCCGGGACCTCGATAGGCGATCTCGATTGACGGCGGCACGATCACCGGTTCACGTTCGAGCTCGGTGGCGATGCGCTCGATCTCGCGCGGATGGTTGGTGAAGGGGCCGAACAGGTCGAGGAAATTCTTCGAGATCAGCGTGTCCATCAGGTCTGAAGGCCTGCCTGCCTGCTTGTCGGCGCGGCCCTGCTTGATACGCTCCAGCGCCGGGCCGACTTCCGGACCGAACAGGCTTTCCAGATATTCCAGCGGAATGCGGTCTTCACCGGTCGGGTTGCCGTCATCATCGAATTTTTCCGGCGACAGGGGCGGAATGTAGAACACGTTCGGTTCGGTTTCATATTCAGGGTGCAGCCCCAGGGCCACCTTGTGCACATTGACCAGCTTGTGGATCGGTCCGTCTTCATCTTCCAGGAAACCCAGGAACCGCACCCGGCCCGGGCACTGGCGCGAGCACGCCGTTGCCACGCCCTGTTCGATGCGCGGCAGGCAGAACACGCATTTCTGCGCATGACCGGTGACATGGTTGTAGTAGATTTCCTTGTACGGACACGCGGACTGGCAGAACCGCAAGCCCCGGCAATGGTTCTCATCGATGACGACGATGCCGTCTTCCTCGCGCTTGGAGATGGCACCGCGCGGGCAGGCTTCCATGCAGGCAGGCTTGGTGCAGTGATTGCAGATGCGCGGGATATAGAAGAAGTAGGAGTTGGGATAATCGCCGGCACCCACATCCTCGTCCCAGTTGGTGCCCCATTGCGGCTCCTCGCCGATGGGTTTGAGCGCTTCGTTGCCGGCGCCGGAGAACAGGGCTTCCTTGTAGTTCAGTTCAAAGCCTTCGCCGAAATCACCCTGCGCCGGGCGCACGCCCTTTTGCGGCTCGCCGCCCTTGAAGCCGCCGCCCATCTTCTCCCAGTCTTTCGGCGTGCCGTGGCCGGGCGCGGTATTGACCTGGTTCCACCACATGCCTTCCTGGCCCTCGCCAGAGGTCCACGAGGTTTTGCACGCGACAGTACAGGTCTGGCAGCCAATGCACTTGTTGAGATCGATGACCATGGCCACCTGGCGATTGCTCATATGGGTATCAGCTCCTTCAAGCGTCGATGTTCAGCGGCGACCAGTCCGCCGACACTGCCTTGATGCCGGCGCGCTCCTCATTGGAGCCGTTCCAGACGGCATAGCCGATCCGGGTGTTGGTGCCGGGCTGCAGGGTAGCGGCTTCTGGCCCGCCCGCAAGGGTGCGCAACATTACAATTGTCCAATGTCCCTGCGACCACCCGGCGGTCACGCTTTCGCTGACCGGTGTGCCGGGGACGGACGACCCGATCCCCCAGGCAACCACCGAGCGGATCTTGTTCTTCATGGCCTGCCACTGGATGAACTGCACCGGCTCGTCTTCATTGCCCATGCTCCACAGCACCGGGTCACCAGTGACCGGGAAGGCAATGGCCGCGCCGTCAGGAAAGCCTTCGCGGCCCCCGGTCTCGGGCTTTTCTGACGCCCAGCGCAGGCGCACGGCAATGGTGGTGCCGTCATGTACCGATTGCGCTTCAAGACTGGCCAATTGACCATAGGGGCGATCGCGCCAGTTGGCCTGGATGAAGCCATTGGGCTGCATCTCAACCGGAGCCGGCATCATCTCCACCGTCTCGGCGGGCACCTGCTTCCAGCCGGCCGCCGTGGTGGCTGCATAATCGGCTATGGCTGTGATTTTCACGGATTGCAAAGGCAATGCCTCAAAACTGGTTATCTGTTACGCGATATATAGGGTTTGGCCGCCAGGTTGCACAGAATTATCGAGACCCCTGCGCCATTGTGCCTCTAGCACTTGAAGGGTGGCCGGTTCTATGCCTTTTGATTGGTCCGATCAAAACACCAGGGCCTCGAGCGGCACTTTGGAAACGATCAAGGCCGGAATCCATGACTTTGCGGTATACACCGTCCTTATCGGCATTGGATCCCCATTTTCATGGGGATGACGGCAGCGATGGTTGCCAATCCAGGGCACTAGGTGCGCCCCAGCGGAGCGCCGCCGTCACCCTGCTGGCTTGAGCGGTACAAATACCCGTCCCCTGTCCCACACCCCTGTCATCCCCATGAAAATGGGGATCCAATGCCAGCGCGAACAAGATACCCGTCGGTGGATAGATTCCGGCCTTGGCGGTACACACCACTGTCCTGGCAGTGATCAAAAATCACCGCAGCTAAATGATCCTATCCAATCATAGCTCGCTCTAGAGTAACATGGGTTCAATTGAACCCATAAAGTTGCTCTAGCACCTTGAAAGCGATCAGTTTTATGATTTTTAATTGATTCAATCAAAAATCATACTGATCTAGGGATACTTTACGCCCGGCAGCACACAGAGCATTTCATAGAGAATATTGGCCCCGATCAGTGCGGTGTTGCCGGATGGATCATAGGGCGGAGACACCTCGACGAGGTCCCCGCCGACCAGGTTCAGCCCCTTGGCACCGCGCACGATTTCCAAGGCCTGCCAGGTGGTCAGTCCGCCCATTTCCACCGTACCCGTACCCGGCGCGAAGGCCGGATCAAGGCTGTCGATATCATAGGTGAAATAGCACGGATGATCACCGATCTTTGCCCGCACCTGCTCCATTAACGGTGCCATGGACTTGTACCAGCACTCTTCTGCAGTGACCACGGTGAAACCCTGCTCGCGCGGCCAGTCAAAATCTGCAGGCGCATAGCCTGTCCCGCGCAGGCCGATCTGGAACACCTTGTCCTGCGCCAGCAGGCCTTCTTCCACGGCGCGGCGGAACGGTGTGCCATGGGCGATCTTCTCGCCGAACATATGCTCGTTGATGTCGGCATGGGCATCGATGTGCAGCAGCGCCACCGGCCCGTGCTTCCTATGCATGGCGCGCAGGATGGGCAGGGTCAGCGTATGGTCACCGCCCAGCGTCAGCGGCACGCAATCCTGGGCCAGGATCCGGTCATAGGCCTTCTCGATTATTTTTACGGACTTCTTCAAGTCAAACGTGTTGACGGCAACATCACCGATATCGGCAACCTGAAGTGAATCAAAAGGGGCTGCACCTGTCGCCATGTTGTAGGGCCGCAACATGCAGCTTTCGGCCCTGATCTGGCGCGGCCCGTGCCGGGTGCCGGAGCGGTTCGAGGTGCCGATGTCCATGGGCACGCCGACGAAGCAGGCATCCAGGCCACGGGCAGTTTTCGCCGTCGGCAGGCGCATCATGGTGGCAGGACCGGCAAAGCGCGGCATGTCGTTGCCGCCCAGCGGCTGGTTGAAGCTTGCTGCCATGATTGTCAGTCCTTGTTGTCTGGCTTCGAGTTCAGCGAACGATACGAGCGGATGACCTGGCTGTCATCCTTCCTGCCAAAACCTGCGCCGGAGGCGGCCAGGAACATCTGGTGCGCCGCTGCAGACAAGGGCAGTCCATGACGCGCGGCACGGCCATGGTCCAGCACGATGCCGAGGTCCTTGACGAAAATATCCACGGCCGAGCGAACTTCGGGATCATCCTCCAGCATGCGGGGCCCGCGATCATTCAGCATCCAGCTCGCCGCGGCAGACACCGACACGATATCAAACACCGACTTCGGATTGACGCCGGCGGCTTCTGCCAGTTGCAGCGCTTCTGCAGCAGCGGCAATGTGAACACCGCACAGCAACTGGTTGACCAGCTTCGCCGTCGAGCCCGCGCCATGATCCTCGCCGACGTGAAACACGTTCTTGCCGACCACGTCGAGCACCGGTCTGGCCTTCTCGAACACGTGCGCCGGGCACGATGACATGATGGTCAAGGTGCCGGTCTGGGCCCCGCCGACGCCACCGGAAACAGGCGCATCCACCAGGGTGAGCTGATGTTCGGCCAGTTTGTCGCCCAGCGCTTTGGCCTGGGCCGGCGGCTGGGTGCACGAGGCAATGACGCAAGCCCCGGACGGCAGGGCCTCAACCGCCTTGCCGGCCCCGAACAGGACATCATCTGCCTGGTCGCCATTGACCACCATCAGCACGAAAAAGTCTGACGCTTTCGCTGCATCCGCAGCATTGTCTGCAACCAGGCCGCCCTGCTCTGCAAAGGCCTTCAGCGCGTCCTTGTTGAAATCGAACGCAGTAACGACGTGACCCGCCCTGACCAGATTGACCGCCATGGGAAGTCCCATGGCACCCAGTCCGATGAAACCTATGTTCATGCTTTCGCCTTCAACTCTATGCGCCGGGCATGCAGAACCGGCTCGGTATAACCGGACGGCTGCTTGCGGCCCTCAAACACCAGGTCACAGGCTGCCTTGAACGCGATGGAGTTGTCAAAGTCATCCGCCATCGGCCGATAGGCCGGATCACCGGCATTCTGCTCATCAACGATAGCCGCCATCTTCTTCATGGCTTTCATCACCTTGGCGCGCGTGACCACCTTGTGGCGCAGCCAGTTGGCCAGATGCTGTGCTGAAATCCGCAACGTGGCGCGATCTTCCATCAGGCCGACATTGTTGATGTCGGGAACCTTGGAACAGCCGACCCCCTGGTCGACCCAGCGCACTACATAGCCGAGAATGCCCTGGCAGTTGTTCTCGATCTCGTTCTGGATTTCCTTGCGGTCCCAGTTGGCGTTCGGTGCCAGCGGAATGGTCAGGATATCCTCCAGCCTGGCCTTTTCGCGAGATGCCAGCTGCTTCTGGACTTCCGCGACATTGACCTGGTGATAGTGGGTTGCGTGCAGCGTGGCTGCCGTCGGTGACGGCACCCAGGCGGTATTGGCACCGGCTTTCGGGTGCACGATCTTCTGCTCCAGCATATCTGCCATCAGGTCGGGCATGGCCCACATGCCCTTGCCGATCTGGGCGGCACCGGGCAAGCCACACTCAAGCCCCACATCGACATTCCAGCGCTCATAGGCGTCGATCCATGTGGATGCCTTCATGTCGGCCTTGCGGATCATCGGACCTGCTTCCATGGAGGTGTGGATTTCATCGCCGGTGCGGTCAAGGAAGCCGGTGTTGATGAAGAACACCCGCGAACGGGCTGCCCGGATGCATTCCTTGAGATTGACCGTGGTGCGGCGCTCTTCATCCATGATGCCCATTTTCACCGTGTTGCGCTTCATGCCGAAGGCGTTCTCAATCGCGGTGTAAAGCTGATTGACCAGGGCGGCCTCCTTGGGGCCGTGCATCTTGGGCACAACCACATAGACCGATCCCTTGCGCGAATTCCGGAAGGCACCGTTGGGACCGACATCATGCAAGGCGATGGCCGTGTTGACCAGTGCGTCGAGCAGGGTCTCGGGTATATCATTGCCGTTGCTGTCGGTGATGGTGCCGATGGTCATCAGCAGGCCGACATTGCGCACCAGCATCAACGAGCGCGAATGCAGTGACAACGGCTTGCCGTTGACGCCGGTGTATTCGCGGTCCGCGACCAGTTTTCGGGTTATCGCCTGGCCGCCCTTTTCGAAGGTGTCGGCCAGATCGCCTTTCATCAGGCCAAGCCAGTTGCGATACACAACCAGCTTGTCGTCGGTATCAACGGCTGCAACAGAATCCTCGCAGTCCATGATCGTCGACATGGCGCTTTCGATGATCACATCCGCCACACCGGCATCATCGGAACTGCCGATGACATGGCTGCGGTCGATGACTATTTCGATGTGCAGGCCGTTGTTGACCAGCAGAATCGACGTCGGACTGGCCTTGTCGCCCTTGAACCCCTTGAACTGGGCATTGTCGACCAGGCCGGTGACCGACCCGGACGACAGTGACACTGCCAGCTTGCGCCCCTTGATGAAGTAGCGTGTCACATCGGCATGACTGCCGCCGAACAAGGGCACCGCTTCATCGAGAAACTTGCGGGCCCAGGCGATGACTTTCTCGCCACGTACCGGGTTGAAACCGCCGGCACGTTCCGCCCCGCCTGCTTCGGAAATGGCGTCGGTGCCGTACAGCGCATCATACAGCGAGCCATAGCGCGCATTGGCGGCATTGAGCGCATAGCGCGCATTCATCACCGGCACCACAAGCTGCGAACCGGCCACCCTGGCGATCTCGTCATCGGTATTGCGGGTGGCAATTCTGCAATCACCCTTGTCGGGCACCAGATAGCCGATTTCTTCCAGGAAACCGCGATACGCGCCGGGATCAATTGCCTGACCCGAATTCTGCCTGTGCCAGCGATTGAGTTTGTTCTGCAGGGTTTTTCGCTTGCGCAACATGCCGGCAATTTTGGGTGAGAACTTGTGAATGATCTCATCTGCCGCCGACCAGAAACTGTCAGGCTCAACCCCGGTTCCCGGCAGTGCTTCGGTGTTGACGAATTCATAGAGTTTTTTCGCGACGGTCAAACCGCCGTGTTTCACAGTCTCAGCCATGTACAGATTTTCCCGATTTGTCCTGAATATGCCCGCATTCAGCACGCCGGAGCCGCCATTTCAACGATTCATTCCACTATGTGGCGGGTTTTTCGGGTCTATTCTCACACATTAATGATGTGGCAACATGTATCTACCCAACTGAACCTGTTGCAGTATATTCATGTGGAGCCCATATATGAGCTATATGAGAGCGGGCAACACATTGAAAGACCGATACCGGAGGAATGAAATGAGTTTTAAGTTTGTAATCGCTGTCGCTGTAGCGCTTGGTGCCATGTCAACCAGCGCGCTCGCAGAAGGCGATGCGGCCAAAGGCGAGAAAGTCTTCAGGAAGTGCAAGGCATGCCACGTCGCCGATGCAGAGAAAAACAAGGTCGGCCCGCATCTGGTCGGCATCATCGGGCGCAAGGCAGCGTCTGTTGAAGGGTACAAATACGGCCAGGGCATCACCGATGCTGCCGAAAAGATCGGCGAATGGGACGAAGCCAAGCTGGTGGAGTACCTTGCTGACCCCAAGGGCTATATCGGCGGCAAGTCAAAGATGACCTTCAAGCTGACAAAGGAAGACCAGCGCATGGACGTTGCGGCCTACCTGGCTTCCCTGAGCAAGTAAAACCGGTATCCGGTCACAATGAAAAGCCGGCAGAGTTTTCTGCCGGCTTTTTTGCGTTCGCTCAGTTCAGCAACTTGTTCGTCAGCTACATTGCCGGTCATTCGACAAACAACACCAGTGGTGTCAGCACAATTGGGCAATTGACTTGACCAATTGGGCTGACGCTTGTTTGATCCGTTTTGGAAATCGTAATTACCATGCCGGAGGCTGGCCAGATGTTTCACCCTGTGGGGCAGGAGCGGGTATCAGCAGAAATCGTCCACCAGATCGAGCGATTGATACTGGAAGGTGTGCTTCGCCCTGGCGACAAACTGCCCGCCGAACGCGATCTGGCCGGCGAATTCGGCGTTTCGCGCCCCACCTTGCGCGAGGCACTTGGACAACTGGAAGCATCAGGATTGCTCACCGCAAGACAGGGCGG
The DNA here is from genome assembly GCA_963698275.1 of uncultured Alphaproteobacteria bacterium. GTDB lineage: Bacteria > Pseudomonadota > Alphaproteobacteria > Rhizobiales > Aestuariivirgaceae > Anderseniella. The sequence continues at coordinate 187,058 of CAVOQE010000003.1, read as the reverse complement.
CGGCACCTATGTGGCCAATGTCATGCACTCGATTTTCGGAGAACCGATAATCGGCCTGTTCGGCAAACACGAAAAAGCCACCGGAGATTATCTGGAGTTCCGGGAAGGCATCGAGGCCCAGGCAGCACGCTGGGCAGCATTCAGGGCCACCAGCGCGGATCATGAAATTCTGACCTCGATCATGCAGCGCATGGAAATAGCACACGAGAAGGAAGACCCTGATGAAGAAGCCCAGCTGGACGTCGAACTCCACATCGCGGTGAGTGACGCCAGCCACAACATCGTGATGATCCAGTCGCTGCGCTCCATCTACAATCTTCTGGAACACGGCGTCTTCTACAACCGCCACCTGCTGTATGGGCACAAGGGCGGGCGCGATGCCCTGCTGGAACAACACCGCGCCATCTACGACGCGGTGATGGCACGCGATCCGGACCGGGCTGAGGCAGCGGTCAGGGCACATATGAAATCCGTTGGTGCGGCGTGGCGTGAAAGCGACGCGGAGGCGATCAGGAACCAGACCGCCGAGCGCCGCCTCAATCGTCACAACATCCAGAAGTAGGCCGCCAATGCCGTTGCAGAACAGAGTGAAGCCGGACGGTGAAATCATCACCTCGCCGGCGCGCGGGATATTGATGGGCAACCGGGGCGGCAAGCTGCATGACCCTGAAACCAGAACCCTGGTGAGGACACAGAGCTCCAGGCAGTGGATCACTTGCGTGCTGCAATTCAAAACGCGGCAGCGCCAGGTGATGGGCACAGGATATACGGAACTGTTCTTCATGGATGAGGTAACCGCGCTGGCCGCCGGCCACCGGCCATGTTTTGAATGCCGGCGCAAGGACGCCCTTCTGTTTCGCTCGGCCTGGCAAACTTCACAAGCGCTTGCACTCACCGCCGTCAGCGCCGGACATGGACAGGGTCCTGTCCACGGAACGGCGCGCAAAAGACGGTGCAAAAATCACCTGGACCGCCAGGCCCGATACGTTGCCAAACGGCGCGATGGTTCGTGTTGATGGCGGCATCCTGGCCATTCGTGACCGGAAATTCCTGCCCTGGACAGCATCCGGATATGGCGCCGGCGTACCTCTTGATCTGAATCTCGACGTTGAGGTTTTGACACCGCCGACAATCGCGCGCATTTTGCACGCGGGTTATCAACCGATCTGGCACCCAGTTGTTGAGCGTGCCGGAGACAAAATCTAAGAGGCAATCACAAAATGAAGCTTGTACGTTATGGCAAGGCCGGCAAGGAAAAGCCGGGCCTGATCGATGATGATGGAAAACTGCGCGACCTGTCTGCTCGCATTGACGACATCACACCGGACCAGTTGTCGGACAAGGCGCTGGCCAAACTCGCCAAGATCAATCCGGCCCGCCTGCCGCTGGTCAAAGGCAAGCCCCGCTTCGGACCGCCGCTGACCGGCATCGGAAATTTCGTGTGTGTCGGCCTGAACTACACCGACCATGCCGAGGAAACCGGCCATGCCATTCCCACCGAGCCGGTGATCTTCTCCAAGCACACAAGCTGCATTGCCGGCGCCAATGATGATGTGGTTCTGCCCAAGAAATCGGTTAAGACCGACTGGGAAGTGGAGATCGGCTTTGTCATCGGCGCCCAGGCCAAGAGCGTTTCGCAGTCAAAAGCGTTGAGCCATGTGGCCGGATATTTCGTGTGCAATGATGTATCCGAGCGCGAAAACCAGATCGAGCATGGCGGGCAGTGGGTGAAGGGCAAATCGCACGACACCTACGGCCCGATCGGCCCGTGGCTGGTGACCCGTGATGAAGTCCCAAATCCGCAGAAACTAAACCTGTGGTGCGACATCAACGGCCAGCGCATGCAGGACGGCACCACAAAGAACATGATCTTCCCGATCAAGTTCATCGTGTCCTACCTGTCCCAGTTCATGACGCTGGAGCCGGGTGACATTGTCATCACCGGCACACCGGCAGGTGTTGGCCTGGGCATGAAACCGCCGTTGTTCGTGAAACCCGGCGACGTCATGGAACTTGGCATTGACGGACTTGGCTCACAGCGCCAGACGGTTGTGCGCGGCAAGGTCTGACAACAAACGGGCCGAGCGTGTCGGTTTACTTCCGGGACGGTCCGCCCTTGAGCCACTCTTCCCGGCCGCTGCCGGTTACCTCGTGCAGGCCGGAAAATCCATGCTCATCCAGCCGGTCCGTCAGCCCCTGCAGGATGTCCACAATGAGTTGCGGGCCCTGGTAGACCAGTGCCGAGTAAAGTTGCAGCAGTGAAGCGCCGGCCCGGAGTTTCTGCCAGGCGTCTTCAGCGCTTGCAATGCCGCCGGCACCGATCAACACCATCTTGCCCCTGGTCATGGAATGCATGCGGGCCAGTTGCACTGTCGACAACTGAAACAGTGGTGCACCGGACAGGCCGCCGGTCTCTTCCTTGTGCCTGGACTTAAGCGGCGGACGGGAAATTGTGGTGTTCGACACGATGATCGCATCCACCTTCATCTTCAGGCAGACCGCAGCAATATCTTGAAGCTCATCCTCCACCAGGTCCGGCGCTATTTTCAGCACCAGCGGCGCCCGGCGACCGTCTTCATCCGCTGCCCCGTCTATGGCATCGCGGACCCTGCCGATCAGGGTTTCCAGTTCGCCTTTTGATTGCAGCGCGCGCAGTCCGGGCGTGTTGGGTGATGAAATGTTGACGGTGATGTAACTCGCCAGCTTGTTGAAAACCGCCGCCCCGAGCGCATAGTCGGCAATGCGGTCATCAGAGTCCTTGTTGGCCCCGAGATTGACCCCGACAATGCCGCCGCGATCATCGCGGTCAGCCAGCCGCCCGAAGACCCGGGCATGGCCATCATTGTTGAACCCCATGCGATTGATCACAGCGGCGTCTTGCGGCAGGCGAAACAGCCGCGGCTTGTCATTGCCCTTTTGCGAACGCGGGGTCACCGAACCAATCTCCACAAAACCGAACCCCAGACGCAACATGTCGTCGGGCACTTCGGCGTTCTTGTCGAAACCGGCTGCAAGTCCAAGCGGATTGGGAAAGTCCAGGCCCATGCAGTTGACATGCAAACGCACATCTTTTGGAACCGCACCTGCTTTCAACAGCCCTGAACTCAGCGTGGCAATGGTCAGGTCATGGGCCGTTTCAGGACTGAACGCATGCAGGATAGGGCGCGCAATTGAAAACAGGCGGCTCATGGCAAGTCATCCGGAAACTCATGGGCGCCTGCTTCATTCAACGGCAACGGCCAGGATCGCACCACCGACGATACGGGCAATGGCTTAAAGAGGTGCGGAAACAGGGCGCCACCGCGGGATGCTTCCCATTTCAGGCCTGAGTCCAGGCTCGCATCATCAATGGCAAGCAGAACCAGATTGCTCTGGCCGGCAAAGTGTTTCGCCGCCGTTTCGCGCACCTGGTCTTCGGTCGAGAAGTGAATGAAACCGTCACGCCTGTCATCGGCTGATCCGGCATACCGGCCGCAGCCGCGTGCTGCATCCCACTCGTCCCTGTCGATTATTTTGTAAATGATTGTCATGCTGGCAGCGAACCTATTCGCCAGGCAAACGCAAAACAAGCAGACAATTCGCCAGGGCACTGACCCTAGCTTGTGCATCAGGTGCGGCAAGGCTACAGTTTTGCCAAATGTCAAAGCAGTCAGGAAGCATTTTCGGGGGGAGCAATTGCGACCGGATACGCTCCTGGGAGAGACGGCCTTGTTTTCACATTCACAGATCTGGCAGGCCATTGACCGGCTGGCTGAAGCAAACGGCATGTCTGCGTCCGGGCTGGCCAGGGCAGCCGGGCTTGACGCCACCGCCTTCAACAAGTCGAAGCGCGCGACACCGCACGGCAGGCTGCGCTGGCCGACAACCGAAAGTGTTTCCAAGTGCCTTGCTGCAACCCGCACCAGCCTGACCGAATTTGCCGGACTGGTACACGGCGCACAGGGATTGCAACGCGCAGTCCCCTGCATCCATCTGGCTCACGCCGGCGCAAGCGATCTGTTTGACGACGCCGGCCGGCCGGCAGGAGACGGCTGGGGCCGGATCAACCTGCCCGGTATTGATGACCCTTGCGCCTATGCCCTCACCATCAGCGGCGATACCATGATGCCGGTCTACCGTGACGGCGATACTGTTATCGTGTCGCCGGCAGCGCCGGTGCGGCCTGGTGACCGTGTGGTCGTCAAAACCGCTGACGGTGAATTCCTGGCCAGGCGGCTGCATCGGGAAACCGGCAGGAAGCTGGAGCTTGCCTGTTTCGACCCGCAACAGCCGATGCTCACCATTGAGCGCACGAGCATGAAATGGATGGCCCGAATCATCTGGACCAGCCAATAAACTCAAACACATCCGCTGAAGCCGGGATTGCGTTAAGACCACATGGATTCATTGACACAAGTACTGCTCGGAGCCTCGGTTGCCGAGTTGGTCATCGGGCGCGCGATCGGGCGCAAGGCAAGTCTTTACGGCGCCATGCTGGGAACACTGCCTGACCTGGACGTTCTCATCCCCTATGGCGGAGCCATCGAGGATTTCACCTATCATCGCGGATTTTCGCACTCCCTGCTTGTGCTCACTGCAGCAGCGCCGGTGATCGGCTGGGCACTGCACAAGCTGCACGGCCTGGCCAGCCTCAAACTCTGGATTGGCATGGTCTGGCTGGTGTTGATCACCCATCCGCTGCTGGACAGTTTTACCGTCTATGGCACGCAATTGTTCTGGCCAATTACCGAGTATCCGGTGTCGGGATCGTCCACTTTCATCATTGATCCCGCCTATACAATCTGGCTGGCAATTGGCGTGATCGCCGTTCTTGCCTTCAACCGGCAAACCCGGCTTGGCTACAAGGTGAACGCGATCTGCCTGGCGCTTGCGAGCAGCTATCTGGCCTGGACCATGACAGCCAAGGCCCATGTCACCGCTATTGCGGAGCGCTCGATGGAACGCCAGGGGCTCACCCACAACCATCTTCTGTCCACGCCGGCACCGTTCAACACACTGTTATGGCGCTTTGTGGCCATGCAGGATGACGGGTATTATGTGGGCTACTACTCGGTTTTCGATGACACGAAAGATATAAAGTTCACCCGCTATGAGAGCCGGACCGACTTGCTGGAACCGCTGGCGGATACCTGGGGTGTCAAACGGCTGCAGTGGTTCAGCCATGGTTTCTACCGGGTATCGCAACCCTCACCATCCGAACTGGTGATCACCGATCTCAGGATGGGTGTGGAAGACGCCTATGTGTTCAGCTTCAAGATTGCCGACATTGCCGCAGACGGCAGCATGAACCCCGCCAATGAGCGTATCCCGGTGAAGCGCGTTACGTCGCGCCTGTGGCAGTTCTGGTATCGCATCTGGGACAGTTCAGTAAACCTGGCACCGCGCCTGCCAGAGTGAACGGATTCGACTCCATCAAATGAGGCAATAACCATTTCCTTTGGCATAGCCATAGCAGTTATGCACACGGGGTAATTGTGTTGCGCCACACAATGCCCTATCCGGCACTGATGAAAGCACCAACAAAAGCTTTGAGCATACCGGAATTCGTCACCCTGCTGGCGGCCATGATTTCGATCCTGGCCTTGTCCATTGATGCCATGCTGCCGGCGCTCGGCCAGATCGGTGCTGATCTGGGCGTTACGGATGCCAATGACACGCAGTTGATCGTGTCGGGCATGTTTTTGGGGTTTGCCGCCGGGCAGATCGCCGCCGGCCCGCTGTCGGACAGTTATGGCCGCAAGCCGGTCATCTATGCAGGCTATGTCATCTTCATCGCCGGTTGCATCATGTCGATGGCGGCAACGGTGTTCGAGGTCATGCTGGCGGGCAGAGTGCTGCAGGGCCTGGGTGCAGCGGCACCGCGCATTGTCAGTCTGGCGCTGGTGCGCGACGGCTACGAAGGCCGTGCCATGGCGCGCATCATGTCCATCGTGATGGCCATCTTCATTCTGGTGCCGGCCATCGCGCCGTCGGTTGGCGAAGCGGTCTTGCTGGTTGCCGACTGGCGGGCGATCTTCGGCCTGCTGCTGTTGATGGCGATCATCGCCTTCGTATGGTTCGCAGCCCGCCAGCCTGAAACCCTGGCCGTGCCGGAACGGCGGAAATTCTCCCTGGGGAATATCGCCGGCGGTATCAGGGAAGCCTGCGGTTTCCGCGCCGCGGTGGGTTATACAATCGCAGCCGGTATCATCTTTGGTGCTTTTCTCGGCTATCTGAGTTCCGCACAACAGGTGTTCCAGACCGTCTACGGGACCGGCAAATTGTTTGCCATCTACTTCGGCGTCGCAGCGCTTGCCATCGGTGCCGCCAGCATCTTCAATTCAAGAGTCGTGATGCGGCTCGGCATGCGCTTCCTGACCTGGCGTGCCCTGATCGGCGTGACCCTGGTTTCGGCCTTGTTCCTGCCGGTCGTCTGGCAGTTCGACGGTGTGCCGCCCTTATGGACATTCATGGTGTGGCTGCTGGCGGCATTCTTTGCAACCGGCATCCTGTTCGGCAACTTCAACGCACTGGCAATGGAACCGCTAGGCCACATGGCCGGACTGGGCGCTGCCCTTGTCGGGTCCGTCTCCACTTTCATTGCCCTGCCGCTGGGCTGGGCAATCGGTCATATGTTTGACAATACGGTGGTGCCACTGATTGCCGGTTTTGCCATTCTGGGGGCGATATCACTGATCGTCATGTGGTGGACGGAACGTGGCGCAGACTTGGAACCTTAACCGATCTTCCACATTTCACGTGGCGCACGCGTGGTCAGCAGGCGGCAACCGTCTTCGGTGATGACCACGTTTTCCTCATGCACCAGCATCTTGCCGTCGCCATAGTCCATGCCGGGCTCGATGGTCATCACCATGCCTGGTTCGAGCACGGTTTCGTCACCCGCCATGTTTGACGGCGGCTCGGTCAACTGAAGGCCCAGCCCGTGGCCGAGACGCCCGACATTGCCGCCTGTCGCGCCGGCATCAGCCATGACGGCCGCCATCGCCGCAGCAAGGCCTGCCGGGGTTGCCCCGGGACGTGCTGCCGCAATGCCGGCCTCGGTGGCGCGCCACACGATGTCTTGTGTTTTCCTGGTTTCATCATCCACATCGCCACAGGCAAAATTGCGGTCGAAGTCGCAGAAATACCCGTCATATGTGGCACCCAGATCGATGAACAGCACGTCGCCTGAAGCGAGATTGCGGTCATTGGGACCCACGATGATCTGGTCATAGCCGCCGGCACCTGCCGTCACCGCCATGAACGGTATGGCGTCCGCGCCCTGCCGGGTCAGTTCCGCCCTGAAGGTGCGGGCGATATCATGCTCGTTCATGCCGGCAGACAATTGCCCGGGCAGCGCGGCATAAGCCTCACTGGCGATGCGGCAAGCCCGTTCAATCCTTGCGATTTCCGCCGGTGACTTGACCATCCGCAAGCGCCAGATCAGCGGTGATGCATCGGCAAATTCAATGCCGGTGCAGGCAGATCGGATACGGTCAAAATCGGCAATCGGCATGCGAATGACGCTTTCGCGGCCCATCTCCCAGCCGATGCGGCCATAGCTGCGCGGACAGTCGGCCAACACCTGCGCCATGAGCGACACGCCGTCATCTTCCGGCTGCGGTGCCGGCCATGTGCGGATATCCTTTACCCAGGTCTTGGCGAGACCGGGTTCGCCAATGGTCGGGATGACCGCAATCGGTTCGCCTTGCCGGGGCAGGATGAGAAACCACGGACGTGCCGGGCTTTCCCAGAACTGGGTGGCGAAACCGGCAAAATAGCGCCAGTTGGGCGGTGCTGTGATAACGACTGCATCCAGTCGCCGGGCGGTCATTTCCGACTGCGCCCGCACCATGCGCGCTTCAAATTCAGAAAGCTCAAATCCGCGCGCAGGTGTCATCATGCTGCACCCTTGACCAGGTCGCCGGCCAGCGCCCGATCAATCAGGGCGCGGGTTTCATCAATGCCGTACAGCGCCACGAAAGACCCAAACCGCGGGCCCTGCTTTTCGCCAAGCAGGATTTCATAGAGCGTGTTGAACCAGGCCAGCGACACGCCGACGGAGCCATCCTTGTTCTGCTTGGTGTAGGGCTCGCGGCGGCCGACGTCATAGATTGCCGACTGGATATCCTGCGGCGTCGAGCCAGCCGGCAATTTCGCCAGCGTATCGGACAGATCGCGCAGGGCGGTTGCTTCTTCGGCAGTTGCCTCGCGGTACTGCTTGGCCGGCCTGACGAAGTCCTCGAAATAGCGCAGTGCAAAGCCTGCAAGCTGGTCAACATGCGGGTGGGTTTCCGGCGTGGTGTCCGGCGAATAGCGCTGGATAAACGCCCACAGGCCATCCCTCGTTTCAGCATTGGCCACCGCCGCCAGGTTGAGCAGCAGGGCAAATGTCACCGGCAGATCCACCTCAGGTGGTTTGCCCTCATGAACGTGCCAGACCGGGTTCATGAGCTGGTCCTTCAGCTCCTGCGAATTATGCTGCCGCCGAAAAGCCGCCAGATGCTGGTAATACTCATCCACGGCGCGCGGAATGACATCGAAGTACATGCGCTTGGCGGTACGGGGCTTCTGGAACATGAACATCGACAGGCTTTCGGTGGGCGCATAGGTCAGCCATTCATCAATGGTCAGGCCATTGCCCTTGGACTTGGAAATCTTCTCGCCGTTCTGGTCCAGGAACAGTTCGTAGACATAGTGTTCCGGCGCATGACCACCCAGGACCCTGCAGATACCATCATAGATCGGCGTGTTGGTCTGGTGGTCCTTGCCGTACATTTCAAAGTCGACGCCAAGCGCTGCCCACCTGGCACCGAAGTCCGGCTTCCACTGCAGTTTCACATTGCCGCCGGTGACCGGCAGTGTGACGTCGGTTCCGTCCTCGTCTTCGAACGTGACCGTGCCGTCAGTGGCATTGACATCCTTCATCGGCACATACAGCACACGGCCCGATATGGGCGAGATCGGCAGGAAGCAGGAATAGGTTGCGCGGCGTTCCTCGCCCAGCGACGGCAGCATGATGTCCATGATCTTCCGGTAGCGCTCGCAGGCGCGCAGCAGGATGTCGTCAAACTTGCCGGACTTGTAGTACTCGGTCGCACTGGCGAACTCGTACTCGAACCCGAAGGTGTCGAGGAAGCGGCGCAGCATGGCGTTGTTGTGATGGCCGAAGCTCTCATATTCCTCGAACGGATCCGGCACCACGGTCAAGGGGCGGTGCAGGTTTGCCTGCAGCATTTCCTGATTGGGCACGTTGTCGGGCACCTTGCGCATGCCGTCCATGTCATCGGAAAAACACAACAGCTTTGTCGGCATGTCCGAGATCAGCTCAAACGCGCGCCGGATCATGGTGGTGCGGGCAACTTCACCGAACGTTCCTATGTGCGGCAAGCCGGATGGCCCATATCCTGTCTCAAACAGGATATAGTCATGGCGCGTCTGGCGTTTCTCGATTCGCTTGAGCAGTTTGCGGGCTTCTTCAAACGGCCACGCCTTGCTTTCAAGGGCGGCAGCGCGCAATGCAGGGTCGACAGGCGGCTTTGACGGACTGGACATGGACAATTCAGCGTTCATTTCTTGAAAAAGATAGGGTCTGGACCCTGATGTTGGGCAAAAAGCTGTGCCACATTGCGACGCGAACATAAAGAGCCGAATCGATATTTGATGAACGACAGCCAGGATCAAAACGCCACAGCACAGCTTGCTGGCAATGCGGACTTACCGCCGGTCATGGTGCTGGACGGGGTATCCGCCTTGCGCATAACGGCGGGCCAGGAACCGGAAACGATGAAACCGGCCGCAGCCCTTAAACAACTGGGCGATCGGGCTCATGTGGTCTGTCATGCCGGCTACCTTGTCAACCGGCTGGCACTGGCGGCACAAGTGCCGCAGGGCGTGGTGCGCACGGCGCGAGAACAGGCGCACCTTGATGTCTGCGAGCTGTTTGCCTTTGTGGCACCGGCGGTGATGGCAGTACCGACGCCGCGCGGGCTGTCGGCAGCGCTGGGGCTGGAGACCGATCTTCCCGATGCCGACCTGATCGTGACCCTGAGCCAGGCCCTGCTCGACAGGGTTGCACAGAAGAATTACCCGAACTCGCGCGAGACGTTTCAGGTGGCGCAGTTTCTCGACCGGGGCAAATGGCCGTGGGCGAAGCTGGTCATCCAGCGCCTCGGCCGCGACCCCAAAAGCGATGCAGCCTCGGTGTTTGCGACGGGTTTGAATGTCTGGGACAGGATAGATGAATGGGAAGACGACGGGCCGCGCCCGCCGGGTGCCCATGAACCGGTAACAGCAGCTGAGGCCCAGACATTCCTGGCGGGTGTTTTAGGCGGTTCATCGGAAGCCCGCCCGCAACAGGTCGATTATGCTGGTGCTGCGACAGCCGCCTTTGTGGCGCGCGAAACACCGGCCAGCAATGCGATCGTACTGGCGGAAGCCGGCACCGGCCTGGGCAAGACTTTGGGCTATCTGGCGCCGTCCTTCCTGTGGGCGTCACGCAACAAGCAGGCGGTATGGATTTCCACCTATACCAAGAACCTGCAACGCCAGCTTGAGCAGGAAACCGCGCGGCTGGTGCCGGACCCGGCAGAACGCCGCCACAGAATAGTGGTGCGCAAGGGCCGCGAAAACTATGTCTGCCTGCTCAACATGCAGGAAGCCTTCGCCCGCATGACCGCGTCCAATCCCAGATCGGCGCTGATGGCAGGGCTGATTGCGCGCTGGGTGCGCTACTCAAAGGATGGCGACATGGTCGGCGGTGATTTCCCGGCCTGGCTGATGGGGCTGTTCTATGATGCCAACACCGGTGAGCGCGCCATGACCCCGATGGGTCTGGGCCTGACCGACCGGCGTGGTGAATGCATCTATTCCGCCTGCCCGCACTACCGCAAATGTTTCATCGAAAAGGCGGTGCGCGCCGGCCGCAAGGCCGATCTGGTTATCGCCAATCACGCACTGGTGCTGCACCAGATTGCGGTGGACCACGCCATCGGCGAAGCACAGGTTGATGAAGACCAGGAGCGCGCCGGCGGGTTGAAGCGGCTGGTGTTCGATGAAGGCCATCATTTGTTTGATGCCGCTGACAGCGCCTTTTCCGGCCATCTTACGGGTCAGGAGACCACCGAGTTGAGGCGCTGGATCAGGGGTCCGGAATCACAGCGCCGCAGGGGCCGCGGGCTGGTCGACCGGCTTGGAGACCTGGCCGGTGACGACGATGAGGCGGAAGACCTGCTGACCGCCGTTCTGACGGGCGCGCTGTGCCTGCCGGGCCCGGGCTGGATGCGGCGCATTCAGGCAGGACAGGCAGAGGGTCGAAACCGAAGCCTTTCTCAGCCTTGTCAGGCAGCAGGTGACGGCGCGTGCCGACAGCCGGCAGACCGGCAACCTGGAAACCGACTGCCGGCCGTTCATAGACGGGTTGCAGGCCGCGGCAGGCACGCTTGCGGCTGCCATGATAGACCTCAAGCGGCCGATGACCGGGCTGGCCCGGCGGCTGATGAAACGTCTGGATGACGAGGCGGCTGAACTGGCCAGCACGGAACGAGCCCGCATCGAGGCACTGGCAAGGTCACTGACCCGGCGCTCGGAACTCATGCTCGGCGGCTTCATTGAAATGCTCAGCAGGCTGGTGGATGAACCCAGGCCCGAGTTCTGCGAATGGTTCGCCATCGAACAGGCCTGGGATCGCGAAATCGATACCGGGCTGCACTCGCACTGGGTCGACCCGACCGTGCCGCTGGCCAGTGCGGTTCTGCAACCGGCGGACGGTATCATCATCACGTCGGCCACACTGCGTGACCGGCCGCCTGAAATGCCCGATGACTGGCGCAATGCCGAAATGCGCACCGGCTCGGTTCACCTGCCGTATCCGGTTATCCGGCACAGCTGGGAGTCGCCGTTCGACTATCTGAAGAATTCCCGCCTGATCGTGGTCAACGATGTGGGCCGCGAGAACATGGATCAGCTGGCGGCTGCGTACCGTGAACTGTTCATTGCGTCGGGTGGCGGGGCCATGGGGCTGTTTACGGCGATTTCCCGGCTGCGGGCGGTACACCGGCGCCTTGTGCAGCCGATGGCGGAAGCGGGCTTGCCGCTCTATGCCCAGCATGCCGACCCGATCGACACCGGCACACTGGTTGACATGTTCAGGGCCGAAAAGAACGCCTGCCTGCTGGGCACCGATGCGGTGCGCGACGGGGTCGATGTGCCCGGAGATTCACTTAGGCTGATCGTCATGGATCGGGTACCGTGGGGCCAACCGACCATACTGGAACGGGCGCGGCGCGGTGCCTTTGGCGGCCAGGCCTGGCAGGACATGCAGGTTCGCCTCAGATTACGGCAGGCCTTCGGCCGACTGATCCGGCAGACGACCGACAGGGGTTGTTTCGTGATGCTGGATGCGCGTATGGCAAGCCGGTTCTCGACAGCCTTTCCGCCCGGCATGACGATTGAGCGCACCGGCCTTGTAGATGCGATTGAAATTGTAAAAGAGTTTGGAGCAACCAGAACATGAACAAACCCGTAAGCAGAACCATCAACCATCATCAGGCGCTCATCTATGTGATGATGACGATGATTGCCGTCGATGCGAAAATCGGCAATGCAGAACTGGCCCGCATCGGCAGGCTGGTACAGACCCTGCCGGCGTTTTCCGGCTTCGATCCCGAACGCCTGACCCATGTGGCGCAGGAGTGTGGGGAGATCCTGCAGGAAGAAACCGGCCTGCAAACCGCACTGGCGCTGATAAAGGCCGGCCTGCCGGCAGTGCTGCGCGAAACCGCTTACGCACTGGCGGTCGAGGTGGCGATTGCCGACCGCAATATTGCGCGCGAGGAAATCCGCTTCCTGGCCATGCTGCGCGATGCGCTGGACCTGACCAAATTGCAGACAGCGGCACTGGAACATGCGGCAATCGCACGTTATCAAAGCGCCTGAACACCCCCGACCAAGAGAGACCACATGTCAGATTATCAACTGTATTGCTTCGGCGAATCCGGCAATGCCTACAAGGCAGCCCTGATGCTGGAACTGTGCGGCGCAGACTGGGAACCGCGCTTTGTCGACTTCTTCAACGGCGAGACACGCTCCGATGACTATCGCGCCCAGGTCAATGAAATGGGCGAAGTGCCGGTGCTGGTGCACGGCGAGCGCAAGCTGACCCAGACAGGAGTGATGCTTGAATACCTTGCCACGACGCTCGGCAAGTTCGGCTGGAACACTGATGACGAGCGCCGTGAAATCCTGCGCTGGATGTATTTCGACAATCACAAGTTCACCAGCTACAACGCCACGCTGCGCTTCATGCTCACGTTTCTCAAGTCCGGCGAAACACCGGTGACGGAATTCCTGCGCGGACGCGCCGAGGCAACCATGCAGATTGTCGACAAGCATCTGGGCGCGCATGACTTCATGGCGCTCGACAGGGCGACCATCGCTGACCTGTCACTGGCCGGATACATGTTCTATGACGGCGAACTGGGTGTTGATCTCAACGACTATCCCAACATCCTGAAATGGCGCGAGCGCATATCATCTCTGCCGGGCTGGAAAGGCCCCTATGACCTGATGCCGCGCCAGGCCTAGATTGGAATGAAGTCGCGTCTCAAGAATGAGCAATGATAGTTAGTGTAAACAAAATGACTATTATGGGCATGCGAATTGGATTGATGGAGTTGAGTTCGAATACTGTTCCGTAAAACGGGCATGACAAACCCATTACCTAATTTAGTACAGAGTGAAGGCCAACACCTGCACGTTTTGTACTAGTCACCGAAATTTTCGGATATATGATGACAATATGGGGATAGGCACTTTAAAATTAAGGCAATTTTCAAAGTCAGGGCTATGGGCCGTTCCAATCTATGCTGTTATCGTGGTTCTGATAACGCTTTTTGTGTACCGGCCTCTCGATAATATCGCTCAAGACTTACTTCTGAACACTGTTTCTCCATTCAACAAACCGGCAAATGACATTGTAATCGTTACAATCACAGAAGACGCACTCCGTCAGTTTCCATATCGATCGCCGATTGACCGAGGCTTTATTTCCGAACTTATATCAACAATTTCAAAAGGCGGGCCGCGTGTCATTGCGATAGATATTCTTTTCGATCAGCCAACCGAAACTGTGAAGGATCAGAAACTTGCCTCGACTATAAGATCATTGGCAGTTCCATTTATTGTCGCATCGATCGATGTCAATGACGGTCTATCGGCTCAACAGGTCGAATACCTCAACAACTTTGTACCTGAGGCTAACCGGGCGTCTGCAAGATTGGCTCGAGATCCAACTGACGGCATCATCCGTCAGTTGTTCGTAGGACAGAAATCTGGAGGTAAATTTATTCAGGGATTTGCTGCCACTGTAGCCAGCGTCTCGGGTGCCAAGGTAGAAGCGGTTGAACAACTGGACATGGTCTATTATTTGGACGCCGATTCCAAACCGTTTAAATTTCCGACTTATCCAGCAAATGCTATCTCATTAGTCCCATTAGACTGGTTCGCCGACAAAATTGTACTGATCGGTGTAGACTTGTCCTTCGAAGATCGACATCTTACTCCTTTTGCTGTCCTGAATGGGACGCGAGATGGGTCATTGCCCGGAGTCGTAGTCCACGCCCATGGGATCAGCCAGCTATTGAACGGTGATCAGATCATTCGCGCCGGAGTGCCGGAAACATCGACAATCATGATATCCGGCACCCTCCAGTCTTGGCGGTGGCGACGCACATCTTGCAGCACAGATGTTCGGACTGTTCAGCCCTGGCCGGCAGGTCCACACTATCGCCTGGAACAGCGCCCGTAGTTGCTTCTTCGGTGCGCCAATTTCCCAATCGCATCAGGCTGATCGCGCCATTGGGCTGGCACTGGCCATTGATCGTTTTTCTGAACAGTTCAGAAAGCAAATGAACGATAGTGGTCAGACATTTGGTGCCACACGAATTGGCGTACATTCGGGCCCGGCAATTGTTGGAAATTTTGGTGGCGAAAAGTTTTTTGACTACACCGCCATCGGAGATACTGTAAATACTGCTGCCAGGCTCGAGGGGGCAAACAAGTCACTTGGCACGCGGATTTGCATCAGTAAAACCGTCGCGTCAGGAGCGGCAGAAACCCGCAAATTGCGCCCATCTGCAAACATCAGACTGATAGGCAAAGCCGAGTCGCTAAAAGTGTTTGAACCCTTGCATCCGCAAGATATCAGCTCAGATGTTCTTGACCGTTATCTCGAAGCCTATGAAGCCATGAGAAGCGGCAATGCAAAATCAAAAGAACTATTTGAGAGATTGGGAGAACTCGCCAGCTGATTATATTTTCTATTTATTTTTCATTATGCTTTCCTTCTTTCTCCTCTCCTCCGCCATGATTTATCTCAGGAGTGAACGGACTTGCAGACCGACAGATACGACAACCCGGTTTCGACCTCGTCCGCCCAAGCCCGGGATCTCTATGTAGCAGCCGTCGACAAGCTGCTCGAAGGCGCGCCGCGCATAACCGAAGCGTTCGAGGCCGTTGTGGCGGAAGACCCGGGCTTTGCGCTTGGGCATGCCGGGCTGGCACGGGCACATCAGGCGACCGGCAATATTCCAAAAGCCCGTGAGATCATCGGCACGGCACGCGAACTTGCCACCGGTATCACCGAGCGCGAGGCAGGTCACATCAACGTCTTCGATCTGCTGGCCAACGGCAGGACCACAGATGGCCTTGCCGCCGTTGTTGACCATGCCAGGTCCAATCCGCGCGACGCCATGGTGGTACAGACCAGCACCAGCATATTCGGGCTGATCGGGTTTTCCGGCCTGCCGGGCCGCGAGGCGGAGATGCTGGCCTTCACCAGTTCCCTGCAACAGCATTACGCAGACGACTGGTGGTATTTGAGCCAGTATGCCTTTGCACTGTGTGAAACCGGCCAGGTGGACAAGGCCTCGGCGATCATCGACCGCTCGATGGCGGTCAATCCACGCAATGCGCACGGCGCCCATGTGCGCTCGCACATTGATTATGAGGCCGGTGAAACGCAGGCCGGCGTGTCTTACCTCAACGACTGGCTGAAAGACTATGACCGCTCAGCCGTCATGCATGGCCACCTGTCCTGGCATGTGGCGCTGTGGGCGCTGCAGATGGGTGACACGGAGCAGATGTGGCAGCGGGTAGACGCCGACGTCAAGCCGGGTGCCGCGCTGGGCATGCCGATCAACATCCTGTCGGACACCGCATCGATCCTGTATCGGGCCGAACTGGCCGGTGAAACGGTGCCGAAGGAAAAATGGCGCGAGGTGAGCGCCTATGCCAGCAAGTTCTTCCCCAATCCCGGCCTGAGCTTCATCGATTATCACGCAGCCCTTGCCCATGCCATGGCAGGCGACGGCGATGCGCTGGCCAACATCATCTCCAATCCAAAGGGCCCTGCCGGTGATCTGGTGCGCGACGTGGCCGAAGCCTTCGGCGCCATTGCCGGCCAGGACTGGCTTAAGGCGGAACGCCTGCTCACAAGCTGCATGGCCGACGACGCCCGCCTCGGCGGCAGCCGCGCCCAACGCGACCTGCTGGAATTCTCACTGCTGGAATGCCTGCTCAAGCAAGGCAAAGCAGAAGAAGCCCGCCGCCTCATCGCCCTGCGCCGCCCGGTGCTGGCGGACACGCATTTGGTGCGGGGACTGTGAATTGGTTTGGTGTTGTTCCGGGAATCCCCTTGGTCGTCACCAGGGTTTTGTTGATGATGATACGGGATTGAGTGAGATGGTTAATCGCTATAGACAAATATTCGTATTTTGTCTATAGCAAGCAACATGAAGCACCTTAGCCCTACCCATCAAACAATATACTCCGACCTTGTGCAGTGGGTGTACAACTCCCCGGAAAAACCCGGGTCAGTTTATGTTCAGAAGAACAAGGGAGACCAATATCTTTATGTCAAATATCGCGTAGGCAAAACGCGCAGAGACAAATTCATCGGACCTGCGAACGATCCTGATGCTCAAAAACGAGCTGAAGATATACGCAACGTCCAAGACCAGAGTACAGATCGACGCACACTGGTCAAAACGCTGACAAACGCAGGAGTTCCTGCGCCATCCAGAACGCTCGGTTATGTTCTGGATGCAATGAGTGATGCGGGGCTGTTTTCAGACGCCGTGCTGGTCGGAACGGCCGCATATATCTGCTTCAGTCCGATAACTGGCGTTATATTGCCATCAGCGTCTCTCATGACCCAGGACGCCGACCTTGCCACCACATCACTCGCACTAGGCGATGATACAGGCAAAACAAGCATGCTTGACATCCTAAGACGAGCTGACCCCACGTTCCGACCTGTCCCAACTCTGAAGAAAGCGGCACCGTCTGCCTCTTTCAGAGCTGACAACGGTTTTGTCATCGATTTGCTAACGCCAGCAAAGCGAAGAAGCGACGAAAACCCTATGCCGCTTGCTAACCTTCAAGCCGGCGCGGTCCCCTTACAACACCTGGATTGGCTAATTGAGGCCCCCGTAAAGGCGATAGCACTATACGGCATCGGCATTCCGGTAACGGTACCGGAACCAGCCAGATATGCTGCTCACAAGCTCATTGTCGCTCAAAAACGCAGCGGTAGCGAACGATCAAAACGAGCCAAGGACTTGCTACAAGCCAAAGCCCTGTTGCAGGCGTTGATGGAAACTGACCCGTACAGACTTCAAGATGTACTGAAAGACGCCTTTGCTCAAGGAACCAGAGGTTGGAAGCTACCTATGGAGCGGTCCTTGAAGGAATTGGAGATCAGTTTGGACGACCTCTTTTAAGCACAATTCTATCTACTAGACCTGGCACGCACTTCAAATGAAAGCCTGTTGGTTGCCTTGCTCATGATGAGCCCAAGTACTCAACAGTTGGAGTCTCCAACAATCCCGGGCGGTTCATACCGAGTGCCCCGATATCCAAACCGAAATTGCTCAGGTCAGACTCACTCCTTCGTCTTGTGCACTGAAGCATTCTGGCCGACGTGATGGCCGTCCGGCAGGTCGCTGCCGGCGGGAAAGTCTTTTGACCCGAGAGCCCTGAACTTGCTGTCATGGATCAGGCAGCTCTGCCGGGCCGTGGGCCACACCTGCGAGCGCAGGAACCATTGATCGAGATGCCAGTTGGCCAGGGCTGATGGCTTGAAATCCTTCAACAGGGTCTGCAGTGGCGGCAGCACGCCGCCGGTGCCGCCCCACATGCCGGCGAGCATGACTTCGGTGTGGGTCCACCAGTCGCGCATGACGTGGAAGGCCTTGCCGGAGTCGAGCCATTCGCTCGACCGCCGCCTGTTCGCGGCTGTTGATGATGCTGTCGGCATCGCGCACCAGAAAGTGCCTTGTGCGCCCGTCATTGGCGGGCAGGAAGCGCCAGAACAGGCCGTCGAACGGGTTGACGCGGTTCATCATCACGACTTCCGCGCCGAGGGTCTTCAACTGATCGCGCACAGCTTCGGGAACCGTGTCGTCGCAGTAGAACCGGCATCGCCAGTGCGGATAGATGTCCGGGGCCAGACGGGCGTTCTCCAGTGCGCCGTTGAGGTACTTTTCGCCGTCACCCCACAGGGAAAACGCGATAATGTTCAGGGACGGATCGTCCGGAGAAAATTGCGCAAGCTTATCAGGCACCGGATGGGCCGTGCCGGTCTTTGCTACGGCGTCATCTTTCAGCTTCAGCGCGGTTTCGCCGTGATGGCGGGCATCGTCAAACCGCTTCATCCGATACGATACCGACGCCAGCGCATCATGGGTGTTTGGCACCTCCGGCGCAATTTTCAGTGCCCGCGACAGAAGCTCATGGGCTTCTTCAAGCCGGCGCAGCCTGGACAGCACAACACCGTAATTGGCCAGTGCTTCAGCATCATCGGGCCGGAACTTTATGGCGTTTCCGAAAACGTTTGCCGCCGACGGCAGGTCGCCGTGGGCAAACAGAAACGCTGCCAGCCTGACCTGGTCTTCGGCGCTTTCAGGCTTTGTGGCGCCGATCTCGTTGACCACCGCCATTTGCGCCTGGATGGCCTCGACAAACCGTCCTGCACCGTAATGCGCCAGCGCTGCGTCGCGTTTGGTTTTCAGGTCTTGTGCGCCGTCAGACAGGATTACCGCTCCCAGAAAATCTGCACCGCATAGAGATGATGGTTCACCTGCGCCGCACCGGTTGAGACATAGGCGTACCACCGGTTCATCAGGTTGCGTTTGTGGCCGGCAGAGTCAAGCCACTGCATGAACAGCCGCCTGGCCTTTTCCTTGTCGACCTCGCCGCGTTTGCGGTCACGGGCGGCGTTCTCGCCGAAGTCACCGCGCTGATCGGGGTCCGCGTAGGCTTCAAACCGCTTGCGGAAACTGTGACCGCTGGCCGACTTGTGGCCGACAAAATTGCCTTTCACCATTTCAAGGGCCTGGGCGCGTGCCATGCTGCGTAAAAGGTCTGACCCTTCTACCGGTTTGCGCTTGGCACGGTAGCGCGCTTCTGCGGCCAGCAGGTCAAGATAGGCTTCCAGGTCGGGGCGTATCCTGGCGCCGCGCGGCGGAGACGCCAGCATGGCATCTGCGTAGGCGCGATAGCCGCTGGCGGCGTGTGCCGGCAGCACAAGCGCGCACGTGGTCAAGCCGCCGATCAATTCGCGTCTGTTGATGAGTAACATGGTCAAAGCTCCGTCACGAAACTGCAGATGGCGTCCAGTACGGCGGCTGTTTGGTCCTTTTGTGGCGCGTGTCCGCAACGATCGAGAATGAGTTTCGTGACCGGGCCGCCGCAGGACCGTTCAATCGCGTCAAGCTGGTCCAGTGTTCCATAGTCATCATCACGGCCCTGTACAGCCAAAACCGGCACGATGATTAACGGCAGGAAGCCGGTAATATCCCAGACGCGGAAGCCGGGATGCAGCCAGCTGTCGTTCCATCCCAGAAACGCGATGTCGACATTGTCGCCGTGGTGGCGTGCGAGCCTTTCCCGCAGATCGGTTGTCGTCCCAGGCATCGCGGGCGGCTCTGATGCCTTCGATCGAGATATCCTCGACAAACACGTGCGGCGCCATCAGCACCAGGCCTTTCAGGCCCGCAAGCGGTTTGCTGCCGGCATAGATGGCTGCGATGGATGCCCCGTCGGAATGGCCGACCAGTACGTGATCGCGGCCCTGCAATTGTGCAATGATACCGGGAAGCACGTCGGTTGCCTCGTCGTGCATATAGGTCAACGGGCGCGGCAGGCGTGCCGGTGATGATGCGCCATATCCGGCCCGCGACCAGACCAGAACCGCACATCCCGTGGCACTTGCCAGCAGGTCGGGAAAGTCCCGCCATTGACTGACGCTTCCAAGCCCTTCATGCAGCAATATCAACACTGGCCGGTCGCCAGGTCCGTCTATGAAACGAGCTTCAAGCCTGTGGCCTGCAACCTCAAGATACCCGTCCGGCGCGATCATGCACGCAACTTGAAGCGCTGGATCTTGCCGGTCGCGGTCTTCGGCAGGTCCGGCAGGAACTCGATCCAGCGCGGATATTTCCAGGCACCGGCTTGCGTCTTGACGTGATCCTTCAACTCGTCAAACAGGCCATCACCCGAATAGCCGTCATTCAGCACAACGAAGGCCTTTGGCTTGACCAGGCCCTCGTCGTCCTCGTGGGCAACAACGGCTGCCTCAAGCACTGCTGCATGGCTGACCAGGGCGGATTCCACTTCAAACGGCGACACCCAGATGCCGGACACCTTGAACATGTCGTCGGTGCGCCCGCAATACTGGTAGAAGCCTTCTGCATCGCGAATGTACTTGTCGCCGGTGCGGGCCCAGATGCCTTCGAAGGTCGAGCGGGTCTTGTCACGCTTGTTCCAGTAGCCGTTGCAGCACGATGCGCCGCATACCAGCAGTTCGCCTATTTCGCCGGCAGGCAGGTCCTCGCCTTTCTCCCCGACCAGGCGCAATTCATAGCCCGGCACGGCCTTGCCGGTGGTGCCGCGCTTTTGCGCACCGGGCCCGTTGGACAGGAAAATATGCAGCATTTCCGTCGACCCGATACCATCCCATATCTCGACCCCGAACCGCTTGTGCCACCCGGCTGATACTTCGGCAGGCAGGGCTTCACCGGCAGATATGCACTTTGCCAGTTTGGCCGACCCTGTCTCGGGCGTGCACGCCTTGTCGGCCAGCATGGCTGCATAAAGCGTCGGCACGCCGAAAAACATGGTCGCACTATGGGCATGCAGTTTTTCCTGCACGGCCTGCGGCGTCGGGCGCCCCGCCAAAAGGACGGTTGTCGCCCCGACTGACAACGGGAATGTCAGTGAATTCCCCAGCCCATAGGCGAAAAAGAATTTTGCGGCCGAAAAACACACATCGTTCTCGGAAATGCCAAGGGTACCGGCACCATAGGTTCTGGCCGTATCCATCAGGCTGGAATGCACGTGCATCACGCCCTTGGGCTGGCCGGTCGAGCCGGACGAGTACAACCAGAAAGCCACTTCATCAGATGACGTATCCGCCGCCTCATGCACATCGCTTGCAGACGCCATCAGCGTTTCGAAGGATTTATGGTCACCCGCTTCACCGCCGACCACAATGACGTGCTTCAGGAACGGCAGGTCGCCAAGCACCGGCTCAACCGCCGGCAGCAGGGCATGAGACACAAACAGGACCTGCGAGCGGCTGTCCGACAGCATGTACTTGTACTGGTCGGTGGTCAGCAGGGTGTTGAGCGCCACCGGCACGACACCGGTGCGCATGGCGCCCACGAATACTGCCGGCCAGTCGACCGTGTCGAGCATCAACACGGCAATCCTGGCTTCGCGCGCGATACCCAGCCCATCAAGTACATTGGCCACTCGCCGGGTCGCGACCGCCAGTTCGCCAAAGCTGATCTCGCGCGTGTCGTCAATAAACGCCGCCTTGGCCTCGCGGCCTTCATCCAGGTGCCTGTCCACCAGGTCCAGCGCGGCATTATATGGATATGGATCACTCATGAGCGGTCTCCCTAATATCTTCGCCACACCTCTTTACGGGCGTGCTGAAAATGCCATGAAAATCAGGGGTCGGACCCCGGAGTCTGGACCCTAACCCTGCATCATGTTGCAGGACAAGTGCGGAATAGTGCATGGGCACGGACGGGCTGTCAGTTGGGCAAATGCGCTGCCTGGTGATGCACCAGGCGCCAGTTGTCACCTTCGACGACGAAGGTGTTGGTAGCGATCAGCGACACCTGGCCGAGTTGCTCGGTGCAGAACACAAGTGCGGTGTTGCCGTTGCGGATGATGCTGGTATCGCTCACCTTGATGTCAGGCGTGTCGCCCAGAACAAGAATGGAATACCAGCTGTCCAGCACTTCTTCGCGCCCGGTAATGCCGGGCCAGCCCGGATGATAGCAGGACACCGACGCCTGCCGAGACCACAATGCTTCCATTGCGAGATAGTCACGCTGCCGGAATGCCGCGTAAAACGCGTCATTGGCTTCGAGAATAACTTCATCCTGCATAAGATCACTCATAACGATGATGAGTTTGCCCCAAGCTTGTGTCCTTGCCAAGTCACTCCTTGGGTAAAAAGCAGATGAGTAACCGCCTTGAAGGTGTGCCGGAAAGGTTCTAGAAGGCAGGCCTTGTGTCACTGAACCGCCCAAAGCTGCTGAAACCGCCAATGTCAAAAAACAAAAAACCAAACCGGCCAAAAGCCCGGCAGCCGCGTGGCTTCGTCGACCGCTCCGCCAGCGATATACGCGCTGTCGAGCAGATGACTGCCAGAATCAAGGCTGTCTTCGAGCTGTATGGCTTTGATCCGGTTGAAATGCCCATGTTTGAATATACCGATGCGCTCGGCAAGTTTCTGCCGGACAGCGACCGGCCCAATGAAGGCGTGTTTTCGCTGCAGGACGATGACGAGCAGTGGATGAGCCTGCGCTACGACCTGACCGCACCGCTGGCCAGGCATGTCGCCCAGAACATCAATGACATTCAGCTGCCCTACCGGACCTACCGGGCAGGTTATGTGTTCCGCAATGAAAAACCGGGCCCCGGGCGGTTTCGCCAGTTCTTGCAGTTTGATGCCGACACCGTTGGTGCGCCTTCGGTCACGGCAGACGCTGAAATGTGCATGATGATGGCCGATACGATGGAGGCACTGGGCATTGCGCGCGGCGACTATGTTGTCCGCGTCAACAACCGCAAGGTGCTCGATGGTGTCATGGAGACAATCGGCATTGGCGGCGATGAGCATGCCGGAACAAGACTGTCGGTGCTGCGCGCCATCGACAAACTGGACAAGTTCGGGGCCGACGGCGTGAAGCTGTTGCTGGGCGACGGGCGCTGGGAAGGCGGAAAAGAAGGTGCGGGCGACTTCACCAAGGGTGCCGGGCTCGATGAGGCCCAGACAGACAAGGTAATGAGCTACATTTCAGGCGTCGCCATTGACGGAAATGACGGTGTTGCCGAGCTTGAGCTGATCGAAACCCTGGTGCGCTCTGCCGGATATGACGAGGCCCGCATCAAGATCGATCCGTCCGTGGTGCGGGGCCTGGAATACTATACCGGGCCGGTTTACGAGTGCGAACTCACCTTCGACGTCACCAACGAAAAGGGCGAGACGGTTCAGTTCGGTTCGGTCGCAGGCGGCGGGCGCTATGACGGACTGGTGCAGCGCTTCACCGGACAGGCGGTACCGGCAACCGGGTTTTCCATCGGTGTATCGCGGCTGATGACCGCGCTGAAAAATCTTGGCAAGCTGGAAACCTCAACACTGCCTGCACCCGTAGTCGTCTGTGTGATGGACCGCGATGCAGACAGTCTTGGGCGCTATCAGAAGATGGTCCAGGCACTGCGCGATGCTAAAATTCGGGCCGAGCTTTATCAGGGCAATCCCAAACAATTCGGCAAGCAGTTGCAGTATGCCGACCGGCGTGGCGCGGCGGTGGCGGTGATCCAGGGCGGTGATGAACGCGCAGCCGGCCAGGTGCAGTTAAAGGACCTGATCGCAGGGGCAGAAGCGGCCAAGGCCATTGAGAGCCGCGAAGAATGGGTCGAACAGCAACCGGCGCAGGTCTCAGTAGCCGAAGCCGATCTGGTCGCGGAAGTTCGCACCATCCTTGCGCGCCATGAGAGTTGAGCTGAGCAGATGACCGGTAAATCCTCAACCCAGCGGCGCGCAACCGATGCGCTGAACGCCTCCATGACGCAGGTGTTCGAAGCCGCCGGCGCGGAGTACATCGAACCGGACATCATCCAGCCGGCAGATGTGTTCCTGGAACGCTCCGGCGAACATATAAGGTCACGCACCTATGTGTTTGCAGATCCGTCAGGCGCACAACTGTGCCTGCGGCCGGACCTGACGGTGCCGGCGTGCCGCTACCATCTGGAGCAGGCAGCCGATGTGATGGCGGCAACGCGATATTGCTATGCCGGCAAGGCGTTCCGGCATTCAAAGACAGCCGGAGACACAAGCTTAGGCGAGTTTGACCAGGTTGGCCTTGAACTTTTCGGTGACGGCAATGTTGCCGATGATGATGCCGAAACGCTGGCTCTGACGCTGGCTGCACTGGATGCAGCAAACGTGTCGGGTTACGCCATCCAGCTCGGCGATCTTGGATTGTTTACCGCGCTGCTGTCCTCAATAGAGATGCCGGAGCGCTGGCGCACCAGCCTGAAGCGCCAGTTCTGGCGGCCACGCGCGTTTCGCGATCTGCTCAACCGGCTGACCGGCAAGACGCCAAAAGCCAGGACGTCGATCTCCGACCTGCTTGACGAGATGGCAGACAGCCCGCTGGATGCTGTTGCCTTCGTCGAACACAGGCTCGAGGCCGACGGGCTGGAAATGATCGCCGGGCGCAGCATTGAACAGGTGGCGGGCAGATTGTCCGAAAAACTCCTGGACCGCAGCGAACCTGCCTTGTCCGGCGACCATGCCAACCTGATCGATGACTATCTGTCCATCCGCTGCCCGCCGTTACAGGCGGTTCAGAAACTGAAACAACTGGGTGCAAAGACCGGCAGCGAGTTTGCCTCTGCCGTCGACCTGTTCGAAGCGCGCTTCGACGCGATACAAAGGTGCGGCCTGGAGACCGCTGACATGGAGTTTGCCGCCGTGTTCGGCCGCTCTTTGGAGTACTATACCGGCTTTGTTTTTCAGATCGACCGGCAACTGGCGGACGGCGCCAGTGAAACCATCGCCGGTGGCGGGCGCTATGACACGATGTTGAAGGATATAGGCGCCGACGCCATGATACCGGCTGTCGGCTGTGCCATCTATGCCAGCAGGCTGGTATCGGCCAGCGAGGCGGCCTCATGAGCAGCAATCTCACACTCGCGCTGCCGTCGAAGGGCCGGTTGCGGGAAATGGCCGAAACCATGTTTGCGCGCGCCGGTTTCGACATTGTGCGCACCGGCTCTGCACGCGGCTATCGCGGCGAAGTCAAAGGCCTCGCCGGCGTTGATGTCGCTTTCCTGTCAGCGTCTGAAATCGCCCAGGCCCTGCGCGACGGTACCGTTGATCTGGGTGTCACCGGCGAAGACCTGCTGCGCGAGACGATCGCGCCCAATGAGGCCATTGCGGATGTGGTGCTGCGGCTGGGCTTCGGTCCGGCAGATGTTGTGATCGCGGTACCCGAAAGCTGGCTGGATGTTGCGTTTGTCAGCGATCTGGATCAGGTGGCGGCCGAATTTTATGAAACCCACGGGCGCAGACTCCGGGTAGCGACGAAATACACGGGCTTGACCAGGCGCTTCTTTGCCGACAATGGCGTCACGGGATACCGCATTGTCGAAAGCCTGGGGGCCACGGAAGGCGCACCGGCATCCGGATCGGCCGAGATCATTGTCGACATCACCACCACCGGCTCCACATTGAAGGCCAACCGGCTGAAAGTTCTGGATGACGGCCTGATCCTCAAATCCGAGGCGATACTGGCGGCAAGGTGCGAGACCCTGACGCGACCCGTTGTGCAAAATCTCAAGAACCGCCTCGAGCTGGCAATCTAGAGTATACTATTTTGACCTTGTGTATTTATTCCCCACGGTAAACTTGTTGGTTTTCCAGGCAAGTGCTTGCAAATAAGCCAGCTGGATTAATCGGTTAGTAAATATTACATCTGGTCAGTTCAATTTCGCCGTTATATACTACTTCCGTATGAGAAGTCGCAGATAGCAATTTTGAACTTCTTCCATTCTTTGCGAAACACGTTCTGCTTGGGGGGTCTGGTAGACTGGAACACCTTATCTTGAACCATCGACTGTCGCAGCGGACATAGCTGGAAGCAACCTGTGGTTGTCGGGCTTCCCCCGGTTCCGATAGCTTTTTTACAGGCTCTACTGAAGCTGAGGCCGCTGCTGATGGCGAAGGGCCGCTCTGGCAACAGGGTGGCCCTTCTGCATGGACTTGATGGATGTTGTCTGGTTGCACAACTTATCGTGGTTTGGATTTATATCGCTCACGCAAGCAGCCTGACGGCTGCGCTCCGCGGGGGCGCACTTCGTGCGGCGCGCGGTCGGCCTTGCCTCAGCACTGGCGTGCTTCGGAGGAGTTCATCACTATAGCTGTTCAAAGTACGAGAACGGGTTGGTTTATATCGCTCACGCAAGCAGCCTGACGGCTGCGCTCCGCGGGGGCGCACTTCGTGCGGCGCGCGGTCGCGCTTGCCTCAGCACTTTCGTGCTTCGGAGGTGCTCATCACCAGCGTCATCCCCGTGAAAACGGGGATCCAATGCCAGCAAGTGCGCTGTATGCCGCCAAGTATGGATTCCCGCTTTCGCGGGAATGACGAAGGTAAAAAACGGTTGTTCAGGATCGGAGAACGGCCAGCCGAAGGCGGACAAGCGGTTCGACCACAAAAGAAGCTGCAGCCGTCAGGCTGCTGGCGTGAGCGATATAAACCCCAACTAAATCGCGGAGACCGCAGCAGTGCGAATGGCGTCCATGTTGGCACCGTATCTGGCCGGATCATTGTTCTGGTAAACAGCAGAACCGGCCACCAGAACATCCGCACCTGCGGCGGCGACGATGCCGGCCGTTTTCTCACTGATGCCGCCATCCACTTCAATATGGATGTCGCGGTCGCCGACCATATCCTTGATGCGGGCGATCTTGGTTGCCATTTCAGGAATGAAGGCCTGTCCGCCGAAACCCGGGTTGACCGTCATGACCAATATGAGGTCGAGCTTGTCGAGCACATACTCGATCACGTTTTCCGGTGTCGACGGGTTGAGTGACACCCCGGCCTTTTTCCCAAGCGACCTGATCAACTGCAGCGTGCGATCAAGATGCGGGCCCGCTTCGGCATGAACCGTGATGATGTCGGAACCGGCCTCGGCAAAAGCTGCGATGAACGGGTCTGCCGGGGTGATCATCAGGTGTACGTCGAGCACCTTTTTGGTCACCGGCCGGATGGCTTTCACGATCATCGGGCCGATGGTGATGTTGGGCGCAAAATGCCCGTCCATCACATCGACATGCACCCAGTCGCAACCCTGTTCGTCAATGGCGCGCACCTCGTCTCCCAGCCTGGCAAAATCTGCCGACAGGATCGACGGTGAAATGAGTATGGGGCGCGCCATGACTTATCACTTCGCCTTGTGCAGGGCGATTGCGGTATCGGACATGCGGTTGGAGAAGCCCCACTCATTGTCATACCAGCTCATCACCCGCACCAGCGTGCCGTCCATCACCTTGGTCTGATCGAGATGCAGGATTGAAGAATGCGGGTCATGATTGAAATCGATCGACACATTGGGCTGATCGGTGACGCCCAGGATGCCCTTCAGGTCACCCCTGGAAGCCTTGATCATGGCGCGATTGACCTGTTCAACCGTGACCGGTCTGGACATGACGCACTTCAGGTCGACCACCGACACATTGGGTGTCGGCACCCGAATGGCCACGCCGTCGAGCTTGCCGTTCAGTTCCGGCAGCACAAGGCCGACGGCCTTGGCCGCGCCGGTGGAGGTCGGGATCATCGACACTGCAGCCGCGCGGCCCCGGTACAGATCCTTGTGCATGGTATCCAGTGTCGGCTGATCGCCGGTGTAGGAATGAATGGTGGTCATGAAGCCGTGCTCGATACCAAACGCATCATTCAGCACCTTGGCCACCGGTGCCAGGCAGTTGGTGGTGCATGACGCGTTGGAGACCACCTTGTGCTTGCCGGTAAGCTGGTCATGGTTCACGCCGTAAACCACTGTCATGTCGGCATTTGCACCAGGCGCGGAAATCAACACCTCCCTGGCGCCTGCCGTCAGGTGCGCTGCAGCAGCATCACGCGAGGTGAAAATGCCGGTGCACTCCATCGCCACATCAACGCCGATTTCTTTCCAGGGCAGCTTGGACGGGTCGCGCTCGGCGGTTACCTTAATCCAGCCGGTGCCACAGTTGATCTGATCGCCCTTGACCTTGACGGTGCCGGGAAACTTGCCGTGCACACTGTCGAAGCGCAGCAGATGGGCATTGGTTTCCACCGGGCCCAGATCATTGATCGCAACGACCTTTATGTCCTTGCGTCCCGCTTCTGCAATGGCGCGCAAGATGTTGCGCCCAATGCGACCAAATCCGTTGATAGCAACGCGTACCGCCATGGTGATCTCCGATAAGTTTGGGCTTTGCCCGAAAGAGGAAAGGAATGTGTTCCCGCGTCTTATAAACCAATGTGGGTCAGGGTCAATTGACAGGCCCGTTTGCGTCAAAATGCGCAGGGTAAAACGCTGCCAGGCAATTGTGCAGAGTGTTCAGGGCTTGTGTCCGGGTTATGCCCGGCGGCGTATGGGCAAGTGCGACCCACAACCCGTCGGTCAAAGCGTTGATCACGCGGGCATCAAGCTTGCCCGATTGCGGTCTGTCGTAATTACCGTCGCTGGAAATATCAGCGCACATGGCTTCCAGCGTTTGCAGATATTCTGCTTCTTCCTCGCCATACACTTCATCATAGGCGGGCCTTGACTGGGCCTCCGCCCAGAAACTCACCCATGCCTGCAGCGTGCGCGGCGTACAGACATCTTCATCAAAGTCCGCGCTGGTCATGGCGTACAACCGGGCAGCAGGATCATCACCGGCCCGCTCGACCGCCGCCATCCAGTTGTCGCGATACTGGACAGCCAGGTATTTCAATGTGTCGGCAAGCAGTGCAGCCTTGGACTCAAAATGAAAATTCACAATGCCCAGCGACAGGCCGGCCCCGCGCGACACATCGGAGATGGTCAGGCTGGCATAGCCGCGTGTCGCCAGCACATCGATGGTTGCTTCGATGAGCTGCCTGCGGCGCACGTCGCGGGCCGCTTTTCTCGGCCTGGCTCTTTCCGACAACGTCATGGCTTTCGCCCGCGCACATGATGCGGGCAATGCTCGCCGGTCTCCAGTACCTTGATCATCAACCCCCATGTCTGAATATTGTGTTCGACATCTTCATGGCCCAGTTCCGCAACCGCTGCATCGTGCAATTCCCCTTGCAGCAGGGCCAGCTCCCGTTTGGCCTGATCGCGATACCACGCATTGCGACTGGTCAATGCCACATCAACAAATCCTGCCTGTTCCAGAGCATCTGCGTAAGCCGTCGGCGAGGCCATGACGAAACCAAGGTCCTCCGATGTCAGGTAGGCGCGCATCTCGGGCGAAGGCTCATCGTCATGCGATATCAGCCAGTCGGATGCCACGAACACACCGCCGGGTTTCAAAACACGAAACGCGTCCCTGGCCAGTTCATGCTTGCCCGGAATGTGGACGATCGAATCCTTTGAAAACACCACATCGAACATCTCGTCTGCAAACGGCAGTGGGCCCGGTTCGACCTGAACCAGTTCCACGCGATCGGAAATGCCGGCTTCACGGGTACGCTTGCGGGCTGCCGCCAGCACGGAGGCTTCCACGTCAATGCCGGTGATTTTTGCTGCGCCATAGTCTCTGACCAGCAGGCAATCAATACCACCGGCGCCACACCCGATATCGAGAATGTGCTTGCTGCGAAAGTCTTCGCCGTCAAGCAGTCGTTGAAGTTCATCCGGTCCGCCGGGCGACAGCCAGCCCCGTCCCCACAACATTTCCAGAAACCCGATGACAGGCTCCGGATAGAGTTCTTCAGACTGCGTCATCTCGCGTCTCACCTGTTTCCCAATTGATTCTGGCAATTTCAGATCAATCCCCATTGCTTGCAAGAAACTTTATCTGATGACTTGCAAGTATCTGCCCGGACTGATCATATTGCACTGGCGAGGATCGGCGAAAGCCCAATTCGCGAACGGGATAACAGGGTGGGCATTTCGTGTTAAGCGTAGAAAAGCTGAGCAAGAGCTTTGGCGGGCTGCAGGCTGTACGCGACTGCAGTTTCAAAATTGAAGAAGGATCAATCACCGGATTGATCGGCCCGAACGGCGCGGGCAAGACAACCTTGTTCAACATGATCGCGGGCGAAATGGAGCCGACCGCCGGCAGGATTATTTTCCAGGGCAAAAACATTACCGGGCTTCCGACCCACAAAATGTTTCACCTCGGCATTGTCCGCACGTTCCAGATTCCGCACGAATTTGCCAAGATGACCGTGCTGGAAAATCTGATGGTCGTACCGGCGGCGCAACCGGGCGAACACATCTTCAACAACTGGCTGAAACCGGGCGCCGTGAAAGCCCGCGAGGAACAGGTTCGCCACATGGCGGAAGACGCGCTCGAGTTCCTGTCGATCTCCCATCTCAGGGACGAACGTGCCGGAAATTTGTCCGGCGGCCAGAAAAAGCTGCTTGAGCTTGGCCGCACCATGATGACCGATGCGAAACTTGTGTTGCTCGACGAACCGGGCGCCGGCGTCAATCCGACCCTGCTGCTCAAGATCCGCGAAATGATTACCAGGCTGCGCGAAGAGCGCGGCTACACGTTCTGCATTATCGAGCATGACATGGAACTGATTGCTGCCTTGTGCGACCCGGTCATCGTGCTGGCGGAAGGAACCGTACTGATGCAGGGTACAATGGAACAAGTACGCTCCAATCCGGATGTGCTGGATGCCTATCTTGGCGGCGGCGAGGAAGCAGCGTGATGCGTGTCCTTGAACTTGACAATGTCGTGGGCGGGTATGGTGACACCCAGATTCTGCACGGTGTTTCAATGCACGTTGATAGCGGTGAAATCGTCGTCATTATCGGACCCAACGGTGCCGGCAAATCCACCGCCATGAAAGCCGTGTTCGGCCTGCTCAAACTCACCGACGGCGCGGTGCTCCTGGACGGCACTGCCATCACCAACACGCCACCGGAAAAAGTGGTGCGCCAGGGTGTGTGCTATGTGCCGCAGACCGGCAATATCTTTCCCAGCCTGACGGTCGAGGAAAACCTTGAAATGGGAGCGTTCGTGCGCACCGATGATTTCAAACCGCGGCTGAATGAAATCTACGAGATGTTTCCGCCTTTGCTGGAAAAACGCCAACAGGCTGCCGGCACCCTGTCCGGCGGCCAGCGCCAGATGGTGGCCATGGGCAAGGCGTTGATGCTGGAACCGAAAATCCTGCTGCTGGACGAACCCACTGCCGGCCTGTCGCCGAAGTTCCGGGGTGAGATTTTTGAAACCGTCAAAACCATCAACAGCGCCGGCACGCCCATCCTGATGGTCGAACAGAATGCCAAGCAGGCTCTGGGTATCGCCAACAGAGGCTATGTGCTGGTGGACGGCAAGAACCGGTTTGAAGGCACCGGCCAGGACCTGCTCAACGACACGGAAGTGGCCGAAATGTTCCTTGGCGGCGGCAAGCAACCTGAAAAACTGCCTGCAAAGCCCCGAAAACCCGCGGCAGGAAAACAGCCACGCAAGAGCGGGAAGACTTAAGTTTATGGCTGAGTTCATCAATTTCTACCTTATCCCCGGCCTGGTGCTTGGATCGATCTATGCGCTCGGTGCCATCGGCATCACCATGACCTTCGGCATCCTGCGATTTGCAAACTTCGCCCATGGCGAAACCATGACACTGGGTGTCTATATCGCCTGGTCCTTGGTGCAATTGACCGGCTTCAAGTCAATGTTGTTGATCCTGCTGGTCCTGATGCCGGTTTCAATGATGTTGACGATCATGGTCGTTCTGCTGATCGACAAGGCGTTCTACAAACCGCTGCGGGCATCGCCCGTGATCATATTGGTGATCGCATCGTTCGGACTGATGCTGATGATCCGGTCCGTGACCCAGTTTTCCTGGGGCGTGCAGTTGAAGACCATCCTGCCCGGCATTCAGCCGCGTCTGCAGTTGCTTGATTTCTTCAGTTTGCCGCTCAAGCATGTTTTCATCATCGGTGGTGCGCTGTTGTTGATGTATGCGGTCCATTATGTGCTCACCTACACGAAGATCGGCAAGGCGATGCGGGCCACGTCGGACTCGCCGGAACTGGCGCGGCTGACCGGCATCAACACCGAAAAAGTGGTCATGGCGACGTGGGTGATGGGTGCCGGCCTGGCCTGTGCGGCCGGTGTGTTTCTGGCGGTGGACACCCAGGTCGACACCATGATGGGTTTCAAGATCCTGCTGCCAATGTTTGCAGCCGCCATTCTCGGCGGTGTCGGCAAACCCTATGGCGCAATGGCAGGCGGCCTGGTCATCGGGGTTGCTGAAGAACTGTCGTCATATCCCTGGCTCGGTGATGGGCCGTTGCTCGATCCCGGCTACAAGCAGGGCATCGCGTTTGCCATCATGATCGCAATACTGGTATGGCGCCCGACAGGCCTGTTCAAAGGAAAGAGCTTCTGATGGACCCGGTACTCTACGGATATATGCTCTATGGCGTCTCGCTGCTCACGGTCGGCGGCATGTATGCCATTTTGTCCCTCGGCCTCAACGTGCAGTGGGGTTTTACCGGCCTGTTCAATGCGGGCATTGCCGGTTTCTTCGGCATTGGCGCCTATACCGCAGCAATCCTGACGACCAATCCGCATACAAGTCACATCGGCGGCTTCCAGATGCCTTATGTGGTGGCCGCCATTGCCGCCATGCTGGTGGCCGGCATCGTCGCGTTTCTGGTCGGCAAGGTGTGTCTGAAGCTGAGAAGTGATTATCTGGCCATTGCCACCATCGGCCTTGCGGAAATCTTCCGCCTGATCGTCAATAACGAGACCTGGGCCACCAATGGCCCGCGCGGCATTTCACAGATACCGCGTCCGTTCGAAGGCCTGCCCGAACCGCTGAACCAGTTTGCCTTTCTCGGCGTTGTCCTCGTAACCCTGGCAGGCGTTTACTGGCTCATGGAAATCGCGCGCAAATCGCCATGGGGCCGGGTCATGACCGCCATCCGCGACAATGAGACATCAGCCAAGGCAGCCGGCAAGAACGTCGAGACTTTCCGCATGGAAGGCTTTGTCATCGGCTGCATGATCATGGCCCTGGCCGGTGCACTGATGGCGCACTACCTCAAATTTGTGAACCCGCAGACCACAGATCCGCTACTGGCGACGTTCATTGTTTTCGTGATGCTGGTGATTGGCGGCAGCGCCAACAACAAGGGCGCCATTCTGGGTGCGTTCCTGGTCTGGACACTGTGGTCGGCCTCGGAAATCGTGGCGCCGAGACTGCTTGATGCGATCGGCATGAGTGATGCCGGAATTCGCTCGGCCTATGTGCGTATCTTCCTGATTGGCCTGCTGCTGCAGATTTTCCTGCAGAAAAACCCGCAAGGCCTGCTGCCTGAAACACGCCCTTCATCGCCGGGCAAAAATGAGCCATGATGTATACGTCTTTTTGGAACAGCCCTGACAGGCTGTTTGTTCAGTGGAGGAGTGAGTGAATATGAAACTTGTAAAACAACTGGCTGTAACTGCCTGTGCCGCGGCGATGTTTGCGACGGCCGCACATGCTGACAGCATCAAGGTCGGCTCGGCCGGCGGGGTAACCGGGCCGATTGCCGAGCTGGTTGCCACCATCGTCAAGGGCCGCGACCTGGCCCGTGACCAGATCAACGCAGAAGGCGGACTGTTGAAGGGTGACACGCTGGAAATGGTTATCGGCGACACCGCCTGTGATCCCAAGGCGGCAGTTGACGCCGTCGGCAAGCTTGTCAATGTCGAGCAGGTTGTCGGCATTGTCGGTCCAAGCTGTTCCGGCGCCACCAACGCATCCGTGCAGGCCGTTACCATCCCGGCAGGAGTTGCCGTGTTGTCTGACTCAGCAACAGCACCTTCGGTAACCGAG
This sequence comes from uncultured Alphaproteobacteria bacterium, assembly GCA_963698275.1. Lineage (GTDB taxonomy): Bacteria > Pseudomonadota > Alphaproteobacteria > Rhizobiales > Aestuariivirgaceae > Anderseniella. The sequence goes on along the minus strand of CAVOQE010000003.1, from coordinate 152,973 downwards.
CTGGAAGACAATGATACCGTGTTCCGTGTTGCCCCGTCGGATGCCTATCAGGGCCTGGCAATTGCGCAACTGGTCAACAAGGCCGGCCTCAAGAAGGTCGCCATGACCTATTCCAACGATGACTACAATGCCGGCATCGCCAAGGTATTTGAGGAAGAGTTCAAGAAGATGGGCGGCGAGATCACCGCCAACCAGGCGCATGAGCCCAACAAGGCATCGTACCGGTCCGAACTGCAGACACTGACAGCGGGCGGGCCCGAAGCCATTGCGATCTTTGCCTATTATGGGTCAAGCGGCATCACCATCATCAAGAACAGCCTTGAAAACGGCCTGTTCGACAAGTTCTTTGCTGCTGACGGGATGTTCGATCAGTCCGTGATTGACCAGATCGGCGCCGACAATCTGAAAGGTAAGATCTCGATCACCCAGGCTTCGTCCGATACCGGCGATGCGTCCTACCAGGCCTTCGCAGATGCCTTCAAGGCAACCGGTGCAGACCCGGCAGCTCCCTATGCTGCCCATGGCTACGACGCCACCTTCATGATGGCGCTGGCCATTGAGAAAGCCGGATCTGCCGATCGTGCCAAGATCAAGGACGCACTCAGGGCCATTTCAAATGGCAATGGCGAAGTGGTTCGTCCCGGTGAATGGGCAAAAGCCAAGCAGCTGATCGCCGATGGCAAGGACATCAACTATGAAGGCGCTTCCGGCAGTGCCGACTTTGACGCCAATGGCGATGTCAGCGGCGTGTTTGCGGTCAATGTTGTCGGCGACGACGGCAAATGGGCCAAGGAACTGCTGAAATAGACTGGCATTCAGCGAACACACTTACCAGGCCTGCGTGAAACTGCTGTTTTGCGCAGGTCTTTTTTGATATCCGGTGCAGCAGCACCAAAGGAAGCAATCCCTCATGACCGATACGCTCACCATACCCCGTCCCGACGACTGGCATCTGCATTTACGTGACGGGGCCATGCTGGAAGGCGTTGCGGCTCACACAGCAGCACACTTTGCCCGTGCCATCATCATGCCCAATCTGGTACCGCCGGTTGTTACCGGTGCTGATGCTGCGGCTTATCGTGATCGGATCATGGCTGCCATCCCTGCGTCGATGACGTTCGAACCGCTGATGACGCTGTATCTCACCGAGGCAACTGAAGCAGATGACGTGGCGCAGGCGCATGCCTCAGGACTGGTCAAGGCGGTCAAGCTTTACCCCGCAGGCGCCACCACGAATTCACAATCCGGTGTCAGTAATTTCGACAATGTGCAAGGCGTGCTTGAACGCATGGCCGAGATCGGCCTGCCCTTGTGCGTGCATGGCGAGGTCACCGACGCAGACATCGACATTTTCGACCGGGAGGCGGTGTTCATTGACCGTGTGCTTGACCCGCTTCGCAAGCGGGTACCGGGGCTTCGGGTGGTCATGGAACATGTAACGACGGCTGATGCGGTGGCCTATGTTCAGGCCGACACCAGCGGCAACCTGGCCGCGACCATCACCACCCACCACCTGATCATCAACCGCAACCATATTCTGGCAGGCGGCATCCGTCCGCACTATTACTGCCTGCCGGTTGCCAAGCGCGAGAAACACCGCCTCGCCCTGCGCACGGCAGCGTGTGCCGGTGACGACCGGTTCTTCCTCGGTACCGATTCAGCGCCGCACACGGATGCCGCAAAGCTGCTGCCATGCGGATGCGCCGGTATCTTCACGGCACCCAACACAATGAGCTGCCTGGCGCATGTATTCGAGGAAGACGGCGCGCTTGCCGCGCTGGAGGGCTTTGCCTCGCGCCATGGCCCGGCGTTCTACAGGCTGCCCGTCAACACCGCGGTGATGAAGTTGACAAAACAATCCGACCCTGTCCTGTATCCCGAGTTTATCGAGACAGGCGCCGGCAATGTCACCGTGTTCGATCCCGGATTCGACGTTTTCTGGCGCGTCGAAGCCTGAACCCCTAATCCAGCGGCAAACCGACATAGTTTTCCGCGATTGCGCGGGATGCGGCCTCGGAGCTTCTTACATAGTCGAATTCTGCCCGCTGCATGCGACGCTCAAACGGCGAATGCTCCGGGAACCGGTGCATCATCATCGACAGGTACCAGGAGAAGCGTTCCGCTTTCCAGACCCGTGCCAGTGCAGATGCAGAATAGCCATTCAGAGCATCTGAGCTGTTTTTCTGATACCGGCTTTCAAGGGCCCGGTGCAGCAGCCGCACATCCGCGATTGCCAGGTTCAGGCCCTTGGCACCGGTCGGCGGCACGATGTGGGCGGCATCACCTGCCAGCAGCAGATTGCCATGCCGCATCGGTTCACAGACATAGGACCGCAATGGGGCAATTGATTTTTCAATGGATGGGCCACGGATCAGGCTGGCCGCCGTGTCAGGCCCGATACGCAAGGCAAGTTCATCCCAGAAGGCATCATCAGGCCAGTCTTCCAGCTTCTCGTCCATGGAACACTGGAGGTAGTACCGGCTGCGGCTGCCCGAGCGCATGGAGCACAATGCAAAGCCGCGGTCGCCATTGGCATATATCAGTTCATCAGCCACGGGCGGCACATCCGACAGAACGCCCAGCCATCCAAACGGATAGACCCGCTCAAATTCCTTGCGCACATCGTCCGGAATGGTCTGTCTCGACACACCGTGAAACCCGTCACATCCGGCAATGAAGTCGCAGTTAATTTCATGATCACGACCGCCATGGCTGTAGCGTACTTTCGGACGCGAAGAGGTGACGTCGTCAGGTGTTACACTGGCAGCTTCGAACACGATCTCGCCGCCGGCCGCCAACCGGGCCTCGATGAGATCGCGTGTTACCTCGGTCTGTCCGTAAACAGTTACGCTTTTGCCGGTCAGTTCCTTGAGGCAAATCCGGTGCCGGTCGCCTTCAAAGGACAGATCAAAACCGTCATGCACAAGACCTTCACGGTCAAGGCGGTCTGCAACACCGGCATCGCGCAGGGCTTCAACACTGCCATGCTCAAGAACCCCGGCCCTTATCCGGCCTTCAATGTGGGATCGTGTCTGGCGATCCAGGATAATGCAGTCAATACCACTGAGATGCAGCAACTGAGCCAGCATCAGGCCCGCCGGCCCCGATCCAATGATTACCACCTGCGTTGACTTCACTGACATATACGTCCTCCCCGGCACACACCGTACCTGACTGCCTTGTTGCAGTCACACTCAAACGGCTAAAACGATGTGTGTTTTTCAACCATGCCCCGGCCTGTTGCGCCGACGCCCGAAAGCCTATAGCACGAACATGTTAATGCGACAGGACCGGCCGCGGTTATTTGAAAACCTGCCGATCCAGCCAGTTTGCAAAATTCCGGATACTCCAATTGCGCCTGTTGTTCGTTTCACATTGCTTCCCGTTGCAGGATGCCCCGATGAGCAAAATCGGCGGCATGCAGCGCGTCGGCATTGACCTGTTGAAACAACTCGAGGCCCACCCGGAGATTGAAGTCGAAACCGTCATATTGCGGTCAGAACGTGAAAACGACTATTTCGGGTATCCTCCGTTCCTGTTTCGGGCATTCACGACTGCGCGTTCAATGATGAAGCGGGGCGAAGTTGACGCCGTATTGTTCTCTGCAATGCCGTCCGCGGTGCTTGCCTGGATTCTGGCCGGCACATCGCGAAAAACCCGGATACCGCTTGCCGCCATTTCGCACGGTCATGACGTCATTGCAGCCTCGAGCGCTTATCAATGGCTCGTCGCGCGGGTGTTTGCCCGGCTTGACGCCATGCTGCCGGTTAGCCGGGCAACGGGGCAGCAATGTGTCCTGCGAGGCTTGCCCGCGGACCGATTGTTTGTGACGCCAAACGGCATTGAACCGGACAGGTTCGCAGACAGCTTTCCGGGCCTGTTCACCACCAGAAATGCGCGCCGGCAGGTGCTGGCAGATGCGTTTCCCGACCTTGCCAGTAAAATGGGCCCAGACGATTTGCTGTTGTGTTCCGTTGGACGCCAGGTGAAGCGCAAGGGCCATGACTGGTTCATTCGCAATGTCATGCCGAAATTGAATTCCAACGTCCACCTGGTGCTGGGCGGCACAGGACCGGAGAGCGAAGCCATCGCGCAAGCCATAGCGGATACCGGGCTGGGGCTTCGTATTCACTCGCTCGGCCTGGTGGCGGAAGATAAACTTGCCAGCCTGTACTCCGGCGGTGACCTGTTCGTCATGCCCAATATTCCGGTCGACGGCGACATGGAAGGCTTTGGTGTGGTCATGCTGGAAGCCGGATTGTGCGGCATGCCGTCTGTCGCCTCACGGATTGAGGGTATTCAGGATGTGATCACGGACGGCCTCAACGGCCATTGTGTAATCGCACTTGATGCAAATCGTTTCGCTGACACTATCAACCTGTACGCAGAAGCACCCGGTTCACTGGACAAGATTTCGGAAACCGCCCGGTCCCACACCATTGAAAAGTTTGCGTGGTCAACTGTGTGTTCCCAGATCGTTACGACCTTGAAAACGGTGATCCAGCGCAAAAGGGAAACCGGTGACTGACGATACGGGCGGGTCAGCCGATCTCGCGTCCCCGCCAGCTTACTTTCTTGCCGGAACGCCACCGGAAGAACGCCACCCACTGCAGCCCCACCAGTACAGCGACACCAAACGGATGAATGACGGCACCAAACCACGACTGGCGGAATATGGCTGTCATCAGGAACCGCATCACCCACGGCAAGGCCGCGGCAATGATCGCCAGCCGCATCGTGTCTTCTGTTGCACCTGCCATCCAGGCAACAACAGCCATGATCGGCGGCAGTACGTGACCACCAAGCAGCAATGTGGTCCACACGGGCAGGCCGACGGGCGTCGCCATGCCTTCATGGGCATTCTTCATCAGGCCTGAGAAAACCTCCGGACCGGTTTCGTACATACGGGTTGCGGAGATATCAGTGATATCCACCAGGTCGGTGCGATGGCCGCCGGTGCGAAAATGCCTGGGCAACATGACCCCGTCATGAATGCACTCGCGAATACGTTCATGACCGCCGACTTCTCGATAGGCATCCATCTGGACCGCGATAAGCTGCCCGCATGCGGTCGCAAACATCGCGGAATTGGTAAATTTCACGCCGGGAAACGGCAGATAGCCAAGCAGTACGGTATGGATCAGCGGTATCAGCGTCTTTTCCCAGAAGCTGCCGGTGATCTGGCGCGGAAAGCCGGACAGAAGCTTAAGCTGCGGCCTGCGGGTAAACTCCGATGCGATCCGAGAAAGCGCGTCCGGCTCAAGCGTCACATCCGCATCGAGGAACACGGCATAAGGATTGCGGGCCTCGCTCGACAGGAAATGGCAGGCATTGGTCTTGCCCAGCCAGCCTTCCGGCAAGGCACGGGTCGTAACCAGTTTCAGCCGGGGATCGGACTTTGCCATGTCATTGACGATCCGGGCGGTGCGGTCGGTGGAACTGTCGTCGGCTACAATGACCTCAAACTCCACCCCGGTGCAGGCAAGCACCGATTCAAGCACCGGCGTTATCCGGGCTTCCTCATTGCGCGCCGGTATAAGCACAGAGAGCTTCGGCAGGCCTGCTTCGGCCTGCTTTTTGATCGGGCGGTACAGCAGCAGATTTATGGCGCCCAACACCGCCGGGATCAATGCCAGCACAAACACAACCTGCACAATGAGTTCCAGCATAGAGCCTCAATCTTTCCTGATGTCCGTGTGACCGGCGGAGAATTTCTCGCCACGCAGCAATGCTTTCAGATAGCGCCAGCGATCATACACCGGGTTCACTCCGCTCTTTCCGTCAATGAATGTAACGAACGGCTCCGGATCGCGTGCCATGACGGCGCGCGCAAGCTCGTCCTGCGCATCGCCAAGTTCGGTTTCCAGCCGGACTTTCCAGGCGTCCGGTTCCAGCGTTTCAGTGCTGGTATCTATCTGATTACCGAAGTTCACCAGTATCTCCGGGCGCGGTTCGTCCCAAAACACCAGTTCCATGGCAAGAGGCTGCAAAATGGCACCGCAATCTGCCGCCAGCCGCGCAAGGCCAGGCTTGAATTCAACCGGCCGCGCCCGCGCATCGGTAAACTCGCCCTGAGGCGTTATCAGCAATACCTTGCCGGGCGTCGCCAGCATGCCGCGCGAAACCTGGAGGAAACGTGCCGCGCCACGCGCTGACTCCTTTTCGACACCAAAGATGCCGATCTTCTTCATGAAGTTGTATTTCTTCAGCGCATCCGCATCCATCGGCCCGAAAGCCAGATGGTCTGGCAGAAAGCTGTCCGCCAGCATTATCAGGACCAACGGGTCATACCAGCCTGGATGATTGGAGAAGTAAATGACCGAGCGCCCGGCTGGGACCGGCCGCGGCGTCTCATTCAGGATGCGGAAACCGTTGAACTTCTTCGCCAGCATGCGCCGGACATAGAGGTTGAAAAAGCGGGTGACACGCGGCGAGTGCCGCCCGATCACCTCGTCTGCTGCCTTCTGGTTTCGGCTGTTCATACCTGCTTTATAGGATCACGATGCTTTAATGTCATCCGTCCAGGTGCTGCACAGCTTGCTTTTGGCAAGGCGGATGGTCGCAGGAAACCCGCTTATACAACAATATCCTGGGCGAGCAGGTCACTGGAAATCCGCGCCGATTCAAAAATCACCGGCAGACCCGAGCCGGGATGGGTGCCACCGCCGACCAGATATACCCGCTCGAGGTCCTCATAGCGGTTATGGGGCCTGAAACACAGCATTTGCGTCAGGTTGTGGCTCATATTGAACGTGGCGCCCTTGTAGATGTGCATATCGGCTTCCCAGTCGTCCGGTGTCACAACCTTTTCATAGCGGATGCGATCGCGGATATCCGGATAACCGGCCAGTTCCAGCCGGTCGAGAGTTTTTTCGCGGAACTCGGCGGCTTCCTTTTTCCAGTCGATATTGTCGGTGCGATGCGGTACCGGCACCAGCACATAGACGGTCGAATGCCCCTCCGGCGCCAGCGTATCATCGGTGATGGAGGCATTTTGCACATAGAATGACGGATCCTTCGGCAGCACCTTTTTCACCTGGATCTCGTCAATATTGCCTTCAAAGTCCTCAGCCAGGACAATGGTGTGATGCGGCACATGATCAAGACTGCCTTCAATGCCGAGATAGAGCATGAAGGTTGAACAGGAGAACTCCTGCTTCTCAATCTTGCGGTCATTCCATTTTTTGCGCATGTCATTGGGCACAAGCTTCGGCAAGACATGAGCGAAGTCCGCATTGACCACCAGCCCGTCCAGTTCGATGGTCTGCTTGTTGGTGGTGACGGACGTCGCCTTTTTGCCATCAAAGCCAATGCCGGTGACTTCTTCTTCCAGGCGCAGTTCCACGCCCATTTCCACTGCTATGTCAGCCATGCGCTGCATAACCGCGTTGCAGCCGCCAACCGGATGCCAGATGCCGTACTCATGTTCAAGGAAGGCAAGGATTGTAAACAGCGACGGGCATTTGAACGGTGACATGCCAAGATATTTTGCCTGGAACGAAAACGCGCGGCGCACTCGCGGATCCTTGAAATAGTGCTCCAGATCTCTTTCCAGTGACATGTGCGGCTTCAGCTTCGACAGTGCTTTCAGTACATTCGGGCGCATGAAATCCGTCATGCTCAGGAACGGGTTTTCCAGCACGCCGCGGAACACATCCAGTTTCTTGCGGTTGTCGCGCATGTAGCGGTCAAGATTGGCCGCATCAGACGGTGACAGTTTCGCAATTTCGGCTTTCATGGCTTCTTCACCGGATACCACGTCAAGGTGGCCGCCGGCTTCATGAACAACCCGGTACATGGGATCAACCCGCTTGATCGGTACTTCGCGCCACAGGTCATATCCGCAATAGGTGAATATCTCCGACAATATGCGCGGATACAGGAAGAAGGTCGGGCCGATATCAAATGTATACCCGTCCTCCCTGATGGCGCCCGTGCGCCCGCCGACACCCGCCTGACGTTCAATCAGGGTGACCTCATAGCCTTTGCGCTTTAAGATCATGGCTGTCGCAAGGCCACCCGGGCCGGCACCGACAATTACAATTCGTGGAGTTGAAGCTGGCATAGGAGAACTCTGTACCTGTGCTGTTTAAGCAATGAATGATTTTCCGGATCACGCCCACCCCTGAACAATCCGGTTATAGAGAACGGCTGGAGCTTATTAACGCCATGCACACGATAATAGAACCCCCAAATCTCTACGACGAATTGCCGCTTGCAGATTATCCCCACGATAAAGTCTTTTCAGATAGGTTGGATCAGGTTCGGGTTTTCTTTTCCCGGCAAACCGTTTACCTGTCTATTCGACGTCGCGGCCGCCACATGCGCCGCCCAAACATCGTGATCCAGCAAGGATATCGCCAGCGCCATGTCGGCCATCTCCGTCAATCAGCTCTGCAAGTCTTATGACGGCCGCCAGGCCGTGAATGAATTATCATTTGAGGTTCAGAAAGGCGAGACATTTGCATTGCTTGGCCCAAATGGAGCCGGCAAGACCACAACCATTGAAATTCTTGAAGGCTACAGAAAGGCTGACAGCGGCCGTGTTTGCGTTCTTGGCCTGAACCCTGAAACCCAAGGCGCGGAGCTGAAGCGCCGCACCGGGCTGGTGTTACAGACAACGGCACTGGAGCCTGAACTCACAATCCGGGAAACCATTACGGCATTTGCCCGGCTGTACCGTGAACCCCGTGACGTCGGCGCAGTGCTGGTTGATGTCAACCTGGCCCATTTGCAGGACAACCGGGTCGGTATCCTGTCGGGTGGCCAGAAACGGCGGCTGGAGATTGCACTGGGCATTGTCGGCGACCCGGAGCTGGTGTTTCTGGATGAACCAACGACCGGTCTCGACCCTGAAGCACGGCGCAAGATCTGGGCGCTGATTCAACGCCTCAACTCCAATGGCTGCACGATTGTGCTGTCGTCGCACTACATGGACGAGGTACAGGCTCTGGCCAGCCACATGGCAATTATGGTCGACGGGCAAATCGCGGCAGAAGGCCGGCCGCTCGATCTGCAACGGCAGCACTGCACCCACGCGACGATCCGGTTTGACGCAGACGGCAAGCTGCCCGCCGGCTTCCCGGCCAAACTGGCACCCGTCACCGAGGTGCACGACGGCCATGCCGAACTCGTGGTGGAAGACCCCATCCCTGCACTGAGTACGCTGATGTCCTGGGCCCAGACCAGCGGATATGATCTCAGTTCGGTTTCGGTTACCAGGCAGAGCCTGGAAGACATCTACCTGCAACTGGTGTCACAGCGCCAGGCCAAGCCGCAAAGTGACACGCCATGATGCTGGTTCAAGAAGCGATACATCAACTGCGCCTGTTTACCAGACGCCCGGCTGCCGTGTTCTTCGTGGTTGCCATGCCTTTGGTGTTGCTGATCGTCCTGACGCAGTTGTTCGGCAATGAAAAAATCCAGGGCCTGGGGCTCAACACGGCACAGTTCTACACTCCGGCCCTGGCCGTCTTCGGTGTTGTGATGGCCTGCTTCACCTATCTGGCAGTGTCGACTGCAACCGCTCGTGATCTCGGTATTCTGAAACGGGTCCGCGGTACGCCGATGCCGCCGTGGGTCTATATCTGCGCCCGGATCATGGCTGTTTCGGTGATCGCCTTCATCTCCCTGCTGCTGGTGATTGCGACCGGGGCGCTGGCCTTCGGCGTCGAAATCATCTGGGAGCGGGTGCCGGCGGCGATAGTAGTGGCGGTAACGGGTGCTCTGTGCTTTGCATCGCTCGGCATGATGGTCACCGCGTTGTTCCGGTCCAGTGAAACGGTTCAGGCGGCAAGCAGCGCTGCAATCATGCCACTGGCCTTCGTGTCAGACATATTTGTGCGTCCAAGCACGGAGACTTCCGAATGGGTACCGCTGATCGGCAACCTGTTTCCACTGCGGCATTTCTCCGTCGCGTTCCAGCGCGCCTTTGACTACGCCTATGAAGGCAACGGGTTTGCCCTGCCGGATGCAGATGGCGTAGTCTACTCCATCTTGCCTCACATGGGCGTAATGGCGTTGTGGGGCATTGGGGCAGCGATTATCGCAGCGCGGTTTTTCCGGTGGGAAGCGCGCGCGATCTAGGCTGAAACAGGTATCTGCGAGGCAGATTTGAGCGAAGCACCGGATATATCCGATCCTGTTGTCAACCCGGATGGCCGCCAGTCTGCGACGGCGGCGGCGGTTCAACGCGGCACAGGCAGGATGCTGCTCAGTGCGGGTTTTGCCAGTGTTTCCGAACTGTCCCTGGCCAATGGACGCCGTGCCGACCTGATCGCCATAAATGCCAAAGGTGAAATCTGGATTGTCGAAATCAAGTCGTCACCGGCAGACTATCTTTCAGACCATAAATGGCACGACTATATGGCGTATTGCGACCGGTTCTACTTTGCCATTCCGCCGGACATGGACCCGGGCCTGATTGATGAAACCGCCGGGTTGATGATCGCTGATGCATGGGGAGCGGAAATCATTCGTGAAGCGTGCGAAGTCAAACTGTCGGGCGCCAGGCGCAAGGCGGTCACATTGTTGCTGGCCCGCTCGGCGTCCTTGCGCCTGCAATCAACCATAGACCCCAATGCAAACGGGATTTAGAGCGAGGTGAGGTTGAATTGGATCATTTGACCGCGGCGATTTTGGTCGCTGGCTAGGCGGATTGCGCGCGGTGGTGTTGTTCACCACAAGCGCAAGCCAACGACGCCAGAGGGCAAAATCGCCCGGCCCTTTCATCAAATATATCAACATACTGGTTCCTACCGGGGTGGGGAAAATCGGTCCATCGGCGTCGTTGCGCCGCTTGCCCGATGCACCACATCGCGCTGCGCGACGCGCCTAGCCGAGTGAACCGATTTTCCGCCATCAAATGTTCCAATTCAACCTCATCTCGCTCTAGCGCGGTGCGCGCTTGGCGAGAATGCGCTGCAAGGTGCGGCGATGCATGTTCAGGCGCCGTGCGGTTTCAGAGACATTGCGATTGCACAATTCGTAGACCCGCTGGATATGCTCCCAACGCACCCGATCTGCTGACATCGGATTTTCCGGCAGTGCAGCACGCGCATCCGCCTGGGCCATCAGCGCACCATAAACTGCATCGGCATCAGCGGGCTTCGACAGATAGTCGGCAGCCCCGATTTTCACCGCAGACACGGCAGTGGCGATATTGCCGTATCCCGTCAGAACAACAGCGCGAGCCTCGGGACGGACCGTGTGAAGGGCTTCAACAACGTCAAGACCATTGCCGTCTTCAAGGCGCAAATCGACAACCGCATAGGCAGGCGGATCGCGTTTCACTTCGCCCATGGCTTCTGCGACGGACTGTGCCATACGCACATCAAAGCCGCGAGATTCCATGGCCCGGCCAAGCCGCTGCAGAAACGGACGATCATCATCCACCAGCAAAAGTGTCTTCGGCCCGTCGATCTCGTTGTCACTCATCAATTCAAATCCCTGATACTGCAAGCAAATCTCACAGCAATATAGTTCCTGGATCAGGATGATTGCCGGTTGAACCAACCAACAAACATGAACCTGATCGCTTCCAAAGTGTTATAGCAACTTTATGGGTTCGTACGAACCCATGTTGCCATAAGGCCGCGCCGTTCTTACAGCAATTTGGCCCAGCGTGGTAAAAATCACAAGTCAGTCTGTCCGGGTTGCGCCATCTCGACGATCTCACGCGGCCAGACAATGCGAACCACGGCTCCGGTTTCAGGCAAGGCCCGGTTTGCCAGATTGACCTGGGCACCCGATCGTTCCAGCAGTGTTTTGGCGATAAAGAAGCCAAGTCCCATGCCGCCATGGCCTTCCCGCCTGATCCGCTCATCCTCGCCAAACCGGCTGCGGCTGGTAACATAAGGATCGCCGAGGCGATCCATGACAGCCTGGGAAAACCCGGTACCATCGTCCGAGATGGTCAGGCTGATCTGCTCCAATGACCAGGAAATGCGAACCGTCACTCTGGTCTTTGCAAAATCGACGGCGTTCTCCATCAAGTTTACCAATGCGTATTTTATGGCCGTGTTGCGCATCAGAACCGGCTCCGTCAGCGGATTGCCGCTGCGATCCGATTTTGGCTGCACATCAAACAGAATGGCGATGTCGGGCGAATTGAGGGGCCCGGCGATTTCTTCTGCAAGTGCCGTCATGCGCACGGTCTGCATCATCGCATCCGACTGGTTGTCCCGTTTTGACAGGCGCGACAGGATTTCACGGCAGCGTTCGGACTGCGAGACGAGCAGGTCCAGATCCTCATCATGATGGCCGTCCAGTTTGAGTTCGCGTTTGAGCTCCTTGGCAACGAGCACAATGGTGGCGAGGGGCGTGCCGAGTTCGTGGGCGGCCGCTGCTGCCAATCCATCCAGTGCCGACAATTGCTGCTCATGGGCGAGTGCGACCTCGGTGGCCGCCAGCGCGTTGGCCATGTCACGCGCTTCGCTGGCAACCCTGTTGACATACAGGGTGGAAAAAATGATGCCGCACACCAGAGCGGCCCACAGGCCGGTCTTGTACAGGTTCGGCAGCGCAAACGACTGGTCGGGATGCCATGGCAGCGGCAGATGGAAAACCGCCAGAAAAGTGGTTATGACCACCGCCAGCCCGGCCAGCAGAACCGTGCGCGGCAACGGCAAGGTGGCCGCGGAAACCGTAACCGGCACAATAAACAGGAATGCAAACGGATTGGACAACCCGCCTGTCAGGTACAGCAATGCCGCCAGCTGGAAAATGTCATAGGCCAGCAACAGTGACGAGTAGCGTTCGTGCAGACGCGCCGTCACGCTCCAACTGAGTGACAGGGAGATATTCACCCAGGCCGACAGGGCGATGAAGATGGTGCATAACCAGATCGGCAGGCTAAAACCCATACCGAAATATACCCACAAGACCGCAAATGTCTGTCCGGCAACCGCAAGCCAGCGCAGGCGGACCGAGGTGCGCAACCGCAGCCCCTCGTGGGTAAAGAATGTGCCGGCAATTCGTGAGGTGGGGCCGATTGCACCGGCCAGGACGTTGGAGACCGTATTGGACATAAGTTTTCGTTGCTTTCCGCTCAGTTTTGCTGCCGAACCGGCAAGGACTGCTGGTCAGACTAGAGTATTTCCTGCGAAAAGGGACATCCCAGTGGTGAAAAACCGCCGCGACAGTAAAACGCAAAGCGCGCGAATGCCTTCAAAACCGGCATCAGGCCTGAACAGCCATGGCGCACCCACGACATTGTGACCTGTTGCCGCTTTGCCATGCAGGCTGGCACGGGTATGAATGCCGCCATGAAAAAATCTACTGCAATCCTCGCCATCTCCTGCCTGCTGCTGGCAACCGGCATCGGCGCGAGTGCACTATTGTTTGCACCGGACACCTCAAAAACCAGTGTGGTCAGTTCCGGAACAGCGCTGGTTGGCGGGCCGTTCGAAGCAACCAATCAGGACGGCAAGCGGGTCAGCGAACAGGACTTTCTCGGCAAGCACACGCTGTTTTATTTCGGCTTCACGTTCTGCCCCGATATCTGCCCGGCTGAATTGCAGGTGATTTCCGCGGCCTTGAACGACATTGCCGGGGCCGAAGACAAATTCAATCTCGCCTTCGTGACCATTGATCCCGCCCGCGACACGCCTGACATCATGAAGCAGTATGTGGCGCATTTCTGGCCGGGGACCATTGGTCTGACCGGCTCAGCCGAGGACATCCGGAAGATTGCCGCTGCCTACCGGGTTTACTATACCAAGGCCGGCGGTGAGAATGCCGACAAGGACAGCTATCTCATGGATCATTCGAGTATCACCTACCTGATGGGCCCGGATGGCAAGTTCATTCGTCACTTCCCGTTCGGAACACCTGCGGACGATATCAAGAAAGCCCTGGTCGACATCACAAGCGGTTGAAAAGTCTCAAAACCTGATCAGGTATACTTTCGCTGCAAGGCGCGGTTGAGTGATTGCCCTTGTGTACATTATAGTGCTATGTTGCAGCGCAGCAATTCAAGTTCAAGCCCGCACGGGCACATGGTGATCCCTCAATGCTTTACATGATGTATGAAATGAACCACGCAGCGATTGCGCCGCTGCGAATGGCTGCAAAATACGGCCACCATTTCTGGACCAATTCGACCAATCCGGTTGCCAGTTCAGAACTTGGCCGTTCATATGCAGCGTCGCTCGAGATGTTCGAGCGTCTGACCAGACGCTATGGCAAGCCGGAATTTGCCATTACATCCACAGAGGTCGAGGGCAACAGGTGCACGGTACAGGAAAACAGTGTCTGGGAAAAACCGTTCTGCCGCCTGCTGCACTTCAATCGGCAGTTTGAAATTGCCCCTTCCGAGCCCAAGCAACATCAGAAGATACTGATTGTCGCTCCGATGTCCGGACACTATGCGAGCTTGCTGCGCGGTACTGTCGAGTCCATGCTGCCACACGGTGATGTGTACATTACCGATTGGGTGGATGCACGAGACGTGCCGGCCTCACAAGGCAGCTTCGATCTGGATGACTACATCGACTATATCATTGAAATAGTTCAGCATCTTGGTAAAAATGTCCATGTCATGGCGGTGTGCCAGCCAACCGTTCCGGTGCTGGCCGCCATATCTCTTATGCACCAGCGCAAGGATAAACTGCTGCCGGCATCGATGATGTTGATGGGCGGGCCTATCGATACCCGCCGCAACCCGACCACAGTCAATAAGCTGGCAACCGAGCGCGGCATAGACTGGTTCAGGCGACATGTCATCGTGCGGGTTCCTTTTCCAAATGCCGGCTTCATGCGCCAGGTCTATCCCGGCTTCCTGCAGCTGTCGGGTTTCATGACCATGAATCTGGACCGGCATCTTGATGCCCACCGCGAGCTGTTCGGGCATATGGTTGAAGGTGACGGCGACTCGGCTGAAAAACACGAAGAATTCTACGACGAGTATATGTCGGTGATGGATCTGACAGCAGAGTTTTATCTGCAGACAGTGGACAAGGTGTTTGTGAAACAGGCGCTGCCAAAGGGCGAATTCACCTATCGCGGCCAACTCATAGAACCTGCTTCGATTACCGAAACGGCGCTGATGACAATTGAGGGTGAAAAGGACGACATTTCCGGCATCGGGCAATCTGAAGCCGCACATGAACTGTGCACCAGCCTGCCGAAGAAAATGCGCGACCATCACCTGCAGGAAAAAGTTGGCCATTACGGCGTGTTCAACGGATCCCGTTTCCGGGCTCATATTGTGCCGCGTATCGTTGCGTTCATGCACAAGCACAACCACAAGGCCTGATACCTGCAAGCAAACCGGTTTCCTGTGGCGCGCAAACGCCGGTTGGTTTTGATCACAGGCGGAGAACACTTTCACGGCACCCGCTGTACGGGCGAATCAGCTATTATCCGGACATGTCTCTTTCACCCCTGAAACGCCTGTTCACTCCCGACCCCGGCAAGCCGGAGGGTCCGGACAGTTTGCTGATTGACGGCCGTGAAGTGCCGGTGCGGTATCGCGGAAATGCGCAGGCCCGGCGCATCATCATGCGGATGGAAAAAAACGGGCAGGGCATCGTGCTGACCGTGCCGCCGGGCACCAGCGCACAGGCGGCACATGAGTTTGCCCTCACCCAGGCCGCCTGGATATGGCAGAGACTTGCGCCGGAAGACCAGGAGCAGTTGCCCGAGACACTGGCAGGTCGCAGTATTACCATTCGCGACACCGAGCATGTGATTGAGCTCGCCACCGGGCGCGGCGCACCGGTTCACCTTCGTGATCTGCCGTCGCCACGGCTTGTGGTTCGTGGTGATGCAGACCATATGCGGCGCCGGATTACCGACTTTCTGAAACGCGAGGCACGCCAAGACCTGGAAAAGGCATCACGCGGCTATGCCGACGCCATGCAGGTTGAATTCTCACGGATCAGCGTGCGTGACACCACGACCCGCTGGGGATCATGTTCAAGTACCGGAACACTGTCCTATTCATGGCGCTTGATCATGGCGCCGCCAAATGTGCTGGATTATGTGTGTGCCCATGAAGTCGCCCACATCGAGCAAATGAACCACGGACCTGAATTCTGGAAGCTGGTTTACCGGCACTGCCCGCACACGGACTTCGCCAGGAACTGGCTGAAGCGGCAGGGGCACTGCCTGCACAAACTGCCGGTATGATTTCATCTTACTAGGGCGTGGACTCATGATTGCTTAGCCAGAGCCTGATTGCCGCAAGTTTGATGAAGGCTAGGAAATTCTCGGCAAACTTTTCGTATCTGGTAGCAATCCGGCGGCATTGCTTAATGCGGTTGAAGAAGCGTTCCACGTGATTGCGGTCTCGATAAAGGTGCGGGCTAAAGGAGATCGGGTTCTTCCTGTTGCTTCTTGGTGGAATGTTTGCCCAAACCCCACTGTCCTGCACAAACTTCCGAATTGCATCTGAATCATAAGCCTTGTCGGCGAAAAGCAAGCCCTGTGACTGAAGGTTGCTTGATAGTTCAACGGCAATCAGGCTGTCATGTTCCTGTCTGGGACTGAGTGCAAGTTGTACCGGCGGACCACGGCCATCAACCACGACATGAATCTTCGTCGTCAGCCCACCTCGGGATCGGCCTGTGCAATATGCCTCGTCACGTTTGATACAAGACCCATGCTGATGGACGCGCACAATCGAACTGTCGATCATTTGTACATCGGCGCTTTTCACGTTTGAGATGGCATCCAATATGCCGCTCCACACACCAGCTCGTTGCCACCGAACAAACCGGTTGTAGCAAGTTGTGTTAGGGCCATAGGTGGCGGGCAGGTCACGCCACGGAGCACCGAGCGCAGAACCCAGAAGATGCCATTGAGCACACGTCGATCATCGACGCGGGCCACAGCTCTCGGTTTTGTGGGCAAAATTGCTTGGATGATAGTCCATTCGGCACTTGTAAGGGCATAGCGCGTCGTTAAAGCTCCGTTTTGGAGCTTGAATCATGTGCGTTCGATGCGCCGCAAGTGCATTAACCGATGCCCGCAAAGCAACCGAAAGCGGACATATGTTCTGCATGTGCTGATGCCTGCTTTTGACCCAGCTGAGACATCCGAATGGCTACCGACACAAGGCGTGGCTGGTGTCTATATCTGCTGCCACGCGAAGTCAGTGCGCTCAAGATGGCGAAAGTCAGGTTTAGGTCAAGACACTGCCTTTGCGCGGCTTGTTTTTTCCGCGCTACTCAGTCTCATCCGGCAGAGTGACCACGCCAAAGCTGCTGGACGGCTTGTCTATCGACGGATCACTAAACTCCTTTGTGTGCAACCCGCGGCTGATCAGTTCACGAATGGCGGCGGCTCTGCTTGGCAGCCGGTTTTCAAAACGCCAGTCGTCAATAGCCTTGATCTCCGCGTCACTCAGCATGACTTGCAGCTTTTCGGTTCGCTTACCGCCTGTAGCGCTCATCGGTGCTGGTATCCACGCAATTGTTCGATTTCTACGTAACTGGAGTAAGTGATGTAAGCTGGATTGTCTAGTGAAGTGATGCCTCCGCCATCTGATCAGTTGGCCACCCAATATCCACCGACTGCTCTACACGCGCAGGTTAGGCAAGTGCATCACTCTACATCGCATACCTACCTTAACTATATGAAATGATTTGATTTTTTGTTCTAAACGCCTATATCCTCCATAGGTATTGAAGGCGAGGCAACCTGTAACTGCCAGCATTGCTACAAGGCACTGAACGAGAGGACAAAAAAACATGAGCAATACAGTTTTCAACATGAAGACAGACGTAGAGAACCCCAAGATAGGAGTAGAGGACAAAAATCTGCTTGCTTCAAATGTAGTTGCCTGCGTCGCAGATAGTTATCTGCTGATGGTCAAGACGCAAGCCTATCACTGGAACGCGGTTGGGCCACTGTTCCATTCGCTACATCAGTTGACGGAAGAGCAGTATAACAACCTGTTCAAGGCAATTGATGAAATGGCGGAGCGTGTCCGGGCTCTTGGCTATCCTGCTCCCTACAGCATTACGGACATGATTTCGCATTCGGGGATCAGCGAGAATGTGGGCAATCCGACGACGGAACAGATGATCACTAACCTCATTAATGATCACGAGATCGCAGCCCGCCGATTTCGCCAATCAGTTGCCCGCGCTGAAGAAGCAGCCGACGTGGTGACTGCCGACATGCTCACCGCTCGGATGGCGTTTCACGAAAAGGCCATCTGGATGTTGAGCGCACTGCTGGCCAAATAGCCTGGCAGTATTTTCAAACTCCAAACTCAACGAAAGGATCCGAAATAATGAGTATGAAACAAGCATATATCGACAAAATTCAGGCCCGCCTCAACGAATGGGATGCGGAAATCGAGAAGCTGACTGCTCAAGCCGATGAAGCCGGTGCTGATGCCAGGATCAGGTACCAAAAGCAGGTCAGTGAACTCAAGGAGCACCAGAAGGAAGCGCAGTTGAAACTCGATGATATGCGCAAGTCTGGTGAAGATGCCTGGGAAGACATGAAAGCTGGCGTAGAAAATGCGTGGATGAGCATGGAGAAAGCCGTTAAGGACGCAACTTCGCGATTTTCTGCCTAGCGCATCCCTGCAGACGTATCTGTCTTTCGGTTCTTTGCAACCAGGTGAAGTAGGATCCAGACAACCATCCTGCTCACCTGGTTGTGTCCGTCTGACGGAGTGACTGTGATATTGCAATCCACCTGATCTTTCCCGTAGGCACTGGCGGGCAAAAAACGGTTGCGGTCGAAGTGTTGCCTTGGAGGTTTCACGGCAGTGGCTTAGAAATTGTGCAAAAAACAACACAACGATTTGAAAGAAGGAGGGCATTTTGTCTGAACAAGAGATACTGAAAACGCGGCTGAAAGAGGCCAGAGAAGAACTCGGACTGACCATTGAAGAAATTGCTGATCGGATGACAGTAAGTGCAAGAACCGTAAAAAATTGGGAACTCGGCAGGACAACGCCTCGATCTAACAGGTTGCACATATTGTCAGGCATCTTGGGCGTTCCGTTCGCGTGGTTGTTAAATGGCGGCACGGATCAATATGCTAAAACTAATCGTGTGGGGCGGATTAAGAGGGTTGAGCAGAAACTTGAGCGCATGACTCAATTGCGCAGTCAGATGTCACGACTAAGCGCTGAAATCACTGCGGAAGTATCGGAAATCCGCCGGGCTGACGAAGAGCTTGAAACGCTCGCAGCGTAGAGACAGCCTCGATTGACATCAGTGCGGGCGTCCGGAGTTGGCACAAAGCTGCCGTGCGACGAAGCGATTGACGATGGCTGCTTTTGACCCAAGGCTGAAAACCGACTATTGCGTGTGAGATGCGGGGAAGGGTGTTCTAGCGCAAGCCGGCCGCGACGCGCCATGTGGATCGCTGATGGCGCCAAGAGAACGGGACCACCGCCGATCACGCCACGGCGAAACGATGGGTCCGCTTCAGGAGGCGCCTCCCGTCTCGATTTTGAGCAGGTGGCCGCAATGCTTGCAGTGGACCGCGTCGAGGTCGTGCCGGTTGAGGCCGCACTCGGGACACTTGTGGCGCAGCTTGCTGGGCCGGAAAACAGTCTGCGCCAGGCGCAGGAACAGGGCGACCCCAGCGACCATGATAACCACTGCCAAGAGCCGTCCGGTGGTACCGGTCAGCACGATGTCGCCGAAGCCGGTGGTGGTCAGCGTCGCCACGGTGAAGTAGAGCGCATCGACATAGCCGACGATGTCGGGATTTTGATTGACCCGCAGCACGAAAACCAGGGTACTCATGAAGAAGATGAAGACGCAAAGGTTCACCGAACTAACAATGACGTCTTCGTTGCGGCGGAAGAACGGCGTGTCGCGGCGCAGGTCGCGCAGTACGTGGTAGGAATGCAGCAGGCGCAGTGTCCGCAGTACCCTGAGAAAGCCGAAGCTCTGCGATACCAGGGGCGCCAGCAGAAGCGACAGGATGACCACCACGTCCGTCACCGTATAGATCTGGCGCAGCATCCGCGCCCGGTTCGGGGCGATCCACAGGCGGGAAAGAAAGTCGGCCAAGATCAGTGCGCCGATCGCGAGGTCAGCGGTAAGGATCGCCGGCGTCGGGTCAAGTGGCACAGTAGC
The DNA here is from genome assembly GCA_963698275.1 of uncultured Alphaproteobacteria bacterium. Lineage (GTDB taxonomy): Bacteria > Pseudomonadota > Alphaproteobacteria > Rhizobiales > Aestuariivirgaceae > Anderseniella. The sequence continues at coordinate 132,919 of CAVOQE010000003.1, read as the reverse complement.
GATGAAGAACACGATGGTAGAGATGTCGAAGCCTATCAGGGCGTAGCGAAACATCGCCGCCTTCTTGCTGCTGCCGGTATACAGCAGGTCGATCGTCTTCTTAAATTTTTCCATTGCTTCGCCCCCAAGTCATCGGCACCGAAACGGTGCGGACCGCCGTGCAATGGATAGCGCAGCGGTGCGGCGAGATCAAATCGGGCATGGGAGCGATCCGTCGCTGAGCGAAAGCATAGTAACGAGAGTGCTCGCGTTCTTCTCGCTCGGTGTTTGACTGATCAGACATACTGCTTTCTGGCACAAAGCTGCCGTGTGACCAGGTGGGCGAAGAGGTCTGCTTGTGACCCACTCGGTCATTTGCGTGTTCGCTTGGAATCCCCCACTTGGAGTGTTTGAGGAAAAACTCTGAGCAGCCTCGACCAACCTTTGCTGACAGTTTTGAACTCCCGCAACCTTAGACCTTCAATCCGTCTTCCCTATTGACAGGATTAATGCCCGGGTGAATAGCCTGCCAGTAGCGTACCGGATCAGCCGGTTCGGACGCGGCCTTCGGATAGAACTGCGCGAGCTTCATCAACGCGGCCCAGTTTCCCAAACCCGCAATCTGCACTCCAAATGAAGTGTAACCGCCGAATTGCAATTGCACGCTCTGCATAGTGAAGTGCCTCGTCATAGTTGCCAAGATGATAGTGCGCAAGCGCAAGCCGACTGAAAAACAGATAGGCAATCCCCACAGGACCGCGGGGCACGGTCAGGCGGCCGAAGCCTGTGTCGTCAGGCCCAGCACCGGCCAGTCCTGCATGCCGCCGCGGTAGTAGTAGATTTTTCCGACGGAAAGCCGTTGTCGACCATTGCGTGCATCGCGATCGAACTCTGAGGGCAGGCCGGCCATTGCAAAACGCCACGACTTTCTTGGCGGCGTCGCAATTCCAACCGGACGATGATCGCACACATCCCAGCGCGTCCAGACAGTCGCCAACCTCTCCAAACGGAATCGACATGCCTCCGAATCGTTCCCTTCAGCCGCCAATCGGGATCGCGCTATGTCTACCACGACATAGTTGTCATCTCCCAGGCAGTCCAGAACCTCAAGCTCCCCGACAGGTGTAACGCCGGCATCGGAACCATCCGTCAGATCCCCGGTTATGGTCATTCGTCGGATGGTTCAATGCAAGGTCCGCCGTCATTTACGACCCGGTCTCGTCCGCAATGTTTTCGACAGTTCAACCATTATTCGAATCCCAAGAGATGTTGATCGGAAGTTTCTGGACACTAGACATGAAATCTCGCGCCAAAAGAGGGTCAAGCTTTTTCATCCACGATGCCTTGTAGGCGATAAAGAGCTTCCCCTTTTCCTGCAACACCGGGCCAAGAATTTCGGTGTACCAGCCTGATCCTGGTCCAAACTCGATAACCACCATGTCATCTCTCAGTCTGCAAAATTGCATGGCGGCAATGGGGCTTCTGTTTTCATCACGTTCCCGGGCTTCAGCGCTTCGATGATCCATAGCCAAAGCCGCTTTCAGCTTATTCTCCGTGTTGGAAAACTCACTTGAAAAAGCACTACTTACAAGGGCTACAGCACTTGCCAAGAAACAAGACACAAGAGTGAAATGTCTCATTTGCGTACCTCGTTCTAGAATAAGTTTAATGCTAACGGTGAGCGTCATCTTGCGAGCTTCGGTTGCCACAAGTCAAACGCAAAAGGCAGACAAACGCGCAACTGTGATTTCTGGCTTCGCAGCTTAATTCAGTGATGTGCCGTCCGCTTTTGGCACATTTCGGACTCTAAGCTGACAACCGAGAAATGTCTGCTTTCTGGGGCAAGTCAGACATCAGAAGAGAACGCTAGCTGGTGCCTAAAAACGGGGTTCTGGTGGGGACCCAGTGGCCCATATCTAGTTGTGAAGTAGGCCACCTGTAAAAAAATCCCAGGCTTGTGGCCCGGGGTCGAGATTTGCAGGGAGTTAAGGGAGAAGTGTTGGGGTCGTAGCCTTAGCGAAGACCGGCCAAGTTTACGCGGATTTCGCGAGCGGTACGGGCATCGATATGTGTGGGTGCCAGCAGGTTATTTCTATCAGCTGAGCGGAAGATGCGTTGTGTGGTTCCGACTGGTCCAACTCCTTTGTTTGCGGGTGCGGAATATTGATATTTGCTATTGCAGTTTCAAGTTTGCACTCTTGCCTAACTGACGTCATAGAGTGACGTCTGTTCCTCAGGTTTGGACCATAGATGACGATTTCCCAATTGGTATTCTATCCTGATGATTACTGAGAGTTCACGTCTGTAAAATGTTCTATCAGGCCCTTCGTTGCGCTTCCGATAAGTCACGAAAAACGCAGACAAGGATGCCGCTAATATTCCGCCGCCTAATGTGGCATTACGCACATCACCAAAGAAATTTCTAAAATATCTTGGAGTTCAACAGACGGTTAGTTGATCCGAGGAATGGACTAATGCCTGCCGACCACAAAGTCAGCCAGTGTGGAGATGCTACAACCAAACTAGGTAACCAGCATCTCAATCCGTTGATGGTGGTAGCAGTGACCGGGTCTTTAGCCAGAGAAATCCGCACTGTAACCCACTTCGGTGGCAATGAAGAGTTCCACACCTTGCTCCTCAAACGGCCCGACCGGTAGGGAGGCTCAATTGACCACTATTGACATGCTTGGATATGTTGCGTGCGGCCTAGTGTTGACGACGTTCTGCATGAATTCACTTGTGACGCTTCGCTTCGTCGCATTTCTCAGCAATGTGGCATTCATTGCATATGCATATAATCAAGACCTTCCGCCAATCATGCTACTGCACGCCATCTTGTTCCTTATCAACGGCTTTCGTCTTTCTCAATATGCCAGACAAGTGCTAATGCAGAAGGTTGAAACCTGACTGAAGCGTTGGGAGCGGCGCACTGTGAGCGATCCCGTCTGACGCGTTCACGGTGTGATTGATTGAACCTATCGAGGCGATAATCAATGAAACAGAACCACTGGCACTGGTGATTGAGCTGGCTCTGGAAATCGTAGATTTAAAGGTTTCATATTGGTTTTATAGTGCTGTTTGCTAGCACATACAGATGGCAATGACCCTTACTGGCACAAAGCGGACTATATGCCCAGTTCGGCGACTAGTCTGCTCTCCGAGGTAGAGCGGACATCAGCACCTCGATGCCAGACTGGCTCCTGGTGAAGCTGAATTGCGGCTTGACCGTAACATTCCTAGGCGCCACCCTAACAATGCGACTGCAGCATAGAAGTGCCAGTAAAGCATTCACTTCGGTAAGGAAGCGGAAGACCACAGATTTCAGGGAGAAACGTGTCATGGATTACTTCAACATCGACGTCTACTCGCGAAAAATCACTACGAGTTCTCCTGACGCTCAACTCTGGTTCGACCGCGGCCTAGTCTGGACATACTCCTACAACCACGAACTAGCCATCGAATGTTTCCAGAAGGCCTTAGAGCATGATCCCAACTGCGCCATGGCCCATTGGGGCGTCGCCTACGCTGCCGGCCCGAATTATAATTTTGAGTGGTGGATGATGGACCCGGATACTAAGTCCAACGCTCTCGGCACCGCCTATGACAGCACACGGGCTGCGCTTGCATTGGTCGACAAGATCGCACCGGTCGAGCGCGCACTTATCGAAGCCCTGACAGCCCGTTACCCTCAGCGCGAGCCAATCGAGGAGCAGGCACCGTGGAACGATGACTTTGCAGCCGCGATGAATAAAGCCTACGAAGCCCATCCTGAAGACATCGAGGTCGCTACCATCTATGCCGAAGCGATACTGAATCAGACTCCGTGGAAGATGTGGGACATCTGGAAGAATACGATCGCTGAGGGCGCCGGGACGGCCGAGGCGCAGGCAGTGCTGGAGAAATTTGTCGATACGCCTGATGGCCGCGTTCACCCTGGCATCCTCCACCTATATGTCCATCTGATGGAAATGTCGCCAACCCCAGAAAAGGCTCTCATGGCCGGTGATAGACTGCGCGAACTGGTGCCAGACGCTGGCCACCTGATCCACATGCCGACCCATATCGACATTCAGTGCGGCGAATACCGCGACGCACTGCATTGGAACCAGAAGGGTATCGAAGCCGACTTGAAGGTCGTCGAAAAGCAGGGGCGGATGAACTTCTACACTGCGTACCGCGTCCACAATTACCATTTCGCCATGTACGGCGCGATGTTCCTCGGCCAATACGAACCGGCTATGGCTGCAGCGGAGCAGATGATTGGTGAAATTCCAGTGGAGCTGATGAAGCTGGAGAGCCCGCCCATGGCTGATTTCCTGGAGAGCTACATCTCCATGAAGACTCATGTGCAGATTCGCTTCGGCCGCTGGCGCGAGATTATTGCCGAGCCGCTGCCCGAAGATCAGGACCTGTACTGCAACACCATCGCCTCACTGCACTACGCCAAGGCCGTGGCCCATGCTGCGCTGGATGAAGTTGCAAAGTCGGAGGCCGAGCGGATAAAATTTATGGAGGCGACGCGCAAAGGTGCCCGAGAGTCGCTATCTCCACAACAACCGATGCATTGATCTGCTCGATGTGGCCGAACAGATGCTGAACGGCGAACTTGAGTACCGCAAGGGTAACCACGACCAGGCCTTCACTCATCTCCGAAAGGCAATCGAGCTGGAAGACGCACTGGCCTATGACGAGCCTTGGGGTTGGATCCAGCCCGTGCGCCACGCGCTGGGCGCACTGGCACTTGAGCAGAGCGGGGTAGAGCTTGCGGAACAGGCCTACCGTGAGGATCTCGGCCTTGCAGGCAACTTGCCCCGCGCATGCATCCACCCTGACAATATCTGGAGCCTCAAAGGCCTTGACGAATGCCTCCAGCAACGCGGTGCTGGCGACACAGCAGAGGCGAAACTAATCGCTCAGCGTCTCAAATTGGCCGCAGCACGCTCCGATCTGCCGGTTGGTGCCTCCTGCCATTGCGCTCAGGCGGCAATGAAGGCAGTCGCCGCAGAGTAGGTGCCCGGCTCGCCAAGTGCCAAGTTTGCGGTGTCAATTGAGTGTCCTCGAAGGATAGCTGACGGCAGGTTTTGGCACATTGCAGACATAGCCTTAATGACAAACGGCGTCAGCTCTGCCCTCAAAAGCAGACATTACCAAGATGGCGGATTGCTGGGCTGATTTATGGGTACACGCCCTAGATCAGTATACGGGCGGCGCCCATTATCTGGTCTGCAGCAATTGATCCAGACGGCGCTGGTTGTTGGTTTTTTCGACCTGCCGTCGCTGTGAGCGCGTCTCTTCCGGTGCCGGTTCAGGCTCGGGATCTGGCGACAGGAAAATACTGCGCAGACTGTCAACAAACCCGCCGCGATTATACAGAGTATCCTCGTCGGCATAGGCGATTGCGGGACCGTCGGGTTCATAGAAGCCGGGCAGAGGCACCGCGTCGAGCTGCAGGTGCGCCGGGTTCATTACATTGGCGAAAATACGCGCCGGCATGGAGCCGCCTGTCACTCTTTTGGTGGACGAGTTGTCGTCATTGCCGACCCAAACTCCGGCAATCAGGTGCGAGGTGTAACCGATGAACCAGGCGTCGCGATAATCCTGCGTCGTCCCGGTCTTGCCACCGGTCTCATGACCCGGAATCCGTGCCGCTTTCCCGGTACCTTCCTCCACGACGGCGCGCATCATGTGGTTCATGGCACCAAGCGACTCAAAAGAGATAACCGATCCCGGCCCGCCACCTGAACGTTCATACAGGACCTTGCCATCGCGAGTGGTAATGCGGGTTATGGCATGCGGCAAAACTCCACTTCCGCCATTGGCAAACGGCACATAGGCGGACGTCAGTTGCAGCAGTGAGACTTCCGAAGTTCCCAGTGCGATGGACGCATTGGCGACCAGTGGGTACGAGATACCAAGCCGGCGTGCTGTTGCAGCCACATTGTCGGGCCCGACCTCAACCGCAAGCTTTGCCGCCACGGTGTTGATGGACGAAGACAACGCCTTGGTCAGGGAAACCGGGCCAAGGTATTTTTTTCTGTAATTGTCCGGTGACCAGTTACCAAAAGTCACCGGCTCGTCGATCTTGCGGGTCCTCGGCGTCATGCCTGCATCAATAGCAGTGAGATAAACAAACGGTTTGAAGGCGGACCCGGGCTGGCGTTGGGCTTTTACGACACGATTGAACTGGCTCTTGATGTAGGAGCGCCCGCCAATCATGGCCCGGACCGCACCGGTAGTATCGAGAACCACCATGGCTGCTTCAGAGACACCGAACTTCCTGCCGTTTTTCGCAAGCTCGGAGCGCAGTGCTCTTTCAGCCGAATTCTGCAATACAGGGTCAATCGTGGTTTCAACGACTACGCTGTCGTTCAACTCGCCGATGAGTTCCGGCAGGGTTTCGCTTACCCAATCCACCACATAGCGCTTGGCCGGAATGTAAGTTGAACCGGGCGCGCGGGCGCTCACGCCACGCGTTGCATCTGCTTCCGCCTTGGTGATGAAACCGGCACGCACCATGTCCGACAGCACCTCTCGGGCGCGCGCATTGGCACGCTTGGTGCTGGCAATCGGGTTGTAGCGGCTGGGGGCCTTCAGCACGGCTGCAAGCACGGCTGCTTCCGACAGGTTCACATCACGGGCCGATTTTCCGAAAAACTTCTGGGCTGCCTTGTCGATACCGGTGGCACCGGCGCCAAAATAGACCCGGTTCATGTACAATTGCAGAATCTCGTCCTTGGAGAATTTGCTTTCAAGCCAGACCGCCAGAATGGCTTCCTGCACTTTTCTCTCAAGCGTGCGTTCCGGTTTCAGAAACAGGTTCTTGGCCAGTTGCTGGGTAAGCGTCGATCCGCCCTGAACCGTACTTCCTGCACGGTAATTGGCCAACAACGCACGTGCGATGCCAAACGGATCAATGCCGAAATGAGACCGGAACCGCCGGTCTTCAATTGCAATGATGGCCTGCGGCACGAAGGGTGGCAGTTCATCAATGCGGACCGCATCGCCGAAAAAGGCACCACGCTCGGCCAGCACCGAACCATCCGACGCCAGCAGCATGATACCGGGCTCACGTTCGGGAATATTGAACAGACCCTGCTTATTGAGGTTGAAAAACAGGTAGCCGGTGGTGGCAAACACGGCAACCATCGCCCACAGGCCGACCATCATGCCCCACGACACAAGCTTGAAGACCACAGAGCGCTTGCGCGGGGTTTTCCTGCTTCGGCCGCTGGTGTTTGGCCTGACATCCGATTTTCTGCGGGGACCGGGGCCGGCAAACACAGGTTCCTGCCGGCGCGGCCCGCTCCGCTTCTGTTTTTTTCGGCCTAATCCAAACACACCAAAGACGTCCCCAAAGATTTACGGGCAATGGCTTACGACGACACCCGGGTTCAAACCGTGCGCTTTTGCTCGTCCCACTCCAAACGGCAGGACACTAGCGTTTCCGCGTTAACCAGCTGTTAACACTGCGCAGCAACACGGTTCAGATGACCTGTTACAACCGGGTTGCGACTCAATCTTGTCAGCACAATGGCAGGTCGAAATATCCAGTATCCGGATTAAACGTCCAGATTTGCTACATTCAGGGCATTTTCGCGGATGAAATCACGGCGCGGTTCCACCACATCCCCCATCAGTTTGGTAAACAGATCATCTGCTTCGTCCAGTTCCGACACCTTGACCCTGAGCAGGGACCGAACGTTCTTGTCGAGCGTCGTTTCCCACAATTGTTCCGGGTTCATTTCGCCGAGGCCCTTGTAGCGCTGCATGGAGATGCCCTTGCGGCCCTGGGCAAACACGGCATCGATCAGATCCATGGGTGAATAGATCGCGATCTCGGTTTCCTTGCGGCGCAGTTTTGCCGGTTTGGCATAGATTTCCTGCAGATGCGCTGCCAGACGGTCGAGGCGAATTGCTTCGGATGATCCGATCATGCGGGCATCGAGTGAATGGGCTTCGCGCACACCACGCAGTTCACGGGTAAAGGTCAGGCCGCCGTCCGTGTCTGCCTCGCCCTCCCAGCCGCGCTCGGTTTCTTCGGAAATCGTGTTCAACCTGCGCGCGATATAAGCAGCGGCTTCGTTGGCGGTCTGCTGGCTGCCGATCACTTCAGGGTTGAAGGCACCGGCAATGGCAGCCTGCTCGACCACATTGCGCGAATAGCGCGTATGCAGGCTCTCAAGGGCAGACCGCACCTGGATGGCACTGTCTATAATTCCACGCAGATCCTGACTGGCGTGCTCGACACCATCTGCTGTTATCAGCACGGTGTCTTCCATGCCCTGGTCGACAAGAAACTCTTCAAGAGCAGCATCGTCTTTCAGGTATTGCTCGGACGAACCGCGCTTGACCTTGTACAAGGGCGGCTGGGCAATGAACAAATGTCCGCGCTCAATCACCTCCGGCATCTGCCGGTAGAAGAAGGTCAGGAGCAGGGTGCGAATGTGCGCCCCGTCCACGTCGGCATCGGTCATGATGATGATCTTGTGATAGCGCAGCTTGTCTATGTTGAAATCATCGCGCCCGATGCCTGTCCCGAGGGCTGTAATAAGCGTGCCGATTTCCTGACTGCCCAGCATCTTGTCAAAACGGGCACGCTCGACATTGAGAATCTTGCCGCGCAAGGGCAATACAGCCTGGTTTTCACGGTTACGCGCCTGTTTCGCAGACCCGCCGGCAGAGTCGCCCTCGACGATGAACAGTTCCGACTTGGCCGGATCACGCTCCTGACAGTCGGCCAGCTTGCCCGGCAGCGATGCGACATCAAGCGCGCCCTTGCGCCGGGTCAGCTCACGTGCCTTGCGCGCCGCCTCACGTGCGGCTGCTGCTTCGGCCACCTTGGACACAATGGCGCGGGCTTCTGCAGGGTGTTCTTCAAACCAGGTGGACAGGCCTTCGCCCACCGAGCTTTCCACGATCGGCCTCACCTCTGATGAAACCAGCTTGTCCTTGGTCTGCGAGGAAAACTTCGGATCCGGCACCTTGACTGACAGGACACAGGTCAGGCCTTCGCGCGCATCATCGCCGGTCAGGGAGACTTTCTCCTTCTTGGCGATGCCGGATGAGTTGGCATAATTGTTGACGATGCGGGTCAGCGCGCCGCGGAAACCGGCAAGGTGTGTGCCGCCGTCGCGCTGGGGAATATTGTTGGTAAAACACAGCACGTTCTCATGGTAGCTGTCGTTCCACGACAAGGCGCATTCGACCGTCACGCCGTCCTTTTCGATCTGGATGGCTATCGGCTCCGGCAACATGGCCTGCTTGGCCCGGTCAAGGTACTGCACGAACGCCGAAATCCCACCTTCGTAATGCAGATCCACGGACTTGGGTTCTGCGGGCCGGTTGTCGGACACATTGATGAACACGCCTGAATTCAGGAAGGCAAGCTCGCGCAACCTGTGCTCCACGGTGTTGAAATCAAACTCGGTCATGGTGAAGGTTTCGGGACTTGGCAGAAAGGTGATCTCAGTGCCCTTCTTGTCACCCTGTTCGCCGACCGCTGCCAGAGGAGCGTCGGCAACGCCATGAGTGAAGGTCATCTGCCAGTGTTTGCCGTCGCGCCAGATATCCAGCGTCAGCTTGGTTGACAGGGCGTTGACCACTGAGACGCCCACGCCATGCAGGCCGCCGGAGACCTTGTAGGAATTCTGGTCAAACTTACCGCCCGCGTGAAGCTGGGTCATGATGACTTCAGCAGCCGATATGCCCTCTTCGGTGTGAATGGCCGTTGGAATACCGCGGCCATTATCGGAAACGGAACACGAGCCGTCTGCGTTCAGGCGCACTTCAACACGGTCACAATGGCCTGCCAGCGATTCATCGATGGCATTGTCGACCACTTCGTAGATCATGTGATGCAAACCGGAGCCATCGTCGGTATCGCCGATATACATGCCCGGACGTTTGCGTACCGCATCGAGCCCTTTCAGAACCTTGATGCTGTCGGCACCGTATTCCTCCGGCTGGTCGTCTTGTGGTGTATCGTTCATGCGGTTTCCTGTTCCGGCCGGCCAGGCACAATATGCCCGTCGCTGACCTCATAAATCTCTGTACAGCTAGACGCTGCTTCAAACAATTGCCTGTCGGTTCCCGTCATCCAGGCCTGGCTCCCCAGCTCCAGCAACTCATCCATCAACGCGGCCCGGCGAACATCATCCAGATGCGCTGCAACCTCATCCAGCAGCAACAGTGGCGCGACACCGTTGAACGTCTCACGAACCGCTCGCGCCTGCGCCAGAACCAAGCCGATCAACAACGCTTTCTGTTCACCTGTCGAGCACAGCCGGGCTTGCATTTGCCGTGGACCATGGCTGACCAGCAGGTCGGCGCGATGCGGTCCGCGAAGGGTTCTTCCGGCTGCCCGGTCGAGGCCACGCGAATCAGCCAAAAGTGTACGATATTCATCCTCAATTTGCACGGCTGGACGGTCAATTAGTTGTTGCTCCAATTCCCCGTCCACAATCACTTCTGCCCAGGGAAACGGGCGTTCGGAACCGCGCTGCCTGGTATCGATGATGAAACTGCGCACCGCAGCTATGGCATCGTTGCGGGCAGCAGCCACCGCGACCGCCGTCTGGGCCAGTTGTGCCTCAACGCTATCGAGCCAGCGAGCTTGCTGAAATTCCTCACTGTTGAGCCGATTGCGCTCGCGCAGCAACCGATCAAGCGCATTGACGCGGGTGCCGTGCGACGGATCGAATGTCGCTGTCAACCGGTCCAGAAACCGGCGACGGTCGGAAGCCGGGCCGGCAAACAGACGGTCCATGGCAGGCGTCAGCCACAAGGCACGTACATAGTCGGACAGCGCACCGGCGCTGCGCTGGACCTGGCCGTCAATGCGCACTTCTCTGGCGTTGCCTGACGCAAGCTCACCGTTTTCTCCGGTGCCCGGCTGCCATGCCGTTCCCAATCTCACTTCGCCTGCCGGACTGTCGAGCAAGGCCGACACGGCCCAGCCCTTGTCCTGACCGGACCTGACAAGATCGTCGAAAGCAACGCCACGCAAGCCACGTCCCGGTGTCAGCAATGAAATGGCTTCGAGCAGATTGGTCTTGCCGGCTCCATTGTGACCGCACAAGGCGATCAATCCGGCAGACGGCTCAATGCGCACACTGTCATAATTGCGAAACGACGATAAGGTCAGGCTGACAATGGTCAGGGATGGCTTGAGCGACAAAGCGGCGTCTCCGGGCCTCAGGGTCGGGACCCTAACAGTATTGAACATGCATAGCCGTGCGCAACAAGCACGCGAAGACACCATACCGCATCTGCATCTGAATCCTAAACACGCATCGGCATCAATACGTACAACACCCGGTCGTCGGCAGCATCGCGCAGGATGGTTGGCGAGCCTGAGTCCGACAACATGAAGGTTGCCGTGTCACCCTTGAACTGGCCCGCAATATCGAGCAGGTAACGCGAGTTGAAACCGACATCTATCGGGTCTGCAGAATAGTCTGCGGCAATCTCTTCTTCTGCTGAACCGGAATCGGGATTGTTCACCGTCAGGGTCAGCCGGTCCGGCGCTATGTTGAGTTTGACCGCGCGGCCCTTCTCGCTGGAAATCGTCGAGACACGATCGACAGCCTGGGCAAACACCCGGGTATCGACTTGTAGCGCCTTGTCATTGCCGGTCGGAATGACACGCTCATAGTCGGGGAAAGTTCCGTCAATCAGCTTGGAGGTCAGCACCAGGCCGTTGAGGTCGAAGCGGATTTTCGAGGCCGACAGGGAGATGGCAATATCGCCGTCTTCATCCTCGATGAGCTTGGCAAGTTCGAGCACTGTCTTGCGCGGCACAATGACACCGGGCATGCCGGCAGACCCGTCCGGCGCGGGCAGTTCAACCCGGGCCAGCCGGTGACCGTCGGTTGCAACGGCGCGCATGGTGCCTGTGTCCAGCGTGTGCAGGTAAATACCGTTCAGATAGTACCGGGTTTCTTCGGTGGAAATGGCAAAGCGCGTCTTGTCGATCATCAGCTTGAGATCAGCCGACGGCATGGTGAAGGAGTGTGTCGCCTCGCCGCTGGCCAGGTCAGGAAAATCCTGCGGCGGCAATGCCTGCAGGGAAAACCTAGAACGCCCGGCGATGATGGCCAGACGGCCTTCGTCAGGACCTTGCTCGAGCTGCAGTTGCGCCCCGTCCGGCAGCTTGCGCACAATGTCATACAGCATGTGAGCCGGCACCGTGGTGGAGCCTGCCTGCGCGACATCGGCGGGAGTTTGTTCCACTATTTCAATGTCCAGGTCGGTGGCGTTCAGCTTCAATACGCCGTCTGACGCCTGCAACAGGACATTGGACAGAATTGGAATTGTGTTGCGACGTTCCACAACCGACTGAACGTGGTTCAGCGACTTCAAAAACGTACCGCGTTCAATGGTAACCCGCATGGCCTGAGCGTCCTCGAAAACTGTCAAACAAGCTGCGCGATCCATACCACACGCACAGCCCACCGAGACTTAAGCTGTTGCGCTCAGCTGTGCAAGGCAAACTCCCGCTTCGGGGCCCCGGCGAGGCCCCGAAGTGTGGAAAACCATACTGAAATCGCCTAAAAATCAGCCCTGTTCGATCAATCTCGACAACAACGTAACCTCGCGGGCAAGCTTTTCATCGGCCTGCATCAGCTCTTCCACCTTGCGTACGGCATGAAGCACCGTACTGTGATCGCGATTGCCGAAGCGGCGGCCGATTTCAGGCAGCGAGCGCGAGGTCAGTTTCTTGGCCAGATACATGCCGATCTGGCGCGGACGCACCACCGCGCGGGCGCGGCGCGGGCTGAGCAGGTCGGCACGCGTCACATTGAAATGGCGGCCGACAATGCGCAGAATGTCATCCACGCGTACCCGGACAAGCTCAGACGTATGCGACAGGTCGCGAAGCGCAAAGGCGGCCATGTCCACTGTCATGGGCTGCCTGGTCAGATGCTGGCTGGCGATGATACGGTTCAACGCCCCTTCCAGCTCTCGCCCGGCACCGGTGATACGGTTGGCGACAAACTCCAGCACGTCCTCGGCCACGATCAGACTTGGATCCTTGCGCTGGGATGCGGCCAACTTTGATTGCAGAATTGACCGCCTGAGACCGATATCCGGTGCCTCGATGTCAACGACAAGACCGCCGGCAAGGCGCGAGCGCATGCGCTGGTCAATGCTTTCAAGCTGGGGAGGCGGCACATCTGCGGCAATAACCACCTGGCGTTTTGCGTCAACCAGGGAATTGAAGGTATGGCAGAACTCCTGCTGCATCGCCTTGCCCTGCAGGAACTGCAGATCGTCGATGAGCAAAACGTCGATGGACTGGAAATAGTCCTTGAACGACAGTGTATCGCGCACTTTCAGAGCAGCCATGAAATGATACATGAAGCGTTCTGCAGTAATGTAAAGAACCTTGCGATCCGGGTTGAGATCGCGGATGCGCCATGCAATGGAATTGATCAGGTGGGTTTTACCCAACCCGGCTGCAGAGTGAATGAACAGCGGATTGAAGCTCACCGGAGCGCCGGGACGGGCTTCGGCCACCCGCATGGCGGCTGCGTGAGCCAATGCATTTGACTGGCCTTGAACATAGGTTTCAAAAGTCAGGTTGTGATCCAGTTGCGAACCGCGATCATTGCCCTGTCTGGACCCTGCGCGCAGGGTCTTTGCTACCGGTTCAGCGGCCTCTTCAGACACCCCGTCAAGACTTGCAACAGGCGCCACAGCCTGAGCCGCCGTGGGCAGGCCCCGGGTGCGCACCTGCAGTTCCACCAGTGTCACACCCTTGTATTCGGCAGCACAGCATGCCGTCAGCTGATCGACATAGTGAGATTTGATCCAGCTGCGCAAAAACCGCGTTGGCACGGACACGTTAAGGATGCCGTCAGCCAGGCTTTCCGGCTCCATGCGGGCAAACCAGCTGGTATACAGGTCTTCGCCAAGCTCGGCACGCAACCGGGCCGCAACCCTGGCCCAGACACCCCCGAGTGTCGTGCGAGTTGGTCCTGAATGAGCCCCTTCATCCATTTGACCCTGATACAGACCTTCGCCGCCGAGCGAATGATCTTCAACAGGTTTGAATTTCCGACTGCTAGCCGCCACCACTTTATTCTCCTGCGTCCATAATGTTGACCTACCGAACATCACCCCAAAACCAAAATTCTGGGAAACAGGCAGCAGAAAGGGTTTGGGGACCAGACGTGATCACCACAACAGCCTATTCTACAAGACGAATTCTACCGCCCATGGCAGGCCCATTAGAGCCCACCACCCCTGTTACTCAACCCACTTACAACCGAGAAAATCCCGGACGGCCCCGCCCCCGCCAAAGGGCAACCCGTTTACACCAATGTTTTTACTTCTTATTGACTGCCACATGAGATGCGGCCAGTGACCAGACAATACAATCCGGCCCGCAGGCCATGCAAGGGCTGCTCGGAAAAAGTGCAGCAAGCCGGGCTTTTTCAGGGGTCGCAAGCGACCATGCATAATCAGGCCGAACCGCTCCAAACGGTTGACTCTGATAGGCATTTTTGAAGGAATCCCGGTTTTTCGGGCGCTTCAGAAAATGGTAAAAAAATAATTTACGACCCTGCAATTTCGGGTCAAAAAACTTGCTTTTCACCGTCCGGAATAGTTTGCAGGTTTTATCTAATTGTTTTTATTGTGAAAAAAATGACAACTGCAATATAGGAACAAAAAAGGTACAAACTTGCGCAACGTCAGAAATAGATACTCGAATCAAAAAAGGAGGCCGCATCAGCAGACCTCCTTGAAGTTATTGAACAATATGATGACGTAAGGTTCAGGCAGATATTGCCTTGACGCGCCTGGCCAGCCGGGAAACTTTCCGCGAGGCCGTATTCTTGTGCATGATGCCTTTTTGAGCACCGCGCATGATCTCAGGCTGCGCCGCCTTCAGGGCTTCTGTTGCAGCACCCTGGTCGCCGCTGGCAATTGCCTCTTCCACCTTGCGGAGGAATGAACGAACCCGCGAGCGGCGGTCCATATTGATTTGTGTGCGCCGGGCGATGTGCCGGACGGCTTTCTTTGCCGAACGAGTATTGGCCATGTGTTGTCTGTTCCTGAATATGCCGCCATTCCGGCAGCACCTTTAAACTTTAAGCTGCCCGTTTCGATCCCCGGTTCACCATGCCAGATGGCGGCATGAGCAACGGTCAACAGAACAACGGGTGTGCTGAGATGAGCGGTTTCATATAGTAAGTCGGTTGCGGCGTCAACAAACACCTCTTTTCAGATTGCGGCCCGAACGCCTCACATCAAGAATTGGAGAATTTCGGTTTTCTTTTCTCCGCAAATGCCGCCATGCCTTCCTTCTGGTCATTGGTGGCAAACATGGAATGAAATACGCGCCGTTCAAAGCGCACGCCTTCGGACAGGGTCATTTCGTAGGCGCGGTTCACGGTTTCCTTGGTCATCATTGCAATCGGCATGGATTTGGCCGCAATAACCGCAGCCGTCCTGACAGCCTCGTCAATCAGATCAGCAGCTGGAATGATGCGCGAAACCAGCCCGGAGCGCTCAGCCTCTTCGGCATCCATCATGCGTCCGGTCAGGCACATTTCCATGGCTTTCGACTTGCCGACGAAGCGGGTGAGGCGCTGGGTACCGCCGGCGCCGGGCATTGCGCCGAGATTGATTTCGGGCTGGCCGAACTTTGCCGTATCGGCTGCCAGGATGAAGTCACACATCATTGCCATCTCGCAGCCACCGCCGAGCGCGTATCCCGCCACCGCTGCGATGACCGGTTTCCGGCACCGGGACACTCTTTCCCACTTGCCGATAAAGTCACCCAGATAGACATCCATATAGGACTGCGACTGCATCTCCTTGATATCAGCACCAGCCGCAAATGCCTTTTCCGACCCGGTGATGACTATCGCGCCAATGGTACTGTCTGCCTCAAATGCATCCAGCGCCTCATTGAGCTCGTCAATCAACGCACTGTTCAGCGCATTGAGCGCATCCGGCCGGTTCAACGTAACAAGGCCGACAGCATCACGGGTTTCGACAGATATGTTGGTATAGGTCATCGGGTAATCTCCCTGCGGGGCGGGTCAACGATTATATCACCGGCAATAAACAGCAATCCGCTCAGCGCTGGCAAGTGGGGCAATAGAAACTGGACCGGCCTGATTGAACAATTCGCCTGATCTTCGACGTGCAGCCTGGTGTCCGGCATGCCTCGCCTTCGCGGTCATAGACATCAAAGCGTTGCTGAAACTCGCCTGAACTGCCGTCGGTGTGAGCATAGTCACGCAGTGTTGAGCCGCCGGCTTCAATCGCTTGCGCGATGATAGAGCGAACGGCGTGCACCAGTGGCTCGACGAGAGGCGACGGTCCCCGTTTACGGACAATGCTCCCCGACAGGCGCTTGGGCGACAGCCGTGCCCGGTACAAAGCCTCGCATACATAGATATTGCCAAGCCCGGCTATGATCCGCTGGTCCAGCAATGCAGCCTTCAAGGGCGACCTGCGACCGGCAAGGGCACCGGCCAGGAAGTCCGCGTGCAATGCATTGCCGAGCGGTTCCACACCGAGACCGGCGAGAAACCGGTTGCTATCGACACCACCGGGTTCAATCAGGTCAACGAAGCCGAACCGCCGCGGGTCGGTGTAGACGACCCTGGTGCCGTCATCGAGATCAACAATCAAATGGTCATGCGGCCCATCACCTGCATGACCTGCCTGCTCGAGATAGTAAAACTCGCCGAGATTGCGGACGGCACCATCCGGCGGCCAGACGGTAAACCTGCCGGTCATGCCCAGGTGAACGAGCACGGTATGCCCGCTTTCCAGTTCAATGAGGATGTACTTGGCGCGCCGCCTCAGCGCAATTATGCGCTTGCCTGACACAACCTCCGCCAACCTTTGCGGGAACGGAAACCTGAGATCAGGCCGCTTCAACTGGACGGATTTCACCCGCCTGTCCACAAGCGCAGGTTCAAGTCCCCGTCGTACGGTTTCAACTTCTGGCAGTTCAGGCATTTTTGTCTTCCCGGACCGCAGATCTTCATGCGGCATGTTCACCTTGTTGGGGCACAACTGATAGCCATGATTGGCAAGCTGGTCTATGGTCGCCGCCACTATGAACGATACAGAAAAAACAAAATCCACAGACGAAACTTCCTTCGGATTCCGCACCGTTGCAGAAGCCGACCGCCAGGGCCTGGTAAACGAGGTGTTTGGCAAGGTCGCGGCTCGCTATGACCAGATGAACGATCTCATGTCAGGCGGTTTGCACCGGCTGTGGAAAGACGACTTCATCGCCCTGCTGAACCCGCCGAAAACCGATCATTCGTTCAAGGTCCTGGATGTCGCCGGCGGCACCGGCGACATTGCATTTCGCATTGCCCGGGCCGGCGGCGCCGGCACCGAAGTTACCGTTGCCGACATTTCTCCCGAGATGGTTTCAGAAGGTGCCCGGCGGGCGCCGGGCGAACTGCATGGCGGCAAATGCCGGTTCACCGTGGGCAATGCGGAAACCCTGGCATTTCCGGACAACACATTTGACGCCTACACTATCGCGTTCGGAATTCGCAATGTGACCCACATCGACCGCGCCCTTGCGCAAGCCTACCGGGTCCTGAAACCCGGCGGGCGGTTCCTGTGCCTGGAATTTTCGCATGTGGATGTACCCGGCATGGAGCAGGTGTACGAAGCCTATTCCATGACGGTCATTCCTGCCGTGGGCAAGGTGGTGACCGGTGACGGTGATCCGTACCGCTACCTGGTCGAGAGCATCCAGAAATTTCCCGCACCGCAAGCGTTTGAGCACATGATTGCCGAGGCCGGCTTCGTGCGCACCAGCCACCGGATGCTGACAGGCGGCATCGTCGCCATTCATTCCGGCTGGAAAATCTAGGCACACACTCAATGCTCAGCAAAATACGACATCTCTTCAAGCTCGCCCGTGCCGCCCGCACCATCGCCCGCCATGGCGGGCTCGACGCGGCTCTGGATGACGAAAATGTGCCGGCGGCGGCAAAATCCGCTCTCAGGCTTCTGGGCGCCGGCAAATCCAGCCGGGAACAGCGCTCCGGCCTGGCCGAAGCCCTGAATGAACTGGGTCCGAGTTACATCAAGCTTGGTCAGTTTCTGGCCACACGGCCGGACATGATCGGATCTGAGCGCGCAGATGCATTGCGGCAGTTGCAGGACCGCATGAAACCGTTCGGCATGAACGAGGCCCGCGAAGCCATTCAGGCTGGCCTCGGCCAGCCGGCAGGTGAAATCTTCCAGCCTTTGTCCGACCCGGTTGCGGCCGCCTCGATAGCGCAGGTGCACAAGGCGCAGGTCGTGGACGATGCCGGAAACAGGCGCGATGTAGCGGTCAAGGTCCTGCGGCCCGGCGTCGAGGCAAGGTTCCGCGATGACCTGGAAACATTCTTTACCGCGGCCAGACTGGCTGAACGGTTTTCCGCGGAAGCCCGCAGGCTGAACTTCATCAAGGCAGTTGCAACACTGGAACGCTCGGTCGAGCTTGAAATGGACTTGCGGCTGGAAGCAGCGGCCATGTCCGAGATGGCTGAAAACACCCGCGATGATCCGGGTTTCCGGGTGCCTGAAATTTTCTGGCAGCAAACCTCGCGCAGGATACTGACCAGCGAGTGGATTGACGGTATTGCACTGACCGATGACAAGGCGCTGGCAGCATCCGGGCTCGATCTGCCCAGGCTCGGCGATACGGTCATCCAGTCGTTTCTGCGCCATGCCATGCGCGACGGGTTCTTCCATGCCGACATGCATCAGGGCAACCTGTTCATCGACGCGCACAACAATCTGGTCGCTGTCGACTTCGGCATCATGGGCCGCCTGAGCATGAAGGATCGCCGGTTTCTTGCTGAAATCCTGTGGGGTTTCATCAAGCGCGACTACAAGCGCATTGCCATGGTTCATTTCGAGGCCGGTTATGTGCCTGCCGGGGAAGATGTGGACCTGTTCGCACAAGCGCTGCGCGCAATCGGTGAACCGATCATGGGCCGCAACTCAACCGATATTTCCATGGCCCGGCTGCTGACCCAGCTGTTTGAGGTAACCGGCCAGTTCAACATGGAAACCCAGCCGCAACTCATTCTTCTGCAGAAGACCATGGTTGTGGTGGAAGGCGTTGCGCGCAGCTTCAATCCGAAGCTCAATATGTGGGTGACGGCGGAACCGGTGGTGGCCGAATGGATGGAGCAGAAACTCGGTGCACAGGGCAGGCTCGAAGATGCCGCAGAAGGCGCTGCGACCCTGGGCCGGCTGGCGGCAGCTTTCCCCGAAGTGCTGAGCGAGCTGGGACAGGCATCAGCCCTGGTGTCCTCCATGGCCCAGTCCGGCGGCATCCGGCTTGACAACGACACGACAGAAGCAATCGCGGCCGCACAGGCGCGCCATTCCGCCTCCAATCGCGGAGCCTTGTGGGTCGGTGCCATTGCACTGGTGGTACTCGCGGTATCGCTGGCCCTGTAGTAGGATTGAGACCATGAGCGAACAAAGACGCATATTGCTGATTATCGGGGGCGGCATTGCCGCCTACAAGACACTCGAGCTGATCCGGCTGTGCAAGAAGGCCGGCATGGCTGTTACCCCGATTCTGACCCGTGGCGGCCAGCAGTTCGTCACACCGCTGTCGGTCAGCGGACTGGCCGGTGAAAAAACCTACACGGACCTGTTCGATCTAACCGATGAAGCAGAGATGGGACACATTCAACTGTCACGCATTGCCGATCTCGTGGTGGTCGCACCGGCAACAGCCGACCTGATGGCAAAAATGGCAACTGGCCAGGCTGACGATCTGGCAACCACGGCGCTGCTGGCGACCGACAAACCGGTCCTGATGGCGCCTGCCATGAACGTACGCATGTGGCAGCACCCGGCCACGCAGCGCAATCTGGAAACCCTCAAAGGCGACGGCGTCCTGGTCAGCGGCCCGGAAGACGGCGACATGGCCTGCGGCGAGTATGGCCCGGGCCGGATGAGCGAAGCCGCAGACATCTTTTCAGCCGTTGAAAAGTTTTATGGCGGCCAAAGCCTGCCGGCACAACACAACCCGGATGTCTGCACAACCGGTCCATTGGCCGGACGCAAGGTGCTGATCACCGCAGGTCCCACTCACGAGCCGATCGATCCGGTGCGCTATATCGCCAACCGGTCGTCCGGCAAACAGGGATATGCACTGGCCGAAGCGGCCATCGCGCTGGGCGCTGAGGTCGTCCTTGTGTCAGGTCCGGTCGGTCTGGCAATTCCGCAAGGCGTCGAGCTGATCAATGTTGAAACGGCGCGCGACATGCTGAAAGCCGTGCAGGGCGAACTGCCGTGCGACATGGCAATTTTCTGTGCAGCGGTAGCTGACTGGCGAACCGAGGACAATGCGCAACAGAAGATGAAGAAAGACGGCAGTGGTCAACCGCCCGCTTTGAAACTGACGGAAAACCCGGACATTCTGAAGTCGGTCGGTCACCTGAAAAATCACCGCCCGGCACTGGTGGTCGGCTTTGCCGCGGAAACCGAGAACGTTGTCGACAATGCGCGCCAGAAACTCACCGCCAAGAACGCGGACATCATCGTTGCCAATGACGTAAGCGACGAGGCCGGTGTCATGGGGGGACGCGACAACACCGTCCATCTGGTCGGCCCGGATACTGTCGAAGACTGGGAAAAAATGTCCAAACGCGATGTCGCGGTACGCCTCATGGATCGCTTTGCGGCCATGCTTGCAGAAAACACATGAGCCTGGTCCCGACAGTCCGGCTGACCTGGCTGGCCCATGGCGAGGGACTCGACCTGCCTGGCTATGAAACCGAGCAGGCTGCCGGAATGGATGTTCGGGCGGCGGTACCGGCTGATAGCCCGGTCGTTCTTGAGACGGGTGCGCGGGCACTGATCGATACCGGTTTTGCCGTGGCACTGCCGCCGGGTTTTGAAGCACAGATCAGGCCCCGGTCCGGTCTCGCCATCAAGCACGGCATTACCTGCCTCAACACACCCGGCACCATCGATGCCGACTATCGCGGTGAGGTCAAGGTGATCCTGATCAATCTTGGCAGCGACGCTTTCACCATCAATCGCGGTGACCGTATCGCCCAGATGGTGGTTGCCCCGGTGGTGCAGGCGACAATCATGCAGGTTGATGTGCTGGAAGACACCGGCAGGGGTGCGGGCGGCTTCGGGTCAACAGGGAAAAACTGATCATGGCATTTAGCGATGATGAGATCGAAAGATATGCCCGCCACATTGTGCTGCGTGAACTGGGCGGACCGGGCCAGCAAAAGCTGAAAGCGGCAAAAGTGCTGGTGGTCGGCGCAGGCGGGCTGGGCGCACCGGTGCTGTTGTACCTGGCAGGGGCCGGTGTCGGCACCATCGGCGTGGTGGATGACGATGTCGTCAGCCTGTCCAACCTGCAACGGCAGATCATTCACACCACCAAAGACGCTAAAGAAAAAACCGCAAAGACCGACAGCGCCGCGGCACGAATCAACGACCTCAATCCCAATGTAACGGTCATCACCCACCAGACACGGCTTGATGCCTCCAATGCGCTGGACATCATCTCAGGCTATGACATCGTGGCCGACGGCTGCGATAATTTCGTCACCCGGTTTCTTGTCTCAGATGCATGCTATCTGTTGGGCAAGACGCTGGTGTCTGCCGCCGTCGGCCAGTTTGACGCGCAGCTATCCACGTTCAAGCCGCACCTTGAGCAGGCAGACGGCACGCCGTATCCGAGCTACCGGTGCCTGCACACCGACATACCGCCGGACGGCATGGTGCCGTCATGTGAGGAAGCCGGCATCATCGGCGCGCTGACCGGGGTGATCGGCTCCATGCAGGCCATGGAGGTGATCAAGGAGATCTCAGGAATAGGCGACAGCCTGGCAGGGCGCATGGTGATGTACGACGCCCTGTCGGCGCGCTTCATGGTCACGAAGCTGAGCTGGAACCCGGACAACCCGCTCAATGGCCGCAAGCCGACCATCACTGATCTGTCTGCTTACAAGTAGTCCGGAGGTTTATGTCGCTCACGCAAGCAGCCTTCGGCTGCGCTCCGCGGGGGCGGGCCTGACCGGCCCGAGGCCCACTTGGGCCTAGTTGGAAGTGCGAACGCCTACTCCGTTCCCGAGGCCAGGTCTTCGGGACGCGGTGTGGAAATGATGTTGTAGCCTGAATCCACAAAATGCACTTCACCGGTTACACCGCCGGACAGGGGCGACAGCAGATACAGGCCGGCACCGCCAACCTCATCCAGGCTGACAGGACGGCGCAGCGGTGAATGCTGGCGCTGGAAGGAGAACATGGCCCTTGCATCTGCGATGCCGGCACCGGCCAGCGTGCGCATGGGGCCGGCGGAAATGGCATTTACCCTGATGCCTCTGGGTCCGTAATCTGCCGCCAGATAACGCACCGAGGCTTCCAGGGCTGCCTTGGCCACGCCCATGACATTGTAGTTCGGCATCACCCGCGTGGCACCGCCATAGGTCAGCGTGACCATGGAGCCGCCATCGGTCATCATGGCTGCAGCGCGCCTGGCAATTTCGGTGAACGAAAAGCATGAGATCAGCATGGTGCGCGAAAAGTTTTCCCGCGTCGTATCGGCATAAAGCCCGCTCAGTTCGTTCTTGTCGGAATAGGCAATGGCATGCACCACAAAGTCCAATGACCCCCATTCGGCCTGCAGCTTGTCGAAGACGGCTGCGACCGTTGCGGTGTCTTCGACATCGCACGGCATCACCAGGGAAGAGCCGGCCTTTTTAGCCAGCGGCGCCACCCGCTTGCCGAAGGCATCACCTTGATAGGTGAATGCCAGTTCGGCGCCGTGCTCGCGCAATGATCTGGCAATGCCCCATGCAATTGAGTGATCGTTCGCCACTCCCATGACAAGGCCGCGGCGGCCCTTCATCAGATCGCTTTTCATTTCAATCATTGTCGTTCCTGAAATCATCCCTGCTGCGCCCACCGCAGTCCGGTTCGGGCCGGACTGGCAGCGCGTCATTATAACTTGGCAAGTGCTTAGCCGTTATAGCGCTGGAAAACCAGTGTGCCGTTGGTGCCGCCGAAACCAAAGCTATTGGACAGGACAACATCCAGGTCCACATTGTCGCGGCGTTCGCGAACGATGGGTATGTCGGCAAACTCCGGATCCAGCTCTTCGATATTGGCGCTTTCACAAATGAAACCGTTCTGCATCATCAGGATCGAGTAGATCGCTTCCTGCACCCCGGCTGCGCCAAGCGAATGCCCGGTCAGGGATTTTGTCGCCGATATCGGCGGAATATCATTGCCGAAAACCTCCCGTATGGCTTCGATTTCCCGCAAGTCGCCGATCGGTGTCGATGTGGCATGGGGGTTGATGTAATCGACCTTCTCGTTGACCGTGGACAGGGCCAGGTTCATGCAGCGCGCCGCGCCCTCGCCGGACGGCTGCACCATGTCAACGCCGTCGGATGTGGCGCCGTAACCGACCAGTTCGCAGTAGATTTTTGCGCCGCGTGCCCTGGCGTGTTCCAGTTCTTCCAGGACAACCGTCCCGCCGCCACCGGCGATAATGAACCCGTCGCGGTCCTTGTCATAGGCGCGCGAGGCCTTTGCGGGCGTGTCATTGAAGTCGGACGACATGGCCCCCATGGCGTCAAACAGCACTGACAGGGTCCAGTCAAGCTCCTCGCCACCGCCGGCAAACATCACGTCCTGCTTGCCCCATTGAATGAGTTCAGCGGCATTGCCGATACAATGTGTTGACGTGGCGCAGGCAGATGAGATCGAGTAGTTGACACCCCTGATGCCAAACGGCACCGCAAGCGTCGCGGAATTGGTCGACGACATGGCCGCAGGCACCGCAAACGGGCCAACGCGCTTGGGGCTTTTTTCGCGCGTGGTGTCTGCTGCGGCAACGATTGTGCGGGTTGACGGCCCGCCCGAGCCCATGATCAGGCCAGTGCGCTCGTTCTTGACGTCAGTTTCTTCAAGCCCTGCATCGGTGATCGCCTGCTGCATGGCGATCCAGTTCCAGGCAGCACCATCGCCCATGAAACGGCGGATCCGGCGGTCAATGGAGCTGTCAAGGTCGATGGTCGGTGCGCCATGCACCTGACACCGGAAACCCAGCCGGGCGTAATCTTCCGCCTTGACAATTCCCGGCTTTGCTTCGCGCAGGGAGGCGTTCACTTCCTGCACATTGCTGCCGATACTCGATACGATACCGATGCCGGTGACTACCACGCGTCTCATGCTGCCCATTTGCCTTTCATCGTCCGCCCTGTCACGCAGGACTAAGCCGGTTTTTCATCCACAAAAGTCCCAACACGCATATTGGTCGTGGTGTAGATAACCTCTCCATCAGCTTTCAACACACCGTTGGCAATGGCCATGTTCAGCTTGCGCAGGATGAGCCTTTGTACATCCACCACATACTCGACCTTCTTGACCTCAGGCGTGACCATGGCCGTGAACTTGACCTCGCCGACACCCAAGGCCCGGCCTCGGCCAGGCGCGCCCATCCAGCCCAGAAAAAATCCGGTCATTTGCCACAGGGCATCCAGCCCCAGACATCCGGGCATGACGGGATCACCCTGAAAATGGCACGGGAAAAACCACAGGTCCGGTTTGACATCAAGTTCAGCCACAATCTGGCCCTTGCCGGCAGACCCGCCATCTTCCGTGATCGAAGAAATACGATCAAACATCAGCATTGGCGGCAGCGGTAATTGCGCGTTACCGGGACCGAAAAGCTCGCCTCTGCCACACGCCAGCAATTCCTCGTAACCAAAATGCCCTTTACGTTCGCTCATCGCCCTCAAACCCTGGAATTATCGCACAGGCAATCAACCTGCACTGCCCCTGTTAGTGTTGTTTTCGTAACATATCGAAACATTCTGTGAAAGCACTAACCAATCATGCTGGCTGTCCAGCGACCTTGCGTCACTGGCTGCACGTGCATGATTGCAAGCAGGCCTGGTTAGGGCTATATAGGGGTTTGAACCTGTTTTTTCATGGCATGTGGCCAATTGCCAGAGTGACGTAATGTGATGATGAGTACCCAAAACATGGAACAGAAACTGCGCGATGCCGGAATGCGGCCGACACGGCAGCGCATGTCGCTTGGGAACCTGCTGTTCGGCAGCGGAGACCGGCATATCACGGCTGAACAACTGCATGTTGAAACCGTGCAAGCCGGTATCGCGGTGTCGCTGGCGACGATTTACAACACGCTCAACCAGTTCACCGAAGCCGGATTGTTGCGTGAAGTTGCGGTTGACGGTCACAAGTCCTATTTCGACACCAACACGTCCAATCACTGCCACTACTACCTGGAAGACGAAGGCCGCCTGATCGACATTGATGATGACCGGCTCACGGTTGACGGCTTGCCGCAACCGCCCGAAGGCATGCGGATCGGCCGGATCGACATTATCGTGCGGCTTGAAAAAGACAACGGCTGAGCGACAGCTGCGGACCCTGGCGTCCTGATTACTTCCGGTAGACTTCACCTGGATAAACACCGAAAAGTGTTTCCTGCGAAACGTAGCCTTCATAACCATCGAATGCTGTGTAGCACCACTTGCCGTCACACGATTGCAGTTCACCCAGCGCGCCGGAGCCTATTCGCGCGACCAGGTCACCGGATGCAGAGGCACTGGCAAGCAGCCGCATGACTTTTTTCTTGGCCCACGGTGCAGCAATCACAGTGCGCCTGCCGACCAGCAATGAGTGATAGACCCAGCCTTCGGCACCTTCACTGTCGCGGATACGGCGCCAGTGATCAAACTCCGCAATGATTTCCACCGGCAGGCTTTTGCGGGTGAATACCCAGACAACACCATGCTCATTGGACGGCCCGCGGCGTACATTCACCCGTTCGGACTTGAGGCTGACAAATCTGGGCAGCGGCAACCCCGTCTGGGTCTTGACCACCGGCCCGGCTGTCGCGGTGTTGTCCTGGGCAGCTTTGGCGGAACTCAGGGTTGCCGGATTCTGGGTTTCGGTAAACGCATAAACAATGCCGCCTGCAACGGCAAAAGCCAATGCAGCGAACAACACCCGTCCTATGCTCAAACGTCCCAAAGCTTTACCCAACCCTGACAGAAAGCCTGTTCACAACCACCGGACCGGGATGATTTCTGGCTGTCACAACCAAAAAGCGGAAACCCGATCGCCTCCAACGTACCGGAGCGATCTTGCGGGTTCCTGCGCACCGATGGTGCCCCAATATGCTCCGAAACTCCCATTGCATCAACCAGCACAGTTTACATGGGAGCTCACGCAACATAAACAAGAATGGATTAATGATTTGCAAGCGCTGGCAAACCGACCATTAAAGCCCAGCATCATGATTTCGCCAGGAGTTGCCCCCATGCCGACGCGCAAGCCAACAGTGATTGTTACCCGCAGACTGCCGGATGTTGTTGAAACACGCATGCGCGAATTGTTCTCGACAACACTGAACGAAACCGATGCGCCGATGAGCCAGAGCGATTTGGTGGAAGCGGTAAAGACGGCCGAAGTCCTGGTGCCTACGGTGACAGACAGGATAGACAAATCCGTGATCATGCAGGCCGGCGATCAGTTGAAGCTGATCGCAAACTTCGGCACCGGCGTCGACAATATCGATGTGGAGACGGCAACCAATCGCGGCATTACCGTCACCAATACGCCGGGCGTCCTGACCGAAGATACGGCGGACATGACGCTTGCGCTGATCCTGGCGGTTTCCCGGCGGATTATCGAGGGCGCTGAAGCAATCGGCAATGAGGAAGTCTGGAAAGGCTGGTCGCCGACCTGGATGCTGGGCCGGCGCATTTACGGCAAGCGTCTTGGCATCATCGGCATGGGCCGCATCGGGCAGGCAGTGGCGCGGCGTGCCAAGGCGTTCGGGTTGCAGATACACTATCATAACCGCAAGCCGGTTCACGCCTCCATTGAAGAGGAACTCGAGGCAACCTACTGGGAAAGCCTCGATCAGATGCTGGCGCGCATGGATATCATCTCGGTGAACTGCCCGCACACGCCGGGCACCTACCATTTGCTGTCGGCACGCCGCATGCAGCTGCTCAAGCCCACGGCCATCATCGTCAACACCGCACGCGGTGAAGTGATAGATGAAAACGCCATGGCCCGGATGCTGGAGAAAGACGAGCTCGCCGGTGTCGGCCTGGACGTGTTCGAGCACGAACCGGCGGTAAACCCGCGCCTTTTAAAAAACCCGAAAGCGGTTCTGATGCCGCATATGGGATCTGCAACCATTGAAGGCCGTGTCGACATGGGTGAAAAGGTCATCATCAACATCAAGACATTTGTTGATGGTCACAAGCCGCCGGACCGGGTCGTGCCGGCCATGCTTTAACCTGAGCATATCCTTGTTCGCAAAACCGCATACACTTTTGCGGGATATGCTTTGACCTGCGCATGTCCTTGTTCGCAAAACCGCATACACTTTTGCGGGACATGCTTTGACCTGCGCATGTCCTTGTTCGCAAAACCGCATACACTTTTGCGGGACATGCTTTAACCTGCGCAGTTCCTTGTTCGCAAAACCGCATACATTCTTGCGGGAGATGTTTCAGATAAAAAAAGAGCGCCGGTAAAACGGCGCTCTTTCAATTACCGAGGGTTGGTCAGGACAATCAGTCTTCCTTGGCCTGCGAGATATCTTCGCCGGTTTCCTGGTCGACCTGCTTCATTGACAGGCGAACCTTGCCGCGCTGATCGAAGCCGAGCAGCTTGACCTTTACATCCTGGCCCTCGCTGACGATGTCGGAGACCTTTTCGACACGCTTGGGTGCCAGTTCAGAAATATGAACCAGGCCGTCCTTGGCGCCGAAGAAGTTCACGAAGGCGCCGAAGTCGACGACCTTCACGACTTTGCCATCATAGATCACACCTTCTTCAGGTTCAGCGACAATGGAGTGAATCCAGTCTTTCGCCGCCTTGATCGAGGCACCGTCGGCAGAGGCGATGTTGATCACGCCGTCATCGTTGATGTTGACCTTCGCACCGGTCTTTTCGACGATCTCGCGGATCACCTTGCCACCGGTACCGATGACTTCACGGATCTTGTCGGCCGGGATGGTCATGACCTCGATGCGCGGAGCGTGTTCGCCAAGCTCTTCACGACCCTGGGTAATGGCTTCAGACATCTTGCCCAGAATGTGCAGGCGACCATCCTTGGCCTGGTACAGGGCCGTTGACATGATCTCCTGGGTAATACCGGTGATCTTGATGTCCATCTGGAGCGATGTAACGCCTTCTTCGGTACCTGCTACCTTGAAGTCCATGTCGCCGAGATGGTCTTCGTCACCAAGGATATCGGACAGTACTGCGAACTTCTCACCTTCGAGGATGAGACCCATGGCAATGCCGGCAATCGGACGGGTGAGCGGAACACCTGCATCCATCATGGCAAGCGATGCACCGCACACACTGGCCATTGAAGATGAGCCGTTGGACTCGGTGATTTCCGACACAACGCGAATTGTGTACGGGAATTCTTCCTTTTTCGGCAGCATCGGGTGCACGGCGCGCCAGGCCAGCTTGCCGTGACCGATTTCGCGGCGGCTGGTGAAACCGGAACGGCCGGTCTCGCCGACGGAGTATGGCGGGAAGTTGTAATGCAGCAGGAAGTTTTCCTTGTAGGTGCCTTCCAGTGCGTCAATGAACTGCTCGTCGTCACCGGTACCCAGAGTGGTTACAACCAGCGCCTGGGTTTCACCACGGGTGAACAGGGCTGAACCATGGGTGCGCGGCAGGACGCCGACTTCGCACTTGATCTGACGAACATCTGACAGTCCGCGGCCATCAATACGCGAACCGGTATCAATGATCTGGCCGCGAACAATGCCCGCTTCCAGTGACTTGAACACTTCACCGACCTTGTTGGGTGCCGGTGCGTCGTCATCTTCGGGATCGCAGAGTTCTTCAACAACCTTTGCCTTGGCTGCAGAAATAGCATCGCGGCGCTCTTCCTTGCCGGCAATTGAATAGGCTGCCTGCAGGTCTTTTTCGGCCAGCTTCTTCGCGGCAGCAAGCAGTTCTGAAGTATCTTCGGGATTATGATCGCGAGGTTCGCGCGCTGCGCGCTCGGCCAGACGGATAATCGCTTCGATAACCGGCTGGAAGTCTTCATGACCCTTCATCACCGCGCCGAGCATGATTTCCTCGGACAATTCCTGGGCTTCTGATTCAACCATCAGCACAGCGTCCGTCGTACCCGCAACCACCAGGTCCAGAACTGAATCCGGCATCTGGTCAAGTGTCGGGTTCACAACATACTCACCGTCAATGTAACCGACACGCGCTGCACCGATCGGTCCGAGGAACGGAGCACCGGACAGGCACAGGGCTGCAGATGCACCGACCATGGCAACGATATCGGGATCGTTCTCAAGATCGTGGCTGAGGACGGTCAGGATAACCTGTGTTTCGCACTTGAAGCCTTTGGCAAACAGCGGGCGAATGGGGCGGTCAATCAGACGGGAAACCAGGGTTTCCTTTTCAGACGGTCTTGCTTCGCGCTTGAAAAAACCACCTGGGATCTTGCCGGCAGCATAGGTTTTTTCCACGTAGTTCACGGTCAATGGAAAGAAGTCCAGGCCGGGCTTGGGTTGGCGGTCGGCAACCACGGTTGCCAGCACTGTTGTCTCACCATAGGTCGCCAGCACGGCGCCATCAGCCTGGCGCGCAACACGGCCGGTTTCCAGCCTCAGTGTGCGTCCGGCCCATTCAATTTCTTCGACATGAATGTCAAACATAAAAATATTTCCTTACATGTATGATAGAGCTGAATCTGGACGGGAAAACCTGTTTCCGCATCTCCTGGCTCAGCTCCGGCCCTTGCCGCCATCAATTTTTTAATTTTGCGGCTTTCCCCGATCGGGCCATCAGCACCCGGCCCCATTGCCGTACGTGCCAAAAAAGGGGAAACGGGCGGCTTTCCGTTTCAGGAAAACCACCCGCTCATTGTTATTGAAATTACCGCCGGATACCGAGGCGTTGAATGATGCTCTTGTAGCGGGGTTCATCGCGCACCTTGACATAGTCAAGCAGTTTGCGGCGCTGGCTGACCAGCTTGAGCAGACCACGGCGTGAATGGTTGTCTTTCTTGTGGGTCTGGAAGTGACCCGTCAGGTTCTTGATCCGCTCGGTCAGGATTGCAACCTGTACTTCGGGAGAACCGGTATCGCCATCAACAGTGGCGTATTCCTTCACAAGCTCCAGCTTGCGCTCAGGCGTAATCGACATCGGGGAATCCTTTCGAAAAGAGGAACAGGACGCCTAAAGCCGGGATGTCGTCCAGCAAAGGCCATGAAAAAACACCGGGACAACCCGGTGTTAGAGCCTTCCCGGCTCAAATAGAAGCGTTTGATGGCACCAAATCAGTTCACTCGGCTAGGCGCAAAGTGCGGCGCGATGTAGTGCATCGGGCAAACTTTGCAACAACGCCGATGGGCTGATTTGGTCCACCGAAGGCCGATTTTCTGCGCCCTCTGGACTGCGTTACGTCTCCCTTGTGGTCAACCAGACCACGGCGGAAGCCGTGCCTTGCCAGCGAACGTAGAAAATCGGTCAAACGTTTCTATTTGAGCCGGGAAGGCTCCGAGGCAGCATATAGCGGAAACAGAGCCGCAATACCAGACCAAAAGGCAAACCGACAAACCTCAGTCGGCTAGATCAGTATGGTTTTTGATTGGATCAATCAAAAACCATAAAACTGATCGCTTCCAAAGTTCTAGAGCAACTTTATGGGTTCACTTGAACCCATGTTGCTCTAGTTGAAAAACCCGCAATGGTTGTATGAGTGCGTCTTTTACCTGCGCAATGGCCAAAGGCGCGCCTGAACGGGTCAGCAGCACTTCATCACCACTGCAAAACTGCCCCCCCGGCGAACCCTCAACCCGGTTGCCGTGAGCCACCTTGCCGGCCGATACCTCATCCAGCTCAATCACCGGCAGATGACCCAGCACTGTCTCCAAAGGATGCAACAGGCCAGACAGGTCGCTCGCATCAGCATCATCAAAAATGCCGTCCGCTACACACTGGTCAATGGACACACTGCCTGTGGCGATGCGGCGAAGCGCGGTGACATGGCCTTGCGTGCCAAGCGCAATGGCCAGGTCGCGGGCAAGGGAGCGGACATAGGTGCCCTTGCCGCAGCACACCTCGAAACTGGCATGGTCTTCATCGGGGCATCCGCTGAGCGTCAGGCTGTCCACCTGAACCGGCCGTTTTGCCATCTCGACCTGCTCACCGGCGCGGGCCAGGTCGTAGGCGCGCTGACCATCGATCTTTATGGCGGAATAGGCAGGCGGGGCCTGCTCGATCTGCCCGGTAAAATCCGGCAATACTCCGGCAATTTCGTGGCTCGCCGGCCGCTTCGGACTGGTCGCGCATATCTCGCCTTCTGCATCACATGTCTCGGTTGCCTCACCCCAGCGAACCGTGAACGTGTAGGTCTTGACCGCATCTGTCATATAGGGGACCGTCTTGGTGGCTTCCCCCAGCGCAATGGCCAGCAGGCCGGTTGCGAGAGGGTCAAGGGTTCCGGCATGGCCTGCCTTTTGCGCATTGAAGGCGCGCCGCACCTTCGCTACGGCCTGGGTGGACCCCATGCCCAGCGGCTTGTCGAGAAATACCCAGCCATGGACGCGGTTTCCGTTTTTACGACGAGCCAATCAGAACCTGCGCTTTCAGTCTTCGCGATCCGGCCCGAGATCGGCCTTGACCTTGGGGTCGGCAAGCAGGGCATCAATGCTGGAGGCATAGTCGATCGAGTTGTCTATGCGAAATTTGATCTCCGGCATGAATTTCATCTGCAGCTTCGGCGCCAGTTCACCGCGGATGAATTTGCGGTGGCGCATCAGGGCCTCCACCAGCGCATCACCGTCGCCGGACGGCTGGAACGGGCGGATGTAGGCTGTGGCGGTCCTGAGGTCAGGCGTGGTTGCCACTTCCAGTACCGTGACCCCGGTTTTTTCAATAACCGGGTCCATCACATCGCCGCGCATGAACAGCGCCGACAGTTCATGACGGATAAACTCGCCCACGCGCAGCTGGCGCTGCGAGGGGCCTTTGGCAGCTTTTTTCATTGGTTTCATCGTCAAGTCACTCCATCAGGCAGACGAGACAAGCGTGCCGTTGCAGGCTCGCCCAATCCCTGGAGCAACGTGGGTTCAAGTGAGCCCATAAAGTTGCTCCATCACACTGAAAGCGATCAGATTTATGAGATTTGATTGTAACAACCAAAAAACATCCTGATCTTGTCAAACTGATGCCTTACAGCGAGCGCTGGATACTCTCCACGGTAAAGCACTCGATCACATCACCTGCACGCATGTCCTGGTAGTTCTCAAAGGCCATGCCGCATTCCTGGCCGACCTGAACTTCCTTGACCTCGTCCTTGAAGCGCTTGAGCGTTGACAGTGTACCTTCGTGGACAACAACACTGTCGCGCAGCAGCCGCACCTTGGCACCACGCTGGACATTGCCTTCCACGACACGGCAACCGGCAATCTTGCCGACCTTGGTGATGTTGAAGACTTCCAGAATTTCGGCATTGCCAAGGAAGGTTTCACGCAGGTCCGGCGACAACAGGCCGGACATGGCCGCCTTCACGTCATCAACCAGGTCATAAATGATGTTGTAGTAGCGGATTTCGATACCGCTGGCTTCGGCTGCATCGCGCGCCTGCTTGTTGGCACGGACGTTGAAGCCGATAACGATGGCATTTGAAGCCTGCGCCAGCTGCACGTCGGACTCTGAAATACCACCAACTGCATAATGCACCACTCGCGCTGCAACTTCATCGGTGCCGAGCTTGTCGAGCGCCTGCACGATGGCTTCCGCCGAGCCTTGCACATCGGCCTTGATGAGGATCGAGAACTCCTGTTTACCGCTCTCCTTGAGCTGGCTCATCATCTGTTCCAGAGATGACCTGGCGCTTGGCGCGCCGCGTGTATCGCGCAGCTTACGCTCACGATACGCGGTGATCTCACGGGCACGGCCTTCGTGCTCGACCACGACGATCTGGTCTCCGGCTTCCGGCGCGGAGTTCATGCCCAGAACTTCCACGGGAACCGAAGGGCCGGCCTCAGGGATATTGGCACCCTTGTCATTGATCAGGGCGCGAACCTTGCCCCAGGCAACACCTGCCACGACAATGTCACCGACACGCAACGTGCCGCGGCGCACCAGCACCGTGGCGACAGGACCGCGGCCCTTGTCGAGTTGCGCTTCAACCACAATACCGTCGGCGGCACGATCCGGGTTGGCCTGCAGGTTCAGCAGTTCGGCCTGCAACAGGATAGCTTCAAGAAGTTTGTCGAGATTGGTGCCCTTGAGCGCGGAAATCTCCACTTCAAGCACGTCACCGCTCATGCTTTCGACAATCACTTCATGGTTCAGCAAATCCGTCCGGACCCGGTTTGGATCTGCATCCGGCTTGTCCATCTTGTTGATGGCAACAATCAGCGGAACGCCGGCTTCGCGGGCATGACTGATCGCCTCGATTGTTTGCGGCATAACGCCATCATCTGCTGCAACGACCAGCACCACGATGTCTGTCGCCTTGGCACCACGGGCACGCATGGCTGTAAAGGCGGCGTGGCCCGGCGTATCGATGAAGGTTGCCAGACCATTGGCCGTTTCAACCTGGTAAGCACCAATATGCTGGGTTATGCCACCGGCCTCGCCGGACACGACAGACGCGTTGCGAAGGGCATCCAGCAATGATGTCTTGCCGTGATCGACATGGCCCATAACGGTCACGATCGGCGCACGCGGCTTCATGCTGTCCGCCGGATCATCAGCCTCCATCAGGCCTTCTTCGACATCAGACTCAGAAACCCGCTTGACGGTATGGCCAAAGTCTTCAGCGATCAGCTGGGCGGTATCGGTATCAACGATATCATTGATGGTGTGCATCTCGCCCTCTTTCATCAGGAACTTGATGACATCAACGGCACGCTCACTCATCCGGTTGGCCAGTTCCTGAATGGTTATCACCTCAGGAATGGTGACTTCGCGGGCAACCTTCTCCTTGGTCACCGAACCGCCCCTGGCCTGCTTTTTCTGGCGTTCCTGGCGGCGGCGGAATGCAGCCAGTGAACGAGCCCGTCCACCATCGTCGTTGAGCGCATTGGAAACCGTCAGCTTGCCACGGCGGCGATCAGCATCGTTGCGCGGCTTCGGCGGCGTCGCAGGCTTATCGGCACCACCGGCAGGACGGCGGGACTTCGAGCGCCCGGCATCGGCTTCGGTCTCGGTAGCTGCCTTGCTGGCCTTGAGTTCTGCCGCGGCCTCCTTGGCTTCCGCGTCTGCAGCACGTTTTGCCGTGCGGCGAGCTTCCTCGGCTTCCTTCTCGACAAGCTCGGCGGCTTCACGCGCTTCACGTTCAACCCGTTCAACGGCTTCTACCTCAGCGCGCTTTTTATCCTCGATGTCACGCTGACGCGCCTCAACCAGCGCACGTTCACGTGCCTCGGCTTCCTCGGCTGTCAGGGTGCGCAATACCTTGGGCGCTCCAACCGTCTTGATTGGCGGCCGCTTCGGTGCGGCAGGCGCTGCAGGTGCCGGCGGTGCCGCAGCAGCAGGTGCGGCGGGCGCAGGCGCAGCTGGTTTTGGCGCAGCAGGAGCAGCCGGTGCCGGAGCGGCTGCTTCCGGTGCCGAAACTGCTGGCGCAGGTTTCGGTGCCGCAGCTGGTGCCGGAGCCTCCGCAATGGCTGGAGCCGCAGGTTTCGCGCCTGGTGCTCCAATTATGCGTTTGCGCTTGGTTTCCACCACAACGGTTTTTGACCGTCCATGCGAAAAGTTCTGGCGTACCCTGCTCTGGCCCCCGCCGCGCAAGCCGAGTGTGCGTCCGCCAGGACGTTCGTTACCATTATCGTTGTCGTTCGTATCACTCATTGCGTATCAGCTTTCCGCTTGTGCGGCTCCGTTTAATTCAAATAATTCATATCGTCTTGCGCAAGCCATGAATTTTCGCGCCAGACCGCCGGGGTTAATGGCAGCATGTATCACATTTGTACGCCCCAATGCCAAATCCAAATCAGCAGAGGCGAAACATTCGACCAGCCGGTCGGCCTGATCAGCAGCCCGCAGTTTTCCGGACAGTTTCCGGCGGCCGTCTTCCGCGCCGTCCGAGGCCGCTATAAGAACTGCCGCCCGGCCATGGACTACCGTTGCTTCGGTCTTCTCAAATCCGGCAACAACCTGACCCGCCTTCGATGCCAGAGACAGACACGACATGGCATCTTTAAGCAACAGGCGTGCGATCAGATCGGCAAGATTGTCCGGCAGCATGACCTGAGCTTTGAGCGCCCGGGCGAACACCTTGCGCCTGACAGCCTCGGCAACGCTTGCGCGCGACAGGCTCAACCACACGCCGCGGCCCGGCAGATTTTCTTTCAGGTCGGGCACCAGATCGCCATCCGGCGAGGCAACGAAACGCAACAGTTCGGCGCGTGGCCGCAGTGCACGGGTTAACGCGCACATGCGGACATTCGTGTCATCCTCGAGGACGGTTTGTTGTGCCAGACCTGTCATATTGCCGGGTGTTCACCTTACTCTTCGTTACTGGTTGTGGCAGCAGCGTCCGCGCCGCCTTCTACTTCTGCTTCAGTGTCTGCTTCCGGTTCCGGCTCAGGCTCAATCCAACCCAGTTGCAGGCGGGCGGCCATGATCAGGGTTTCAGCTTCAGCCGCGGTCATGTCAGTTGCAGACAGTGAGCCTTCATGACGGATTGTTTCGCCTTCACCACGCTCATTCCAGCCAACCAGATCATCCGGCACACAGCCGGCAAAATCTTCCAGGTTGAACACGCCGTCTTCACCAAGCATCACCAGCATCGCCGGTGACAGCCCGGCGAAGCCCGCCAGGTCATCAGCCACTCCAAGCTCCTTGCGCTTGGCTTCAAGTTCCGTAGCCTGGCGATCAAGGAATTCGGTCGCACGGGCCTGAATTTCAGACGCCGTTTCATCATCCAGTCCCTCTATGGACGCAATTTCCTCAGGCGCCACATAGGCGACTTCTTCAATCGAGTCGAAACCTTCCGATGCGAGCAGCTGAGCCAGCATCTCGTCCACATCAAGCGCTTCGGTAAAGCGCAGTGTACGGTCTGCGAACTCTTTCTGACGGCGTTCGGATTCTTCGGCCTCCGTCATGATGTCGATATCCCAGCCGGAAAGCTGCGAGGCAAGGCGCACGTTCTGCCCGCGACGCCCGATTGCCAGTGAAAGCTGTTCATCAGGAACAACAACCTCGATGCGCTGGGCATCTTCATCAAGGACCACCTTGGCAACCTCGGCAGGCGCCAGTGCGTTGACGATGAAACTGGCTGCATCAGGTGTCCAGGGAATGATGTCGATCTTTTCGCCCTGCAGCTCGTTGACCACAGCCTGGACACGGCTGCCGCGCATGCCGACACACGCACCGACCGGATCGATTGAACTGTCCTTGGAGCGCACGGATATTTTCGCACGTGAACCGGCATCACGGGCCACGGCCACGACTTCAACAATACCGTCGTAGATTTCCGGCACTTCCTGCTGGAACAGCTTGGACATGAACTCCGGACGCGAGCGCGACAGGAATATCTGCGGACCGCGCAGCTCGCGCCGCACATCAAATATGTAGGCCCGCACCCGGTCGCCATTGCGGAATGCTTCACGCGGCAAACCTTCATCGCGGCGAACAATACCTTCGCCACGGCCAAGGTCGACGATGATGTTGCCGTACTCGACGCGCTTGACGACGCCGGAAACGATCTCGCCAATGCGATCCTTGTACTCTTCAAACTGACGCTCGCGTTCAGCATCGCGCACCTTCTGCACGATCACCTGCTTGGCGTTCTGGGCAGCGATGCGGCCAAAGTCGACAGGCGGCAACGGCTCGGACAGGAAATCACCCATGCGCGCACCGGGATTGCGGTCCAGCGCTTCCTTCATGGTGATCTGGGTCGAATCGTTTTCGACTTCCTCGACCACTTCCAGCAGGCGATACAGTTTGGTTTCACCGGTTTGCGGATCGATTTCTGCCCGGATATCGTTTTCTGCGCCATAGCGAGAACGTGCAGCACGCTGGATCGCGTCCTCCATCGCATCAATCACGACAGCCTTGTCGATGGATTTTTCACGTGCAACCGCATCTGCGATCTGCAGCAATTCCAGCCTGTTTGCACTTACGGCGACATCAGCCATTTCGTTCACTCCGCATTAATGTCGTTGGATTCAGTTTCATTGTTTTCAGTCCAGTCAGCACCATCGCCGACCTCATCTGCCTTGGCCCGCTCACCGGCAGCTTTCAGCAATTCATCAGTCATCACCAGACGGGCATCACCAATTGCGGCAATCTCCAGTCCGATCAAAATATCCTCGTCGCCTTTTTCCGGCGGCGGTATGAACAGTCGTACTTCGCCGTCATCGAAACCTTCCAGCCTGCCGCGAAACCGCTTGCGGCCGGCCAGCGGTGTCACCAGCTCTATTTTCGCTTCAAATCCGGCCCAGCGCTCAAAATCTTCAGGGCGCACCAGTGGCCGGTCTACGCCAGGCGATGACACTTCGAGACTGTACCTGTCGGAGATGGGATCATTTACATCCAGCAACGGCGATATGGTCCGTGAAATATCCTGGCAACCGCCAACCGTCATGGTGCCATCGGGACGCTCTGCCATGACCTGAAGCGTGTTGCCGGTCAGGCGCACGCGCACCAGCCGGAAACCCAGTTCCTCAATGGCAGGTTCGACCAGGCGGGCCACCTTGGCGGCCACGCCGGTTTCGACCTGCATCCGTTTGGCCATGTCGGCCGCCATCAGACATCTCCCTGTCCAAATCAACCGGATGCAAGACGTCCGGTTGACCAAAGTGAAAATCATCCCTGTTCAGGCAACAAAAAAAGCGGGCCCCGCAGGACCCACCCTCATGAACTGTGGTTTTCAGTACTCTTTGAAAACCTATGAGAATGAACTTGATGAGCTATATATACGCGGAGAATGCGCGGACTTCAAGCAAAACGCTTATACACGAGAAAATCGCAGATATGCACATGCCCGGCCTTCGCGCACAGCCTTTGCCTCATACCTGGTCTGCGGCCAATCCGCCGGGCGCTGGCGCCAGTCTGCCGGGTTGTCCGACAGCAGTGCGAAGCCGCCGTGCTCGGCAACTTCGCGCAGGCTCCAGCGGATGTAATGATCAATATCGCTGGCCACGCGAAACTCTGCCCCGGGCTTCATGATGCGATGCAACCGGTTCAGGTTCGTCTGATTTACAAACCGGCGCTTGTGATGGCGCAGTTTTGGCCACGGATCGGGAAACAGCAGGAAAGCGCGTGATATGGTCTGATCACCAAGCTGATCCAGGCGCGGACGTATGTCATTGTCGATAATGCGGACGTTTGACAGACTGCCGTCTTCCAGCAGGCTCAGCAGTTTGGCAACGCCGTTTATGAACGGTTCGCCGCCAATGAAACCGGCATGCGGATTGGCCGCAGCCTGCCAGGCCAGATGCTCACCGCCGCCGAAGCCTACTTCCAGCCAGACCTCGGACACGGAGTTGCCGAACAGTGCGCGCGGGTCCTGCAGGCTGTCGGCACAATCGGGTACCCGCAGTTTCGGCAGCAGGGTTTCCACCAGCCGCACATGATTGTCTCGCAAGGTCTGCCCTGCGCGGCGCCCGAAAAACTTCTCTGCGAACCGGGGCCTGTCCGGCGGTTGCGACATGACTACAATGCCCTGATCGATTATATTGCGCTCGATCATAAAACATGTCCGGCAAATGTGCGTACGGTTTTGCAGGACACGCGAAAACAAAAGAACGGGGCGCGGTTGTGATCCGCTCACAACCCGAACCACTCCGGAGTGTCAGATACCGATCGTCATCAGGACGCCCGTTCGAGCACCTGGTGTTCCTGTGAAGCTGCCTTTACTGCTTCCTTGAGCGCCGCAGTCATATCGGTTTTTTCCCAGGAAAACGACCCGTCGCGACGCGGCTTGCGGCCAAAGTGGCCATAGGCAGCGGTACGCGCATAAATCGGCTTGTTCAGGTCGAGATGGCGGCGAATGCCCGAGGGTGACAGATCCATACACGCGCGCAGAGCCTGCTCAAGCACACTTTCATGTACCTTGCCGGTACCGTGTGTATCGACATAAACAGACAGGGGCTGGGCCACGCCAATGGCATAGGAAAGCTGGATCGTGCAGCGTTCGGCGAGTTTTGCAGCTACAACATTCTTGGCCATATAGCGCGCCGCATAAGCAGCGGAACGGTCAACCTTGGTTGTGTCCTTGCCGGAGAATGCGCCTCCGCCATGCGGTGCGGCACCACCGTAGGTATCAACAATGATCTTGCGGCCGGTCAGGCCGGCATCACCGTCCGGGCCACCGATGACAAACTTGCCGGTGGGATTGATGTACCATTTGCAATCAGCTGCAATCGGCATTTCACCCAGCGCTTCGCGCACATAGGGTTCAATTACTGTCCGTACTTTTGCCGAATCCCAGCTCTCATCAAGATGCTGGGTCGAGACGACAATCGACGTGACTTCCGACGGCTTACCGTCGACATAGCGGATGGTGACCTGGCTCTTGGCATCAGGCCCGAGCTTGCCGGCATCGCCTTCACCCTTGTGGCGGGCGGCTGCCATCAGTTCGAGAATCTTGTGGGAGTAGTAAATCGGCGCCGGCATGAAGTCCGGTGTTTCACGACAGGCATAGCCGAACATGATGCCCTGATCACCTGCGCCTTCTTCACCCTGGCGGTCTGCGGCGTTGTCCACGCCCTGAGCAATATCGGTTGACTGGGCGTGCAACAGTACTTCGACTTTTGCAGTTTTCCAGTGAAAACCTGCCTGCTCGTACCCGATGGCGCGGATGGCGCGGCGTGCCGCGGAACGAAATCTTCCCGGTGCAATAACCGGTTTACCCGCAGCGTCGTAAACCACATTGCCCGCCTTGTCCTTCTTGAACAGCGTATCAGGAACACGAACCTCACCGGCAATAACCACGCGATTGGTCGTTGTCAGCGTTTCGCAGGCAACGCGAACGGTCCATGGATCGGTCCCGGTCTTGCGGGCTTCCTTGTAGACAAGGTCAACAATCTCGTCAGAGATGCGGTCGCATACCTTGTCCGGGTGACCTTCGGAAACTGATTCACTGGTGAAGAAATAGTTCTGACGTGCCATGGCTTGCAAACTCCGCGAGTGGGACAGGATGATCGCCATATGCAGATTTCTTTATATGCAATGGCAGCCGAGTGGCCGCCCTTTTGTCAGGCTGTGCGCATCACGTCAAGCCAACTTTGATCTACGCAGGCAATTAACCGGAATAGTTTCGGCCTCAAAACCTCAGATCCGGAGCGACACAGGTTCAACAGGACCCATAAACCTGATCTACTCGGACTCAGCAGCGCCGATGCTGGAGACCGACTTCACGAGATCGAGAATATTGCGCCGCACTTCAGGGCTCTCA
Organism: uncultured Alphaproteobacteria bacterium; assembly: GCA_963698275.1. Lineage (GTDB taxonomy): Bacteria > Pseudomonadota > Alphaproteobacteria > Rhizobiales > Aestuariivirgaceae > Anderseniella. Next base: position 92,517 of record CAVOQE010000003.1, on the reverse strand, counting down.
ATTTCGGAAAATGTCCGAACAAGCTGGGCACCGTCGGGACTGGACAGAAATTCGATCATCTCAAACGAGCCGGACGGCTTGTCAGCCTTGCCCCTGCCGGCAGCGTCGGCACGGACCATATCGTCAAAGAAAAACTGTACCGGCACGTCAAGAATACGCGACATGTCATACAGCCTGCTGGCACTGATACGATTGGAGCCCTTTTCGTATTTCTGTATCTGCTGAAAAGTGAGATCGAGACTTTCGCCAAGCTTTTCCTGACTCATCCCAACCAGCATTCTCCGCATCCGCAGCCTGCTGCCAACATGTACATCAATCGGATTTGGCGTTTTTATCGTCATCAGTCACCTCCCCCGCACGGTTTACAAAACGGCAAAAACCTGTCCGCTCGCAACATTTTCAATTGGCTGATCGGCTGCCGTGCAGGCACACCGTTGTGAAATTGTTTTCAAGGAGCACAGACGGAAATATGTGTTGCCAATTCACGCCTACGATCAGTTCTCATGCACATCTGGTACACAAAACTTCTTCATCCGTCTACAAATTAAATAGGCGGCCGCTATTAACACCAACAGCGCCAGGAAACCAAGATCTCCGATGGCCGCGTACAGCGTTGCAGCCATCACGGCAGGCATGGCAACGTCGAGATGACCGACCGTGCCCAGCGCCAGCATCGCCTGCACGCGGCCGGCTGAATCAATCATTGCTGAAATGCCGGTGTTGGCAGCCCGTATCATCGGCGCGCCCTGTTCGATTGCGCGAAATCGAGCATGACCCAGATGCTGATGGGGCCCGCCCGATGTACCGAACCAGGCGTCGTTGGTTGCGTTGACGAGCATTTCAGGCCGTGAAGCATAAGGGCGGGATCGCGGAAACACCGCCTCGTAACAGATGAAACCGGCAAATGCCGGCACCCCGGCAAGCCGGATAACCCGATCCTTGCTGCCGGCCGAAAATCCCGGCGGCAGGTTTACAATCTGGCGCAATCCAAGCGGCTCCAGCAACCATTGAAATGGCAAGAACTCTCCAAAGGGCACCAGCCGGACCTTGTCATGGCGTGCCGCTATCCGGCCATCGGCAGGGATTGCCAGCAGTGAATTGAAGATCGAAGCCGTGCCCGTATCGTCAGTTATCCGGTGCAGGCCTCCGGTCAGCAGAGGTGAGCCTGGCGGCAGGCTGGACATTATCTCAGCGCGCAGCGCGTCTTGTTCACCGAGCAGTCGCGGCAAAGCGCTTTCAGGCCAGACGACGATTGGCGGCACCGTCGGAGGATCTGCAAACGGCATTCCGCTCAGTTTCAGGTAGGTAGCAATGATCTGGCCGGCATGTGCCGGATCCCACTTGTCCTTCTGGGAGATGTTGGGCTGAATGATGCGCACCAGGGTTGCATTGTCGGTGCTTTCGATGAGGGCTGCATCGTAGCTTGCGACACGGGTATTGCCCCATACATGCAGAGCAACTGCACCGGCAGCGACAAGTGCCGGAAACACCAGGCGTCCCGGTAAACTCGGCACGGATCTGCCTGTATCGCGAAGCACAGACGGCGCCGCAGCCACCACCACGACCAGAACAGTCAGGCCGTATATGCCGACCAGGCTGGCGGCCTGGGAAAATCCATCCAGTGACCCGGCTCCATAACCGGGCAGATTCCAGGGAAATCCGGTCAGCAGATGGCCTCGCAGCCATTCTCCCGCACCGACAAGCCCTGCCAGCAGCAGGATCCGGGGCCAGCCTGCTATCCACAAGATGGCCGCCACACCGAACGCCAGCCCCCAATAGAGCGACAGATAAGCCGGCAGCCCGGCAACCGCGAACGGAATCAAGGCTGCAAATTTTTCCGGTTCCAGCCAGAAAGCTTCCGATATCCACCACAGTGACGGCACAAAGTATCCAAATGCAAAGCACCATCCGACAGCGAAGCCCGCGCCAAAACGGCGCCACCTTGCGGGCCTGCCCTGCACGGTACCATCGAGCAGCCAGACCAACATTGTGTAACTGACAAACAGGACCGGCCAGACGTCAAACGGCGGCAGAGACAGACAGGCCAACCCGCCTGCCAGCAAGGCCACAAGGCAGCTGCGCCAAAGCGACCCGGCCATCATGGTTTCCAGTATGCCAGTCAGTTCTGCACCTGTGGCGCCGGTTCATCTGAAGCTTTTGCAACCGGCTTGACCGCAGCGGCAGGCTGGCGTGCGGCACGTGGTTTGGTGTGGATGGCAACACGGCGAACCCGGCGCGGATCAGCCGCAATGATCTCAAACTCAATGCCGGAGGCATGCTTGATCAGTTCACCGCGAACCGGCACCCGGCCAAGCATATGGAAGATCAAACCGCCAAGCGTATCGGCTTCTTCCTGTTCGTCTGCCGGCAACAGCTTGACGCCCAGTATGTTCTCTGCATCTTCAATTTCCAGCCGGGCTTCTGCCAGCCAACTGGTTGCGGATGCACGGGTGATCAGTTCATCCTTTTCATCGTGCTCATCAGCAATATCGCCGACAATCTCCTCAACCAGATCCTCAATGGTCGCCAGACCGTCGGTGCCGCCATATTCATCCACCACTACCGCCATGTGAACATGGGTCGACTGCATTTTCACCAGCAGGTCCGCGGCGGGCATGGAGGGCGGTACGTAGAGCAGCTCACGCATGATACCGAGCTCACTCACCGGGGATTTGAGATCGTTGGCCGAGAGTGACAAAATCGGCACGGCTTTCTTTGTGCCTGACTTCGCCGGGGCCTTCTTGCCACTGGAATTCAACCACTCCAGAAAATCCTTGATATGGATCATGCCAACCGGCTCGTCCAGCGTATCGTTATAGATGGGCAGCCGGGAATGACCTGCCTCCAGAAAACAGTCGAGCAGTTCCGACACGGAGCTTGATGCATCGATCGCGATGATCTCGGCGCGCGGTACCATCACATCGTCCAGTCGCAAATCGGAAAACTCGATCAGGTTGAGCATCATTGACTTGGCATCGGCCCGGAAAGCCACAGTACCTTCTTCCTCGGCATGCCGGTCAAACACGCCTTCCAGGCTTTCACGCAAGGTTTCGTCCGACCTGCCGCCGCCCAAGGTCCGCTTGATCCGCGACCACAGGCCCGTATTGTCGGTTCGTGAATTTTCAGAAGTGGGGCTGGTCCCTTCACGGGACCTGCTAGATTGGTCTTCGTCCATTTGACCGTCCGGCTTTCACCGGCGTCCTCTGTCCTGTCTCAACAATGATCCCTATACGTTTCATGCATAGGGATTGGCAATGCCAAGCACGTTCAGTATGTCAACCTCAAGGCTTTCCATCTCGTCGGCCTCGGCTTCGTTTATGTGATCATAATCCATTATGTGCAAGATGCCATGCACAGCAAGGTGAACCAAATGATGCTCAAGTGATTTGTTCTGCTGCGCAGCCTCGCATTTTACCACACCGGCTGCCAGCATGATATCACCCAGAGGGCGCGGCTCACCTGGCGGCAACGGCATGTCCGGTGCGGCAGGAAATGACAATACGTTGGTCGGCCCGGTCTTGTTGCGCCACTGCTTGTTGAGCCGTGCCACTTCATCATCGGTTGCCAGCGAAATGGTCAGTACCGTTGCCGACAAATCCCTGCCAAGAGCAGCCTCGGTTGCCTGCGCTGCGCTGCGCAACAGGGTTTCGGGATCAGGCACTTCTTTCCAGGCAGTTTCGTCGACTTCGATTTCGAGTATCACGGCGTCCGGGGCCTTGTCGCCGGCTCCCAACCGGCACGCTCATAGGCATCGACAATGCGTGACACCAGTTGATGGCGAACAATATCCGATTTATTGAACTTCACCTGTGAGATACCCTTCACGCCCTTCAGGTAATCCAGCGCCTGGGTCAGGCCGGAGGTAGTGCCGGGAGGCAGATCGACCTGTGTCGGATCACCGGTAATAACCATGCGTGAGCCTTCGCCAAGCCTGGTCAGAAACATTTTCATCTGTTGCGGCGTGGTGTTTTGCGCTTCGTCCAGAATGATAAAGGCTGACGACAGGGTGCGGCCGCGCATGAAGGCCAACGGTGCGATTTCGATCGTGTTGTCGGCCAGACCCTTGATCACGGCTTCCGGCGGCATGACATCATAAAGCGCGTCATAAAGCGGCCTCAGATAGGGATCGACCTTTTCCTTCATGTCGCCGGGCAGGAAGCCGAGACGCTCGCCTGCCTCGACAGCGGGACGCGACAGGATGATGCGGTCAACCCGTCCGGCCATCAGTTCAGCAGCAGCACATACAACCGCCAGATATGTCTTGCCGGTGCCTGCAGGGCCGACACCGAACACCAGTTCGTTGGCAGCGATTGCCTCAAGATAGGTTTTCTGGCCCGGCGATCTGGCGGTTACCGTTTTGCGCCGGGTACGTATTGCGGCAACTTCAGATGTGCCCTTGGCAACGGCAACCGGGCTCATGGCCATACGGATAGCACCTTCCACATCGCCCCGGCCAACATCAAGACCTTCGAGCGCACGTTCATAAAGCTCCACCAGAACCTGTCTGGCCATTTCGCGGCCTGCTTCGGATCCGCGAATGGCGACCTTGTTGCCGCGCGGCGTGATATCCACGCCGAGCCGGTCCTCTATCAGGAGCAGATGCTCGTCATGTTCACCGAACACCAGCATCAGCAAACGGTTGTCGTCGAAGCCCAAGGTGATACTGCTCTGTGCTGTGTCCGCGGCGGTCTTCTTGTGCCGGGATGCGGGCCTTGGCTGGGCGGTGCGTGACGTCAACGGGGCAGATCTCCTGATTCGCAAGCATGATGGTGAAAGCACATCATATTCGGCCTTATGCTTCAACCATGTGGCCGGTTAATGAATTCGGTCCGATGCTTTCAATGGCAACCTTCACGGTGTCACCGATAACATGCTCACCGGCATCCATGTACACCGACTGGAGGTAAGGCGACCGTCCGATCAACTGGCCTTTCTGCCGGCCGGGCTTTTCCAGCAAGACATCGAGCACACGTCCCGTGCACGCCGCATTGAAGGATGCCTGCTGTTCACCCAGCAGGGCCTGCAGTTCGGCAAGACGCTGCGTCTTTACATCTTCCGGCACCTGATCAGCCCCGGTGGACGCCGGTGTGCCGGGGCGCGGTGAGTACTTGAACGAAAAGGCTTGCGCATATGTCACCTGCCGGACCAGGTCCATGGTGGCAGAGAAATCAGCATCGGTCTCTCCGGGAAACCCGACTATGAAGTCCGACGACATGGCGATGTCGGGCCGGGCATCGCGGATGCGGCCGACCAGTTCCATATATTCGCCAGCAGTGTGCCTGCGGTTCATGGCCTTCAAAATGGTGTCGCTGCCGGACTGAACCGGCAAATGCAGATACGGCATCAGTTTCGGGTTCGCCCCATGCGCCGCGATCAGGTCATCGTCCATGTCGCGCGGATGGCTGGTTGTGTAGCGCAACCGTTCAAGACCATCGATATCCGACAGCGCGTTGAGCAGATGACCCAGTGTCCAGTCATGACCGGCAAGCCCGCTGCCGTGCCAGGCGTTGACGTTCTGCCCGAGCAGCGTGATTTCGCGCACTCCTGCGTCAACCAGCTTGCGCGCCTCAGCGAGAATACGATCGGCGGGACGGGAAAATTCCGCACCGCGGGTATAGGGCACCACACAGAACGTGCAGAACTTGTCACAGCCTTCCTGCACTGTGACGAAAGCTGCGACACCGCGCTTCACCGGTATTGTGGAAGGGGCATCCAGGACCGCAAATTTTTCATCAACCGGCAATTCCGTTTCGATCACGGCGGCACCGGTCTTGCCATGCCGGTCAAGCAGGTCGGGCAGGCGATGATAGGTTTGCGGGCCGAACACCAGATCAACCACAGGTGCGCGGCGGACGATTTCTTCACCTTCTGCCTGGGCCACGCAACCAGCCACCGCGATTTTCATGTCGCGTCCGCTGCGCGACTTCAACCGCCGCAGCCGGCCAAGCTCGGAGTAGACTTTCTCGGCGGCCTTTTCACGGATATGGCAGGTGTTCAGGATGACCAGGTCGGCGTCTTCGAGGCTTTCAGTGCTTACATAGCCGCTTTCGCTCAATACCTCGCCCATGCGCTCGCTGTCATAGACGTTCATCTGACAACCATAGGTCTTGATGAACACCTTTGATGGCGCAACTGAGGGTGTTTCCTGCGGCGTTACTGGCATTGATGACGCTCCTGGATCAGCACGATTTTAGATTGGCTCAACCAACTCCATAAACTTGATCGTTGCTCTGCTCCGGTGAGCCTATAGTCGCTCATGGGTTTCCTGACAATGGCAATGGTTCAGCTTCGCTCAAGCAAAGACTGGCCGTAATCGCGTTACTGGCCGTGCCGTCGGAACTCTTGTAATAATTTGGCCGCACCCCGTGTGAGGCATAGCCGACGCTTTCATACAGCGCGTGGGCAGCCTGATTGTCCTCAGCATATTCGATGAATATCTTCCTTGTACCGGTCTGCCCGGCATGCCGGCGTACCGCCTGCATCAGCGCGCGCGCCACGCCTCTGCGCCGGGTATGCGGCAGCACGGCCAGCGTCAATACTTCCATTTCATCTGCCGCTGTGCGCAACAGCACAAATCCGCAGGGCTGTTTTTCGCCTGCCTTGTCCTGTGTCGCCAGCAAGGCGACTGTGCCGGGTGTTGCCAGCAGTGCCGCCATCGCAGCGCTGTCCCAGGCGTCTTCGAAACAGGGCGTGTGAATGGCTGCAAGAACGCCTGCGTATTCCGCGCCGACATGCTCGATCGACAACGCGCTTCCCTGATGTTTGACCAGTGGCAGTTGCGCCTTGGCGTCCGGTGCCCGCAGGTAAAACGGAACAGCGGCAGCACTTGTGTCTGCGGCTAGACCAGCAAGCCCGGCGATCATTGCCGCATCGGGAATGCTGCTGACATCGGAAACGGCCAGACCATCCGGCAGGTCAACCAGGCCTGCGCCCGACCCGACTGCCAGGCCCGACTTGTCGCTCAGCAAGCTGCCTGCCTCGGAAATGCCGAGCACCGATGCCGGGTGCATCGCATTGCCGTCGCCATCGAAGCCCTGCAGGTAAACCTCACCGCGGCGGGCATCCTGTATGACCCAGATGTCCCGGCCATCCGAACCGGCCCGGCAGCTTTGCGCCAGCGCGGCAAAGGTCGTGATGCCGACTACGGGCACTTTCAGCACCAGCGAGAGACCGCGCACAAACGCCAGCCCGATGCGCACACCGGTAAAAGTCCCCGGGCCTGAACATGCCGCCAGGCGCTCAATGTCTGCAAATGAAATCCCGGCCGAAACAACAGCCTCTTGTGCCATGTCGGCCAGACGCTCGGCATGCCCGCGCTGCATGGGTTCACTGGCGAGCGACAGTGGCCGGTTCGCGACTGTGTCAAAAACACAGGCCGAGCAGGCCGCATGTGCGGTGTCTACACTGAGAACAATCATGGCATAAGAGCCAATGCGCAGGTCAAGTGGCGGTCCGTCAGACCGGGCGAACTTCGCTTACTTCCGGGATGAAGTGGCGCAGCAGGTTTTCAATACCATGCTTCAGTGTTGCGGTTGAACTGGGACAACCTGCGCATGCACCTTTCATTTGCAGATAGACGACGCCTTCCTTGAAACCGTGGAAGGTTATGTCGCCGCCATCCTGCGCCACTGCCGGGCGCACCCGCGTGTCGAGCAGTTCCTTGATGGTGGTGACGATCTGCTGGTCGGCTTCGGCGAACTCGCCTTCATCGGCAACCGCTTCGGCTTCGCCATTGCGAATAACCGGCGCACCCGACATGAAATGTTCCATGATGGCGCCCAGCACAGCCGGCTTGAGATGCTGCCATTCACCGTCGTCCTTGGTAACGGTGATGAAGTCGGCACCGAGGAAAACACCTTCGACGCCCGTGACGGCAAACAGTTTTTCAGCCAGCGGTGAAATAGTCGCTTCATCTGCCGAGCGGAAATCCCGCGGATCACCTTCTACAACAGGTTTGCCCGGAATAAATTTCAGGGTACTTGGATTTGGCGTGGCTTCGGTCTGAATGAACATATCCGTATGAACTCCTGCGGCTACGCGTGCATGTGATCAGCGTCGCCGGGTGAATGTTACCTTACATATATAGGTTTTCTGGAATAATTCCAGATTAGCGTGTCAGAAATTTGTTTTCCCGGACCTGACAAGTCATCCTGATCTAGCCAACAAAGCCCATAATGCGCCGTACATCGATCATTACCGGCTCTGCAATGGCGTTAGCGCGCTGCGCACCGTCTTTCAGCACAGCGTCAATGTGATCCTGGGCTGCCATCAGTTTCCGCATTTCACCGGCAATCGGTGACAGTTTTTCGACCGCGAGGTCGGCCAGAGCCTGCTTCAGCTCCGAGAACTGCCGTCCGGCGAACTGTGGCAACACGGTTTCAAGCGTAGCGTCCTGGAGAGCCGCGAAAATGCCGAGCAGGTTGGCGGCCTCGGGCCTGCCCTTCAGGGCTTCCATGGTTTCCGGCAATGCATCGGGATCTGTCTTTGCCTTGCGAATCTTCTTGTTGATGGTGTCTGCATCGTCAGTGAGGTTTATGCGGGACAGATCGGACGGATCGGACTTCGACATCTTCTTGTCACCATCGCGCAACGACATGACACGTGTCGCAGGACCGGTGATCAACGGTTCCGGCAACGGGAAAAAGCCATCCGTGTATCCCGCCTCGGCACATGCGTCGGCCATGTCGATGTTGAATTTCTGCGCAATATCACGGGTCAGTTCAAGGTGCTGTTTCTGATCCTCGCCAACCGGCACATGGGTGGCGCGATAGGCCAGTATGTCGGCGGCCATCAGGTTGGGATAGGCATACAGGCCAACCGAGGCATTCTCGCGATTCTTGCCGGCCTTGTCCTTGAACTGCGTCATGCGGTTCAGCCATCCCATGCGCGCCACGCAGTTGAATATCCAGGCAAGTTCGCAATGTGCTGCAACCTGGCTCTGGTTGAAAACAATGTGGGCTGCCGGATCGATACCGGACGCAAGATAGGCTGCGGTGACTTCCCTGGTGCTGCGGGCAAGCTCTTCGGGGCCGCCCCACACCGACCTGTCCTGGGTAATCGCGTGCAGATCGACCACGCAATAGATGCACTCATACGATGACTGCATCTCAACAAAGCGCTTGATGGCCCCCAGATAGTTGCCCAGATGCAGATTGCCGGTTGGCTGCACGCCGGAGAAAACGCGTTGGCTGGGTTGGGACATTGCAGAAGCTCCACTGGATCAGGATGATTTCAATTGGCTGGCCGGGTATATGCCGCAATGCGCACGCGCTGCCAAGCGCCATCATCCCTTGCGCAAAAAAGATTGTTTCAAGGCAGCCACATCGAGCGCACCCGTCCACCATGCAATTGCAAAATACACCGCCGCCCCGAATCCGACCATGGCGGCCAGCGCCGCCAGGCGCACAACGAACAAGGTATCGGCGCTGAAAACCGTGCTCACAAACTGCATGACACCGAGCAGTGCAAATCCCATGACCAGGCTTGCGGCGATGATCCTCGGCAGTGCCTTGCGCATGCGATCATCGAGCGCAAAGTCACCGCGTTTCGACAGCGTGTAGCCCAACAGCAGGGCATTGACCCATCCGGCGGCCGTTGTGGCCAGCGCAACGCCGACATAGGCAATGAACGGGAACAGCGCCAGTGCACCTGCTATGTTGATGACAACCGAGATCAGCGCAAACCACATTGGCGTGCGGGTATCCTCTCGCGCGAAAAAGGCAGGTGAAAACACCTTGATCATGACAAATGCCGGCAAGCCGGCGGCAAAGGCTGCAAGCGCCACCGATGTTGCACGCGCATCTGCTGCATCGAAGGCACCGCGCTCAAACAGCACATGGATGATCGGATGCGGCATCGCCATCAAGGCGACGGCTGACGGTATGGTGAGCAACATCGATATCTCGAGCGCCCGGTTCTGGCTTGACTGAACGCCGTCATTGTCATCGGCCCGCAGCCGGCGCGACAGTTCCGGCAACAGCACCACGCCGATGGCGATGCCAATGACGCCCAATGGCAACTGATAAATGCGGTCGGCATAGTAGAGCCATGATGGTGCGGAATCCTGCAGCGACGCGATCATGGTGGAAACCAGCAGGTTGATCTGGGTAATACCACCTGCAATCAGGCCCGGAATGCCGAGGCTGACAAGACGCCGGACCCCCGGCGTGATCCTTGGCCGCTTGAGTTTCAGCGAGACGCCTGCCCGCGTCATGGCGATCCACAGCATGATGAACTGCAGCAGGCCGGCAGCACTCACCCCCCACACCAGCGCAAAGCCGGTTCTCGGTTCAGCCCCCCACCCCGACAGCAGCACAAACGCAAGCACCGCTATCAGCACGATGTTGAGGATGATCGGGGCGGCAGCGGCTGCGGTAAACCGGTGCAGCGAATTCAGGATGCCGCCAATCAGGGCGACCAGTGACATGAAGGTCAGGTAGGGAAACGCGATACGGGTCAACTGCACCGTCAGGTCGAGCTTTTCCGGATTGTCAATAAACCCGGGCGCCAGGATGTAAATAATGAGCGGCATGGCCAGCATGGCCAGCGCCGACAGCAAAATCAGGAAAACCAGCAGGCAGGCCAGTACTTCTTCGGCAAAGCGGGTGGCTGCCGGTTGACCTTCGCCCTCCAGCCGGCGGGCAAACAGTGGAACAAAGGCAGCATTGAAAGCACCTTCGGCAAACAGTCTGCGAAACAGGTTCGGAAACCTGAATGCAACCACAAACGCATCGGCAATAAGCCCGGTTCCGATAACGCTTGCCATCAGCACGTCGCGGGCAAACCCCAGCACCCGCGAGATCATCGTCATGGCGGCAACTGTCGAAGCGGATCGTAAAAGGGCCATTGTTATCCGATGTGCCTTGCGTGCGCCGTATCAGGTTCGCGGTTTGCTCTGAACCCCTGACGTCATGAAACAGGAATCAGCCGCATGGTGACCTTGTAGACAAGCGGTGATGGTTCAGCAAGCCGGACAGGCCCGCATTACCATTTACTATCCGGCCTTCGCAATCTTACTATCCGGCCTTGGCAATCTCCTGCTTCCTGCCGGTTTCCAGCACATCAAGCAGGCTGTCCTCTATCGACTGCAACCTGGTTTTGCTGGTGATTTTCTGGCCGATCAGGTCAGTAACGTAAAACACATCGACCGCTCGCTCGCCGAACGTGGTGATCTGCGCCGAGGCGATGTTGAGATTCAGCCGGAACAGGCTGTCGGTCAATTTGAACAGCAGGCCCAGCCGGTCAAGGCCCGCCACCTCGACCACCGTGAACCTGTTTGACGTGTCATTGGACACTATGACCTGCGGTTCCACGGTAAAGGCCTTGATGCGGCCTTTCGGACGGGATGCCTCGGCGACAGCCTTGCGCAACTGGATCTTGCCGGCAAACGCCTGGCGCATCAGATCGATGATACGGTCAATGCGGCGGTGTTCGTCGTCTGCGTCTTCGAACTCACGCTGGATGAGGAGCGTATCAAGTGCCATGCCGTCGGTGGTGGTGAAAATTTTTGCACCGACAATATTGGCCCCCCCGGCGGCACAGGCACCGGTCAGCAAGGCAAGCAGGCGCGGATGATCCGGCACATACACGGTTATTTCGGTAATCGACTTGAAATTGTCGGTGCGCACGTCAAATGCCACGGTTTCATTCGCCGCCCCGGCCCGTGCCAGCAATTTCGCGTCCATCACCTGATGGTCGAGATCCACCGTATACCAGTATGCGTCATAGTGGCGTTCCAGGTAGGCTGACACCTGGGTCTTGTCCCAGTCCGACAACGCGCCGGCAAGCGCCATCTTGGCCGCTTCAATCCGGTCAATGCGCGAGATGGACGTATGCCCTCCGGACAGATGCGGTTCGGTTTCTGAATACAATGTGCGCAACAACTGGCCTTTCCATCCGTTCCACACACCAGGGCCCACAGCGCGAATATCAACCACGGTCAGTACAAGCAGCAAGCGCAGCCGTTCCGGGCTTTGCACAATTCCGGCAAAGTCGGTGATGGTCTTGTAATCGGACAGATCGCGCATCTGCGCCGTCTCGCTCATCAGCAGATGATGTCGCACCAGCCACACGACCGTCTCGGTTTCGGACTTGCTCAGGCCGAGGCGCGGACACAGGGTGCCGGCAACCTTTGCACCGGCGATGGAATGGTCTTCCTTGCGCCCCTTGGCGATGTCATGCAGCAGAACGGCAACGTACAGTACCCGCCGTGAAACCACCCCCTTGATAATGCCGGAAGCAAGCGGATGGTCCTGCTGCAACAGGCCCTGATCGATTTTTGACAGGATGCCGACAGCCCGGATCAGGTGTTCGTCCACCGTGTAGTGGTGGTACATGTTAAACTGCATCAACGCCGTGATGCGTCCGAATTCCGGGATGAACCTGCCCAGCACGCCGGCTTCGCTCATGCGCCGCAACACGGCTTCGGGATCGCGCGACTTGGTCAGGATATCGAGAAACAGTTCATTGGCTACCGGGTCTGCCCGCATCTGCTTGTCGATGGCGCGGCGGCTGCGGCGCACCAGCTGCAAGGTCGTCGGATGGATGGCCAGGTTGTTGTGCTCGGCGACCCTGAACAGGCGGATGATCGACACCGGGTCACGCACAAACAGGGTTTCGTCCACCGCACTGATGCGGCCGGTTGCAATCTTGAAAACACCTTCGTCGTCAAGCTTGATCGAGCGCCGGCGAAAGCGTCCGAACAACTCGCTCATGCTGGGTGCCTGCTTGATCTGCTGTGCCTCCAGAACAGCCGACATGATGCGCGTCAGGTCGCCAACATCCTTGGCGACCAGGAAATAGTGCTTCATGAACCGTTCGACAGACTTCAGTCCTGCATGGGCTTCATAACCGAGCCTGACGGCCATCTCCGACTGCTTGTCGAAGCCCAACCGGTCGTCACCGCGCCCGGTCATGAAATGCAGGTGGCAGCGGACAGCCCAGAGAAAATCCTCGCAACTGATGAAGCGGTTCTGCTCCTTGCGGGTAAACAGGCCGGATTTGGCCAGTTCCCGCACCGAGCGGGTGCCGTAGACGAACTTGGCGATCCAGAACAGTGTATGGAGATCCCGCATGCCGCCCTTGCCGTCCTTGACGTCCGGCTCAACCAGGTAGCGTGACTCGCCGGCGCGGCGATGGCGTTCATCGCGTTCTTCCAGCTTGTCGGCAACGAACTGGCGCTGGTCACGCGCCAGAATGTCCTTGCCATAGCGGCCCTGCAGGTCGTCGAACAAGGGCCGGTGACCGCAGATGAAACGGGCCTCCAGAACCGATGTCATGATGGTTGTGTCGGTGCGCACCAGCCTGATGCAGTCATCCACCGATCGCGTGGCATGACCGACCTTGAAACCCAGGTCCCACAACAGATACAGCACATACTCGACAACACTCTCGCCCCAGGCGGTTTGCTTGTAGGGCAGCAGGAACAGCAGATCGATATCGGAGCCCGGCGCCAGCGCACCACGGCCATAGCCGCCCACGGCAACCAGCGATATATGCTCCGAAGTTGACGGGTTGCTGGCGGCATATACGGTCGACGATGCGAACTGATAGATCGCGGTGATCAGATGGTCCTGCAAGGCCGACAACCGGTGAGCACAGTCGCGGCCCTTGCCGGTTTCGGTCAACCGGACTTCTTCTTCCGCACGCGATGTCTTGATCAGGTCTTTCAGGTACTTCAGGGCTGCGGGCCGGAATTCAAGCCCGTCCACGCCATGCTTGTCGGCCAGGCCGGTCAACTCGTGCAGAATGTGATCTGCACAGAATTCCGGCGAACACACGTCATTTCTGGCTGGCAATGGTACGACTGGCATGATCCCGGGTCCATTCATTCGCGCAAGGGCGCTAGATCAGTATGGTTTTTGATTGAATCAATCAAAAACCAAAAACTGATCGCTTTTAAAGTGCTAGAGCAACTTTATGGGTTCAAATGAACCCATGTTGCTCTGGTCATTCCCGCAATAACTAGCCCTTGTCGTCGGATACAGCCAGTTTTTTCAACTGATAGACCAGTTCAAGCGCGTCCCGGGGACTGAGATCGTCCGGCAATATGTCCTGCAGTTTCTCCAGCAATTTTGACGGTCCGGCGGCCGAAGACATTGCCGGTTTGGCAACAGGAACCGAAAACAACGGAAGATCATCAATGATGTGGCTGCGCGACTGGGCGCGCTCGCTTTCTTCCAGCAAATGCAGAACTTCAGACGCCCGTTCAATGACACTGCCGGGAAGTCCTGCCAGCCTGGCGACCTGGATGCCGTAGGACCGGTCCGCTGCACCGGGGCCGACTTCGTGCAGAAAGATCACCTCACCGTGCCATTCGCGCACTTTTACGGTGGCGTTCTTGACCCGATCCAGCTTGCCGGACAGGGCGGTCAATTCGTGAAAGTGCGTGGCAAACAGGGACCGGCACCGGTTGACCTCATGCAGGTGTTCGACACAGGCCCAGGCAATCGACAGGCCGTCATAGGTTGCCGTGCCCCGGCCGATCTCGTCCAGAATGACCAGCGACCGGTCAGTGGCCAGATTGAGGATGGTTGCCGTTTCCACCATCTCCACCATGAAGGTCGAGCGCCCGCGCGCCAGGTCGTCCGCAGCGCCCACCCGGCTGAAAATACGGTCCACGACACCGATGTGCGCCGACTTCGCCGGCACAAAACTGCCCATCTGGGCCAACAGGGCGATGATGGCATTTTGCCGCAGATAGGTCGATTTACCGGCCATGTTGGGGCCGGTCAAAAGGGTGATATGGCGGGTTGGTGCACCGTCATCATCCAGTTCACCTGCCGACAGCATGCAGTCGTTTGGCACAAATGACGGCCCGGCCTGGCGGCGCAGGGCCGCTTCCACAACCGGATGGCGCCCGGCCTCTATCTCGAAGCTGCGCGATGCATCGATGTGCGGTCGCGAATAATCGTGCCGCACGGCCAGTTCGGCAAGCGCGCAATAGACATCCAGTTCTGCAAGCCCATCTGAAACGGCGTGCACCATGGCGGCACGCTCGCAGGCTTCATCGGCCAGATGCTCGAACATCTCGATCTCGATGCTGCGCGCCCTGTCGCCGGCCAGGGATATTTTCTGCTCCAGCCCGGTGAGCTCGGTGGTGGTAAAGCGCATGGCATTTGCCATGGTCTGGCGATGAATGAACTGGCCGGCATGATCAGCCCCCAGCAACTGCTCGCCGCCCTGCTGGTTCAACTCGATGAAATAACCCAGCATGTTGTTGTGCTTGATCTTGAGCGCTTTCAGGCCGGTCTCGTCGGCATACCTGGTTTGCAGGCCGGCGATGACCTTGCGGCTTTCGTCGCGAAGCGCACGGTTTTCATCAAGCTCGGCATTGGCGCCAGCCCGAATGAAACCGCCATCACGCGTGGTGGCCGGCAATTCTTCCGCCAACAGACCCTCAAGGTGTGCGGCAAATTCCGTGTCCGCCTGTCCGAGCGCCTGCCAGATGCCGGCCAGCTTGTCCGGCCAGGGTGCAAGGCCGGACCGGTCCATGTGGGTGGCGGCAAGTTTAGCGCACAACATGATGCCGTCCTTCACGGCGGCGAGATCACGCGGGGACCCCCGCTTCAGGCTCAGTCGCGCCAGTGCCCGGTTCATGTCAGGCGCATGACGCAGCACGTCCCTGATATCTCCACACGGTGCCGTATCAGATGTCAGTGCCTGCACGGCATCATGGCGCGCCACGATCTCATCGACACCGGTTACCGGGGCGGCCAGGCGGTCTGCCAGCAACCTGCCGCCGGGGCCTGTGACACTGAGATCAATGGTGTGCAGCAGGCTGCCACCGCGATCCCCCGACAGGGTCCTGACCAGTTCAAGATTGGCCCGGGTCGCTGCATCGATCAGCACGATGTGGCCCGGCTCCACCACCGTCGGGATACGCAGGCTCGGCATCTTGCCGACCTGGGTCAACATCACATAGTCGAGCAGGACGCCGGCGGCGGCTGTCGAGGCGCGATCAAAGCTGCCGAACGCATCCAGCGATGCCACCTGGTAATGCTCCTGCAGGCGATTGCGGGCCGAGGTTGAATCGAATCTGGATGCAGGAAGCGGCGTAATGGTCGCCGCGACTTCGTCGAGCAGCAGCGATATTTCGCCATCGCCCAGAACAGCATCGGAAACCAGCATTTCGGATGGATCGATGCGCGCCAGTTCGGACATCAGCGCCGGACCGGTCACCGAAGTTACCGCAAACTCGCCGCTCGACATGTCCAGCCATGACAGCGCCATGGTGTCATCGGCCTTTATGCGGGCCAGGCAGGCCAGGTAGTTGCTGCGCCCTGCCTGCAACAGGTTGTCTTCGGTGATCGTGCCCGGTGTCACCAGGCGGACGACATCGCGGCGCACCACTGACTTCGAACCGCGCTTTCTTGCTTCTGCGGGATCTTCGGTCTGCTCACAGACCGCGACCTTGTGGCCAAGCCGGATCAGCCTTTGCAGGTAATCATCGGCTGCGTGAACCGGCACGCCACACATGGGGATATCATCGCCCAGGTGCTTGCCGCGCTTGGTCAGCGCGATGCCGAGAGCGGCAGACGCCACTTCTGCATCCTTGAAGAACAGCTCGTAGAAATCACCCATGCGATAGAACAACAGGCTTTCAGGATGCGCCTGCTTGATCTCGGTATACTGCGCCATCATGGGTGTTATCTTGCCGGCCTGACTGGCTGCGGCAGCACCGGAGGCTGCTGGTTGGCGGTGTGGTCTGTTCATGGTGCCGGCAGACTACCCCATCACGGATGGTTTCGTCGCTTGCCCATTTACCGCAATCCACAGCGGGTTTGATTGGAGCCGTTCACGCTCTAGGCAGCATCACTGGGTTGCATAAGGCCTGCAACGGCTTCTTCAAGATCGGCGCGATCAAACGGCTTGGTGAGGTAGCCGTCCATGCCGGCGTTCAGACAGGCGCGCTGGCTGTCCCCGCGCAGATTGGCTGTCAGGGCGAGAATCGGCACTCGGGTTTGAACACCATGCCCCTTCTCCAGTTGACGGATCTGTCTTGTGGTCTCCACGCCATCGATCTTGGGCATGAAAATATCCATCAGGATAATGTCGTGCACGATGGATTTCTTCGACTTCAACTGACGCTTTATCTCGGCGACTGCCTCGGCGCCATTGTCCAGGTGGGTCACGGTATGGCCTGCTGCCTTCAGCATTTTCGTGGCCAGCAGCATGTTGATCTTGTTGTCTTCCACCAGCAGCACCTTGAGCCCGGCATTGTCCTTGACCCGGCGCAACCGGCGAGCGGTCTTTCGCAGCGACGTCACCGGTTTGCGCATCGGGTCTGGATTGGCGGTCAACTGTTCCAGCAGTGTTGCCCGGCGGGTCGGTTTCAAAAGATACCCGATCCGGACATCATCCATCAGTTTCCTGTAGGAACGCCGTTCTTCGGGCTTCAGCAGAACCCAGACGCCGGCGATCTCCGACAACTCGTCAGCCGTCTTGAAAACATGATCACTGTTTTTTGCCGCCGCCGGATCCAGGATGACCATGATCCGCCCGCTATCCGTTGCATTGTCAAGAGACGCAATCGTCTGCGCCAGGCCATTGAGCGAGCCTGTGGAAATGCACCGGGCACCAAACCCGGTCAGGTAATCGTGCAGGACAGTGCGGGTTGCGCCTTCCGGACTGGTCAGAAATACCGTGCATCCCGACAACGCCCTGGCGTCGCTGCCGGCTGCATCCTCGTCCGCTGACGGCAGGTAGGCATCAAATCTGAATGTGGTGCCCTCGCCCACTTCACTTTCAAACGTGATTTCGCCGTCCATCAATTCAACCAGGTGGCGCGAGATGGCGAGGCCCAGGCCGGTGCCGCCGGACGCCTGGATTTCCGTAACCGATGACTGCACAAATCTCTCAAACACCGCCTCATGCTCGGCTTCCGGTATGCCGTGTCCGGTGTCGGCAATACTGAAGGCCACCTGATTTTCGCGTCTGCCGGGTTCAACCCGGACCAGTACACTGCCTTGCGGGGTAAACTTGATGGCATTGCCAGCAATATTCAGAATGATCTGGCGCAGCCGCTGGGCATCGCCGATCACCTGGTCCGGCAGGCCGGGGGCGATGTAGCAGCTGATTTCTATGGAATTCGCATGGGCACGGGCGGCAAGCAACTCAACCGAGGTTTCCACCAGTTCGCACAGGTTAAATGGCGCCGGCACGATGGTCATCTCGCCCGACTCGGCTTTCGCCGCATCCAGCAGTTCGTCAATAATGGACAGCAGCGACCGCCCCGACATTTCCACTGCTTCAGCATAGCTGCGCTGTTCGTGAGACAGCTTTGTGTCCAGCAGCAGGCTGGTCATGCCGATAACACCGTTCATCGGCGTCCTGAGTTCATGTGACACCGATGCCAGAAACCGGGACTTTGCGTTGTTGGCCTCATCGGCGTGCTGGCGCGCGGTGCGCAGTTCCTTGAGGGCTTTCTGAAAATCGACAAGTTGCCGGTTGGTCATGGCCCAGACATGCTGAAATGTCATCAGCAGAAACACCACCAGAACCGCAAACAGGATACGGGACACGATCTCCAACTGGTTTGCCTGTATGGAGATCGCAACAATGTTGACGAGCACGGCCAGCACCGACAATGCAGCACCGATCCGCACCAGAATGGCTGTACGACGCTTCAGCGCGGCCGATCCCATTGATCTTGGCCGCCGCCGCCGTTCAGCACGGCTACCTTGCGATTCCTGCACCACACGCTTTCCCCGTTTGCAGTATTCCTGCAACGGACTATCGCATCGCAATGCTTAGAACCGGGCTAGCCGGATCGTTAGAATTTTATCAATCGGGTTAATCTTTATCTGCCGGATCGTCGTGTACCGCGGCAACCAGCCAGTCCCGGAAAGCCCGCACACCGGGGCGGTCCAGGTATGCAGCCGGGCAAACAAACCAGTACCAGTGGTCCGACGGCAGCACCAGGTCAAACGGCTTGACCAGACGGCCACTTTCCAGGTCCTGACGCACCAGGAACTCGCTGACCAGCGCCACGCCACCGGCATTGATGGCGGCTTCCACGGCAAGCGAATCGCTGGTCATCACCGGTCCTTTGGCACTGTTTGGCACGCTTACACCGGCGGTTTTCAACCACATGGCCCAGTCGGGCTGGGTGCCTGCCGCGGCAAACCAGTCCACATGGATCAGGGTGTGATGGGCCAGGTCCTGCGGTGTCAGCAGGGGATGGTCCCCGCGCAGCAGGGCCGGCGAACACACCGGTATGACGTCCTCGCTGACCAGCGCCTCGGCATGCAGATCCGGGTATGGCCCGGTGCCGAAGCGAATGGCCGCATCCACCCCGTCATCGGCAAAGTTTGCAATGGACAGGGACCCGTCCAGCCGCACGCTGATTTCAGGGTGAAGCATATTGAACTCCGCCAGGCGCCTGACCAGCCATTTGCCGGCAAACACCGGCGCAGACGAAATCACCAGCGGCGCATCCTCATCGAGGGTTTCCAGATTGCGGCAGCCCTGCCGCCACAGGTCCAGGCCCTCTGTGAGGTAGGGCAACAGGGCCGCGCCCCGGTCGGTCAGCCGGATGGAGCGGACGTTGCGGTGAAACAGCGGAAACCGGAAATGTTCCTCCAGCGTCTTGATCTGGTGACTTATGGCCGCCGGTGTCACCGCCAGCTCTTGTGCAGCAGCACTCATGCTGGCATGGCGTCCGGCTGCCTCAAAGGCACGCAAAGCATTCAGGGGTGGCAATCGGAATGGCATGGTGCTGTCTATAGATTATAATTTCTAACTTATCACCTGAGAGCATTTCGTTTGTCAGGACGCGAAACCAGGCAGATATTGCGACTTACAAGTTGCCATTGCAACAGAATTTCTAAAAGGAATTGCGTTATGAACCCTTATGCATTCACCAACCTTCTGCAGCCTTCCGTTCCCGTCGATTACCGCATGGCGCAGAGCAATCCTGCCAGTGGTGGATCCAGCTACGACATGAGCCGGGCCATTTTTCGTGTGGTCTGCATGGTCGAAAACTTAATACGCAGATCAGTTTGATTTTTGGTTGAATCAACCAAAAGTCATAAACCTGATCGTCTCTAAAGTGCTGGAGCAACTTTATGGGTTCAAGTGAACCCATGTTGCTCCAGATCACGCCGCTAGCTGAAAACTCGCCAGTTTCTGGCGATAGCTGAGGGCTTCTGCCACGTTCAGACGGGTGACCGTCTGTTCGCCATCAAGATCAGCCAGGGTTCTGGCCAGCCGCAATACACGGTGATAGCCGCGCGCCGACAGGTTCATGGCATTGGCGGCGTCCTGCAGCAAGGACAACCCCTGAGCGTCCGGACGGGCCGCCTCTTCCAGCAAGGTACCGTCCAGTTGCGCATTGGTCCGCAATTTTGCCAGGCCAAGCTTGTCGAACCTTGCAGTCTGTATGGCGCGCGCGCCGGCCACACGGGCTGCGATATCGCCAGACCCTTCGGCGGGCGGCGGCAGTGTCAGGTCAGATGCGCGCACGGCGGCCAGTTCGATCTGTATGTCGATGCGATCCAGAAGCGGGCCTGAAATGCGCGCCTGATAGTCGACGGCACACTTGGCGCCGCGCTTGCAGACATGACCCGGTTCACCGGCCATACCGCATTTGCACGGGTTCATGGCGGCGATCAGCTGAAACCGGGCCGGATAGGTAATGTGGTGATTGGCGCGCGCGACCACGGCCTCGCCGGTTTCCATGGGTTGGCGCAAGGCCTCAAGGGTGCGCGGCTGGAATTCCGGCAACTCGTCCAGAAACAGGATGCCGTTGTGGGCCAGCACCATTTCACCGGGCAAGGCGCGATGCCCGCCACCGATCAGGGCAGCCTGGGACGCCGAATGGTGCGGGTTGCGGTAGGGCCTGCGCGTCGACACGCCGCGGGCGCGCAATTCACCGGCGACAGAGGCAATGGTAGAGACCTCGAGCATTTCCGATGCATCCATCGGCGGCAGTATGGACGGCAGGCGCGAGGCCAGCATCGACTTGCCGGCGCCGGGCGGGCCGACCATCAGCATGTGATGACCGCCAGCGGCGGCCACTTCCAGGGCGCGCTTTGCGGTTTCCTGACCTTTCACGTCCCGGAAATCCGCCAGTTTACCATGTGTGTCAGCGATCCCCGGCTTTGGCCTGGTCAGCACCTGGGTGCCCCTCATGTGATTGAGGACCTGGACCAGTGAGTTGACCGCCAGTATGTCCATGTCATCCGACGCCCAGGCCGCTTCGGGACCGCATCTTTCAGGACAGATCAGCCCGAGATCACGGCCATTGGCCGCCATGGCCGCCGGCAGCGCGCCGGACACCGGCTCCACCGAACCGTCCAGCGACAGTTCGCCCAGCACCACATAACGGCTGATGAAGTCGGCCGGCAACAGCCCCATGGCCGCCATCAGTGCAATGGCGATGGGCAGATCAAAATGACTGCCCTCCTTGGGCAGGTCCGCCGGAGCCAGGTTAACTGTGATGCGCTTGGCCGGCATGGCAAGCCCGATGGCAGACAGCGCTGCACGCACCCGTTCCTTGCTTTCGGCAACCGCCTTGTCGCCGAGCCCGACAATGGAAAACGCCACCATGCCGGATGCCATGTGCACCTGCACATCGACCGGCACTGCCTCAATGCCCTTGAACGCAACTGTCGCGACACGCGATACCATGGGTGTGTGCCCCTTATTGACTCTCAATCAGCATACAGACACAAATATGGCCGTCAAGAACATTAAGGGAACAAATTTTCTGATGCTACCCTCGGCGTGCCTCGATGGCGTCCAGCACCAGCGCTGCAATATCAGCGCCGCCGAACTTTTTGACTTCGCGAATCCCGGTGGGCGAAGTGACGTTGATTTCGGTCATGTAGTCGCCGATGACGTCGATGCCGACGAAGATCAGGCCGCGCTTTTTCAGGTCGGGGCCGATACGGGCGCAGATTTCGCGTTCGCGGTCGGTCAGGTCAGCCGGTTCCGGCCGGCCGCCGACATGCATGTTGGAGCGGGTTTCGCCGACCGCCGGCACCCGGTTGATGGCGCCGACCGGTTCGCCATCGACCAGGATGATGCGCTTGTCGCCCTTTTTCACATCTGACAGGTATTGCTGGGCGATGAACGGTTCGCGGAACGACTGGGTGAACATTTCCATCAGCGAGGCAAAATTCTCATCGCCATGGGCCAGGCGAAAAACACCGGCGCCGCCATTGCCATAGAGCGGTTTCAGAATGATATCGCCGTATTCATCGCGGAACTCCGACAAACGCTGCGGGTCGCGCGAAATCAGCGTCGGCGGTATGAACTCATTGTATTGCAGCACATAGAGCTTTTCCGGCGCATTGCGCACTTCAGCCGGATCATTGACCACCAGGGTTTTGGGGTGAATGGCCTCGAGCATGTGCGTATAGGTGATGTAGTTCATGTCGAACGGCGGGTCCTGCCGCATCAGAACTGCGTCATAGTCTTCCAGATGCACGGTGCGGTTTTCCGATTTTTCGAAATGCCTGCCGGCCTCATCGCGTACCTTCACATCGGCACCGGTGGCAGACAGCTTGCCGTCGCGCAGCGCCAGGGTGTCGGCATGATATTCAAACAGGTCATGGCCGCGCGCTTGCGCTTCCAGCATCAGGGCGAAGGTGGAATCACCGGCGATATCGATGGCCTCGATCGGATCCATCTGAACTGCAATCTTGAGCGTCATGGGGGGTCAAACTCCAGGCTTTTTATTGGTCATCGGCTGCGAACGCATTGGCGATGTGCTGCGGCCACTGGTACGGCGTCACCAATACGATGTCAAAGCGGCAATCGCAGTCTGCCGCGTCCGGGTTTGCCGCCAGCCAGTGGTGGGCTGCCTGGACAATGCGGCGGCGCTGATGTGGCCCGACCGAGGCCAGCGCGTCATCGGCAGTGCTGCGCGCCTTGACCTCGACGAAGGCCACGGCTGACCCGCGCCGGGCGATCAGGTCGATTTCACCGGCCGGTGATTTCCAGCGCTGGGCCGAAATCCGGTAGCCCTTCAGGCGCAGCAGCATGGCTGCCTTGGCCTCTGCCAGACGGCCAAGGCGTTCGGCCTGCTGCCGGCGCGCGTTTTGCTGTTTTGTGGTGGACGGCTTTGTCGTGGGCGGCCTGGTCATGAGCCACCGTTTTTCAGGGCCACCGCCAGATCATACAGTGCGGCCTTGGGCCGGCCGGTCTGTTTTGCCAGCAGGGTCGCCGCCTTGCTGGCGGGATGATCGCGCAACAGGTCCGACAACCGGGCAGACAGGTCTTCCTCGGACAGGTCGGTTTCGCCATCGGGAGGTCCGATGACAATGCTGATTTCACCCTTGAGCGCGGGCCTGTCTGACAATTGCGCAAGTATGTGCGCCGCATCACCGCGCAGGACTTCCTGGTGCAGCTTGGTCATCTCACGCGCCACCGCCACCGGACGATTGCCCATGACCTCGGCAATGCTCTTGAGGCTGGAAACTATCCTGGCGGCACTTTCAAACAGCAACAGCGTGGCGGGGATTGCCGCCAGTTCCTGCAACTGGCGCTGCCGTGCGCCCGACTTGGGCGACAGAAAACCTGCAAACAGAAACCGGTCACTGGGCAGGCCGGACAAGGCAAGTGCGGTCACCGGCGCGGTCGGGCCGGGTATCACATCCACCGCAATGCCGCGCTCAACACAATCGCGAACCAGCTTGTAGCCCGGGTCCGACACCATCGGCATGCCGGCATCGGACACCAGCGCAATGGCAGCACCGGCGCTCAACTGTTCCAGCAACATGGGCCGGATACTGGCCGCGTTATGGTCATGATAGGGCTTTAGACGTGTTTCAATAGAATAACGCTGCAGCAACCTGCTGGTGATCCTGGTATCTTCGCACAGCACGATGTCTGCAGCCGCCAGAACAGCCAGGGACCGCAGACTTACGTCAGCCAGATTGCCCAGCGGCGTGGCAACCAGATGCAGGCCCGCAACCAGTGCAGGCGCCTGAAATTCGTGACCCTGAATGGTGTAGGTCGGGCTGGTTGTCTGAATACGCATGTTTTTTACGTTGGTGAAAGTTTGAAACGGGCCGCAAAAATGGCTAAAGCTAAGTCTAGTAACTGGATCGCAGAGGTCCGGGCCAACTTTTTCTCGACTATTTGCCCGGTCGATGTGGGGACATCATGATCACTGTACTGCCGCAACGCAAATCGATTGCACGCCGCATTGTCACGCTGGCGGCCATGCTGATGACACTGCTGCTGATTTCCGCCTGCAGTTCCGGCGGGGTCAGTGTCGGCAGCCTGTTCTCCGACGACAAGCCCGAGGCCGGAAATACCGGGCAGCAGGCACAGGGTACATCCCCGTTCGGCGCGCCTGCCACCGGCGGTCCAGTCAAGGTCGCCATCCTGCTGCCGTTGTCGGCACCGGGACAGACGGCAGCCATCGCCAAGGCCCTGAAGAATGCAGCGGAAGCCGCCCTGCTTGATTCCGGCAGCCAGAGCATCCAGCTGATCACCAAGGACACCAGCGGCAATGCCGACGGTGCCCGAACGGCTGTCAACGCCGCACTCAATGAAGGCGCCACGCTGATACTGGGTCCGTTGCTGTCTGCCGAAGTGCAGGCCATATCTCCCATTGCGCGCCAGCGAAATGTGCCGGTTATCGCGTTTTCGTCCGTTGCAGGGGTTGCGGGTAACGGCGTCTATCTGATGAGCTTCCTGCCCAGCGAGGAAGTGTCGAACCTGGTGCGCTATGCCGCCACGCAAGGCATTCGCAATATCGCTGCCATGGTGCCGCAAAGCGCTTATGGCGGCACCGCGGAAGATGCCCTGAACAAGGCTGCTGCAGCCAATGGCGCCAGGATTGTCGCGCTCGACAGGTATCCGCGCTCAGCAGCCGGTGTCG
This sequence comes from uncultured Alphaproteobacteria bacterium, assembly GCA_963698275.1. Taxonomy (GTDB): domain Bacteria; phylum Pseudomonadota; class Alphaproteobacteria; order Rhizobiales; family Aestuariivirgaceae; genus Anderseniella. The sequence goes on along the minus strand of CAVOQE010000003.1, from coordinate 67,682 downwards.
CCAGCACCAGCAAGGCCGTTGCGGGCAAGATCGCCAACTCCACCAATGAGATCCAGGGGCTGTTCCTGCCCGAAGGCGGCTCCATGCTGGCCAATGCCGGCAACGGGTTGAGTGCCGCAGGCGTCACATCCGGCAAGGTCCGCATGCTGGGAACGGGTTTGTGGGATGAACGGTCCACATCCAATGTCAAGCTGGTCAGCGGCGGCTGGTATGCCGGTGTGTCACCGGCCCTGATTGCGCGCTTTTCAGGACGCTATGAGCAAGCTTACGGCAACACGCCGCCGAGACTTGCCAGCCTGGCCTATGATGCGGTTTCTCTCGCGGTCATCGTGACACGGAATGCGCCTGGCGGACGGGTATCTGCGCAAGACATCACCAATCCGGAAGGTTTCAAGGGCGTCAACGGCCTGTTCCGGTTCCGCCAGAACGGCCTGGTGGAGCGCGGCCTTGCCATCCTGGAAGTCACACCGACCGGACCGCGTGAAGTTTCTCCGGCACCGGACAGGTTCAGCGCATCGTTTTAGGTCCGAAAGGCTCTAACGGCAATGTACTCAATCACCGAGTTCAGCACCTGACGCCCCGCCGGGGTGGCCACGATGCCGGCGTCGCCGTCCGTCAGGCAAACAAGACCGTCTGATACCAGGTGGTCCAGCTGGACCCGGTCGATGCGCTTGCCGCTCATCTGTTCCAGGCGCTCAAGGCTGACGCCGTGCGTTGTGCGCATGCCCATCAACAGGCATTCGTGGGCAGCGTTCTGACCCGCAACTTCAGTGTTTTCCACAATGCCATGTGATTGAGACGAAACATTCTGCAGCCAGGTCTCGGGATGCTTCTCAATGGCCAGGGCCCGCCGTGAACCGTCATCTGCGATCAGCCTGGAATGGGCTCCCGGCCCGACACCGGCATATTCGCCATAGGTCCAGTACGCCATGTTGTGCCGGCACTCGTGACCGGGGCGCGCATGGTTGGAGACCTCGTAAGCCGGAAGACCCGATGCCGACGTCAGCTCCTGGGTAATCTCATACATCTCGGCTGCATGATCTTCATGAGGTGTTACAAGCTGGCCTGCCTCATGCAGCCTGAAGAATGCCGTTTCCGGTTCAATGGTCAACTGATACAGCGACATGTGACCGGCCTGCTCCGCCAACGCCCGGCTGAGTTCGGATGCCCACTGATCAGGCGTCTGGCCGGGGCGTGCGTAGATCAGATCAAACGAGGTGCGCGGGAAGACCCGCGCGGCCATCTGAAAGGCGGCCAGGCCTTCTTGCACCGTGTGCTGCCGGCCCAGGTATTTGAGATCAGCCTCGTCAAGCGCCTGGATGCCCACCGAAACACGGTTTACGCCGGCGCTGCGATAGCCGGCGAAATTGGCGGCTTCGGCGCTGGTCGGGTTGGATTCCAGGGTGATTTCCACGTCATCGGCCACCGGCCACAGGCCGGCCACCGCGTCGATCACCCGGCCGACAATGGCAGGCGGCATGAGCGACGGCGTGCCACCGCCGAAAAATACACTGGTCACCGTGCGGCCCGGCGTCTGGCCTGCAAACCAGTCGAGCTCGCGGACAAGTGCATCACCGAACTTTTCCGGATCGACACCTTGATGGCGGACATGGGAATTGAAATCGCAATACGGACACTTGGCCTTGCAAAACGGCCAGTGAACGTAAATGCCCAGCTTGCGTTGGCTCATCTGGTTTGCCCCTAAGCGTCAGATGGTGACAGGGCTGCAACAAGCTGGGCGAATGCAAGAGCGCGATGCGACATGGCGTGCTTGGCGTCCGGCTCCATCTCCCCGAAGGTGATGGCGTGGCCATCGGGCCTGAACACCGGATCATAACCGAAACCATGCTCGCCCCTGGGCGGCCATTGCATTTCACCGTGCACCTTGCCGGTAAACACGCGTGAAGGCCGGCCCGGTATTGCCAGACACAAGGCACAGACAAAATGCGCCGAACGCGCTGCCGGTGCTGTTGCGCCGGCGGCGATCAACTCGTCTTCAACCTTGCGCATGGCGATGGCAAAGTCCTTGCCCGGCCCGGCCCAGCGCGCTGAATAGATGCCCGGTGCCCCGTCAAGCGCATCAACACAAAGACCTGAATCATCCGACAGCGCCGCCAGACCGGATGCGGTCATGGCCGCTTCCGCCTTCAGGCGGGCATTGCCCTCAAATGTCGGCTCGGTTTCTTCCGGCTCCGGCAGGTCAAGCTCACCGGCTGACACCACACTGAAGCCGAGCGGTGCCAGCAAGGCGGAGATTTCGCGCACCTTGCCCTGATTGTGGCTGGCAACGACCAGCTTGTTGTCCGGCAGCTCCAGTTGCATGGTCAAGCCACGGTTGCCTTCTGCAATGCAACCAGCTCGCCTATGCCGTTGGTGGCCAGGTCGAGCAACTTGACCAGTTCGGCTTGCGAAAACGGTACGCCTTCCGCAGTGCCCTGCACCTCAACGATGCCGCCCGATCCGGTCATGACAAAGTTTGCATCGGTTTCAGCAGTTGAATCTTCGGCGTAATCGAGGTCAGCGACCGGTTCGCCCTGATAGATCCCGCACGACAGCGCAGCCACATGATCGGTCAGGGCCGTGGTCTCGATCATGCCCTCTTTTATCATGTGCGCCATGCAGTCGTGCAGTGCCACCCAGGCCCCTGTTATGGATGCTGTGCGCGTGCCGCCGTCAGCCTGAATGACATCGCAGTCCACCGTGATCTGGCGCTCGCCCAGTGCTTCCATGTCGACGACCGCGCGCAGCGACCGCCCGATCAGGCGCTGGATTTCCTGGGTGCGGCCGGATTGCTTGCCGGCGGTTGACTCGCGGCGCATGCGGCCGCCGGTCGAGCGCGGCAGCATGCCGTACTCGGCTGTCACCCAGCCCTTGCCACCCCCGCGAAGCCATGGCGGCACCCGGTCTTCCAGGCTGGCAGTGCACAAGACATGAGTGTCGCCGAACTTGATCAGGCAGGAGCCCTCTGCATGCATGGCGAACCCGCGCTCCATGGTAACCTTGCGCAATTCCCCGATTTTCCTGCCTGATGGCCTCATGTGATTGTCCTGACTTTGTTGACTGTCTGATTTTTGATTGGCGTGGTGTAGACCTGCGCGAGGAAATTCGCAACGCCTGAGCGCCGGCGATTGACGCTGCCCGGGGTCGTACCTAAGTTCTAGATCAGTATGATTTTCGATTGCATCAATCAAAAATCATAAAACTGATCGCTTCTAAAGTGCTAGAGCAACTTTATGGGTTCAATTGAACCCATGTCGCTCTAGGGTGTGCAAACCGATGTAACCAGATCAAAGTCCGGATATCCATGAAAGCCATTGATGATCGTTTGACCGAGCTGTCTGTCCTGGACACGCGCTCGCGCGATATTTTCCGGCGCCTGGTGGAAACCTTTCTGGAAACCGGCGGGCCGGTCGGATCGCGGACCATTTCGCGCAACCTGCCGGTCGGCCTGTCACCGGCATCGATCCGCAATGTGATGTCGGATCTTGAACAGGCCGGGCTTGTCTACTCGCCTCACACCAGCGCCGGGCGCATGCCTACGGAAACCGGTTTGCGGTTTTTCGTCGATGCGCTGATGGAAGTAGGCCGGCTGACATCCGAAGAACGCGCCCAGATTGATGCGCAGATTGCCGGTCTCAACCGGGAAAAGACCACTGACGACATGCTGGCTGACGCCACCAACCTTTTGTCCGGGCTGTCATCTTGTGCAGGCCTGGTGTTGTCGAGCAAGGCCAATACCCGGATGCGGCATATCGAGTTTGTCAGCATCAGTGCGTCCAAAGCACTTGTTATCATTGTTTCGGAAGACGGCAGCGTTGAAAACCGCACTATCGAAGTGCCACGCGGACTGCCGTCCTCAATGCTGGCAGAGGTCAGCAATTTCCTGAACAGCCGCTGTCAGGGCCTGACCATCGGTGAGCTCAAGGAGCAGTTGGGAAACCAGCTGCAAACAGTTGAAAAGGAACTGGACGCGCTGGCGGCCCGCGTCATTGAAACCGGCCTTGCCGTGTGGTCGGATGATGCCGGCGACGGCAAGAAGTCGCTTATTGTGCGCGGCCGCTCGCACCTGATTGACGAGGCAGCCCATGTCGATGACATTGAACGCATCCGCCAGTTGTTCGACGACCTGGAAAACAAGAAAGAGGTGATGAACCTGCTGGGCCTTGCCGAAGGCGGCGAGGGCGTGCGGATTTTCATCGGCTCGGAAACCAAATTGTTTTCCCTGTCAGGCTCATCCCTGGTGGTCGCGCCCTATCATGATGCCAAGGATAATATTGTTGGCGTGCTTGGGGTTGTCGGACCGACGCGATTGAACTATTCACGTATTGTTCCCATGGTGGACTATACAGCGCAGGCAATCGGCCGTCTCATCTCTTGATTCTTGGCGGCGAAAAGCTGATATGCGTTACATAAATCAAAACTTTCACGAATTTGCGGATCAAATGCCATGACCGAAAACAAGCCTGTACCTGAAAACGACAATGTTCCGGAAGAAGCCCTGACCAAGGAACAGCTTGAAGCCGCCGCCAACGCGCTGCTTGATGAAGACACGGGCGAGGACGCCTTCGAGATGGACACCTATGAGGAGTTGGCAACCGAAAACGCCGACCTGAAGGACCGTGTCCTGCGTGCCATGGCCGATACCGAGAATTTGCGCAAGCGCGCCGAACGTGAAAAGGCGGAAGCGACGCTTTACGCAGCCACGAATTTTGCCCGCGATCTTCTGTCGGTCAGCGACAGTATGGCCAAGGCGCTGGAAATGATGCCGGATGACGCGCGCAAGACCGCCGACGAAGCCACCCGCAACCTTATTGAAGGCATTGAACTGACCCGCCGGGAATTACTCAATTCTTTCCAGAAGCACGGTATTGCCGAGGTTGATCCGCTGAATGAGAAATTTGACCCGCACTATCACCAGGCGATGTTTGAAGTGCCCGGTTCGGACAAGCCCAACGGCACCGTTGTCCAGGTAGTCCAGACCGGATTCAAGATCGGCGAGCGGATTTTGCGCCCGGCCCTGGTCGGCGTTGCCAAGCAGGCCGCACCCGCCGAAGAAGAAAAAGCCAAGAAAAAATAGTCGATCAGGATCAGGATGATTTCTGGTTGAAGCAGCCAAACAAAAAACCTGATCATTTTCAAAATGTTAGAGCAATATAGGCTCACTTGAACCCATGTTGCTCTACGGGTAAATTTACCCGGCGCAGCGTGAGATTGAGCCTGCCACCGCCGTTCAGGAGCGTCGACGTGGCCGGTAATACCCTGTCCACACCGTGAAAGTTCATCCGGGCAGGCCCGCCCATGACAAGTACATCGCCCGACTGCAGCTTGAATGAGCGCGTGGGGTCTTTTCGGGCACTACCGCCGATCCTGAAAACCGCCGTGTCGCCCAGCGAAACCGACAATACCGGCGCGTCGAAGTCCACCTCGTCCTTGTCCTGATGCAGCCCCATACGCGCCTTGCCGGTGTAATGGTTGACCAGGCAGGCTTCCGGCGGATGCGGGTAGTACGCCAGGGTTTCCCACAATTCCAGCAATTGGGCCGGTATGACGGGCCACGGCCTGCCGGTTTCAGGGTGGCAAGGCTGGTACCGGTAACCTGCCTTGTCGGCCACCCAGCCCAGTTGGCCGAAATTTGTCATGCGGACCGACATCGGTTTGCCTGACCGTGGCATGGCCGGTGTGTAAAACGGGCACCCGGCAATCTGTTCACGCAGGGTCGAAATCAGCGCCGTTTGTGCGTCACGGTCCAGGTAACCCGGATATATTTTAAACCCATCAATTTGCATCTTGTTACAACACTGTCTTGATGACTGCACCAAGCCTCCCTATATAGCGTCTCGAACGCCGAACGTAACGCCGTGATTGCCGCAAGGCTGGCGACGTGCGGAAAGTCAGAAAGCAACTGGAGTCTGTTACCGGCGAAACCGGATACCCATGCGCCGATTGTAAAGGGCATGGCAACAGACGGCCTAATGGAGGGCATAATGGGTAAGGTAATCGGAATTGACCTTGGAACCACAAATTCGTGTGTTGCAGTCATGGAGGGCGGAAGCCCGAAAGTAGTCGAGAATGCTGAAGGTGCGCGTACCACACCTTCCATCGTTGCCTTCACGGGCGATGACGAGACACTCGTAGGCCAGCCGGCCAAACGCCAGGGTGTCACAAATCCCGAAAATACATTCTTCGCCATCAAGCGTCTGATCGGACGGCGCTGGGATGACCCGATGGTCGAAAAGGACAAGAAGCTGGTTCCCTACTCCATCGTCAAGGCTGACAATGGTGATGCGTGGGTTGAATCCATGGGCAAGAAATATGCACCGTCGCAGATTTCCGCCATGACGCTTCAGAAAATGAAGGAAACCGCTGAACGCCATCTGGGCGAAAGCGTAACCCAGGCCGTTATCACCTGTCCTGCCTACTTCAATGACAGCCAGCGCCAGGCCACCAAGGATGCCGGCAAGATCGCCGGGCTTGAAGTCCTGCGCATCATCAATGAGCCAACCGCTGCTGCTCTTGCCTATGGCCTGGACAAGAAGGATGCCGGCATCATTGCCGTGTATGACCTTGGCGGTGGTACGTTCGACGTATCCATCCTGGAAATCGGTGACGGCGTATTTGAGGTGAAGTCCACCAATGGTGATACCTTCCTTGGTGGTGAAGACTTCGACATGCGCATTGTCGATTACCTCGCCGACGAGTTCAAAAAGGAAAGCAGCATTGATCTGCGCTCCGACAAGCTTGCCTTGCAGCGCCTCAAGGAAGCTGCCGAAAAAGCCAAGATCGAACTTTCGTCCGGTACCCAGACCGAAATCAACCTGCCGTTCATCACCGCAGATTCATCCGGTCCGAAGCACCTGACCTTGAAGATGACCCGCGCCAAGCTGGAATCACTGGTGGATGACCTCATCCAGCGGACAGTCGAGCCATGCAAGGCAGCCCTCAAGGATGCCGGTCTGAAAGCATCCGATATTGACGAAGTCGTACTTGTCGGCGGCATGACCCGCATGCCGAAAGTCATCGAAACCGTCAAGTCGTTCTTCGGCAAGGAGCCACACAAGGGCGTGAACCCGGATGAAGTTGTGGCCATCGGCGCTGCCATCCAGGCAGGCGTGCTGCAGGGCGAAGTCAAGGATGTGTTGCTGCTCGACGTGACGCCATTGTCACTGGGCATCGAAACCCTGGGCGGTGTGTTCACCCGCCTGATCGATCGCAACACCACCATCCCGACCAAGAAAAGCCAGGTGTTCTCAACGGCTGACGACAACCAGACTGCCGTGACCATCCGGGTGTTCCAGGGTGAACGCGAAATGGCGCAGCACAACAAGATGCTGGGCAATTTCGACCTGATGGGCATTCCAACCGCACCGCGCGGCGTACCGCAGATCGAGGTGACATTCGACATTGATGCCAACGGCATCGTCAATGTGTCGGCCAAGGACAAGGCAACCAACAAGGAACAGCAGATCCGCATTCAGGCATCTGGTGGTTTGTCGGACGACGAAGTCGAAACAATGGTCAAGGACGCCGAAAGCCACGCTGAGGAAGACAAGAAGAACAAGGAAATGGTGGAAGCCAAGAACCATGGCGAAGCCCTGATCCATTCGACCGAAAAGTCCTTGTCTGAACATGGCGACAAGATTTCGGATGCCGACAAGTCTGCTGTTACCGCAGCCATCGACGATCTCAAGGAAGCCCTGGAAGGCGACAGTGCCGAGGAAATCCAGACCAAGACCAACACGCTGTCGCAAGCGGCCATGAAGCTTGGTGAAGCCATGTATCAGGCTCAGGCCGAGGCTGCTGCAGAAGCTGACGGTGAACCCGGCGAAGGCGGCGGTGCACCGGAAGAAGACATCGTCGACGCGGACTTTGAAGAAGTCCAGGACAATGAGGACGACAAAAAGGCGTCTTAAGAGACGGCAATGTCATAATGAATAGCTCTGGAGCCGGCCTGGCTCCAGAGTGCATTTGGGATGACGCGCCGCGATAGTTGCTTTATCAGCACATTCCCGCGATGGTCTTCCCGGCGAGCAGCAAGCAGGCTGAGTACAAAATGGCGAAACGAGATTATTACGAGGTGCTGGGCGTCGGCAAAACTGCCGATGACAAGGAACTGAAAAGCGCCTTTCGCAAAATGGCGAAACAGTATCATCCCGACGCCAATCCGGATGACAGTTCAGCAGAACAGAAATTCAAGGAAGCAAGTGAAGCCTATGAGGTCCTGAAGGAGCCGCAAAAACGTGCTGCCTATGACCGCTTCGGCCACGCTGCTTTCGAAGATGGCCGCGGTGGCGCAGGCGGTGCCGGGTTCGGCCCTGAGTTTTCATCCTCCATGTCCGATATTTTCGAGGACCTGTTCGGCGAGTTCATGGGTGGTGGTGGCCGGCGGCCGGGCGCACGCGGCGGCAGCGGTGCAGCGCGTGGTTCAGACCTGCGCTATGACATGGAAATCTCGCTGACCGACGCCTATGCCGGCAAGTCGGCCCAGATACGCGTGCCGACATCCGTCTCGTGCGAGACCTGCTCCGGCAGCGGTGCCAAACCCGGTACCAGCCCAAGCACCTGTTCGACCTGTAACGGCCAGGGCGCCGTGCGCTCATCATCAGGCTTCTTCACGGTTGAGCGCGCCTGCCCGACATGTCAGGGCCGGGGAAACGTCATATCCGATCCATGCACGAACTGCTCCGGCCAGGGCAGGGTCCAGAAAGAACGCACCTTGTCGGTGAACATTCCCGCCGGCGTGGAAGACGGCACACGCATTCGCCTTGCCAATGAAGGCGAAAGCGGCGTGCGGGGCGGCCCGTCCGGTGATCTGTATATCTTCCTGTCGATCAAACAGCACGAGTTCTTCCAGCGCGATGGTGCCGACCTGTTTTCGCGCGTGCCCATCTCGATGACGTCGGCTGCCCTTGGCGGTGAGATTGAAGTGCCGACCATTGACGGCAAGAAGGCGCGCGTGACCATTCCCGAAGGCACCCAGGGCGGCAAGCAGTTCCGCCTCAAGGGCAAGGGGATGCCGGTGCTGCGCTCAAGCCAGCACGGCGACATGTACATTCAGGTAAGCGTTGAAACACCGGTGAACCTGACCCGCAAGCAAAAGGAACTGCTGCGCGATTTCGAAAGCCAGGCCAAAGACAATTCTCCGCAGTCGGCAGGATTTTTCACCAAGGCGCGGTCGTTCTGGGACAGTTTCGGCAGTTAAACGGCTAACGGTATTCAAACGTCAAACAAAACCCGAATTTCTCGAGGAGATACCTGAATGGCCAAGGGATACTGGATAGCACATGTCACCGTCAGCGATCCCGATCAGTACAAGCATTATGCGGATGCAGCGCCTGAAGCGTTCAAGACATACAATGCCCGCATGCTGGCTCGCGGCGGAAAGCACTCCCAGATGGAAGGCACCGGCAAGGCGCGCAATGTGGTGATCGAATTCGACAGCTACCAGGATGCCGTCGACTGCTTCAACAGCGACGAGTACCAGGCGGCGCGGGCCAAGCGTCTGGGTGCCGGTGAAGCCGATATCGTGATCGTCGAAGGTATTTAGAGCGAGGTGAGGTTAACTTGAATCATTTGAGCTCATCTCGCTCTAGAGTCAGGCCTGACCAAACCGCTTCGCAAGAGCCGACAGGCCTGCGGTGTAGATGCCCGAGATGATTTTCGAGGCAGTTGCATCATCGGCCCCGTCAGCGTTGAACTTTCCGGTCCAGTCAACGGTGCATTTGTCGTCGTCACCAGCTGTGACCTTGATGGTTGAATGGTAATCGGAAACCGGCAAAGGACCATCAAGAATGGAGTAGCTCTGGCTCATTGCCTCATCGTCATGCGCTTCCAGTTTCTCTGTCAAAACACCGCCACCGGATATGTTGATGACACGCACCGTGTCGCTGCCGCGCGTCTCAATGGTTGACGTCACAGCCGCAGGATGCCACTCGGCCAGGTTTCCGAACTCGCTGATCGCCGCCCAGACCTCGGCAGCACCGGCACTCAACTCAGCAGACTCGTGAACATTCAACATGATAAGCGTTTTCCCCAATTAAACAGATATGCCAAGTCTGCCCGCTGGAGCCGGCATTGTCCATCGGGCAAATATCAATACATCGTGGAAAGACAGGCCCTAGGCATTGTTGCCAGACACTGTTATCACGTCCGACACAATTTAATTCCAATGAACGGGCCTTTTGAAAAATGCTCAAGCTTGTTGTTGCAGGTGCCGGCGGGCGCATGGGTCAGACGCTGACCCGGCTCATTCACGCGCATCCGTCCTGCGAAGTCGCCGGTGGCCTCGAACCGAAAGGCTCACCTGTTGTCGGCAAGGATCAGGGAGCCGTCGCCGGTCTGGGTGATATCGGCACGCTGATTTCCGATGACCCACTTTCCGTCCTGGTAAAGGCCGATGCCATAATCGACTTCACCTTGCCCGCAGCCAGCGTTGCACTGACCGGCATTGCGGCTCAGGCCCGCATTGTCCACGTAATCGGTACCACCGGTTTCAGTGCCACGGATGAAGCCGCCATCAAGGCTGCATCGCGGCATGCCCGCATCGTCAAGTCCGGCAATATGAGCCTCGGCGTGAACCTTCTGGCAGCGATTGTCCGGCAGGTTGCCGCATCGCTTGACGAGAGTTTCGATATCGAAGTGGTGGAGATGCACCACCGGCACAAGGTCGATGCGCCGTCGGGCACCGCCCTGCTGCTCGGCGAAGCGGCCGCACAAGGTCGCAAGATTGATCTTGCAGCCCATTCGGTGCGCAGCCGCGATGGCCATACGGGTGCACGCAAGGAAGGCGACATCGGGTTTGCAACCTTGCGCGGCGGCAGTGTGGTGGGCGATCACAGCGTGATTTTTGCCGGACAGTCGGAACGCATCGAGGTGTCTCACAAGGCTGAGTCGCGGGAAATTTTTGCCAATGGCGCCATCAAGGCGGCGTTGTGGGCGCATGACCAGAAACCCGGGCTATACTCGATGACGGATGTACTCGGCATTGATCCGAAAAACTGACTTGAACCTAACCAGAAAGCGATATGTCACATGAGCGGAACTCTTGTGCTTGTCCGGCACGGACAAAGCGAATGGAACCTGAAGAACCTGTTCACCGGCTGGAAGAACCCCGGCCTGACGGACAAGGGCGTCGAGGAAGCCCATGCGGCAGGCCGCAATCTGAAGGCCCTGAGGGCTGGAGTTCGACATGGCCTTCACCAGCGTTCTCGACCGGGCCCAGCGCACGCTTACCATCATGCTGGAAGAACTGGGCCAGACAGATTTGCCGACCACCCGTGACCAGGCCCTGAACGAGCGCGACTACGGTGATCTGACAGGCTTGAACAAGGATGACGCGCGCAAGAAATGGGGTGAAGAGCAGGTGCACATCTGGCGCAGGTCCTACGATATTCCACCACCTGGCGGTGAAAGCCTGCGCGATACGCTGGCGCGCACCCTGCCCTATTACATGAAGGCAATCCAGCCCCACGTCCTTGACGGCAAAACCATCATCGTTGCAGCACACGGCAATTCCCTGCGCGCGCTGGTCATGGCACTGGAAGGCCTGAGCCCGGAAGAAATTCTGAAACGCGAAATCGCGACAGGCGTGCCGATCATCTACAAGCTGAACGCCAATGGCACCATTGCCAGCTCACAGGTGCTGGAGCACTGAACTCTTCGGAACCGCTTTGGATCCGGCGGTGCCAACCGCACCGGCTTCCCAGCCGAGTATGGCCTTCTTTCGGGTCAGTCCCCAGTGATAGCCGCACAGGCCGCCTGACTTGCCCAGTACCCGATGACAGGGCACCACAAATGATATCGGGTTCTTGCCGACCGCGGTGCCGACGGCACGGACCGCCTTGGGCTTGCCGATGGTGTCGGCCACGTCCGAATAGGTGGTCGCCGAGCCCAGCGGAATACGCAACAGGGTTTCCCAGACGCGCACCTCAAAATCAGTGCCGATCATGACAATGCGCAAGGGTTGATCAGGGCGCCATTCATCGCGGTCGAATATGCGCCTGGCCATGGCGGCAGTTGCCTTGTCATCGCGCACATATTCAGCATTGGGCCAGCGCCTGGCCATGTCCTCAAACGCAGCTGCTTCTCCACCTTCATCGGCAAATGCCAGGCCTGCCAGGCCATGCAGGGTGGTCAGCACCACGGCTGTACCAAATGGTGATGCATGGCAGCCCCAGGTGATGGTCAGTCCGGCGCCTTTTGCCCGGTAGATACCAGGCGGCATGCCCTCATGGGTGACGAACAGGTCGTGCAAGCGGCCGGCACCGGACAGGCCAACCTCGTATGCCGTGTCGAGCACGGTCGCTGAATCCTGCAGGAGTTGCCTGGCGCGGTCGACGGTAATGGCCTGCATGAACGATTTCGGCGTCAGGCCTGCCCAGCGCGAAAAACTGCGCTGAACAGAATCGGGGCTGGCGCCGACATTGCCGGCTATCTCATCAAGCGAAGGATGGTCAATCCAGTGTTCCGACACAAACTCGATGGTGCGACGGACAAGCTCATAATCATTGGTCTGGACGGTCTGTAGCATGACGAGCGATCCTGAGGTTATTGTTTCACTGTCCGGACAATAGGTCGTCCAGAGGCGCACAGCCACCCGTTTTACGGACGATCAGCTTCAGATACGCGGCCGGGCGAGTATTTCCTTCAGCGTTGTTGCCAGGGATTTCCGGTCATACGGCGCCAGAAAACTTCCAACCTCCGTCACCATCTCGCGCGAGGACAGAAACAGGCGGCCGATCAGCTCTCGCTCAGCATCTTCCTCCAGGCGAACCTTTGCCCAGGCCCGGACAAGCGTCTGGGTCTGATCCGGTTGGCGCGCCTTCATTCTGGTAATGGTCACTTCCTCATCACTGATACAGATGTTCTCCTGGCACTCCGCATCGCGGTAGTTGCGTTTTAGCGCCCACCAGATAAGCGCCACGTCGAGCCCGAAGAATCCGAACACCGGCCACGCACCCATCATCAGGAACGCCACGCCGGCAATAAAGCTGACCGCGGCGATGCAGGACATCAAAATGATGAAACCCTTCCGGGACAGGGATCGATATGGATACAGTTCAATGGTAATAGGAGATGACTTCACAAGAATTTCCCGGTTGAGTTCGATTGGGCCAGAGCAGCATGGGTTCTATTCAACCCGTAAACCTGATCCAGGCACGGCAAAGGAGAACATTTTTCAATGGCACGGCGCAAGAAACTCAATGCCGCAGAAATGGAGCAGGTGTTCCAGCGGCTCTCCGAGAACAATCCGGAGCCGAAAGGCGAACTGGAATCGGTCAACACCTTCACCTTCCTGGTGGCGGTGGTGTTGTCAGCGCAAGCCACGGACGAGGGTGTCAACAAGGCCACCCGCGGTCTGTTTCAGGCTGCCGACACACCGGAAAAAATGCTGGCGCTGGGCGAAGACAAGGTGCGCGAGCATATCCGGACCATCGGGCTTTATCGCAACAAGGCAAAGAATGTCATCGCCCTGTCGCGCGACCTGGTGGAAAAGCATGGCAGCCAGGTTCCGGACAATCGTGAGGCGCTGGAGGCCTTGCCCGGTGTCGGCAGAAAAACCGCCAACGTGGTTTTGAACATCTGCTTCGGGCAACCCACCATCGCGGTCGATACCCACCTGTTCAGACTGGCGAACCGGGTTGGCCTGGCACCCGGCAAGACGGTCCTGGCCGTCGAACAGGGCCTGCTCAAGCGAGTGCCGAAAGCCTACCTGCTGCATGCCCATCACTGGCTGATCCTGCATGGACGTTACATATGCAAGGCGCGCAAGCCTGAGTGTGAGAGATGCCTGATTTCAGACCTGTGCCTGTTTCCGGGCAAGAGTGTCTAACCTGTTTCTGCCACCTGTCGATCCATCGCTATTTTCTTGAAAATATGGACGAAATAGGAGGTTGAGAACAGCGGGACCAGGATGTTCAGAAACGGGATCAGGGCGAGGCCGGCGGGCACCAGGCCCGCAGCCCAGACACGGCCCGAATTGATTTTTCTCAAATTCGCAGCCTGCCTTGCCGGCATATGCCGCATGGCGACCATGGTGAAATACTCCCGGCCCAGCAGATAGGCATTGGCGATGAGCATGATGGCCACGCCGATACCGAGAAACACGGTTGGCAGGATAACAATGTTTACCGCCAGTACCAGCAATCCGAATTGCAGCCCCATTACAGCTGACGACCATGCCGACGGTGGATTGCCCTTAGTGTCGCCCGGATAGTGGCTGACTTCAACGATATCAGCTGCCGTATCCAGAAACAGGCCCGCAAAGATCGCCGTTACCGGTGCCATCAGGAAGAAAAACACCACCAGCAGAACAAGACTCGCTGCCCCGGCAATAACCTCGTCGAGCCACGGCCAGGGCAAGACCAGCAATGCTGCGCTGCCGACCCACAACGCCGCCAACAGGCCGATGAACACCAGCAGTGTCAGTCCGATGGCTTTCCACAGGATTGAACGGAACTCAGGTGACAGAACATCACGCATGGCACGGAATGTTGAGGCGATCATGTAACGGCTTTCAAAGTGAAACGGGACTGTCACTGGCAAATAAGAAGGTCTCGGGTGCTATGCAAGTGTCGATTGCAACACAGCACCGTATTTGTGTATGCACTGGCGAGCTTCAATCTACCCGGATCAGGAACCCACCCATGCCTCAGAAGAATGTAGACGTCCTTGGAATTGGCAATGCGATTGTCGATGTGATCGCCCGCCACGACGACACATTTCTCGATGACAACGCGCTGGAAAAGGGCTCGATGCAACTGATCGATGAAGATGGCGCTTTGGCGCTCTATGACAAAATCGGCCCGGCCACCGAGATTTCCGGTGGATCCGCAGCAAACACAATTGCCGGTGTCACGTCGCTTGGCGGCTCTGCCGGTTACATCGGCAAGGTGGCAACGGACCAGATTGGCGATGTGTTCGCCCATGACATTCGCGCCGCCGGGGTAAGTTTTGATACACCTGCTCTCGATGGCGGACCGCAGACGGCGCGCTGCATCGTCATAGTAACACCGGACGGGCAACGCACCATGTCCACCTATCTGGGTGCCTGCGCCATGCTGGGCCCCGACGATGTCAGCGAACAGCAGGTGGCTGCCGCCACCATCACCTACCTTGAGGGCTATCTCTGGGACCGGCCCAACGCCATGGAGGCCTTCAGGAAAGCCGCACAGCTGGCTGGCAGCAACAAGCGGCAGGTGGCTCTTACCCTGTCGGATTCGTTTTGCGTGGACCGGCACCGCGACAGTTTCCTGTCCCTGATCCGCGACGGCGTCGATATATTGTTTGCCAACGAAGCGGAAATTCTGTCGCTGTACGAGACATCAAACCTGCAGGAAGCCATGGCAGCCGTAGCGCAGGATTGCTCGCTGGCGGCGATCACACGTTCGGAAAAAGGCAGTGTCATTGTGGCAGGGAGCACGGTGACGGAAGTCGCCGCCCAACCGGTCGCAAGGGTCGTGGATACCACCGGTGCCGGCGATCTGTATGCTTCCGGCTTCCTGTTCGGCCATGCGCACAACAAGCCGGTGGCCGAATGCGCCCGGCTTGGACATGTGGCTGCCGCGGAAATCATCTCGCATATCGGGGCAAGGCCTCAAGCAGCCCTTAAATCACTTATCTAGGTGGATTCTATTCTTGTCGCATTTCTTTGTCGCAAAACCGGCATCCACTTTTGTGAGAAATGCTCTACAGTTTTCGCAGATAAACCGAATTGATCAGGTGATCGGGACCCTTGCGCAATATCAGGTCGGCGCGCTGCCGCGTCGGCAGCACGTTTTCGCGCAGGTTTGCCAGGTTGACGGTTTCCCAGATCCGGGTGGCGGTTTCCTGGGCCTCCACGTCCGACAGTTTTGAATATCTGTGGAAGTATGACTCAGGATCCGCAAATGCGGTTTCACGGAACGAGAAGAACCGGTTGACATACCAGGTGCGCAAATCGTTTTCATCCGCATCGATGAAGATCGAGAAATCAAAATAGTCCGACACGTAGGGTATGGCCTTGCCGTCGCGCGGCGGCCGGCCGGTCTGCAGCACGTTGAGGCCTTCGACAATGAGTATGTCCGGCTGGTCAATGGTGATGTGCTTGCCCGGTTCAATGTCATAGCTGAAATGCGAGTAGACCGGTGCCCGCACATTGTGATTACCGGCCTTGATGTCTGACAGGAACTTCAACAGTACAGGCAGGTCATAGCTTTCGGGAAAGCCCTTGCGGTTCATCAGCCCTTCACGCTCCAACACGGCATTGGGCAGCAGAAATCCATCTGTCGGCAATAGCGCGACTTTTGGATGATTGGGCCAGCGCGCCAGCAAACCGCGCAGGATCCTGGCAGTCGTGCTCTTGCCGCCTGCCACACTGCCGGCAATCCCGATAATGTAGGGCACCTTGTGATTATTGCCGCCGAGAAAGTTCTGGGTGACTGAAAACAGGTCCTGGCTGGCCGCAACATACAGGTTCAGCAATCGCGATAATGGCAGGTAGATGGCCACCACCTCGTCCAGGTTCACACGATCATTTACACCGCGCAGTTCCTCGACCTCGGCAGCCGACAGGGTCAGCGGCGTATCAGCGCGGAGCTTGGCCCATTCGGTTCGCGTAAAGATGCGATACGGAGACAGCTGTGATGTGTTCTGATCCATGGGATCCATATCAACCCGGGTTGCGGGATGCCTTTTCTTCCAGACCGCTTTGCGAGAACCTGTTGTCCAGTTCGTCCATCACCTGTTCAAGCGACACACCTGTCGCCTTCAGGAGTACCAGCAGATGATACACCACATCTGCGGCTTCTGCTGTTGTGTGATTTGCATCCCTGCCTTGCGATGCAAGTATCAGTTCGATGGCCTCTTCGCCAAATTTGCGCGCGCACTTTTGCGATCCTGCAGCCAGCAAACCGGCAGTATAGGAGGTTTCCCCGTCAGCAGCGGCAGCCCGGGACGCAATGATTGCCTCCAGGCGAGCCAGTGTCTGCAATTTGTCCAGCGTCTGCATTGTCATCTCCAATTCTCGCGCGACCGGTTACACCAGTCGCACAGGCACACCCTGTTGTGCCATGAATTGCTTGGCTTCGGAAATCGTATGGGTTCCGAAGTGAAAAATCGAGGCGGCAAGCACTGCACTGGCTTCGGCCTTTTTGATGCCGTCAACCAGATGTTGCAGAGATCCCACACCGCCGGACGCGATAACCGGCACATTGACCGCGCGCGACACCGCCCGGGTAAGCTCGATGTCAAAGCCATCGCCGGTTCCGTCCCGGTCCATTGAGGTCAGAAGTATTTCGCCTGCCCCCAGTGCAACCACCTTGCGGGAAAACTCGATCGCATCGATGCCGGTCGGTTCACGTCCGCCATGGGTGAAGATTTCCCAGCGCAGCGGTTCATTGTCGCCGCTGACCTTTTTGGCATCAACGGCAACCACGATGCATTGCGAGCCGAACTTGCGGGCGGCTTCAGCCACGAATTCCGGATTCTTCACCGCCGCGGTATTGATCGACACCTTGTCGGCACCGGCCAGCAACAATTTACGAATGTCATCGGTGGTGCGAACACCGCCGCCTACCGTCAGCGGCATGAAACACTGTTCGGCGGTTTGCCGCACAACGTCGAAAATAATGCCCCGGTTTTCATGGGTTGCGGTGATGTCCAGAAAGCACAGCTCGTCGGCACCGGCCGCGTCATAGGCTTTTGCGATCTGCACCGGATCGCCGGCATCACGCAGGTCAACGAAATTAACCCCTTTGACAACCCGGCCATCCTTCACGTCCAGGCAGGGAATGATACGGGCCTTAAGCATAGCTTGCGCCTTTCAGGGTTTGCAATGCCAGGGCCGGGTCAATGCGGCCATCATACAGTGCCCGCCCGCTGATCGCGCCTTCCAGCACCGCACAGTCTTTGTGCGTCAAACGGTTGATATCGTCCATGGACGCCAGTCCACCGCTGGCAATGACCGGAATGCTCGTGGCACCCGCCAGTTCCAGGGTCGATGTTATATTCAGGCCGGCCAGAATGCCGTCACGGTCAATGTCGGTATAGATGATGGCAGCAACGCCGGCATCTTCAAACTTGGACGCCAGCTCCAGCACGCTCAAGGTGGAACTTTCCGCCCAGCCTTCAACCGCAACATAACCACCTTTGGCATCAATGCCGACCGCAACACGGCCCGGAAATTCCCGGCAGGCCTGGCGCACCAGCTCAGGATCACGAACCGCAAGCGTGCCGAGAATGACCCGGGCAATGCCCTTGTCCAGCCAACCGGCAATCGCATCCAGATCGCGTATGCCACCGCCGAGCTGAACCGGAATGGACACCGCCTTCAATATCGCCTCAACGGCTTCGCCATTAACCGATGTGCCGGCAAAAGCACCGTTCAGGTCTACCATGTGCAGGTATTCGAACCCCTGGTCCTGAAATGTCCGCGCCTGTGCGGCAGGATCATCGGCAAATACAGTTGCCTGCTCCATGTCACCCAGCTTCAGGCGGACACACTGGCCATCCTTGAGGTCAATCGCGGGAAAAAGAATCATTGATCAGGTGGTCCTCAGGGTGCCCAGGTCAGAAAATTCGAAATCAAAGCCAGACCAAGTGCCTGGCTTTTTTCCGGATGGAACTGCGTGCCCGCCATATTACCGCTGGCAACCATGGCAGTGATCGGCTCGCCGTACCGGGCCGTTGCAACAACGTCCGCCGCATTGCGCGCGCGCAGGTGGTAGGAATGCACGAAATAGGCATGTTGACCACCGGAGCCGGTTTCGATGCCGTCCAGCAGCGCATGCGGTTGGGTAACATCCAGCGTGTTCCAGCCCATATGTGGAATCTTGAGACCGGTATCACCAACATCAATGCGGTCCACTTCACCTTCGATCCATCCAAAGCCCGGTGTTACCGTATGTTCAAGGCCACGCGTGGCCATCAGTTGCATGCCGACACAAATCCCCAGAAACGGCCGGGCTCTTGCCGTGCAGTGTTCCTCAATGGCCTGCCACATGCCGTCAATGGCGTGAATGCCGTCGTGACAGTCGCGGTAGGCGCCGACACCCGGCAGCACTACCCTGTCAGCGCTTGCCACTTGTTCCGGTGTGTCAACGAGTTCAATGCTGGTGGCGCTGTCCAGCATGGATGCAGCCCGCTCAAACGACTTCTGGGCCGAGCGCAGATTACCTGAGCCGTAATCAATGATAGCAACCCGCATGCCTCATCTATCCGTTCTGATCCGAAAGCCGTGCGGCAAAAAACCGGTATGAGGCTTCTTCGCCATTGTCGGCAACAATGTCGGCAACTTCATCGAAGCCACGTTTGGCCAGGGCCCGGCGGCGGAAATTGTTGCCTTCAAGTCCGAAAAACAGATTGGCCAGAAGGCCAACGGCCCCGGTCAGGTTCTCCGGCCAGGAAAACACATAGCCGGCCAGAGCAATCAGAGCCACAGCGACGATGTAGCCGACCAGTGGTAACCACAAGCGATGCCACAGCATCCAGAAAACCGGAATGAAGAACGCCAGCCAGGAAAACCCGTCCTTGACGAACACGACACCCTTGCCGTCATCGATCTGATCCGGCGCGAGCTCGTCCTGTTTGCGATGAGCAGTATAGGTCAGCATGACATCATCCTTCTCCGCCAAGCGTTCCCTTGGTCGACGGGACAGCGTCCGGCATACGCGGGTCAATTTCGAGGCAATCACGCAGCGCGCGCGCAACGGCCTTGAAGCAGCTCTCCGCAATATGGTGATTGTTGACGCCATACAAGGTTTCAACGTGCACGGTCATACCGGCGTTTTGCGCAAACGCCTGAAAGAATTCGCGGAACAGCTCGGTATCCATTTCCCCGATCTTGTCGGCACTGAACTCGCTACGCCATACCAGAAACGGCCTGCCGGAGACATCAACGCTGGCCCGCGACAGTGCCTCGTCCATCGCCAGGTAGGCGTGGCCATACCGGCGTATACCGCGGCGATCACCCAGAGCCTTCGATATCGCCTGGCCCAGTGCAATACCGGTATCTTCGGTGGTGTGATGCATGTCGATGTGCAGATCACCGGCGGTCTTGATGGTCATGTCTATCAGCGAGTGGCGCGACAACTGATCAATCATGTGATCCAGAAACCCGATGCCGGTCTCAATCGAGCGTTTACCGGTTCCATCAAGGTTAACCTCAACGGCGACATCGGTCTCGTTGGTCTTGCGTGTTATACTGGCTGTTCGCATGGTCAACTTCCATCATGGTGCGCCTTTGGGGCTGACTTTTAGCAGGCTGCGACGGCGACGCAAGGCCCCAACCATGGCTTGATTAACCGGGCAGGGTCTTTTATTGGCCATAGGCAGTTCCCAAATAACTACCAGACATACAACTGAGAGTTGATTCATGACACATAACACTGATGCCAGCCTCTGGCATGGCACGACAATCGTCACCGTCCGCAAGGGCGATTGCGTGGTGGTTGCGGGAGACGGCCAGGTCAGCCTGGCCAACACGGTGATCAAATCGAACGCCCGCAAGGTGCGGCCACTGGGCAAGGGAGACGTCATTGCCGGGTTCGCCGGTGCGACCGCTGATGCCATGACGCTGTTTGAACGTCTTGAGGCCAAGCTTGAACAATATCCCAACCAGTTGACCCGGGCCTGCGTGGAACTGGCCAAGGACTGGCGCACCGACAGGTATCTGCGCCGGCTGGAGGCCATGATGATCGTGGCTGACCGGGGAACCAGCCTGGTGCTGACCGGCACCGGCGACGTGCTTGAACCGGAAAACGGCATCATCGCCATCGGGTCCGGCGGCAATTACGCACTTGCTGCGGCACGCGCGCTTGCCGACAGCGACATGGACGCCGAACAAATTGCCCGGCGCGCCATGAAAATTGCCGCCGATATCTGTGTTTTCACCAATGAAAACGTGACGGTCGAGAAACTCGATAAATCCAAGTAGGACACTGCACCACCATGACTGACTTCTCTCCACGCGAGATCGTATCGGAGCTTGACCGGCATATTGTCGGTCAGCAGGACGCAAAGCGCATGGTTGCCATCGCCTTGCGCAATCGCTGGCGCCGCAAGCAGCTGGATGCCGACCTGCGCGACGAAGTGATGCCAAAGAACATCCTGATGATCGGGCCCACCGGTGTCGGCAAGACCGAGATCGCAAGACGCCTGGCGAAACTTGCCAACGCGCCGTTCATCAAGGTGGAGGCCACAAAGTTCACCGAGGTTGGCTATGTCGGCCGGGACGTTGAGCAGATTGTCCGTGATCTTGTTGAAGTCGGCATCGGCCTTGCCCGCGAAACGCGCCGCAAGGACGTTGAGGCCAATGCCCAGGCCAATGCTGAAAACCGGGTGCTGGACGCACTGGTGGGACCGAATGCCTCCAAGGGCACGCGCGACAGTTTCCGGGTGAAACTGCGCAGTGGCGAGCTGGACGACAAGGAAATCGAGCTCGAGGTCGTCGACAACAGTTCAGGCATGCCGACAATGGATATTCCCGGCATGCCGGGCTCATCCGTCGGCATGGTCAACCTGTCCGACATGTTGGGCAAGGCCATGGGCGGGCGCACCAAAACCCGGCGCATCACCGTGCGTGAAAGCCACGACCTCCTGATGCCGGAAGAATCCGACAAGCTGATTGATCAGGAACAGATCGTCAGTGAGGCAATCGAGGCTGCCGAGAACAATGGCATTGTGTTCCTGGACGAGATCGACAAGGTCACCGCCAGGGCCGACAGACAGGGCGCGGATGTAAGCCGCGAAGGCGTGCAGCGCGACCTGCTGCCGCTTATTGAAGGCACCACCGTCAGCACCAAGCACGGACCGGTCAAGACCGACCATATCCTGTTCATCGCTTCAGGTGCGTTTCATGTCGCCAAACCGTCGGACCTGCTGCCGGAACTCCAGGGCCGGTTGCCGATTCGGGTGGAACTGAAAGCGCTTACCCGTGATGATTTCGTGCGCATTCTGGTGGAGCCCGAGGCAAGCCTGGTCAAACAGTACATTGCACTGATGGCCACCGAAGACCTGACCCTGGAAGTCACCGACGACGGGGTTGAAGCCCTGGCCGACATCGCGGCGGAAGTAAACTCGTCGGTGGAAAATATCGGCGCACGCCGCCTGCAGACAATTATGGAACGGGTGCTTGAAGAGGTAAGCTACACCGCCACCGACCGGGGCGGAGAGACCGTCGTTCTTGATCGCGCGTTTGTCGAAAAGAATATTGGCGATCTGGCCCGTGATACGGACTTGTCGAAGTTTATTCTTTAGATTTGTCGTCCACGGGATCGGACTGATCAAGCAGCTGCAAATGCTGTTGCAGGTCGGTTTCGCTCAGCCGGGAGATGCTGCCTGCCAGACGGTTGGCAAGTTCGGTGGCCCTGGGCGACAGGCCGGACGTGTCAATGACGCAACGCGGGTGTGACAGGCGTGCCAGCGCGGCAATATCTTCTGCCTCATCCCAGATTACGTTGAAGTAGGCGATGATGCGCTGAACCAGATACCAGCTGGGCAGGCCGCGCTTGCCGTTTTCCAGGGCCGACAGATAGGGCGCACTGACACCAATGGCCTGCGCCATTTGCTTCATGGTCACACCCCGGTCTTTTCGCAAGGCGCGGATTTTTTCTCCAAACGGCGTCATGACCGGTCAGCCTTTCGTTTCAGCCGAACGTAAAAAGCGCCGCCTCCGCCATGGCGCGGGTGAGCAGGCTGAAATCCGACTATGCTGGATGAAAACTCGCGCTGCGCCATCCAGCGTGGAAACTCGGCCCGCAACCGCCCGAGACGTTCCGGCGCCTGAAACACATCTGTTGAATGCAGGGTGTGCCTGGTGAACGGAGAAGCACCCTTGCCGGTGATAACAAGTACATTGCGAAACCCGCGTTCGCGCGAAGATTGCAGAAATCCCAGCAGCGACATGCGGGCGCGCTCCACGGAGTGCCCGTGCAAATCCAGCCGTGCTTCAATATCAACATTGCCACGCGACAGTTTCTGCTTATGCCGCCTGTCCAGATTATTGTGCGATTGGGTCTGAATAGCCTGCCGGGCAATGGAACGGGCGGCCTTGCGGACCGGATCAACGGGCTTGGGCACGCTCTTGCCGTTGCGTTCGTGGCCTGAAACCGGTCGTGCCGGTTTGGCTTCAGTGACCGGTCTTACATAGGGAAGCCGGTTGAGTGGCTGTACGGTCCGGGTGACCTGTTCCCAGACCGCGTGATCATCGTCCTTCAACTGACCGGCACGAGAGCCGTGTGTGGTCCTGCCGGATTTTTTCATCTGCCGTATGTCCGCAGCAGCCGGGTTGCCAGCGCCCGCGGCACCAGGGCGGTCAGGGATCCGGCCTGATCCATGGCGCCGGCGTCCATACCTGCCTGATGCCCGGTTCCCATGAACACGTCACCGCGCGCCGGACCCTTGATGGCCGACCCTGTATCCTGGGCAATCATAAGCTGATTGAAGGGTTCAAGACTGCCGCCGGCAAAAACCGTCGTAGACACCCAGAGCGGGACGCCAAGCGCCCAATAGCGCCGGTCAACCGCCAGGGAGCGCAGTGTTGTCAGCGGCAGGTTCTGAGCGCCAACCGGCCCGGTTTCAGCGCCGTGGTTTTTCAACTCGCGGAAGAATACATAGGATTTGTTTTCCCACATGACCTGGCGAGCCTGATCGGGATTGTTTTTCAGCCAGGTCCGCAATGCCTGCATGGACATGCCTTCACGGGTCATTTCATTGCGGTCGATCAGAACCTTGCCGATTGATGTGTAGGGCAAGCCTGTTTTTGCCGCATAACCAAGGCGCACATTGCCCCCTTCGCGCAGCCGCACCCGGCCGGAGCCCTGTATCTGCATGAAGAACAAATCGCGCCAGGACTTCAGGTACAGCAACTCAAGTTTTTGCGATGACAGCCGGCCCTGTTCGATCTGCTGACGGGTGAAGTAGGGCTGTGCCACGCCATTGGCTACCCGGCCATACACAACACCCAGCCTGGCCGCGGCAGATCGGGACAGCTTGACCAGATCATCCGGCCGGCCGAGAACCGGAACGCTGAACTCACCGCTTTTGAGCCTGCTGCCTTCAACTTCAGGTTCGAAATAACCGGTAAACTGACCATCGACACCGGTGATGTTCACAGCAACCAGATGGTCCTCGAAAAACCTCCGGGCCATACTGGGCGAGACATCAGCCCGCTTTGCCTGCTCACACACCGTCAGCCAGTCCCGGCGAGTACCGGACAACAACGCCTTGCGGGCAAAACCTACACCGGTGGTCGTCAGTTCATCACAAGCGCGCACGAACACCCGCAAGGCAGCGCCATGATCATCGCCTCGCCAGCCTGGCAGATTGTTGAACGACATTTGTTCAAGCCGCAACGCCAGCGCAGGCTGTGCTGTCGAAATGAAGGTCATGACGGCCAACAGGGCAATAACAAGCTGTTTGCAACGGATTGCGGCATGCATCCTTATTCTCAGTCAGCCTCGGTGGCGACCAGGCGCCAGTTTGGATCGCGTGAATTGACCGGACGCTCAAAGGTCCACACGTCCGTGATTTGCTGGATTTCGGACGGATCACCATCAATCACCCTGCCCTCCTCATCCAGGGTTGCAGTGATCAGGTCGCTGACAAACTTGATGCTGACCTGCGCATCGCCGCCGGCAATACTGATTTTGCTGATATCGGCCTTGTTGATACCGACAAATTTCGATTCCAGTGTGTGCTGCAGTTTCTTGCGCTCATCAATCGCGGCTGCAAATCCGTCATAGACCTCCCTGGACAATAACGGCTTCAGAGCCTGCTTGTCACCCTCTGCAAAGGCATTGACGATCATTTCGTAGGCCATGCGCGCGCCACCGAGAAATTCCCCCGGCGAAAAGTCATTGTCCGCCTTGACCAGGTTCTCAATACCTTTCGCGACAGCTGAGCCTTTCCTGGCAAACCCCTGCCAGACAGGCTTGCGCTCGTCTTCATCCTCATCCTCGTCGTCGTCGGAACCGGGGGGATTGATGGATGCCGGCTTGTTTCGGGCCGGTAGTGGCACCACATTATCCTGGGACGGGGCTTGTGCATCATCGTTTTCACCAGCGAACGGGTCGAACGGCTTTTCGTTGCCGGTCCGGGTGCCAAGCACGGCGCGCAGACGGAAGAATATGATCACAGCCACTGCGAGAATAATAATATTGAAAGGGTCAAAGACCTGATTCATGACGTTTGCCAGTTCCTGTCGTTGGTTGGTGTGCCGGCGGCAATGACGCCTGCAATTGGTTTATATACTGTTATATAAGTACTGATTGCACAAAGGTACAATGCTGCGGCATTGTGATCATGCCTGACAATTCACCAAGCAGCGTAATTTGCGAACCATAGCGATCAAGTGTGATTACCAATGCGATTTTTTCTGTTTCTAGCTTTTGTTGTGGTCCCGATTGTGGAGATCGGGCTGTTTTTGCAAATCGGCTCCTATATTGGTGTGCCCGCGACACTGGGACTTATCATACTGACCGCCATTGCCGGCACCATGCTTGTACGCAGTCAGGGCATTGATGTAATTCGTAAAGTCCAGAATTCCGCCAATCGCGGAGAAATGCCGGTAGCCGCGCTGGCCCAGGGTCTGTTTGTCTTGATAGCAGGTGTCCTTTTACTTACACCCGGTTTTGCCACGGACACACTCGGGTTTGCCTTGTTGATACCGCCGGTACGCGAGCTGATTGCAACGAAAATCTGGAAAATTATCGAACCAAATGTTGTCACATCGACACAGTGGTCATCAACACAAACGACCGGCAACGCGAACCGGTCAGGTGGCACCGTTATTGATATTGAAGCTGTCGAGATTGACGAGACACCTGAAAATGGCGCAGAAAAACCCGGCAATACGAAACGTAATCAATAATGCCGGCGATAAGGATCACATCGGGAATTTGCCGGGCAGTATGATAACTTGCACGAATGCCGATGCCGTGATAGCCACGCGTCCTGTAACAAGTTCGACTTTATGACTCAAAGGGCAGATTGACCA
This sequence comes from uncultured Alphaproteobacteria bacterium, assembly GCA_963698275.1. Classification (GTDB taxonomy): domain Bacteria; phylum Pseudomonadota; class Alphaproteobacteria; order Rhizobiales; family Aestuariivirgaceae; genus Anderseniella. Next base: position 41,713 of record CAVOQE010000003.1, on the reverse strand, counting down.
TGGCAAAAGCGGCGAAGAAGGCAAGCAAGAAGGCAGCACCAGCAGCGGCGGCAGCAGCACCGGAAGCGACCGGCAGCAACGGGGCTACGCAGGGCGGCGCGCCATCAATGAAAATTCTCGGTCAGTATGTGAAGGATCTTTCATTTGAAAATCCCGACGCGCCACGATCGCTGGCCGGCCAGGAAGGCCAGCCGGAAATCAACATATCAGTCAATGTAAACGCCAAACCTCTGGCCGAAACCGACTTTGAAGTTGAACTGCATCTCGATGCCAAGGCCATGCACAAGGACAAGGTGGTGTTCGCCACCGAGCTGCTTTATGCAGGCATATTCCGGCTGGAGAACATCCCGCAGGATGCTCTTCACCCGATCGTCCTGGTCGAATGCCCGCGCATGATATTCCCGTTTGCCAGGCAGATCGTGGCTGATGTGACCCGAAATGGCGGTTTTCCGCCGCTCATGCTGGATCCAATTGACTTTGCAGCCATGTATCAGCAGCGCGTTGCCGCCGAAGCTACAAACGCGGATGCATAGTGTCGAGAGTTTGGACAACTGAACCCGGACCTGGCGTTTACAGTACTTGGCCATACCGCTGACCCGATGTTGGGCTGCGGACAAAACCTGGATTGCCTGGCTTTTTGTTAATTTCGACAAAATCCCGTGCCTGCCTCGAACCGCAATTTCGTACGCTGGATCAGGTTTATGGGTCAACTTGAACCCATGTTGCGACTGCTGTGAGCACTACTCGCGTACCGCTGATGCAACGCCGCTCTGGCAAGTTTAACCAGTGTCAAGTCGAGCGTTGCCGTGGCGAGTTGCTGTCGTCAATGGAAGTGCCGGATTTCAGCTGCATCCCATGATTGCGACACATCGCAGCCAACTGCTTCATCCGTCTCAACAGCGCGGCTCCTCCGATATTCCGCGGCCACCGGAGAGCAATTTGCCATCCGGCAAGCGCTCCATGATATCCGATTTAATTGCATTGCGATATTCGACCGGTTGCGCTGCCAGGTTAACCGGCTGGATTCCAGCGTGTCGGCATGCGCCGGCTTCTCGCATGAACTACCTGGTTGCCGAGATCGGCTGCACATGAGACAATCGAGCTTTGGAGTCGCTGTCGGTGGACCGGACCACGTCGCGGTGTGCCGCCATCTGAAGCGTAAAGCCGACTCACGACACCGACAGCCTGATGGATCGTACCGTCGGGGCAACGAGCCCGCACCTGGCGCCGGCATTTTTCGCACAATGGCAAGCATAGAGCCGCCAATCCGGCTCCGAAACCTCGTTGCCAAGCCCCCACACTGGCAACCGACGGTGTGTGCATGATGCTTCTGATCACCATAGATCCGCTTCTGCACCCTAAATCCATTGCTGACTTTGATAGCTTTGCACTGCACCCTCTGTTCGAGCATATCCATGATGCGCAATACAAGCCAACACGCAATGTCGGATATGATGCGAACATATAGCGACAGATCCGGCATCGGCAATCCAAGGGCAGCAAAGTGGGCTTTATCTTTGATCCAGGAACTCCGCCTGAGGAATTGATGGGCCTGGACCCTAGTTGTTGCCGGCACTTCGCCACAACGCCTTGTCTCCAAGACCGGCAACCATGTCATTGTGAGCGTCAGCCTCTGCCTGGCTCAGTCTGCCGGGCAGCGGGGCCGGGCGGGCACCTACCTGGATTTTTCCGACCTCGACTTTGTTTTCGACCTGGTTGGTATCACTGGTCAGGCCAAGCACTGTCTGGCGACCACCGATCAGTTCCATATAGACGTCAGCCAGCAGTTCCGAATCGAGCAATGCGCCGTGCTTGTCGCGCTTCGAATTGTCGATACTGTAGCGCCGGCACAGGGCATCGAGACTGTTCGGGCCCATCGGATAACGTTTGCGGGCAAGGGCCAGCGTATCGATGACCCGGTCCATTGAAAGTTGTTCGATGTCGATCCAGGAAAATTCAGCATTGAGGAATTTCATGTCAAACGGTGCATTGTGAATGATCAAAATGCCGTCATCGATGAACTTGAGAAAATCCTGCGCAATGTCTGCAAAGACCGGTTTGGACCCCAGAAACTCCTCCGACAGCCCATGCACATTAAAAGCCTCCTCAGGCATATCGCGCTGCGGGTTGATGTACTGATGATAGACCGTGCCGGTGGGGATATGATTCAGCAGTTCAACGGCTCCAATCTCCACAATGCGATGACCGGTGAACGGATCAAGACCTGTGGTTTCGGTATCCATCACGATTTCACGCATGCGGGAGGTCTCCGGCTAGTGATTGAAGCTCTGCGACAATAGCAAGAACCTGGGCCTGTGTATCTTCCATCGGCACATCTGTTGAAATTATGTGGGTGGCTGCAGCGCGTTTTTCCTCATCAGGAACCTGCCTTGCCAGTATGGCTTCAAACTTTACCTCACTCATGCCCGGTCTGGCCAGGGCACGTGCACGCTGGATTTCATAAGGGGCTGATACCACCAGAACAGCGTCAAACTCCTGCTCCCTTCCGGTTTCAAACAGCAAGGGTATGTCAAACACCGCGATGCTGCTTCCAGAGGACTTGACTGCTCGCATGAACTCCGCCTGTTGGTGGCGAACCAGAGGATGCACTACTGCTTCCAGTTTTTTCATGGCTTGTGTGTCGTTGAGCACTTGCTTCGAAAGTGCTGCACGGTCAATTGCGCCATCCTTGACGACCGATGGAAACAGCCGGCCCACGGCTTCGACTGCCTTGCCATTTTTGGCGTAAAGCTGATGGACGACAGCGTCGGCATCAAACACTGCAATACCAGCGTCGCGCAGCATGGCCGCAACTGTCGATTTGCCCATGGCGATGGATCCGGTAAGCGCTGCCTTGAGAACGGATCCGTCAGACATGAGACAACAAATCCTGTTCAACCAGTGCGCGCAATTCATCCGTGACCTGCGGCTCGATACCAAACCACAACTGAAAACCCGGTACTGCCTGGTGCAGCAACATGCCGAGCCCGTCAAGAACCGGGCGCCCGAGACTGCGGGCCTGGGACAGCAATTCGGTTTCCAGCGGCGCGTAGACAATGTCGCTGACAACACAATCCGGTTGGGTGTTTTCAAGAGGAAACAGCAAAGGCTGCCGTCCAACCATGCCAAGCGAGGTCGTGTTGACAAGCAAATCCACGAGCCCGGCGATTGATTGCAAATCGTCCCATGCTAGCGGCTCAATTATATCCGGTTGAAGCGCGGCAATTTCGCGGGCTTTTTGCAATGTGCGATTGGCGATGTAAATCACCGAACAGCCGCTTTGCGCCAGGGCGTCGGCAATACTGCGGGCAGCACCGCCGGCGCCCAGGACAAGCACCCTGGCGTTTTTCAGTTGCAGGTCCGGATGGGTGTTTGTGAGATGGCCGATATATCCGGCCCCATCGGTCGAGGTTCCTCTCAGCAGACCATCGCGGCGATAGATGGTGTTCACGCTGCCAATACCCGAAGCGGCATCGTCAATGGCATCAAGATATTGAATGACGGTTTGCTTGTACGGCGTGGTGACATTGCAGCCGGCTGATTTCCCGTCACGGATGGAGGACAGGAAGCCAGGCAGTTTTTCTGCGGGTAAATCGCAGATACCATACTCCGAATCGACTCCATACTTCTCGATCCAGTAATTGTGGATGAGCGGTGACCGGGAATAGGTAATGCCGTGTCCCAGAATGCAGACGCTGTTGGTTGTGTTCGGGTTCATGGCAGGTTGTTCTGATCCTTGAGAAATTTGACAAGCGGGGTCAGCGGCATACCCATGATGGTGAAATGGGAACCCTGGACTTCTTCAAACAACCGAATGCCTTTTCCCTCAATCTGATAACACCCTACCGATCCCAGAATTGTTGATCCTGTCTCCGCCAGATATGTATCTATATCTTTGGCAGTGAGTCGATACATGCTCATGCTGGCAGTTTCCGAGGTTTGAAACACCGGTTGATTTTCATGCCAGCACGCAACGGCTGAAATCAGAACATGGGTTTTACCCTGCAGTTCGGTAAGCTGTTGGGCAGCTTGCGGCAGGGTGTTTACCTTGGTGAAAACTTTCCCCTCACAAATCAGAACCTGATCCGAACCGATCACCAGATCAGCCGGGTGGTCTGTGCTGACTGCCTGTGCCTTGGCATTGGCCAGCACAAGCGCCAGATCATCGATGGGCAGGCTAGCGTCCAGATGCGCGGTTTTCAAAGCACGCTCATCGATGTCGGCTGCAATTGTATCGAACCGGTAGCCCGCATTACTCAGCATTTGCCGGCGTGCCGCACTGTTTGATGCAAGGATCAGTTTCATTGGTCTTGACCCTTGTTCATGGGGATTTGGGGTTCGGGTCTGCCATGAGGTTCATGACAGCAGCAGCCGTTTCTTCAATGGACCGGCGCGTCACATCAATAATGGGCCAATTGTTCGCGCTGCACAGTTTACGCATTGCCAACAGCTCTTCAGTGATGGCCTTGCGATCCACATAGGATGTGTCGCGCCCTTCATTCAGCGTCAGCAACCGGTGGCGGCGAATCTGGGAAATGCGATCTGCACTGGCAATCAACCCTACAATCAGGGGATGCTTCAGCTTGGACAATCCCGGTGGCGTCGGGATACCCGGCACAAGCGGGATATTGGCGGTCTTGATACCACGATTGGCCAGATAGATGCTTGTCGGTGTCTTGGACGATCTGCTTACACCCAGCAACACCACATCTGCCGATTCCAGGTCTTGCGTTATCTGACCATCATCATGGGCCATGGTATAGTTCAGCGCGTCAATTCTCTGAAAATATTCCGCATTGAGAACATGCTGGCCGCCAATATGTGGTTTGGACTTGGCATTCAGGTATGTGGCCAGGCTGGCAATAACCGGATCGAGAATGGAGATACACGGGATAGACAAGGCTTCGCAGCGCTGTTCAATTTCAGCTTTCAGCTTGGCGTCTGCGATTGTGTACAGGACGATGCCTGGTTGCTTTTCCACTTCGCCAATCATTCGGTCGAGTTGCTTGGAGGTCCTGACCAGGGTGTAGATATGTTCGATGGGCTGGTAGCCGGCATAGTAAGCGGTCGCGGCCCTGGCTACGGTGTTCAGGGTTTCGCCGGTCGCATCGGAAACCATATGCATATGGAAATATTGTTTGGCTGTGGTTTTCATAAGCCGGGCATAGCGTGTTTATGAATTGTGGAAAAGAGGAAGCTGGATCGGACGCATGTTTGTTTGATCCACATGCAGCGTGGTTTGTTCAGAATACCGGTGACACTGGATAGGTATTTCAACTGTGGATAGCTGCGGGCATTTCATCACAGGGTCCATGATAGCGCTGACCAGATTGTGGGAAAATATTTTCCTGGAATTATTCATATAACTATATCAGGTAGTTATAGATTCAGATTAGGCTGGGAAAGTTTATGTGATTTGCGTGGATAAATGACTGTGTCCACGTGAGCGCTGTTGATGAGATTTCATTTTTGCTATCCACAGCACAACATCATCAACACCTAAAGATATAGATTGTTTGAAAGAAGGATAAAGAGATTGAGCAAGCCCCTACTGGATACCCTTACAGGTTTGTCTCCATCACGGCGTCCTGTCTGGCTTATGAGACAGGCGGGACGTTATCTGCCCGAGTACCGGGAAGTCAGGCAAACGGCAGGGGGATTTTTGAACCTTTGTTATACCCCTGAGCTTGCCTGTGAAGTGACATTGCAGCCATTGCGCCGCTACGACCTGGATGCCGCTATCCTGTTTGCAGATATTCTGTTGATCCCCCAGGCAATGGGTTGCGATCTGGATTTTCGTGAGGGTGAAGGACCGGTCCTGAGAAAGATCGGCTCGGTGTCTGATGTTGCTCAACTGGTGAGTGGTATCGATGATCTCAACAAGACGCTGTCCCCGGTTTACGAAGCCGTTTCTGCGATCAAGGCCAAGCTTGATGATGACAAGACACTGATCGGATTTTGCGGTGCTCCCTGGACTGTTGCAACCTACATGATTGAAGGCGGTACATCTGTTGAACGGGCTGCATCACGGCTGGCGGCTTTTGCAAATGAGGCCTGGCTGAACGACCTTATCGAGAAGCTGGTCGTGTCCTCCATTGAATACTTGTCATGCCAGGTTGAAGCCGGTGCCGAGGTCCTGCAGATATTCGACACCTGGTCGGGAGATCTGAGCGGTGAATTGCTGGAGCGATATTGTTTTACACCAATTGCGGCGATCCGCTCGGAGCTGAAGAAGCGCTACCCTCATATTCCGGTGATCGGTTTTGCCCGCGGTATCGGGGTTTCCCAGACTGACTTTGTCGCAGCAAGTCAGGTTGACGGGGTCAGCATCGAATGGCCGGTGAACACAAGGTGGGCCAGGGATAATCTGATTGAGCACTGCGTGGTACAAGGAAATCTGGACCCTCTTTCCCTGATCGGCGGGGGGGCCGGCATGCTGAATGCGACGAGGCTGATTTTACAGGACCTGCCAATGGACAGGCATATTTTCAACCTTGGTCACGGGATACGAAAAGAAACGCCACCGGAGCATGTCAGTGACCTGGTTTCGTTCATTCGCGAATTTGACAGTGCAGGCAAGTAATGTCCTATGAATGGCTCAAGGTCGTGCATCTGCTGGCTGTCATTTCGTGGATGGCGGGCCTTCTCTATCTGCCGCGGCTGATGGTCTATCATGCCAATGCCGGCAATGGCGGTGAGCTGTCCGAGACGCTCAAGATCATGGAGCGGCGGCTGCTGAAAGCGATCATGACGCCGGCAATGATCGTGAGCTGGATTTTTGGAATCTGGCTGGGCGTACTTCAGGGTTTGTGGAGTGACCTGCCGCTGTGGTTTGTGTTGAAACTCGTGCTTGTGCTGGCGATGACGGTGGCGCATTTCTGGCTTGCCGGTCAGGTCAGGATATTTGCGGCGGACAAGAACATCAGGGCGGCGAAAACATTTCGTATTGCCAATGAAGTACCGACCGTGTTGATGATCGGTATCGTTTGCCTGGTGGTCGTAAAACCGTTTCTGTGATGCGATTGTAATGTTTTTTGCTGTTTTCTAAAGTGATCGAAGCTGTTATATACGACGCAGCACGGCAACGCTTTTACAGACTGCCGACGCCTCCCCTATCTGGTAATCACTCAATCCGACATGTGAGCTGAGCGCCAATTTTCCTGATCACACATATGGGTCGATAACCGATGACCAATCTTGACGAACTCGAGCAGATCAAACTTTTTGATCTTAAGCAGAAATCTCCAGCTGAACTTCTGAGTGCAGCCGAAGAGCTTGAAGTTGAAAACGCCAGCGTGCTGCGCAAGCAGGAACTGATGTTCACGATCTTGAAGAGCCTGGCTGCACGGGATGTCAACATCATCGGCGAAGGTGTTGTTGAAGTGATGCCTGACGGGTTTGGTTTCCTGCGCTCACCTGATGCCAATTACCTGGCTGGACCCGATGATATTTATGTAAGCCCCAGTCAGATCCGGAAATTCGCGCTGAAGACCGGTGATACGGTTGAAGGTGACATACGCAGCCCAAAGGACGGCGAGCGATATTTTGCGCTGCTGAAGGTCAACTCGATCAACTTCCAGGAACCTGAAAAGGTTCGCCACAAAATTCATTTTGACAATCTGACGCCGCTGTATCCGGACGAGCGCCTGTTCATGGAAGTGAACGATCCGACAAAGAAGGATTACTCAAGCCGGGTGATCGACCTGGTGGCACCATTTGGCAAGGGCCAGCGTGCGCTGATCGTGGCACCGCCGAGAACAGGCAAGACCGTTTTACTTCAGAACATCGCCCAGTCGGTGGCAACCAACCATCCTGAGTGTTACCTGATCGTGCTGCTGATCGATGAGCGGCCGGAAGAAGTGACCGACATGCGCCGGTCGGTGAAAGGCGAGGTTGTCAGCTCGACATTTGATGAGCCGGCCAGCCGCCACGTTCAGGTTGCCGAAATGGTGATTGAAAAAGCCAAACGCCTGGTTGAGCATGGCCGTGATGTGGTGATCCTGCTGGACTCCATTACCCGGCTTGGACGCGCCTACAATACGGTCGTGCCATCGTCGGGCAAGGTTCTTACCGGTGGTGTCGACGCCAATGCGCTGCAGCGTCCAAAACGGTTCTTCGGTGCCGCGCGAAATATTGAAGAAGGTGGTTCGCTTACCATTATCGCCACTGCGCTGATTGATACCGGCAGCCGTATGGACGAAGTTATCTTTGAAGAGTTCAAGGGCACCGGCAACTCGGAAGTTGTCCTCGATCGCAAGGTTGCCGACAAGCGCGTCTTCCCGGCCATGGACATCCTGCGCTCCGGTACCCGTAAGGAAGAGCTTCTGGTTGACCCTGTCAATCTCAAGAAGACCTATGTGCTGCGCCGGATTCTCAATCCGATGGGTACCGTTGATGCAATCGAGTTCCTTCTGGACAAGCTGCGCCAGACCAAATCCAACGATGACTTCTTCGATTCAATGAATGCCTGATTTCAACAGGTCTTCCGCCCTGGTTACGGGCAGGTTGCAAGTCTGATTGCGGCACAGGAATACAGCCGGCTCATCAAGGCCGGTTTTTCCAAATGCAGGATGATCAGCAGGTAACTGCTCGTCCCTGCTCACTTGCATGATCAATCGATTCGGAGACGAAATCTTCAGGCAAGCCTTGTGCAGGCCGGTGAAGTTTTCATCTTCCGGGTCACCAACAAGAACAAGCTGGGTCTGTTCGGCCAGTGCGGTGAAGGCCAGCCAGGCGGTCGGGCAGGCAAACGGGTTTCTGGTCATGTGCGGTTTGAGCCATTCAAAAACAGCTTCCGCGGTCTGCTGATAATCCGGCCTGTTCAGATAGGCTGAAAGCTTCCAAAGATTGATGACCATGGTGGCGTTGGCATTCGGCGTCACGTCATCATTTGCATATTTGTCGCGAACGATAAGATCTGTCGCATCTTTCGGTGCCATGGAAAAAGCCCCGTCGTCCTGATCAAGGTAATGGTCCATGGCCTCATCCGTGAGACTGCCTGCCCGTTCGACCCAGTGCCGGTCAAGCGTTACTTCATAGGCCGCAAGATGTGCTGAAATCAGCAAGGCATAATCATCCGCCGTGGCGTGACTTCTGACCTGTCCGTTCCTGAAACTGTGATAGAGCCGCCCGTCGACCCGCAAATGGGTTTGCAGTTTTTCAAGTGTTGCCAGCGCGGTCTGCTCCAGTGCCGCATCTTCAAGTGTCACCGATGCGTTGAGAAGTGCGATGACGGTCAGGGCGTTCCAGTCGGTCAGGGCCTTGTCATCCCAACCGGGCGCAATCCGCTCACGTCGATGGGTCAGCAGCGTTTCACGTGCCTCGCCGAGCAGGGCCTCATCGGCATCGGACAACAGGTCGGGATGATCAGTGCGGTTCAGGATGTTGGTGTGCTCCCAATTGCCCTCATCTGATACGTCGTAAATCTCGCAAAAAAGACATCGGGTCGAATTGGTTAACAAAAGGTTAATTTCCGATTCGGCCCAGCAATAATATTTACCTTCCACGCCTTCGGAGTCCGCGTCATAGCTGGAGGCAAACAGGCCTTCCGGGGTTTGCATGTCAGACAGCAACCAATTCACTGATTGTTCGATTCGCTGGCGGAACAGTTTGTTGGGCGCGGAGTTCTGCATCTTGCACAGCAGTGTTATGTACTGGGCGTTGTCGTACAGCATCTTTTCGAAGTGCGGCACCAGCCATTTTTCATCAACTGCGTATCTGGCAATGCCACCGCCCAGATGATCATAGATGCCGCCCTGACTGATCTTGTTCATGGTCAGCCAGACAGGCGCGTCATATCCCCTGCCCGGATGCGACTGGTGCACAGACCACAACAACTGGAAAAGCGGGCCTTGCGGGAATTTGGGCGCGCGGCCTATGCCGCCGTTTTCCAGATCAACCGCCCGGATCATTTGCTGAATCATCTGCTCAAGCAGCCCAAGGTCGGGATCGGGATTGCTGCCGGCCGGTGGCGGGGCGCTGAGGCGCTCCAGCAGGGCCTCGGTATTGGTGGCGACCTTGTCCGGCTCGGTCTGCCATATACGGCTGAGTTCGCGCAGCACATGGGAAAACGAAGGCCGGCCGAATTTTGATTCCGGCGGAAAATAGGTGCCGCCCCAGAACGGTTTCAGCTCAGGCGTCAGGAACATGGTCAGCGGCCAGCCGCCCTGCTCTCCCATCACGTGAAGCGCATCCATGTAAATGCGATCAATGTCGGGGCGTTCCTCCCTGTCGACCTTGATGTTGACGAAGTGCTGGTTCATCAGCTCTGCAACGGCGTCATCTTCAAAGCTTTCATGCGCCATCACATGACACCAGTGGCAAGCCGCGTATCCGATTGACAGAAGGATTGGCTTGTTTTTAGTGCGCGCTTCGTTAAACGCTTCATCACCCCATGGAAACCAGTCAACAGGATTGGTGTCATGCTGAAGCAGGTAAGGACTGGTTTCCTTTGCCAGCCTGTTCTTTGGGGCAGTCGAATTCGACATGGGTTGAAGCTACCTTGTTACTGGATTGAAGTCATATGCCGGATACAGTTGATACGATTTACGCATTGTCGTCGGGTTCGGGCAAGGCAGGTGTGGCAATTGTGCGCGTGTCCGGCCCTGAAGCGGCAACGAGCTTGCGGGTTTCATGTGGGCGGGTGCCGGCAGCGCGCGTCGCCGAACGGGTATCGGTATGGGTGTCGCAAGGCACTGTCAAACTGGATGAGGCTATTGCGCTGTGGTTTCCGGGACCAGGCAGCTTTACCGGCGAGGACGTTGCGGAGTTTCACCTGCATGGCAGCTTAGGGATCGTCCGGCTGTTCCTGGCCGAGCTGGGGTCGCTGGACGGATGCCGGCCGGCCGAACCGGGGGAGTTCACCAGGCGCGCCTTGGCAAATGACAAGATCGACCTGATTGGTGTTGAAGGTCTGAATGATATGCTGGCGGCCGAAACCGCCACACAGGTGAAGCAGGCATTGTTTCACGTGGACGGCAGGGCGTCTGAAATATTCTATCAATGGCGGGATGAGTTGATTGAAGCCAGTGCGCTGGCTGAAGCCTGCATAGATTTTACCGACGAGGAAGGTGTCGCGGATGCAGCGCTGCCGAAGGTGCGCGACAGCGTTGTCCGGTTGATCGCGACCATGACTGACAACCTCAAGGACGCCGAGCGTGGACATCTTAACCGGGCAGGGGTTCGGGTGGTGTTGGCCGGGTCGCCAAATGTTGGAAAGTCGAGCCTGCTGAATGCCATTGCAGCGCGAGACGTGGCCATTGTCAGCAGCGAAGCCGGCACGACGCGCGATGTAGTGGAGGTTTCACTGGACCTGGGCGGCACGTCGATGATCATCAGCGATACGGCCGGTCTTCGCGACAGAGTCGATTCACATGTGGAACAACTGGGCATCGATCGTACCCATGATCGCCTGTCACAGGCTGATATCGTAATCAGCGTCGCCTCTCCCGAGGCAGATTGGCAGAATACCGGCGTCGATTCACCAACGTTACGAATTTGGAACAAAGTCGATATCACCGAACCGGAGCGCACAATCGATTCGGACCTGAAAGTTTCAGTACTGACCGGCGACGGCATGGAAGATCTGATGGCAAGGCTGGCCGGGATGGCGGCTGAGCTTGCCGGCAATGGCGAACCGGCGCTTCTGGTGCGAGAGAGGCAAGTGCAGGCGGTGAAGTCGGCGCTGGCGCATCTGGAAAATGCGCTGCAGCCGGAGCTGCCGATCGAACTGCTGGCTGAAGAACTCAGACGGGCGGCCCGCAATATCGGCAGGCTGATCGGCGAAGTGGGATCCGAAGACCTGCTGGACAGTATCTTCTCCAAGTTCTGCATCGGGAAGTAGACGGGCTTTGTAGCGGGATGGTTTCACGTGAATCATCGATATTTGTTTCACGTGAAACGAAGACTTTTTTGATGTTTATCCACACTTCGTGTATTGAGCGGACACGATGAAACAGATCCTGAAGACAGATTACGATGTGGTGGTGGTCGGCGGTGGCCATGCGGGTTGCGAGGCGGCAAGCGCTGCGGCGCGTCGCGGCGCCAGGACAGCCCTGGTGACCCACCGCAAATCGACCATTGGAGAAATGTCGTGCAATCCTGCCATGGGCGGATTGGGGAAAGGTCATCTGATCCGTGAAATCGATGCACTTGATGGGTTGATCGGCAGAACAAGCGACAAGGCGGCCATCCAGTACCGGCTTCTCAACCGGTCAAAAGGACCGGCGGTTCGAGGACCACGGGCGCAGATTGACAGGAAGCTTTACCGTGACGCCATGCAGGCGGAAATTCTGGGCCACGATAATCTGACGGTGATTGAAGTCGCTGTCGGTAGCTTTGCGATGCGGGACGGCCGGATTTGCGGGATCGTGGGAGAGGACGGCCGGGAGATATCCTGCGTCAGCGTGGTGCTTACGACAGGCACATTTCTTGGCGGCCTGATTCATATCGGTGACAGGAAAATTCCTGCAGGGCGCGTTGGCGAAGAACCGAGTAATGGCTTGTCCCGGGTCCTGCGCGATACCGGGTTGCAGATCGGCCGCCTGAAAACCGGAACACCGCCGCGGCTTGACGCATCCACGATTGACTATGCAGGACTGGAGGAGCAGGCCGGTGACGAACACCCGTTCTATTTCTCAACGCTGACCAGCCACACCCACGCGTCCCAGATCAGTTGCCACATCACCCACACCAACGTTGATACGCACAAGATCATCTCTGACAATCTTGAGAGATCTGCCATGTATGCCGGCTTCATCGAGGGTACCGGCCCACGCTACTGCCCGTCCATAGAAGACAAGGTCGTCAAGTTTGCCGATCGCACATCGCACCAGATATTCCTGGAGCCTGAAGGGCTGGATGACATCACCGTCTATCCGAACGGTATTTCAACCTCGCTGCCGGAAGATGTGCAGGAGGCTTACGTGCATTCGATCGCCGGTCTGGAGAATGTGAAGATCCTGCAGCCGGGCTATGCCATTGAATATGACTATGTCGATCCACGCGAACTGAACGCCTCGCTGGAACTGAAGAAGTTGCCAGGCCTGTTTCTGGCCGGTCAGATCAACGGAACCACCGGGTATGAAGAAGCGGCCGCGCAGGGCCTTGTTGCCGGCGCGAACGCGGCAGCCCGGGCGTGCCGGCTTGATGAGCTGAACATTGACAGGTCGCAAGGCTATATCGGCGTGATGATCGATGACCTGGTCACCAGAGGGGTGAGCGAACCCTACCGGATGTTCACCTCGCGCGCCGAGTACCGGCTGTTGCTGCGCGCTGACAATGCGGACCAACGCCTGACACCGCTGGGTATCGAAACGGGACTGTGTTCACGCCACAGGGAACAGCAGTTCAAAACCAAGATGGAAAACCTGACCAGCTTGCGCGACACACTGCGGAAGTTCGTGCTCAGCCCGCATGGGGCCGAAAGTGCAGGTCTGCCCGCCAACAAGGACGGCAGGATCAGGTCTGCGTATGAGTATCTTTCGTATCCGGATATTGATTTCGCCCGCTTGTGTGAGGTGTGGCCCGACCTGCTGCAGACAGCCAATGACCTGCGGGAGCTGATTGAGGCCGAGGCAATTTACGCCACCTATGTCGACCGGCAGAAAGCCGAGATAGACGCATTCAACCAGGATGCGAAAATCATCATTCCGGACGATATTGACTATGGATTGATTTCCGGACTTTCCAATGAAGTCCGACAGAAGCTCACCGAGCGGCGCCCGCAGACAATCGGCCATGCAACCCGCATAGACGGGGTGACCCCGGGCGCGCTGGTATTGGTGATTGCGCATATGCGAAAACGCTCAAGCGCCAGGCTGGCGGGTTGAGGAACCATGGCGCAGACATGGTTAATTCCTGAAAGTGTTACGCCTGACGACTTGCCTGAAATGTTCAGTGTTTCACGTGAATCATTGGAAAAGCTGCGTCTATATGTTGCCGAACTGCTGCACTGGCAGGCCAGCATCAACCTGATAGCACCCTCGACGATCAGCCAGATCTGGCATCGTCATATTTGTGACGGGTTGCAGTTGTGTGATCACTTGAGTGGAACCGAAAGCCTGATCGTTGATATCGGCTCCGGTGCAGGGATACCTGGTATTCCGCTGGCAATATGGTTTGCGGAGAAAAATCCCGTTGCCCAGGTGGTGATGATCGAGAGCAATGCCAAGAAGGCGGCGTTCCTGAAACAGGTGAGCAGGGTGTGTGGTTTAAACACCCGAATCATCAATGCGCGGGTAGAATTGCTCGGCAAATCGGATTTGCAGCAGGTTGCCGATGTGTGTGTGGCCAGGGCCGTGGCGCCATTGCCCGGATTACTGGAGCTGACAGCGCAATTACCGGTTCATCCACAACGAATGTTGTTCCTGAAGGGACAAGATGTAGATGCTGAATTGACCGAGGCTACTAAATGTTGGAATATCTCGGTCTGCAAACACTCAAGTCGCACCCAGAAAAATGGCTGCATTCTTGAAATTCATGAGGCCGAACGTGTCAGCAAAAATACTAAAGCATCCGACTAGTCCAACACCTCGCATCCTGGCGGTTGCCAATCAGAAGGGTGGTGTGGGCAAGACCACGACTGCCATCAATCTGGGGACGGCACTGGCTGCCGTCGGCGAAAAGGTTCTGGTTATTGATCTGGACCCGCAGGGTAATGCCAGCACGGGTCTTGGCATTGAGCGCTCGCCGGAGCAGGCGTCCACCTATGAAGTACTGGTTGGCGAGGCGGATCTGCACGAAGCGGTTCGCGGGTCGGAAATTCCCGGTCTTGATTGTGTACCGTCTTCGATGGATCTGCTGGGGGCTGAACTGGAACTGGCTGAATACAGTCGCAAGACATACCGGTTGAAGGACGCCATCGAAAAGCTGATCGTGTTCAGCGAGGCCAATCCCTATACCTATATCCTGGTGGACTGCCCGCCGTCATTGAACCTTTTGACCATAAACTCTCTGTCTGCCGCAGACGCCATACTTGTTCCGCTGCAATGTGAATTCTTCGCACTGGAAGGATTAAGCCAGCTGCTGAACACCGTTGAACGGGTCAAGGCAAACCTCAATCCGGCACTGGAAATTCAGGGCATTGTCCTGACCATGTTCGACCGCAGAAATTCACTGTCGGAGCAGGTGGCACAAGATGTCCGCGGCGTGCTGGGCGCCAAGGTTTATGAAACGGTCATACCGCGCAATGTCCGTGTGTCAGAAGCACCGTCCTATGGCAAACCGGTATTGCTGTATGATAATACCTGCGCCGGGTCACAGGCTTATATTCGATTGGCATCCGAGATAATCCGCCGCGAGCGTTCGTTACGCGCGGCCTAGAGCAACATGGGTTCAAGCGAACCCATAAAGTTGCTCTAGCACTTTGGAAGCGAGCAGTTTTATGGTTTTGATTGGTTCAATCAAAAACATACTGATCTAGAGAATAACAATGAAGCTTGAGAAAAAATCATGACGGCACTACCAAAGAAAAGATTGGGTCGCGGGCTGGCCGCATTGATCGGCGACGGCGCACCGGCAGAAACAACGACCGAGCAGGTGCAGGGCCGTACAAACGGATTGCGGGAATTGCCTATCGAACTGGTTCAAAGCAATACCTTGAACCCGCGCAAGATATTCAACGAGGAAGACCTGGATGACCTGGTCAGATCGGTTGCCGAGAAAGGTATTCTCCAGCCTGTCGTGGTCAGGCCTGTCGATGACGGGCAGAGCTACCAGATCGTCGCCGGGGAACGTCGTTGGCGTGCAGCGCAAAAGGCCGGCCTGCATCTCATACCGGCACTGGTTCGTGAACTCTCCGACAAGGAAGTGCTGGAAATTGCGCTGATCGAAAACGTCCAGCGCGCAGATCTCAATCCGGTTGAAGAAGCCCATGGTTACCAGCAACTGATAGACCAGTTCGACTACACCCAGCTGCAACTGGCCGAATCGATCGGCAAGAGCCGCAGTCATATTGCCAATACCCTGCGCCTGATGGCTTTGCCGGCGTCGGTATTGGAAGCATTGCAGACCGGCAAGTTAACCGCCGGTCATGCCCGGGCCCTGATTGCAACTGAAGACCCGCAATCTCTCGCCCAGAAAATTATTGCCCTGGGATTGTCGGTTCGCCAGGCAGAGGCACTGGCCCGCGATACCGGCGCAGGAGCCGTGAGCAAGCCTGCCAGACAGACAACAGATACAAACATTGCCGCAGTTGAAAAACTGCTGGCGGAAGCTCTGGGATTGAAAGTTTCAATTGCCACGAAAACCGCCGAGAAAGGCAAATTAACTATTCATTACAATGACTTAGAACAACTCGACACGGTTTGTTCGAAGCTTGGCATAAGATCGTGAATTTCAACGGCGCCTGCAAATCAGCCGGCGCGGCGAAACAGACTTGCCGCTGAAATGACGAACCGCTCGGCGACCGGCCAGTTTATGAGCGGTTTTCTGCGAACCTCCGAATTTGCAATGCGCAGGCGTTCTGCTGCCGTCAGCAGTTGCGGCAGGCCGCATAATCTGAGTTGCGCGGCCAGCGCATTTTGGCGTTTGAAGAAAATCGGCGGCCGCCATTCCTTGACGATGGCGTCCGGCCGCCGGCCACTTTCCATTGCAGCCGCCATCTCGACCAGCAGGGCGCAGTGATTGGTCAAGGCTATCAGGACCGAGGCGGGTTGCTGACCTTGTTGCTGCAGGGTTGTGATGGCCTGAACGGCGGTGTCCGGCCTGCCGGAGAAAACAGCATCAATCAGGCCTTCCACCGATGCAGCTTCATTGCCCGCAATGATCTCGGTCACATCTGAAACCGACAACGAACCGGCATCGCCTGCATAGCTGGCCAGTTTCACAAGCTCAGACTGCAGCAGGGCGGCATTGCCTCCGACCGCATCAACCACAAGCTCGATGGCTTCGCGGTCAATGGTGACGCCGAGCCCTGACATGAAGGACGCTGCAAACTCCAGCAGTTCGCCGGTACTTTGATCAAAACAAACTGTAATGGCCAAATCCGGAGAGGCCTCAAACTCTTTCCGCAAGGGGGAAGACTTTTTCAGATCGCCGGCGGTGACCAGCAACAGGCAATCTGACCAGCCGACACTGATTGCTCCGATGCATGCCTTGTGAATTGTGCTGGAAGCAGCATCGACCAGTATGAGTTTGTCGGCCCCGAACATGGAGATCGACTGCAGTTCCTCCAGCAACCGTCCGGTATCGGCGGCCAGGTCGGTATCGGACAACCGTACGACTTCACCATCAGGGTGGTTGGAGCGGAAATTTTTCATCGCCTGATTTTTCAGGCGGTTCAGCAGTTCCCAGTTGGGCCCGCAAAGCAGCGCGCCCTTGTATTTGCCTGAGGGGGAACTGAACCCGGCCTCAAATCCCTGAGGCTTGATCACCGCCATCTAATTGGTGGCGAGAAATGCCGCCAGACGGGTTCGCACTTCCTGGCCAACCTGTTTGGCTGCCTGCTCTTCGGCATTCACGCGAGCCTGAACATTCGCGAAAGATGCATCCAGCCTGTCGTATGGAATCCTGCTGAACGCACTGCCGGAAAACACCACGTTCCGGGTTGAAGCATCCACCAACTGGAACTTGGTCGTCAGATTGTAAGACAGTCTGCGATGAACCGTATCGGCTGTATCAATCAGCGTCTGCGCATTCCCTTTGGCCTGCAGGTTGAGATAGTAGCGATCCTGGGCCTGGGTACCGACCGGTCTGGTGGACCGGACGATTTCATTGCGAACCAGTTGGCCTACGCGATCTGATTGCTGGGCAACGCTGACCTCGGCAAGTTTTTGCGAAACCGAAGATCCATCGTCATTGGTTGCATAAAGCGGCTGATACCCGCAGGCGGACAAAGCCAGCAAGCCAACCAGAGCAAACGATCTCATTGCATGTTTCGCGAACATCATCATCCCGCAACTATATTCACCAATCTGTCCGGTACAACAATAACTTTGCGAACCGATAAACCGTCCAGACTTCGTACCACATTCTCATGGCGAAGACATGTATCTTCTACCATCTTGCGGTCGGCGCCTTTGGCAACTTGCAGTTCAGCCCGCTTCTTACCGTTAATTTGGACCACAAGTGTGACTTTGTCACTGATAAGAAGACTTTCGTCGTGATTCGGCCATTGCGCGTCGCAGGCCAATCCGTCGCAACCCAGCACCTGCCAGCACTCCTCGGCAAGGTGAGGCATCATGGGAGCAAACAACTGGACCAATGAGACCGCAGCTTCACGCTGGGCCATTCTCAGCGCATCTGATGAATCATCCAAAGACAGTGACGCCGCCAACGCATTGACCAGTTCGTACACGCGGGCAATGGCGCGGTTGAACCGCAGATTGGAAATATCGTCACCGACGGATGCGATAGCCATATGCGTGCTCTTGCGCAGCTCATTTACATTTTCCGCAGCAGCCTTGCGCAACACATCCGGCTCAATCGACATATTGTCATCTGCGACCTGACCGACCAGACGCCAGATACGCTGCACAAACCGCCAGGCGCCGACAACGCCTGCTTCGGTCCACTCGATGTCGCGTTCAGGCGGTGTGTCCGACAACATGAACCAGCGCGCGGTATCGGCACCGTATTGGTCAATGATGTCGTCCGGGTCGATGACATTGCGTTTCGACTTGGACATTTTTTCAGCCGGGCCGAGCGTAACGCTTTCACCCGACACCGTATCGATCAGCCTGTCACCGTCCCTTGCAACTTGTGTGGGGACAATCCACTCGCCTGATTTCGAGCGATAGGTTTCATGGATCACCATGCCCTGTGTGAACAGGGATTTGAACGGCTCGTCGAAATCGAGGTGGCCGACTTTCCTCATGGCGCGCACGAAGAACCGCGAATACAGCAAATGCAGAATGGCGTGTTCAATGCCGCCGATATACTGGTCTACCGGCATCCAGTAGCTGGCTGCATCTCTGTCCACCGGTTGATCGGAATGCGGTGAGCAGAAGCGGGCAAAGTACCAGGACGAATCAATGAAAGTGTCGAACGTATCGGTTTCGCGGTGCGCCGGTGCGCTACATTTCGGGCACGAAACAGATTTCCATTTCTCGTGACGCTCAAGCGGATTGCCGGGCTTGTCGAAGTTGATGTCTTCCGGCAACACGACGGGAAGGTCTTCAACCGGGACGTCAACCACCCCGCATTTGTCGCAATGGATAAACGGTATCGGACAACCCCAATAACGTTGACGCGACACACCCCAGTCGCGCAACCGGTAATTGGTCTTGCGCTCACCAATGCCGGCATCGGCCATGCGTTTGGCAACTTCGGCCTTGGCGTCCTCGACCGACATGCCATCGAGAAACTGCGAGTTGATCATGTGAACGGTTGAGGTGTCTTTCTCAAGCAACGCCTCTTTACCAACTTCTACAGACGTAGCATCAGTTCCTTTTGGTGCGACGACCGGGATCACGTCCAGGTCATACTTGCGGGCAAAATCCAGATCGCGCTGATCGTGGGCAGGGCAACCGAACACCGCACCTTCGCCATAGCCGATCAGCACGAAATTGGCTGCATATACCGGCAGGCGCTTTTCTGCATCAAACGGATGACGCGCATAGATGCCAAGCGGCACTCCCTTTTTCTCGGCGCGTTCAATTGCCTCCTCGCTGGTACCAAGTGCTGCACATTCGTTCTGGAACGCCTTGACTGGAGTCAGAGTCGGCAGCGGCCTTGCGGGTCAGGGCATGGTCAGCCGAGATGGCGCAGAAGCTGGCACCGAAAATGGTATCGTGCCGGGTTGTGTAAACCGTCAGCTTGTCATCAAGCTCATTGCCGGCCTCGTCTTCGAGCACAAATGAAAACCGCAAACCTTCCGACTTGCCGATCCAGTTGCGCTGCATCAGCCGCACCTTCTCCGGCCAGTCGGTCAAGGTGTCCAGGGCAGACAACAGTTCTTCCGACATGTCGGAGATTTTCAGGAACCATTGTGCAAGCTCGCGTTTTTCAACGGCGGCGCCGGAGCGCCAGCCACGTCCGTCGATGACCTGCTCATTGGCCAGCACTGTCTGGTCAACCGGGTCCCAGTTGACCACCGAGACTTTGCGCTCGACCAGACCGGCCTTGTAGAACTCAATGAACATGCGCTGTTCATGGCCATAATATTCTGGGTCGCAGGTGGCGAATTCACGGGTCCAGTCAATGGCCAGGCCCATGGACTTGAGCTGCCCGCGCATGGTGGCGATGTTTTCATAGGTCCATGACTTGGGGTGGACCTTGCGCTCGATAGCTGCATTTTCAGCCGGCATGCCGAAGGCATCCCACCCCATCGGGTGCAAGACATTGTAGCCGCAGGCCTTGCGGAAACGGGCGATTACATCGCCCATGGTATAATTGCGAACATGGCCCATATGGATACGGCCGGACGGATAGGGGAACATCTCAAGCACATAGTATTTTGGCTTGTCGGATGTATTGCTGGCCAGAAAGCTGCCGGCGTCTGTCCAGGTTTTCTGCCACTTGGCTTCTACACCGCGGGGATTGTATCGCTCGCTCGACATTTCTTGTGGTATGCCTGTTCGTTGATCCTGATTTGTGTTCGCAAGTGCAGTATCAGGAAGCAACCTGACGGGCAAGCAAGACGGCCATATAAAGATGAATACAATTACCCAGCGCTACAACGACGTGATGACCCGAATTGAGGCTGCGGCCAGGAAATCCAGCCGTCCCGCAACCGATATCACACTGGTGGCGGTGTCCAAGACGTTCGCTGCCGATGATATCGAACCTGTCCTCAAGCTTGGCCACCGCGTGTTCGGTGAAAACCGGGTACAGGAATCCCAGGGCAAATGGCCGGCGCTGAAACAAGCCTATGCCGACACCAGCCTGCACCTGATCGGACCGTTGCAGACAAACAAGGTGCGCGAGGCCGTGGCTCTGTTTGACACCATTGAAACGCTCGACCGGGAAAAGCTGGCGCGGACACTGGCGAAAGAAATCCAGTCTGCCGGCAAAGGCCCGGAATTGTTTATTCAGGTGAACACCGGGAACGAACCACAAAAGGCGGGCATCTTGCCGGACGAGGCGGATGCATTCCTGAAACTGTGCACTCAAACCTATGATCTGACTGTCACCGGCATGATGTGTATCCCGCCGTTTGATGAAGACCCCACCGCCCACTTCACCCTGCTGGCGGACATTGCAAAACGTAATGGCCTCGCCAAACTCAGCATGGGGATGAGCGGTGATTTTGAAACCGCGATCGAGCTGGGTGCCACCCATGTTCGCGTCGGCAGCGCGATTTTCGGCAGTAGAGGATAGGCCCGCTAGCAGATGTTCAAAATCGTTTCCGGGCCGGAGCGTGACAGCACATGGCGCAAGTGATTTTGTTGAAGGGCAATACAGCCCTGTGTCGCTGTTCCGCCGGGCGCGCGCAGGTGCATGAAGATGGCACTGCCTTTTCCTGCAACCGGCGGTGCGTCGTTGTGGCCAAGCACCACCACCAGGTCGTACAGATGATCGTCGCGCCACAGTTTCTCGTGGCTGTGCGGGCAGGGTAGCTGTACCGGCCTGTTGTAGTGGCGCGAAGCGGGATCGTCACACCAGCCTGAACCGGGAAGGATGGCTTCAACCGGCAGGCCGGTCACCGGGCGGATAACGCGATCTGCTCTGTACATGACATACCGCATGGGCCAGCGTCCGGCCGGTGTTGCGCCATCGCCTTCGGACTTGTTGTAGGAGATGCCGGCAGGTCCGATGCTGCAGGTAAATGCCGTTGCACCCACGGTTAAACAGGCGACATGACCGTTCGCGGCTATGTGCCTGATCGCGATATCCTGATCAAAAGTTCCCATGCGTGATCTCTGTTGCCCTTTGCAAAGCAGACGGCATCAACCTAAAGTCATTTGCAATTGATATTCCCATCAGGACTACATGACAAATGAGTACCAAAAAGAAAATTCTTGTCGTCGATGACGACGATGCCCTGCGTGAAACCATTGCCGAACAGTTTTCCCTGCACGACGATTTTTCAGTAACGGCTGTAAATGGCGGGCTGCCTGCGGTCAATCATCTGAAATCCGAACTGGTTGATCTGGTTATTCTGGACGTGAACATGCCGGATCTGGATGGGCGGGAAGCCTGCAAGATCATGCGCAAGAACGGGTATCGCGGTCCGGTTATCATGCTGACTGCGGAAAGCTCCGATGCAGACACAATTCTTGGCCTGGATGCCGGTGCCAATGACTATGTGATCAAACCGTTCAAATTTGCGGTCCTGCTGGCCCGCATCCGCTCACAGCTTCGCCAGCACGAGCAAAGTGAAGATGCGGTTTTCAAAATCGGACCATATACGTTCAAGCCGAGTGCGAAACTTCTGATGCAGGATGACAACAGGAAAATCCGGCTGACCGAGAAAGAGACCTCGATCCTGAAATTTCTGTATCGCGCCGGAGACCAGGTCATTGGCCGTGATGTGCTGCTGCACGAGGTCTGGGGATACAATGCAGGTGTGACGACCCACACCCTGGAGACCCATATTTACCGGCTGCGCCAGAAAATCGAAGCAGACCCGTCCCATGCCCAGTTGCTGGTGACGGAAGCCGGCGGATACAAACTGGTTCCCTAGTGCCCTGACCTAAGTATACGGATCGTGTCACGGGTTCATATTGGGCCATTAAGTTGCTATACCACTTTGCAAGCGATCAGTTTTTCGCTTTCTGGTTGTAATGACCAGGAAAGCAGCCTGATCCAAGTGGGACCAATTACCGACAGGCTGATTTTATGGGCGTTCGCTCCGCAGTTGATCTGTTGAAACAGCTGCCGTTGTTTGCAGGTGTTGATGAAGCACATCTGCAGACCCTGGTGTTTTCATCGGATGAGCTGGTGGTACCGCCGGGACGCACGGTGTTCGAAGCAGGTGATCCGTCAACCAACGCACTGATTATCAAACAGGGTGATGGTGTGGTTATTGACCCTGAAACCGGCGGGGTACTGGCGCTTGCCGGACCCGGCGCCATGTTTGGTGAGCAATCGCTGATTGCCGGCATACCGCGCCAGGTGACCTTGAATGCAAAGACGGAAATAGAAGCCATTGTCATCGAACAATCGGTGTTCCTGCGACTGTGTTCGGAGTTCCCGGAAGTTGGCATGAAGGTGCTCGACGTCCTCAATCGCCAGCTTGAAAAATGTTCCAGCGAATTGAGTGAAGTGCAGACCAGGTTCGAGATTTCACCGCTGGAAGACTTGCTTCGCGAAGAAGAATAATTGTTATCGACATGCTTGTCGGGGTCGAACAGCTTGTCTGCCTTCGGCAGGCCGTTCGCTTGTCGGGGTCGAACAGCTTGTCTGCCTTCGGCAGGCCGTTCTCCATGACTTGCGTACCTGAAATGTGATGGCTGACGGGGTGGGTGTCAGGTGATGTCGACCAGGACCGGCACGTGATCGGACGGGCGTTCCCAGCTGCGTACATCCTTGAGTATCGCTGCATTGCTGCATTTTCCCGCAAGGCCTTCCGACACCCAGATGTGGTCCAGCCGCCGGCCACGGTCTGAGGCTTGCCAGTCGCGCGACCGGTAGCTCCACCATGAATAGATCCTGTTTGGCTCCGGTATCTCGGCGCGGATCGGGTCATGCAGATTGCAGGTGCTTTGAATATCAAGCAGCCGCCCGGTTTCCTGGGGTGTGTGAGACACGATCTTCAATAACTGCTTGTGTGACCAGACATCGCTTTCAAGCGGGGCGACATTGAAGTCGCCCGTGAACACATGGTCGCCATTTCCGTTCGAAACATGTTCAGAGGTCCAGTTTTTCATTTCGTCGAGAAATGCCAGCTTGTGGCTGAATTTCGGATTGGTCTCGGGGTTCGGCTCATCGCCGCCGGCGGGAATGTAGAGGCTGTGAACAGTCAGATTATTCTTTGCCAGGCGAATGCTGACATGCCGGCCGTCGTTTTGTCCGCAAAACGAATGAATGTGCATTTGATCGAACGGGACGCGTGAGATGATGGCGACGCCATGGTGGCCCGACAGGCCGTTTTCAGCGATATGTTCATACCCAAGCGGTGCAAATTCGGACGCCGGAAACTGGCCTGGCGGGCATTTGGTTTCCTGCAGGCAGACAATGTCGGGCTGGTGTTGTTCAAGCAGGCGATTTACAAGCCCGGCCCGCAACCGTACCGAGTTGATATTCCAGGTGGCAATTCTCAAGACTGATCCGATCTGATGGGTTAGCGATCAGACCCAGTCTTGCGCTCCTTGGCACGTTTGACCACAAAAAGTTTTGGGTCCGGCCGTGCTTCCTTGTCGACATTGGACAACTGAACCGTGGTGCGCTGGCCTTTGCCGTCAAGAATGATCCACTGAACCAGATCATTGGCTTCCCGGTCGAACACCATTGTGAGCTGGCCTGCAACAAGCTGGTCTTTTTCCTCCATGGTGACGGCAACCAGATTGTCCTGGGATTCGACTTTCAGGATGACAGCCTGTTCAAACAGGTTGACCTCGCCGGCCAGCACAAGCTTGAGCGGTGTTGCTGACAGCGGGTACTGGTCGTCCTTGTTGCGCGTGGTGTTTTTCACCGTGACCCAGCGACCGTCCGAGACAACCAGCAGGGGACTGGGCGGTGCATATTCAAACCGCATCTTGCCGGGTTTTGAAATATAGAACACGCCGTTGGCAATCTGCCCGCGCGGGCTGGTCTGGGTGAATTCACCCTTCATGTTCACAATTTCGTTCAGGTAGGTGTTGAGAAGCGTCACCGCCGCATTGTCATCTTCGGACAATTGCGCCGCAGCCTGCGCCACACCCGGATTGCCCGGCAAAACGGACACTGCCGGGACCAACAGGCCAAGACCCATGAAAAAAGCAAGGCGTGTGGTTTTCTTAAGCAACGGATATCCTCCAGTGGGTTCAGCAACGGTTTGCCGGAACGGGTAGTTGTTCATCGGCGCGTAACACGGCGACAATTGGGCGGAATGGATAAGATTATTGTGTTCTTACGTCAATCAGCCCATGTCCTCACCAACCAGTATTTCGCGTTTTCCGGCATGATTCGCAGCTGAAATCAGGCCTTCTTCTTCCATGCGTTCAATCAGGCTTGCCGCCTTGTTGTATCCGATGGACAATCTGCGTTGAATGTAACTGGTGGAAACCTTCCTGTCACGCAGGACGACTGCAACCGCCTTGTCGTACTGCTCGTCACCTGAACTGCCGCCTGGAGCGCCGGTGTCAAAACCGCCACCGCCGCCGTCTTCACCGGTGTCTTCCGTGACAGCGTCCACATAGTCCGGGGCCGCCTGTGTTTTCAGATAGGCAACGACCTGTTCTACCTCGTCATCGGACACAAACGGCGCATGCAGCCGTGAAATGCGGCCGCCACCTGCCATGAACAGATTGTCACCCTGACCAAGCAGTTGTTCGGCACCCTGTTCGCCCAAAATCGTGCGGCTGTCGATCTTGGATGTTACCTGGAAGGAGATGCGGGTCGGGAAGTTGGCCTTGATGGTGCCGGTAATGACATCCACCGATGGCCGCTGCGTGGCCATGATGACATGAATGCCTGCCGCACGTGCCATTTGTGCCAGGCGCTGAACAGCCCCTTCAATATCCTTGCCCGCGACCATCATGAGATCTGCCATCTCATCAATGATGACAACGATATACGGCAGTGGTGACAGGTCCATCTGCTCTTCTTCATAGATCGGCGCACCGGTCTCCGGGTCGAACCCGGTCTGAATCTGGCGGGTGAACACTTCGCCTTTTTTATGGGCCTGCTCGGCTCGGGCATTGTAGCCGTCAATGTTGCGGACACCCAGTTTGGACATTTTGCGGTAGCGCTCTTCCATCTCGCGGACCGCCCATTTCAGCGCCACAATCGCCTTGTGCGGGTCTGTCACAACCGGGGCGAGCAGGTGCGGAATGCCCTCATATACTGACAGTTCGAGCATTTTCGGATCAATCATGATCAGCTTGCATTTGTCGGGCGGGAGCCTGAACAGCAGTGACAATATCATGGTGTTGATGCCGACCGACTTGCCTGAGCCGGTTGTACCGGCGATCAGCAGATGCGGCATGCGGGCAAGATCGGCAAGGGTTGGCTCGCCGCCGATGTCCTTGCCCAGTGCCATGGCGAGTTTCTGCTTGGTTTTTTCGAAATCACGCGAGGCCAGCAGCTCGCGAAGGTAAACGGTTTCACGGTTCGAATTTGGCATCTCGATACCGATTGCATTGCGCCCCGGGACCACCGCAACACGTACCGAGATGGCGCACATCGACCGTGCGATATCGTCTGCCAGTCCAATGACACGGGATGACTTGATGCCGGGTGCCGGTTCAAGTTCGTACAAGGTTACAACCGGACCCGGACGGACATTGATGATTTCGCCGCGAATACCGAAATCCTCTAACACGCCTTCCAGCATGCGGGCGTTTTGTTCCAGCGCGTCGGCTGACAGCTGATTGGTCTGGTTGGATGCGTCAGGCTCTGCCAGCAGGCTGAGCGGCGGCAACTGGAACTCGCCATTGTTCGGCAACATGTCGGGTTGCATGTCCCTGGCAATCCGGGAGCCCTGTTTGACCGGCTTTGCTGTCGCCTGGACCCGGCTTCCGGGTGTTGCGGGCGAAGCGATGCCCGACGGTGCCGCCGGGGCATCCAGAGAGGGTTCGCGGGCAGCGGCAAGCGAATCGGCATTGTCCGTGCGGCTCAGCCGGGGTTCGATGCGGTTGTCGCTCAACGGTGCCCGTTTCGCCAGAAAGGCAGGAATGGGCTTTGAGTCGGGATCTCCATCGGCTGCCTTGGCCTGGTCGGCCTGCTTGCGGTTTTTCAACCGGTTCAGCAGGCCTGCTTCGCGCACCGGTTCCGGCTCGCGCCGCAGGTTCTCAGCCAGCCGGCGCCGGGGCCTGACCGGTTCGTCATCTTCGTCAGCCTGGTAGCGGTCGCGCAGGCTACCCACGGTATGGGCAAGGCGGGTAGATGCGCTGAGTGCCTTTGAACCGATCATGACGGTTGGTTTCTTGAATGATTTGAGCGCGCGCGCTGCCTGCGATGGCGAACTGCCCAGCGCCAGCAGTGCGGTCCACACGAAAGTTGTCAACGCAACAATGAAACCGGCGATGGTGGCGATCGACTCAAACCCAAGCGCACGGGGCAGGGAAGTCAGCAACAGGGCGCCGCCGTCACCTATGGTTCCGCCGAAGCCCGGTCCGATCGGCCAGTTGTCCGAGATCGGCAGGAAAGCCAGCACCACAGCCGATGACATTATGGCCGCAAGCCAGGATGGGGCGCGGGTCTGCCAGTTGCCGAGCCGGTTGTGCGACATCAAGGTTATGGCCCAGAACGCCGGGATGGCGATGATCACCGAATTGGACAGGGCAAACCAGCTGATCAGCTTGTCGGAGACAATCGCACCGGGATAGCCGAGCCCATTGCGGACGTGGGTTTCAACCGCATTGGACCAGGAAGGATCATTGGATGACCAGGTCGCCAGTGCGAGGGTGAGGGCGACCAGGCAACCCAGCAGCACAAGGCCCTGCAGTTCCATCAGTCGCCTGCGGACAAACAGTTTCAGCCCCTGGGGTATGGTTGCTTGAGCGGGCTTTGCAGTACGGCTTCGAGGCATATTGGAACTTCCGGTTATGCGCAGGTCAACAGGCTGAAAAGCAGGCTTCAGCCACGATAAAGGTGTTTGGCTGCGATTGTGGTCCGGGCATGGTTAAGGTGTCGTTAAGTTTTGACCGGGTGCGGACAATGAAAAACCCCGGAAGCGATGCTGCTTCCGGGGTCAATCCTGAACGCTGGTGAGAGCGTCTGAGTTGTTCGGCAGGGTTTAGATTGCAGACCCGCCGCGAGCAAACTCGGGATAGGCTTCAACACCAACCTCTCCCTTGTCGAGACCTTCGAGCTCTTCTTCAGGGCTGACCCTGATGCCGATGGTGGCCTTGAGGATCAGCCAGACGATGGCGCTTGAAACGGACACGAAGATGCCCACTGCAATGACCCCGACGGCCTGTGCATAGAAGGTTGCATCAGAATTGGTCAAAGGTACCACCATGGTGCCCCAGATACCTGCCAGCAGGTGAACCGGAATGGCGCCGACCACGTCATCGATTTTCAGCTTGTCGAGCATCGGCACGGCAAACACCACGATGAGGCCGCCGATACCACCAATCATGATGGCCATGATCGGCGATGGCGTCAGCGGTTCAGCGGTGATGGCCACCAGGCCGGCCAGCGCACCATTGAGCGCCAAGGTCACATCCATCTTCTTGTACAGGACCTGGGTGAGAATGATCGACACAACCACACCGGCTGCTGCAGCCAGGTTGGTGTTGACGAAAATACGCGACACCGAAGACGCATCGGAAATGGTGCCCATGGCAAGCTGCGAGCCGCCATTGAAGCCGAACCAGCCGAACCACAGGATGAATGTACCCAGCGTCGCCAGCGGGATGCTGGAACCGGGAATCGGGTTGATACGGCCGTTTTCACCGTACTTGCCGGCCCGTGCACCGAGAATGATGGCGCCCATGAGCGCTGCCCAGCCGCCTGTTGAATGCACCAGTGTCGATCCGGCAAAGTCTGAAAAGCCAATGCCGTTGAGCCAACCGGCGCCCCATTCCCAACTGCCCTGGATCGGATAGATGATCCCGGTCAGGATGGCCGTGAAAATAATGAACGGCCAGAACTTGATGCGTTCGGCAATGGTGCCCGACACAATAGACGCAGTGGCAGCGCAGAACACCATCTGGAAGAACCAGTCGGAGCCTGCTGCATAACTGCCGGCATCGGCGTCGGTCGCCGGAATGACTTTCGGTGTCGGAGTTCCCATCCAGCCGGTGTCGGCGACAACCCCTTCATACATCAGATTATAGCCGA
This sequence comes from uncultured Alphaproteobacteria bacterium, assembly GCA_963698275.1. Lineage (GTDB taxonomy): Bacteria > Pseudomonadota > Alphaproteobacteria > Rhizobiales > Aestuariivirgaceae > Anderseniella. The sequence goes on along the minus strand of CAVOQE010000003.1, from coordinate 12,904 downwards.
CGACCCAGAACATCAGGCCGGCAACCGAGTAAAGGGCGATGTTCTTCAGGCACTGCATGGATACGTTTTTCGAACGCACCAGACCGGCCTCCAGCATGGCGAAACCGGCCGCCATGAACATGACCAGAAAACCGCCAATGAGAAACAGCAGCGACGACAGGATGTACTTCACATCTTCCGGTGCTTCTGTACTGGCCTGGGCAAATGCGGCGTCACTTCCTGCGATGGCTGCTGTTGCCAATACGCCGGTCAGCGCGAATTTTTGATAAAGCTTCATGTCTGTTGCCCTCACAGTGCTTCTTCGCCGGACTCACCGGTGCGAATCCGCACGGCACTGTCCAGGTTCAGAACGAATATCTTGCCATCACCGATCTGGCCGGTACGACCTGATTCGGTAATGGTTTCCACAGCCTTGGCTGCAAGCTTGTCTTCAAGTGCAAGTTCGATCTTGATCTTGGGCAGGTAAGACACTTCATACTCGGCACCACGGTAGATTTCCGTGTGACCTTTCTGGCGCCCATGCCCCTTAACCTCACTCACGGTCATGCCCTCAACGCCAATGGCGGACAATGCGGTACGCACTTCCTCCAGCCGGTGAGGCTTGATGATCGAGATGATGTATTTCATTTGCATCTCCCATGTTACCCATCGTCGCCGACTTCGAACCGGCAACGTCAACGGGGATGCATTTCAAGCGCCGTGCCAAACCGCGTGTTTTTCGTAACCCATTGAATCGAATGATGAAAAATGAAACTACTCAGAGTTCAGTCTGAATAGATCGCCTAAAAATTAAACAATAATCCTGCATTGCCTAATTATTAGCCGTTGCTGGCCTTGATGTAACCCTGTTGCACGACGCTGGCTGTCAGGGCTCCTGTCCGGTTGAAAATATTGACCCGGCCCAGACCCATGCCGGCCTCATTGCCCATCGCCTCATGGCTCATCAGCAGCCAGTCGGAAAAGTCTGGTGGATTGTGAATCCACAAGGAATGATCGAGGCTTGCCATGGTAATTTCGGCATCGAAAAAGTTTCGCCCGTGGGGGTGAAGACTGCCGTTCAATACCGTCATGTCGGACAGATAGGCCAGCAATATCCATGACAGTTCACCGGATGGTTGCTGTGTGGTTCGAAGCCGTGCCCAGGTCAGGCCGGATTCGGGATGATCGAGGTCTGGATGAACAAAAAGCTCATGATCGACCGGGCGCAGTTCAAAAACCTTTTCGCGGGCCAGGTAGGATTGCGCTCCGGCAGGCAGAACCGATGCGTACAGCCCGGCAATCTGCGTCTCGTCAGGCAGACCTTCCGGTGGATTTGCATCCGGTATCACCGGGTGATGCACCAGGCCGGGTCCGGGTTTTCGAAACGAGGCCTGCAGGCAGAAAACCGGCTTGCCGCCCTGTATGATGGTAACCCGGCGATTGGCGATGGAGCGGCCGTCCAGCAAACGCTCTACCTGCAGTTCTATCGGTTCATTGATGCTGCCCGGTCTCAGGAAGTAGCCATGCAATGAATGCGGGTTGCGCTGCGGGTCATCTATGGTCATTTGCGCGGCTTTCAAGCCGTGAGACAGCAAAAGCCCGCCGTAAATACGCCGCCAGCCAAATTGCGGGCTGCGGCTACGGAACCGGTTGTCATCGAGGCGTTCAAGATTGAAACTGGCAACCACTTCGTCGTATTCGGACATTCAACATTCTTTCTGTAAAGCCGCAGTACCAAAGGTATAGCCGGCTGAAGAGGCACCCTGTGAGTTCACAACAGCCATATGACGTTATTATTATCGGCGGAGGTCTAGCCGGCCTGACCTGTGGTCTTGCCCTGTCGGGGGATTATTTGTCCATACCCCTGAAAACCCTGATATTGGATGCCGGCCCCGAACTGGGTTCCAGGAATGTGAGTGCCGACCCGCGAGGCTCAGCCATAACAAAGAGCTCGCGCACCATGCTGCAGACACTCGGCGTCTGGGAGGCCATTGCAGATCAGGCGCAGGCATTTGAAAAAATCATCGTGACCGACGGCAAGAACGAAGCTGACCACCGGCCGGCATTGTTGAGCTTTCTGGAGGCCGGCGAAGCAGGTGCGGCATCGGCCTGGATGGTTGAAAACGCCACATTGCTGTCCGCCCTGATTGAACGGGTTCAGCAAACTGCGCAGATTAGCTTCATGGGCAATACCTCGGTCGAGACCTTTGACTTCAACACATCGCCTGCACGTGTCACGACCACAGACGGGCGCACATTCACAGCGCCGCTCATTGTCGCTGCGGACGGGCGGAATTCAAAAGCCCGTCAGGCCGCCGATATCGATACGGTGCGATGGGATTATGACCAGTCGGGCATCGCCATGACGGTGGAGCACGAATTGCCGCATCACGGCCGTGCAGAAGAACATTTCCGCAAGGCCGGCCCGTTCGCGATCCTGCCATTGACCGGCAACAGGTCTTCAATCGTGTGGACTGAACAGACCAAGGACGCCGCACACCTGATGCAGTTGCCGGAGCATGATTTTCTGGATCAGTTCAAACAGAGGTTTGGCAGTCATCTGGGCGAGGTGAAGCTGGCGACAGGATATGCTGCCTGGCCGCTGTCCGTGCAGATCGCCAAAACCTTCATCGGGCAAAGGCTGGCGCTGATCGGAGACGCCGCGCATGTCATTCACCCCATAGCAGGACTGGGCTTCAACCTTGGCTTGCGCGATATTGCCGCCCTGAGTGATTGTCTCGGCGACCATGTCAGGCGTGGCCTGGATCCGGGCGGTCAAAGCTGCCTGAAGGCCTACGAAGCCTGGCGCCGCACAGATACGATCATGGTTGCGGCCGCCTGTGACGGGCTGAACCGGTTGTTCTCCAACTCTGCATTGCCGGTTGCAACCCTGAGGCAGGCGGGACTGAAACTAGTCGACCGGTTGCCACCCCTGAAGGCATTCTTCATGGATCAGGCTGCCGGCATGGCCGGCAGGCAGCCGCGCCTGCTGCGCGGCGAACCGGACTAGATCAGGTTCATGGGTTCATTTGAACCCATGTTGCCCTAATCCCGGGACTTGCCTTCAGTTTCCAGCCGCGCCAGGTAAGCAGGCCAGATCACGTCGCGCTCACGCCCCAGTTTCAGCAGGTAATCCCAACTGAATATGCCAGTTGAATGCATATCGTCAAATGTCAGCCGGACAGCATAATTGCCAACCGGATCGATCTTGATGATCGCCACACCGGCCTTGCCGCCAACACAGGTTTTCTGGTCCGCACTGTGGCCCTGCACTTCAGCGCTGGGGCTTTCAACGCGCAGATACTCGGCGGACAGCTGATGTTTTTCGCCATCATCAAATGTTACATCCAGTGAACGCCCGGCATCGGTCAGGCGAATTTCCTCCACCCAGACCGGGGAACTTTTGCTGCTTGTCTCAGTCATCCAGAATTCGCGCCTCTTCAACCAGCATGATCGGAATGCCATCGCGGATCGGATAGGCCAGGCGGGCGCGCTCGGAAACCAGCTCCTGGGTCTCGATGTCGTACTTCAGGGGTGCGTGCGTCAGGGGACACACAAGCATTTCAAGCAATTGCGCACTGGCGCGGCGATAGGTCTGGCGGCTGCCGTCTGTTTCGGCCTTGCCCGCGGTGTCGGCGTTGTCTGTCATTGCACGACACGCTCTGCGCCATCGGAACCGGTCGACATGTCGGCCAGGGCCATGAGTGTCCTGGTGCGTTGTTTGAGGTTCGGCGCTTCCAGCAGCGCCTGTTTTTCGCCGGCGCTGAAGGAGCCGATCATGGACAGTGTGTTGATCAGCGTGGATGTGGAAACTTCGCGAATCTCGTCCCAGTCGGCCTGCATGGATCGTGCATCCAGAAACCGCCTGAGACTGTCCAGCAGGCGTTCTCGATCATCGCCGATGGTTTCATTTTCGTCGGTGAGATCAACGAGGAACTCATCATAGTTTGCGCGCACGACGCGGAACGGGCTTTGCGAGCGCACTTCCTGTGAAATTTTGAAGCGGCAAATGCCTGTCAATATGATCTGTACCTGATTGTTCTGGACCTCCAGGAACGACGTAATCCTGCCGGCACACCCGACCTCGTACAGTTCGGATGCCGCAACCTTGCCGGCCGGATCCAGATCGCGTTCGGTTTCCATATTACGCGGCTGGATCATGCCGATGAGGCGGTTTCCGGCAAGCGCCGTAGAGACCATTTCCAGGTATCTCGGCTCGAAGATGTTCAGGGGCAGGTCACCACCGGGCAACAACAATGCGCCCGGCAAGGGAAATATCGGCAGCGTATCCGGCAGATCTGCGGCTGACTGGTAGCGCTCGTCGTTGGCTTTCAAAACCATCACCTTTTGAAACGATTACTTAGGGTCCAGACTCATTAATCTTATCCATTCTGCGGGAGGATATTTTGCTTCTGACAAGGCGAAAGATCGAAGGAAACCGTCTGGTTTTCAAGACCTTTCAACGCTGTCAGGGGCAAAATAGACCCCGCCATTCGGGTTTGAAGGAAAACACCCGCCTGAAGTCGAAAAATGCTCGACAAGGCACAAAGCCTTGCCTTGCGCTTTTTCACCATCATTCGAATGTTTTCTTTCAAACAGAATTGCATAAGATTAATGAGTCCGGACCCTAGGCAAACAATATCGAAGACAATCGCCTACGGCCCGAAAGTGTCAATTCGTTGGTCGGGCCCCAGGCTTCAAAAAACAACAGCAGCTGTTTGCGGGCGGCATCATCATTCCATGCCCGGTCTTTTTCGATCAGCCACATCAGATTATCCAGTGCGGCTTCCTCCTGACCTGCTGCATTCAACGCAATCGACAGGTCGAGACGTGACTGGTAGTCAGCCTCGTTGGCGGCCACAGCTTCGCTCAAGCGGGCTATTTCTCCGTCATCAACCGGTGTTTCAGCCACGGTCAGCGCGGCGAGCGCGCCAGACACATGAGCGTCGTTCACCAGGGATGGCGGGATGACGGCTAACAGTTCGCGCGCGCCGTCCAGATCACCTGCCGCAATGCAGGCCTTGGCCATACCGGCAATGGCCCGGCCGTTTTCCGGTTCGAGCTGCAGGACCTGTTGAAACATTGCCATGGCCTGATCAGCAGCTTCTGAGTCCAGTGCGGCCTCTGCTGCTGTCAGCAATTGTTCGATCTGTTCGGCCTGGCCGCCATGGCTGGAGATAATCTTGTCGATGAAGGTCCTGAGTTCGGATTCGGGCAACGCACCCATGAAACCGTCAACAGGCTGCCCGTCGGCGAAAGCAAACACAGCCGGGATCGACTGGATGCGCATTTGCTGTGCCAGTTGCTGATTGGCGTCAATGTCGACCTTGACCATGCGTATCTTGCCGCCGGCCTCGGTGACAATCTTTTCAAGCAGGGGACCGAGCTGTTTGCACGGCCCGCACCACGGCGCCCAGAAATCCACCAGGACCGGAACGGTTTTCGACGCCTCGATGACATCGCTCATGAAGTTCGCGGTATTTGACTCCTTGATAAGCTGGGCTGCCGGTGCACTGTTTTCCGGTGCAGTTGCGGTTCCGCCGGCATTGAACGACGTTCCCATCGAGAATGTTTGGTTTGTCATTTGGGCCTTCCTGAATACAGCGCGAGAGGTGATGTCGTTAACATGGTCTCGCAACGGGCATTTTGCAAATCAACCGGACAGGCAAGTGCTGCCGGCTCACGGGTTCAGTCTCTAGTCATACAGCTCGATTATCCGAGGTTCATGGCCACAGGAGGAGATGAACCTCAACAGATCATCCGGTGTCAGTGTAACCGTAGCCGTATTGACCAGCGGATGGTAGCTGACCACGTCATGTTTCATCATCTTCGCATCAAGCACTATGTTGACCCTGTGCGTGGCGTCATTGATCAGCGCGAACGGGGTTACCGAGCCCGGTTCAACGCCCAGCACCTCACCCAACAGGTCGGCTTTGCCAAACGAGATCCTGGCGGCACCGATCAGTTCCGGCAGTGCCTTGAGATCGATCACGGCGTCCTCAAGGCAGACCACCAGCCAAAGCGCGCCCTTCTTGTCTTTCAGGAACAGGTTCTTGCAGTGGCCTCCGGGGATTTCACCGCGCAGCGCACGGGCCTGTTCCACGGTAAAGACCGCCTCGTGCTCGGTTACTGTAGTGTTGATGCCAAGGTCGGTCAGGTGTTGCAGCAGTTGCTCGGACGTAGTGGACATAAGGGCTCCGGTAACAGGCAGGCGAGAAGAATTTACTTTGTCAGTGATGTGCTATTGCATTTAGTTCCCGCTTGCGCAATATAGCGGCGCTTGAGACGGCCTTGTTTGCCGTCCAGGCCCCATGGATGCGGGCGTAGCTCAGGGGTAGAGCACAACCTTGCCAAGGTTGGGGTCGTGAGTTCGAATCTCATCGCCCGCTCCAATTTTCTCTCAATAATACAATACCTTACGGCGGTGTAGGCGTTAGTCTGCATTGGCCGATTTTCGTCTGGGGTAGCCCCTGGGGTAGCTCGTTCCTAAAAATAGGTTGAGGTCGCGCCAAAATGGGCCGTGTTTGCCTTGCGAAATGGGTTTTTGTTTCGTTTGATCAAGGGCTTGGTCCGTCGGCTGAATTTAGTTCTTTTTTGGCGTCCGTGACCGAGATTCATCTGAATCTATGTGGGTTTGCAGTTTAGTGTATATTATGGATGTCCGGTGTGCATCTGAGAACGGACTCTCTGTGTGGCGGTGCAAAGAGTCGGTTTTGTGCCATAATCGGTCATCTTCTGGCATTATCACATCGCAGTGCAACGCCAGGGTTATCCACGCCGAGATCGAGCCGGACGCATCCGGAAGCAGGACGAGCTTGGGCTAAACCTCTCCGGCCGATGCGGGCAGGAGAGAGCAGGAAATAGATGAAAACATGAGGCATGACGAAACCGTACCACGGCCCTCATGCCTTGCCGCCCGATCGACCTGCCTGAAGCTGGGTGTTCGGTTCACAACCGGGTTCGGCCAGTGCTTACGTTTCATATTATCTTGGATGGTGGATGGCAGGCAGCCTGTGCTCAGCGGCGTCCGGGCAGGCATGGGCCCGCCCGGACATTTGTCAGATCACGCGACCAGGTCGAAACGGTCCGCGTTCATCACCTTGGTCCAGGCGGCAACGAAATCGCGAACGAACTTCTCATCGTTGTCGTCCTGTGCGTAGACCTCAGCATAAGCGCGCAGGATCGAGTTCGAACCAAAAACAAGGTCTGCGCTGGTCGCGGTGTACTTGACCTCGCCGGTCTTGCGGTCCCGCAACTCGTAGCTGTTGCCTTCCTCGACAGGCACCCACTTGTAGGCCATGTCGGTGATCGTCTGGAAGAAGTCGGTGGTCAGCTGGCCCTCGCGCTCGGTGAAGACGCCGTGCCTGGAGCCACCGTAGTTGGCCCCAAGCATCCGTAACCCGCCCACGAGCACTGTCATCTCCGCACCCGTCAGGCCGAGCAGCTGAGCCCGGTCGAGCATCAACTCTTCGGGGCTGACAGCGTAGTCTTCCTTCTGGAAGTTGCGGAAACCGTCGGCATAGGGCTCGAGCACCGAGAAGCTGTCCGCATCGGTCTGCTCGTCGCTCGCATCGCCCCGGCCGGGCGCGAACGGCACGGCCACGTCATGACCGGCGGCCTTGATCGCCTGTTCAATGCCCACGTTACCCGCCAGCACGATCACGTCAGCCAGCGACGCGCCGACCTCTGCCGCGATGGGCTCCAGAATTCCCAACACCTTGGCCAGCCGTTCGGGTTCGTTGCCCACCCAGTCCTTCTGCGGCGCAAGGCGGATACGGGCGCCGTTGGCACCGCCCCGCATATCCGAGCCGCGATACGTCCGGGCGCTATCCCAAGCCGTGGCGATCATCTCGGCTGCGGTCAGGGTACTGTCGGAGATTTTCGTCTTCACGGAATCGACATTGTAGCCCGTGGGACCGGCGGGGACCGGATCCTGCCAGATCAAGTCCTCTTCGGGCACGAATGGGCCGCGGTAGTTGGCCCTGGGGCCCATATCGCGGTGGGTGAGCTTGAACCAGGCCCGCGCGAAGGTGTCGGCCAGGTACTCCGGGTCCTTGTGGAAACGGTCGCAAATCTCCCGGTAAACGGGATCAACCTTCATCGCCATGTCGGCGTCGGTCATCATCGGGTTGCGCTTGATCGACGGGTCGGTCGCGTCGGGGACCATGTCCTCCTCGGCAATTTCCACGGGCTCCCACTGCCACGCACCAGCGCGGGACTTCGTCACTTCCCACTCGTACTTCAAGAGCAGGTCGAGATAGCCGTTGTCCCACTTGGTCGGGTTGCTTGTCCACGCCCCTTCCAGGCCAGACGTATGGGCGGTGTTCGCGTTGCCGTCAAAACCCGGATCGGCCCAGCCGAAGCCCGCAGATTCAACGCCGGCTGCGGCCGGCTCGGGACCGACCTGTTCCGCCGCGAGGCCGCCATGTGCCTTGCCAACGGTGTGCCCGCCCACGGTCAGCGCGGCGGTTTCCTCATCGTTCATCGCCATACGGGAGAAGGTCATGCGGACGTATTTCGCCGTTTCCGCAGGGTCAGGACTACCGTTCACACCCTCGGGGTTCACGTATATCAAGCCCATGTGCGAGGCGGCGAGCGGGTTGTACATCGAGTTGGCGTCGCCGACATCCGTCACGCGCTCATCGGTGGGGGCGAGGATCTCGCTGTCGCTGCCCCAGTTGATGTCAATTTCGGGGCCCCAGATGTCCTTGCGGCCGAAACCGAAGCCGAAGACCTTCAGGCCCATATTCGAATAGGCAACGGTGCCGGCCAGAACCAGAAGGTCAGCCCAGCTGAGTGCATTGCCGTACTTCTTCTTTACCGGCCACAGCAGGCGCCGTGCTTTTTCTAGGCTGGCATTGTCCGGCCAAGAATTGAGGGGCTCGAAGCGGATGTTGCCGCTGCCGGCGCCGCCGCGGCCGTCGCCAAGGCGGTAAGACCCGGCCGCGTGCCATGACAGGCGGATGAATAGACCGCCATAGTGGCCCCAGTCGGCCGGCCACCAGTCCTGGCTGTCGGTCAAAAGCTTATCAACGTCGTCCCATACGCCCTTAAAATCGAGAGCTTTCACCGCCTCGCGATGATCGTAGTTTGGATCCATCGGGCTGACACGGGCATCGTGCTGATGCAGGATGTCCAGGTTCAGCGCGTTGGGCCACCACTTGGTCGGGTTATTGTTCATTTCGGTGTTGCCACCGTGCATGACCGGGCATCCACCCTTTATAGACGTGTGTTCGTTCATCGTATCCTCCTTGTTCGGCAAGGCCATTAAGCACTCATCATCTAGGGTCACTTTAACTTTGCCAGTTCATAAAAACCAATTTATTCTGCTAACTGAAACGATAAGCTGGACAAATGATTGGCTTGACGCTCAAACACCTGCGCTACTTCGACGCCCTCGCTCGTTTCGGCCATTTCGGCCGGGCTGCAAAATCCTGTGGCATCTCGCAACCGGCAATATCGCTGCAGATCAAGGAGCTTGAGACGATGCTGGGCACACCGCTGGTCGAGCGCCGGACGCGGGAGATTCGATTGACCTCGCTCGGCGAGGATTTCTTGTCCCGGGCACGCAAGATTTTAGTGGAAGTCGATGAACTCGACGATCTTGCCCGTTCAACGGAACGGCCACTGGTGGGCAGGTTGCGCATGGGCATCATCCCCACGGTCGCCCCTTACCTACTTACCGACATCATCAAGGGCTTGTCCGCGCGGATGCCAGCACTCGAGCTGCATCCGCGCGAGACAGTCACCAGGTCGTTGATTGCGGACTTGCTCGATTCGCGGCTAGACGCAGCAATCGTGGCCTTGCCGATTTCGGAACCGGCTTTACAGGAATTCGAGTTGTTCCAGGAGGATTTCGTGCTGGTGCGTCCGTTGAGCGAGACCGAAAAACCAGTGCCTAGTCCTAAGAAGCTGAAAGAAATGCGGCTCTTGCTTCTGGAGGAGGGGCACTGCTTTCGTGACCAAGCTCTGAGCTTTTGCCAGATGACGGACGACCAGCCGCGCAATATCATGGAAGGCAGCTCGTTGTCGACCCTCGTGCAGATGGTTGGCGCCGGAATGGGGCTGACTCTAATCCCCGAGATGGCGTTGCCGTTCGAAACCCGATTTGCCCAGGTTTCTTTGGCGCGCTTTGCACCACCTTGCCCTTCCCGGACGATTGGCATGGTGTGGCGTAAGACGAACCCGCTTGCTAAGCAACTGATGGAGATAGGCGCAATCGTCCGGCAGATAGGTCACAACAAGCACAAAGAGATCTGCTCTGAGCCTTGATCGAAAGCGCGCTTGATTCGAAAGGTTCATTGAAAGAGATCCTCGCGTTAACGACCTACTGAGCTGAACCAATACTACTGCTTCGGCAAAACAAGACCCAGCGATTGTAATTTGGCCGGCCTTAGTTTTCCGGTTGTCGCCTGATACCTTTCGTCCAGGTTTGCTTCCGCGAGACTGCGTTAGATCCGGCGAATGACCGTTCCGAGTCACTTCCGGACCCTCGGTCGCTAATCATTATTGCTTCTGAAAATAACAAGAGCCGACATTGCGTGCTTCGCAAATCGTACCTGAAGTATGGTCTTGTCAAAGAGACAGCACTGATTTGCCGATCAGGAAAACTGCGAGTGGTACTGGCGACACTGCCAGCGCAACAGTCAAAAGAAATGCGGGCATTGAGTAGAGGCGACTGATACCTGCGAATATGGCAATTCCTCCACCGCCTCCAATAACAAAATTGCCTGGAATGTTGAGGGCCATCGCAAGTGCAATGTGTCGGTGCTGCAGCAAGAATGGCAAGATGCGCGTAGGTGCCTTCTCGACCAAAACAGCAAGCCGTTCGTCTCGGTTAAGCGGCTCCAAAGACTCCAGAAAGTTCGCCGTTCGCGTCAGTCGAAGCCTTAGCACGAATCCGATCAACATCTTTAGGGGAAGCAACCGACCAATGACGTAGCTGATGGTCAGGCCAGCAACTGTGCAGGCGTATACGAGAAGCGAAATTGGTGGACCAAGCATGGTCATAAGTGCAATGCCGATTTCCGCACCCGGTACAAAAGGTATGGCCAATAACACGGAATAGAGGGTTGCAGCGATAAGGATAGTACGATGAACAGCGTCCTCATTGCTTGGTCGAATATCAAAATCTAGGAGACCAGTGATGAAATGCGTCAGGTAATTGCCGGCAACTATGAGGAGGACAAAAAGTGTGACTTTGGCAAGAACTTGCCAATTGAGCATGCCACCGTCCGGTGTGTCGCTCATTCTAGTCAGCGCGTGCTAACGGAGCGACAGATTGCTTGAGCTTGCCGGAAAACTCATACTTCCTCTCGATTGTCCAGTACCAACGGTTAATCGTCCAGGTTGCAACGCCTTTGATCGTGTCATCTTCAACAACGCCTCGCCAAACGATCGAGGCATCCTTGTAGGGGCATCTTGTTTCGCTCAGAAACTCAATTCTTTCTCCAGCCTCGCGCACAAAATAAGGACGAGCAGGATACTCGCAGCGTAGTTCACATTCCTTTGACACGAAGGTACCATTTTCGAATACAAAGCGATCCTCGACATCTTTCGGCTTACCTTCCGGACCGAGGGCACCAATAAAAACTTTCCCGTCCAGCGGTGCTTTCACCGCCACGTCGCTGGCTTGACCAGCATCTGCAGTTCGCGAGTCAATAGCCATTGCTGCCAGACTAATGAAGGTCGAGATAATGACAGTCAAAAGGCAATTAAATGGACTTTGTAAAGCTGCACTGCCCAACGAAGTTTTCCTATTGATGTCTATAGGGTTGCTCATACTGGAAAAGCTAGCACAGCTGATGCTGTGTTTACACCCCGCCCATAAACAATGGCGTTACCACACAGACTACCGGGTATGGGCCGATGCTTTTCCACGCCCAAGTATAAGACTTACTGGTTTGAGTGGCACAGTTTGAAGCATCGTCTTGGTGTCCGAGTTGGGTCAGAAGCAGCCGGTTTTGATTTCCGTCGAGTATCTCTGCTTCACCCTCGTAAGCAGACCAACTTGCAAGTCGGGCAGATAGTCCGCGTTGTGCCACAAGCAGTCGCCTTCGGATTTACATTCTCATAATAAGAGTTTTTACTGACCAGCGAACATCTTGGGAGGTTCCTTTGCGCATTCTGACAATTCTCGTCGCCCTGCTGTTAGCGGCCCCCTTGGCCCACGCCATGCCGAATTGCGGGCAGTTCGAGGCTGGCGTACTGTTTCACTGCAAGATCCAAGGGTCGAGCCGAGAGGTAACGATCTGCGACCTGCCGAACGGCCAGTATCTCTACCGGTACGGCAAGTCAGGACAAGCGCCGGAGCTGGAAATTCAGAGCAAGCAGGAAGACGTCGTCTACACGCCTTGGAACGGCATGGGCAGCGCGATCTGGGCGCGGCTGGGCTTCCGCAACAAGGGCTATTTTTATGATGTCGGCCGCAGCATCCAGAAGGGCGGCGAGTCCCAGCCAGAGGGTTTCCTGGACATCTACGAACCTGACATCGACACGCCGATCGCGACGAAACAGTGCCAGACAGGTACGGTGCAGGGCGACCTTGACGGTCTGTGGGACCGGTTCGACTGAGCGCGCAGGCGGTCCAACGACACATCCGGTGTCTGGATACATCGGCCGACGTAACCACGACGGCGAATTCCCCGATATCAACTCGGGCATGGCGAGAAATGGCGTCCCATATGGGAAACGCACGTTGGTTTAACTAAACCGAACCACAAGCCAATGGAGGTGTGGTCGCGGTAGTGCCAACAGTCTGGTCCAGGTCAAATTCGAAAGTCCTTGGCGCTTGGCAGGCATGTCTACTGTACTCCCGATAACTGACTATCTGAGCGAACGGTCGGATATGCTGCTTTGTCACACTGTCGGACGTTCCATCTCAATTTCCAAGTTGGTCATTGAGCCAGCAACGAACGCAACATCC
>CAVOQE010000002.1:0-331765 GCA_963698275.1 uncultured Alphaproteobacteria bacterium | reverse complement strand
ACCTGATTTGTAATCAGGGGGTCGCGGGTTCGAATCCTGCAGCCGGCACCATTCTTCCAATTGTCCGGCCCGGACACGTGAATAACACTTTTGTTCCGCAATTCAGGAACCGAACTCCATTCGGAAACGTAATGATTACGAACCAAGCTTGGAGGACTAAACATGCACTTTGGTTTCTTTTTGGCCTCGGCCATGGTTGTTTCCACGCCTGCGGCGGCGGATATCGTGGTGCGGTTCGATGAGGGCGCTCCCAAGGACAGTTTCACAATCACCAACGCGGACAACTGCGCATTGCCGCTGACAGCGATAACCATCGATCTGGCCGGTTCCGCTGCGGGCCTGATATTTGATGTCACGGGATCAGGCGCCGGCGTGAGTGTGTTTCAACCTTTCCAGCTTGTTTCGGGCGCAGACCATGTATCCGCCTTGCCGCAAGTGAAGGATGGCGACAGGGCCTTGGCTTTGAAATTGCAAGGCCTGGGACCGGGTCAACGGGTCGTGTTCACCATCGACGTCGATGACACCGCCGGTGCAAGCGAAACAATCGTCAGCGGCTCCGAGATCAAAGGTGCGCGTGTCCTGGCTGGAAATGCATCAGGTACGTTTGGCACGGACAATACTGCCAGAATAAAAATGTCTGCGTGCACATCCTAGAGCAAGATGGGTTCACTTGAACCCATAAAGTTGCTCTAGCACTTTGAAAGCGATCAGTTTTATGTTTTTTGACTGATTCAATCAAAAACATACTGATCTAGTATGGAACTACGATGCGGTTCTGCGATTGCACTAATTTGGTAATTTCCGCTCATGTCACACGAAGAGCGCGTTTGATAAACTGTCACGGCAATTTAACCTATGGGGCCACATCACGCTCCAACCAGTAGTTTTCCAGCGCTTGTTCTATCAACATGTCATTTCCGTATTCGTCATTCAGTTTCCAATTCAGGTAAGCCACGACCGCAGACACCTGCTCAACGCTGAAATTTTCGAAACAGGCCCTTGCCCGCTCACCCATGGTGCCGCCTCCCCACATCTTGGCAATTTTTCGCTTCTCACCTGCGGGTGTCAGAGACGAGCAGAGACGTACTGCCGGATCACTGCAATTATCCAAATCACCTCGAACATCGGCGATCATGTAGGCGGGGAGGTAAAACCGAAGGGCGTTGTCTGAAAAGAAAGACAGCGCGGTCCCCCAGCCGTCCGGCGCCTGATTGAGAAAAGCCCTGTCCAACTGCTGCCAGTCCGTCTTTCCGCGGAAGTCGTTGACGAGAGCAACAGGCTCTTCACCGTAAGAAGACCGTGTCAGGTCATCATCACCCGGATACCCAACGTCAGCAAATGCATGTTCAATTTGTTCAATGAGCTGCGCATTGGTTTGATCTGAATTTATCAAGAACCGTCTCCTCTTAGGAGTTAGAGCCTCCGACAATTCCGGGGCGGTTCACCTCCCTACAGCGTTTCGCTCGGATGAATTTGATCGATCAACAGCAGACTAATCCGCATTCGTCTTAAACATCAAACGGTCGTACAGGCAGGTAGGAACCTAGAACCCCTTTACCATCGAAAAAGCGCCTGTAGGAGCGGTATTGTTCGCACGACAGTGCGTTACATCGACGGGCTCCCTGCCCTTTCAATAGTGTAAAGCATCAGCCCGTCTATTCCTGCCAAAAGAGCTCCAATTGCCGCCACGACACCTTTCCTACCGGTAAGAAAAGTGAATCGCGAATTTTGCGATAACCCTACAAGAGCATGCAGAAACCCCGTCGAAAACAATCGTGATGTTGGTTTGGTCGATAACAGCCGTCCGCGCAGTTGAGAGACACCTGTCAAGCCACGCTCTCCGCAGCGTGTTTCTTGATCACGGATCGCAACACAATGTGATGGTCGAAACCGGTTTTTCATCACATTGCCGCCATATGTGAGTCCCGGCGAGTTGCCGTAACGCTCCAGCAAGACCGAAATGAGCGCTGTTCCTGTTCAGGAATACCTCAAACTTAAAGTTATTCCCAATTGTGACGACCCTCGCTGCGAAGGCAACCGGCGTCAGCACACCCTCCACAATCTCGCCAAAGAACCGCCAAATTCACTTTGAGATGTGCCGCCTGACGAGCGCCTATCCACTCACCTGCCAGCCCCCCTGCCCGCTCTGGTGGCCAGGACATTGACGCAGGTCAAGGACGAACACGCCAATGCTGGTAGCATCTGAATCATCCGGAGTCGGGATAGTACACAGGTGGACGCTTTAACGGCAGAAAGGTGAAGGCGATGACAATGCCCGACGACAAGAAACCCTGGACAGACACGCTGCCGTTTCCCAGGCGCTGGCTCGGCTACATCGCCATCAAGCTCCTCGTCGTCGCGCTGGGCGTCTATCTGGCTCTGCGCTGGAAAGGCGTGCTGTAGCTGTCGCCTTCAGGCTGTCCGTTACCGGACCCTGTACCCTTTTGGCCATAACAGGAACTGCTGACCGTCAACAGGCGGCCGGGCTTGTATTGTCATTGCTGCAACCTGAATGTACCGTTCATTCCGAACCCATCATCAACAGGTGCAATGATGAGAAAGATCACGGCGACAAAACGGACCGTAACCATGCAGGTCGCGGCAGTGCTGGTGATAACGGCCCTTTATGCCGCGTGGTACTTATTGTCCTGAAGCGGCAAGGCTTCGAGGATCAGTGAGACATCAGCACCGGCGCCGTCATGCTCTGAAGCAGGCTTCTGGTCACTCCGCCAAATACGAACTCCCGCAGTCTTGAATGCCCATAGGCACCGATCACTATCAGATCGGCACCATTTTCCGCCGCTTCATTTAGAAGCGCGTCTGCCGGTGCAAGGTCGGAGGAAGAAATACTTCGTGCAAAAATCTTTATGTCATGTCGTGCCAGGACTGCTGCCAGTTCCGCGCCCGGAAGATCACCGGCAAGGTCAGGCTCGTCACGGGCGTTTGCCCACAGCAGTTCAACCCGTTTGGCATCTTTCATCACAGGTATGGCGTCAAATGCGGCCCGCATCGCCTCGCGTGTCGCGTTCCAGCCGACAATGACATTTGTGCCGACGGTCTTGAAGTCCCCCATATTGGGAATAATCAGTACCGGCCGTCCTGACTCAAGAACCAGGCGTTCAACGAAATCGGGTTCAACTGTGTTGCTTGTTGACGAATTCACCTGGCCAGCGACAATGAGGTCCGCAAACGGGGCATGCTTCAACATGGCGTCTGCCAGCAGTCCTGTCTCACCATCCGCCCGCCGCCATTCAGCGCGAACGCCGTAACGGCGTGCTGCGTCGTCAAACCTGGCCTTCACATCATCCAGCTTGTCTTCAAAATAGCGGCTGTTGTCCATGTCGGCGGATATCGCACCGAAACTGGCAGGAACAGCCATACCGAGCGGGCTGGGAACCGTGTAGACACCAAGCAAATGAGCATCATGACTGGCGGCAAGTGAAAAGGCCGCATTCATGACAGCATCCTGACGCTCGATATCAACCAGTGACACGGCAATTGTTTTGATCGACATGCTGATCTCCGTTTTGAGTGTACTTTCGATTGTGAGATTAGGGATTTGCAGAGCGACCACCCTTGACCTGCATCAATTACTTCAGTTGACTAATCAAAATTATCACATCGAACATGCTTCCAATGTCTGCTGACTGCACCATGCGGTTATCGGCGTTGGGGATTGTGCAACGCACTATCGATGGTTCGTTGGCAGTCATGTCTGGCCTCTATTCTGCATTACCTCAACAAAACACAAACGAGGTGTATTATTATGAAACAGGCTCTTGCAATTACTCTGACCAGCTTGGTTTTCGCCGGTCTCGCCGGCGTTGCTTCCGATGCTCAAGCCGGCGGCAACAGAATAGACACATCGGCCTGCTTCAAGACCACCAGCTACACCGCATCCAGCGGTAAACGCTACCGGGTAAAAATGCCCAAGGGTCAGGCCTGTTTCGACAATCATTATGGCATCCAGGGCGGCGCCCATATCGCAAGAGCAGGCGGCGGCGATAATCCGCTGGGTGCAATCAATGCGGCCCGGTCGATGAACCGACGCAATGTGGTCTTCGTCGTGATGGGCACTTGTGAGTCTTCGTGCTGGATACAGTGGAATTTCATGAAAAACAAATGCTGGGCCGGCAACAGCGCTCCAACGTTCCGGCAGCACGCCACAACAGCCAGTGGCCGCAAGATCAATCCACATTCGAGATCCCGCTCATACTGGATCAATGCAGGCCGCGAAGGTCCTGGCCGGAAATGGGCAGTATGGAAACCGTCCAGCAAATACCGCTGTTCGGAGACTGTCATGAACATGGCCTCGACCAGCGGCAATACCGGCAATGACGGGCGCGGCAGTTTCAGACAGGACCGTGGACGGACACCAGGCCTGTTCTATGTTCGCGGCGCACGCTGACCCGGTCAGCACTGACCGTCCGTGCGACAAAGCCGCATGATCGACGACAACAATTCCAGGCAAGTTCCCCGGTTGGTGTTGACAGACACCATCCGGGGAGCCGAAGCGCCGGCAATGACTGCCGGATCAAGACTGCGCGAGCGGATCGTTTTACACTTCACGCTGATGCAATCGCGGTAGTAAGCTTTTCGGCATGTCCATCTCCGCCGGCGCGATTCCAGACAAAACCAAACCCCCGTCAGGTTTCAGACGTGCCCTTACCGGCCGAAACCTTCGGCTGATTTCGGGCCTTGTGCTGTTTGGCTTCGTGTTCACGCACCTGGTCAATCACAGTCTCGGCTTGATCTCGATTGAAGCCATGGAGGACTTCCGGGCCGTCCGCACTGCGGTGACCAGGACCTGGGCGGGGACAGCTATCCTGCTTGTGGCGGCTGTTGTGCATGGCATTCTAGGTATCGAGAAAATCATTTCCCGGCGGCTTTCGGCGATTTCGTCCCGTGGTCTGTTACAAATTGCAACGGGTATCCTGATTCCCGTCCTGCTGGCGCGCCACCTCATTGGCATGCGCATCTCGCACGAACTTTTCGGTGTGAATGACAATTATGACTTTGCCCTGTGGGCCATGTGGCCTGCCGAAGCGTGGCGGCAGGCAGGCCTAATTGCGCTGGTGTGGGGGCACGGAACCATCGGCCTTTACATGTGGATCAGGTTCCAGTCCTGGTTCGCCTATTTGAAAGCGCCCTTGCTGGTCATTGCAGCCCTGGTTCCCGTCCTGGCATTTGCAGGCTTTGAGGTTGCCGGCAGACAGTTTCATGCAACCAGGACATTTGACAGTCCGCTGAACGCCGAGCAGTACACCACAATAGTCCGCATTATGGACATTGCCATGTACCTGTCTCTGGCACTGATCGTTGCGGTGCTGCTGATCAAGGCCGGACAATGGATTTCCGCCGGTTTCAAGCCCAAGGTCTCGGTCACCTATAACAACACTGTAACCAAGACCGCGCCTGCCGGCCTGACACTGCTGGAGATATCCCGTGAAGCCGGCATTCCGCATGCGTCCGTTTGCGGTGGCCGGGCCCGGTGTTCCACCTGCCGCGTGAAAATCGTATCGGGTGGCCAGACCCTGCCGCCGGCAGATGCCCACGAACTCAAGGTTCTCAGCCGGGCCGGCATAACATCGCCTGACGTCCGCCTCGCCTGTCAGATCAGACCGCACGAGCAGCTTTCCATCATCCCGCTGGTGCCCGCAGGCCGGGTGGCCGGCCGCCGCTCCAGCCGGGACAAATATGCCCACGGCGTGGAGCAGATTGTCACCTTGATGTTTATCGACATACGCGGCTTCACGAAGTTCTCAGAAGGCCGCCTGCCCTATGACGTCGTCTATATCCTGAACCAGTATATGGGCCGGATGAGCGAGGTCATCACCGCACACTCCGGGTATGTCGACAAGTTCATGGGCGACGGCATCATGGCGATTTTCGGCATGGAGGATGAAGACGGGCACGGTGCCGCCGATGCGCTTCGTGCGGCACTTGACATAAGCAGCGCGCTGGACGAGTTGAACGAGGGCCACCAGGCCACCTTGTCTGAACCCTTGCGCATCGGGATCGGCATTCATACCGGAGAGGCCATCCTGGGCCGCATCGGAGCCAGCAAGGCCCATACGGCAGGCGAGCGCATTACCGCCCTGGGTGACACGGTCAACACGGCCAGCAGACTGGAAGCCCTCACCAAACAGCTTGCGACGGAAATCGTGGTGTCGCTGAAAGTCCTGCAGGCAGCGAATGTCGAACAGTCCGGCCTGGAAATCGAAGCCTACGAAATTCGCGGCCGCGAAGACACCATTTCCGGCATTTCCCTGGCCAGCGCCAGTGAGCTGTCAGGTATCATTTCACAAGCCCGTTAAGTTTGGGCGTGCAATCTGGCGCTTCGTTCAAATTCGTGAAACACTGGGCCAGAGCATGATCCACCGAAATTGAAGCGTGGCCTTGGCAGATGGACACAAGCCTCATAAGTTCCTGCATGAGTGGCGAGTATCACTGGTACAGCAGGCAAATTCTCGAACTCTATCTTGATCAGGTGATCAATACCGGGGATTTTCTGCGCTGGTTCCACATGCCCAATTCCAGCTATATCCCCACATCGGAGTGCATCGCCAACTCGCTTGACCCCGATTATGACTACCGTCTGTGGCGACCGGGTCCGCTGGATGGATTTATTGCTGAATCCGGCTGAAACTGATCATGGCGCGTGCTTGACACAAGCCTGGCCTGCCGCCAAACATCTTGCTTGACCAGCCTCACTGCGGCGTCCATCGCCCGGCTCACTACGGAACCCATCCATGAAGTTTGCACCTGACGTTACTGCCGCCATTGGCAACACACCGCTCATCAAGCTGAGGAAAGCCTCGGAACTGACAGGCTGCACGATTCTGGGCAAGGCCGAGTTCATGAATCCGGGCCAGTCGGTCAAAGACCGTGCGGCGTTGTTCATCATCCGCGATGCGATCAGGTCAGGGCGGTTGAAACCGGGAGGGACCGTTGTCGAAGGCACAGCCGGCAATACCGGTATCGGCCTGACCATGGTGGCCAATGCCATGGGTTTCAAATCCGTCATCGTCATTCCGGACACCCAGAGCCAGGAGAAGAAAGATACACTGCGAATGCTCGGTGCCGAACTGGTCGAGGTTCCCGCTGCGCCTTACAAGAACCCCAACAATTTCGTGCGCTATTCCGGCCGGCTGGCAGAGCGGCTGAATGATGAACGCGAAGGTGGAGCCATCTGGGCGAACCAGTTTGACAATGTTGCCAATCGGCAGGCCCACATTGAAACGACGGGTCCGGAAATCTGGGAACAGACCGATGGCAGGATTGACGGTTTCATCTGTGCTGCCGGATCCGGTGGCACCATCGTCGGCACCGGCATGGCGCTCAAGCAGCGCAACAAGGACATCCGTATCGGGCTGGCAGACCCGCACGGCGCTGCCCTTTACAGTTACTTCACGACCGGCGAACTCAAGGCGGAGGGCAGCTCGATCTCGGAAGGTATCGGTCAGGGCCGCATAACCGCCAACCTCGAAAACGCCCCGATTGATCACGCCTGGCGAATTGGCGATGCGCAGGCCGTGGAAATTGTCTTCGATCTCCTGAAGGAAGAAGGCCTGTGCATGGGCGCATCGACCGGCGTGAACATAGCAGGCGCCATGGAACTTGCCCGGGAAATGGGACCGGGCCACACCATCGTGACGGTGCTGTGCGACTTTGGATCGCGCTATCAGTCGCGCCTGTATAATCCGGAGTTCCTGCGCTCCAAGGACCTGCCGGTGCCGGACTGGATGGAAGCGCCGCTGAGTGTTCCCGACGTTACCGCAGATCCTGAAGCCTAGTGGGTGTTTTTATGACTGAAGCCTTGTTTCGCAACGATGCCTACCTGAAAACCTGCACCGCAAGCGTGCTGGAGGTAAATGAGCGTGGCGGCGTTGTGCTCGACCGGTCCAACTTCTATGCAACCGGCGGCGGCCAGCCCGGGGACAGCGGCACCATGACACTGGCAGATGGGTCCAGCATCGCCATTGCCACAACAGTATATGGCGAAGACCGGGTCCAGATCGTTCATGTGGCAGAAGATGGCGCCACGCTGCCCGCAGTCGGAGACAATGTCGACCTGTCGCTCGACTGGCCGCGCCGGCACGCCATGATGCGGGTTCACACCGCCCTTCACCTGATGTGCGCTCTGGTGCCCTTTCCGGTGACCGGCGGCCAGATTTCGCCGCAAGGCGGCCGGCTGGATTTCGACATTGATGACCCAGACGCCATAGACCGGGATAGCCTTTCAGCAGGCCTTCAGGACCTGGTGCAGGCAGATCATGCCATTTCACAGCGCTGGATCAGCGATGCCGAACTGGCGGCCAATCCCGGTCTTGTGCGCACCATGTCGGTAAAGCCGCCAATGGGCTCCGGCAAGGTAAGACTGATCGCAATTGGCGAAGATGGCGCGGTCGACCTGCAGCCATGCGGCGGAACGCATGTTGCTTCTACTGCCGAGATTGGCAACATTGCCATTACCAAGATCGAGAAGAAGGGCAAGAACAATCGCAGGTTCAGGCTTGCCCTGACGGACTAGGGTCCGGACCCTAACAACAGGCCTGACCGTTTGAGACGAAAGTAGATACATGCCGACACTCCTGGATGAGCGCGAAAACCTGGTCTCAACACAGTGGCTTGAGCAGCGGCTCGAAGCACCCGATATCGTCATCGTGGATGCGTCCTATTATTTGCCCGACGCGGGGCGCAATGGCCGCGAAGAATATGAGGAGCAGCGCATCCCCGGCGCTGTGTTCTTCGACATTGACGACATATCGGACGAGACCAGTCCGCTGCCGCACACCATGCCGCCGCCGGAAAAATTCTCGTCACGCATGCGGAAAATGGGCATTGGCGACGGCATGCGTGTGGTGGTTTATGACGGCGCCGGTTTGTTTTCCGCTGCGCGGGTGTGGTGGATGTTCCGGACTTTCGGCCACACAGATGTTGCCATTCTCGACGGCGGCTTTCCTAAGTGGCTTGCCGAAGACCGGCCCGTTGAAGACGGCCCTGCACTGCTACGCCAGCCACGGCATATGAGCGCGCGCTATTCGGCATCCAGCGTGCGTGACAAGCAGGACATACTCAATGCGATCAGTTCCGGTTCACAGCAGATTGCAGATGCCAGATCCCCTGGCCGGTTTTCAGCGCGCGAACCTGAACCGCGTGCCGGCATGCGCGGCGGCCATATGCCGGGTGCGTGCAATGTGCATTACAAGACGCTGCTGAATGACGACGGCACGGTGAAATCCACTGAAGCCATTGCAAGGGTTTTCGACGACGCCGGAATTGACGTGACCAAACCCGTGATTACCACTTGCGGATCAGGTGTAACCGCTGCAATTCTCACGCTCGGCCTGACGCTGGTCGGACACAACGCCAATTCCCTTTATGACGGTTCATGGGCTGAATGGGGAAGCGACCCCGATACCCCCATCGAAACAGACTGATGACACAGAAAGCGGCCACCACATGAAGCGCAAAATTCCATCTTCAGGGTTTGGAAATGCAAAAAAGCCGGCAAGTGTAAAACAGGAAACCCAGGACATCGAAACCACAGTAACGTATCTGTCCATGGATCATCCGCCGTCTTTACGGGTTATGCCGCCTGCCAATCTCAAGCTGGCACTGATGCACGTTCTGGATCCGACGATCAGTTATTACCGGTATCTGTACGACGCGGTCGGCGCCGAACATCACTGGATCGATCGCAAGCTGTTGAGTGATGACCAGTTGGCGGCTGCCATCAATGTCGATGGCGTGGACGTCTATGTTGCGTATTGCGCCGGCAATCCGGCCGGGTATTTCGAAATCGACGCCCGCGACACGGAAAAATGCTGGCTGGCCTATTTCGGGCTGTTGCCGGAGTTTCACGGGCTGGGTATCGGCAAATGGCTGTTGTCGGAAGCCGTGCGCACGGCGTGGGCTGACAAACCTGAAAGCCTACACGTGGAAACCTGTACCCTGGATTCCCCGCACGCTTTGGGCCTGTATCAGCAAATGGGGTTCATACCCTATGAACGGCGCAGCAAAACCATGACCGTGCCGGTCTAGTGAGATCATGATCCCCGCCCGCACCCGGAAACTGATCGGGACTTTCGTGTTTTTGGCATTCCTGATTGTCTACTCGCTGATCGCCATGGCAATTGGCGCACGCTACCTGTCGACCGTTCACGGCATCTGGCAGTTCCTGTTTTATGCCGTTGCCGGGCTGGCCTGGCTTCCGGGCGCCATGGCGATCATTTCGTGGATGGCGAAAGCCGACAAGCAGTAGCTTTCATTGCATAGTGCTTTCCGTGTCAGCTCCGACGAAAGATACTGGATCACGTCGAAATATTCGCGGCTGAGAAATTTCCCGTTTCCGCCCAACCTTTGATGCGATTTCCTGTTTTAACTTGTGTTGGGCAAGGTGTGCGGTTTGTCACAGACCCTCGACCGGCCGACATTTAACAATCGCCTGAATGGATCGCCAAGTGGCTAGCGATCATCCGCCCCGGCCAGACCGACCGGACGGCAATAGTCATATCCGGCAAAAATCCGCTTCGGCAACAAAGACCGACGCAGCCGGGACATGCCACATATCAAGATTCGGAGGTTTGAACCATGGTCGCCATTCCTGTTCTGATCGTTATCCCCGCCACGGATACGACCCGTGAATCGGCACGCGTATCAGCTGAGTCATTTGCATCCGGCTCCCGAGCCGTTACGGGCATAGACAAGGCCGCAGGACGCGACCTGCCCGACGGTTGTGTACTCGACACGAATTTTGCAGCGGTGCCCCTGGGGATGGCCAAGCCGACCGCAAAGAGTTTCAAAATGACCGCAACCAGCAAGGACAAACAGTACGTTGTGCGCGGCATGGTGGATTCCGAACGGATCTCCTCGCTGACCAGCACCAGTGCGGATGGGCCGCGCGTGTTTGTCGATGCGCAGGTGGGATCGATGCCGATTTGCCCGGGAGACCCGGCCCGGGGCAATGCGGCAGACGTGCGCGGATTGCTCGGCGTCAGCGAACTGTCCCGCCGCCACCTGAGCGGCGACGGCGTCGCTGTTGCCATTGTCGATAGCGGCATAAACCTTGCCCATTTGCACCAGCGCGGGTTGTCGGCCCGGCTCGACCCTCATATTTTCTGGACCCCGACGCCGAACATCAAGCCGGGCGAATATCCGGTCGACCATGGCACCATGTGCGCCTATGCCGTTTCGATTGCAGCCCCGGAATGCACCTTGCTGGACTTTCCGCTGCTGGGATCCACGACCAGCGGCGGCTCGGTAATGGACGGGTTCCTGAGTGATGCGGTTCAGGCCTACAACGTCATGCTGACCATGATGCGGAAACCGGAAGAAGAGCGCCCCTACCATTCGCTGGTGGTCAATAACAGCTGGGGGATGTTCCACCAAAGCTGGGACTTTCCTGCCGGCCATCCGGGACGATATGCGGACAATCCAAATCATCCGTTCAACCTGATTGTCGGCAGCCTGGCACAGTCGGGCGCCGATATCCTGTTTGCCGCCGGCAATTGCGGCACTGATTGCCCGGACGGACGCTGCCAGGGCGTCACTACGGACGTCATCACCGGTGCCAACTCGCACCCGGATGTTTTGTCCGTGGCAGGTGTGGACGTTGATCGAGATAGGGTCGGCTATTCATCAATGGGTCCGGGACAAGCGCCGCTGGCGACGCAAAAGCCCGACATTGCCGCCTATACCCACTTCAACGGGTCAAATGCCTTTGGCGTTGGCAGTGCTGATGGCGGTACGTCCACGGCATGCCCGGTTGCGGCCGGGTGCATCGCGGCTGTGCGAACCAGCCTCCCGCCAAGCATGATGTCATCGGCGGCAATGGCCCAGGCTGTCAGGGACAGTGCGGTGAAACCCTCAGGCCCGGGCGGCTGGGACAACGAGATCGGCTTCGGGATCATCAGCCCGACAGACCTGGCCAATCAGGTGAACCCGATTGTGTAATACATGGAAGACAGGGCCGGTTTCCGGTAACCTTGCCGGGTGCCGGAAACAGGCAAGCAGAGAGTGGATACCATGGGTGAAATGGTGATGATGAACGTGCAGTGTCCGGACGACAAGCCGTCCATCGATGTTGTTGCAGAAAAACTGAACGTAACCGCTTCCGCGATCGATACGAAGTTCGGTATTATCCTGGTCGATCTGGAGCGCCACATCTACACGGTGCGCGTCGACAAGGACCAGCTCCCCAAAGACATGCCGCAGTCAGAAGAGGTTTCCGGCCCCTACTCCGACCCGAAGATCGCCCCGTTTGGTACGCCTGAAAAGGATGACAGGTAGCTGAGTAACTGAACTCTGAGAAAAATTGGTCGGAGCGGCGGGATTCGAACCCACGACCCCTTGTCCCCCAGACAAGTGCGCTACCGGGCTGCGCTACGCTCCGACTCTATGTAACCTGCTGTTTTAAATAGATTTGCACTCAAAAAACTACAAGAAAAAATTTGCTGTGAGAACATTTAGTAACCCAAGCGCCAGTAGTTACCACCATTTGCACCAAAAGTCCCTCCGAAAGTCTCACCAGATCATACCAATTATGCCGCATGGCGATCAACAACCGGGTCCGGTTTTGATCGGTAACAATATGTTTTAAATTTTGCACCCACCGCACCGGTGCAACGCTTCAGTCCGGTAAGATGTCATGTGTGACATGCCGTTTTGCCCGTGCGCCAAGCGTCTTCGATGCGTCGGGTGCGGATCCAGCAGTGACTGCCGGAACAGACCAACTGATCAGTACGCACTCTGATTTTCCACAAAAACGCCACATATAAGATATCATTTCTGGCAGATCACGCGAATTTGTTCATAGGGCTGAGGGGCTTCGTAGCAATTGGAGTGTGTCCTGTGAACTCTGTGAAGCAAAAGCTGCTTGCGACTGCGGCAGCCCTTCCATTGGCCGTCGGCTTGACGTCTGTCGCCATGATCTGGGAAGGCGGCGGTATCGTTATGGCCGTTGGGACAGCCAAGGCATCCTGCAATCCATGCACTGCCACAAAAGCATCCGGCAATCCATGCACTGCCGCCAAGTCATCCTGTAATCCGTGCGCTGCCACCAAGGCATCCATCAATCCTTGCGCTGCCACCAAGGCATCCAGCAATCCGTGCGCTGCCACCAAGGCATCCATCAATCCTTGCACTGCCACCAAGGCATCCTGCAATCCTTGCACTGCCGCCAAGGCATCCTGCAATCCATGCACTGCCGCCAAAGCATCCTGCAATCCGTGCGCTGCCGCCAAGGCACCCTGCAATCCGTGCGCTGCCGCCAAGGCATCCTGCAATCCGTGCGCTGCCACCAAGGCATCCTGCAATCCGTGCGCTGCCGCCGAGGCATCCTGCAATCCTTGCACTGCCACCAAGGCATCCTGCAATCCGTGCGCTGCCACCAAGGCATCCTGCAATCCTTGCGCCTCAACAAAGGCCGCGAGCAATCCTTGCTCGGTCAAAAATCCATGCGCCATAGCAATTCCGGAAGTCGAAAGCACCATGTCGGTCGAAGAGATTTTGGCGGCACTGAAGACACCACCAAAACAGTCCGCAGGCAAAATCTACTCCCTCGACGAAATCGAGAAGGACTTCGAGGTGCGGAGTCTGCTTCAGGCAGTGGAGGTCAAGAGTGTCGGCTTCGACTTCGATAAAGCCGACGTGAAAGGAATGGAGGCCGGGTATTTGGGCAATGTCGCTGCCGCCATTCTCAAAATCCTGGAAGATAGACCGGATGAAGTGTTCTTTGTCGAAGGCCATGCGGATGCGCCGGGGACATACGACTATAACTTGAAGCTGTCAAAGCGGCGGGCGCTACACGTCAAGAATGCGCTGATCAATGTTTTTGGGATACCCGAGAAGAATATCATGGCTGCGGGATTTGGTGAGAAGCACCTCAAGATCACGACCGAGCAACGAGAGCCGGCAAACCGCCGGGTGACCGTTCGCTGCATAACGCCATTGGTGAAGACAGCGACACCGACGCAATAGCCATTGCAATCCGATTAATGTCGCCGGTCAACGCGGGACCTCGACGATTCTGCGATCGAGTACAGAGAACGTCCTGTCGAGCGCGTTGTTTCCGGGCAACAGCTGAACATTGGATCATCGACGACTTATCGGCGGAGCCGGATATAGACGCTTGAAAAGGTGTGGTGTTGGAGATTTCGGGGTGGCGGTGCCCAGACAAGTGCGCT
The DNA here is from genome assembly GCA_963698275.1 of uncultured Alphaproteobacteria bacterium. Lineage (GTDB taxonomy): Bacteria > Pseudomonadota > Alphaproteobacteria > Rhizobiales > Aestuariivirgaceae > Anderseniella. The sequence goes on along the minus strand of CAVOQE010000002.1, from coordinate 317,576 downwards.
ACCGGGCTGCGCTATGCTCCGACTGGAGCGGGGTATAACATTCACGCAGCCCAAAAAAAAGCCCGCAAGTTGAATTGCGGGCCGATTATTACTGACAAAGTTTTCAATCATTTGGGCTGGTCGGGCACCAGCAGGCGCCGGGCTGCGGCGAGATCGGTCAGCACCAGCCGCAGTTCGTCGATCTGTGCCGGGGTGAGTTCGTGCACGATCCTGGTTTCACCGGGCGCGACTGGTGCGGGAACCGGACCGGTTTCGGGCTTTGCTTCGGCCGGTTTGGCGACTGCTTTGCGGGCTGCCTTGTCGGTTTCGTCGGCCGGGTCAACCGCCACTTCGCCTCTGCCGATGCCGATGACATGGGCAATGCCGTTGTCCTTGAGGATCTTCTGGGCACCACGGATGGTATAGCCTTCACCGTACAGCAGTGTCCGGATGCCCTTGAGCAGGTCAACGTCGGCGGGACGGTAATAGCGTCTGCCACCGCCGCGCTTCATCGGCCTGATCTGTGAAAACCTGGTTTCCCAGAACCTCAGCACGTGCTGCGGCACGTCCAGCTGTTCAGCTACTTCGGATATGGTTCTGAATGCTTCCGGCGCCTTGTCGGTCAAATGTCAGCCTCTTTCGCGTTGCATGGTCCAGATCAAGTGTTCGAGCCAGCCCGCACACCCATTCACTCATCACGCTACAGAACAATCAGTCGCCGCCGCCTGACGGCACTTCCCCGTTTACGATCGCCTTCATGATCTGGCTGGGCCGGAACACAAGCACGCGGCGCGGCGTAATCGGTACCTCTTCCCCGGTCTTCGGATTTCGGCCAATGCGCTGACGCTTGTCGCGCACATCGAACGTTCCGAACGACGACAACTTGACCTGCTGGCCGTCCACAAGGGCATCGGACATCAGATCAAGAACTGTTTTAACCAAATCTGCAGACTCGGTTCGTGAAAGTCCTACCTTGCGATGGACCGCTTCACTCAAATCTGCACGCGTGAGTGTCTTTGTCATTACTCCACCCCCTCGATGGTGTGTTATCCTAACACCCAATTGCCGGGTAAAGTCAATTCCAAGTTTGTATTTAGATCAAGCACTTGCTTTGGGAAATATCCACTGCATTGCCGCAGCCGCTTCAGATCTAACGCAAGGTCACCAGCGAGCCAGCACTGCGCCCCAGGTAAAGCCGCCACCCATGGCCTCCATGAGTACCAGTTTGTCAGGCTGCAGACGACCGTCTTCACGGGCCACATCCAGCGCAAGCGGGATGGACGCAGCCGATGTGTTGCCGTGATGACCGACAGTGATCACCACCTTCTCGGTGGTCAGGCCGAAGCGGCGTGCGGTTCCGTCCAGAATACGCTTGTTGGCCTGGTGCGGTACGAACAGATCAATCTGGTCAGGTTCTATACCTGCCTGTTCAAGCGTCTCTCCCATCACATCGGAGATGTTGGTGACGGCGTGTTTGAAAACCTCCCGGCCTTCCATCCGCAAATGGCCGACGGTCTGGGTGCTCGAGGGCCCGCCATCCACATAGAGTTTGTCACGATAGCGACCGTCAGAGCGCAGCCGTGTCGCCAGGATGCCCTTGCCGGGATCATCATCCTCACCGGCAGCGGTGACCACAACGGCACCGGCGCCATCGCCGAACAGCACGCAGGTGCCGCGATCCGTCCAGTCCAGAATCCGGGAAAATGTCTCCGCCCCGATAACAAGGACGTTGCGCGCGGAGCCTGCACGTATGAAATTGTCTGCCGTGGTCAGGGCATATACGAAGCCTGAACAAACCGCCTGAATATCAAAGGCGGCACCCTGCAAAATGCCAAGCTCACCCTGAACGGTTGCTGCGGTTGCCGGAAAGGTCTGGTCCGGTGTCGACGTCGCCACGATAACCAGGTCGATGTCAGAGGCTGCAATGCCTGACCTGGAAAGCGCCGCCTGAGCCGCCTTGATTGCCAGATGGGAGGTGAACTCACCTTCTGCTGCAATGTGGCGCTGGCGGATGCCGGTTCGTTCGACAATCCATTCATCAGATGTATCGACCATTTCGGCCAGTTCGGCATTGGTCATCACCCGCTGCGGCAAGTAGGATCCGACTGAACGGATTACGGAACGTATCATCTATATTATTTAATCCTGCTCAACTGGCGCTGGCCGCTTGGGCCTGATGGTCTGTGCGATCGTGATGCTCGTGTGGCGCAAGTTCCATGCCTCTGTCAATTCTATCCACGAGATCATTGGCCACCATGTCAGCTGCAACATGAATGGCAGATGAAAATCCGAATGAATCCGTGTTGCCATGGCTTTTGACCACCACGCCATTCAAACCCAAAAACACGCCGCCATTATAAGTGCGCGGATCGAGCCGCTTCTTTAACCGGGAAAACGCACCTTTTGCAAACACAGCCGCGATTTTACTCACAAGTGTGCGGCTCATTTCCTCACGCAAAACGGCAACAATCTGTTGCGCGGTGCCTTCTGCCGTTTTCAAGGCAATATTGCCGCTGAAGCCTTCCGTAACAATCACATCAACCTTGCCGGTTCCGATATCGGTTCCCTCCACAAAGCCTTCATATTGCAGCGGCAAATCGGCCGCGCGCAGCAATGCGCCTGCCTCACGGACAGCTTCAACCCCCTTGACCTCCTCAACACCAATGTTCAGCAGCCCGACCATCGGTTTTTTGATGCCGAACAGGCAACGCGCCATCGCTGCGCCCATGATGGCATTTGAAACCAGCTGATCGGCATCTGCCCCGACAGTCGCGCCCATATCAAGGACAATGCTGCGGCCTTTCAAGGTCGGCCACATCCCGGCAATGGCCGGCCTGGAAACGCCTTCAGTGGTCTTGAGCAATACCTTGGCCATGGCCATAAGGGCACCGGTGTTGCCGGCGGAAACAGCTGCATGGGCCTCGCCCTGCTTAACCGAATCGATCGCCTGCCACATGCTGGATGTCTTGCGGCCGCGCCGGATGGCCTGAGAAGGCTTGTCATCCATTGCGATCGCCACATCGGTGTGATGCACAACCGAACGGGCTTTCAACGCCGCCAGGCCGTCGAGTTCAGCCATGATCATTGTCTCGTCGCCGAACAAGACAAAGCTGAGCTCCGGACGCGCCGCCAGGGCCTCGGCGGCACCTTGCAGCACCACAGGCGCTCCGTGATCGCCGCCCATTGCGTCAAGCGCAATAATTATATCTCCGGAATCGCTTTTCAATCCGCATGCCCCTTTTTGTCCAACGTCGGAGAATAGTGGTTTGCAGCATGGACACAACAGGTAAGTGCTGCTTGTGCCCATAGCCCGCATACGGTGTTTGATCTAGTCTGTGTCCTTGAGCTTGAGCTGCTTCAACACGGCAAAGGGATTGGCTTTCGGCTTATCCGTCAAAGTTTCCGTTGATGTCACGGATAGTTCGGCACCGTCTTTGCGCGGATATGGATCAAGCTCCAGACACAGGGCTTCAACCGCCAACTCGCCCAGTTCGATCGTGCCATCTTCGACAAAACCGATGTCATCTTCGTCATGAGACACCACGACTTCGACGTCATCCGCGGCGAGCCTGCTGTTCCCGGCAATGAATATCTGATCCAGTGGCGCGCGAACGACACTGTCGAACGGGTCCAGGGTCACCACGCAGGTTTGCGTGATGCTGGCGGTTGCTTCGCCGCGTGCGCGGAATCCTCCGCGTTTCCAGGGCTGGATATGAACGGTCGCAGCTAGCGAGTGCACGGCCTCGACCCCGAAACGCGCAGCGATGGCGGTACATTCTTCAACACTCGCACTGATGGTCTCGGAGGCACCTTCCGGTGCCATCCTGCTAACATCGAAGGGGCGGGAAAATTCCAGGTCTTCAATCATTTGCTTCTATCTGTTTCACCTGCTGCGTGTCACGGGCGCAGGCCATCAAGGTTCAGCTTGCCGGCCCGGATGTCCGCCCGGTCCGTCAAACCAACGGCGTCATGCATCAGTCCGGTGTACCTGGCAAGCCTTTCGGCAGCCTGGGTTCTGGTTTCGTCGCCTTCGAAGACATTTCTCACCAGTGCCGCCACCAGCGACGCATCGCCTTCAGCGCGGGCATTTACATAAGCGTTGGCGCGGCCATAGTAAACCGTTGCCATCTTCTTGACCCGCTTGCCGACCCCCATATCTCCAACACCCATTTCGCGCAGCGACCGGTCCATGTCACGAAACAATTCGTCTATCAGCGCCTGGGCAAACAGCTTATCTGCCTCCTCACCGGCCTGCATATGGCACATCACGGCGTCATTGTGCAGGATGATCATGTCGAACCGGCCATCGAGCGTATCCGGCACGCCAAGCTCGGAATACAATTCCGACCGCCGTGCCTGTGCCACAATCGCCTCGTAGACGGTTCTGACAGGGTCAAGTTTTTGCGTGCGGGAAAGAATGCTTTTCAGTATCATGCAGGACCAGCTAAACAGAATTTGGAATTTGCAGCTACGGGTCACGTAGCTGAACGATAACCAGCAGCAGGTGTTGCTGCAATTGGCCAGCAGGTTTAAGGCTGGCCGCAACAGAAGTGATACGTTAAGTGCCAACCTTCAAGCCTATTATCGTACCTGCATCAAATAGTCTCCGCAAAGCATTGCTGTGCTCCGGCCTGATTTTGGCCGCAGCCGCGGTTTTGTCCGGTTGTTCGCGTGATATCGAACACCGCGGCTATCAGGCCCGCGCGCAGGACCTGCAAAAGCTGCGCCTTGGCATGACCAGGGAAGAAGTTCGCAGTGCACTGGGCTCCCCGTCGACAACCGCCACTGTGCAGCATCAAGGCGACAGCTTCTACTATATTTCGTCGCGTGTGAAAACGAGCGCATTCCTGGACAATGAGGAACTGGACCGGCAAATTCTTGCTGTTCGCTTCAGCCAGTTCGACCAGGTTCAGAGTTTCGGGCAATACACCCTGCAGGATGGAAACGTCATTGACATGAACTCGCGTGAGACGCCATCGCGCGGTCGTGAGCTGACAATCCTGGAGCAGATGTTCGGCAACCTTGGCAACTTCACGCCAAACGATAGCGGCCCCCCAAAATCAAGTCCTTATTGACAGTAAACAAATAGCAAAATGTGCTTCCGGGCTTTCCGGCGCAATCACAAAAAACCCCCGTGCAGTGTGACAACTGCACGGGGGTCTTGTTTTGTTTGATCGACTTTTCAGATCAGTGTCGTTTTGACTGGGTCAACCAAAAACCAAAAAACTGATCGCAGTCAAAATGCTGGAGCAACTTTATGGGTTCAATCGAACCCATATTTCCCTAGTGCGCCAGGATCGCCAGCAGCAGCAGCGCTACAATGTTGGTGATCTTGATCATCGGGTTGACCGCAGGACCGGCTGTATCCTTGTAAGGATCGCCAACCGTGTCGCCGGTTACAGATGCCTTGTGAGCTTCGGAACCCTTTTCATGCTTGACGCCGTCCTTGTCGACAAAACCGTCTTCAAAGGACTTCTTGGCGTTGTCCCATGCTCCGCCACCGGCAGTCATGGAAACCGCAACGAACAGGCCGTTGACAATCACGCCGAGCAGCATGGCTCCGAGTGCCGCAAAGCCCTGGCTCTTGTCGCCGGTGATTGCATACACGAAGTAGAAGCACACAATCGGAGACAGCACAGGCAGCAGCGAAGGCACGATCATTTCCTTGATCGCAGCGCGGGTCAGCATGTCAACAGCGCGGCCATAATCGGGCTTTTCGGTCCCTTTCATGATGCCGGGCTTTTCCTTGAACTGCCTGCGGACTTCTTCAACCACAGCACCGGCAGCGCGGCCAACAGCCGTCATGGCGATGCCACCAAACAGGTAAGGCAGAAGACCACCGAACAGCAGGCCAACGACCACATATGGGTTGGACAATGAGAAGTCGACATTCACGCCTTCAAAGAAGCTGCCAGGCGTTGCATTTGCCGCGAAGAACTTCAGGTCTTCGGTATAGGCGGCAAACAGCACCAGAGCACCCAGGCCTGCCGAACCAATGGCATAGCCCTTGGTAACAGCCTTGGTGGTGTTGCCCACTGCATCGAGCGCATCGGTGGTCTGACGCACTTCGGCAGGCAGATCGGCCATTTCAGCAATACCACCGGCATTGTCTGTCACAGGGCCAAAGGCATCAAGCGCGACAACCACACCGGCAAGCGCCAGCATCGCGGTTACAGCAATCGCGATGCCGAACAATCCGGCCAGCGCAAATGTTGAAATAATACCACCGATAATGATGAGAGCCGGAATTGCTGTTGCCTCAAGGGAAATAGCCAGTCCCTGAATGACATTGGTGCCGTGGCCGGAGACCGATGCCTGCGCAATGGAGCGTACAGGGCGATATTCGGTTCCCGTGTAGTACTCAGTTACCCAGATGATCAGACCGGTAACCACAAGCCCGATAAAGCCGCACCAGAACAGGTTGGCGCCGGTGAAGGTCGTTCCACCTGAGGTGGTGAAGACAGTGTCTGCTCCCAGCCAGCCCCACACGATACCTGCCATGGCAATCGCCGACAGCACCGAGGTGGCAATAAAGCCCTTGTAGAGTGCACCCATGATCGAGTTGTTTGCACCCAGCTTTACAAAGAACGTACCGATGATGGAGGTCACAACACAGGATGCCCCAATCAGCATCGGGAACAGCATCAGGTTGACCGCGGTATCGCCGGTAAAGAAGATCGAAGCCAGAACCATGGTGGCCACAACGGTAACCGCATAGGTTTCAAACAGGTCAGCCGCCATGCCGGCACAGTCGCCGACATTATCGCCAACATTGTCGGCGATGGTTGCCGGGTTGCGCGGATCATCTTCGGGAATTCCGGCTTCTACCTTACCTACCAGGTCGCCGCCGACATCCGCACCCTTGGTGAAGATACCGCCGCCGAGACGGGCAAAGATCGAGATCAGAGAAGCACCAAAGCCGAGTGAGACCAGAGCGTCAATGACCACACGGTCGGTTGGCGCATAGCCCATTGGGCCGGTCAGGATCCAGAAATAAACCGCAACACCCAACAAGGCGAGGCCGGCCACGAGGAGGCCGGTGATGGCACCGGACTTGAACGCAATTTCAAGACCGGCTGCCAGGCTCTTTGATGCCGCCTGTGCGGTTCTGACGTTTGCGCGGACGGAAACGTGCATACCGATAAAGCCGGCAGCTCCTGACAACACAGCGCCGATCAGGAAGCCAAAGGCTGCCGTCGCGCCGAGCAACAGGAAGGCGATAACGAACACCACCGCTCCAACGATTGCGATGGTAGTGTATTGACGAGTGAGATAAGCCGTTGCGCCCTCACGAATGGCGCCGGCAATTTCCTGCATGCGGGCATTGCCTGCGTCAGCTGCCAGAACGGACTTGGTAGCCCAGATGGCGTAGACGATAGACAGGATACCGCAGCCAATAATAATCCCGAGTGTCGAACTCATGGGTGAAATCCTTGCTGTTTACATGACTAAGATCCGGAAATCTGGAGAGTACTCGCCTGGCTGTGTCAGCATGCACAGTACCAAGACGGCCCCTGCTCTTTTGATAGAGAATCCCCTCGAATACCCCTTAAACCGGATCGACCGGGGCGGAACATATTAAAACTCTGTTAATTAGGCAACCGCTTTGGCCAGTTGTTTCAACACTACTATGGACTATGTCCAAAACGCCCCGCAGAACTGCCGTTTCAGTACCGTTAAACCGGCTGCCCAGGCGCCGGTGGAGTTGGTTGAATCGGCCTTGATGACAGCTTGCCTGCGCAAAAGCCCGGAACGGAGCACCAAGACAGACAATGTCGGGTTCGGTATCGAGGTTTTGCAGGAAACAGAATCAGCGCTTGCGCGCTCGCCGACCCGCCATCCAGATTGCTGTGATGATACAACATCGCGGCGTGATGCGCCGTGTACTCACAAGCTCGCAGCGCGACGGGAATTCAGGCTGAGCCAGGCCAGCGCCAGCAGGCACAATCCGACCATCGGGAACAGTGCCAAATTGACAGCGTTCCAGCCAATGGCGTCGAGCAGCTTGCCGGACGTCAGAGACGCCGTCGCGACAGTTGCAAACACACAAAAATCGTTGACCGCCTGAACCTTGTTTTTCTCGCTGGCGCGATAGCATTCGGTCACCATGGCGGTACCGCCGACATAGCCAAAGTTCCAGCCGATGCCGAGCAGCACCAAGCCAACGGCAAAGTTGGCAAAGGTGATACCGGTCAGCCCGGCAATGCCGGCCATGCTCAACAAGACCATGCCCGCTGCCAGCACCCGCTCAACGCCAAATCGCGAAATCAGGCTGCCGGTGAAAAAGCTGGGAACAAACATTGCAAGCGCATGCCACTGTATGACCCAGGCGCTTTGATCAACCGTGAACCCGCAGGCAACCATGGCAATCGGTGTCGACGTCATCACCAGGTTCATCATGCCATAGGCCATCATGCCGGACATGATCGCGACGATCAGCCTGGGCTGGCGCAGTATCTCGGACAATGGTCGTGCGTCCGATTTACTCAGGTCTTGGCGCTCGTGAGGAATATTGACGAAGCAAATGATGGCCATAGCCACGATTGACAAACCGGCAACGGCAGCGAAGTTGCCGGCAAACATGACCGGTTCGAAAAAGGACCGGCTGGCAATCACAATCATCGGCCCGAATACGGCCGCAGCTATGCCTCCCAGCATGACCCAGGAGATCGCTTTGGGCTTGAATGCCTCCGAAGCCGTATCTGCAGCGGCAAACCGGTAATAGCCGGCAAATGCCTGATACCCGCCCTGCAAAAACGTGCCAAGCGAGAACAGCCAGAAATCCCTAGCAAATATCGCATAAACGCAGACAACCGCGCCAACAAAGCCAAACATGGCACCGGTCAGAAACCCGGCCTTGCGCCCGACATGGCGCATGAACAAGGAAGCCGGCACCGTGGCAAGGGCGGTTCCGATCACATAGGTGGAAACCGGCAACGTGGCCAGGCTCAACGATGGCGCAAGCTGTGTACCAACCAGTCCTGCTGTAATGAATATATTGATGGCGCCCATGCCATAAAAGGCCTGCGCCAGCGCCAGCACCAGCGCATTGCGCCGGGCCGCCGTGTCATCAACATGGCCAATATCGTCAGAAACAGCAGTCGTCATATCGGGCACACTGCTGCAGAATTGGGCATGGCGCAAGCCGTGCTGGATGCAACTCCGTCATGCGAAAACACCAATGGCCTTGTTGGCAGCGCAAATACGGCGCACAATCACACCAACCACCAAGGTGAATGCCGAAACCGAGCCCAACGGGAGGACATAACCAAATGCAAGTTCAGGCTATACTTAATGCCAAGGGAAGCGACGTTACGACTGTGTCACCGGATGCAACCGTACGTGACCTGGCCACATTATTGCGCGAAAAAAAGATTGGTGCGGTTGTCGTCAGTGCTAACGGGGCCTCACTGGAAGGCATCGTTTCCGAGCGCGATATTGTTCGACAACTGACTGATTTCGGACCGAAATTTCTGTCCGTCAAGGTCAGCGAAATCATGACGAAGGATGTCGTCACCTGTTCACCATCCGACACCGTGGACAAATGCATGGAGATGATGACAGGAAGCCGTATCCGCCATCTGCCGGTGGCTGTCGACGGCAAGTTGACCGGCCTGGTGTCAATTGGCGACATCGTCAAGGCGAAGATGGACGAAATCCTGGTCGAAGCAGAATCACTGAAGCAGTACATCGCGTCCGGCTAAACAACCAGCGGTTATATTTCTTCCGGGCGCCGCTTGCGGGCCATGGCGTCCAGGCTGGCATTTATGAAGCCTGGCTCGCTGCCGGAGAAGAACGCCTTGGCGACTTCGACATATTCGGAAATGGTCACTTTGGGCGGAACGTCGTCCCTGAACATGAGTTCAAACCCGCCTGCCCGCAAAATCGCGCGCGACGTCGCCTCCAGCCTGGCAAGGGTCCAGCCTTCGCCCAGACATTCATTGACGTTCTTGTCGATCAGCACCTGATCCTGGACAACGCCCTCAATAATGGCTTTGAGAAAGCCATAGTCCGCCTCACCGCACTGGCCGTCATCGAACTGGACACCTATTCTGCCTGACCCGTAATCAGCCAGTACATCGGCGAGTTCGGTTCCGCCGATGTCCATCTGGTACAAAGCCTGCACAGCGCCCAGCCGCGAAGCAGACCGCGCAACACCTGTGCGAGGTTTTGCCTGTTTACCGGCCGGTTTTGCGGAGCTGTCTTTTGCGTCAGTCATCGCGCGATTCCTGATCAAGCCTGAATTGCATCATCGCAAGGCAGGCTTCGGCGGCCCCTGCCCCCTTGTTCATCTCTGAAACATTCGCCCTGGTCATCGCCTGGGCCTCATTTTCAACCGTCAGAATACCATTGCCGATACAGGCACCATCAATGGCCAGGTCCATCAGGCCACGTGCACTTTCACCGGAGACAATTTCGTAGTGCGTGGTTTCGCCGCGAATGACACATCCAAGAGCGACAAAACCATCATAGTCACCAAATTCATAGGCAATGGAGATCGTGCCCGGTATCTCGAGCGCGCCGGGCACACTGGCAATTTCGACTTCACATCCGGCAGTTTCCAAACGGGCCTTGGCTCCTTCCAGCAACTGGGATGCGATATGCTCGTAATAAGGTGACTGCACGATCAGCACCCTGAATTTCTCAGCCGGTGATGCAGTCCGCATCGGTATAACTTTTGTCATTTGTTGACGCTTTCATAGAGGCGCGCCACGTAGCGGGCCAGCATGTCGATTTCCAGGTTCACCTTGTCACCCGTGCGGGCATTGCCCCAGCTTGTAACCGACAAGGTATGCGGTATCAGGTTGACACCAAAGGTCACTCCGTCGACCTCGTTCACCGTCAAGGACGTGCCATCAAGGCAGACCGACCCCTTGGATGCAATGAACCTGGCGAGTTCTTCCGGTGCGCGAAAAACGAACCGGCGGCTGTCGCCTTCATCTTCAATCGAGATGATTTCCGCAACCCCGTCGACATGGCCGGATACGATGTGCCCGCCCAGTTCATCGCCGGCCTTGAGGGCTCGCTCCAGATTGATCCGGGTTCCCTTTCTCCAGCCGCCAAGGGTGGTCTTTGACAGGCTTTCAGCCGACACATCCACGGTAAAACGACTGCGGCCACCGGCAGCAGCCGTAACGGATGTAACGGTCAGACAACAACCGGAACAACAGATGGACGCACCAAGTGCTATACCAGCCGCTTCGTAGCCGCTGCAGATCGTGAACTGTGTGTCACCACGCGGTTCAATCGCTTCAATCGTGCCAATATCTGTGATGATGCCGGTGAACATGGCAATCGTTTAACGTACGCGAACGTATTTGGCGAGCCAATCCGGGCCCAGGGTTTCAGTTTCTCCGCGCTGCCTGAAACGAGCAGATGCCCTGATAGTGTCCAGCGGCAGCCCAGCCATCGCTGCAAGCCCTTGCGGACCGATGTTTCCAGGTGCCTGCAGCAACACTGCCTCATCAACCAGATCGGCCTCCACCAGGGCCTTCGCCATATGTGCACCGCCTTCGGCCAGCACATGGGAAACGCCTCTTTCGGCCAGTTTTGCCAACATGTCATCAAGGTTCACTTTGCCATCGTCTGTCGCAAGGCACTCGATCACCTGAACCCCTTCGGCTTGCAATGCAGTTCTGGTGGCCGGGTCTGCGGCAGTCGTTGTCATGATCCACACCGGCACATCATTGGCGGATGCAACCAGCCTGCTTGCCAGCGGTATCGACAATTTGCTGTCTGAAACAACACGGACAGGCGACCGGTCCGCCATTCCCGGCAAGCGGCATGTCAGGTCGGGATCGTCGGCCAGCACAGTGCTGACGCCGACCAGGATGGCATCGACCTCGGCGCGCAGCAGATGTACGCGGTTGCGCGCAGCCTCACCGGTGATAGCGGTCGGTTCACCGGGTTTCGCAGCGATTTTTCCATCAGCGGAAACGGCCAGTTTCAAAGTCACATAAGCGCGTTTGTTCATGTGGCGCTTGAGGAAGGCACGCAATTCCCACTTTGCCTGGTCCGCCAGAATGCCTTGTGTAACTTCAATGCCGGCATCCAGCAGCGCCTGATGGCCGCCGCCGGACACTCTGGGGTCAGGGTCGTCGAGGGCTGTCACCACCCGAGCAATACCGGCATCGATCAGCGCTGCAGCACACGGTGGCGTGCGGCCATGATGGCAACAGGGCTCCAGCGAAACATAAGCCGTTGCACCGCGCGTGGCCTCGCCCGCCATTGCCAGGGCCCGGGTTTCCGCATGTGGCCGACCGCCGGGTGCCGTTGACGCCACCGCGACAATCTCACCGTCAGATACGATCACACACCCGACCGACGGGTTTTCTGCGGTGGAGCCGCGACAACGTCTGCCCGCGGCGATAGCCCGGCGCATATAGGTTTCGTCGTTCATGAACCGGCTGCTTCAATCAGAGGCGCCATCGCGGTTACCGGCTGTGATCTTGCCATTGTCATTGTCATCCTTGCCGGGGTCCTCGTCTTCAGATGAAAGCTCACCCAGCAATTCTTCGAAATCCCGCGCTTCCCGGAAATTCCGGTATACGGACGCAAAGCGGACATAGGCAACATCATCAAGTACCCGCAACCCCTCCATGACATGCTCGCCAATCAGATCGCTGGTAATCTCGGTTTCACCCAGGCTCTCAAGTTGCCGGACAATAGACGACATCATGCGTTCCAGGCGTTCCGGGTCGACAGGCCGCTTGCGAACCGCAATTGCAACGGATCGCGCCAGCTTGTCGCGGTCGAACGGTACCCGCTTGCCGGATTTTTTCAGCACGATCAGTTCACGTAGCTGAACACGTTCGAAAGTCGTGAACCTTCCGCCGCAATCGGGGCAATGGCGCCTGCGGCGGATGGCGGCGCCGTCTTCCGACGGCCGTGAATCCTTCACCTGCGATTCGTTGCTGCTACAGTAGGGACACCGCATGAGCAGTCAGCCCCTCCTCTTGATCTGACGGTTAGACTCAGTCACTTCCGATCAGGAATAGATCGGAAAACGGCCTGTCAATGCAACCACCTTATCCTTAACCGCTGATTCTACTGCAGAATTTCCATCTTCGCCGTTGTCGGAAAGCCCGTCCAGCACCTCGATAATCAACTGCCCGACTTCGCGGAACTCCGCAACGCCAAAGCCACGGGTGGTGCCGGCAGGTGATCCCAGGCGGATGCCAGACGTGATCATCGGCTTTTCAGGATCAAACGGAATGCCGTTCTTGTTGCAGGTGATATTTGCACGGCCAAGGGCGGCTTCTGCGGCCTTTCCGGTAAGCTGCTTGGGGCGCAGGTCCACCAGGATGACATGGGTGTCGGTACCGCCGGAAACCAGGTCAAGACCGCCTTCGAGCATGGCTTCGGCAAGTGCATTGGCATTGGCGACAACGGCTGCGGAGTACTCCTTGAAGTCAGGCCGCAAGGCTTCTCCGAATGCGACCGCCTTGGCCGCGATCACATGCATCAGCGGCCCACCCTGCAGGCCTGGGAAAACAGATGAGTTGAATTTCTTTCCCAGAGCCGGGTCATTGGACAAGATCATGCCGCCGCGCGGACCGCGCAGCGTCTTGTGGGTTGTGGTGGTGGCCACGTGGGCATGCTCCAGCGGATTGGGGTGCGCGCCGCCTGCAACCAGACCGGCAAAGTGCGCCATATCAACCATGAACCAGGCGCCGACCTTGTCCGCGATTTCACGAAACCGCTTGAAGTCGATAACCCTCGGATAGGCCGAACCACCGGCAATTATCAGTTTGGGTTTGTGCTCGAGAGCAAGTTTTTCAACCTCATCATAGTCGATCAGGTGTGTCACCGGATCTACCTTGTAGGGAACCGGGTTAAACCACTTGCCGGACTGGTTGACCGGGGAACCGTGGGTCAGATGGCCACCGCAAGCAAGATCAAGTCCGAGATAGGTGTCGCCTGGCTGCAGCAGTGCGAAGAATACCGCCTGATTGGCATTTGCACCCGAATGCGGCTGGACATTGACATACTCACAGTCGAACAGCTGACAAGCCCGCTTGATTGCCAGTTCTTCGGCAATGTCGACATATTCGCATCCGCCATAATACCGCCTGCCGGGATAGCCCTCGGCATACTTGTTGGTCAGCACAGAGCCTTGCGCTTCCATGACCGCACGAGACACGATGTTTTCAGAGGCAATCAGCTCTATTTCGTGCTGCTGTCGATCAAACTCCTGAGAAATTGCTTTCGCAAGTTCCGCGTCGGAGTCAGCCAGGGTGTCGGAAAAAAAGCCGGGGAAAATACCGGACTCAGAAGATTTTGGTTGGGCGGTCATGATCAAAGCTTCCCTCTGCACTATTTTCGGGCAACAAAAGACGGCTGGTATGACAGAAAAGTGCCGGTTTAGGCAATGCGTGTTTTTCCGCAAGCGGCAATGGGTCGCTGAGTCCTGGCGATTCAGGTTTTGATCAAATCAAAACCGCGCCCTGATCCTTTAGTGCCGCATCTCTCTATCCGCAGAACCGCACACACTTTTGCGAGACATGCGGTGGAAATGCCATATGTGCCGGGGGAATGGGTGCAACTACCCGGCGCGGCCTTCAGGTGAGCCAATGGGCTGGCCGGTGATGAACCCGGTGCCGTCAAGATCATAAATGTCGTCGCGAAAACGCACCATGCCGTCAGGGCCTGCCCATGCAGTCAGGTAAACCCAGTGAACAGAAACCTTGCCTTTCAGGGCAACATCAATACGATCTTCCGAGCGTGCAACAGATTTTATCTGGCGCAGATTCCAGCCGTCCTGATTGCCCAGCACCCAGGATGTCAACTGGTGAACGTCTTCCACGCGCACGCACCCTGAACTGAAATAGCGCTGGTTCTCCTGGAACAGGGTCTTGGTCGGCGTGTCATGCATGTACACCGAAAACTTGTTGCGGAAATTGATCTTGACCGACGCCATGGCATTTTCCCCACCCGGTTCCTGGCGGAAATGATACTTGTCGGCAATCTCTTCGGCCGGCGCGTTCCAGTCTATTGAACGCGGATCCACTTCCGGACCCCGATAGCCGTCAAATATCTTGATCTGCATTTTCTTCAGGATCGACTGGGACTTGCGCACCTTTGGCACGATGTCCTTGATGACGATGGATTTGGGCGAATGCCAGTAGGGATTGAAGTTTATTTCGCTGATCTCACTGGTCACGATTGGCGACGGGCGCTCGGGCTTGCCGACAATAACGGTATGACTTGAAACCACGCGGTTGCTCTCGACCGCCTCGAGTTTGGCTGCTGGAATGTTGACCAGTACATACTTGCTGTTCAGATCCCTGGTGTATTCAGGCAGGCGGATCAGATTGGCCCGCATGGTTTCCAGCCTGGCACTTGCCGGCACTGACATGGAGGCAGCGGTCGCCTTATCGACACGGCCGGTAACCGGCAGCCCGTGATTTTGCTGGAATCCGGCCACCGCCTGCGCCACTACGCTGTCATACTCTTGGCCTTCTGCTGCACTGCGCGGCAGATAACCTTCTATCACCAGCCGCCGCCGCACTGCGGTAACAGCACGACCTTTTCCACCCTGGCGAAGTGATTTGGAAGCAGAAATCCGGCCCCACCCACCGCCGCGAGCTATAGTCTCGTAGAACTGAATCGCAGACTCGAGCGCCGGTGCGCTGCGTGTATTGAGCATTGGAGCAACTGAACGATTGCCGCTGTAAATCTGGGTGCGCGAGGATAACGCGTCGTGACCTTCGACACTCGGTGGCGAAGGCCTCAGCCAGTTAGTCACGGAATTGACTGTGGTCGCAGCCCGGTCGTCACTGGCATCAACAGCGCTGTTCGCAGGCTGTTTGGACCGCGTACGCGGATAGTACTGGCGCTCAATTGATTCAGCGCCAGCATCTCCAACCGGCAACGCGACATACGAAGACATGCTTGCCAACAAAGCCACCAGTGAAATTCTTGCAACCCCAGCCAACATCTTACATTTCCTGATCTGCGAACATTGTGCCTTGTGCATACATCATTCGCGAATTTTAGGATAGTGAATGTCTGTTAAATCCGGCCTCAATGGGGCGATAAAACCCGGCTCGAAGTCTGTTCAACGAAAAAACCCGCGAAAAGCAAAGGCCTTTCGCGAGTTCAATTTTTCGAGAGACAGCGGGAAATCACTGCTGAGAATGGGTTTCAGGCGCAAACAGTATGCTTCTTCGTCCAGTTCGCCTCAGTGCTCAACTGCCAATAGCGTTACAGACGATACAGAATCTGGTCTGTCCAGAACCGCTCGAGACGGCTCAGGGCCTTGTTCAGGCGATCAAATTCATCGACATCAATGTCGGCGACTTCGCGCAAGGACAGCAACTGACGGTTATAAAGAGCGTCAATCTGTTCGCGAATCACCTGACCACGTTCGGTCAGCGATATACGCACTGAACGCTTGTCTGCACTTGAACGTTCATGGCTGACATACCCCTGATCAACCAGCTTCTTCAGATTGTAGGATACGTTTGAACCCTGGTAGTAGCCGCGGGTTTTCAATTCGCCTGCGGTGAGTTCACTGTCGCCGATGTTGAACAGCAAAAGCGCCTGTACGGAATTGACTTCCTGCTCGCCGTTGCGTTCAAACTCGTCCTTGATCACATCCAGCAAACGACGGTGAAGCCGCTCGATAAGTGTCAGTGATTCAAGATAGCGATTCTTGATTTCAGATTTGTCCTGGTCCACGTCATCGCGGACCGCCATTGCGGTCATCTTGTTCATGTTCAATACCTGCCCGTTTATGTTTTAAGTTCGTCTATTTTTAAGTGGCAGGTTTTGTCCCTGCCTTGACGATGACTCTAGGGCCGGTTTTTTAAGATCAGCTCAATGATATAGGTAAATCAGAGGATAATTTGCTTCAAATTTGACAGACATGGCGTCACGGTTAGTAAAACCTTGCAGGCTTGATTTTTGGCTATTTTCTGCCTGCCAGATACCTGATTATGCCCGAAAAATCGGTATCTGCACCTCCTGCATCCATAAACTCTTTGTAAAGGTCAAGTGCACGCGCGCCCATTGGCGTGAAGGTTTTCGAGCTTTCCGCCGCGCCTTTTGCCAGATCGAGATCCTTGAACATCATGGCGGTGGCAAAACCGGGTTGATAGTCGTTGTTGGCCGGTGACGTCGGCACCGGGCCGGGTACGGGACAATAGGTGGTCATCGACCAGCTCTGTCCCGACGCCGTTGACGAAATATCAAAAAAGCGCTGCGCGTCCAGCCCGAGACGCTCTGCCATCAGGAATGCCTCGCATGTGCCAATCATTGAAACAGCAAGCAGCATGTTGTTGCAGACCTTCGCCGCCTGGCCGTTTCCGGGCCCGCCGGCGTGGACGATGTTCTTGCCCATGATATCCAGAAACGGTCTGGCACGTGCAAAAGCGGCATCACTGCCGCCGCACATGAAGGTAAGCGTACCGGCCGCAGCGCCGGTGGTGCCGCCGGACACCGGTGCATCAAGCATCTGGTGACCGGCCGCATCCGCCAATGCGATTACCTCTCGTGCTGTCTCGACGTCGATTGTGGAGCTGTCGATCATCAACGTGCCAGGTTCGCACACGGAAATCAGACCACCATCGCCCGTGTAGACGTCCCTCACATGTTTGCCGGCCGGCAACATGGTCACAACGACAGCCGCCCCGGCAACAGCCGCGTCAGCGCTGTCGGCAGCGACGCCACCGGCCGCTACAAAGCGCGCCACGCTGTCGGCGGAAAGATCAAACCCGCGAACCTCATGGCCTGCCTTGACCATATTGTCTGCCATCGGGCCACCCATGTTACCCAGACCAATGAAACCGATACTCGCCATGAAACGCTGCCTCTCTGTGATCATGTGTTTAGGGTCAGAACCCTAGCTGTTGCGGTAACATCGCAAGGACAGGCAGTGACATGCAAGAGGCATCGGAAAAGTCGTTGCATCTTCCAATGCAACGGCCTTGTACAACTGAGAAGCAGGCTGGTAAGAGGACGTCCAACCGGATTTTTTTTGGATCCATGATGACTGCACGTTGTTATACTTTTACCCACGCAATTGTGCGCAAACCGAGTGCCAGAATTGTTGATGGGCTTCGCGCCGTCGATACCGGGGTGCCTGATCTGCAGCGTTTCCAGCAAGACCATGCACACTATGTGTCGCTGCTGGCGGCCACAGGCGCGGCGGTCACTGTCCTTGAACCGCTTGTTGACTATCCCGACTCTGTATTCGTAGAAGACGCCGCTCTGTGCCTGCCGGAAGTTGCAATTGCCATGCGGCCAGGCGCGCCATCGCGTGTTGGCGAGGCGGCGGTCATGGCTCCGGTCCTGGCAGAGTTTTACGGCGAGGTGATCGCGATTGACGGGCCCGGGTTTATCGACGGCGGTGACATACTGGTAACCGAGAAGGAAATACTTGTCGGACGATCTGCCCGCACTGATGCGGCGGGGATTGCCGAACTGGCGCGGATTACTTCGCGCCGGGATTACCAGGTTCGGCAAGTCGAGACCCCTGCAGGCGTACTGCACTTCAAGACTGACTGTTCCGTGATGGATGAAGAAACTGTGCTGGCCACCGCCCGCCTGTCGGACACAGGCTGTTTTGACGGGTACAGGGTAATCAATACGGCGGATGGTGAAGACGCGGCCGCAAACGCCATCCGGTTCAACGAGCTTGTCCTTATGCCTGCCGGATTTCCGCAAACCGCTGAAAGACTTTCCGCGGCAGGATATGATGTGCGTGAAGTCGGCAATACCGAAGCGGCAAAGCTTGATGGCGGGATGTCGTGCCTGTCCTTGCGGTTTTCCCCGCCCGCCTGACTGCGGCGGCACCACGGTGCACCATGATCAGACCGGCAGCTCTTCCGGCAGCGGATCGAAATAGGCATTGATCTCTTCATTCCTGACGGCGCCCAGAGTTGCCGGCTGCCAGTTCGGCGCCATGTCCTTGTCGATAACGACAGCACGGGTTCCTTCAAAAAAATCATGTCCGGTGAAAATCCGATTGACGATGCGGTATTCCAGCCGCATGCAGGCGTTGAAGTCCAGGGTCAGCCCGTCACGCAGTTGCCGGTGGCATATTTTCAGGCTCGTGGGCGACTTCAGCGCCATGATGTCTGCCTGTTTCTGTGCCCAGTCCGACGGATCCGACCTGAGGCTGTCCAATACATGATCTGCAGAGTTTTGCAGGAAGTGACGGTCAATCGCGCCGCGATGGCGGCCGAATGTTTCGGGATCAATCGGGACGGCATATTGCTGAATGGCTTCATCCACATCGGCGAAAGCCCTGAGAGCACGTTTCAGATCCGGCAGATGTTGTTTTGGAACGAAGTGCGTACCGACGCCTGCATACAAGGCATCGCCGGCTTTCAGCCGGGCGCCGGTCAGGCCCATGTACATGCCGGTTTCACCGGGGCAGCGCGGCAGGAAGTAAGTTCCTCCAACGTCTGGAAACAGGCCAATCCCGGTTTCAGGCATGGCAAAAACAGTGGCTTCGGTGACAATACGATGCGAGCCATGCACCGATACGCCCACACCACCGCCCATGACAATACCATCCAGCAAGGCAATATATGGTTTGGGATAATGCTTGATATAAGTGTTGAGCAGGTATTCCTCGCGGTAGAAATCGAGAAACTGCGGATCCATCGCCAGGCCCCAGTCATATAGCTGGCGAATGTCACCGCCTGCACAAAACGCCTTGTCACCGGCGCCTTCAATGACAATGCGTTTCACGCCACGATCGGTTTCCCAGGCGCGCAGTTGAGCAGCCAGCGCACGGACCATGCCCACAGTCAAAGCGTTCAGTGCCCGCTCGCGGTTGAGCGTTACAATTCCGACCCTGCCTTCCCGGGAAAATACAATCTCATTTGAAGTCGTCATCAGCGGTCACTAACCAATCTAGTCAAATCTACTGACGCAGCATGTCGCGTGAAATGATCAGTCGCATGATTTCATTGGTGCCTTCAAGAATTTGATGAACCCGCAGGTCGCGCAAATAGCGCTCCACAGGGTAATCCTGCAGATATCCGTAACCGCCAAACATCTGCAGTGCGTCATTGACCACCTGAAAGCCTGTATCCGTTGCCTTGCGTTTCGCCATGGCTGCAAACCTTGTGGCCTGGGGGTGCTTGTCATTTACCTTCTGGGCAGCGGCGTAAAGCAGGATTCGGGCAGATTCGAGTTCTGTCTGCATGTCCGCCAGCCGGAACTGCAATGCCTGAAATTCCGAGATCGCCTTGCCGAAGGCCTTTCTGGTCTTCATGTAGTCAACAGCGTGATCAATGCAGGCTTGCGCACCGCCGATGGAACAGGCCCCGATATTCAGTCGGCCACCATCGAGGCCGGCCATGGCAATCCGGAAACCATTGCCTTCCCCGCCGATCAGGTTTTCTGCCGGTACCCGGCAGTTGTCGAAATTCACCTGCGCTGTTGGTTGTGAATGCCACCCCAGCTTTTTCTCGTTCGCGCCAAAGCTCAGGCCTTCGGTGCCGTCCTCGATCATGATGCAGGAAATACCGTTTGGCGTGTCATCGCCGGTGCGCACCATTGTCAGGTAGAGATCATTGACCCCGGCGCCTGAAATAAACGCCTTGGAACCGTTCAGGACATAGTGGTCACCATCTTTGACTGCCTTCGTGCGCAGTGCTGCTGCATCGGAACCGGAACCGGGTTCGGTCAGGCAATAGCTGGAAATCTTGTTCATGGCCGTCATGTCCGGCAGAAACTTCTGGCGCTGGGCTTCAGTGCCAAAACTGTCAACCATCCAGGCGGCCATATTGTGGATCGAGATAAAGGCAGCGGTTGAAGGACAGGCCCTGGACAGTTCTTCAAAGATCAGTACCGAGTCCAGACGCGACAGGTTCGACCCGCCAACATCATCCTTCACATACAGCCCGCCAAAACCCAGTGCCGCGGTCTGTACAATCGTGTCACGCGGGAAGATGTGCTCGGCGTCCCACCTGGCAGCATGAGGCGCCATTTCATCGCTTGCAAAAGATGCGGCGAGATCGCGAATGGCGCGTTGTTCTTCTGTCGGCTCGAAATTCACTGTATTGACCTCTGCCCTTGTGGTTTCCACTATGTGCTGTTGATAGAGCCGCTTTAATCAAATGGTCAACATCACTAGCGACTGACAGAGACATGGTGCATAGTTGAAGGGTAAAAATCCATGAGAAGTCCGTTTTGATGACCCATCCCCGCTCCCCATCACCGAATACACTCGCACAAAGCCCGGCTGGACAGGAGGCAGCACCTGGTTTTCCGGGAACCCGCCTGCGCCGAACAAGGCAGGCCGACTGGTCGCGCCGGCTGGTAAGACAATCGACGCTGACACCGGACGATTTCATCTGGCCGATCTTTGTCATGGACGGGCAAAACCAACGCGAACCGGTGTCCTCCATGCCTGGTGTTGAACGTCTCAGCATCGACCTTGCCGTGGCTGCGGCCAGGGAAGCCCGCGATCTCGGCATTCCGGTCATTGCCGTGTTCCCAAACACGCCACCGGAAAAGCGCAGCGCAGATGGCAGCGAAGCACTGAACCGGGATAATCTGGTGTGTACCGCGGTTCGCGCAATCAAGGACGCCGTGCCGGATATCGGCATCATGACCGATGTTGCGCTGGATCCCTATACAACCCACGGTCATGACGGATTGCTGCAGGACGGCCGTATTCTCAACGACGAGACAATTGAAATTCTGGTGGCGCAGTCCCTGATCCAGGCCGAGGCCGGCTGCGACATTATCGGCCCGTCCGACATGATGGATGGACGCATTGCAGCCATTCGATCCGGGCTGGAAACATCAGGCTTTCAGGATGTGATGATCATGGCCTACACGGCCAAGTATGCGTCCGCCTTCTACGGGCCGTTCCGCGATGCGGTGGGGTCATCGGGAACCCTGTCCGGCGACAAGAAGACCTACCAGATGGACTTCGCCAACATTGACGAATGCGTGCGTGAGGCTGAACTCGACATTTCGGAAGGCGCCGACATGATCATGGTCAAGCCCGGCATGCCCTACCTTGATGTGGTGGCGCGCCTGAAGACCGAGTTCGGTATTCCTACCTTCGCCTACCAGGTGTCGGGCGAATACGCCATGCTGACGGCCGCTGTCCAGAACGGCTGGCTGGATGGCGAGAAAGTCATCATTGAAGCGCTGCACAGTTTCAAACGTGCCGGTGCAGACGGCGTGCTTACCTATTTCGCGCGTGATCTGGCGCAAAAGCTGAACGGGTGATCCGGAAAGGACTCTGCAATGGGCGATCAAGTCATCAGACTGCTGCCAGGCGGTGATCCGGTTTCCGGCATGCAGAAGTCGGATATGACCGCAGTGGATGCATTCACCAGCGATGATCACAGCGAACTCAACCACACATTCTTCGCCACACCGGACGAAAGTGTTCTCACGGGCGTATGGGAATGTGCGCCGTGCAGGGAAGAGATCGACAGCTATCCGGTGCATGAAATGATGACGGTCATTTCGGGGAAATTAACAGTCACCAATGCCGATGGTCATCCCGAGACTTTCACGGCCGGCGACACTTTCTACATTGCCAAGGGTGCAAAATGCATCTGGCATATCGAAGAGACGCTGCGAAAATTCTACATGATCGTGGAATGACGTCTCCACGCTATGCGGGAAAAGCGTCCACTGTCACATAATTTAAGTGTCCCAGGCCGTTGAAGTCGGTGCGCAGCGCATTGGAGTATGCTCCCATCCACCCAAACACCACATAGTCTCCTTCATCGATCGCGTCCGGCAGCTCAATCCTTGTCGGCAAGACGTCCAGACTGTCGCAAGTCGGGCCGAAAACAGTGAAAGCGCGGCCCGCACCGCCAAGCCTCGACCCATCTGATCTGAACGCCGTAGTCGGCGGCACGATTGCCGAGAATTTTATCTCGTTCATGGCACCATAAATTCCGTCGTTCAGATACAGGCTGTCTTCCTTGCGCAAATGCACTTGTGCAATGGTGGCGCCGCCGGTCCAGGCCAGAGCTGATCCTGGTTCACAGTTCAGATCCGTGCCGTTCATGTGCGCGGCCTTGGCAGACTTGATGGCGTCAAAGAAATCTTCCAGCCTGCGGTCCTTTGGCATCAACACCGAAGGATAACCGCCGCCAAGGTTGGCATATTTCAGGGAAACACCGGCAGCCTCCGCACACCCGGCGCCCATCGCCATCGCTTCACCCCAGGCTGCCGGATTGGGCGCCTGCCACCCGACATGCATCGCCACAGCCACGTCAAACCCCAATTCACCGGCGCGCCGCATCAGATTTGTTGCGGTTTGCCCGTCACAGCCAAACTTGGAATTCAGATCAACGGCAGACTCCGGATTGGCCTTGGCGACACGCACTTCGATGGTGCAGTCGCGCCCGCAGATATCCGCAAGCTTGGCCAGTTCCCTGTCATGGTCGATAACGAAGTCCCGTACGCCAAGCTCACCATAGGCTGACGCTATATCAGCGCGTGACTTGACCGGATGATTGAACGCACAATGCGCATCGCCCAGTTGGTCGCGCACCAGTTTGATTTCCGCAATCGAGGCAACATCAAATCCCTTAACACCGCCATCGCTCAGCCAGTGCAACACCGCCGGATGCGGGTTTGCCTTGACCGCGTAATGAACATCGCCCGGAAAGCCGGTTGCAAACCTTTGCGCTTCGTTGCGAAAGGCAGTTGGGCAAAAGCACATGACGGGCTGGTCCGGCGCCGCCGATGTGAGCAATTCATCGACAGACCGGTAATGCGGTAACGTCATGAGGCTCAGGCCTTACTTGTCTTTGTCGAGCAGCGCGATGAGGCTGGATGTATCCCAGCGACCACCACCCTTTGCCTGGACCCGCGAATAGAACTGGTCGACCAGGGCAGCAACCGGAAGCTGAGACTTGTTGTTGCGTGCCTCATCCAGGCAGATACCCAAATCCTTGCGCATCCAATCGACGGCAAAACCAAAGTCAAACTCGCCTGCAATCATGGTCTTGTAACGGTTTTCCATCTGCCAGCTGCCTGCTGCACCCTTGGAGATGACATCCACAACCGCTTCCATGTCGAGGCCTGCGTTCTTGCCGAAATGAATGGCTTCGGACAAACCCTGTACCAGGCCGGCAATGGCAATCTGATTGCACATCTTGGCGAGTTGCCCGGCACCGGGTCCGCCCAGCAACCGGCAACTCTTGGAGAAACAATCAATCAGGCCTTCCGCCTTGTCATAGTCGGCCTGCTCACCGCCACACATCACGGTCAGCGCGCCGGTCTCGGCACCGGCCTGGCCACCTGAGACAGGCGCATCGACGAAGCCGATACCTTGTGCTGCAGCAGCAGCCTGCAATTCGCGCGCGACATCGGCGGACGCGGTTGTATGGTCCACAAATACCGCACCTTGCTTCATCGACTGAAATGCACCGTCCGGACCGGTCGTAACCGAGCGCAGGTCATCGTCATTACCAACACAGGCAAACACAAAATCAGCACCTTCTGCTGCCTGCTTAGGCGTCAATGCATGCGAACCGCCATGGTCTGCGACCCACTTTTCGGCCTTGGCGGTTGTGCGATTGTACACCACCACATCATGGCCACCCTTTGAAACCAGATAGCCTGCCATGGGATAGCCCATTACACCCAAACCGATCCATGCTGTACGAACGCCCATGCCTCAAAACCCTTTCAAGTAGACTTATTTGTCAGATTGATTGCTATTGGTATTCGCTTTAAGCCAGCCATTCAATCCACATGGCACTTCAGTTTCAGCAGGCAGGATGACAATCAGCTTCGAAGACATACAGCGCGCAGCCAGGGCCATTGCCGGCAAGGTGCCTCACACACCGTTCGTGCGGGCCTCAACCCTGTCTGATCTGACAGGCGCCAATGTGATGTTGAAGCTGGAAACACTGCAAACAACCAATGCGTTCAAGGTGCGCGGAGCCTTGAACAAACTTCTATCGCTGACACCGGATGAGCGTAAACGCGGCGTCATTGCCCTGTCAGCCGGCAACCATGCACAAGCCGTTGCCTACCATGCGACCCAACTGGGCATTACGGCGACCATCGTGATGCCGGAGACAACGCCATGGACCAAAGTGGAACGCACACGCCATTTCGGTGCGACAGTTGAGCTGGCCGGTGAAACGCTCGCAGAAGCACGCGATCATCTCAATCACCTTATTGAAGAGCGCGGCCTGGTGCTGGTTCATCCCTACAATGATCCTCTGGTCATCGCCGGCCAGGGCACAGTCGCGCTTGAAATGCTGGCTGAAGCCCCGGATATTGACACGCTGATAATCCCGATCGGCGGCGGTGGCCTTATCAGCGGCATGGCGGTGGCCGCACGGGAAATCAAACCGGATATTGCAATCATCGGCGTTGAGCTTGAGCGTTATCCTTCCATGCATGCAGCCCTTTATGATACCGGCGCTGAATCCGGCGGCTCGACCTTGGCGGAAGGCATCGCAGTCCGTGATGTTGGCGAGATTGCCGTCGAGTTGTGCCGGGCTCTCGTCGATGACATTGTGCTGGTGGGCGAAGCCGCGGTGGAAAATGCTGTCGCTACATTGCTGTCGCAGGAAAAATTGCTTGCAGAAGGTGCCGGGGCTGCTGGCGTGGCCGCTGTGTTGCAGGATCCGGCGCGCTGGAAAGGCAAGAACGTCGGTCTGGTGATTTGTGGCGGCAACCTCGATCAAAGAATGCTCGCATCCCTGATCGTGCGTGAACTCGGGCGGGACAAGCGCGTGGTTTCGCTCAGATTTCGCATTGAGGACCGGCCTGGCGTTCTGGGCCTCATCTCATCGGCGCTCGGCGATCAGAAGGCCAACATTCTGGAAGTTCATCACCAGCGCAATCTTCTCGATGTGCCCGCCAAGGGCGCAGTGTTGGAGATCACCATTGAAACCAGAGGGCCCAACCATGCAGACGATATCATCGCTTACATGCGCGAACAGCCATATATTGCAAAGGTTTCGCAACTCGGCACCAGTGAGTAAAGTCACAGACAACATGATTGCTTTGTTGACAAACAAAGCTGCACACTTAACCCTTGCATCGAAGTCTGTGATTGTTTTTACAATTGACCAACTGAAACCACGCAAGAACAAGCGGAATGCCAGAACTTGAGTGTTGAGCGCCGAAATTTCCCGCAGTTTTTCATTACTGCCCCGGCACCCTGCCCTTATCTCGAAGGCCAGCAGGAACGCAAGGTGTTCACACATCTGATCAATGCTGATGCGCGCCAGCTTCACGATACACTGGCACAGGGCGGGTTTCGGCGGTCTCAGAACATCGCCTACCGGCCTGCCTGCGACGGGTGTGCAGCGTGCGTTTCGGTACGGGTCCCGGTTTCCCGGTTTGAGTGGACAAAGTCGTTCCGGAAACTGTTGCGACGCAATCGCCATATCATCGGCAATACCATGCCGGCAAAGGCCACAGCTGAACAATATGCCGTGTTCAGGCGCTACATCGATGAACGCCACGGCAGTGGCGGCATGTCCGACATGTCCATGATGGACTATTCAGCCATGGTCGATGAGAGTTTTGTCGATACCCGTCTGATTGAATACCGGCTTGCCGCACAACCGACACTGTCTGGCCCCGATGGGCGTAAGGGCGAACTGGTTGCAACCGCGCTGACCGACATTCTGGAAGACGGGTTGTCGATGATCTATTCGTTTTTTGCGCCCGAATACTCAGCCAGCAGTTTTGGGACCTACATGGTTCTCGATCACATTGAACGGGCAGAACGCGCCGGCCTTCCCTATGTGTATCTGGGATATTGGGTCGAAGGCTCGCAGAAAATGGACTATAAGGCCCGCTTCCTGCCGCAGGAGCGCCTGAGCCAGACAGGCTGGTTGTTGCATCAACGCCGAGATATAGACCTCCAATGACAACCACTGCGGCTCCTGTGTCCGGACTAAAAGCGGAAAGAGGGATCGCCCTGTCATTCTTGGGTGGTCTGCTGCTTTCATTTGACGTGCCATTGCTGAAATTGTCCGGTGCAGACACCTGGACCATCATCTATGTGCGTGGCACGATGTTGTTTATCGCACTATTCCTGTTTTGGCTTTTCATCAACAGGCTGCGGGAAAACAAGATCCGCTTCATCAATGGCAAAGCCGGTTATGCAATTGCGGTCCTGGCCGGGGTTGCAAACATCATGTTTGTCGCCTCCATCAGCCTGACATCAGTGGCAAATGTTGTGTTCATACTGGCTTTCAATCCGTTGTTTGCCGGTTTGCTGGGCTGGTTTTTCCTGAACGAACGCCTGGGCGCCGCCACCTGGATTGCCATTGGCTGTTCTCTTGCGGGAGTTTTGCTGATTGTGGCGGATGGCTTGCAACTCGGAACCTGGCGAGGTGATTTGCTGGCGTTGGGGGTTGCACTGGCTATGGCTATTTCCCTGACGATCGTCCGCTATTCAGGCACCAATCAGTCCCTGAGCGCAGGCGCGGGACACCTTATGTCAGCCATTGTTGCCGCACCTTTTGCGGTCCCGGGCAGCCTGACAGCCGCCGGCTGGGGCTGGATATCGATCAATGGACTTCTGGTAACACCGGCGGCAACCGCATTTCTGATGATTGGCCCGAGATATGTCGCAGCCGCAGTCGTGGCAATGTTCTTCCTGCTTGAAACAGTCCTCACTCCAATCTGGATGTGGGCCATATTTGCAGAAATACCGAGCACACTTTCGCTGATCGGCGGGGCCATTGTCATTGCGTCCCTGGCCGGTCACAGCCTGTGGCGGTTCAAAACGAAACGCAATCGCACATCTGTGCCACAATGACCAGGCGTTCTGTTCAATAGTGTTCAGATCTGTAGAATCTGCAATTAACTGTAAAAATCACCGGTTATTGCCGTGGCATGGTAGTTGCTGCTGACCACATAGTAGTGAAACGATTTGCGAGCAGAGGGCAGAATGCTGCATCGGGGACTCAATAATCCATTGGCCGTGGTGGATGTAATTCACCGCCTATTGGCTAGGGTGGAGCGTCACGGTCTTACAGTTAAGACGTCGAACGATTTCAATGCATTTCTGGAAACCCGGCAACACGTGCGGGACGATCCCGTATCGCCAATGTTCGACCCGGCGGTTGGCGAGCTTTCATCAAAAGGTTTCTGGGTCTCGGTGATAGACGCAGAAGGCGAAGTCGGAAGTATACAGGCTTGTCGACTCGACTTTGTTGACACTTCACTGGCTGAGTGGGCGGTAGGCTGGATGTCAGGATTATACATGAAACAGGGGCTGTTAATGGTGCCGGAGTTTCTCGAACCGCCTTTGGATAGCCGGTCGCGCAATGTTCGCGGGTGGTTGGTCTATCACGGTGAAATGTGGATGGCGCGTAAATACCGTGGTGTCGGTAACCTGTTCGACAATATGGGGTCGCTTGCGGTGCTGCTTGCCTATATTAAATGGCAACCAGATGCAGTCTGGGGACTGGTTTCGACTGAATTGGCCATGCGCGGACAAGGCAACAGAATGAGCTACCCGCTTGTGGAACGCAGTTTTCTGAGATGGAGTCTGGCGGCACCGGGCATTCCAGAAAATGAATGGCTGGTACTTTCAGAAAGGCAAGACCTCGAATTCCTGGCTAACGAAAGATCCGTCACGGGAGTTGTACTCAAAGGAGATTGATATCCACCTTGCCAAACTCGCTCACAACAGAAACTCCTTTGCGCCCACCCGCGAAATTGTGGGGCAGGACAACTCTCTGATAGGTAAACCAGTGTGCGGTCTGGTTCATGGGTAAGGAAGCTACCACGTGATCATAGTGTGGTTCGCCAGTTCTCAGCACATGCTTGTACGCGCTCGACACTACGTGATCATAAGAATGGCCTGACAAGCATGGAAATGTGTCAGGTTGCATGCCAAATAATTTGGCAATCCCTGA
The DNA here is from genome assembly GCA_963698275.1 of uncultured Alphaproteobacteria bacterium. Taxonomy (GTDB): domain Bacteria; phylum Pseudomonadota; class Alphaproteobacteria; order Rhizobiales; family Aestuariivirgaceae; genus Anderseniella. Next base: position 288,756 of record CAVOQE010000002.1, on the reverse strand, counting down.
ATTTTCACCAACCCTGTCCACAATGAAGCGATTTGTCTCCGGGTCCAGAACGCAGTCGACGGTAACGTCAGGATCAGAGGCTCTTTCCTTGTACACATCGGCCAGCAAATTGGGCACCCAGGATGAGATATCCAGATCCATTGTTTTCACGAATGTCTTCTGCCGCAAGTGAATATCACTTTTGACGATCAAATCATGAAGACGCAGATATGCTTCTCCCGGATCGGTCACCGTCTGGGTGAACCAGCCGGACAGGAAAAACTCGAATGTATAAGGCCCGGGCAGATTGCGAAGTGTTTCGGCCACATAGTAGAGCGACGCCCAGTTGGACGCGAACATGGCCCAGCGAACCACAGTGCCTTTACGGGCCGTGTTCACATGAACTCCTCCTGATCGCTGCATCAGCTGTTCAGGGCTCTTGATTTGCGGATCCGAAAAAGGGTCGAGATCGACCTTTCCGTTGACCACCCAGTAACTTGTGCCGTCCATTTTCCATACCGTTGATTGATCCAACAGTCACGCTCTCTGCCAAGTCGAAAATTAAAGTCGCTCTGGCCAGGGAACTCCATAATTAGGTCACATTTGAGCAAACAAACAGTTAAGCGGTAAACCGGCTTTTTGTACTGGATATTAGGGAGTGGCGGCAAAAGTGAAGCATATTGCGCAAAAAACTGCGCAATATTGAAATAATGCCGCGCAAGATGATTTATGCAGTGAACTTGTCTTACTTCAACCCGACACCAAGCGGGTCGCTACTTTAGCGACTAAGCACCAAAACTGTTGTTTCGCGGAAACCCTTTTGGTGGCAAACGTCCTGCCTGGGCACGGCTGCCCAGCCATTCATCCAGGTCTGTAACTGTCCAGGTACGTCCTGATGTGTCGGTCCAGCTAAGCCCGTCAGACAGTTTGAAGCTTCGCACGTCAGCCAGGCCACCGTCCTTGAATTTCTGCAGGCGGACACCTTTTCCACGCGGCATTTCCGGTAATTCATCCAGCTTGAAGATTACCATCTTGCGGTTCTCCCCGATGCTGGCCACATGATCATCGCCCTCGACAATGTGACGGCAAACATGGGCCTCGACGGGAAGCTTCACATTCAGAACCTGCTTGCCTTTCCGTGTGTTGGCCAGACAATCGTCCTGGGCAACGACGAACCCGTCGCCATTGGTCGAAGCCAGCAGCAACTTGCCGCCGGTATGGTAGATGAACAACGCTACAATGGCGTCTGCTGCGTCCATGTCGGCTATCAGGCGCACCGGTTCACCGTGCCCCCGGCCACCGGGCAACTTGTTTGCATCAAGTGTGAAAAACCGCCCCGATGAGCTCAACAGCAAAATCTTGTTCGTGGTTTCCGCGTGTACCGCAAACCGTGCCTTGTCCCCGTCCTTGTAGGATATGGTGCTGGTGTCCTGAAGGTGCCCCTTCAGCGCACGGATCCAGCCTTTGTCTGAGCAAACAACCGTAACCGGTTCCTTCTCTATCATTGCCTCTTCGAGATTGAAGTCGATGTCCGGCGCCTCGGCAAACTCTGTGCGCCGTGCACCAAGTTCCGTCTTCTTGCCAAACTTGTCCCGGGTTTCGCGGACTTCGGCAGCTATGCGGCTCCATTGCTCATCATCAGAGGCAAGCAACGCCTCCAGGCCGGCCTTCTCGAGGCTCAAGGCGTCATGCTCCTTGCGGATTTCAAACTCCTCCAGCTTGCGAAGGGCACGCAGGCGCATGTTGAGAATGGCTTCAGCCTGAACGTCGGTCAATTCGAAGCGCGTCATCAGGACCGGCTTTGGTTCTTCTTCGGCCCGGATAATTGCGATCACTTCATCAATGTTCAGATAAGCGATCAGATAGCCACCGAGCACCTCCAGCCTGCGTGAAATCACGCCGACGCGATGATTGGAGCGGCGGACCAGCACATCCTTTCGATGTTCAAGCCATTCGCGCAGCACTTCCGACAGAGACATGACCCTGGGGACTTTGCCGCCGGACAGCACGTTCATGTTGAGCGACAACCTGCTTTCCAGATCAGTCAGCTTGAACATCTGTTCCATCAAAAGGACAGGATCAACCGTCCGGCTCTTCGGCTCCAGTACAAGGCGAACATCTTCGGCAGACTCATCGCGCACATCACCGAGCAGCGGCAATTTTCGATCGGTCAGCAGTTCGGCAATTTTCTCAACCAGCCTGCCCTTCTGCACCTGATAAGGTATCTGGGTGATAACGATCTGCCATGTCCCGCGTCCCATATCCTCGGTGCTCCAGACCGAGCGCACCCGGAAGCCGCCGCGGCCGGTTCGATAGGCTTCAGCCATCTGGGCAGGCGTATCGGTAATGATGCCGCCGGTCGGCAAGTCAGGCCCGGGGACAAACTGCATCAACTTGTCGATGCCGGCATTGGGAAACTTGATCAGATGCAAAGCTGCATCACACAGTTCACCGGCATTGTGCGGCGGAATGGCCGTCGCCATGCCGACCGCAATCCCTGTTGCGCCATTGGCCAGCAGGTTGGGGAATGCACCGGGCAGAACAACGGGCTCGGAATCCTCGCCATTGTAGGTCTCGCGAAAATCAACGGTGTCCTCGTCAATGCCGTTGAGCAGCGCCATGGCCACGTCGGTCAGACGGGCTTCGGTATATCTGTAGGCTGCAGCATTGTCACCGTCGATATTACCGAAATTGCCCTGCCCTTCGACCAGCGGATAGCGCTGGGCAAAATCCTGCGCCAGGCGCACCATGGCGTCATACACCGCCTGGTCGCCGTGCGGGTGGTACTTGCCGATCACATCACCGACAACACGGGCGCACTTTTTAAATCCCTGATTGGGGTCCAGTTTCAGCATGCGCATTGCAAACAGCAGCCGACGATGCACCGGTTTCAGGCCATCGCGCACATCAGGCAGTGCGCGGTGCATGATGGTAGACAGGGCATAGGCCAGATAGCGCTCTTCCAGCGCTGATCTGAGATCAACCGGTTCAATTCCTTCAGGCGCACCGGGCGGGGCCAGGTCAGACATGATTCGCTTCCTTCAATACAACGACTCCAAATGCCGCTTTTCCGGTGATTCATGCAATAGATTTGGCAAAATCATTCCTTCACAACTAAGTCCCACACGTTTTACGCGCACGGCACACCTCACCGCGTGCATTTTGTGTTGCAAAAATGACACACTTTCTGAAAAAATTACCGCCTGACCTTACGGAGCCTTGCTTTAATCCGTGGACTCATGAACTGTGGTAGGTAGGCAACAATCAGAAATTCCACGTTCGCAGGGGTCAAGGGCATGAAATCCATACTGAAAACCATCATCGCGGCAGGCGCACTTGCTGCTACCGCATTCGCAACATCCGCACAGGCTGCTGATTATGAGCCGGTAATGCAATATTCGGACTGGGCGTTCCGGTTTGAAGGGGCCGCGGGCTACGAAGGTATCACTATCGAGGAAGATGGTGATCCTGACGAGAATATCGACGCCGGTATTTTCAACACCGCGTTTTCCGCAGCGTTCCAAGGACCGGTAGTGTTTGCTCAACTGGACGGCGTGTTTGGGACATCACATGGCCATGACAATGGCTTTGCTGCATCCAACACACAGTTTACCGGTGGTATCTTTCTCGGGTGGCGTGACATGAACACCGGTGTTCTGGCCGGAAATCTTGCTGTATCGGGCTATGAGGATAACATTGCCCCTGCGCTATTGCGTGCCGGTGGTCACGGTGAATTGTTCCTGGACATGTTCACCATAGGTGCTGCAGGCGGCATTATCACTCCACTGACTGTCAGTGGCAATGACGCGGGGTACGCCAAGGGACTGGTTCGCTTCTATGTGAATGACAACCTGAAACTCGAAGGTCATGGCGGTGTCGTATTTGAAGGCTCCGAAGATGATGACGGCGAGCTTGTTTACGGTCGCGCCCTTGCCGAGTGGAAACCGGATGAAAGCCGGATTTCATACTTTGCACGCTGGGACGGCGTCTTTTTTGATGCCGGTGGTCAGGAATTTTCCAGCCACGCAGCTATGGCCGGCATCCGGGTCTATTTTGGCGAGCCCGAAACAACCACCATCAAGTCGCAGGACCGGGTACACTTCACCGACAGTTGTGCCTTTGGTACCGCGGGGCAAACTCTGAGCATTTGCTGATCTGAAACCAGGTTGAGCTTGCACAAACAGAAACACAGGCCGGTGGGGATCCCACCGGCCTGTTTTGTCTCAGGTGAGCAAGCAATCAAACCCGATGGATCAGCACATGGACGATGGGACGCTTGCCCCATTCTGCATCGACACGGCGGCGGATAGACTGACGGAGTTTTTCCTCCACCACCTCATCAACCTGGCGGCGTTTGCGGGGAATTGACTCAAACACTTCTTCGACAATATCCAGCACAAGTTCGAAGAACTCATAACCGGCTTCAGTCTCTTCCGGCAAGCCGTCCAGAACGGCTTGCGGATCATCGACCATTCGGCCACTGCCATCAATCACCAGAGACACCGCAACCACACCGACCTGAGCAAGTTTGCGCCGTTTGCGGGCCGGGCCTTCCACGCTGGATACGATGATGCGACCGTCAACATGCATTCTGCCGCCGGGTACTTCATCGATGATTTCCGCACCTCCCGGTGCCAACCGCAGCATCTGCCCTGCCGTGACTGTTGCGGTTTCGGGAATACCACATTCAGCAGCAAATTCGGTTTGTTTCATCAGGTGGCGGGCCTCGCCATGCATCGGCACAAGCAGCTTCGGCTTAACCCAGCCATAGAACTGGCGCAGTTCATCCTGACGCGGGTGACCGGATGTGTGGACCAGTGCATCGTCGGAGGTGATGGCCTCAACATGTTGTTGGGCAAGCTTGTTGAGCAACTCGCCGACAGACTTCTCGTTGCCCGGGATGGTCTTTGATGAGAAGATGACCAGGTCATCCTTGTCCAGCGTGATGTCGGGATGATTGCCAGCCGCAATGCGCGCCATCGCAGCACGGGGCTCGCCCTGCGAGCCAGTACACAGCAAGACCACCTTGTCCCTGGGCAGATAGCCGTATTCGGTCTGGTCGCGGAAGCTGTTGCCTTCCTTCAGGAGACCAACCTCGCGAGCGGCAGCAATGATGTTGTGCATCGCCCTGCCCGCCACAACAACCTCACGGCCATTTGCACGGGCTGCCTGTGCAATGGAGGTTATGCGCCCGACATGACTTGCAAATGTCGTAATCGCCACCCTGCCTTTGGCTTGGCTCATGATCTGCGCGAGGTTTTCGGAGATTTCGGACTCCGAGGGTGAATGACCTTCGCGCAGCACATTGGTCGAGTCGCACACAAGCACATCAACGCCCTCGTCGCCAATCTGCCTGAATCGATCAATATCCATCAGGGGAGGAATGGTCGGGGTCGGATCCAGTTTCCAGTCGCCGGAATGGACAATGGTGCCGGCGGCGGTGCGAATTGCCAGAGCCGCAGGTTCTGGAATTGAATGGGTAACAGACACATACTCAACCGAAAAACCACCCACTTCGACTGTCCCGCCAAGCGGCACGACACGCAAGGGCACCTCACCCAGCAACCCGGCTTCGGCGAGTTTGCGCTTCACAAGCTCAGCCGCAAAAGGTGTACAATAAACCGGACAACGCAATTGGGGCCACAGCCACGCAATGCCGCCAATATGATCTTCGTGGCCGTGGGTCAGGAAAATGCCGAGCAGGTTCTTGGCCTGATTTTCAAGATAACTGACGTCCGGCAGGATCAAATCAATGCCGGGATCCCGCTCGTCGCCAAACTTCACACCGCAGTCGACCAGGATCCATTTACGCTTTGCAGCAGTGCCCAGCCCGTAGGCATAGGCATTCATGCCAATTTCCCCCATGCCGCCCATGGGTAGGAGTACCAGTTCCGCCCCCGGCTTCTTGCGCCCCGTCATTACATCCCCAGTCCACCAAATTCAGAAACAGAACCATTCCTGATCATTTAACTTCAAACTTCGCAAGCCCGTTTATGACGAACCACGCTGGTCCAGCCATGCAACATCACCTGCATGATGGGTCCACGCAGAGCCATCGTCCAGTGTCAGCACCAGCGCACCGTCTTCATTCAGTCCAGTAAATACACCCTGCTTGCCGCCTTCAACGGATATCCGGCTACCATAACCCAACGCAGCGTTCATCCAGTCAGCATGTATGCTGGCAAGCCCTGCACCGTCTGCCCATTGCCGCAACCGCGTATGCATGGCCCTGCGCAGGTGTTCCAGCATGTCGCGCGGCTCAATCATGATGCCGCAAGCAGAAATATTTGTTGCCGGCCACCGTGTGTCTGCCGGATGGTGAAGCAGATTGATCCCGCAGCCGACAATCACGACACGCGATCCCGCCCGGTCCATTGTCTCTATCAGCACGCCTGATACTTTCTTGCCGCCAACCAGAACATCATTGGGCCACTTCAACTGTACCGGCGCGGTGACACCCGCCATGACCACAGCATCGCGCACCGCCAGACCCGCAACTAGAGACAAGCTCGCCAGACGCCTCGGTTCTGCATCTGACGGCCATATCAGGCTGGCGTAAAGATTGCCGGGCTTCGAAACCCAGTGACGCCCCAGCCTGCCCTTGCCGCGCGTCTGCTCCGCAGCAGCAATCCAGACCGGTTTGCAGTCTTCGCCGGTGACCCGCGCCCGGGCTTCATCATTGGTGGAGCCGACACTATCTTTCCAGATGACATCGGGCAGCGCGCCGGGTGATCCGTTCACAGGAACAGCGACGCCGCTGCAGCATTGGCCGCAATATTGAGTTGCTTGAGAACCAGCACCATGCCGATTGCCATCACACCGGCTGCAATGGCGATGACACGTATTTCCATCGGCGCCACATCGAATTCATCCGCAGGTTCATCAAAGTAGATGATCTTGACGACCCGCAGATAGTAAAAAGCAGACACGACTGATGCCAGCACACCAACAACCGCCAGTGTGTACATTTTCGCGTCAATGGCAGCAAGAAACACAAAATACTTGCCGAAGAATCCGGCCAATGGAGGAATGCCGGCAAGAGAGAACATGAGCATTGCAAAAACGAAGGCCATGACACTGTCATTGCGCCCCAACCCTGAGAGGTCTGAAATTCGTTCAACTGCTGTACCGCGCTGGCGCATATAGATCACACAGGCAAATGCACCCAGCGTCATGATCATGTAAATAGCCATATAGATGACAACGCCGCGTACGCCCGACTGTGTGCCTGCGGCCAGACCGACCAGTGCATATCCCATGTGACCGATTGAAGAATAGGCCAGCAGGCGCTTGATGTTGTTCTGGCCGATGGCGGCAAATGCGCCAAGCACCATGGAGGCAATGGAAATGAACACGATGACCTGCTGCCATTGTGCAACTGCGCCGCCGAAAGCATCATGCATCACGCGCACAAACACAGCCATCGCGGCCACTTTCGGAGCGGCGGCAAAGAAGGCGGTAACCGGTGTTGGAGAGCCTTCATAAACATCCGGGGTCCACATGTGGAACGGGACGGCGGAAACCTTGAAGGCCATCCCTGAAATCAGGAACACCAGCCCGAACAGCAGGCCAAGTCCGACCTCATCTCCTGCGGCTGCCCTGGCAATCTCGGAATACGCCACCGAGCCTGAAAAACCGTATATCAGCGACGCTCCATACAACAGCATGCCGGACGAAAGCGCACCCAGAACGAAGTATTTCAAGCCTGCTTCCGAGGAACGCGCGCTGTCCCGATTGAAGGCCGCAACCACATAAAGCGACAGCGACTGCAGTTCCAGTCCCATGTACAGGGCAATCAGGTCGTTGGCTGAAATCATCATCATCATGCCGACCGTGGCCATCATGATCAGTATCGGATACTCAAACTGGTCCAGTTTCTCGGTTTTCATGAAGCTGGACGACATGATGATGGCGGCCGCAGATCCGAACAGCACAAGCATCTTCATGAACCGGGCAAACCCGTCCACGACAAAGCTGTCCAGGAAGGCACGCTGCGTTCCGCCATCAGACATGACCACCACGAGACCGGCCGTGACAGCCAAACAGGCAAGCGCCAGCGTGTTGATCATCTCTGTCGGATTTCGCTTCGAGAACACACCAAGCATGAGAAGCGCCATGGTTGCCACCGCCAGGAATATTTCCGGCAGCGCGGCAGTTGCATCGGCTATCGCTAGTATATTGCCCATTTACCCGATCCTGACTTTCTCAAACCTTTTGAAGCAAATCCATCTGGCATTCATGCCTGATTGCCCTGCTGATTTTTGTTCTAATTCCCTACGGCCGCCGCCGCTGCCCGCACAACTGCAGACTGGGCATCGAGCGCTGCCTGCATATCGACCAGCAAATTGTCCACGGATGCGGAAATAGCCGTCATGACCGGCGCGGGATACACTCCGAAATAAATGGTCGCAGCAACCAGCGGCAACAGCGTCACAGCCTCACGTGGTGTGATATCTGCAATCGCCTTCAGACTGTCCTTCTGCAACACGCCGAACACCACGCGGCGGTACAGCCACAGCGCATAGCCTGCCGACAGTATGACGCCGGTAGTGGCAAAGAATGCCACCCAGGTATTTGCCTTGAAGGCACCGGTCAGTGTCAGGAATTCGCCGACGAACCCGGACGTTCCCGGCAACCCGACATTGGCCATGGTGAACAGCAGGAATATCGCCGCATAGGCCGGCATCCGGTTGACCAGTCCGCCATAGGCGGCAATCTCGCGGGTATGCATCCGGTCGTAAACAACACCGACGCACAGGAACAGCGCACCTGAAATGAAGCCATGGCTTATCATCTGGAAAATCGCGCCATCAATACCCTGTTTGTTCAGTGAGAATATGCCCATGGTGACAAAGCCCATATGAGCAACCGAGGAATAAGCGATCAGCTTCTTCATGTCTTCCTGCATGAGCGCGACCAGCGAAGTATAGACGATGGCGACAACAGACAGGACGAACACCATGGGAGCGAACATTTCGGACGCCAGCGGGAACATTGGCAGCGAGAAACGCAAGAAGCCGTAGCCACCCATTTTCAGCAAGATCGCCGCCAGCACGACCGAACCGGCTGTGGGGGCTTCAACGTGGGCATCAGGCAACCATGTGTGCACAGGCCACATCGGCATCTTCACCGCAAAGGATGCAAAGAACGCCAGCCACAGCCAGGTCTGCATCTCAACCGGGAAATTCTTGTCTGCCAGTATTTCGGTAATGTCGGTGGTGCCGGCATATGAATACATCGCCATGATGGCCAGCAACATCAGCACCGAGCCGAGCAGCGTGTACAGGAAGAATTTGAAACTGGCATACACCCGCCGGGCACCGCCCCAGATACCGATGATCAGGAACATCGGAATAAGGCCTGCTTCAAAGAACAGGTAGAACAACACCAGGTCCAGAGCGCAGAACACCCCGATCATCAGTGTTTCCAGAACCAGGAATGCGATCATGTACTCCTTGACGCGCTTTTCCACGCCCCAGCTGGCGATGATGCACAATGGCATCATTGCCGTGGTGAGCAGTACAAACGGCATGGAGATGCCGTCAACGCCGAGGTGGTAGGTCATCAGACCGCCAAGCCAGGTGATCTTGTCTTCGAGTTGAAAGCCTGATTGCGAGGGATCGAAACCGTTCCACGCCAGAAGCGACAGCACGAACGTAATGAGGGTCACAGACAATGCGGTGGCGCGCATGTTGCGGCGCGCAACGGCATCGTCACCGCGGATCACCAGAATGAACAGAGCACCAACCATGGGCAGGAAAGTGATCGTTGATAGAATGTACCAGCCGGTCATCAGTGAGCTCCTGCAAACATGTACCAGGTGATCAGGAACGCGGCCCCGAGCAACATGGCAAAGGCGTAGTGATAAACGAAACCGGACTGCAGTTTCACAATGCGATTGGCGGCGCCCAGGACGCGGGCGGACACGCCGTCCGGCCCGAAGCCGTCAATCATCCAGCCGTCGCCCTTCTTCCACAGGAAGCGACCAAGCCACATGGCCGGGCGAACGAAGATGAGATCGTAAAGCTCATCAAAATACCATTTGTTGAGCAGGAACTTGTACAGCGGCTCATTCTGGGCAGCCAGCTGTTTTGGCAATTCCGGATTGCGAATGTAGAACAGCCACGACAGCGCAAAGCCTATGACCATTGCAACGAACGGTGACCACACGACCCAACCCGGCACATGGTGCATCTCTGTCACAATGTTGTTTTCGGGCAGCCTGTAAATCGCGGTTCCCCAGAACAGCGCCTCATCATGGCCGATGAAGTATTCCTTGAACAACAGGCCGGCAAACAGGGCACCCAGCGCCAGCACGAACAGCGGGACAAGCATGACATAAGGAGATTTCATGCACATGGTTCATCACATCACGGCTGGCGCGAGGTTTGCCGTGGAATGTCATGAATATCAGTCGCCACGAATAGAACGATGTGAAACAGGCTGAAATCACCAACAGCCAGAAGGCCATTGTGGCAGCACCGCCATGCGCCGCAAAGGCGCTCTCGATAATCGCGTCCTTGGAGAAATACCCTGCCGTCAGCGGGAACCCGGTCAGCGCCAGTGTGCCTATCAGCATCATGATCCAGGTCAATTTGAGGTGCGGTGCAAGACCACCCATGTTGCGCATGTCCTGTTCGTCGGACATGGCGTGGATCACCGAGCCGGACCCCAGGAACAGCAGCGCCTTGAAAAAGGCATGGGTGAACAGGTGGAAGATCGCCACCCCATAAGCGCCCACGCCCAATGCGACAAACATGTAGCCAAGCTGCGAGCATGTGGAATAGGCGATGACCCGCTTGATGTCGTTCTGGACCAGGCCAACGGTGGCGGCAAAGAACGCGGTGATTGCGCCGATCACAATGACCACGGTCAGCGCGGTGGGCGACAGTTCAAACATCGGCGACATGCGGGCCACCAGGAATACGCCGGCTGTCACCATGGTCGCCGCGTGGATCAGGGCAGACACCGGTGTCGGGCCCTCCATCGCATCCGGCAACCAGGTGTGCAGCATGAACTGTGCAGACTTGCCCATGGCGCCCATGAACAGCAACAGGCAAATCACCGTCATCACGTCGAGTTCCCATGACAGGAACTGCATTGTCTTGCCGGTTTGCCCGCCGGCAGCGGCAAAGATGGTGTCGAGTTCGATGGACTGGAATACGGCAAATGTCGCAAAAATGCCGAGCGCAAAGCCAAAGTCACCGACGCGGTTGACGACAAATGCCTTGATGGCAGCAGCGTTGGCGGATGGTTTCTTGTACCAGAAACCGATCAGCAGATAGGACGCGAGGCCAACGCCTTCCCAGCCAAAAAACATCTGCAGCAGGTTATCGGACGTGACCAGCATCAGCATGGAGAAGGTGAAGAACGACAGATAGGCAAAGAACCGCGGCTGGTTGTCATCGTGGCTCATATAACCAATCGAATACACGTGCACGAGTGACGACACTGTTGTGACAACAACAAGCATCACTGCAGTCAGCGTATCAATCCGCAAAACCCAGTCTGCCGCCAGGCCACCGGAGCGAATCCACGTCAATACTTCGACCTTGTAGGAATTCTCATTGACAGCCACGTCAAAGAACGCAATCCACGACAGGGCTGCCGATATCAGTAGCAATGCGGTCGGCAGGAATTGTGGCCAGGCGGGACCGTGATGGTGGCCTTCATGACCTGAGGGTTCCTGGGTTCCGCGTAACAGTTTGGTACCGAAAACACCCGAAATCAGGGCGCCGATCAGCGGCAGAAAAACGATGAGGAGGAAGATGGTGTTCATGGCGTCAAACTTTTCCCGTCAGCCCTTCATCATGTTGATATCTTCAACCGCGATAGACCCGCGGTTGCGGAAGTAAGTAACCAGAATGGCCAATCCGATGGCAGCCTCGCCGGCAGCCACGGTCAGCACCAGAAGTGCGAACACCTGGCCGACCATGTCGTTGAGGAACGATGAGAAGGCAACCAGATTGATGTTGACCGACAGCAGCATCAGCTCGATCGACATCAGAATGATGATCACGTTCTTGCGGTTCAGGAAGATACCGAAAATCCCGATCGTAAAGATGATTGCCGCTACAGTGAGATAGTGTCCCAGTCCGATTGTCATGGCCTAAATCCCCTGCCCCGGCTTGACCTTGCGCACTTCAATGGCCGTTGCCGGCCCGCGTGCCACCTGGTCTGAAATGTTCTGGCGCTTGACGCCTTCCTTATGGCGCAGGGTCAGCACGATTGCGCCAATCATGGCCACCAGCAGCACAAGGCCTGCTGCCTGGAAATAGTAAATGTAGCGGGTGTACAGCAGTTGTCCGATCGCTTCGGTATTGGTGGCGACACCGCTGGCCGGTGCCGGTGCAGCAAGTGCTCCTGCGGCTTCCGGCGAGAACGTCCACACACCCAGCACCAGGGCCAGTTCGGTAAACAGGATCAATCCGACCACCATGCCAAACGGCGCGTAGGTCAGCATGCCTTCGCGAAGTTCGGAAAAGTCGATGTCCAGCATCATCACCACGAACAGGAACAGCACGGCCACAGCGCCGACATACACCACCACCAGTATCATCGCCAGGAACTCGGCTCCCAGCAGGATGAACAGGCCGGAGGCGTTGAAGAACGTCAGGATCAGAAACAGAACTGAATGAACCGGATTGCGTGAAGCAATCACCATCACCGCCGATGCAATCGCAACGGCGGCAAATAGATAGAAAAACGCGGCAGTTACTGCCATCTCTTCAACCCCTGTCCTGCCGGATCAACCGGCCCTTATTCTCATTCACCACAGACGCAGACCAGCGGATCAGCGATACGGCGCATCCATGGCTATGTTCGATGCAATCTCACGTTCCCACCGGTCGCCATTGGCCAGCAGCTTGTCCTTGTCGAACAACAGTTCTTCGCGTGTTTCGGTGGCAAATTCAAAATTCGGCCCCTCCACAATGGCGTCCACCGGGCAGGCTTCCTGACAAAAACCGCAATAGATGCACTTGACCATATCGATGTCGTAGCGCGTGGTGCGCCGGGTGCCGTCATTGCGGCGTGGACCGGCCTCAATGGTAATCGCCTGGGCAGGACAGATCGCCTCGCACAGTTTGCAGGCGATGCAGCGTTCTTCACCGTTGGGATACCGGCGCAGCGCATGCTCACCGCGAAAGCGCGGGCTTACCGGTCCTTTTTCAAACGGATAGTTGATTGTTGCCTTGGGCGCAAAGAAGTACCGCATCGACATGAAAAACGCGTCGATGAATTCCTTAAGGAACAGTGATTTGGCAGCTTGAGCAAGTTTCATGGCTTCAACTTTCCATTCATCCTCAAGGGGCCAGGCCAAAGGCGGTTATGACACCTGCGGTGACCACAACCCAACCCAGCGAAATCGGCAGGAACACTTTCCAGCCCAGACGCATCAACTGGTCATAGCGATAACGCGGCACGAACGCCTTGACCATGGCAAACATGAAGAAAACCAGGAACACCTTGGCCATGAACCAGAACACACCAGGCACCCAGGTAAACGGCACAACATCAATTGGCGGCAGCCAGCCGCCGAGAAACAGAATAGCCGTCATGGCGCACATCAGCGAAATCGATACATATTCACCCAGCATGAACAGCATGTACGGTGTCGATGAGTACTCAACCATGAAACCGGCAACCAGTTCCGATTCTGCTTCGGGCAGATCAAACGGCGGGCGGTTTGTCTCCGCCAGGGCGGAAATGAAGAACACCACGAACATCGGCAGCAACGGCAGCCAGTACCAGTCCAGGAATGAGCCCGGCAGGCCCAGCCAGGTTCCAATTCCGGTTGACTGGCTCATGACGATGCCGGACAGGTTAAGCGTTCCGGCACACAACAATACGGTGATGATCACAAAGCCGATTGAGACTTCATAAGACACCATTTGAGCAGCCGAGCGCAGGGCACCCAGGAACGGATACTTGGAATTGGACGCCCAGCCGCCCATGATCACGCCATAAACACCCAGGGACGAAATGGCGAACAGGAACAGAATGCCGACATTGATATCGGCAACCACCCAACCGGCGTTCACCGGCACAACGACCCAGGCAGAAAGCGCCAGGATACAGGTCACCAGAGGCGCAATCAGGAAAACGCCCTTGTTGGCGCCATCGGGAATGACAACTTCCTTGAAGACGAATTTCAACATGTCCGCGAATGACTGGAACAGCCCCCAAGGTCCAACCACGTTGGGACCACGGCGCATCTGAACGGCTGCCCAGATTTTGCGGTCGGCGTATACCAGATATGCCACGATGATCAGCACAGCGATCAGCAGGGCCAGTGACTGCAGCACGATAAAACCGATTGTGAGGAGTATTTCGTTCATGACAATGTCCTACTCCGCCGCCGCCAGTTTGAGCTGATCTGCCCGCAATGACGAACACTGCGCCATGATGCCGGATGCCCGCGCAATCGGATTGGTCATGTAAAAATCAGTGACCGGAGACACAAACCCTTTCGATGCCATCTTGCCCTTGACGGTGGCCAGCGCATCCAGGGAGCCCGCATCTGCAGGCTCGACACTGTCCAGCGCAGCAAGCTGCGGTGCAATCTTGTACATCGAAGCGCGCAAATGCTCCAGATTGTCGAAACCGAGAGATACATCCATCCTGCCGGCCAGGGCACGAATGATGGCCCAGTCCTCGCGCGCATCACCTGGCGGGAAGTTGGCCCGGCGCGCCATTTGCGGGCGGCCTTCGGTATTCACATATGTTGCCGATTTTTCAGTATAGGTGGCACCCGGCAGGATTACGTCGGCACGATGCGCACCGGCATCGCCGTGTGAGCCCTGGTAGACGACAAAGGCCTCGCCAAGCTGGCCCATGTCGATCTCGTCAACTCCAAGCAGATATACGACTTCAACGCTTCCTGCCTTTGCAGCCTTCAGGATGGCCGCAGTATCCTTGCCGCCAGGCAGCGTCGGCAGTGCGCAGACATCCAGCGCTCCTACCCTGCCCGCTGCCGTGTGCAGCACGTTGAACCCGTTCCAGTCACTCTTGATGACACCAATCGATTGCGCAGCCTGCATGGCTGTTGCCAGTACCGCTGCACCATCGGGCCGGGACAACGCGCCCTGACCAATGATGAACATCGGGCGTTTCGCCCGGGACTTCTTGTGTTTCGCCAGGTCCGCCAGTGCAGCAGGCCCGTCGCCCAGATAGGTGTACGGGTATGTGAGATCAGCCCGCTCACCGATGACACCGATCGTGCAGCCGCCGGACAGATAGCGTTTGCGGATGCGGGCGTTGAGCACAGGCGCTTCAAGCCGCGGATTGGTGCCGATCAGCATGATGGCATCGGCATCTTCGATACCGGCAATCGTCGAATTGAAAATATACCCGGCACGTCCGCCTTCTGCGCCTAACGGCGAACCCGCTTCACGGCAGTCCAGGTTCTTGACCTCGAGAGCCTCCATCAGCTTTTTCAGCGCAAATACTTCTTCGGTGCCGCACAGATCGCCGGTCAGCGCTGCGGTTCTTGTCCGGTCCGGCCGCCTTCAGCTTCGACGCGATCAGGTCAAAAGCCTCGTCCCAGCCTGCGGCACGAAGCTTGCCGTTTTCACGAATATAGGGTTTGTCGAGACGCTGTGAGCGAAGCCCGTCCCAGATGAAGCGCGACTTGTCGGAAATCCACTCCTCGTTGATGTCTTCATTCAGTCTTGGCAACACACGCATGACTTCGCGGCCGCGCGCATCAACCCGGATGGCCGAGCCGACGGCGTCCATCACGTCAACGGTTTCAGTCTTGCGCAATTCCCACGGCCGCGCCTTGAATTCGTAAGGAGCAGACGTCAATGCACCGACCGGACACAGGTCAATCACATTGCCCTGCATCTCGGACGTCATGGCCTGCTCGAGATAGGTGGTGATCTCCATGTCCTCGCCGCGGCCAATGGCGCCGAGTTCTTCAATGCCGGCAACCTCGGTGGTGAAGCGCACGCAGCGGGTACACTGGATGCAGCGGGTCATGGTGGTCTTCACCAGCGGGCCGATATACTTGTCCTCGACCGCGCGCTTGTTCTCGTCAAAGCGGTTCTTGTCGATGCCGTAGGCCATCGCCTGGTCCTGCAGGTCGCACTCGCCGCCCTGGTCACAGATCGGGCAATCCAGCGGGTGGTTGATCAGCAGGAATTCCATCACCCCTTCACGGGCCTTTTTCACCAAGGGCGAATTGGTGCGCACTTCAGGCGGCTGGCCTTCCGGGCCGGGACGCAGATCGTTGACGGACATGGCGCACGAGGCCTGCGGCTTGGGCGCACCCTTGACCTCCACCAGACACATGCGGCAATTGCCGGCAATCGACAGTCGCTCATGATAGCAAAACCGTGGAATCTCGGCACCGGCCGCTTCACACGCCTGGATCAGCGTGGTGCCGTTTTCAACCTCGATCTCTTGTCCATCGACTATGAGTTTAGGCATGCTGCTTTACTCCGCCGCCACGCGCGTCACTGCCCCTTCGGGGTCAGGCCGGGCTGAAAATTCGTCAATACGCGCTTCGATTTCGTGCCGGAAATGCCGGATCAGGCCCTGTACCGGCCACGCTGCAGCATCTCCCAGTGCGCAAATCGTATGACCTTCGATCTGGTACGACACATCAAGCAGCATGTCGATTTCGCGCTTTTCGGCGCGGCCTTCGACCATGCGTGTCAGCACACGCCACATCCAGCCGGTGCCTTCCCGGCAGGGTGTGCACTGGCCGCAGCTTTCGTGCTTGTAGAAATAGGCCAGCCGCGCAATCGCCTTGATCATGTCGGTGGAGTTGTCCATCACGATAACGGCGGCTGTGCCCAGGCCCGATTTAAGCTCGCGCAGGCTGTCGAAGTCCATGTGACAGTCGCGGATTTCATCGCACGGCACGCACGGAACCGACGATCCACCGGGGATAACCGCTTTCAGGTTATCCCAACCGCCGCGGATGCCGCCACAATGCCGGTCAATCAACTCGCGGAACGGGATACCCATTTCCTCTTCAACCGTGCATGGCTGGTTGACGTGCCCGGAAATGCAAAACAGCTTGGTGCCGACATTGTTCGGCCTGCCGATACCGGCAAACCAGTCCGGCCCGCGACGCAGGATTGTTGGCACAACTGCGATTGATTCCACATTGTTGACCGTGGTAGGCGCGCCGTACAGACCTACATTGGCCGGAAACGGCGGCTTCATGCGCGGCTGGCCCTTCTTGCCTTCCAGGCTTTCCAGAAGTGCGGTTTCCTCACCGCAAATGTAAGCGCCTGCGCCATGGTGGACGTAGAGATCGAAATCCCAGCCATGCTTGTTGTTCTTGCCGATCAGCTTGGCGTCATAGGCCTCATCAATGGCGCGCTGCAGCGCTTCGCGCTCACGAATGAATTCACCGCGCACATAGATGTAGCCGACATTTGCGCCCATGGCGAAACCGGCAATCAGGCATCCCTCAACCAGCGTATGCGGATCGTGGCGCATGATTTCGCGGTCTTTACAGGTGCCGGGTTCTGATTCATCGGCATTGACCACCAGATAATGCGGCCTGCCGTCTGACTGCTTGGGCATGAAGGACCATTTGAGGCCGGTTGGGAAACCTGCACCGCCGCGGCCGCGAAGGCCGGATGCCTTGACCTGGTCGATGACGCCGCCGCGTCCCAACTGGATCATGGCTTTGGTACCGTCCCACGCACCGCGCTTCATGGCGCCCTTCAGGCCGACATCGTGCTGGCCGTAGAGGTTGGTGAATATCCGGTCTTTGTCTTGCAGCATGGTGTGTTACCTCGGCTTCTTGCCGAATACCTTGATGTATTCAGCTTCGCCGCCTTTTGCCAAGGCCTTGGCCTGCTTTACCCAGTCATCGCGCTCTATGCGCCCCTTGAAGGACAACTCGTCATCGACAATAGCGATGTCCTTTTTTGTCCATTTGCCGATCTGTGCGAAATGCCAGAAGCCCAGCTTGTTCAGTGTCTGCTCGAGTTTTGGTCCAACGCCTGAAATCAATTTGAGATCATCAGCCTTGCCTGTGGGCTTGGCCAGACGCTCAGGGCCGGTCTTTTTCACGAGTTCGGTGCTGACCTGCTTGGCTTTACCGTAGACGGCCTTGGTCGCCTTTTTTGCAGGAGCGGCCTTGGCCGGCGCGGCCTTCTTTGACGTTTTCACTGCCGACTTTGCTGCCGGCTTTGCCGCCACCTTTTTCGGTGCCGCCTTTTTCGCCGGTACAATTTCCCCATCGAGCGAGGTCAGGCCACCTTCCGGAGCCGCCATGATGCGGTCAATCTGCGGGCCGGGTTGAACTTTCTGCCCCCTGGCAATCTTGTCGAGCAGATCTTCCATCGCTTCAGGCGTCAGGTCTTCGTAGGTGTCCGAGAAAATCTGGATCATGGGCGCGTTTACGCAGGCACCCAGGCACTCGACCTCTTCCCACGAAAAATCCCCGTCCTCAGACAGGGTGTGCGGCTTTTCGGCGATTTTTCTCTTGCACACGGCCATCAGGTCTTCAGAGCCGCGCAACATGCATGGCGTCGTGCCACACACCTGGACATGGGCCTTCTTGCCGACCGGTGCGAGCTGGAACATGGTGTAGAATGTGGCGATCTCGTAGACCCGGATAAACGGCATGTCCAGCATGCGGCCGACTTCTTCCATGGCTGCACGCGACACCCAGCCGTCATGCTGTTCCTGCGCCCGCCACAATACCGGGATGACAGCAGACACCTGCTTGTCCCTGGGATACTTCTTGATGGTCTGTTTGGCCCAGCTCAAATTCTTCGCCGTGAAGGCGAATGATTTGGGTTGAACACTATCATCTGCTAAGCGGCGTACACTCACCGGTCGACCTCACCAAACACAATATCGAGAGAACCGAGTACAGCCGACACGTCTGCCAGCATGTGACCACGGCACATGAAATCCATCGCCTGCAGATGCGCAAAACCGGGTGCGCGCAGTTTGCAGCGGTATGGCTTGTTGGACCCGTCTGACACCAGGTAAACGCCAAACTCGCCCTTGGGCGCCTCAACGCAGGCATACACGTCGCCTTCGGGTACCTTGAAGCCTTCGGTATACAGCTTGAAATGGTGGATCAACGCTTCCATCGAGCGCTTCATCTCTCCGCGAGACGGCGGCACCACCTTGCCGTCCATCGACGATACAGGACCCTGGCCTTGCGGCGAGTTCAGCATCTTGATGCACTGCTTCATGATCTTCAGCGACTGGCGCATCTCTTCCATGCGGATGAGGTAACGGTCATAGCAGTCACCGTTCTTGCCGATCGGAATATCAAAATCCATATCCGAATAGCACTCATAAGGTTGTGACTTGCGCAAATCCCAGGCAGCACCCGACCCGCGCACCATGACGCCGGAAAAGCCCCATGCGAAACATTCTTCCAGCGTCACGACGCCTATGTCGACATTGCGCTGCTTGAAAATACGGTTTTCGGTGAGCAGACCTTCAATATCGTCAAGCACCTTGGGATGGTAATCACAAAAACCGTCAATGTCGTCGATCAGGTCCTGTGGCAGATCCTGATGCACCCCGCCCGGGCGAACAAAGGCTGCGTGCATGCGCGAGCCGGACGCACGCTCATAAAACACCATCAGCTTTTCGCGCTCTTCGAAGCCCCACAGCGGCGGGGTCAATGCGCCCACATCCATGGCCTGAGTGGTCACATTCAGCAGGTGCGACAGAATACGGCCGATCTCGGAATAAAGAACACGGATGAGCTGCCCGCGCATGGGCACGGTAATGCCCATCAGCTTTTCGATGGCCAGCGCATAGGCATGCTCCTGGTTCATCGGGGCGACATAGTCCAGGCGATCGAAATACGGCACCGCCTGCAGATAGGTCTTGGCTTCGATCAGCTTCTCGGTGCCGCGATGCAAAAGGCCGATGTGCGGATCAACCCGTTCCACCACTTCACCATCCAGTTCCAGCACCAGGCGCAAGACACCATGGGCTGCAGGATGCTGCGGGCCAAAATTGATATGAAAGTTCCTGACTTGTGCCTCAGCCATCAGTTCTTCGCCTTCTCGTCGCCGGGCAGCTCGTATTCAGTGCCTTCCCACGGGCTGAGGTAATCAAAATTGCGGAATTCCTGAACCAGCTTCACCGGTTCATACACAACCTTTTTCTTCTCGTCGTCATAGCGCACTTCAACATGACCGGTCATCGGGAAGTCCTTGCGCAGCGGATGGCCGGCAAAACCGTAATCCGTCAGGATACGGCGCAGGTCCGGGTGGCCGGAAAACAGGATGCCGTAAAGATCAAAAGCCTCGCGCTCAAACCAGTTGGCAGCCGGAAACACCTCTACAGCGCTTGGCACCGGCGTATCTTCATCAGTCTGCAGCTTCACCCGGACACGGGTGTTCTGATACGGGCTGAGCAGGTGATACACCACATCAAAGCGTTTCTCGCGAGCCGGATAATCAACCCCGCAAATATCGATGAAGCAGACAAACTGGCAACTGGGATCATCGCGCAGGAAACGCAGCACATCGATTATGTTGTCGCCATTGCTGTGCAGGACCAACTCGTCATGGGACATGGCATAGGTAACCCCCAGTTCCTGCAGCTCGGAGGCGATATGCTCGCCAAGATCGATCAGGTTTTCATCCATGGTTTTTGCGCCTGGCCCCTAGCGTTCTATCGTGCCGGTTCGGCGGATCTTTTTCTGCAGTTGCAGGATACCGTATACCAGCGCTTCTGCTGTCGGCGGACAGCCCGGAACGTAGATGTCCACCGGCACAATGCGATCACAGCCCCGCACGACCGAGTAGGAATAATGATAGTAGCCGCCGCCATTTGCACATGAGCCCATGGAGATCACGTAGCGCGGTTCGGGCATCTGGTCATAGACCTTGCGCAATGCAGGTGCCATTTTGTTGGTCAGCGTACCCGCCACGATCATGACGTCGGACTGGCGCGGGCTGGCGCGCGGCGCAAATCCGAAGCGCTCGACATCATATCGCGGCATGGACGCCTGCATCATTTCAACGGCACAGCACGCCAGGCCGAAGGTCATCCACATTAAAGACCCGGTGCGTGCCCAGTTGATCAGATCGTCACTTGTCGTGACCAGGAAACCCTTGTCGGCCAACTGGTCGTTTACCGATGAGTAAAAGGCTTCCTGTTCCGGTGTCAGCACCGCAGGCGCGGCGGCAGCGGCCGCCGTCAGTGGCTGGCCGTTTTTGTCGATCAATCCCATTCCAGTGCCCCTTTGCGCCATTCATAGACGAAACCAATGGTCAGGATGGCAAGGAATATCATCATGGACCAGAACCCGAACACGCCGACTTCCTTGAGCGATATCGCCCACGGAAACAGGAATGCCACTTCAAGGTCAAAGATGATGAAGAGAATGGCCACCAGGTAAAAGCGGATATCGAATTTCATGCGCGCATCGTCAAATGCATCAAACCCGCATTCGTAAGCTGACATCTTTTCCGGATCAGGCCGGCGAATGGCGATAACGAACGCCGATGCCATCAGGGCAATACCAAGACCAATGCATATTCCCATGAATATGACGATGGGCAGATAGTCCTGCAGTAGTTCCGTCATTGTTCAGCACCTGTTGCGTGGTGGCCGTTCAGCCACCGCAGCCCCTCTATTCGACTCTGATTGCCTGTTGGGTTGGTACCGCAGTGCAACAAGCGACGCAAGTCTGAATCCCCGGCTGAGTATATGGTGGAAAACTGTTTCGCCAGCCGGATGTTCTGCCATCCACCCTGTTTAGCGGAAAACCCGGTCGAATGCAGCAAAATCACGAAATGCAGGGAGCGGTAAAATGGCGCGAGTGACGGGGCTCGAACCCGCGACCTCCGGCGTGACAGGCCGGCACTCTAACCAACTGAGCTACACCCGCGCGATGTAAGGCAAACCGGGCCACGACCCAATGGTTTGCGTTGGTTGGGGTGGATTACTCAGTTCGCTGTCGCAAGTCAAGCGGCCATCGGCGGATTATGCCTTTAGCAGCAAAGAAATTAGCGCCTGCCCCAGCTCACGCCTCATCGGCCTTGTTGCGCTTGATGGCCAATTTGGGCGCATCGCCCAGCACGCGGACCTCGCGCTGCGGGAACGGAATGGAGATATTGTTGGCTTTCAGGGTGTCCCAGACAACCAGAAGAATGTCGGCGGTGAACTTGTTCTTGCCGTCATCGAGACCCTTCGCCCAGAATTCAACGGCCAGGTCGACACCTGAATCACCAAAACCGCGCAGTTCCGTATCCGGGGGTTCCGGATCACTCAGCACAGACTTGTGTTTCGCCACTGCCGCAGTCACCAGCCGTATGACTTCATGGATGTCGCTTTCGTAGGCTACGGAGAATTCAACCTCGAAGCGCTGGCGCGGATCATCCCGGGTCCAGTTGATGAAGCTCGTGGTGATGAATTTCTCGTTCGGCACCATGATTTCCTTGCCGTCAAAGGTCTCCAGCGTCGAAGAGCGCATGTTGAGCTCCTTCAGTATGCCGGCCTTGCCGTCTTCCATCTCGATATAGTCACCGACACCCAGTGAACGCTCCAGCAGGATTATGATGCCTGAAATGAAGTTGGACGCGATCTGCTGCAATCCGAAGCCAAGTCCGACACCCAATGCACCGCCAAACACTGTCAGCGCAGTCAGGTCGAGACCGAGAATCTGCAGCAGCAGAATAAAGACAACAATGAACAGCACGATCTCGAACAGCTTTGCGAACAGTTCCTTGGTCGCCTTGTCGAGGTCTTTCTGGTTGCGGATCGCCTTTTGACCCGCCGTTGTCGACAACCTGCCCAGCCAGAACAGCAGACCGCCGAACACAGCCGCCTTGGCGAGGAAGTAAAGCGAAATGCGAATATTGCCGACTTCCAGTGACACGCCATCCAGAAAGGCGCTGGTCTCGTCCCACCAGCCAAACACCTGCAGGGTGGCAATGGGGATGCCGACATAGATCGCAGCAGCGCGTACAAGCGAGTGGGAGATGAAACGATTGATGGCCGCGTACAGGACGCCCACGACACCAACCGACTGGGCGATCCGCACCAGCCAGGCACTGCCAACTGTTGCCAGGCAGATCTGTATGGCAATGGCGAGAAACAGCACTGCCAGGACAGGAAACAACAGATCACGTAATGAATGGGCAAAGTTCAGCCAGCGGGCAAACCTGTGATCATCGGCCACCGGTTCGCGCAACAGCCCGACGCGCTTTCGCAACTGCGCAGCGACAATACGGGCCAGGATCACGGCGGCAAGAATGGCAACGACCTGGGCGTAGAACTGAGGAGACGTCGCCCAGCCGGCAAGCTTGTCCAGAAACTCCAACCCGGAGGCCTTCAACTCTTCAATTGAAAGCATGGACCATGGCGCCTTCTGACTGGTGGGATGGTGGGCGATGACAGGCTCGAACTGCCGACCCTCTCGGTGTAAACGAGATGCTCTACCAACTGAGCTAATCGCCCCCACTAATCTGAGCGATGTATTAGCGCTCTGTGCGCATTTGAGCAAGCGCCGTTTTAATTAAATTTGGCCCTGCGTCTTTTCTGAAGAGCACGCAGGGCCTGATAAATGCCTACGACCGGTTTGGGGCCGCGGCTGGAAGTCGGGCTGGCTTTAGCCGTTAACAGCCTCCTTGAGGATTTTACCAGCTTTGAACTTGGCGTTCTTGGATGCCGGAATATCGATGGCACGACCGGTGCGAGGGTCGCGGCCCGTAGATGCCGCACGCTGGCCTACTGAAAATGTGCCAAAGCCGACAAGGCGCACATCGTCGCCTTGCATCAGGGCTTTCTGGATGTTCGCCAGAGTAGCTTCAATTGCCTCGCCTGCTTCACCCTTGGTGAGCTTGGCGTCTTCGGCAACTTTTGAGATGAGATCATTTTTGTTCATGTGAATGGATCCTTTCACCAGATTTCCGACAATGGATACTCAAGTACGAACGCCTCGTGTATTGAAAGTCGCGGATTTCAGCCAATTAATGCAAGAGCCATGCGCAATTGCCTGAAAAACCATCATGTTTACATGCACTTATTGATGCGCAGTTTTATGGCTGGATTTGGCCAAAAACTGGGATTTGCGCATTTTTGACAAATTTGATTCGCAGAACTCCTTGATTTCAAACCATTTTGGACAACACCAACCAGTCCTTTTGCCGTCGATCCGGCCCCCTCGGTACAGTCGGGTCGTTCGCCAGCAACCGCTCTACAACCAAGCCGAGTGGCCACCCCGACACCGGCAATCAAAAGGCGCGATCAGAAAATCTGATCGCGCCCTGGATTGCACTGTGGTGCATGAAAGTAGCGGACAAAAAAATCCGCGACCGGAAGTCAGTGAGCCGTTACGCTTTCACCGGATGCCTTTGCCGCATCGGCTGCAGCTTTGGCAGCGGCCTCTTCAGCCGCCTCGTCCCACTCAATGGCCTCAGGCAACGATACAAGCGCATGCTTGAGCACTTCATCAGCATGAGACACCGGAACGATCTCCAGGCCGTTTTTCACATTATCCGGAATATCGGCCAGATCCTTGGCATTTTCTTCCGGGATGAGCACCTTGGTAATGCCGCCGCGCAGAGCTGCGAGCAACTTCTCCTTAAGCCCACCGATCGGCAAGACCCGGCCACGCAGCGTGATTTCGCCCGTCATGGCCACTTCCCGCCTGATTGGGATGCCGGTCAAAACCGATGTAATGGCCGTCACCATGGCGACACCGGCGGACGGTCCGTCTTTCGGTGTTGCACCTTCAGGCACGTGCACGTGAATGTCCTTCTTGTCGAACACCGGTGGTTTGACACCAATTTCCGTCGACCGCGAGCGGACATAGGATGATGCAGCCGAAATCGATTCCTTCATCACATCGCGAAGGTTGCCGGTCACGGTCATCTTGCCCTTGCCGGGCATCATCACAGCCTCGATGGTCAGCAACTCGCCGCCCACTTCTGTCCATGCAAGCCCGGTAACGACACCGATCTGATCTTCCATTTCGGCCATGCCATAGCGATATTTCTGGACGCCCAGGAAATCGGCCATGTTCTTGGCTGTCACCTTGACCTTCTTTTTGGCACCCTTGGCGAGAACGATTTCCTTCACCGCCTTGCGGCAAAGCGTATTCAGTTCACGCTCCAGGTTACGCACGCCGGCTTCGCGGGTGTAACGACGCACGACTTCCGTCAAACCGTCATCGGTGAGCTCGAATTCGGTCTTGTCGAGCCCGTGATTCTCAAGCGCTTTCGACAACAGGTGGCGGCGGGCGATCTCGAATTTCTCGTCTTCGGTGTACCCGGCAATACGAATGATTTCCATGCGATCCATCAGCGGCCCCGGGATGTTCAGCGAATTGGCCGTGGTCACGAACATGACGTTCGACAGGTCGTATTCAACTTCCAGGTAGTGGTCCATGAAGGTTGAATTCTGCTCGGGATCGAGAACCTCCAGCAATGCAGACGACGGGTCGCCACGGAAATCCATACCCATCTTGTCGATCTCATCAAGCAGGAAAAGCGGGTTGGATTTTTTGGCCTTTTTCATCGACTGGATGACCTTGCCGGGCATCGATCCGATATAGGTGCGCCGATGACCGCGGATTTCCGCTTCATCGCGCACACCGCCGAGCGAC
The DNA here is from genome assembly GCA_963698275.1 of uncultured Alphaproteobacteria bacterium. Classification (GTDB taxonomy): domain Bacteria; phylum Pseudomonadota; class Alphaproteobacteria; order Rhizobiales; family Aestuariivirgaceae; genus Anderseniella. Next base: position 263,216 of record CAVOQE010000002.1, on the reverse strand, counting down.
ATGCGCACGTATTCGCGGCCGGTTGCCTTGGCGATTGACTTGGCCAATGAGGTCTTGCCGACGCCGGGAGGACCGACCAGGCACAGAATCGGCCCGCGCAGCTTGTTGGCGCGTGCCTGTACTGCCAGATACTCGACAATGCGTTCCTTGACCTTCTCCAGGCCGTAGTGATCCGACTCAAGCACGGCCTCGGCTTGCGCAAGGTCGTTTTTCACGCGGGACTTCTTGCTCCACGGTATGGACAGCAACCAGTCCAGATAGTTGCGCACGACCGTGGCTTCTGCAGACATCGGAGACATCTGCTTGAGCTTTTTCATTTCCGCGTTGGCCTTTTCACGGGCTTCCTTGGACAATTTTGTCTTGGTAATGCGCTGTTCCAGTTCGGCCATCTCGTCATGGTCATCACCATCGCCGAGTTCCTTCTGGATCGCCTTCATCTGTTCGTTGAGATAATATTCGCGCTGGGTCTTCTCCATCTGACGCTTGACGCGCGAGCGAATACGCTTTTCGACCTGCAGCACTGAAATCTCGCTCTCCATCAGGCCGTATACCTTTTCAAGGCGACGGGCGACGGAAGCGGTTTCCAACAGCTCCTGCTTTTCAGAGATCTTGATGGCGAGATGCGCTGCGATGCTGTCGGCAAGTTTGGCATAATCGTCGATCTGGGTGATCGATGACACCGCTTCCTGCGGCACCTTCTTGTTCAGCTTTACATAGCTCTCAAACTGCGTAACAGCGGTGCGGGCAAGCGCTTCGGTTTCCCCGCCATCGGCATCGGAACCATCAATTGTACTTGCCTTGGCCTCGAAGAAATCAGCGCGGTCCGTGTATGACACGATCTGCGCCCGTTCCAGGCCTTCGACCAAAACCTTGACCGTACCGTCAGGCAGTTTCAGCAACTGCAGAATTGAGCCGATTGTACCCACTTCGTACATCTGATCAGAGGTTGGATCGTCATCGGATGCGTTTTTCTGGGCAACCAGCAGTATCCGCTTGTCCTCGCGCATCACTTCTTCAAGGGCAGCAATCGACTTTTCGCGCCCTACAAACAAGGGCACAATCATGTGTGGAAACACAACAATGTCACGCAGCGGCAAGACTGCGAAAACGTCCTCGATCGTGGCTGTTTTCTTTTTAGTCATTCAATGTCCTTTCGGTAGAACCCGAAGCGGCCGAGGGGCCTTTTTTCAATCATGTGCTGGAATTGTTAACGCTGAACCAACGCTACCGGACTTGTGAATTGCCCGCAGATGCACCGGATACGCCGCTTTCCAGCAAATACTGACGCTACTTAGGCACGATTCGTTGCATGCTTGCAGCACCGTCGATGTCTGTTGGTAAATGGCTGTGGACAGCGCCAGATTCAAGTGCGTAATTATCAACACCCCCGACAAAACTGAACAATGCTGCCAGCGTCAACTGAGTCAGGCTAACAAGCACCCTGATCAGGACATCCTCCGGTTTAATCAGCCAGGAACCACAAACCTGGTTGTCTCGAAAGTTTTCCAGCAAGGTTCAAGGCGCGCTAACCTCGTATTGCTGCAGGTATCAACCAACCTGGGCGGGTAGCCGTTGGCCGTTGCGGTCTTCCACGAACAACTGGTTGCCATCCTGCACAAAGCTGTCGCACCTGGTCAGCCCGGTTGTGAATTGTACGCACACCGAAACGTCACGAATCTGGTAAGTGCCCACCGCGATTGCCTGTCCGTTGCGGGTTTCCTGATACGAACCGGATGGGCCATATTCGAGCCTGCGACCGTCCGCGACCACAATGGACTTGCCTGCCAGCATTGACAACAGTTCCGGTTGCGACAGTCTCCGGCCAGCCGGAGCCGGTGAATATGAGCCCGTGGTCAGACCGCCTGCCCCGGGTTTCGGAGCCGGCGCGAATGTTGCCTGTCCAGGAGGTGGTATCCGCGGCGGTTGACCGTATTGCGGCTGGTTGGTTGCAACCTGCTGTTGTGGAACCGTCGAAGCTGTTGTTACCGGCGCGGGATCACTCGACGTGAAACTGCCAATATCCGTCGCGCAGCCACTTACAAGTGACAGCATGGCGACAGCCGCCAATGTTGTTGATTTACGCAACCCTATAACCCCACATTCATCAAACCCTCTGATCTGAAAGGAAAAGAATCTCCCAGATAGATTCTTGTGTGCCACAGGAATAAGGCCAATGGAAGGCCATTCTAGCACCCATAACCAGGTTTTTTGGCACCCGAAGCCGGAACTGCGGGCTATTACTCGTTCAACGACCAGTCGTAATGAGTGTCCGAAATGCGTCCGGCTCTGGTCAGCTTTTCTGCCAGATCAGGGTTGGCGAACTTGAGAAGATGCTGCATCACACCGGTTTCCGAATTGCCGAAATCATGAGCAAACCAGGAGTAGATCGAAGAAACCGACACCTTGCCGCGCTGGTTGACTTCGACACCCCGGGTTGAGTTGACGTATGCGTTAGCACCGGCGTCAAGTTGCGCGGAGGCGGTCTTGCCGGTAAATGCTGACACCTGAAGGTTGGGGCAACCAACTGATGCACAATTGACCCCGTAATGGATGCGCGGATCCTTCCAGATCGGACGCAGAATAGCGTGTTCAATGTCGTCCAGCGTCAATGGTGTATCTTCAACCGTTACAAGCTCCTTCTGCCATGGCCCGTTCTTGAGGAACCCTGAAATATCAATATCCCGGATTGTCTTGACCGGATAATGATCCAGTACAACCCTGATCGTCACGGCATTGTAGAGGTTTATCCAGTATGCCAGTTGCTCGTTCTTGTTGTAACCGGTCACCTCAATGGCCTCGAGAGATCCGATATAGTCTTGCAGTGCGGCTTTATCGCCCGCCGTCACTTTGCCGTAGGCGAATGTGTTGAGCCCTGCCCTGACCGGTTTTACGTATTTTTTCAGCAGAGCAGTCCATTCGCCGTGGTCAATCACCCTGATGTCCTGCGGGTTGCTTTGCGCCCAGTCTTCCCAGGCTTGCGGCGCCTTTGAAGAAAAACCAAAACCTGAAACCACCAGCCAGACGGTCAGGAGGGCAATGATCCGCATCATCATTCCAGCATGTGGGGGCATGGGACATCGGTTCCTGAATATCGTTTCAATCTGGCTGCCAGGTTACCGGCCAACCGGTCGTACTTCCAATCACAAGGCTCACAGCCTAGGTGAACTTCGTGAGAGCAAAATGGCGATATCAATAATGAATTCGTGAACCGAGTTGAATTCCGAAATCAGCAGAACTTGTTACCTTGGACACTGAACAAATTGCTTCCCACGTGTTAAGGAGTTCTAGATGCGCAAAATTCAAACTGCCAATGCCGCTTTCGGCGCTATTGCAATTGCCCTCATCGGCGCGATCGCAATTGTTGCAACACCTGTTGCCGCGGCGGTCTCCAGTGGTTCCGGTGTCAGCGAACAAAAACTCGAAAAATCCGTTGCCACAACGAAAATTGCGACAACCCAAAAGAAGAAAAAGAAAAAGAAAAAGAAGACCCGTTATCCCGCCGGCAAGGGCAGCTAGAGGCGACAACGGTTTTGACTGGATCAGATCTCAGGCCTATCCGTTTGTCGCACATCTGTTTTTCGCAAATCCTGTAGCCGCTTTTGCGGGAAATACACTGATGACAAGACAAAGCTGGTCTCTCAAACCCGATGACCGGTCTGTATTCAAATTCTGGATTCTCTCGGGCGCAGCGCTTCTGTGCTGCGCCCTTGTTCTTGCTGCCGCCAGCTCACAGTTCGCTTACGAGCTTAAAGTGGCCGACCGCCCAATTTTCCTGTTTGTTGCAGGTTACATGATTGCCGGCGCTGTCTTCCTGGCCGTTGCATGGTTTCTGGTGCCGCGCAGCCTGACCGCGCCATCCCCGCTATCCCTGTTGATGCTTATGATCGTTTTTGGCCTGGCCATGCGCGTCGTCTTTTTTGGCTCCGTTCCCGTACAGGAAAATGACTACTATCGATATTTCTGGGACGGCGCCCTGACCGCCCACGGGATCAGTCCCTGGGCCTACAGTCCGCAGACAATCCTCGATGGTGGCGTTGCCGACCCGACCATTGTCATGTTGAAGGCACAGGCCGGTCCGGTGCTGGAGCGGATCAATTATGGCGAGCTTCGTTCAATCTATCCGGCGTTGCCCCAGGCAGCCTTTGCTTTGGCGTACATGATAAAACCGTTTTCCCTGGAGGCCTGGCGGGGCGTGCTGTTGCTGCTGGAACTGGTCACACTGGGCCTGGTCCTGTGGCTTTTGTCATCACTCAACAGACCGCTTATCTGGTCGTGCCTGTATTGGTGGAACCCGATCGTCATCAAGGAGATCATGAACTCAGCGCACATGGAACCGGTGCTGCTGGTGCCGCTGCTGGCCGCCCTGGTTGTCTGTGTCAAGGCACGGCCTGTTGCTGCAAGCGGTATCGCGGCACTGGCAGTTGCGGCAAAGGTCTGGCCGGTCCTGATCCTGCCGGCCATCTGGCGGCCCCTGTTACAACAGCCGGCCAGATTGACGGCGGCCATAGCGCTTGCCGGGCTGCTTGTTCTGGCTTTTTACTGGCCCATAATCGCTGCGCAATTTGACCAGTCATCGGGCTTCGTGACCTTTTCAACCGGATGGGAACGTATTTCAGCCTCCTTCCTGATCTTTACCGCCGCGGCAAACCTGATACCTCAACTCCTGCTCGATCCGGGCAGCCTGGCCCGGTTGATGGCGGTGGCGTTCATTGCGGCAGCAGTGTTGTTGAGCAACCGGAAACCCGTCGCCGGCCCGTCAGATACGGTTCACCGTTTTCTGGTCGCCGCGGCCGCCATGCTGCTGCTTTCACCAGTTCAACTGCCATGGTATTTCATCTGGATTGCACCGTTCCTGTGCATTTTTCCCTATCGCGGCCTGCTGCTCATAACGCTGATGTTTCCGCTCTATTATGCTTTCTTCAAACTGACAGCTGTCGATGTCGATGAGACCTGGATGCTTGGTCTGATCTGGGCCATGTGGCTGCCGGTCTGGTTTGTGCTTGGCTTCGACTGGTGGACAGGCAGGCAGCCGGACCCGGTCACCCGCACTGCCAAGAAGGCAACCTGATGCGGCACGGAAGGAAAATAGCCGTAATCATTCCCGCCTTCGACGAAGCAGGCGCCATAGGCAAGGTCATCAGCGAAGTGCCGGACTGGGTGGATAAAACCATTGTCGCGGACAACGCGTCCAGTGACGGCACGGCTGAGATTGCCAAGGCGCACGGCGCACATGTCGTGCACGAGCCGCAGGCAGGCTACGGAGCCGCGTGCCTGCGCGGTATCGAAGCCGTGACAGATCATGACATCATCGTTTTCATGGATGGCGATTATTCAGACCGTGGGTGTGAAATGCACTTGCTGGTCGATCCGATCACCGCAGGCCTGGCCGACATGATAATCGGCTCGCGAACACTGGGCTCAGCCGAAGCCGGTTCGCTTGCCCCGCAGCAGCGCTGGGGAAACTGGCTTGCCTGCACCCTGATCCGGTTGTTCTGGGGTGTCAGATACACCGATCTGGGGCCGTATCGGGCCATTACCGCGCACAGCCTGGCGGAGATCCGCATGCAAGACCGCGCCTTCGGATGGACCGTGGAAATGCAGATCAAGGCGATCTTGCATGGATTGCGCTGGCGCGAAGTTCCGGTCAGCTATTTCAACCGGATCGGTGTTTCAAAAATCTCCGGCACGGTGCGCGGCACCATCCTGGCGGGTCATGCCATCATCTGGACAATCCTGCGCACTGCGCTGACTGCCCGACATGAAAAAACCCGGTCAGATTCACACTGACCGGGTTTAAAATCCATGTGTATGCAAATCTGGCGTCAGGCGCTGCCCGGTCCGCTTGCAACTTTCGACTTGGGCTTCACGCTCTTGTCCTTGTCTGAATAGATCATCAATGGCTTGGCCTCACCGGTTACGACTTCGGCTGAAATCACCACTTCTTCTACACCATCCATTCCCGGCAGGTCATACATGGTATCAAGCAGGATACCCTCCATGATGGACCGAAGGCCGCGTGCGCCGGTCTTGCGATGGATCGCCTTTACAGCGATTGCAGACAAGGCATCGTCGGTGATGTTGAGATTGACATCTTCCATTTCAAACAGGCGCTGGTACTGCTTCACAAGAGCATTTTTCGGCTCAGACAGAATCTCGACCAAGGCAGATTCGTCCAGATCCTCAAGCGTCGCGATAACCGGCAAACGGCCTACGAACTCGGGGATCAGGCCAAATTTCAGCAAATCCTCCGGCTCCAGTTCACGCAGGAGTTCACCTGTTTTCTTGTCGTCCGGCTCTTTCACATCAGCGCCAAAGCCGATACCGGCCCCCTTGCCGCGTGAGGATATGATCTTGTCAAGTCCGGCAAACGCGCCGCCGCAAATGAACAGGATGTTGGCGGTATCAACCTGCAGGAACTCCTGCTGCGGATGCTTGCGGCCACCTTGCGGCGGAACCGACGCAACGGTGCCCTCCATGATCTTCAGCAAAGCCTGCTGCACACCTTCACCTGACACATCACGTGTGATGGACGGATTGTCGGACTTGCGTGAAATCTTGTCGATCTCGTCGATATAGACGATACCGCGCTGCGCCCTGTCGACATTATAGTCGGCTGACTGCAGGAGCTTGAGGATGATGTTTTCGACGTCTTCGCCCACATAACCGGCTTCAGTCAGAGTGGTTGCATCAGCCATCGTGAACGGCACATCAATAATTCGAGCCAGCGTCTGCGCCAGCAATGTCTTGCCGCACCCGGTCGGGCCGACCAGCAGGATATTTGACTTTGCCAGTTCGACATCATTGTTCTTGGCTGCATGTGCCAGACGCTTGTAATGATTGTGAACAGCGACCGACAACACACGCTTTGCCTGGAACTGCCCGATGACATAATCATCAAGCACCGTGCAAATCTCAGTCGGTGTCGGTACACCGTCACGAGACTTCACCAGCGAAGTCTTGTTTTCTTCGCGAATGATATCCATGCACAACTCAACGCATTCATCGCAGATGAACACGGTTGGTCCCGCTATCAGCTTGCGGACTTCATGCTGGCTTTTGCCGCAGAATGAGCAATACAGGGTATTCTTGGACTCACCGTCGCCGGACTTTGTCATCTGTACTCCTTCGGTCCATCATTGAACCGTCGCCTGACGCTGTCAGGCCAAGTTGAAACTCAAACAGTCTGGAACAATCGGGTTCGAGACCGGCAATCTCCGAATCTTTACATTTCACCATGCTCGGCGATGAACAATCAACAAATGATTAACAAACCGCGTCAGTATGAACCGCTTTGTGATCTGCTTACACCCAAAACATGTCGAAATGTGCTATGCAATTCACGTGCCCAACCGACTATCGATCATCATTTCTTGCTGTCATCTCCACCAGTCTCAGGCCGTTTTTCGATAACCTCGTCGACAAGACCGAAATCCTTGGCTTCTGCAGAAGTCAGGAAATGGTCGCGGTCGAGCGTGTTTTCAATCGTTTCGTAGCTCTGGCCGGTATGGTTCACGTAAATCTCGTTCAGACGTTTCTTGATCTTGATAATGTCCTGAGCATGGCGTTCGATATCCGATGCCTGGCCCTGGAAGCCGCCGGACGGCTGGTGAACCATGACGCGGGCGTTCGGCAAGGCGAAGCGCATGCCCTTCTCCCCGCCGGCCAGCAGGAGGGACCCCATGGAAGCCGCCTGCCCGATCACCGTGGTGGAAACCGCCGGTTTGATGAATTGCATGGTATCGTAAACCGCCAGGCCGGACGAAACCACGCCGCCAGGCGAATTGATGTACATGGCGATTTCCTTCTTGGGATTTTCAGCCTCAAGAAACAGCAATTGTGCCACGACCAGCGTTGACATCTGATCTTCAACCGGGCCGGTTATGAAGATGATGCGCTCCTTGAGCATCCGCGAAAAAATGTCATAAGAGCGTTCGCCGCGGTTTGTTTGCTCCACCACCATGGGGACGAGCTGAGCATAAGTTTCTATCGGATCGCGCATTGGAAAGCAGGCCTTGTTTTTAAGAACAGGTGAGTGGAAACCGTCACGCGGACAAAAGAATCGTGACGCTTGAGTGATGCACAATAGATAGGCGAATTGCCCGCCCAGTCAAAGGGGCCAGTCGCAACAAATCTCCATATTGGCAAAGATAAAGGTTTCTGTTCTGATAACAGCGGGCCTGGCCGCTCTCTGCGGCAATTCCCAAAACATTGATTTGATTGAATTGAACAGGGAGTATTTTTTGATGGAACGCCGTAAATTCATTCAGGGAGCCGCCCTTGCTGGCACAGCCGCAGCCGCTTCCACACTCGCCACACCGGCAATCGCACAAGCCAGGAAGGAACTGGTGATCGTTTCGACCTGGCCGCGGGATTTTCCGGGCCTTGGTATCAGTGCCCAGCGTCTGGCGGCGCGCATTACCGAACTCACGGAAGGTGCAATCACCACGACTTACTTCGCCGCGGGTGAGCGCGTCGGCGCGTTTGACGTGTTTGACGACGTGGCATCCGGCAATTCGCAAGCCTATATAGCAGCTGATTATTACTGGGTCGGCAAGCATCCGGCATTTGCCTACTTCACATCGGTGCCATTCGGCATGACATCACCGGAATGGAATGCCTGGATCAAGTTCAAGGGTGGCCAGGCCCTGTGGGACGAACTGTCCGGCTCATTCGGTCTGAAGGCGCTGCCATGCGGGGGCACCGGTACCCAGATGGGCGGCTGGTTCAACAAGGAAATCAACTCAGCGGACGATCTCAAGGGCCTGAAAATGCGTATTCCGGGCCTTGGCGGCACGGTGATGTCCAAGCTGGGGGTCTCCACCGTATCGCTACCCGGCGGCCAGATTTATGAAAACCTGGTGTCAGGCGCTATCGAGGCAACCGAGTGGGTTGGCCCCTACAACGACTACTTCATGAAGTTCTATGAGGCAGCCAAGTTCTACTACACTGCCGGCATGCATGAACCCGGCGGCGGTCTCGCCTTCGGCATGAACCAGAAGTTCTGGGAAGACCTGTCGGCAAGCGAGAAGGCCATCATCACCGCTGCCTGCAATGAAGAACACGCTGCTCAACACGAAGAGGCCTCAGCCAACAATGGTGAGTATCTCAGCAAGCTGATCAATGATCACGGTGTGGAACTGCGCTCGTTCAACGAAGATGTCTGGGACTCGTTCGGTGTCGCAGCCAAGGAAGTGTTCGAGGAAACCCGCAACCATTCCCCCCTGGCCGCGAAAATCAACGACGATTTCCAGGTCAAGCTGCGTGAGCTTGGCGGCTTCCGCAAAGTTGCCGAGATCGAGTTCTCGAATCAGCGCAACCGGGTGCTCGGCATATAATCACTGGCGATGATGTGACGCGGGAAGTTTCGGCTTCCCGCGTCCTGATCCAGATCAGCATGGCTTTTGACTGAATCAATCAAAAGCCGTAAAGCCAATCGCTTTCAAAGTTCTAGAACTCCGATTGTTTGGCTATCAGGCCGCCGGCGCGCCAGCCGATCATCATGGCGGCTGCATTTGTGTTGGCGGAGATGATGCGGGGCATCACGGATGCGTCCGCCACACGTAACCCGTCAATACCATTTACCTTGAGATCGGGTCCGACGACACTCATCGCCTGTTGCGCTCCGCCCATGCGGCAGGTCCCGACCGGGTGGTAAAGTGTATCGGCTCGCTTCCGGATCCAGTTGACGATTTCAGCATCGCTGTCGACGCCGTCAGTGTGCATGTCCTTGCGCCGGATGGACGCGAACGCCTCATGTTGAAACAGCTGCCGGACCCGTTTGAAGCCTGCAACCAACCGGACAACGTCATCGGTATGGGTCAAGTACTGCGGGTTGATCAACGGTGCCTGCAGCGGGTCCCTGGAGTTGAGGGACACCCGGCCTCTCGAGTTCGGCCTAAGCAGTGACAGATGGATCGACATGCCATGCCCGGCATGCATCTTGCGGCCATGATTGTCCACAATGCCGGGTGCAAAATGCAATTGCAGGTCCGGTGTCTCCAGATCGTCACGGCTCTTGATGAAGGCACCTGCTTCAGCAATCGGCGATGTCAGCTTGCCGGTGCGGTGGTTCCGCCATTGCTTCACGGCATCCATGATCGCCTTGCCACCACTTGCAGACGCCCCAAGCGTCTCCGGACCTGTTTTGGTCTTGTAGGTCATGACGTAGTCAATATGATCCTGAAGGTTTGCCCCTACTCCCGGCATGTCAAGCAGGACCGGGATATTATGCGCCTGCAGTTCTCGAGACGGGCCGATACCGGACAGCATCAGCAATTGCGGGGTCTGAAAAACGCCTGCACACAGGATCACTTCGTGGGTGGCAAGCGCCTCGCGCCATGCCCTGTCCTTGTGGTAGCGCACGCCAACGGCATGGCCTTCAGAAATCAGTATGCCGCCAGCCCTTGCCCCGGTCAGCACGGTCAGGTTCTTGCGATCACTGACCGGCCGCAAAAATGCATCCGCTGATGAACATCTTTCACCGTCCCGGATCGTGGTGCGATACAGGCCGGACGCTTCTGTGTCCAATTCGTCAAATCCCGGCATTTGCGGCAGACCGGACGCTGCACAGGCATCAAGAAACATGGTTGATGCCGTAAACGGTTCTGTCTGATCACTTACAGTCAGGCCACCGTTTTCCAGCGCGGCGAACGAGGGTTCAACATCACGCCAGCGCCAGCCCGAAACTTCCCAGTCATCGTAGTCGCGTTCGCGGCCGCGCGTGTAGACCATGGCGTTGATCGCTGACGAGCCGCCAAGGCCTTTGCCACGGGGCTGGTACCCTTTGCGCCCTTTCAGGCCTGGCTGAGGTTCGGTCCTGAAGGCCCAGTTGCTGATCGGCCACGGCAACAGGGCTGCAAAGCCGGCAGGTGCACGCAGCAATGCGGAAGTATTGTTGCCGCCGGCTTCCAGCAACAATACGCGAATGTCAGGATTTTCACTTAAGCGTGACGCCAGCGCGCAACCCGCTGACCCTGCCCCGATGATGATGTAATCTGCTTGCATGGTTGTTGTTTTGACACGTCACGATTGCTGCCTGCAACAAGATCAGGATGGTTTTTGGTTGAATCAACCAAAAAACATAAACCTGATCGAATTCAAAGTGATCGAGCAACTTTATGGGTTCAATTGAACCCATGTTGCTCTGAGGGAGAATATCATGATTAACCGCCGCAGTCTCATAACTTGGATCACGAGCCTGGCTTTCGCGGGGCCAGCCATGGCCCATCACGGCTGGCGCTGGACAGCCGATGGAAATTTTGAACTCACCGGGATCATCAAGAGCGCACGCCTGGGCAATCCGCACGGCGTACTTGAAGTGGACGCAGATGGCGATGTCTGGACCGTTGAGGCAGGCCAGCCCTGGCGCCACGAACGCGCCGGCCTGGATGAAAAACTGCTCGCACCCGGCACCGAAATCAAGGTTTCCGGCGGCCGGTCGGCTGATGCAGCCGAAAAGCGGGTCAAGGCGGAACGCATCACCATAGACGGCAAATTATACGACCTGTATCCGAACCGGGACTAGGTGTGGAACAGCTGTTGTTGAGCCTGGAACAGTCTACGCTGGGCGATGCCATGCGCACCTGGCGCTGGCTGTACCCGATCGTCAACACGGCCCATATTGCAGGTATCGCGCTGCTGTTTGGTTCAATTGTTTCGCTCGACCTTCGCTATCTCGGGCTGTGGAAATCTGTCGGAGCCGACGGACTGGCCCGCGTGCTGGTGCCGGTGGCTGTGTCCGGGCTTGTGCTGGCGTTGCTGGCCGGAGGCATGTTGTTTACAACCGATGCCCGCAAGTACGCCGCCATGCCCCTGTTCCAGATCAAGCTGGCCCTGATCTCACTTGGTGTTCTGAACGCAGTGTACCTGGCACGAAACAGGGCGACCACCTGGGCCGCCCTGATCTCTCTTGCCGCATGGACCGGCGCGCTCATTTGCGGACGGTTCATCGGCTATTTGTAATCTCATCCCGCTCCAGATCAGTCGGCCTTCTTCTTGGCAACTGCCTTCTTGGCCGGTGCCTTTTTGGCTGCCGGCTTCTTGGCAGCGGCTTTCTTGGCCGGCTTAGCATCTGAGCCATGATCATGATCGGGATGATCGCATTCTTCGCCATGCTCGTGGTCATGCTCCAGCATGTGCTGCAATGCCTCGCGGCTGACCGAGCGCTCGGTAACGGTGGCGGCCTCAGCAATATGGTCGACAACCTTTTGCTCAAACAGCGGTCCGCGAATTTCGACCAGTGCATTGGGATTGTTGCGATAGAACTCGAACACTTCCTTTTCCTGACCCGGGAACTGCCGTGCCCGGTCCATCAGGCCGCGCTGCAGTTCTTCATCACCAATGGTGACACCGGCATTCTCACCGATGGTGCCGATGACCAGGCCAAGACGCACACGGCGTTCTGCAATGGCCTTGTATTCAGTGCGAACCTCTTCTTCGGTGGTGTCCTCATCCGCAAAGGTCTTGCCTTCACCTTCCATCTCGCGTTCAAGCGCAGCCCATATCTGCTCAAATTCCTGGTCCACCAGCTTTAACGGCAGGTCGAACTTGTACTCTGCGTCCAGCGCATCGAGCATATCGCGCTTCATCTTGGCATTGGACATGTTGCCAAACTCATCCGCGATGCGTTCCTTGACCATTTCCTTGAGCTTGTCGACGCTTTCCATGCCGAGTTTTTCGGCAAATGCTTCATCGATGTTGGCAGCCTTCGGCTGTTCAACCTTTGAGACTTTCACGTCAAATTCAGCAGGCTTGCCGGCCAGGTGCTCAACACCATACTCTGCCGGAAAGGCGACCTTTACGGTCTTTTCATCGCCGGGTTTTGTGCCGACCAACTGCTCTTCAAAGCCCGGGATAAACGAACCTGACCCCAATTCCAGCGGCACATCATCAGCCGTGCCGCCCTCGAACACTTCGCCGTCAACCTTGCCTACAAAGCTGATGGTGACGCGGTCGCCGTCTTCAGCCGCACCCTTGGCGCGATCTTCATAGTCCTTGTACTGGCCGGCAATGTTTTCCAGAGCTTCGTCGAGATGCTCGTCCGTGACCTCAACGACCAGCCGTTCAACCTTGAGGTTCTTGAAGTCCTTGATCTCGATATCAGGGACGACTTCAAAGTTCATGGTGAAGGACAGGTCGGCATCACCGCTCATCACCGCCTGGACGTCCTTTTCATCTTCCGGCAGCACGATCTCCGGCTGATAGGCAGCCTTGAGGCTTTTTTCGTTCAGGGCTTCGGTGCTCGATGTCTCAATGGATTTCTGTACGACTTCCGCCATGGCCGACTGGCCATACAGTTTTTTAAGGTGACCAATCGGCACCTTGCCCGGCCGAAATCCCTTGATCTGGGCCGTGGCTTTCAATTCTTCCAGACGCTCGTCTACACGAGTCTGAAGGTCTCCTGCCGGAATGACGACTTTAAGCTCGCGCTTGAGGCCTTCATTGAGTGTTTCGGTCACCTGCATGATGTTCAATATCCTTATGAGCCTTGCATCAAAGGCCGACGCCGGTTCGACCCGGACAATACCAACCTTCAGTTAAATTCAACAGTCCCTGATCGTTTAGTCTCTGGTGCGGGCGGAGGGACTTGAACCCCCACAGCTTTCACCGCTAGAACCTAAATCTAGTGCGTCTACCAATTCCGCCACGCCCGCTTGAAAAGACCAGCGGCGCGCCTTTACCAAGCGCGCCGTACGTCAGCAATCGCGCCGGTGTATAGCAAAGCATGTGCGGGTATGCCAGAGGTTTAGGATCAGGATCTTTAATCTTATGCAATTCTGTTTGAAAGAAGACATTCGAATGATGGTGAAAAAGCGCAAGACAAGGCTTTGTGCCTTTTCGAGCATTTTTCGACTTCAGGCGAGTGTCTTCTTTCAAACCCGGAGGGCGGGGTCTATTTTGCCCCTGACAGCGTTGAAAAGTCTTGAAAACCGGACGGTTTCCTGCGCCCTTTCGCCTCGTCAAAGGCAAAATATCCTCCCGCAGAATGGATAAGATTAGAGGTCCTGATCCTAAGCACCTGAAATTCAACACTCTGTCAACTCACGGCAGCGCCTTGATGATCTCTTCGGCAGTTGCATGGGTTTTGACGGCGCCGCGCTCGTGCACAAATCGCCAGGTTTCACGGCCATCTGCTCCGAAAACAGCCACGGTCGGAATGCGGTCAATGGTGCCAAAAGCCGCCGATATGTCCGGGCTGCCGTCAACCAAGGCAAATTCCGGCCTGGTACGGGCAATAAACCGTTGCATGCGGGCGGGATCCTTCTCACCGCCCCAGGCTTCGAACAGGTTGATGCCGACAAAGGTGACCGGCCTGTCGCCAATGACTGCCTGCACCTTTGCCATTTCGTCAAACTCATCGGTGCATGGCGGGCACCAGGAAGCGAAAAAAGCCACGATAACCGGCTTGCCGTGCACGCTTTCCGGTTCGAATTGCTTTGCAGACACATCCAGCGTCCGTGCATTTTTAAGACTCTGAAGTGCCCGCACCCCGTCTGCTGCCAGCGCTGCCGGCACCAGTATTATCATGAACAACGATATCATAAATGCGCGTGTTTTCATGGGCCTGCATCCTAACACAGCAAATTCAGCGGGCGCGCTCACAAAACTGCGAGACCAGGATTACAAATCGTTCAGATTCTCCAGAGCGTGAGGAATGCCGCCAGGCAGGTCTTCCGCTATCAGTCCGGGGCCAAACCGGTTGGCAGCTTCGCCGTGCAGCCACACAGCGCAACCGGCGGCTTCAAAAGCCGGTACCCCTTGCGCCAGCAATCCGAGACACAGACCCGCCAGGACATCGCCGGACCCGGCCGTGGCAAGCCAGGCAGGCGCATTTGCGTTGATGGCACTGCGTCCGTCACTATCGGCAATCACCGTGTCAGCGCCTTTCAGCACGACAACCGCGCCACTTGCTCTTGCAGCTTCGGCGGCGCGCTCACATTTTGAGCCACACGGTTTGTTCACGCCTTTGAAAAGCCTGGCAAACTCACCTTCGTGCGGCGTCAGGATCACCTGCCGGTCCGGCTTCGCGCCGATCGCATTGAACAGCAGGTCGGGATTGCCCTCGAAACTGGTCAGGGCATCGGCGTCCAGCACCACTGCGCATCCGGAAGCCAGTACGCTTTGCACTTTTTCGATCGTGTCATGCCCCACACCACAGGCCGGACCGATGCCACAGGCGGTTATGCGCCTGTCGCCGAGCAGTCTCGCAAGTTCGCGTGCATTGTCGGCTCTGCGCAGCATGATCGCCGTCAGATGGCTTGCGAGTATCGGAAGTGCAGCCTCACTTGCAGCCATGGTCACCAACCCGGCCCCTACCCTCAGCGCCGACATGGCGGCAAGCCGTGCAGCGCCGGTGTTGCAGGCATCTCCGGATACCATAAGGGCGGAACCGCGGGAGTACTTGTGCGCCACTGCACCGGGTATCGGGATAAACCTTCGCGAATTCATCCGGCGCGTTGAGGCGGCACCCGGGATCAATGGTGGACAGCACGTCATCACAAATGCCTATGTCCACCACATGCAGTGCACCACGCCGGCTTCGTCCCGGTTCCAGATAATGCCCCGGTTTTGCACGGAAAAACGTGATTGTGTGATCAGCCGTAACCGCGATGCCCCGGATACTGCCCGACGAACCATCGACACCGCTGGGCATGTCCACGGCAACCCGCAGTGCGTCAGCATCGTTGACCGCCTTGATCAGGTCAGCCAGTTCGCCCTCAATATCACGCGACAATCCTGCTCCAAACAGCGCGTCCACGATGAGCATGGCACCGTCGAGCTTGTTCGCCTGTGCCGGCAGCACTTCACCCTTCCAGGCCACTGCGGCTTCAGCAGCATCTCCCTTGAGCAATGCAGGATCACCTGCGAGCAGCAGCTTGACCGGCCAGCCTGCCTCTACCAGCAGGCGGGCAATCACAAATCCATCGCCGCCATTGTTACCCGGTCCGCAGACCACACAGACCGGGCACGGCTCACTCAGGGTTCGAATGAATTCGGCGCAGGCAAGCCCGGCCGCCTCCATGAGATCGATACCAGGCACGCCCGCTTCTATCGTCAGGCGGTCGGCCTGGTACATCTCATCCGGTGTCAGCAGTTCGGTCATGGAAGCTGACCTTAACGCAATCAGGAGGGTTTTGTCGCCTTGAGTTCAGCTAGCTCCGTCCGCAGGCTGCGCAGTTCCGTCAGAATGGTTGAAACTTCCTTGTGCAGGTCAGCACGGTCGGCCTGCGCCTCAGCCTCGTGCTCTTTCTGCATGGCGTCGACAATGACACCGATGAACAGGTTCAACACGGTAAACGACGTCACCAGGATGAATGGCACGAACAGCGCCCAGGCCAGCGGGTACTGCTCCATGACCGGGCGCACAATGCCCATGGACCAGCTTTCCAGTGTCATGATCTGGAACAGGGAATAGGCGCTTTCGCCAAGCGAACCGAACCATTGCGGAAACGCGGCGGCAAACAGCTTGGTGGAGATCACCGAGAATATGTAGAAGATCAGCCCCAGCAGCATCACAATTGAACTCATGCCCGGAATCGCAGCCAGCAGCCCGGTCACCACGCGCCGGATCGCCCCGATGGTGGATATCAGCCGCAGCACCCGCAGAATCCGGAAGGCACGCAGCACCGAGAACGCGCCGGACGCCGGCATCAGCGCAACAGCAACGATGGCAAAGTCGAATACCCGCCATGGATCGCGCCAGAAGCCCTTGAAATCGACAATCAGCCGTGCCGTGACCTCAGCCACGAATATGGCCAGTATGGTCTTATCGATAAACATGAGAGCTTCACCGAAGCGGCTCATCCACCAGGGACTTGTTTCCAGCCCCAGCGTTATGGCGTTGAGTACAATCAAACCTACGATGACCTGCTCGAAGCGGGCGTGATTAACGAGGCTGGCGAGACGTGATCGGAGCATGGCGGGTATCTTCTCGATGGTTTGGTAAATCCACACGAACGTGAGCTATGTGATACCAGATTGCAACGGCGTCAACCGGCGCTGCGGGATCAACTGGTAAGCAGGCAAATCCGCACTGACCGGCAAACTTCGGTTGCCGGAATACAAACAGAATATGAGCCCGGCGTATTTGCTTATTTTTTAGGCAATTGCCTTTTATTTAGCGCTTCGCAGGTGGCGATGTGATTCAGCTTGTGGCCTCAACTATCTGTTTTAACTGGATTATTCCATGTTCCAGTGATTGGCACGCCTTATGCAATTCGCGACAGATAACAATAAACGCGGCGACGTACCTGAAATCCGTCAAATCGCTGTTGGAGGCAGAATGAAAAAGATCGAGGCTATCGTCAAACCGTTCAAGCTGGACGAGGTGAAGGAAGCCTTGCAGGAGGTCGGCCTGCAGGGAATCACCGTTACCGAGGCCAAGGGTTTCGGTCGCCAGAAAGGTCACACCGAGCTGTATCGCGGTGCCGAGTACATTGTCGATTTCCTGCCAAAGGTCCGTATCGAGATCGTGCTGGATGACGGCCTGGTCGACCAGGCGGTCGAAGCCATCCTGCAGGCGGCGCGGACGGGGCGCATTGGCGATGGCAAGATTTTCATTTCCACAGTTGACGAGGCAATCCGGATCCGGACCGGCGAATCCGGCGTCGAGGCCTTGTAACCAGGCCCACCAATATAGCAGTCGCAAGGACTGCAGGTTCACAGCAAAACCACCCCTAACCCACTTTAACTGAAAGAAGACGAGGGCAAACAGATGGCCAAGACACCTTCTCCTGTTGCAGGAGCAATGAAATACCTGAAAGACAACGATATCAAGTATGTCGACCTGCGCTTTACCGATCCGCGCGGAAAAATGCAGCACGTGACCCAGGACATTTCCACAATCGATGAAGATGTGTGGGCCGACGGCCTGATGTTCGACGGATCATCGATTGCCGGCTGGAAAGCCATCAATGAGTCCGACATGGTCCTGATGCTGGATCCCGACACACTGCATGTCGATCCGTTCTATGCACAAAAGACCGCTGCGGTGTTCTGCGACATTCTCGAACCCGGCACCGGTGAGGCTTATGAGCGCGATCCGCGCACCACGGCCAAGAAGGCAGAGGCCTATGTCAAATCAACCGGCATCGGTGATGCAATCACGGTCGGCCCGGAAGCGGAATTCTTCATGTTCGACGATGTGCGCTTTGCTTCCGATCCCTACAATACCGGCTTCAAGGTGGACTCCACCGAACTGCCATCCAACATGGATGCAGAATATGAAATGGGCAATATGGGTCACCGCCCGCGCACCAAGGGTGGCTACTTCCCGGTCAACCCGGTCGATTCAGGCCAGGACATCCGCGGCGAAATGCTGGCAGCCATGGCGTCCATGGGCGTAACGGTTGAGAAGCACCACCATGAGGTGGCCGCAGCCCAGCACGAACTCGGCATCAAGTTCGAAACCCTGACAAAGTGTGCCGACCAGTTGCAGATCTACAAGTATGCCATCCACAATGTCGCGCACCAGTACGGCAAGTCGGCAACCTTCATGCCGAAGCCTGTATTCGGTGACAACGGTTCAGGCATGCATGTGCACCAGTCGATCTGGAAAGGCGGCAAGCCATTGTTCGCCGGCAACCAGTATGCAGACCTGTCGGAAACCTGCCTCTACTATATTGGCGGCATCATCAAGCACGCCAAGTCGCTGAACGCCTTCACCAACCCATCGACCAATTCCTACAAGCGTCTGGTGCCCGGTTATGAAGCCCCTGTGCTACTGGCATACTCGTCGCGCAACCGGTCTGCCTCGTGCCGTATTCCGTGGACGGCATCGCCGAACGGCAAGCGTGTTGAGGTCCGGTTCCCGGATCCGACGGCAAATCCATACCTGGCGTTTTCCGCCATGGTCATGGCCGGCATGGACGGCATCATGAACAAGATCCATCCGGGCGATCCGATGGACAAGGATCTCTACGACCTGCCGCCGGAAGAACTGAAGGACATTCCGACAGTTTGTGCATCGCTGCGCGAGGCCCTTGAATCACTGGACGCCGACCGGGACTACCTCAAGGCCGGCGGTGTGTTCTCCGACGACCAGATCGATGCCTATATCGAGCTGAAGATGGAAGAGAACATGCGCTATGAAATGACGCCGCATCCGGTCGAGTACGACATGTACTACTCGGTCTAGGCCGCACGCCTTTGGCCCGGCCACCCTCGCCGGGCCAAATAACCGGGCTGGTTCTTGCTTTTTCAAGCAAGAATCGGCCCTTTTGTATGGCGCCGAACCCCGTCGTTAACCTTTCGGTAACCAGTACACGTCCTATACTTTTGCAAATGGGTTTCTGATTCTGGGAACGGGGCGAGCGATGGACGGTTTTTCCAAATTTGGCATTTGCCTGATCGGCATGCTGGCGCTGGTGTTGCTGGCCATGACACCAACCACAGCCAACTCGAATGGCGTTGCTGGTCCCCCTGACAAACCCTTGCCGGCCAGCCTGCCGGTTTCGGGGCAAACCAACCCTGCGAGGACTTATGCAATATCCTTGCTTGTGGATACGGTGAAGCACAATCCCAGATAATGCCTTACTGAATTCCGTCGGCTCGGCAGTGCAGGATTGCTGAGCCTCGTCGTGGCCTATGGGTGCAAGTCGATACCAGGCCTCACTGCGGTCGATCGCCGCAAACTCCCTTGCCAATGCTCCTGTCCTGCGCCAGTTTCCGCACTTGTGAAAATGCACAGGCTCTTCATCCATGACCCACGTTGGCGGCAAGCGCTCTGAACTGCTGAGCGACTGGCGACTGCTTTTGTTCGGCACATTGGCGTCGCTGGCGTCTGCTCCCGGGCAGACCCTCGTCATATCCCTGTTCAATGCCGACATTCGCGCCGCCTTCAACCTCAGCCATGGTGAGTTTGGCACCGCTTACATGATGGCAACACTTGCAAGTGCGGTTGTGATCCTGTGGTCGGGCAAGCTGATCGACCGGTATGATCTGCGCATTGTGTTTGGTGTCACCACCACAGGTCTTTGTGTGGCTTGCCTGGTGGCCGGCAGCAGCACCGGATGGCTTTCACTTCTGCTGGCGCTGTTTCTGCTGCGCCATTTCGGCCAGGGCCTGATGAGCCACATCGCCGTCACATCGGTAAACCGCTACTACCAAACAGTGCGCGGCAAGGCATCGGCAATCGTCAATCAGGGCTTCACGCTGGCCGAAGCCACCCTGCCGATCACGATTTCAGCTCTGATCGTGACGATAGGCTGGCGCTATTCGTGGTATGTGCTTGGCTTGATTGCTGCCTGCATCGTGTTACCGCTTCTGTTGGTGCTGATTGCCGATCATCACCGCCGCCATGGCAGGTATCTGGATCAGATGGCGTTGCTGGACGCTGACACATTCGCTGAGAGTTTCTCCAAAACCCAGCGGCAATGGACGCGGGCGGAAATGCTGCGCGACCCGAGGTTTTACGGCGTCCTGCCGGTCGTGCTGGCACCGTCCTTCCTGAATACAGGTTTGATGTTTCATCATCAGCACATCGTCTTGTCAAAAGGCTGGAACCTGGAAACCTGGTATCTTCTGCTGATGGCGTACGCGGCCTCATCGATCACGTTTTCGATGCTGGCAGGTATCCTGGTCGACAGGAACGGTTCACGCTCATTGATGCCCCTGTTCACCTTGCCCATGGTCATGGGCGGGTTGAGCCTGATGGCCGGAAACAATGATGCCTGGATATTCGGTGTCCTGCTTTCGTTTGGTGCAGCATCCGGCATGACCAGCGCTGTCACCGCCCCGTTCTGGGCGGAAGTCTATGGTGTGCAACATCTGGGGGCAATCAAGGCTGTCGCGACCGCTGTCATGATATTTGCCAGCGCCATGTCTCCTGCCCTTTATGGCGCCATGTTTGATGGCGGCATCACCATACCGGTCATCGGCATGCTCAACGTGGTTTTCGTACTTGCCGCGTCTGCGTGCGCGTGGCTGGCCCTGCGCAAATCATGAACGGGCAAATCTACTGTCCGCCGGCAGACACCGGCCTTGACGTCATCCACCGCGACGATGATCTGCTGGTGGTGAACAAGCCATCCGGGCTTCTGTCGGTTCCCGGAAAAGGTGCTGAGCTGGCAGACTGCCTGGAAGCCCGTGTCCACGCTGTCCATCCCGGCGCACTCATAGTCCACAGGCTGGATCGTGACACGTCAGGGGTGTTCATCATGGCCATGAACGCCAAAGCACAAAGGCATCTGGGTCTGCAGTTTGAACGCAGGCACCTGAGCAAGACCTACCAGGCCATTGTGGCGGGCCATGTGCAGGCCGACGACGGCGAAATCGACCTGCCGCTGATCGCTGACTGGCCCAACAGGCCCTTGCAGAAGGTGTGTCATGATACCGGCAAACCAGCCCTTACCCGGTGGCGCGTGATATCCCGCACTGAAGCATCGACGCCGTCTGGACCTGGCACCGCACACAGGCCGGTCACATCAATTGCGCGTTCACCTGAAAGAAATCGGCCACCCGATACTTGGTGATCCGCTTTATGGTGATGCTGCCGCCGCGCCACGGCTCATGCTTCATGCCCATACGCTGACAATTCGCCATCCCACCGGCGGTGCGGTCGAAACATTTTGTGCGGAAGTTCCTTTCTAGAAGGTCAACACTCAACGCAATTCTGAATGCTGTCTTGTCTATTGGGCAGGCCACCAGTCGGGCGGCAGCAGCCCGGTTGTGACTCCAAAGAGCAGTGTTGAAACGGTGAGCACCGACACTGCCGTTGTGACCAGAACGCAGGCGGTGGCCCGCTCAACCCAGACGCCATATTGCTGGGCCATGACAAACACGTTGGTTGCGGTCGGCAGTGATGCCAGCAGCACCGCTGCAAATACCCAAACCGGCTCGAAATCGCCGACATAGCTCAACACGAAATACATGGCGGCGGGATGCACGATCAGCTTGATGGGCACGATGTAGCCCAGCGCCAGCGGCATCCGCTTCAACGGACGCAGGGCCAGTGTGACCCCCATTGCAAACAGCGCACATGGGGCGGCGGCCTGTGCCAGATAGTCAATCAGGCGTTGCACCGGTTCCGGCGCCGGCCACTCCAGTATGGCAAATGCAACACCGACTGCCGTGGCGATGATAAACGGGTGAAACAGTATCTTTCGCCCAACCTCGACAACCAGCCTGCCGGCAGACTGTTTCTGCTTGCCGGACACCGCAATCAGTGCCGGCGCCAGGGCGAAATGCAGGATGTTTTCAAAGCAGAATATGATCGCGACCGGAATGGCTGCCTTTTCTCCCAGCGCCAGGATGGCAATCGCGGGCCCCATATAGCCGATATTGCCATAGGCACCCGCCAGCCCCTGTATCGTGCCCTCGGCAATGTTGCCGCGGCTTGCGACAAGGCCCAGCACAAAAGTGAAAATGAAAATCGCATAGGTCACCAGTATGTTGGACGCGATGAATTCCCAGCTTGCCAGTTGTTCCACCGGCGTCTTGGACAACAGTTTGAAAAACAGGGCCGGCAGCGCGATGTAGATGATGAATGTGTTGAGCCAGCCGAGCGCTTCAAGCGGTTGCCTGGTGATGCGCGCGGTGACGAAGCCGATGACGATGAGCCCGAACAGCGGCAATATCAAACCCAGAATATGCAGCATGCGCGAGCAGTCCGGCGTTGGAAAACAAAGGTGAGGAGCAGAGCCTTAGGCGAAACACCGGAAACTTGCAAACGCACAGATTGCAACCCGCTGATGCGTTTCACGTTTCCACATTGGCCTTATGAGGAAGGGCTGATAGGATCATCGTCAGAGCAATTATCAAACCCCGTTCCGAGAGACCTGATCCATGACATCATCACGCACCACCAAGGGCCGCGGCCAACTGTATGACACCATACTGGACACGATCGGCGATACGCCATGCGTGCGTATCAACCGGCTGGCTCCTGAAGGGGTCAGGCTATATGTAAAGGTCGAAGCGTTCAATCCGGCTGGCTCGGTGAAAGACCGCCTCGCGGTGTCGATCATTGAAGAAGCCGAACGCTCCGGCGCCTTGAAGCCCGGCCAGACTGTTGTCGAGGCGACCAGCGGCAATACCGGCATCGGGCTGGCCATGGTGTGTGCCGCCAAGGGCTATCCGCTGGTGATTACAATGGCGGAGAGTTTCTCGATCGAGCGACGCAAGCTGATGCGGTTTCTCGGTGCCAAGGTGGTGCTGACACCGAAGGCTGAAAAAGGCTTCGGCATGTACAACAAGGCGGTGGAACTGGCCGACGCAAACGGGTGGTTCCTGGCCAGCCAGTTTGAAACCGACGCCAATGCAAAAATCCATGAGAACACCACTGCGCGCGAAATCATGGCCGACTTCGACGGTGACCGGCTCGACTATGTTGTCACCGGCTATGGCACCGGCGGAACCGTTTCCGGCATGGGACGGGTCCTGCGCAAGGAACGCCCCGACACCAAGATCATCCTGTCCGAGCCTGCCAATGCCCAGCTCATCGGGTCCGGTACGGCGCAGGGCCGCAATGAAACCGGCCAGCCGGCGCACAGCCACCCGGCGTTTGAACCGCACCCGATCCAGGGCTGGACGCCGGATTTCATTCCGCTGGTGCTGCAGGAAGCCATTGACGGCAAATATTATGACGACCTGATGCCGGTTGCCGGGCCTTCAGGCATGGAATGGTCGCGCAAGCTGGCACAGAGCGAAGGCATTTTCACCGGTGTCTCCGGCGGCTCGACCTTTGCCATTGCCATGCAGATTGCCGAAACGGCACCGGAAGGCACCGTCATCCTGTGCATGCTGCCGGACACCGGGGAACGCTATCTGTCATCTCCGCTGTTCGAAGCCGTACCCGACTACATGACCGAAGAGGAAGTGGCGCTGTCGCACTCTACACCGGGGTATCAGATGCCGGCTGAATAGCGACCGGCGCGGCCGGTACTCAAAACCTGGTTACCGGCCGAGATTGGCGAGGTTTTCCACTGTCTCATCGGCAGTGCGCACGGCGGCTTCAAACCGCTCTTCGTAATTTTCCATGCGCCTCTTGGGCTCTTTGTAAAAGGCGGTGAGCTTGACCAGCCTGATGAAGGTTGAATTCATCACCCTGCCCCAGAACCGCATCGGGCGGTCGAAATCAAAAATCAGGATCACCCGTTCCTCGTCGGTATCGTTCCAGACTTCGTGCGTATAGGTGTCGTCAAACGTAAACGCCTCTCCGGGCCGCCACACGCAGACCTCGTTGTCCACCTTCATACGGCATTTTTCCGCGTCCTTTGGCACGATCAGACCAAGGTGCGAGCGCAATATGCCCGATGTGACGCCTTCATGACGCGGAATGTGATATCCCGGCGCCAGGATGGAAAACCAGGCACTTTGAATGTTCGGCACCTTGTCGAGCAGGCTTGCCGTTACCGGCGCCTGGGCACAGTTTTTGTCCAGCCGCGTCCCAAAGCCATACAGAATGAAGGTGCGCCAGTTATTGCCCTTGGAGATGCTGCTCTGGTCCGGGGACACTTCATGAAACAGCGGAACGGCTTCGCGGTGTTTCAGGATTTCGGTAACTTCAGCGTGGATTGTCTTCCAGTCCCGCTCGAAATCTCTCAGCAGCGGAAACTGGTCCTTGTCATAAACCGGAACTGTGGGCACCAGCGACTGCCGGTAAAAGAAACGCCGCAATGCCCGGGTGACAAAATGGCCAACCCTGTGAACAGCCCGGGCGCGCTTGTGCCGCAACCGTGCACCCAAGGTCACTTTCCGAACCGCTTGTTTTGTAGCCATGGCCTGTTACCTGCCTGTTCTTGCCGTATATCGGGGTTTATGCATGAGAAACGACGGCAAATCCAGTTGTATGTATAATTGCACAAGCTGCAGTTTGAGTATGCCAGTATTCCCTGGCCCGGCCTGATCAAGCCAAACTGCGTTAATCACGGTATGAACAACAGCTCTGCCGTGTTATTCAACCTGCTTCACAACAATGAACTTTTCAAAGCCTGGAAACTGCCGATGACTGACCCTGTATACACACCGCCGAAAATCTGGAAATGGAACCAGGACCTGGGAGGCAAGTGGGGCAGCTTGAACCGGCCTGTAGCCGGTGCGACCCACGACCATGAGCTGCCGGTTGGAAAACACCCCCTGCAACTCTATTCCCTGGCCACGCCCAACGGCGTGAAGGTCACGGTCATGCTGGAGGAGCTGCTGGCGCTTGGTCACTCAGGCGCCGAGTATGACGCCCACCTGATCAGGATCAGCGACGGCGATCAGTTTGGCAGCGGGTTTGTCGCAATAAACCCGAATTCAAAGATCCCGGCCCTGATGGATCACAGCACACCGACGCCGACGCGGGTATTCGAGTCCGGTGCAATCCTGTTGTACCTGGCAGAGAAATTTGATGCCTTCTTGCCGGCAGAGACACCTGCAAGAGCTGAATGCCTGTCATGGCTGTTCTGGCAAATGGGCAGCGCACCTTATCTCGGCGGCGGTTTTGGACACTTCTATGCCTATGCGCCGGAAAAATTCGAGTACCCGATAGACCGTTTTGCGATGGAGGTAAAACGCCAGCTAGACGTGCTCGACCGGCACCTGGCGGACAACCAGTTCATGTGCGGTGATGACTATACCATTGCCGACATGGCCATCTGGCCCTGGTACGGCGCGCTGGTTGCCAACCGGGTCTATTCAGCGGCGGAATTCCTGAGCACGCATGAGTACACCAACGTCTTGCGCTGGAATGAACAGATCGCGGTGCGCCCGGCGGTCAAACGCGGACGGATTGTCAATCGCATATCCGGCCGGCCTGACCAGCAATTGCACGAACGCCATGATGCCAGCGACTTCGACACCAGAACGCAGGACAAGCTGGAGGCCTAGCGGCCCAAAGACATGGCACGCATTCAGATCACCAACAGTATCTGGCTCCTCGACGATGAACTGGAGGAGAAGTTCATCCGCTCTGGCGGGCCCGGCGGGCAGAATGTCAACAAGGTGTCTACCGCCGTGCAGTTGCGGTTCAATGTCCGCCTGTCACCGTCTTTGCCCGAGAGGGTGCGGGAGAAAATCCTCAACAGTGGTGACAGCCGGCTGACCAATGACGGTGAACTTGTTCTGGTTGCCGCGCGCCATCGCACGCAGGAAGCAAACCGGCGCGATGCGCTGGAACGTCTCAAGGAGATCATCAGGGCTGCCTCGCATGTTCCACGCAGGAGAGTTGCAACCAGGCCGACACTGGGTTCGAAAAAGCGCCGGCTGGACAGCAAGACCAAACGCGGCTCGATCAAGAAAAACCGGGGCGGCAAGATAGACCTGGACTGACCGAAGCGTCGATTTTTTGCAAGCCCCGGTTCTGGCCAGCTTGTATGCGATCAGTTTCGGATCAACCCGTGATGACGGGCAAGCTCATGGTCTTTGGTCATGGGTCTGAAACCGCTTTTGTCTGCTATCCGTAGTGAGGCTGTTCCGGCCAGGCGCCTGCTTCAGCGAAAGGGCGCGTCGCCAGGCCTCCGGTTGCATAATCGCGCTGGTAGGTTGCCGGCACCGCATCGGCATGGCGAATCCATTCTTGCAGCGGGAAGCGATCCGACACCTCGAAACTGTCGACACCCGACTGCAGCAGAAAGCCGTACTGGTCCGGCAGGAAGCTGCCACGGGCGCGGATGGTGCCGCCGAAATGCTCGGTGTGGCGTATGCTGCGGGCTTGCGAGAACGCCCTGCCGTCGGCAAAGCCTGGGAAGTTCAGCGTGACAATGTCGAACCGCGCCAGATGCGGGGTGATCTGGTCCACATCAACGTCATTCGGCACATCGACACCGAGGCCGCGATGACCGGCCGGCCAATCGGCCAGCACCTCTTCCAGACGGGCCAGCGGCACAATGATCATGCTGCGGTCCCTGGCGCTGTCGCCATCATGCAGATGGGTCCAGGCGTCATCAACAAACGAGTTGTTCTCAATTACCGGCATAGAGAGCCTCCTTGAAAGGGGCCGCGCCCAGGCGGCGGTAGGTTTGCAGGAATTCTTCGCCGCGCTCACGCACGTTCAGATAGGTATCGACGACGGTTTCAACCGCGCCGGCGATCTCGTCCGCCCCGAAACCCGGCCCCAGGATTTTACCGATCGAGGCATTTTCAGCAGACGAGCCGCCGAGCGTGATCTGGTAGAATTCCTTGCCCTTCTTGTCGACGCCGAGAATGCCGATATGGCCGACATGGTGATGGCCGCAGGCATTGATGCAGCCGGAGATATTCAGCTTCAGCGGCCCGACATCATGCTGTTTCCTGATATCGGCGAAGCGGTTTGAAATCTCCTGCGCCACCGGAATCGAGCGGGCTGTCGCCAGCGCGCAGTAATCCAGGCCGGGACAGGAGATGATATCGCCGATGAGGCCGATATTGGCTTCCGCCAGGCCGTGCTCCTTCAGTTCGCCCCAAACCTCGATCAGGTCGCTGGTACGCACATGCGGCAGGGTCAGGTTCTGGGCATGGGTGACGCGGACTTCGCCAAAGGAGTACTTATCGGCAAGTGCCGCCACCGCCCGCATCTGGCCGGACGTGGCATCGCCGGGAATGCCGCCGGTCGGTTTGAACGAGGCATTGACGATTGTGTAGCCGGGCACCTTGTGGGCTGCCGTGTTGGCGGCGAGCCACTGCCGGAACCCGCGATCAGCCAGTTTCTTCTCCTCGATCTCGGGAACGAAGGCCGGCAGGGTTTCCCAGGCAGGCGGCGCAAAATAAGACGAGATACGTTCCAGTTCGCGCGCGTCGACCGCGATGGTCTCCTTCGGGGCTTCGGCAAACTCCTTTTCGACCGCCGCGGAAAACGCCTCTGCGCCCATTTCGTGGACCAGTATCTTGATGCGCGCCTTGTACTTGTTGTCGCGCCGGCCGATCAGGTTGTAGACCCGCATGACGGCGGTCAGATACGGCAGCAGATCAGCTTCGGCCAGCCAGTCACGCACGGTCACGGCCACCATGGGCGTGCGCCCCTGCCCGCCGCCGACCAGCACTTCCCAGCCACGCTCGCCAGCTTCATTCAGGTGCATGCGCAGGCCGATATCGTGCACCCGCACAGCGGCCCGGTCGTTCGGTGAACCGGTCACGGCGATCTTGAACTTGCGCGGCAGATAGGTGAATTCGGGATGCAGGCTCGACCACTGCCGGATCAGCTCACACACCGGGCGCGGGTCTGCCAGTTCGTCGGCAGCCGCACCGGCGTAGGGGTCGGTGGTGGTATTGCGGATACAGTTGCCGGATGTCTGGATGGCGTGCATCTCGACACCGGCCAGCCTGTCCAGGATATCGGCTGTATCTTCCAGCTTTATCCAGTTGTACTGAATGTTCTGGCGCGTGGTCCAGTGGCCATAGCCACGGTCATACTTGTCGGCGATATCGGCCAGCACATTGAGCTGGCGCGACGACATGGTGCCATATGGCACCGCCACGCGCAGCATGTAGGCATGAAGCTGGTGATACAGGCCGTTCATCAGCCGCATGGGCTTGAATTCGTCCTCGGTGATAGTGCCGTCGAGACGGCGCGCCACCTGGTCGCGGAACTGGGCCACACGGGCATTGACGAAGCTGCGGTCAAACTCGTCATAACGGTACATGTTGGGTTCGGGCGTCACGTGCACGTTCATTGGTCCACAACCTCACTTGTCGAAAACCCCTGCGCAGCTCGCGCCAGATCTGCACGCACTGTCGGGCCCAGCGCCCTGATGCGTTCACGGATGTGAACCGGGCGGATGGCGCCGCTTTCGCGCGACACCTCAACCAGGTAGGCACCCATGACGATGTTGGCGTGCTCATCTTTTTGCGCTTCACCGAGCGCCACGAAACCAGTATCCTCACACTTCAGCACGGCAGCGCCGTCAATGCCGCGCACCCACTTCTCATCCAATGTGCGAAACACCGTGTCACCGGACAACACCTCGTTGGCGGTCACGACGTATTCACTGCAGTCTTCGGTTACATCGTTCATGACGCGATCCATTGTTCTGCTGCGGCCTGCGTCCGAGCTTGCGCGTCCAACACGTCGGAGCGCGCCGGGTCGAGACCGACATAGATGATTGCCGGGCCCTTGATGGCACCCAGGGCAAGTGTTCTGGTCAGCGTGGCGATGGTGCCGACGGCCGTCTTCTGGTCAGCGCGGGTGCCGTTTTCGACCACCACGACGGGGGTGTCTTCGGCAATACCGGCTGCCAGCAACTGGCGCTGGATGTGGCCGGCCTGGCGCACGCCCATATAGATGGAAAACGCGGTACCGGGTTTGGCCAGGCGGCCCAGTCATGGTCTGCCGCGCCGTCACCGGCGGTGCCGGTCATCACGGTGAAGCTGCGGTTTTCACCGCGCCAGGTCAGCGGCAGGCGGATGGCAGCAGCACATGCCACGGCTGCCGTAATGCCCGGCACGACGTCAACCGGAATAGCCGGCGTCCACGAGAGCGGCCTGTTCTTCACCACCACGGCCGAACACATACGGATCGCCGCCTTTCAGGCGCACCACGCGCTTACCGGCGCTGGCATGTTCGATGAGGATGTCGTTGATGCGGGTCTGGCTGACCGACAGCTTGCCGGGTGCCTTGCCCACATCGATGCGTTCCGCATCACGGCGCGCATACTCCAGAATGCCGGGCCCGACGAGACGGTCATAGACAATCACGTCTGCATCCAGCAGGCGGCGCTGGGCTTTCAGGGTCAGCAGGTCAGCATCGCCGGGACCGGCACCGACAAGAGAAACCGAACCGGTTGCCTCGCGACGGTTGCCGGACAGTGCGTCATCCACCGACTGTTCGAAACCGGTTTCAGGATCACGGTCGAATGCGGCGCGGATGTTGCCAAAGAAGAACGAGCGCCAGAAGTCACGGCGCGGGCTGCCCTTGTCCAGCGCGCGGGCCACGCGTGGGCGCAAGGCAGACGCCTTGTCCACCAGCGTACCGATGGACGGCGGCAGCATGGCTTCAAGATGAGCCTTGAGACCCTGCCCCAGAACCGGCGCCGCACCTTCGGTACCGATGGCGATGGTCAGTGAACCGCGATCCACGATGGACGGCGTCAGGAACGAACACTTGTCCTGCCTGTCGACCACATTGACCGGGATATTGCGCTCGGTAGCTGCAGCATGAACCGCTGCCTCGTCGGCCTCGTCCAGCCCGCAGGCAAACACCAGCAAAGCACCGTGCAGGTCATCGGCATCGAACTCGCGCGACAAAAGACAGGCACCGGCTGCATCGATTTCAGTGGAGAGTTCACGCCCGGCAAACGGGGTAATGACAACAATCCGCGCCGGCGTCTTGGCCATCAGCCGCAGCTTCTGCGCAGCCTCAGCCCCGCCACCGACAATGACGACGGTCTTTGCTTCAAGGTCCAGAAACACCGGGTAATAGCGCATGGTCGGGTCACTCCAGGCCGTTCGTTAAAACGATCAACTGGAGTGACATATAGAACTGTTCGTTAAAAAGAACAAGTCGTTCTTTTGCGAGAATTCAGGTGACGTCACGCAGATGTGAGGAAAAGCGGGCATGCGGAGGAGCCGTTTGAGTAAATCACTCAAACTTTATAGTCTTTATTCAGAACAACTTACCCAATTGGTGAACAGACTGACAACCGGATGACTTGGCCCGCCAGTACAGAGAGCTTTAGACATTGGGCGTTTCGCTGAAAGACATGAAATCACCCAAGGGCGACAACCTTCGCCCGGGCCCGGCATTCTGGCTGGTGCTGATTGTCATAGGCGGCATGACTATATGGCAGAAAGTCAGTGGGCCGCCGGAGCCAGTTACGGACGTCAGGAACAGCGAATCCTTCTCACGCATGGGAGCAGAAACACATGTCTGTCAGCTCGACGCCCAACGGCGTGTACCAAACATTTGGCAAGCGGGGCATTTAGGATGGCTTATTTGTGTGACGGATCCCCGACACAGGGTTTTTACGCTAGCCTTGTTGATTGAAATTACGCAGCGCGACTTTCAGTAGCTGAATTGAATCCATCCAGTGCAACATGCCTCCACTCAACAGGGCCAATTGGAATCTTGCAAGTTTACGATCTACTCAAACGTGATGTGCCTATCAATCGACCTGTAGAATTTAATTGCCAGGCGCGTCTTTGCATCAATACGAGGAAATTTGCCTGCTAATCTCTTCAACCGGTTCCGGCGCGTGAAAAGCCAATCGCTTATCATGTTAAAATCGTTTTCGATGCTGCTTTGCGCATACTTGACGATGAATCCGTCTCTCAACAACTCATTCGTTCGACTATACAGGTTGGGTTGATCAAGAACTCGAGCCCCATCTCCAACGTATCTGAAATTTGCGCGGTTTATTTTCCTCCACTCCTGTTTCGGAAATGAGTGGTTTCGCATAAGTATACTCGAAAACTCAGAGTGCACACGACTGGCAAGGAACAATTCTGTGAACCCTTGGTCCGCCCCCCTACTCTTGATGTACAGGCTGGACTTGCCGTTGGAGGCCCCGAAACTCTTGCCATAAAACGACAACTCGCCAAGCAGATAGATCGACTTCAAATTTCCTTTTAACACCGGTTTCGGGTAAGCCGACAGGAACTCTTCAATTATGGGGAGAACCCTTGCCACTTCCTTGGCTGGCAACTGTTTTCCGCGTGCAGAGATAGGAGCTTTCAGCCAACGAGATGGGAAAAAAGTATTTGCGTCATAGCTATGATGAATCCTGATATCGTATTCATTTTCGATGTTGCGGATGTTTGGTTCAATCCACGATACATCTGCCCTGGCAGGCAGATTTCCCAGCTCGACAATCAGCAATACACCAAGAGCTAGTAAAGCCCATTGTGTGGCGCTTCTTTGAATTGGTCTGAATAGAGAAAGCAGCTTTAGTACTGCCAGCGACATTTTGAAGTTCTTACTGATCATGATTGATCCACAGATTTTCGGCGCAACATGTCGAAACAACTCTACAATGGCAGAATTCTGTTAATCCGACCTTGCCCGCATTGGATCAAATGTACAAAGCCACCAGAAATGCCGTACAGCAATGCACCCGTCGCATGATGGAATGACGCTTTCGCGCGGGTGATGAAAACAGCTAAACCCTGCTTGACCTCTATCCAGTTATCCGAAAGCACAGCCGCCATGTCCTACGTCATCCCCGACCCCAGCCGCACCACCCTGCCCGTTGCCGGCACTTCGGACACCTTCCCCGTCCGCCGGGTCTATTGTGTCGGGCGCAACTATGCCGCGCATGCTATCGAGATGGGGCATGATCCGGACCGGGAGGACCCGTTCTTCTTTCTCAAGTGCCCAGAGAATATCGTCACCGCCGATGCCAGCGGCGAGATTACCTTTCCCTACCCGCCTGCCTCAAACGATGTTCACCACGAGATTGAAATGATCGTGGCGCTCAAGTCCGGTGGCACGGATATCGCGCTGGATGATGCGCTGGGCCATGTCTATGGCTATGGCGCAGGTCTCGACATGACCCGCCGCGACCTGCAAGGACAAATGAAGAAGGCCGGCCGGCCCTGGGAAATCGGCAAGGCGTTTGATCACTCAGCCCCGATGACGGGGCTGGTGCCGGTATCGGATATCGGGCACCCGGATGCAGGTGCCGTATGGCTCAAGGTCAATGGCGAGCTTCGCCAGCAAGGGGATCTGAACCAGATGATCTGGAAGGTGCCGGAAATGATTTGCTATCTGTCCGGCCTGTTTGAACTGGCGGCGGGTGACCTGATCATGTCGGGCACACCGTCAGGTGTCGGGCCCGTCGTGCGCGGTGACCGCATGGAAGGATTTGTGGAAGGTGTCGGCGGGTTTCACTGCAAGGTGGTCTGAATGACATCGGCCAGTTTTACACCCCAGCCAAGCGGGTTGACCAATCCCATTGCCCAGGCCGCATTGATCACCACTCCGGCAGACAAATCCGCGATAATCACCCATTTACCGACCTTGAACACTTTGTAGAGCATGTCGAAACTGTGCCTTTTTGATACACGATCGCTACGTCCTGTTAGGAACTGAGCAAGGGGCAGGCCAGATGGGGTATTGTTGTTATCTCAATTCGCTCACGCAAGCAGCCTTCGGCTGCGCTCCGCTAGGGCGCACTTCGTGCGGCGGCCAGTCGGCCTTGCCTCAGCACTTCGTGCTTCGGAGCTTTGTTTTATTTCGCTCACGCAAGCAGCCTGCGGCTGCGCTCCGCGGGGGCGGGCCTGACCGGCCCGAGGCCCGGTCGGGCCTAGTTGGAATTCAACACAGATGTCATCCTCGTGAAAACGGGGATCCAATGCCAGCAAGTGCGATGCAGGCGCCCAAGTGTGATTCTCAGCACTCCGGCAGATTTACCGCGAGACCGCCGAGGCTGGTCTCCTTGTACTTCTCCGACATGTCCTGGCCGGTCTGGCGCATGGCTTCGATGCAGTTGTCCAGCGGCATGAAGTGCTGGCCGTCGCCGTGCAGCGCAAGGGATGCTGCCGATACCGCCTTTATTGCCCCCAGGCCGTTGCGCTCGATGCACGGCACCTGCACCAGGCCGCCGACCGGGTCGCAGGTCATGCCGAGATGGTGCTCCAGGGCGATTTCAGCGGCGTTTTCAACCTGTTCATTCGTACCACCCAGCGCTGCGCAAAGCCCTGCTGCCGCCATGGCAGCGGCAGAGCCTACCTCGCCCTGACAGCCGACTTCGGCGCCTGAAATGGAAGCGTTGTGCTTGATCAGTCCGCCAATGGCTGCAGCGGTGAGAAGCATGGTGCGCAGGCCCTCATCACTGGAGCCGATGCAGTGATCGCGGTAATAGCGCATCACGGCCGGCATGACGCCTGCCGCTCCATTGGTCGGCGACGTCACAACCTTGCCACCGGCGGCGTTTTCCTCGTTCACCGCCATCGCATACACCGACATCCAGTCATTGGCCACATGCGGCTGCGCCATGTTTGACCCGCGTTGTTCTACAAGACGGTCATGTATCTTCTTCGCACGGCGGCGCACATTCAGACCACCGGGCAGGATGCCGTCTTCACGCAAGCCCCGGTCAATACAGCCCGACATGGTTTTCCAGATACCGTCCAGACGCTCATCAAGCTGTGCCGGATCGATATGGGCGCTCTCATTGGCGCGCTTCATTTCGGCAATGGTCTTGCCGTGCTTCGCGCCCAGCGCCAGCATCTCCTGCGCCGTTGAAAACGGATATTTGTACCCGGCTTCCTTCTTTGCGGTCTTCAGGCCCGCCGGTGTGCGATCAAGGTCTCCCAGTTCGTCTGCGGTCAGGATAAAGCCGCCGCCGATGGAGAAATAGGTTTCTTCCAGCCGCAGGGCGCCTGCGGCATCGAATGCCCGCAGCACCATACCGTTGGCATGGCCCTCAAGCGGTGGCCCATAATCGAAGATCAGGTCTTCGTCCGGATTGAATTTCAACGGATCCAGCCCATTCGGCTGAACGGTGCGGGTCCTGGCAACCGCGGCCAGAGCCAGTTCAGCGTCATCGGGATCAATGGTGGCAGGCTCAAACCCGCACAGGCCCAGAATGACGGCCCGGTCCGTGGAGTGCCCCTTGCCAGTAAAGGCCAGCGAGCCGTGCAGCGTGCACTGCAGGTGCGCCGGTGCACCGGAGCCGGGTATGGGCGTCCTGCCGGAGCGCAGATCATCCAGAAACCGCGCAGCCGCCGTCATCGGCCCCATGGTATGGGATGAGGACGGGCCTACGCCAATCTTGAAAATGTCAAATACGGATAGAAACATGACGGCCTGAGTTCCACCTAAAGCAGTAGCTGTATCTGAAAACAGCACCGGCGCAGTTCAATGTGCGACACCAAAACAGCAGATCACGGCATGCCCTGCCGCAAAGCTGTTCAACCCGCCCCATGCATGCGTTGTTTTCTTTCACGTATCATGCGGGTGGCTTCATCAGAGCCATCATGAAACGTGCCGAACCAGCGGTCCCAAGGCATTTCCTGATTGCCGTAATTGCATTCAAAAAACCGGTGATGCAACTGATGGTAAAAGGTACCAAGCTCCAGACGCCGCTTGTCCTTGATCAGCAGGTCCTCATAGCCGGTATGGCTCATGGCCGCACCCAAGGCCTGGTAGTGCAGATTGTAGATCACGTGGACCGGGTGAGATGCCGCGACCAGATGGATGATGACGGACGAGAAATACAGCAAATGCTCAACCGGGTGCATGGACGCACCGGACCAGGGACCGACATTGACATTGCGATGATGCAGGCAATGAAAATGCCGATAGAAAAACGGCACATGCAGCAACCGGTGTATCCAGTAGAAGTGCAATGCCGACCAGATCGGCATCAGCACGAAAAGACGCGAGAAACCAGAACGGGTTATCGGTGAAACTTGTCGTCGGCAGGTATCCATTGGCCATTGCCCACAGTGTCAGCACCTGAAATGCCGTCCAGAAGAATACGCCGCTGCCCAGTGACCAGAACATGTTGTCGTGTACCTGGTTCCGGAACGCAAATGTCCGGCTGCCTTTGGCCATATCACGATGGTCGAACTTAAGTTTTTTGCCCTGGCCGCGCCTGATGTAGAAGTACCAGTGCAGCGATCCGGCGACAGCCAGCATGAGCCCCATGTTGACAACCCAGGTTTGCAGTATCCAGCCGACCGCAAATGTTCTTGCCTGCTCGAGCCCGGGATATAGAAAATACCAGGCTGCAACTGCAACGAGCAGCAACAGTATGCGTTCACTGAGTGACAACCAACTGCGTCGGAACCAACGCGCCAGAAAACGGAGATCAAGTGGCCAGCCAAAAATCGACTTGTCGGCCAGCGGCAGTTCGGGATGATAGTTCCACTTGCTGCGCGGTGCGGGCTCAGATGGCCGCTCAGTGGGCATAATCGGAGCCTTCGTCGTCGAGGATGGCCTTCAGCTCGTTCAGATGGCAGTCTGCCTGGCCGGGATATTCCTCAATCTCGCGGGCGGTTTTTTCAGCCACTTCGTCCGACAGCACTTTCAGCTTGCGCCCGGTCCATAAGGCCTTGATGTAGGTTTCAGCAGCGCGTTCAAAATAGTACATGCGGTTGAACGCATCGGCGACCGTGTCCCCGATGACCATGATGCCGTGATTGCCCATGATCAGGACCTGCTTGGCAGGGTCCGACAAATGGCTGCAGGCGCGCTCGGCCTCTTCTTCAAAGGCCAGGCCGCCATATTCATCATCGATCGCATAGCGATTGAAAAACACCGCGCAGTTCTGATCGATCGGCGGCAGGCCCGGATCATCCAGGGTGGCCAGAACGGTGGCGTGAATGGAATGCACATGCATGGCCACGCGGGCATGCGGACACAGCCGGTGAATGGCGCCATGCAGCCCCCATGCGGTGGGGTCCGGCGCGTCGGGCCGGGTCATGGTATCGGGATCATTGGCATCGATCAGCAACAGATCGGACGCCTTGATACGGGCAAAATGCATCTGGTTGGGGTTCATCAGGAACTGCGTTCCGTCCTCGTTGACGGCAACCGAGAAATGATTGGCGACAGCCTCATGCATGTTCAGCCGGGCAGTCCACCG
The DNA here is from genome assembly GCA_963698275.1 of uncultured Alphaproteobacteria bacterium. Taxonomy (GTDB): domain Bacteria; phylum Pseudomonadota; class Alphaproteobacteria; order Rhizobiales; family Aestuariivirgaceae; genus Anderseniella. The sequence continues at coordinate 226,794 of CAVOQE010000002.1, read as the reverse complement.
GAAGGCGGCAGCCAGGTCAACACGGGTCTCCTGGTGGTCGAGGCGGTTGGGACGCAATGGTGTGGCGGCAACGGTCATCAGCTTGTCTCCTTCACGATGTCATGATCAGGTCATGACCAAGTCATGCGCCGCAGGATGTTTGAAATTTCGTCAGCCTGCAATGAAAAATGCACCGCCATCGTGAAGTTTTCAGTCAGGTTCGGCGGCCAATTGTCCGGCTGACTTAAGCGCAAACCCTGCTGCACCAGCACCTGCGGCCCGTCCGGTTGCAAAACAAGCCTGCAGCAGGTAGCCGCCGGTTGGCGCGTCCCAGTCCAGCATCTCACCACACACAAACACACCCGGGAGCCTTGTCAGCATGAAGTTTTCGTCGATCTCGTCCGCTGCGATTCCGCCGGCAGACGAGATCGCCCTGTCGATTGGCTGGATACCGGTCACCTTTACCACAACCGCCTTGAGACTGTGGGCAAGTGCGACATCCGTCTCCAGGTTTTTCCAATCAACACAGTCACGCCACACGGATATGGCCTGCGGCGACAGACCGGCCGCCTTGCGCAACCTGTTGCTCAGCGACTGCTTGCGGGGGATTTTGGCAAGCCTTGCAGTCAGTTGGGCCACATCAAGTTCAGGGCGCAAATCAAGCTGCAATTCAGCGTAATCTGACGTCGCCAGCACATTTCGCAGTTCGCGTGACAAGGCATAGATTGCGCCGCCCTCAAGACCCGACCGGCTGATCATGGCTTCACCGCGCACCGTACGCCCGGCCAGGGTAACGGCGATGCGCTTCAGCGGCGCTCCGGCATGGCGGGCAATGGTCATGTCCGACCAATTGCAGGTCACACCGGCATTGGACGCAACCAGCGGTGCGACCTCGATGCCTTTGCCTGCCAGCACGGACACCCAGTTGCCGTCGGCCCCCAGGCGCGGCCAACTGGCCCCGCCCAGGGCCAGCACGCACACGTCCGCATTGATGTTCGAGCCATCTGAAAAACTCAAGGCACCGTCATGACCCCAACCTGTCCAGTGCTTGCGCGTTTCAAGCATGACACCCAGTTCATTCAACTCGCGCAGCCACGCCCGCAGCAGGGGCGATGCCTTGAAGCTTTTGGGAAACACACGGCCCGACGATCCGACAAACGTCTCCTGGCCATGGCCATCGGCCCAGGTGCGCACATCACCCGGTGAGAACGCTGTGATGGCCGGGCCAAGCCAGGCTGATGCATCAGCATAACGCCGCAGAAACTCGTCAAGGGGTTCGGAGTGGGTCAGGTTCAATCCACCCCGGCCCGCCATCAGGAATTTACGGCCGGCGGACGGCATGCGGTCAAAGACCGTAACCTGAAGGCCCGCTTTTACCATCACATCGGCTGCCATCAGCCCGGCAGGACCCGCACCAATGACCGCAGCCGTCAAGGCACGCCCAAGGTCAGATGGCATAGCCGCGCTCAAAATACTCCTCTGCGAGCAGCCGGTAAATCTCGATATCATGAGCACGATTGAGACCTGCCGATCCCGGCATCACAGTCCGTTGCATGGAAAATCCGAGCTTGGCGGCAATACGTGCAGAGGCAAGATTTGGCGCCATGACCTTGCACCATACCTCGGTTGCGTCGAGACGCTCGATGGCCATTGCACACAATACCTCACCCATCATGGTGCCGGCGCCTGTATCCCAGACCGTCGGGTCGACGCCCCAGCCGACCTCTGCGGCGCCGCCGCCGAGCAGCCAGATGAAACCGTCGGCAATCAGTTCCCCGGTGCCTGCATCAACCGCACACAGCCTGAAATGCCGGCGATTGCGGGATTTCTGCCGGGCCAGGTGGCGTTTGAGAACAACATCGATTTCCGCCACCGACTGCAGCTTTACGGCCAGCCAGCGGTTGTATTCCGGCGTGGTCATGAAACGCGCCAGCGCCGCTGCGTCGCCTGCCTGCCACTCGCGAAAGCTCAGGCCGGGCATTGTCACTTGTGGCAGCAACAGTTCGGTTGACACAGGCTTTGTCCTCACTTGGAATGTTGTACCCTGACGGGCCATGAAGCGTTGAGCCTAACCGCTTATGGCGGCATGGTCGAGGCAACTTTGACCTTCATTGGCATGTCGCAAACACGCAGTAGTAACCGGCAGACGAAAATCTCCTGCAGTTGTGCCCCTTACAAAGGTGAAAAACCAATGTCGAACAGCAAAGAGCCATCATTCAACAACAAGGCAGAGGCATTTGAAGCCTTTGATGACACCCCGACGCACACCGTGGACACGGCAACGATCGGCGATGTTATCCAGCACCGCTTCGGGCGTCGCGACGTGTTGAAGGGTGCCCTGGCCGTAACGACGGTTTCGTATCTGATGGCAGGTACCGCATCTGCTTCCTCGGCGACAACCGGCAACACTACATCGGCGTTTGATTTTAACGAGTTGCCGGCAGGTATTGATACCGATCACCACATTGCTGACGGTTATGACGCGGACGTCCTGCTGCGCTGGGGTGACGGCCTGTTTGACGATTCTGAAGTATTTGATCCCCGGTCTCAAACCGCAGCCCGCCAGCATCGCCAGTTTGGTTACAACAATGACTATATTGGCGTGTTCGAAATTCCCGATCGTGCGGACAATCTGTTGATGTGCGTCAATCATGAGTACACCAGCCCGGAAGTCATGTTTCCCGGTCTGACGGCATCTCCCAAGGACAATGATTTTGCGGAGATCAGCGAGCAGATGGTCGACATCGAGATGGCCGCGCACGGTGTCAGTGTCGTCGAACTCGAACAGCAAGACGGCAAATGGCGCCCCGTGACCACGTCGCCCCTCAACCGTCGCATATCTGCAGCCAATACGGAAATGTCAGTCGACGGCCCCGCCGCCGGGCATCCGCGGCTTCAGACCAGCGCTGATCCGTCCGGCAGGCGCATTGTCGGAACCTTCAACAATTGTGCCGGCGGCGTAACTCCGTGGGGTACATATCTGGCTGCTGAGGAGAACTTCCACGGCTACTTCTGGACCGATCAGATGGAGGACAAGGACGGCAAGCAGGTGCGCAGGAAAAAGGGCCTTGGTGGTGATCAGGCCGACAGCTATGCCAGATATGGCATTCCGGCCAACTGGTATAACTGGGGCATGTACCAGTCACGCTTCAATGTGGACAAGGAACCCAATGAACCAAACCGGTTTGGCTGGGTCGTCGAGGTCGATCCGTTCGACCCATCCTCCACGCCGGTAAAGCATACCGCCCTGGGCCGGTTCAGGCATGAAGGCTGTGAGTGCATTGCAAGCAGCGACGGGCGCGTCGTGGTCTATTCCGGCGACGATGCGCGGTTTGAGTATGTCTACCGCTTCGTTTCCGCCAACCGGATATCCGATGATCGCGTCGCCAACAAAACCCTGTTGTCGGACGGCACGCTTTCAGTTGCCCGCTTCAATCCAAACGGAACAGTGGACTGGTTACCGCTGGCTTATGGCGACGGCCCGCTGGTGCCCGAAAACGGCTGGGAGAGCCAGGCACAGGTTCTGATCGACGCCAGACTTGCCGCGAAAGCCCTTGGCGCTACGCCGATGGACCGCCCGGAAGATGTTCAGCCCAATCAGCAAACCGGCAAGATTTACGTCATGCTGACCAACAACGACAAACGCAAGAAGGACCAGATCGACACCGCCAATCCGCGAGCCGACAACCTGTTCGGCCATATCATCGAAATGACTGCGCCTGGCCGCGACCATGCCGCAGACCGGTTCACCTGGCAGATACTCATCAAATGCGGCGATCCTTCGGTGGCGGAAATCGGCTCCTTGTGGAACCCTGCAACCTCAGCCAATGGCTGGTTCGGATCTCCGGACAATTGCACGGTCGACGGAGCCGGCCGGCTTTGGGTGGCAACCGATCAGGGCAAAAACTGGCACAAGACCGGCAAAGCGGATGGCATGTACGGCGTTGATACGGAAGGAGATGCCCGCGGCACTGCGAAGCTGTTTTTCCGCGTACCGGTGGGCGCGGAAATATGCGGGCCCTGTTTTACGCCTGATTTCGAAACGGTGTTTCTGCCCGTACAACACCCCGGCGCAGATGGCACCAAAGAGTTTCCAGGGTTTGCAAGAGCCTCGACATTCGAGGACCCGGCGACCCGCTGGCCGGACTTCTTAGCTGACATGCCACCGCGCCCATCCATCGTTGCGGCACGGAAAAAAGGTGGTGGGCGGATCGGCGGCTGACGTTGCAATCCGCCGCAGCGGTACTGGAACCATGCAAGGCTTCACCTCAGCGAGTTCTTGAATTCAGAACTCCTGCCGGGTCATTCGTCAGTTGGACGCTGGCGCAACGCCCTGTTGCGACGCGAAGGCACGCTCAATGGCCACTTTCAGTTGCAGCAACGCCCTGCCGCGACTGTCGCCCGGCGGCAACATCAGATAGGCCGCATTTACATCTTTCATCGCCTCCGGCAGCTTGTTTGTCCGGTAGTATGTCGTCGCCCGATTGACAAACGCATTGTAGTCGTTTGGATCAAGCTCGATCGCTTCGCCGAAAAATTTCAATGCGATGTCATAGTTGGCAAGCATGAAATGATTTTTGCCCATCAGGTTTACCGGAAGTGAATTTTTTGGATCCAGCTTTATTGCCTCTGCGAGATCCAGCATGGCCAGGTCGAAATCACGCTTGTTGAACAATGCCCTGGCGCGGGCAATGAGTAAATTCACGTTGGCTTTGTCATTGTCGAGTGCAGTGCTCAGGTCAGCAATCGCATTGTCGAGTTGACCCAACCGACCATATGTCACACCACGTGCTGCGTAAGCTTCGACCAGTTGTTTGCCACTCAGGCCTGCCTCGATCGCCCGCGAACAAAGTCCGATCCGCTCGAGCGCAGGCGTTTTACCCAGACATCCCTCAATATCGCTTGCCGCCACCGCCGGCGGTGCAGACATTAGTACTGACATGATCAGTCCGGCAAACAGACCGGATTTCAACGACACTTTGCTAACCAACACGCTATCCTCTACGCCATCATGGATTTCACCAGCCACCGTGATCCCGGCAAACGACAATGTACTACATTCCACCTTCTCATGCGGTTTATTTGCGGAGAAACTTGGGCAGTGATCACATTTGCAATTGTACACGCTCACAGAGCAAGAAAAAAGGCCGGACTCATATTGTCCAGCCTTGTTTCCAGTGCTGTCAGACGATGAGCTGTTTTATAGCTGAACGTCTCGCAAGTTCACCTATTTCAGCGCCTGCGCCTTGCGGGCGGCAAAATCGGCCTTGATCTGACGCAGTTGATCTGAGTCCAGCAGGTGAGCTGCCTCGGTCTCCAGGCGGTGGATCGCGCGTGCCTCACTGATCAGCGAAATGCGGGTCATCAACCGGGCGAAACGGCCAGGCCCAATTTCATCGGTATGATCCGCTGTATGGAATTGATTTATCTGAGCTGTAACAGCCATGATCTTCTCCGTCTTTTTTGCAACGACATCCACAATCGGGTGTCTTGATGCACATCTTGTAGAGGAAGATCGTGACTGTTTTGTTGCGTTGCAATGTAAAATGCTGCATTGCAGCATTGCCTGCGATGCATGACTCTCGTTGTGGCAGGTTAAAACTGCGGCTGAAGCACAATGACCGTGGGTTTTGCAGGCAAACTGTCCATGGACAAGGTGATGGACTGTTCCTGCTCCCGACGAACGGCGAAGTCATTGCTGAGGTTGGCGACAAACTGAGAAAGTGAATAGTCGCCAAATGCATGCATCGGCAGAATCACCCGCGATCTGAGCTGTTTGATAACACCTGCCATCTTGTCTATCGGCAGGGTCCAGCTTCCGTCAACCGGCACCATCACGACATCAAGCCGTCCAATCCAGCCCAGGTGCCCTGCCCCCAACTCGTGATGCAGGTGCCCGAGATGGCCAATGCACAAGCCGGCAATCTCAAAGATGAAGATCGAATTGGCATCCTTTTCGGGCATCTGCCATCCACGAATATCTGTAGTGACATTGCGGATCAACACATCGCCCACTTCAAGATTGTGGTTGCTGCGTCCGCCCTCAGGATTCCAGCCACGAAGAACATGTTCGATAGCCGGATCAGGACTGTCGGTAAAATGGGTCTCGTGCGCCTTGTTCATTGTGACCACACGCGGGATGCCCTTGCGGCCTGTCCATCCGGCATAGTCGGTCGCGATCGTGACACCGCCCGGACTTTCAATCCAGAATGTTGAATGGCTGACATAGCTGATACGCACCACGCCTGACGCAGGATCGCCCTGAACCTGCTTCAAACTGACAAAGCGGGCCCTGGGCAGGTTCTGCGCGATGGCAAGGCAATTGCTCGGCGTGCGGACTACACCGGCGGTTTGGGCAAGGCTCACTTCAGCAGCGGCCCATGCAGATGCCGCGACCAACACGACAGCAACGCCAAACATGCGGCACAACCAATAGATATGTCTCACCGATCAGACCCTCCAGCAATTGCCGCGGGGTCCGGCAAGTATTGCCGGATTACGGCTTAGTGAGTTCAATCTTCGCCTTTTCGCGAAGCTCTTTGACAATGACCTGTAATTTATCTGCTTGCAAACTGACGCGAATACGCTCAGCGACATCTTTCAACTCGGGAAATGCCTGCTCGCGTTCATCAACCTTCTTGATGACGTGATAGCCAAACTGGGTCTGCACCGGTTGTTTGGTGTAAGCGCCCTTTTCCATCGGAAAGACCGCAGCTTCAAAAGCCGGCACCATGCGACCGGAACCGAAGAACCCGAGATCGCCGCCGCGTGGCCCCGACGGACCGGTTGATTTGGCCTTGGCCAATTCCGCAAAGTCAACGCCCTTGTCAAGTTCGGCAATCACCGCTTCTGCTTCAGCTTTGGTCTTCAGCAGAATATGGCTGGCCTGGACTTCCTTTTTGCCTGCCACTTGTTTCTTTGCTTCGTCATAACGGGCCTGGACATCGGCATCCGTGACCAGTTCACCAGACCGCTTGCGCACAAATGCCTCACGCAATGCCTGCACTTCCAGCCAGGACATCTGACGCTTGTATTCGTCAGTTTCGGCTACGCCTTCCTTGCGAGCGGCGTCGGCCAGCAAGTGAGACTCAACCAGGATGTTGATGATAAAGGCCTGCTGCTTGTCAGGTGCGACCTGGTTAAGAGCTTCGCCAAGCGTGTTTCTGGCAAATTCCACATCCTTGCTGGTGATCACGTGGCCATCAACGGTCGCCAGCGTTTTGGCGTCCTGCGCTTGAACAGAAGACACGGCGACAATCGCCAGCGCTGCGGCACCTGCAAAGCCTGCACGCAAGAATACGGAAAAAGACATCAAACATTCCCTTTATCATCATGAATCCTAAATTTGGCGCGGACCATGCCCCGACTGAAACCGTATTACAATTAAAGATTATGTCATGTGCATGATCGCTTACATTCATCCGGCATGGCTCACCAGCGAGACTGACCAGCGCTTGCGGCCACAAAAGACTGCTGGATCAGCAAAGTTGTCCGAACACTCTAGCAACGATCCGGTTTGGCAAGGAACACCACGTCTTTGGCAATATTTTCGCATTGCATTTCGAGAATTTGGGCGAGAACCGCAAATGTGTGTTCGCGATAAAACACCACGTGAGTTGGATCATGCCGGTAGCGCCAGTTGTCAAACCGGGCATCCTCAGTCTGAAAAATTGTCATCACCGCCAGCACACCGCCCGGTTTCAACAGTCCGGCCAACCGTTTGAATTCAACAGCCGGCCGGTGAAAATGCTCAGCCGTTTCAGTGCATGTTACGAAATCGTAGGTTCGCGCCAGCGCAGACCTGTTGTTGGCAAAAAACGGGTCGAAGACCGACATGTCGTGACCGGCCTTCCTGATCATTTCAGCAAGTGCCGGTGCCGGCCCGCAGCCATAATCCAGACCCGTTGATGCCGGGCGAAGCCGGGCCAGCAACGGACCCGCCAGTTTCGACAGGTATGTTCTATAGCCAGCATCACTCACGTCATTTTCATGTGTGAGGTAGTGGGCGTATTCGGCCTCAGAAGTCAGAAAACAGGATGGATCAAGAAACGTTGCCTGACACACGCTGCAGCGATGATACGCCTTGTGGTCTCGATCAACCAGCAGCACACTCGTTGCATCACTATGGCATACAAGGCAGTTCAGCGCAGCCACTGGGCATACTCCGGGACCTTGTCCTTCATATCCTGGTAAATCCAGACCATCCGGTCCATCTGCCACAACTTGCCGACGACCGTAATCACCAGTCCCAGCAGCACCGCCCAGGGGTTTAACACCCACAGGCCCCAGATCAGCGGAGCAAGGCCAGCCCCCGCCAACATGCCGAGGCAAGATGCCATGCGAGCGTGATGGCCGGGTATCGGGTGAACGTCTGCGTTCAGCCACACGCGCTCTCCGAAAGTTACCTTGGACATCCAGTTGTCGGTCGAGGCCGGCCTTGGAAACGCGCGCGGGTTCCAGAACGTCCACACGACCAGTGCCAGGAACGGAAGCAGGCACCACCAGCCTATCCAGACCCTCGACCAGAAGCTCAAGGCCAGCAGCGGCAAAATGGGCAGCCGGGTCCATCCCGACCACGGGTTTGCATGCCGCGCCCAGGCCACGTCATCCATTGCCATGAGACGTTCAAACTGGTGAGCAATTTTCATAGCCACGCATATGGAGGCAACCCGCCTCGGATATCAAGCTGCGGCCGACTTCTTTGCCTGAACTGGAAGGTGACCATTCAACAGCAGACTACCGAGGTTGGTGCCGGAGTGATCAGCCGGGTAATGATCAAATCCGTTTCAGTCACGGTTCTGTGCTTCTGCGGACAACTTTCGCCTGAACGCCGGGAATAGGCGTTTCACGTTCAAGACCGGCGTTTTGCGGCTGAAAGGTCCGTTCGTAGGCGTCATCAATATTACGGCGCATGAAGGGATGCTCGACCGGTTCGCGGCGGCGCAAGAGCCAGCACCAGGCGACCTGAAGATAACCGCCGGGATAGTGGTAGCCGCCATTGTCGCGCAAGATATTTGCCCGGTGCTGGCGCCAGATATCCGGCAACCCGGACCAGGACACAAACGGGTGACTGTGATGGACGGCGTGGTAGTTGTTGTTGAGAAACAGTAGTCGCATCAACAGTCCTGCCTCTATCACTGCAGTACGCTCGGCAACCGTTTCTTCTGCACGATGTTCAATGAAGGTCCGGATCATCAGTATCGACATGCCCGGATAGGCCACGAACAGCCCGTACGTCCACAAGGGAATATCCAGCCAGACGAGCAGCGCAATAACCGGCACAACGCCTGTGAAATGCATGATGTATGCCCGGAGCACTTGCCTGTCGCCGGCACGCACCAAATTGAGGTCATTGCGCCAGAAACCGTACAGGGCCAATGCCGGGCCAACCACAACGCGACCGGCCAGCGTGCTGTTGATACCCAGCAGGCCCCGCATCAACGGGCTGGTGCGATGCCAGTCATGGCGGCTGAGATACCAGCTTTCAGGATCGTCGTAAGGGTCCGTCAGCATGACATTGTTGTGGTGGCGTAGGTGAGTGTCTCGAAACCGCCGGTACGGCACAAACAATCCGATTGCCGGAAACACCAGTATTTCGTTCAGGGTGCCTGACCGGGTCGGGTGGCCATGCAGCGCCTCATGCTGAAGGGAGGAATGAAGCGTAGCCATCAACATGGCCGGAGCAACCCAGAACCATCCCAGCGCATCGTGCCAGATGACTGCAGAAAGCCAGATTGTGTAACAGACAGCGAGCGCGACCCATGTGGGCCATTCGCGGGCTGTCCGGGAGGTCCCCAGCACCGGCATCTCAATGACAATCTAAAAAGCCGCACCGCCGTGAACCCGGCTGCTCGTGCGTGGTGAAATGATAACTCACTTTGCCGTGATTGTCACCAAAATGTCAGTAGGTCGTCACACTCAGATATCCAGTTCGTCATCGTCCACGAACTGGGCTCGCTCGGTAATGAAATTGAAGCGGTCTTCGGGCTTGTTGCCCATCAGTTCCTTGACCACTCGGGCCGTCACTTCAGCTTCGCTTTGAGCCATCTGCACCTGCAGCAAGGTGCGTTTACCCGGTGTCATGGTGGTTTCCTTGAGCTGTGCCGGCATCATTTCACCAAGGCCTTTGAAGCGGGAAATCTCGACCTTGCCGCGGCCGGAAAATGTGCTCCCGAGCAGTTCGTCCTTGTGGGCATCGTCTCGTGCATAGGCTGATTTGGTGCCCTGCACCAGCCGGTACAGCGGCGGCACAGCCAGATAGAGATGGCCCTGCTCGATCAGCGCCGGGGTCAGCCGGTAGAAGAAGGTGATGAGCAGTGAGGCTATGTGCGCCCCGTCAACATCAGCATCGGTCATGATGATGACCTTGTCGTAACGCAAATCATCCTCACGGTACTTGTCGCCCGTGCCACAGCCCAGTGCCTGCAGCAGATCGCCCAGTTGCTGGTTGGCATTCAGCTTGTCGCGGGTTGCGGACGCAACATTGAGGATCTTGCCGCGCAAGGGCAGGATGGCCTGGTTCTTCCGGTTACGCGCCTGCTTGGCTGAGCCGCCCGCTGAATCACCTTCCACAATGAACAGTTCGGAGCCTTCCCGGCCGGCAGACGAACAATCGGACAGCTTGCCCGGCAGGCGCAGTTTGCGCACGGCGGTCTTGCGGCCCACATCACGCTCGGCGCGGCGGCGCAGGCGGTCCTCGGCGCGCTCCAGCACCCAGTCCAGCAGTTTGTCCGCCTGGGCCGGATGGCCTGTCAGCCAATGGTCAAAATGGTCAGATATGGCCTTGTCGACGATGCGGGATGCTTCTGCCGTGGCCAGTTTCTCCTTGGTCTGGCCCTGGAATTCCGGTTCGCGAATAAACACTGACAGCATGATACCGGCAGACGACATCACATCGTCCGTCGTGATCACCGACCCGCGTTTGTTGCCGGACAGTTCGGCATAGTTTTTCAGGGAGCGGCTCAACGCAAAGCGAAGCCCCTGTTCGTGCGTGCCGCCCTCAGCCGTCGGGACCGTATTACAGTAGGATGAGACGAACCCGTCAGCCCCGCCAAACCACGCAACAGCCCACTCAACGGAGCCGTGCCCGCCTTCCTTTTTCAGCTTGCCGGCAAAAATCTCGTCCACCACCCGGGGGCGGCCGTGAATGGCCTCCTCAAGATAGTCCTTCAGTCCGCCGGGGAAGTGAAGAACGGCTTTTTGCGGCGTCTCGTCCTTGTCGGTCAGATGAACCGGGTCAACCGACCAGCGAATTTCGACACCGCCAAACAGATAGGCCTTGGATCGGGCCATCTTGAACAGCCGTGCCGGTTTGAACTTGGCGCCCTTGCCGAAAATCTGCTCGTCAGGTTTGAAGCGCACCCTGGTGCCGCGCCGGTTGTGAACCTTGCCTTCGTTCGATATCGGGCCCTGGGCAAATCCGCGAGAATAGACCTGCCGGTACAGTGTCTGGTTGCGGGCAACTTCAACTTCCAGTACTTCGGCCAGCGCATTTACCACCGACACGCCTACACCATGCAAACCGCCGGATGTCTCATAGACTTTCGAGTCAAACTTGCCGCCGGCATGCAAGGTGGTCAGAATGACTTCCAGGGCAGACTTGTCCTTGAACTTGGGATGCGGATCGATTGGAATGCCACGGCCATTGTCGGAGACACACAGGAAGCCGTCGGCGTCATACTCGACCTCGATAAAGGTGGCGTGCCCGGCGACCGCCTCATCCATGGAATTGTCGATGACTTCGGCAAACAGATGATGCAATGCCTTTTCATCCGTGCCGCCGATGTACATGCCGGGACGGCGACGAACAGGCTCCAAGCCTTCCAGCACCTCAATATCGGCAGCGGTGTAGCCGGCCTCAGCCGCCGGGTGCTTATGCATCTTTTCAGGCGCGACAGCAGGAGCAGCAGGTACTGGCTTTGCAGCAGCGGGTGCAGCCTCTGTGTTGCCAAACAGGTCAAGTGACTTGGACATTCGTATTCCGGTTGTTCATCATTATCGTGGCGAATCAGGTGAGTGCAGTATGACACGCGCGCCACACCAAATGCGAGTTTACCCGACAAAAAGGCCACAAATTAGAACGCCGGGCCTGCCCGGTCGCCCGGTGGCAGAACACTCCCGGCAAAACTGCCGGCTTCAGCGCCAGAACCTGGGCAGCAAATTGAGAGTGTCAGACAGGCTTATGGCAAGATCGACTGCTGCGCTGCGCCTGGGTCCCCATTCACCAGCGCCCATCAACCTGTCATGTCCGGTCATCCGGGCCTCATCGAGGTCGTTTATGGTACCCAGGGTGGATTGCAGCAATTTGCAGGTCTTGCGCCACGGCGCGATATCCTTTCTGGCAAACAGGGATCGGGTAAACTCCAACCAGTACCTCAGCCGCTTCAGGTCCTTGCGAAAGGTGTGATAGTCGCCGGTTGTTTCAAACACCCGATCAAGACTGCCTGCCCGATACAGGTTTTGCACGGACCGATCAATTATGCCCGGCAATATACAAAGGCAGGGTTGATCAAGCACCTCGGTATCGCGCCGGCGCCAGCCTCCTGCCCGCATCTGCCTTGCGAACTCGTCCACGAAGCCGATAAGTCCGGCACCTGACACTTGCGTCCGCGCTTCACGAACCATCGCTGCCCGGTCCTGTTGCCTGTCGCGCGTCTCAACTCCCGCTGCCTCCAGCCAATCCATGACCACGTCGTGCTGCCGCACCGGGTGCAGTATCGTCATGGCCAACTTCAGGTTCACCGCCAGTGGCTTGTATGTCTCAGCTAATACCCGGGTCTTCATGCCCTTCAGGAAAACGCGAAGCCGGCGCGCCGAAACCCTGGATTTGTGTACTGACGCAGCGCTTCCGGTAATCATGAACACCTGCAGATTGTGTCTCAGATCAGCAATGTTTTCACTTGCGATCACACGAACCATGTCAGCACCCGTCAGGGATGAATGCAGCCGGATGCGGGTTGGTTTGCGCGCCTGCAGCTCAACTGGCCCGGTTGCAGCGTTGTCGGCTGCCTGAAGCTGACCTGTCATACCCGGCGCACTTTCATTACATGATACTCAACAGAGGGTGTTTTCATGACATGAATAAAACAACCCCGCACATTGGGGCAATGTGCGGGGTTGCAGACTCCAGAGAAAACCTGAGGTCGAAGCGAGGGGGAGCTCCTAATACTCCAGGTATCAATCGATCGGGCAGGACGGGTTAGCAGGGGATTTGGGGCCCGCCAGCTCCAGATCGATCATTCTCCATTACACGTCACAAACGCTTTATATGAAGTTCTGCGTTCTATCCGCGTCTACAGCGTGATCACTTTACACGAGCAATCTTCGCTATCAAGTCTCAAAAACTAACGATTTGTTAACCATTGGTCAAATCACGATTTACGTGAGAATCCCTGCCCTATTCGTAAACAGAGCAATTCAACACCACGGACCCAAACAAGCGGCCCCGCCGGAACCTTTAACCGCACGGGGCCTTTGGCTTGTTTGCCTTTACCCGGTCAGGAAACCAGGCTTTTCATAATACGGGTAAGAGTACCCGGAAATTCAGGTTGGTTATATGTCGGAATGGCTGAAATCAGGCTGCAAGGCCAAAGCGCAGGCGCTTCGTCCCTGTCGACTGATTACAGCGTAGGATGCTTTGGCGGAGTCATTTTTGTAGACCTCCTTGTGTAGCGGATGTGCCAATGATGCACACGCAGACCGTGTGCCGTCAAATCACGAATAACGTCAGCATCCCTTACGTTTCCAGCCAGGTTTTCATCGCCGCATTCACCGCATCCGGGGCCTCAAGCGTGGACAGGTGACCACATCCAGGGATCAGTTCGAGCCTGGCATGGGGAATATGCCCTGCCATCTCCTGCGCACATTCCGGCGGTGTGATCTCGTCCAACTGGCCGGTTAAAACAAGTGTCGGACAGGCAATATTCCGCAGTTCCGCAAGATAATCGCGGCGGTTGATGATGGCTGCCATCTGGCGCCTGAACACCGCAATGCCGGTGTCTGTTGCCATCTGTACAATCGTATCACGCAGGTCAGGTTCCAGAGAACTGCCGGCAGCAACCAGCCTGAACAGCAGGATGTCATAGGTGATGTTCAGATAGCGTCCGTCGTCCGCCATTTCGAGCAAGGCATTGCGCGCGGCAAGTTCATCAGGGGTATCAGGTCTGGCCTTGCCATCAAGCAGGGCCAGCCGGGTGACCCGGTCCGGCGCGAGAGACATGATTTCCAACGCCAGATAAACACCCATCGACAGGCCGGCCAGGGCAAACCGCTCAGGTGCTGTCTCAAGGATCTGACCGGCAATGGCGGGCATGTCATGTGCACCGGTATGGTCGGCGACGACTACCTGGCGAGTGTCAGAAAACGCACTCACCTGCGGTTCGAACAAGGCAGCAGTACACATCAGCCCCGGTATCAGCAGCAATGGCTCAGGCATCCCAACCATCCAGCATCAGTTGTGAGAGCGCCATATAGTCGTCGCGCAGCGGTGTCGACTTTCGCCACGCCATGGCGACTGTCCGTGATGGTTGCGGGTCGGCAAACCGCAACAGCCTGATACGACTGTCGGGCGCCTGCTCGCGGATACACATTTCCGGCAGCAGCGTCACGCCATGCCCGTTGGCAACCATCTGGACGATAGTGCTCAGCGACGAGGCGCCCATGGCGCGAGACAGTTTCGACGCCCCGATATTGCAATAGTCCAACACCTGCTCGCGCAGGCAATGCCCCTCGCCCATCAGCAACAACCGGTCCTCACCGATCATCGATGGAGTTGCCACGACGCCCGGCTGCAACCGGGCGTCATCGCGTACAGCCAGGAGAAACTTGTCAACGAGCAGTTCGCGCACTTCAATCTCCGGTGATTTCAGCGGCAAGGCGGCGACGATGACATCCAGCTTGCCAGCCTTGAGTTCATCAACCAGGGTTTCGGTCACGGTTTCGCGCAGCCGCAGATCGACATCGGGATAGCGGGCTGCCAGCCGGGTCAGCATTGCCGGCAGCAGATACGGCGCAATGGAGGGGATGGCGCCCAGCCGCAATATCCCGCTCAGCGTGCCCGTGCGTTCGCGGGCGAAGTCCTCCAGATCAGACACCGCCGACAGAATTGCCCTGGCCCGGCGCACTGCCTCGACACCTTCTGCCGTAAGACTGACATGCTTGGGCGACCTTTCCAGCAGGGCCAGGCCCCATCGTTGCTCCAGTTCCTTGATCTGTTGCGACAGCGCCGGTTGCGATACCGAACATTCTGCAGCCGCCTTGCCGAAATGGCTGTGCCGGGCGATGGCTTCCAGGTATCTGAGTTGGCGCAGGGTTGTCATGGTCGAGATAATAACAACTTATCGAGCGGATTAGACAATCACCTTTGTAGTTATTTCTCTTCAGAACCACACACACCTACTAGTTCTGAGAAACAACCACCTCAAGCAACGCCTGGCGCTTTTCTCCGGTTACAACTTCAATTGCCTCCCTGATCGCAGCGGCAAGTTCAGACCCGGTCTCCACGCGGCGGCTCCAGCCCCTGCTGGCCGCGGCAACCATGGTAAAATCCGGGATCGGTGCCAGTGACGACATGGGAACCGTGTTGGCGCGCGAAGCATGGCCATCGGGGTACATCATCAGTGTTGTCTTGCGCACGGCATTCCAAACGCCGTTGTTAAACACCACGGTGAGCAGCGGAAGATCGTTTGCCTCAGCGATCTGGTGACAGGCGACCGGATTTGCAAACATGTAGGAACCATCTCCGACGCAGGCCACGGTGACCCGGCTGCGGTCGGCCAGCGAGGCACCAAGCGCCGCCGGCATGCCCCACCCCAAGCCTCCTGCCAACGCGTGTGAATGATAGCGGTTGCCGGCAGAAAAGCGCATGAACGACGGATCGCATCCCAGTTCCGAGAAGATGCGCGCATCATCCGGCAGGCAATCCGACAGGGTCTTGCTGACGAAGGCAGCGGTCATGACACTGCCTTCGCCAATGGTTGCCTTCCGGGATGCCGCTTCGAACCGCGCTTGCGAGCGCTCCGAAATGTCCACATGGCGCTCATCAATGTCGCGGGCAAATGCACTCTTGTGCGGTGACAGTGCCTTGTCCAGAGCGATTATGGCTGCTGCCGGTTCAGCCGTCAGATTGATGGTGGACCGGAATCCTCTGATGGGTACGCGGGAGAACAACGGGTCTGCACCGATCTGGATTATTTTTGCCGCAGGATCGGGTTTCGCCCCCGCTTCCAGCCAGGGCACCAGGGCATCCAGCACGATCACCAGATCGGCCTCCGGAAGCAGTTGCCCCGGATCGAACCCCATGTGCATCGGGTGATCTGTCGACAGCACATTACCGGAAGGCCAGAACTCACAGACCGGAATGGCGTTACTTTCGGAGAAAGACGCCAAAGCGTCAGCCAGGCGGCCTTCAGGATCGCCGCGCTGAGTGACAATGAGTGGATTTTTCGCAGCCTTTACCTCGTTCACGATCAGAGCAACGGTGTCCGGGTCCGGTGCCGGCGGCGACGATACTGCGTGGCGCGGTGTGCCGAACGGCATATCATCCGGCCAGGCCTCGCCCAGCGCTTCGCGTGGCAAGCCCAGATAGATCGGGCCACGAGGGTGGCTCATGGCAATGGCATAGCCTCTGTCCACCAGGTCAGGCGCCTGCTCGGGCAGTTTCAGTTCATACTCCCATTTGACAAACTCCCGCACGATTGCTGACTGGTCCCGCATGTCCTGGCCCCAATGAATGGGCAGACTGCGGGCACCAAGCCTGGCACCCTCGGTCGCAGGTGTGCGGCCTGCCATGAGAAAAATCGGTATATTGTCGCTGGCCGCATTGATGATGCCCATCAAGGCGTTGGCCAGACCGACATTGACATGCACCATGACGGCCTGGGGCTTGCCGGTTGCCAGGTAATAACCGTGCGCCATGGCGACTGCTGCAGTTTCATGCGGCGCAATGATCGGCGTCGGAATAGGCAGGTCAGACTGCTGGTTCTTTGAATAGATTTCGATCACGGGTGCAAAGTCGGTCCCGGCATTGGCAAACAGATAGTCGATATCGTGCTGTTTCAACCGGACAAGAATGGCTTCAGCAGCTGTTTCGGGCAGAAAATCTTCGGGCAGTTCAGCCATGACAGCTCTCCGTTTCGATGGTTCTCGATCAGCACTCAGCGGCGGATGAGATTGGGTAACCAGGTGGTCAGGCCCGGGAACGCGATCAACAATGCAAGCACCCCAAGTGCCAGCAGAATAAATGGAATGGCAGCGCGATAGACCTGAGCCAGCGAAATTTCAGGTGGCGCGACACCTTTCATGACAAAAATCAACAGACCGAAAGGCGGTGTCGTAAAACTTATCTCCATGACGACCAGCATCAGGACACCGAACCACAACAGGTCAATGCCGGCACTTTGCGCCAACGGGATGAAGAACGGCAACGTGATCATGATCATGCTGACCTGGTCCATGAAAGCGCCCAGAACGAGCAGGACAATCAGCATCGACAGCAGCAACACCATGGTGCCTGCATCAAGACTGGTGATAACTCTCAACAGGCCGTCCGCCGCGCCGGAAAAAGCCAGTATCTGCGAAAATGTGACCGACGCCGCAATGATGAACAGGATCATCACGGAAATCTTGGCGGTCTCGGCAATGGCCTTTTTCATCGCGGCAAGCGTCAACTTGCCATAACCGATGGCCGCAAGCGCCGAGGCCACGCTGCCAAGGGCAGCTGACTCGGTTGGCGTTGCCCAGCCGCCCAGTATGCTGCCCACGACGACGACAAATATCCCCATGAGCGGCAGGACGTGGGTCAGCAACGGCTTCCACCTCTCCCACAAGGTGGCAGGTTGCACATCGTAGGCAGGTGCGAGAGCCGGGTTGGCGTGGCAGCGCACGATGATATAGATCAGGAAACTGGCCGCCATCATCAGGCCGGGAATGATGCCCGCAATCAGCAGTTTGGCAATCGAGATGCCGGCGAGGCTTCCCAGCAATACCGCAAGTGCGGATGGCGGGATCAGCATGGCGATGCTGCCGGTTGCCATGATCGGCCCCATGGCAAGGGTTGGATGATAGCCGCGCTTCAACATGTCCGGCAGCAGCGCGCTGCCGAGCACGGCGGTGTTGGCAATGGTCGACCCGGACAGGGAAGAAAACATCGTCCCGCCGAGCACCGATACAATGGACAGCCTGCCCGGCACCCGGGTGATCAGTTTATCGATGGCATTGATGGCGGCAAACGCCACACCGGTCTGAAACAGGATTTCACCCATCAACAGAAACAGCGGTATGGGGGCCAGCGAGAAATTACTGACCGAGGCGATAGTGTTGCGCACCACCTGGTCAAGACCAATTTCGCCGCCCAGAAACACGAAAGCGCCAATGAGGTTCACGCCCAGAAACGCAAATGCCACGGGCAATCCCGTCAACATCAGGAGCAGCAAGGTGCCGAGCAGCAGAAATAGTGCGGAGGACCAGTCCAAATCTGCCTCCCTACGCCGGCGGCTTTGCCAGCCGCAGGCTGAACTCTGCAATCAGCAGAGCACCGGAGACCACGACCACAACAAAGAATGGCCATTCAGGAACGACAAGTTCCTTGAAAATCAGGTCGCCACGTTCCAGCGCATCTGCAGTCACGCGCAGCGCATACCAGGTCAGAACGGCAGAGATCAGCAGCCCCAGAACATCTGCCAGGAAAGCAAGCAACCTGCCGGCAGTGCGGGGCAAGGCAGTCAGCAGCAGGTCAACCCGTACGTGGGCATTTTCTCGCAAGACCCAGGGTGCCGCCAGAAAGGTTGCCGCGAACAATACATATTCGGAGACTTCCAGAAGCCAGGGGAAATTGCCGACACCAAGATTTCGAATGGTAACGTCAATGGTGATCAAAACCGCCAGACAGGCCAGTGAGACCCCAGCCGAAAACCCCAGCATGCCGACGACTGCGGCATGCGCCTTCGAGATAACCTGCATCGTGTAGAGAACTCCCGGGAAGTTGGTGGACCGCGGGTGCGGTCCACCTGTTGGCGCTTTTACTTGCTCAAGAGTTCTTTCAGTTTCGGACCGGTTTCCGGATTGGCCTTGATGAACTCGGCCCAACCGGTCTCATAGGCCTGCTTGATATAGGCTTCGCCTTCAGCACCGCCGAAGGTGATGGTCTCGATACCTTTTTCGGCCTGCTTTTTCATTTCAGCAGTGTTGATCTCCTGATCTTCGGTGCACAGCGCTTCCATGAAACTTGCCGCCTCCTGCAGTATTTTCTGCTGCTCGCCATCAAGCTTGTTCCAGGCATCGTCATTCAGGATCACTTCGACCGAGGCGCGATAAAACGCTGGATCGACGCGATACTTGGTGACCTCGTGCCACCCCAGATCAAGAACACCTTGCGTCGGCCAGCCGTAGCCATCCACCGTTCCGCGTTCGAGCGCAGTATAGACATCGCCCGGCTTGGTTCTGATCAGGCTTGCGCCCATGGCCGAGAAGAAGGCCCGGTAAATCGGCGTGGTGCGGATTTTCAGGTCTTTCAGATCCGCCTTGTCGATCTTCTTGTTGAGATAGAGATGAAACGGCACGCAGTCTTTCTGGCGGGCCAGATGATAGGCATTCATCCGTTTCTTGTGCAGATCGTTGGTGAATGCCCATGCGCCGTTTTCGCGCTCCTCGGAAATGGTGAAAGCGCTGAGCTTGAACACATCGGCTTCCGGCATCAGCTTGGTGTAGAATGCGCCCGGCAGGTTGCCTATGTGGACAACACCTGTGCGAACCGCGTCACCGAGCTGGAACGGGTTCATGACCTTGCCGCCACCACCCTTGTAATCGATCTGCAGCTTGCCTTTGCCAAGTTCATTGGCCTTGTCGATGAAGCGTTCGAAGTTTTTGGAGAAGGTGGTTCCTTCCGCAAACGCACTGACGGCAGACAGGCGCACTTGTTCTGCAACGGCAGGCACGGACATAAGGGCTGCAAGCGCAACACCGGCAAATAATCGTTTCATGACTTCCTCCAAGGTTTTTATTGGTTTTTCTCGATCAATTACTGACCCGGGGCCCCGATTGCCACAGGCCGGACCGGCGAACCGGCATGACCTTTCTCGCGCAACGGCAGGATCATGGTGCACGAGGTCCAGACTTTGTCTTCGGCCAGAGTTCCCAGGTTGGCGTTCTGAATTTGATGGATGCCCGCGACAGCCAGATTGTAATGATGGATGAAGAACGGCAACCCCTGGTCCATGCCCTGGGGTGGCGGGCTCTTGCCGGCCAGTTGGCCGTCAGCAACCGCGTCAGTGAAGGGATTATCCAGCGCCAGCAAAACAATCTTGCGTTCGGCCAGATATTTTGCGGCATCAATCGCCAGCCCCGGCCCCTTGCTGTAATAGCTCTTGTCCTTGTCCGGGTCAGACCAGTTGTCTCCCCACCCGGTATAGATATAGACGACATCGCCGGGAAGAATCCCGCGCCAGTCGAGCCCCTGTGCCGTCAGCATGGCTTCAATGTCGGCTTTGGTCACCAGCGTTCCGGGTTCAAGTATCTTGCCGCCGCCGATATGCGTTTTCGCGTCCAGCAGCACGGCTGATGTGACGATCGGCGGGACGTTCTCGATGCCAAGTTTCAGTAGTGGAGAGTCCGGCGTCGGCTTCACGTCCGCCTGGCTGTGGTTGCCATAATACTGCGCTGACCCCAGCGGGGCCTCGCCCTCACCGTTCCAGGCCTTGTCGTAGTAGGCGAAGTGCCCCAGCGCATCCATTTGCGTGCCCTGCGCACCCGGCTCGCCGCCATTGACCTGTTCGCCGTTGAACACATGCCGCGTTCCGGGAAGCGAAACGGACGGCGTATAGGTGTATGACAACGGTCGTCCGAACGGTGACGCGGGCATGGTGTTGGAGCGCACATGATTGAGCTCGTAGACCTTGGAACCCGTATTGGCCATATGGGCGGAACATCTGAGCCATGTGCCTGCGCCCAGCGTGTTGGCCATGCCCTTCTGGTCACCGGCAGGCCACGGCCCTGTCGGCACCAGTGCCTTCGACTGGTCCACCAGGGCTTTTTGTTGCTCAGATGCCGCGTGAGACGAAACCGGTGCCGCGATAAAGACGCCAAGCGCCAGCACCGTTGCCGCCGCCCAGCGTCCGGCTTGCATCAAATCAGCTTTCCTGCCCATGGCGTGCTCCCAAAATGTCCGGTTTTCGAAAGTAAATATCAAACTCGGCAGGGCGTCCATTTGTTTGTGTCATGCACAATAGAGACAATGCAGCAATCACCCGAACACAGACGCTTGCTTCCATATCGGCCAGGTACTAACGGTAGGCAATGCTGACCCGCATGGACATACTGACAGAACCCGACCTTCCGGACGCTTCCGACCTGATCTCGAAAGGCCATGCGCTGGCGCAGGAGTGGCAGGTTCAACCCGGCGCCTTCCTCAAACACCATGGCGTTTCTTGTGAGGCCGGGTACAAGCGCGCAAAGTCTGCCGCCGGCAAGCTGATGCAACACGCCCAGATCGGCTGGCGCGATCCGGCAAAATCGCGGGATGCATGGGCTGAAATCCATGAGCGATGTGCAGAGCGCGACGTCACCATTGACCGGTATGGTATCTGTCTGGACTGGTCGATGGGCATCCCGCGAGGTGATCGTGGCGATGCCATGCGCGGCACCGGCCTGATCCTGGACGGCCCGGAAGACTTTGCCAGACTGACTGAAGCCGCGCCCGTTGCACCGCATTTTGGCGACTTCGTACTGGGTTTTCCGGCTTCGGTTGAAAACACCTGCGCTGCTTTGATCGCCGGATCCACCAGTATCGGCAATCTCGGGCAGTACTTCACCTTCCGCCTGCAAAATCATTCCGACGACGTGATCTGCACGACAGCAACGCTCACCGCCCTGGCCCTGATTGGCGCCCAGCCGGTTCCGGTACTTGTGCATTCAAACCTGGATGACGGGTTTGCCGCGCTATTCGGCGATCTTTCGAGCTCACTTGGCGCGGTGCTGCTGGAGCGGCATATCGGCGCCCTCATCGGTGTCGAGATCAGCCATTGCTGGGGGCATCATTTCTCCGATCCCGTCCGCCGCCTCGCCTTCCACCTTGCCCTGGCGGACGTTTCCGACACGCCCGGCACCATGGTTTACGGCAACACCACCAGTTATCGTGGATCACGGGAGGAAAATTTTGCCAGCCTGTCGAGTTATCTGTCCATCGATATAGCAGGCCAGTTGCTGAAGCCGACCGGCCACGCGATCAATCCGGTGCCGGTGACGGAGAACGAGCGCATCCCCGATGTTGCCGAGGTAATCGAAGCGCAATTGTTCGCAGCCCGCCTTGTTGATCACCAAAAGCGCCACATGCCGCTGTTGGACGAGACCCCTGCCCGCGCACTGGCTGACCGGATCGTGTCGGGCGGAAGAACATTCTTGGCCAATGCCCTCAATCACCTGACCGCAGCAGGCATTGATACAGATAACCCGTTCGAGATGTTGCTGGCGATCCGCCGCCTGGGCGGCAGGCGTCTGGAAACGATGTGCGCAGCTGACGCCGGCACAACACCGTCAGACATTGCCGAGGAAGTGGCCGAGATGGCTGAGGTCCACTTGTCACGCGTGCGGGATGCTGACCGCCAGGCTCTTGCCGGTTTGAACCTGCGCATCCTTACCGCCACGACGGATGTGCATGAACACGGCAAGCTGGTACTGGACCAAGTCTTGTCCAGCGCCGGTGCCACGCTGATCGATGGCGGCACATCCGTCGAGCCGCAGGCACTGGCAGCAAGAGCGTTGGGCGAACAGGCCGACGCCATCGCACTGTCCACCTATAACGGTGTGGCAATGAGTTACTACAGCGCGTTGCGCGAACAGGTTGGCAATCAGATTCCAGTTCTGATCGGTGGCCGTCTCAACCAGGTACCGGACAGCTCCAACACATCATTGCCGGTGGATGTCGGCGATCAACTCGCAGCTTCCGGTGCCCTTGTCTGCCGCGAAATCGAGGATGCGGTTCCCGCCCTGCTGAGAGCCTTGAAGGAAACAACATGACCACGACAATAGGAATTATCGGCGCCGGCCATCTCATCAAGCACATGATGCCGGCAATGGCCAAAACCGGTTCGCGCTTCCTGGTTTCAGAGCGCGGTCGCGAGATTTCAGCCGAACTCGCAGCGCAGTATGGGGTTGAGGTTTTGTCGGACAACCAGTCGATCGTCGATCAGTCCGAGATTGTCGTTGTTGCGGTACGCCCGTTTGATGCCGTTGAAGTGTGCGGGGCGCTCACCTTTGCAGACGGTCAAACGGTCTTGAGCCTGTGCGCCGGCCTGCCTTCGTCGGACCTTGGCCCGGTCGTTGCACCGGCTGTTCTGGTCATGGCCATGCCGGTGGTTGCTGCCGAGTTCAGCGAGAGCCCTACACTGATTTTTCCTGAAAACCTGAAGTGCCGGGCGCTGCTGGAATCATGTGGCCCGGTGCTGGCCCTGAAAACAGAAGACAGCTTTGCACCGGCTGCGACGATTGCGTGCTATTATGGTTGGGTGCAGGAGTTGATATCGCAGATGTCGGACTGGGTTTCGGCACAAGGCGTTGACCCCGAAATTGCCCGGCTGCTCACTGCCCAGATGACGCGTGCGGCCGCCACCACGGTGCGTGAACGCCCGTCCACGCCGACCTCGCAACTGGTGTCAGAACTGGCCACGCCGCGCTCGTTCACGCTGAAGGGGCTGGAGGTTTTACACGAGGCTGATGCCTTCACACCCTGGAAGCGGGCAGCCGATGCGCTGTTGAGAACCGATTAACCCCGTTCAAAATGACGCAACGCACATAAATTGACTTTTGGGCCGCGAATCCCCATACAAGGTCTATACGTTTCGGCGCCATGCGTGAGGTGCCGTAAAAGAGGACACAGACATCCGGTCTGGTCCCGGCACATCAACCAGCTCCATTGGGTGCGGCGAAAAGTTTTCCGCCAACCGGTGCAGCGCTTATAGAACGGTCTATATACCTTAATGTCATTCGATACACTTGGCCTTAGCGAAAAGGTCCTCGCCGCCGTCACGGACGCCGGCTTTTCCGAACCTACAAAAATTCAGACAGAAGCCATTCCACCCGCGCTTGAGCGCAGGGATGTTCTGGGCCTGGCCCAGACAGGTTCGGGCAAGACAGCCGCATTTACACTACCGATGCTCAACATCCTCGAAAAGGGCCGCGCCCGGGCGCGCATGCCACGCACGCTCATTCTGGAACCGACCAGAGAGCTGGCCGCCCAGGTTCATGAAGCGTTTGAGCTGCTTGGCAAGAACCACAAGCTGAACATTGCCCTGCTCATGGGCGGGGTCTCTTTCGAAGAACAGAACCGCAAGATCGACCGCGGTGCAGATGTTGTGATCGCAACGCCTGGCCGTCTGCTCGATCATGTGGAGCGCGGCAAGCTGATGCTCACCCATATCGAGATTTTCGTTGTCGATGAAGCAGACCGCATGCTCGACATGGGCTTTATTCCCGATATCGAGCGCGTCGCCAAACTGTTGCCGATCACCCGGCAAACACTGTTTTTCTCCGCCACCATGCCGCCTGAAATCCAGCGCCTCACCAACCAGTTCCTGCACAACCCGGTTGAAATCAAGGCGCAGGCGCTTTCATCCACGGCAGAAACCATTACCCAGCGGGCGGTCTATGCACCTTCCGACGACACATCAAAACGCGATGCGCTGCGCGACCTGATGCGCCGGCATGCGGACGATATCAAGAACGGCATCATCTTTGCCAATCGCAAGACAACTGTGGCTCTGCTTGAAAAATCTCTGCAGAAGCACGGCTTTTCCTGCGGTGCCCTGCATGGCGACATGGACCAGCGCTCTCGCCTGAAGACTCTGGATGCATTCCGCAACAACGAGATCACTTATCTGATCGCTTCCGACGTGGCCGCTCGCGGCCTCGACATTCCGGATGTGAGCCATATCTACAATTATGATGTTCCGACACATTCGGAAGACTATGTGCACCGCATCGGCCGTACCGGCCGTGCCGGCCGGCTGGGCAACGCCTTCACGCTGGTGAAGTGGGAAGAGTTCCGGGCAATCAGGGATATTGAAGACCTCATCAAGAAGCCCATCGAGTGGGAAGGCGAAGCCCCTACTGAAGAAGAGATCGCAGAATCCATCGCTTCAAAGGGCAGGCGCCGGCGTGGCGGCAAGGCAGCCGGACCAAAGTCCAAGCCTGCGGCAAAACGGGCCAGGCCTGAAAAGGTTGAAGAAAAGGTCCAGGCAGTCGAGAAACAGGAACAAACTCCGGTTGAAGCCAAACCGGAAAATCGCCACTCAGAAGAAAAACCACAGCGTGAGCGCGGCGGCAGAGGCCGTGGCCGGGGCGGCAAAGGGCGTGACAATGATCACGACGACACACCGTCCTTGTTCACCGAAGAAAACATGCCGGCATTCCTGGCGCGTCCTGTCGTCTAAAGTCGCTTAGCCGCGTTGCAACACGTCAGCGGATACAGGCGTCAGTTCAATTGACTCGCCACATCCGCAGGCGCTGGTCTGGTTCGGGTTGTTGAACACGAAGCCTGACCGCAATTTGCTGACTTCGTAATCCATCGTGGTGCCGAACAGGAACAGAATCGCTTTCGCCTCGATCAGGACGCGGGCGCCTCTGTCCTCAATAACCTCATCAAACTTGTCGGGTTCATCGACGAAGTCCATGGTGTATTCCATGCCGGCACAGCCGCCGTTCTTGACGCCGATGCGCAGGCCGCCGGTATCCTTTTCGGACCGGGCCATAAGGTGCTTGATCCGCTCAACCGCCGCGTCCGTCAATGTCAGGACGGACGGCATGGCGCGGGTGTTTGAGGTATTTACTTCAATAGCAGTCATCTCGCCTCACCACATGTTCAGAGCGACACGCGCTTCATCCGACATACGCGACGGATCCCACGGTGGGTCAAACACCAGTTGCACATCCACATCCATGACGCCTTCGACGGTGCGCACGGCATCTGCGACCCAGCCCGGCATATCACCGGCCACAGGGCAGCCCGGCGCTGTCAGCGTCATGTCAACTTTCACCGAACGGTCATCTTCGACGTCGATCTTGTAGATCAGTCCAAGTTCAAAAATGTCGACCGGAATTTCCGGATCATAAACCGTCTTGATCGCCGCGATCATGTCATCGGTCAACCGGGCGAGTTCTTCCTTCGGTATAGCAGATGTCACCGACGGGTTCTGGTGTTCCGACTCAACCGCTTCAGGAACCGGTGCGGGAGCGCATGATGTATTTGTATCTGTCATGGTTTAAACCCTATCACATAAACATCTTCTGTGCAGATGTAAGCGCTGCTGCCAGCCGATCAATATCTGCGGTGTTGTTGTACATGCCGAACGACGCCCGGCAGGTTGCTGTCACGCCGAATTTCTGCAGCAGCGGCATGGCGCAATGGGTGCCGGCGCGAACCGCTACCCCGTGTCGGTCGATGACGGTTGATATGTCATGCGCATGCGCGCCTTCGATGGCAAACGAGATAATCGCGCCCTTGGTCGGAGAGGTTCCGAATATCTTCAGCGAGTTGATATGAGACAGGCGCTCATTGGCATATTCCAGCAGCGATGCCTCGTGGGCCGCAATCGCGTCGCGTCCTACACTATCCATATAGTCAAGTGCGGTGCCCAGTCCAATGGCCTGAACGATGGCAGGTGTGCCTGCCTCGAACCGGTGCGGCGGATCATTGTAGGTGACACTGTCCTCGGTCACCTCGATGATCATCTCGCCACCACCCTGGTAAGGCGGCATCTTGGCCAACAGTTCCTTCTTGCCGTACAGGACACCAATGCCGGACGGGCCATAGGTCTTGTGGCCGGTGAAGACATAGAAATCGGCATCAAGGTCGAGCACATCCACCGGCATGTGGACCGCGCTCTGAGACCCGTCGACCAGCACCGGAATGCCGCGTTCATGGGCAATCCTTATGATTTCCTTGACCGGCACCACCGTACCGAATGCGTTCGACATATGGGTGATCGCCACCATCTTGGTGCGCGGCGTCAGTGTCTTGACGAAGTCTTCCACATGCAATGTGCCCTCGTCATCGACCGGCACCCAGCGGATGTTTGCACCCCTGTGTTCCCGGTGGAAATGCCACGGCACAATATTGGAGTGGTGCTCGAGGATGGAAATAACGATATCATCGCCCTCACCTATCACCATGCCGCCAAAACTCTGGGCGACCAGATTGATGGCGTCGGTTGCATTGCGGGTGAAGATCACCTGATCGGTCGACGGTGCATTGAGAAACCGACGCACACTTTCGCGGGCATCCTCGAAGGCCTGCGTTGCCGTGTTCGACAGATAATGCAGGCCACGGTGCACATTGGCATATTCTTCCGAATAGGCCTTCTGGATCCGGTCCAGCACCACCTGCGGCTTCTGCGCCGATGCACCATTGTCGAGATAGGTCAGAGGTTTATCGCCATAGACCGGCTTTGACAGGATCGGAAAATCCGCCCTGATCTTTTCAACGTCATATCCGGTCGCCGGGACGATCTTCTTGGCTATCTCATTCATAAGACATGAACTCCATCAGCGACCCGTCGGGATCGCGGAAATAAACACTGGTACCTTGCCCCATCGCGCCATGGCGCTCGCACGGGCCTTCCTCGATCGTGATATTATGCGCCTGCAAATGCTCGATGGCGCCGGAGACCGGTCCGTGCCAGCGGAAGCACAGATCGCTGTTGCCGGGCATCACCGGCAGCTTGGCAACCGGCGTGCCGGGCTGGTCAGGCCCGTGAATGTTCAGCTGCTGCTCACCCCAGCGAAACTGGTAGCCGTTGCCGAACTCAATGGCCTCGGCCCCCATGACATCGACATAAAACGCCTTCGCCTTCTCCCAGTCGGAGACGTGGATGACGCAATGGTCGAGGGTGATACGGGTCATGACACTTGCCTCAACCGGCCTTCCGCCGGGCCAGCCAGCCTTCCGCCAGCCCGCCCAGTACTTCACGGATTGCATCGCTTTCAACGTCATCGAAGGCTTCGGCTGCAAAGGCGCCGATCAACATGGATTTGGCTTCGGTTTCCGGAATGCCGCGCGCGCGCAGATAGAACATCTGGTTTTCATCCAGGTCACCGGATGTTGCACCATGGCCGCAGACAACGTCATCGGCATAGATTTCCAGTTCCGGCTTGGCGTCGAACTCGGCTTCATCCGACAACAGCAGGGCATGAGATGACTGGTTGCCGTCGGTTTTCTGGGCATCGCGGCGGACAATCGCCTTGCCCTGAAATATGCCACGGGCCGCCTCGTCCATGACGCACTTGAACAGTTCGCGCGACAGGCAATTCGGCACCGCATGGTCAATCACCAGCCTGGTGTCGTTGTGTTGTTTGCCGGTGAGCAGGAAGGCACCGGATACGTGGCTTTCAGTATGCTCGCCCTCAAACGTAATGAACCCTTGCTGACGGGTGGCGTGCCCGCCAATGGTCAGGGTGAAGTCCTTCAGATAGGCACTGTCGGCAAGATGCACTTCGGTGTTGGAAAGATGAATCGCTTCAAGGCCTTCCTCCTGAACCTTCACACGGTCCAGCCGGGCCTTGTTTGCGATATGCAGTTGCGTCACGGCATTATGGACATACTCGCCGGTTCCACCGATATGGGTTTCGATCAGGGTTGCAGATGCGCCCTCCTCCAGAACAACCACATTGCGGGTTGTGTAGGTGGCGGCCTGTTCAGCCGTGGTCACGAACAACAATTCGATCGGCGCGTCCATGCTGGACCCGGCCTTGACCCTGAGACCGGCGCCATCGCTCATGTATGCGAGGTTGAGAGCGGCAATCGGGTCGGTTGATCCTGCAACCAGCTTGTCCGACACCCAGCCCGGCAGGTCATCAGATCCGAGGCTGGCGAATTCAACGTCGCCGGTGGCCGGCAGGGATGAGCGGTCCGCATCATAGGCACCGTCCACAAACACCAGCCGCGCGCGCGCCACATCACCGAACGGCGAAGCGGAAATCAGTGCATCAATGGTGCCGGCAGACGCTGTCGTGCCGGATACCGGCGGCAACGGGCTGGACATCAACTGGCGCAGATCCGTCCACTTCCAGTCTTCCATGCGCCGGTGCGGCAAACCTGTTTCGGCAAACTGTGCAAAAGCAGACTTGCGCACATCCGCCAGTGCCCCTTGCGGGTCGAAGGCGTCCGTGTAGGCGGTTTCCGCCGGTGTTTTCATCAAGGTAACTGTCATGACTTCATTTCCCGCTTTACGCTGCAAATGCCGCGTAACCGTCCTTTTCCAGTTCAAGCGCCAATTCCTTGCCACCGGACTTCACAATTCTGCCGTCGGACATGACGTGCACCTTGTCCGGCACAATGTAGTCGAGCAGGCGCTGATAATGGGTGATGAGCAGCATGGCGCGCTCAGGCGAGCGCAGCGCATTCACGCCCTCGGCGACGAGACGCAAGGCGTCAATATCAAGACCGGAGTCGGTTTCATCCAGAACACACAGAGCCGGCTCGAGCACAGCCATCTGCAGGATTTCAGCGCGCTTCTTTTCGCCACCGGAAAAGCCGACATTGACCGGGCGCTTGAGCATATCCGTGGTCACATTCAGTTTTTCCGCTTTCTCACGCACCAGCCGCATGAATTCAGGCGTGGTCATTTCACCTTCATTGCGCGCCTTGCGCTGTGCATTCAGTGCCACTTTCAGAAACTGCATGGTGGCGACACCGGGAATTTCGATCGGATACTGGAACGCCAGGAACACGCCGGCTGCAGCGCGTTCATCGATTTCCATTTCCAGCAGGTCCTGGCCCTTGTAGGTGATCGATCCGTCGGTCACCACATAACCGGGGCGGCCTGCCAGCACATAGGACAAGGTGGACTTGCCGGACCCGTTCGGGCCCATGATGGCGTTCACTTCACCGGCATTGATGGTCAGATCCAGACCCTTGATAATCTGCTTGTCCTCTTCTTCGAGGCTCACGTGCAGGTTCTTGATTTCAAGCATTTTCGTATTTCCCTGTTCTTTCAAACTTTTCTAATCATCATCATCAATCCGCCTGCGGCCCAGGCGATAAATCCAACGCCTCCGATAATCATCGGGACGTTCAGCCAGGCCCGCCCATCTTCACTGGTTCCACCGATACCGATGTCGAATGCCCAGAACAGCAACCCGAACGGCAACGTCAGCAGGAATATCTTGCGGGCCTTGGCGGTGAACTCTTCCAGACTTCCAAACCGGGACTGAAACAGGCGATCAAACATGGCTTTGGCTACCCAACACTGCCTTCAAGCGAAATGCCGATCAGCTTTTGCGTTTCGGCCATGAATTCCATCGGCAGTTGCTGCAGGACGTCGCGCACGAAACCGTTGACGACCAGTGCCACGGCTTCTTCTTCATCCAGGCCGCGAGACTGACAGTAGAACATCATGTCGTCGGATATCTTCGACGTGGTTGCTTCATGTTCGAACGTCGCCGTGCGGGTTTTTGCTTCAATATAGGGCACGGTGTGGGCGCCACACTTGTCACCAATCAGCAATGAATCACACTGGGTGAAGTTACGTGCACCCTTTGCCTTTGGATGGGTGGTCACCAGGCCACGATAGGTATTGTCGGAATGGCCCGCAGCAATGCCCTTTGAAATGATCCGGCTCGAGGTGTTCTTGCCGAGGTGGATCATCTTGGTGCCTGAGTCGACCTGCTGGTAGCCATTGGAGATGGCGATGGAGTAGAACTCACCCACCGAGTTGTCACCGCGCAGGATGCAGCTCGGATATTTCCAGGTCACTGCAGAGCCGGTTTCAACCTGGGTCCACGACACCTTGGAATTGTCACCGCGGCAATCGGCCCGCTTGGTGACGAAGTTGTAGATACCGCCCTTGCCGTCCTTGTCGCCCGGGTACCAGTTCTGCACCGTGGAATACTTGATCTCGGCGTCTTCCATGGCAACCAGTTCAACCACGGCTGCATGAAGCTGGTTTTCGTCGCGCATCGGCGCGGTGCAACCTTCCAGATACGAAACATAAGAGCCTTTTTCCGCAATGATGAGGGTACGTTCAAACTGGCCGGTGTTCTCCGCGTTGATGCGGAAATAGGTCGACAGTTCCATCGGGCAGCGAACGCCTTCGGGAATGTATACGAAAGAGCCATCGGTAAACACGGCTGAGTTCAGTGCCGCATAGTAGTTGTCGCCCTGGGGTACCACGGAAAACAGGTATTTCTTCACCAGTTCGGGATGTTCGCGAATGGCTTCCGAAATGGAACAGAAGATCACACCGGACTTGGCCAGTTCCTTCTTGAAGGTCGTCACAACCGATACGCTGTCAAACACCGCATCGACCGCTACCTTGCCGGATGCATATGACGGACCACCGCTTTCTTCATCCAGCTTGCTCGGCTCATCATGTTTGCGCACGCCGGCCAGAAGCTCCTGCTCTTTCAACGGGATTCCAAGCTTTTCGTATGTCCGCAGCAGTTCAGGATCAACCTCATCAAGGCTCTTGGGCCCGGTCTGACCCTTTGGTGCGGAGTAAAAGTAGATTTCCTGGAAGTCGATCTTCGGATAGCTGACCTTGGCCCAGTTCGGCTCGTCCATCTTCAGCCAGCGCGCATAGGCGTCGAGGCGCTGTTCCAGCATCCACTCCGGCTCTTCCTTCTTGGCGGAAATGAACCTGATCACCTCTTCGGACAGGCCTATGGGCGCGGTATCGGACTCGATAATCGTCTCAAAGCCGTATTTATACTTGTCGACGTCAATTTCCTTGACGCGCTCAATTGTTTCAATATCGGGCATTCTCGCCTCTCCTTACCTGCTGTTCGATCAGGCAGCCGCCGCACGCGCCACATGGCGAGCGGCAATTTTCTGCCAACTGTCTGAAAACCTGTTCACATCTTCTACGGTAGACGACCATCCCAGGCTCACCCGGATTGCCGACTTTGTTTGTGTGTCACTTGCGCCCATGGCCTTGAGCACATGGCTTGCCTGCACTTTGCCGGACGAACATGCTGAGCCGGACGACACCGCAATCCCGTCCAGATCAAAGGCCATCAACGCGGTATCGGCATCAAGACCGGTGAGCGCGAAGCACACTGTGTTGGACAACCGGTCAACGTCTGCCGAGAACACGGTGACCTCGCCCGGACCTGCGGCCAGAACTGATTCAAGTTTCGCCCGCAAGCCGTTGAAATCAGATTCGTTTTTGCCCGCAGCGCTAACCGCGGCTGCAAATCCGGCGATACCGGCAACGTTCTCCGTGCCGGCCCGGCGCCGAAGTTCCTGGCCCCCGCCTGCGATCAGCTGAGACACCGGCAAACCATCGCGGATCACCAGCGCGCCGACGCCTTGCGGGCCGCCAAGCTTGTGAGCTGAAACGCTGAGTAAATCGACACCCAGCAATCCAAAGTTCACCGGCAGTTTGCCAAATGCCTGCACCGCATCACAGTGCACCAGGGCGTCATGGTCGCAAGCCATCGCCACAACATCGCGAATCGGCTGGATGGCACCGGTTTCATTGTTGGCCAGCATGACGGAAACCAGTGTACGGCCGTTGCCGTTCGCCAGCAGGTTGCCAAGTGCAGACAGATCGATGACGCCGTTTTCATTGACCGGCAGTACATCAACCTTCAGGCCCGACGCGGTGGCCGCTTCCAGCACGCAAGGATGCTCGATTGCCGATACGATGAGGCGGTCTGCGCTCACGCAGCGCAGTGCCTGATTACAGCTTTCCGAGCCGCCGCCGGTGAACACAAGTGTCGGCGCAATGGTTCCAAGCGCACGCGCTAATTCCTCACGCGCCATTTCGATCACGCGCGCGCGCCTTGCGGCCTTCCTCATGGACGGAAGACGCATTGCCGCGCAGTTCAAGCGCTGCGAGCATTGCATCGCGTGCTTCGGGCCTGATGGGGCTGGTCGCATTATGGTCGAGGTAGGTACGCATGGCTTTCGGCACTCAACTCTGAGCCATGTTGCTGACGGGATGTGTCTTGGCACGGCGGATCGAGGCTTCCAGCGCCAGATTGCGCTGGTTGACCACGTCGCCAAGCGTGACCGCTGACAGAAATCCATAAACCTGCCGCCCGAGTGCTGCCCACAGTTCATGGGTCACGCACTTTTCGCCCTTGACACAACCATCAATGGCATCGCCCTGACAGCGCGTCACCTGCATCGGTTCGTCGGACGCCGTCACGATATCCGCGATATTTATGCGATCGGCCGGGCGCGCAAGCTTGTATCCGCCGCCGGGTCCACGCTGGCTTTCCACAAGACCGGCACGGCGAAGCTTGGCGAACAACTGCTCCAGGTACTCCTGAGAGATGTCCTGGCGCTCAGCCACGTCTCCCAGCGGCACCAGCGCGCCTTCAGGCTGTGCTGCAATGTCAGCCATCGCCATCACGGCGTATCTGCCTTTTGTAGAGAGCTTCATGTCGTTACTCGCTGTATTGGCGCATGAATACGGTCAGGCGAATGACCCGATGCCCGTAAAGCTTGCATTCCGGCTGTCAAATTGTGTAAGACCCCGCCTAAGCTCCCGTTTCCGGGGCACGACCCCGGGACATGGCGGTTTCTTGAATAGTTCTAAACTGGATATAGAATACCCGACAAGCAGAGTCAACAATTCAATCCTGCCAAATTCAGCGTTTTTTGCATCAATTGCTGATGAGGGGGTCAAATCCTCGTTGCCTCGTCACCCGTGTCACGGCAACCCTTTTTAAAGACAGGATGTCAAACCTATGCCAGAGGTCATTTTTAACGGACCCGCCGGTCGCATTGAAGGCCGCTATCACCACAATCCTGAGCATGGCTCACCCATCGCCCTGATTCTGCATCCGCATCCGCAATTCGGCGGCACGATGAACAATCCGATTGTGCATGACCTTTATTACATGTTTCGTGATCGTGGTTTCTCGGTACTGCGGTTCAATTTCCGCGGTGTCGGGCGTTCACAGGGCCTGTTCGACAATGGCGCCGGCGAACTTTCCGATGCAGCCGCAGCGCTTGACTGGATGCAGACCTACAACAAGGAAGCGGCGACCTGCTGGATCGTCGGGATTTCATTCGGTGCATGGATTTCCATGCAACTGCTGATGCGGCGCCCTGAAATTGCAGGGTTTATCTCGATTGCACCGCTGGCCAAGCATTACGATTTCTCGTTCCTGGCGCCCTGCCCGGCATCAGGCCTGTTCGTCAACGGCCAGTATGACACTGTCACACCGGCTGATTCCATCAACGCTCTTGTCGCCAAGCTGAAAACCCAGAAGGGTATCAAGATCGACCATGAAGTGATGCCTGATACCAATCACTTCTTTGAAGACAAGATCCCGGAGCTGACGGACATCTGCGCTGATTATCTCGACAAGCGTCTCGCAGTGGAACTGAAAGAGGAGTAGTTCGGACGTCTTGTCCTAGTCCGGATTTTCAGGGACAAACACCAATCCGCCGGACACGGGCTTGCTGGTGCCTGTCGTGCCGGGCCAGGTCAGCGGCAAACCGCGCACAGACCGCACAGCCAGGTAAGCCCAGGCCTCGGCTTCAACGGCGTCTCCGTCGCTGTGAATGGCTTCGGCCGGTACCACTGGTGCGTTGATCAGGCCGGCAAGGCATTCCATCAGAAAGCGGTTCTTGCGGCCACCGCCACATATCACCCAATAGGCAGGCGTTTTACCGCACCAGCCTGAGGCATCGGCAATGGTATGCGCGGTGAACATCATCAACGTTGCCGCCCCGTCTTCGGGGGTCAGATCCTTTACGGCATCCAGCGTGAAGCTGGCCCGATCCAGAGATTTCGGCGGCGCTTCCAGAAAATATTCGTGGCGGCGCAGTTCGGCAAGAACCCCTTCGTCCACCCTGCCTGTCCGTGCCAGCGCGCCATCAATATCGACGGGCTTGCCCGTATGCTGCAGGCACCAGTCATCCATCAGCGCATTGCCCGGCCCGGTATCAAAAGCCAGCAGGTCGCCGGTCTCATCTACAAAGGTTATGTTACCGACCCCGCCAATGTTCACGAATGCCACCGGCCTGCCGGGGACATGATCAGCCATGGCAGCATGATACGCACACGCCAGCGGCGCGCCCTGCCCGCCATGAGCCATATCATTGGCGCGCATGTCCGCCACGACTTTAAGCCCGGTCGAGTTTGCCAGCGACTGGCCGTCTCCCAGCTGCACCGTCAAGCCGATCTCCGGGCGATGCAGCACGGTCTGGCCATGAAACCCCACCACGACTTCACCGGTCCTGCCAACACGGTGTTTGTCGCAGAACCAGCCAACCGCATCGGCATGCCAGCGGGTAATATCGTCTTCAATTGCCAGCAGTTTTCCCGGCCGCGAATCGCGTTTCTGCAGGCCGGCGGACAAGGACATCGCCTCACTCAGCAAAGCCCGCTGGGTGGCATCGTAATCCACCGCCTCGAACGCCAGGGCTTCAACCGTGTTTTCACCGTCGGTGCGGATCATGGCAACATCAATGCCATCCATTGAGGTGCCGCTCATCAAGCCGATTGCCGTGATTGGATTTGCCATTCGCCCTCACCATGCTATGAGGCATACAACCTATCACAAGAGTGTTTACATGGCCTATAAATCTGACTTCCTCAACGTGCTCGATGAGCGCGGCTTTATCCACCAGTGTTCAGACTTTGACGGCCTGGACGGGCTGGCCGCAAAACACGAAGTCATTGCCTATGTCGGCTATGATTGTACGGCGCCATCGCTGCACATCGGCAATTTTCTGAGCATGATGATGCTGCACTGGCTGCAGGAAACCGGCAACAAACCCATCACCTTGATGGGCGGCGGCACCACCATGGTCGGCGATCCGTCCGGCAAGGACGAAACCCGCGCCTTGCGCACAGCCGAAGAAATTGAAGCCAACAAGGCTTCGATCAAGGGTGTCTTCAAGAAGGTGCTTCAATTCGGTGACGGCAAGACGGATGCAGTCATGGTCGACAATGCGGACTGGCTCTTGAAGCTCAGCTACATCGACATGCTGCGCGATGTCGGCCGCCACTTCTCCGTCAACCGGATGCTGACCATGGATTCAGTTCGCCTGCGGCTGGAACGCGAGCAGGAAATGAGTTTCATCGAGTTCAATTACATGGTCTGCCAGTCATACGACTATGTCGAGCTGGCCAGACGCTATGGCTGCAACCTGCAGATGGGCGGGTCGGACCAGTGGGGCAATATTATCAACGGCGTTGATCTGGGCCGGCGCATGGGGACGCATCAGCTTTATGCGTTGACCACACCTCTTCTGACCACCTCGTCAGGTGCGAAGATGGGCAAAACCGCACAAGGAGCGGTCTGGCTCAACGCAGAACAGTTCTCGGCGTGGGATTTCTGGCAATACTGGCGCAACACGGAAGACGGTGATGTCGCGCGGTTCCTGAAGCTGTTCACCACGCTGCCAATGGCGGAGATCATCAAGCTGGAGAAACTCGGCGGCGCGGAAATCAATGAAGCCAAAAAGGTGTTGGCAAATGAAGCCACAGCCCTGCTGCATGGACGAGAAGCGGCTGATGCGGCAGCGGCCACTGCCCAGAAAACATTTGAAGAAGGCGGTCTGGCACAGGACCTGCCGACAATTTCCGGCAAACCGGGCGATGGCCTGCTGTCACTGTTTGTTGCTGCCGGTCTTGGCTCCAGCAATGGCGAAGTGCGCCGTGCCGTCACCGGCAACTCGGTCAGCGTGAACGATAAAAAAATAACCGATCCCGGCTATGTCGCCGGCGAAGCTGACTTCAATTCGGATGGCCTGATGAAAATATCACTGGGCAAAAAGCGCCACGCGCTGGTGAAGCGCCAATAGATCAGATGTATGCGTTGACCTGGACCCAGGCCACTCGGACGTCAGGAACCGGCTTCACTTCGTGGACTGCAGTTTTTGTTGACGCACCCGTTGGTTTTGCTGCCCGGTTGCAGGCTGCAGAACCGTTCCGCGCTGTTGCCGCGAACCGCGAGCAGTGCCGTCGGAATTGGTCTGGCCGCCGCCAATATTGAACAGGTTACGGAAAATCCCCGGCGCAATTGCCGAAACCGGGTTCACCAGAAAGCGGGGCCTGTTCATGGATCCCTTCAGCGCAAAGTTCAATCCGAACACCCCCTGACCCTTACCGCCGGTCAACACGTCGCCAAGCACGGGCACATTTGAAATTGCCGAGTTCAGGGCATAGGCGGGAATTATCGTGCCGCCAATATCCATGGCCAGATCGTTCTTGCGAATAATGCCCTGCGCCGATGCACCGATGTCAGGGCCTTGAACCAGCGCATCGCCGATCCGGACAAAATTGTTGTCGACCGAGAACGGCACCGAAAGGCGTGACAGCCGCAGGCCATTTCTTCTGGGGCCTGCATTTCTGCCGGCCTGACGGGTGGTATTGTCGATTTGCGACAACGCTGCCTCATTCTGGACGGAGAAATTCCGGACTTCCAGCAGGCCACGTTGAATCGCACCTTGTCCGGGATTTCCCAGTATGGCGCCAAAGTCGATGGTGCCGCCTGAAATCTTTGAATAGAGATTGGTCGCGCGCAGGGATGCACCTGCGTCCCTGCCTGTTACCCGCATGCGACGTTGCCCGTTACTGTCCCGGGTAATACGCATGGTGATCGGCGCACCGTTTTGATATTTTCCGGTTATTTCCGCAGACTGAACTGCGCCACCTGACGTAACCAGGCTGCCCTGCAGGTTGTTGATCACTTCGCCCCGGTGAACATAGATCCGGCTGATATTCGTATTAATGGAAACCGGCGGTTCTTTCAGGCTGCTGCTGCCGCCGACCTTACTGGACATCATGCGGGATATCAGCGGCCTGGCATCCAGGCTGGCACCTCCCACGCCCAACTGATATGAGCCTGATGAATTGTCGATTTCCAGCGCCAGCTGGTTTGTATTACTGAGAATGAAACGCGGGAAAGAGCCATCATGAAGGCTGCTTGTTTTCCGGTTTATGCGTACCTTGCCCAGTATCTTCAACTGCCCGCCGGTGACCGAGAGGTCATCGAGCACGATAAACTTGTCGTCGTTCAGATTTACGGTGAAAGTGGCCCTGGTTTTCCCGGTCGGCCCTCGAGACCAACCAATGGCATCCACCGCCATGGATGTCTTGGACAGGTCGGCATCTACCTTTGCCGATATGATTTGCGCACCCCGGCGGACCATGGACACCTTCAGTGTTGTCGGACCGACCAGAAACGGCTCAAGTTCAATGCCGAGTTTTTGCCTGTCTGCGTCCGTCAAAGTCGCCGAAATCGTCATGTCTTCATCGGCATTTGCACTTTTGCTAAGCGGCCGGCGCCACGTCAGTTGGGCAGCCTTGTCTCCCAGTGTCGCTGTACCCTTACCCGTTATGATGGTGTCATCCAGAAGCAGATCGATCTGTGCATTTTTGATATCAATGCCCTCAATCGCATTCTTGATCTGTCCATCGCTCAATGTCGCTGTTGCAGATACGGCAAAATCCGACGAGGTGATGCCGGGTTTGAGAGGCATTGCCAGTCTGAGATTTACCAGTCCACGACCGCTGACAGAGTCCAGGTCAAAGCTCGAGTCGCTGACCAGTGACAGAGGCGGAAGGTCCGCATATTCGTGAAACCCGCCAACATCGCTCTCCAGCTTCAGATTCAAAGTTGCCGGCGAAATTGGCAGAGCGAGCTCCGTGATCTGCATGTTACCGCCGGTGACGCTCAGGGATTTGCCTGATGGTAGCGGGATTACCCCTTCCCCAACCTCGATATCGAACACCTGGCCTGTCAGGTGAAACTTGCCGGTTGCATTGGTCATCGGGGGCAGGTCGTCGGCATAGGTGAACTCGACACCTGTAGCATTGAACTTCAGATCGACCGCATCGACCGGCAAGGGCTTGCCGTCCAGTGCCTTGTTTATCTGATCACCGGACAGTTTGACCCGAAATTCAGCGTCTTCAACTATGCCCGCGCGCACGTTTTCCCGGTACCACTTGCGAGACTGTGCCGCGATGACCGGTGGCCATAACTTCCGGATAAGGTCGTGACGAACCGAACGTCCGCGACCGGCCATGTACACACCGACGGCATCGCCATCTGCAACGAATTGCCCTCGAACTCTCACCCCACCATCGCTGGACAACACGAGCAGGTCGTCGATGAGGAAGCGCTGCTCGTCAAACAGCGCCTGCCCCTTGAGTTTGAACTGGTCTATAACGCTGCCGTCAGCACCCGCATTGGGGGTGTCGATATGGACGTTTTGCGCATCGAGTTCGACTCGCGCGGCAATCATCTCTTGTTGCTCATTGCGAACCGGCGCAAACCGGCCATTGAAACGCGCTTCGGTACCGCGGATTACAAGAGTTGAGTCATCGATGGACAGATGACCGGTCTGCGGTTCAAATTTCAGCCGCAGCACGCCTTCGTCAATCAGGACAGGGTCGGAGATGTATCCTGGAAACGATACTTTACCTGCCTTCACAGACAAAACACCTGAGCCCGCCAGCATTTCCCCCTTGTTGGACAGGGAAAACTCCATTTCGCCGGACATGGGCAGGTCGATATTGGCGAGTTGGTTGAATGCAAACAGTTTGCGGGCAACATCTGCAGGTGTGACCCCGTCGACCTTGGCGACGACCTTGAACACGCTGGAATCAGTGCGATAGGTTGTCAGCACTTCGGTACGCCACGTTGGGCCGTCTGCGGAAATGTCCGCATCCATGAACAATGCAAAACCACCGTCGGCCCGCTTGAACCTGAGATTGGCCCGGGGAGAAACCCAAAGCTGATTTTGAATTTCGTCCTTGAACGAGATTTGTGCCTCGGTGACCTCAATCGCCTCCAGCGACCTGGTCCCCGGATCATTACTCTTGTTCTGCAACAGGTTGTTGATCGTTTCCACGATCGAGCCGGTAGAGCCGCTGTCCTGGTTGCCGGGTTGTACAAATGGTTCTGCTGACGGTGTGCCGACATCGGACTTGCCTGTTGTCTCGTTGTCGGCGGAAAAACCCATCGCAAAATTGCCGTCTGCATCGCGCCTGGCCAGAATCCGGGCTCCAATCAGTTCGAGTTTCTTGGGCTTCACGTTTCCAGTCAGTATTTCTCCGATATCAACAGAAATCGCCGCTCGTGGCGCGCGTGCAACCAGATTGCCGCTGGAATCGGTCAAGCGCACATTGGCGAGCCGCAACGTCGGATGCCCGCCATCGCTGCCACGCTCTATCACAACCCCACCCAGTTCGACCTTGAGGCCAGGGATTGAATCGCTGACCCTGTCTTCCACCATATCCGTCAGAAAACCAACGCTGAGTGGACCGGACGACAATGCGACCACGACATAGATCACCGCCGCAATAAGCATCACGGCGAGTGCAGCTGTTGTCCAGGCTATGCCTTTTAGTGCCCGGCTGGCCAAGTTTCCGCTCTTTTCTGTTCCGGTGGCAAAGCCCCGGAACCGCTAGTCCCAGCGATGATTAGTGCCCTCCACGCAGGCGTGCAAGGCGTGTGGTTCACCTTACATTCGGTTAAGGCCCAATTGTGACCTAGTATCATGTGCTTATACAACCTGGTGCAAAAATCGCCAGACCATCTCCAAAAAACCCGATTTCACCGTCAAAGAGTATAAATAATCAGACCTTTACCAAATATTTATCAGGGAAGTTTCTTTGGCGATGAGCAGTTCATTAGAATCAGGTCAAGCGATGCCGGAATTCGATCTTGACGCTGATGCATCTTCACGGATTTCCAGCAACGACCTCAAGGGGCGCAAGGCAGTAATATACTTCTATCCCAAAGATGACACACCGGGCTGCACCAAGGAAGCAATCGCCTTCACTCAGCTCAAATCTTCGTTCGAAGCAGCAGATACCAGGATTGTGGGCATATCTGCCGATCCCGCCCACAAGCATGACAAATTCATTGCCAAGCATGATCTGGATATCACCTTGGGCTCCGATCCGGAACTGGACACCCTGAAAGCCTTTGGTGTGTGGGTTCAAAAAGCCATGTATGGACGCAAGTACTTCGGCATAGAACGCTCTACATTCCTGATTGACGCAAATGGCGTGGTTGCCAAGGTATGGCGCAAGGTGAGGGTCGCCGGTCATGCCGAGGAGGTTTTGAAAGCCGCCGAGGCGCTCGACTGATCACAGCACTGACCATTGCCGTGCGCAAAGCTGCCAACCGCCTTTGCCGTCACTGTTGAACTTTCTTGTGCGATGTTCATAATCGCACCATAAAGCAGCGGCACAGCATTGGCACAGCGCTGATCGCGACAGTATTTGTGGTTTGGGGAGGCCTTATGCGCAGAACACGACGGCATGCAGGAGGGCGTCATCCGCGTGGATTGTTCTCTCGCGTGGCATATGCGTTTCGTGAACGGCAGATTTACCTGCGCTCCGAAGGTGAAGTTCAGTTCATCACACTCCGGCCCTGGGTTCAGGTTGCTGTTATTCTTGCTTTCACAGTGGGTCTTTTCTGGGTCGCCTATGCGACGGTGAACGTGGCCTTCAAGGATCAGGTTCTGGCGTTGAAGGAACGCAATCAATATCGTGCGCGGCTGGAATACGAAGATCGGATTGGAGAAATGCGCTCCACGATTGACAAGCTGAACCGGCGGCTGTTGCTGGACCAGAAAACCTATCTTGCCAAAGTCGATGAGGTGCGATTTGAACATGATCGGCTGGTAGATCGTCATCAGCAATTGTCGGATTTTTTCCAGCAAGGATGGTTGCCCGGGCCACAAGGCACCAACAGGCAACAGAATGGAAGCCTGTCACCGCAAGCGACACCTGATGTTCAAACAGCCGGCAACACAATGTCGCCACGCGCGGTTGACAAATTCACCTCGGATTTTACGTCACCTGAAGAAGCGGTGGTACCATTGGCCGAATTGCGGACTTACATGGCTCAGATGGAAGCCCGCGAGGCCGCGCTGCTGGGCACTGTCACCGACTATGTGGCGGGCCGGACATCGCGACTTGGCAAGGTATATCGTTCACTTGGAGTGAACGCTGACAAAGTTGCGGAATCATCAAGATACAAACCCGAAGCAGTGGGCGGTCCGTTCGTGGCTGCGAGTGCCGCTGACCTGGGGTCGACGGTACTGGCACAGAGTGTGTCGGACCTGTCAGCACAACTGGACCGCTGGGAGAAGCTGAAATTCCAGACCACCCGCCTGCCATTGGTTAGACCAATGCCGCCGGATTATGCGACTTCAAGTTCCTTTGGTCTGCGCAAGGACCCGTTCCGCAAAAGCCCCGCCATGCATTCGGGTATTGATTTTCGTGGCCCCACCGGTTCCCCGGTTCATGTTACCGCGCCCGGCACTGTCAGCAAGGCCGGTTGGTCAGGTGGATATGGCAAGATGGTCGAGGTGCGTCATGATGGCGGTATTACCAGCCGATATGCGCATTTAAGTATAATTTCGGTTCGCACTGGCCAAAAGGTCAAGTCAGGTGATAGAATAGGAAAAGTTGGAAGTACAGGTCGCAGTACTGGCCCGCATCTTCATTACGAAACACGCGTGGGCGGCCGCGCAATAGACCCTGTAAGATTTTGGAAGGCCCGCGATGTTTTTCAAGAAATCACGCGCTAAAGCGCCAAAGAGCGGAGGCAATAGCGGAGGCCGTCAACGGCACCGTTCCGGCCCATCGCTTTTGTCTTTGGACCTGGTCATCGATGGCTCGGTATCAACCGGCGGTGAGTTGCAAATTGACGGCACCATAAACGGAACTGTGCGCGCGCGCG
This sequence comes from uncultured Alphaproteobacteria bacterium, assembly GCA_963698275.1. GTDB lineage: Bacteria > Pseudomonadota > Alphaproteobacteria > Rhizobiales > Aestuariivirgaceae > Anderseniella. Next base: position 184,164 of record CAVOQE010000002.1, on the reverse strand, counting down.
CCGTGGTCGTGGATGGCAATGGTGTTGTTTATGGCGACATTACTGCGGAAGAAGTTATCGTTCGTGGCCGGGTGATTGGCCCGATACGCGCACTTCACATACATATCTATGCTGGCGCCCACATTGAAGGCGATGTGATTAATCAGACGCTTTCGATTGAAAACGGGGCCCATGTGGATGGTAAAATACGCCGCGTGGAAGACCCGCTGTCAGAACCGATCGATCAGGAACAGGGGTATGCCAACAGCGGTTGGGGACAGAGTTATGCCCCCCCTGTCTATGACCAGCACTACCCGCAGGAGAATGTCTATTCCCTGCCAGGCACAGATGATTTAGCGGATGACCCGGTTTATCCCGAGCCCCCTGCCCGAAAGCCGAAGGCGGCCGAGTAAAATCGTCTGAGATTCCGTAGTCTTGATTCCAGCAGTTCATCCGTGAGTTGGCTCTGGCCTGTGCCGTCACGGTCAGCGATTTATGAATGCCCTTTAGCGCTCAGGATTTGTGTGTAACTCAGTTTTTCCAGAAACCGTGCGTACATGGGTGCGCACGCGGAAGCAATTGCATGCCCGTCATGCTTCTACTCGATGTCAGAAACCTCATCCGGCCCGCCGCCATGCACCCTTTGAGCCAATGACGCTTCAATAAACTCGTTGAGATCACCATCCAGCACAGCGGACGGATTGGTGCTCTCATGACCGGTACGCAAATCCTTCACCAATTGATAAGGCTGCAGAACATAAGAGCGGATCTGGTGCCCCCAACCGATATCGGTCTTGGTGGCCTCTTCGGCGCTGGCCGCCTCCTCGCGGATTTGCAGCTCGCGCTCATACAGTCTTGCACGCAGCATGTTCCAGGCAGTCGCCCGGTTCTTGTGCTGCGATCTCTCGTTCTGGCACTGCACCACAATGTTCGTCGGAATATGGGTGATGCGAACTGCCGAGTCGGTTGTGTTCACATGCTGACCTCCGGCACCGGATGCCCGATAGGTATCAATGCGGCAGTCGCTTTCAGTGACTTCGATTTCGATATTGTCGTCAACCTCGGGATAGGACCACACCGATGCAAACGAGGTGTGCCGGCGGGCGTTGGAATCGTATGGCGAAATTCGCACCAGACGATGTACGCCACTTTCGGTCTTCAGGCGGCCATAGGCGTTGTGACCACTTACCTTGAGGGTGGCGGATTTGATGCCGGCTTCCTCTCCGTCATGCATTTCAATCAATTCAACCTTGTAACCCTGCTTTTCGGCCCATCGGGTATACATGCGGGTCAACATGGAAGCCCAATCCTGGCTTTCCGTACCACCGGCACCGGCATGTACTTCCAGAAAACTGTCATTGCTGTCTGCCTCGCCCGACAGCAATGTTTCGATTTCCAGTTTGGCAATTTCGGGCTGCAACTGCTGAATCTGGATTTCAGCCTCGTCGATGACCGATTGATCGTTTTCCATCTCGCCCAGTTCGATCAATTCGACACTGTCAGAAATGGTTTGTTCGAGACGCCGGACCGTACCGATACGGCTTTCAAGATCCTGGCGTTTGCGCATGACACGCTGGGCTTCTTCGGGATCGTTCCAAAGATCAGGATCCTCAGCCTGGGCATTTAGCAGGTCGAGATCACGCAGCGCCTGATCCCAGTCAAAGATGCCTCCTCAGCAGTCCAATGGACTGCTTGAATTCGTCGACAAGTGTCTCGATTTCAGCGCGCATGCAAATCTTTCCGTGGCAGGTTTATGGATAGTGATTGATGAATAAATTTTGCCCGGTCAGTACAGGCCACCAGTGCCTGTCGTCAACCCGCCTTCAGACACTGCGGCTGATCCGGTATCCCCCCCGTTGATGACAATGCCACCGGCATCACTGTAGCTGCCGACATTGATACCGGAACTTGCCAACGCATCTCCGCCGGTCACCAGGCGTGAGCGTTCCGGCGGTTGTTCGCCGGGCTTGAACGCCTCGAGGATGACATTGGCTTCGCCATAGGTGCCGCGCTTGCCGCTCTTGGGATCAATCGGGATCAGCCGAACACCTGAAGGAACACGAAACGGTGTGGCGGACACATCCTTCAGAGCGAGCTTCATGAACTTGGACACGATTGGCGCTGCCAGCGAACCGCCTGTTTCGCCCTTGCCCATCGGCCTTGGCCGGTCATAGCCAACATATACGCCAACCACGAGATCGGGCGTATAGCCAATGAACCAGGCATCGCGCTCATCATTTGTCGTACCGGTCTTGCCCGCAATCGGCTTGCCGATTTCCTGAAGTTTCTTGGCAGTGCCGCGCTGAACCACTCCTTCCAGCATCGACGTGATCTGATAGGCGGTGTACGGGTTCATCACCACCTCCCGGTTTTCGATAAATTCCGGTTCCGGCTGGTTTGTCCACTCTGCGGCATTACACTGAGTACACTCGCGCTTGTCATGGCGCCATACCGTGCGCCCATAGCGGTCCTGTATACGATCCAGCATGGTCGGCTCGATCTTCTTGCCACCGTTTGCCAGTACCGAATAAGCAGATGTCATGCGCAGCAGGGATGTCTCGCCCGAGCCAAGCGATGTAGCGAGCACCGCAGGCAGGTTGTTGTAGATGCCCAGCCGTTCCGTCAGGCCCTTGAATTTTGCGATGCCCATGTCCTGCGCGAGGCGCACCGTCATCACATTACGTGAAAACTCGATGCCGCGACGCAACGTCGATGGTCCGTAAAACTTGTTGGTGTAGTTGGACGGTTTCCAGGTCTCGCCACTGCGCAGCTTTATCTCGACCGGCGCATCCAGGACAACTGATGAGGGCGTGTAGCCATTATCCAGAGCGGCAGCGTACACAAAGGGCTTTATTGAAGACCCCGGCTGGCGCTTTGCCTGTGTCACCCGGTCGAACTGGCTGCGGCTGTAGGAAAACCCGCCTGCCAGTGCCAGCACCCGGCCGGTATGCGGGTCCATCGCGACCATGCCACCATCAATTTCCGGTATCTGAACCAGATGGTAATTATCGTCTGATCCCGCAGCGGTTGCATACACCACATCACCCGGTTTCAGGACGTCAGTTGCTGACTTGATCTTTTCGCCAAGCACCACGCCATTCTTGTCGATGCCCTTGTGCTGCCGCGCCCACTGCATGTGTTGCAACGGGATCACGCCTTGTTTGGCCTCTGCCGGCTTGCCCTTGACCACCGGCGAGGGCCGCAGTCCGATACGCGCCTGGTCGTCGCTCACGTCCAGCACGACCGCCAGTTTCCATGGATAGACATCGCCCAACGGCTTTATCTTGGCCAGCGCAGCAGGCCAGTCTGCATTTACTGCAACAGTTGCGACCGGACCGCGCCAGCCGTGATTTCGATCAAACTGGATAAGCCCGCCTGCCAGAGCCTGACGGGCGAATATCTGCAGTTTGGGGTCAATGGTCGTGCGGACCGACAAACCGCCGGTGCGCAGAACTTCCTTGCCGTAAATGCGCTCCACGGCCTGTCTGGCTTCATCAGTGAAATATTCCGCCGCAAACAGTTTGGCGCCAAACGGGCGAAGCGTCACTTCAATGTCCTTGGCCTGCGCCTGTTTCATCTCTGCTTCGGAAATATAACCATTGTCGTACATCCGCTCCAAAACCCAGTTGCGCCGTTCAATCGCCCGTTCGCGATGGCGCACTGGGTGATAGTTCGACGGCCCCTTGGGCAATGCAGCCAGATAGGCGATCTGAGCCAGGTCCAGTTCGATCAATGACTTGCCGAAATAGTTCAATGATGCCGCAGCGACACCATAAGACCCCTGCCCCAAGAATATCTCGTTGAGATAAAGTTCAAGAATCTGATCCTTGCTGAACGAGCTTTCCATGCGCAATGCGATCAGCGCTTCGCGCAGTTTGCGGGTTATGGTGCGTTCATTGGTGAGCAGAAAGTTTTTTGCGACCTGCTGGGTTATTGTCGAGGCGCCGATCAGACGGCGGTTCGAGCCCTGCAGGCGGGCCCGTACATTCACAATGACGGCCCTGGCAAGCGCTTCCGGGTCGACGCCCATATGCCTGTAAAAATTCTTGTCCTCAGCGGATGTGACGGCCTCCACCAGTTTTTTTGGCACCGCATCTATGGGTACGAAGAGCCGGCGCTCCTTGGCGTATTCCGCCAGCAGCGACCCATCGGCGGCATGAATTCGCGTCATAACCGGTGGTTCGTACTTGGCCAGACTCTCATGAGACGGCAAAGTCTTGGAGGTGTCGTAGATGATGTAGCCGATGGCCAGCGCAACAGCGAAACACACCGCCAGCCCAAAACTGAACAGATATTTGATAAATCGCAGCATTCAGATCAGCGTCCCGGGGTTTACAACGAACAATTCCAACACATTTCTTGAGTCTATACGTCTTTTGCGATCACAAAGCCAAATATTGTGGCAATGGGACGGCACTGCAATGGTTTGTGTGAAGATATCCCGATGGACGCCGTTTTTTCATTGTGCCAGTTGCTGACGGGCGGCCACTTCCGGCGAGAAAAACCCTTCTATCGCCGCTGTAACAGCAGTAGCAGCCTTGCGCCGCCACTTTGACGAGACAAGGTTTTCCTCGTCATGACGGTTCGACAGATAGCCCAGTTCCAGCAGGACTGACGGGACGTCCGGCGCGCGCAATACCTTGAACCCGGCCGACCGCATCGGCCGACTGTTCAATGGCGTAACCGGTTTCAGGTTTTTCACCACCCTGCGGGCAAAATAGATTGAATGATTCTTGGTCTCGCGCAACGCCAGATCAAGCAGTATGCCCGCTACTTCGCCGGCATCTTCGCCAAGATCTACACCGCCGATAAAGTCTGCGTTGTTTTCCTTTTCCGCCAGCGCTGCCGCTTCTGCGTCGGACGCCTTTTCAGACAATGTATATACAGTTGCACCCCGTACGCGGCGTTGGCGCAAACTGTCGGCATGAATCGCGATAAACAGATCCGCCTTTTTGGCACGGGCAAACCTGACACGCTTACCCAATGAAATGAACCTGTCATCATTGCGGGTCATGTGAACTTCAAACCGCCCGGTCGCCAGCAGTTTTTTGCGCAGTTCACGCGCAAATGCCAGAACGACCCGCTTTTCCGGCGTACCTTTTCTGGAAACCGTGCCTCCATCAATCCCGCCATGCCCGGGATCCAATACAACGACAGGCCGGACAGGGCTCCCGCCTGCCAGCTCCGGCAAGAGACCGGATGCTGCCCCGGACTGAGAGGGTTTCGGACGGGGCTTGGGGATCAGACTGGCAGCTTTTTCTGTCTGCTCTGCCCTTTCAGCCTCCTCATCGATCCGGGCTACGCCTTCCCGCTTCAGCAATTCTGCCAAGGTGTCGGGTGCCGATTGAACCGAGGAGGCCGCCGTGCTTCTGGTCGGACGTTCCGTTGCCTTGATCCGGGCAAAGGTACGCTGGTCTGTCTGGACGATATCAATTATCATGCGTGCGGGCTGACCGTTCTCAGGATTGAGCACGAACGATTTTTCGATCAAGACCGGGCCAGTCGTGTCTATTACAATGCGTGATTTGCCAGGCGCAAGCTGACCAAACCGATATGCCCTGATCAGGCCCCTGCCGGCGTCACCGGTTTCAGGAGGCATATTGAACCGCACATCGGGCAGATCGACCACCACGCGATAGGGGTTGTCGATCACATAGACCGAGTAGCTCACCGGCCTGTCGAGATCTGCCACAAACCGGGTTCGCGCTTGATCACCGGCGATTCGAGCTTCGCTCACGCTGGCAAACGGTGGAGTTGCCTTGGCGGGATCTGAATACACTGCAATGTGAACAGCGGCAAGAACGGCTGCAACAACAGCGACCGCAGCGCACCACCTGTGCAATGCATTGATTAGATTTAGAGCCCGGCGAGCCACGAGATTGCGCTTCCCCATCACGAGATTCAGTTGCGCAAACTCTAGCAATAGTGTGGTTAACCATTCGTTTAGAGTTCGCCCGCAGCGCGATCCAATTGGTAAAAAACGCCTGGTTTGCGGTGATATTCCGTTCCCGATCGGCAAATGCCACCTCACCGGGCCTTGGGCAGGTCACTCAAAGATGGCGTGGTCATCTGTGTCTGCCCTAACGGAATACTTCAAACACACTATTGCGTAACCCATGAGACGTGATAAAAGCACAAGCAATCCTCAAGCGTGGATTGACGATGCAGCAGAGCCGCATCACACGCTGAAAGGACCTGTAATTTCTTAGCGTTCACAAAGTCCGGGCTGGAGAAAGCCACTTTGTTGAGCTGCGAGTGTCACCGCACAGGGTGACGGGTTCGATGGGCAACTGCCCAGCGCGTAATCCAATCCCTGAAGCGGTTTAGTGAACCGTTCAGCGCCCGATTTTGGCGCGAACACATGTGGAAAACAAAGAATGAGCGTGGCCTACAAAATGACCAGCCGGTTCCTGCCTTGCAGCAGTGACGCCTCGGTTGTGTCGTGCCCTTTCGGCACTAGGCGCGCCCGTCCTGATTACCCCCGTACCAATGACCGCAATCGAATAGGTGCGCCGCCCGGAGCGCCGCCTGTTGGAACCTGTGACCATGTGTACGGCAAGGATTTGCCAATATGGCCAGCAAAATGCTTATCGACGCAGCGCACCCGGAAGAAACCAGGGTTTGCGTTGTCCGCGGCAATCGTATCGAGGAATTCGATTACGAATCCGCATCCCGCCGCCCCTTAAAGGGCAATATCTATCTCGCCAAGGTTACACGGGTTGAACCCTCGCTACAGGCCGCTTTCGTTGAATATGGCGGCAACCGGCATGGTTTTCTTGCGTTCAGCGAAATTCATCCCGACTATTACCAGATCCCCGTTGCCGACCGGCAGGCTCTGCTGGAGGCAGATGCTGAAGATGCACGTCTGGCACGCGAGGAAGAAGACGCCGAACCGGAAAAGACCAAACCACGCCGCCGCCGTTCGCGGTCTGCGCGCTCCAAAGACGACAAGGTCGCCAGTGATCCTGTAGACGATGAAACAGCGGCTGAAGACAGCGGGGCCGGTGAAACCACTGACGGCGACGCAACAGATGTTGAAGCCGCGTCAGGTGAAGCCGATACCGAAACTGTATCGCAAAACGCAGACATGTCCGAACCGGAAACCTCAGAGGCAGACGATACCGACGGCGAGCAAGATGTTTCCCAGGAAGCTTCTTCTGCTGATGAAGACAGCGAAAGTGACAGCGAAGACAGCGATCTAGAAACGGATGCGGATTCGGATGACGACATCGACGTTTCCGCAGCCGATGACGACACATTCGAAGCAGCGCCAAAACCTCGCAAGCGGGCACCGCGCAAGAACTACAAGATCCAGGAAGTCATCAAGCGCCGTCAGGTCCTGCTGATCCAGGTTGTCAAGGAAGAGCGCGGCAACAAGGGCGCCGCGTTGACCACGTACATGTCTCTGGCCGGCCGCTATTGCGTGCTGATGCCGAACACGGCACGTGGTGGCGGCATTTCACGCAAGATCACCGATGCCAGCGACCGCCGTCGTCTGAAAGACGTCATTCGCGAAGTCGAAGTGCCGCAAGGCATGGGTCTGATCGTGCGCACCGCAGGGGCACAACGCACCAAAACCGAAATTCGCCGCGACTATGACTATCTGCTGCGGATGTGGGAATCAGTGCGCGAACTGACGTTAAAGTCGGCAGCCCCCACCCTCGTCTATGAAGAAGGCAACCTGATCAAGCGATCGATTCGCGATCTCTATTCAAAAGACATCGAGGAAGTTGTCGTGGAAGGCGAGGAAGGCTTCCGCGAGGCCAAGGACTTCATGAAGATGCTCATGCCAAGTCATGCGCGCAATGTGAAGCTTTACAAAGACACCCGTCAATTGTTCACCCGCCATCAGGTTGAAAGCCAGCTTGACGGACTGTTCACACCAAACGTCACCCTGCCGTCCGGCGGCTATATTGTGATGAACCAGACTGAAGCGCTGGTATCAATTGACATCAACTCCGGCAAGGCAACCCGTGAACACAGTATCGAAGACACGGCGTTGAAAACGAACATGGAGGCCGCTGTGGAAATTTCCCGGCAATTGCGCCTTCGCGACCTGGCCGGCCTCATTGTCATCGACTTCATCGACATGGAGGAAAACCGCAACAATCGTGCGGTTGAGCGCAAGCTCAAAGATGCGCTGAAGAACGATCGCGCGCGTATTCAGGTCGGCCGTATTTCGCACTTCGGGCTTTTGGAAATGTCTCGCCAGCGACTGCGTCAGGGCATGATGGAAAGCTCCACCATGCAGTGTCCGCACTGTGAAGGCACAGGCGTCATTCGCGGCGTTTCAAGTTGCGCACTGTCAGTGTTGCGCGGCATTGAAGAGCATCTTTTGTCACGCAAGCCTGAAAGTCTGGATGTGCGAGTACACCCGGACGTGGCTTTCTACATTTTCAACGAGAAGCGTGACCATCTGCTGTCTCTTGAAGAGAATTACGGGATTTCGATCTACGTCCTGCCGGATGCAGAGCGGGCCCTTGCAGACAGCATTATTGAACGCAAGCCTGACCGCAAAGGCCCGACCGCCCGTCCCGTTGCATCAGAAACCGCTGTCGCCATGGGCGACGGCATGGAAGCCAACGAGGAACCGGCTGCATCTGACGCAGATGACACAGATGCAGACGCAGACGAGGCTGACAACAAACGCAATGATGAAGTTCAACTGGATGAAAACGGCGAGCCGCGCAAGAAACGCCGCCGCCGCCGGGGACGCCGGGGTGGCCGCAAGCAGCGCGAGGAACGCGACGGCGAGGAAGCAGCCAATGGTGAAGACATTGCTGCTTCTGCGGAAGACCCGCAAGCCGACAGTGACGATACGCCTGACGCGAACGTTGGCGAAACCGACGTGGCAGCGGACGCCATTTCTGATGACGACAAACCGAAAAAACGCCGCCGCCGGTCCCGTGGCGGGCGCAACAAGTCAGCAGACGAAGCCACCGGCACTGACACTGACGCTGACGCTGACGCACGCTGATGAAATTGCCGCAACAACAGACACTCAGGCTACAGAAGCTGCAGCACCTGAGGCAGACCCCGCTGTAGAGGCCGAAGCCGAGACAGAGGAAAAGCCAAAGGCCAGAAAGCGCAGTCCGCGCAAGGCTGCCAAAAAAGCCAAGGCGGAAAGTCCCGAAGCCGCCGCCGAAGATGCTGGTGACGGTGTGGCGAAAGCCGAGGCTGAACCGGCTGACGACGAAACACCTGCCAAAAAACCGCGCAAGCGTGCGGCGAAAAAGGTAAAATCCGCCGCGGCAGAGGCGCCTGTTGAAACAGTTGCCGCAAATGGAAGTTCGGCACCGGTTGAGCAGGCAGAAGCTGAGCAGACCCCGCCCAAATGGACACCTCCTGCACCGACCGTTGACCCTGCTACTGCGCCGAAAAAAGCGGGCTGGTGGGGCAAGCGCTAACATCGCGACATCGCGACCGGGGTGATTTTTGGCTGAATCTGCCAGAAATCATCCCGATCGTTTGCAGTGCGGCTCGCGAAGAACGGCGGATCGCATGAATGCAAATCGCCTTGTTCTGGTCGGCCTGGTTGTTATCGCGGTATTGATGGGGTGGCGGCTTTACGAGCAAAAGCACGCCGACACCGGGCAACTGGCCATACGCCAGAACGGCGATGTGGTGGTTCTCGCCTGGACCGGCGAGGTTGAATTGCCCATGCACACACTACTGGTGCGCGCCTTCGAAGAATGGCGCACCAAGTCAGAACATTTCTTGCTGCAGTTGAATTCACCGGGCGGTTCAGTGCGCGAAGGCGGCGACGTGGTCGAACTGCTGCAGCGTATCAAGGGCACCCACACGCTCGATACCTATGTTGCATCCAGAGAAATCTGCATGTCCATGTGCGTGCCGATTTTCCTGCAGGGCAACAAGCGCATCGCAGCACCCGATGCCCGCTTCATGTTCCACGAGCCTAAACGTTTCTATGATGACGGCAGTGAGGCGAAAGGCTTTTCATTTGAGCGCGAGGCGCTCACACGGCGTTTCTTCACCAGGTATTTCACGAATTCCCCCATGAACGCCAACTGGCGTGTCCAGCTCGAGAAAGACTGGTTGGGCAAGGACATATACAAGTCGGGCAAACAGTTGCTTGAAGAAAACGCCGGAATCGTCACCGATCTTGAGTGACGCCTGGATCAGTATGTTTTTTGATTGAATCAATCAAAAAGCATAAAATTGATCGCTTCCAAAGTGCTAGCGCGAGATGAGGTTAAATTGGAACATTTGATGGCGGAAAATCGGTTCACTCGGCTAGGCGCGTCGCGCAGCGCGATGTGGTGCATCGGGCAAGCGGCGCAACGACGCCGATGGACCGATTTTCCCCACCCCGATGGCAACCATGCTGTTGACATATGTGATGAAAGGGCCGGGCGATTTTGCCCGCTGGCGTCGTTGTCTTGCGCTTGTGGTGAACAACACCACCGCGCGCAATCCGCCTAGCCAACGACCAAAATCGCCGCGGTCAAATGATCCAATTTAACCTCATCTTGCGCTAGAGCAATTCCCACAACAGCCGACCCGCCAATGCCCACATGATGACACCGATAATGCTGTCAAGCACCCGCCAACTGGATGGCCGTGCAAACCATGGCGATAACAGCCGGGCGCCATAACCCAGCGAGAAAAACCACGTAAACGACGCAATGCATGCACCGGCCCCATAGGCAATTCTGCTCACACCATCATACCGCGCAGACAGGCCGCCCAGCAGCACAACCGTATCGAGATAGACGTGCGGATTGAGAAATGTGAAAGCGAGCACTGTGGCGATCGCTGCGCGCAGGGTTAGTGGCCCGCCGGCGCCTGCCTGCAACGCGCTCGGGAAAGCAGCCCGCCTGAAGGCAAGTGCTCCATAGGCCAACAAGAACAGCGCACCACCAGCGGTTATGAACTTCAGCAGGAACGGCATCTGTTTGATGAGTGTTCCCAGACCTGCGACGCCAGCCGCGATCAGCAATGCATCTGCCAGGGCACAGATGAAGCACAACACAAACACATGCTCGCGCTTCAGGCCCTGACGCAGAATGAAGGCGTTTTGCGCCCCAATGGCAATAATGAGGGTCCCGCCGAGCAGGAAACCGGCTATGGCTGCAGACGTCACCGAGTTGTCCTATCCCGCTTTTGGAAGCCAGCGCGACAGGCGCTCAACGGCCTTTTCCATATGCTCCATCGAACCGGCGAACGACAACCGCAAGAACCGGTTGCCCCTTTCTGCATCAAAATCAGCGCCGGGAGATGCAGCGACATGGGCCTCCTTGAGCATCGCCTGAGCGAAAGCAAAACTGTCATTGGTCAGGTTTGCGACATCGGCGTAGAGATAGAATGCCCCATCTGCCGGCGACAGGTTGCCGAGCCCCAGTCCAGGCAACTCGCGCAACAGAAAGTCACGGTTTTCCCGATACTGTGCCTTGCGTTGCTCCAGTTCTTCGGTAGCGTCAAACGCCGCCATGGCTGCATACTGTGATATGGTTGGCGGAGAGATGAACAGGCTCTGAGCCAGGCATTCCACCGGGCGAACCAGGCTGTCCGGGACGATCATCCAGCCGATACGCCATCCGGTCATGCAATAGTATTTCGAAAACGAATTGATGATAATGGCGTCTGAATTGCTGTTCAGCGCGGTTGCCTGGGGCATCTCATAGTTGAGACCGTGATAGATTTCATCGGAAATAAACCAGATGTCCCGGCTCGCACATGTCCGGGAAATGGCTGCCAGATTGTCCGGTGTGACCATTGTGCCGGTTGGATTGGCAGGGCTTGCCAGCAACAGACCCGACAAACCGTTTTCACAGGCGGTCGAAATCTGCGCAGACGTTGGCGCCCAGCGATGGCGAGCATCAACCTCTATGTCCGCAACCGTGATATCAAGCGCCGTCAGGATGTTGGAATAGGCCGGATAACCCGGCACCGTAAGCCCGACCTTGTCGCCCTGATCGAAGCAGGCAAGGAAACTGAGGACAAACGCCCCTGACGAGCCGGTTGTCACGACCACTCTGCCGGGATCGACGTCCACGCCATAAGCGTCGTGATAGTGCCGTGCTATGCGTTCACGCAACGCCGGCAGCCCCAACGAGTTTGTGTACCCCATATAGGCACCGTTCAGTGCTTCCCGGGCTGCCTCAAGCACTTTTTGCGGCGGTCCGCCGGCGGGTTGGCCGGCCGACATATGCACAACATCGTGGCCGTCGGCGGCAAGCGCATTGGCTTCACGAAACATGTCCATCACGATGAATGGCTGAACAAGAGCGGCTCGTCTGGAAGATGATGGAGACATGGTACCTGGAATCGATCGATTGAAGTCTGGAAGGTGAACTTTGTCCCTACCTACCAGATGCACTGGTTCGTGCAAACCGGTTGACGGCAAAACACCTCACGGCTCTGTGACCGCGCACCTCATCGCATCCCCCATGCTTTTGCCGTAATGTTCGATACAAATCCGTCTGATCCGGACATTCGCTGCTATGTCGTGATGACAGCATCGGGGCCGGTTGCACTAAAGGGACATTTCAACAGGCCGATGCAGAACTCTTTGCGTACAATCGGGATCATTGTGCTGTCCGCCGTCATGGTGGCTCAGGCCAGCCTGCCCTCGTTTGCGCAACAGCGCGGCAACAGTCCACGACTGATCCGCGACGCGGAAATCGAAGAATTGATGCGGCGCTACCTGAAACCAATCTTCAAGGTTGCCGGTATCCCGCCCGGAGCCGTGAACGTCTACCTGATCGACGACAGCCGTATCAATGCGTTCGTCGCGGGAGGCCAACGCATTTTCATTCACACCGGCCTGATCGAACAGGCCGGCACCCCGAATGAGATCATCGGCGTGCTGGCGCACGAGACTGCCCACGTTGCCGAAGGGCATCTGGCGCGGCTCGGTGTGCAGCTTGACCGTGCCTCGACGCAGGCCATCATCGGAACATTGCTGGGCGCTGCAGCCGCAGTCGGTGCAGCGCGGGCTGGTGCAGGCTCCAGCGGCGGCGCATCCGGCGCACTGGTCCTGGGCGGCGCTGAGTTTGCCAAGCGAAATTTGCTGACCTATGTCCGTGCCCAGGAAGCTTCCGCCGACGAAGGTGCCCTGCGCTACCTGAATGCGTCCGGACAATCGGGCCGCGGCATGCTGGAACTGTTTCAGAAGCTCTACAACCAATCCATTGCCTCCCTGCAGTATGTCGACCCGTACGCCGTGTCCCACCCGCTGCCTCTGCAGCGCATCCGGGTTCTGGAAAACCGCGTCCGGGCATCCGAGCACTACAACAAGAAGGACAAGGACTACCTGGTCTTCCGCCACAAGATGGCGCAGGCAAAACTGGCCGGTTTCACCCGCTCGGCACAATCTGTCTACTTGTCCTATCCGGCTTCAAACCAGTCCATCCCGGCACAATATGCCCGCGCCATTGCCGCCTACAGGGTGGGTGATCTGCAAACCGCCATACCTGCGATTGACCGACTGATCGCGCAGATACCGAAGAACCCCTATTTCTGGGAACTCAAAGGCCAGGCACTGCTGGAAAAAGGCTTTCCCGGTGAGGCCGTCGCTCCCTTGCAGCAGGCAGTGAAACTCTATCCGAAAAGCGGATTGATCAGCATTCTGCTGGCACAGGCACTGCTGGCTGCAAACACGAAAGCCTCGGCCCGGACAGCGCTGTCAGTCTTGTCAAAAGCCGAGAGGTTTGAGGGCGAGTCGGGTTCATTACATTTGCTGAAAGCGCGGGCGCACGGCATTTTGGGCGACTATGCACGTGCCGAATTGTCCACTGCGGAAAGCGCCATGTTGCGCGGTGACAAAAAGCTCGCGAAAACCAAGGCCGAAGGGGCCAAGCGCCGGGCAAAATCCGGATCGACAGTCTGGATCAGGGCAAGCGACATCCTCAACGCTCTGAAAAAAAAGAAAAGTTGAGGATGAATTCTCGCAAGGAACCGGTATAAACGGTCATCAAACCAATCCGTTCAGATTTGGACAACACAGGAGTCAAATTTCATGCGCACCAAATTCACAGCCCACCTTGTGGCACTTGCAATAGCTGCCGGCAGTGTGTGGTTGCCTCAGCCGGTGTCTGCGCAGGAAACATTCTCAAAGGCGCAAACCAATGAGATGCATAACATCATTCGGGAGTACCTGCTGGAAAACCCGGCCATTCTCAACGAGATGATCGCCAAGCTGCAGGCTGCCGAACGCGACCAGCAGGACAAACAGGCTCGCGAAGCCATTGCCAGTAATGCGAAACAGCTTTTCCACAACGAAAATGATTTTGTTACCGGAAACCCCAATGGCAACGTCACCATGGTCGAGTTCTTCGATTATAATTGCGGTTACTGCAAGCGCTCTGTCGCCGACGTGCTTCGGTTCACCGAAGAAGACAAGAACCTGCGCATCGTCATGAAGGAGTTTCCGATCCTGTCGGAAGGGTCGATCATCGCATCGCGCGCGGCCATCGCGTCCAAGAAACAGGGCAAATACTGGGAATTGCATCTGGCCATGATGGCTGCCAGCGGCAGTATCGACGATGAGGCAAAGGTCATGTCGATTGCAGCCGAGGCCGGCCTTGACGTGGAGAAACTGAAGGCGGACATGACCACGGACGCGGAAGCGATTGAGAAGAGCATCAATGACAACCGCGCGCTGGCCCAGTCCCTCGGCATCAACGGGACGCCGGCATTTGTCATCGATGACAATCTGGTGCCCGGTGCCATGCCTTATGACCAACTCGCAACCAGTGTCAAAACCGTCCGCGACAAGGGCGGGTGCCAATACTGCTGATATTGCAGCTGCAAATCGCAGGTTCCGGTTTCACATGACCCCACGCACCTGTGGTGACCATATAATCTCATCCACAGCTTGACCGGTGCTCGCGCTTGGCCGGGCGCCGTTTTTGTGGCAAGACCGGTATACAAGAAAAGGTGGAGGACAGCGTATGTGTGCTGTTACCCCTCACCTGCCCCATTTGGAGATGATCTCTCTTGCCCGAAACGATTCTGATACTTAATGGTCCGAACCTGAACCTGCTCGGCACACGCGAACCTGAGATATATGGCGCGACCACGCTGGCAGACATTGAAGCCAGTTGCCATGCCCATGCAGAAACAATTGGTACCAGTGTCGATTTTCGCCAATCCAACATCGAAGGCGAATTGGTGGAATGGGTGCAGCAGGCCCGGGATACGGCGATCGCCATAATTATCAACGCGGCTGCCTACACGCACACCTCGGTTGCCTTGCACGACGCCCTCAAAGCGACCGGGCTACCGGTCGTGGAGCTGCATCTTTCAAATGTGTACAAGCGCGAGAGCTTCCGGCATAAGAGCTTCATCTCCAGCGTTGCAGACGGGGTCATGTGCGGGTTTGGCGCGCATGGATATGTAATGGCAATCGACGCTGCAAAACAAATCGCCGCCGCCAGGGCTGGCAAAACCTGAAGCACAGGACACCGGAATCAGATATGGCCAAGGACAACAAGACATTCGACAACGAGCAAATCCGCCAGCTTGCCGAAATCCTGACCGACACAGGTCTGAGTGAAATCGAGGTTGAACAGGACGGCCTGAAGATCCGCGTGGCAAGAGAGATCACCGCCAGCTATGCCGCTCCCGCGCCGGTGGTCCAGACACCTGCACCGAGCATTGTCAGTGCACCCGCCCCGGAAGCTCCCGCTGCACCTGCTGGAAAGCCGGCAGGAACGGTGAATTCACCGATGGTCGGTACCGCCTATATGTCGCCCTCACCCGAGGCCGCTCCGTTTGTACAGGTTGGCAGCAAGGTCAAGACAGGCCAGGCAATCATGATCATCGAAGCCATGAAGACCATGAACCAGATCCCTGCCCCGCACAGTGGCACTGTGACAGCGATCCTCGTGAACAATGGCGATCCTGTCGAGTATGACGAAGCGTTGATGGTAATCGAATAAGCTGACGCCTGCCTGCACTCACATACAGACCGCCGCCCCCATAAGGCCCAGATTTAGATGTTTGAAAAAGTCCTCATAGCCAACCGTGGTGAAATCGCGCTTCGTGTGCTGCGCGCCTGCCGGGAGTTGGGCGTGCAGACGGTCGCGGTTCACTCCACCGCTGACGCGACGGCCATGCATGTGCGCCTGGCCGATGAAAGCGTTTGCATCGGCCCGCCATCTGCCACGGACAGTTATCTCAACATCCCCGCCATTGTAGCGGCGTGCGAAATCACAGGTGCCGATGCGGTACATCCCGGCTACGGTTTCCTGTCGGAAAACGCCCGGTTTGCCAAAATTCTCGAAGAACACGACATCGCCTTCATCGGCCCGTCAGCCGAGCACATCTCGATCATGGGCGACAAGATCGAAGCCAAGCTCACTGCAAAGAAGCTTGGCATCCCGGTGGTGCCCGGCTCGGACGGCGGGGTGTCCGGGTTTGAAGAAGCCCGGCGCGTAGCGAAGGAAATCGGCTACCCGGTATTGATCAAGGCTGCTGCAGGCGGCGGCGGGCGCGGCATGAAGGTTGCGCTGTCCGAAGACGAAATCGACAACGCACTGTCAACAGCTCAAACCGAAGCGAAAGCCGCATTTGGTGATGACGCTGTTTATATAGAGCGCTATCTGGCCACACCGCGCCATATCGAGGTGCAGGTGTTTGGTGACGGCAAGGGCAATGCTGTCTATATGGGCGAGCGCGATTGTTCGCTGCAGCGCCGGCATCAGAAGGTTTGGGAGGAGGCCTTGTCGCCTGCCCTGAATGCAGCCCAACGCAAGGAAATCGGCGAGACCTGTTCCAATGCAATGGCGGAAATGAAGTATTCAGGAGCCGGTACCGTCGAATTCCTTTACGAGGACGGCGAGTTTTTCTTTATTGAAATGAACACCAGATTGCAGGTTGAACATCCGGTAACAGAGGCGATTACAGGCCTTGATCTCGTGCAGGAGCAACTGCGTGTCGCATCAGGCGCTACGCTCGGCTTCAAACAGGAAGACATTCATTTTTCCGGCCATGCCATTGAATGCCGCATCAACGCGGAAAACGCTGAAACCTTTGCGCCGTCTCCCGGCAAGGTGATCGGCGTACACCAGCCCGGCGGCCTCGGCGTTCGTGTGGACTCGGGCATCTATGCCGGATACTCAATCCCGCCCTACTATGACAGCCTGATCGGCAAGCTGATCGTGCACGGCCGGGACCGAAACGAGTGCCTGATGCGGTTGAGACGCGCACTCGGGGAATATGTCATTGAGGGAATCGAAACCACGATTCCCTTGTTTCAGCGCCTGCTTGGCGAACCCGATATCATCGATGGTGAATACGATATTCACTGGCTGGAGAAGTTTCTGGCCAAGTAATGATCAGGTCGCCAGCTTGTTCGGCCTGTCGGCATGGAAACCTGCGAAATTTCTCCTATATAAGTCCTTCAGTCCGGGCATTTGAGCCCGGGCGATCCATGGGAACAATCTATGCCACCGATTTATCTTGATCCGGCACCGAGATCCTACCCGGACTTTGTCCATGTGCTCGGCCGCAGCAGCCGCGGTGAGGCGGCCGCTGGAACGACATCTTCGTTCGCACATCTTGAAGACTGGCTCCTGACAGACGCCATAAACGAAACCGATTTGCTCTCACTGGCTGAATCGCTGGCCTGGCGCATGGTCGCTGCCGGCCTGCCAGTCGTGCGCGCAACCATCCATGTGGGCACACTGCATCCGCAACTGACCGGGTTTGGCTGGATCTGGAGCAAGTTTGACGGCTTGTGCGACGAGATTGTTGTGAAGGCCATGTCGGCTCGATCAGAAGCCTATATGCGCAGCCCCTTGCGACTGGCGATTGAAGACGGTCAATCACTTTTTCTGGACGTCCGCGATCCGGAAACACAGGCATTGTATCCAGTCGCCGGCGAGCTTGCCGAGCAAGGCATAACACACTACGCGGTGCTACCGATGCCCAAACGCATTGGTGCGAACCGCTTCGACGTGGTGACCATAGCCACAGCCGAACAGAACAGGTTCACGAAACAGCAACAAGACCAGCTCGACCGGGTGCTCAAATATCTCGCGCTGCATGTTCACCGTCATACGGCGCGGCGTATCGCAGAAAATGTTCTCAGCGTCTATCTGGGGCCCAGCGCCGGCAAGCAGGTATTGGAGGGTTCGATCAGCCGGGGTGATGGCAATGCCATCGAGGCGGTGATCTGGGTCGCGGACATGCGCGGGTTTACCGAGCTGACCGAAAAATACTCAGGGCCCCAGGTTAACCGGATTCTGAACGGTTTTTTTGAGCAGGTGGTGAGCGCGGTTACAGACAATGGTGGTGATGTGCTCAAATTTCTCGGTGACGGTGTATTGGCGGTGTTTCCGTTCCAGTGTGCCGAAACGGCGGCAGATGCGGCAAAAGCGGCCATGACTGCCGCTGACGAGGCTCTGAGAAATCTTGATGCCTACAATACCAACCCTTGCGAAGACATTCGCAGCCTGAACGGATGGAGCCCGATTCGATGCGGCATCGCCATGCATATCGGCGAAGTCTTCTTCGGAAATGTCGGCGGCCAGGACCGGTTGGACTTTACCGTCATCGGCAGTGCCGTTAACGAAGCCGCCCGCCTGGAAGCACTGACCAAACGCGTGATGCGCCCTGTGGTCATGTCGCAGCAGGTTGCCGACTTGCTCGAAATCCCTCTGGACGACATTGGTCACCATGAATTGAAGGGAATTGTTCAGCCTGTCCGTGTTTTCGCCCCAAAGCACTGGAAATCTACTGCTATACAAATCTGAGGAATAGAATCTAGGGTTCTGACCCTAAGGCGACAGAAATATTCGGGAGGCGTTCTCTATGAAAATGGCTGCATTGCTGGCCACCGTGATGCTCGGTGTTGTCCCTGCAACGGCACAAGCCGGATGCAAGGACCATGCAGGGTCAGGCGTTGACTGGTCCGGTTGTTCAAAAAAGCTTCTCATGCTGGGCTCTGCATCCCTGGATGGCGCAAAGCTTGACGGCAGCAACCTGACCAGCACAGATCTTGGCGGCGCAAACCTTGACGGAGCGAATCTGGATACTGCCGACCTGAGCTACACATCGCTGAAAGGAGCCTCGCTCAAGGGCGCATCTCTGGTGAAAACCGCCGGCAACCGGACCGTGCTCGTCGATGCAGACCTGAGCGGTGCCAACATGCAGGCGATCGAATTGTTCCGGCCCGATTTGAGCGGGGCCAATCTGACCAAGGCCGATTTGTCACGTGCCAGCCTGCCCCGCGCCCTGTTCACCGGAGCAAACCTCAGCGGAGCGTCGCTTGAAAAGTCGGATGTGATCCGCAGCAATTTTGACAATGCCGATCTGACCAGCATCGACCTTACCTTTGCGATAGTGGCCAGGGCCTCGTTCCGGAATGCCAAGCTGACGGGATCGAACTGGACCAATGCATACCTGTATCGCAGCTCACTGGTAGGTGCGGACCTGTCCGGCGTCACCGGGCTGACCAGTGCCCAGGTCGCGATTGCGTGCGGAGACAGTTCAACCAAACTCCCGGCAGGCGTTGAAGCACCAAATCCGTGGCCGTGCACCAAACAGGACGAAAGCGCGCTCTAGATCAGGTTCAAGAGTTCTCTTGAACCCATCTCGCTCTGGTTATCAGCGGGTGACTTCGCGGGCAGAGCCTTGCAGCACAAGATCACCCTTGTGCCAGGTGTAGGTATTCGTCGTGATGTTGCCGTGGTCGTCAACGACATGAGCCCGCACGACCTGTGATGCGGTACTGACTTCCGGATTAGGTAATTTGCTGAGAGCGGTACGAAACACGAATCTGTTGTGTGCCCTATCCCATAGCCAGAACTGCCACGGCTCGTTTGGCCCAGTCAGAGCAAAGTCCCGCAGCCCAAAATCCGGCATGCCGTCAAAATTCATGTCGCGAACAATGATCGACACATTTTCCGGGTCAATAAAGGGCCGGGCTGAAACCGGGATACGCTGGACAGTCTCGTCATTCTGGCCCCGAAACACGACCTCATGAACCTGGTTCGGCGCTTGACCAACCAACTCTACGGTGCCCGATGTGCCTGCAAAATCGACCTGACAACGTGCCAGCATGCCATTGCTGCCGGTGGCAATAGCGGGAAGTTCGCATGGCTGGAAACTGGCCGTGAACGAGGCATTGCCGGGCGACTGCATGACAACTGACACAAGCCCGAGCGTGCAGCACGCAATCGCGCCCTGCCTGACAGCTGTCCAACTGGCCTTCAAACCGATCATGACGCCACCTGGTGTTTTCGACCCGGCTCACGGAGGCATGGCTGTGAGCTTCACCCTGGCTCATTCAAATCAACCGGTTGCGGGTTGTGAATGCGATATTGCCCACACAGCCCGTTTGCAACCGGCAAGACAAACTGGCGTTTACAGCGATATGGGTTGGGGAGGCCCCATGAAGCTGCTTTCACATCTACAAAGCGATCAGGATTTTGGCTGCTTCAACCAAAAATCATCCTGATCTAGCTGTTGACGTATCCGACCACGAGAAAACCGATCACCAACAATGCAATCGAGATCATCAGCAGTCTCAGAATCCGGCCCTTTTTCACAATACGGCCGGCGCGAGCTTCCTCACCGGTAACCTTGTCGTCCTGCATGTTTCATATCCCATATGCACTATCCAGTTGAATGGAGGCCTAGCATGTTGTCCCGCTTTGCGCACCCTGCATCACCAAGAATTGTTCTCTTGCCGGTCACACCGGCAATCCGGTAACACTATCGGCCATGTCAACGATCACACCTCAAGTGTTGCTGAAAGCCTATACTGCCGGAATTTTTCCAATGGCAGAAAGCGCCACTGACAGCGCGCTTTACTGGGTCGAGCCGGAAGTGCGCGGGATTATCCCGCTCGATCGGTTTCATGTATCGCGATCGCTGGCGCGGCGGATCCGGTCGCAGCAATTCTCCGTCACCGTGGACACTGATTTCGATGGTGTGATCAAGGCATGCTCAGGCCAGGCCGGCAGTGCCGGCGAACAGGCGGTGGTAGAACGGCCCTCAACCTGGATCAATGCCAGAATTTCCGCCTTGTACAACCAGTTGCACGCCATGGGTTGCTGCCATTCGGTTGAATGCCGCGATAGCAAGGGAGCATTGGTTGGCGGACTTTACGGCGTACGCATCGGGGCGGTGTTTTTCGGCGAAAGCATGTTTTCAGCACAACGCGATGCATCAAAAGTTGCCATGGTGCATCTGGTCGCCCGTCTCAAGGCCGGAGGGTTTCGCTTGCTGGACACGCAATTTGTCACCGACCATCTGAAGACATTCGGTTGCGAGGAAGTGCTGCGCGACGACTATCGCAAACTGCTCGATGATGCATTGTTGGCGCAGGCGGATTTTACCGCGTTTAAAGATGACGACAAACCGGAGGCGGTTTTGGCATCGGCCAAATCCGGCCATCATGAAGACACATAAGATCATCACAATTTCGGCAACACGTAATGTACTCTACAAAATTGCGCTTGCTGCTATACTAGTTTGGAACCAATCAGTTACGGTGTTATTCAATATGCATATAGTTTCTTCCTTACGGTCACTGCGCTGCATCGCGGTTGTTGCGTGTTCAGTTGCGCTGGCAACACCGGCGATGGCTGCAGACGTGTTTGTTTCGGTCACCGGGGTTCGCAATGCAAGTGGTACGGTTTTGGCATGCCTTTGGACATCCGGCTGGGGCTTCCCGAGTTGTGAAAAAAGCGGCAGCAATGTCAGGCAGATCAAAGTGCCCGCCGTACAGGGCACGGTAAGCTTCCTGTTTGAAAATGTGCCGGACGGAAAATACGCCATTTCCGTTGGACATGACCAGAACAATGACGGCGTTCTGGAGCGGCACCGGTTTCTGAAATACCCGATCGAGGGTGCCGGTGTTTCAAACTACCACACGCCGCCGCGCTTTATTCCGCTTCATCATGAAGCGACGTTTGGTGTCAAAGGGCCGGCCGTGACCGAAATCAGCATTCCGATGCATTACCCACCGGAAGAGTAAAGGCCTGCAGATCAGGTTTACGGGTTCATTTGAACCCGTGTTGCTCCAGGCGTTCTACTTGTCCAGTTGCCCCGGGCAACCCGCTGCTTTCCAGCGCTTGTTGACGTTGAAAATGCGCCGCGATGCAGCTGTCATCTGGGTTGAAAACTTGCGGCAAGATGCCTTGTCGGACCGCGTATCGCAGTTGTCCAACATCGCCTTGTGGGTGGTGTTGATGTCTTCAAGCGTCGGATGAGCGCCTGATTGCTGCTTCTTCAGCGTTGCATGATACCAATTGCTCAGATGGAATTCTTTCTTGGCAAGTCTGAGAATTGAGGGCCGAATCTTTTTTGAAAACTCTTTTTTCAATGCCGAGCACGAACTTGCAGAATGTGCCGGCATTACCGTCACGGGCATGCAGATTATGCTCGCCGCCAATGCACCCGACAGCAAATTTACCAGCCTTTTTGTCACAATCATCTCCCCGCCTGACTCAGAATCGCCCATTCACATGCCTTGATGGCGTGGATGTGTGGCAAAACTAGGGTTCGCATATCAAGTCATTACTGTTGTGGCGCGGTTTGTTGCCCGCCTTCAACGGGAGGTTCGTTTTGTGCCGGTGGCACGGCGTCCTGTTCGTCATCAACACTCTTGCGATTCGGATCGCGGCACCCAATCAGCCACACGTCATAGACCGGGTGTTCAACCGCATTCAGACCGGGGCTTTCGGCCAGCATCCAGCCCGAAAAAATTCTCCGTGTGCCACCGCTCAACAGGTTCTCGTCAACCTGTACAAAGGAGGTTGTCTTGGGTTCTTCGGTTGGTGGCCTGGAATTGCAGATGCGCGGATACACATTCAATGCGCCGAATCTGCGTACTTCATTGACGGGAATTTCAAAAGTGGTGATGCGGCCGGTGATCTTGTCGAGCCCGGCAAAAACCGCCAGCGGATTTTGTATGGCCTGCGCGCGCACAGGCCCTGGTGCACCAACCAGAACCCCCGCCAGAATAATACTCGGAACAAGACAACATACTCCGGACAGTTTCATAAAGGCTTCATTGCCTCCACGCGAATACGTACATAGTCAGCCGTCCAGTTTCCACGTGCGTCACAAAGGCTGGGGCGCAGCAATTGTTCAACTTCATCCAGCACGCTGTCTGCCGCATCACCAAATTGCGCAAAGAACGGTTTTCGGAAAAGCTTGAGCCATTCCTTCATGCCCGTCTTCAATGGTGTCGGTCTTGGATACAAGCCGATACGGCGTATTTCAAAACCAGCATCACCCAGCATTTCACCATAGACCTCCGGTGACGGGAAAAACCACGGGCCGGCAAGGGTCTCATCGCCTGCCCGGCGCTCGCCTACCGCTCGCATGGCAGTCACAATAGCCGCCACATTGCCGTGCCCGCCAAATTCCGCAACGAAGCGTCCGCCGGGTTTCAATGCGCGCGATATACCGTCAATCACCTTCTCAGGCTGGTTCATCCAGTGGAGTGCGGCGTTAGAGAACACCGCGTCAAACTCCGCGGGAAAATCAAGCGCATTGCCGTCACCCTTTGCGACCGTCAAACCACGCTCTCGTGCCGCCGACAGCAGATCGTCACTCATATCAACACCGAGCACGTCAGCGCCGGCATCCGCCAGTTTCCGGGTCAAGGCCCCGTCACCACAGCCCAGGTCGAGAATTCTTTCGCCTGCCTGCGGCGCCAGCCATTCGAAAACCGCACCGGCCAGATCAGCCACGAATCGACCATGTGTCGAATAAGTATCCGCCGACCAGGTCTGTTTTGATGATGATGTGTTGACATTCATTGGCTTGACTGGGTCGCGTCGCCTTCCGGTTTCTTGTCATCCGACTTGTTTGACCCGAGCACGAATTGTGACACCAGTCCGAAAAGATCAATGGCATCCTGGGTGAATTCTATCTCCCCGCCACTGGCAATCAGGGTGTCACTGCCGCCCGGCTCCAGCGAAATGAATTTTCCGCCAAGCAGGCCTTCAGAGGCGATTTTTGCAGTGCTGTCTTCAGGTAACTTGACGCTGGAATCGACCGCCAGTTCTAGATTCGCCCGATAACTTTCACGGTCAAGGTTCTGTCCCGTCACCGAGCCGATCTTGATACCCGCCATGCGCACATCCGTGCCAACCGAAATCCCGTCAACCGATCCGAACGATGCCTTGACGGTATAGCCATTCGCTGGCCCGCCGAGCCCGCCTACGAAATACATGAAACCGAAAAATCCAACCGCAATGGCAACAACGAAAGCGCCAACGGCTGTCTCCGCCATGGAATTCTTCATATCCGGGGTGCTCCTGCCTCAATACCCGTGGTGTGAAACTGTTTGACCAGACCGCCTATTGAGGCCGCCATGCGTCATAATCCGGTTTTGCCGCCTGCTTCGGCGTTGCACCCAACAGACTGCCCGCAGGCCGATAGGCCTTTGACGAACCAGTGAGGTTGGGATGATGCGGTTTCTGCCAGTCGCGCGCTACATACTCCACCTCGCTGGGCGGTGTATCGGTGCGGTGATGCATCCAGCCATGCCAACCGGGCGGGATCATCGATGCTTCCGCATAATTGACATAGATGACCCAGCGGCGCTCGGCGATCGATGCCGGCAATTTTGACGGAGCGCGGTAATAGGTATTACCGAACTCATCGGTGCCGACCTTCTCGCCATGGCGAGCCGTGAACCAGCGCGTTCCCATGGTCTGACCATTCCACCAGGTGAACAACTGCAGTAATAAGTTTTTCATGCCAGAAACCCGAGCTGCGCAAAGAGCAGTCCTAATAGGTGAATTGCTGACCCGTTATGGCCTATTCGCTAGGCGCAAGTCTAGGGTGTGGAAACAATTACAGACATGGGTTTGAAAGACTACAACGATTGAGAAAAACAGCCGCACGCGGT
This sequence comes from uncultured Alphaproteobacteria bacterium, assembly GCA_963698275.1. Classification (GTDB taxonomy): domain Bacteria; phylum Pseudomonadota; class Alphaproteobacteria; order Rhizobiales; family Aestuariivirgaceae; genus Anderseniella. The sequence continues at coordinate 159,344 of CAVOQE010000002.1, read as the reverse complement.
ACAAGCTCATATCTAACGCTGACGACAATCACGCCGGACCTGCCTCATGACCACCAGCACCGATACCGTAAAACTGTCCATTGCTGGCCTGAACATGTCATTTGGCGACGCGAAGGTGCTGCATGACATCACAATGGACATTCCTGCCCGCCGTAAAACCGTGCTTATAGGACCTGCGGCGTCAGGAAAAACCGTGTTGATGAAATGCGTGGCGGGTATTCATGTGCCGACCAGGGGAACCATCAAGCTGGATGGCCAACCCGTTACGGGAATCAGTCAACGTGATCGCAATGAGCTGCTCGCCGACACCGGCGTCCTGTTCCAGCAAGGCGGTCTGTTCGACAGCCTCAAGGTGTGGGAAAACATCTCGTTCAGCCTGATCAACAATGACGGTATGAACCGGAAAGAAGCGCGCGAGCTTGCAATTGACAAGCTGGCGCGCGTCAACCTGCCGGCCGGTACTGCAGATTTATTGCCATCTGAACTGTCGGGCGGCATGCAGAAACGTGTCGGCATCGCCCGTGTACTGGCCAGCCAGCCATCCTTGATGTTGCTTGATGAACCCACTGCCGGTCTTGACCCGATCACCACCAAGGCGATTTACCGGCTGCTCGACCGTTCCATTGAAGACAGCCATGCCACCGTGTTTGCCATTACCAGCGACATGGACGCTGCACGCAGCGAATATGATCATCTGTTCATGCTGCATGAAGGCGCGATTGTGTGGGAAGGTGCGGTGGCCGACATTGATGGGTCTGGAAATCCCTATGTTGCGCAACTCATCAACGGCCGGGCTGACGGGCCGATCAAGATGCGCATGAAGGCGCGGGCCTGATCAAGTAATCACCGAATTCACACTGCCATGTGATTTGCAGGTGACATGAGTGGCACCATAAATTTGGCGCAAACAAAACCGACCGGAGATTTTCTCATGTTCAAATCAACTGCATTTGCCGTTGCCCTGCTCGTAATGACGGCAGTCCCCACACTGGCTGCAAGCGGCACCTTCAAAGGCGCCTCGGGTCACAAGACATCAGGGTCGGTTACGGTCACCGAGCAAGGCGGCAGGCTGGTCATCAAACTGGGATCGAATTTCAACCTGGATGGTGCGCCTGACCCCTATGTGTCACTGGGCAAAGGATCTCGCCCGCTCAAAGGCGGCACGGCGGGCGTTCTGGCGAAAAACAAGGGGGCCGGCACCTATTCCGTACCGGCCACGGCCGTCACGAAAGCTGCCAGGGAAGTGGTTATCTGGTGCAAAAAATATGCTGTACCACTTGGCGTTGCCAAGTTGAAATAGCCCGAATGCCCGCCGGGCTGATTGTCAAATCGCGACATTCGGCCTGACGTTTTTGGGCAAGACACCCTCAACGCGGGCATGACACGCTTTCACTCATCATGATTTGCTCACTTCCTCGCAAGTGACCGGCAATTGGTAAGGAAGGCGAACCGTCACGATGAGCGTTCCCACCGACAACTTCAGGCTTTCCGGCATGAGCGATACGGCTCGTGCGGTCTTGTTCCTGTGCGCCGGGATTTTCATATTCTCGTTTCAGGACGTGATTGTGAAACAATTATCGGATCGCTATCCGGCCCATCAGATCGTATTTGTCCGGGCCGTCATCGCCCTGCCCCTGATGTTCATGATCGTGCATTACGAATCAGGTCTTGGCACGCTGGCGACGCGGCATCCGGTGATGCATGCGCTGCGTTCGTTTATCGGGTTCGGTGCGTTTTTCTTCTATTATCTCGCCCTTCCGACCATGCCGTTGACAGCGGTGGTGGCGATCTGGTTTACCGCGCCGCTGTTCATTACAGCACTTGCCGTTCCCATCCTTGGAGAACGGGTCGGCTGGCGCAGATGGGCCGGAATACTGTTTGGGTTTGCAGGTGCCATGGTGATCATTCAGCCCGGCGCGGACACATTCCAGCTGACGGCCATTCTGCCGATCATTGCGGCTTTCTGCTATTCGATCTCGGCTTTGCTTGGCCGCAAGATGGGCATTACCGAATCAGGCTCCGTGATGGCGTTCTACATGATGATCACCTTCTTTTACTGTGGCGGCGCAATAGGCGTGCTGGTCGCTAATTTCGAACCCACGACAACTGCCGACAGCACGCTGAAATTCCTGTTGCTGCCGTGGCACATGCCAACAGGATACGAACTGGTGATGATGTTCGTTATCGGGGTGATTTCAGCGCTGGGGTTCTGGCTGCTGGCCACAGCGTATCGCATCGGCAATGCCCCTACCGTCGCGCCATTTGAATATACGTCGATGCTGTGGGCCACGATCCTGTCGTATCTGTTGTGGAATGAAGTACCGAAAGCCACCACCCTGGTTGGTGCCCTGATGATTATTGCATCCGGTGTTTATGTACTCAAGCGCGAGGCCGTCGTGAGAGATCGTCCGCTGGCCGGCAAAGGCATGTGGCGTTCGCGCAACTGACTTACACGAAGGGAATTATCGACTTTCCTGCAACCACAGCATCACCCGTGATGCCGCGCTGCCAGATTTGAAATGCCTCTGCGACCACAGCCTGAGCGAGGCGTCCAGCTGCACCTTCAGGTCAAATGGCGCCACCAGTTCGCCGCTCGCCAGGTGTGATGCGACAAGGGCTTCGTGTCCCATCAACACACCGGCACCATTTATGGTCTCTTCAACTGCCAGCGTGTACAGCGAGAACACCGGACCGCGGGGTATGAAATCAGAACCTGCAGCGCGACACCAGATTGCCCAATCATCGACCCAGGTTGAGTCCGACAGACAGGAAACTTGCGAAAGATCCTCCGTCGACCTGAGTTTTGCGGCCATCGCCGGCGAACAGACGGGAAAGATCACGTCACGGGCCAGTGCGCCCTTGGGGTCATTTCCGTAAAACAGGCTCAAATCATAGGGCACGCGTTTCAGGTTCGGCGGTGCTTCCATAGCAGTAATCGATATTGATATGTCCGGTGCCGCAGAGCGCAGGGCCGGCAGGCGTGGTGACAGCCACAATTGCGCCAGTGACGGCAAGGTGGCGATATGGACAGCGCTTGGGACGGCTTCATTGCGCAGGGCCTGGACAGCCAGTCCAAGCCCGTCAAACGCCTCAGTGAAACGCGGCAGCACCGAGTGACCCAGAGCGGTCAGTTGCACCCCTCGCGCAGTGCGTTCAAACAGTGTTGCCCCCAATACGGCTTCCAGTGACTTTATATGTGCGGTAATGGCCCCTGGTGTGACGCCGAGTTCCTGCGATGCAGCGGCAAACCCGCCAAGCCGGGCGGCAGCTTCAAAAGCCCTGAGCGCGGTCAGCGGCAGGTCTTTGGGACGTGGGGGTGCAACAGCCATTTGAGCCTCATTTTTTCTGACCCTAATATTTCGCAAAACTGATTTGCCTGCAAGCCCGGCCACTGCTCTTTTGGAAAAACAATCAGTACTGTTGCCCGCCAAGGAGCTGACAATGACATGCCTTTCACCAAGACCCTGGGTCCCGGCTCACTGCGAAACGCTGGTGCAGCGCATTGCGACCGAAACGGCGCAAGCGTCCAGCACGCAGATCAATGCCCGGCTCGATCAGCTGGTTGAAGACAACAAAACCATCCATGAACGTGATTGCTTCAATCTCAACCCTGCCACCAATGTCATGAACCCGCGTGCGGAAGCCATGCTGTCTGCCGGCCTCGGCTCACGTCCGTCACTGGGATATCCGGGCGACAAATACGAGATGGGCCTGGAAGCCATTGAGGAAATCGAGGTTATCGCGGCTGAACTGTGTGCGGAGGTCTTCGCCGCGCAGTATGCGGAAATCCGTGTGGCGTCCGGTGCCATGGCCAACATGTACGGCTTTATGGCGCTGACCAAACCCGGCGACGCGGTGATCGTGCCACCTGCATCCATTGGCGGTCATGTAACCCATCATGAAGCCGGATGTGCGGGTCTGTATGGCCTCGACATCCATTACGCGCCGATCAGGGAAGACGGGTACACCGTCGATGTCGACGGATTGCGTGCCCTTGCCGGCAGGGTTCGTCCGAAACTTATAACAATCGGCGGCAGCCTCAATCTGCTGCCCCACCCTGTGGCTGACGTGCGCGCGATCGCAGATGATGTAGATGCCCACGTGCTGTTCGATGCAGCACACCAGTGTGGCATCATAGCCGGCCAGGCGTGGCCCAATCCCCTGGCGCAGGGTGCACACCTGATGACCATGAGCACCTATAAAAGCCTTGGCGGGCCGGCCGGCGGCCTGATTGTCAGCAATGACGCCGATATCGCGGAGCGCCTCGACCATATTGCATTTCCCGGCATGACGGCCAACTTCGACGCGGCCAAATCCGCAGCACTGGCCATCACCATGCTGGACTGGCGCGAGCACGGCAACGCCTATGGCGCCGCCATGGTCGAGCTCGCAAAAGCCCTGGCATCGGCGCTCGACGCCAATGGCATGCCGGTCCACGGGAAAGCATCCGGCTACACCCGGTCGCACCAGTTCGCCATTGAAGCGGCGCGCTTTGGCGGCGGACAGGCAGCATCGAAAAAGCTGCGCCAGGCAGGCTTTCTGGCCTGCGGTATCGGCTTGCCGGGGCCCGAGATCGCAGGCGACATGAACGGTTTGCGCATCGGCACGCCGGAGCTGGTTCGCTGGGGCGTGACGCCGGATCACGCGGAAAAGCTGGCCGGACTGATCGCCCGTGCCTTGACCACCAATGATCCCGCGTCACTGGCCAGCGAGGTGTCGGCATTCCGGCAGCAGTTTGACCGGTTGCATTTCATCACGAGTTGAACAGCCGGAGCTGCTTCACTGCTGCGTGTTGTCTTGCTCTGCAGCGGACTCGGGTGATGATTTCAACATCACTCACCAGGCTGATTGCGAATGACTTCCAGCTCAAGCGGTTTGATCTTGCCATAGGTCGACTTCGGATATTTCCAGCGGTTCCAGATTGTCTCGATTGGTACGATGTAACGCCTTTCGAGCTTGCGGATGGCGGGCCGGCCGAACCATCTGCGCGGCGCTCGCAGCCAGTTCTTGCCCCACATGCGTTGCGATCGAACGAAATTGTGCGGTGGCTTGGCTTGCGGATGTCTTGCCGACAGCCCGTGATTTGCGGCGAACTTTTGTTCGGTGAGATCAGTCCAGGCCTCAGACCATCGCAGTTCGAAGAACCATCTGTCCTGGCGCCGGATATTGCGGGGCGGCAGGTAGGTGACCCGTGATTGCGGCTCCAGGTAGATCTTGTCCCTGGTTTTGAACCTGAGAAACAAGTCGGCATACTCGTACATGTTGACTATCTCTTCGTCATACCGGCCGACATCTTCAAATACCTTCATGGCGATCAGTTGCAGGTGAAACTCCACAATCGGCGTTGGTTTCCTGACAAGATCCTTTTCAATATCAGCCAGGCGCACATGCGCGTTGTAGTGGAAATCATGGTACACCCGGGCTCCATCTTCAGTTTCCCGGATTTCCAGGTCTCCGTCATAACCATGTACGTAGGTAAGCTCGGGCATCCGTTCACAAATCAACGGGCCCACAACCCATGCGCCGGTTTCTTCGGCGCAATTCACCAGGGCGTCCAGCCACCCGGGTGTCACCAGGACATCGTTATCGATGAAGCAAACATACTTTGTCCTGACGTGATCAAGGGCTGCGTTGCGGATTTGCGGAGGAGTTGTATACGTCTTCGACCGCAAGAGAAGGTGGGCGTTTCGAGCACAGAAATTTTCCATCCACGCGCGCTCGGCCGGAGGGGCGCCGGTATCAGTAACAATCATTGGAACTGATTGGGGCGTACACTCGACAATGCGCTCCAGCACTTTCTCGGTCATGTCAAAAGTGTTTCTTGCAAGAAACACGATCGTTACCAGTTTCGAAATGTCACGTGTTGTTGTTGTCACGAGGCGCCTCCCGCTTCATACGCACATAAATGATATAGCAGGGTTTTTTGGAGCATCGGCCCGCGTCAGTCAACGCCCGACCGACGATACAAACTGTCCGGTATCACGATGAGAAATGAAACAGTTGATGCCACGCAGCAATGCCCCGAGGGCCTGCCGCACTACTTCACCGGCAATCCGCGCTCCTGCAGGACCTGCCTGATCAGGTCGCGGGCTGATGCCGGGTTTTTGAAACAGCCTGCAATATTGCGGATCCGGCTGGCGATACTGGATTCGGGAAAGCCGATCTTTGCCATATCGGTGCGCAGTGTGCCGGTTACCGTGTCGAACGCCTGATTGCCGAACCCCTCCTCGTCGCGCAGGCGGCGGATGGCCACGCAGTCGCTGATACTCTCATTCCGGAGATATTCAGGACCATTGCGCGGCGGAACAGGCCGGTCGACATCCCCGGTCTGGTGGTGAGCACATTCATGCCGGTCGATGAATTGCTGAAACTCACGCGGGGCGCTTGCAAAATTGAACCGCAGCACGACAGGTTTTCCGCTGCCGTCCCTGATCGCCATGCCGGCGGCCAGACCGGGACGGCCGCGATCCGTCGTGTTGAACTGAACCTGTTCACCCTTGTTGTTGGAACACACAGGGATCGCCGCAAGTTCATTTGCCGTGGCCGTGTTATCCTGTTGTGCACCTGCGCTGCCGGCGGACACCGCCACAACCAGTGCCGACATCAGCAATGCAACGGTCTGGCCATTGGCTGTCTGAAGAAAACCGGTCATGAGTCACTGAACAACAAGGCCGGCACCTCGGAACTGCCCTCGGTCAGACCGGTCGCGGCGTGCACGATCGCATTCGCATCGATGCCGAAATGATCGTACAGATCGGCAATGGTGCCGGTCTGGCCGAAGTGCTCCACGCCAAGCGGAATTGTCCGGTGCCCGACCACGCCGCCGAGCCAGGCAAGGGTTGCCGGATGGCCGTCAATCACGGTGACAATGGAGCAGTTTGAAGGCAGTGGCGACAGCAGGGCCTCGATGTGAGACCGCGCCCGGGCATTGCCGCGCCGGCGATCGCGCTGTGCAGCTGTCCATCCGGCATTCAACCGGTCGGCGGAGGTCACCGCCAGAACGCCGACATCACGCCGGACTTCGGCAATACGCCCTGCCGCCGCAATGGCCTGCGGCGCAACACAGCCCTGGTAGGCAATGACCACTTCGCAGTTCGGCCCCGGCTCGCGCAACCAGTACGCCCCGTCAATGGTGCCTTGCCGGAAATCGTCATTGGCGCGGGTGCCGGGCTGTTCAATCGGGTTGGTGCTCAGGCGCAGATAAACCGATCCGCCGGTTTCGTCACGCAGCCAGGTGCGTTCATCACGGTCGCCCTCACCGTCCTTCTGCATATACTCGAACGCCCATTGCATGATCACCGCCAGTTCATCGACAAAGGCAGGTTCGAACGCGGCCAACCCATCCTGGCTCATGCCGATGAGCGGCGAGCCGATGGACTGATGCGCGCCACCTTCAGGTGCCAGCGTGACACCGGACGGCGTGCCGACGATCATGAAGCGGGCGTCCTGATAGCAGGCGTAGTTCAGCGCATCGAGACCGCGGGCCACAAACGGATCATACACCGTGCCCACCGGCAGCAGGCGCTTGCCAAACAGCGAATGAGACAGGCCGGCCGCGCCGAGCAGCAGGAACAGGTTCATCTCGGCAATGCCAAGTTCGATATGCTGGCCTTCTGGCGTGAACTCCCATTTCGCCGTGGAGGGAATTTTCTCGCTGATGAAGGTGTCTGCCTGTTCGGTGCGGGCAAACAGTTTGCGCCGGTTGACCCACGGCCCCAGATTGGTGGTGCCGGTGACATCCGGCGACGTGGTGACGATGCGCTCAGCCAGCACACTGTCTCCCTTCGACAGGTCATCGAGGACCTTGCCGAAACCCATCTGGGTTGAAATTTCACGCTCACCGGACGGCTCAATGGCCGGCACCGGTATTGCCGGTTCGCTGAAGCGGCGCACGCCTTCGGAAAAGAACGCGGTCTGATCAAGAAACGCCTGCAGGGCCGCCGGGTCACTGACCGTTGCAAACCTGTCCCATTCCTCGCCCTCGGCCACGCCCATGTGCTGTTGCCATGCCGCCATCTGGGTCTTGTTCATCAGCCCGCCATGATTGTCCTTGTGGCCGGCAATCGGCGTGCCCCATCCCTTTACCGTATAGGCGAGAAAGCAGACCGGCCGGTCATGGTCGATCGCCTGCAAAGGCCCCGGCCATGGTGGCCACGCAGTTGCCACCGAGATTTTCCATCAGCTCGGCCAGTTCATCATCTGATCTTGCATCGATAAGGGCCGTTACATCGCCCTGGTCGCCGAGGTCGTCCATCAGGCGCTTGCGCCATACGGACCCGCCCATGAACGTAAGAGCCGAATAAAGCTGGTTCGGACAGGCATCGATCCAGGCTTGCAGCTTGTCGCCGCCGCGTTCTTCAAAGGCAGCGCGCTGCAGATGGCCGTATTTGACACGCACGACATCCCAGCCGAATGCATCGAATATCTTTTCCACCCGCTGCCAGAGACCTTCGCGCACCACACCGTCCAGTGACTGGCGGTTATAGTCGATAATCCACCAGGTGTTGCGCAGGTCGTTCTTCCAGCCTTCCTGCAGGGCTTCATAGATATTGCCTTCGTCCAGTTCGGCATCCCCGACCAGCGCCACCATTTTCCCCAGCGCCATGCCCTGCCCCCAGGTCTTGGCGGAAATATAGTCCTGCACCAGCGAGGCAAATGAGGTTATCGCAACGCCGAGGCCAACCGAGCCGGTCGAGAAGTCGACATCGTCGATATCCTTGGTACGCGATGGATATGACTGAACCCCGCCAAGCCCGCGAAAGTTCTCCATCTTCTCGCGCGTCTGGTTGCCCATCAGATACTGAATGGCGTGAAAGATCGGCGACGCATGCGGTTTCACAGCCACCCGGTCTTGCGGCCTGAGCGCAGAGAAATACAGCGCCGTCATGATCGACACCATCGAGGCCGACGATGCCTGATGGCCTCCGACCTTGATCCCGTCAGCCTTGGGCCGGATATGATTGGCGTTGTGGATCATCCAGTGCGACAGCCATAACAGCCGTTGCTCGATGATTTTCAGATGGCCGTTTCGGGTTGTCATATGCACTTTCCCGCTGCAAAGATTTACTCAATCTGCAGCAAGTGTAGCCATTCGGCGCGAGAGCGCCACCCGCATATTCACGACATCGGCCGGACGAAAATTACGTCACTTCTTGCCTTGCTGGTAGGACATCGTCGCCAGCACAATTCCAAAGGTAATAAAGGCGAGTATGATCATGGCGAGATACAACTGCTCATAGGTTGTCATGACTGCTCCTCCGTTGTTCAGGTACCTGACAGTGTGGAGAATGTGCCGCAGGCAATGAGAATGCATGTTGATCCAGGTCAATCCGGAGAACATCGGCGCCTGCTCCGATTGCCGTCTCCTCCCCCGATTCTCCCGACAGACAGCGTTAATGCAACCTTTGCGAGTATACTTTGATGGACACAACAACCCTGAGTGCGCTGCCGTTAACCTCCTGTTAACCAAAAAATTCTGCGGTTTGTTTTGTGAACGACACCATATCTGGTGGTGTTAACCCGGTGTTCAGACCCATGACAGTCGCGTGATGGTAAATTTCTATGGATATAGTCTGCCGCAACGTCGCGGAATCGTTGAGGTTCAGGGGCGAATCGTGGCTATCTCCGGTTATCCACAGAACCTGTCAAGGCTGTGGATACTATATGTTGTGGTAAGGTTTCGTTAACACACTAGGTATTGACGAGACCCCGTAATCAGCACTACATTCATGTGCATGGGAACGGGGCATGGGACGGCTCGGAGTTAGGGCCATCCCCAAGGTAATTTTAGTTACCGAACTCCAGATGTCTAACGATGGATAAAGCGGAGTGATACCGCACTATCCAAACGGGGAAGCTGTGTCTTGTGCGTACGGGCTGGGAAGCCAGGTACGCGTGAAGGGAGAGCTTTGCTGTGAAATATTGTCTGTATGGGCGCGTAAGAACAAGAGAAATGCTGAAAAGCGATTGAAAACAACAACTTGATCAATTGAAAGCAGATAGGCTGCTTTGAAGGGGAATACAATGCGGGTAGAACGGCGCTTTACGGCCGAAGGTAACGGACCATATGCAGGTGTGGAATTTCGCAAGGCGACCAGCGAAATCAAGAACCCTGACGGGTCTATCGTGTTTCAGCTCAAGGACATTGAAGTCCCCAAGGCCTGGAGTCAGGTAGCGTCTGACATCATCGCGCAGAAATACTTCCGCAAGGCCGGTGTTCCCGCACGGCTGAAAAAGGTCGAGGAAAATTCCGTGCCGTCATGGTTGTGGCGGTCCGTGGAAGACACCGAAGCCCTGGCCGAATTGCCCGAAGACGAGCGCTATTCCTCTGAAATGTCGGCACAACAGGTGTTCAACCGGCTGGCCGGAACCTGGACCTACTGGGGCTGGAAAGGCGGCTATTTCGACGCCGAGGAAGACGCGCTGGCGTTTTACGAAGAGATGGTCAACATGCTGGCCACCCAGCGTTGTGCCCCGAACAGCCCGCAATGGTTCAACACCGGCCTGCACTGGGCCTATGGCATCGATGGCCCCGGCCAGGGTCATCACTATGTCGACTTTGAAACCGGCAAGCTGACCAAATCAACATCGTCTTATGAACATCCGCAGCCGCATGCCTGCTTCATCCAGTCGATCTCCGATGACCTGGTCAATGAAGGCGGCATCATGGACCTGTGGGTGCGCGAAGCCCGCCTGTTCAAATATGGCTCCGGCACCGGCTCCAACTTCTCCTTCATCCGCGGCGAGAACGAACCCCTGTCGGGCGGCGGCAAATCTTCCGGCCTGATGAGCTTTTTGAAGATCGGCGACCGGGCAGCCGGCGCCATCAAGTCAGGCGGCACCACCCGCCGGGCTGCCAAGATGGTGGTCGTGGATGTCGATCATCCCGATATCGAGGCCTATATCGACTGGAAGGTGAAGGAAGAAGAAAAGGTCGCAGCGCTTGTTACCGGTTCCAAGGTCACCCAGCAGCACCTGAAAATCATCATGAAGGCGTGCGTCAACTGCGACGGCTCCGGCGACGATTGCTACAATCCTGCCAAGAACCCGGCCCTGAAGCGTGCCATCAAGGATGCGCGCAAGTCGCATGTGCCCGACAGCTATATCAAGCGCGTCCTGCAGTTTGCAGCGCAAGGCTTTGAAGAGATCGAATTCGACACCTATGACACCGACTGGGACGGCGAAGCCTACCGCACGGTATCCGGCCAGAATTCCAACAACTCGGTGCGCGTGACAGACGAATTCCTGCGGGCGGTTGAAAACGGCTCTTCATGGGACCTGAAATGGCGCATGCGTGAAGGCGTCGCCAAGACAATCGATGCGCGGTGACCTGTGGGAAAAGATCGGCAATGCTGCATGGGCCTGTGCTGATCCCGGCATCCAGTTCCATACCACCATCAATGACTGGCACACCTGCCCGGCATCCGGCGATATCCGTGCCTCGAACCCGTGTTCGGAGTACATGTTCCTGGATGACACGGCCTGCAACCTGGCCTCGCTGAACCTGTTGACCTTCCTCGACAAGTCCAACTCGAAGTTCGACATCGAGGGCTTTGAGCACGGTGTGCGGCTGTGGACCATGGTACTGGAAATTTCCGTCCTGATGGCACAGTTCCCGTCAAAGGAAATCGCCAAACGCTCTTATGAGTACCGCACTCTCGGCCTCGGCTTTGCCAATATCGGCGGCATGTTGATGACGTCCGGCATTTCCTATGACTCAGATGAAGGCCGCGCCATTTGCGGTGCCATCTCGGCCATCATGACCGGTGTGTCCTACGCAACCTCTGCGGAAATGGCCGGCGAGCTTGGCCCCTTCCCCGGCTACAAGAAAAACGCCAAAGCCATGCTGCGGGTGATGAAGAACCATCAGCTGGCCGCGCGCGGCTCAGCCCAGGGTTATCAGAAGCTGGCGGTGAACCCGGTGCCGCTCGACCATGCAAACTGCGCCGACAAGAAGTTGGTTGAACACGCCGTTGCAGCCTGGGACCGGGCCGTTGAGCTTGGCACCCAGCACGGCTACCGCAATGCGCAAGCCACGGTGATCGCGCCGACCGGCACCATCGGCCTGGTGATGGATTGCGACACCACCGGCATCGAGCCCGACTTTGCCCTGGTGAAGTTCAAGAAGCTGGCCGGAGGCGGTTACTTCAAGATCATCAACCGCGCCGTGCCTGCAGCCCTGCACACACTCGGCTACGCGGAAGCGCAGATCGAAGCCATCATCAAATATGCCGTCGGCAATGGTACGCTGTCAGACGCGCCCGCCATCAACCATGAAACACTGAAAGCCAAGGGCTTCACCTCCAGGGAACTGCAGGTGATCGAAGATGGCCTGGCATCGGCGTTCGACATCAAGTTCGTGTTCAACAAATGGACGCTGGGCGAAGAATTCTGCACCAAGACGCTGGGTATCTCTGCTGAGCAGCTCGAGGATTTCAACTTCTGCCTGCTGAGCCATCTCGGTTTTGCCAAGGCAGACATTGAAGCCGCCAACATCTTCGTGTGCGGTGCCATGACGCTGGAAGGCGCACCAGGGCTGAAAGACGAACACCTGTCCGTGTTCGACTGCGCCAATCCGTGCGGCCGTCTCGGCAAGCGCTACCTGTCGGTCGACAGCCATATCCGCATGATGGCGGCGGCACAGCCGTTCATCTCGGGCGCCATCTCGAAGACCATCAACATGCCGAACGAGGCAACCGTTGAAGACTGCCAGGCAGCTTACATGCTGTCGTGGAAACTGGCCCTGAAAGCCAATGCGCTGTACCGCGACGGGTCCAAGCTCAGCCAGCCGCTCAATGCGGCCCTGATCGAGGATGAAGACGAGGACGCAGATGACATGGTCGATCAGATCGCAGCCATGCCGCAGACACAGCGGGTGGAAAAGGTGGTCGAGAAGGTCATTGAAAAGGTTCTGGCGCGCGAGCGTGAGAAGCTGCCACAGCGGCGCAAGGGCTATACCCAGAAGGCCATTGTCGGCGGGCACAAGGTCTACCTGCGCACCGGTGAATATGACGACGGCAAGCTCGGCGAGATTTTCATCGACATGCACAAGGAAGGTGCTGCGTTCCGTGCCATGATGAACAATTTCGCCATCGCGGTATCCCTTGGCCTGCAATATGGCGTGCCGCTGGACGAGTATGTCGAGGCGTTCACCTTCACCCGCTTTGAACCTGCCGGTCAGGTACAGGGCAATGAGGCCATCAAGAACGCCACGTCGATCCTCGACTATGTGTTCCGCGAACTGGCCGTGTCCTATCTGAGCCGCAATGACCTGGCCCATGTGGAGCCTGCCGACATTCGCTTCGATGCCATGGGCAAGGGCGAAAACGAAGGCAAGGCGGGTGCTGCACCTTGTCCTCCAGGCGGCATGCCGGCCATGGCGGTGGCGTCTTCCGGGTACACGAGACAGAAGCTGTCGGACAATGTGTTCATGATGCCAAGCAGCCTGAAATCAGCCGCAGTGGCCAACCCGGTTGCCGCCAGCCAGTCACGCATCGAGGCAGCCTATGTGGCAGACGGTGCCGCTGCTCTTGATGTCGCGGTTGAGATGGCAGTCGAGGCAAGCCTGCAGCCGGTGGAAGCGGCAGTCGCACCGCTGGATATCGATTCGGACGGCCAGGTGAAATCCGAAGCCGAACGCCGGGTCGAGGCACGCATGAAAGGCTATGAAGGCGACAGTTGCGGCGAATGCGGCAACTTCACCCTGCTGCGCAACGGCACCTGCATGAAATGCGACACCTGCGGTTCTACGAGCGGGTGCAGTTAGCCCTCGCTTAGCACAACATCACAAATGATTAGGCGGAGCCTCCTTTGTGAGGCTCAGTTTTGTTGTCCGGCCCTGAATTTGATGCAACGGAGCATCGAATATGATCTTCATGCCAGCGAAGGCTGGCATCCACATCTACGATGATGCCTGCCGTAAACACTGTGATTGCACCCCCCAGCCTTCGCTGGGGTGACGACTTATTTCAGATTCCTGGCGGTTCGCCTCTTCGCAATTCCCCTTTCGATATCCCAATGCTCGCGTGCACTAAATGAGCACTCTGCGACCATTCTCACATTATAAGGAAACATCTATACATGGTCCCTTCCCCAAAATCCGTTCATGACAAGGCTGCGAAATATGCTCGGCTGATCAAGCTGGAGTTCGCAATCATACGGAAGGCCTGTGGCGTCGTCGCTTGGCCGGTTTGACGCAGCAGAGTATGACCGCCAGATAGCCGAAGGCATCTGACAGGCATCTCTGTTCAGATTCGGTTTGGCCGGACGCCCGATCAGTTGATCAGCATCGCTTCCGTTGAGGAATGACCGCGGTCACAGCCGCCGCCATAGCCGGAATAAGACGGTTTGGACTGCGCTTTTCGCCGGTCTTTCCGACCTCGCCCGTGGCGACCGTGGCGGCAGCTTCGGCAGCAGTCGTGGTTGTCGTTACAGTGCTGGCGTTCGCTGCGGGAGCCGGTGTCACTTCCGGCATCTCACCGGCGGCGGCCGGGAATGCGAACAGGGCAATGAATGCAGAAACAAGCAATGGTTTCATGGTAACCTCCGATAAATCGACATGGTACTCATCAAGGCCGTCTGGGGTCAGTTTACCTCATTCAATGTGACATTCCTATGGATGTTTCGTGATTTTGGCGATCACGTTTCCTGCCGCTGCAGGACCAGGTTGGCATTAAACCTGTTGCGCACCATATCGAATGGATATGCACCTGTAGCAGGAGGATGCACAGATGGCCGTCACCAACATTCTTGCCGCCCTGATCGGGCTCTACTTTATCTGTGGCGGCATCGCCATTTTGCGCGACCGCAAGGTGATGGCCGGCATGATGCAGTCTCTCGCCGACCAGCCCATGTTGAGTTATATCAGCGGCGTCATGGCATTTGCCATCGGCGGCACGATTTTGGCCGTGCATTCATTGTGGACCGGGTGGCTGGCCGGTTTCGTGACGCTTGTGGGCTGGGTTGCCCTGGCAGAAGGTGTACTGCTGATTGCAGCGCGCGAACCGTTCCTGCGGTTTGTGTCGAAGCTGAAACTGGACAACCGTTTCGGAACAGTCCTCAGCCTGGGCATAATCGCGCTTGGCGGCGTGCTGGTGGTGGCATCGTTGCTGTGAGACCGATCCCTGAAAAGTCAGCCCGCGCTGCCCGGTGTGCGGCTTTCAAGGAGAATCAACATGGTACTTCATCAATGACCGGCGCCCTTTCTTGAGCCTGGCGGGGCGTTTGCCGTCTGACGATGAGCGGGGTCCGGCAGCGGCATTATTGGCGGCCAGCAACTCGACAAGCTGTTCCAGCCGAACATGGCACCGGGCCAGCAGGTCTATATCGGCCTCGCTCAGGGTGCCGCCGCGCGCAGCCAGTTTTTCCAGCAACCCGATGTCCGCGGACATCGCGTCCACAGCAAGGGTCTCTTCTGAAAAATTGCCCGACTGGGTCATGAAATACGGGGCCTTTTTCAAGGATTATCCGATAATTTCACCTTCCCCCCGAGGCGCGAAGTTCAACCAATAGCGCTGCTGATTGAACAACCTTTACCTGATTCGACCGTTTGCGCAGAATCACGATCGCATGAAGTCTAAACCGCAGTTGTGATGAGATCGAGGTTTCCAGGGATTTCAGTCGTCATCCGCGCTGGGTACCTTGACCAGCGCCTCGCCTTCAAGCACCAGCAGATCTCCCACCGAGCAACTGCACGTCAGCCTGACACGATTGCCCTTGTCGCTTAATTCGAGCACTTCGACGCGCGCGGTCACAATGTCTCCAATGCGCACCGGCGCCTTGAAGTTCAGTGTCTGCTTCATGTAGATCGCGCCCGGCCCCGGCAATCTCGTGCCGATCACCGCCGAAATCAGACTGGCTGTGTAAAGTCCATGGGCGATGCGGCCCTTGAACGGCGTCTGGGCTGCAAAGTGTTCCGACAAATGGATTGGATTACGATCGCCTGAGATTTCAGCAAAACCGATCACGTCAGACGATTTGACTTCCTTGGCATAGGTTTCCGACATGCCGACGGACAAATCTTCAAAATACAGGGTTTGGGTGGCAGGCAGCATGGCTGGAGCTTCTTGTGAAAAACGACGGTCAACGAACTATATTGCACTGCAATATGCGCACCACGGCATTCGCTGTCCAGACCTGGCGGAAGTATTCCGGAAAACTGGTTTCAGCACACCAGGAGCAACATGGATTCAATTGAACCCATAAAGTTGCTCCAGCACTTCGAAAGCGATCAGTTTTATGGTTTTTGATTGATTCAATCAAAAATCATACTGATCCAAGCCAGCCAAAACAGGCCCCAAAAATGAGAGACCCCGGAACGCTTGAGCCCCCTCGTGCGTTCCGGGGTCAGGGTAACCCCCCAAGGCTCCCCTGCAAAACCAGTTATGTGTGGCGCTGCCTGCTAGCGGCGCACGATGACCCTCGCACCGACACGGGCGCGCTTGTGCAGATCAATAATGTCAGTGTTGGTCAGGCGAATGCAGCCTGATGATACCGCACCGCCGATTGAAGCCGGATTGTTGGTGCCGTGAATGCGATACAGCGAACTGCCGATATACAGCGAGCGGGCGCCCAGCGGATTGTTGGGTCCGCCTTCCATGCGCGCCGGCAGAATAATGCCCTTTTTCTTCTCACGCGCGATCATTGTTTTTGGTGGTGTCCAGCTTGGCCATTCGGCCTTGCGGGAGATTTTCGCGCTGCCGGACCACTGGAACCCCTGACGGCCGACGCCGACGCGGTATCTGTAGGCCTTACCGCCGGGTTGAATGAGGTAAAGGTTACGTTCGGACGTATCGACAATGATCGTCCCCGTCTTGTGTTTGGCCCCTTGCGGAAAATTAATCAAACTCCGCGTACTGGGTCCGTAGTTCCCGCCGCCACCAAAACTGGGGCGGCTCCTGTCGCCGTTATTGTTACCAATTTTACCAAAAAGACATTCGATGAAGTTACTGCACTGTTTGCCGTTTCGCGACTCTGCGCTTGCTGTTGGCGAAGCCACAGCTGCTGCGAGTAC
This sequence comes from uncultured Alphaproteobacteria bacterium, assembly GCA_963698275.1. Classification (GTDB taxonomy): domain Bacteria; phylum Pseudomonadota; class Alphaproteobacteria; order Rhizobiales; family Aestuariivirgaceae; genus Anderseniella. Next base: position 142,333 of record CAVOQE010000002.1, on the reverse strand, counting down.
AATCGCGGAAAGTGTTAGTAGTGTGCGCCGCATGGAACCTCCTGCTCGCGAATCCCTTGAAGCAATCAGCTTCTCGATGACCTGACCATAGAGGCGGCTGCGCTGCACATTCAAGGGCGAGTAGAGGCGGTCGATGCATTATTTTGAAAAGTGTTGCATAAATGCCACGGTCGGCAAAAACCTTATACTTTAGTCTTACGGCCGTACAATTCGAGCCTGTGATGGACAATTTCATAGCCGAGTTCGCGGGCGATCTCTTCCTGCAGGCGTTCGATCTTCTCGGACTGGAACTCAATGACCGCGCCGGTGTCCATGTCTATCAGGTGATCGTGATGCGGCCCGTCGGCCGGTTCATAGCGTGACCTGCCGTCGACAAAGGCATGGCGTTGAATGGCGCCGTGCTCTTCCAGCATTTTCAAGGTGCGATAAACCGTCGGCAATGAGATGCGACTGTCCTGGCGCACCGCGCGTCTGAAAATATCCATGGCGTCGGGATGCTCGTCGCCCTTGTCGGCCAGTATCTGGATGATGAGCCTGCGCGGCTTGGTTATACGGGCGCCGCCGTCGCGCAGGGCATTCAGAAGTTCATCACTGTCCAGCGGTGTAGCCATGCCGGCAAACTAGCAAGATGATAATCATTTGCAATAACAAAATGCTCCCTTAAATTTCCTTATTGCAAATAGTTTGCATTTGCATAAAGTGGTTGCAAGCAACCCTATAATCGGAGCTGTGTATGTGCGTCAAAACCTGAAACTGTTCGCAATCCTGACAACGCTGACCTGCGCCATGTTCGCCATGGCGCAGGGCGCCCATGCAAAACTGAAGGTCGTCACCACCTTCACCATCATCGCCGACATGGCGTCCAATGTGGCAGGAGACACTGCCGAAGTGGTCTCCATAACCAAGCCCGGTGCGGAGATACACAACTACCAGCCAACGCCGAAGGACATTGTCCGCGCACAGGGCGCCGGCCTGATATTGTGGAACGGCCTCAACCTGGAACAATGGTTCGAGAAGTTTCTCGCCAATCTGTCCAACGTCCCCTCGGTCGTCATCAGCGACGGGGTCCAGCCAATGAGTATCGTGGAAGGCCCCTACTCCGGCAAACCCAACCCGCATGCCTGGATGAGCCCGACCGATGCACAGGTCTATGTCGACAATATTGCCCGTGCCATGGCTGAACAGGATCCCGAAAACGCCGATGTCTACAAGGCCAATGCGACAGGCCTACAAAGCCGAAATCGAAGCCCGCGTTGCCCCGATTCGCGCATCGCTGGCGGCCATCCCGGACAACGAACGCTGGCTGGTCACCAGCGAAGGCGCGTTTTCCTACCTGGCTCGGGACTTCAACCTGAAAGAACTGTTCCTGTGGCCTATCAATGCTGATCAGCAGGGAACGCCACAGCAGGTGCGCCAGGTGATCGATGCCGTGCGCGCCAACAATATCAAGTCGGTGTTCAGTGAAAGCACCATTTCCCCGGCTGCCGCGAAACAGGTGGCGCGCGAAACCGGCGCCCGCTATGCCGGCGTGTTGTATGTGGACTCGCTGTCCGGCCCGGATGGCCCGGTACCGACCTATCTCGACCTGCTGAGCGTCACAACACAAACAATAGCAGCGGGATTAAAGTGATGCTGAGCCCGGTCAGAGCAGATCAACACCATGACGATGGCCTTGAGGTCAGGGATGTGACCGTTACATATCGCAACGGTCATACTGCGCTTTATGATGCCAGCTTCTCACTGCCTGTCGGCACGATCACAGCGCTGGTCGGTGTCAACGGGTCCGGCAAGTCCACCCTGTTCAAAGCCATCATGGGATTTGTGCCGCTGGCCAAAGGCGATGTACGAATGCTCGGCATGAGCGAGGAACAGGCGCTGGGCCGCAACCTTGTTGCCTATGTCCCACAGTCCGAAGAGGTCGACTGGAATTTCCCCGTTCTGGTCGAGGATGTCGTGATGATGGGCCGGTACGGCCACATGAACTGGCTGCGCATACCGAAAGCACGTGACCACGAAATGGTCACCAGCGCGCTGGAGCGGGTTGGCATGAGCGAGTTCCGCAAACGCCAGATCGGCGAACTGTCGGGGGGCCAGAAAAAGCGGGTGTTCCTGGCCCGCGCGCTGGCCCAGGAAGGCAAGATCATCCTGCTCGACGAGCCGTTCACCGGTGTGGACGTGAAAACAGAAGACGCCATCGTCAAGCTGCTGCAGGGTTTGCGCGATGAAGGACACATCATGCTGGTCTCGACCCACAATCTGGGTTCGGTGCCGCAGTTCTGCGACCGGGCCATCCTGATCAAGGGCACGGTGCTTGCCGAAGGACCAACCGCACAGGTATTTACGCAAGCCAATCTCGAACATGCCTTCGGCGGCGTGCTGCGCCAGTTCACCCTGGGCGGTGAAGAACTGCACGACGATGACGATGCCCGCACCGTCACCGTCCTGACCGATGATGAGCGTCCGTTCGTGATCTATGGCGACGGGGAAAAGGAACAGGAACAGGAACAGAAATGAACCTGCTGCTGGAACCCTTCACCTATAATTACATGGTCAATGCCATGTGGGCCTGCGCGCTGGTCGGCGCCGTGTGCGGTTTCCTGTCGGCCTACCTGATGTTGAAGGGCTGGTCGCTGATCGGCGATGCGCTGTCCCACGCCATCGTGCCCGGCGTCGCAGGTGCCTATATGCTCGGCCTGCCGTTTTCCATCGGGGCATTTTTCTCCGGCGGCCTGGCGGCGCTCGCCATGCTGTTCTTGAACCAGCGCACCAAGCTGCGCGAAGATGCCATCATCGGACTGATCTTCACCTCGTTCTTTGCACTGGGCCTGTTCATGGTGTCGCTGTCGCCGACATCGGTCAACATCCAAACCATCGTGCTCGGCAACATCCTGGCGATTACACCTGGAGACCTGGTGCAACTGGTTATCATCTGTGGTGTCTCCATGACCGTGCTTTGCCTCAAATGGAAAGACCTGATGGTCACGTTTTTTGACGAGGACCACGCCCGCTCGGTCGGGCTGAATACAACCGCACTCAGGCTGGTATTCTTCACCCTGCTTGCTGCCTGCACGGTCGCAGCGCTGCAAACCGTGGGAGCGTTCCTGGTGATAGCCATGGTGGTGACACCGGGCGCCACCGCCTATCTGCTGACCGACCGGTTTTCCCGGTTGATCATCCTGTCGGTCTCAATTGGAGCGGTCACCAGTTTCCTGGGCGCCTATTTCAGTTACTTCCTCAACGGGGCAACCGGCGGGATCATTGTCATCCTCATGACGGGCGTGTTCCTGGTCGCATTCGTCCTGGCCCCCAAACACGGCATGCTGGCGGCCCGGGCAAAGGCGCGCGCTGCCCTGGAGACCCGGCCATGACGGCGATGCTTGAATGGTTCATGCAGCCATTTGCCTTCGAGTTCATGCAGAAGGCATTCATCATCACATTCCTGCTGTCTGTGCCGATGGCGGTGCTGTCGTGTTTCCTGGTGCTCAAGGGCTGGTCGTTGATGGGTGACGCCATTTCACACGCCGTGCTGCCCGGTATCGTACTGGCCTACATCATCGGTGCGCCCCTGGCCGCCGGCGCATTCGCAGCCGGCATGGCGTGTGCGCTGGCAACCGGGTTCCTGGACCGCAATTCCAGAATCAAGCAGGACACCGTAATGGGCGTGGTGTTTTCAGGCATGTTCGGATTGGGCCTGGTGATGTATGTCGCCATACAAACCGAAGTGCATCTCGACCACATTTTGTTCGGCAACATTCTCGGGCTGGCCTGGGGCGATGTTGTCGAAACCGCCATCATCTCGACCATCTGTACCCTGGGGCTTGCGGTCTGGCGCAAGGACCTGTTGCTGCATGCGTTTGATGCACAGCATGCCCGCGCCATAGGACTGAAAGTCGGGTGGCTGCATTACGGCTTGCTGGCCGCCATCTCGCTGACCATCGTCGGGGCGCTTAAAGCGTCCGGTATCATCCTGGCGATCGCATTGCTGATTGCACCGGGCGCGATCGCGTTTCTGGTCACACGGCGATTTGAAGCCATGCTGGTTGTCGCTGTTGCCGTTGCAGTCGGCTCAAGCCTTGTCGGTGTGTTTGCCAGCTTTCATCTGGATTCAGCCCCTGCCCCGACCGTCGTACTGGTCATGACCGGACTGTTCATTGCCGCCTTCATCCGCCAGCAAATGCAGTTTGCCAAACTCAGCCGGCGCAAGCCCCGGCAAAATGACCCCGAAGTCAGGACTTATTAATCTGCGTGATTGAATTGGCGTAATCGATACGGGCCTGCACTTCCACTGCGGCAACTGCGGATACATTCACCACCGAACGAGTGGTGGCTGCCGGCACCAGCACATGGGCTGTTGCTGCGGCCCCCACAAGAATGGGGCCGATGGGTGTGCCGGCACCGAGTTCCAGCACAAGCTGGTAAGCCAGGTTGGCGGCATCCGAGTTCGGAAACATGAACACATTGGCCTCGCCTTTCAGGGTGGAGCCTGGAAACAGCCGCTGGCGCAGGTCTTCGTTCAGGGCCGTGTTGCCGTGCATCTCGCCGTCAAACTCAAAGTCGGTGCCTTGTTCATGCAGCAGGTCCGCGGTGTCGCGCATCAGTTGAATCTCGGGCAACTCGGCAGAACCAAAGCTTGAATTGGCCAACAGGGCCACTTTGGGCTCAACGCCAAAGCGTTTGATAATGCCCGACACCCGCCGGGTCAGTTGCGCCATGTCGGCAGGCGTACGATCCACATTGCCGTAAGTGTCGGCAAAGAAGTATACGCCACGGTCAAGAATGCAGCCCGATATGGCCGCGAAGTCTCTGGTCCGCGGTCCCATGCCGATAATCCGGCGGATATGATCGAGATGACTGTAAAACCTGCCCTCAAGACCACAGATCATGGCGTCCGCGTCGCCGCGCTTGATGGCCAAAGCTGCAATCACGGTTGAGTTGGTGCGCACCAGTGTTCTGGCCACATTCAGCGGGACACCCTTGCGGCCGGCTATCTCAACCAGTGTGTTGACATAATCCAGATAACGCGGATCTGATTCCGGATTGATCACTTCAATGTCGGTGCCTGCCTTGAGATGAAGGCCGAATGAGGCAGCGCGGCGCTCAATCACGTCAGGACGGCCAATCAGAATTGGAATGGCCCAGCCGTCTGTTCTGGCCAGGGACGCCGCGCGCATGGCACGCTCATCCTCACCTTCGGCATAGATGATGCGCTTGGGGTTCTGTTTGGCCGCCGCAAAAACCGGGCGCATAATCATGCCGGAGCGGAACACAAAGCGGGTCAGGCGTTCCACATAGGCATCGAAATCCTCGATCGGCCTGGTGGCCACGCCTGAGTCCATCGCTGCTTTGGCTACGGCAGGTGCGATGCGCAGTATCAGGCGCTGATCAAACGGGTTGGGAATCAGGCTATCTGTGCCAAACGACGAGACGCCGCCTTCATAGGCCCTTGCGGCCAGTTCAGAAACCGCTTCATGGGCCAGTGCGGCAATGGCGTGGGTAGCCGCAATTTTCATTTCCTCATTGATGGCTGTCGCGCCGACATCCAGTGCGCCGCGAAAGATGTACGGGAAGCACAGGACATTGTTGACCTGGTTGGGAAAGTCGGACCGGCCGGTGCAGATCATCGCATCGGGCTTGACCTTGCGTGCCTCATCGGGGTGAATTTCAGGATTTGGGTTGGCAAGTGCCATGATGAGCGGCTTGTCGCCCATCTTTGCCACCATCTCCGGTTTCAGCACACCACCGGCAGACAGCCCGAGGAATACGTCAGCCCCTTCAATGATATCACCGAGAGTGCGCGCTTCAGTTTTTTTCGCGTAAGGCGCCATCCATTGGTTGATGCCGTCACGGCCCTCATAGGCAACGCCGTCAATGTCCGAGATCCAGATGTTTTCCGGTTTGGCTCCCATGCCGACAACCAGGTTGAGACACGCAAGAGCAGCGGCTCCTGCCCCTGACGTGACAATCTTGATATCTGACAGTTTCTTGCCGGCGATTTCCATGCCGTTGACGATTGCTGCTGCCACAATGATCGCCGTGCCATGCTGGTCATCATGAAACACCGGAATGTTCATGCGCTGTTTCAGTTCATCTTCGATGATGAAGCATTCCGGCGCTTTGATATCTTCCAGGTTGATGCCGCCGAAGGTTGGTTCCAGTGCCGTAACAGTGTTTACGAAGAGGTCGGACTCCCTGGCATCAAGTTCCAGATCGAACACGTCGATGTCAGCGAACTTCTTGAACAGAACCGCCTTGCCTTCCATCACCGGTTTGGACGCAAGCGGACCGATATCGCCAAGCCCCAGCACTGCCGTGCCATTGGTGATGACCGCAACCATATTGCCGCGCGCCGTCAGGGTATGGGCTTCTTCGGGCTTGTCGTGGATTTCCATGCAGGCGGCCGCCACACCGGGTGAATAGGCAAGCGCCAGATCGCGCTGGTTGGACAAGGGCTTGGTGGCCTTGATCTCCAGCTTTCCCGGCTTGGGGTGGCGATGGTAATGCAGCGCGTTTTCGCGCAGCTCGTCAGTTACAATACGTGGCATGGAGGCGTTTCTTCCGGGTTGTTCATGTCCTGGCGGATCTTGTTATGGGGTCAAGCCTATAGCAGCGTAAGATGACATTCCACAGTATAGATTCCGCCATGGCCAACTGGCCTGCCATGTGCACCGGCGCACACCGGATCGGCAGTAATCGTGAATTGGCGTCAACGACAATGCTCCCATACAGTTGCAGGGGTAAATCAGCCCCCAATAAGGATAACGATCATGAACAAAACCATACTTCTGGCAGCAGCCTGCTCACTTGCCGTGTTTTCAGCGCCCGCCACGGCTCAAGACGCAAAGCCGATGGGTTTCTTCGTTACAAGTGTCGGCATGGGCGATGGTGCCAATCTCGGCGGGCTCGATGGCGCGGATGCGCATTGCAGCAAGCTCGCAACCGCCGCCGGTTCAACCGGCCGCGACTGGAAAGCCTATCTGAGCACTTATGAAAAAGACAAACGCGGCATATCTGCGCGTGACCGGATCGGCAAAGGACCCTGGTACAATGCCAAGAGTGTGCTGATTGCCGAAGACCTGGACCAGCTTCACATCATGCCGAACCTGCTCAAGCGCACAGCGCTGGATGAGAATGGCAACGGCATCAAGGGGCGTGGCGACAAGCCGAACGAGCATGACATTCTGACCGGCTCCAAGGACGATGGTACTGCGTACTTCCCGTGGGAAGAAGGCGATCACACCTGTTCCAACTGGACCAGCAATGCAGATGAGGGCAGCGCCCAGGTCGGCCATCACGATCGCCACGGCGGCGGCAATGTGTCGTGGAGTTCCGCTCATGCATCACGAGGCTGCAGCCAGGACAAGCTCAAGGAAAGCGGCGGTGCCGGCTTCCTGTACTGCTTCGCGGCAGATTGAAAACTGCTGAATGCAGCTTGCGCGACAGGACTGGCGAGACACCAACACCGGTGACCTCCCTCTCCAGCCTGTCGCCGTGCTTCAGAAAATGCGGCAGCAATCGCAAAAAGCAATAAAGATCGCCTATTCCTTCGGCAACGACAGCCGCACATGCAGTTCGCGCAACTGGCGCGGTTCTGCTTCGGATGGCGCGCCCATGAGCAGATCGGCTGCCTGCTGGTTCATCGGGAACAGGGTTATTTCGCGCAGGTTTCGCGTGCCGCACAGCAGCATCACGACCCGGTCGACACCAGCCGCCATGCCACCATGGGGCGGCGCGCCATACTGGAACGCCCGGTACAGGCCGCCAAAGCGTTCCTCGACCACGTCTTTCGGCAGTCCTGCAATCTCGAATGCCTTGACCATGGTCTCAGGCTTGTGATTGCGGATGCCGCCTGAAGCGATCTCGAAGCCATTGCACACCAGGTCATACTGGTAGGCCTTGATGGTCAGCGGATCCTGGTTTTCAAGCGCATCCATCTCGCCCTGCGGCATGGAGAACGGGTTGTGCGAGAAATCAACCTTCTTTTCTTCCTCATTGTATTCGTAGAACGGGAAGTCGACGATCCAGGCCAGTTCAAAGCGATCTTCATCAATGAGCTTCAGTTCAGCCCCTGCCCGGTCGCGGGCAGCGCCAGCGAAGGAGGCAAATTTTTCCGGCAGACCGGCCACGAAGAAACAGGCATCGCCGTCTGCAAGACCCATCTGGGTGCGAATGGCTTCGGTACGCTCCGGCCCGATGTTCTTGGCCAGCGGTCCCGCCCCTTCGAGGTTTTCGCCTTCGCCGCGCCAGAAAATGTATCCGAGACCGGGTTGACCCTCGCCTTGCGCCCAGGAGTTCATGCGATCGCAGAAAGCGCGCGAGCCGCCTGTCTTTGCAGGGATGGCCCAGATCTCCACCTTGGGATCGGACGCGATCATGCCTGCAAACACCTTGAAGCCGGAGCCGGCAAAATGTTCGGTAACGCCCTGCATTTCAATCGGGTTACGCAGGTCGGGTTTGTCGGAGCCATATTTGCGGATGGCATCGGCATAAGCGATACGCGGGAAGTTGGCCGTCACCGGCTTGCCGTCGGCAAATGCCTCGAACACATTGCGCATGACCGGTTCGACCGTGCTCAGCACATCGTCCTGGGTCACGAAACTCATTTCAAGGTCGAGCTGATAGAATTCGCCCGGCAAGCGGTCAGCGCGCGGGTCTTCATCGCGGAAGCACGGCGCGATCTGAAAATACTTGTCGAAACCCGACACCATCAGCAACTGCTTGTACTGCTGCGGCGCCTGCGGCAGTGCATAAAACTTGCCGGGATGAATACGGCTCGGAACCAGGAAGTCGCGTGCACCTTCAGGAGACGATGCCGTCAGTATCGGGGTTGACAACTCGTTGAAATCGGCAGCCGCCATTTCAGCACGCATTTTGGCAATAATGGCGGAGCGCTTCATGATGTTGGCGTGCAGCGTTTCGCGGCGCAGGTCCAGGAAACGGTACTTCAGGCGGATATCTTCAGGATAGTCAGGCTCACCGAACACCGGCAACGGCAGCTCAGATGCTTTCGACAGCACCTCGATTTCGCGGGCGAATACTTCCACTTCGCCGGTCGGCAGATTGGCGTTGACGGTGTCTTCAGAGCGCGCCTTGACTTCGCCGTCGACACGGATAACCCACTCGCCGCGCACCGCCTCTGCCGTCTTGAAAGCCGGTGAGTCCGGGTCTGCCACGACCTGGGTCATGCCGTAATGGTCGCGCAGGTCGATGAACAGCAATCCGCCGTGATCGCGCACGCGGTGAACCCAGCCAGAAAGGCGTGCGGTTTCGCCTACATTGGACCTGGAAAGCTGGGCGCAGGAATGGCTGCGATAGGCGTGCATGGGTAACCCTCTTGGCAAACACTGAACTTGTGCGTTGGAATGCGCGGGAAAAGCGCACGAGGCGGCTTATTTGTCAAGGTTTTGGCTTGAGAACGCGCAGATAGAAGACGAGATCAGGATGCTTTTTGGTTGTCGCAACCAAAAAGCATAAACCTGATCGTTTCCAGAGTGTTATAGCAACTTTATGGGTTCATACTGAACCCATGTTGCTATAAGGACAGATGTACGCACTATTTTGCTTGGCGCAGGCGCACATCGATGAATTTCCTGCTTCCCCTTTCCCCTCTGCTCGCAGCCGCCGGCATTCTGCTCGCCGGCAATGGTCTGCAAGGCACGCTGATTGCCTTGCGCTCCGCTCATGAAGGCTTCGATGCGTCCCTGATCGGGCTGATGGGAACCGGCTATTATGCAGGCTTCATGCTGTCATGCCTGTTTACGGCCAGGCTGATCCGCGCGGTGGGCCATATTCGGGTATTTTCCGGACTGGCGGCAATCGCGGCATCGGCTTCGCTGACCATGGTGTTGTGGCTTGATCCGGTGGCCTGGGTCGGCTTGCGCTTTATTTCCGGATTCTGCTTTGCCGGCCTGTTCATGGTCATCGAGAGCTGGCTCAATGCGTCCGTCGACAATGCACACCGTGCCAGCACCTTGTCGGTTTACCGGATGGTCGACCTGGCCGCAGTTACCGGCTCGCAGTTCCTGCTGCCGGTGTTCGGTGCATACGGTTTCGCCATTTTCGCCATCGCGGCGATCATGACCTGCCTGTCGCTGGTGCCGATATCCCTGATGGACAGAACCTCACCGCAACCGCCTGATGAGTTCCGGTTTTCCATCGCAAGCATCTGGGCCATATCACCACTGGCCTGTTTCGGCTGCATCACCATTGGAATGACGAACTCGACCTTCCGGCTGATGGGGCCGATCTATGCATCAGACATCGGATTTGACACGACGGGCGTTGCGACTTTCATGAGCGCCGGGATCATTGGCGGGGCAGTGTTGCAATTGCCGCTCGGCTGGTTGTCGGACCGGCTTGACCGGCGCTGGGTGCTGATCATCGCGACACTGGGCGCTGCTGCTTCAGGCTTCCTCTTGTCCTACGCAGCCGGGACATCGCATTCGATGGCTTTGACCGGCATCTTCATGTTCGGCGCCTTTGCACTGCCGCTGTACTCATTGTCGGCAGCACACGCCAATGACCGGGCCAAACACGGGCAGTACGTCATTGTGGCCGCCGGGCTGAGCTTCTTCTTCTCCCTGGGCGCCATGATCGGACCATTTGTGGCTGCGCAGGTATTGTCCATCTTCGGGCCGGACTTCTTCTTCACCTATACCAGCATCGTGCATCTGAGCCTTGTCGTTGTGACGTTGTGGAGAATGACGGTGCGCCGGACACCGGACATGAAGGCCAAGAAGCGGTATGCAACACTGCTCCGGACGTCACCGGTGATGTATCGTCTGGCCCACAAGGCCGCCGGCAAAGGCCCGCGCAAGAGCAATTGACGGTGTTTTCAACCATAGATTGAAGCGATGCGCTTGATTTGCGTCCAACATTCTGGCTTTGTCCCTGCCCATGCAAATAATTACAACCACAGACGACCTCACCCGCCTCTGCAAAACGCTTTCCTCGGACACCTATGTGACTGTGGATACCGAATTCATGCGCGAGCACACATTCTGGCCGATCCTGTGCCTGATCCAGATTGCAGGAGCCGGCGAAGAAGCCGTCATCGACCCGATGGCAGATGGCATTGACCTGGCGCCATTCCATCAACTGATGGCCAACGAAGCCGTATTGAAAGTGTTTCACGCCGCGCGTCAGGATGTGGAGATTTTCGTTGAAGCAACCGGTGCAACCCCGACACCGATCTTTGATACACAGATTGCAGCGATGGTATGCGGGTTTGGCGATCAGGTCGGCTATGAAGCACTGGTCCGAAAGCTGGCCGGTGAACAGGTCGACAAGTCTTCGCGGTTTACCGACTGGGCCCGGCGGCCACTGTCCGACAAGCAGCTTGCCTATGCCCTGTCCGACGTAACCCATCTCCGGGTGGTCTATGAGAAACTGCGCGACATGCTGGCCGACAACGGCCGCACGCCATGGCTGGCTGAAGAAATGGCTGTCATCGCATCTGCCGACACATATATTTCCAGACCGGATGATGCCTGGAAGCGCCTGAAGTTCCGGCCGCGCAATACCAAGCAGATGGGGATTGCCGTTGCCCTGGCCAAATGGCGTGAGGAACGTGCACAATTCAAGAACATGCCCAGAAACCGCATTATCAAGGATGACGCCATTTCTGAACTGGCGACCCAGGCACCGCGTGACAAGGCAGGCTTGTCAAAACTGCGCGCACTTCCGCGTGGATTGGCGGATGGCGGACTGGGAGATGAAATCCTGCGGGCGATTGAAGCAGGCCTTGCCATGGCGAAAGACAAGTTGCCGTCGCTGGAACCCTCAAAAGGCCCACAGCCGGAAGGCGCATCAGCCATTGCCGATGTATTGAAACTGGGTCTCAAGGTGGTGTGTGAGCGCGAAAACATCGCCCCGCGCCTGATTGCCAACGCGGCCGACATCGAGGAATTTGCGGGCAATGGCGGCGAGCATCTGCAGATGATGCGCGGCTGGCGGCATGAATTGTTCGGTGAAGTGGCGCAAGGCCTGAAAACCGGCAAGCTCGCCATTGGCATCCGAGACGGCAAGCCGGATATTTTCAACGCTTAGGGCCGACGCTCAGACAAGTACCAGCTTGATCAGGTAGGCAATGCTGCCGACGACGGCGACGCCAGCCAACCAGTAGGCGGCAAACCACATCAGTTTGCTGGCAGAACGCGGCATCAGTGATAACCTTCATCCGGGTCCATCTTGCCGCGAAACACCCAGTAGGAATAAGCCGTATAGGCCAGGATCAACGGCAACAGCAACGCTGCACCCACAAGAGTAAAGAGCAGACTTGAGTCAGGGGCTGCGGCTTCGGCGATGGTCAGGCTCGGGGGTACGATGTGTGGGTAGAAGCTGATGCCGATACCGACAAAGCTCACAATGAAAAGTGCCAGCGATGCCAGAAACGGTGTGGCGTCGCGCTTGTCGCGAAGACCTGTGTATAGTTTCCACGCCGCTGCGGCGAGCAGCAAGGGCACAATCGCTGAAAAAACCGCCGTCGGCCAGGCAAACCAGCGTTCGGCATAGACCGGATCAAGAAACGGTGTAACAGCGCTCACAATTCCGATAAATCCGAGTGTGACGATAGCCAGACTGCGGGCTCGTGCCTGCATTCTTTCCTGTAACGGACCTTCGGTCTTATAGATCAGCCAGGTGGCACCAAGCAGCGTGTAGCCGAACACCACAGCGATGCCCGTCATCACCGAAAACGGCGTCAGCCAGTCCCACCATCCGCCGGAGTAAGCGCGCTCGGTGATGGAAATACCCTGCACCAACGCACCCAGCGCTATGCCTTGGGTGAAAGCGGCGACAAACGACCCGCCCCAAAACCCCCAGTTCCACAAGAACTGCCCGCGCTCCGTGCGCCAGCGATACTCGAACGCCACCCCGCGAAACACCAGTGCCAGCAGCATGATCGTCAACGGCATGTAGAGAGCCGGCAGCACCGTGGCATAGGCCAGCGGAAACACTGCAAACAGTCCGCCGCCGCCCATGACGAGCCAGGTTTCATTGCCATCCCATACCGGGGCAACGGAATTCATCATGATGTCGCGATCATGCTTTTCATGTTCAACCACGAACAGCATCCCGACCCCAAGATCAAAGCCATCGAGTATCACATACATCAGGACGGCAAACGCGATGATGGCAGCCCATATATGGGGAAGATCAAATTCCACTGCCAGCACCCTCCTGTTCGGCAATCTGCGCAGCAGGTGTTGTGCCTGCGCTGCGCAACGGCCCCTTGCTGAGTTCCTTGCCGCCGCCGCCGGGTGGCTTGCTCATCATGCGCATGATGTAAAACACACCGGCCCCGAACACGAAGAAATATACAATAATGAAGGCAATCAGGGATGTGGCGACAGCCGGCGCTGCTATGGGGGCAAGCGAGTCACTGGTGCGCAGCAGGCCATATACGGTGAACGGCTGGCGGCCGACTTCCGTTGTCACCCACCCGGCCAGAACGGCAACAAATCCGGACGGGCCCATAGCAACGGCAGCCATGTGCAACCAGCTGTCGCGGTACAGCACTTTGCGCCAGCGCGCCCACAGGCTCCATATGCCAAGACCCAGCATGGCAAACCCCAGCGCAATCATGATACGGAAACTCCAGAACACGATGGCAACCGGCGGTTCGTCCTTGTCATCAATCGTGTCGAGGCCCGCCAGCGGCGCATTCAGATCATGCTTTAGGATCAGGCTCGACAATTTCGGGATTTCGATAGCGAAGTCGATGCGTTTTTCCGCCTGGTTTGGAATCCCGAACAGGATCAGCGGCGCACCGTCCGGATAGCTGTCGAAATGGCCCTCCATTGCCATGACCTTGACCGGCTGGTGTTCAAGCGTATTGAGCCCGTGCAGGTCTCCGGCAAATATCTGGACGGGTGTGACCAGGGCTGCCATCCACATGGCCATGGAGAACATGACGCGGGCCGGTTTGTGCGTCCGGTCCTTGAGCAGATGCCATGCGCCGACTGCACCGACAACAAGGGCGGTGGTGAGGAACGCCGCCAGCACCATGTGGACAAGCCGATAAGGAAAGGACGGGTTGAAGACGATCGCCCACCAGTCTTCCGGTACAAACTGCCCCGCTTCATTGATCGAGTAGCCGACGGGTGTCTGCATCCATGAATTCACCGACAGGATCCAGGTCGCCGACATCAAGGTACCAACTGCAACAACGGCGGTTGCGAACATGTGGAGCTTGTCGCCGACGCGCTTGCGTCCGAACAGCATGATGCCGAGAAAACCTGCTTCCAGGAAGAATGCGCTCAACACCTCATAGGCCATCAGCGGGCCGAGAATGGGGCCCGTCTTGTCGGAAAACACGCTCCAGTTGGTGCCGAACTGGTACGACATGACAATGCCGGACACGACGCCCATGCCAAAGGCCACCGCAAATATCTTCTTCCAGTAGTCGAACAGCGTCAGATAGGTCTGATCACCGGTTTTCAGCCACAATGCGTTGAGCACGGCGAGATAGTTCGCCAAGCCGATGGAGAAAGCCGGAAACACAATGTGAAAAGACACCGTAAACGCGAATTGAAAGCGCGCAAGCAATTCAGCGGAGACGCCATCAAACATGGTTATGTTCCTGGTTCGATTGGAATAGCTTCGTGGGCAAGATAGGCTCGCGACCGGCCCCGGAGTAGGCAGATACTGTCGCAGGGCCAAATCGCCGCAAGCAAAAACCTGCAGCAAAAAGGGTCGATCGAGACTAGGAAATACGCCGCCGGCCTGGGAAAATATCAGGCTAACCGAGGCGTATTTCCGCCTCGAGGCCCATGGCGTCTGCCAGCTGGTTCAGCTTCTTCGCGACAGACTCACCATAAAGGTCGGACAACTTCTTCGGCATGTCCAAAACAAGTTTTTTGCCGTCTATGAACAGTTTGATCTTGGGCAGGACACCGGTCATGGCCCCGGTCAACACATAGGCGAGGCGCATGGCGCCGGCCAGTATGCGTGCGCGCTCCAGCCAGTCCTCCGGGATCAGGTCGATAAACTCGCGTGGTGCATGTTTCGAGTTGATGCCCTGGTAGCGGAAGAACACCGCCAGCGCCAGGAACAACCTTCCGGGATGGTCCACACCGACGATCGCGGCTTGCGAGATGATGGTTAGCGCGCGGCCTGACCGGTAGTCGGGATTTGCCCGCCAGGAAATGTCAGCCATCATGCAGGCAGCATGGCGCAGGCGGCGTTCCTCTTCGGTTTCGGCCAGCTTGTTGTTGGCGAACAGAGCGTCGGTCCACTCGCACAGTTCCAGCTCGTGATGAGGCGAGCGTGCATAGCGTTTGGCAAAGTCCCAGCTGGCATTCAACAAAGGGTCGGAATCGCGAACACGTTTCTTGAGCTTGCCGAACAACAGGCCTTCACGAACGCCATAAATCGATGTCACCATGTCCTTCGGCTGGGTACGCGCCAGCAACCGTTCAAGCACCAGAGCGGCCAGCGGCAGTGTTTCGGACCGGCTCTTGGACACAGCTTCAATGCCCCTGAGCGTGTCCGGTGACAGCCGTGACACAAAATCAGCCAGCGACAGTGCCGTCGAACGATCCATCGTATAGCCCTGAACAATGATCAGCGGATAATGGATTTGGGCCATATGCAGGCGGGCAAGGTTACGCCAGGCACCGCCAACACCATAAAAGGTCCGGCCATCCAGGTTCTGCAACAACCCGGCCCGGTCAAGCTGGGCATCAATGTATTGTGTGGCGGCTTCGATGTCGGGGCCGGTTTCCCCCAGAATTCGCAGCGGCCCCAGAGGCAGTGTTATGCCATCGCGCAGCTTGCCCATCGAGACATCGACAAGTTCCAGGCTGCCACCGCCAAGGTCGCCGACAATACCTTCGGCATCCGGGATACCGGACAACACGCCTTTGGCTGCGAATGCCGCTTCCTGACGACCTGTCAGAACGCCGATGTCTGCGCCAAGCAGCTTTTTGGCTTTTGTTATGAATTCGCTACCATTGGATGCATCACGAACAGCTGCGGTTGCGACGGAAAAGATTTCGCTGACATTCATCTGGTTGCACAGGGCGCGAAACCGCCGAATTGCGTTCAGGGCCCGTTCTGACGCCTCGTCATCCAGCGCACCGGTTTGAGCCACGCCGCGGCCCAGCGCGCACAAAACCTTTTCATTGAACATGGGTGATGGCGCGCGTCTCAGGCCGTCATACACGACCATGCGCACGGAGTTTGAACCAATGTCCACCACTGCAACCGGCGGCGCACCGTTAATCCTGTCGAGTCTCTTGGCCGGGTTCACTCAGACCTGTCCCGTTATTGAAGTGCAGATCAGAATCAACCCCTGACCGCTCATTGCCTTTGACGACCGGCAATAGCAGGTGGCAGGCTATCTTTCAAAGAACTTCCGCGCCCGGACAGCGATGGGTTGTTCATAAAGTAGTCATGAGCATTGAATGGTTCTTCGTCCGGACCCGGCGCGATGCGTTGCGAGCTGCCGTCGGGCATCAGTTGCCAGCTTTGCTGGTTGTCCTTCAGGTTGGCGACCATGATCTGGTCAAGTACCTGCTGATGGACGGTCGGCGTATCGACCGGCACCAGTGTTTCGACGCGGCGGTGCAGATTGCGCGGCATCCAGTCAGCCGACGAGATGTAAATGCGCGCCTTCTCGCTGGGCAGCCCGTTGCCATTGCCGAAACACACAATGCGTGAATGCTCCAGAAAACGGCCGATAATGGATTTCACGCGAATATTCTCCGATAATCCCGGCACGCCGGGCCGAAGGCAGCAAATTCCGCGGATGACCAGTTCAATCTGAACGCCGGCATTGCTGGCGCGATACAGCGCATCAATAATTTCCCCATCAACCAATGAGTTCATTTTTGCCCAGATGGCACCCTGCCTGCCGGCCTTGGCATGGAGGATTTCTTCTTCGATATGCGAAATCAGGCGCTTGCTCAGCGTCAATGGTGACAGGGCTATGCGCTCCAGCTCGGTTGGCTCGGCATAACTGGAGACATAGTTGAACAACCGTGCCGCATCACGGCACAGGGCCGGATCACAGGTGAAGTAGGACATGTCGGTATAAATACGTGCGGTAATCGGATGATAATTGCCGGTGCCATAGTGGACATAGGTCCTCAATTGCCCGCCTTCACGCCGCACCACCATTGACGTCTTGGCATGGGTTTTCAGTTCAACGAAGCCGAACACCACCTGAACGCCGGCACGTTCCAGGTTGCGCGCCCACTGGATGTTTTTTTCCTCATCGAACCGGGCTTTCAGTTCGACCACCGCCATGACGGATTTTCCCGCCTCGGCCGCCATCACCAGAGCCTCCACGATGGGGCTCTGATTGGAGGTGCGGTACAAGGTCTGCTTGATGGCAACCACGTCAGGGTCGCGGGCTGCCTGGCGGACAAACTGCACCACGGCGTCGAATGATTCATACGGATGATGAACGATAATGTCCTTTTGACGAATGGCTGCAAAACAGTCACCGCCATGATCGCGGATGCGCTCCGGGAAGCGTGGATTATAGGGCGGGAACTTGTGCTCCGGCATATCATCGATAATGAGCTGGGACGTATCGGCATAGCCAACAACGCCGTCACACATGACAATTGCATCCGCATCCGCATCGAGTTCGCGGGCAATGAAGGTTCGAAGGTTTTCCGGACAACCGGTATCAACTTCCAGACGCACCACGCTGCCACGGCGACGGCGTTTCAGGGCGCGTTCAAAGTAACGAACCAGATCTTCTGCTTCTTCCTCAACCTCGATATCACTGTCACGCAGGATGCGGAATACACCCCTGCCCTGCAATTGATATCCGGGGAACAGCCGCGGTGTGAAATGAGTGATCATGTCTTCGATCATGATGAAGCGGGCAATGGATTGGCCTTCTTCCGTCTCGCCATTCGGCAAGCGGGTAAACCGCTCGAGTTGCTGCGGTACCTGCACCAGCGCCTTCATCTGTTCGCCATCAGACTTGCGCATGAGCTGCAGCGCGATCATCAGGCCGCGGTTGGGCAGAAACGGAAACGGATGTGCCGGATCGATTGCAATCGGTGTCAGCACCAGCAACACCTGCTCGTGGAAGCGCTCATCCAGCCATGCACGGTCCTGGCGGGTCAGTTGATCGGTATTGACAAGTTCAACGCGGTTTTGCTGCAGTTCGTCGCGCAACGCATGCCAGCGTTTGTCCTGTTCGCCCATCAGTTCGCTTGCCTCGGCGCGAACACTGGACAACTGGTCAGCCGGCGTCATGCCGTCCTGCGACACGCCGGTAACGTGTTCGCGTATCTGGGCAGCGAGCCCGGCGACGCGAACCATGTAGAACTCATCCAGATTGTTCCCCGAAATGGACAGAAAACGAAGGCGCTCGAACAAGGGATGTGCGGTGTTTCTCGCTTCCATGAGGACCCGGTAGTTGAACCCGAGCCACGACAGCTCACGGTTGAAAAACCGCTTGGGTGAACTGATCAGGTCGTCACTGCCCCCTGCACCGGCGACAGCAGGCTTGGCGCTTGCCAGTTCCTTGGCTTCCTTGCTTTCGAGATTCATGTTTCCTGATTCCGCGGAGTTGTTGACAACCGCACCTGCTGCAGCCGATCACCTATCTGATACAGAATTGTAACACATCGACGACAACGCCCCCAATGGCGCGGCGCAAAGAGTGTTAATCAAGCCTGGATCAGGTTTATGGGTTCACTTGAACCCATGTTGCTCTAGTCGTCTTCGAACATGTCCGGCTCAACGTTGTCCTGCATCACCCGGGCAACGAAATTGCGGGTGATCTCGGCGCGGTCGGCCAGTGCACGCGCATCGATTTTCGCAACCAGCGAGCGGGCTGCCTCGAACGAGCGTTCCATGCGCAATACCATATAACTGATAGCAGCTTCGTCGACATGCAACTGCCGATCCGCAAATTGTTTTACCAGCAAACCGCGCAACAGCTCGTCATCGGGATCACCCAGGCTTGCAAGCTGCGCCGCCTTCAGACGCGAGACAAGATCAGGCAATGCAACATTCCAGCGTGACGGGTAGTCTTCAGACGTGATCAATATGCTGCCCGACGTCTCACGCGCCAGATTGATCAGATGAAACATGGCTACTTCGTCGAAGCCGTCACCCGGTGCATCTTCCACGGCAACCGCGCCTGTACGCATCAGGTCTGCCACAGCGGAGGTTTCCAATGCACTGGCCGCAACTACGCGAGCGTCAGCGCGGGTACACCACACATCGCACAAATGGCTCTTGCCAGACCCTGCCGTCCCCACAAGAATGAGCACAGGAGACGGCCATTCAGGCCACGCATCGACAGCCGCCACGGCTGCCTCATTGGCGCCTGACACCAAAAAATCATCACGTCCCGTCGCCACCCGGTGCGGCAAGTCCAGTGTGAGCTGATGTGCAGGTCTTGCAGGCACGGTACTTAACCACCCTGAGGTGGCGTGGGCCGGGGGGGCTTCTTGACCCCCAGATACAGCTTCGAAGCCAGATACTGGTTGAGGAAAAACTTTGACAAGACGCCGATGGCCGCTGCCAGCGGCACTGCCAGCAATATGCCTGCAAAGCCAAACAGGTAGCCGAACGCCAACAAGGCAAACATCAGCCAGACAGGGTGTACTCCAATCGATTGGCCAACCAGTTTTGGAGACAGAAAATTGCCTTCAATGAACTGACCAATAGCGAAGATACCGGCAATGATGAGAATCTGCACCCAATCCGGCCAGAACTGCACCAGTGCCGTGGCAATGGCCAGGACACCGCCAATAGCGGCACCGACAAACGGAATGAACGACAACAGGCCCGCGGTAAGGCCAATCAACAAGCCGAAATTCAATCCTGCGGCAATCAGTGCGACGGCATAAAACATTCCAAGCAACATGCAGACAGTCCCCTGCCCCCGAATGAAGCCGGCCATTGCCGAGTTGATGTCGCGTGCAACGCCGCGCACAGTTGCAGCGTGGTCGCGCGGTATCCAGCCATCGACGCGGCTGACCATCCGGTCCCAGTCGTTGAGCATGTAGAATGTGACCAGCGGTGTTATGATCAACAGCGACATGAGATTGAACAATGCCAGGCCACCTGACAGGATCGACTGCAACAGGCCGCCTGTCCATACCGCGGCCTTGGCTGCGAAATCAGAACCTGAGGCCGGCAGGGTGGCACTTGTCTTGGCCAATGCGTCCTTCATCCAGACCGGTGCCAGATCGTTGAACAACGTCACCAGGGTCGACACATTGGACGGCAGGCGCTCGGCAAACTTGCCTATCTGATCTCCGATCAGCGGTACAATCAGCAGCAGGACAAGCACGAGGACAAGCACACTGGTCAGGACAATGACCAGGGTTGCTGCCAGTCGCGGCAGTTTCAGACGTTCAAGCGCATCCGCGACCGGGTCGAGAAAATATGCCAGCACAATGCCTGCAATAAACGGCAGCATGATCTCTGCCAACAGCCACATGAACGCAATGATCGCGCCGAGCACGATCAGCCATATTGAAACCTGACGCTGGACAGTCATTGCTTTTACCCCTCATCAGCAGAATCAGCGGACTGGTTGGTAGACCCCGCCTTTGCCATATGTTGTAACCAGTCACGCAGATAGACCGCAAGAGAGGCCAGTGTCAGAACCGCTGTAACTGATGCGCCGGCCATGACCATCGTCGCGTTCACTGAAGAAAACGCGAGCGCGGCGAGCAATGCTATCACCAGCAATATCTGCATAACCGTATTGGCTTTTGACACCATGTTCGGTTCCATCTTGACCGGTCTGTTCATCAGCCAGGACAGGATCACCGCGCCGACAATCGCCACGTCGCGACTGACCACGATAATCACAATCCAGGACGGCAGGTGTTCAAAAATACCGAGCACCACATAGATGGTAACCAGAAGCGCCTTGTCGGCAATCGGGTCGAGATACGCGCCCAGCTCAGAAGACAGGTCGAACTGCTTGGCCAGAAATCCGTCCACAGCGTCCGAGATACCGGCCAGCACGAAAACAAAGAACGCAGCCGGATAAAGCGACTGATAGAGCAGCCACACGATAACCGGCACCAGAAACAGCCGCCCGATGGTAATGAAATTGGGGAGTGTCATTGCCGATGCACCGGCAAACCGCTCCTGAGCATCAACTTGCCTGCAACACCCATGTCCCACCTACGTTTTGTAATGCAAGGCCAGCCGACCAAAGCGACTGGCGCAATTGTTCAAACCCCGTCACATAAGACAATTGCACGATGGCGCCGCCTTGTGAAATGGTCGAAATATCAACCCCCGAAACACCGGGCGTGGACAGTATCCTTGCGCGCAGTGCCGACCATTCTTCAGTTGAATAGAATGCAACGGCAACTGGAAGTGTCGCAACCGGGAGGCTCTGGGTAACCGGACCGGTTTCATTCTTCTTCTTCCAGCGCAACAGCATGACCTGGTGGAAACGCAGCGCGGCTATTTTTGCAGCTTCTGCGACACCACCACCGTTTTCCGCGGCATAGGCCTTGTCAAACTCCAGTCTTCCCACGGCGCTGGCGCCGACCATGGTCGCCTGAACCGTATCCTCACCGACAGGAGACGCCTCTGCGACCAGCACGGCATCTGCTTCATACCGTAACCTGATCGCCTCAAGTGACGCCTCGTCGCGGCCGGCGGCAAGCTCTGCGGTCAGGGTATCGGTGTCTGCAAGATCACCCAAAGGCACGATCAAAGGTACGGGAGAATTCTCTGCCCTGAGTGACAGCCAGGCCGTGCGCCATGGGTTGTCTTCCCACAACACCACACCTTCAGGCGTGCGCCACACCGGCACAATGACCGTCCGGCGCGCCAGCTTTTCGCTGTAACTGACCCCAAGTTCAGCCATAATCTTGCGCATTTGGCCGGGCAGGAACCGTACCGTCAGCTTGCCGATATAGCGCTGCGGTCCGGTACGTTCTTCCTCGATCGACAGACTGTCCAGCATCGCGTCAATCCGCTTGGACGGGATGTCTGACAACCTGTCGGCAAGCGCGTCACCACCGACACGCTGCGCAAACAGGGCGAACGCCTTCACATTTGCCTGGGTGATGGCCAGTTTTTTGGCTTCGGCGGCGGTTTCCGCCCGCACATCCACCTCAACACCGGTTATCGTGTACAACGGGTTTTCACTGGCAAATGCAGGCGGTGCAGCAACAAAGGTGAGAAATACGATCAGGGACACGCAGGCAACTGCAAAGCGCAAGGCCTGCGCTGTTTGCCAACATGTCCGCTTCAGGCTGTCAGCCAGACTGGCAAGCCCGGCGGCTGCAATCCCGGCAATCGACCTGTCGCGCGTGTGCAGCGTGTCGTGGATAAATGACTTCATTACCCGGCGATTTTCCTTGCAACCATCCCACTCAATCACCCAATAAGGGTGGCCTTCATGCCAGTGTCAACCGACACGACAGTCAATGGCAGCGGCGGACGGAAAATTCAAGCGTAGTGTGCAGGCACAAACATGACAAAACAGCACAACGGACTGACCTACAGCGATGCAGGCGTCAGCATTGAGGCGGGCAATTCACTGGTGGATGCCATCAAGCCATTGGCCGCCTCCACAAGGCGCAAGGGCTCAAATCCGGCGCTCGGCGGTTTTGGTGGCTTGTTCGACCTGAAGGCATGCGGGTTCAAGGACCCGGTCCTGGTCGCAGCAAATGACGGCGTCGGCACCAAACTGCGGGTGGCAATTGAAAGCGGGATTCACTCCGGTGTCGGCATCGACCTGGTGGCGATGTCGGTCAATGATCTCATTGTGCAAGGCGCAGAGCCCCTGTTCTTCCTGGATTACTATGCGACCGGGAAACTGGATGTCGCCATTGCACGCGATGTCGTTGCCGGCATTGCCGAAGGCTGCAGACAGGCAGGCTGCGCGCTCATCGGCGGCGAGACGGCTGAAATGCCGGGCATGTATCACGGTGGCGATTACGACCTGGCGGGATTTGCCGTCGGCGCGGTGGAGCGGCGCAGGATACTGCCGAAGAAGGGTGTAGGCGCCGGTGATGTCATCCTTGGCCTGGCATCGTCAGGACCGCATTCAAATGGCTATTCGCTGATCCGCAAAATTGTTGAAGTAAGTGGCGCCAAGTACAAGAACAAGGCACCGTTTGACAAGTCACAAACCCTGGGCGAGGCATTGCTCGCCCCTACCCGTATCTATGTGAAACCCGTATTGACCGCCCTGAAGGCACATGCCGGAATAAAGGCGCTGGCGCACATAACCGGTGGCGGCTTCACGGAAAACATTCCACGCGTGCTGCCGGACGATTGTGCGGCTCACATCAATCTGGAAAGTGTGAGCTCGCCTGCGGTTTTCGGATGGCTTGCCGACAATGGCGGCATAACGCAGAAAGAAATGCTGCGTACGTTCAATTGCGGTGTCGGCATGATTGTCGTGGTCAGCGCAGCCAAGGCCGATGATATCATGCTAAGCCTCGCTGAAGCCGGAGAACAGGTCGTACGGCTGGGAGAGATTGCAGCTCGCACAGGCAGGCAGGCCAGAGTGAAATTTGCCGGCACTTTGTCATTCGGAGACAAAGGCTGACATGGGCCGCAAACGGGTTGGCATACTGATTTCAGGCCGCGGCTCCAACATGGCGTCGCTTGTTGAGGCGGCCAGGCAGGAAACCTGTGCTTACGAGATTGCGTGCGTGATTTCAAACCGGCCGGACGCTCAGGGCTTGCAGATTGCCGAAACTGCCGGCATCGCTGCTGTCGCACTCGATCATAAGGCATTGGGCACCCGCGAGGCGCTGGATGCTGCGATACATGATGCCTTGCTGGCCCATGAAGCTGAACTGGTCGCTTGTGCGGGTTTCATGCGCATCATGACCAGTGACTTCATTGCAAAATGGGACGGCAGGATGATCAACATCCACCCATCCCTGCTGCCCTTGTTCAAAGGCGTGAATACTCATGAACGCGCCCTGCAGGCCGGTGTGCGGGTTCACGGCTGCTCAGTGCATTTCGTATCCGCCGAACTGGATGCAGGTGCGATCATCGCGCAAGGCGTGGTCAAAATCATGCCGGGCGACGATACAGATACGCTGGCAGCGCGGGTGTTGCCCGTTGAACACCGGATTTACCCGGCTGTGCTGAATGCGCTGGCTGAAGGACGTATCGGTCTGGAAAACGGGCGTGCCGTATTTTCAGACGACGCTGCAGCCGGCCTGTCCGTGCTGGCAATCGGTTAGTCTGCACTGGTGCAAACATCGCGACCTCATTCTACACGATGGCGTTACCGGCATTAGATTCTCCTTGAAACGGCAATCGAAATACGAGAACATAAGAAGAACGATCAGACTTCTCAACACCCGCCTGGAGCGTATTATGCTGAAATTACAAATGTTTGGCCCGGCGTTTGGATTGCCTGATCCCAGCCCGTTTGCCATGAAGGGCGAAATGCTCTTGAAGCTGGCAGGCCTCGACTACTCGACGGAAGTCGGTGACGTGCGCAAGGCACCGAAAGGCAAGATGCCGGTTCTGATCGATGGCGATACGGCAATACCGGATTCAACTTTCATCCGGTTTCATCTGGAAGACAATCACGGCATCGATTTTGACAAGGGCCTGTCTGCACGTGAGCGCGGAATTGCCTGGTCGGTTGAAAAGATGCTGGAGGAAAGCCTGTATTTTGCCGTCATGCATGAACGCTGGGCGATAGATGAGAACTTTGACCGCGGCCCCCGGATGTTCTTCGACAGCATTCCGGCACCCGTGCGTGGCTTGCTGGTGCGAATGATCCGCAAACAGGTCAAGCGCAACCTGTGGGGTCAGGGCACAGGCAGGCATTCACGCCCTGAAATCTGCCGGCTGGCCGCCCGCATGTTGACGTCGTTGTCTGACGTCATGGGCAACAACAAATATCTGATGGGTTCCCGTGCGTGCGGGGCCGACGCATCGGTGTTTCCTTTTGTGGCCGGCAGTTTGTGCCCTGTATTTGACAGCGAAGTCCTGGCCCATGCGCGCTCACACAAAAACCTGGTGGACTATAATCAGCGCATGATGGCGGAATTTTACCCGGACCTGAAATAGGCCGCAGCAGACGCCTTCACAGACAAAGCGGTGTGCAAGACGGCTTCGATCCCGATGTCAGGTCAATGCCGAGGCCAGAACGGCCAGCGGAGCCAGCGTTGCTACAGCAATCAGACCTGCTATGCAGATCAGTTCCAACATGGGAGGACGTGTACGTACAAAAATCATGGTCGAAACATGCCTTGATTCTTGAAATCAGGAAATGATTCTTTTCAATGACTTGCCGTGCGGAGATCACCTACCATCTGAACTCACAGGCGTCAGGCCTGCCTGATCCAGACATGGTTGTCATGAAAGGCGCCGCCGCCAACCGGCGCCGGCTGGTCTGCACCAACCAGTGTGTTAATGCCGCAACCGCCTTCAAAACTGCGGTTCGGCCAGATGCCCTCAGACACCACAACGCCGCGTTTGACCTTGTCATGCTGGCGCACATGCAGGGTCACGACGCCCAGTTCATTGCCGATTTTGACCTTCTGGCCATCCGAAAAACCATTGGTCTCCATATCAGCAGGATGCATGAGCAGTTCCGGCCGGCCTTCGCGCTTAACCGAACCGGGTGTCTCGTTGAATGTGGTGTTTAAAAATGTCCGTGCCGGGCTGGTGGCCAGCCGGAACGGATGCACTTCATCTGCCGCCATGATGACATCCCAATGGTCCGGAAATCCCGGCATCTGACCGACCGGGCCTTTCGAGGTGACATGGGATTTGTGCCGTA
This sequence comes from uncultured Alphaproteobacteria bacterium, assembly GCA_963698275.1. Classification (GTDB taxonomy): domain Bacteria; phylum Pseudomonadota; class Alphaproteobacteria; order Rhizobiales; family Aestuariivirgaceae; genus Anderseniella. Next base: position 116,619 of record CAVOQE010000002.1, on the reverse strand, counting down.
CGGATTTCCAGTCGGGTTTGAACCGGAACTTGCCGTCGGGATGGCCAAACCCGTTCAGGAAATGGGCGGTTTCAAACCCCGGTTGAACATCGCACCATCTGGCTGCCTCGAGATCGTCGATGCGCAATCGGCCGGAATTTTCGAGCGTCCAGTCAATCAGTTCACGCTCGCTCATCTGGAAACCGGGATGCTCGGCTCCCACTCTGCCGGCCAGTTCACAGATTACCTGATGATTGCTGCGGCATTCACCCGGCGCATTGATCAGTTTCGGCCCCAACTGGATGAATTGATGTCCACTGCCCTGATAGACGTCGTCATGTTCCAGGAACATGGTGGCCGGAAGCACAATATCCGCCAGTTCCGCCGTTTCGGTCATGAACTGCTCATGCACACAGATGAACAGGTCATCGCGGGCAAAGCCCTGTTTCACCGCATTCTGGTCCGGCGCGACCGTGATCGGATTGGTGTTCTGGGTGAACAAGACAGTGACCGGAGGTCCACCCTGCAGATCATAAGGGTCGTTGTTGAGAACAGCGCCTATGCGGCACTGGTCCAGCATGCGCACTGTCGGATCAAAGGCATCAAGACCCTCAATCATCATCTTGTTCCATTTGTAGATGCCGGAATTGGAGTGCAGTGCGCCACCACCTTCATGCTGCCAGTGGCCCATCACAGCAGCGATACTGGTGACCGCGTGCATGTTTGTCGACCCGTTGCGCGATCTGGCGAAGCCGTAACCGAGGCGGAAATAGGTTGCTTTGGTGCGGCCCACAACCGCGGCAAACTTCTCGATGTCTTCGACACTCAACCCCGTGATCGATGCGGCCCATTGCGGCGTCTTAGTCTTGAGGTGGGCCTCGAAACCCACCGGGTCGTCGGTGTATTTGTCCATATAGGCACGATCGGCGTGACCATCGCGGAAGGCGATATGCATGACGGCACATGCCAGTGCACCGTCGGTGCCGGGACGGATCACCAGACCGATATCGGCCTGCTTGAGGGTACCGGTTTCATAGACGTCGACCACGGCGATTTTCGCGCCCCGGGATTTTCTGGCCGCAGCGGCATGGGTCATCACATTGATCTGTGTATTGACCGGATTGGTGCCCCATAAAACAACCAGGTCAGACTTGGAAATTTCGCTGGAACTGACCCCGCTAAGGCTGCCGGTGCCGGCGGTATAACCGGCGATCGGCAGCGACGTGCAGATGGTATCGTACATGCCGGAGTATTTTTTCACATGGCGCAGTCGATGCATGCCATCGCGCATGACGAGCCCCATGGTCCCTGCAAAATAATATGGCCACACGGCTTCGGGTCCGTGTTTTTCTTCCGCAGTCAACATGGCCGCTGCAACTTCATCAAGTGCATCGTCCCATGACAATTCCTGCCATTCGCCGGACCCGCGCGCGCCTTTTCTCTTCAAGGGGTGCAGCAGCCTGTCCGGATGATGGATACGCTCGGCATAACGGCCGACCTTTTCGCAGATCACCCCGGCGGTATAGGGATTGTCCTTCGCACCGCGCACCCGCCCAATGGTGTTGGCGTCCAGCACCTCAACCTCCAGGGCACAGGTAGACGGACAGTCATGCGGGCACACAGAGTGCACTGTCTTGATATTCGGGCGCAGGTTCATACTTAACACCGTAACTCTATGGTACTGATACGCCAATGGTCTTTGAGATCATATCAGCAATGTGAGGACTGCTCAGCAACTGGCGACGGTCGCAACAAGGCACAAATCATCATGATCCTATAACATTGAGCGATCTACGTTGGACGCAAAGGCGATAGTGACCAGTGGAGTACAAATCAATCAGAGACTGGTTTTCCGGTGCGGCGCAGATGTTTTCTGCCCGTAACTCGGCCTTGCAGATCAGTGCCCTGCCGTGCCGTACACGCAAGGGATCGCTGGAGGTTTGCCTGATAACATCGCGCGGCGGCGGCAGGTGGATCATTCCCAAGGGGTGGCCGGAATCAGATCTGAGTCATGTCGAGATTGCAGCCCAGGAAGCCTGGGAAGAAGCCGGCCTGACCGGACCTGTTCATCCCGACCTTTATGCATCCTATGCGTCGTCGAAACAGTTTGAGCCGGGGGTCGGCATTCCGGTGCGCATGGATGTCTATCTGTTGATGAATCCAGAACAGGCGAAAAAGTTCCCGGAACTGGGACAGCGCAAAATCAAGTGGCTGACCATAGACGAGGCAATTGAACGGGTAGACGAAGGCGGCTTGAGAGATGTGTTGATCAGGCTGAAAACCGACGGCCTGCCCACATAACACCGCGGAATTTTTGGGGGCATAACTTTTGCAGAATGATGGTGTCGCCACTTCGCATTTGATAGTCACAAAACTGTCATAAACCAGCGAATCGACCATAAAAATGAGTGAAGAAACCCAACCACCTGCGCCCCAATTGCGCAAGACTTCACTCGACAAGGATCTGTCAAAGCTCTCCAGCATGGAAACCGCGTCCAGGGCGCTGTCCATGCAATTGCTGGCACCGGGTCTGGCAATTGTGTTTCTGGCCTGTGCCGGCCTGCTGGCAGCCGCGTACTCCGGCGAAAATCCAAACAGCGCGCTGATTGTCGCGGCTGCCATTATCGGCGGGTACATGGCGCTGAACATCGGCGCCAATGATGTCGCCAACAATGTTGGCCCGGCAGTGGGCTCCAAGGCCATGTCACTGATGGCCGCACTGGTCATTGCCGCCATTTTTGAAAGTGCAGGTGCGATCATCGCCGGTGGCGACGTTGTTTCGACCATCTCCAAGGGCATTGTCGATCCCAAACAGGTGGCCGATGCCAACACCTTTGTGTGGGCCATGATGGCTGCGCTCATGTCATGCGCCATGTGGGTCAACCTGGCGACCTGGCTCGGCGCGCCGGTGTCCACGACCCATGCAGTTGTTGGCGGCGTGATGGGGGCGGGTATAGCTGCTGCCGGCTTCGGTGTGGTGAACTGGGGAGTTATGGGTGCAATAGCGGCAAGCTGGATCATCTCTCCGGTTCTGGGCGGCGGCATTGCCGCGCTGTTTTTATGGTTCATCAAGTCCAATATCATCTACCAGGAAGACAAGATTGCCGCAGCGCGCAAATGGGTGCCGATGCTGGTTTCCATCATGCTTGCTGCCTTCACCTGCTATCTGGTCATGAAAGGCCTCAAGAAAGTATGGAAACCGGATTTCGCCACAATCGCAATTCTGGGAGTTGCTGTATTCGGCGCATCCATAATGGTCCTGCGGCCACTCATCCGGGCGCAGTCGGAAGGTATGGAAAACCGCAACCAGTCGTTGCGGAAACTGTTTCATATTCCGCTGATCTTTTCCGCCATGCTGTTGTCGTTCGCCCACGGCGCCAATGATGTCGCCAACGCGGTTGGCCCGCTTGCGGCCATCCTGCACACAATCCAGTCAGGATCGGTTGACGCCAAGGTCGGTATCCCATTGTGGGTAATGATGATTGGTGCTTTCGGCATCAGCCTGGGGTTGTTTCTGTATGGGCCGAAACTGATCAGGATGGTCGGTGAGCAAATCACCAAGATGAACCCGATGCGGGCGTTCTGCGTGGCTCTTTCTGCGGCGATCACGGTGTTGATTGCGTCCGGGCTCGGTCTACCGGTCAGTTCCACTCATATAGCAGTCGGCGGGGTGTTTGGTGTTGGCTTCCTACGCGAATACTACACAACCCATTCAAGACGCCGGCGCAGTTATCTGGCCTGCAAGGCCGGTAACGTAAAGTTTGCAGGGGTCCAGGCGGACGAGCGCAGCGAAGACGAGATTGTATATCGCAAGCTGGTACGCAGGTCCCACTTCATGACGATCATCGCGGCGTGGCTTATAACGGTGCCGGCAACCGCTGTGCTGGCCGGCATGCTGTACTTCCTGCTCCAGCAAATGGGTTAGAGTTGGCTGGAGATGTAGCGATCCGGTTCACCGCACATTCCGCCAGGATCGCTTATTTGTCTTGTGACCAGTTAAACCGGCATATTGCGGTTTCAATCCGGCAGTATCGTTACGGCGTATCGATATAAGAAATGGAGGAAACTATGAACAAACTCATTACAATCGCAAGCCTTGCCGCCGTAATGGCATTGAGCAGCGCCGTACATGCAGGCGAAACCCCCGCTCCTGAAGGCGCCGGCGTTTACTTCATCAACATCAAGGATGGAGACACTCTCACCAACCCGGTCACGATCCAGTTTGGCCTTAAGGGCATGGGTGTCGCACCGGCGGGTACCGAAAAAGAACACACTGGCCATCATCACCTGATCATCAATGAGACCCTCGAAGGCGAGGAACTGAACGAACCCATTCCTGCCGATGATCAGCATGTCCACTTCGGAGGCGGCCAGACAGAGAAAACGCTGGAACTGCCGGCAGGCACACACACCCTGCAACTGGTTCTGGGTGACTGGAGCCACGTCCCGCACAACCCGCCGGTCATGTCCGAGAAAATCACAGTAACTGTGAAGTAACGCATTGCAGACGTGAAGGCGATTCATCTGATGGTGAAGCGCTCTCACCGTGCCCTGACCAGAGACGAATATTTGTCGGAGCCACGATGTGTCGCTTCTTGCCGACGTGCTCCAATAGAGTGTCTAATGGGATCAGTATTTTTCCCTTGAAGGACATGAAGCATGAAATCGACTGCGCGGGTTGTCATCGTTGGCGGCGGTGTAATGGGCGTGGGCCTGCTGTACTCTCTGGTCAAGGAAGGCTGGAGCGATGTGGTCCTGGTTGAGAAGGGCGAACTGACGTCAGGCTCCACCTGGCACGCAGCCGGTCAGTGTCCGCAATTCACCGGCTCACTCAATCTCGCCAAGATCCATCACGAAGGCACATTGGTCTATCCCAAGCTGGAGGAAGAGACCGGCGAGGCCGTGTCCTGGCATGGCTGCGGCGGTCTTCGCCTGGCCATCACCGATGCCGAGGTTGAATGGTTCAAGCAGGTCTATGGCGTTTCCAGGCTGATCGGCTATGAAGCTGCTCTGATCGGGCCCGATGAAATCAAGAAATACCACCCCTATCTGGAAACCTTCGGGGTCAAGATGGCCTATGTCACCGTCACCGACGGCCACGTGGCACCGGCAGATGTGACCAACTCCATGGCCGCGGGCGCGCGCCAGGGTGGCGCGGAAATCTATCGCCGCACCATGGTTGAGAACATCGAGCTGCTGCCGACAGGTGAATGGAAAGTCATCACCGACAAGGGCAGTATCGTATGTGAACACGTGGTCAACGCCGCCGGTTCATATGCCGACGTTGTGGGCGCCTGGACCGGACACAATGTGCCGATCTGCAACATGCTGCACCATTATCTCATCACCGAGCCGGTACAGGAACTGATTGACCTGAAAGACGAGTTGCCGGTGGTTCGCGACCCCTACTGCCATTCCTACCTGCGCGAAGAAACGGACGGTGTTCTGGTTGGCCCCTATGAAACCGAAGGTGCACATGTGTGCTGGGATGGCAAACCGCCAAGCTGGGATTTTGAAAGCGAACTGATCACGCCTGAACTGGACCGGTTGATGCCGTGGCTGGAAAAGGCAACCGAGCGCATGCCGATCTTTGCCAATGCCGGCATCAAGTCGGTCATCTCCGGCGCGATCACTCATACCCCGGATGCCAACTTCCTGCTGGGCCCGGCTCCCGGACCGGCGAACTACTGGATGGCAACCGGCGCCTCGATCGGCATCTGCCAGGGCGCCGGCGCCGGCAAGTACCTGGCGCAGTGGATGGTGCATGGTGCCACTGACATCAACATGGCCGAATTCGACCCGCGCCGGTTTGGCAACTGGGCCGACAAGGACTATGTAACGGCACTGTCCATCGTCGACTATCAGCACATGTATTACTGCTATCGCCCGGGCGAGCAGCACATGGACGAACGCCCACTGCGCACATCGTCACTGTATGACCGGTTGAAAGCCCGCGGCGCCCAGTTCCAGGCCGTGTTCGGCTGGGAGCGTGCGCGCTGGTTCTCGACCGACGGCAAGAGCGAAGACTACTCGTTCCGCCGGTCCAACTGGTTTGACGCGGTTGCAGAAGAGTGCAAGGCTGTGCGCGAGACCGCCGGTATCATGGACCTCACCACATTTGCCAAGTTCGACGTGAAGGGCAAGGACGCCGAGAGCTTCCTGGAGCGCATTTGCGCCAATCGCGTTCCGAAAAAAGTTGGCGGCATCATGCTGGGTCACCTGCTCAAGGAAGGCGGGCGCATTGAAAGCGAAATTACCGTCACCCGCCTGGGTGAAGACCATTTTTATGTCCTGTCTGCCGCTGTTGCGCAGTTGCATGACATGGACGCGTTACGCTGGCGCCGCAACAAGGATGAAGTCGTCACCATCACTGACGTGACAGATGATTTCGGTGTCCTGGCACTGGCCGGACCGCTCGCACGCGACATCCTGCAGCCCCATACGCCGCAGGATTTGTCCAATGAGGGGCTGCGCTGGTTGCGCGGCACCTTCACCGAAGTTGCCGGTGTCAGGGATGTCCGCCTGATGCGGGTCAACTATGTGGGTGAACTGGGCTGGGAAATTCACGCCCCGATGGCCGGCCTGCCGGCGATTTTCGACGCGCTGATGGCGACCGGCGAACCGCTGGGCATGAGACTGTTCGGGGCCTATGCCATGAATTCACTCCGCATGGAGAAGGCCTATCGTGGATGGGGTAGTGAGCTGACCCAGGAAATCACCATGATTGAAGGTGACATGGAACGCTTCTGCCGTTTCGACAAGGAGTTCATCGGCAAGGCAGCCACGCAGGCCTCCAAACAACAAGGTCCGCGCATCCAGCTTGTCTACATGGAAGTGGAGACAACCGATGCAGACTGCGCCGGCAATGAGCCGATCTATCAGGGCGGCGAGATTGTCGGCCTCACCACCGGCGGCGCCTATGGGCATGCGGTGAAAAAATCGCTGACCTTCGCCTACCTGGACCCCAAAAAAGCTGATATGGGCAAGGATTTCGAGATCATGATGTTCGATGAAATGCAGCCTGCCAGGATCATCGAGCAGCCAGCCTGGGATCCGGAGAACGTGCGCTTGAAGGCGTAATCCTCTCCTCACCTCAACATGAACCGTGGGTGAACGAGGCATTCACTCACGGTTCTGTGATCATGTGGAACAGTGGCGCCAATAATAACAACTCCGACAAAAGGAGAGAAGCGCCATGACCTAGGTTCAGCACCCAAATTGCTGAACCGACAGGAGAGTTAAAGTCCCGACAGTTTCGGTCTGCGGCTGTATTCAGCCCACGAGTTGCCCGCGGCAACAATGCAGGACGTGCCGTCGACCTGGGTGACCACAATGGTCCATGTACCGGTATCGGATGTGAACAGCTCGACCATGCCCGAAGACCCGACAAGCCCCATGCCAGAGCGTTGTTCATTGTACTTTGCCGTCAGCTTGTCGGTAATCATGTCATGCTCGGCGCAATATCGCACACCGGCATTGGCCCGCGAAGGCGCAGTGGCCCAGGCGAAAATGACGAGCGCAGCGGCAATCAAGGCGTAGACTCTCAAAGACATTACCGTCTCCTTCCTGCAGCCCCTGCAGCAGTTAATCCGCCACATGCGAGATGCAATAGAAATTGCTAAGCCGGTCCCTGTCAGTCTGATGACAAAGCCTGCGCTCTTATGGTTAATGAATGATTAACAGCCAGCGAAACAGTCGCTGTCGCCAGGAAAGAGTCCTAAGCTGCAGACGCTCTGCCAAGTGCCCGGTCAAGTCGCCGCCACAACAGGCTGTAAGGTGCCAGCAACACCAGCGCCATCACAACCTTGACCACCAGATCACCCAGTGCCCAGGACAGCCAGCGCGGCGCTTCGACGGCCAGCACACCAAGCAATGGCGCCGGCTGCGCTGCAAAGTCGAGGCCTGCCCCCAGGAAGGCAAAACTGGCGGCAAATGCAAATGAGAAGAAGATGAATGTGTCGACCACGGCGCCGACCATGGACGAGATCAGCGGTGCCCGCCACCACTGGCCCGATCGCAGTTTGTCAAATATCGATACGTCCATCAATTGGGAAATCAGGAACGCTGACCCCGATGCTATGGCAATGCGCGGACTTGCCAGGATTATTGAAACCAGCACTGCAATGGCAAACCCGGCAAACACCACCTTGCGGGCGGCGGCTGCACCGAACAGCCGGTTTGTCAGGTCGGTTACCAGGAACGCCACCGGAAACGTGAACGCGGCAAAGGTCAGCAGATCAGCCAGGTTCAGCACGCCGATGGTTACATGCACCGGAAACTGCACGAGATAGTTTGACCCTGCGATGATGACCGCCATTGCCGCTACGGCGATGATGAACTGATGTGTCTTCATGCCAACTGATGTCATCTCTGGTATGCCGTTCCCGATGTGAATACTGTGCGGGTGACCACGAACGGTCACCCGGGTTTCTGACCATGTCAGCCGACGATCTCAGCGTCCGAAAAGTTCTGGGCTATCTCGATGGCAGCGTTCTCGACACTGTCGGACCCGTGCACGGAATTTGCCTCGATGGATTCAGCACATTCCTTGCGGATCGTACCGGCATCTGCGTCAGCCGGGTTGGTTGCGCCCATGACGGTGCGGTAAGCGGCAACAGCGTCTTCACCTTCAAGAACCTGTACAACCACGGGACCTGAGGTCATGAAGTTGACGAGATCCATATAGAAAGGACGTTCCTTGTGAACCGCATAGAACTCCTTGGCCTGGTTTTGGGACCACTTCACACGCTTTTGCGCGATAATGCGCAGGCCGGCTGCCTCGATCATGGAATTGATCTTGCCTGTCAGGTTGCGGCGGGTGGCATCTGGCTTGATGATGGAGAATGTGCGCTGGACGGCCATGGGTCGTTCTTTCATAAAAATGGTTTTGAGGATTGTTCAGATGGCGCGCTTATAGCCGCGCTGCAGTCAGACTTCAAGCGGCCTTGGATACAGCAAAGGGTGCCGCGTTGACGCGGCACCCCTGCTCTTGGATATTACTGCTACCGGCTGGCCAGAAGCGGTGTTATACGCCGGATGGTGACGCGGCGGTTTTCTGCCTCTTCTTCCTCGGTTTCAATCTTGAGGAACTCTTCGCCATAGCCAACTGTCTCGATGTTGGTGCGCTCTATGTTGAAGAACTGCAGCATGGCATCACGAACCGCGTCTGCACGCTTGGATGACAGGCCCTGATTGTAGGCCGCAGAGCCCACCGCATCGGTGTGACCTTCGATGAGAAACACCTCGTCGGGGTTTGCCGCAACGATACGCTCAATGATCTCGCCAATACGTTCAAGCTGAGGAATTTCCTCTTCGCGCACAAATGACTCGTTGAAGCCGAAGCGGATTGTGTCGACCTCAATGGCCGGCATGGAATCGCGCGATGATGGCCGGCCACTGCGGAAGTCCTGTCGCGAGAACTTGCGTTCAATGCGGCGGCGCGGCGGCGCAACCAACTGCTGTTCGAGCAATTCATCGTCGGCCTCTGCAGCGGCAATATCATCCCTGTCGGGACCTATGCGTACAGGCGGGATCTGGATGACGATCTGATTGTTGTTGCGGCGCAGTCTTTCCCTGCGGTCTGCACGCCCGGCGATCAACCTGCGGCGCTTCTCGCGGCGGGCTTCCCGAAGCAGATCGCGCAGGCGTTCCTTCTGACCTGCACGCACTGTGTCGGACGCCAGCAGATCGCGGGCAGACTTGATACGCCTCTGCAACTGCCTGTCGTTCAAATCACGTACATCACGACGGTCGCGCAACAGTTGCCGGGCATCCAACCTGTCTTCGCGCGGTTCGGCCTGGTTCTGATCCTGGCGCGCCACACGATTACGCAATTCATCACGATCTCCGCGCGCCATGCGGCGTACATCCCGGAATAACCGGCGATTGAGATCTCTGTCGCCCATGATCCGGCGGGCTTGTTCGAGCCTGCGGCGCAGTTGCGGTTCACGCAATGATGAGGCTGATCTGTTATCAGCCAGCAGATCGCGAGCTTCGCGGTTTACGTTGGAAGCCGGCGGCGTCGGTTGTTGGGTCACCTGCGACCGGCGCTCGACTTCCGACCTTGCAGCACGCACCTGTTCGCGCACCTGGCGCTCCAGCCGGTTGCGCAGGCCTTCGCGCTGCAACAGGTTGCGGCCGTTACGAATGCGGGTCCGCAGTTGGTTGTCGTTCAACCTGCGAACATTGGCATTGTTGCGCAGATAGCGTCGAGCCTGACGGTTCACGTCGCCGGCCTGATCCGGCTGCGGCTGGACCTGAGGTGGTTTCACAACGTCTGCGCGGCGGGTCCTCTCAGCACGGGCTCGTTCAACCCGCGTAGTTACCTGGCGTTTGAGGTTGCCGCGTAAACCGTCCTGTTGCAGCAAGTTGCGGCCATTGCGGATGCGGGTCTGCAACTGATCGTCATTCAGCTTGCGCACTTTGGTATTGTTGCGCAGGTAGCGCCGTGCCTCACGATTTACGTTGCCGTTGCCGCTTTGCTGGTTTGGCTGGACCTGCTGCGGAGCGGGTTGAACCTGAGGGGTCTGGACCACGGCAGCACGGCGCGCGGTTTCCGCACGCGCGGCCTGAACCTGTTGGCTCACCTGGTTCTTGAGTTTGCCGCGCAAACCGTCCTGCTGCAGCAGATTGCGGCCATTGCGAATGCGTGCCTGCAACTGATTGTCATTCATATTGCGCGCATCGGCATTGTTGCGCAGGTAGCGCCGTGCCTGACGGTTTACATCGGCGGACCGATCCTGCTGCTGTTGAACAGGTTGCGCCTGGGGCTGGGGCTGAGGTTGCGCCTGTTGCTGTTGCTGAACCGGTTGCGGCTGAGCCGGCTGGGCTGCCCGTTTCTGGCGGCGCTGAAGTTCACGCTGTACCCGGCGAAGCTGCCGTCTTTGTTTCTTGCCGCCGCCATTGTCAAGTTCGCCCTGCAGGACCTGCTGACGCTGCAGCAACTGCTCAACCGACATCTGCTTGACCTGGTCAGAGCTTTGCGCAATGCCGCTAACAGGTGCCAGCGCAAGACCGGCGGCAACAACAAGTGCGCCCAGCATGGACGATTGAAATACCCGCTTCATTAGATTCCCTCCTTGGCAAACCTCGCACATGCGCGCAAGAATTGCAGTCAATGTTGTTGCACAATCTGGCAAAACGGAGATGAACGAGACATGAACCCGATTGAAATGGAAGATGCATCGCCAGAAGTGCGGGCTGTTTATGGCGACATCTGTACCACGCGCGGCGTTACGGACGTCAACAATTTCTGGAAGTATCTGGCCAATGAACCGCGCATGCTGGCGCATGTCTGGAACAGTCTGAAAGACCTGATGGGGCCCGGCGCGCTTGATCCGCTGACAAAGGAGCTGATCTATACGGCGATCTCCATGTCGAACAACTGCGACTACTGCATGGCAAGTCATGGCGCGTCTGCTCGGGCCAAGGGCGCAGATGACGCGATGATGAACGAACTGATTGCAATCGTGGGCCTGGCCAACATGACCAACCGGCTGGCGACGGCCTACAAGGTGCCTGTGGATCAGGCGTTTAAGACCTGATCCAGCCCGACTTGAACGGTACGACCAAAGTGTGCCAAACCCTCGTTATGACAACGACAATAAAGCGCAAGGAATACCGTCCAGTGGCTAGGCGCGCAGGTGATCTGAAAACACATTCCGCCAGTTTGCCGATGCTGTTTCCCGAAGGCTCCATTCACGGTCCCAGCGAAGCGTTACCTAAAATCTGGGAGGATTTTGAAGAGTTTAACCGAATCTCTTCAGATGTTGAATCCGCTGCAACCGTTCTGTCCTCGTTGAAGAAGGCAAACGCCCTGCGCGTAGCGTTGTCGATAAAACCTGCAAAGCCTGCCATTCGGATTATCATAAATCATGAAAAACCCTGACAAAATCGTTGTTGCAGCCCTGTACAGGTTTGCAGTGTTTGACAGACCGCAAGACCTGCAGGGCCCACTTGCCAGCGTTGCCAGCCATCACGGTGTAAAAGGTACGCTTTTGCTGGCCCGCGAAGGCATTAACGGCACCATTGCCGGGAGCCGTGAGGGCATAGACGCCGTCCTTGCCCACATCCGCAAGCTGCCCGGTTGTGCCGATATCGAGCACAAGGAATCCCGGGCGCCCGAAATGCCTTTCAACAGGCTGAAAGTGCGGCTGAAACGCGAGATCGTGACCATGGGGGTGGATGACATTGATCCCAACCAGATCGTCGGTACTTATGTTGAGCCGCAGGACTGGAATGACCTGATCAGTGATCCCGATACAGTGGTTATTGACACCCGCAATGACTACGAGGTTTCCATCGGTACGTTCGATGGTGCAATTGATCCAAACACCAAGTCATTCAGAGAGTTTCCGGACTGGCTGAATGCCCGCCACAACGAACTTGCCGGCAAGAAGGTCGCCATGTTCTGCACCGGCGGCATTCGCTGCGAAAAGGCAACCGCGTTTGCCCGGCAGGCCGGCGTCGATGAGGTCTATCACCTCAAGGGCGGCATTTTGAAATACCTCGAACTGGTGCCGCGCGAACAGAGCAAATGGCGCGGCGACTGCTTTGTCTTTGATGAACGCGTGTCCGTCGGGCACGGGCTGGAACCGGGCGACCATCGACTGTGCCGGGCCTGCCGCATGCCGTTGACGGCCAAAGACCTTGAATCGGACATGTACGAAGAAGGCGTTTCCTGTGTGCACTGCCATGAAACCCGTACAGATGAAGACCGGGCGCGCTTCCGGCAGCGTCAGCACCAGATCATGCTGGCAAAAGCGCGTGGCGAAAAACATCTTGGGGACTGACTGGCTACTTGTGCTTGCATCAAAAAAACCGCGCCCCCTGATCGCATTTACGGCAGGAGAACCGTTTGCGAGGGAGCGCGGATAAATTAGCGGGGCATTTTCCATGCTGTGCCGGGAGGGGTAAACCGGCGCTCATGGTGCCCATTGTTTAAGTCCGGCGTATGTCTGGTTCTTGTCGCATCACAATGCCCGGATACTTTTGCAGGGGATCGGGGGGCTTGCCTTTGCTTCGTGTTCTTGTTGTTCAACGCCTTGTTGTTGATGATCAAACTAGGCATGTTTTCAAGACATGAATGTGCAATTCATCACATTGCGAAACTGCCCCGACCTGACTTCGCGCGAGAGGAAGCAATATGCCTGCGATCACCCCGAGAGGCCTCGAAATCAATCTGGATGCAGCGCGCCCGATGGAGGCGATCCGCGTCGCTCGAACACTATTGCGCACCAACCGGGTCACCACACTCGCAACACTCGATCCGGGCGGGTATCCCTACAGCACCGTGACCAACCTGATCGTCGAACCCGACGGGATACCGGTGGTGTTCATGAGCGGGCTTGCGATCCATGCCCGCAATATTGAGTCTGACCCCCGCGTCTCGATCACGGTGGCGGATACCCGCACCGACGTGATGACGACCCCGCGCCTGACGCTTAGTGGCCGCGCAGAGCCGGTGCCGGCTGACGAGACCTGCACGCTGAAGGCGCGCTATATGGACCGGTTTCCCAAATCGAAGCTTTATCTCGGTCTGCCCGATGCGCTTTTCTACCGGATTCGCGCACAGGCGGTGCAACTCAATGGCGGACCGGCGCAGAACGCCAACACCGTCACGCCTGAAGACCTGCTGAGCGATCTGGACGCAGCTACCGCACTCATGGCCGAAGCCCCTGCCGTGGTGGCCTCGTTGAATGACGATGAACAGGCAGCGGCCCGGTTGGCGGCGGTGGCAGGGGCCAGCCCCGGACCCTGGCGGGTCAGTGCGATCGATCCGGAAGGTATTGACCTGAGCACAAGTTGCGAACTGGCGCGGCTGTGGTTCACTGATCCTGTCGCTACGCGCGAAGACTTCGATGCCATGGTCACGGGTTTGCTCGAATTGCGCGCCGAAGCCTGAAACTACACCGGCAAAGAGATTGACGAACCGGCTGTGGTTTACATCAAAAAGACCGCGCTCCGGGTCGCTTGAACGGCAGGGGGAACCGTGGTGCGAGGGAGCGCGGCCTGATCGGCAGGGCTGTTCCAGGGTGTGCCGGGAGGGGTATACCGGCAGGCCTTGAGGCCCATTTTTTAAGTCCGGCGTATGATTGGTTCTTGTCGCTTCAGAATGCCCGGATACGTTTGCAGGGGATCGGGGGGTAAACTTTGCTTCGTGTTCTTGTTGTTCAACGCCTTGTTGTTGATCAGCAACCTAGGCGGGAATCGAGCCTGTGAATGTGCAATTCATCACATTGCGAAAATCATGGTGTGAGGAAAAGGCCGCCAACGCGTATGTCAGAGCAACCAAGCAGGTGCGGGTGAGACAACAACACCTCAATCGACACATGACAACTCAGCCGACAATCGCTAAACAGCCCGCATGCTTCATATCAATGCGCTGACATATCGCGTCGAGGGACGCCTGTTGATCGACAACGCCACCGTTGCCCTGCCCGCCGGCCATACGGTCGGCTTCGTCGGGCGCAACGGCACAGGCAAGTCGACCTTGCTGAAACTGATCCTCGGCCAGATACCGGCAGAATCCGGTTCCTGCACGGTGCCGCGCAATGCCCGCATCGGCACGGTTGCGCAGGAAGCCCCGAGCGGCTCTGAAACCCTGATCGAAGTGGTCCTGGAAGCCGACAAGGAACGCGCCAGCCTGCTGGCCGAAGCAGAAACGGCAACGGAGCCAAACCGGATTGCCGACATCCAGATGCGCCTGGCGGACATTGATGCGCACTCTGCGCCCGCACGCGCCGCTGCCATTCTGGCTGGGCTGGGCTTTAATGATGCAGCTCAAAACGAGCCCTGCTCGGCATTTTCCGGCGGCTGGCGGATGCGTGTCGCGCTGGCGGCGGCGCTGTTTGCCGAACCGGATGTGCTGCTGCTGGATGAGCCGACCAACTATCTCGACCTGGAAGGTGTGATCTGGCTGAAGAACTATATCCGCACCTATCGCCACACGGTGCTGATCGTCAGCCATGACCGCGACCTGCTCAATGACGCGGTCAGCGCCATCCTGCATCTGGAACAATGCAAGCTGACGCTCTATCAGGGCAACTACGACACCTTCGACCGCATTCGCCGCGAACAGCAGGCGCTGCAGATGAAGATGAAGCGCAAGCAGGATGACGCGCGCCAGCACATGCAGGCATTCGTCGACCGGTTTCGCTACAAGGCATCCAAGGCCAAGCAGGCACAATCACGCCTGAAAGCACTGGAGAAGATGCAACCGATTGCAGACGTGATCTCGGATCGCGTATCGCCGTTCCTGTTTCCTGAACCGGCCCGCCCGATAAATCCGCCGCTGGTGCGGTTTGAAAAGGCCGCAGTGGGCTATGAAGACGGCAAGCCGATCCTGCGCAATATCGATTTGCGCATAGACGGT
The DNA here is from genome assembly GCA_963698275.1 of uncultured Alphaproteobacteria bacterium. Taxonomy (GTDB): domain Bacteria; phylum Pseudomonadota; class Alphaproteobacteria; order Rhizobiales; family Aestuariivirgaceae; genus Anderseniella. The sequence continues at coordinate 101,267 of CAVOQE010000002.1, read as the reverse complement.
GATGATCGCATTGCCCTGTTGGGGGCAAACGGCAACGGCAAGTCCACATTTGCAAAACTGCTGTGCGGGCGCCTTGGCGTGATGGACGGGCACATGCGCCATCACAAGAAGCTGAATGTGGCCTACTTCGCGCAGCACCAGCTTGATGAACTGAACCCGGGCGAGACGCCTTATGATCATTTCGTCACATTGATGCCTGATGCAACAGAAGCCCAGCGCCGGTCAAAACTTGGCGCATACGGCTTTGGTGCGCACCTCACCCACAACAAGGTCGAGACACTGTCGGGCGGTGAAAAAGCCCGCCTGTTGTTCGCACTGGCTGCCTTTCACGGACCGAACATTCTGGTGCTTGATGAGCCGACCAACCACCTTGACGTGGCAGCGCGCGAAGCGCTTGTGCATGCGCTCAACGACTATGAAGGCGCAGTGATCCTGATCAGCCATGACAGGCATCTGATCGAGGCATCGGTGGACCGGCTGTGGCTGGTCGATGAGGGCACGGTCAAGGCCTATGACGGTGATCTGGACGGCTATGCGCAACTGGTTCTGGACAAGAGCCGGACGGCAAGGCGTGAGGCACGAAAAGGGGCGCGCGCGTCAACCGCCGCCACGGAGCCCGCAAAATCGAAACCGGCGCCTGCCAAGGTAAACCTGGTGCATCTCAAGAAGCAGATTCAAAAAAGCGACAGCAAGATGCTGGAGTTGCAGGAAAAGATCACGATCCTTGATCGGGCACTGGCAGACCCGCAAATGTATGCCGCGCAACCGAAAAAGGCAGCCGACTTCGCAAAATTGCGGGCCAGACTGGCGGAAGACCTTGAAGCTACCGAGCTTGACTGGCTGCGGATGCAGGAGACATTCGATGCCGCCTCGAGCGGGTCTGCAAGATCGGCTTAACTGCCGATCTGACAAATAGGGTTTCAATTGCGAACGGACAGAAGAGCAACACCTGGCATTGTCTCGTAAGGCAATTCGTGGCGTGCGAACCGGCTACTCAATGAGGCCATGCCCAGTTGCGGCAACGCGGACGTCACGGTCAGCAAAAATCGGTTCGCTTCCCTCAAATGCAGACACATTGCGCTTGCCTGTTGTCTCGCTGACGTGATTTTTGCCACAGATCGCCTGATGCATTCTTCGTATTCAAGTTGTGCGAAACAATTACTCACACACCTGACTTCACTCCGGGACACTCCAGGAAGCCAGGTGTTCAAGAGGAGTTCCAAATGCAAAAACTTCTAGCGACCACCGCAATAGTTCTTGCCACCGGCATTCCTTTTTCGACCCACCACGCCATGGCACTATGTATCCCCGACAATCCGGCAGACGGTGCAGTCGTGACGTGCTCGGGAAATGATACCAACGGGTTCGACTTCGGGAATGCAGACAGCATCACGTTGAACATTGAAAGTGGTGCCTCAGTCACTGATGCACCGGGGGGGAATGATGCAGTCAGGCTGGGCACGGATGCCAGGATCAATGTGCAATCCGGTGGGACAATTCACAGCGCAGGAGATGACGCTGTTCAGGCAGAAGACGGGTTGATCATTATCAGTGGTGGTTCGATCATAGGCGGCGATGAGGCGATCAATGCCGAAAACAATGCGGCCGTGGCCAACAGTGGTACGATTACCAGCGAGGACGATGCCGTGAAGGTCGGCATGGATAGCACAATCATCAATCTCGGCCTGATCGAAAATGTTGGCACCGACACTGCCAATCCAGAAGATGCCATCGACATCGACTCCGGTCAGATCGTCAATTTGCCGACAGGCGTAATTCGTTCCACCCTTGATGCAGCAATCGACTTTGACGAAGGCTCCGGGGACGGAGATATCACGAACAGAGGCAACATAACGGGCACTATCGGCATCCTGACCGACCAGGACAACACTGGCCGTCAAACGGTTGTAAACACGGGTCTGATCGAGGGAACGTCGGGCGTTTCAGTGGATCTGGGCAAGGGAAAAGACTCTGTTCGTCTGGATGACAAAGGAAGGTTCGTGGGAGACATTCTTCTCGGTGCTGGACGTGATGTCTTCATTCTTGGTAGTGGCTCATTTGGCGACATGACAGGAGATTTTGTTGCCAACGGTGGCGCGGGCGTGAATGATACTTTGGATTTGAGCACGTACAGTGCTTTCGATGACCGCCGCGTGTCTCTCTCCAGTCCCAATACCTTCGACATCTCACTCGCTTCCAGCGACTCCGACGCCACCATCCGTTTCACACAGTTTGAGTTCTTCGCTTTCAGGGAAATCACCATCCCGCTGTCGGAGCTTATGAGGCCCAGACCTCGCCAGTAAATGACCGGGAAGGTTTGCTGAGCCACGATGCCAATGGGCAGTTTTCGATGAAAACCCAGGTTTCGCGTGCTGTCTTTGATGTAATACGTAACCATCTGATTTGGTGTTCTGATGATTAGGATGTGTGTCTTTGCTGCGGTTTTCGCGGTTCTTGTTTCAATGCCAGCTCACGCTGTCGAGCGGTTCTTTTCGCCCGGCGATATAGAACGCAGTGGAATGCTTGCCTGTCCATCCGGATCAATCATGACCGGGATCAATATCGACACAAGCAGCATTCTCTGCCTCGACGCCTATGACGGGCTGCTTTTCGACGAACAGGTCGACGGGTCTCCGGCAACGCAATGGCCCAGAGAAGAAGGCGTTCCATTTATCGAAAGCGTTGTCCGCGCGTCGCATGCGTATTTCGGACCCACGCTGCATTCATGCTCCAAAGATCGGGTCATGACCGGTGTGCATCTCGGCCGGAACGCGTTCTTGTGCAGCCAGCTGAGGCGGCTTGGAGTAATCGAGGTTCTGGGCCGCTATCAGGTTGTTCAACGGCAGACGCGAAACGGCGCACTCGCCTGTCCACTTGGTATGGCGATGGCAGGACTTCACGCTGGAAACAGGACCTTGCTATGTGCCGAGGTGCGGTTATGCCGACAGAACGACCAATGCTCCGCCGGAAACAGGTGCAAGACGAACGAAGCACGCGCCCGCCAAAACGGTCTCTATTGCCGTCCTCCAGGAGCGGTCCGGCTGCATAAGGATGACAATTGCAGGGGAGACATCGTGCGCTCGGTCGGCGCTGCTTCCGGAACCGGAATCCGAAACCTTGGAAGTGGCGGAGATGATGCACGCTCGGCTCTTTTTCTGGGTGTCAAAGACGGCACTATCATGGAAGTCTACGACGACAGCAATTTTTCCAAAGGCGATGACTTTGCCATCATTACAACACGTCGCGACGTGGCGGCTTGATGTGTCGGCAACCTTGATCTGCCGCCAAACCGAACCATTCTTGATGTCAATGTCTCGGGGACCAAACCAACGGGCGGCAACCTTGCAGGCAAAGTGTCCTCGCTGCGATTCTTTAGCCAGATCAAACATACGGACGGTCGCTGTCTCGGACGGGGGGTTCCGGCGCGATCAGGACACACCGCAGAGAAGCTGTTGCTGGGCGGGTGCGCTGATCCTGGAGCCGTGCAGTGGTACAGATTCGAGGACGGCACGATCAAGATCAATGGTCTAAGGCTCGACAGATGTCTGGCGGCTTTCGTGGATGGCTTTCAGTCGGAGATTGGTGAAAGTTTCCAGCCTGGAGAAGTAGCCTTGAAGTTTTGTGACAGGCTCCAGTACGACGTGCGATGGACCCATACGCCCGAGGGGCAGTTGAAGATTTACTCCAACTATTGTTTGACGCGGCCGGACGGCCCGCTTGCGCGAACACCACGTATCGAGCCTTGCCAGCTTCCAGTTCCCGAGACCCAAATCTGGAGCGCCAATTTCTGACCAGGGCCAAATCGGACAGTTTCCACCGCCGCATCCTCCGCGCCGGCATGTCATCCCGCAAACGTCAGGTCCTGTGTCATGCCAGCAAACCGGCGATCCAGGTCCGGATCATCGAAAGAACCGTTGCAATTGCCGGGACACAGGATGATCTCGTTTAGTTACAGTTCGCCGTTCTGCAACAAGGAGAGATCGACCCGGGCGTATTTGATCTTGCATTCCATCCAAATTGGCTCGTATCAAATCTGACAAGGTCCAATTTGGTACAATCACTTCTTTTGTTTTGGATCGAACCGCGTTCAGGCCGTTGGAACCGTCACCGTCAATCGCCAACCACCGCGGCATTGTAGGTTTCCGGAGTCAGACCCGATATCTCAAGAACCAGTTTGCGCCGTACCGTTTCTGCAAAACTTGCCCTGCCCTCCGCCGTCACCATGAACGCACCGGGACCACCAATAATGCGGGAGGCGTATTCCTGTTCAAGATTGGCCCCCGCCCGCCTGCCATCTTCGGGGCGCAGAATGGGAAGCGCATTGATCGTGATACCTGCCGCCAGAACCTCCTGGCGCGCAGAGGCTATCGAGGGACCGGTGAAATTACGGATACTATCGCCGGAAAAGTCTATCACGGCACGTGGCGCGCGAATGTCGTTTACCTCGATCAGCCTTTTGGCATCCAGCAAGGCACCGCCGATGGCGTTGCTCCCAAAGGCCTGACGCGGCGGGCCGGTCAGGGCTTCAGCAAAGGCCTGCGCGGTTTCCGGGCCGTCAATGATCATCCAGTCCACCACCACGGCAGTGTTGCTCGCCCATTCGACATAGGTCACCGCAATTGTCCCATAAACCGAACTTTCAATTGCTGCCACAACCTGTGGATCAGTCATGGCCAAAGCGTAACCCTGTCGCTGAAAGGCAAGTTCTTCAGTATCAATGGAACCAGAAGCATCGGCGAGCAGCACCAGTTCCAGTCCTGCTTCGCGCCGGTCCTGCGCCGCGGCTTCTCCAGTGAGGAGAAGCACGAGAAAAACTCCGAGAAACATAACCACGCTTGCGCCAAGCTCTTTCTGTCCTATGGCAATCTGATACATAACGTCACTCCGGCGGTCAGTCTCCCGAGTCCATAATACCCAATCAACACTGCGGCAATTCAGCAAGAAAAAGCGGCAAGAGTTTATGCGGCTTTTCTGCGCGCCGTTGGAATGATTTCACGTTCTATCAATTGCAACAGGTCGCCGAAATATCCGGCACTTCGGGCCGGGCGTGTGGGGTCAGAGGTAATCGCAACAGTCAGTTCAAGGCCCGGCACGACGCAGATGATCTGACCACCGTAGCCTCGCGCCAGCGCGTAGGCGTCGTCTCCCGTGCGCCCCAGGAACCAACCGTAACCGTAACTCAGCCCGGAAAATGGCGAACGTGTCCTTGGCTGAAATGAGCGTTTCACCCAGTCTCCGCTGAGCACCTGAACGCCATCCCAGCGGCCCCCCTGCCGATACAATTCACCGAAACGCACCATGTCACGCAAGCTGAGCGCCATTTCATTGCCGCCCAGATAACGGCCTTGCGGATCACGCGTCCAGGCCGGGATGCCCATGCCAAGCGGCCTGCCCAACCGGCTGCGTGCGAGGGTCAACAGGCTTTTGCCCGAGACCTCGGACAGCACCGCACCCAGCACATGGAATGAGCCAGTGGAATATAGCATCCGGCTGCCGGGCTTCGCCAAAAAGGGCCGCATCAATGCGTTGGCGACCCAGTTGCCGCTGCTGATCCAACTCCCATAATTGGCACCCGAAGTGCGCTCCAACCCGGCCTGCATGGTCACCAGATGCTCCACCGTGATGGCACTCACCCTTGGGTCTGCACCCTGCGGGATCAGTTGGGGAGCCACGTCTGCCAGCGTCGCATCGAGCGATGGGATCTCACCTCGATCAAGCGCGGCACCCGTCAGGGCGGCAATGATGGTCTTGGAAACGGATTTGACCGGCACCGCACGGCTGATACCGGGGCCACGAAAAACCTCGGACAGAACCTCTATGCCACCGAGTTGAACCACAAGCGCATGGCACTGGTCGAGTGCGCGGGCTTGCGATGCAACCGCAAGCCAGGAACCGGATCCTGCCGCGGCCGGCAAGGCAGTCAGCGCGGTGGCTCCAGCAATAAAATGACGGCGGCACAGAACCGGCATCGAGTTTCCTTCAGATCATTGACCTAAACATAAGACAGGCGGTCGCTGCAGTCACTCAGAACTCTGTGAACAACGGCCTGTTGCCGCCTCCATCTTGCTCTTGCATGCAACGATGCGGTGCCTTCACCGTGACCCTAATCCAGATAGTAGACCAGTATGTAAAGTGTCAGCAGCACCATGGCGTAAAGCGCGGCAAGACCTGTTGCCGACGTCGCACGCAGGATCAGTCCGTCACGTTCGGACAGGTCGTCGAGCCTCTCCTGGCCGGTTTTAAGGAATGACAGCAGGGTTTTCTCCGCCGCCGTTCTGACAGTGGCGCACACATCATAAACCAGGTTACCGGCCCTGAGGATCGCCACGCGCCAGATCCAGTCGAGGTCCAGCGTAATGGTCAATGTCCGTTTCATGTAATTGAGCAACAGGAAGAATGCGAGACCTGAGAACAACAGCAATTGCAGGTAGAACACCACCTTTTCGGGCTTGTAGACCGGTACAATGGCAGCATTGGGCAACATGGCGTAAAGCGGATCGGGGTAAATGCCCAGGGCGACACACAGGAAGGCGAAGAAGATCATCGCTGCCGCCATGTTCCAGGGCGCATCCTTGGGCCGCAGGCCGGAGTCTTTCTGGAAGAAAACAAACCACGGGAACTTGATGCCGGCATGCAGGAACACACCAGCCGATGCCGCTGCCAGCATATACCAGACAAACACGAGATGCTGTTGTTCGGCCGCCACGGAAATCATCGTCTTGGTGGTGTAGCCCGAGGTGAGCGGGAAAGAGGAAATGGCAAGCGCGCCGATGATACCGCAAATACAGGTCACCGGCATGGTGCGGAACAGGCCGCCAAGATCGGTACATTTGCGCATACCGGTGCGGTAAATGACAACACCGGCACTCATCAGCAGCAGGGCCTTGTAGATAATGTGGGCGAATGCATGCAGCGCGGCCCCATTGAGCGCAAGCTCGGTGCCGATACCAATGGCACAGACCATGAATCCGACCTGATTGATAATCGAATAGGCCAGGATTCGCCGCGCATCGTTTTCCAGCAGGGCATAGATAATGCCATAGAACACCATGTAAAGGCCGATCCAGATCAGCACCTGTTCACCGGGGAACAGCAGGATCAAGGCCAGCACGGCCGTCTTGGTGGTGAACGCCGACAGGAAGACGGCGCCGGTCGGACTGGTCTCGGGATAGGCATCCGGCAACCACGCCGAAAACGGCGGGGCGGCAGCATTGATCAGAATGCCGATCAGGATCAGCCAGCGGTCGAAGTCGGTGGCCAGCATGGCCTGGATATCCAGCGACCCTGTATGAACATAGACGCCTTCTATGCCGATCTTCAGCAGAATGCCGGACAGCAAGTGCATCATTGCATAGCGGATACCGGCACGGCGTGCAGATTCGGTGCCGCCGCACCAGACCACAATGGTGGAAAAGATCGCCATGATCTCCCACCAGATGAACAAGGTGATCAGATCGCCTGCAAACGACACGCCAACCGCGCCCGAGGCATAGGCAAAGGCAGCACCCAGTTCAGCGGTCTTGGCAGTTCGGAACGAGAACAGCGCTCCGGTGAACGCCATGATGGTGAACACGGTGGCAAACATCCGCCGTACGGGAGACACCTCGAGTGGTTCGATCGGATAGCCCAGGAACCGGGTGGTGATCAGCACACCGTCCGGCAGCGACCAGATCGCCCACAAAGTGATGAGCGGTGCAGCAAGCAAGATAATGACGCGTGCATTGGGTCTCGATATTACCGCCATGAAGGCGGCAAACAACAAGATCAGTGCGGGCGGGAAGGTTTCAAAGATCATAGTAATCGTCCTTCCGCTTCAGGATCATACCCAACACCTTGGCGACGAACACCATGGCCACACAGGCCAGGAACCCAAATATGGCCGGGAATGCAAACCATTCATCGACACCGTGAAAATGACCCGCCGTACCGGTGAACAACTCCAGGGCGACGGTGATTGCCAGCACGATGATGGAGCCTATCCAGATTTTGCGGATGTTCTCCGGCCGAACCAGCCAGTGATCGTGGCCGGGAGCAGCTTCGGGTTTTTTCGGGGTGCGGGCCATGATCTATTTCACCAGTATCTGTGCTTCAAGGTCAGCAATCGGCTGATGGAAGAGGAAGAATGCGAAGGTCAAAAGGGCAGTGAATGTCAGTGCTGCCACCATTGGCCACGGCGCCTCGCCATGCTGCTTGACCGGCTTGACATCTTCTTCGTACAGGAAGGCCGCAAAGATGAACGGAAGAAAATAGGCAGCATTGAGCAAGGTGGACGCCACCAGAGTGGCAAGAGCGAGATAGTTGTCATCCTGAATGGCGCCGCCGAGGATGTACCATTTGGAGATGAAGCCGCCGGTGGGCGGCACGCCGATCATCGACAGTGCGCCGATTGCGAAGGCCGTCATGGTCCAGGGCATGCGCCGGCCAATGCCGCGCATGTCGGTGATTTCGGTTTTCTTCGACGCGACATAGATGGCGCCCGCGGCAAAGAACAGGGTGATCTTGCCGAAGGCGTGCGCCATCATGTGCATGGAGGCACCGACTTCCGACAACGGCTTCAAAACGGAAGCAGCCAGCACCACATAGGACAATTGGCCAATGGTGGAATAGGCCAGCAGGCGTTTGAGATTGGTCTGGCGCAGCGCGATGAAACTGGACACCACAATGGTGAAGCACGCCAGCCAGATGATCAGCCTGTGACTTGGCTGATTGAACAAAAAATCAATGCCGAAGATATAGACGAACACCTTGGTGACAGTGAACACACCGGCCTTCACAACGGCAACTGCATGCAACAGGGCGGAGACCGGTGTGGGTGCCACCATCGCGGCTGGCAGCCAGCGATGGATCGGCATCACGGCAGCCTTGCCGATGCCAAACACGAACATCAGCAACAGCACGCCAACCAGCGGTTCTGCGATCTTGCCTTCAAGAATGCCACCCGGCGTGAAATCAAGCGTTCCGGCAATCGAGTACGTCCATATCATCGCCGGCAGGAACAGGCCGATGGATGTTCCCAGCAATATGCCCATGTAAACCCGCGCCGATCTGACGGTGGCCTGATCGCCCTTGTGGGCGACGAGCGGGTAAGTTGAAATGGTCAGGACTTCATAGAAGATGAACAAGGTCAGCAGATTGGCGGAGAATGCGACGCCGACGGCAGCAGCCAGGGCGATGGCAAAGCAGATATAGAACCTGGTCTGGTTTTGCTCGTTATTGCCGCGCATGTAACCGATCGAATAGACCGAATTGACGATCCACAAACCCGAAGCCAGTGCCGCAAACAGCATGCCGAGCGGTTCAACCTTGAAGGCAATCCTGAGGCCGGGCAGCATTTCACCCAGTTGCAGTTCAGGACGTCCACCAGCCTGCAATGTCGGGACAAGGCTCCACACCACGACAGCAAGACAGACCGCCGTTGTCAGGGTTACGGTTTCACGCACATTGGGCCAGCGGCCGGCCAGCGCGATAGCGACTGCACCGAAGAGCGGAATGGTCAGCGCGTAAAAAATAGTGTCGGCTTCGCTGAATATCATAATGCAACACCCAGCAAGGTTTTGGCGGCAAGGGAGGCAAGGCCGACGGTTACACTCGTATCCAGGGCGATCCAGATCCCGGTCAACACCACGATCCAGGTCGGGATCAGCATGACCAGCGGCGCTTCTTCGGTCACCGGCACGGCGTTGGCGCGCGGCTCGCCAAAGTAGGCAACTTCGATCACCTTCCAGACGTAGATCACCGCCAGCAGCGATGACATCAGGATAATGGCAACCAGCAGGGCGCCGAGCCAGCCTTCGTCAAGTGCGGCAAGGACCAGATACCACTTGGAAATAAATCCCGGTGTCAGCGGCACACCGACGAGCCCCAAACCACCGATAACAAAAGCTGCCATGGTCCATGGCATCGCCTTGCCTGCCCCCGCCAGATTGGCCACGTTCACGGTGCGGTAACGCAGGGCAAGGCAGGCAACAGCCATAAACATTCCACCCTTGATAAGGCCATGGTTGAACATATGAACGATGGCACCGGTCAATCCGGCGACCGATGCCATGGAGATGCCCAGCGCAATGTACCCGATCTGCGCGACGGACGAATATGCCAGAAGCCTTTTCAGATTCTTCTCGTAAATGGCCAGCAGAGATCCGGCGAACAGCGCCAGCACCCCAAGTGGAACAAGGAAGAATGTCAGTTGTAGCTCGTGATTGGTGATGCTGTTCTGGAAGATCGCATAATCTATCCGCATCAACACATATAATGACACCTTGGTAGAGGCAGCCGCGATAAAAACTGTTACCGCATTGGGCGCAAAAGTGTAGGCATTCGGCATCCACGAATGCAGCGGGAATATTGCCGCCTTGATCGCAAGGCCAACGGATACAAAACCTGCCGCCACCAGCACGAGACGGATGTCTTCGACCTGCCCTACCCGCGCAGCAAGATCGGCAGTGTTGAGAGTTCCCGTCACCATATAAAGGAAGCCGACACCGATCAGGTAGAAGGTGGCCCCCACCGTGCCCATGACAATATAGCGATAGGTGGAGATCAGGGCGCGCCTGTCAGGTCCGGCCGAAATCAGCACATACGTCGAAAGGGAAGAGATTTCCATGAACACGAATATGTTGAATGCATCACCGGTTATGACCATGCCGACAAGGCCGGCGGTGCATAAGAGCCAGGCAGCGAAAAACGCCGGCGCGGTTTCCTCGCCGACTTCATCGGCCAGGCTTTTGGCGCCGAAAATCAGTGCCGCAGAAGATGCACCAGTGATCAGCATGGCCATCAGCGCAGACAATGCGTCAATATGCAGAACGATACCGTATGGCGCAGGCCATCCGCCCATCTCATAGATGATGGTTTCACCACCTATTGTGGTTGCGGCCAGGGAACAGGCCACACCAAATGAGGTGACTGCCGCAGCCGTTGCCGAGGCCCAGGGAAATCCGTGCAGGCGCAGCATGTAGGTTATCGGCGCGGTAAACAGCAGCACCACCACCACCAATGCCGGGAGTTGGTCGTAAAGTGTCACAGTTCGCGGTCCATTTCCTGAATCTTGTCTTCTTCGATGGTGCCGTAGGCTTCCTTGATACGGACCGTGACCGCCAATGCCAGCGCAGTGGTTGAAATACCAACCACAATGGCGGTGAGGATCAACACCTGCGGCAGTGGATTGGCAAATATCTGGTTCTCCACGCCTTCCTGGATGATGGGCGCGGTTCCGCCGTCTATCTTGTCCATCGATATATACAACAAGAACACCGCTGACTGGAAAATCGTTAAACCTATCAATGACTTGATGATGTTAGTTCGGGCAAGAATGCAGTACAGGCCGATCATCAGCAGGACGGCGAAAATGAAATAATTGTACAGCCCCAGCACTGCCATTACCTGATCCCCCGTCTCGAGAAGGCATGAAAGATGGTGATCATGACCCCGGCGACCGTCATGCCGACGCCTGCCTCAATAATCAGGATGCCCATGTGTTGGCCGTGGATGGGATCGTGCGACAAAACCGAGTAATCCAGGAAGCGGCCGCCCATTGCCATGCTGACCACACCAACACAGGTATAGGTAAAAGCGCCCAGGGCCACCAACATGCTCGAAAACCATTCCGGCACCAGCTCGCGGCCACGCCGACCGCCTTCAACCAGCGAATAGAGAATAATGCCCGCGGCTATGAGCGCGCCTGCCTGGAAACCGCCGCCTGGCCCAAAGTCGCCATGAAACTGAACATACAGGCCGAACAGGACGATAAACGGCACCAGCATCTTGCCGACGACCCGTGGGATCAGGTGATGGCGCAGATTGTCGGTGCGCTTGTCGAATTCACCTTCTTCGATCAACTCCCGGCGCGGCCGCACCCGGCCGAGCAATGACATCACGCCAATACAGGCTATGAACACCACAAACACTTCACCGAGCGTGTCATAGCCACGGAACGAGGCCAGCACCGCCGTGACAACATTGGGTACATCAATCAGCTCCGGTGTCTTTTCCAGGTACCAGGGTGCCACATGCTTGTGCACGATCGCATTGGGATCGCCCAGTCTCGGGGCCTGAAAGGTCGCGAATATGATGACGCCGCCCAGCACGGAAGATGTCAGCAAGGGAACCCATGTGCCGACCGGTGGTGAGCGGTCATATTCCGCGGTCAGGGCAAGGGCGCCGAGAAACAGCACCGTGGAAATGCCTGCGCCGATCACCGCTTCGGTCAGCGCCACGTCTGCTGCATCCAGAATAAAAAAGTTGGCAGCCATGATCAGCGAGAAGATGCCGGACAGCATGACGGCGGTGAACAGATTGTCGGTCCGCAATATGCCAACAGCCACGATGACCAGCATGGTCAGCAGAAACAGCGAGAAGACAATGGTCATCATGACTTCTTCCTTGCCGTATTCTTTGCTGGTTTTCTGGCAGCTTTCTTGACCGGCTTTTTGGCCACCGTTTTAGCCGGTTTTGCAGGTGCAGCTTTCCTGGAAACTTTCGCCGCCGCAGTCTTGCCGGCAGAAGCCTTCGCACTTGATACGGCTGCCGGTTTTGAGGTTGCAGTATGGGGTTGATTTTCCGGCAATGGCGAGCCGGTTTCATTGCGACACGCCGTCCTGACGCCCGACAGCAGGGCCGCGTTGGCAAGCGCATAGGATGCCGTCGGAGAGGTCAGAAACAGGAACAGAAAGATCGCAGCCAGCTTGAGGGGCACCAGAGTGAAACCACCCTGCAGCATGAGGCCCAGGAGGATCAGCGCAGCACCACCTGTATCGGTCAGTGACGCCGCATGCATGCGGGTAAAGAATTCCGGCATCCGCATGACGCCAAATCCACCAACAAAAACGAAGAACCCGCCGGTGAGCAGCAGAACGGCAGATGCGATATCAATCAGCAAATTCATTACTTGTCTGCCTCCCTTTCAGCCTCTGCCTCACGGCGAACGCCGCGCGACTGGAAGAACAGGAGAACGGCAAACACACCGATGAAATTGATCAGGGCGTAAGCCAGCGCAAGATCAAGAAAATCCGGACGCCCGGACAGGAAGGCGATCACTGCGAGGAACAGAACCGTCTTGGTGCCAAACATGTTGACCGCCAGTACCCGGTCGAAAATGGTCGGGCCGATCAGACCGCGCGCAACGGCCAGGACCATTGTCACGAGAATCGCTATGCTGGTGCCGAAATAGACCCACTCCATGTCTGCTATCGCTCCAACGCCGTAATGCGACGGTCCATCTCGCCTTCATGCAGACCGTCAGCGCCGGATTGCGTCAGCGCGTGCACCAGCAGTTCACCATCGTCGATATCAACGGTTATGGTGCCGGGCGTCAGGGTAATCGAGTTGCCGTAAATCACCTGCCCCATCTCTGTCGACTGGCCTGCCTTGAGCCGGATCATGACCGGGTCAATACTCATCTTGCCGGACAGGATGATTTTCGACACTTCGATATTTGACTTGGCAATTTCCAGCAGCAGCCATGGCCAGTAGGTGGCAAGCTGATGCACATGCTGGAGGATTTTGAACTGGGACCCTTCGCCATCCGCCTTGCGCATGCGCAGAGCCAGATAGGTGCAGACAAGCGCAGATGCCAGGCCGAGCCCGAGCAGCAACGGCTTGAAATAGCCGGACCATAAAATCCAGCCGACACACAGTGCTATGAACAACCCTAGCTTTTGAAGCATCCACTACCCCTTGAACATAAACAGTTGTTCGCCATTTATGGCACTAGCGTCAATGGCTTTCCGCAAGTTTTAATCAACTGATCGTGCCAATTGTGCCGCATGGCGGAATGATTCCGGTCAGGATATCAATGAGTAATCATGATTTATGCCCTTCTAGCCGTGATTTTTCTGGCCCTGATGTTCGGCCCGCAAATGTGGGTGCGTTATGTTATTGCCGAACATGCAGATGACCGTCCGGACTTTCCAGGTACCGGCGGTGAGCTTGCCCGACACCTGCTCGACGAAGCAGGTCTCGATCAGGTGCCGGTGGAAGTACTGGCTGACGATGGCGGCGACCATTACGACCCGCAAGCAAAGGCCGTGCGGCTGAGCCCGTCACATCATGACGGCAGATCGATAACCGCCGTGGCGATCGCAGCACACGAAGTCGGCCATGCCATGCAGGATGCGGAAGGTTACAAACCTCTGGCATTACGGACAAGAATGGCAACAGCAGCTCAGAAAATACAGGGAATCGGCTCGATATTGCTGATTGGTGCGCCCATCGTCATGGCAATAACGCGCAAGCCTTCCATCCTGCTGATTGAGATTGGTGCCGGCCTGGCCATCATGGCGACCGGTGTGGTGGTGCATCTGATTACACTGCCGGTTGAAATTGATGCCAGTTTCTCCCGCGCACTGCCAATTCTGAAGCACGGGGAGTATCTGAAGAAAGATGACCTGCCCGGGGCAAAAAAGGTTTTGCGCGCTGCCGCACTGACCTATGTGGCGGCCGCTATGGTCAGTCTGCTCGACGTCATGCGGTGGCTGCGGCTGTTGCGGTTTTAGATCCTTTGCAGCCCGTTTTCTCAGATTTGCGGGATGCAGTTTGCGGGATTATCATCAATTTTAGCGACCCCCTTAAATCAACAGTAGCGTGCGCATGATAGTTCTCCACCCTCGCATGGAACGATTGCGGCGAGGTCGAGGAGAGTCGAATTGGATATACTGGGTGAAGTCGAGGAAAGGCGCGGCACAGCACGGACACATGTGCTGAAGAGCGGAATCGCGGTCACTGTTGACGGTACACAACGCGAAGCCTGCGTTATCGACAATCTGTCGGCAACCGGCGCATTGCTGATTGTTGAGCAGCCGGAGCAGCTGCCCGAAGACCTGGTACTCATGATTGACGGAGAAAACAGCAAGCGCCCGGCTCACATTATCCGGCGCAACAAAGGTTCGGTTGCGGTGAGCTTTTTAACCAGAGAGGCCGCTGAAACCACAGACAATGGCTGGGTATTTCCACCAGATCATGACAAAGACTGAAATACACAGGGGAGAGACAGAACAATGACAATGTTTGGACCGGATGAGGCAACCAAAGCAAAAAAGCAGCAACGCGCCGAGCGCCAGGACTGCAAACAGTTTGGAACACTGATCAGCCCGTGCGGCAACTTCACAGAACCCTGCCTGGTGGTGAACCAGTCGAGAACCGGCGCGCTGGTCGAGGTGGAGTTTGCAGATGATGTCGGAGATGATCTGATGCTGGTTGTAGATGGTGACAAGTACCGCCGACCGGCCCGAGTGGCTTGGCGTGACAGTTTCCGTCTGGGAATAGAATTTATCCTGCAGACAGATACGGCTGAAAACCGCGCCAACTGGATCTTGCCACTGCCGGTACAGGAATCGCTTCCCGACGACTATTTCGACTAGATCAGTTTCATGGGTTCAGTTGAATCCATGTTGCTCTAGAAATTCTCCAGCCACGGTCTCAGTTCGGTCTCCTGTGTCCAGGCTGAGCGATGCTGGTTGGCCAGATGCCAATAGGTGTCTGCAATGGCATCAGGATCCAGCATGCTGTCGGGTTTGCCCGGCGCATCATGGCGTTCCGGACGGGCCTCGCTTCGAATACCGCCATCGATATTGACATGGGTCACGTGCACGCCTTTAGGCTGCAACTCCCGCGCCATGGACTGTGCCAGGCCGCGCAGGGCAAACTTTCCCATGGCAAACGGCGCAGACATGGCATAGCCCTTCATGGAAGCCGAGGCACCGGTAAAAATAATCACGCCCCTGCCCGCATTGGACATGCGTTTGGCGGCCTGACGCGCCACCAGGAAACCGCCATAGCCGGTCACCATCAACGCGCGATGAACATCATCCGGGTCCAGTTCGGTAATGGAGCCGCGCACCCTGAAGGACGGGTTATAGACAACTGCGTCCGGGGCCTTCGATTTTGACTTGTCCAGATTTGCAAACAGCACATCGACCTGATCCGGTTTCGATGCATCGCAGGTATAGACCTCTGCGCCGGTTTCACTGACAAGTTCGTCGAGCTTGTCGGTATTGCGGGCGGCCAGTGAAATGGCAACGCCTTCGGCATGGAACCTGCGGGCAATGCTGGCGGACAGTCCCGCGCCTGCGCCAACGATCAACACATGGTGTAACTTGCTTTCAGACCTGCTAGACATTGGCTGAATGTATCCATTTTTCAAAAGACCTGGGAGTGCAGTATATCGATGGTCACCTGTAGCACAATTAATCTGCCACGCCATGCGGTGGGCACACAACACAGCCTGAAAGTCTGGCGATTTGGTGAGCCGGGTGCCTCGCCAAAAATCTATATCCAGGCATCCTTGCATGCAGATGAACTGCCGGCCAGCCTTGCAGCGGCAAAACTCCTGCCCAGGCTGATTGCAGCCGACGAGGCCGGAAAAGTCTCTGGTGAGATTTTTCTGGTTCCGGTGGCAAACCCCATCGGCCTGAACAATGTCAGCCTGCGCACCCACAACGGGCGCCATCATCTTCCCACCGGCGAAAACTACAACCGCGGATTTCATGACGTTTCCGACGACGTGCTCAATGCCATCGACGGCAAAATGGCAAACGGCCCCGAAGCAGACACATCCCTGGTCAAGGCGGAAGTGGCCCGGGCGCTGGCAGCGGCAACGCCGGCCAATGAAGCGCAAGCTTTGCGACTGGAACTGATGCGGCTGGCCTGTGACGCCGATATCGTGCTGGATCTGCATACTGATTCCGAGGCGCAGATGCACCTGTATCTGGATCAAGACCACTGGCCCCAGGCCGCCGACCTTGCGGGGTTGCTGGATGCCAGGGTCGTCATGTTCGCCCGCGCTTCAGGCGGTGGGCCGTTTGAGGAAACCATCGCCTGGCCCTATGTTCGCGCACGCGAGATATATGGTGCAGATGCTGTGGAACTGCCGCTGACCGTCGTGATTGAACTGCGCGGCGAATACGACGCCAGCCACGAGTTTTCGGATTTTGATGCAGACGCCTTGTATCGCTTCATGTGCCATCGAGGAGCCATCGCGGAAGACGCGGGGCTGCTGCCGGAATTCACCGGTGTCGCGGCGCCGTTCTCTGCCACAGACACCTTGACGGCAAAAGCAGCCGGCATCGTGGTCTATACTGCCGACATCGGACAAGTTGTGAAGAAGGGCGATGTGCTGGTTGAAATCATCGACCCGCTGTCGGACGGCAATATGGTGGCAGATCGCATTGCCGCGGCGGCCGACGGCGTGTTTTTTGCCCGTTCCAATCAGCGTCTCGCCTGGCCCGGAGAAACCATCGGCAAGGTACAGGGCACGGAAGCCCTTGCGCATCGCACAGGCAAGCTGCTCTATGATTAGATCCTTGACCTTGCTGATAAGTTTGGTTTGCTGTCAGATCGCGACACCGGCAATCGCCAGTGGCAGCCATCTGTTCAACGCCGAAGTGCTGTCAAAATTCTGCAATTCGCCACATGGGGCGGCTTACGATGACGGCATCTGCGCCGGATACATCACCGCCATTGCTGACGTGTTGCTGCAGGAGCCTGACTTGGCAAAGCGGCTTTGCGTGCCGCGAAACCTGTCGACCTCCGATTTTTCGAAACTGGTGACCCGCCATGTGGCCCGCAATCCGGACGACAACAGGCTGCCCGCCTCCAAAGTAATCCGCACAGCGCTGCTTAAGGCATTTCCGTGTTAGCGCTACGCTAACCGGTAAATCCAGGCGTGAGTTGGATTGATACGGATAATCCGGTTATAAAACCGTCACATTGATGACTGGACGCAGGAATGATTGACGTAGATGCCGTGGTGACCTGGGTGGACGGCGCCGATGTAACCCATGCGAAGAAGCGTCAAAGCTTCATGGAGCAGTCTAGATCAGCGCTTCATGAAAACGCGATCAACCCGCACCGCTGGGTGGATAATAACGAGCTGTATTACTGTTTGCACTCGATTCACGTGAACGCACCCTGGATGCGTAGAATCTGGCTCGTCACAGACAATCAAACTCCTGATCTTTCGCCATTTTCGCAAAGCTTTCGCGACAAGATACAGATTGTGGATCATGCCGAGATCTTTGCCGGATTTACCGAATTTCTGCCGACCTTCAACTCTCTGGCGATTGAAAGCCTGATCTGGCGCATTCGGAAACTGGCTGAACATTTTGTCTATTTCAATGACGATGTGTTTGTTTCATCCCCTGTCGGCCAAACTGATTTTTTCCAGGATGGAGCGCCGGTGCTGCGCGGCAAATGGGTTGACTATTCCGGTCTGGCAACCTCACCCGAGCAGCGTCAGGATGCTGCACTGATGAACCACTACAACCAAATCAAGTCAGGCGAACTGATGGGCTTCGACGCAGGCAACCTGTTTCATGGAGCTCATGCGATACATCCCATGACCAGGTCGGACATGGCGCAATTGTTTGAAGATCATCAGGCTGAATTTATTCATAATATCGCACACCGGTTTCGCGTCACGGAGCAGTTTCTGCCGCAGGGCCTCTACAATCACGCCTGCATCAAGACAGGAAAATACAGAATCCTGGACAAGCGGGATCACATTCATCTTGGGTCTGACGCCTTTGACAAATGGTCAACCCGGGAAGTGACCGATCATTTGCTCAAGGCAGCAACGCCGGACATAAAGTTTCTTTGCGTGAATGACCTGCCTGTCGTCGAGCAAAACATCCCGAATGCCCGCATCCTGATCGAACAAATTATCGAACCAGATCAGAATTCAGCCATGCAAATTTAGGCGGCCAACAGCGCTTTTACCTCAACCTCGTCGGTCATCAATTCAAGACAGCGCCGGAACCAGTCCATCAGCGGACCGTCTTCCAGAACCGGGAAGTCGGACACGACATGCGGCCACATCAAGGTGCCGAACAGGATGCAGTCTGCATAATCAGCTTGCTCCCCGCCAAGCCATTGCGCCGAGGCCAGTGCGCGGCGCGCAGGCGCCAGCGTCATGGAGTTGAAACCGGCCACCCGGTCTTCGCGTCCGGCCTGGAACTCCTCCAGCGTCTTGCCAAAGCGTGTCTCGCGGGTCGTGCGAAAATAATCCTTGTCCTGCGGCCGCAGCACTGCCCAGACATCCACAACGATCATCGATGCCAGTCCGGCAACAACCGCAGTGTCAGCCCAGCCCTGGATCAGCCGGCAATGGGCTTCAGCCGCCTCACCCCGGAACAAGGGATTTGCAGGGTGAACCCTGTCGAGATGCCGGGCGATCTCGAAACTGTCGACAATTACACCGCCATCCGTTTCCAGTATCGGGACCGTCTTGCCGGTGCCGCCGCAAATCCCGGGTATTTCGGTGAAACCGACAGAAGCGGCCTCAACCTCAATCTGCTTGATGGCAAGCGCCATTCGCGTACGCCAGCAATAGGGCGAAAACCGCCGCTTGTCGTCACCGCAAAGTTCGTAGAGTTTCATGTTTTGCCTCCTGCATGGTCTTCAAGAACAAGCGCCTGCGCAACCACGCAATGCTCACCATTATGGGTTATTGACGGCGAGCCATAGAGCTCGTAACCATCTTCCAGAGCGGCGGAAATCCGTTCGCAAAAGCTGCGATCATCCTTCCCGGTCAGAACCCGGTAACGTAGTTTATCGCTCATTCACAACCTCTTGTTTTAAAACGTTTTCAGTTCAACCGGAGCGTTCAAACATAACCCTGGCGTGGGCAACACTGTGCTCACCATCCACCAGAGTGAAGCTCTGATAGGCGCGAGGTGTCAGCCCCAGATTTTCAAACTGCATGAACTCAGATTTGGTGAGCGGCCAGGGTGGGCCAGCCACGTCAGTGCCCTCCTCCCGTACCCGACCGATAACCAGAAGCGAACCACCCGGGGCAATCAGACTTGCAATCGCAGGATAAGCGGCTTCGCGCTGCACTTCTTTCAGCGCCTGCAGCGTGTAGGTCTCGTGTACCAGGTCAAATTTGCCCAGCCATTCCGGCGGCGGATCAAGAAGACTGGCAACCACATACTCAACAGTGGAATGAGGGAACCTTTTTCTGGCCCATTCGATTGCGACCGGTGACACGTCAAACGCCGTCACGTCATACCCTGTGGCCGACAATGCTTCGGCATTGTCACCAAGCCCGCAGCCAATATCGAGTGCGCGGCCTTCGTGAATCGTGCCGGAACGGGCGATCCATTCCGCGAGACCGGGATGGGCTTCCTCATCAGCCCAGGGCACCATTGCAGTATCGCCGTCGGCCCGGCGATAAACCTCATCAAACCAGGCCAGCGGTTCGCCCCGAGCCTCGGCTTCGGCATGAATTGAGCCGGTTGTTTCCCGGGCGCGCCTGCGCCTGGAGGCAAATTCCTCATTCATCTGTCCGGGTCACTTTCGGGTTGTGTATCACCAGAACCGGATTCCGCCTTCTTGATCCATCGGCCACGTTCGTCCTGCTGCCAGTATGTCGCCGTCAGTCCTTGCGAACTGACGCTCTTCCATCTTTCGCGTGCTGCCGCCAGTGCGCTGTCGTCGTTGCCGTCAAACAGTATGATCAGGCGATCGAGCCCTGCAGGATTATCGAATTGCGCGCCGTCCACCAAAAACCTGATATTGGAGCCATTGGGATTTTCATCGCTCGTGGTCAACCAGACCGGTTGCAGTTGCGCATTGCCATCTGCCTCACTGCCGTGCGCAAGGAACTCGTCATCGCGCCATTGCCAGAACTGTTCCGACAAGGTTTTCAGCCGGTCGGGGTCAACGGTCTGCACGACTGCCTTCCATCCGCGTTGCAGGGTTTTCTGGACAAGTTGCGGCAGCACGTCTTCGAGGCGTGCACGCTCGAGATGATAGAACAGCACTTCAGTCATGGTTGACGATACTCATACCAGAGGTCGTGTTCAGGGCTCACTTTTCGTAGTGCCTGGCCACCAGGCGGTCGAGCAACCGAACGCCCCAGCCCGATCCCCAGGACTGGTTGATCGGCGACTTGACCGCATCCATGGCCGTTCCGGCCACATCCAGATGCGCCCATGGCACGTCATTCACAAAGCGCTGCAGAAACTGCCCTGCGGTAATGGAACCGGCCAACCTGCCGCCGATGTTTTTCATGTCGGCAATGTCTGAATCGATCAATTTGTCGTATTCCGGTGCAAGCGGCAGGCGCCAGACCCGCTCGCGCGTTTCCTGCCCCACACCAGCCAGTTGTTCGGACAGCTTGTCATCATTGGAAAACAGGCCGGCGTGTTCCTTGCCAAGCGCAACCAGAATGGCGCCCGTCAAGGTCGCCAGATCGACCAAGAACTTCGGCTTGAAACGATCCTGCGTATACCAAAGCGCATCGGCCAGAACGAGACGCCCTTCAGCGTCAGTATTGAGAACCGCAATGGTCTGCTTGGACATGGATGTCACCACGTCGCCGGGGCGCTGGGCATTGCCGTCCGGCATGTTTTCGACCAGCCCCACGACCCCGATCGCGTTGACCTTCGCCTTGCGTCCGGCAAGGGCGGCCATCAGGCCTGTGACACATGCAGCGCCGCCCATGTCACCTTTCATGTCTTCCATGCCGGCAGATGGTTTGATGGAGATGCCGCCGGTATCAAAGGTCACGCCTTTGCCAACGAAAGCGATCGGCTGATCGCCCTTCTTGCCGCCTTCCCAACGCATGATGCATAACCGAGGTTTGCGGCGGGATCCCAGTGCAACCCCCAGCAACGCCCCCATACCCAGCTTGGTCATCTGTTTTTCATCAAGCACCTCAATGTTCAATCCAATCTTTGATAATTTCTTGATTTCACTGGCGAAACTTTCCGGATGAAGAATGTTGGCCGGCTCGTTGACCAGGTCTCTTGCCAGGTGAACACCTGTGGCAACGGCATCAAGGTCGGCATACCTGGATTTTGCCGCAGCAACAGACGCGGTCAGTATTTTCACACTGGCAAGCTGTTTTACCTTTGACGGTTTCGACTTGTATTTCGTGAAACTGTAGGTGCGCAACCGCATGCCCGAGGCGAGCCTGGAAGACACCGCAGCCGCTTCAATATCGGGTTTGCCTGGAAGTGCGGCAGACACCGTCAAGGCTGTGGCCTGAACCTCGCCGGCCGCAGCGGCAACCGCACCACCGACATATTCGGCAGCGACTTCATCAAAATCATCCGTTTTGCCGACGCCCATGACAATGACCCGTTCAAGACCTGATCCGCTTGCCAGGATGATGTCGAGGGATTTCTCACGCTCTGCCTTGAAATCCGCGACCTTCATGGCGTTGCTGATGGCGCCGTCCAAGGCCTTGTCCACTTCACCACCGTCGTCGGATAATTTACCGCCCTCGCCTGCCAAAACAACTGCGATCCCCGATTTCGGGACTGAAAAGGTGGAAAAACTGATTTTCATTGGAGAATCCTGTGAAAGGTAAGAAAGATGTGCGAAAGTCCGGCAGAGCCTTGTTGAACGCCAATTAGTAACGGCCTGCTCCGGTGCTTGCAATGGTCTGACATGCTGGCTGTTTGTGCCATACACGACAACGTGTTCACCGTGTGTTTACCAGACCGCCATCAGCGACCGAATCGCGGCACCGAATTTGCTAATAAACTGCTGTCAAGCCCTTCTCATTGCATGGCAAAACAGGTTAAATGCTCCAGGGTGTAATGATTTTGAGTGTGTGGGCTTTCGCCTGCGCGGGTTTTGCGTGAGTTTAGCGTCCGGTCTTTGGGAGGATCGGAACTGTCGAATGCGGGGAAACGGCCAGAGGATGGCGCAGTGAACGGCAAGTGGGATACAGGGGAATAACGGAATAGCACAACGGCCCAGATATGGTTCTGCGGAACAGGGTTCCTACGCGCGTGCGCACGAGAGCGTACGCGTGCCGGCGTTCGTGCGTGTCGCTGCTGCTGTGACGGCATTCGGTGTGCTGGCGATCGGCAGTCTGGGTGCATCGGCACCCCCGGCGCAGGCACAGTCGGTTACGAGCGGCAAGTCGGACTTTTCAAAGCTGCCCCGAACCACCCGCAAGACACCGCCAAAAGGTACCCGGGTTGACGTGGATGCCGATCAGATCGTTTTTGATGAGCGTTCCGGAGATGCGATCGCAACCGGCGATGTGGTTCTGACTTACGGCAATTACATACTTATCGGCCGCAAGGTTACCTATAACCGGAATACCGATACCATGCGCGCCGAAGGCGAAATCAGAATGCGCGAGCCGGGCGGCAACATTCTTGAAGCCGACATTCTCCAGTTGCAGAACCGGTTCCGCGACGGCTTTGCCGAACACCTTCGCCTGCTGCTGACCAATGAAGCCATCGTGACGGCCAACTATGCCAAACGGCGTGACGGCTATCTGACCATCTATGAGCGCACGACCTATACCCGTTGCAGAAGTTGCGTGACAGATGACGGCACGCCGGCCTGGCAACTGGTGGCCAGTGAATCGGTTCATGACGAACGCGAAGGTATGATCGAACACAAGAATGCACGCCTGGAAGTTCTGGGCGTGCCGGTGTTCTACTGGCCGTATCTGTCGCACCCCGATCCCACAGTGAAACGCAAATCCGGTCTGCTGATACCGCGCTTCAGTCATTCCACGGTGTTCGGCTTTGGCTATGAGCAACCCTATTTCTGGAATATCGCGCCAAATGCCGACCTGACGCTTCTGCCGAAGTTCACGACAGAACAGGGCCCTGTGCTGGGGGCCGAGTTCCGGCACCGCCTTGCCAAGGGCGAGTATTCTGTCAAGGGCGTGGGCGTTTATCAGTTTAATCCCGATGATCTGCCGTCACCTGGCAATGAGCAGTGGCGCGGCTGGGTTCGGACCCAGGGTAAGTTTGCCATAAACAGGCGCTGGACATGGGGTTGGGACGGCACCATCGTTTCCGACGATACGTTTGGCCGCGAATACGACTTCGATGAACGTACCGAGATTGCCAATTTCATTTACCTGGATGGGATTCACGATCGTAATTATGCGACCGTGAGAGCGTACAATTTCAAGGGTCTGCTGCAAACCGACAGTCAGGACACCTTCCCGACAGCAGCACCCTACTTCCGGCACGATTACACATTTGATGTTCCTGTGCTGGGCGGTGAACTGGGCCTGAATACGGATATCTACAGCATCTTCCGCGACAGGTCTTTTGTTGCTTACGATACAAACCCCCAGAGCATTGACGTGGTGCAGGGTACACGCCAGTTGCGGGCTACGACCCAGCTTCACTGGCGTAAAGAAATTGTCACGGACCCGGGTGTGATCATTACGCCGTTCGGACGCTTGCGCGGTGATTTGCTGTTGTCAGACGGCGTACCCGAGCAAGAGGAGGTCATTCCTGATCCGGCCCCTGCCTTCGGTGAAGTGACAGATGGGCGTATCTTGCCTTCAGGGGGTGTGGACATCCGCATGCCGCTGCTCAAGGTTGACGGTATGGGCACGCATGTGCTCACGCCTATCGCACAGATTATCTCTTCCAAGGACGAAGGTGATACTTCCAAATGGGGCAACGAGGATGCGATCTCGCTGAACTATGCCGCATCCAACCTGTTCCTCGAAAACCGCTTCACGGGCAATGACCGCTATGAAGGCGGCACCCGGGTAAACGCAGGCTTCCTGTACACGCTTGCGTTTGAAAACGGCGGTTCCTTCAATGCCAGTTTTGGGCAGTCCTATCACATTGCCGGGCAAAACAGTTTTGTAGATGGTTCAGGTCTCGAAGAGACGGTTTCCGATTTGGTTGCAGCTGTATGGCTGCAGCCTGACGAGCACTACAAGTTGAGTTATCAGGCCCGCTTCGATGAGCAAGACCTGTCAATCCGCGAACAAGATATCGGCATAAGCGCCACCTTCTCACGCCTTAAAACTGCCCTGAATTACGTGAAAGTGGATCAGGCGGTGGCTTACGGTCGTCCGGACGATCTTCAGCAAATATGGGGATCAGCTGAACTGAATGTCGGACGGGGTATAAGCATCTTTGGCGGTGGCCGATATGATATCGACGATGACAAATTCATCGATCGCTATGTTGGCCTTGGATACAACTGTGACTGCGCCAAAGTCAGGTTCCGGTATAAGGAAGAGTTCCTGACTGACCGTGATCTGGTTAGGGAACGTTCATTCCTTGTCGACGTTGAACTGGTGACACTTGGCAGCACGTCCTTTGGAACGAGTGTGTCGGGTGAATGAAGAACAGGTGGAACTATGAAAACGCTGCGGCCGATCGGCCCTGCAAAATCAATCCGGACAGCCAGCACATTCACGGCTGTCGTTCTGTTGCTGGCAGGGTGCGGGCAGCAGGTTGATCTGTACGACTATTTCGGCGACGACAAGCCGGCCGCAGGCCCGACGGCAGCCGCAACTCCTCCTGGCCAGAATACCGGTGGAGCGCAACCAGCCAATGCCCTTGTCAGCAATTCCACACTTGGTGCCACTGACGCAGCATTGGCAAATGCGCGACCATCAAACGGCATAGAAAAGGTCAGCCTGAAGAATGCTCAAGGTGTTGCCGTCACTGTGGATGATATTCCTGTCACCAATTTTGACATTTCCCAGCGCATCAATCTTGAAAACGCACTGGGTGCCCGGCTCACCACCGATTTTCCGACCCGCAAGCGTGTGCTCGGAACACTGGTCAACGAAAAGGTTGCCAAGTCCAAAGCCAGCCAGTTGAAATTCGAAATTCCGAAGAATGACCTGGATGCACGCATTGACAACATGGTCAAGCGGATGAATGTATCGCGCGCTGATCTGGAAAAACGCCTTGCAGAAAAAGGCGTTGATGAAGGCACGCTGAAAAGCCAGATTGAAGGCACGCTGTATATCCGCTGGGTCATGTCACAACAACAGACTGACACGAAAGTCGAAATCGACGAAGCCACTGTGGATGCGAAATACAATGAGATCATTTCGGACCCCCAGCTGCAACCCGTCACCGTCGTGACGTTGCAGCAGGTTGATCTGCCGGTGGAAAAAACCACCGAAGCCATGCGCCAGCAACTTCTGTATGCTCGTAGCGTTGAAGCGCGCCAGATCATGCAGCGTTACAAAGGGTGCAGGTCCATAAAGGCGGCCAGCAAGGATGTGTTCAACGTCAAAATGGGCAAGCGCCTTGAGGCAGACCTCAGTAAACTGCCACCCCAGTTGCGTAAGGCACTGCGTGAGGCAGGCAGCCGCAAAATGATCGGACCGATACCCGGGCCAACAGGTATTCGACTGATTGCAAACTGTGGAACCCGGAAAATCGAACCGCCCCGGCCAAGCCGCGAGCAGGTCAAGGCTTCGCTTCGAAACGAGCGCTTCGAGGCTGTGATACAACAGGCGATGGCGAAAGCCCGCGAAGACAGCTTCATCGACTACAAGGACCCGGCATTCAGACCGTGAGGGTTGAACCCGACAAGCTGAACCGGACGGCAATGACCAACAATACCTCATCCTGCCCCCTGATCGTGACGATGGGCGAACCGGCTGGTGTCGGCGCAGACATAATCCTGTCAAGCTATGTGCAATCGGCGGCTCATTCCCTGCCGGCGTTCGGTGTGATTGGCTGTGCAAAGACGCTTCGCCATCGCGCTCAACAGGTGAAACTGTCTACGCTTGACATAATTCCGGTCACCTGCACGTCGCAAATACCGGACGTGTTTGGACGCGGACTGCCGGTGCTTGACCTGCCTCTGAAACATGAACCACAGGCAGGTGTTCCATCTTCACTTGCTGCCCGGCAGATTATCGAATGGATTGATATGGCCGTGAAGCTGGTACTTGCCGGCGAGGTGTCGGGAATCGTGACCGGCCCTATTCACAAGGAAACACTTTACCAGGCAGGCTTCAAACACGAGGGCCATACTGATTATCTGGCGCATCTTGCTGTTGAGGCAGGCTACCCGGCTGAGCCGGTCATGATGTTGTCTGCCGGCGATTTCCGCACGATCCCGCTCAGCGTCCATATTCCGCTTGCACAGGCCCCATCAGCAGTGACCCATGACGCCATTGTTGCCCAGGCACAGGTTATAGATCGAGACTTGAAGCGTTACTTTGACATTGCCCATCCGCGCATCGCGGTAGCAGGACTAAATCCGCACGCGGGCGAAAACGGCACTATCGGCCTGGAAGACAGGGACATCATCGCGCCGGCAGTCCGGCAACTCAAGCAGGCCGGCATAGAGGCGTTCGGCCCGGTCTCGGCCGACACACTGTTTCACGAACAAGCTCGCGCAACCTATGATGCCGCCTTGTGCATGTATCATGATCAGGCACTGATACCGGTCAAGGCCATCGGTTTTCATGAAGGTGTCAACACGACACTGGGCCTGCCATTTGTCCGAACATCTCCTGATCACGGCACGGCACTGGAATTGGCCGGTGCCGGCAGCGCCAATCCGTCCAGCTTCATCGCCGCCATGATGCAGGCCGAGCGCATGACCCGGGCTCAGCACATGACGCGCAATCTCGTGTCATCGCATGCTTCATGAATGACACTGCAGACGACAACCTGCCCCGCCTTGGCGAGGTCATTGATCGCTACGGGCTGTCAGCCAGAAAAAGCCTCGGCCAGAATTTCCTGCTTGATCTCAATCTGACACGGCGAATTGCCCGAACAGCCGGTCCTCTTGAAGGGTTTACGGTGATCGAGGTAGGCCCCGGCCCCGGTGGCCTGACCAGAGCCTTGCTGTTGGAGGGCGCGGACAAGGTGGTGGCAATTGAACGTGATCAGCGCGCCTTGCCGGCATTGGCTGAAATTTCCGCTGCCTGGCCTGGCAAGCTGACGGTGATACACGGTGATGCCCTAACTGCCGACTGGCAGGCAATTGCCGGGCAGCAACCGGTGAAGATCGTCGCCAACCTGCCCTACAATATCGCAACCCCGCTGCTGACCGGCTGGTTGACCAGACATCCCTGGCCGCCGTTCTGGTCATCGCTGACCTTGATGTTTCAAAAAGAGGTGGCACATCGAATTTGCGCCGGCGTGGGAGACAGTGCCTATGGGCGTTTGTCGATCATTTCGCAATGGCGCAGCGATGCCGTAAAAATGTTCGATGTTTCCCCGCAAGCATTCACACCACCGCCCAAGGTAACGTCATCCATCGTGCATATTACACCGCGGGCCGAGCCGCTTTCTGATTGTGATGTAGCGGTGCTGGAAAAGGTGACGGCGGCCGCGTTTGGACAACGGCGCAAGATGTTGCGCTCCAGCCTCAAGGCACTGGGCGGCGATCCGGTTGCTCTTATTACTCAGGCCGGGCTTGAACCGACCATGCGGGCTGAAGAAGTCGACGTCGCGGGGTTCTGCAGACTGGCGAAAGCCGCCTCTGCCTGAAGACTTGAAGTCGGCCGCAAATCCACCGGGCAACATGCGTCACAGGTGTTTTCTGAGTCGCTTCACGAAAGTATCGAGACCTATGCGACGGTGACGGCGCAACCGCTCGGCATCCAGGATTGCACTAATGGAGCGATCACACTGGTCCAGATCATCATTGATCAGGACATAATCATATTCTGCCCAGTGGCTGATCTCGTTGGAGGCTTCCGCCATGCGTTTTGCCACTACCGATGCTGTGTCCTGTGCGCGGCGAACCAGCCGTTCACGCAGTTCCTCCGCCGATGGCGGCAGGATGAAGACCCGTACCAGATCGTCAGTCATGCGCGCATGTATCTGCTGGGTACCTTGCCAATCAATGTCAAACAGCACGTCCTTGCCATCCGCCAGCCAATCGTGGACAGGCTTGATGGGCGTGCCGTAGCCATTGCCGAACACTTCTGCATATTCCAGCAACTCGCCGTCCCTGACCATTTCGTCAAACTGCGCGCGCGAGATGAAATGATAGTCCTTGCCATCGGTTTCTCCCGGTCGCGGTTTGCGCGTTGTCACGGACACAGACATGACCATGTCAGGCTCGCGTGCCAGCAACTGCCGCGAAAGTGTGGTCTTGCCGGCGCCTGATGGTGACGACAGCACGAACAGCAGGCCACGCCGGGCGATGGCTGATGATATGCCTGGGCTACTCAATGTTTTGCACCTGTTCGCGAAGTTGATCGATCACGGTTTTCAGCTCTAATCCGATGTGGGTCAATGACGTGTCGGTGGATTTTGAACACAAGGTGTTGGCTTCGCGATTGAACTCCTGCGCCAGAAAATCGAACTTGCGGCCAACCGGTCCATCTGCGGCCAGCAGGTCGTGCGCCGCAGCTACATGGGCTGCCAATCGATCCAGTTCTTCCTGGATATCGGCTTTCGCGGCCGCCAGCATGGCTTCCTGGTGCAACCGTTCAGGCTCCAGTGACGAGGCCGTTCCGATAATTCGTTCAACACTTGCAGCCAGCCGCGTCTGGATTGCATCCGGTGTGCGAGACGGGTTGGCAATTGCCTGCGCCGTCAGGTCCTGGATCCGGTCCAGTTGACCGGAAACAACTGCTGCCAGGCGTTCTCCTTCTGCCAGACGGTTTGCAGCAAGCGCCTTTATTGCCTGCTCAGCTGCATCGATGAGAGCCTTGTCGCGGGCGGCCAGTGCGTCCTCGTCAGGCTCTTCACTGGCATACTCGATAACACCACGCATTGCCAGAATGGCATCAGTCGACGCCGGCAGGCCGCCGTTTGCCTTTTCCACTGTCCGCACGGCGTCAATGGCTGCGGCAAGCGCGTCGGCGTTCACCCTGATGCTGGAGACGGTTTCATCCTTTTCAAGATGAAGAAACACCTGCACATTGCTTCGCTTCAAGTGCTTGGCTGCACTGGCGCGAATGGCCTGCTCGACGGCTTCAGTGCCGGCCGGAAGCCGCAAACGGACATCAAGCGACTTGCCGTTGACCGACCGCATCTCCCAATGAAACGTCCACGGGCCTGAATTGCCCTCGCCGCGGCCGAAACCGGTCATGCTGGAAATAGTCATGTCATTTCGCCCCTTGCACCGGCGCCGTCACCATCAAACCGCTGGCGCCGGGCTGCCAAGAATCACTCCCCGGAAACACTTTACCGACAGCCCACCCGATATGCCATGCGAGGATGCGAGGCTCGTGTCTTATTGACGTTGCGGCTTGTTTTTGGGAATCGGCACACTGCGCCCGGAAACTTCGACGACAAGAAAGTCCCCTGACTGCTGCTGCGCTGTGCCGGGTTGTGCCGCGACCTGGACGGACGCTGCAGAACTCTCAGAGGCCTGACTTTCCGTTTCCTGTGTCGATGCCACAGCTTCATCTTCAACAGCCGGCTGTTGAGCGGCTTCCGGGGTGGCGGCCTGTTCTTCGGCTTCTTGCTGCTCGCGTTGATCACGGAGCCAACTGCGCCATTTTCTCACATTGGCATTGTGCTCGGCCAAAGTCCTTGCAAACACGTGTCCACCTGTACCGTCTGCCACAAAATACAAATGCTCCGTCTCGACCGGATTGAGAACAGCTTCAATGGATGCCCGGCCCGGATTTGCGATGGGTGTCGGCGGCAAGCCATCAATCTGATAGGTGTTGTAGTCGGTCTTATTGCGTATATCGCTGCGCCTGATGGGCCGGTCAAGCTTACCCTGCCCCTTGGTGATACCGTATATGATGGTCGGGTCCGACTGCAGTCTCATCCTCCTTTTCAACCGGTTCACGAAAACTGCGGCAACCTGAGCCCGCTCGTCTGCCTGACCGGTTTCCTTTTCAACAATTGATGCCAGTATGAGGGCTTCTTCCGGCGTCTTGAGAGGCAGTCCTTCGGCACGTGTCGGCCACAGTTTTTCAATGAACTTTTTCTGCGCTGTGGTCATCTGATCAATGATCGACTGGCGTGTGCCGCCGCGATTGAACAGATAGGTATCGGGAAGCAACTCACCTTCTGCCGGCGGGTTTGTGATTTCACCAACAAGCACTTCGTTGGCCTTCAGCCGCTCCATTACCTGCCATGAAGTGAACCCTTCGGGCATTGAAACCTTGTAAAACAAGGTCCGGCCCGTTTTGATCTTGCGAAGCACATCAATCAGGGAACTGCCGGCAGCGAATTCATACTCTCCTGCCTTGGGATCGATATCGAATGTATAGCGCACAACGGTGATGCCGAGCATTGTGATGATGGAGCTGTCTACGACACCCTGCTCGTTCAAGCGGTTCGCGATGTCGATTGTCGAACTTCCCTTTGGAATGTTCACAACCTTGTCCTTGGCCAGCGGGCCTTCGATGTTTGCGAAAAACCACACCGTTCCTGCGGATGCGCCAGCCAGAAACACCAGGGCAAACAGCCAGCCGAACAAGCGGCCGATCAGGCTTTTCGACGATCTGGACTTGCGCTTGGGCAACACACTCATTCAGGTTTGCATCCCTGTTTTCTGCTTTCGAGCAATCCTGGCACAGATAAATCTGCAAGGTTGCTCCAACACTTTGGAATTGATCACACGGATAACCTCAGGTTGTAACAACCTGAAGTCACCCCGATCCTGCTCCCCAGTTGCTCAGGCGCAGGACGCTAAATGTCCACGCGACGGAAAATCAAAGAAGCGTTGGTGCCACCAAAACCAAATGAATTGGACAGAACTGTGTTTATTTCCTTTTTTCGGGCCGTGTGCGGCACCAGGTCAATTGCAGTTTCGACAGATGGATTGTCCAGATTGAGTGTTGGCGGTGCGATGTTGTCGCGCATCGCAAGGATGCTGAAGATTGCTTCGATAGCCCCTGCTGCTCCCAACAAGTGGCCGGTTGCGGACTTTGTCGACGACATGCACAGCTTGTCCGCCTGATTGCCCAGAAGCCGTTCTACGGCCTTCAACTCGATCTCGTCACCCATCGGTGTCGAGGTACCATGGGCATTTACATAATCGAGATCCGAGGCGGAAATACCGGCTCTTTTCAGCGCCGCAGTCATACAGCGAAAAGCACCGTCTCCGTCCGCTGCCGGTGCCGTGATGTGGAATGCGTCACCTGACATGCCATAGCCCACCACCTCGGCATAGATCGTGGCACCGCGGGCTTTTGCATGTTCATATTCTTCCAGCACCATAACACCTGAGCCTTCGCCCATAACGAACCCGTCCCGGTCCTTGTCATAGGGCCGCGATGCTTTTTCCGGGGTGTCGTTAAAGTGGGTTGATAGTGCCTTGCATGCCTGAAAACCCGCATAGCCAATGCGGCAGATGGCTGCCTCGGCGCCACCTGCAATCATCACATCGGCATCGTCGAGCGCCACGATTCGCGCGGCATCACCGATGGCATGGGCTCCTGTTGAACAGGCCGTCACGACCGAATGATTCGGACCCTTGAACCCGAATTCGATGGATACGAGGCCGGACACAAGATTGATGAGAGAGCCGGGAATAAAGAACGGGCTGACACGCCGCGGGCCTTTTTCACCCAGCAGATGGGTTGTCGCTTCAATGGACGGCAGGCCGCCGATGCCGGAGCCGATCAAAACGCCGGTGCGCCAGTGATCCTCATCTGTCTCGGGCTTCCAGCCAGAATTGGCAACCGCCATTTTCGCGGCAGAAAATCCGTATTTGATGAATGTGTCGTAGCGGCGCTGTTCTTTAGGCTCCATCCAGTCGTCACAGTTGAAGGTGCCGTCAGTGCCGTCACCGGTTTTCACCTCGCAGCCGACCTGACAGGCCATGTCAGATACATCCATGCGGGTCACGCGGGTCGCACCCGATTTTCCAGCCAGAAGATTGCTCCAACTATCGTCCACATTGGCGCCGACCGGCGACACCATACCAATACCCGTGACTACGACTCTGCGCATGAAAACACTCCCTGGATCAGGACGATCGCTTTTGCTCTGCCCCAGATCAGGATGATTTTTGGTTGAACTGACCAAAATCACAAACCTGATCGATTTCAATGTGCTAGAGCAACTTTATGAGTTCGCTTGAACCCATGTTGCTCTGGCAAACAATGCCTGTGACCGGCATTTAACAAATACGGCGGCAGTGTTTTGCACTGCCACCGTACTCAAACCCGTAACTGATACCGGGTGCCAGCAACTGGCACACGGCATGGCCTGACCAGATCAGGCTGCATTCTTCTCGATGAAACCAACAGCATCACCAACAGTCTGGATTGTTTCAGCTGCATCGTCCGGAATCTCAATTCCGAACTCTTCTTCAAATGCCATTACCAACTCAACGGTATCAAGGCTGTCTGCGCCGAGATCGTCGATAAAGCTGGCCTCTTTTGCCACTTTGTCAGCGTCTACGCCGAGATGCTCAACGACAATCTTTTTGACCCGATCAGCAACATCACTCATTTCAATATAACCCTCGTTAAGTTGATCCGGCGTTCGAGACTGCCCCCGCACCTTGCGGGAACCGAATCCGGTTCAGAAAAATCTCCAGTGGGTAAGCCTTTGTTTAAACCTGATTTTCAGTCTGTAAGGCTGAGCATTCCCACATCTACACCGCGCCTATTATCACACATTTACCCGCTACTCCAAGCCCGAAAACCGAAACAATGCGAGGTTGTGGACGACGTGCGCAGCGGTTCACAACATGGCCATACCGCCATTGATGTGCAAGGTCTGGCCTGTGACATAGGCTGCTTCTTCACTGGCAAGATAGACCGCCCCGGCGGCAATTTCGTCCGCATGCCCCAAACGCCCGGCAGGAACCGAGGCCAGAATTGCCTCCTTCTGCTTGTCATTAAGCTCATCTGTCATGGCGGTTTCAATAAAACCCGGCGCAATGCAATTGACAGTGATGTTGCGCGAGGCAAGCTCCTGAGCAAGAGATTTCGACATGCCGATCATGCCGGCCTTGGACGCGGCATAGTTGGCCTGGCCGGCATTGCCGGTCACACCCACAACCGATGTTATGTTGATCACCCTGCCCCAGCGCTGCTTCATCATGGTGCGCATGCAGTTCCTGGTGAGTGTAAACGCGGCGGTCAGATTCACGTCCAGCACCGCCTGCCAGTCTTCCCGCTTCATGCGCATGGCCAGGTTGTCACGGGTAATGCCGGCATTGTTGACCAGTATGTCGAGGCCATCCATGGCATCCTGGGCAGCCGGGATCAGTTTTTCGACTTCATCCGGGTCGGAAAGATTACACGTCAGCGCATGGGCGCGGCTTTGGAGACTTGCCTTGATGTCTTCCAGTACTGCGGCGCGGGTGCCGGACAGGGCCACGGTCGCGCCATTGGAATGCAATGCCTTTGCAATGGCCGCCCCAATTCCACCGGTGGCGCCGGTGATGAGGGCCTTCTTGCCGGTTAGGTCAAACATGTTCATCTCTCCTGATTGGTTCGGCAGACAGGTTCTAAGCATTCAAGTGCTGGGCGACAGCCTCTATATCGGCAACCGACGTCGTGGCCATGCAGGTGGCATCAGGTGCCATGCGTCTGGCCATTCCCGTCAACACCTTGCCGGCACCCACTTCAACAAAACCGGACACTCCGTTGTCGACCATCCATGCAACCGATTCACGCCAGCGCACGGTGCCGGTTACCTGAGCAACGAGATTGTCGCGTATCTGGCTTGCGTCGCTGACGGCGCTGGCCACTACGTTGGCCACAAGCGGCACGGCCGGTGCGGCCATGTCAACATCTGAAAGAGCTCCAGCCATGACATCTGCCGCCGGTTGCATCAGGACACAATGGAACGGTGCCGACACCGGCAGCAGCATGGCGCGCCTGGCACCATGGGCTTTTGCAATATCGACCGCACGCTCAACAGCTGCCTTCGATCCGGACACAACCACCTGGCCCGGCGCATTGTCATTTGCCGCCTGGCATACGTCGCCCTGGGCTGCTTCTTCTGCGACTTTCATGGCGGCTTCAAAGTCAAGCCCCAGCAAGGCCGCCATGGCACCGGTACCAACCGGCGTTGCCGCCTGCATGGCTTCACCACGGATACGCAGCAGTCGAGCAGTATCTGAGATGGAAAACGTCCCGGCGGCTGCCAGTGCCGAATATTCACCCAGCGAATGCCCGGCCACAAAGCTTGCCTTGCCGGCGACGGTTACGTCGAACTCCTGCTCCAGGACAGCCATGACGGCCATGGAGACCGCCATCAGAGCCGGTTGTGCATTCTGGGTAAGCGTGAGTGTTTCGGCAGGACCTTCCCACATGACCGCCGACAGTTTTTCGCTGAGCGCATCATCGACCTGATCAAACACCGCGCGGGCAGACGGAAACGCGTCTGCAAGGTCCTTGCCCATGCCGACGGCCTGCGACCCCTGGCCCGGAAATGTAAATGCAACTGTCACGTCAGCAGTCTCCAGTCAGATATTATTGCGAATAAGATGTAGCGGGCTTGCAGCATGGGCAACCATGTATTGTCAAGCAGGCAGGCATATGCCAGCGTCCCGGCTCAACCTTTGCAGCAGACGAGCGATATGTTTACAGCAGACGAAATTGCAGACGCGCGCGCCATCATCCATGAGGCGATGCCGCCAACACCACAATATGCCTGGCCCCTTTTGCAGGCTGAACTGGGCGTCGAGACCTGGGTCAAGCATGAAAACCACACGCCAACTGGGGCCTTCAAGGTACGTGGCGGGCTGGTGCACATGCGAAAGCGAGCCGAGCGCGGCGAAACCAACGGTGTGATTACCGCAACCAGGGGCAATCACGGCCAGTCGATCCCCTATGCTGCATCGCGCAATGGCATGAAAGCCACCATTGTGGTGCCGCACGGCAATTCGGTTGAAAAGAATGCCGCGATCAGGGCACTGGGCGCAGAACTGGTCGAAACAGGTGCGGATTTCGATGAAGCGCGGGTGACCTGCATGCAGATGGCACAGGATCGCGGCCTGGACATGGTGCCCTCGTTTCATCGCGAACTGGTGCTCGGGGTCTCGACCTATGCGCATGAACTGTTCGAGGCTGCCGGTGAACTGGACGCGATCTATGTGCCTATCGGCATGGGCTCAGGTTGCTGCGGCGTTATTTCGGCGCGTGATCATCTCGGCCTGAAAACCAAGGTGATCGCGGTGGTGTCTGAAAATGCCAACTGCTACAAATTGTCGGTTGAGGCCGGCCGACCAGTTGAAACCAACTCGGCCGATACATTTGCCGACGGCATGGCAGTGCGGGTACCTCACCCGGAGGCGCTTGAGATCATTTCAAAGGGCGTAGATGAGATCATGGAAGTGTCGGATGACCAGGTGGCTGATGCGATCAGGCTGTATTACCGCGCGACCCATAATGTTGCAGAAGGTGCCGGCGCTGCGCCGCTTGCCGGTTTGATGGCACAACGGGCCACGATGGCTGGCAAGCGGGTTGGGGTCATATTGTGTGGCGGCAATATAGATACCGGCAAGATGGCGGCAGTGCTTGAAGGCAAGACACCTGCCCCATGACAAAACCCCACTGACGTTTGATCTTGCAAACCGGGCAAATTGGCGTATAACCCGCCCGTTCTTGAGCGGTTTTCCGGTCGGGGGCTGAACGGAAGGTCATGTTCGTTACCTGGGCATGACAGGGCTTGAAAACCCGCCTTCCCGTGTCCCTGCTCTTTCGAGGAACCGGTGTCTCGAGCCTTTCTTTCCGATGGGCTCGGGGGAGGCTATGCGCCGGAAAGTTTGTTTAAGAACAAGACTTTGGATCAAAAAGAAAGGCTTTAACCATGCCATTGTATGAGCATGTGTTCATGGCGCGTCAGGATATTTCCACCGCGCAGATGGATGCACTTACAGACCAATTCAAAACCGTTATCACCGATAATGGCGGCACAATCGGGCGCTCCGAATATTGGGGCCTGAAGCCACTTACCTATCGCATTCGCAAAAATCGCAAAGCGCATTACGCGCTGATGAACCTCGATGCACCGGCTCCTGCCATTGCCGAAATGGAACGCCAGATGGGTCTCAATGAAGACATCATCCGGTTCATGACAATCCGTGTTGAAGAACATGAAGAAGAGCCTTCGGTTCAGATGCGCGCCGGTCGTGAGCGCAGTGATCGTCCCGGTGGCGACCGTGGAGATCGCGGTGACAGGGGCCCTCGCACCCCGCGCCCGCCACGTGATGATGCGCCCAAAGCAGAAGGAGCCAGCTAATGTCAGGTGCACGCAGACCATTCTTCCGCCGTCGCAAAAGCTGTCCGTTCACGGGCGACAATGCACCGAAGATCGACTACAAGGACGCACGGCTTCTGTCCCGCTACATCTCGGAGCGTGGCAAGATCGTGCCCAGCCGCATTACGGCTGTTTCTGCAAAGAGGCAGCGTGAACTGGCCAAGGCGATCAAGCGCGCCCGGTTCCTGGGCCTTCTGCCCTACGTGGTGAAGTAACAGACACATATTTCCCCTGATCAGGCAATTCAGTCCGGTCAGGGGCCTATTGATATTAACCGGTTGGGGCAGGCTTTTGGAATTGCCTCTAACCCATCGCAAGATGCGGGACAGCCCAGATGTTGAACAACTGGATTGTAATAGGCGTTATCGCCGGATTGACAGCTGGCTTGCTACAGGCAGGCGGCAGCTCAGGCAATGCGGTTGGCCTCATGATGATCTATCTCGCGTCGTTTCCGCTTTTCGTTGCAGGTCTGGGCTGGGGTGCCATTACCGCGGCCCTTGGCGCGTTGGTGATGGTCGTCGGCTACCTGATCGGGTTCGGGTGGAAGGCAGCGTTTTTTGTTGCACTGAGCGCCGGCATCGCCCCTGTTGTCCTGAGCCACCTGGCGCTGCAGAACAGGCCCGCTTCAGTCGCTCCATCAGATGAAGGCGAAGTTTCCGATACAGACATAGCCTGGTATCCCGAAGGCCGCCTGGTCGTTTGGACTGCCATCGCCAGTGCCGTCCTAAGCGTATTTGTCATTCTTGCACTTGGACCCGATGTCGATACGTTCCGGGCCTCGGTCGGAGAAGTCCTGCAGCCGCTCTTCGATGAAATGGCCAAGCAGCCCAATGCCCCTCCGAGCGATCAAATCGAGCAGATAAGATCGTTTGTCGTCATGGTGCTGCCCGCCGCGCTGAGCATTGTCTGGTGCATTTCGACCATGGTGAACATGTATCTGGCCGGCAGTGTGCTGCGCAAGACCGGCGCCGGACTGAGACCATGGGCGCCGTTCAGCCAGTTGGCATTTCCGCGCTGGGCAATCTGGGTATTGTCGGCTTCAGCCGTGGCAACCTTCCTGCCCGGCACGCTGGGCGCATTTGCCTGGGTGTTCACGTCAGCGCTGATGCTGGCCTACGCGATACTGGGCCTGGCGGTGATGCACGCACTGCTCGACAACCATCCGATGCGCGGCTTTCTGCTCGGCCTGTTCTACCTGTCCCTGCTGTTTCTGTCGGCAATCGCGATTGTCCCGCTGATCATGCTCGGCATGTTCGACCAAAGCTTCAACATCCGCAAACGAAACAAACCGCCTGACTAAAGGCGATTGTTTTTCATGTCCAACATCGAAGTCACTGAATAATTCAAGGAGTACTACATCATGCAAGTCATTCTGCTGGAACGGGTTGAAAAGCTCGGCGCCATGGGGGATACCGTCCGTGTCAAGGACGGCTATGCCCGCAATTTTCTGCTGCCACGCGGCAAGGCGCTTCGTGCATCGGCAAAGAACATGGAGAAGTTTGAATCCCAGCGTGCCGAACTTGAAGTCAAGAACGCCGCTGCCGTTGAAGCGGCCAAGACCGATTCGGAAAAACTCGACGGTTCAAGCTTCATTCTGATCCGTCAGGCCGGCGAATCCGGTCAGCTTTACGGTTCGGTTTCAACCCGCGATATTGCAGCGGCTGCCAGCGAAACCGGTGTCAGCGTTACTCGCAACCACGTGGTATTGCCTGATCCGATCAAGACCATCGGCCTGTATGACGTGCGCATTGCCCTGCATGGCGAGGTGTCGTCAACCGTGCAGATCAATGTTGCGCGTACCCAGGACGAAGCCGAGGCCCAGGCCCGCGGTGAAGACCTGACCGGCAACGCAGATGAGCGTGATGAAATCCGCCGCGCTGCCGAAGAACTGTTCGAACAGGCTGAAGCAGACGCTGCTGCTGAAGAAGAAGCCGAAGACGCCAGTGAAGACACAGCGGCGGATTCTGGAGGAAACCGAAGCAGAAAAAACCACCGGCTAACAACAACCCGCTGCATGCGGGAACCGCTCTGTCTGACCAGTACAAAAGCCGTCTGTGCGATGCACAGGCGGTTTTTTGCGATCCATGCTGACCTTGGGGAATTTGACCAGGAACAAAGTGTTTGCCAAAATCGCCGGCATTATTGAGACCGGACGGCAATGGATCGAGGAGTTGAACCGATGCAGACTTTGCTCAATCAAATGCTGAGCCATATGGTGCAGCATGGAAACCTGAGCGTTTCCATGCCCGATGGCAGCGAAACCCGGTTTGGTGACGCCACCGGCAAACCAACAGGTTTCCGGATTCATGATCAAGCTACAGTATTGCACCTGCTCATAGACCCTGACCTTTATCTGGGTGAGGCCTATACAAGTGGTCAGCTGACCGTAACAGACGGCACCATATACGACGTGCTGAAACTGTTGATGGCCAATCTGGAAACCGCCAAAACTCCGGTTCCGGTGCGCATACCCTACGCCATCCGCAAACGGCTGAAGCGCCTGCAGCAGGACAACCGGATTGGCCGGGCCCGCAACAATGTGGCGCATCACTACGACCTGTCAGGAGATCTGTACGACCTGTTCCTCGACAATGACCGGCAGTATTCCTGTGCCTATTTTGAGAAGACCGGGCAAAGCCTCGAACAGGCACAGCTGTCGAAAAAACGCCATCTCGCTGCAAAACTTGTCATCGAGCCTGGCATGAAGGTGCTCGACATCGGCTCCGGCTGGGGAGGACTTGGGCTGTATCTTGCCGAGGTGGCGGGCGCACAGGTTACCGGCGTCACCCTGTCTGAAGAACAGCACAAGGTATCCTGCCGGCGGGCCCGGGAATCAGGGCTGGACAGCCAGGTCGGTTTTCACCTGAAAGACTATCGCGAACTGGATGGCAAGTTTGACCGGATCGTTTCCGTGGGCATGTTCGAACATGTCGGTGTTGGACACTATGGCGAACTGTTTGCAAAGGTCCGCGACCTGTTGGCACCCGATGGTGTATTCGTGCTTCACTCGATCGGGCGCGCCGGCGGACCGGGGGCGACAAGTGCCTGGATCCAGAAATACATTTTCCCGGGCGGTTATTGCCCCGCTTTGTCGGAAGTCCTGCCGGAAGTCGAAAAAAGCGGCATGTACATGACTGATGTTGAGATACTGCGGCTTCACTACGCCCGGACGCTGGCTGAGTGGCGCAGGCGCTTTCAGGCCAACAGACACAAGGCCATCGCACTTTACGACGAGAAATTCGCCAGGATGTGGGAGTTCTATCTCGCCTCGTCCGAACTGAGCTTCCGCTATCTGGGGTTGAACAATTTTCAGCTTCAGGCGGCAGGCAATCAACATGCCCTGCCCCTGACCAGAGACTATATTGCCCGCGAAGAAGCCCGTTTGCGCTCGATTGAGGGCAAAGTTTACAACCGGCGCAGGCAGCAGAGACGCCGAAAACAGGTTGTGAAGGCATCCTCCGTCGAATCACGGCATTATCCACAGGTTAGCAAGCAGTAGTGGAAAGGTCGGCGCCACGGCAGATTGGGCCTCGCGGCATCACGCCGGGCGCGCTATCAACAAGGTCATGGAATCAGTTCTCAAACTCAATCAGGATGGCAGCGACCAGTCTGACGCCGAAGAGTATCGCTCTGCCCCACACAATCTGGAGGCAGAAATGGCGTTGCTGGGCGCCATCCTGGTCAACAATGAAGCGTGTGACCGGGTTTCCAACTTCCTGATGCCGGAACATTTTCATGAAGGTGTGCATGCCCGATCTATGAGGCTGCCGCCACACGTATTCGCAGCGGCCAACTGGCATCACCGGTAACGCTGAAATCCTTCTTTGAGCAGGATGAAACCCTGCAGGACATTGGCGGACCTGCCTATCTGGCCCGGCTGGCGGCATCTGCCACGACCATCATCAATGCCGAAGACTATGGCCGCACCATCTACGAACTGGCGCAGCGGCGCGCGCTGATCGGCATCGGGTCGGAGATCGTCAACAACAGTTTTGACACACCGGTGGACAAATCCTCCCGGCAACTGATTGAAGAGGCCGAACAGCAACTTTACGAAATCGCCGAGTCGGAGAAATACGGCCAGGGTTTCCAGCCGTTCGGCACAGCCCTGACAGAAGCCATCGACATGGCTGCTGCTGCCTACCAGCGCGATGGCGGGTTGTCGGGCATATCGACCGGCCTGAAGGACCTGGATGAAAAGCTCGGCGGACTGCAGGCATCTGATTTGTTGGTGCTTGCCGGGCGTCCTGCGATGGGCAAGACATCGCTTGCGACCAATCTCGCCTACAATGTTGCTGCAGCCTATCAGGCAGAACACAATGCCGATGGCACCATGAATGTGAAGAATGGCGGTATCGTTGCGTTCTTCTCGCTGGAAATGTCCGGTGAACAACTGGCCACCCGTATCGTCTCCGAACAGGCCGAAATTTCGTCAGAGCGCATCAGGCGGGGCAAGATCACCCCTGACGAGTTTGATCGTTTGGTGGAAGCGAGCCAGCGCCTGTCAGCGATGCCGCTCTATATTGATGCAACGGGTGGTCTGAACATTGCCCAGCTTGCGGCCCGGGCGCGCCGGTTGAAGCGCCAGCGTGGTACTCCTGGGTCTGATTGTGGTCGATTACCTGCAGCTTCTGTCAGGCTCTGCCCGCAGAGCATCGGAAAGCCGCGTTCAGGAAGTTACAGAAATAACTACTGGTCTCAAGGCATTAGCCAAGGAACTTAATGTGCCTATCCTGGCACTGTCACAGCTTTCACGCCAGGTGGAGAACCGTGAAGACAAGCGCCCGCAACTGGCCGACCTGCGTGAATCCGGCTCGATTGAGCAGGACGCGGACGTGGTCATGTTCATCTATCGCGAGGAGTACTATCTGGGCCGGGACGAGCCCAAGCCCAACACCGACGAACACCTGCAGTGGCAGGAACGAATGGACGGTGTTGTTGGTGTGGCTGACGTGATCATTGGCAAACAACGCCACGGCCCCACGGGCACCGTGTCGCTGCACTTTGATGCAGAATCTGACCCGGTTTGAGAACCTGGTGCGCCCTGGTTACACACCAGATATCCGCGAATAACCTCCTCATGACTGTCCCACCTGAACTGGCCGGTGCCACACTGACGATCAATCTTGCCGCGCTGGTTGAGAACTGGCGCATGATCGCCCGGCAGGTGTCACCTGCCGAATGCGGTGCAACCATCAAGGCCAACGGGTATGGTTGTGGTGCACGTGAAGTCGCAACGGCCTTGTGGGATGCCGGCTGCAAGACTTTCTTCGTTGCACTGCCGATGGAAGGCAAACAGGTGCGTGACGCCCTGCCCGAGGCAGTCATCTATGTTCTCGACGGGCTGTTTGCCGGACAAGCGGATTTCTACATTGCCCATGATCTGCGTCCCTGCCTCGTAAGCCCCGAAGACTTGCGCGAATGGGCTGACGCTGCCGACGGCAAGCATAAAGCAGCCATCCACATAGATACCGGGATCAACCGGCTCGGATTTGACCGGGCGCAGGCAGAAGTTCTTGCAGGTGATGCAGAACTGATGAACCGTGCCGGATTGTGTTTGCTGATGAGCCATCTGGCCAGCGGTGATGACGAGACCAACGCATCCAACGCACGCCAGCGCGATCTGTTCGCAGGCTTGCGCAAACTGTTTCCAGGCCTGCCCGCCTCACTGGCGAATGCGCCGGGCACATTTCTCGGGCCTGATTTTTTCCATGACCTGGTCCGCCCCGGCGTGGCTCTTTACGGCGGCAATCCGCTGTCCGGCAAGCCAAACCCGATGCAACCGGTGGTGTCCCTGACCGCGCCGGTATTGCAGGTGCGTGATGTTGCTGCCGGCGACGGTGTTGGTTATGGCGCGACATGGCGGGCGGACCGGCGCTCACGCATTGCCATTGTCGGCGTCGGTTATGCCGACGGTCTGATGCGCGCAATGTCGGACCCTGCGAAAATCTGTATTGCAGGGCAAACAGCCCCGATTGTCGGCCGGGTGTCGATGGACATGATCACCATAGATGTCACCGACACGGACCCGGAACATGTTCACCGCGGCACCAAAGTCGAACTGCTGGGGACAAACATCGGTATCGATGACTGGGCGCACTGGTCAGGCACGCTGCCTTATGAAATTCTGACATCTCTTGGCAGACGCTACGCAAAAGTGTACTCGTCTTGAGTGCATTTTACAGGAAATGCATCAATATGGCGGCACCACAACCAACGGCATCAAGAGGCAACGTTTACCGGTGACTTTTCTGGCTACCATCGGCAGTTTCATTTTTTCAATGTTTGCAGAGGTGGGACGGGTGTCCCTTTTTGCACGCGATGCGGTTATTCGCGGACTGTTACCGCCATGGTATTTTCGCCAGTTGTTCGAACAGATTGTCCGCATTGGCTACAATTCCCTGCCGGTTGTCGGGCTGACAGCATTCTTCACCGGCGGTGCGCTGGCGCTGCAGATTTACATTGGCGGCACGCGCTATAATGCAGAGAACCTGGTCTCATCCATCGTGGCGCTTGGCATCACACGCGAGCTTGGCCCGGTCATGGCCGGCCTGATGGTGACCGGACGTGTATCCGCGGCAATCGCCGCTGAACTCGGCACCATGCGCGTGACCGAGCAGATCGATGCATTGACCACCCTGTCGACCAATCCGTTCAAATATCTGGTCGGCCCGCGCATTCTGGCGGCTGTGATCACAATGCCCATACTGGTCGGCATTGCCGACATCATCGGAATCTTCGGCGGCTATGTGGTCGGCACAACGTCGCTTGGTTTCAATTATGCGGCCTATATCAAGAACACCACGGATTTCGTGGAGTTCACTGACGTCACTTCGGGCCTGATCAAGGCTGCGGTGTTCGGTTTCATCATCGCGCTGATGGGCTGTTATCACGGTTTCAACTCCAAGGGCGGTGCGCAAGGCGTCGGCAGAGCGACAACCAATGCGGTTGTGTCCGGTTCGATTTTGATCCTGGCAGCAAACTACGCACTGACGTC
The DNA here is from genome assembly GCA_963698275.1 of uncultured Alphaproteobacteria bacterium. Taxonomy (GTDB): domain Bacteria; phylum Pseudomonadota; class Alphaproteobacteria; order Rhizobiales; family Aestuariivirgaceae; genus Anderseniella. Next base: position 57,428 of record CAVOQE010000002.1, on the reverse strand, counting down.
GCTGCTGTTTTCCGAGTGAGGCGGGTGATGCCTGAGCCGCACATCATTCTTGAAAATGTTCATAAATCCTTCGGCACCAAGCACGTGCTGAAAGGCGTCAATATCGAGGTTGGCAAGGGACGCTCGCTGGTGGTGATCGGCGGATCAGGCTCCGGCAAGTCGGTGACGCTGAAATGTATTCTCGGACTGCTGCATCCTGAAAAAGGCTCGATCCGGGTGGACGGTCAGGAAGTCCTCGGATTGAAAGGGCCGGCGCTGGACCAGATGATGGGCCGGTTCGGCATGCTGTTTCAAGGCGCGGCCCTGTTCGACAGTCTGAGCGTGTGGCGCAATGTGGCGTTCGGCCTGATCCAGGGCAGGAAAATGAAGCCGTCAGACGCGCGCGCCATCGCGATCGACAAGCTGGCCGAAGTTGGCCTCGGCGCGGAACTGGCCGACATTTCACCGGCGGAGCTGTCCGGCGGCATGCGTAAACGCGTTGGCCTGGCAAGAGCCATTGCGCCGGAACCGGAAATCATCTTCTTCGACGAACCGACCACCGGTCTGGACCCGATCATGGGCGACGTCATCAACAACCTGATTGTCGACAGCGTGAAGCAGCTGGGTGCAACGACCATCACCATTACCCATGACATGGCGTCCGCCCGCAAGATCGGCGATGACATAGCCATGATCTACAAGGGCAAGATCGTCTGGTGCGGACCGGCGGCTGAAATAGACCAGAGCAACAATGCTTATGTCGACCAGTTCATCCACGGCCGCGAAGAAGGCCCGATCGAGATTGAGCTGTGAGTTCAGCTTTGGCTGGTTTTCTAGAGCAACATGGGTTCACTTGAACCCGTAAAGTTGCTCTAGCACTTTGAAAGCGATCAGTTTTATGTTTTTTGATTGATTCAATCAAAAAACATACTGATCTAGTCAACCAGCGTATCACCACGCACGCCTGCACGCTCCGTATGGATAGGCAGCACGCGCCCGTACAATTGCCTGGTTCTTTCCGGGCTGCCGACCATGGCGGGCTCTTCGACAAAAGAGTAAATCGCAACGTAACGTCTGCGCGGACCTGATAACGGGCAGACCCGGTGCAATGAATATCTGCCTTTGAAAATCTGCAGGTCTCCCGGTTGCAGCACAAGTGTCTTTACGCTTGAGCTTTGCTCATCCAGCACCGCTGCAACACCTGAATAGTTCTCGTCATCCGGGGTTCGCAGATCGGGGCAATATTCGAACTCCCCGCCCTGCTCGGCGTTCTGGATCGCCAGGGTGACGGTGAAATTGTTGGTATCAAAATGCCACGGGAATCCCGCGCCTTCCTCAGCAACATTTATGATCACATCGGCAAGCGGGTCGGCATATCGAAAGAACCGTTTTTCATCCAGCGCCTGTTGCACAAATGCTGAAAACAGTGGCCACTCATAAATGCTTCTGATGTGGCTCTCGGGCCCAAAATTGTCTGCCGGGACGAACGAGTTGGAGCGGTCAAAGAACCGTCTCAGGGGATGGGTTTCGGGATAGGCGGGATTGTCGGTGGTGAAATAGACGTTGGTCCGGTTGAACGAGCGATGGCCCTTATCCGCAACCCGGTCGGCTTCCCGAACGAGATCCGTGATGCGGTCGGCCCGCACAAAGCCCCGCAAAACGGCGCACCCGTCATCACTCAGTTGCGACTGCGTTTCTGCAAGCAAGGTTCGAAAATCGCCGGAAGACGGCAAATGAATGGGATATTTGTCCAGATCGACCAAGTCCAGCGCATCGATAGCCATGACCCCACCTTGTCCAAAGCAGTTTCAGATCCCACCAGGCGATGAACAACCACCGCATGCTCAGGAAATGTTTCATGACTGTTTGAATTAGCAAAGCGAAATCGTCAGGCCAGGTTTAGGTGGCGCCACCACTGCCGGACCGGTTTGGTGGCAGGAGTGTTTTAAAATCAACGTGCCCCGGACCGGGTTTTCATCCGGGCCGGGGCACTGATACAGACCTTAAGTCTGGAGAGTTACTTAGGCATGATCACGGTGTCGATGACGTGAATGACGCCATTGTCCGCAGCAACGTCAGCAGTGACGACCTTGGCACCGTCAATCGTGACGCCGGTGTCATTGGCGACGATCTTGGCTTCCGACCCTTGAGCGGTCTTTGCCATTGTTTCCTTGCCGGCAATATCAGCTGCCATCACCTTGCCCGGTACAACATGGTAGGTGAGAATGCCGACCAGCTTGTCCTTGTTTTCAGGCTTCAGGAGATCTTCCACGGTGCCGGCTGGCAGCTTGGCAAATGCTTCATCGGTCGGGGCGAACACAGTGAATGGTCCTTCACCCTTGAGCGTGTCCACCAGACCCGCTGCCTGGACAGCAGCAACGAGCGTGTTGAACGAGCCCGCAGCGACTGCAGTGTCGACAATGTCGGCTGCCTTGGCGCTTACCACGCCGAAAGCCAGCGAAGTTGCAACTGCTGTTGCGGTCAGAAGAGAACGAATACGTGTCATGTGTTGAATTCCTTGTTTGTCTGATAGGTTTAGTTGTCCCAAGCAGAGCGTTCAACGGACCCAGCCAGCCAGTGGATGTCGGCATTTCACCTGTCGAAAACACCAGGCCGGATAACGCTGTTGTGAGCGAAACAGGTGATCCGTCATGCAGTTGCCGCCATGCCCGGTTGTGCATATCGCTGAAAAACCCGCTCGACATTGTTCTCTTTTTGTTCTAAGACGCGGCATGGGAAAGATCACACTGAGATTCGTCTGTCAGGGCTGTGGCGCTGCATATTCGAAATGGGCCGGGCGCTGCGAGAATTGCGGCGACTGGAACTCGCTGGCTGAGGAAACCTCGACACAGGTGCCGGTATCAGGCGCCAAGGGTGCCGCCATGCCGAAGGGCCGGGCAACGCGGCTTGTCGGGCTTGAGGGCGAGACGCCCATGCCGGAGCGCATCATGACCGGAATTGCCGAACTGGACCGGGTGGCCGGTGGCGGCTTTGTGCCGGGATCAGGCATCCTGATCGGCGGTGATCCGGGCATCGGCAAATCCACCCTGCTGACCCAGGCGCTGGCAAGCGTTGCCAATGCAGGCCACAAGGCGGTGTATATTTCCGGCGAGGAAGCAATTGACCAGGTGCGGCTGCGCGCCCGCCGGCTGGGGCTTGGCAAGTCCCCTGTCCTGCTGGCCGCGGAAACCAACGTCTCCGATATTCTGGCGACATTGAGCGAAGGCGAACCGCCAGCCGTGGTGGTGATCGATTCCATCCAGACCCTGTGGTCACCGGTGATCGAAAGCGCGCCGGGCACCGTCACGCAGCTTCGTGCCGGCGCAGAAGCGCTGATACGCTTTGCCAAGCAGAAAGGAGCTGCAGTTCTCCTCGTCGGGCACGTCACCAAGGACGGCCAGATTGCAGGGCCAAAGGTCGTCGAACACATGGTTGATACGGTGCTCTATTTCGAAGGCGACCGGGGCCATCAGTTCCGCATTCTGCGCGCCGTTAAAAACCGTTTCGGTCCCACCGATGAAATCGGCGTGTTTGAAATGTCGGACGCAGGCCTGCTTGAGGTGGACAATCCATCGCGGCTGTTCATGGGGTCCGGCGAAACGCCGACACCGGGTTCTGCGATCTTTGCCGGCATGGAAGGTACCAGGCCGCTGCTGATGGAGGTTCAGGCACTGGTCTCGCCATCAGCGCTTGGCACGCCGCGGCGCGCCGTGGTCGGCTGGGACCAGAACCGTCTGGCCATGGTGCTTGCGGTGCTGGAAGCCCATGGGGGCGTGAATGTGGGCCAGCAGGATGTCTATCTGAATGTCGCAGGCGGACTACGCGTCAAGGAACCGGCAGCGGACATGGCGGTGGCCGCAGCACTGGTATCGTCTCTGACCGGTGCAGTGATCCCGCCAACATGTGCGCTGTTCGGTGAAATAGCGCTGTCGGGAGCCCTGCGCCCGGTGGGCCAGAGCGATCAGCGTGCCAGAGAAGCCGCAAAGCTGGGACTGGACACCGCCATTGTTGCTCAAGGCGGCGAGATGAAGCAGCGGGCGGCACCGGCCCTGCGCCAGATGGCCAGCGTGGCGGATCTGGTTGCCTATATTGCAGGGCTTCCCAAAGGCTAACCTGCTGTCCTGCAGATTAGGGTCAGGCCTCTAGAAGGCGCAAACTTGAACTGCTGTAGGCAATTTATCCAAATTACGATGTGTGTAACCACTCTGCCACATTGATTTTGACAGGCTTCCATGTCACACAAGCCCAACTTGCTGATCAGTTGGCGAGCTTGTCTTGTCAGTATGAATTATGTGGACGTGCGTTTGCCGCTTTGACCGCGCCGGCTCATGCCGGGGGAGTATTTGAACATGTCATTCACTTGGCTCGATGTTGTACTGGTCTCAATCATGTTGATTTCCGGTTTTCTGGCAGTCATGCGCGGATTTTTCCGCGAAATAATGTCACTTGTGGCCTGGGGCGGCGCAGCAGGTGCGGCTGCTCTGGTTCTGTCGGTACCGGAATTGCGTCAGCAGGCATCGGACGTCCTGAAGCCTTATCTGGATAACAATGACACGTTGATCATCATCGCGATTGCCGGGATCGTGTTTCTGGTGACGCTGATTGTCCTGTCGATCATCACGGTGAAACTGTCCGATTCGCTGCTTGAATCGGGCGCAGGCCCGATTGACCGGTCCCTGGGGTTTCTGTACGGGCTGACGCGCGGCCTTGCCCTGATGGTAATCATGTTCACACTTTTCGTCTGGTATATCCCGCGCGAAAAGGTGCCTAATGAGTTGCGAGATGCAGCCATGTTGCCACTGGTGGAGAATTCGTCGTTTTTCCTTGTGGATACCATGTTGACCATTGGCTGGATGCAACCGGCCCTTGCAGAAGACCTGAATGGCAAGATCAGGATTTCGGGTGGGTCGCGTGCAAACAGTGAAACCACCCGTGGCGCAAGCGGCGAAGGCAATACCGGTTATCAGTCGAACCAGCGCAATACGCTCGACCAGATTATTGAAAGCACGCAAGGCCAGCAGTAAATGTTACAGTCCATGGCCAGGTACTAAAAAGGCAGAGCATGATGACGGACGCTCACGACAGACTGACCTTCGAACTGGACATGGATGGCGACAGCCTGCGCGAAGAATGCGGCGTGTTCGGCGTCTTTGGTCATGAAGATGCCTCTGCCCTGACCGCACTTGGCCTGCATGCGCTGCAACACCGTGGCCAGGAGGCCTGCGGTATTGTCTCGTTCGACGGCAAACGATTTCACTCCGAACGCCGGATCGGGCTGGTAGGCGATGCCTTTTCCAAGCCGTCCACCATGGAACGCCTGAAAGGCCGCGCGGCGGTTGGCCATACCCGGTATTCCACCACAGGCGAACAGGTGCTGCGCAACGTGCAGCCGATGTTTGCAGAACTCAGTACCGGCGGTTTTGCCGTCGCGCACAATGGCAACATCACCAATGGCCTGGCGCTGCGCCGGTCGCTGATTGCCGACGGTGCCATCTGCCAGTCCACATCCGATACCGAGGCTGTGCTGCACCTGGTGGCCCGGTCGCGCCAACGGCATCTGGTTGACCGTTTCATCGATGCCATCAAGGCACTGGAAGGCGCCTACTCGCTGGTCTGCATGTCTTCAAAGAAAATGATCGGCGTGCGTGATCCGCTCGGCATCCGGCCCCTGGTCCTGGGTGAATTGAACGGTGCCTACATATTGTCAAGCGAGACCTGTGCGCTGGACATAATCGGGGCCCGCTTTGTGCGTGAAATCGAAAACGGCGAAGTGGTCGTCATTACCGAAGACGGTGTTCAATCCATCAAGCCGTTCCCGCCGCAACAGGCGCGTCCGTGTATTTTCGAGTATATCTATTTCTCTCGTCCCGACAGTGTCATCGGCGGGCGCTCGGTCTATCAGGTGCGCAAGGAAATGGGCCGCGAACTTGCACGCGAAGCAGGCGCAGATGTAGACGTCGTGATCCCTGTTCCCGATTCCGGTGTACCGGCCGCACTGGGCTATTCCCAGGAAGCAGGTGTGCCCTTCGAACTCGGCATCATCCGAAACCACTATGTGGGGCGGACCTTCATTGAGCCGACACAGCAAATCCGAGCACTCGGCGTAAAACTCAAACACAATGCCAACCGGGCGGTGATCGAAGGCCAGCGGGTCATGCTGGTGGATGATTCAATTGTACGCGGCACCACATCAGTCAAGATCGTGCAGATGATGTTCGATGCCGGCGCCAGGGAAGTCCATATGGCGATCGCCTCGCCGCCCATCACGCACCCGGATTTTTACGGTATCGACACGCCCGAGCAGAAGGCTCTGCTCGCTGCAACTCACACGGTTGAGGAAATGAGCGAGTATATCGGCGTACAATCGCTGACCTTCCTGTCGGTAGACGGCATTTACCGTGCAACCGGTTATGAAAAGCGCGACCCCGTGCGTCCGCAATTCACCGATCATTGCTTTACCGGTGACTATCCAACCGCATTGACCGACTATAGCGACGGCGGCAATCCACATCAGTTGTCCCTGCTGGCAGAAGCCGGCTGATCCGCACCCGCCGGACCCTACGTCCCATCTGAACTTCAGGAAACGATCCATGGCAAAATCACTGGCGGGGCGCATTGCGCTTGTTACAGGCGCTTCTCGCGGCATCGGGAGAGCCATAGCATTGAGACTTGCGCAGGAAGGCGCCCATGTGATTGCCACAGCCCGCACTGTCGGGGGGCTTGAAGAGCTTGACGACGACATTCAGGCCAGCGGCGGAACCACCACGCTGGTGCCGCTTGATATCAAGGACTTTGAAGGTATCGACCGGCTCGGCACACCGGTCGCGGAACGCTGGGGCAAGCTCGACATTCTGGTTGGCAATGCGGGTATCCTGGGGTCACTGACCCCCCTGCAGCATTTGAAACCGGAAACTTTCGATGACCTGATGGCGATCAATGTTACGGCCAACTACCGGCTGATCCGGTCTCTGGAACCGCTGATCAAGGCGTCGGACGCCGGACGGGCGATCTTTGTAACGTCGGGAGCCGCTCACAAGGCAACGGCCTACTGGGGTGGGTATGCGGTGTCGAAGGCAGCGCTTGAAATGCTGGTGCGGACGTGGGCGGCAGAGCTTGAAACAACCAACGCAACCGCAAACCTGCTGAACCCCGGCCCCATCGCCACACGCATGCGGCGGCAGGCAATGCCCGGTGAAGATCAGGCAACCCTACCCACACCGGAGCAGTTGGCAGACGCCATGATTTCGCTATGCTCACCGGATGCAAGCAGCAACGGTGTCGTTCATGACTTCAGGGACGGTGTCCTGACACAGCGGAATTAAGCCGATGAGTATCGCCCAAACCCTCGCAGACGCCCGCACGCAAGGCCGCAAACTGGACACCTATCCAGGCGACTCACCAACCGATGAGACCCATGCGTTCAAGGTTCAGTGTGATGCCGCCCTGTTGACCGGGTGGACACAAACCGGCTGGAAGATCGGCTGTACCAGCAAACTGGCCCAGGACATGTTGCGGGCAGACGGTCCCTTCCCCGGTCCGGTCTATGCACAGCGCACCTTCCCGAACAATGGCGATGTGCCGGTGAGCCAGTCAGCCATTCGCCTGGTTGAACCGGAAATTGCCTTCACCATGGCGCGCGACCTGCCTGCAGGTGCCGCGAAGCATTCGATCGAGGATGTGCTTGCCGCAGCAGCGTCGGTTCACCTGTCACTGGAACTGGTCAACCGGCGGCTGCCGGGTGGCCTTGAAGACGGCAATATGTGGAACATTGCGGATGGCGGATGCAATGATGCGTTTGTGCTTGGCCCGGCAAACGATGTGTTGCCGGCAGGACGCTATGGGGCGCTGGAACTGAACGTCAGCAAGAACGACCAACCTGCAACGACCGGTATCGGGGTCAATGCGCTGGGCGGGCCGGACATTGCGCTTGCCTGGCTTGCAAATTACCTCAACACTCATTCCCTTATGCTGAAAGCGGGAGATGTGGTCACAACCGGTGTCGTTACCGGGCTGGTCTATGTTGACGCCGGCGATGAGATCATCAGCACCTGCGCCGAGCTGGGCGAAGTCAGCGCGCGCTACAAATAAATTCAATACAACAGCTTAGCGCTGTTTCTTCGCCTTGTGGGCGTACGGATTCTTGCCCTCGCGCAGGTTGATTCGCACAGGCACGCCCCACAAGCCGAAATCTTCACGCAGCCCGTTGATCAGATAACGGTTATAGCTTTCCGGCATATTCGCCGCATTCGAGCAAAATGCCACGAAAGTCGGAGGACGGGCGTTCACCTGGGTTATGTAACGCAACCGGATGCGCCGGCCGCCGGGCGCCGGCGGCGGATGCCGCTGGATCTGCTCTTCCAGCCAGCCATTGAGCTTGTTGGTCGGTATGCGCGTGTTCCACAGCTTGTAGGTTTCCATGACGGCGGGCATCAGCTTGTGCACTCCGCGGCCGCTCAGGCCGGAAAATGTTACAACGGCAATGCCGGAGACCTGCGGCAGAAGCCGTGTGACTTCAAGCTCGATATCACGGCGCAGGGCGTCCTTTTCCTCGGCCAGGTCCCATTTGTTGATCGCCAGCACCATTGCCCTGCCCTCGCGCGCCATGAGCGAGGCCAGTTGCAGGTCCTGCTTTTCCAGTGGCTGGGTCGCATCGATCAGCAACACAACGACCTCGGCGAACTTGATGGCCCGCAATCCGTCGGACACCGACATCTTTTCCAGCTTGTCGTTGACACGCGCCTTCTTGCGCATGCCCGCGGTATCCCACAATTTGATGCGCTGTCCGTTCCACTCCCAGTCAAGACCAATCGCATCGCGGGTAATGCCGGCTTCGGGACCGGTGAGCATGCGTTCTTCACCCACCAGCCGGTTGATCAGCGTGGATTTGCCGGCGTTGGGCCTGCCGACAATTGCCAGCCTCAAAGGCCTGTCGGGGGTCAGGCCGTCGCCGGCGGTCTCATCATCGGGATCAAAGGCAATGACATCGTCGAAACTGTCCGCCTCATCGTCGTTATCTGGTTTTTCCGCTACAGGACCATGCAATCTGAAGGCTTCTTCCAGCGCGTCGTACAGATCTCCGAGGCCTTCGCCATGCTCCGCCGAAATCGCAACAGGATCACCCAGTCCCAGCGAATAGCTTTCGAGACGACCGGTTTCACCCTTGCCGCCTTCTGCCTTGTTGGCGGCGACGATAACCGGTTTGCCGGTTTTGCGCACCAGTTCTGCAAAATGTTCATCCGCCGGCGTGACCCCGGCCCGGCCGTCAATCATGAACAGGCAAACATCAGCCTGTTGAATGGCCTCGCGGCTCTGCTCGGTCATACGCCGCGCCAGCGTTTCAGGCGCTGCGTCTTCCAGGCCCGCAGTATCAACGATACGGAACTTCATGCCGCCGATGCTGGCATCGCCCTCGCGCCGGTCACGGGTCACACCGGGGCGATCATCGACAAGCGCCAGGCGCTTGCCGGTCAATCTGTTGAACAGGGTTGATTTACCAACATTCGGCCTGCCGACAATAGCAAGGGTGGGAAGCCGTGTGGCCTGTGCCGTCTGGGAGGCCATGGGATCAGAACTTTCTAGAGCGAGATGAGGTTAAATTGGATCATTTGACCGTGGCGATTTTGGTCGCTGGCTAGGCGGATTGCGCGCGGTGGTGTTGTTCACCACAAGCGCAAGCCAACGACGACAGCGGGCAAAATCGCCCGGCCCTTTCATCAACTGTATCAACATGATGGTTCCTGTCGGGGTGGGGAAAATCGGTCCATCGGCGTCGTTGCGCCGCTTGCCCGATGCACAACATCGCGCTGCGCGACGCGCCTAGCCGAGTGAACCGATTTTCCGCCATCAAATAATTCAATTTAACCTCATCTCGCTCTAATTGGTACTTGGCGGCAACAGCGGCTGGATCTGGGCAGACACAAGCACAGTGCGCGCCCGCAATGCAGCAGGTGTCGCCGGATCGGCCAGGATCAGTTTGAGCTGTTCATCGGCGGCCTTGAAATCAGCCGCCCGGGCGTGGGCCAGTGCCAGAATTTCGCGTACCGCATGACGCCATGAAGAATTGCTGCCGTCAAGGCCCGACAAGCGGGACGCAAGGTCGGCAACGCTGTCTGAGTCCACCAGAAGATAAGCCGCGCGTACGCGCGCCAGGTCCCGCAAGGGTTGATCGACAGCGCTGTCGTCCGCCACGCCATCGTAAATCTTTACAGCCTCTGAATTATTGCCATCCTGGCCGAGGCGGGCCGCCTGAGACAGCTTGGCCAGCACTGAATAGCCTTTGTGCCCGGACTTGGTAATCTCATCAAACGCCGCGTCTGCTTCAGCGGTCTTGCCGGCAGCGGACAGGGTGATGGCGTTGTACCATTCCATGCCGGCCTTTTCTGCCAGCTGGGCCTGCCAGTATTGCCAGCCCTTGAAACCACCGACCACGACAACGATGCCTATGCAGCCGGCAAGGATCAGGGTGCCGAAGCGATCCCAGATCTGGGTAAGCTTGTCGCGGCGGACTTCTTCATCCACCTCACGAAACAGTCCATCGTCACTCATCGGTCAATCCACATGTTGAGAAAAGGCGGCTCGTTTTTGCATTTACCGCGCTTCGTTGCGCCTTGGGTAAAGCAGGCGTTCAAACCGATCAAGGCAAATTGAATTGATCAGGATATAGGCAGTGCCGCACCTTGGCGCAAGTTCCGGTCATATAGCACCGATTGACCGGAACTTGCGTCAAATTCAAATTTCGACACTGACCCAGGTCATCATGCCGGCCGCCTGGTGTTCCAGCATGTGGCAATGCAGCATCCATTTGCCCGGGTTATCGGCGACGAAGGCCACACGCGTCCTGCTGTTGGCCGACACGACAACCGTGTCGCGCCAGTCCTGGTCAGCCACAGGCTTGTCATCAATCGTCAGCGGCAACACATGATGACCGTGCAAATGCATGGCATGGGGCCAGGCGGTTTTGTTGACGAGGTCAAAAACCGCCGTGTCGCCTTTCTTCAAGCTGGCAAACGGCTCTTCGGTCATGCCTGCCACGCCATTGAATGCCCAGGCCATGCCGTTTTGCACAAGTTCGCGCATATCAACGTCCCGGCCGCGCAGTTTGGCTCCCGCAAGGCCGCCCATGGCGCCGCCTTCCATGACCAGTTCGCGCGGGGTGACGCCGGCAATGTCCAGGGTTGCCGGCAAGCCGTTGCCTGGCAGGGCCACTATCTCGCCGGTATCTGCAGCTCCCGGATCACCGGAGCGGTCGATATAGGCAACCTCCAGCGGCTCATTCGCCCGGTTCAGGTTTGCCAGAATGATTTCATCAGAAGCACGCCGGATCATCAGGTCGGCCCGACCTCCGGGACCAAGCTGCAGCGGGTTTGCCCCCAACGCACGCGCGGCCCTCAAAGGCTGGCCATCCAGCGCAACGATGTAGGGTTCAGCACCCTTTATCTGCAAGTTCATGATGCGGGCATTGGCGCAACTGATCAGCCGCAAGCGCAGACGCTTGCCTGCAGGCGCAGCAAGGCGCGGCCGGGATCTGCCGTTGACGGTAAACCAGTTGCCCAGCCTGCCACCATGCGCTGCTGAGCGAATGTCGCCAAAGGCCTTCTGATTGATGGTGCCATCATCATTGATGAGCCAGTCATCCAGCACCAGTGTCAGGTCTTCGGTGTCAGCAGGCGGCGTTTCCTCTTCGACGATCAGGGCTCCGTAAAGACCATGTTCCACCTGTCTGGAAGACCCTATGTGCGGATGATACCAGTAGGTACCGGCATCGGGAGCAGTAAAGACGTACTCAAATGTCTCTCCCGGCTCTACGGGGTTTTGCGTCAGCGGCGAACCGTCCATGGCATTGTCAATGCGGATGCCGTGCCAGTGCAGCATGGTGGGTTCATCGAGCCCGTTGATCAGTCGCACTTTCACCTGGCCGCGGCGCTTGACGCGGATTTCGGGACCGGGATTGACACCATTATAGGTCCACAATCGTGTTTCCTTGCCCCCTTCAAGGATGACCTGCGGCACCTTCTGGATTTTCAGAACAGTGAAACCGTCGCCTGCTTTTTCGGCGTGCAGCATCACAGGCGTACCGCCAATCACTGCAAAGGCTGCGGTGGTTCCGGCGAGCATCTGGCGTCGGTTGAAGCGCATGGATTTTCTTCAGTCCTTTACATCATAGGTGTTTTCAGGTGCCGGGAAGGCCCGGGTGCGAACATCTTGTGAATACAATTTGATGGCGCGTTCGATGGCACGGCCCACTTTACCGAACTCCTTGACGAACTTCGGCACACGCGGGCTCAGGCCCAGCATGTCTTCCATGACAAGGATCTGCCCGTCACACGCTGCCGACGCGCCGATGCCGATTGTCGGGATGGCAATGGACTTGGTGATCCGCGCAGCCAGGGGTTCCGCCATGGCTTCCAGGACCACGCTGAATGCCCCTGCCTCAGCCACGGCTTTGGCGTCGGCTTCTATTGCAGCCCACTGGTCGCGCTGACGGCCTTGCGTCTTGAAACCGCCGATCGTGTTGATGGACTGCGGTGTCAGGCCGATGTGCGCCATGACCGGGATGCCTCGCTGCACCAGGTAACTGATGGTTTCGGCCATGTGGACGCCACCTTCAAGCTTTACCGCACCGCAGTCGGTTTCCTTCATGATCCGGGCAGCATTTCGGAACGCAACAGCCGGGCTTTCCTCATACGAGCCAAACGGCATGTCAACAACAACAAGGGCGCGCTCGGATCCGCGCACAACCGCCTTGCCATGCATGATCATCAGTTCAAGCGGCACCGGCACGGTAGATTCAAAACCGTGCATGACCATGCCGAGCGAGTCGCCCACCAGCAGAAAATCACAATATTTGTCAGCAATACCCGCAGTATGGGCGTGATAAGCCGTCAAGGAGACAACAGGTTCGCCGTTCTTGCGGCCGGCAATGTCAGGGGCGGTCAGGCGACGGACCTGTTTCTGGACGGACATTGGCAATCAGGCTCCTTGGTGGATGTATAGTGTCACTCAGGGCAATCTTATCACTCGTTGTGGCGGAGAGACCAGCACTTCGACCGGGTCGCCCAATGTTACCTGACCGCCTTGCAGTACACGGCAGGTGATGCCACCGCGCCAGTCAGGATGCAGCGCCTTGCGCAAACCGGGCAATGCATCATCCATGCGCTTGCACGGCACTGTCTGACTGGTGACCTCCAGCAGCACCTCACCGATACGCAAAACGCCGCCGCAGCACGCGGCAGATGCACACCTTGCACCAGCATATTTGCCCGGCGCGCGGTCCATGGCAGGTCTGGTTCTCCAGCGTCACGGACAGCGTCGCGCCATGCCTCGACTGCCAGAACGGTAATTTGCCGGTTTGGGAACTTCAGTCCCTTGTGATCGCCTTCGAGACCGGCAACGACGGTCACCGTGCCGGACTGTACTTCCTGCATGGGCTGAAGCCGCGCTGCCCGGTGCGCAATGCCGATCAGGTGCCCGGAGGTGTCTCCCATCACTTGGCAAAGATCGCCATGTCCTGAATGGAAAACAGTGCCACGCCGATCACGTGCTGGTGCATCTGGATCGCAACACCGTACAGCGCGACGCCTACGAACAGCGCGATGACGTCATGCCCCTGACGGACTTCCGGCGACGGCCTGAACCCTTGCGCAAAACCGGCGGCCAGATGGATTGCGCCATAGGCCAGCAATCCGCCAAACAGGATGATGCTTGCCTGATCGCCATTGGCCAGCAAGTGAGCGGTAGCCCACAACACCACAGCCATGGCCAATGGCAAGCGCAGGAGCTGGCGAGCCTTGCCACGAAACAGAAACACACCCAGCAACAGGAATGCGACGAAATTCAAGGCAAGATTGGCACGGAAACCCCAGGTGGGCGGATCATAGACCTGAACCCGGTCTGCCATCTGCCAGCCAAGCACGATCAGCACCAGTGACAAGACCGAGCCCACGGCAAACAACATGCCATAGGCTTTGCCGAGCCTGTCCTTCAGGCGGGCCTTGAGAGACGGAAATGCCGGAATCAGGTGAATGACGGCAAACAGGGCAATAGCGAGGAACAGCAACATGGGAAAAGATCAATCCGGGTTGAACATTGTCAATATGCCGAGAGATACAGGAACGCGACCGCTGCGCCAATGGACGCTTGGTCACACAGGGGTCATGGGTTCAATTGAAAACGTGTTGCTCCAGGCCACCTATACGCAGATTGCTCAACACCACCGCGGCAGATCAGTAAATCGGCGACACGCTGAACAGGGTCTGATGCAGGCTGATAACCACCCCGAACAACACAACACCGGCGACAACCGCGATGATGTCGTGTTTCACTTTCGGCTCATATGACGGAACATTGCCTCTTGCCGTGTTCACGATGATGTCGAGAACACTCAAGGCCAGGAAACCACCGAACAGCAACACCTCGGACAGATTGCCATTGACCAGCAAATGCCCTGCCGCCCACAGGCCGACACCAAGCGACATGGGGTGTTTGACGAGCAGCCTTATGTGGCTTTTGCCGTGGGATGCGGCCAGCAGGACAAGAGCGACGAGCACCAGCAGCATTGTAACCATGCTGCTGCCGACAATCGGATCATAGACGATGCGCGCCGCATCAGGCCCGCCGCGGGCCAGAATGAAACCCCAGATCATAAGACCGAGACCGGCCAGCGAGATCAGCGAGTATATGCCCTTGTAAGCATTCTCGCTCAGCCTTGATGTGATGGCGGCGCGCAAGGGAGTAAGCGATAACAGATGAACCCCGAAGAACAATACCATGCCCCAGATCAATTTCGTCATTTTTGTCCTTATCCGTTCCGGTTTTTCTGGCGCACGAACCTAATGCGCTGCAAAAGAATCTTCATGCTACTCTAACTGTCGCCACAGTGATTGACCATGACATCCTGGAAGTGGCATGAATGTGTTCCTCTTGCAAACCTGGCCCAGACTCAAATGCCGGTTGCGAACCCATAAATCCGCACTCAACACTCTCGGTGCACTGGAGACCATACGTGAACAGACGTCTGAGCATTGCCCTGATGGCAACCTTCACCATAGGACTGGCGACACCGGTATCAAGCGCTGAAATCTGCGGCCTTGAAGCAACGGCCAGCAATGACGGCATGATGGTGCAGACCGGCACATTTTCAGCTGAATGCATCCCGAAAGGCAAATGTTCGATCTCCTTGTCCAGCATAGACAATGTTGCCATTGCCCTTGAAAGAGCATCGGTTTCAGGCTCCTGGCTGGCGCTTGTCACCAGTACTTCTTCAATTGATTCCGGCGCGGGCCTTGATCTGGTTTTTGACGGCGAGGACGAAACCCGGATTGCACCGGATTTCCTGATTGCAGCCGAAGACATGAAGAGCGTACGCGTTGATGATGATGTCTCTGACATTGTCTTGTCCACCATGCTTCAATCAAAGACCGTGAATGCCACCGTGCAACTGGTTGGCGGCAAGAGAATTGTCCACGAAATTGCTTTGGGCGATCTGGCTGCGGCCACCAAATGGGTTGATTGCGCACAGGCCAAATGACAGCTGATCCGGAAACAGCCCGGGCCCGGCTGACGGCGCGCCGCGACGAACTCAGCAAGCTGTCGTCGATGTCGGCGGAAGACCGCGACGCCGTTGAACTCGATCAGCAGTCAGTGGGCAGGCTGTCGCGCATGGATGCCATGCAGCGCCAGGCAATGGCACAGGCGCAGGAGCGCGCGCGCACTGCGGAACTGGCCCGGCTCGACCAGGCCATGCGGCGGCTTGAGGATGGTGAGTACGGGTGGTGCGCCACCTGCGGGGAAGAGATTGCGGCAGCGCGACTGGAAGTGGATCCGGCAGCTGCGGTGTGTGTTGAATGTGCTGGTGGCGGGAAATCATGATACGGCGATTATCCATCTTGCTTGCTGCAGCAGGTGTTTTGCTGACTGGAACGAGTGTTCAGGCTGAACAGTTGTGCAACCAGCAGGTCCATCAGAAATTTGACGAGACCCGGATCTATTCACGCAGCTTCATTGCGACCTGTAATCCAGGCGCCCAGTGCCGGATCGTGACCCACAGACTGGACAAGAGCGCACCACTGGGTTTCAGCCATACCCTGACATTTCAACGGGCAGACCCGCAGTCCAACTGGCAGGTCCTGCTGGTTGACGTTCTCAAGCTTGCCGATACCCAGGCGGGCTTCGCGCTGAGTGTTGACAAGAACGCGGCTCTGAACATCTCAAGCCAGTCAATTTCCACACCGATTTCCGTGAATGAATACGCGGTTGACGAAGTGTTGAGCGGCAAGGCGCTGAGCGAAGCAAAACCCGGCGACAACATAAACTGGAGCTACACGGTACAGGGCGGCGAGACCAGCAATGTCCGGTTTTCATTGGCAGGCCTGACAAAGGCCCTCGAATGGGCAGAATGCGCGCAAGCTGAACTCGCCAGCGGCAAATCCAACCCGCCGGAACCGGGTAGTGAAAAACCCGAATACTCGCCGCCGGAACCGGATGTACCTGTTGATCCTGTAGGGGACGGCAGGGATTAGGGCTCAACCCGGACCTGGGTTCGCCCTATTCCCACTCAATCGTACCCGGCGGTTTTGAGGTCACGTCGTAGACCACCCGGTTGATGCCGCGCACCTCGTTTATGATGCGGGTGGCGACGCGGCCCAGGAACTCCATGTCATAGGGAAAGAAATCAGCCGTCATGCCGTCGACAGACGTGACCGCGCGCAGCGCGCAGACGAACTCGTAGGTTCGCCCGTCGCCCATGACGCCAACGGTCTGGACCGGCAGCAGGACGGCAAATGCCTGCCAGATGTCGTCATACAGGCCGGCTTTGCGGATTTCATCGAGATAAACGGCGTCGGCTTCCTGGAGAATTCTGACCTTGTCGCGGGTCACCCCGCCGGGGCAGCGGATGGCCAGGCCTGGGCCGGGGAACGGATGCCGGCCGATGAAACTGTCAGGGAGCCCCAGTTCGTGGCCAAGCGCCCTCACCTCGTCCTTGAACAGTTCGCGCAGCGGTTCGACAAGCTGCATGTTCATGCGATCCGGCAGGCCGCCGACATTGTGATGGGACTTGATGGTGGCGGACGGGCCGCCGGAGAACGACACGCTCTCGATCACGTCGGGATATAAAGTGCCCTGGGCCAGGAAATCCGCGCCGCCGAGTGTCTTGGCTTCGCGTTCGAACTCCTCGATGAACAGGCGCCCGATCGTCTTGCGCTTCGTCTCGGGATCAGCTTCGCCCTCGAGCGCATCCAGGAACGTGTCGGCAGCATCCACCAGCACCAGCGGGATATTATAGTTCTCACGGAACATGGTGACGACCTGCTGCGCTTCGTTTTTCCGCATCAGGCCATGATCCACCAGGATACAAGTCAGTTGATCGCCGACGGCCTGATGGATCAGCACCGCTGCAACAGATGAGTCCACACCGCCGGACAGGCCACAGATGACCCGGCCTGAACCGACCTGGTCGCGGATGGCGGCAATGGCCTGGTCCTTGTAGGCCTCCATTGTCCAGTCGCCGGTGAACCCGGCAAGCCTGACGAAGTTCTCATAGAGCTTCGCGCCACGCGGCGTGTGATGGACTTCCGGATGGAACTGCACGGCAAAGAAATTGCGCGATTTGTCCGCGGTGATGGCAAACGGTGCATTGGGCGATGTGCCATAGACCTCGAAACCCGGTGCAAGCCTGGATACATGATCGCCGTGGCTCATCCAGACCTGCTCTTCGCCTGCATCGAACCAGCCATCCAGCAATGCAAGACTACCGTCTGCCGGTGTCACATAGGCACGGCCAAACTCTGCCGTGCCGACACCGCGCTCGACCAGTCCGCCAAGGCAGTGCATCATGACCTGCTGGCCATAGCAGATACCAAGCACGGGAACGCCGATGTCAAACACCGACGAAGGCGGCATCGGCGCACCATCGTCAAACACCGATGCCGGCCCGCCGGAGAGGATCACCGCCTTGGGCGCGAACTCCTTCAGGAAGGCATCCGTGACGTTCTGGAAGGGATGGATTTCGCAGTATACGCTCAGTTCGCGCAGTCGCCGCGCGATGAGTTGGGTTACCTGCGAACCGAAGTCGATAATGAGGAGACGGTCTGTCATAGCGAGCGGATACAGAAAAGCCGACGAGTCCGCAAGACAAACAGGCGGTCAGGGCGTGCGCTATTCACAGTTCTGGCGGTTTTTATGGTATCATGTCCGCTTTACGGCTGGAGGGTGTTTGCTCAGTTTTAGAGGAGACGCTGTTTATGAACGCTATACAAACCGCCGAACACGCCCGCGCTCTGATTGATGCGTACGGCGAAAAGGCAGAAGCACACGCAGCACAGAAAGCCAATGCGTTGCGTAATTCAGGCGAGCATCAGCACGCCGAAGCATGGCTGCAGGTGCGCAAGGCAATCATGCAGATGCGTGGATCCCATGTCAGTTGAATGGACCGTCGCCCGCAAGCTCAATTGAGCTTGCGGGTCGCATCCATGCGCCAAAAAGTTTCCTGGCCACGCCTCATGCGACCACGGAGTTCCTTTGGTGCAGTCGACACAAGAAAGCCGGGCGCCTGACTGGTTTTTTCAAAGCAGAAACTGCGCGGCAGGCTGGTATAGATTGACCGCGGCGGTTTCGACCATTTGATCCGCTTCAGTCGCGCACCGGTATCACTGTCGTGATACCAGATCTGCGATATGCCGATCTCCTCGATGAGAAAGCCGACTGCGGCGGACAGAGCGACTTCCGACCAGTCATGGGCGTGATGTTTGAGCACGTACTCGCAATAGGGTTTCACCCTTTTTGCAGCACCAATGCCCCAGATGATATCATTTGGTCGGCGGTTCCTGATTGCGCTGGCTGCAGCAGCACGTGCCCATCCTGCACCTCGCAACCAGTCGTTCTGCACCTCTTCTATCAACGCATGCCCGGTTACCATATCAATGTCCAGGCGCACCCATGCCATTGTTGTGCGACCCCCCTTGCAAACCGGATGTGACGAGTAGTTCAGATCGGTTTTCGAAACAGGCCGCGCCATGCGCTCATAAGCCTCGTCATGCGCGCGGTCAAAATTCACCTGCAGAACCAGGTTCACCCCCGGCCTGGAAGTCTGATAGTAGCTGCGAGCACCTCTCCGCCTGCCCCACACACCCAGTGTGAGGACGTAAGCCCGGTCGTTCTCGCGGGGCATGCCCAGCAAGTCATCGGTACACAAGGTAGCCGCGCCACAGTGTTTCAGCACCTCAGCGACAGGCTTGCGATCAAGCAGACGCCCCCAGCGGCTAGCCCGGATTTCACGGACCGGCACACCGGTGGAGCCCAGTTTTGGGGCCAGCAACCGCGCGGCATATTCATCGTTGCAATAGCGATAAACAGTTCGCTCGCTCGGCAGGCAGGCGATAATCTCGTTGGCATCACGGATATCCATGCTGCGTCAACTCCGGTTCATTGAAAATGTCCAACCGGTCGGCGCCTGAAAAATGTGTGCGCAAATGCGCAAACACCCAGGCCCGACAGATCGGGACAATTGTTATTTATTATGAAATGTCAGGGATGCCGGCTTGCACCGCGCAAGGCTCAGAAAACTGTGGAAGCAGATCCGGGCACAAGAGCAGCGCATGCGGCAGGCGGGTTGCCTGTCGCAGCAATCGGCATCGCGTATTGGCGATCGAATAGCATGTGCGTTACTCCATAAATTGGGTGACGGCATATGCCACAGACAAGGTGGGGTTGCCAAGTGCCTGCAAGAGAAAATTCCAATGTGTTGCAATTTTGCAACACCGGTACTCTTAGGCAGGTTCAGCCTGCCGCTGCATCACCGCGATGAAGAAGCCGTCCACATTGTGGTCTGCCGGCGACAACAAAAGTGTGTCGGTGCTGCCATCGGATGACGCAGGCGGGTCTCCGGGAAGGCACTGCGTCCATACATCCGCATAGGGCAAAATCTGGAAGTCCGGGTTGGATGCCAGAAACGCCTCTACCTGGTCGGTGTTTTCTTCCGGCAGCAAGGAGCAGGTCACATAAATCAGCCGCCCACCGGGTTTGACCAGTGGTGCAGCGCGAGCCAGCACGGCGCGCTGATCATCGCCACGGTTGATGAGGCTTTCGGGCGTCAGGCGCCATTTGGCATCCGGCTTGCGACGCCATGAGCCTGACCCGGAACACGGTGCATCGACCAGGACCCGGTCCATGCGGCCAGCAAGTTCATCGAGCTTGTCCGGTTCGTCGGCCGGAATGACCTGGATATTGTGTACCCCTGCCCGGTTCAGCCGTGCGATGATCGGTTTCAACCGGTTCTTGTCGGCATCCCAGGCATGTATCTGGCCCTTGTTGCCCATGGCTGATGCCAGAGCCAGGGTCTTGCCGCCTGCGCCGGCACAGATGTCTGCAACCTGGTGGCCTGCCTCCACTGCACACATGCGCGCAGCGATCTGCGATGCTGCATCCTGGATTTCAAAGGCGCCGCGCTGGAACGATGGTTCCGCTTCCAGGTTTGGCGTGCGTTTCAGCCCGTCGGGTACTTCTATGCGGATGGCATCGGGCGCAAGCGGGACTTCCACCGCGTCGAATTTTGACAGCTGGCCAAGCAGTTTTTCCCGCGTCGTCTTCAGCAAATTGGCCCGGATATCCACCGGCGCGCGACGCCCGAGCGCCTTGCCCTGGCGCACGGCATCGTCACCAAACGCTTTTTCAAAGGACGGCATCAGCCATTCGGGAATGTTGGCCTGGACGTGAAGCGCCGCATCGTCAGCGATGGCGGCCGACAGTGCCGCGGTTTCCGCCTGTGTCAGCTCGCCAGGGCCATGCTTTGACACGCACAGCTCAGCCAGTTCCTCCACGGTGATGTTCATCAGCCGGACGGCGCAGGCCAGCACCAGTGCGCGTGGCGTGTCCGACCCCATCATTGACGCAAGCACGGCACGCTGGCGCATGATGTCGTAAACGATATTGCCAATGGCCGCACGATCACTGGAGCCGGCAAACCGGTGCGCCTTGCCCCAATCGGACAAGGCTCCGTTGACCGGACGGTGTCGGTCCGTCACGTCGGCGATAACCTCGATAGCGGCGGCAAGCCTGCCAGACAGATGCATTAGATGGTTCCCGTAGAAAAGACATGTGCGGCCAACATGGCCCACATAATGGTGACTGCAATGACACTGGCGAAAAAGCTGGTGAAACGGACCGGCAACTTGTTCGAGCCGCAATGGCAGATGGAATGCACGATGCGGGCTGCAACAAACCCCCATGCCAGCCAGACAAACACCACAGTTACAGCCTGTATGGCAAGGGCTGTAGCGGCAGCGGCGAAGAACAGAATCGGAATTTCAAACTGGTTCTTGTAGTTGTTGCTGGCCTGCAGCACGTAGGATGGCCACGCCCGGTCATTCAGCAACGCGTCCTTGCCATGCTTTCCTGCCTTGAAAGCGCTGCGTCGCCTGGCACCAAGCACCAGCAACACAACTATGGTCAGCAAGGCCTGCGCACATGCAGCCAGAACAAGCAATTGCGGATTGGTCATGGCTCCGGCTTTCCGGCTTTAGCCCTGGCGTTGATAATTTGGTGACTCGCGTGTGATCTGCACGTCATGAACATGGCTTTCGCGAAGACCGGCGCCGGAAATCCTCAGGAATTCCGCTCTTGTCTGCAAGTCCTCGATGGTTGCTGATCCGGTGTACCCCATCGCTGCACGAAGACCACCGGCCAACTGGTGCAGCACGGCGCCCACCGGTCCCTTGTAGGGCACCTGGCCTTCAATGCCTTCCGGCACCAGTTTGAGCTGGTCCTTCACTTCCTGCTGGAAATAGCGGTCGGCGGAGCCGCGTGCCATGGCACCGACCGAGCCCATGCCACGGTATGATTTGTAGGACCGGCCCTGATACAGGTAGACTTCGCCGGGGCTTTCATCGGTACCTGCCAGCAGATTTCCGATCATGGCGCACGATGCCCCGGCAGCAAGTGCCTTGGCAAGGTCACCGGAAAACTTGATGCCGCCATCGGCGATCACCGGCACACCGGTTTCCCTTGCCCCTTCGGCGCAGTCCATGATGGCGGTGAGTTGCGGTACGCCGACACCGGCGACAATGCGGGTGGTGCAAATGGACCCGGGCCCGATGCCCACCTTGACGGCGTCGGCACCTGCATCAATCAACGCACGGGTGGCATCGGCCGTGGCAACGTTGCCGGCGATGACCTGCACCTTGTTGGACAGTTTCTTGATACGCCGCACCTGATCCAGCACGTACTGCGAATGGCCATGAGCGGTGTCCACCACAACGAGGTCAACCTCGGCATCGATCAGCATTTCCGCCCGGGCGAAATTGCCGTCACCGGTTCCGGTCGCCGCCGCCACACGCAGGCGTCCCTGCTCGTCCTTGACCGCGTTGGGGTTCAGGGCGGCCTTGTCCATGTCGGTCACGGTGATCAGGCCGGTGCAGTGAAAGTCGTCATCAACGACAATCAGTTTTTCAATGCGGTGCTTGTGCAGCAGCTTGCGGGCTTCGTCCTTGTCGACGCCTTCCTTCACCGTGACCAGGTCACGGGTCATCAGATCGCCGATCTTGCGGTTCAGGTCGTCTTCAAAGCGAACGTCGCGATTGGTGATAAGGCCGACCAGCTTGCCGTTGTCGTCGACAACCGGGATACCGGAAATCCTGTGCAGTGCCTTGAGTTCACGCAGATCACCCAAGGTGGCCTCCGGGCGAATGGTGATCGGGTTGACCACCATGCCGCTTTCAAACTTCTTGACCTGGCGAACCTCGTTGGCCTGCAGTTCCGGGTCCATGTTGCGGTGGACAACACCGAGACCGCCGGCCTGTGCCATGGCAATCGCCAGGCGGCCTTCGGTCACCGTGTCCATTGCCGCCGACAGGATGGGTAGTGACAATTCAATATCGCGGGTGAGTTTGGTGCGTGTCTGCACATCGCCCGGCAACACCGCAGACGCTGCGGGTTTCAGCAGAACGTCGTCAAAGGTCAGGTATTCGGGGATCGAGTTGGAACGCAGTTTGGCGGCCATTGCCAATCCTTTCACACTTTTAAAGCGGTGGAGCAACTTTACGGGCTCATGTGACCCCATGTTGATCCAGGAACGGTCACCGAGCGTCAGGCATTGTCCCAAACACGACTCGCAACCAGATTGACGACTGTCTGTAACACCCAGTTGAAGGGCGCGGCAAGCGGCAGTTATCCACACCGGGTGTGGCATGTTGGCCATTGTTGGGTTCACGGCCTGATTACATCGAGATCGCAGGCTTACTCGGTCTGATCCACGATACCCCATGGCCACGAGGAACAATTCTGCTGAGTCTTCCCGGCTGGATTGCGGCTTGAAGTGGCGAACGCTTCTGAACTCCTGCTTCAGCATGGCCAGCAATTCGGTTTCCGCACCGCCGCGCAGCACTTTGCACACATAGGTCCCGCCGGGCTTCAATACCTGGCGGGCGAAGATCAGGCCGGCGTCTGCCAGCGCCATGATCTTGAAATGATCGGTCTGGCGGTGGCCGGTGGCATGGGCAGCCATGTCGGACACAACCGCATCTGCCTTGTCGCCGCCAAGCGCCTTTATCAGGGCCTCGGCAGCGCCTTGTTCCAGAAAGTCCTGCTTGAAAATGGTGACACCGGGGATGGGTTCGACACCGTGCATGTCGATGGCAACAACCTTGCCCTCGCCTGAATCGGCATTCGTCCGCCGCGCCGCGATTTGCGACCATCCGCCAGGTGCTGCGCCAAGATCCACAATGCGGCCGCCGGGTTTCAGAAACCTGAACTCGTCATCGATTTCGGCAAGCTTGAAGGCGGACCGGGACCGATAGCCTTCCAGCTTGGCGCGTGACACATACGGATCGTTCAACTGGCGTTCAAGCCAGCGGGTGGAAGACAGCCTGCGCCCGCGCGCGGTCTTGACCCTCTGGGCGGTTTTGGTCGGGTTGCGGCCCGAGGTGCCCGCTGAACGGGGTTTCTTGCCACTGGGTCTACGTGGGCCTGGCATAGTTTCCATCCTCGTTCATGAGTGAAGTCAAAATGCCTTCGCGAAGACCGCGGTCCGCCACCCGGATACGGTCTGCCGGCCAGATATTGCGGATTTCCTCCAGTATGGCACATCCCGCCAGGACAAGATCGGCCCGTTCCGGCCCGACACATGGCGATGACGCGCGCTGCTCATATGTCATGGACAACAGCTCATTGGTCACAGCGCCGACCTCGTCTCCCAAAATCCATGCGCCATCAACGCGCGCCCGGTCGTATCGGCGCAGGTTCATGTGAATGCCGCACACTGTGGTGACGGTGCCCGACGTTCCCAGCAGGTGATCCGGCACCGGGTTGTGACCCGACCCGTTGCGCAAGCGCATGGCAAACGGCTGGGTGAGCTCTGCCACGTGGGCGCGCATGGCCGCGAAACTTTCAGAGCTGACATGCTTGCCGCCGAATTTCTCGGCAACCGTCACCACGCCCGCGGGGATCGAGGTCCAGTCGCGTATTTCATAGCGCCCGCCGACGATATTCAGCCACAGGATTTCGGTGGAGCCGCCGCCAATGTCGAAAACCACCACAGATTGTGCCTTGCCGCAAATCAGCGGTGACGCCCCGGCCGCGGCCAGACCTGCCTCGGTTTCCCGGTCGATAACCTCAAGACCGAGCCCGATTTCGGCGCGTGCCTGTTCGATGAAGCTTTCGCCGTTGCCGGCCATGCGGCAGGCTTCGGTGGCGATAAGGCGAAAACGCCGGACATCCCACCATTTCAGCTTGTTTGAGCACACCCTGAGCGCCTTGATTGTGCGCTCTATTGCGTCCTGGGACAGCTCGCCGGTTTGCGACACGCCCTCACCCAGCCGCACGATGCGGGAGAACGCGTCAACCACCTCGAAGCCGCCTGCTGCCGGGCGTGCCAGCAGCAGGCGGCAATTATTGGTGCCCAGATCAAGCGCACCATAAATCGTCTCACCCGGAATCTTGCGGAATCTGGCCGCAGGTTTTGCGGGCGCGGCTGCACCCTGCCTTACCTGTTTTTCAGGCTCAACCGGCTCATCACGTCGGCGCGGCGGGCGGCGTAGATGCCACCCATGGCGCCGGCGCGTTTTGGCCGGTTTCGCGCCGGTTTTGCCCTCAGCGCCCAAATCAACACCCTGTCAGGTCACCCGTCGCCCGCGCCTGGCCCCAGCATACTCGGCCATTCCAGGGGGCAACCATAAAGGCAGCCTGCCTCAATACGTTTCGTTGGGATCAGTGTAGCAGCTTTACTGATAAGGTAAAGCGAGCTGATTTTTCCCAGGGTCAGGGCCCATTAATCTTATGCAATTCTGTTTGAAAGAAAACAGTCGAATGATGTTGAAAAAGCGCAAGACAAGGCTTTGTGCCTTTTCGAGCACTTTTCGACTTCAGGCGAGTGTTTTCTTTCAAACCCTAAAGGGCGGGGTCTATTTTGCCCCTGACAGCGTTGAAAGGTCTTGAAAACCGGACGGTTTCCTGCAACCTCTCGCCTTGTCAGAGGCAAAATATCCTCCCGCAGAATGGATAATATTAGTGGGACCTGACCCTAGTTATATTGAGTCGCATTTCATTAACGCCTGATTAGACCTTGAGCGGTATGTTTAGGCCCGCAAGGGATAGTCACATGAATAGCTACGGAAAAAGCTGGTTCGCAACCGGGTCACTGATCGGAGAGTTCTCCGAACAAATCCGTATGGGCGTCACCAAGGAGCGGTCGGCACTGGCGGTGAACACGGCCCGCGTTGAAGCTGAACT
Organism: uncultured Alphaproteobacteria bacterium; assembly: GCA_963698275.1. Classification (GTDB taxonomy): domain Bacteria; phylum Pseudomonadota; class Alphaproteobacteria; order Rhizobiales; family Aestuariivirgaceae; genus Anderseniella. Next base: position 31,733 of record CAVOQE010000002.1, on the reverse strand, counting down.
GGCGTCCAAGGCGAAATCCGAGTTTATCGCATCCATGAGCCATGAACTGCGGACCCCTTTGAACGCCATTATCGGTTTTTCCGACATGATGCAGTCCCACAAGGATCTGCCGGATGAACAAACCGACCAGTATGCCACCTATATCAACGAAGCCGCGCAGCATCTGCTGCAACTGATCAACGAAATTCTGGATGTCTCCAAAATTCAGGCCGGCGCCCTGACCGTCGACCTGCAGATGCTGGATGTCAAACCAATGGTGGAAAGCAGTGTCCACTTTGTCGAGATGCGAGCTGCCGCCAAGGGTGTTGCCCTCATCTGCAACATTGCCGACGACCTTCCGCCAATCAAGGCCGATCCCTTGCGGCTGAAGCAGGTCATGCTGAATCTTTTGAGCAATGCGGTCAAGTTCACCGATGAGGACGGCCAGGTGATTGTCGACGTCGCTACCGAGGGCAATGGCCATGTGGCGTTTTCCGTCACCGACACGGGCCGCGGCATGAGCCAGGAAGAACTGCAGATGGCGACGCAGCCGTTTGGCCAGGTGCGTAATGGCCATGGTGATGCCAATGAAGGAACCGGGCTGGGCTTGCCGATTTCGGCTGCACTGATCAAGTCCCATGGCGGCAAATTTACGCTGGAAAGCCAGCTGAACACCGGCACGTGCGCCCGGTTTATCATTCCGACAGGCACAACTACAGGCACAACTGATGAAGTTCACAACGTGGCAAACACCGCTTCGGCGCACCACGCCACAGCACAGGCTGCAACAGATTCACCGGCACAGCCGGCTCACTAGAAGGCACACCTTATGACCACGCAACCCATTGCTGCTGCTACCACTTCGCGCGGGCCGATGAACATGGCCAGCGAACGCATTGGCCGCCTTGTGGCCGTGACCGGCGCCCATGCAATCATTCTGCTGGATGCCGATGATGCGTTTTCCGCCGGCAGTGACAGCTCGCCGGAAATCGGCACGCTGTTGAAAGTTGATACCGAAGCAACCGTTACGCTGGCGCTGGTTTCAGCCCTTAGTTCGCCCACTCCGTCGCACGAGAACCCGGAGCAGGAAATGCGTATTGTCGAGGTTGAGTTCATCGGCGAGTTGCCGAAGGACGATCACGGCAACCCCAAGAGCTTCCGGCGCGGTGTGTCGTCCTATCCCGGTCTCGGCGACATTGTTTCGCGCGCGTCTCAGGCTGAACTGTCAATGGCCTATGCCAGCGACGAGGACACGTCCATCCGCATTGGCCACATTCAGCAGGACGTCACCATTCCCGCAATGGTCAAGATTGATGAGCTGCTCGGCAAGCACTTTGCCGTACTGGGCACAACCGGTACCGGCAAGTCATGTTCGGTTGCACTGATCCTGCGCCGCATTCTGGAAAAAAACCCGAAAGCACATATTCTGTTGCTGGATGTCCACCGTGAATACGCGTCGTCGTTCAAGGAGTACGCGGAAATCATTCAGCCGTCGAACATGTCGCTGCCATTCTGGATGCTCAATTTCGAGGAATTCGTTGAAATCCTGATCGGCAACCAGCCAAACCGGGAGCAGGACATCGAAATTCTGCGTGAGCTGATCCCGCTCGCGAAAACCCGTTACGCCGCCAGTACACGCCGCGACCAGGTGGCAACGCCAAGCCTGCGCTCCAAAGACCCCGGCGACGGGGTGAATCTCGGTGTCGATACACCGGTGCCATACCGCTCGTCCGATCTGATGAGCCTGATCGAGGAACATCTCGGCAAACTAGACCTGAAAGGTGAACTTGCCCCGTTCAAGCGGCTCAAGGCACGTCTTGAGACCATGACCCGTGACCCGCGCTATGCCTTCATGTTCGGCCATATGACGATTTCCGACAACATGGCTGAAGTGGTCGGGCGTATCTTCCGTATCCCGGTCAACGACAAGCCGATCACGGTTCTCGAACTCGGCGGCCTGCCGTCAGAAGTGATCAATGTCTGTGTGTCCGTGCTGGCGCGCATGGCGTTTGACTTTGGCCTGTGGAGCCAGGGCCGCGTGCCGATCACCTTTGTGTGCGAAGAAGCCCACCGCTATGTGCCATCCGACAAGTCCAGCGGCTTTGAGCCGACAAAACGCGCCATTTCGCGGATCGCCAAGGAAGGCCGCAAATATGGCGTGTCGCTGGCCATTATCACACAGCGCCCGTCGGAACTGGATCCAACCATCCTGTCGCAGTGCAACACCGTGTTTTCCATGCGTCTGACCAATGAGCGCGACCAGGAAATCCTGAAAGCCGGTATTTCCGATGCAGCCGCCTCGCTGATGGAATTCATGCCGACAATGGGAACCGGCGAGGCTGTCACCTTCGGTGAAGGCGTATCGCTGCCGACCCGCATAAAATTCGATCTGCTGCCGCGCCATGCGCTGCCGAAGAGTTCAACCGCGTCGTTCACCCGCAACTGGAGCATCGATGTGCCGGATGAAGGCTTCCTGGAAGCCATCGTCGCGCGCTGGCGCATGCAGTCCTATGATGTCGGTTATGTGGATTCAGCGCCGGAAGCCGCTGATTTCAATCCGGAGACCGGCCAGTTTGCCGAACAGGCACCTGGAAGCGCGCCTGCCGCTGCACCCGAGCCCGCAATTGCACCGCAACCTGCTGCCCAGGCCGCCGTAGCCCCGCCGGCAGCAGCGCCGGCGCCTGCTGCCGCAGCAGCTGCCGCAGCCCCTGCTCCGGCAGCGGCAGTAGCCGGTGCAGGTTCATCGCTGCTGAAAAAACCGCTCGATGTATCCGGCATGACAATCGGCCAGCCTGCCGCAGCGCAACCCGATGCAAACGGGTCGCAGCCACAACCTGCGCCGGAAGCACCGGCAGCAGCCACCGCAGCGGCATCGTTGCGAAAAGATACCGGGCTTGGCTCCCTGTTGCAGAAACTGCGCAGCTAAAGCGCGGCTATTGTCACACCCTGAACTTGCCGGGCTTGACACCGGCAAGCCGAATTGGCTAAGCCACCAGTCACATTGCTCATCCGGCATGGGTATTGGGGAATAGGTTAACGGTAGACCCACGGACTCTGACTCCGTTAGTCCTGGTTCGAATCCAGGTTCCCCAGCCAGCCACCTACCCCAAACCCACCCTGACGAGACTGGTACGTATTTCTCCCGACATATCGGGCGCTTAGCGGCTTACCGTCTCTGCCGAGACCATTGATGCAGGCGAAAATCTCGGCAAATGGGCCGTCGGTCTCTGTTTGCTCTTTCGGCGCTAGCAGTTTGGGTATTGGGTGACTCGTCAGGTCAGTATTGGTGCTGAAGGCTGGCGAACAATTTGCGCTGATCGGCCCAGTTTGCAGGGACATCTGATCGCTGAAGGTGATCAGTGGTTAGCGCTGGAGGTTGTTTTCCGGTAATTATCGACTTGGCGATGTCCGGTGCAAGGAAGGCATGGTCCATCAGTTGCTGGACCCGGCGGGCCGAGAGTTTCTCCTGGTCAGCGATCTCTGCAAATGACTGGCCCTGCTTTAGTTGCTCGAACCACCGATGCGCCTTGGCAACATTGTGCAGCAGCGACTTGTCGATCTCTGGTGATCTATTGCCTGTGTCGAACCTGGCTTCTACACCCTTCTTCCGAAGGCGGAAAGGAACGCTGAATGCGAGCGGCACTGTCCTGATGCGGTCTTCAGCAATCTCCAAGACTGCAGCCAACAACTTTGGTAAGAGGTGAACGGCAAGTTCGCCTGGCTTGATGTCGATCCGCTCAACCAGTTCCAAAAATCTTGCAGGTGCTGCTTCAGTTTCATTGTGGTGAACAAGCTGATCAAGTTTGTCGGACAGCACAGCGAACTCCGCCGCCGATGGATGCTCGATCAAACCAGCAATACCGGTGGCCAAGAGATGTTCCCTGGTGGCATCGCTGATCGTTCTTTCGAGTTTCGGCGCGGGCAGACGCCACCCATCGCTTGCTCGGCTCTTAGGCATTTTTATGAGGCGATGGGAGATATAATAGCGATAGCGCACACCCCGCTTGTTGGCATGGCTGGGTGTCAGCCGGTCACCGGTTTCGTCATGAAGCTTGCCAACCAGCAGCGACGGCTCTTTCGCCTTCGCTGACCGCTTCGAGTCACCTGTCGATCTGTCTGCCAACCTCTCCTGAACCAGCTGCCAGGTTGGCACATCTATGATCGCCTTGTGTTGCCCCTCGTAGACTTTCTCCTTGTGCCGGATCCTGCCGGCGTACACCGGATTGGTCAGGATCCAATGCAGGTGTCCGATGTCGAACAAGACACCCCCGGCTTGCCTGCCCGAGCTCAGCTTTCTAACTCGGGACCTGTAACCTCTTTGTCTTACTACCTGTCTTAAGGCGCGCATTGAACCATGCTCAAGGTACAGGTCGAAGATGACCCGAACTGTCTCAGCCTCCTCGTCATTGATCCTTAGACTTCGACCATCAGCGTCATAGCCCAGCGGGACGTTCCCGCCCATCCAAAGGCCCTTCTTCTTGGAGGCCGTGATCTTGTCCCGGATGCGCTCTGCCGTCACTTCGCGTTCAAACTGGGCAAAGCTCAATAGGACGTTCAGTGTCAGCCGGCCCATGCTGGTGGCGGTATTGAAGGACTGCGTCACGGAGACGAACGATGCCCCTGCCTCATCAAGTTTGTCTACCAGCTTGGCAAAGTCTGCCAGCGACCGGGTCAGGCGGTCCACCTTGTAGACCACGATCTGGTCAACCCGTCCCTCGCCAACATCGACCAGCAATCGATGCAAGGCCGGCCGCTCCAGTGTTCCGCCCGAGATGCCACCGTCATCATACTGTTCCGTCAGCAGCACCCAACCTTCTCCCTTCTGACTGGTGATGTAGGCTGCGCAGGCTTCCCGTTGGGCATGAAGGGAGTTGAACTCCTGCTCAAGCCCGTCCTGGGACGACTTGCGGGTGTAGATGACACAGCGGATCACCCGCCTAGACATGACTGGAAGCCCCAACTTCATGAGAAGAGGACGCCTCAGCCTCGGATGATGCCGATGCGGATAAAACCGGGTCATCTGAAACGGTTACGCACAGTCCCGAAGGCGTCGAGTCAGGTAAATCCGATGATTCAGCCGTTAAAGCCGTATCCGGTGCCTGATCTGTCGCTTCCTCCACGTGGTCGACCACCTGCTGCTCGCCGCTCCTATCAACCAGTCCAAAGAAGCGAGGACCTGACCAGTTGGCTCCCGTGATCCGCCTGGCAATTGCGGTCAATGACCTGTAGGCCTTGCCATCCATTACGTAGCCCGACTGGGTCACCTCGATCTGGTAGGTTCGGCCATTCCACTCCCGGACGAGATGCGTACCTACAGACAAATCGGGAGTGATCCGAAGAGCCGATCTTTTCCCACTGGCAATTGATCGCAGTGCTCTCATATCATCCGCAGGCAATCTTCCGAGTATCCGGCACTGCGCTTCATAGGCTAGCGCCTTGCGCATGAACACGGCAGAAAGATAACGCGGTGGCTCAGACCTGAACCAGTTGCGCCAGAGCTCAAGACACGCTGCCCTGTCCAGCGAGGCGAGCCGCGACAACTCCTGCGCGACCCTCTCCTGTTTCAAGCCGACCATGCCAGCCATCAGGCACATGGTCCGGCAGTCTGCGGCTGATGGACAATCCGATAGCAGGTGCCACCGCCGTCAGATGGCCTTGAGCTGTCGACAGCAAAGCCTGCCTTGCGAAGGCCGGTTATCGCCGCCCTGACAGTGTGCGGTTGCCAGCCGAGCGTTTTGCTCACCTTCTCTACCGTCACCAGACTCTCGCCAGACAGCAAGTCGATGAGCTGTTGTTTTTTGGTGGCCGGCTTAGTCTGGTCTTGGCATTGCCTGCTCCCGGTGACCTTGGTCGCCTGTGCGCGCTTGGTTGATGTTGTTGTTTGTTTCTTGCTGGGCATGACTGCCTCCCGTAGCTAGGGTAACCGGCCAACCCGGACCCTGTACTGCCACGGGCCCGCACTTAAATTGGCGGGCGGCGTTGCAAGGCACAAGTCACGCGCTTCAACAGGTCCACTGACGCTCGTTCTGCGAACGAAGTCCAGTTGAAAATCGCAATATAGAAGACACGCGCACATCCAGATCTAGTGCACTAGAAATCTGCTTTATTCAGGTGCCTCGTCTGTACCGTGCCCCACTGAGCTGCACTGCGCCCAAAGCACAAAACGGGCGGATAGTGTTGAAAAACTCCCCCCTTGCCTCGGATCCAAAATTTCCCGCCCCATAGAGACGGTTTTGGAAATTTTGGCCGAGGGGGTAGTTGTTTTTCGATTATCGCAACCCTGAAGCACTTGTGAATCAGGGCGAGCAAATTTGGCGGTGGTTTTAGGTATTTTGTTCCGATAGCGAAAATATTAGACGCCGCGATTTTGGACTTTTTCAACATGGGGTAATGGTCTGGCTGTTCTTCAATGGAGGCCGATATGATCGGCTTATTTGGAAGAGGAGAAAGACCATGGAATACTTTGCTGGGTTGGATGTGTCATTGGAGAAGACGCATGTCTGCGTCCTCGATCGGAATGGAACGGTGGTGTTCGAGAGCGCGGTTGTGTCGTCGCCAGGGGCGATCTTATCGGCGCTGAACGAGGCGCCATCTTGCGAACGCGTGGTGTTTGAGACGGGGCGCATGGCGCCGATGCTATACCATGGTCTGGCGGACCTAGGTGTGCCGGTCGTCTGCATCGAAAGCCGACAAGCGTATCAGGCGCTTAAGACGCTCGCGACGCACAAGACCGACCGCAACGATGCGCGCGGGTTGGCACAGTTGGCCCGGACCGGCTTCTTCAAACCCGTTCATGTGAAGTCACTACCTGCCCACGCCGTGCGTGCGTTGATCATGGCTCGCAAGAAGCTGGTCGGCCAGCGCGTCACACTCGAGAACCAGATCCGCGGGTTGGCCGTTGTGTTTGGATCCCGGCTTCCGCGTGGCCTCTCGCCAGCATTCGTCGAGCAGGTCATCACCATGAGCGACGGCATCGCCGGTCTATCTGCTGCCATGCGCGGTCTCGTTGCCGCGCGTGATGCGGTACTCGGCGCAATCGCCGCCATCGACGCCGACATGAAGCGCCTCGTTCGGGCGTCGGAGGCCTGCCGCAGACTGATGACCATTCCCGGCGTCGGCCCACTTACTGCCTTGGCGTTCACCGCTGCCATCGACGATCCGACCCGCTTCCGACGATCCCGCGACCTCGGTCCTTATCTCGGCCTCGTGCCACGTCGATATCAGTCGGGCGAGATCGACTATACCGGCAGCATCTCGAAGGTTGGCGACCGGCGCGTGCGAACCCTGCTCTACGAGGCGGCCAATGTCATGCTGACCCGATACAAGGGAGAGCTAAAGCTGAAGGACTGGGCCTTTGCCATCGCCAAGCGCTCGAACATGCGCAAGGCACGCATCGCGCTTGCACGCCGCCTTGCAATCATCATGCACGCCATGCTCCGGCATGGCACCGAGTTCAAACCGGCCTGACGTTAGTCTCGCCAACGAGATAGGAGGCCGCACCGAGCTCCCGAGCGGGAGCAACGCCCCAGGGAGGGAGCAGATGATGGCGCCGATTCTGTAGCATGAGGTCACTTATCACGGCCTACTGCGGTTTCAACCAAGCCACGCTCGCACCCAGCTGACCCCATAAAGTGCCATCTGAGCACGTAGAGAACGCAGGCACCCAGAAGGCAAATTCCGCTCAGGACAGAGCAGCCAGACCTTGACCTATTAGAGAACACTATCCGGACCTTTGAGACATTGGGATTGTGTCGCTATCGGAATGTTCCATACATTCAGTTAGTCCCAGGTATCGGCGAGTTGGGCGTGTCGTTTTGGTCGGAACACGCCATGCCTCAGAAGACCGGCGCGTGGCGTGATGTGACCAAAACCCGCTCGGCGGAAAGCCTAGTCTGAAGAAAGAAACGACCCCTGCCTGATCGCAGGCGTGTCTGCAATCAACACTGAGAGGATCACCATGAGAAAACAACCGATCAAAAGCTCTGATTTACGGCGCAAGCGCTCTTGCTTTCGCATTAACCCCGGCACTGGCCGAGAGTCCCAAGTACAAGGCCGACGTGCCCGCGTCACTGATCACCCCTGATACGGTGGAAACCAAGTATTTGGGGGATCTGGAATTTGTCGATGGATTCCCAACAGATGCAACACTGGAGAAGAGTTACGACTTCCTGGATACGTCAAGAGCGGTACAGCTTTTTACCAGCGGTATTCCAACCGCTTCCATGCACGGCTTGCTAAAAGGGCATAGAGACATCGGCGTTGTGCCGAACAAGTCGGTAGCGATTACTGAAAGCTTGATTGACGCACGATCGATATGGTTAACGCCCAACACGACAACGCCTTACATCCATGTTGAAATGGATGTTAAAGATGGCCCAGTTGTGTTCGAGGTGGGCACCCCTGTTATAGGGATCGTTGATAACGCCTTTTTCCTATATGTTGGGGATGTCGGCCTTGGCGGACCTGACAAAGGCAAAGGCGGAAAATACCTATTGGTAGGAGAGGATTACACAGGGGAAATACCTGATGGCTATTTTGTCCTTCGTACCAATACGTATCGCCATTGGTTGCTCATCAGAGCTGTCGGAAAACCGGGCGAGCCACTTAAAGATACGCTTGATGCTTTTAAGGCTGGCTTTAAAATGTATCCGCTGGCGCAAGCAGAAAATCCTGAACCCAATGACTACATCAACATCTCGGGCAAAAAATATAACACGGTTCACTCAGGCGATGCATCTATTTATGATGAATTGAATGACGTGATTCAGTATGAACCGGCTAACTCAGGTGATCCTGAATTGCTGGGTTTGGCTGCCGCGCTGGGAATAAGCAAAGGTAAGCCTTTCTCTCCTGATGCGAGAATGAAGAAAATTCTGACCGAAGCGGCTTCTATCGGAAATGCAGCTGCGCGCGCAGTCATGTTCAAGCCCCGCGACAAAACAGAATATTTCTACCCTGATCGCCAATGGTTCTCACCCTTGGCAGATGGGAGTTCTGCCTTCCTAGATAAAAATGGCGCCCGGATGCTCGATCGTCGAATTGGATTTCTCTATTTCGCAACGGGCGTCACTCCCTTCATGGTATCCCCGACACCGGGTTCTGGCTCCGTTTATGAGATCGCAGCAACCGATTCCACCGGCAAAATGTTGAGTGGCAACAACACCTATTCGGTGACGCTTCCTGGTCCGGTGCCCGCGAAAGCCTTTTGGTCATTTATGGTTTATGACGTTCAAACCCGCTCTATTCTGGAAACAGACCAAAAGGCTGGTGGTATAGACAGTATGGCGAAAGACCTAAAAGCCAATGCAGATGGTTCATATACGGTCTACTTCGCGCCTGAACCGCCTGAGGGAAAAGAAGGTAATTGGGTGCAGACCATGCCAAACAAAGGCTTCCACGTATTGTTGAGGTTATACAGCCCGTTGCAACCCTGGTTTGACAAGACCTGGAAACCTGGTGATTTTGAACTGGTAGAATAATGGGTTCTATCAGAAGGGTTGGTACAGGAATTGTGCCAACCCTTTTTCCATTATCTTACAGGATCATCAGATCGCCAAAATGAAAGCGGCCGGCAGGCCCCACCTTTCCGGAGTTGAAACCGGCAGTTAGGCAAATATGACAGTACGGTACAACATGCTTTGGCAGGGTGGCTCGACGCTTGAAACGCCACCACCAGCCGTGACCAAGGTCCGCACCAAGCCATAGCCGCCGACGGGTTATCCGACAGAAGAAACAGCTCAGATATCATCTGGCCCAGCCACGAGAACAGTTGGCTTCACCTTCCGCTTAGACAGGCACCATCAAGTGTTTAGTTGGCGTGAGGTGACCAAAACGCGCGTGGAGGGGAGCCTAGTCTGAAGAAAGAATCGATCCATGCCTGTTTGCAGGGGTGTCGGCTTTCACAACTGAGGAGATCACCATGAGACAACAATCCATCAAGACCCTGATTTGCTGCGCAAGCGCTCTTGCTTTCGCATTCACCCCGGCACTGGCCGAGAGTCCCACGTACAAGATGACCACCGACATACCGGCAAATGTTATAACTCCCGACAAGATGGAAACAAGCATTGGCACACTGGAATTTAATGACGGCTTTCCTACTGATGAAACAGCCAAGAAGGTCTGGGACAATCTGGATTTTGTCCGCGCCGTTGAAGCCATGATTATGACGACACCCGGGGCTTCGCTGGTAGGTTTCCGTCAAGGTATCCGCGATTTTGGGCCGGACAATGAAACCATGATTATCTGGGAAGGTCGCCTGGATCCTAGAGGTTTACTACTAACGGGTAATACGACAGTGGTTTATAGCTTTATGTGGATCGATCTGAAAGATGGCCCCATGGTAATGGAGACGCCACCCAATGTGCTTGGAATCGTCGATGATTTCTGGTTCAGATATCTTACCGATTTTGGTAATGCGGGAGATGATAAAGGCAAAGGCGGTAAGTATCTTCTTCTACCACCTGATTACAAGGGTGATATCCCCGAGGGATACTTCGTTAAGCAATCCAAAACCTATGGCCATTGGCTGGCCATGCGCGGTTTCATGACCGATTTCAACGCCGATCCGGTTGTTAAAAACATGAAAGAGCATTTCCGTATTTACCCATTAGGGGACAAGCCAAAAGAAGTTAACTGGGTGAATTTGAATGGCAAGTTTATCAATACCCTTCATGCTTCGAATAGTGAATTTTTTGCCGAAGTCAATCAAGTGGTTCAGGAAGAACCTAATTCGGCTTTTAGTCCGGAAATATTGGGAATACTTGCTTCAATTGGAATTGAAAAGGGAAAACCTTTTGCACCTGATGCACGCATGAAAGCAATCTTGGATGATGCCGCAAAGGTGGGTAACGCTACACAGCGAGTTATCCAGTGGAATGCCCGTGATGATAGTTTTGCCGCATATCCCGGCAGTAAAACTTGGGAGCCCGGTTTCGCTGGCGGAAGTCATGAGTTCCTGCGTGATGGCGTTCGACTAATTAATGAGCGTGAGCGTTTCCATTTTTATGCCACAGGAATTACACCAGCTATGGTGAAACCTCCGGTAGGCCAGGGCTCTCAATATTTGGAAGGACTTCGTGACTCGGACGGCAATCGGTTCGATGGGGCCAAAACCTACAAACTGCACATCCTGCCCGACGTTCCTGCAGCTAATTTTTGGGATGTAACGATTTATGATATGCAAACACGGTCGCTATTACAGACCGACCAGCCATTCCCGGGCGTAACAAGTAAGGACAAGGCCGTAATTCAAAATGAGGACGGTTCATTTGACATTTATTTTAGTCCTGAAAAACCGGAAGGCGACGTGAACTGGCTGCAAACCATACCAGGTAAAGGCTGGCACGTCCTCTGGCGGATTTATGGCCCAACTCAGGTTTGGTACGATCAGAAATGGAAAATTAGTGAGATCGAACTGGTGAAATAGGGCCACCGGGTTGAGACCGCCAGCGCTGTGCTGGCGGTCCAGTCCCGCGGACCGAAAAAATGCTGGGTCTTCGCGGTTGCTTGGCCAAAAAAATGAGTAAGGGCGCAATTCTTCACTATGACGACACCTCTATAATCGCTTAAGCGCCAGGCCCGGCTATCTTTGTTAGGTGCCGGATTGGTGCTGACATCATTCACTGCAGGATATGCGCTAGACTCCGTTGCCGAAATGGTGCTCGATGACTGTGCACCGGAACTGAAATATTTTTGCGGTACGATATCTGCGAGCAGGTGTATCAGTGCCTGACCGACAAGCACACCTTCAAACACTGAATTCCCGCTCATACGAAAAAAACGAGAAAAATCATTGTAACGAAGGCCATAGGGAATACGATACGGCACACGCGATCCACGCTGAAGGTGACGACCCCTTTTGTTTCATGCGAGACTAAATTGCTCGTTAAGACCGACTCTAGCAGTGACAGAAAGACTATGATCGTCGATCCGATGATGAACTGGTCAAGGCGCGTCAAATAGCCAAGCTCCGGCACCATATTCGATGTTGCAAAAATGAATGCAATCAGAGTCAGCATGGATGTTGAGGAAAGGCCAATTTGCGTACCGGAACTGAGCGGAGGAATCCAAAACACGCACCAGGACATGGCAACGATCAGGCAAAGAGGGAGGATCACCTTCCACAGGTAGTAACTGGCGATGCGATGCGCCACGATCTCCAGATCGAAGACGGATACAGCTTTGCCGAATTTGTAGCCGGGCTCTAGAGATCTGGTACGCGCTTCGACGGACTTGATCGTCCAGTCGGAAATGCTCAATAAATCCCGTCGCCCGGTAAAGTCAACGTTGACGGACAGCTGAACCTTGCTAGCCGGTGAATCAAACGGGAAAAGCGTGATAACCAGCTTGTGCTTGTCAAATGGGAAATCGTGAAGGGTGTGATGGCTCGCGAGGGAACCGTAATATCTTTGAAAGTATGTCACTTGGCCGCCTGGACCAATGGCCACTTCTCTCGGACGGCTCGTAATCAGACTTCCCGAATTCAGCACTGACACACTGGGCGACCAAACCTTGTCAAGCGAGATCTCGCAACCGTTCAATTGCGAAAGTCTCGCATCGGTCCAGTTCAGAAGAACACCAAAATCAGCGGTCAGGGTCTGCTTGACGTCGTTTATCTCCCTAAGATCAGTCAATCGGACGCCCACGGAGACCAGAGTTGGCGGTCCCTCCGCATCGGGTCTCACATCGATCCGCACATTGGGATCCGCGCACAAGTCAACGTTAGCCTTGGGGATCTCTTGTGCTGACGCCACTGAAGCGAAGTGGAGCACCGTCAAGAAAACAAGGATCGAGTGCAGCAAACAGTTGGAATGTGTCATGTCGCTGTACCTAAGACGTTCAACAAGATTTTGCTACGGCCAAGCTGCAGTTTGAGACCCACTGGAAATGTGCCAAGGACGCTGTAAGGGCCAAGTATGGTCGGAGTGTCCTGCAGTCGGCGCTCATTCGCTTTGGTTTAGAGTAGCACATCGGACCCATTTGAACATTTGAAGCCCCGGACAAATTCCGGGGCTTTTCATTTCAAGAGCGCATTCAGCAACGCACTCCCCTTCTCGTCAATGCTTGGAAACTACCAGGCACGGTATCCCCGTATCCAGGCGGCTTCATGGCCGACTAAATCAACAAAATCGATCCTTAGGAGACATCGTTGCCATCCAAGACCGCAACCCGCAGTGTTGACAATGCTGCCGTTGAATACATTAGCCAGGAGATTGCGCCAGTCCGACATAGACTGTGTAAGAAGCTACTGACCCAATATTTCGAGCAGAACCTCACCTGCGGCACCAGATGGCGGCGATGTTCCCACTAGCGTGGCAAGAGTAGTCGCCACATCGACGGTGTGAACCCGACGCGATACGGTTTGCGGCTTGATGCCATATCCGGCAAAAATGATCGGGACAAACGTATCGTACCGCCACGGTGATCCGTGCGTAACAGTGACTGAAAGGCCATCAAAATCATTGATGAACCAACTCGGTTTGAATACGATGTAAATATCGCCTGAACGGTCCGGATGGTAATTGTTCAACACTGCGCGGGTCAGCGCATTTTCTGGAAGTGATCCCTCGCGAAGTCGTGAGCTCGGAAACGCGTAAGCGACGCCTTCAAATGCAACCAGCTCCTTCGCTATGGCCGTCTCCAGGGCAGTCTGGTCGATGGCGTCGTTGTTCCGAATTTCATTGGACAAGTACAGATACGGGTGGTCATAGCGTTCGATCAGGGGACCGGAGATGCCAAACTTCGCCTTGATCCGCTCAGCCGCCGGCGCCGAGTCCCAAGCGTCGGGCGTTACATATCCACCGAGCCCGCCAAACTCTTTGAGATATCCAGGCGCTTCCGGCGCGCCGTGGTCGGCCGATAGGACGATCAACGTCCTGTCCAGGCCAATCTCCTTGTCGATGTAAGCGAAGAGGTCAGCCAATGTTCGGTCAAGTTGAAGTATGTTGTCTTCCGATTCAAGACTCGACGGGCCGAAGAAGTGGCCGATGTAGTCCGTGGCCGAAAAGCTCACACCAAGGAAATCGGTAACATCGTCATCACCAATCCCCTCCTTGTCGATCAACGTCTTCGCGAAGTCCGCCGTTATCTGATCCCCGGCAGGACTTAGTGTCAGAAAAGTCGTGAAGTATTTATCCCCGGACGTGGTAAAGGGATGTGGGAACGTGCGCCCAAAGCCGCCGAAATCGGGCTCCCAATCCTGATCGTCGCGACCGCCAAACAGGTAGGTCCCGATAGGGTTCAGCAGCTCCCAGGACTTGCCGGTGTAGCTTTGCGGCAATCCCTTCGCGTTCCACTCCACGATCCATTCGGGGTATGCATCGTAATAGTAGGTGCTGGTCACGAACTGACTTGCAGATTTAGAGAACCAGAAGGCTTTTCCAGTGTGCCCGGCCATCGACACGGCGCCCCGATCTTTCACGGAGACACCGAACACCTTCGCACCGCCCGCTGTCAGCATCGACAGCTCGTCCCCAAAGGTGGTCGTGAGGATTGTCCTCGGTGAGCGACCATCACTGGAAGCCGCTTTCTGCGTGGGGTCGATTTCGGTGTCTGCGTCAACCCCTGCGCCACCTGTAAGGATAGAATAGTCCGGGTCTTCGATATTGTAGACGGTCTTGCCGGCGGTCCGGTCGAACCACACGTTGCCCACCATGCCATGGGCGGCGGGATTTGCCCCCGTCGCCAGTGTCGTGTGGCCGACAATCGTTTCGGTGTTGGCGTGGGTGTGATGGGCATTGTTGTAGTGAATGCCCTCGTCCAGCAGGTATCGGAGACCGCCTTCGCCAAGACTGTCGCGATACCTTGTCGGCAGGTCACCCCGCAACTGATCGACGGTGATTTGTAGGATCAGCCGGGGTTTCTCATCTGCAAGGGCGTGTGCAGCGAACGAGCCAATCAATAGCATGGCAAACCCGCAAGCCAAAATCATCAGGCGAAGTCCGGTTCGCAGATCAAATGGCCTGAGCGGGAGGTCTCTGACTTTTTCCATTGGTGTACTCCACCTTTTCTTGTTCGCAAGCTTATTCCGATTTTGGTTCGTATGAATCCAAAGCGCCCAGCTTGATTGGCAGTTCGATCTGCATGGATTTTACGTGCTGCACGATAAAATTGCAGATCGGATAGTGCCCCACATGTTCTGTGGGGACCGATACCCTATCTCGAGAATAGATTTGCATGTGATTTCGCTGCGCTTTGGTCAGATTGCGCCACGGATCGCAGTAGCAGACCGGTGGTGGGTCTCTCGGAACCACCCAAAATGGCGTATTCTGACCAAATACGGATTCTCCCCTTGCTAAGTTGGCAAAAATCCAACGCGTCTGCATTGGGTCCAGACTGTGTAAAAACGCTCACTGGGCCGCCCCGTGTGATGAGGTGGTGAGCCTGGTTTGTTTTGCCGTGGGCATTTTCGGTTTGGCAGTTTTTGGTGGCTGATTGGAGCTTCTGTCGGGATTTGACGGTTCTGAGCGGTGATTTGGGGTGATATTTGCGTAAAAGGGGCCCGACGAGCGCCTACGCCCTCATCGCTGCCATCAGCGGGCCGATGCCCAGGATATTCATGACACGCTTGAGATTATAGGCCAGCACATGCAAGGCCATTTCGGTTGAGACCCGTTTCAGTGTCTTCATCTGGAAGTGTGTGGACCCCATCCAGGATTTGATGGTGCCGAAGGGGTGAGCGGTTTTCAACTTCCGACTTTAGTGCGGAGTTGCTGGCGGCGCTACAACCGTTGCCGACAGTCAAGGCGCGTGTCGATTGCTTTTCCAGCCTGTCCAAACTGGAAGATTCTGATGTCAACATAGGTGTCGTCAAATCGGATGGCGTTGCCGAGGTCTTCTGCGACATCACGGCACCCGAGGGGCTGAACGGCCTTCATATCTCGGAATGGACCCAGGTCACGGTACTGATCGAGGTCGTTCGAAGTGTCATGGGTAAATCGTGGTCCCCGGACGAGATCCGGTTCAAAGCCGATTTCAAAGTCTGCCGAGCTGCGCGCGAAGCGAATCCGAATTCACGGTTCATAACGCGATCGGCCCACACGTCGATCATCATGCCATCCTCCGTTCTTGCGGCCAGCAAGATGATCTACGGGGCGGCACAAGTGCCGGACCCAGACATTCCCGACAGTCTGAACTTGAACGGGACGGACAATTTAAAACGTCTGATACGCCCCTATCTGCAAGGGGCGGCCCCGAAAATCGACATGATCGCCGAAATCGTTGGAGTGAGTCGAAGATCGCTGCAACGCAAACTCCAACAAGCCGGCTCCAACTATTCAGAGCTGGTCGAAACCACACGTTTCAAAATGGCGACCGAGATGTTGAGGGATTCTGACGTGCGGGTGACCGACGTGGCGGTGGCGCTTGGCTATAAGAATCAGTCCAATTTCGGACGCGGTTTTCGACGTTTCGCCGGGATCAGCCCCGGCAAATATCGTCGTGAGATGTTTCATCAGGAGCATACTCACTGATCCGGCGCGATCTGACCAGACTGCCGCCCCACAGTGCTCTATCCTCGGATCAACACCCACGCGTGTTGCGCCAAAATCAGAATATGCTTTGGAAAAAAGGATGCACTCATGAAAAAATTCAAAGATACCCCGCGCTGGCCTTTTGAATTGCGAACCGGACTTCGCCTGATAACTGTGGCTTTCGGAATTGCCTTTGCCTCGACTGCGTTTGCACAGCAGGAAAAACCCAACATCGTCCTGATCAACATGGACAACTTCGGCTACGGCGAACTCGGCGTCTACGGCGGGGGTATTGTCCGGGGCGGCGCCACCCCGCGCATTGATGAGCTGGCCAGTGAAGGGATGCGCCTTCTGAATTTCAATGTCGAGGCGCAGTGCACGCCCAGCCGTGCAGCGCTACTGACAGGCCGTTATGCCGTGCGCACGGGGAACGGTACTGTACCGCTCCAAACCGTGAATTATGGCTTGACCCAGTGGGAATACACCATGGCTGAGATGCTGAGCGATGTGGGTTATGCCACTGCCCATTTCGGCAAGTGGAACCTCGGCCAGGCAGAGGGTCGCTATCCCACCAATCAGGGTTTCGATGAGTGGTATGGCATCCCCAATTCGACCGACGAGAGCAGTTGGCCGACGACTGAGATGTTCCTGAAGTGGGCGAAAATAGCGAGAGAGACCGGCAAAACTCCGATGATCAAGGAAACGCATGTTTTATCCGGCAAAAAAGGCTCACCGACAGAAGAGGTGAAGGTCTTCGACTCGTCGGTAAGGCCAGAGATCGACCGTGAAGTCACCGACCTTGCCAAAGATTTCATGACACGCCAGGCCGAAGCCGGCAAACCGTTCTTCCTGTATCTGCCCTACACCCAGACGCATGCGCCGGTTACACCGAGTGCTGAGTTTAAAGGCAAGAGTGGCAATGGCCACTGGGGCGATATCCTGATGCAGATCGATGCCTATACCGGTGAATTGCTGGATAAGGTGGATGAGTTGGGTATTGCCGATAACACCGTCTTTATTTTTAGCTCGGATAACGGCGGCGAAATGACCCCCACTTTCCAGGGATGGAACGGCCCATGGAGTGGTTCCTATTTCACGGCTAAGGAAGGGTCCTTACGGGTGCCGTTTATTGTGCGCTGGCCTGGCAAAGTTCCGGCAGGCAAGGTCTCCAACGAGATCGTGCACCAGTTTGATCTGTACGCTACATTGGCAAATATTGCCGGTGGTACGGTGCCGACAGATCGTGTCATCGACAGTATGGACATGACAGATTTCTTCCTGGGGAAACAAGAGAAGTCCGGTCGAGACGGCTTTGTGATCTATGTCGGTGACGATATTTTCGGCGTGAAGTGGCAAAACTATAAGATGATGTTCAAGGAGCTTGAGGGAGGACGGGGTAGTGGGGTACTGAACGAGTTCCCGTTTGTTCGCTTTTTCAACCTCTATGATGACCCTAAAGAAGAATATCCAGTGAACTTGACCCCAGAAATAATGGAAAACTTATGGGTACGTTGGGGGACTGGGCCGATTCTGGTAGAGCATCAGGAGTCGTTGGCCAAAGAACCAGTAATCAAGCCGGGCACGCCTGATCCGTATGTGCCTGCAATAAAGAAATAACAAGCTGAACCGTACATGCTGCGCCAGGGACCATCCCCGGCGCAGCATCCCTGACTAAAACAGGAAATCGCGAAGCAACTTGATGTCAAGCATAAGACTTAAAAACGCCTTGAGGATGGCGGTGGTGCTGCTTTTAGGGGCGGCTATTCCCCTGTCTCCTGTGCCTGACGCGCTGGCGGACGACGCCCCGGCAACGAGTAGCGGCATCCTGCCTTTGCCCGACTACTCCGGTGATTTCGCCCGTCGCTCATATTTGCTTGGTGATCTGAACGGCAATCGGACCGAATGGGCCGAGAAGGGATTTACCTTCAATATTGATTACAACCAGTATTTTCAGGCCGTTGTCGATGGCGGAGCAGACACCGGCTCCGCATATGGTGGAACGATCGACTACAATTTTGCCATTGATTTTGATCGCATGGGTCTTATCCCCGGAGGTTTGCTGCAGATGCGCGCCGTGTCGCGCTATGGGAACTCGGTCAACGGTATCAGCGGCTCCATTGTTCCGGTCAATACCGATGCGACGCATCCCACCACGTCGACTTTTGATGAAAATGTCGCCCTTTGGCTCCCTGTGATCAATTACACCCAGTTTCTCAGCGAGAAGTTTGCCGTAAGTTTCGGAAAGTATGACACCTATGATTCTGCCAACGAATTTGCGGGCGGTCGCGGTAGGAGCCAGTGGTGGAACCAGAACCTGAACATGCCAGTGTCTCCGGCACTTGTCATTCCCTACAGCATACTTGGGACAAGCGTGGTGGTGATGCCGGCTCCAAACATGTCGATCACTGGAATGGTGGCAACGAGCACAGATACCTCCAACAGCACGGGATTAGATGACCTAGACGACGGCTTGTTCGGATTGCTTCAGATCACCAATCAATACCAAATCAGTGATCTGCCTGGCGGCTTCGGCCTTATGTACGGGTATGGTTGGAACGGTAGTTTCAACGAAATAAATGGTCGCATCAACATTGATGAAGGCCAACTGATACCGTCCACGAAGGATAACACCTGGTTCGTTTCGGCAGACTTCTGGCAGTATCTGTGGGTCGAAGGTGACGCGGCGCAAGCAGTCGACACCACAAACGGGAGGCAGGACCTGCAAGGGGTGGGTGTGTTTTTCCGCGTTCAGTTTGCCGATCCCGACACCAACCCTTTGGACTACAGTATCAGCGCCGGTGTAAACGCCAGGGGGCTGGTTCCTGGTCGTGACAATGACGCCATGGGTATCGCGTACAACTACAACAAGCTGCGAAAAGGCCGATTTCTGAACGCCCTCGGGATCGCCGATTCGTCATCCGTTTGGGAGTTCTTCTACAACATCGAATTAACCCCGGCAGTGCACCTGACTTTAGACGCACAGGTGGTGGATTCACCCTTCCCGGATATCGACACGGCAACGATCCTTGGCACGTCGATGCAGATTCGTTTCTAGGGTGCAATCGTCAGTTCTCAAAGCGCTGGAATGAGTTTCGTCTTCGATAAGGGTGTTAATGGGCAACGCACTATTCAGGCTAGTTTCTCTGAGTGTACTTATCGGAACACACACTTCGGGGATTATGTCGAGGTCGTCCTCAAGATGTATCCTGCTCGTGCATTTATGGCGCTGATTGAATACACAATCGATGTGACAAATGGGGGATGAGGGATTTCTTTATTGGTGCTCATTGTTCACGCGTGTTTTTGATCTGGCCTCCATCATCAAAAAAGTGGCTTTTCCGGCCGCGAAGAAGACATTAGTCTGATAAACCGGAGCGTTAGAATGAGAGTAGTCAATGCATTCCAATGATCGCAGAGCAACCCGGTTCTGGTTCATTTTGTTGTTGCAGGTTGGGTTTCTAACTGCCGCGGTTCGTGCCGAGACGATCGATCCCAAGGAACCTGATTATATTGGTTCACAACGTTGTGGCGCTTGTCACAAGGAAGAACTTTCGGCGTGGCGTGGTTCGCATCACGACCTGGCGTGGACCTATCCTCAGGATGGACGAACGCTTGCGCCTTTCTCTGGTGAGACCTTTTCTCACAAGGGTGTCGTCAGCCGGTTTTATCGTGATGGCGACAGAGCGCGCGTATCTACCGATGGACCAGATGGCAAGCAGACCGAGTATGATGTCAAAGGTGTTGTTGGTATATCGCCGCTTCAACAGTATCTGGTTGAAATCAGACCCGGGCGGCTACAGGCGCTGGATACCGCCTGGGATGCGCTGAAGAAGCGATGGTACCACCTCTATCCGGATCAGGACCTGCCCAGCAGCAACGGCCTGCATTGGACCGGGCCTTATAAATCCTGGGATGCACGGTGCGCAGAGTGCCATGCTACCGGGTTCAAGAAGGCGTATGATACCAACCAGCGGATCTACAGGAGTACACAAGCAGAAATCGGCGTTGGTTGCGAAGCGTGTCACGGTCCTGGACAGGCTCATGCTGCATGGGCAAACAAGCCTGCAAGCTTTAAGGCCCCCGCCTGGAGCAATGTCGGGAAAACAGGCCTGACAATGAATTTCTCCGTGAATGATGCGTCTTTAGAACTTGAGCAGTGTGCGGTGTGCCACTCGCGACGCTCCCAGGTTGGAGCAGACACGCCGACACCTGGTTCTGACTATGACGATCACTATGGCCTCTCGCTGCTTCGAAACGGGCTGTACCACCCTGACGGTCAAATCCTCGAGGAAGTTTATGTGTATGGATCATTCCTGCAGTCGAAAATGAACCAGAAGGGCGTGCGCTGTTCCAACTGTCACGAACCCCATTCAGCAACATTGAAGGCTGAGGGCAATGTGGTCTGTACCCAGTGTCATTCACCTGCCGGCAATCCAAGTTTCCCAACCCTCAAAAAGGCGACTTATGACAGTGAGGCACATCACTTCCACAAGCCGGAAACGCCCGGTGCTGCCTGTGTCAGTTGTCACATGCGCACTGAGACCTATATGGGCATCGACAAGCGTCGCGATCACAGCTTTCAGGTTCCCCGTCCCGATCTGAGCGAGAAGCATGGTGTCCCCAATGCCTGCTCGGATTGCCATTCAGACAAGTCCGCCAACTGGGCAGCATTGGAAATCAAGGCTCGATTTCCGCAGAGCCGGATCGGACAACCACACTTTGCAGACATTCTGGCAACCGCCTGGCAAGGCATTCCTGTCCCCAGCAAACTCTTGGTTCTGGCAGCAGACAAGTCAAAACCACCCATTGTAAGGGCCAGCGCTCTGACAGCGTTGGCAAGCGTTTCGTCTGAGAAGGTGGCCTCAGAAGCTGTCATTCATCTCAGCGATCCTGACCCACTGGTTCGTCGTGCAGCCATTGCAGTGCAAAGAGGAGCAAATCCGCAGGACCGCGTTGTGCGGCTGATTGAACTGCTGGATGATCCCGTCCGCACTGTCCGGATCGAGGTTGCGCGTAGCTTGCTCGACGCGCGAATTGCTCGGCTGCCAGAGCGCTACTCTGGCCTGTTGTCCAAGGCTATGGACGATTATAAGGCAAGTCTCAAAGCCACTGCCGACTTTCCTGGAACTCAGATGGCGCTTGCAGGGGTCGCGCTGACGGGTCGGCAATTTGATGCAGCCAATGCAGCCTTTCGAGAAGCAATTGAGATGGACCCACAATTGGAGCAGGCCTGGATCATGCTGGCTCGTATCCAAGCCGCATTTGGTCGCACAGACGAAGCAATCTCAATTCTGGAGAAAGCCACTAGATTAAATCCCGGCAGCATTTCCATCTACCAAACTCTCAATGATATTCGCAAGGGTGAGAAAAACTGAGCCTGAGAGCATCTTTCTGACTGCCGATCATTGGCCTATGGGCGCGAAGATCTGAAGCCCGTTAAAGTGCACTTTGAATAGCCCCTATTATGCGCCAAATCCTGGATGCCCGTTTTGTCCGGATACTGTTGAAAAACTCCCCATTTGCCTCGGGTCCAAAAATTTCCACCTCACAGAGACGGTTTTGGAAATTTTGGCTGAGGGGGATGGCTAATTTTCGATTATCGCGACCCTGAAGCGCCTGTGAAACAGGACGGGCGGTTTTAGCGGAGGTTTTCAGTATTTCGCTCCGATAGCGAAAAAATGAGGCTCCGCGATTTTCGACTTTTTCAACACTATCTCCGCTCACATGACGTTGGCGTTGAACTCGGTGAATGGCTGTTGATGGCACATTGGTCTTCCCCCGATTTGGTGGACACCTAAATTGAAGCGCGATGAGCGCAAGGAGGTGTCGAATGAGGAATTCTGGGTGAAGTGAACCAATCCGGGTTTCGGGTCAGTTTTTATTCTTATAACATGACTTGCGATGCATTTGGATGACACAAATTAATGTAAACTCCTACACAATCAAGTATATTTAAAAATAGTCAAGGTCCACTTGTGAGTTTCCCCTGCACTCGACCTTGAAGAAGGGCGCCGATGTACCCCTCCTCGGCGGCCTTCGCCCTTCCCAGACATTGCGACCATTTACTGCCAAACCGGTCTTTCTGCTCACGGAGTGATACGCCATCGAACCGACGTCCGGGCAGACCAGCGCGCGGACCTGAAAAGAGGTTGGCCGCAGTCATGGCAAGGCCCACGGCCTTGTCTAATACCTGACGGCGTCGCGGTCCGCCGTCAGAATTGATGGACGAACCGCGAAACAAGACCTCGACCCTTTGATACCACACGTAGATGACATAAGCCATTCAGATACAAAAGGAATGTTTCAGTATAGCAATCCTAATCCGCGAGGAACTCTGTCAACTGGCCAGCAGAATCCTTACAATCCGCGCTTACTTTCGAACTATTCTGTTTCAGACAAGAAAGTATTCTGCCGCTCCCAAACTCGACAGCTGAACAGGTTTTCTCAATGTCTTCAGCGCAATTATCAAGAGCTGCAGCCACATTTGACAGGAATGAGTCTAGAACATCAGCAGTATCGGCCATTGCTGAATCGCAGTCTTCGGTGATTTGATCCTCATGCGCGTAAAGACACGCCATCATACGTCCCTCACCGAGATTGACAGAACTGCAGAATTTACTCATGTCCGCCAGGCATGCCTTGTGTAACTCTTGCGTCATCTGTTTCGTGTCCTGAGCGTTTGACGGGTCACTTGCCAAACCCAAACAACCGACAAACGCGAGGCTGCACACCAGGATTTTTACACGTTCACGCATTATGAATCTCCATATCTTGCTATTGAATCGATCACGACCGGCAGCAACAACATCGTTACAACCACGATACATTGTGCCGGGTTCATGTACGACGACTTGGCTGCGTCTGTTTCACTATCAGGGGTTCACCACAACATAGACGGTAACTCCGTTTTCAACGATGGGTCGATAATAGACGCCGCCGCAGGAGTAGTACGCATTCCACGGCGAACAGCCGGCAATTGATCGACGCCGGACAACCCTTCGGGTTGTTCGCCGAGTAGTCCTGCGAGCAGTCCTGCGAACGCCACGGCGGGCATGGGCACGGCCGCGAGCATGCACCTTTGAAATCCCGAGACCTAACCAGCTAATCACATCTCCAGATTGGGATGTCTTTTCACTATCGTGGCCAAGGGAAAGGCCAAAAAAGACACCAAGCACCGCAACTATTGGCAATCTCCACTTCATGATTCAATCCTTTCAATAAATACCTTAATCACACCGGTCTCGTTCGAGATTTACGCAAACTCGATGCACTACGCTCTTGGATACTTAGATACAGAGCAATTACGAACCTAACCGATCCGGGTTCTCCAAGAATAGTCATTTCATGCCAACCGCCTGGCCTGAAGCTCACGACCATTTTCAGTTCAGTCATTCCTGGTCCTGCAGGTGAATTTTTCGACGTGGTTTCTACAATGCAGGCGGCGCTTGTCCGGGTAATGGCGCCAATCAAACTTCATCCTGCACGTGGCACGAAATGACTAAAATAAACCTCTTCAATCGCTAAGCTAAGCCGCAATGAGAACGAAAAAACGTGCCGCCAACATAGCGTGTTGAGCATCGTCTAACGATTGGCATCGCGCTTTTGTCAATGAAAAGGATTTCGATATGCGTAATAGATACAAGGCAATTGTGTTTCTTACCGGCCTTCTTGCAACGAGCTTGGTAACCGCAGCCTGGGCCGGCTCACCGAAGATGAAAATGACGACGGATATCCCGCCGGAGATCACGACGCCGGACAGCGTGGACACCTCGATCGGGACTCTCAACTTTTTCGACGGCGTGCCGAACAAGGAAACGATCGACACGGTCTATGACTACATGGATCGCGCGCGGGCCGTGCAGGCCTATGTCTCGACGATTCCCGGGGTGTCGCAGTTCTCCATGCGACAGGGCCAGCGCAACATTGGCGCCACCAAGGTCAATCAGGTCCTGATCTGGGACAAGCTGGCGGATTCCAAGAGTCTTTTCCTGACCGGAAATACGTCCACAGTCTATGCGTGGACCTATACCGATCTGGCCAATGACGGGCCGACGGTGATCGAGTTGCCTCCGGGGATGCTGGGTGCTGTCAATGATATGTGGTTCCGCTATGTCAGCGACCTTGGCGTCGCTGGCCCCGATCAGGGTAAGGGCGGGAAGTATCTTGTTCTGCCACCGGGTTATGACGGCGATGTGCCCGATGGCTATTTCGTGGTGCGCCCTGAGACCTTTGGAAACTGGATCTTCTTGCGCGCCTATATCAGCGATGGCGTTGATAAAGCGGTGCAGGGTGTGAAGGACAATCTGAAGATTTATCCGCTGTCGATGGTGGATAGTCCGCCTGCGCCGGAGTTCCTCAGCATGTCGGGGCGCGAGGGCTACAACGCCGTCCCGCCGAATGACTATAGCTACTGGGAATCTCTGAACCAGATCGTTCAGGAAGAACCCATCGGCGCACATGATCCCGAAACGCGCGGGCTGCTGGCGGCACTTGGGATTGTCAAGGGCCAGCCCTTTGCCCCCGATGATCGCATGAAGGCGATCTTGACTGACGCGGTGGCCATCGGCAACGCCTATGCCCGTGCCAACACGGTTGTCCCCAAGGATAGCGACCAGCGCATCTATGGCCCCGACAGTGAATGGGTCATGGCCTTTGCCGACAAGGACACGACATTCCTGATCGACGGCGCGCGCCGATACGACTCGCGTTTGTGGATGCACTACAACGCCGTCGTCGTGACGCCGGCAATGGCGGTAACCGTGCCGGGCAAAGGCTCTGACTACGGCATCGCCGGAATGGCGAAGGGCGGAGAGGTGCTGGACGGTGCCAAGACTTACAAGCTGACGATCCCCAAGGACCCACCCGCCAAGGATTTCTGGGCCGTCACGATCTATGATACCCAGACCCGGTCGCAGCTTCAGACCGATCAGCAGTTCCCGACACTGGGCAGCCAGACCGACGGTATCAAAACCAACGCCGACGGATCCTACGACATCTACTTCGCGCCCGAGGCCCCCGAGGGTCAGGAAGGCAACTGGCTCCAGACCATCCCTGGCAAGAGCTGGTTCATCATCCTGCGCATGTACGGGCCGGAGCAGGCCTGGATCGACAAGAGCTGGAAGCCGAGCGAGATCGAACTGGTCGAGTGACCGAATGAACCGGGGCCGGAGCACATGCTCCGGCCCTTTCTTTTGGCGCGATCGGACCAAAACGCGCCCCGGCAACGACATACCATGTTTGCAGAATACGACGAGATCACGCGTCGTCCTGCATCAACCTTCAAGGAGAAGAAAATGAAAAAATCTCTGCTACGCAACACAACCGTCGCGGGCGCATTCGCGCTGATGTCTCTGGCAGGCACCCAACCGGTGTTGGCGCAGGACGGCACGTCCACCGCTATGACCTACGCGGGCGAACTCCAGTTCCAGGGACAGTCGATCACCAAAGACACTGCCGCTTTCCTGCATCGCCGGATTCTGGAACAGCGCGCCACCCAGCTTGTCACCTGGGCCATGCCGATGATGAACTTCGAGCAGCTTTACCCGGCGCTTCATGCCAACCTGAAAACCTCTCAAGGCATGGATGTCTCGGAGGAGGATATCTTCTTTGGCCTGTATGACGGATATGACGGCGTTTATCCGTTCATGACAGCTAACGTCACGACACCTTATACCATCGGGTTTTCGGATTTGTCGCAAACCGGACCAATTGTGGTCGATCTGCCCCCCGGCGCGATCTACGGCGTGGTGGACAACGCGTGGATGCAGCCCATTCACGAGATCGACGGCACGCCCGGAAAACTGCTTCTCGTCGGGCCGGGACAGGATGCCCCCAGAGGATTTCGATGGCAAGATCGTTCAATCCGACACGTTCCGGGTGTTCTACTTCTACCGTGCTCTGGGGACTGGCGACGAAGCCAAGGCACTCAGGACTTCCGTGAAGGCCTATAAATTGTCGGACGCCGACAATCCGCCGGAAACGAAGTTTGTCAAATACGAACCCAAACCGGGCGACGCGATCGCGCTCAATACCCAGCCGCGCGACATGCGGTTCTGGGAACTGGTGAACACCTATGTTCAGCGTGAACCGATGGCTGACCGTGATCGGTTCTTCTATGCGTGGCTGAAAGACTTGGGCATCGAAAAAGGTAAGCCGTTCAAGCCGACGGATGAGCAGGCGGAGATCCTTCAGGCCGGTCTCGACGTTGGCATGGCGATGTCCCAGGCGATCTCGTTCAACAAGACGCGGAACATGTTCCCGACCTCGATCTATGGCGAGAATTCCGGGTTCGAGGACGCCATGGCCGCTATGGACCCGAAAATCGACCTGCCGACCTTTTCGATGTTCAACGAGCGGGCGTCCTACGGGTTTGAGGCGACGACAACGTCGGCTGGCATGGTGTCACGCACACCCGGCAAGGGCTCGGCCTATCTGGGGGCCTACTACGATGCGGACGGCAATGCGCTGATGGGTGGCGAGAACTATACGCTGCATATCGGGCCGAAACCGCCGGCGGCGAATTTCTGGTCCGTGACGGTATACGACATCAATAACCGATTGATCATCCGCAACGAACAGAAACGATCGGACCGATCTTCACGTTCAGAAGGTCTTATAACAAACGACGATGGGTCGGTTGATCTGTATTTCGGCCCCCAAGCGCCGGACGGCAAGGAAATCAACTGGGTACAGACCAATGAGGGCGAGTCATTCTTCGTTTATCTGCGGCTCTATGGCCCCGAACAGGCCTATTTCGACCAGACCTTCCCGATGACGCCGATCAAGAAGGTCGAATGACGCGGGTCCCCGAGACGGCGCAACCGTCGAAACGCTTTATGACTATCTCGACCGGTCCCGCGCGGCCGAGGTGATGCTGAACGCGATGCCAACCATGTCGGCCTACGCGCTGCGCGAAGGCCAGAGAGCGGCAGGCTGTGCCGATGCCGCGCACCAGATCCGCATTTTTGACATGCTCATGGATTCAAAGTGGCAGTTTCTGACGGGGAGCACCTCGACCATGTACGCCATAGGTTTTCTCGACCTCGAACGGGACGGGCCGACCGTGATCGAACTTCCACCTGGCATGCTCGGGTGCTGGGGATCATCGACAATGCATGGTTGCACTAGACGCGGAGTATCCGTGCAATTAGCGTGAATGGGGAAGCAGTAACTTCAACCACGCAGAAGGCAACAGCTATTGGATAACCCAGGCAGGATACGGCTAACAGCGATGAGGCTGGCGTATAAATTATCAGCCATGTTGATGCTGTTTTGCCTGCTTTACTCAGTGAGCGCGGCCCAGGTTGAGGTGCCAGACATTGCGGCAAATCCTCGATCGATTTCCGAGGTAGCGAAATCTCCGATTGTCGATATAGCCAAACCGGAACTACAGCGCCCCTCAGCCTGGGGAGAACCCACCGAAGTACGGATCGCAATTTATTTGATTGATGTTGATGCTGTCAATTCTGCAAACCAGAATTTTTCGGCCAGTGTTTACTACGAGGCTCGCTGGAAGATTCCCACGCTACAGCATCAAGGACCTGGGCCCAGGATTGCCCCAACTACGAGTGTTTGGACACCCCGGCTTACAATCCTTAATCAGCAGCAAATATGGGATGCATTTCCTTCGTATGTGGAAATCTATCCCGACGGCGAAGTTGTTTACCGACAAAAATCGTGGGGTTGGTTTTCTCAACCTTTTGATTTGCATGATTTTCCGCTCGATCGGCAAACTTTGAGCATTCATATCGTTGCAGCGGGCCTCTTGCAGACCGATGTGACCATGACCCATCTTATTCAAAGTCAAGGGAGGGAACTCAGGGGTTCATGAAAAATTCTCATTGCCCGATTTCAAGGTAAATTCCTGGAATGCAAAATCGCGTGCCTATTTCCCTTTCCAATCGCAGGCGGGAACTGCCGGCTTCATATTGGAAGTTAATTTAGAGAGGCTGCATCGATTCTATATATGGAAGCTTATTCTTCCGTTATGTTTCATAGTCGCCATGTCATGGGTGCCGCGATGGATCGACCCTAAGGAGATCGGGACCAATCTAGGCATCTCGACCACATCCTTTTTAACGCTGGTGGCATATCTATTCGCCTCTAGCGTATTGTTGCCACGAGTTGCTTACTTCACGCGCATTGATCTGTTTATTTTACTGTCAACACTCATGGTCTTCCTGGGCCTTGTACATACTGTCGTGACAACGAGTATGTACGGAAGAAACTCAGTTGCTCTAGCAACGCGCATCAATTTGTGGTCGCGAGCGATCTACCCGTTGGCTTTGGCTAGCATCCTGATCATCTCTTTCCTCTGGTAGTGTAGCCTTGGCTTAGCCTGCCAGTTGTTCGGCTTGAATTGAAAACGGACAATGTCTCAGTTGGGTCAAATGGTCTTGCCCTGGTTTTGTGGACACCTAGACTTAAGCGCCGCAGGCGCTGGGAGGTGTTCGGCCTGGCAGCGCTGCTGCGTGACGCGGGCTGGCAGGTCAATGACAAGCGGATCGAACGCTTGTGGCAACGTGAGGGACTGAAGGTCCCGCCAAAGCAACCCAAGAAAGGCCGTCTGTGGCTCAATGATGGGTCGTGCATCCGGCTGCAAGCAGAATACGTGAACCACGTGTGGTCCTACGACTTCGTGCATCATCGAACTGATGATGGACGGGCATTCAGAACCCTGAACGTGTTGGATGAGTTTGGCCGGGAGTGTCTTGCCATCCGCGTCAAACGTAAGCTCAACTCTATCGATGTGATCGACGTCCTCACCGACCTGTTCATTCTGCGCGGTGTTCCCGCTTACATCCGCTCAGATAACGGCCCAGAGTTCATTGCTGAGGCTGTCCGCAGTTGGATCAGTGCAGTCGGCGCGCAAACGGCTTACACTGAGCAGGGATCACCCTGGGAGAACGGATATGTGGAGAAGCAATCATCCCATTGCAGCAAAGGCCACCCATGAACTAACATTCAAACCGGACCAATAAAGTGAGGCTGGTCACTCGCGGCGAATGCCTAATTAGAAAGCCGCCGACAAATGCTCCACCGTTCATGGAGGCTATCGATCAGAGATGGCAATTGATTTTTATGTGGATGAGAACAGCCAGACTGTTCGGTTGGTGCTGAGAAATCAATCTACAATTGAAGACGTTCAGGAAAAACTGCCGCAATTGATCGAATTAATCAGCCGCCTTGATGAGCCGCGATTGCTGATTGACTACATCGAAGACAGTGAGAAGCTCAATCCAAAGCGGCGGGCGGGCGTTTTTCTGCTTGCGGACCAGCTGAATGAAAATATCAAGAAAGTTGCCATAAGTTGTGCGCCTCACCTTAGGCAAGACATAGCATACGTGTGTGAAGTCATGCAGGCGAGAGATGTGCCTGCACAATGCTTCAATGATATACAAACGGCTGATGTCTGGTTGCGGGAAAATTGAGGTTCGAAGCTGGTTCGACACCCCTCGCAAACCAAAACTGACCTTTAGGAAGAGGCTTTTAGATAAGGTCGACTATCAGGAGGCGAATTTCTCGTTCTGGCACGAATAAGGCGTTGGTTGTTTCACAGCAAACGTCCAGTTTGGGCAGTGCCGACCCAACTCGGACATCTAGGTGCAATGCAGCCAGCGGCTGCGCCGAGCCTTATCTCGTGATTCGACTGTAATCAAAAACAAGGTGAGCGGGGTTACGTCGAACTGCGAAAAGAACTGAGAAGAAAGCGCAAGAACGCCATCGATGAACAACAATACCAAGGGCGGCGACCCACTCCCGACTATCCCGGTTTGCTCTTGGCGTGTTTGCAGCGGAGGCGGCTTTGTCCCTGTTTCCTTGTCTTTGCTTGCAGCGAGGCGGGAGCCTGTCTGGCCCTTGCAAGGTGTGCCCAATGTGGCGTGGCGCCCTTCAGATCAGCGGTAGTAGAACCGCGGCAGCGCCTTGAGGTTGTCCTTGGTTGCATTGGGCAGAAGCAGGTTTCCATAAGACTCTTATTCCGAAGGCCTTGGCAAGCAACGCGACCAGCTTCTCGCCGATGTTCAGAAACCCCGCGACATTGACGATCACGTAGGTAGGTCGATCCGTCCGGCAGGGCAATTGCGTCGTGCACGTAGCCGACGAAATTGCCGTCGCTATTGTAGACGCTTCCGCGCAGCAATTGCAGAACGCTCCACCCTTTGGCGACCAGGGCGATATCGACGTTGTTGTACTCGACGATGACACCGCCTGCGACATGTTGGGCGGCAGCGGGAGCATTCGCGCCAACGGTCAGACCACCAGCAACAAGCCCCGCAGCAAACAGTTTCATACCCTTCGCATCAGTCGTTATCGATTACCAGAAACATCGGGTGAAGAAACTGAAGAAGCAGCCAGGTAACATGTGATCCACTGCCATCACCGTTCCCAAAATTCTCTACCGCGTAGCGGTTTAGTGCAATATATGTTTTGCGACACATCGGATGAAAGGGCATCTTGATTAAGCCGTTTTCCAAATCGGTTTGGCGATTTTTAAGTGGGTTAAAGAATCTGCAGCAACCGAACGATTGCACCAACGATAGTAATGGTTTGAACAGCAATCGCGCGATATATCCGCGTTTCCAGCGCTGAGATTTCAGTCTTGATGTCTGCAATGTCGACCTTTGAGGCCAGGTGTTTTGCATCGTCTCGGGTGACGACGTCTTCAGCAACTTGCTTGGCCTTGGTTTCGTCGACACCGGCGCTTAGAAGCGCCTTGTAGAGTTCGAGTGTGGCTGATGACATATGCTTCCGATTATGTTGCCATCCTAGCATACGATGTCCAAATCCCGCCATCCTGATAGCTGTCGAGATCAATCTTCAGCGCCGTTGTGGCGCCGTCCCCCACCCAAAGAAAAAGCCCTCCGTGGAGGGCTAGTGAAGCTCGATGGCTTCAATCCTCAAGCTGTCCATGAAGGCAGCCAGGATTTGCAGTTGATGTGGCGTGACTGTCTCAGTTAGAAAGCACACTGCATTATCGATACCATTCTGAGTGGCAATCAGAACGTCCAGGGGATCCCGCATCAGTACCAACTCCCCTTCCCCCAATGCGGTTAGCGTTGAAGATATGCTCTTCCGGCCTGAACCCGTTTGGAAAGATCAAGGTTGGGCTGTCTTGCATGACGGTGCGCCCGCAGTAGGCCACAAGGTTGCCAATCCAGTCGTGGATCGGGATCGCAAGTCTTCCCCGCATAATTCCCTTCGGCGCATACCCTGCCCCAAACGAGACGCATGTGTCTTCCTCAAGCCCCAACTCCAGTGCGGCTTCGTGGCCGGGCTGCAGAT
>CAVOQE010000001.1:0-1614906 GCA_963698275.1 uncultured Alphaproteobacteria bacterium | reverse complement strand
AAGTTCGATCACGGTCGGCCCGTCCCGTTCGAGGTCGAGAAAACCTATGGCGTACATGGTCGAGGTGCTCCCCGTCAGAAACTGCCACTTTGAATCCATGAGCATGTCAAAAATGCGGATCTGGTGCGCGGCATCGGCACAGCCTGCCGCTCTCTGGCCTTCGCGCAGCGCGTAGGCCGACATGGTTGGCATCGCGTTCAGCATCACCTCGGCCGCGCGGGACCGGTCGAGATAGTCATAAAGCGTTTCGACGGTTGCGCCGTCTCGTGGACCCGCGTCATTCGACCTTCTTGATCGGCGTCATCGGGAAGGTCTGGTCGAAATAGGCCTGTTCGGGGCCATAGAGCCGCAGATAAACGAAGAATGACTCGCCCTCATTGGTCTGTACCCAGTTGATTTCCTTGCCGTCCGGCGCTTGGGGGCCGAAATACAGATCAACCGACCCATCATCGTTTGTGATAAGACCTTCTGAGCGCGAAGACCGGTCCGATCGTTTCTGTTCGTTGCGGATGATCAATCGGTTATTGATGTCGTATACCGTCACGGACCAGAAATTGGCGGCCGGCGGTTTCGGCCCGATATGCAGCGTATAGTTCTCGCCACCCATCAGCGCATTGCCGTCCGCATCGTAGTAGGCCCCCAGATAGGCCGAGCCCTTGCCGGGTGTGCGTGACACCATGCCAGCCGACGTTGTCGTCGCCTCAAACCCGTAGGACGCCCGCTCGTTGAACATCGAAAAGGTCGGCAGGTCGATTTTCGGGTCCATAGCGGCCATGGCGTCCTCGAACCCGGAATTCTCGCCATAGATCGAGGTCGGGAACATGTTCCGCGTCTTGTTGAACGAGATCGCCTGGGACATCGCCATGCCAACGTCGAGACCGGCCTGAAGGATCTCCGCCTGCTCATCCGTCGGCTTGAACGGCTTACCTTTTTCGATGCCCAAGTCTTTCAGCCACGCATAGAAGAACCGATCACGGTCAGCCATCGGTTCACGCTGAACATAGGTGTTCACCAGTTCCCAGAACCGCATGTCGCGCGGCTGGGTATTGAGCGCGATCGCGTCGCCCGGTTTGGGTTCGTATTTGACAAACTTCGTTTCCGGCG
Organism: uncultured Alphaproteobacteria bacterium; assembly: GCA_963698275.1. GTDB lineage: Bacteria > Pseudomonadota > Alphaproteobacteria > Rhizobiales > Aestuariivirgaceae > Anderseniella. Next base: position 1,613,802 of record CAVOQE010000001.1, on the reverse strand, counting down.
GATTGTCGGCGTCCGACAATTTATAGGCCTTCACGGAAGTCCTGAGTGCCTTGGCTTCGTCGCCAGTCCCCAGAGCACGGTAGAAGTAGAACACCCGGAACGTGTCGGATTGAACGATCTTGCCATCGAAATCCTTGGGGGCATCCTGTCCCGGCCCGACGAGAAGCAGTTTTCCGGGCGTGCCGTCGATCTCGTGAATGGGCTGCATCCACGCGTTGTCCACCACGCCGTAGATCGCGCCGGGGGGCAGATCGACCACAATTGGTCCGGTTTGCGACAAATCCGAGAACCCGATGGTGTAAGGTGTCGTAACGTTAGCTGTCATGAACGGATAAACGCCGTCATATCCGTCATACAGGCCAAAGAAGATATCCTCCTCCGAGACATCCATGCCTTGAGAGGTTTTCAGGTTGGCATGAAGCGCCGGGTAGAGCTGCTCGAAATTCATCATCGGCATCGCCCAAGTGACCAGTTGGGTCGCGCGTTGCTCAAGAATCCGACGATGCAAGAACTCAGCGGTTTTCTTGGTGATCGACTGCCCCTGAAGTTCGATCTCGCCTGCATATGTTTTCTGAACCGTGGTCTTGTTACCCTCTGCACTAACCGGCTGAACAAGCCCGAGCAGGGCTACTCCGGTCAGCAAACCGACAAGGCGTGAAGTTGATTTAACAGTCATGGTTTTTCTCCTCAAATCTTTTTCTGGGCAGAAACGAGCGCATGCCTCCATGCGCTTCTGATTTTTACTCGACCAATTCAAGCTCGCTAGGTCGCCAGCTCTTGTCGAGCCAGGGCTCAAGCGGTCCATAGGCGCGGAAGAGGATGAACCAGCTTTTGTTTGGTATCGTCTGGATCCAGTTGCGCTGGTCGACCCCTTCGGGCAGTTCGGGCGCAAAGATCACGTCATAGGAGCCGTCATCATTTTGCTGCAGCCCATCGCCAAGACTGTTGACGCCTGCAAACTTCTGATCGGTCTGCAACATGGACCGGGTCTGGGTGTCGTAGATGGTCACCGACCAGTTGTCCTTGACCGGCACCTTCGGTGGCACATGCAGCTTGTAAGTCTTCGCGCCATCCAGATCCTGGTGTTTCGCGTCCAGACCGGCAATCAGGTAGTCAGAGCCCGCACCGGGGTTTGTCAGTGCCATCGCAGGCGTTACGACCACCGCGTTGTAATGCATCCACAGGCGGCTATCAAAACGGCGTCCGCCGTCCTTAAGGAAATAGGTGTCCTTGTCAGCGAAGGCCATCACCCACTCACTCTCCGTGCCTTTGTAGACGCGATGACCGGGGTCACGGGGGTACACGGTGTTGGCGCGCGCATAGGCGTTAGCGATGGCCACCGCATCGGTCAGGATCGCTTTCATGCGTGCGTCGGGGTTGAAAGGCTGACCCTTGACGATACCAATCGAAGCGATCAGGCCGGTCGTCTCCGGATCAAGCCAGCCGACCGGCTCTTCCTGGATCACCGCATTCAGGTCTTCGTAGAAACTGAAGTCGTTTGGGGGGATCGTCTTGTAGTCTGCCAGCCCCGACATATTGGAGAACGCCATCTTGGGTGGGTTGTCCTGCTTGGCCAGCGGGTAGACCTTCAGGTTGGCCTTGATCCGGTCGGTCGCTTCCTTGACGCCTTTCTCGACATAACCGCGCATGAAGTTCCACACGCCATTGGTCTCCGATTGGACAACAAAATATCCGTCTGGCACGTCGCCTGCGTAATTCGGCGGCAACACCAGATACTTGCCGCCCTGGCCCTTGTCAGGACCGGCGGCCCCGATGTCGGATATGTAGCGGAAGTACATGTCGTTGAACACGCCCAGCACCCCCGGCGGCACCTCGACCACCGTCGGCCCGTCCGTTGCCAAATCGAGAAAGCCCCACGTGTAGAGCGAGGTGTTGTTCCAGGTCAGAACCAATGGTTTTGAATCGCCCAATTCCTCTGCGATCACGATCTGGTTGGAGCCGGTAAGGCCAATATCCCGCATGCCCTGACGCAGATGGTACATCGACACGGCCGGGACCATATTGACAAAGACCTGCACGGCCCGGGCCCGGTCCATGTAATCGTAGACTGCCGAAACGGTGCTTTCATCCGGCACGCCGTCGAAAAATTTCAGGGTTCCAATCGATGTATCCACGCTGTCGGGCGTAGTGATCTCTGGCGGGATATCAGTGGTCATTTTGTATGTCGGTGTATCTGCGTACGCAGCTGAGCACGCGAGCGCGAGAATGCTGGCGCCAACAAACATGTTTCTGAGGGGTAAAATTGTCATGTGACTTCTCCAGTTTTAACCAAGTTAGCCAAGCGTGAGCTGGTGGACAGTACTCAATTATTTGATCATGCTTCTTTTTGAGGGTATCTCGCAGCGTGGGCTTTGTTTGGTCATATCGCGCCAGATCAGGCGTGTTTCTGAGAGAGCATATCGCGGCGATATTTGTTGGGGCTGGTCACGACCGTGTGCCGCTGTTAGTAGGTCGTCATTGGTCAACTGGGGTTGCATTTTCAATTGCAGAGCTCTTGCCCGGCATCCCCAAGGGCGCTTACCAAATAGAACACTCATGCTAAAATGTTGGTATGGGTTATGAACTAGGAACGGGCTCACATCCGTCCAAACCGGTGCGAACGGCTTTGGTGAATGGCTCAGTGTTTCTGAAGCAGTGGTTTTCTGCGAGCAGGTCAATCTCAATAGAGAAAATCAAAATAACCGGCCCAGTTATAGGGGGGAAGGACAACTTACCACTGACTGCAGGAATCATGGTGGCCCTGATCTCAATATCCGTGTCACCCTTTCCGACCTACGCCTTCAACAGCTTTGGAGCTAGAAACGCAAGGTTAGCCCTGCAAATGGACCGTGGAGGGTCAAATCCAGTTCAGTTGACCCAGCCTCATAATTCACGCCCATACCACGATAGCCAACACTTCCTGAGAAGTTGGGGGTGAAATTGTAGCCGAGGCCACCATATGCATCCCACATAAAGTCCGAGCCACCAAAGCCGACAAGCGCTGTTCCCTCAATATAAAAAGCATCAGACAGATATTGTTGGCCCCGGAACCCGCCAACAAAATCAACCCAATCGGGATTTCTATCCCTCTCAATTGGACCAATGTAGAAACCGGTATCAACTTCCCAATAACGCGCGCCAACCCCGACTTGAACAAAACCTGACGATGATCTCATTACGTCATAGGTCAGCAAACCGGTCACCATCAGCGCGTCAAGCTCCCAACCACTATTGGTATTGTCGTCACTCAGACCTGCATACACTACATCGCCGTATACTCCGAAATCCCCATAGCGGAGTTCCCCGTTAGCCATGAAGAAACCGTCAAGAATGTCGAAAATGCTGCCATCACCACCGCCGATATCAATTGTCTGGTCGCCGATGGTAATGTCCCCTCCGGGAAACACATACCAACCATACAACGTCAATGATCCATGAACACCGGTGTCCGGATTATAAGGTTCAAGGTCGGTGGCCATAACAACGGGTGCGAAAAGCATACTGGCGACGAGCGCCAGCAACATTGATCTAATTGAGCTCTTCATTCTCATCCCTTTCGCTGGACCACGGCCAATCTCCAGCACTACATTAAAATTGAACACCCCAAGCGGCCTCAAAGGAGGTCCGCATTGTGCTCAAAGCAGCCATCTGGCGCTTTTCGTGGATTTATAGGTCGACCCCTAGCTCTTTACCTTCATCATGGTATCCACTGCCTTTGCAGCAGGGTTATCAAGGCAAAGGTCAATGAAAGCATCTGTCTGTTTAGTGAGAGTTTCCAAGTTAAACTCTTCAGTTCCTGACTTACCAAGCAAAAAGCCATGCAAAAAGGCAACCGCTGTATCACGGGCGGAGCCATTTTCACGCATCACATCTTTGCAGCTATACTGTTCAACTTTTCGAACACCCGTGTCTTGCGCCATTACTGGCAGTGTGGACGTGACCCCTGAAACCAGAGTTATAACAGCTACAACAATTGACCTTTTGATAGTCATATAAAATCTCCGTTCTTGAAAAAATTCATGTCTAACGAACACGACCTGCCATGCAATCCTGGTAAGCTGCATTGTACATTCTATTTGCCGTCTTTTTGCGCTGTGAACCGCCGCCTATCAGACCAAGTCCACCACCGATAGCAGCCCCTATTGCAGGTCCACCGAAAGCAGCTCCAATTCCAGCGCCTACCAGCGAGCCGATTGCTCCTATACCCAGAACTTGCCCCTGCCTGCTGCCATTTTGTGAATAGTTTCGAGCATAGGCATCGCAAACTGTCGCAGATTGCGCATTTGCCACAGTGCTGTTCAATGTCCCGGTTACCAACATCACCGAGCACACCACACCCACAACAAATCTATTGCTCACTCTTGTACCCCTATCATCAAATAATCGTTCCATGCTTTTCCTCAGAATTCCGTGATGCGCTTCGTGTCTATAGACAACACACACAGCAGTCTGGTCATAACGCGCCAACAATAAGTGCAATGGACCTGATTGCCCAAAGCATTACTCTCGGCACAAGGTATTGTTTGACTGATTGCCCAACTTGCTTTCAAAATAACCTGCCCATCTGAACGATTGTCCCTTCCAGAGAACGAACGATAGCAGGGCGCGCAGTTGGTTTTCTGGTCAGATCGCGCCAGAGCAATCAAATTGCTCCTGTTCGAAGACCTGACGGCGATATGACCAGATAGACGGCTCGATATTCTGCTGTTGATTTTCTGTGAAACAGGTCGCTGTTGAGGTTACCGCGCAGTAAGATAAGCTGCATCTGCAATCATGCGTTCCGGGTTGATGTCGAAGGTGTCGTTGGTTCTGTCGAGCATCGTCTGCATGGCACCCAATTCGGCTTGTCGCACAGATCGTATGGCTTCAACATCCAGGATCACCGCATGATCGGTATCAATCATGTAGTTGGCGGAGTAGGCAAAAAAGGCAGGGCCTTTACGCGCTGCAGTTTACTGGGATGCCGGGTCGGAATGGGAGGCGAACTTGGGCTGCACCGGAGTGGCAGCACCAAAGCCGCTTCATCCAGTGTCGCCAGATATTCACGCACCGCACGTGGGGCATCTTCTGAAATGATTTTATCCGAGTCCCATTCAGTTTGGGATGAAGAGTTCTGACGGTTGGTGTCTGCTTCGATCAGGCTGGTACCCGGCATCCCCAGGGTCGCACATCATGTAGAATACATGTGCTATCATACCGATATGGATTATGAATTAGGGTTGGGCTCACATCCGTCCAAACCGGTGCAAACCAGTGCGAACGGCTTTGGTGAATGGCTCAGTGTTTCTGAAGCGGTAGTTTTCTGTGAGCAGAACGGACTTTCCCGAACGCCGAAGACCGTCCGCAAATGGGCGCTTCGATCTCATCAAGATCCAGACAATAGCGATTTGACCGCTCGCCGTGAGGATGTAGACAATGGATTTCGCTGGGTCATAGAGCGCGCTTCCCTACTTCGAAAGGTCGAGCAGGAATTGGAGTTCGAAGCTCGGCGAACAATCCCGGACGACAATCATCCTGCTTCAGCTGGTTCAGACACTTCCAACCAGGTACGCACCGGTGCGGCGAAAGAAATAGCGCATATCGATGGAACCACATTGGAAGAACCCGTGAGAACGGGCCTGAACCCATCCGCACAGGTTCACCCAAGTTCGTCTCCAGAAACTTTTGGAAAGACTGACGAGAACCTTGCTGAACCCGTCCATACTGGTTCAGCCCTCTCCAAACCGGGGCGCTCTGATGCTGCCATTGTTGGGCAACTACAAGCTCGCATTGAAGACCTGAAAAGCGAGGTTGAGTTCTATCGTGATGAGTTGAAAGATCGTCGGCACACGACGCTTGCGCTCACCGATGTGATAGAGGCCTTTCGCTTGACAGCTGCAACCAATGCATCAAAGGCCCAGGAGCGTTCAGAACGTCGATCGCATGACATCCGTCCACATGGCGCGGGGGATAGTTGGCCGAGCGAGAATGCTTCCGATGCGGTATAATTTCATGCATGGGGGAATTTAGGAATGGAGAACTCAAGAACATTGGAGACCTGATCGGCCAGCGCACGATCGTTCTTCAAGGTGCCGATGCCTTCACAGAAAAGGGTTTTACTCAAGTCCCCAATGCCATCCTGAGATCGAAGAAACTGTCTATGGGTGCCAAGCTCACTTATGCCGCGCTGCTCAGTTACGCTTGGTCGAACGACTTTTGCTTTCCCGGTCAGCAGCGCCTGGCAGATGACATCGGTGTCACCCGCCAGACTGCCAACGAGTATATCGGCGAGTTGAAGAAGAAGGGCTTTGTGAATGTGAAGCGCAAGGGCCAGGGCCGCACCAACATCTATGAGTTGAAGGTGAGGAAGGGTTGATCTGCCTCTGCAGCCGATATCCTGATGTCGGAATTCCCGACATCTAGATGTCAGCTATCACGACAACCAGCCGTCGGCTTTCCCGACACTAATAAGATACAGAGAACAAGATTGAGATATTAAGATTCAGGAGGGTCAGTAAAGAAGGAAAATTGGATTTGGAGGGTAGGGCACCTTCAAAAAACAGCAACCTTCTGGCTCAGCGAAGACAGTCAAATCCACCGACTCGCAGCCTTTGACACACTTTAGACTGTTTCCCGACAAGGCGCTGCCAACAAAAATTACGCTCAAATAACCACCAAGGGTGAGACTAGAAAGAGACTAAGAGTACTTTCTGTGTCATCTAAGTAATTGTTTTTATTGGTGCCGGCTGCAGGATTCGAACCCGCGACCCCCTGATTACAAATCAGGTGCTCTACCAACTGAGCTAAGCCGGCTCCGGGGCGCTGGTGTTGTGAGCGCGAGTGCCTTCTGGCGTGGCGACTGAATACTTGGCCCTTTGCTGAGTTGCAAGCCCATTTAAGGCATTGCGCGTTGTTTTTGCGGAACCTTGCTTCTGAAATGTTGCTGATGACAGCGATGAAGGCTGCAGCGGTGTTCAGCGCTTCAGGGCGTACAGGCACAACGCTGCTGCATTTGACACGTTCAGGCTGCGGATCTCACCGGGCAGGTCCAGCCTGGCAAGATGATCGCAATTGTCGCGGGTCAGCCGGCGCATTCCCTTGCCTTCTGCACCCAGTACAATCGCGTAGGGCGGGGTGACGGTGAGTGATGCAATGTCTTCGGGTGCTTCACTGTCCAGCCCGATCAGGGTCACACCGCTATCGCGCAACTGCGCCATGGCGCGGGCCAGATTGGTGACTTTGACAAACGGTACATGTTCCGCGGCACCGGAGGCCGACTTTACCATGACGGCGGAGCTGTCCGGGCTGTGGCGCGCGGTGGCCACCAGTGCAGTCACGGCGAAGGCGGCACACGAGCGCATGATGGCACCGACATTGTGCGGGTCGGTGACCTGGTCAAGGATGACAATAGTGCCGTCGTGGGGAATTTCATCCAGCTCAGGCTGTTCAAGCGGCTTAGCTGTCAACACCACGCCCTGGTGCACGGCATCTGCACCGGTTATCCGGTCGAGCTGGCTGCGATGCACGATTTCCGGTTCCAGATCCGCATGCCCGGTCAGGGCAGGGGCCAGCCGCTCATGTGCATTTACCGTGCATTTCAGCGACACAAGCTCGCGGCGCGGATTGTTCAGGGCCTCGGTGACCGAGTGCACTCCGAATATGATGTCATTGCCGTCATGAGCCTGCCCGGGCCGTGATTTGGCCCTGTCGCGACCTTGCGGCTTGTCGCGATTTTTGCGCTTGTGGTCTGATTGTTTGAAACTGTTCATCACCGCTTGTATAAACGGACAAGGAAAATTGAACAGCCCTTCCGGCAAATTGGCGGTCAGCTGATCGGCAAGTAGCTGACAGACTTAAGAATTTGTATGATTTTTTGCGACCGAATCCTGTTGACACAACTCGGTCGCATGCGCATAACACGCCTCTAAAGCGCCCGGCTAATCCCCGGGCATAATGTTTTGTGCGCGAAAGTCATCTGAGCAAGGGTTTTGTGTTTCGCTCTAAGTCATTGGTTTTGCTTTGACTTATGGTGTCGACAGGTTCCGGAGGGATGCCCGAGTGGCTAAAGGGGACGGGCTGTAAACCCGTTGGCTATGCCTACGTTGGTTCGAATCCAACTCCCTCCACCACTTGTTCTGGTTGGTTGGCGTGCATGAAAAGCGAATAACAAGGAAGATGACCGAACGGTAGATGTAAGTTTTTTGGTGTGCCCTGAACCGAAGGCGGGTGTAGCTCAATGGTAGAGCAATAGCCTTCCAAGCTGAAGACGAGGGTTCGATTCCCTTCACCCGCTCCAGGGCATTTTCAGACCGCGAGTTGGGCTGGACCGAAATGCCGAACACTGCTGCTTCATGATTTTTTGATGTCCCAGGCAAAGGTAGAGACTGTAAAATGGCCAAGGCAAAGTTTGAACGTAACAAGCCGCATTGCAATATCGGCACGATTGGTCACGTTGACCATGGCAAGACGTCGCTGACGGCGGCGATCACCAAGGTTCTGGCTGAATCCGGTGGTGCGGAATATTCCGCCTATGACGAGATTGACAAGGCACCTGAGGAAAAAGCTCGTGGTATCACCATTTCCACGGCGCACGTTGAGTATGAGACGGCCAACCGTCACTATGCCCACGTGGATTGCCCCGGCCATGCCGACTATGTGAAGAACATGATCACCGGTGCTGCCCAGATGGATGGCGGTATTCTGGTTGTGTCGGCTTCTGATGGCCCGATGCCTCAGACCCGTGAGCACATCCTGCTTGCCCGCCAGGTTGGTGTGCCCGCACTTGTGGTGTTCATGAACAAGGTTGACCAGGTCGACGATGAAGAGCTGCTTGAGCTTGTCGAGATGGAAATCCGCGAGTTGCTGTCATCTTACGACTTCCCTGGCGATGATATTCCGATCATCCGCGGGTCAGCGCTTGCTGCACTTGAAGACAAGACACCCGAGATCGGCCATGACGCCATCTTGAAGCTGATGGAAGCGGTTGATGAATACATTCCTCAGCCGGAGCGTCCGATTGACCAGCCGTTCCTGATGCCGATTGAGGATGTGTTCTCGATTTCAGGCCGCGGTACGGTTGTAACGGGTCGTGTTGAGCGTGGTGTTGTGAAGGTTGGTGAGGAAATCGAGATTGTCGGTATCCGTGACACCACCAAGACCACATGCACGGGTGTTGAGATGTTCCGCAAGCTGCTCGATCAGGGCCAGGCCGGCGACAATATCGGAGCCCTGCTGCGTGGTGTTGACCGTGAAGGCGTTGAGCGCGGACAGGTTCTGTGCAAGCCCGGTTCGATCACACCTCACAAGAGGTTCAAGGCCGAAGCCTATATCCTGACCAAGGAAGAAGGCGGTCGCCACACACCGTTCTTCGGTAACTACCGTCCGCAGTTCTACTTCCGTACCACGGACGTGACGGGCGTGGTGACGCTTCCTGAAGGGACGGAAATGGTTATGCCTGGCGACAATGTGTCGTTTGAAGTTGAACTGATCACACCGATCGCGATGGAAGAGAAGCTGCGCTTCGCCATCCGTGAAGGTGGTCGTACCGTCGGTGCTGGCGTCGTTGCCGGCATCATAGAGTAAGTCTGCAAGGCCGGATTTGCTTGAACAATCATAGGCGTGGAACCATATCCGGTTCCGCGCACCCGGATTAGGGGTGTAGCTCAGTTGGTAGAGCGGCGGTCTCCAAAACCGCAGGTCGGGGGTTCGAGACCCTCCGCCCCTGCCACCGGGAAAACAACAGACTGCCAGGCCGTCAGGCTGGCGGAAAGAGCGAAACAGGAATATGGCAAAGACCAATCCGTTTGAGTTTATTCAGCAGGTCCGTCAGGAAACCGCGAAGGTTACCTGGCCTACCCGGCGTGAAACCATCATCACCACAATCATGGTGTTGATACTCTCGGCTGCTGCGGCTCTGTTTTTTCTGGGCGTGGATGCGATTTTGAAGTGGGTTGTCGATCTGATCCTCTTCAGATCCTGAGCAGGTTGATCGGCGGGAGCGCAATATGACTAAGCGGTGGTACATCGTCCACGCCTACTCGAATTTCGAGAAGAAGGTGGCGGAATTGATCAAGGAGCAGGCGGCCATCAAGGGCCTCGGTGATTTGTTTGATGAAGTTCTGGTGCCGACAGAAGAAGTTGTCGAAATGCGCCGTGGCCGCAAGGTTCAGTCCGAGCGCCGTTTCTTCCCCGGCTATGTGCTGGTGAAGATGGATATGACGGATGAGGCTTATCACCTCATCAAGAACACACCGAAAGTGACCGGCTTTCTGGGGCATGACAACAAGCCCATGCCGATCACCGAGGACGAGGCGACCCGCATTCTGAGCCAGGTTCAGGAAGGTGTTGAGCGCCCAAGGCCAACCATCATGTTTGAGGTTGGTGAACAGGTACGTGTGGCCGAAGGCCCGTTTGCGTCCTTCAACGGTCTTGTCGAAGACGTTGATGAGGAACGCGCCAGGCTCAAGGTGGCGGTTTCGATTTTTGGCCGGGCAACCCCGGTCGAGCTGGAATTCGGTCAGGTGGAGAAACTCTAGAGGTTTCAATATCTTAAACCGTGTAACGGTGGGAGGCTGACAGGTGTCGCAACCTGAAATCCGGACCACTAACCTCTAATGCCTTTCACGGCCGCAAGTGGTGTGAATGGCGAGGGAAATGTAAAATGGCGAAGAAAGTTCTCGGCTATATCAAGCTGCAAATTCCGGCAGGACAGGCAAACCCGTCCCCGCCGGTGGGCCCCGCTCTTGGTCAGCGCGGTCTGAATATCATGGAATTCTGCAAGGCGTTCAATGCTGCGACCCAGCAGGCTGAACCAGGCTCCCCGATCCCGGTCGTGATCACCGCGTTCCAGGACAAGTCTTTCACGTTCGAAATGAAGACGCCGCCTGCCTCGTTCTTCCTGAAGAAGGCTGCAAAAATCAAGTCCGGTCACAAGGAAACCGGCAAGGGCACCTTTATCGGCAAGGTCACGCGCGCTCAACTGCGTGAGATTGCGGAAAAGAAAATGGTTGATCTCAATGCGCGCGACCTCGACGCAGCAGAAAAGATCATCGCAGGTTCGGCCCGGTCAATGGGCCTGGAAGTGGTAGGGTAGGCATCATGGCTAAAAAGGGAAAAAGATATTCCAAGGCTGTCGATGGTATCGATCGTGACAAGCTTTATAGTGCCGCTGATGCGGTGAAAATGATCAAGGAACGCGCCGTTGCCAAGTTTGATGAAACCATTGAACTGGCGATGAACCTCGGTGTTGATCCACGTCACGCTGACCAGATGGTCCGCGGCGTGGTGGCTCTGCCGGCCGGAACCGGCCGTGATGTTCGCGTTGCGGTTTTTGCACGCGACGCCAAGGCTGAAGAAGCCAAGGCTGCCGGTGCAGATATTGTCGGTGCAGAAGATCTGGTTGAAAAGGTCCAAAAAGGTGAAATCGATTTTGATCGTGCCATCGCCACACCGGACATGATGCCTTTGGTCGGCCGCCTCGGCAAGGTTCTGGGCCCGCGCAACCTGATGCCGAACCCCAAGGTTGGCACCGTGACACCGGATGTTGCCGGCGCCGTCAAGGCAGCCAAGGGTGGTTCGGTTGAATTTCGCGTTGAGAAGGCCGGTATTATTCACGCCGGTGTCGGTAAGGCGAGCTTCAAGGAGGATCAACTGCTTGAAAACGTTAAGGCATTTATCGATGCGGTCTCCCGGGCCAAACCATCTGGGTCCAAAGGTACGTATATCAAGCGTGTTTCTGTTTCGTCGACAATGGGCCCCGGCCTGAAAATCGACGTTGCGTCCCTGTCCGGCGAGTAAGCCGAACAACAAGGACGTGCAAGAGTTACCGTCTGATCCGACTGTTTCATTTCGGATCTGACGGCTGGACCAGGCAACTGGTCCAAACCTGTCCGAGATTACAGGCGTCATGTGTTTTCGCATGGCTTAAAAGCCAAGGTTTGGCAGCCCGTATGAGATAGGTGTTCAAAAGGTTTTGCTGTGTGACTGAACATTTTATCAGTTGTTTGCCGGCAAGTCAGTTTGAACCCTCAGTGATCTGAACCACCAGGAATTTTGGTGGGGAGGAGGACAGGCAAGTGGAGTGCCGTTTGTTTTCAGGCGCTGCATCTCGCCAATCAAGGCCGGTTGCAGCGCTGTTTGAAGCAAATGGTTTCGTGCAACCACCCGGACCTCAAAAGCCGGGTAAACTGGAGAGAGCTAGTGGATAGAGCAGAAAAAAAGACGCTCGTCGCAACTCTCAACACCGTTTTCAAGGAAACCGGTGTTGTGGTGGTGACCCACAATCTCGGCCTGACGGTTCCGCAGATCAATGACCTGCGTAAAAAGATGGCAGAGGCCGGCGGGGCAACGAAAGTTGCCAAGAACCGTCTGGCAAAACTTGCTCTTGAAGGCACTGATGCCGCCGGTATCACAGACCTGTTCACAGGTCCAACCATGTTGTCCTACTCGGATGACCCGGTTGCAGCGCCGAAGATCATCGCAAATTTCGCCAAGGGCAATGACAAGCTTGTCGTCCTCGGTGGGGTTCTGGGATCTACGGTTCTGGATGCCAATGGTGTCAAGGCACTTGCTGACCTGCCGTCGCTCGATGAGCTGCGGGCGAAGCTTGTGGGCATGATCCAGACGCCAGCCACCCGTATTGCGGGTATTACGCAGGCGCCTGCCGGTCAGCTCGCACGGGTTATCAGAGCCTATGCTGACAAGGGAGAAGCGGCTTGAACGGCCGTGTCCAAACACTGAATTGGTTTAAACCGTAAATACGAAAGACGAAAAAATGGCTGATCTTGCTAAGATTGTAGATGACCTGTCGAACCTGACAGTTATGGAAGCTGCTGAGCTTTCCAACATGCTTGAAGAAAAATGGGGCGTTTCTGCTGCTGCTCCTGTTGCTGTTGCCGCCGCTGCCGGTGGTGGTGAAGCTGCTGCAGAAGTCAAAGACGACTTCGATGTTGTTCTGGAAGCCATCGGCGACAAGAAAATCGAAGTCATCAAGGAAGTACGTGCCATCACCGGCCTGGGCCTGAAAGAAGCCAAGGACCTGGTTGAAGGCGCACCGAAGACCGTTAAGGAAGCGTGCCCGAAGGCAGAAGCCGAAGAACTTCAGAAGAAGCTCGAAGCTGCTGGTGCCAAGGTCTCGCTCAAGTAAGCGGTACGACGACAAATTCCGGTGCGGGAGAAACCGCGTGGAGGCCATTTCGGCCTCACAAGGTTTCTCCCCGCCGGTTCTGCTTTCCGGTATGATGCGGTATGCAGAAAAATTATGTGAGGCGTTGGGGCGGTTTTCCGTGCGGTCTGTTTTGGTTCTCGTAGAGAATTAAAATTCAAAGACTGCCCGGCAAGCCGCCGCTCTGGCTTGATTGAATTGCTCTTTAGCCCATCCCTGGGCATGAGAGCCAAAATGCGAAGGAACAGAAATGTCGCAAACGTTTATTGGCCGCAAACGTATTCGCAAGTTCTTCGGCAACATTCATGAAGTTGCCGAGATGCCAAACCTTATTGAGGTGCAGAAGGACAGCTATGATCAGTTCCTTCAGGTGCTTGATCCTGAGGGAGGCCGCCTTGCAGAGGGCCTGCAGGCGGTGTTCAAGTCTGTCTTCCCGATCAGTGATTTTTCGGGTCAGGCAATGCTGGAATATGTCACCTACGAATTTGAAGACCCGAAGTACGACGTTGAAGAGTGTCAGCAGCGCGGTATGACCTTCGCTGCCCCGCTCAAGGTGACGCTGCGTCTGATCGTGTTTGAAATCGACGAAGATACCGGCGCCAAGTCCGTCAAGGACATCAAGGAGCAGGACGTCTACATGGGCGATATCCCGCTCATGACCAAAAACGGAACGTTCGTCGTGAACGGCACCGAGCGCGTGATCGTTTCCCAGATGCATCGTTCGCCGGGCGTGTTCTTTGACCATGACCGCGGCAAGACCCATTCATCAGGCAAACTGCTGTTTGCCGCGCGCATCATTCCCTATCGTGGTTCCTGGCTCGACTTTGAATTCGATGCCAAGGATATCGTGCATGTTCGCATTGACCGCCGCCGCAAATTGCCGGTGACCGCGCTGCTGCATGCATTGGGCATGGACAGCGAAGAAATCCTGCACACCTTCTACAACACCGTGTCATGCACGGCGTCGAAGGATGGATGGCGGATGCCGTTTGATCCCGAGCGCTACCGCGGTGTGAAGCCAACTGCGGACATGATTGACGCAAAGACCAAGAAGGTCGTTGTTGAAGCCGGGACAAAGATCACCCCGCGCCTGGCCCGCAAGCTGGCCGAAGAAGGTCTCAAGGAACTGCTGGTTGACGACGAAAGTCTCTACGGGCATTTCGTGGCAGATGAGCTTGTCGATGCGAAGACCGGTGAAATTCATGCCGAAGCTGGTGCTGAAATCGACGAAGCCCTGATGACCGGTCTCAAGGAAGCCGGTTACAAGGAACTGCGTCTTCTGGACATCGACCACATCAATACCGGTGCCTATATTCGCAATACCTTGATGGTCGACAAGGTCGAAAGCTACGAGCAGGCACTTGTCGACATTTATCGTGTCATGCGTCCCGGCGAGCCACCGACGCGTGAGACGGCTGAAGCCCTGTTCAATGGTCTGTTCTTTGATTCAGAACGCTATGACCTGTCATCGGTCGGGCGTGTCAAGATGAACATGCGCCTTGAGCTGGACGCACCTGACACCATGCGCGTCCTGCGCAAGGAAGACATCATAGCCGTTGTCAGGACACTGGCCGAACTGCGTGACAGCAAGGGCGAGATCGACGACATCGACCACCTTGGCAACCGTCGTGTGCGATCTGTCGGCGAACTGATGGAAAACCAGTATCGCCTTGGCCTGATCCGCATGGAACGCGCCATCAAGGAACGCATGTCTTCGGTGGATATCGACACTGTCATGCCGCATGACCTGATCAACGCCAAACCGGCGGCTGCTGCTGTGCGTGAGTTCTTCGGTTCTTCACAGTTGTCGCAGTTTATGGATCAGACCAACCCGCTGTCCGAAATCACCCACAAGCGCCGTCTGTCGGCACTTGGCCCCGGTGGTCTGACCCGCGAACGTGCCGGTTTTGAAGTTCGTGACGTGCATCCGACCCACTATGGCCGGATCTGCCCGATTGAAACACCTGAGGGTCCCAATATCGGCCTGATCAACTCGCTGGCCACATTTGCCCGCGTGAACAAGTATGGTTTCATCGAGACACCATATCGCAAAGTGATCGACGGCAAGGTTTCCGAAGAGGTCGTGTATCTGTCGGCAATCGAGGAATCCAAGCCGCATATTGCCCAGGCAAACGTGGAACTGACCAAGGACGGCAAGTTTGTCGAAGACCTTGTTCTTGTCCGCCAGCATGGTGAAGTGATCACGGTTCCCTCAGAACGGGTAGACTTTGTCGACGTGTCGCCGAAGCAGCTTGTTTCAGTGGCTGCCGCGCTCATTCCTTTCCTGGAAAACGATGACGCCAACCGCGCGCTCATGGGCTCAAACATGCAGCGTCAGGCTGTGCCGCTTGTGCGCACGGACGCGCCGCTTGTCGGTACCGGCATGGAAGCCGTTGTTGCCCGTGATTCCGGTGCAGCCATCACGGCGCGCCGGTCAGGTGTCGTGGACCAGGTCGACGCAAAGCGTATCGTTATTCGTGCAACCGAAGAGACCGATCCAACCAAGTCCGGTGTGGACATCTATACGCTGTACAAGTTCCAGCGCTCCAACCAGAACACCTGCATCAACCAGCGTCCTCTGGTTCGTGTCGGTGACCGGCTGAAGGCCGGCGACATTATCGCCGACGGACCGTCGACCGATCTGGGTGACCTGGCGCTTGGCCAGAACGTGCTGGTCGCGTTCATGCCGTGGAACGGGTACAACTTCGAGGACTCCATCCTGTTGTCCGAGCGTATGGTGCGTGATGACGTGTTCACCTCGATCCACATCGAAGAATTCGACGTCATGGCCCGTGATACAAAGCTTGGCCCTGAGGAGATCACTCGCGACATTCCGAACGTGGGTGAGGAAGCTCTGAAGAACCTGGACGAGGCAGGTATCGTCTACATCGGTGCGGAAGTGCACCCGGGCGACATTCTGTGTGGCAAGATCACGCCGAAGGGTGAAAGCCCGATGACGCCGGAAGAAAAGCTTCTGCGCGCCATCTTCGGTGAAAAGGCATCTGACGTTCGTGATACGTCCCTGCGCCTGCCTCCCGGTGTTGCCGGTACGGTTGTCGAGGTTCGGGTGTTCAACCGCCACGGCATCGACAAGGATGAACGTGCCCTGGCCATCGAGCGCGAGGAAATTGAACGTCTTGCCAAGGACCGCGACGACGAACTCGCCATCCTGGACCGTAACTCCTATGGCCGCCTGGCTGACTTCCTGAAAGGCAAGCAGGCTGCCGGTGGACCGAAGGGTCACAAGATTGAGGGCAAGCTCACTGAAGCCGTCCTTGATGATGTGCCCCGCTCGCAGTGGTGGCAGATTGCCCTGTCCAATGAAAAGGCACTGGCGGAACTTGAAGCCATGCGCCAGCAGTATGACGAGTCCAAGAAGCGTCTTGAAAACCGCTTCCTCGACAAGGTCGAAAAGCTGCAGCGTGGTGATGAACTGCCGCCGGGTGTGATGAAAATGGTCAAGGTCTTTGTCGCTGTGAAGCGCAAGATCCAGCCGGGTGACAAGATGGCCGGCCGCCATGGCAACAAGGGCGTGGTGTCACGCATCGTTGCCGATGAGGACATGCCGTACCTTGAAGACGGTCAGCCGGTCGATATCGTGCTGAATCCGCTTGGCGTGCCAAGCCGGATGAACGTCGGTCAGATCCTTGAAACCCATATGGGCTGGGCCTGCCGCGGTCTCGGCAAGCAAATTGGTGAAATGGTTGACGCCTACCGCGAAAACCACAATGCCAAGGCGCTGCGCAAGGAAATTGAGTACATCTATGGCGAAGACGACGAGATTTCGGCGTTGGAAGACGATGACCTTGCCGATCTGGGTGATTCACTGCGTAGTGGTGTTGCAATCGCAACACCGGTGTTTGACGGAGCGAAAGAGGAAAACATCTCTGAGCTGCTCGAACATGCAGGCCTGAGTACGTCGGGACAGGTAACGCTGTATGACGGTCGCTCAGGCGAGCCATTCGACAGACAGGTAACGGTAGGATATATCTACATCCTCAAGCTTCACCATCTGGTTGATGACAAGATCCATGCCCGTTCCATTGGCCCTTACTCGCTCGTTACCCAGCAGCCGCTGGGCGGCAAGGCGCAGTTTGGCGGACAGCGGTTCGGTGAGATGGAAGTCTGGGCTCTCGAGGCGTATGGCGCAGCCTACACGCTGCAGGAGATGCTCACTGTGAAGTCGGATGACGTTGCAGGCAGAACCAAGGTCTATGAAGCGATTGTGCGTGGTGATGATGCGTTCGAAGCCGGTATCCCGGAAAGCTTTAACGTGCTCGTAAAGGAAATGCGCTCGCTGGGTCTCAGCGTCGATCTTCAGAATACAGAGTAACAAGACAGCACTGCCGGGCAGGGGCCAACACTCCTGCCCGGACACGGAAACCACCGGCGTCGGGCCAGTCCGGGAGTTTCCTTTGAAAAACCAGACACTCCGAAAAGCGGAAAACAGCCCCGTCCGCGAACAAGGAATTGAGGTATTACATGAACCATGAGGTCATGAACGTTTTCAATCCGGCAGGTCAGCCACTGACCTTTGAACAGATCCGGATCGGTATTGCAGCGCCGGAGAAGATTCTCTCCTGGTCGTTCGGCGAAATCAAGAAGCCGGAAACCATCAATTATCGTACCTTCAAGCCGGAGCGCGACGGTCTGTTCTGTGCGCGTATCTTTGGTCCCGTAAAGGACTATGAGTGCCTGTGCGGCAAGTACAAGCGGATGAAGTACAAGGGCATCATCTGTGAAAAATGTGGTGTGGAAGTGACCCTGGCCAAGGTTCGCCGCGAGCGCATGGGTCATATTGATCTGGCGGCGCCGGTTGCGCACATCTGGTTCCTGAAGTCTCTGCCATCACGCATTTCACTGCTGCTGGACATGACGTTGAAGGATGTCGAGCGTGTTCTGTACTTTGAAAACTACATCGTTACAGAGCCTGGCCTGACGCCGATGAAACACGGTGAAATGCTCACCGAAGAACAGTACATGGAAGCCCAGGACCACTACGGCGCCGACAGCTTCACCGCCGGTATCGGTGCAGAAGCCATCCGTGAAATCCTGATGGGCATCGAGCTTGAGAAATTGCGCGACGAGCTGCGTGTCGGGATTGCCGAGGCAACCACCGAACTGAAGCCGAAGAAACTGGCCAAGCGGCTGAAGATCGTCGAGGGCTTCATTGAGTTCGGCAACAAGCCGGAATGGATGATCCTGACCGTCGTTCCGGTGATCCCGCCTGAACTGCGCCCGCTGGTGCCGCTTGACGGTGGCCGGTTCGCCACATCGGATCTCAACGACCTGTATCGCCGTGTGATCAACCGCAACAATCGTCTGAAGCGGCTGATCGAACTGCGCGCGCCTGACATCATCATCCGCAATGAAAAGCGGATGCTGCAGGAATCTGTTGATGCACTGTTCGACAATGGCCGTCGCGGCCGCGTCATCACCGGTGCCAACAAGCGTCCGCTGAAATCACTGGCAGACATGCTGAAAGGCAAGCAGGGCCGTTTCCGGCAGAACCTGCTCGGCAAGCGTGTCGACTATTCCGGCCGTTCGGTCATCGTGGTCGGCCCGGAGCTTAAGCTGCATCAGTGCGGCTTGCCGAAGAAGATGGCGCTGGAGCTGTTCAAGCCGTTTATCTATTCACGCCTTGACGCCAAAGGTCTGTCATCGACGGTGAAGCAGGCCAAGAAGCTGGTCGAGAAGGAAAAGCCGGAAGTCTGGGACATCCTGGATGAGGTTATCCGCGAGCATCCGGTTCTGCTCAACCGTGCGCCAACCCTTCACCGTCTGGGCATTCAGGCATTTGAGCCGGTGCTTATCGAAGGTAAGGCAATCCAGCTGCATCCGCTGGTCTGTGCAGCCTTCAACGCTGACTTTGACGGTGACCAGATGGCGGTTCACGTGCCGCTGTCACTGGAAGCTCAGCTCGAAGCCCGTGTGTTGATGATGTCGACCAACAACGTCCTGCATCCTGCAAACGGTCAGCCGATTATCGTGCCGTCTCAGGATATCGTGCTTGGCCTGTACTATGTTTCCCAGATGAAGGAAAACGAGCCCGGCGAAGGCATGTTGTTCGGCGATGTCGCAGAAGTGGATCATGCACTGCATGCCGGTGTGATTACGCTGCACACCAAGATCAAGGGCCGCTTCAAGTATCTGGACGAAGAAGGTAATCCGACTTCGCGCATTTACGAAACCACGCCTGGCCGCTTGAAGATCGGTGAGTTGCTGCCGAAGCAACCCGGCATGTCTCTTGAGATCTGCAACAAGCTTCTGACGAAGCGGGAAATCTCGAAGATGATCGATGACGTCTATCGCGGTTGCGGTCAGAAGGAGTCCGTCATCTTCTGCGACAAGATCATGGGACTTGGTTTCTTCAATGCCTTCAAGGCCGGCATCTCGTTCGGCAAGGATGACATGGTCATTCCCGATACCAAGGAGAAGCTGGTTGCGGAGTCGCGTGAACTGGCCAAGGAATATGAGCAGCAGTACATCGACGGCCTGATCACCAAGGGCGAGAAGTACAACAAGGTTGTTGATGCCTGGGCCAAGTGCACCGACAAGGTCGCCGATGAAATGATGGCCCGTATTCAGGCCGTTCAGATCGACGAGGTAACCGGGCGTGAAAAGCCGGTGAATTCCATTTACATGATGGCTCACTCCGGCGCGCGTGGTTCTCCGGCCCAGATGAAGCAGCTTGGTGGTATGCGTGGTCTCATGGCCAAGCCGTCCGGTGAAATCATCGAGACGCCGATCATCTCGAACTTCAAGGAAGGCCTGACCGTTCTGGAGTACTTCAACTCCACCCACGGTGCCCGTAAGGGTCTGGCTGATACCGCCTTGAAGACGGCCAACTCCGGTTATCTGACGCGCCGTCTCGTTGACGTTGCCCAGGATGCCATCATTGCCGAAGATGATTGCGGTACCCAAAACTCGATCACCGCGCGTCCGATCATTGATGCCGGTGAAATCATTGCCTCCTTGGGATCGCGTGTCCTTGGCCGCACCGCAGCGGAAGACGTGCTGCACCCGCAGACCAATGAGGTGATCATCCCGGCAATGCGGGAAATCACCGAGGAAGATGTCGAGAAGATCGAGGATGCCAGCATCCAGGAATTCCGCATCCGTTCAGTGTTGACCTGCGAAACCCGCTTTGGTGTCTGCGCACGTTGCTATGGTCGTGACCTGGCCCGCGGTACGCCGGTCAATCACGGTGAAGCTGTCGGTGTTATCGCTGCGCAGTCGATCGGTGAACCCGGCACCCAGCTCACCATGCGGACCTTCCATATTGGTGGTACGGCACAGGTGCTGGATGAATCCTTCGTGGAATCGAACCATGAAGGCATTGTCAAGCTGCGCAACTCCAATGTTGTCACCGACAGCACCGGCAAGATCATCACGCTTGGCCGCAACGTGTCTCTGGTCATTGAAGATGAAAAGGGTCACGAACGCGCTGTACACAAGCTGGTGCAGGGCGCGCGCCTGTTCGTCAACGAAGGCGACAAGATCAAGCGCGGCATGCGTCTGGCCGAGTGGGATCCGTACACACGTCCGGTGATGACCGAGGTTGATGGCAAGATTGAATTCGAAGATGTCGTTGACGGCATCTCGGTGTCGGAAGTCACCGATGAATCAACCGGTATCACCAACCGCGTTCTCATTGACTGGCGTACAAGCCCGCGTGGTGCTGATCTGCGGCCGGCAATTGTCATCAAGGACAAGAAGGGCGAAATCCTCAAACTGCCACGTGGTGGTGAGGCCCGTTATCTCTTGTCGGTTGATGCGATCCTGTCGGTTGATCCAGGCTCGTCAATCAAGGCCGGTGACGTACTCGCCCGTATTCCTCTGGAAAGCGCCAAGACGCGTGACATCACCGGCGGTCTGCCGCGTGTTGCCGAACTGTTCGAAGCCCGCCGTCCGAAGGATCATGCGGTAATCGCAGAAATCTCGGGTCGTGTGGAGTTTGGTCGTGACTACAAGAACAAGCGCCGCATCCGCATTGTGCCGGAAGACGCTGCTCTTGAACCGGCTGAATACCTGATCCCGAAAGGCAAGCATCTTCCGGTTCAGGAAGGCGACTTCATCGAGAAGGGCGAATACATCCTTGATGGTCACCCCGCACCTCATGACATCCTTGCCATTAAGGGTGTTGAGGAACTGGCGACCTATCTCGTCAACGAAGTGCAGGAAGTGTACCGCCTGCAGGGTGTGAGCATCAACGACAAGCACATCGAGGTTATTGTTCGCCAGATGCTGCAGAAGGTTGAAATCACCGAGCAGGGTGATACATCGCTTCTGTCCGGTGAACAGCTTGACCGTACGGAGCTGGAAAACATCAACGCCAAAATGGCGGAAGAAGGCAAAAAGCCTGCGTCCGGTGTGCCGGTTCTGCTCGGGATCACCAAGGCCAGCCTGCAGACACGGTCGTTCATTTCGGCAGCGTCTTTCCAGGAGACAACCCGCGTGCTTACCGAGGCCGCAATCAGCGGCAAGGTCGATACGCTGGAAGGTCTCAAGGAGAACGTCATCGTGGGCCGCCTCATTCCGGCAGGTACCGGCGGCATGCTGTCCCGCTTCAAATCGGTTGCGGACAAGCGTGACGGTCTGATCCTGGATGAGCAGGCCAAGGTTGCCGTTGAAGATGCAAGCGAACCTGCAGAAGAGCCGGTAGCGGCAGGCGAGTGACCTTGCCGTCAACCGACCTGAAATGATTGACAATCCTGGACCGCCGCGATCACCATGGATCGCGGCGGTCTTTGTTTTGCGATGCCCGGCATTCATTAAGTGATACCAAAGGAAGTAATTATTGACCCATTTGATGGAGTCAAATCCGTTCATTCTGGCAGGCGTGGTGCGCAGCGCGATGCGGTGCATCGGGCAAGCGCCGCAACGCACCAGATGGACGGATTTGGCCCACCGAAGGCCGGTTTTTCGCGCCCGCTGGACGTCGTTATGCTCCACTTGTGGTCATAAAGACCACGGCGTGAAGCATGCCTAGCCAGCAAACGCGAAAAATCGGTCAAATGAGTCAATAATTACTTCCTTTGGTATGACAGGAGGCCCTGGTGGCAATCAACTTGAAACGGTCAGTCTACATGTTTCTCGGGCAGGGCGGGCACAAGGACGGTGTAGCCGATAATCCGGATCGCGGATTCGTCGTCTTTGTATCGGCGAGAAATCCCGGTGCGGCTCACAAGGAGGCTGAAAAAGCCCTGGCTGAGCGCGGCTGGGAGCAGGTTGATATCCTGCGAGGTGGCGAGGTGCCGGCCAGGCCGGACCAGAAACCCCATGATGACGCATGGCAGGAAGCCCGCGACGGCAAACGCGGTATCATCGTGTATGATGTGAAGGCCGAAGCCGGCAGTGCGACCGAAACTCCGCCCAGGCAGGCCTGAAACCCATCGGGTTTCACAAATGCCCGATAGCCGGCGGCCAAAACCATGGAGCGGAATGCGGATGAGGCTCTTGCACTCTTGCGCATCCCGCTTAGATGCCGGATCAGGACACTATCAGTTGGGCAATGAATACCTGGCGTTTCTGCCGTTTGCGGTTGCCAGTTCCGGTGCAAACTCGATCGCGTCGTCTTCATCGATCAGGTCGTGGTCAACTGTCTTGGCATTTGTCGTGGCATTCTCGTCCAGTTGTTCCAGAGCCGGTTCAATCAATCCGATCAGCGCGCCTGACGCGTCAGTCACAATGGCGATCTTGCCAATGCCAGGGATGTATGTGGCCGGGCGGGTCACCTCTCCGCCGGCCGAAGCGGTCTCCTGTGCAGCGCGGTCCAGGTTATCAACGGCCATATATGTCATCCAGTGTGCCGGAATGCCTTTGAAGGCAGGAGCCGACAGGCTGAACACACCACCAATTGTCTTGCCGCCCTTGCGGGCCAGCCAGTAGGGTTCGCCATCGGGCAGGGTGACCTGTTCGAACGTCCATCCCAGGGTGCGGCGATAGAAATTCCGCGCTTCAAGCGCATCCCAGGTATTCAGTTCGTGCCACCATGTTACGACTTCGTGTTGCATATTGCCCTCCGGAAATACCCGCATCTGATTCTTCAAAGCGAGGGGGATATTGTGCCGTCCCTGAAAATCAGGGTGATTCACGCAATTGGCCGCGCTATGGCACGATCTGGGCTATTGTTTGTGCTCCACAGCTCAATTGTGGCCAGGCCCGGACATTTGTTGGATGAATAGCTTGAATACGGGCGGAAATAGACCAAATTCAGGTCTTGACGACAGGGGGGTGTATGGGTATGTTCCGGCCAACTTTCGAGGCGGTAAGCCGTAGGCAAATTGTCTAGACGTTACCGGGAAAGCCAAGCTGAGTCAGATCGGAACATGACTCTCAGGACGTATGTGCCTGAAAGTCCTCTGGATTTGAGGCGCTGGTCACCAAAACACTGGTGAGTCAGCGTTTATTTTCGTGCGTGCGCCCATTCAGCGGGTCGTGCGTATGTTTTGTTTTAACGTGACCTGTTCGAGAGCGCGAGACCTATATGCCCACGATCAACCAGCTAATTCGCAAACCCCGTGTTGCACAAAAGACCCGCAACAAGGTTCCGGCGATGCAGGAGTGCCCGCAGAAACGTGGCGTTTGCACCCGTGTCTACACAACAACCCCGAAGAAGCCGAACTCGGCGCTTCGCAAGGTTGCCCGTGTGCGCCTGACCAATGGGTTCGAAGTTACCAGTTACATTCCCGGCGAAGGCCACAATCTTCAAGAGCACTCCGTGGTGATGATCCGCGGCGGCCGTGTGAAGGACCTTCCCGGCGTCCGTTACCACATCATTCGTGGCGTTCTGGATACGCAAGGTTTGGCCAAGCGCCGCCAGCGTCGTTCCAAGTACGGCGCGAAGCGTCCTAAATAAGCGTAGGAAGAGGGTAGTAAAGCCATGTCACGCCGTCACCGCGCAGAAAAACGCGTCATCAATCCGGACCCCAAGTTCGCTGATCTGATCCTGTCGAAGTTCATGAACAACCTGATGCTCGACGGCAGAAAATCTGTCGCTGAACGCATCGTTTACGGTGCGTTCGACAAGATCGAGGAAAAGCTCCGTCAAGAGCCTCTCATTGTCTTTCACCAGGCCCTGGAGAACGTCGCTCCTGCTGTTGAGGTGCGTTCGCGCCGTGTAGGTGGTGCAACCTACCAGGTTCCGGTTGAAGTGCGCACCGAACGCCGCCAGGCGCTGGCGATCCGCTGGCTGATTACAGCCGCGCGCGGGCGCAACGAAAACACCATGGTCGAGCGTTTGTCCGGCGAGCTTATGGATGCAGCCAGCAACCGCGGTACCGCAGTTAAGAAGCGTGAAGATACTCACCGGATGGCAGAAGCGAACCGCGCTTTCTCCCACTACCGCTGGTAATTCATTTCGGAGATCAGGCAGATGGCCCGCACGCACGACATTAAAGACTACCGTAACTTTGGCATCATGGCGCACATTGACGCCGGCAAGACCACTGTTACCGAGCGTATCCTGTACTATTCAGGCAAGAGCCACAAAATTGGTGAAGTGCATGATGGTGCCGCTACCATGGACTGGATGGAGCAGGAGCAGGAGCGCGGTATCACGATTACCTCTGCTGCGACCACCACCGAGTGGCTCGGCAGGCGCCTGAACATCATTGATACGCCTGGCCACGTTGACTTTACTATTGAGGTCGAACGCTCGCTGCGCGTGCTTGACGGCGCGGTTTGCGTGCTTGACTCAAATGCCGGTGTTGAGCCTCAGACCGAAACGGTTTGGCGCCAGGGCGACAAGTACAGAGTGCCGCGCATCGTGTTCTGCAACAAGATGGACAAGGTCGGTGCTGATTTCGACAAGTGCCTGTTGGACATCAAGGAGCGCCTTGGTGCGCGCCCGATCGCCATTCAGATGCCGATCGGTGCTGAAGACGACTTCAGGGGTGTTATTGACCTTGTTCGCATGAAGGCCATTATCTGGAAAACAGAGGACATGGGCGCCGAGTATTCCGAAATGGATATTCCGGCTGAACTGCAGGAGCGTGCCGACGAACTGCGCCTTGAAATGATCGAGGCTGCCGTTGAGCTGGACGAAACGGCGATGGAAGCCTATCTGGACGGCACGGAACCTGACTTTGATACGCTGCAGACATTGCTGCGCAAGGCTGTTCTGTCATCTGCCTTCTTCCCGGTTCTGTGTGGTTCCGCCTTTAAGAACAAGGGCGTGCAGACGCTTCTTGATGCTGTGGTGGCCTATCTTCCTTCACCGCTGGAAGTGCCGGCGATCCGGGGGATCGACACCAAGACCGAAGAAGAAACAGTACGCAAATCATCTGATGATGAGCCGCTTTCGTTGCTCGCCTTCAAGATCATGGACGATCCATATGGCGTGTTGACGTTTGCCCGCATCTATTCCGGCAAGTTGTCAAAGGGTTCTACCGTGTTGAACTCGACACGTGGCAAGACAGAGCGCATCGGCCGCATGGTTTTGATGCACTCCAACAGCCGTGAAGAGATTTCCGATGCCTATGCCGGTGATATTGTGGCGCTGGTAGGTCTCAAGGATGCTCGCACCGGTGATACGCTGTGTGATGTCGCCAAGCCTGTTATCCTGGAAAAGATGGAATTTCCTGATCCGGTCATTGAGATGGCTGTTGAGCCGAAAACCAAGGCTGACCAGGAAAAGATGGGTGTGGCGCTTGCCAAGCTGTCTACTGAGGATCCTTCCTTCTACGTGTCTACCGATGAAGAAAGCGGTCAGACCATTATCAAGGGAATGGGCGAGCTTCATCTTGACATCAAGGTTGATATCCTGCGTCGCCAGCACAAGATTGACGTCAATGTAGGTGCGCCTCAGGTGGCTTATCGTGAGACCATCACCAAGGCGACTGATATTGACTACACTCACAAGAAGCAGACCGGTGGTACCGGTCAGTTCGCCCGCGTGAAGTTCACGGTCGAACCCGGCGAAGAAAATTCAGGCATGGTGTTCGAGAGCAAGGTCGTTGGTGGCAATGTTCCGAAGGAATACCTGCCTGGCGTGGAAAAAGGCCTGAATTCCGTGATGACATCCGGCAACATCATCGGCTTCCCGATGGTCGACGTGAAAGTCACTCTCACGGACGGTGCCTATCATGAAGTCGACTCATCGGCGATTGCCTTCGAAATAGCAGCGCGTGCAGCACTTCGTGAAGCCATTGCCAAGGCCGGTCCGGTTCTGCTTGAGCCGATCATGAAGGTTGAGGTCGTGTCACCTGAGGATTATCTCGGGTCCGTGATCGGTGACCTGAATTCCCGCCGTGGACAGATTGCCGGTACAACCGCACGCGGTAACGCACAGGTTGTGAATGCAATGGTGCCGCTGGCAAACATGTTCGGCTACGTGAACAACCTGCGCTCGATGAGCCAGGGTCGCGCTGCCTACACCATGTCGTTTGACCACTATTCTGAAGTGCCGCGCAATGTGGCTGACGAAGTGGTCGCAAAGTACGCCTAGTTCGATTTCGTGAATTAACTGACTAACCCTGACTGAGGGAGACTGTAAAATGGCCAAGGCAAAGTTTGAACGTAACAAGCCGCATTGCAATATCGGCACGATTGGTCACGTTGACCATGGCAAGACGTCGCTGACGGCGGCGATCACCAAGGTTCTGGCTGAATCCGGTGGTGCGGAATATTCCGCCTATGACGAGATTGACAAGGCACCTGAGGAAAAAGCTCGTGGTATCACCATTTCCACGGCGCACGTTGAGTATGAGACGGCCAACCGTCACTATGCCCACGTGGATTGCCCCGGCCATGCCGACTATGTGAAGAACATGATCACCGGTGCTGCCCAGATGGATGGCGGTATTCTGGTTGTGTCGGCTTCTGATGGCCCGATGCCTCAGACCCGTGAGCACATCCTGCTTGCCCGCCAGGTTGGTGTGCCCGCACTTGTGGTGTTCATGAACAAGGTTGACCAGGTCGACGATGAAGAGCTGCTTGAGCTTGTCGAGATGGAAATCCGCGAGTTGCTGTCATCTTACGACTTCCCTGGCGATGATATTCCGATCATCCGCGGGTCAGCGCTTGCTGCACTTGAAGACAAGACACCCGAGATCGGCCATGACGCCATCTTGAAGCTGATGGAAGCGGTTGATGAATACATTCCTCAGCCGGAGCGTCCGATTGACCAGCCGTTCCTGATGCCGATTGAGGATGTGTTCTCGATTTCAGGCCGCGGTACGGTTGTAACGGGTCGTGTTGAGCGTGGTGTTGTGAAGGTTGGTGAGGAAATCGAGATTGTCGGTATCCGTGACACCACCAAGACCACATGCACGGGTGTTGAGATGTTCCGCAAGCTGCTCGATCAGGGCCAGGCCGGCGACAATATCGGAGCCCTGCTGCGTGGTGTTGACCGTGAAGGCGTTGAGCGCGGACAGGTTCTGTGCAAGCCCGGTTCGATCACACCTCACAAGAGGTTCAAGGCGGAAGCCTATATCCTGACCAAGGAAGAAGGCGGTCGCCACACACCGTTCTTCGGTAACTACCGTCCGCAGTTCTACTTCCGTACCACGGACGTGACGGGCGTGGTGACGCTTCCTGAAGGGACGGAAATGGTTATGCCTGGCGACAATGTGTCGTTTGAAGTTGAACTGATCACACCGATCGCGATGGAAGAGAAGCTGCGCTTCGCCATCCGTGAAGGTGGTCGTACCGTCGGTGCTGGCGTCGTTGCCGGCATCATAGAGTAAATAAACTGAATAGGGGTGTTTCTGATTGTCAGGAACACCCCAACTTACGGATCCAAGTAGATGCAAAAACAGAATATTCGCATCCGTCTCGAAGCGTTCGACCATCGGGTTCTCGATGGTTCGGCACGTGAAATCGTGAACACGGCCAAGCGCACCGGCGCCCAGGTTCGTGGTCCGGTTCCTCTGCCGACACGGATTGAAAAGTTCACCGTGAACCGATCGCCCCACGTAGACAAGAAGAGCCGCGAACAGTTTGAGATGCGCACGCATCGCCGCATTCTGGATATTGTTGACCCGACACCGCAGACAGTGGACGCGCTGATGAAGCTCGACCTTGCAGCCGGTGTTGATGTTGAGATCAAGCTCTGATTTCAGAGCGAGACGAACGGGAGTCTGAACTATGCGTTCAGGAGTAATTGTACAGAAGCTGGGCATGACCCGGATTTTCACCGACGCAGGTGAACATATTCCGGTGACTGTTTTGAAGCTGGATACCTGCCAGGTAGTGGGCCAGAAAACCGTTGAAAAGAACGGTTATACGGCTCTGCAACTTGGTGTCGGTACCGCCAAGGTGAAGCGCCTGACCAAGGCTGACCGCGGTCAGTTTGCGGTCGCCAAGGTCGAGCCAAAGCGCAAGGTTGTCGAGTTTCGGGTGAGCCCGGAGAACCTGGTTGATGTAGGTGAAGAGATCATCGCTGATCACTATTTTGCCGGCCAGTTTGTCGATGTGTCCGGCACTTCGGTTGGTAAAGGATTTGCCGGTGCCATGAAGCGTCATAACTTCGGCGGTCTTCGCGCCTCGCACGGTGTTTCGGTTTCTCACCGTTCACACGGTTCAACCGGTCAGTGTCAGGACCCGGGCAAGGTGTTCAAGGGCAAGAAAATGGCCGGCCAGATGGGTAATGAGCGCGTAACCGTTCAGAACCTGCAGGTTGTCAAGACCGATACCGAGCGCGGCCTGATCATGGTCAAGGGTGCCGTTCCCGGTGCCAAGGGCGGTTGGGTCCGTTTGAGCGATGCCGTGAAAAAGCCACAGGCTGAAAACGCCATCATGCCGGCAGCGCTTCGTTCATCTGCTGCCGCCGCTGCTGCTGCTGCAGCAGAAGCCGAGGCGGCTGCCGCCGCTGAAGCTGCTGCAGAAGCCCAACGGATTGCCGCTGACGATGCTGCGGCTCAGGCCAAGGCAATGGAAGACGCGCCTGCCGAAACAGACGGTGCCGATGGAGGCAGCGAACAATGAAAACTGATATTCAAACACTGGAAGCCAAAAAGGCCGGCACGGTTGATCTGTCCGACGAGATTTTTGGTCTCGAGCCGCGCGGCGACCTGTTGCACCGCATGGTGACCTGGCAGTTGGCCAAGCGCCGCGCCGGTACCCACAAGACCAAGGGCCGTGCTGAAATCAACCGCACCGGCGCTCGCTACGGACGTCAGAAGGGCGGCGGCACCGCACGTCATGGTTCACGCCGGGTTGGTATTTTTGTCGGGGGTGGCAAGGCTCATGGGCCGGTCGTGCGCAGTCACGCAACGGGTCTTCCCAAGAAGGTCCGGGCACTGGCCCTGCGTCATGCGCTGTCAGCCAAGGTCAAGGCCAACGAGCTGATCATTCTGGACAGTTCGGAAGTCAAGACACCGAAGACCAAGGATCTGGCCGGGGCGTTTTCAAAGCTTGGCCTGACCAATGTACTGGTGATTGACGGCGCTGAAGTGAATGAAAATTTCGCCAAGGCAGCCAGCAACCTGATCAATGTCGATGTGTTGCCAGTGCAGGGTATTAATGTGTACGACATCCTGCGCCGTCAGAACCTAGTTCTGACCAAGGCTGCTGTTGAAGCGCTGGAGGCGCGGTTCAAATGAGCATGGAAAAGAACTACGACATTATCCGCGCACCATCGATTACCGAGAAGGCGACATTGTTGAGTGAAGCCAATCAGGTGGTTTTCAATGTTGCCGGTACGGCTTCCAAGCCGGAAATCAAGAAAGCCGTTGAAGAGCTGTTCAATGTCAAGGTGAAAGCAGTGAATACACTGGTTCGCAAGGGCAAGACCAAGCGCTTCCGTGGCATTCGGGGTCGGCAGAGTGATGTTAAAAAAGCGATTGTCACACTTGAAGATGGTCAGTCCATCGACGTGACAACCGGGCTTTAAAGTTTAATTTGAGCGATTGAGACGTAAACCATGGCACTGAAAAAGTTCAAGCCCAATACGCCAGGACAGCGGCAGCTGGTCATTGTTGACCGCTCCGGTCTGTGGAAGGGCAAGCCTGTCAAGACCCTTACTGAGGGTCTGTCCAAGAGCGGTGGCCGCAACAACCATGGCCGTCAGACCTCGTTTTCACGTGGCGGCGGGCACAAGCGCACCTATCGTATTATCGATTTCAAGCGGACACGCGAAGGCACGGCCAGCGTTGAACGTATTGAATATGACCCAAACCGCACCGCTTTCATCGCGCTGCTGAAGTATGAAGACGGCACACTGTCTTACATTCTTGCACCGCAGCGCCTGAACGAGGGCGACCAGGTTGTAACCGGCACCACCGGTGTCGACGTTAAACCCGGCAACTGCATGCCGCTTGGCAATATTCCTGTAGGCACCATCATCCACAATGTGGAGATGAAGCCGGGCAAGGGTGGCCAGATCGCACGCTCTGCAGGTGCCTATGCCCAGTTGGTCGGTCGTGACCGTTCCATGGCGCTGTTGCGGCTCAAGTCCGGTGAGACCCGGATGGTTTCTTCAGAGTGCCGCGCAACGGTTGGTGCTGTATCGAACCAGGACCACATGAACACCAATGACGGCAAGGCCGGGCGTTCGCGCTGGCGTGGCCGCCGCCCTGTGGTTCGTGGCGTTGCCATGAACCCGGTTGATCACCCGCACGGTGGCGGTGAGGGTCGCACATCAGGTGGTCGTCATCCGGTGACCCCGTGGGGCAAGCCGACCAAGGGCAAGAAGACACGTACAAACAGATCATCGGACAAATTCATTGTTCGTTCGCGCCACCAGCGCAAGAAGAGATAAGGGTTAGGTTGAATGGCTCGTTCACTGCATAAAGGCCCGTTCGTAGACGGGTATCTGCTCAAGAAAGCGGAAGCTGCCCGCAGCTCCGGCCGTAATCAGGTTATCAAGACCTGGAGCCGTCGCTCGACAATCCTGCCGCAGTTCGTCGGTCTGACGTTCGGTGTGCACAACGGAAACAAGCACATTCCTGTGAATGTGTCTGAAGACATGGTTGGTCACAAGCTGGGCGAGTTCGCGCCGAGCCGGACCTATTACGGCCACCAGGCCGACAAGAAGTCGAAGAGGTAAGGACAAATGGGTAAGGCGTCCAGAGCACGCGTCCTTCCGGACAACGAAGCAAAGGCTGTCACGCGCAATCTGCGTGTGAGCCCGCGCAAACTGAATGATATTGCAACGATCATTCGTGGCAAGAAGGTCGAAGCAGCACTTGCTGATCTCACCTTCTCGCGTCGCCGTATTGCCGGTGATGTCAAGAAGACGCTGGAATCAGCCATTGCAAACGCTGAAAACAACCATGATCTCGATATTAACGAGCTCATCGTGTCGGAAGCTTATGTTGGGAAGAAAATGGTCATGAAGCGCTTCAAGCCACGGGCTCGTGGTCGTGTAGGCAAGATCGAGAAATTCTTCAGTGAGATCACGATTATCGTGCGCCAGGTCGAGGAGGCCGTCTGATGGGTCAGAAAGTCAATCCGATCGGTTTCCGCCTCGGTATCAACCGTACCTGGGATAGCCGCTGGTTCGCTGATGGAGCCGAATATCCCAAGCTTTTGCACGAAGATTTCCGCATTCGCGAATATCTGCGTGAGAAGCTGAAGCAGGCCGGTATCTCGCGCATCATCATCGAGCGTCCGCACAAGAAGTGCCGCGTGACGATCTATTCGGCTCGTCCCGGTGTTGTCATCGGCAAGAAGGGTGCAGATATCGAAAAGCTGCGCCGTGATGTGTCTGCGATGACCGACAGCGAAGTTCACCTCAACATTGTTGAAGTGCGCAAGCCTGAGATCGACGCCAACCTGGTTGCTGACAATATTGCCCAGCAGCTCGAACGCCGTATCGCGTTTCGCCGTGCCATGAAGCGGGCAGTGCAGTCTGCCATGCGCATGGGTGCTGAAGGTATTCGTATCACGTGTTCTGGCCGTCTTGGCGGTGCTGAAATCGCTCGTACGGAATGGTATCGCGAAGGCCGCGTTCCACTTCATACATTGCGTGCCGATGTGGATTACGGCGTTGCAACCGCACATACCGCTTACGGTACCAACGGTATCAAGGTCTGGATCTTCAAGGGTGAAATTCTTGAACATGACCCGATGGCGCAGGACAAGCGGATTCAGGCAATGCAGGAAGGCGGGGGCCCACGCCCGCGCCGCGACCGTGACGACGCGCGTCGTTAGAACCGAAGATTAATTGGATTAAGCAGGAAACAGTACAATGCTGCAGCCAAAACGCACAAAGTTCCGCAAGGCACACAAAGGCCGCATCAGCGGTGTTGCCAAGGGCGGATATGAGTTGAACTTCGGCACCTTTGGCCTGAAGGCTCAGGAGCCTGCCCGTGTTACCGCGCGCCAGATCGAAGCCGCACGTCGTGCCATGACACGTCACATGAAACGTGCCGGTCGTGTCTGGATCCGGATATTTCCTGACCTGCCGGTTTCAAAGAAGCCTACCGAAGTCCGCATGGGTAAGGGCAAAGGCTCTGTAGAATACTGGTGCGCACGGGTTCACCCGGGCCGCATCATGTTTGAAGTTGATGGTGTATCGCGCGAAATCGCGCAGGAAGCCATGACGCTGGCTGCAGCAAAGCTGCCGATCAAGACGCGTTTTGTTGCGCGCCTTGGTGAGTGAACTAGCAGCGTTAAGCGATTGGATTTGAGGTAAGGCCATGAAAGCCAGTGAAGTTAAACAGATGACCGACGACCAGCTCAAGGATGAGCTGCTCAAGCTGAAGAAGGAGCAGTTCAACCTGCGCTTCCAGAAGGCATCAGGTCAGATCGACAATACCGCGCGGGTTCGCCAGGTGCGCCGCGACATTGCCCGCATCAAGACGGCACAGCATTCACGCGCTGTCGCTGTACCAGCGAATTGATTGGAGTTTCGAGCCCATGCCCAAACGTATCCTACAGGGTGTCGTGGTAAGCGACAAAAACGACAAGACCATTGTTGTTCGTGTCGAACGCCGTTTTACCCACCCGATGATGAAAAAGACCGTGCGCCGTACCAAGAAGTACCATGCACATGATGAAGCAAATACTGCAAAGACAGGGGACATCGTTCGTATCGAAGAATGTCGTCCGTTGTCGCGCAACAAGACCTGGGCGCTGGTCGCCGAATAGGTCTGACAATAGAATTTGAACGTGCCGCTGCGCCGCTGATCAAGAACGACAGGGCGAACGGGCATCAAGAACAACGGATGAAGCCATGATCCAGGTAGAAACAAATCTCGACGTCGCCGATAATTCCGGCGCTCGCCGCGTCCAGTGCATCAAGGTGCTGGGTGGTTCGAAGCGTAAATATGCGCGCGTCGGCGATATCATCGTCGTATCCATCAAGGATGCCATTCCGCGCGGCCGCGTCAAGAAGGGCGCCGTGATGAAGGCGGTCGTTGTGCGCACCGCAAAGGACATTCAACGTGGTGATGGGTCTGCAATCCGCTTTGACCGTAATGCCGCTGTGTTGATCAACAACCAGGGCGAGCCGGTTGGAACTCGTATTTTTGGCCCTGTTCCTCGTGAACTGCGCGGCCGCAACCACATGAAGATTATTTCGCTTGCACCGGAGGTGCTGTGATGGCTGTAAAGTTTAAGCTCAAAAAGGGTGACCGCGTGATTGTGGTTGCCGGCAAGGACAAGGGCAAGTCAGGTGACGTGCTCAAGATGTTGCCGAAGGAAAATCGTGCCGTTGTAAGCGGCGTAAATGTTGCGCGTAAGCACCAGAAGCAGACCGCTGCTCAAGAAGGTGGCATCGTCAGCAAGGAGCTGTCCATCCATGTGTCCAATCTGGCGCACATTGATCCCAAGGACGGCAAGGCAACACGCGTCGGGTACAAGGTTCTCGATGACGGCAAGAAAGTCCGGGTCGCAAGGCGCTCCGGGGAGGTGATCGATGGCTGATGTATATGTACCACGTCTGCGCAAGCTTTATGACGACGAGATCCGCGCAAAACTGATCGAACAGTTCAGTTACACGAACCCGATGCAGGTGCCCAAGCTCGACAAGATCGTGCTCAACATGGGTGTCGGTGATGCCGTTGGCGATTCCAAGCTGGTCAAGGTGGCCGCGGAAGAACTGACCAAGATCGCCGGTCAGAAGGTCACGGTTACCAAGGCCCGCAAGTCAATCGCGACGTTCAAGCTTCGCGAAGGCATGGACATTGGTGTCAAGGTGACCCTGCGCAAGCAGCAGATGTACGAATTTCTCGATCGTTACATCAATGTTGCGCTGCCACGGGTTCGCGACTTTCGCGGCCTTTCGGATCAAAGCTTTGACGGGCACGGCAATTATGCCACCGGCCTGAAAGAACACATCGTGTTCCCGGAGATCGATTACGACAAGATCGACCGCATGTGGGGACTGGACATTGTAATTTGTACGACAGCAAACACCAACGACGAAGCTCGGGCGCTGCTGGCGGCATTCAACTTCCCGTTCCGCATACGGCAAGGCCAGCAGGCTGCGGCGTAAAGCGGCGAGAAGAACAAGGAAACGGAAGAACTCATGGCAAAGAAAAGTGCAATTGAGAAGAACAACAAGCGCAAGCGTCTGGTGAAGCAGTATGCTGGCAAGCGCGCACATCTGCGTGCTATTGCCAACGACAAATCGCTTCCGATGGAAGAACGCTTTGCTGCCCGCTTGAAGCTGGCTGAATTGCCCCGCAACTCTGCCGCCATCCGGGTGCGCAACCGTTGTGAAATCTCCGGTCGTCCACGCGGGTATTATCGCAAGATGGCCATGTCTCGAATTGCACTGCGTGATCTCGCCAACCAGGGACTGATCCCCGGTGTGGTCAAGTCTAGCTGGTAACGGCGCGCCAAGGTTCTAAAGGAAAGAGCGAAAAATGAACGTCACGGATCCAATCGGCGATATGTTGACCCGCATCCGCAATGCGCAGCAGCGTGGCAAGTCCAAGGTGGCAAGCCCGTCATCGCGTCTGCGTGAGCGTGTGCTGGAAGTATTGCAGTCTGAAGGTTACATTCGCGGGTTCGCAGTAACCGAGCGGACAACCGGCCAGGCCGAACTCGAAGTTGAACTGAAGTATTTTGACGGTGAGCCGGGCATTCGCGAAATCAAGCGCGTGTCCAAGCCGGGCCGGCGTGTATACGCATCTGTCGGTGAATTGCCGACAATCTATAATGGCCTTGGTGTGGCAATCATGTCCACATCGAAGGGTGTCATGTCTGACAGCCAGGCACGTGAAAATAATGTTGGTGGCGAGGTCCTCTGCACGGTCTTTTAAGGCTGTGAGAAGATACACGCTTAGTGTTTTGTTTCTGTTGGTGTCCGAGCAAGGGCAGGTGGCAGTGAATTAAGGATCGGAGGCAAGGAAGCCCATGTCTCGTATTGGTAAAAAACCGGTACCGGTGCCAAGTGGTGTAACGGTTACCCTTGAAGGCCAGACCGTCAAGGTCAAGGGTTCCAAGGGTGAATTGCAAGTCCAGCTGGTTGACCTGGTCGAAGTCAAGCATGAGAACGACGAGATCACTGTGTCGCCGGTTGATCAGTCGAAGCCGGCGCGGTCTGCTTGGGGTCTGTCTCGCACCTTGATCGCTAACATGGTCACAGGGGTCACGGACGGCTTCACAAAGACTCTCGAAATCAACGGTGTTGGTTATCGTGCAGCGCTTCAGGGTCAGGGTCTGCAACTCAATCTGGGTTACAGCCATGACGTGGTTTATGCGATCCCGCAGGGCATCGACATCAAGGTGCCGAAGCCAACGGAAATCGTGGTGTCGGGCATCGACAAGCAACGTGTCGGTCAGGTGGCGTCTGAAATTCGGGCGTGGCGTCCGCCGGAGCCTTACAAGGGCAAAGGCGTCAAGTACGCTGATGAGACGATCTTCCGCAAGGAAGGCAAGAAGAAGTAACGGTTGAGCTGAAGGGCTTTAAGACAATGTCTGCAAAACTGACAATTAGTGAGCGCCGCAAGCAGCGCGTCCGCCGGGAACTGAAGGCCGACAACAATGGTCGTCCGCGTCTCAGCGTGAACCGGTCACACAAGAACATCTCGGTGCAGGTCATCGATGATGTGAAGGGTGTAACTGTTGCTGCGGCCTCCACGCTTGAAAAAGACCTGCGT
The DNA here is from genome assembly GCA_963698275.1 of uncultured Alphaproteobacteria bacterium. Classification (GTDB taxonomy): domain Bacteria; phylum Pseudomonadota; class Alphaproteobacteria; order Rhizobiales; family Aestuariivirgaceae; genus Anderseniella. Next base: position 1,577,664 of record CAVOQE010000001.1, on the reverse strand, counting down.
GGTTCGCTGAAAACCGGCGCTGATACGGCTGCAGCCGCAGCTGTCGGCAAGCTGGTAGCCGAGCGCGCAAAGAAGGCAGGCGTTGATACGGTTGTTTTCGATCGTGGCGGATATCTTTATCATGGCCGGGTCAAGACCCTGGCTGACGCAGCCCGCGAAGGCGGTCTGAAGTTCTAACAATTTTGACTGAGAAGCAGGTATAGATACATGGCTAGAGAACGCGAACGCCGGGACCGGGATCAGGACAGTGAGTTTGTTGACAAGCTCGTCCACATCAACCGTGTCGCCAAGGTTGTCAAGGGTGGCCGCAGGTTCGGCTTTGCCGCTCTCGTTGTTGTTGGAGACCAGAAGGGCCGTGTCGGATTTGGTCACGGCAAGGCGCGTGAAGTGCCTGAGGCGATCCGCAAGGCAACTGAAAGCGCGAAACGCGAAATGATCCGTGTTCCGCTGCGCGAAGGCCGGACATTGCATCACGATGTAGCCGGTCGCCATGGCGCGGGCCGTGTCGTGCTTCGCTCGGCACCTGCCGGTACCGGCATCATTGCCGGTGGACCGATGCGTGCGGTGTTCGAAAGCGTCGGCATGCAGGACGTGGTTGCAAAGTCAATCGGAACCTCGAACCCCTACAACATGGTTCGGGCAACTTTTGATGCGCTCAAGCACGAGACCAGCCCACGTTCGGTCGCTGCGCGTCGCGGCAAGAAAGTATCAGACATCATTTCGCGCCGTAAGGATGGCGAGATCTCAGCAGATTGATCAGGCGGAGCTGCGCCGATACAAAAATGGTTGATTGAGGAATATCATGGCCAAGGATAAAAAGACCGTCACTGTCCAGCAGATTGGATCGCCGCTTCGCCGTCCGGCCGATCAGCGTGCCACTCTTGTTGGCCTGGGTCTCAACAAGATGAACCGTACGCGCACCCTGGAAGACACGCCTGCCGTTCGCGGCATGATTGCCAAGGTTGCACACCTTGTTCGCGTTGTGGACAGTCAGTAGAGATTTTTCGCGTTACGCGATCAACCAGTTACAAGAGAAGCAAAGACAATGAAGCTCAACGAAATTTCAGACAATCCGGGTGCCCGCAAAGAGCGCACACGTGTTGGCCGTGGTATCGGTTCCGGCAAGGGCAAGACTGCAGGTCGTGGCCACAAGGGCCAGGGATCGCGTGCAGGTGGGCCCAAGTTCGGCTTCGAGGGCGGCCAGATGCCGATTTACCGGCGCCTGCCCAAGCGCGGCTTTACCAAGCCGAACCAGTTGTCGTTCAACGAAGTCAATCTGAGCCGTCTTCAGGCTGCTGTTGATGCCAAGAAGCTTGATATCAAGAAGCCTGTTGACCTGGCTGCGTTGGTTGCCGCCGGTATCGTGTCTAAGCCGCTTGATGGTGTCCGTGTGCTCGGCAAGGGCGAACTGAAGGCCAAGCTGGACCTGCATGTGAACCACGCAACCAAATCTGCGACCGCGGCCATTGAAAAGGCCGGCGGTAAGGTAAATTTGATCGAAGAAAAACCAGTGGTGGACGAAAAAGCCAAGGCCTGACCTCGCAGGACGGGCCTTTGTGATAACTTGGTGCTTGTGATCATACGGTTGCCTGCCGATATTGATCCTCAACACTGGTCTGGTACACGGATAAGGAATCCCGAATGGCATCCGCTGTCGAGCAACTTGCAGCAAATCTGAGCTTTGCATCTTTCGCAAAAGCAGAAGACCTCAAGAAACGTATCTGGTTCACGCTGGCTGCCCTGGTGGTATACCGGCTGGGCACCTACATTCCGATACCTGGTGTTGATGCCAACGAGCTTGCCCGCCTTGTGGAGCAGAATTCGTCCGGTATTCTCGGCTGGATCAACGGTCTGGCCGGTGGTGCGCTTGGGCGCATGGCGATTTTCGCCCTGAATATCATGCCTTACATCTCGGCCTCGATCATCATCCAGTTGATGACGACCGTCAGTCCCCATCTTGAGCAACTCAAGAAAGAGGGCGAACAGGGCCGCAAGAAAATCAACCAGTATACCCGCTACGGAACCGTCATTCTGGCGGCGTTGCAGGCCTACGGGATTGCTGTCGGGCTTGAAAGCCAGGGTAACGCGGTGATTGATCCAGGCTGGTACTTCAGGATTTCCGCGGTCATCACCCTGACCGGCGGCACGGTGTTTCTGATGTGGCTCGGTGAGCAGATTACCGCTCGTGGTATCGGCAACGGTATCTCTCTGATCATCTTTGCAGGCATCATCGCCGGTTTGCCATCAGCTATCGCTGCTATTCTTGAGCTTGGCCGCACGGGCCAGATGTCGACATTCCTGATCATCGGCATCATCATTCTCGCCCTGGTCACCATCGCCGTGATCGTGTTCATGGAGCGTGCGCAGCGCAGATTGCTGGTCAAGTATCCCAAGCGCCAGGTTGGCAACCAGATCCAGAACGTTGATCCGTCTCATCTTCCCCTGAAGCTGAATACGGCCGGTGTTATTCCGCCGATCTTCGCATCATCGTTGTTGTTGCTACCGATCACGGTGTCGAATTTCAGCCAGGGCAGCGGGCCGGACTGGCTCAATACCATCAATGCGCTTCTGGGCCGTGGCCAGCCATTGTTCCTTGCCATCTATATTGGCTTGATCATCTTTTTTGCGTTCTTCTACACCGCGATCATGTTCAATCCGAAGGAAACTGCGGACAACCTGAAAAAGTATGGCGGCTTCATACCGGGTATCCGGCCGGGTGAACGCACGGCGGAATACATTGACTATGTGCTGACCCGCATAACGGTGGTTGGCGCGCTGTACCTTGCAGCGGTGTGTCTGCTGCCGGAGATACTGACCTCATATGCTGCCATACCGTTCTACTTTGGCGGCACTTCGTTGCTGATTATCGTGTCCGTTACCATGGATACCGTGTCTCAGGTGCAGTCGCATTTGCTGGCCCAGCAATACGAGGGCTTGATGAAGAAAACCAAGCTCAGGGGATCGCGCAAGTGAATATCATCCTTCTCGGCCCACCGGGCGCCGGCAAGGGTACGCAAGCTCAGCGTATCGAGGCCGGCAGGAACATGAAACAATTGTCCACCGGTGACATGCTGCGCGCGGCTGTCGCGGCTGGCACGCCGGTCGGTTTGACGGCCAAGGACATAATGGCCCGTGGTGAACTGGTGCCGGATGAGGTCGTGGTCGGTATTATATCGGACCGCATAGAGGACGCTGATTGCGCTGACGGATTTATCCTTGACGGGTTTCCGCGCAATGTGTCGCAGGCCGAAGCCCTGGACGTCATGCTGGCCGACAAGGGCCTTGAGCTTGACGCCGTGGTGGAACTTCAGGTCAACGACGGGATATTGATCAACCGCATTGAAAAACGTGCGGCTGAGACGGAAGGCGGCCCGCGGGCTGACGACAATGCAGAAGCGCTGAAAAAGAGGCTTGATGTGTATCATGCCCAGACGGCGCCTTTGATCGAGTATTACGCAACGAAAGGTACGTTGCGCAGTGTTGATGGCATGGCGGAAATCGACGAAGTTACCCGTCAGATCATGGAGGTGTTGAACGGGTAGGGGTCACAAGCAACGCGATATTGGTTAAATGGTTGACGTGCCGGGGAATCCGGCATAGAAACTGCGCCAATCCGGTTGCTGACAGGCTGACCGCAAGTAGCACTATGTCTGCTTGGGGTGAGCCTTGTTGCCGTTAGGCATCAACAATCCGTTTTTTGGTTCAGTTTTGGTGCTGGCACTTCTGACAACATGTCAGGCCAGACCGTATGCAGGAGAATAGCGTCTTGGCCCGTATAGCAGGCGTCAACATTCCGACGAACAAGCGCGTAGTCATCGCGCTGCAGTATATTCATGGTATCGGCGCGAATTACGCGAAGAAAATCTGTGAAACCGTGAACATTGCTGCAGAGCGCCGTGTCAACGAGTTGACGGATGCGGAAGTCATCCAGATCCGTGAAGCCATTGATCGCGACTTCATGGTTGAAGGTGATTTGCGCCGTGAAACCGCAATGAACATCAAGCGTCTGATGGACCTTGGCTGCTACCGTGGCTTGCGCCATCGTCGTGGCTTGCCGGTTCGCGGTCAGCGCACTCATACAAACGCCCGCACCCGCAAGGGGCCTGCCAAGGCAATTGCAGGCAAGAAGAAGTAATCAGTTTCTTTCTCGGAAAGCATTATTTAAATGGCTAAAGAACCAGCACGTACGCGGCGCAAGGAACGTAAGAACATCTCCTCTGGTGTTGCTCACGTGAATTCCACGTTCAACAACACCATGATCACCATCACCGATGTGCAGGGCAACGCAATTGCCTGGTCATCAGCCGGCAAGATGAAGTTCAAGGGTTCACGCAAATCCACCCCTTATGCGGCTCAGGTTGCTGCTGAGCAGGCTGGTGAGATTGCAATGGAACATGGCATGAAGACCATCGAGGTCGAAGTCTGCGGCCCCGGTTCAGGACGTGAGTCAGCACTTCGCGCGCTGCAGGCGGTTGGTCTTCAGGTGACGTCGATCCGCGATGTTACACCAATCCCGCACAACGGCGTTCGTCCGCCCAAGCGTCGCCGCGTATAGGACAACTTTGGTTTCGGCAAATCTGCTGGATGGCCAGCGCGATCTGCCAACACGATTTGAATTTAAGGGTTCTTGATCCGATCCGCGGACACCAGATACCCATAACTGCACAGAGGTCGTCACCGTGAACACTAAAAACTGGCAAGATCTTATCAAGCCAATAAAGCTCGACGTGAATGCCGGCCGTGATCGCCGCCGCACTGCGACGCTGGTTGCCGAGCCGCTGGAACGTGGCTTTGGCATGACGCTTGGCAACAGCCTGCGCCGTGTACTGCTGTCGTCACTGCAAGGGGCCGCGGTAACTTCGGTTCAGATTGATGGCGTGCTGCACGAGTTCTCCTCAATCGCCGGTGTGCGTGAGGATGTGACGGACATCGTGCTGAACATCAAGGAAATCGCTGTCGGCATGCAGGGCGAAGGCCCCAAGCGCCTGACATTGCGCAAGCAGGGTCCAGGTGCTGTTACCGCAGGCGATATCGAAGAAAGCGGTGACATCACGATCCTGAACCCGACACTGCCAATCTGCACGCTCGATGATGGTGCAGAAGTGCGCATGGAGTTCACCGTCAATACCGGCAAGGGCTATGCTGCTGCAGAGCGCAACCGTCCCGAAGATGCACCAATCGGTCTGATCCCGGTCGACAGTCTCTACAGCCCGGTCAAGCGTGTGTCCTACAAGGTGGAAAACACCCGTGAAGGCCAGGTTCTCGATTATGACAAGCTGATCATGACCATTGAAACAGATGGATCCATGACGCCTGAAGATGCCGTGGCCTATTCTGCGCGTATTCTCCAGGATCAGTTGCAGGTGTTCATCAACTTCGAAGAGCCGCAGCAGATTGTCACCGAAGAAGAAAAGCCGGAGCTGGAATTCAACGCAGCCCTGCTGAAGAAGGTAGATGAGCTGGAACTGTCTGTTCGCTCGGCAAACTGCCTGAAGAACGACAACATCGTTTATATCGGTGACCTGATCCAGAAGACGGAAGGCGAAATGCTGCGCACACCGAACTTTGGCCGCAAGTCGCTGAACGAAATCAAGGAAGTGCTGGCTCAGATGGGCCTGCATCTCGGCATGGACATCGAGAACTGGCCGCCGGAAAACATTGAGGAACTGGCGAAGAAGTTCGAGACCCATTACTAATTGCAATTCATCGCAGGCGGCTGTGAAGCTGCCCCGCATGTAAGTACCCAAGGAGAAGGCCAATGCGCCACGGAAAGAGCGGACGCAAGCTCAACCGCACTAGCTCGCATCGCAAAGCAATGTTTGCCAATATGGCGGCTGCGCTGATCAAGCATGAGCAGATTGTTACAACGCTGCCCAAGGCCAAGGACCTGCGGCCAATCGCTGAAAAGCTGATAACGCTTGCCAAGCGCGGAGACGTGCATGCTCGCCGGCAGGCCATGTCGAAAGTTCGTGACGAAGACCAGGTGAAGAAGCTGTTTGATGTACTGGGTGCGCGCTATGGCGAACGCAACGGTGGTTATACCCGCGTTCTCAAAGCCGGTTTCCGCTATGGCGACAGCGCACCAATGGCAGTGATTGAACTGGTCGATCGCGACCCGGCAGCCAAGGGTGTGGATTCTGGTCCAACCCAGAACGCTGATGAGGGCGAGGCCGAAGCGGCATAATCGTTTGTCTGCGCTGAAAGATTTCAGGCGGTTCCTGCGGGAGCCGCCTTTTGTTTTGTCCGGCTATAAAGCAACATGATCGAATGACTGGGTTTTCGCCAAAAAAGACAGATTCAGGTGAACAACTCCGACTTCTCAATCGGCCCATTCATTTTTCGCGAACTCGGCCTGAAGGTGTTGAAACTCGTCAATAGATGGAAACGCGTCGAAGCTGTGGACCGCAGATGTTGTCGCCCAAGGCAGTTTTTCTTTGGTCATGGTTTCAACGAACGGTTTTACCCACGAGGTGTCGTCGCAGAGTGTTGGTCGTACATTGATGCGGGTGTCGACGCCTTCGAGCCTGGTGAACAGCCAGGTCATGCAACGCGGACAGAAGAAGTGATGCCTAAGTGACCCAGGTAGTGAACTTTCAACAGGCTCACCCTGTGTAATGCTGAAACCATCCGCCGGGATCATGGCTGTAAGCGAAAACGCACTGGCGCTCATTCTTTGGCAGTCGTGACAGTGACAGGCGACCGTCATAAGGGGAGCGGCGAGAAGCTCAAAACGGATCGTGGTGCAGCGGCACGTGCCGCCTGAAGGCAGGTTTGGGTAGTGCATACGCAATCTCCATTTGGGGGGATAAACCGATTTGGATTGGCAAGCGAAACCTCGCGGTTGCCATCATTCCCGGTTGTTTACGAGTATACCCATGTTGGCTATGCGGGTAAATGACGTAACAAACCGATCCATATAATCAAACGGTCAAAGTGCAGGATAGTGGGCCAAACTCTACCCCTGATTGGGGCGTGACGACGTAAGCAGCTAACGGTTGCTCTGGCCGGCATAGGCATTTTTCACGGTGACCTGTGATACGGAACCATAACCGTTGAAACTGGTCGCGGTGGCCGTACCGTAAGCGCCGATGCCGGCAAACTCGATGATATCGGATTCACGAATATCTGACGGCAGCTTGAGCCGGACCGGCAGCACATCAAGCGGATCACATGTTGGTCCGAACACCGTGAACGCTCGCTGATCAGTTGCGTCAACAACCAGTCCGTTGCGCAGTACCCGGTACAACGGCAGCAACTCGGAGACCTGTGTGACTTCCAAAAGGCCGCCATAAATCCCGTCGTTCAAAAACAGGTCAGCCGAGTGTGCCCGAACCAGTTTCACGCTGGTGAGCAATGAAAAGGCGGGTGCTGCGATACTGCGTCCGGGTTCACATTCAAGGGCAGGGGGATTGTTGCCGAAGATTGCCGATACACTGTCGTCAATAGCCTGGAAGTAGGTCGCAAGGGCCGGGCCCGAACTGCCTGAATAGCATGCCGGAAACCCGCCACCCACATTCAGCCGCGTAAGAGTGATGCCGGCGGCCTTGGCAATTCGTCCCGCAGCTTCAATGTGCCTGGCCCAGGCCTGCGGATCGGTGCATTGCGAACCGGGATGGAACGTCAACAGGGGTCTGAATCCACACTCAGCCGCATACTTCATCAACCGGCAAGCGGCGGTCTCGTCGGCGCCAAACTTGCTTGAGAAATCATGCGCCGAGGCATTTTGCGAAGGCAGGCAAAACCGGATCGCAATTTCTGTCGCACTTGCTGATCCCACAGTTTGGGCAATCTTGGCAATTTCTTCCTGGCTGTCAGCTGCAAATCGCCGGCAGCCGAACCCATGCCATGCGGTCGCAATCTCGCTGCGCGACTTGACCGGGTTGTGGTAGTGCAGTTCAGCTTCGGGGCAAATCCGGGCAATTGTCTCCATTTCCATGGTGGAGGCGACGTCGAACACACCCACGCCGGACTGTGCCAGCACCGTTATCACCTTCGGGCACGGATTGGCTTTCACCGCGTAGGCGACTTCGCCGGAAAATCCGTCAATGAACTGCTTTGCCTGCGCTGCCAGTGTGGCAGGTGAGAAACACAACACAGGCGCTTCGCAGTCCAGGCTTGCCGCAGCTTCCTTGCTGTCGCGAAAAATTTCCTCGAACCTTGCCGCAGCAGGTCTGATCCCGGATGTTTTCAGCGCTAGTACCATCTTGAGCTCCTGAGCGTCCTTTGATTCGGCGTTACATATGATGATGATGCTATGTGTAGTGTATAAACAGACGCATAATTTTCGTCATTTGCGTGGTATTTCGTCGATTTGTCGGAAATTGTGATATAGTGACGAAATGCGCATGACTGAAAAGGATCAGGAGCTTATTGCTCTGCTGCAAACCAACGCCCGCATGCCGGTGTCAGAACTGGCACGACGGCTTGGCGTGTCGCGCACGACAATTCAGGACAGGCTTCGGCGGCTGGAGATCAATGGTGTCATTGCAGGCTATGGCGTCCGGCTGGCAAACCAGGCAACGGCAGACGGTATTCTGGCGCATGTTGAGCTTTCGGTGGAACCTCGCATGACTACGGAAGTGGTCCGCGCGCTTGTGCGGATGCCACAAGTGCAGACGCTGCACACAGTATCGGGTAAGTTTGACCTGATCGCACAGATCAGGGCGCTGACCACTGATGACATAGACAAGGTCCTCGACCAGATCGGCATCATTGAAGGCGTTACCCGCACGGAGTTTGCCATCATCCTGTCAACAAAACTGGATCGCCGGTAAACTTGGCGTTCAGATGGTTGACTCAACTGTGTCAGGATCACCAAGTTGTCGTTGAGGGGTAAGGCGTTCGTAAGATGAAAGGCAAGCCTTGCCATGGAAGACAATCTTGAACCTGCGTCAGAACCTGTTGCCACTCTCGACCACCTGACGGGCGGCGCTGAAGGCGTTCAAGCGAAGCTGCATGGCGACACGCTGGATGTCTATCTTCATGCCGACAAAAGTATCCACATAGCACCGGCGCGAACCGGATCCGAAGGTGGGCAGGAAATTGCACGCCTGCATCTGGCCGCAGGGTCCTATGAAATCGAGGCGCGTGGAAATCACCCGTTGTGGGTCAATGGAAAACTCGTGTCATCTCATCTGTTGCGAACAGCAGATGTCATTGAGTTCGGCGACAAGGGGCCGATATCCCGGTACTGCCTGTGCGGGGAGGAGGAAAAGCCCCGCAAGGTTGTTTCAGAAATCCTGTCGGAAGCGGCTGCCTATCTCCGCACCAGCCGGCAGCCCGTGTTCACCAGAGTCTGCCGGGTGCTGATGAGTTTATTGAGGCGGTTTGCCGGCCAGACCACCATCCTGTTTCGTCTGGGTGTGATTGCGGCAATCACCAGCCTGGGATTACTGGTCTATCAGCAATACCAGATCAACGTGATGCTGCAGAGTGACCTGGCTCGCGAGCGTGCCAATATGGAAAAGTTTGCCGAGTCATTGGCCCAGGCCCGTGAACAGGCTCTGACACCTGAAGATTTGAATACTCTTCGCGATCAGATCGATGAAACCCTGGCCGCGAATATCGGCCGGCTGGAGGTTTTGGAACAATCCCGTAAAGCCAGTGCTCGCGCCATAGCGGCTGCGACCCCGTCCGTCATGTTCCTGCAGGGCTCGTATGCATTCAGGGAAGCCTCGACAGGGCGGTTTCTGCGCTATGTCGCAGGTCCGGACGGTCGGCCGGTTGCGGATGTTCGCGGCAACCCGGGACTGACATTGGAAGGAGAAGGACCGATTGCACAGAAGCGCTATACCGGTACCGGCTTCCTGCTCGCCAGGGGAGGCAAGGTCGTCACCAACCGGCATATCGCATTGCCCTGGGAGAGCGATGCCAACCTGACCGTGTTCGGCGGACGCGGCCTGCAGCCGGAATTCATCCGCTTTGTCGCCTACTTGCCGGGCAGGGTTGAAGCCCTGCCGGTTGAATTGGTGCAGGCGAGTGACGATGCAGACGTTGCAGTGCTGGCGTTCACTGGCGCGTCGCCGCAAGTGCCCGGCCTTGCGTTATCATCGATCAAACTGGCGTCAGGCGACAATGTGATCGTGATGGGCTATCCCACCGGGCTCAGGGCCATGCTTGCCCAGGCCGGCAGGACATTCGTCATGAAACTGCGTGAAGCCGGCGAAACCGATTTCTGGAAAGTCGCAGAACGCCTGTCGGAAAATTCATTCATTCAACCTCTCGCGAGCCAGGGCATAGTGGCCAAGGTCACTGCCGCGACAATTGTTTATGATGCGGATACTGCCAAGGGCGGCAGCGGTGGCCCTGTCATGGACAGCAATGGATTGGTGGTCGGCGTGAATGCCGCCATCCTGCCTGAATATGGCGGTTCAAACATCGGCGTACCGCTGCAGAAACTGCAGCAATTGCTGGACCTGATTGAAGCCGGGAACACCGCGTCAGCTCAATAACACCTAAAGACAAGTCGTCGGGAATGGTTGGCCAATTGATGCGGGGTTGATAGGGTGTGCCTATTATTTGTTTTCATGCAATGAAGGATTTGCCCATCATGCAGTTTGTCCGCCATGTGTTGTTTCATGCAGCAATTGCCCTGGTGCCAGTAATGTTGGCAATAGGACCCGTCAGCGCCCAGCAGGTGCCGGCTTCGCGCGGCGACATTGCCATGTCCTTTTCACCAGTGGTGAAGACCACCGCGCCGAGTGTTGTCAATGTCTATGCCAAGCGCATCGTGCAGACCCAGGGCCGCCGTCAGCCTTTCGGCGCCGATCCGTTTTTCCGGCGGTTTTTTGGCGATGAACTGTTTGGCGGCAGACCCCGCCAACGTGCCCAGAATTCACTGGGCTCAGGTGTTATCGTGGATGCATCCGGCATAGTCGTGACAAACAACCACGTCATCAAGAACGGTACCGAAATTCGTGTTGTCCTGTCCGACAAGCGTGAGTTTGACGCCGAACTCATCTTGACGGATGAGCGCACTGATCTGGCCGTGCTGCGTATCAAGCCGGATGGTGAACCGCTTGTTCCACTGTCCCTGGGTGATTCAGACGCACTGGAAGTCGGCGATCTCGTGCTGGCCATCGGTAACCCGTTTGGTGTCGGGCAGACGGTTACAAGCGGCATCGTCTCGGCATTGGCACGGACCCGGGTTGGCGTTTCGTCCTATCAGTTCTTCATTCAGACCGACGCGGCCATCAATCCGGGCAATTCCGGTGGCGCGCTGGTGGACATGAACGGCCGGTTGATCGGCATCAATACCGCGATATTTTCCCGCTCCGGTGGCTCCAACGGTATTGGCTTTGCTATTCCCGTCAATATGGTGCGCTCTGTCATCGAGCAGTCGCTGAGCGGCGCCACCAAGGTTGTTCGACCCTGGTTCGGTGCGGACTTGCAGAACGTCACCAGTGACCTGGCATCAGCTTTGGGGCTCAACCGGCCGCGAGGTGCGTTGGTTTCCCAGTTGCATCCGTCCAGCCCGCTCAAAAAAGCCGGCATCAAACGCGGTGATGTTTTGCTGCAGCTGGGTGGCAAACCAATCGAGAACGCCCAGGAATTCAGTTTCAGGTTCGCAACTTTGCCAGTGGGTGAAGACTCTCCGGTGGTGTTTAGCCGCAAGTCAAAACGGTTCAAGGCTGATGTGTCGCTGACGCCGGCGCCGGAAGACCCGCCACGCAATACAACCGTCATCCAGGGCCGGTCACCGTTTACGGGCCTGGAAGTCGTCAATGTGTCGCCGGCAGTTGCTGAAGAGCTGGGTTTGCCGTCATCCGTTGAAGGCGTAGCCGTTTCCGCCGTGAAACGGTCGCTTGCGCGCCGGTTCGGGTTCAAGAAGGGTGATGTGATTGTCGAATTAAACGAGCGTAAACTGGGTTCGGTGACAGACCTGCGCAGTGTTCTGAAACGCCGCGAGGGGTATTGGGATGTTGCCATCCTGCGCAAGGGCAAGCTTATTCGCCGCGAGTTTGGCGGTTAACACCAAAGGGGAAGCCTTCTCATGGCATCTCTGTTTGACGCCGCCGGACTGGAAGCATCTGCGCCGCGCCCGCTGGCGGACAGGCTGCGGCCGGCGTCGCTGGCCGAGGTGCACGGGCCAGGACCACCTGAGCGGTGAGACCGGGCTGATATCGCGGATGATATCGTCAGGCCGGATCAGTTCCATGATCCTGTGGGGCCCTCCGGGCACCGGCAAGACCACGATTGCCCGGTCTGCTGGCAGGTGAGGCCGATCTGCATTTTGAACAGATATCGGCCATTCATTCAGGCGTGGCGGACCTCAAGAAGGTGTTCGAGGCAGCGCGCCTGCGCCGTACGGACAAGGGACAGGGCACCTTGTTGTTCGTGGACGAGATCCACCGCTTCAACAAGGCCCAACAGGACAGCTTTCTGCCATGGATGGAAGACGGCACCATCACCCTGGTCGGTGCGACCACCGAAAACCCGTCGTTCGAACTGAATGCCGCCGTGCTGTCGCGCGCCAAGGTGCTGACGCTCAACCGGCTGGACAGTGCAGCCATGGCCGGATTGCTGACACGGGCGGAAGACCTTGAAGGCAGGTTACTACCTGTGACCGAAGAAGCCCGCGAGCAACTGTTTGCAATGGCGGATGGTGACGGGCGCTATTTCCTCAATCTTGTCGAGGACTTGTTTGCCGTTGTTGAAGCGGGTTCGGACGCGCTGGATGCAGCCGGTCTGGCTGAGACCATCCAGCGCCGGGTGCCGGTTTACGACAAGGGCCAGGACGGGCACTACAATCTGATTTCGGCGCTGCACAAGTCGATCCGCGGATCTGACCCGGATGCGGCCTTGTACTGGCTGGCGCGCATGCTGGTGGCAGGTGAGGATCCGTTGTTCATCTGCCGGCGCCTGGTGCGCATGGCCAATGAGGATATCGGCCTGGCCGATCCGCAGGCGGTGGTTCAGGCACTTGCGGCCAAGGACGTTTATGACTTTCTCGGCTCGCCGGAAGGTGAACTGGCGCTGGCGCAGGCATGCGTCTATCTGGCAACAGCGCCGAAGATCGATCGGGGTCTACACCGCCTACAAGAAGGTGATGCGGCGGGCGAAGGAAACCGGCTCGGTCATGCCGCCGAAGATCATCCTCAATGCGCCGACCAAGATGATGAAGGAGCAGGAATACGGCGTCAGGCTACAAATACGATCCCGACCAGCCTGACGGGTTTTCCGGACAGAACTATTTTCCCGACGAGATGGGCCGGGAAGCCGTTCTACGATCCGCCCGACAAGGGCTTTGAGCGGGAAATCCGCAAGCGGCTTGACTGGTGGGCGTCATTGCGAGGCCAGACGCGGCGAAGATTGATCCAGATCATTTCGCTCATTGACCGACGCAGCCGAGTGATCCGATCATTGATGGACAGCCGTGGCAAAGGGCATATGGAGCCGGAATCGATACTACCGGCAGGGGAGGGAGATTCCATGGCGAAGCAAACACCGGTAAAACCGGCCCGGGCAACACAATGCCGGTTGTCCGGCATATCGGCCTCGATGATGTCCGTGCGGCATTCGTAGCCGGCGTGAGCGATTTTTGCCAGAGCGCCATTGTTTGGATTGTTCTTCGGCGGCTTCTATGCGCTGGGCGGTCTGCTGGCTGGTGGCCTTCATTGCCCGGCTTGACATGCACTACATGATCTATCCGCTGGCCATCGGGTTTCCGCTGGTTGGCCCGTTCATTGCGGTCGGCTCTATGAGGTCAGCCGATGCCTGCAGCGAAGGCCGTGCCGCTGACCTGGTCGGGTGTGCTCACAACGGTGTGGCGGCAGAAGGGCCGCGAATTGTCCATCATGGCCTTCGTCACCTTGTTCATCATGTGGATGTGGATGTATCAGGTCCGACTGCTGGTGGCGCTTTTCCTCGGCTTCAGGTCGATTTCGACGTTGGACGGCTTTATCAGACATGTGTCCTGAACACCGGCGAAGGACTTGCGCTTTCTGGCGGTAGGCCACGTCGTCGGCGCGGTGCTTTACGCCGTATTGTTTTCCGTGACGGTCGTGTCGATCCCGCTGCTGCTGGACCGGGAGGTGGATTTCGTCACCGCCATCATCACCAGCATCAAGGCGGTGCTGACGAACCCGATTGTCATGATGGTGTGGGGACTGGTCGTGCTGGTGCTGACCGGCCTGGCTTTGTTGCCGGCATTTCTCGGACTTGTTCATCGTGCTGCCGATGCTGGGTCATGCCACCTGGCACCTGTATCAAAGAGCTGGTGGAGCCTGCCGTCAACTGACAGGCTCCAACGCCGATTTCCCCCGGTTCCACCCGTGCGCTCCACTTTGCCCCGAAAACTGATCGCCATTTCGGCAGATCAGTTCTATGCGGCAATGATGTTGTGGTCCGGCCCGTACGGGAAAACCGGTGATGTTTTCCGCATCCGCTTTGCCAACCACCAGGATGTCATGCTCGCGATAGCCGCCGGCCCCGGGTTTTCCCTCCGGCACGGTGAGCATCGGTTCCATCGAGACAACCATGCCCGGTTCAAGCACGGTGTCGATGTCCTCGCGCAGTTCCAGACCTGCCTCGCGGCCGTAATAGTGCGACAGGATGCCGAATGAATGGCCGTAACCGAACGTGCGGTATTGCAGCACATTATGCTCTTCGAAGTAGCGGTTGATCTCCGCCGTGATGCCGGAGCAGGTTGCGCCCGGCTTGATCAGCGATATGCCCAGTTCGTGGGCACCGACATTGATCTCCCACAATTTGCGTTCCGCTTTGGTTGGTTCGCCGATGAACAAGGTGCGTTCCAGCGCGGTGTAGTAGCCGGAGATCATCGGGAACGTGTTGAGCGACAGAATATCGCCTTTCTCCAGTTTGCGCGTGGTGACCGGATTGTGGGCGCCGTCGGTGTTGATGCCGGACTGGAACCACACCCAGCTGTCCCGGATTTCGCTATCGGGATGACGCTCGGCAATGGCGAGTTCCATGGCATCGCGTCCGGCCATGGCGATATCGATCTCGCGCGCACCCGACATGAATGGCATTGCGGATGGCATCGCCGCCAATGTCGGCAACCTTGGCGCCGGATTTGATCAGCCTGATTTCCTCGGCGATTTCACCATGCGCTGGGCCATGGTTGCCTTGGCGATGTCGCACATGTCCGGTGCGCCGAGGGTTGCCGTTGCCTGGTCGCGCATGGCGAGCGTCAGGTGGTCTGCCTCGACGCCGAGCCGGCCAGGTTCGCCGATCAGCGTCGTGAATGGCGCGCCAGTAGTTGCCGCGCTGCCAGTCGGTGTAGGTGATGTTGTCGCCAAACGACCGGCGCCAGGGCTGGCCGGCATCGATGTTGGCGGAAACGGTCGTGCACGTGTCCTGGGTGACGACACAGGCATAGGGACGGCCGAAGCTGCAATACAGGAAGCCTGAATAATAGGCGATGTTGTGCATCGAGGTCAGCAGCACCGCGGGCAGGTCCATGCGCGCCATGATCCTGCGCAAGCCGTTCAGGCGGCGATCATACTCTTTGTCGTGAAGGGAAGTGTTGCCTTCTCGCCATTGTGGAAGCGGAAGGCGTCTGGACGGGTAATTCTCTGCAACATGACAAATCTCCAACAAGCCGTTCTCCGGGACGGTTGGGGGTTACCCATAGAAATGCCCGGAGAAAAAACTCATCCGGGCGTTCAGGATGCCATGAGGGTCTGATCATTCGACCCTGGCCGGGGATCTGTGCAGCGACGCCATCGCCGCCCCGACCTGTGTTGCTAGTACCACAATTGGCGGTTGAAGTCAAACGGCATAAACGAACCCCGGCAGGTGATGCCGGGGCTGTCAGTTGTGGTGTAGTTGCTTGCTTCAGGCTGCCGGCTTGTCGCCTTCGTCCTTGGCATCCTTGCCGGGGTGTCTTCAACGTCGTCGGCTTCTGCGCGTTTGGCTCCGGTCAGCCATGAACTGGTCGAACTCCGACTTGTCGCGCGCATGGCGGAGTTTTTCAAGAAAGCTCTGGAACTCTTCATGCTCTTCCTGAAGCCGGTTCAGGGTTTCTTCGCGGTAATCGTCGAAGGCACGGTTGCCGGAGGTTGTAAAACCGCCGCGATACCAGCGGCCGGGACCGCCTTTGCCCATGCCAAATCCGGTTGCGTTAAAGGCCGCAACCTTGCCCTTGTTCCTGCATCTCATGCGTCCGCTCCAAATCATGTATCCAAGTATTGCCAATCCAAGTGGCCAGAAGACCACAAAACTGACCACCATCAGAGCTATCCATGCAGCCATGCCATAGTGGTCCAAGCGTTCAACGAGTGTATTCATGTCTCGCCTCTGTGTTTATGTAAATGTTATTAACATTCACATATGTGAGCATTGTTTGTGGTGAAGTCAAGGCAGTTTGAAAAATTTAATGAAGTACCTGACCGTGCACTGAACCGGGCTCACATATGCCCTGTATCAAGGACGCCCCGGAGCCGTGAATTCCGTCGCTCAAATTGTAATGCCGAGGCCGCGCAGATAAACAAGCATGTGGGACTCAAGCAGTTCTTCCGCTGAAATCGGTTGCTTGAACCCGGCACCGTCGCCGCGGCCGAACAGCGAAGCGATACCATGACTGACAGCCCAGATATGCAGTGACACCATCAGTACCGGAGGCCGTTGTCCTTCAGGCGCGGTCGCAACAAGTGCGGCTACAGCGACCTTCAATGTCTCAAATGCTTCATCTGCAGCGGTGCGCAGTTCCGGATAGGTAGAGACATTCAGTCCGCTTTCAAACATGGCCGAATAGTAAGCAGGTTCCTTGCGCGCAAATGCCAGGTAGGCGTTGCCGATGCGCTTGAAAGCGGTTGCTGCATCTGGCTTGCCGTCATTCCAGGCTTTGCCGAGCGCGGCCGAAAAGGCTTGATAACCTTGTCTGGCCACATCGGCGACCAGGGCTTCACGATCCTTGTAGTGCCGGTAAGGCGCTGCCGGGCTGACGCCTGCGTGGCGTGCAGCTTCTGCAAACGTGAACCCACCGGTGCCCTTGGATCCGATAAGATCAAGCGCTGCATCAATCAGTGCCTTGCGCAGATTGCCGTGATGATAGCTGTCGCGCGGTTTCTTGTGCCAGTTCATGTGAAGGGTTTTTACATGGACGCCCGAGGCCGTCCAGAGGATTGTTGCGGTTATGGTTGCGCGTGAGTATACCTCGCAGCCATGACAATGTTTCTTTATGCAGCTCTTGGCGGAGCGATTGGTGCTGCCGCGCGCTACGGTGTGAATATCACAACACCGAAGCTGGTCGGCCATGGCTTTCCCTGGGGCACGATGATCGTCAATATCACCGGTTCGTTCATTATGGGGTTGCTTATTACCGTGATGGCACTTGCCTGGAGCACCAGCCAGGAGATGCGGGTGTTTCTGACGACGGGCATACTCGGTGGCTTCACCACGTTTTCAGCTTTTTCACTTGATTTCGCGACGCTTTACGAGCGCAAGGATTATGCCGTGGCATTCGGCTACGCAGGCGGCTCGGTCGTGCTGTCGCTGCTGGCGTTATTTGCAGGGCTTTATCTGGCCAGAACGGTGTTCCAATGAGCGGCGTCAAACAGATATCCGTCAAGGATGACGAGGACGGCATGCGCCTGGACCGCTGGTTCAAGGTGCATTTCCCGCAAGTGACCCATGGCCGGTTGTCCAAATTGCTGCGCACCGGCCAGGTTCGCGTTGATGGCGGGCGCGTTAAAGCCAATGAGCGATTGCTGCCCGGTCAGACAATTCGCGTGCCCCCGATAAACATCGAGGCTGCAGCCAACCAGGACGGTCCGCCAAAACCCAAGCCCTTGAGTGCTCATGACAAGGCATACTTCCAGTCGCTGGTGTTGTTTGAAGACAAGCACCTCTACGTGCTGAACAAGCCGGCGGGACTTGCGGTGCAGGGCGGGTCGCGCACCACCAAACACATCGACGGTCTGCTGCAGGGCCTGGCTGCTGATCTGTATGATCGGCCGCGGCTGGTTCATCGGCTTGACCGTGACACCTCCGGCGTTCTGGTGATTGCCAAGACACGATCCATGGCGACCGCACTGGGCAAGCTGTTTCAGACCCGTTCGGTACGCAAGATCTACTGGGCACTGGTGTCCGGTGTGCCGAGGCCGGAACAGGGCGTGATCGACAAGCCACTGGTCAAGGCGGGCGGTCCCGGCGAAGAGAAGGTCCAGGTTGCCAGGAACATGAAGCAGGACGGCGCGCAAAAGGCCGTGACGCATTATGCGGTGATCGACAAGGCGCCACCGTCGGTTGCGTGGGTGTCAATGAAGCCGGTAACCGGCCGCCAGCATCAGTTGCGCGTTCATATGCAGATGATCGGTAACCCGATTATCGGCGATCCGAAATATGGTCACCTGGAACATGACGGCAGCGGCGAAGACAAAGACGAAGGGCTTGCGCGCAAACTGCACCTCCATGCCCGCAGGGTCACATTTCCTCACCCCAAGGGCGGAACCGTGGATGTAACCGCGCCCGTCCCGGGCCATATGAGAGAAAGCATGGTCACCTGTGGTTTTGATCCCGAGCAGTATGATGTGCCCGAGGCGGGCGAGGAATATGACGCGTGAAACTGATCATCTTTGACTGCGACGGCACTCTGGTGGACAGCCAGCACGGCATCGTTCACTCCATGCGCAACGCCTACGATGCGGTAGGCGTCGAATGGCCGGGGCGCGAGGCGACCATGTCCATTGTAGGATTGTCGTTGATTGAGGCCATGCAGCACATGGTGCCGGACCTGGATCACAAGACCCATGTCGCGCTGGCCGACGCCTACAAGAGCACTTTCAAGGCATCCCGGCTGGAACAGTTGCATGAAGAGCCGCTGTATGACGGCTGCCGCGAGGTGCTGGACCGCTATCATGCAATGGACGATGTGGTTATGGCGGTTGCCACGGGCAAATCTCAGCGTGGGGTCAGGGAACTGGTCGAGCGCGAGGGTCTGCACGGCTATTTCGCCTCCGTCCAGACCGCCGACGATGCTCCATCAAAACCACATCCGGCAATGATCCACCAGGCGATTTCCGAGGCCGGCGCAACAATTGACAAGACGGTCATGGTCGGAGACACCACTTTTGACATCTCAATGGCTCGTAACGCCGGTGTCGGTGCGATCGGCGTCTCTTGGGGCTATCATCCGGTTGAACACCTGATGGCGTCCGGCGCGCACGATATATTGCATGATTACAGCCAGCTGGAAGCCTCTGTTGACAAGTACCTGGATGCAAAGTCATGAGCGAGACCGAGGATGAGCGGGCAACACGCCTGCTGACTGCCCGTTTTGACCGAAACCTGCCCAAGCGCTTCTACAAACAGGTCGCGGTCGGTGAAAGCGAAACCGGCTTTGACATCCAGCTGGATGGCCGCGCTGTCAAAACACCGTTGAAGCGTCCGTTTGCAGTGCCGTCGCGTGACATGGCCCACGCCATAGCCGCAGAATGGGATGCCCAGAAAACCCATATCGACCCATCTTCCATGATCGTCACCCGGTTGGCCAATACCGCCGTTGACAGGGTGCGTGGTGATAAAGCCCGGATTGTCGCCGAGTTGCAGGACTTCGCAGGCAGCGATCTGGTTTGTTATCGGGCCGGTACACCGGACCCGCTGGTTGCCCGCCAGGCGTTGCACTGGGATCCGGTACTCGACTGGGTGAAGGCCACGCACAGCGTTCAGTTCATCTGTGTTGAAGGCATCGTGCATCACGCGCAGCCTGACACGGCACTTGCCGCTATCTCAAAGACATTGACCGCAGAGAACGAGTTCCGGCTGACGGCAATTCACAACATGACCACGCTCACCGGCTCGACCCTGCTTGCCATGATGACAGCGGCAGGTGCGTTTTCGGGCGAAGAAGCCTGGGCGGCAGCCCATGTCGATGAAGACTGGCAGATTGAACAATGGGGTAGCGACGAGGAAGCCGAAGCGCGCCGTGCGATCCGGAAACAGGATTTCGATGCGACCATGCAGTTCTTGGCGATGTGCTGAGTATCGTCCTGGCCAGGTAATTCATCACCAAAGGTACGACTTGCCTTGCTGCAGGCAAATGATAGAACATTTTTTAACATTCGCCGTTCAGGGCAGGGGTTTTTGACATGCAGGATATTCTAAACCAACTTCAGGAACGCCGCGACGTGGCGCGGCTTGGCGGCGGTGAACGCCGCATCGAAGCACAGCACAAGCGCGGCAAACTGACGGCGCGCGAACGCATCGACCTGTTTCTGGACGAAGGTTCGTTCGAAGAATTCGACATGTTCGTCGAGCATCGTTGCACCGACTTCGGCATGGAGGATCAGAAGATTCCCGGCGACGGTGTCGTGACCGGCTGGGGCACTGTCAACGGGCGCACAGTGTACCTGTTCGCCAAGGACTTTACCGTGTTTGGCGGGTCACTGTCCGAGGCGCATGCGAAGAAGATCACCAAGATCCAGGATATGGCGCTGCAGAACCGGGCGCCGATCATCGGCCTGTTTGATGCAGGCGGCGCGCGCATCCAGGAAGGTGTGGCTGCACTTGGCGGGTATGGTGAGGTGTTCCAGCGCAACGTGCTGGCGTCCGGCGTCATTCCGCAGATTTCAGTGATCATGGGTCCGTGTGCGGGTGGCGACGTGTATTCGCCGGCCATGACCGACTTCATCTTCATGGTGAAGGATACCAGCTACATGTTCGTAACCGGCCCGGACGTGGTGAAGACCGTGACCAACGAAACCGTGACGGCCGAGGACCTGGGCGGTGCATCGGTACACGCGGTCAAATCATCGGTGGCCGACAAGGGCTATGACAACGATGTCGAGGCGCTGCTGCAGATGCGCCGGCTGATCGATTTCCTGCCTGCATCCAACACCGATGACGCACCCGATCGTGCCGACCGACGACGATGGCGAACGGCTGGACACGTCACTCGATACCCTGATCCCGGCCAATCCCGAACCAGCCCTATGACATCAAGGAACTGATCCACAAGACGGTCGACGAGGGTGACTTTTTCGAAATTCAGGAAGCCCATGCGAAGAACATCGTCGTCGGATTTGCCCGTGTCGAGGGCCACACGGTGGGCATCATCGCCAATCAGCCGATGGTGCTGGCAGGTGTGCTGGACAGTGACGCCAGCCGCAAGGCCGCGCGCTTCGTGCGTTTCTGTGATTGTTTCAACATTCCGCTGGTGACATTCGTCGATGTGCCGGGCTTCCTGCCGGGAACGGCACAGGAATATGGCGGCCTGATCAAGCACGGCGCCAAGCTGTTGTTTGCCTATGCCGAGGCGACCGTGCCGAAGGTCACGGTCATCACCCGCAAGGCCTATGGCGGCGCCTATGACGTGATGAGCTCCAAGCACATTCGCGGCTGATGTGAACTATGCCTGGCCAACCGCCGAGATTGCCGTGATGGGCCCGAAAGGGGCCGCAGAAATCATCTACCGCTCGGAACTTGGCCGACAAGGACAAGATCGCCCAGCGCACAAGGACTATGAAGACCCGCTTCGCCAACCCGTTCGTGGCCGCCGAGCGCGGCTACATCGACGAGGTGATCATGCCCAAGCACGACCCGCAAGCGCATCTCGCGCGCCCTGAACATGCTGCGCAACAAGCAGGTCGAAAACCCCTGGAAGAAGCACGACAACATTCCACTGTAAGTTGTGCCTTTCCTGAGCGCTGCCGTTACGCGACCTGATGCATAAAAGTCACACTTGTCAAAAATCTGCCCCGCAGCCCGAACTTTGATTTGACCCGTGTTGCGCGACAATGATCTGATTGCGCGAGCGGACGGCGCTGGTTTTTAACAAGGGGCATGATTCCAGATGAAGTTTCAGAAGAGTTTTCGCAGTGCATTTACCGGTGTGTTTCTGGCGGCAGGTGCTGTTGCCATCAGTGTGCCGACTGTGGCTGTCCAGCCGGCTCATGCGGCTTCAATTTACGACTCCGGTTTTGAGCGCAAGATCAAGATGACCGGGGGGCAGCGGCGCAAGGTGAAACGGATCATGCGCAAGTCCAATGCCCGCTTTAACAAGATCTTCCGCAAATACGGTATTCGCAAATCCGCAACGCCAAAAATGAATTTACTGATGAAGGCGAGCGGCCCGCTGCAGTCGGCTGCGCGCGATGAGCGCAACGCTCTGGCAAAGGTGCTAACACCAACCCAGTTGCAGGAATACGACAAGATCACGAAGCAAACCGAGGACAAGATCGTCCGCGCGGCGAAGTAGTTGTTTCACGCGGCATTGCCGACACCCAGTTCACGTTGCAGCTTCTTGGTCAGTCCCAATGCGACGATCCTGTGCGACTTTGCAATATAGTCCTTCAACCCGGCATCATCGAGACCGGGATCGGCATAGTGCTGGATCCATTTCATGCCGCGTGATGCCAGATAAGGGGCAGGCCGCAGGCCGGGCTGTTCCTTGAGGATTTCGTAAGCCAGCTCGGAAACCTTGAAGGTAACCGCAAAGGTATCGTCCTTGTTCCAGCCTGCAACAGCAAAAACCTTGCCACCCACTTTCCAGACATCTGAGCCGCCCCACTGCACGACATGGGTCGTGGCGGTCAGTGACGCGCAATAGGTGTTGTATTCTTCAAGTGTCATCCTGGCCCACGCATGGCGTTGGTCTTTGCGGCAAACCCGTCATGCCGGCTGATCAGACAAGCTCGCCGACCAGATCATACTCTTCTGCATCGACGATCCTGGCTCGTACCATGTCTCCGGGTTTCAGGTCGGTCTCATTAGGTAGAAACACGTTGCCGTCAATCTCCGGTGCATCCCAGACCGACCGGCCGATGGCCTCGCCTTCTTCCACATCAACTTCATCAATCAGGACGTCAATTTCGCGACCCACCTTTGATGCCATGATCCCAGCCGATATGTCCGCCTGTGCAGCCATGAAACGATGCCAGCGATCTTCCATCACCTCCGGGGCGACGGCGCCGGGCAGTTCATTGGCTCTCGCGCCATCGACATGCTCGTACTTGAAACACCCTGCGCGCTCTATCTTAGCTTCGCGCATCCACTGCAGGAGATAGTCAAAGTCTTCTTCTGTTTCTCCCGGGAAGCCGACGATAAATGTTGAGCGGATGGCCAGGTCAGGACAGGTCTGCCGCCATTGGTGAATGCGCTCCAGTACCTTTTCCTGATTTGCCGGGCGCCGCATGTTTTTCAGGACACCGGGTGCTGCATGCTGAAACGGAATATCGAGATAAGGCAGCACCTTGCCGTCCGCCATCAGTTCAATGACGTCGTCGACGTGCGGGTAGGGGTAGACATAGTGCAACCTGACCCATGCGCCCAGGTCGCCAAGCTCACGGGCCATGTCGATGAACTTTGCTTTCACGTCGCGACCGCGGTACTTGCTCTCGGCGTATTTGATGTCGACACCATAGGCGGACGTGTCCTGGCTGATCACCAGCAGCTCTTTTGACCGGCTTTCACCAGGCGTTCGGCTTCATACAGGACCGATGCCATCGGGCGTGACACCAGATTACCGCGCAAAGAAGGAATGATGCAGAACGAGCAGCGGTTGTTGCAGCCTTCGGAAATCTTCAGATAGGCATAATGTTTCGGCGTCAGGCGCAAACCCTGGTCCGGCACCAGGTCGAACTTGGGGTCATGGGCAGGCGGCACGGCGTCATGCACTGCGCCCACAACAGCCTCATACTGGTGCGGGCCGGTGACGGCCAGAACCTGCGGGTGAGCGGCACGGATGGTGTCTGCATCCTTGCCCATGCAACCTGTTACGATCACCTTGCCGTTTTCCTTCACCGCCTCGCCAATGGCAGCAAGGCTTTCCGCCTTGGCAGAATCCAGGAACCCGCAGGTGTTTACAATCACCGCATCGGCGCCTTCATAGTCCGGCGAGATCACATAGCCTTCTGCGCGAAGCTGGGTCAGAATGCGCTCTGAATTCACCAGCGCCTTCGGGCAACCGAGAGATACGAGACCAATGGTGGGAACGGCGGGGTGTGTTGTCTGGGTCATGGGCGCGGTGTGTGCGGCAGAAGCGGGCGCCGGTCAAGGCCTTTGAGTTATTCAGCGGCAACTCGTGGCGCTTTGCCCGGCACTGCCGCCATGTCACGAGGCGACAGGCCGGAAAACGTCGTCCGGTACATCAGCCGTTCATGGCCCTGATAGTCGTTCACCGCATAATGCTGGGTTGCCAGATTGTCCCATATGGCAATTGTACCCGGTGTCCAAGAATAGCGGATGCAAAACTCCGGTCTGGTGACATGACGTTGTATCTGGTCGAGAAGGGGGGCACTTTCAGCTTCGCTCAAGCCATCGAGACGCGTGACGTAGGTCGGGTTCAGGTACAGCATGCGCCGTCCTGTCACCGGGTTCTGCAACACAGCGGGGTGTTTGCGTTCCTGGTCCGCCGTCGGATCTCCCCGGGACATTTTGATGCCGGCGCCTGATTGCTCCTTGACCGGTGGTGCCCACTTCACGCCATAGGGCTTGCCAACATGGATTGCGTCGCGGCCAAGCAACAGTTCCTGCAGTGCGCCCGGCAAGGCCTCCCAGGCTGCAGCCTGACTGGCCCACAGCGTGTCTCCGCCATAGGGCGGCAGCGTATGGGCGTTGAGGACGGAGCCTGACGGTGGCACTTCAAGGAAGCTGAAATCCGAATGCCAGTCACCGCCGAACACGCCGCCTTTTTCTTCCGCGCCCTTGTACACCCGTATGATCTCCGGCTCGGCATCCATGGGTGTGACATAGGGCAGTTGCAAAGCAGGCCCGAACACGCTGGTCAGCGCTTTTTGTTGTTGCAAATCCAGGTGCTGATCACGAAAGAATATGACCTGATAGCGTGCCAGGCAGTCCCTCAATGCGGCCTGGTCGGCTTCTGAGATGGTCTTGCGCAACTCAATTCCGGAGACCTCCGCACCGATATGGCCCGTCAGTTTTCGCACGGTGATGGGGTGTTCCGACGTCATTTGGACAGTCCCGTCAGTATCGGGCAATCGGCCCGGTCATCGCCATGGCAGGACGTTGCAAGCCGCGCAAGCTCGTCATGCAGTATCTGCAACTCAGCCATTTTGTCTTCGATTTCACTGATCCGCTGCAAGGCCATGCGTTTGACGTCACGGCTGGATCGGTCACGATCCTCGTAAAGACCCAACAGTTCACGGCATGCTTCTACCGTGAACCCGAAAGACCTGGCGCTGCGCACGAATCGCAGCTTGTTCAATTCGATCTCGGTATAAATCCGATAACCCGCGCTTGACCGGCCTGATGGTTTGACCAGGCCTATGTCTGCATAGTAGCGAACCGTCTTTGTCGGCAAATCGGCCTGCCTGGCAATCATACCTATGTTCATTTTATCAGCTTTCATGACATTCCAGTTGCTGGAAGCATTGCAAAGTGGCTGCAGATGGTCAAATGGTGTCGCAGCCCCTGATTTTCCGGCCTGTCAAAAATGATAAATGGGATTATGCTGGCTGCGACAGGCAGGCATGATTGCGCGGGAGAGACGCATGTCACACACAGATGGGCCCACCAAAACCCTCAAAGACCTGATGATCGGGTGGCGTCATGATTTTCATCAATATCCGGAACTGGGTTTCAACGAGCACCGCACTGCCGGCAAGGTTGCGGAACTGCTGGCCAGCTTTGGCGTTGAAGTTCATGAAAGCGTGGGACAGACCGGCGTTGTAGGGGTGCTTCAAAGAGGCAATGCCACGCGCAGCATCGGATTGCGCGCCGACATGGACGCGTTGCCGATCAGTGAGACCGGCGATGTCGCCTACAAATCGACCAATAACGGTGTGATGCACGCCTGTGGCCATGACGGGCATACATCCATGTTGCTGGGGGCTGCCAAACACCTGTCGGAAAATGGCAACTTCAACGGCCGTGTCGTCTTCATCTTTCAGCCCAATGAGGAGTACGGCCTCGGGGCTGCCGCCATGCTGGATGACGGCCTGTTCGACAGGTTCGGCGTGGACGAAGTGCATGGCATGCATAATATTCCGGGCATGGCGACAGGAACATTTGCGTCCAGGGCGAACGCCATAACCGCCAGTGAAAGTCTGTTCGAAATCGAAATCTCTGCTCAAGGCGGGCATGCCGCCCTACCACACATGGGCGTCGACGCCATCATGGTCGGGTCTGAAATCGTCGGCGCACTGCAGACCATTGTGTCGCGCAAACTCAATCCGAGCCTGAACGGCGTGGTATCGGTCACCGAATTCGATAGCGACGGACGGCGCAACGTCTTGCCCGGCAAAGCCATATTGCGCGGCGATGCCAGGGCATTGTCACCTGAAATAAATCAGGCAACAGAGATGCACATGCGCCGGATTGTTGACGGCATCTGCTCAGCCCATGGTGTGATCGCAACGGTGTCATATGACACGATATTTCCCGCCACCATCAACGCCGCCAGCGCCACCCGGTCTGCCGTTCACGCGGCACAGGCACTGGTTGGGGACGATGCCGTAGACGACGATTGTCCGCCAAAATTGTTTTCTGAGGACTTCGCGCACCTCGCCGCCGCCCGTCCCGGCTGTTTCATGCTGATGGGCAATGGCACACAAGGTGTGCATGCAAAGGCCCTGCATTCTTCAGACTATGACTTCAACGATGATGTACTGGTGCCGGGATCATCCTACTGGGTCACGCTGGTGGAACAGCAATTGAGTGAGAGTGTATGATGTTCGAACGACGCATGCAGCAATTGCGAGACCGGCTGGCCAGTGCAGGTATTGACTGCGCCGTGATCACCGACGACGACAGCGTCTATTATTTCACCGGTTATTATGACTATCTGCACATGGATTTTGGTCGCCCGACCATTCTTGTCGTACCGCGCGATGGCCAAAGCCTGCTGATCACGCCCAGCATGGAAAAGGACATGGCTGAGGCAGCCGCAAGGGTTGATCGGATCACCGAATGGAATGATGGCCTTGGCAATGAATGGCGCGAACAGTTACCTGCCGCACTGGCAGGTGAGGGCCGCATAGGCATCGAGCCGAACCTGATGCCAGCGGTCGTACGCAATTACCTGGACAGCATAGTAGAACCCGACCGGTTCGTTGATGTGATGCCGGTGATTGCCGACATGCGCATGATCAAATCACCGGAAGAGCTGCAATTGGCGCGCCATGCAGGTCAGGTAGCCATGGCAATGATGGACGCCGGGCGTGGTGCCATGGGCAACAAGGTGCCGGAGTTCGAGGTCGCGCTGGCGACATCTGCAGCAGGCACCCGCAAGGCAGCCGAACTATTGTCTGCGCACTATGATGACACGTGCATGTCACCCAACACGCATTTCCTGCAGATCATGGCGTCAGGCCGTAACATCACCAAACCGCACCATCGCGCCTCCACCCGGATCATGCAGCATGGCGATCCGGTGTTCCTGTGTTTTTGCGGCATGACCAATTTTCACCGGTTCAAGCTCGGATTTGATCGCACCTTCTGGATTGGCGAGGTTACAGACAAGAAACAGGCGGAAGTCTATGAAGTGGCTGTTGCCAGTCAGGCAGCGGCCCTCGCAGCCCTGCGCCCCGGTGTGACGGCTGAAACCGTTCATGCCGCCTATGCCGAAGTGATCCAGGCGGCTGGTCACGACTACCCGTTCCGCTGCGGACGCGCCACCGGGTACAGTTTTCTGGAAAAACCGGAACTTGTGTTCGGCGACAAGACGGTTTTGCAGCCCGGCATGGTGCTGGCAGTGGACGGGTCGGTCAGCGTCGCGAAATCATTTCGCGCTCAGGTTGGTGACAGTTTCATTGTCACTAAGGACGGTTACGAGCAAATCACCGAGCATCCGAAAGTGCTGCAAGACATGATCCTGTAAGCGTCGGTAAACCGGGGACGCCAAATCAGCATCTGTCTGGCGCTTTGCATGCAACCTTTTCCTTGGTTTACCCGGCGCGCTTTCAACGCTAGAACAAACTGCAGTAACGGCATTGTTGTGCGCGAGAATTTGCGCTGGGGTACAGATGTTCAAAAAGATACTGATAGCAAACCGGGGCGAAATCGCCTGCCGGGTAATGAAAACCGCAAAGTCGCATGGGTATCGCGACGGTGGCGGTCTATTCAGATGCCGATGCGCGTGCCATGCATGTGGACATGGCCGACGAGGCGGTGCATATCGGCCCGCCGGCGGCTTCTGAAAGCTATCTGGTCATCGACAAGATCATCGATGCCTGCAAGAAAACCGGCGCCGAGGCTGTTCACCCCGGATATGGTTTTCTGTCGGAAAACGCAAAGTTTGCGCATGCCCTGAAAGACGCAGGACTGGTCTTCATCGGCCCTAATCCCAAGGCCATCGAAGCCATGGGCGACAAGATCGAATCCAAGAAGTTCGCCAACGCCGCCAATGTCAACACGGTGCCGGGCTATCTGGGCGAAATCCACGACCCGAAAGAAGCCGTCAAGATCGCCGACGATATCGGCTATCCGGTCATGATCAAGGCGTCTGCCGGCGGCGGCGGCAAGGGCATGCGCATTGCCCATTCGGCGGATGAAGTGGAAGAAGGTTTCAACTCGGCCAAGTCGGAAGCCAAATCCTCTTTTGGAGATGACCGTGTCTTCATCGAGAAATTCATTGTCAATCCGCGCCACATCGAAATACAGGTGATGGGTGACAAGCACGGCAACGTCATTCACCTCGGCGAGCGCGAATGTTCGATCCAGCGGCGCAACCAGAAGGTGATCGAGGAAGCACCGTCGCCCTTGCTGGACGAAAAAACCCGCGCAGAAATGGGCGCACAGGCAATCGCGCTGGCCAAGGCGGTCGATTACGACACTGCCGGCACAGTCGAATTTGTCGCCGGGCAGGACAAGTCGTTCTACTTCCTGGAGATGAACACACGTCTTCAGGTGGAACACCCGGTGACCGAACTGATCACCGGCATTGACCTGGTGGAACAGATGATCCGGTCCGCCTATGGTGAGAAGCTCGCCATCGAACAAAAGACGTGAAGCTGAACGGCTGGGCCATCGAAAGCCGCGTCTATGCCGAAGACCCATACCGAGCTTCCTGCCGTCAACCGGGCGGCTGACCAGGTACCGCCCGCCGGCGGAAAGCCGGGACGAGGACACCGGCATCACCGTGCGCAACGACACGGGCGTCGTACGAAGGCGGCGAGATCTCGATCTTCTACGATCCGATGATTGCCAAGCTGTGCACCCACGCCGGCGACCGCGCAACGGCCATTTCCGCCATGTCGCGCGCGCTGGATGCGTTTTACGTCGACGGCATCCAGCACAACATTCCGTTTGTGTCCGCCATCATGGCGCATCCGCGCTGGCAGTCCGGCGATCTGTCGACCAGCTTCATCGCCGATGAGTTTCCCGACGGTTTCCAGGGCGCGGAGCTGACCGACACGGTGATGTTCAATATGGCCACCGTGGCGGTGGTGTGCGACCACGTGCTGAACCAGCGCAAGCGCGAAATCTCCGGCCAGATGGGCGGCCGGCCCGTGCAGTTTTCCGCCATGCGCAGCGTCAAGCTGGGTGATGACTGGGTGGATGCCGAAATCATCGGCTGTGAAGGCAAGCTGTTCCGGCTGAGTGTGGCAGGGCGCGGAAGCGGCGGTTGAAAGCCACTGGTCGCCCGGCGAGCCTGTGTGGCACGGCCGGATCAATGGCGGCGCGGTGTCGGTCCAGGTGCGCACACAGATGAACGGCTTCCGGCTGTCTCATGCAGGCTCTGAGGTGGACGCAATGTCTATACCGCCCGCGAGGCAGAGCTTGTGAAGCTGATGCCGGTCAAACTGCCGCCTGATACGTCGAAGAAGCTGCTGTGCCCGATGCCCGGTCTGGTGGTGTCGATAGACGTGAAACAGGGTCAGGAGGTCAAGGCTGGCGAAAAGCTGGCCGTTGTCGAAGCCATGAAAATGGAAAACATCCTGCGCGCCGAACGCGACGCCACGGTTCAGGTCATCCATGCCGAGGCAGGTGCAAACCTGGCCGTCGATGCGGTGATCATGGAGTTTGAATAGGCCCGAACACGGTCTCAAACTGCGCCTTCAGCGCAATGTCTGCATCGTGCATGTCACCGGCAGGCCAAGGTCCACCAGGCTGGTCACGCCATGCTGGGTGACGCCGCACGGCACGATGCCTGAAAAATGTTCAAGGTCCGGTTCCACGTTCAGGCTGATGCCATGATAGGTGACCCATTTGCGCACCCGGATGCCGATGGCGGCGATCTTGTCTTCGACGTCTGCGCCTTTTTCAGGCCTGCGCACCCAAACGCCGACACGGTCCTCGCGCCGTTCGCCTTTGACGTTGAACGCATCCAGCGTCGCGATCAGCCAGTCTTCAAGCTGCGCCACGAAGCGGCGCACATCCTGACCGCGCCTGGTCAGGTCCAGCATCACGTAGGCCACGCGCTGGCCGGGGCCGTGATAGGTGTACTGTCCGCCACGGCCGGTCTGTGAACCGGAAACCGGGTTGCATCCACCAGGTCTGAGGCATCCGCCGACGTGCCGGCGGTATACAGGGCAGGGTGCTCGACCAGCCAGACCAGTTCCGGCGCCTGGCCTGCTGCAATGGCGGCCACGCGCGCTTCCATGAAGGCGACCGCGGCGGGATAATCCACAAGGCCGCTTTCCACTCGCCACTCAACCGGGGATGCATTGGCATGCTCGGCGCTGTGGATGGCAAGGCTGTCACGACTGATACTCATGGACGACTGTTTACGACAATCGGCGCCCGGTTCCAATGTCCCATGTTTTGAGGGCTTGATTTGGCCTCTGAGCACTGTTACACGCTGCATCCATCCTACCTGTCTTTGACGATTTGCGGTCGTGGCGGAATTGGTAGACGCGCAGCGTTGAGGTCGCTGTGGGGTAACACCCGTGGAAGTTCGAGTTTCTCGACCGCACCAGTTGTTCAGTGATGTCTAGCGCTGAGATGTCATTGCCAACCGGCATGATGGTTCACCTCCATAAGTTCCAGACGCATTACCCAAGGGTATTCACAACGCTCACCAACTAGACCAGTATCGCGTGCCTGGATCGCTGGGGCTAAGTCTGGCTGGGAGGCGGCTGTGTTAAAGACACTGAACAGGACAAATGTCAGTCGATTGCTGGCTTTGGTGTTGCTGTTGCTGATGGTCGCATTGCGGGTCATCGACCCCGCCCCGCTGGAGACACTGCGGCTTAAAACATTCGATCTGTATCAGATTGCTCTGGCGCCGAAGCCGACGCCGCAGCAGGTCATCATCGTCGACATCGATGAGAAAAGCCTCAATGAACTGGGGCAGTGGCCGTGGCCGCGCTCCATGCTTGCGAAGATTATCGACAAGGTCGGCCAGGCCGGTGCCATCGCCGTAGGACTGGATGTGTTGTTTCCCGAACATGACCGCACGTCGCCTGCCAACGTGGCCAGTATTGTCGAAGCCTATGACAAGGAAACCGCTGACCGCTTGCGGACCATGAAGTCCAATGACGAGGTGTTCGCTGAGGCCATGACCCGAACCCGCGTCGTGCTGGGCCAGTCCGGTTATCACAAGGAGCTGAAGCAGTGGCACGCCAGCGAGCTAAAACAATCGCCCATAGCGATGCTCGGACCTGATCCGAAAGCATTTCTCGATACCTATCCCGGCATGGTCAGGAACGTGCCTGAGCTGGAAGCAAATGCCCAGGGCAGGGGCATGGTTTCGCTTCGTCACGAAAGTGACGGTGTGGTCCGCAAGATGCCGCTGGTCATGATGGCCCAGGGCAAGATGCTGCCGTCTTTGAGCCTGGAGTTGCTGAGGGTTGCGACAGGTCAGTCAACCATTCTGATCCGGTCAGGCGATGCCGGTGTCAACTCCCTGGTGCTGGCCGGCGTTGCCATGCCGACCGACAGGAATGCCAAGGCCTGGCTGCATTTTCACCCGCACAATCAACAGATTTTCGTGTCTGCCGCAGATCTGCTGGCTGACCGGGCCAACGTGGATGTCTTCAAAGGGCGCATAGTGCTGCTGGGCGCGTCGGCGACCGGACTGTTTGATTTGAAGGCAACACCGGTGGAAGCCGCAATGCCTGGCGTGGAAGCCCATGCCCAACTCATCAATGCCATTTTGAGCAAGACCCTGTTGCAGCGTCCCGCCTGGGCCAACGGCATGGAAATCAGCCTGGCCCTGTTGATCGGGCTGGGGCTGATCGGCTTGCTGCCGCGGTTTGGGGCCATGATCACGATGTTTGCAGGCGGCCTCGTGGCCGCGCTGGTGTTGGGCGCGTCGTGGTGGGCTTTCACGCAGAAGGCCCTCATATTCGATTATGCGTTCCCGTTGATGGCATCGCTGGCAGTTACCGGTGTCCTGATTGTTCTGGGGTACCTGCAGGAAGAAATAGACCGGCGGCGCATTCGCACAGCGTTTGGACAATACCTGTCGCAGGACATGGTGGCGCAATTGACCGAGGATCCGGACAAGCTGATCCTGGGTGGCGAAACCAAGGATATGAGCATTCTGTTTTCCGACGTGCGCGGTTTCACGACAATATCGGAAAAGTACAAGTCCAATCCGCAAGGCCTGACCATGCTGATCAATTCGCTGCTCACGCCATTGTCGGAAGCCGTAGTGGCGCACAAGGGCACCATCGACAAATACATGGGCGACAACATCATGGCGTTCTGGAACGCGCCGCTGGCCGATGACGACCATGCCTACAATGCATGTTGTGCGGCGCTGGACATGACCAGACGCCTCGGTCTGCTCAACGAGGAACGCGTGGCAGCCGGAGACGTCGCCCTGGAAATCGGTGTCGGCATCAATACCGGCGAGTGCGTTGTCGGCAACATGGGGTCTGATTTCCGCTTTGATTACACCGTCCTGGGTGACGCGGTTAACCTGTCTGCGCGGCTGGAGGGACAGACAAAATCCTACGGCACCAAGATAATCATCGGCAGGCAAACGGCCGAAGCCGTACAGAACCGCCTGGCGGTGCTGCAGATCGACCGCGTCCGGGTAGTGGGCAAGCAGGAACCTGAAGACATTTTCGCCTTGCTGGGAGACGGCGAAATGGCAGCGACGGACGAGCTTCCAGACGCTGGCCAGCGACCATGGCCTCATGCTCGCAGTCGTATTACGGGCAACGCTGGGCGAATGTAGACAAAAATCGCCAAAAGGTGTGTGGTCAGGGCCAGGGAGCTCGACTTCGATGAGTTTTACACGATTTATGCGGCCCGTGCAGCGGCGTTTTCGGCGGAGCCCCCCGGCAAAGACTGGGACGGCGTCAACGACATCCTTGTGAAGTGAGGCCGAAACGGGTCGAAAACTTGGCAAAAATTGCCGTAGTCTGTGGTTTTTGACACAGTTTGGATGTCAGCATCCGGTACATGACATTGAAAGTTAACGCAAATTAGTTGACGTTGCGGCCAATTCACTTGATTGATCAGCCGGAGTGTGTGCATCATGGCATTGTCCGGGCTTTTATGGGTGGATTTAAGGCACAAATGGACTTGGTTTTCCTGGCTGGTTTTGCAGTGTTTCGCTGTGGACCAATCACAGGCAGGCCAATGTGGTCACAAGTGAAGGAAACTTTCTCGGCGACAGAGGTTTGTTTTTTTACCAAGGCGGAGTGCTGAGGGGCAATGCACTATTCAAAATTTGGCCGGTAATGGCTGCGTGCGGCTGTGCTGTG
Source organism: uncultured Alphaproteobacteria bacterium (assembly GCA_963698275.1). Taxonomy (GTDB): domain Bacteria; phylum Pseudomonadota; class Alphaproteobacteria; order Rhizobiales; family Aestuariivirgaceae; genus Anderseniella. The sequence goes on along the minus strand of CAVOQE010000001.1, from coordinate 1,544,143 downwards.
CGCGATTGCGTTCCTGGTCGCCGACAGTTCGCCGGTTCAGGCGCAAACGTTAGGCGATGCGGTTCGCCGCGCGGTTGCCACCAATCCGGCCATCAAGTCGGCCAGCGCCAACCGGCGCGCCAGAAACTATGAACTCGATCAGGCTACTGGCCGCCTGCTGCCACAGTTGAGCATGAATTCCAGCCTCCAGGCCCAACAGGTTGACCTCGTCCTCTCGGCATCGGTATCGCCAACAACAACATTCTTCGGGCACGCCGTGAAGTATCAGTGCGCCTGAGGCAGGTCGTCTTTGACGGCTGGGACCGGGCCAATCAGATTTACCGCTCCGAAGCGCGCATTGACTCCGTGCACTTCGGGTTCTTGCCTCTTCCGAAGCCGTTGGCCTGGATGCCGTTGAAACCTACATAGATGTGTTGCGCCACCGAAGGCTGCTGCATCTGGCTGCTGCCAATATCAGGCGGCACAAGGAAATCCTGTCTCTGGTCAATGTGCGGTACAAGGGAGGCAACTCTCCGGTTTCCGACCTCGACCAGACCAAGGAAAGGCTTGCTGGCGCACGCGCTGTTCATGCTGAAATACGCACCGCGCTGCAGACAGCGGCAGAGGCTCGCTATGCCCAGGTCGTCGGCATCCGCCTGGAAAATTGCGGTCAATTCCTACACCGCACCATGCCAGGGAAGGCGTTGCGCAATGCGATAAACACCGGACTTGCCCGCAACTCGATCCTGCTCGCACTGAAGTCGGATATTGTCGAGGCTGAACACGAACGTAACCAGTCCAAGTCAGCCTATTATCCGCAGGTCTATCTCGAAGGAGAAGCCGTTTATGGCCAGGACATTGACGGTACACCCGGGCCGCAGCAGGGAACTGCGCGGCGGCGTTGTATTGAGCTGGAACCTGTTTGACGGGAAAGTCCGTACCGCCCGTGTTGGCGAACTGTCTGAGCGCGTTGTGCAGAGGGTGGCCGATCTGGAAAAACGCGAGCGTGATGTCATTCAGCAAATTGAGGCGGCATGGGCAAAGTACACAAACGGCCACGCGCGCGTCGCGGCGCTGAAAAGCCAGGAGGCCAGCAACTCCAAGATCATTCGCACCTATCTTGACGAATATCAGTTGTCCAAACGCAGCATCCTGGACGTACTGGATGCTGAGAATACGAGGTTCAGGGTGCGCTTCGATCTTTCCAGTGCTTCGGCGATTAAGCGGTTTGCGATTTATCAGGTTGTTGCCCTGACCGGACAGTTGCTGGACACGTTCGGGGTTGAAGCGCCGAAAGAGGCGGTTCCGTTAACTGACATTGCACCGGCGCGCAGTCTGGGCGGCAACCATGATCTGGTGATTGAGCCCCTTCGATAGAGCAACAGTTGCCGCAGTGTGACGTTTGCCAGATGCAGAGAGATAATGGTGTTCTCAAATGCTGCAACGATCAAAAGTCAGCAAGCCCGCAGCCGAAGGTTCCGGTGAAGACCGGCAGCGGCCGATTGGGCATGCTGTCGAAGGTTTTGATCCGGTCGCAACCGACCATATCCTCGCTTGCCTCGGTCTTATTGCGGCACAGGCGGGTTTGCCATTTTCACCCGGTGCCGCCAACAACAGTCTGCCGCTGGTTGACGGCCGCCTGACACCTGAACTGGTCGGCCGGGCAGGAAACCTCGGCATGGAAGCGCAGGTGTTCGAGCGCAAGCCGTCCGATGTACCTGCGCTGGTTGCACCGTTCATCGTGCTGTTCGACCGCGGCGATGCCTGCGTCGTCACCGACATATCACCGATAGGTAAGTTCGCCCGTGTGGTATTTCCGGCCGTGTCCGACAAACCTCGCCGGGTGCGCCTCAAGAAGCTGGATAAACAGGCGTCAAATTATGTGATCTATGTGTCGGCTGGTGGCCGATCAATCACCGGATTATGCCGAGACTGAAAAGCCGGCCAGGCATTGGTTGCTGTCGCCGCTGTTAAAATTCTGGCCTGTGGGTATTCAGGTTGCCCTGGCTGCCCTGGTCATCAACATACTCGGGCTCGCGCTGCCCCTGTTCATCATGAACGTTTATGACCGGGTGATACAAACCCAGTCGATGCCGACCTTGTGGGCATTAACGGCCGGCGTGGCGATCGCCATAGTTTTCGATTTTATCCTCAAACTGATGCGCGGCTTGCTCCTGGACGGTGCGGGAAAGCGGGTTGACCTCGGGGTGAATGCCTCCTTGTTTGAACAGGCAATGTCGGCCAGAATGTCAGCCCGTACAGCGCCGTCCGGGGTCCTGGCCAATCAGATCAAGGATTTCGAAAGTGCGCGCGAGTTTCTGACCTCATCACTTCTCGTCGGCGTCATTGATCTTGCCTTCATCGGAATTTTCCTGGCTGTCCTGTGGCTGGTCGCGGGCAGTCTGGCCCTGATCCCTTTGATCGCCGTGCCAGTGGTCCTGGCGGTGACCTTGCTGATGCAATTTCCACTCAGCCGGTCCATCAAGCAGACCCATGGCCTCATGCAAAACCGCCACGGCATGCTTGTCGAAGCCCTGTCCGGCGTCGAAGCGGTAAAGGCTTCAGGGCGGTGAGGGCTACCTGCAGGGCAAATGGGAACAGGCCACCGCGGCCTCTGTTCGCGCCTCGGCAACTACCCGGCTGTGGGCGTCCATCGCGCTGAACTTCACCGGGCTGGTGCAGCAGGGTGTCAGCGTCGCGATTATTGTATGGGGCGTATTCCTTATCGGCGCAGGCGAACTCACCATTGGCGGACTGATCGCGGCAAACATTCTGGCTGGACGGATACTCGCACCTCTGGCCAATATCGCCATGTCCTTGTCACGGTCAGAATTCGCCTTTGCCAGCCTGAGGGCACTGGGCAGGTTCATGAAACTCGATCGCGATGATGTCGTCCACCGGCACGCGGGCGGTGTGATCAAGGATGCCGCGATCGAGTTTCGTGATGTTCTTGTCGTATCCCGAAAGCCGAAGACCCGCATTGCAGCGGATTAATCGTCGATACGCCCCGGAGAACGGGTCGGCATGATCGGGCGTATCGGGTCCGGAAATCAACCCTGGGCCGTTTGATGGCAGCCCTGGTATCACCTCGAAGGTTCCGTCCTGATCGACGGGCTGGACGCGCGCCAATATTCGGTCGGCGATGTGCGCTCGGCAATCGGCTACCTGGATCAGGACCCGCATCTGTTTTCCGGCACCATTCGCGAGAACATTGTTCTCGGGCGCCCACATGCCAGTGATCGGGAGGTCTGGAGGCGGTTCATCAGGCCGGGCTTGATGCGCTTGTCGCGAGCCATCCAATGGGGCCGGCAGCACCGGTTGCGGAACGCGGCAAGAACCTGTCCGGCGGCCAGCGCCATCATGTCGTGGTTGGCACGATTGCTGGTCCGCAAGCCAAAGGTGTTGTTCCTGGATGAGCCGTCCGCGGCCATGGATACCGGCTGCTGAAAGCCATTGACGGCGCAGCTAGCCGATCTGCCCAGGCACCACTACCTTGGTCATCGCCACCCATCGCGCCTCGCTGCTGGCACTGGTCGACAGGTCGATCGTGATTGATGACGGCAGCCAACTGGTCGCCGACGGACCGCGTGACGATGTTCGAAGAAGTTGCAGCAGAATAAAAAGGCATCCACTCAACAGCTTAAGGGAACGAGTTGATGCGTACGGATGACCTGCGCTTTGCAGCAAACGCCAAACACGCATACGAACAATCCTACTCGCGCGGGCCGTGGATGCTCATTCTGTGCCTCTTGTGCCTGCCAGCCTGCTGATCTGGGCCTGGTGGGCAACGGTGGAAGAAGTAACACGGGGGACCGGCCGGGTAATTCCTCCAGTCAGTTGCAGGTGGTTCCAGACCCTGGAACCGGGACATCGTGCGTGAGTTCCTGGGGAGAAGGCGACACTGTTGAGGTGGCCCAGCCGTTAATTCGGATTGACGACACCGAGTTTTCAGCGCGCCTGGGTGAAGTGCGGCAACGCTGGCTGGCGCTGAGTGCAGAGCGGGTTCGCCTGCAGGCGGAGGCGAACGGCCTGAATGAACTGGCGTTTCCGGCACAACTGGTCGCTGATGCTCCAGACAAGGTAGAAAGTGAACGGGCGCTGTTTGCGGCACGGCGGCAAAAACGGTCCGAAGAGGTAAGTAATCCTTGAACAGCAACTGATACAGGCGAGGCAAACGCTTGTGGAACTGGAGAGATGCGCAGAGAGGCTGAAAACAGGCCAACAAGTTTTCCGCCGAAGAGTTGAAACTCTCCGAGAACCTGAAAAAGCGCGGTGCGATCCCGACACTGGAACTGATCAAGGTGCGCCGTTTGCATGCCGAAACTGCCGGTCAGTTGGCAGAAGTGCGCGCCAGGGTGCCACGTGAGCGGGGCATCGGTTGTTGAGGCAGAGCAGCGGTTGGCAAATGCCGCACAGACGTTTCGCACTGAAGCGCGCGAGAAACTGGTGAAAGTCCGTTCCGATCTGTCGGTCGTAACTGAAACAATCAAGTCCGCTAGCGGACAGGGTTCGCCGGACAACCTTGCTGGGCAACGGCTGCGCGGTGTAGTGAACCGGCTGAACGTCAGTTCCGTGGGTGCGATCGTGACCCCGGGCAAGGACATTGTGGAGATCGTGCCACTGGATGAAAGCCTGTTGATCGAGGTGCAGATCTCTCCGCGCGACTGTTGCTTTCATCCGTCCGGGACAGAAAGCAAACGTGAAATTGTCTGCCTATGATTACACCGTCTACGGGGTGATTTCAGGCAATGTGGAGCGATCAGCGCCGACAGCTCGACGGACGAGGACAAACAATCGTTTTACCGCGTGATCGTGCGCACGAAATCCAATCAGATCGGCCCGCCGGAAGCCCAGTTGTCAATCATTCCGGGCATGGTTGCCTCTGTTGATATCCTGACCGGAGATCACACTATTTTGAATTATTTGCTGAAACCTGTGCGAAAGATCGCCGGCGAGGCATTTCGTGAACGCTAAACTGCCGTTTTCAATCACAATTCGGCGGTCTGGCCCGGTAATTGCTCAGCCCGAAAGGGTTGTGCTTCAACGTAACGTAAAGTAGTCTTCCTCTATCTGGGGAAACAAGTACTTAAGCTCGGGAAGTTCCTGTTATGGCTGTCAACCAGTTTACCTCTCCGGATGCGAGCGCATCGCATGTGCAATTGCAAGCGGCAGGCGACGGTTCTCCAATCCAGATAGCCGATGCAAACCTGCTCTTTAAGGGTGATTATTCCCGTTCAGGCAACGACCTGGAAATCTCCGGTTCCGATGGCAAGTCGGTAACAATCGAAGGTTACTTCCATACCGGTTCTGCGTCCGCACTGGTCGGACCGAACGGTGCGATGCTCAGTGGAGATGTTGTCGAAGCGCTGGCAGGCCCGCTGTTCCCCGGGCAATACGCGCAGTCCGGTGGCGCCGGCCAGACCGGCAACCCGATTGGGAAAGTCCAGCATCTGGAAGGAACCGCTACGGCCACACGGACCGATGGCAGCGTTGTCCAGTTGACACCCGGCACAAAGGTGTATCTGGGGGATGTGGTTGAGACCGGGTCCAACACGAAATTCGGCTTGAGCCTGGAAGACGGTTCCCTGTTCTCGATGACATCCGATGCCCGGATGGCGCTGAACGAGTTTGTGTTCAATGGCGCTCAGGCCCAGGACTCCTCCATGCTGGTCAATCTGGTGCAGGGCGCCTTTGTTTTTGTCGCCGGCTCGATTGCGCCCACCGGAAACATGAAGGTTGAAACGCCGGTCGCGGTTCTTGCCATCCGTGGCACGACAGTAGGCGCTGAAGTCGATACTCAAATGGGATCAACGACGCTGTCGCTGTTTCAGGATATCGACAGCAACAAGACCGGCGAGTACCTGGTTCTGGACAAGGCGACCGGGGAAATCATCGGCCAGGTAACCGAAGTCGGCAACAAGCTGATCATCACCGGTGTCGGTGAGACCCCGATCATAATACAGAAAACCGACCAGGACCTGCTGAATGACCTTAGCGCCCTGGAATTGATCCGGGCGGTGTATGCCAAGAGCAGCGGTCAGCAGGGAGAGCTTGATACAGAAAGCGGATCCGGGTCGTTTCTCGACATACAACTGGTCAGCCTGTCCGGATCGTTTACCATCGAAGAACTGGCCGGCAATCCGCTCGCTGTGGCTTCCGCTCAGAAAATCGTATTTGACACACCCGACCAGGATGATCCGCCCGTTGCCTTTTTCGACGGGTTCGCCACGGATGAGGACGATATTTTTGCGGGTAATGTGATCTCCAACAGCAGTATCCAGCCCGATGAAGACCCGGAAGGCTTTGACGTTCGCGTGGTTGGGTTCGGCGAAGACCTGATCTGGGAGGAAGGTGTCGATTTTGACTTTGTCGGCGGCATCATCAGCCCCACGGGATCAACCACCTTTGTGCTGAGCTCCGGAGCCGTCGTCGAGATCAGCGCCAACGGTAATTTTACCTACAATCCGAACCCGGCATTTGACTTTCTGGCAGATGGCGAAAGCGCGGTTGACAGCTTCAGCTACCTGATCGCGGATCCGGGGAATTCTACAGACTCAGATACAGTTGAAGTGACAGTCTTCGGCAGCAATGACCAACCGGTTGTGATATCGGCTCAGGCGAGCCACGAAGACGGCATTGCTGAAACTGCTGCGACGCAATCCTCGCCGACCGAGCTGGTGGCGTCAGGAATTGTCGCCTTTGAAGATCTTGATTCAACCGACGGCCACAATACCAGTGTGACCAACACACCTGTGTTTGACGGAGCCCAGTGGAACCGCGCCGGCGCGCCGGCAGAAAACCTGGGCGATGTGTTCGGAGAGATTTTCGGCAGTGTGCAACTGACCCTCACGGAGACGCCGTCAACGACGCCTGATCCCGGCGCCAGCCCCAATCCGGGGCAAGTCGCATGGGAGTTTACCATTGCGGATCAGGACGTGGATTTTCTGGGCGCAGGTGAAACACTGGTTGTTACCTACATCGTCAATGTTCAGGACGACAGCGGGACCTCGAACGACACCACTTCACAGCTGATAACCGTGACAATCACAGGTACCAACGACGTACCGCTGATCGATGTTACCGCAGGCGCAAGGGATATTACCGGTGCGGTTGATGAGATTGCCGATCTGTCGACTGATCCGGTTGAACTGTCCGATAACCTGGTGGAAACAGGCGTTATCACCTTCACTGACGTCGACCTGAGCGACCAGCACGCGGCATCTGTAACCGATAGTGCGGTGACCGCGTCCACCCTGGCCAACGGGTATGTACTGACCGCGGCCCAGACATCAGCATTGTTCAGCGCTTTTTCTCTTGATGACGGTAGTTCGAGGACGTCCTTCGACGGCGTATTCGGGTCTCCAACTGCCGGTGACGGAACCGTCGACTGGACCTATCTGATTGCTGATCAGGACGTAGATTTCCTTGGCGCCGATGACGTCGTGGAATTGTCGTTTGACGTGACAATCGATGACGGCAATGGCGGGACAGTTACCGAAACAGTCGTGATCACTGTTACCGGCACTAATGACGTCCCGGTTATCACGTCTGCCGCCCAGGGTGGCACGGTGACTGAGACGGCTGACATTCCAGGTGGCTCGGACACCGACCCGGCCAATGCGACCGGTATCGTCAGTTTTGTTGATGTTGACCTGAGCGACAATCCGACTGCCAGCCATGATGGCGGGTCGATAAGCGACAGTACGCTGGCCAGTGGTTATGAGCTGACCGGTCCCCAGGAAACAGCGCTCGCGGCTGCGTTCAGCCTGGACGACCCCGCACTGGGTAATTTCTCGCAGGTTGATGGGACGGGTTCGACAGGATGGACCTATGACGTGGCCAATGCGGACATCGACTTCCTTGGGGCCGGGGACAGTGTCGAGCTGACCTATGTGGTCACGGTCGATGACGGCAGCGGCGGTACCACCACGCAAGATGTTGTTGTTACCATCAATGGCACCAATGACGTCCCGGTTATCACGTCTGCCGCCCAGGGTGGCACGGTGACTGAGACGGCTGACATTCCAGGTGGCTCGGACACCGACCCGGCCAATGCGACCGGTATCGTCAGTTTTGTTGATGTTGACCTGAGCGACAATCCGACTGCCAGCCATGATGGCGGGTCGATAAGCGACAGTACGCTGGCCAGTGGTTATGAGCTGACCGGTCCCCAGGAAACAGCGCTCGCGGCTGCGTTCAGCCTGGACGACCCCGCACTGGATAATTTCTCGCAGGTTGATGGGACGGGTTCGACAGGATGGACCTATGACGTGGCCAATGCGGACATCGACTTCCTTGGGGCCGGGGACAGTGTCGAGCTGACCTATGTGGTTACGGTCGATGACGGCAGCGGCGGTACCACCACGCAAGATGTTGTTGTTACCATCAATGGCACCAATGACGTCCCGGTTATCACGTCTGCCGCCCAGGGTGGCACGGTGACTGAGACGGCTGACATTCCAGGTGGCTCGGACACCGACCCGGCCAATGCGACCGGTATCGTCAGTTTTGTTGATGTTGACCTGAGCGACAATCCGACTGCCAGCCATGATGGCGGTTCGGTTAGCGACAGCACACTGGCCAGTGGTTATGAGCTGACCGGTCCCCAGGAAACAGCGCTCGCGGCTGCGTTCAGCCTGGACGACCCCGCACTGGGTAATTTCTCGCAGGTTGATGGGACGGGTTCGACAGGATGGACCTATGACGTGGCCAATGCGGACATCGACTTCCTTGGGGCCGGGGACAGTGTCGAGCTGACCTATGTGGTCACGGTCGATGACGGCAGCGGCGGTACCACCACGCAAGATGTGGTGGTTACCATCAATGGCACCAATGATGCACCGGTTGTTGCGGCAATTGCCCAAAGTGATCTGACCGAACAGACCGATATTTCGGCTCTGACCACAACCATTGCAGTAACGTTCATCGACGTTGATCTCACCGATGTGGGGCATTCTGCTGCAGTGACCGAAGCTGAGGCAACCGGTATTACAGAAGGCTTGGCGCTGGACGAAGCAGGGCTGATTGCTCTGGTGACACCTGGCACGGTGACCAAGGCGGCAGGCTCTGACTCAGGTTCCGTGACACTTGGACTCTCGGCGGCCTCGACCGTTTTTGATTACCTGTCGGACAGTGAAGAAGTCACGCTGACCTACACGGTTGAAATCGATGACGGCGATGGCGGTGTGACGCCGCAGGCATTTGTAGTCACCATCACCGGCACAAATGATGCACCTGTGGTTGCCGGCGCCGAAAATGCTTCAGGGATAATCGAGGCTGGAACCGGAATTGCCGGTGTTAGTGAAGTGTCTGGCAATGTTGCCAGCACATGGAGCGATGCTGATCAGGGTGAGCAGGCATTGCTGAAGGTTGTCGGTGGCTCGGCGGGTGTTGCCCCCCAACTCGTCCTGATGTTTGATGGTGGAACCGGCGATGAGGCAGAGATAACGGGCACCTATGGATCATTGTTCATCAAGGAAGATGGCACGTATCGCTATGTACTCGATGATGCTGACGGAGATACGCAGGCGCTGACGGAAAGTCAGTCTGTCACGGACAATTTCAACTACACCATCGTCAACGGCGAAGATTCCCGGGAACTTCAGCGACTTCCACCATCACCGTTGATATCACCGGCAGCAATGATGCACCGGTTATTTCCAGCGCCGAAACTGCGTCAGGATTAATCGAGGCTGGAACCGGTGTCGTTGGTGTTAGTGAAGTGTCTGGTGATGTCTCCAGCGCATGGAGTGATGTTGATCAGGACGAAACCGCATCGCTTCTGGTTGTCGGTGGTTCAGCGGGCTTTAGCCCCCAACAAGCCTTGACGTTTGACGGTGGAACAGGTGATGAGGCTGAGATTATCGGCACTTACGGTTCATTGTTCATCAAGCAGGATGGGTCATATCGCTACGTGCTTGACGATGCTGATGCAGAGACTGAGGCGTTGACAGACGGCCAGACAGTGACCGACAGCTTCAACTACACCATAGCCGACGGGGAAGAGGCCGGAGATTCCGCAACGTCCACCATCTCCGTAAACATAACCGGTACAGAAGATCAGACGACAGCTTTGGCAATTGTAGATTATTTTGATGAGGGCGGAATTTACTTTGATGAAGGAAATCAAGTGTTCCTTGGAGAGGTTGGTGGATTTGACGATGGGCAGAATGAGATAACTGATGTGTTCGTCATTAATGGTTTTGCCGAGCCGGAATACTCAATTACAGGGTTTGTGCCCACGGAAGATGTGCTCGATTTGTCCGCACTCCTGAGTGACCCTGGTTTCTCTGACGGCGCTATCGCGGACTATGTACGGGTAGTGGACGACGGGGTAGATACGACCATACAGGTTGACGCTGATGGTGCAGCGAATGGGGAAGTTTATGTTGACCTCGCAACGCTCAACGGGGTTACCGGTGCAGACGAAATCAATATCGTCACAACGTCTCCTACTCTAGGCTAATCCTTAACGTCAGACTGAAAAACTGAACTATTAAACCCACTGATTGTTTCCACCTCTCCTGCACACTGGCAAGTGACAGGAGACACGGCGACATGAACAATGCTTCGGACAGGGCAGCGATCAGCAAGTTACGTTCTATCGAAACAGCGGAACAATATCTGATTGCCAGGACGCATGCAGAACTCAGACATTCGGCTGGCAATGTGCCGGTTGAGGCCTTTGCCGAGGCTCTCTACAGGCCTGTATTGGCACTGGGGCTGACAATCACTTTTGTCTGGTTCCTGCAGATTGGCGTTGTCAGCGATTTTCTGGCTGCAACGGTTTAGCCCGCGATCTGAACGGATCGGGTGATCGGTTATCCGATGCCCTTGGGTTCGGCAGGCGGTGTTGATGACGGACCGCGCAACGAGGCGGGCAAGGGCCTGTCGCCGAAATCTATCACCGTGCGGTTGGAAACCAGACCCTCGCAATCGACCTCTATCTGGGCGCGACGATTGTGGTGAAAGAAGCTCAACCGGAACCCGCCGTCATGTTCGTCGATCCCTTTTTCACACAGGGTCGTGATCGTGCCTTTTTGAATATGGCCAGACACCTGATCTTCCGGAATTTTGAGCAAATCCCCGATCAGTCTGGCGTCGACAACGGGGCCATCATGATCGAACTCAATAAATCCTGTGCCGATTTCAAGATCGCGGGTTTTATCCATGACACCTTCCCTGAACACCAAGATATATGATGTATTTGATATGTATCTTAAGGCGGTAAAGGGTGCTGTTCAATGGTCAAAACAGCGCAAGGCAATCTCCTGACATGGCGCAGATACAGGGAATCGCCAGTCAGTTCCTGCGAACAGGCTTATGGCCACTTTCTGCTCACCTGGCGCCGTCACACCAAATTCGCTGATTGTCCGGTAACTTGTGCATGCTATGTATCATGACAGCAGATTCAATCGGGACGCGAGAACGCCATGCCGGAACTGGTGGAAGAGTTGGGGATACACGACGATGACGGTGCCTTGCGCGCTGAATTCGTACGTGCGGTTGCCGACACCCTCCAGAAGGGTGATGCCCGACAGCTGCGCAAGCTCATCAAGGAACTGCATGTCGCAGACATCGCCGACCTGATCGAGTTCCTGCCGTCGGATGAGCGGGTGCGGTTTATCGAACTGCAGGGCCGGACTTTCGATTTTGAGGTATTGCCGGAACTTGATGAGTCCGTCCGTGACGGGCTCATGGATGCCTTGCCCAACCAGTTTATTTCCTCTGCCGTCCGCAAGCTGGACACCGACGACGCGCTTTACCTCATCGAGGACATGGATGAGGAAGATCAGCAGGAAATCCTCGCCAAGGTCTCGCGTGAAGACCGCACTGCACTGACCCGCGGTCTAGAGTATCCCGAATACTCGGCCGGCCGCCTGATGCAGACCAGTTTTGTGGCCGTGCCCTCGTTCTGGTCGGTGGGCCAAACCATAGATTACATGCGTAACGAGGAAGAGCTGCCCGAAGATTTCATCGAGATATACATCGTTGACCCCTCCTATCACACGGTTGGCTTCGTCCCGGTCAGCCTGGTATTGCGTCATCCAAGGTCTCAGCAAATCTCCGAGATCATGCGCGAACACGATGTCGTCTTCTCTGTTACCGACGAGCAGGACGACGTTGCCTACAAGTTCGAACAATACCATCTGGGCTCGGCAGCCGTGGTGGATGACAACCAGCGCCTTGTCGGGTCGATCACAATCGACGATATCGTTGATGTTATCCAGGAAGAGGCGAGCGAAGACATCCTGCGCCTTGGCGGCGTCGGTGATGAGGAAATCACGGACACCGTCTGGTCAACAACCCGGTCACGTTTTGGCTGGCTGGTGCTCAACCTGGCAACTGCCGTACTGGCATCCTGGGTGATCTCGCTGTTCGATGCCTCCATTGAACAGATGGTGGCACTGGCAATCCTGATGCCCATAGTGGCATCCATGGGCGGCAATGCCGGGACCCAGACCATGACCGTTGCCGTGCGTGCCATTGCACAAAGAAACCTTGGTCCGGTGAACGCACTGCGTGTCGTGGCACGTGAAAGTACCGTAGGCGTTCTCAACGGTGTGGCCTTCGCCGTCATCATGGGATTGTTCGCCTGGTGGTGGTTTGGCTCGGATCAATTGGGGCTGGTGATCGGCGCGGCGATGATCATCAACATGTTCGCTGCAGCGCTTGCCGGCATTCTGATCCCGCTGGCGCTGGACCACTTTGAAATTGATCCGGCAGTCTCGTCCGGTGTGTTTGTTACCACCGTTACAGACGTCGTCGGCTTCTTCGCTTTTCTCGGGCTGGCCGCCTGGTGGTTGTTGTAGTCGTTTCGAGGACCATCGCGATCACCATGAGTTTAACTGCACCTGCAAGCTGATCTAGACAATCCACCAGGCCTTTACCCTGTCAGCATATTCCGTCCATGCATCGCCGAACTTGTCGCGCAGGTGTGTTTGCTCACGTACCACTGCCAGTTTGTGAACGGCTAGGGCGGCCAGCGGTGTCGCGATCAGCAACCAGCCGTTTTGCAGGGCCAGTCCCAGGCCAAGTGTTGCAATCGTATTGCCGACATAAATCGGATTGCGCATGAGCGCGAATGGGCCGGACGTAACAAGCTGGCCGGCAGCACGGTGCGGGAGAATGTTGGTGCGCGCCCTGGCCATTGTTGCCATCGCCCAGATGTCCAGGATTATACCTGCCGCCAACACTGCGTAACCGGGCCATATCAACGTCACCGGCAGTGCAATGGGCTGCACGTGATGCAGGCTTAGACCGGCAATCACAAGCCCGCCGAAAATCATCGGTGGCCAGGGCAGGGAATTTGGGGAATTTTCAGTCATTCGCGGTTGCTTTCTCTAAACGTTCAAAGCCAAGATGCCACCAGATCAGTATGATTGTTGATTGGCTCAATCAACAATCATGAAACTGATCGCTTTCAAAGTGCTGGAGCAACTTTATGGGGTCAATCGAACCCATGTCGCTTCAGGAACAGACAAACCGCAAAGAGGCATGAAGGCGCATGAAAAACGTATCTGCAAATGGAGCAGAGATTCCCGCTATTGGTCTTGGTACCTGGGAACTGCGTGGCGATGAATGTGCAAAGCTCGTAGAAACTGCGTTGCGAAATGGCTACACCCACATCGATACGGCTCAGATGTACCAGAATGAGCGTGAAGTCGGCGCCGGTATCAGGGCATCCGGCGTGGACCGAGACAATCTGTTTGTGACCACGAAGATCTGGCCGGAAGATTATTCCACCAGTGACTTTGCCCGGGCAGTGGATGAACGTCTTGAACTGCTGAATTGCGGCGCTGTGGATCTGTTGCTGCTGCATTGGCCGCCGCGTGCTGTCAGCATGGCAGAGGCTGTTGCCGCGCTGAACAAGGCCAAACGGGCAGGACTTGCCCGCCACATCGGGATATCCAACTTTACAGTGGCGCAGGTGGAAGAGGCAGTAGCGCTCTCAGACGAGCCTTTGGTGTGCAATCAGATTGAATATCATCCGCTGATCAATCAGGACAAGGTCCGTGCAGCGTGCGCACGCCACGGGCTTGCCGTAACCGCCTATTGCCCGATTGCCCGCAACAAGGTGGCCGATGAACCTGTTATCAGAGACATTGCGCAGCGCCATAACGCCAGTCCGGCCCAGATCGCGCTGGCGTGGCTTGCCGGTCATGGTGATGTCATCTCCATCCCGCGATCATCGCGACCTGAAAGGCTCGCAGATAACCTGAAGGCGCTGGAGATTTCACTGAGTGACGACGAGATGGCCGAAATCAGCACATTGAATTCGCGCAATTTGCGGCTTGTCGACCCGGAAAGCGTTCGACCGCAATGGGATGCAGCCTGAGAGTGAACCCTCAGGCAACCTGGTTCTGGCTAAGCCCCCAGCCTTTTGAAACGCCGCCAAGTTTTTGCGCCCAGGTCTGAAACACTGTTTCAACGGCGTGGATTTCCTGCGGCACAGGTGTCATGCAAAGAGTGATCGCCACTGTCCAGATGCTGTCTGCGACCGGTTGTGCTTCCGCTGACAGGCAATTGTGCGCACTTTGAGAGATCGACACAATTTCCTCGGCGCACTGCTGCGATGGAACTTCGGCAAAGAACTGTATCCCGACAGGAGCAATGGCCAGTGCCGACGGAGCTTGTTGGACTTCAGCAACGGGCAGCCCCGGTACGGCGGAATTGTGACCAGGCAACACTGTTGCCGGCCGGTTTCCCGTCGCAAGACCAATCCGCGCCAGATTGGCGGGAGAATTCGTGTCATAGACCGGCCCGTCTATGTCAGATGTTTTTTCACGTGACAACACGTCCCGCAACTTCCCGAAGAGACTTTCACCCATGTTCTGCCGATCCCGAACAACTGAAATATTTTGATTGCTGACAGGGTACCGGGTTTTGACTAACGAAACGTTGCCGTTGAGACCAGGTGTCGGAAACAGGCCTTGACCCGTTCGGCGTATCGATATGAAATTGCGGGTGATATCTGCTTCCTTTCCAACTCAACAGCATCGGAAATTTCATACATGCCTCAGGAAATAACCACCGGCATCAAGGATCTGCTCGCAGAGGCCAAAGCCGAGATAACAGAGGTTGATGTAACCGCGGCACGCGAGTTGATAGACAACGACAATGCCTTGCTGATCGACATCCGCGATGTCCGTGAATTATGGCGTGACGGCAAGGTGCCCGACTCCAGGCATGTACCGCGCGGCATGGTCGAATTCTGGATTGCGCCGGACAGTCCCTATCACAAGGATTATTTTACTGAGGACCGGCCGTTCATATTCATGTGCGCAGGCGGACTGCGCTCAGCGCTTGCAACCCAGATCGCCCAGCGAATGGGCCTGAAACCGGCCTACAATCTGATCGGCGGTTTTGGTGCATGGCGCGACGCTGAAGCGCCAATAATCCCGCATGAGAAAAGGTAGCCGGCAGAACGAAACGCCGGTTTGTCCACACCGCGCCGGCGGACATCAACCCGGATTGGCCGGTTGAATTCTGTGCACACTTGACGGTTCGACATTGCCTGATGCCAGATGTACGCGGAAGGTAGGCCTTATGGCTTTGCACATTCTGAAATTATGCGTCGGCGTGAACGACATTCCCGAACTTGCCGAATGGCAGGCGATGCGCATGCGTACTGTCGGCAAGATCTGGCACATTACGCGAATGATGCCGAAGCGCGCTGACGAGATTATCGCCGGTGGCTCGCTTTACTGGGTCATAAAGGGCATGGTGGCAGTGCGCCAGCGCATCGTCGAAATTGAACAATTCCAGGATGATGAAGGCATATCGCGTTGCAAATTCATTTTCGATGAGGACCTGGTGCCGGTGCGGCCTCAGCCGCGTCGCCCGTTTCAGGGCTGGCGTTACCTGAAGGATGAAGACGCACCCCGTGATCTGCCCAAGGGAGCCGTTGCGCACGACATGCCGGAGAAAATGCGCAATGAACTGGCAGAACTTGGTTTGCTTTAGGGCCCGCTAAACCGCGATATTGTCGATCAATCGGGTCTTGCCCAACCAGCATGCAGCCAGAATCCGCAACTCAGTTTCCGTTTGTGATTCAACAGGCGCCAGTGTCTCTGCGACCCGCACCTCCAGATAGTCAGGTTTAAATCCTGCTTGCTTCAGTCGTTTTTTGGCAGCCGTGGACGATCGCGCGATAGTCTTGCCGGCCCGGATGTCTGCTGCGACTTCCTGCAGGGTCTGGTGCAGCAATGGCGCAGTCGCGCGTTCTTTTCCGGACAGGTACTCATTGCGCGACGACAATGCCAGACCGTCAGCCGCGCGCACCGTGGGAACACCAATGACACCGGTCGGGATCGACAAATCGCGCGCCATCCTGGTGACGACCTTCAGCTGCTGGAAGTCCTTTTCACCGAACATGGCATAGTCACAGCCCGCAGCGATAAACAGCTTGGCAACAACCGTGGCGACACCATCGAAGAAGTGAGGACGATGCTTGTCCTCCAGTCCAGCCTTTGCCGGTCCGGCCAGGGAAACCGACGTGCAAAACCCTTCCGGATACATTTCCAGCAATGCCGGCGCATAGACCAGATGCGCACCGGCGGCGCGCAGTTTTTCAACGTCAGCCTTTTCCGTCCGGGGATAGGCGTCCAGGTCTTCGCCAGGTGCAAATTGTTGTGGGTTCACGAATATGGTGACGACAACCCGGTCAGCCGTGCGCAAGCCCATTTCCACCAGACGCAAATGCCCGTCGTGCAGGGCGCCCATGGTGGGTACCAGCGCGGTTCGCATGTCCCGTCTTCGCCACTGAGAGACCTGCGCTCTCAGTGTCTCCACGGTTCGAACTGTTTTGAGTCTGTCCGGCATCTGTCAGGAATCAACTTGTTTCGTCGTCAGTAAGCCTATCACTGTTTCGCGTCCGTCCGCATCGACTTCAGGGGCAGGGGTGTTCCATCCTTGACTTCTTCCATCACGAAATATGAATGCGTTCCCTGAACCATCGGCAACGAACCAATCTCACCCCCCAAAAGTTTCCGGTATTCAGTCATCCCGGCAACGCGCGCCTTCAGCAGGTAATCAAAATCACCGCCAACCATATGACATTCCAGAATATTTGCTACGCGACCAATCGCTGAATTGAATGACCGTAACGTGTTTTCATCGGTTTCCTTCAATGTCACCTGAATGAAGACCAGAAGGTCCAGCCCCACTGCGTCGGGGTCAACAATTGCCTTGTAACCGGAAATGAAGCCTCGCATTTCCAGTTTGCGCAGCCGCTGCGCACATGGCGTGGAAGACAAATTGATCCGGCGCGCCAGATCGCTGACACTGATCCGGCCTTCAGTTTGCAAGACATCCAGTATCTTAAGGTCGTGCATATCGAGTGGCATTGCTGAGAAACTCACACTAGACAGGAAAAAAGCCTGCAAATTAGCAAAAAATAAGTGAATATCACCAGCAAGGATCAATTACACAGCCAGAAGATGTTTTCAAGAAGGACCGTGCGTCATGACCGCCTCATCTCTTCCTGCAATGGACAAGCTATCCAGCCACCTTTTCTGTGATGAAACCGCACTGGTGCGAAGACTGGCTTCGCAGGCTGAGTTGGACGGAGACGCGGCAGACGAAACGCAAAAGCTGGCCAGGGAACTGGTTTCAGCCGTTCGAAAGGGCAGGAAGCAAAAAGGCGGCGTGGACGAGTTCATGCAGGAATACTCGCTCTCCAGTGAGGAAGGCGTTGTGCTGATGTGCCTGGCCGAAGCATTGCTGCGCATACCTGATGACCACACGGCCGACAAGCTGATTGCCGACAAGATCGGGGGACGTGACTGGCACAAGCATGCCGGTGCGTCGGAATCATTGTTCGTGAATGCCTCTACATGGGGCCTTATGCTGACCGGCAAATTCGTCGGCCTGGGCGGCGAGGCGACCCGGGACCCTTCGGGCTACCTTTCAAAAATTGTCAAACGGTCCGGCGAACCGATTGTTCGCCAGGCCATGCGCCACGCCATGCGCATCATGGGCAAGCAGTTCGTGCTTGGGCGCACTATCGCAGAAGCCCTGGATGTGTCGTCGCCGTTCAAGGCTCAAGGCTACAGGTTTTCCTACGACATGCTGGGTGAAGCCGCCCGGACCATGAAGGACGCCAACCGGTACTGGCAGTCCTACAGCGATGCTATCCACGCGCTTGCCGACAGCGAAAAGTCCGGCACCAGGCGCCCGATCCATGAACTGCCATCAATTTCCGTCAAGCTGTCCGCGCTGCATCCGCGCTATGAGGCCCGCACCGAGGCTCGGGTCATGGATGAACTTTACCCGCAGATCCAGAGATTGTGCCTGCAGGCTCGCGATGGCGGCATTGCCCTGACCATCGATGCAGAAGAAGTCGACCGGCTTGAATTGTCATTGCGCGTGTTTGGAAAGCTGGCCCATGATCCGGCGCTGAAAGACTGGAACGGGCTTGGCCTGGCGGTACAGGCCTATTCACGCCGCGCCATGCCCGCCTTGGAATGGTTGGCCGAACTGGCGGAGAACACCGGCCGGAGGTTTCCGGTCCGGCTGGTCAAGGGCGCTTACTGGGATACTGAAATCAAGCTTGCCCAGATTGCCGGGTTTGACAACTTTCCATTGTTTACCCGCAAGGTTTCCACCGACGTTTCCTACCTGGCTTGCGCGCGCTATTTGTTGCGGCGGCGCGATGTCTTCTACCCGCAGTTTGCCACCCACAATGCCCATACCGTTGCCGCCGTTTCAGTGATGGCGGGCAATGATCGAGAGTTTGAATTCCAGCGCCTGCATGGCATGGGCCAGGCGCTCTATGACGCCGTTACCGCACAGGACGGCATTGCGCAGCCATGCCGGATTTATGCACCTGTGGGCAGCCATGAAGACCTGCTGGCCTATCTGGTACGCAGGCTGCTTGAAAATGGCGCCAACACATCGTTCGTCAACCGTCTGGCAGACGACGAAGCCCCGGTCGACGAGATTGTCGAAGACCCGGTCGCGGTTGTGCGGCGCCTTGATGAGTTACCTCATCCGCGCATTGCACCGCCGGGCGACCTGTTCAAACCACGGCGCAATTCTGCCGGGCTGCCATTATGGGATGATGCCACCCGGACACCATTGCTGGCTGAGATCGGCGTGGCGCTGAAGACACCGGTTAAGGCGACGGCGCTGGTACCGGGAAATGCAACGGGCGAAGCCGTTCGCGAAATTACGTCACCACATGATCGGTCCGTTGTGGTGGGACAGGTATCGGAAGCATCGGACGCGCAGGTTGAAGCAGCCATTGCTCAGGCGGCCTCATCGCAGGAGGCGTGGGATGCATTGGGTGGCGGGTATCGCGCCAACTGTCTGGAACGGGCCGCCGATCTTTATGAGGCCAACGCCGCCAGACTTTATGCACTGCTGATCCGTGAAGCCGGCAAGACCCTCGACAACGCACAGGCGGATCTCAGGGAAGCTGTTGATTTTCTGAGATATTATGCAAGCGAGGCACGCGCCGGGTTTGACGCGCCGGTCGAAATGCCGGGGCCAACCGGCGAAACCAACCAGATGTTCCTGCGTGGCCGCGGGGTTTTTGCCTGCATAGCACCGTGGAATTTTCCGCTGGCTATTTTCACCGGTCAGATGTCTGCCGCACTCGCAGCCGGCAACTCGGTGCTGGCAAAGCCTGCCGAACAGACACCTCTCATTGCCTTTGAGGCCGTGAAGCTCATGCATCTCGCAGGCGTACCGAACGAGGTATTGTCGCTGCTGCCGGGTGACGGCGCGCGCATTGGCGGGCAAGTGTTGCAGCATGCCGGGTTGGGCGGTGTTGCCTTCACCGGCTCGACCCAGACAGCCCATATCATCAACCGAAGTCTTGCGGCGCGGAACGGAGCGATCCTGCCTCTGATTGCAGAAACCGGCGGAATGAATGCGATGATCGTCGACTCGTCCGCCCTGCCGGAGCAGGCGGTTCGTGATCTTATCCTGTCAGCCTTCGATTCAGCCGGTCAGCGCTGTTCTGCCGCCCGTGTGCTATTTGTGCAGGAAGACGCCGCGAAGCGGACAATAGACATGTTGTGCGGTGCCGCCGGTGAGTTGAAGATCGGCGATCCGCTGGATTACGCGACAGATGTCGGTCCGGTCATCGATGAAGAGGCCCGCGAGCGGCTGGAAGCACACAAGGCCCGAATGGGCCGCGAAGCGAAGACCCTGGTTGACTTGCCGATGCCACCCGAATGCAAGGCCGGCACCTTTGTCACCCCGGCCATCTACGAACTGGCGTCGCTGGCACCATTGCATGAGGAGGTGTTCGGACCCTGCCTGCACGTGGTGAAGTACAAGGCTGACAAGCTGGACCAGGTATGCCAGGCGCTCAACGACACCGGGTACGGCCTGACGCTGGGCGTGCATTCGCGGGTTGAAGACACAATCGAACAGATCCAGCGCCAGGTCAGGGTTGGCAACATGTATGTCAATCGCAACCAGATCGGTGCGGTTGTCGGTTCACAACCGTTCGGTGGCGAAGGCCTGTCCGGCACCGGGCCAAAGGCCGGCGGACCACATTATCTGGCACAGTTTGCCACGGAACGGGTTGTGTCGATTGACACAACCGCATCGGGTGGCAATGCAGCCTTGATGAGCATGGGGCCGGCGCGTTAGCTACCTCTCAGCCAAGTGCTGCCTGAGCGCTGAGATCATTTTCAGGTTGAGCCGGCTTACGTCGGGATCCAGAGGCGTGGGCCTTGAAGACATTTTTGCCACCACCAGTTGCTGTTCAGGACAGACATACAGGTTCTGGCCGTGGATACCGATACAAAAAACCATCGGGTGGTCACCGCGTTCCACATACCACTTGTTGCGGTAGTGCATGTCCCTGCCGGGGAAGTATTCGGCAAAATCACCGTTGGCCCATGCTTGTGGATCGCCATTGTTCAACACGTCATCTACCCAGGCTTGCGGTAAAACCTGAACGGAGCCGCGTCTGCCCCGGTTTGCGACCAGCAGGCCGACCCGGGCCAGGTCGCGCACAGTGACACACATACCACCTGCTGCTCGCGGCGCGCCCAGCCTGTCAACCGTAATATAGGCCGATGTCTCGGCGCCCATCGGCTGCCACAGGTGTTGAGACATCAAGTCGGCATACCGGGTTCCGGCTGCCCGTTCGATAATCCAGGCCATCAGATCGGTGTTTGGCGATACATAGTGAAACCGCCCCATATGGGGACCGTCGGTGTCGGACATCTGATTGAAAAAGCTGCGCAGGTCAGATGGACTGTCGCCGGGTTCGGGCGGGTTCCATCCTGTCGATTTCCGATACTCGATGATCGCACCGCTGGTCGCCTCGTAATCTTCATCAAAACCAATGCCGGCACGCATATCCAGCAGGTTTTGCACACTGGCGCCCTTCCAGGCGGTGCCGGCAACCTCGGGAACATAATCCGTAACCGGCGCCGCAGTATCCAGTATGCCTTTGTCCGCAAGAATCCCCGACAGCGCGCCCAGCATGGATTTGGAAACCGACATCAGGATGTGAGGTATGCGGGCTCCGGCAGCATTGCGGTAGTCTTCAGCAATGATTTTGCCTTGATGGATTACCAGGAATGCGTCGGTGTAGGTGGCATCCAGGTAGCCGTTGACGTTCAGTGCGTCATCAACCGCCAGATCGGCCAGATCGGCCAGTTCTGAGTGCAGCTCCCAGACGTCTTGCGGATTGTTGGGAATGTCGGCTGTCTGGATGATCTCTCGAACATGGGAGAACGCCCAGGAGCTGAAAGGAGCGATCCGCCAGTTGGCAAGTGTGACCTGGTCTTCGCCAACAGGCGGAAATTCTCGCATTAAATTGCTCATGGTCTGGTATTCAAACTCCTCGTTGCTCTACTCTGGCTACACAACACAACCAGAGCGGAACAAGGGATACAAGCAAATGCAGCATTACAAGGCAGGCTCCAGACCAACCAAGCAGGCACCAGCCAGCTATTTCACCGGAACCGTCTGGCAGGATCCCATTGTAGAGGCGCCCGAACCCGCCCGTATTCGCGCCCTGCGGGTTACTTTTGAACCCGGCGCCCGTACAGCATGGCATACCCATCCGCTGGGCCAGACACTGGTGGTATTGTCGGGTTCCGGGTTGTTTCAGACCGAAGGCGGTGCGGTCACCGCGCTTAAACCGGGCGATGTCATGTGGATATCGCCCAATGAAAAGCACTGGCATGGTGCAACGCCGGAAAACGGCATGGTGCATATTGCGTTCCAGGAGGCACTTGACGGCACTCACGCGAACTGGCTGGAACATGTCACGGATGAGGAATATCTGGTGCCACCGACCGCGTAACCCGTGGCATGACATCACAGCATTATTTGTATTTGGCGCGAGAATACCTATCTCTTTGAAAACAACGTTTTTCGGGGGAATTGCACTTGACCACGAACGATCGCAGCAAATCAGGCACAAAACCGATTGTTGAGCACCAATCGGGGCAGGCCCCTGCCGTGAACAATGACGTAGACGGGTTTCTTGCACAATTGAAGGCAACCCCGGTGCCGACAAGGGACGGCAACGGTAAATTGGTGTTTGCCATGGACGCAACCATGAGCCGTAAGCCCAGTTGGGACGCTGCCTTGCAAACCCAGGCAGAAATGTTCCGTGAGGCCGGTCGGATTGGCGGGCTTGATGTCCAGTTGATCTATTTCCGTGGCTTTGGCGAGTGCAGGGCATCGAAGTGGGTGTCAGATGCTGAGGGCCTGGCCCGGTTGATGACAACGGTAGACTGTCGTGGCGGCAACACCCAGATCGAAAAGGTGTTGAAGCACGTTCGCAGGGAAGCCCAGGCAGGCAAGGTCAATGCGGTCGTCTATGTGGGCGACTGCATGGAGGAGAATATCGACCAGCTATGCCAGCAGGCCGGTGAAATCGGCTTGCTCGGCGTGCGTATGTTCATGTTCCAGGAAGGCGATGACCCGATCGCCCGGAACGCCTTCAGGGAAATTGCCCGTCTGACCGGCGGTGCCTACAGTCGGTTTGACTCAGGCTCGGCCGATCACCTGCGCGAGTTACTGTCGGCAGTTGCCGTGTATGCTGCAGGCGGGCGCGCGGCGCTGGAGGATTTCTCCGGCACCAGGGGAAAAGGACCGCGCGGATTGCTGGAGCAGCTGAACTGATGCCGTACGCCATTGCCGTCATCGCCATATTCGTCGCTGCTGTCTTGCTGCTGCCGCGTCTGCTCAATGCAAATCCGGCCACAATTGCGCGTGCAGGACGCGGAACAGCGTCCGGTACAGTCTTTGCCATGGCGGCATTTTTTGCCCTTCGCGGCCTGTTGCCGATAGCCATACCTTTATTCCTGTTCGGCCTGTTTCTCCTCGGAGCCCAGCGGGGTTTCAATCGCACCAACAAATCGCCGGGCCAGAAGTCCAGTGTTCGCACATCCATTCTGGACATGTGGCTGAACCATGATGACGGCTCCATGGACGCAACCATATTGTCCGGGAACTATACCGGGCGGCAGTTGTCAGACCTCAACCTTGCAGACCTGCTGCAACTGCTGGGCGAGTGCGTGTCGGCAGGAGATCAGAGCGAAGCTCTTCTTATGGCCTATCTGGACCGTGTCCATCCGCAGTGGCGCGAACAGGCGGGATCGGCAGGCGGCAGTCAGGCCACGGGGTCAATGAGCAGGGAAGATGCGCTGGACATACTCGGCCTCAAGGAAGGGGCGACCGAAAAGGACATCCGCACCGCGTATCGCAAGATGATGAAAAAGCATCATCCCGATAGTGGAGGATCGGCCTATCTGGCGGCTCGTATAAACGAAGCCAATGATGTGCTGACCGACAGCAAGCCCCAGCAACACTGAAAAACCCGCCCGGACATTTTTGCCGGACGGGGTTTTATGTCATCTCGCTCTAACTCGCAGGTGCCAGGGGGAAACAACCGACACCGGCCTGTTTGAGCTGGCGGCAGGCCCGCGTGGCCTGTTTCTTGTTCAGGCCCGAAAAGCGGGCGCGATAAAGCGTATTGCCGTTCTTGGCCACCGGCATGAGGAACGCAGTTGCGGTCTTCAACTCCGCGACCTGGCTTGTCTTGGCAGCGGCGAGCCTGTTGCGGGCGCCTTCACGGGTTGGGAACGCGCCGATCTGGATGTTCCACGAGGCTTGATGCGTTGAACTTGTTTGTTTTTCTCCTGTCCGATCTTCAGCAGATGCCGTGGCGGCCAGGGCCCCGGACACAGAACTGGTTTGAACGGACGCCTGCTGTGCGGACGGTAAAATCCGGGATTGATCTTTTCCTTGTGCTGCCGATGCAGCCAGTCGACCGACTGCGTCGGCAACAACCAGGCTATCGCCCTTGGTCTCGGTCGATGGAACAACTACGGATGTGAATGTAACCCCGTTTGCAGGCAGGCTGGTATCGGCTTGCCGGGTAGTTGTCGGTTGCGGGTTTCGGGCTACCAGTGCGCCGACAGGGTCAGCCACCGGCACGGTGTGCTCATAGGCGGAAGCCAGTTTGGCGAGTTGTGCGGCATCGGTTTGTTTCAGACCGGGTTTTTCGCGCGGTATGGGCACAAACCTGGAATCCGTATCGGACGGGGTTTCGGATTTTGCCTTGTTGATTTTCGAGGCGCGTGCAGCCGCAGATGCGCTGTAGCCCGGCGGGTTGCCGGCAACCATGGCTATTTTCGTGCTGCCGCGGGATGCCTTTCGCAGGTCCCGTTTCAGAATTTTTGTCATGAACGCATTGCGCGAGCGCCCGCTGCGGCCGCCGATGACAACTGCAACAAGGCTGCGAGTGCCAAGGGTTCGTGAAGACAACAGGTTGAACCCGGAAGCGCGGGTATAACCTGTCTTGATGCCGTCCACCCCTTTGAGCTTGCCGAGCAGTCGATTGTGATTGCGGTAATTGCGCTTGCCATACTTGAACGAGCGTGTCGCAAAATGTTTGTAGTATTTCGGAAAGTCGCGCTGGATCCGCAGGCCAAGTGTCGCCATGTCTCTTGCGGTCGTGACCTGACGCTGGTCGGGCAGACCATTCGGATTGGTGAATTTGGTCCGCGTCATGCCCATGGCGTGAGCCTGGCGGGTCATGCGCTCGGCAAATCCCTGTTGAGAACCGCCGATGTGTTCGGCAACCACCATGGCCGCGTCGTTGGCCGACTTGGTAATCAGCGCAAACATCGCATCACGCGCCGTGATGGTTGAGCCAACTTTCAATCCAAGCTTTGACGGTTGCTGCGCTGCGGCAAGCTTTGATACCTTCATGGGCGTGGAAAACGACATGCGGCCGGCGTCGATTTCCTGAAACATCAGGTACAGCGTCATGACCTTGGTCAGTGAAGCCGGAAAGCGTTTTGCATCGATGTTGTTGGAGTAGATGATCTTGCCGGTTGAAGCATCCACCGTGATTGCACTGAAGGCCGGCCTCGCCAATGCGGGCCGATTTGCACTCGCAATCAGGAACAGAGACAGGATAAACACCATCGCAATGGCCAGACGCCTGTCATAGCCTGAGTGAGATCTGAATTTACCGGCTGATGAAATACCCATGATACCCACTATCCATCGAGTTTCACGATCCACCTGCCGTGAACCGCGTGATTGAGACACTTAACTGATTCTACCCCGAATCAACAAAGTGGTCGGTCGCAGGTGCGCTGTAGGCCTGTTGGGATAAAGGACTCTTGATACCGGTCAATTTTCCGGCAAACAAAAACCTGCCACTCACTAACAGTCCGGACAATTACGCGCCCGCATTTTTCGGGTCATCAGGCAGGTTGTCGCCAGAATGGCCCAATGATCCCCGTTTCATCGAAAACAAATCATGAAGGATGACCGTTACTAACCGGTAAACAGGGCAGCCATCGGGCAATGGGTCTCTTTGGCCAACATTTTTTATGGTGCAGTGCACAAAAAAACTTGACAATAAATGGTGCAGTGCATATATCACTGTTATCCGAAGACTTCGGGGTCATACAAACCAAGGATTTTATCATGTTCAAATCAATCGAAGAAATGCAGGCCGCAGGCAAACAGAATTTTGAAGCATACGTCGCAAGCGCGAACGCCTTCAACAAGGGCTTCCAGACGCTGGCCACCGAAGCTGCTGAATACACCAAGAAGTCTTTCGAAGACACTGTTGCACTGACCGAAAAGGTTGTTGCGTCCAAGTCTGTCGAAAAGGCTGTTGAACTGCAGCAGGCACACGTCACCAAGGCTTATGAAGGCTTCATGGCGCAGGCCACCAAGATGAACCAGTTCTACATGGATGCTGCCAAGGATGCCTACAAGCCGCTCGAAGCGGAAATCGAAAAGTTCGCTCCAAAGGCAACCAAGTAAGTCGCACTTTAGATCCGGGGGGAGCATTCTCCCAAATTGATTTGCTTCTGAAAACCGTCTGACACGCTGTGTCAGGCGGTTTTTTGTGTCTGATTTTGGCTACATTATTTCTCTACACAGGAAAGTTTCCGGCGAACCCTCGTATCTCACCCATTGACGCCTATATGTTAGGACGTGGATGATTGCTTTGTCCGATGGTCGTGACAGTTCACCTCAGATGAACGTCCTGTTTAATCGTGTATGGTTTTTCAATGTCTATTTATCTGTCTGACAAAGACAACAAGGATGGTGAGGACGGCGGTGGCGAAGGCCAGACCGGTGTCATCACGCGCGAGCAGGTCAAGACCAAGAAGCCCAGCATGTACAAGGTGCTTCTTTTGAACGATGATTATACGCCGATGGAGTTCGTGGTGCATGTGCTGGAGCGGTTCTTCGGTAAAAACCGCGAAGAGGCTACCGTCGTAATGTTGCATGTGCATCAAAAGGGCGTGGGAGTATGTGGGGTCTACACCTACGAAATTGCGGAAACAAAAGTTACACAAGTCATGGATTTTGCCAGACAGCACTCGCATCCGCTGCAATGCACCATGGAAAAGGAATAGGAGCCTCTCGTGCCCACATTTTCTCGTAGTCTGGAACAGGCGCTGCACAGGGCGCTGGCATTGGCCAGTGACCGCAGCCACGAATATGCAACGCTGGAGCACTTGTTACTCGCCTTGGTCGATGACAAGGATGCAGCATCGGTCATGCGCGCATGCAGCGTTGACGTGGACCAGTTGCGCCGCAGCCTGGAAAATTATGTCGACAACGACCTGGCAAGCCTGGTGATGGCAACAGGCGATGACGCCAAGCCGACCGCCGGATTCCAGCGCGTGATCCAGCGTGCCGTCATTCATGTGCAGTCATCGGGCCGTGAAGAGGTAACCGGCGCCAATGTGCTCGTTGCCATATTTGCCGAACGCGAAAGCCATGCTGCCTACTTCCTGCAGGAACAGGACATGACCAGGTACGATGCGGTCAACTTCATTTCCCATGGCATCGCCAAGAAGCCCGGACTGTCGGAAAGCCGTTCAGTGCAGGGCTCTCCTTCGGATGAAGACGGCGACGACGGCGAAGACGTGATTGATGGTGAAAAGTCCGGCGATGCGCTGGACAATTTCTGCATCAATCTCAACCAGAAAGCCACCGACGGCAAGATCGATCCGTTGATCGGCCGCGAGTTTGAAGTCAACCGGACCATCCAGGTATTGTGCCGCAGATCCAAGAACAACCCGTTGTTCGTCGGGGATCCCGGTGTCGGTAAAACCGCTATTGCCGAAGGCCTTGCCCGCAAGATCGTCAAGGGTGAAGTACCGGAGGTTCTCAAGGACTGCACCATCTTCCAGCTGGACATGGGCGTGCTGCTGGCCGGCACCCGCTATCGCGGAGATTTTGAAGAGCGCCTCAAGGCGGTGATAAAGGAAATCGAGGAATATGATGGTGCCATCATGTTCATCGACGAAATCCATACCGTGATTGGAGCAGGTGCCACCTCCGGCGGGGCAATGGATGCCTCCAACCTGCTCAAACCGGCTTTGTCGGCGGGGTCTCTGCGGTGCATGGGGTCGACCACCTACAAGGAGTATCGCCAGCATTTCGAGAAGGACAGGGCGCTGGTGCGCCGGTTCCAGAAAATTGATGTCAAGGAACCCTCTGTTCCCGATGCAATCAAGATACTCACCGGCCTGAAACCCTATTTCGAAGAGTTCCACAAGGTTCGCTATACCAACGACGCCATCAAGTCGGCCGTGGAATTGTCCAGCCGCTACATTAACGACCGCAAATTGCCGGACAAGGCCATTGACGTGATCGATGAAAGCGGCGCGTCACAGATGTTGGTCGCTGAAAGCAAGCGCAAGAAAACCATTGATGTCAAAGACATCGAGGACGTTGTTGCGACCATGGCCCGCATCCCGCCGAAATCGGTATCCAAGAATGACCAGGAACTGCTCAAGGATCTGGACACGGAACTCAAGCGTGTCGTGTTCGGACAGGATGACGCCATCAGTGCGCTGTCATCTGCGATCAAGCTGTCGCGGGCAGGGCTGCGTGAGCCTGAAAAGCCGATAGGGTGTTATCTGTTCTCCGGCCCGACAGGGGTCGGCAAAACCGAAGTGGCCAAGCAACTGGCAGCCGTTCTGGGTGTTGAGTTGCTGCGCTTTGACATGTCCGAGTACATGGAGCGGCATTCTGTCTCCCGCCTGATTGGTGCCCCTCCAGGTTATGTTGGTTTCGATCAGGGCGGCCTGCTGACCGACGGTATCGATCAGAACCCGTACAGCGTGCTGTTGCTGGACGAGATCGAAAAGGCTCACCCGGACCTGTTCAATATTTTGCTGCAGGTCATGGATCACGGCAAGCTGACTGATCACAACGGCAAGTCGATCGATTTCCGTAATGTGATTTTGATCATGACCACCAATGCAGGTGCCGCCGATCTTGCGAAATCCGCGTTTGGCTTTACCCGGTCCAAGCGCGAAGGCGACGACAGCGAAGCCATCACCAAGATGTTCACGCCGGAATTCCGCAACCGTCTTGATTCGATTATCGGATTTGGACATTTGCCGCCGGAAGTGGTGCGCATGGTGGTGCAGAAATTTGTCCTGCAACTGGAAGCGCAACTGGATGAACGCCAGATCAATATTGAACTGTCGGACGACGCTGCCGACTGGCTTGCCCGCGAAGGCTATGACGAGCAGATGGGGGCACGGCCACTGTCGCGTGTCATTCAGAAGTACATCAAGCAGCCCTTGGCTGATGAAGTCCTGTTTGGCAAGCTGGTCAAGGGCGGCACGGTAAGCGTGCTGCTTGGCAAGGATGACCAGGGACTTGACGAACTCAAGTTCGAGTTCCTGTCGCGTGACCAGGAAAAGGCCTTGCCGAAACCGGTTGAGCGCAAATCCCTGCCGCGCAACAAGAAGCCGGCTGCGAAAAAGCCGCGGACACCGTCGCCTGCATCCAAGGCTGCCCCGAAAAAGAAAAAGGGTGATGGCGGCACGTCCGGGCGCACTGAAAAGGTAAAATAGCTCGCGACCGGACAGACACCCGCAAGAACTGGACAAATATGCGCCGGGCCTGATCAGGTCCGGCGTTTTCGCATGCGGACCATGCGGTTGCGCGGGTTGCGGCAAGCCGGCTTGTGCCGGTAAACATGCAAGCCATGGGGCAGACAGCGCAATCGAAAAGAGATCAAGACATCACTGCCTATGACTGGACCGGGATGTTCGGTGGCATCCGCGCCGCATTTTCCCTGCCAGGACTGGTCATGGCGTGTTCATTCATCGGTTTCGGCGCCCTGATCCACGATGTCGGGTTCCCGCTGCTTGCCGGTGTTGCGACAATCCCCCTGATATGGGCCTTGCCCGGCCAGGTGCTGTTTGTGACCATGTGGCAGTCCGGCGTTGCGCTGCCGTTGATTGCCGCCGCAGTGTCGCTCACCGCTGTCCGCCTGCTGCCCATGACCATAGGTGTACTGGCACAGGTGCGGCTGAAGCAGGCGTCACGGGCGCCGGAATTCCTGCTCGGCCACTTCACTGCCGTGACCATCTGGGTTCTGTCGCTGACCAGCTTGCATGAGGTATCGGCCCAACGGCAGTTGCCGTGGCTGGTTGGCCTGGGCACAGCGTTGATGGGTTTCATGATGCTGGTGGTGCCCGCAGGATACTATCTTGCTGACAGCCTGCCGCCGGCGCTGGCTGCGGCCATGGTGTTTTTCACGCCGGCCTTCTTCCTGCTGTCTTTACTTTCCGGCGCCATCTGGCGCTTCGACTACGCTGCCATTGCACTGGGCTGTGTCCTGTTGCCGATTGCACGCTGTTACGCCCCGGACTTTGACCTGCTGATTGCCGGTGTCGGCGGGGGAACGCTTGCCTTTATCTGTCTCCGGCCGCGCCGCAAGGGATTGCTGAAATGACCGGGGTCGCGCTGATCGTGGCTGCAATGATCCCGGCTGGTTTCATCGCCACCTATATGTGGCGGGCGCTGGCGGTGGTCGCGGTTACCCGTATTGATCCGGAAAGCGACTTGCTGTTGTGGGTGAGGGCGGTGTCAACGGCGCTGGTTGCAGCCCTGGTCATGCGCATGATCATCGCACCATCGGGTGTTTTGGCCACGATTGCAGTGGAACACCGGTTCGCCGCAGCAGTGATTGGGGTTGGCGTCTTCTACGCAGCGTCGCGCTCGACACAGATTGCCACCTTTGCAACGGTCTTCGCGCTGGCCTTGTTGCACCTGGTTCTGGGGTAAGTCCAAAGCGACATAGGCCGTGAACTAACTTGCCAGTGCAGCACGCAGCTTTTCAGCCCATTCGGCCAGGTCGTCCTGATCAGCCATGTCAGCCGCAGGCGGGCGCATCTTGACGCCCTCGTGGCGCGGGATCACATGGACATGGGTATGAAACACAACCTGGCCGCCGGCACTCTCGTTGAACTGCTGGATGGTCACCCCGTCAGCGCCAAAGGCCTTGACCACCCCATGCGCGATCTTCTGCACCGTTGCCATCACCGCATTGAGATCATCGGTTTCGATGTCAAGCATGTTCCGGGATGCCGTCTTGGGAATAACCAGGCAATGCCCGTCCGCACGCGGCATGATGTCCATGATCGCAATGGTCTTGTCGTCTTCGTAGACTTTATGGCTGGGCAACTCGCCGCGCAGGATTTTGGCGAAAATGTTGCTGTCTTCGTAGGGTGTAGTCATTTGGATTTTCCCAATTTGTATTTGTTGCAAATGACTAGCTCAGAAGTTGGAGGACGCCAACCCTCAATAGTCTTCCTCGCGCTCTCCCTTCCTGAACGGCGAATGCTGCTCTTCGATCAGCTTGTTGTCGCGCGCCACGGCCTTGCGTTCTCTCTCCAGGTAATCAGCCACCGCTGTGTGCAGGCGCGGGTCCTGGATCATGTGGACGGACCTTGTGGTCACGGGCAGGTATCCGCGTGCCAGTTTGTGCGGGCCTTGCGCACCGGCTTCCACCCGTTTCAGGCCGCGGGCAATGGCAAACTCGATGGCCGTGTAGTAACAGACCTCGAAATGCAGGCAGTCATGGTGTTCGATGCAGCCCCAGTTGCGGCCGTACAGCGCATCACCGCCGATGAAATTGATTGCGCCTGCAACCCAGCGCCCCTTATTGCGCACCATGACCAGGGCAATGTCGTCGGCCATGCTGTCGCCGACGGCAGAAAAGAACTCGCGGGTGAGGTACGGCGTTCCCCATTTGCGATCACCGGTGTCGATATAGAAGTGGAAGAAGTGATCCCAGTGCTCTTCGGTGATGTCGCTTCCGGTCAGAACATGGATGTCCAGGCCGGCTCTTGCTACAGCCGCACGTTCCTTGCGGATGTTCTTGCGCTTGCGTGAGGAAAGAACCGCAAGGAACTGATCAAACGATGAAAAATCATCATTGTGCCAATGAAATTGCGTGTCATTGCGCTGCAGCCAGCCGAATTCGCCGAAATCGGCGTATTCGCCTTCCTCAATAAACGTCATGTGCGCCGAAGACGCCCCGAGACGGGCCGCCAGTTGGTCTGACGCATCGGCCATGGCGGCACGGCATTGCCTGAGCTGATCCTGCCGGGCGACAAGCACGCGCGGGCCGGACGCCGGTGTGAACGGCACCGATATCTGCAGCTTGGGATAGTATTGCCCGCCGGCCCGCTGGATGGCTTCTGCCCAGCCATAGTCGAATACATATTCGCCCTGCGAGTGGTTTTTCAGGTAGCACGGCATGACGGCGATGGTTTCCCCGTCACCGGACTTCAACTGCATGTGCTGGCCCAGCCAGCCGGTTTCCGCCACCGCCGATCCGGAGGTCTCCAACGCTTTCAGGAAGGCATGGGCCACAAACGGGTTGTATGGCCGCCACGGCGGATTGGCGCACCTGTCCCAGGTGTAGGCGTCAATGCCGGTAATGGACTGATGAACCTCGATGGAAAACTGGTCTTTTTCCGGTTTCGTCATTGTCAGGTCTAGACCATGGCCTTGGGTAAATACCCTTCGAATGTAATCTGATCGCACCATCTTAGCGCATCTGATGCTTCTTGTTCGGAACGGATGGTCCAGCAGATCATCGGAACGCGCTTTTTACGATACGCGCGTGAAACCGGGCAGGGCAGCCAGTGCTTGTCCAGAGACAGGAAATCCGGCTGCGTTACATCCGCGTGACGAAACTCCCGCAACGAAAGTCGCGTCGCAAGCGGCAACCAGGGATAGTCGTCCTGTGTCGCTCCGTCCGCAACCATACCGCGTATTAGATCCGGGGCCTCATGGGCAAGCCAGGCGACCTGAACCGGGTCGAATGACATCACGGCGGCATCCCCGGCATAGGACGCCAGGCACTGCGCGGTCCGTTGCACCAAGCGGGTGTTTCCCGACCATCCGCTCTTGACCTCAGCCACGAGGCCGGTCCGGCCTGCGACCAGGTCCAGCACCTGTACCAGCGTCGGCGATAGTGCCCCTGCCGTTGGCAAAAGCGATATTGTTCAACTCCGCCGCCGTGAAATCACTGATGGAGCCGGTCTCATTGGTCAACCGGTCCAGCGTGCGATCGTGAAACACCATTGCTTCACCATCGCTGGACAACTGAACATCGGCTTCAATTGCATAGCCTTGTTCGATGGCCGCTTCGAAAGCCAGCAGGGAGTTTTCCTCCACGCCGTTTTGTACGTCATGCAGCCCGCGATGTGCGATGGCGACTTTCGTCAGCCAATCGCAATCGGGGTCGGAAGGCCGCCACATCGGCGTCAGCCTTCTATTCGATTTCTACAACGGCTTCGATTTCGACGGAAAGGTTGATCGGCAGGGATCCTGCACCAACAGCAGAACGGGCATGTTTTCCCTTGTCGCCAAACACGTCGACCATCATGTCGGAGGCGCCATTGATGATTTTGGGCTGGTCGCCGAAACCCGGCACGCCGTTTACGAATCCCACAAGTTTGACGATGCGCTTCACCCGGTCCAGGTCGCCGTCACAGGCCTGTTTTACCTGGGCAATGATGTTGATGGCACACAGTTTGGCTGCCTCGGTTGCGTCTTCGACGGAAACGCTGTCGCCGACAATCCCCTGATACATGAACTCGCCATCCTTCAACGGCACCTGACCGGCTGTAAATACCAGATTGCCGGTGCGAACCCAGCCGACATAGTTGGCAACCGGTGCTGCCGGTGTCGGAACTTCTATGCCCAGTTCTGCAAGACGGTCGTCGATGGTACCCATGATGAATTCCTTTGAATGGTTTAAGACAGGTCGATTGCGCCGCAATCTAGGGGTGGATGCGACACTTGACCAGCCCGGAATTGCCACAGCTTGCAAACTCGCTGCTTGCGATGGTCAGTCTGGTCACGCTAGCGTGACAGAGAGTTAATTCAGGGATGTGTATTGATGACCAAAATAGTTTTTCTGGACCGGGGTACTTTTGCTCCCGAAATCGAACTGGTGCGCCCGAACATCGAACATGACTGGGTGGAATATGCCGCAACATCGCCGGACCAGATTGTCGAACGGCTTCAGGGCGCAGCGGTGGCCATCACCAACAAGGTTCCGATACGGGCTGAAACCCTGGCGCAATTGCCTGACCTGAAAATGGTGTCCGTCGCTGCTACCGGTTTTGACGTGATTGACGTGCCGGCGTGCCGTGATCACGGCGTTGCGGTTTCAAATGTGCGCGGTTACGCCGTCAACACCGTGCCGGAACACACCTTCGCGCTGATTTTTGCGCTACGCCGTGCCATTGCCGCTTATGCCCAGGATGTCGTGGACGGCAAGTGGCAGGATGCCGGTCAGTTCTGCTTCCACACCCATCCGATAAAGGATCTGAGAGGCTCCACGCTGGGGATTTTCGGCGAAGGCAATCTCGGCCAGTCCGTTGCAGACATTGCCCGTGCTCTCGGTATGACCGTGCTGTTTGCCGCCCACAAGGGAGTGGACGGGCTTGGGCCGCTATATACGCCGTTTGACGAGGTCCTGGAGCGGTCGGATGTCATCACCCTGCATTGTCCCTTAATGCCCGGTACGCGTAACATGCTGGCCAGTGCCGAGTTCGCGAAAATGAAACGGCAACCGCTGATCATCAACACTGCCCGTGGCGGACTGGTGGACGAGCAAGACCTTGTCGCAGCCCTGGATGAAGGTCTTGTTGGCGGCATCGGCTTTGATGTCCTCACGGCCGAACCGCCGGCGCACGATCATCCGCTCATGAAAGTTGCAGATCGCGCCAACGTAATTATAACGCCACACGTGGCATGGGCGAGTTTCGAGGCCCAGACAGAATGCTGGCGTCAGACCGTTGACCATGTAAATGCCTTTTTCGGGGGGCAAGCAAAGAATCTGGTAACTTGAGCAGCATCCTGTGATGTCTGAAACAATTGACGGAGAGTGATCTTGAGCAAATTAGCCGGTTTTCTGAGCGGTACGGTAATTGTTGCCACTGGCATGTGTTTCGCATTGCCGGCTGCTGCGGCCTCGCCGCTGGCGGCTCATCGGGCTGTTTATGATATCTCCCTGAAATCTGCCGAAGACAGAACCGGTATTTCGGGCGCCAAGGGCCGCATGGTCATCGAATTCAGCGGCAGCGGTTGTGAAGGCTGGACGGTGAATTTTCGCATGATAAACCAGTTTTTCCTGTCAGGCGGAAAATCCCGGATTCTGGACAGCAGATCGTCCATGTGGGAGTCTGGTGAAAGCGATCAGTTGCGCTACGTCCAGCGTCAGTTCGTCGACAGCAAGCTGCAGGAAGAAAAGGAATTGCGCGCGAAACTTGCAGAAGGTAAGTCCGGCGGTTCCGGCGCCATCACCAAACCAAAGGAAGAGATTTTCTCTCTGCCGGAAGGTGTAACATTTCCGGTTGATCATCAACTGAAGATCGTCAAGGCGGCAGAAGCGGGTGAACAGCGGGACGAGACTTTGCTGTATGACGGATCCGATGGTTCCAAACCGGCCATTGCCATTACCTTCATCGGCTCGAAAAGAGAAGCCGGCGAAGACCAGACAGACGCAAAGATGAAGGACGTCAACGGCTTGTCGGGATGGCCGGTATCGATCTCGTACTTCAAGCCGGACAAACAGGACAAGGAAACACCTGAATACCAGGTCAGCATGGTGCTGTACGAAAACGGCGTATCCGGTGACATGAGCCTGAATTACGGTGACTTCGTCCTGGATGCCAAGCTGACGGACATCAAGCTGCTCGAAATGACTGCCTGCAACTAACCCGATCAGGCCTGCTTTTGAGGCATGCAGGGCTCCAGGTCCTGCAGGTTGCATATCGATCCGAACAGGTGGTTTTCCGAGGCGATCAGTTCCAGGGCCGCGTCGTGCCAGTCCTGTTGCGGTGAAGCGCAACAATCGGCAACCGTAAGGCACCAGTATCCGTCATCTACCGCTTCACGCAAGGTCGAGTGGACGCAACACTGGGTCGTAACACCGGCCAGGATCAGGTGGGTGATACTGTTGGCGCGCAACATTTCGCGCAGGCCGCTGCCATGCATCTTGCCAAAACCGGGTTGGTCAATGACCGGTTCTGCAGATTGCGGTTTCAGGTCGTCTACGAAATCGCAACCGGGATGGCCGCGTATCAGGTATTTGCCGAACGGACCCGGCCTGCCGACATAACCCTGGCTGGCCTTGTGTGGCGTCACATCACACAGATCTTCGGCATAAGATTCCCTGGTGTGAATAATCGTGCATCCCCAACCGCGCATGATGTCGGTCAGCCGTGAAAAACCCGGAATGATCCGCGCCATCTCGTTTGGCCGGCCATCCTTGTCCATAAGGAAGTCACGCTGCATATCGATCGCCAGAAAGGCGGTCGAGGCCGGTTCAAACCCGAAGCTTCTGTCGTGCCAGCAGTTGACTTTGTAATGCTTCATTTCCTGTCGCCCTTCAATCCGCGGCCCTTTTCCACTGCTGCGGTGCCGAATTTGTCCCGAAGCTTGTCCATTGCCAGTTCGACCTTGGCGTGCGCGTCAGCCCGCTGGTCGAGCCCGCCGATTTCGGCATCGGCATCCAGTTCGGCAAGGTTGCTGATACCGACACCAATCAGCCGAAACGCTGTCTTGCCGTCCACTTCGCGCTCCAGCATGGGTTTGGCCGCGTCAAATATCCGTGTCGCCAGTGCCGTCGGATCGGACAATGAGGTGTTTCGTGTTCGGGTCTTGAACTGGTCCGTCTTGAGTTTCAACACGACGGTGGTGCCGGCCATGTGATCCTGCTTGGCCCGCCGGGACACTCTTTCAGAAAGCCTCCACAGTTTCTTTTCAAGCTGCTGATAGTCGGTAATATCGCTGTTGAACGTGGTCTCGGCAGAGATGCTCTTGGACGCACTGCTGCCCTGAACTGTTCTGGCATCTTCACCGCGCGACAGATGGTACAGCCGCGATCCCAAAGACCCGTATTGCCGCATCAGGTCGTTCTTCTCCATGCGCTGCAACTGGCCGATCAGGCGTATGCCGTCCTTGTGCAGCTTCTTCTGCATGGCGGCACCCACGCCCCAAATGAAACTGACCGGCCGGTCGCGCAAGAACTCGACACACTCATCAGGCCCGATCACAAACATGCCCCTGGGTTTGTCCATGTCCGATGCCAGTTTCGCAAGGTACTTGGTGTGCGACAGTCCGATGGAAACCGTAATGCCGATGTCGTTTTCGATCTTCAGCGCAAGTTCACACAAGGCCCGGACCGGACTTTTCCCGTGCAGGCGTTCGGTGCCGGTCAGGTCCATGAACGCCTCGTCGATTGATATGGGTTCAACCAAAGGCGTGAGCTGTTTCATCAACTCCCTGACCTGTTTGCCGACCTCGGCATACTTCGCCATGTCCGGCCTGATCACAACCGCTTTCGGACACGCCTTCAGGGCCTTGAACATCGGCATGGCTGACTTGACGCCGTGAATGCGGGCAACATAGCACGCCGTCGAAACAACCCCACGGGTGCCGCCGCCGATGATGACCGGCTTGTCTGCAAGTTCGGGATTATCGCGTTTTTCGACGGCGGCGTAGAACGAGTTGCAATCCAGGTGGGCAATGGACAGTTCATGCAGGCGCCGGTGCCGGATCAGCCGTGGCCCACGGCATTGCGGGCAACGGGTCTCCGCTGCTGCAACACTCGACAGGCAGTCACGGCATATGGTGTGCATCTGATCATTCCAGTTCGCGTACGATCCGGTCCACGGTCTGAATGGCATCGCCTGTGTAGTTCGCCGGATTCAGAAGCGCTGCAATCTGTGCGGGTGATCGCAGCGCGCTTATGGCGGCGTCTTCATTCAGGGCCTGGGAAAAACTTATACCTGCGTGACGGGCTTGTGAAATCAGATCGGCAATGACGTGGTGTGCCTGTGAACGTCCCATGTCACCGGCCAGGTCCATCATGACTGCTTCGGCGCAGATCAGCCCGCCGGTAAGCTCCAGGTTTTGCGCTATCTGCATCTCATCGACCTGCAGGTTTGCCACCAGTTGCGCGCACTGTTCGACGGCTGCATGTCCATAGATGAAACTTTCAGGCACCACAGCCCACTCCATCGTCCATGCCGCCATGTCGCGTTCGTGTTCATGCATCATCGCATCCAGTGCAAGCGCCGGCCGCCCGGCCATCAACCGCGACAACGCCACAATGTTTTGCGCCAGCATGGGATTACGCTTCTGCGGCATGGTGGATGACCCGCCAGTGCCGGGAGCAGCGCCTTCCGCCAGTTCAGCGATTTCGGTCCGTTGCAGGTTTACGACTTCGTTGGCAATCTTTCCGCAAGTCGCCGCCGATATTGCCAGCTGGCTGGTGATATGGGCAATCAGGTCTCTGCAGGTGTGCCAACTCTGCCTGGGATCGGTCAGACCAAGTTCCTTTGCCAGGGCCTTGCGAACACCGGCGCCCTGTGACCCCAGCGTTGCCAGGGTACCGGCTGCCCCGGCGAACTGGACAGGCAGCATGGCAGTCAACCCACGCAAACGGTCGAGGTGTCGTTTGATCTCGCTTGCCAGCACGGCAAACTTCAGACCAAGCGTAATCGGAACGCCGTGTTGACCATGCGTTCGTCCGGCCATTGGAAGGTCACGCCAGGTCCTGGCCTGCAGCAGGCAAGCCTGCAGCAATTGCTGATGCGCTTCGATCAGCAAATTCAGGCCGGACCGCATTTGCAGCACGAGCCCGCTGTCCAGAATATCCTGCGTTGTGGCGCCAAAATGGACATACTGGGCGTAACTGCCGGCGTTGGCTTCAACCGCCGCTATTATTGGCGTCAGCGGGTGAGACGCCGCCGCGATCCGGTCGCCCAATTGTTGAAGATCATACTGATCCGGCGAGCAGGCTTGGCAGATGGCTTCGGCTGCGCCCTCCGGGATCAGTTTGAGGTTGGACTGCACTCTGGCCAACGCGCCTTCGACCTCGAGCCAACCTCTCAGCGTGGCCGTGTCGGAAAACACATTCTTCATGGCCTCTGTCGAAAACAGATGACCCAGCAGTCTGGAATCCTGGGCGTGTGCAAATTCTGTCACTTCAGTGCTCCAAGTTTACGTCACTGAGCCCAGAGACGCGCCGCGCCACGCACACCGGACTCCGGACCATGCATAGCGGCTTCTACACGAATATCGACCGCATCTGCAAAAACGTAAGGGGCAATGGCGCCCGGCAACCGGTCCACCAGTCCGTACAGGCCCGACAAACCACCGCCCAGCACGATAATATCCGGGTCAAAGATGTTGATGACATGAGCCAGTCCGCGCCCGCATCTGTCCAGGTGCCGGGTAAGCGTTGCAATAGCGTCACCGTCTCCCGCACTGGCGTTGACCCCGATTTCTTCTGCCGGCAACCGGGTGCCTGTCCAGGCATAATGGTCGGTGGACAGGGCAGGCCCAGACAGCCATGTCTCAAGACAGCCGCAGCGCCCGCACCAGCATACAGGCCCTGGCAGTTCGGAGCCCCTGGCCCACGGCAGCGGGTTATGGCCCCATTCACCGCCTATGCTGTGGCGGCCTGAAACAGCGGTTCCGTTGACAACCAGGCCACCGCCGCAGCCGGTTCCCAGTATGACGCCAAACAGGGATGCGGCCCCTTGTCCGGCACCGTCATACGCTTCTGAAACAGCCAGGCAGTTGGCATCATTGGCCAGACGCACGCTGCGGTTGAGTGCGGTTTCAAGGTCACTTTGAAAATGCCGATCGTTTATCCAGGTGGAGTTTGCATTCTGAACCTTGCCGGTCACCGGTGATATGGAACCGGGCATCCCTATGCCAACGCTGAAATCGACTGCTTTTGCCCGCTCTGCCAGTTCGCTGACCATGGCTGAAATCGCCGAGATCGATCCGTCGTAATCGCCGCGCGGCGTTGGCACCCTGGCCACGGCCAGCACCTCGTCGTCGTCACCAAATGCAATACCGGCAATTTTGGTACCGCCAAGGTCAATGCCGATGCGCATCAGTCCGCTGCCTCGATCCCGGTGAAGACCGCTTCGATATGGCGGTGTGCGTCCGGCCAGTTGTCAGTGCGGTGATGGATATATGGTTCATGGTCAACATGACGGCCAAATCGTTCATCCTGCATGAAGTGAACCAGGTTGGCGCTCGGCATGTGTTCCGATGCAGATTTCAGGTACCCGGTATGATCGTCGATGAATACCACCGGTGCTGTGTGTTCGGCAGCAATCGCCGCGATTGCCGGACCTTTCGGTCCGGAGTTGGTCACAAGCGGAAATGTCAGGCCATGGCTTGCCAGGTTCTGGATGCGGTCGAGCCTGAACTGGGACGGCAGGTTGGTCAGCATGACAATCTCACCGTGAGCAGACAGCGCATGCAGAGCAGGAACTGCGCCGTCAATTACCTCGAGGGATCGCGTGAACTCTTCAAAGAAACTCATTATCGCCGGGCCGACTTTTTCCTCTTCGAGGGGCATGTCGTCATGCTTGTGCTTGATATTGCCGTTCAGCGCAAAACTGGCCGGATCCAGCCACAAACCATTTGTGTCCAGCCAGGCTTCAAGCCCCTGGAGAAAATGCACAACGACCTCATCGACGTCGCACAACAGCAATGGGCGGGTCTGGTTGAGCCGTAGATCGGAGATTTGTTCCTGGGTGGTGGGGCTTATATCCATGTAAGCGTCAGGCAGCTCCTGTATCAGGGGGTTTTTGCAATGCATGCAGTGCGCGCATTGGTTCATCAGGCTGTATTTTCGCTACTTCGCAAAATCCGAGAAGAATCGATTCGTCCTGGCAGATGTAATCAAGCACTCCGGCCAGTCCCGAACGAGATTGCGCACTTTGTTTTAAAGCCTCGGTGTCCATGCCTGTTGTCATCATCAGGCGCTGCAGTTCTTCCTGTGTGCCGGCAAGGTAACCAAGCACTTGAATTGCCAGTATTTCTGCTTGTTCAGGGGTGTACATACAAGTCTAACAAATTGCTCCAATGGGTTTTAACCAGCGTGTCAATAGAACCTATCGCAGTCAAAAATTTAAGCTCTGTGTAACTTTCTTCCGACACATTGGTCAGTCTAGACATATAGCACCGGTAGAATGCCGGCACGCGACCTTATTTACAGAATTAGCGTGATTGGTCCACTACTGGGGAAACAGACTAAGAAGGCCGGATGAGCTATGGCTCAATCATCTGAACAATCCGACGCCGCCACTGTCAAAACGGTTCTTATTGTCGAAGACAATGAATTGAACATGAAACTGTTCAATGACCTGCTTGAGGCGCACGGATATCGTGTCTTGCAAACCCGGGAAGGTTTGTCAGCGCTTGATATCGCACGCGAGCACAAACCCGACCTGATACTGATGGATATCCAGCTTCCCGAGGTATCGGGTATTGAAGTCACCAAATGGCTCAAGGAAGACGACGAGCTGCGCTCCATTCCGGTCGTGGCCGTTACCGCATTCGCCATGAAAGGCGATGAGCAGAAAATTCGGGAAGGTGGCTGTGAAGCCTACATTTCGAAGCCGATTTCGGTAGCGTCGTTCCTGACCACCATCAATGGCTTCTTTGAGGTGCCATCATGACAGCCCGCGTGCTTGTCGTGGATGATATTCTCGCCAACGTCCGCTTGCTGGAAGCCAAGCTGATGAGCGAATACTTTGAAGTGCATACTGCATCGAACGGGCTGGAGGCACTCGAGGCGATTGAGACGTTCAGTCCGGATATCATCTTGCTGGATGTGATGATGCCCGGTATCGATGGCATTGAGGTCTGCAGGCGCATCAAGTCCAATCCAGAGACCCAGCACATTCCGGTCATCATGGTAACCGCGCTGGATCAGCCGGAAGACCGCGTCCAGGGCCTTGAGGCCGGAGCAGATGATTTCATCACCAAACCGGTCAGTGATGCAGCCCTGTTTTGCAGATTGAAGAGCCTTGTTCGCCTCAAGATGCTGATCGACGAGTTGCGCGGCCGGGATACGCCGGCTTTGCTGGACGGTCAGAAAGACCCGGTCAATCTGGCCGAGGTGGAAGAAAACGCCAATATTCTGATTGTCGACAATCGCGGTATTGTGGCTGAAAGAATCGAGGAGTCCTTGTCCAACCTGCACAATCTGGTGACCCTGAGGGAACCAGCAGAAGCGGTTAACCTGAACCTCGAAACTGAATTCGATCTGGTCATTGTCAGCCTTGACCTGCTCGATCATGATGGCCTTCGGTTGTGTTCACAACTTCGGTCATTCGAAAAAACCCGCCAGCTTCCACTGCTGATCGTTGTAGATCCTGAAGACGGTGCCCGCCTGATGCGCGCGCTGGACATGGGGGTAAATGATTACCTGCACCGGCCGGTTGACCGGATGGAATTGCGGGCACGCGTCAACACCCAGATCAAGCGCAAGCGGTATACGGACCGGTTGCGTACCAATGTAGCCCGGTCAATGGAGATGGCCGTCACGGATCCCCTTACCGGGCTGTATAACCGGCGCCACATGGACAACCAGTTGGAGATACAACTGGCCAATTCCGATGCACGGGGAAGCCCGGTGAGCATCTTGACGCTGGATGTGGATTTTTTCAAACCGATCAACGACACTCATGGCCATGATGTCGGAGACAGGGTTCTCAAGGAACTGGCAAGGCGTCTCAAGGATCAGGTCCGCACCATCGACTTGTGCTGTCGCATCGGTGGCGAGGAGTTTCTCATTGTATTGCCCGGAACGGAATTACAGGTCGGGTTTACCGTTGCTGAACGCCTGCGCCGGGTAATTGCGGCCGTACCGTTCGATGTCGGTGCCAGTTCGGGACCATTGGCAATAACCGTGTCAATCGGCGTTGCCGGATACGAATCAGCGGCCGATACGCCGGAGGTTATACTGAAGCGCGCTGATGATGCCTTGTACAAGGCTAAAAGGGCAGGGCGGAATCGCGTTGTTTCAGACGCAGCCTGAGAAACCAGGCTGGCCCGGTCCTGGTGCGTTACACAGGTAAACCGGTTTAGCCGTTTACCATAACAATATACGATAAAAAGAGAATTTGGCCTGCTTTGACCTGCAGGACATTGGAATTTGCCAGAAAATCCGGTAATTTGGACTCAGTGTTCAAGGGCATTTGGGTGAACTCAACGTCCCGTTCGGAAAACCCAGCCTAACTTGAACCGGAATTTATTGCTGAATGCTGGGCAGGGCAAGCCGGTAACGCCGTCTTCGCCGAAAATGACCCCAAGCCATGGCATCAAGCAGTTTGCCCCGAGGCTCTTCAGGTCCGCCGCATCTCCTGAAAACCACGGGGTCTGACCGGTCCGGCCTTGTGAGAGAGGCCTCCTCGAACTTGATACCGGGCCGGTCACCCTTTTCCAATCCAGATCAGGATGGTTTTTGATTGATTCAACCAGGAATCATGAATCTGGTCGCTTTCAAAGTGATCGAGCAACTTTATGGGTTCACTTGAACCCATGGTGCTGTGGGCAAAAGCCACAAACAAAAGCGCCACCCGATCCGGGCAGCGCTTTGTCAAACGTCAAAAACCTTGTCGCGGACCGGTCTGGCCGCATTCGGATTACTTGATCTTGGCTTCCTTGAATTCCACGTGCTTCTTTGCAACCGGGTCATATTTGCGGAAGGACAGTTTCTCTGTCTGGGTACGTGAATTCTTCTTGGCTGTGTAAAAGAAGCCTGTATCTGCTGTTGAAAGCAGTTTGATCTTGATGGTGGTAGCCTTGGCCATTGCCGGACCTTTCCTGTAGCGCCCACGCCTGACAGGCAGGCGTGACGCATATGCTTGGCGTCAGATGATGAAACTCTTGAGGCGCGGTATCGCCCAAGCGTTGTGCATTGTCAAGACGCCAAGATGCCGCTTACAAGGTCTCGTATTTCCAGTTCTTGCCGCGCTTGTACTGATAACTCACCGAACGTTGCACGCCAAACGGATCGGGATTTTCCAGCGCCGACTTGAGACGGCCCAGTATCTGGCCGGTTATCCATGGAAGATCGAGTTGCAACGCCTCGTCGATACTGACCCAGTGAGGCGTCAATAGTTCGTCCGTCTCAGGCACCACGGGCGCATCCATATTGGCCAGGGTGGCGGCGTCCGCCATGAAGAACCGGGTGTCAAAGCGGCGCGGGCGTCCGGGAGGAGTTATTGCCCTGGCCAGCATCCGTAACCCGCGAAGATCGGGAACATGGCCGGTGGCATAGAATTGCTGCCAGGCGGAATTACGGGTTCGCGGAGCAGGGCCGGGCTGCCCGATGATCAGTCCGACCTCTTCAAATGTCTCACGCACCGCCGCCAGCGCAATACCTGTAGCCCGGGCGTTTGAGGGATTGCCCTTCATGGCGCTGATGAGCTTTGAACACACGTCGGTGGGAAGCGGATGTGGCGCAGTTATGCGGCAGTCTCCGGCATCGACCCGCCCGCCCGGAAACACGAATTTGCCGGGCATGAACTTGTGCGCTTCGTGGCGTTTACCCATCAGAACACGCGGTGTGCCGGTATCACGCCTGACCAGAATCAGGGTAGCTGCATCACGTGGACGAATTGTGCTGGGATGTGGACGGTCGACTATATTTTGCATGGCACTAGGGTCAGGACCCATTAATCTTATCCATTCTGCGGGAGGATATTTTGCTTCTGACAAGGCGAAAGGTCGAAGGAAACCGTCTGGTTTTCAAGACCTTTCAACGCTGTCAGGGGCAAAATAGACCCCGCCCTTCGGGTTTGAAAGAGAACACCCGCCTGAAGGCGAAAAATGCTCGACAAGGCTCAAAGCCTTGCCTTGCGCTTTTTCACCATCATTCGACTGTTTTCTTTCAAACAGAATTGCATAAGATTAATGGGTCCTGACCCTAGATTATGCGCGAGCCGC
Organism: uncultured Alphaproteobacteria bacterium; assembly: GCA_963698275.1. Lineage (GTDB taxonomy): Bacteria > Pseudomonadota > Alphaproteobacteria > Rhizobiales > Aestuariivirgaceae > Anderseniella. The sequence goes on along the minus strand of CAVOQE010000001.1, from coordinate 1,499,599 downwards.
GAACTTCACAAGCTGTTGCAGGACAGGTGAAGCGTAAAAGTTCCGGGCGGAAATCAGTCAAACCTTGAAGCGTCCTGCTCGAGAGCCTTGGGATCGACCAGTGATGATTCCTCATCCGACAGGCCAAACCCATGCATGCCGATCGCCCATTGCAGGCCGACAATGGCACCTTTGACCATGGGCAACAGCCAAAGCGTCAGCAGGATCGACAACGGCAGCCAAAGTGCAGCATGCACACTCAGATCGGGTCTCCACACCCGTTCGACCCAGAACACCAGCGGCACCAGGAGATGACCTACAATGAACATCGTGAAGTAGGGTGGCGCATCATCGGCACGATGGTGATGCAGCGCCTGGCCGCACGATCCGCATTCCTGTGACACCTTCAGATAGCTTGAGAACAACTTGCCTTTGTCACATCTGGGACACCGGCATCTGAAACCTTTCCACATTGCCTGCCAGACCGATCTGCCGGTGCCAGCAGATGCGGGGTCGACTGGTGTGGTCAGAGTTTTCTGATTTAGGTCGTAAGCCATCGGCGGCGCAATCACTTCTGAGGGAGTTTCCTTAGACAGATAGTCAGTCGGTTTGACTGTTTCGCACAGCCCGCCTTCCGCCGCGCGTCAGGATGCCACATTCCTGATCGGGAGAATTCTCCCGGCCTGCATCCACTCACCGTTTAGCGGCTGGTCTGCGCTGCCGTGACCCCGGCTTCTTCGCTTTGCTGCCGGGTTTTCCACGTTTGTGGGAGTGTTGTCTTCTGCCGGCCGGCTTGCCTGCGGAGCCTTTCGACAACATCTCAAACCGAAGCCCACCTGCCAACGGGGTCACTTCCAGCAAACGAACGTCTACCATATCGCCCATGCGAAAGGTTTCGCCGGTGCGTTCCCCCACCATGGCCATGGCCTGTTCGTCATGCACAAAGTAATCCTGTCCCAAGGTGGAGGCCGGGATGAAACCGTCTGCACCGCTGTCTGCAAGTGTCACAAACAATCCGGCCTTGACCATGCCGCCAATGCGGGCCTTGAAATCCGCGCCTATATTTCCTGACAGGTAATGGGCGATCAAACGGTCGGTTGTTTCGCGTTCGGCCAGCATGGCGCGGCGCTCCGTCATGCACAAAATGCCTGCCAGTTCCTCCAGCGATGCCATATCCTCATCGCTCAATCCGTCATCGCCAAGTTTCAATGCGCTGATCAGCGCGCGATGCACGATCAGGTCGGCATAACGCCGGATGGGCGAGGTGAAGTGGGCATAACGGCGCAGGTTCAGGCCAAAGTGCCCGAGATTGTCCGGCGTATAGACGGCCTGGGCCTGTGACCTCAGCACGGTTTGAGAAACAAGATGCTCGTTTGGTCCGCCGCGGGCGGTCTCGAGAATCCGGTTGAAATGCTGCGGTTGCATCACAACGCCTTTCGGGGCGGACAGGCCCAGCGTTGCCAGGAATTTTGCCAGCGCGTCGATCTTTTCCGGAGCAGGTGCGTCATGCACCCTGAACACCAGAGGCGTCCTGCTTTTTTCCAGCACTTCCGCCGCTGCCACATTGGCCTGAATCATGAATTCTTCGATCAGCCTGTGCGCGTCGAGGCGCTCCGGTGTGGTGACGCGCTCTATCCGGCCTTCAGCGTCAAGCACCAGTTTGCGTTCCGGCAGGTCCAGCTCAAGCGGCTGGCGCTTGTCACGGGCCTTCTTGAGAGCCTGGTAAGCCCGCCACAACGGCTTCAGGACCGGCTCGAGCAGTGGACCCGTCACATCATCGCTGCGTCCATCCATGGCGGCCTGAGCCTGCGCATAGGAAAGCTTTGCGGCGGACTTCATCCAGATGCGGTCAAAGTTGTGGTTTAACTTGCCGCCGGCCTTGTCGAATGTCATGAAGCAGGCAAATGCAGGACGGTTCTCCAGCCCGCGCAACGAACACAAATCCGTGGACAGGCGTTCCGGCAACATAGGAACCACACGATCGGGAAAATAGACCGAGTTTCCCCGAACCCTGGCCTCCTTGTCGATGACACTGCCGGCGCGCACGTAAGCTGCAACATCGGCAATGGCAACAATCACCTTGAAGCCGCCCTTGTTGGCAGGATCATCATCCGGCGCTGCCCATACCGCGTCATCGTGATCGCGGGCATCGGGCGGGTCGATTGTAACCAGGGGAACGTGCCGCAGATCCTTGCGGCCCTTGGGTGGCTTGAGTTCTTTCAAAGCCTCGGCAGCCGCCACCACGTCTTTGGGAAACTGATCAGGAATGCCGTGCTGATGAATGGCGACCAGTGAGATGTTACGCTGGTCAGCAGCATCACCCAAACGCTCGACAATGCGAACCTGGGCAAAGCCACGCCCGCGCTCGCGGGTAATTTCAGCGCGAACCAGCTCGCCTTTCTGCGCGCCGCCTTCATCGCCGCGCGCCACTTCAAACTCCAGCCGGTCCTTGCGATTGGCAGACAATACCCGTCCGCTGCCACGCGAAGAGGGTTGATACACGCCCACTATATGGCCCTTGGCACCCTGTAACTTGCGTATAATACGGGCATCATACGGATAGGTCGCATCATTGCTAGATGAGATGCGGCACAGCAACTGATCTCCGATACCCGGGGGCTTGATCGACGACGAACGGTTGCGTCCCGTGGATGTCTGGATGAGGATTTTTGGAAGTGCCTCTCCCTCGCGTGCCCACTCCGCGGGCTCCCCGAAAAGCTCACCATCGGAATCAACACCTGCGACACGCACCACTGTAACCGGCGGCAGGCCGGCAGCATCCGACATCCGCTTGCGCCGGGTCGCAATCAGGCCGTCATCAGCCATCTTGCGCAGGATTTTCTTCAGTTCGACACGGTCTGCACCCTTGACCCCGAAAGCACGGGCGATCTCGCGCTTGCCCACTTTGGCATCTGCCGTTTTGAGAAACTCGACGATCTGGTCGGGCGACGGCAGGCCCTGGCTTCGTGCCATATCAGCCTTCTGCTTTCGTCGCGGTCTTTTTAGCTGCCTTCTTCTTGGCGGCCTTCTTGGCAGGCTTTTTCTTGGCTGCCTTCTTCTTGGGCTTGGCGCCGCCTTTGGCTGTAATCAGTTCAACTGCCTGCTCCATTGTGACATTTTCAGGCGTTATGTCTTTCGGCAATGTGGCATTGATCTTGCCAAACTTGACATAGGGGCCATACCGGCCATCCATCACCAGTACGTTGCCGCCGCCATCAGGGTGGGCGCCAAGATCTTTCAGGGCGCTTTGCTGACCACGTTTGCCGCGGCTGGCGACTTTCTCGGCAATGAGGTCAACCGCACGGTTGAGGCCGACATTAAAGATTTCCTCAAAATCACTGAGGTTGGCATAAACACCTTCATGCAGCACGAACGGCCCATAGCGGCCCAGGCCCGCTGTTATGGGCTTGCCGCTTTCCGGGTGCATGCCGACTTCGCGCGGCAGCGACAATAGCCGCAAGGCGAACGCCAGATCGATTTCATCGGGCTTGATGGTTTTCGGAATGGACGAGCGCGGTGGTTTCTCACCGTCTTCAGCCTTGCCCAACTGCACATAAGGACCAAAGCGTCCGTCATGGCGGGTGATCGGTTGTCCGGTTTCCGGATCCTGGCCCAGCACAATGCCATCGGCCGGCACCAGAGACGCATCGCCTTCTCCGGGTGTGCCAAGCTGCTTGGTGAACCGGCACTCGGGATAGTTGGAACAACCGACAAAGGCGCCGAATTTTCCCAGTTTCAGGGATAACTGGCCATTGTCACAGGACGGACATGCCCGGCGGTGGGTGCCATCCTCGCGCTCCGGGAACACGTGGTTTTCGAGAAGATCGTTCAGGGCATCCAGGACGTGGGTAACCCGCAGTTCCTTGGTGCCGTCGATCTGGTTGGAGAAATCCTGCCAGAAGTCACTCAGAAGCTGCTTCCAGTTTTTGTTGCCCGCCGACACCAGATCCAGTTGTTCTTCCAGATCAGCGGTAAAATCATATTGTACATAGCGTTTGAAAAACGACTCCAGGAACGCCGTGACCAGCCGTCCCTTGTCTTCCGGGATCAACCGCTTGGCATCCATGCGAACATAGCCGCGGTCTTTCAACACGGTCAGAATAGCGGTGTAGGTCGACGGACGCCCGATACCCAGTTCTTCCATGCGCTTGATCAGCGACGCTTCCGAATAGCGCGGCGGCGGTTCGGTAAAGTGCTGTACCGGCTCTATCTTCTGCGCCCCGACAACGTCACCCTTGGTCAATTGCGGAAGGCGCTTGTCGTCTTCGTCCTCGGTGTCGTCCTTGCCTTCCTCATAGACTTTCAGGAAACCGTCGAATTTCAGTACCGAGCCGTTGGCACGCAGGCTATATGGTTTGCCGTCATTGCCGGTGGTGGTGATATCGGCACTGGTGCGCTCGAAGTCGGCGCTTTCCATCTGGCTGGCCATGGTGCGCTTCCACACCAGCACATAAAGCGCATACTGGTCTGCATCGAGCACACTGCGAACTTCCTCGGGCGCGCGTGACAGTTCCGTTGGCCGGATTGCTTCATGCGCTTCCTGGGCGTTCTTGGCCTTGGACTTGTATACCCTCGGTGCCGACGGCAAATAGGGTTCGCCATAGGTCGACTGAATGACATTGCGGGCTGCTGCAATAGCTTCATTGGCCATCTGCACGCCGTCGGTCCGCATGTAGGTGATGAGGCCGGTGACCTCTCCGTTCAGCGTAACGCCCTCATACAGTTTTTGCGCAACCTGCATGGTGCGTTGCGAGGAAAAACCAAGCTTGCGTGATGCTTCCTGCTGCAGGGTGGACGTTGTGAAAGGTGGCGACGGATGACGCTTTGCCGGCTTGGTTTCTACCGACCCGACCATGAACCGGGCTTCCTTCAATGCGGCTTCAATGGCACGCGCAGCGGTTTCATTGCCGATGTCGAGCTTGTTCAGCTTGTTGCCGTCAATCGCCTGCAGACGGGCAGCAAACGGCTGTCCGGCGCCCGTCTTCATGGCGGCTTCAATGGTCCAGTACTCGTCCTTGATGAACGCTTCAATTTCCAGCTCACGTTCGCAGATGAGGCGCAACGCAACAGATTGAACGCGACCGGCAGACCGGGCTCCCGGCAGCTTGCGCCACAGGACCGGAGACAGATTGAAGCCAACAAGGTAATCCAGCGCGCGCCGGGCCAGGTAGGCTTCAACCAGCGCATTATCGATCTGGCGCGGATTTTTCATGGCGTCCAGCACGGCGGTCTTGGTTATGGCATTGAACACAACCCGCTCGACATGCTTGTCCTTCATGGCTCCCTTGCGATTGAGCACCTCGAGAACATGCCAGGAAATCGCTTCGCCTTCACGATCAGGGTCAGTTGCCAGGATCAGTGTGTCGGCTGTCTTGAGCGCGGTTGCGATATCGCCGAGCCGTTTGGACGATTTCGAATCCATTTCCCACAGCATTGCAAAATCGTCATCGGGGTTGACCGAGCCATCCTTGGCCGGCAGGTCACGGATATGGCCATAGGAGGCCAGGACGTGATAGTCGCTGCCCAGATATTTGTTGATGGTCTTTGCTTTTGCGGGCGATTCTACGACAACTACATTCATGGTGAAGCGGATAATCCTGTGCTTAAAGCGAACCCTGCACATGGTGCGGGGGTTGTTTCAGGTCAAGCGTCATAGGGCCAAACGACCGCTTCGCGCAAGAACCTTGGACATTGATAGTTGGTAACCGGCCCGAAACGGCTCCGGTTGCCCCGGCCGATATGGCGGCATAAGCTGTCACGGCGAAACCCGGGCTAGACAATAAGTGATACTCTTTGTCCGGGGTGTCTTTCCAGACGTCCGGTCAGATCAAGTTCCATGATCACCATCTGCACAAGCCGGGACGGCAACCCGGATTCCCGTACAACAACATCTACTTCGACCGGATCAGGACCCAGCAGATCCATGACGGTTTGCCGGTGGCTATCATCCACCTTCAGCTTATCGCTCAGCGACGTGCCTGTACTGCCCCTATCCTCCATCCGATGTCCGCCCGTCCCGGAGACGGGTGGACACAGCGGCTGATTATCGCGGCCGGGCCCTTGTGCATATAAATGACTGCGTTCGAGTACATCGAGGACATCGCGGGGTGATGTCACCAGCATCGCGCCATCCTGAATCAACCTGTTTGTACCCTCAGATCTTGGATCGAAAGGCGAACCCGGCACGGAAAACACGTCGCGCCCGATCTCATTGGCCAGACGCGCCGTGATCAGTGAACCCGACCGCATGGCCGCTTCTATCACGACAACACCGGCTGCCAGCCCCGCAATGATCCTGTTCCGGCGCGGAAACAGTTCTGCCCGCGGCTGTGTACCAGGCGGCATTTCTGATACGACACAGCCATCCGAAGCGATTTGTGCATGAAGGTCTGCATTTTCTGGTGGATAGATCACGTCAAGGCCGGTCGCTATAACGGCAATCGTGCCTTGATCAAGTGAAGCCTCGTGTGCGGCTGTGTCTATGCCGCGCGCCAGGCCCGATGCAATCAGCCAGCCGGACTGTCCAAGTCCTTTGGCAACATCGCGGGCAAAGCGCTTGCCATTGGCAGATGAATTGCGCGACCCGACAATAGCGCACGTGGGCTGGAGCAGCAGGTCGGTTTTACCCGCAACAAACAATACCGGCGGCGGGTTGACGGTTTCAGCCAGAAGTCGCGGAAATACCGGTTCACCATGGGTTATGATCTGCCCGCCACAGTCATGTGTTCTCTCAATATCCCGCATGGCGCGTTCACGCGAATACAAGCGGATGCGGCGTCCTCGGGTAACGCCTGACGCCAGATCGGGCAGGGCGATCATGGCTTCTGATGCAGTACCGTATATGTCCAGCAACTGATGATACGTCGCTGGTCCGATATTGTCACTTTGAGCCAATTGCAGGCGGCACGCCCGTTCTTCATCTGAAATGTCTGAGAGCTTCGCGGTATCGCTCATGAGGGTTCAGGTTTTGAGCCAATGCGTGTTTCTTCGCCCTTAACCAGCCGGACGATGTTTTCCCGATGGGTCAGGTAAACAATGCAGGTCATGGCAAGAAGCGCCAGCGCCAGTTTCATATTGCCGGCGTAGAAGCCGTAAGCCGGCACAGCCAGTGACGCCAGCAATGCAGCGAGTGATGAATAGCGCAGCGAAACGGCAAGCGTCAGCCAGATGACACCAAACACGACGAGGAATGGCCATCCAAAGCCCAGCAGAATTCCAACATAGGTAGCAACACCTTTTCCGCCCTTGAACCCGAGCCATATCGGCAGAATGTGGCCGATGAACGCTCCGAAACCGGCTGCAATTGCCATGTCGGTGTCGGCCAGATTCAACGCGGCAACAACCGGCAGCGTTCCTTTCAGGGCATCCAGGAGCAGGGTCGCGGCGGCTGCAGGCTTGCTGCCGGTCCGCAAAACATTCGTGGCCCCGATATTACCGGAACCAATCTCCCGGAGGTTTCCGAGGCCGAAGACCCTGGCAACCAGAATGCCAAAGGGAATTGAGCCGCATAAATAGCCCAGCCCGAACCATAGCGAAATCAGGCCGAGCAATTGCGGGTTCATTCCAAAAACTGATTCCATTCGCCGAGAACTCCAGCATTTGATGAACAGCACCTGTCAGTGATCAGACAGTTTATACACACTGTGGCCGCCGACAATGGTTTCCGTGACACGGCCTTCAAATGCACGGGTCTCGAAAGTTGTGTTGCGTGACGCCGATTTGAGCAGGTCTGCGTCAACCACCCAGGGAGCAGTCATGTCAACGATTGCAAAATCGGCATTGCCGCCCTGTTGCAGCCGTCCACCCTGGATATTGAGCAGGCGGGCCGGCGCATCGGTCGTTGCCTCGATCAGGCGTTCCAGCGGCAATTGATCGGAATGTACCAGAGACAATCCCGCTGACAGCAATGTCTCCAGGCCGATTGCCCCGAATGCGGCTTCCGAAAAGGGTACTCTCTTGGTATCGGCATCCTGCGGGTCATGACTTGAAACGATGACGTCTATGGTTCCGTCCGCAACGCCGGCGACTAACGCCTTGCGATCATCCTCGCGCCTTAATGGCGGGGACAGTTTAAAGAATGTGCGATAAGCGCCGATGTCATGCTCGTTCAGGGTCAGGTGATTGATTGAAACACCGCACGACACCGGCAGGCCTCTTTCCTTGGCATGGCGAATAACATCAAGCGATGCTGCACAGGAGATTTGAGCTGCGTGGTAGGGGGCACCGGTCATCTCGACCAGCCGGATATCACGTTCAAGTGCGATCAGTTCGGCTGCCGCCGGAATGCCGGGCAATCCCAGTCTTGTGGCCGACTCGCCGGAATGCATGACACCGCCGGCCAGATCGGAATCTTCAACGTGCTGCACCAGCAGCAGATTGAAATTGCCGGCATATTTCATGGCCCGGCTTAATACCTTGGAATTGCGCACCGAGTGTATGGCATCTGTAACAGCAACCGCGCCGGCTTCCTTGAGCAGGCCGAATTCGGTCATTTTCTCGCCATTCAGGTCCTTGGTGATGGCCGCCATCGGATACACCCTGACATCAGCGGTGTCCTGTGCCCGGCGCAGGATGAAATCGATGATCGACGCGTCATCCATGACCGGCTGAGTGTTGGGTTGAATGACGATTGAAGTGACACCACCGGCCGCGGCGGCCCGCGAGGCGCTTTGCAGCGTTTCGCGGTGTTCTGATCCCGGCTCACCGGTAAACACCCGCATGTCAACCAGGCCAGGTACCAGCAGTGCGCCCTTGACATCGGTTGTGTTGGTGCCTTCCGGCAGGCTGGCTCGGGTGACCGCCGCACCCATCCATTTGATGACACCGTCTTCAATAAGGACGCCTCCGGTCTGATCCAGTTTTCCGGCCGGATCAAACAGCCTGGCATTCACATAGGCACGGCGCTCGGAAGCGGCAGACGGGGTCCTGGCCATCACGAACCTGCCTTGCTTGAGGTGTCGAGATTTCGGGACAGGGCGTCGAGAACTGCCATGCGCGCCGCCACCCCCATTTCGACCTGTTCACGAATGACCGACTGAACCCCGTCGGCAACGATGGAGTCAATTTCCACGCCGCGGTTCATCGGGCCCGGGTGCATCACCAGTGCGCCCTTGTTGGCTATCGCAAGTTTTTCCTGATCGAGGCCGAAGAACCGGTAATATTCGCGCGCTGACGGAATGAAGCTGCCGTTCATGCGCTCAAGCTGAAGCCGTAACATCATCACGACATCCGCGCCTTTCAGGCCCTCGCGCATGTCAGTGAAAATCTCTGTTCCGAGATTTTCCGCGCCCGACGGCAAAAGTGTCGGCGGGGCAATCAGCCTCAGGCGAACATTCATCTTTGACAGCAAAGCAATATTTGACCGCGCAACGCGCGAGTGGGCAACGTCACCGCAAATGGCAACCGTCAACCCTTCGAGGCGTTTCAGATGGCGGCGGATGGTGAGCGCATCAAGCAGTGCCTGGGTTGGGTGTTCATGCTGGCCGTCACCTGCATTTATGACCGCGCAGGAAACCTTTTGAGCCAAAAGTTCGACAGCGCCGGATGACTGATGGCGCACAATGAGCAGGTGAGGGCGCATGGCGTTGAGGGTCATCGCCGTATCCAGCACCGTTTCTCCCTTGGCAAGGGAGGACGCGCTGACCGCCATATTCAGAACATCAGCGCCCAGACGCTTGCCCGCGAGTTCGAACGAACTTTGCGTCCGGGTCGAGTTTTCGAAGAACAGGTTTATCTGGGTGAGGCCCTTGAGGATTTTGCCATGCTTGCTGCCCTTGCGGGTGTCATCTGCATAGGTGTCGGCAAGGTCCAGCAGAGCGCCGATCTCGGTCGGCGAAAGATCTGCAATGCTGAGCAGGTTGTTGCTCTTGATAAACGGGCGGGGTGCTGAGGATGTCTTGGCCATTAAAAGCGTGTCTATAGGCACGCTTTGAACCAAGTGCAAGCAGGAATGGTGCAAGTTGGTTAGTGTTTGCACAGCTTACCATGCCAAACGCCTGTTAGCGACCCCGTTTGGCGACAAACTCAGCCCAGCCACTGAATATGCCGCGACAACCAGATTACCAGCGGAATGGTGCCGAAAGAAAGAGCCGTCTGCACAGTGGCCGTGGCGGCATATAGTTCGGCGTCACCGCCCATGGTGCGCGCCAGAACGTAGCCGTTCATCGCCGTCGGCACCGCAGCACAGATCATTGCGGCCTCGAACGCCTCGCCCTTGAGACCGGTTGCCCAGGCCAGCAGAACGACGAGCAGGGGCGTCATCACCAGTCTTGCGAGCACTCCGATCCATACCAGCAGGCTTGGTTTCAGCGCTGCCTTGATGCGTAGTCCGGCCCCTACGGCCAACAGGCCGGCGCCAAGCGCTGCGCTGCCAAGCAGGTCAAGCGTGGTCTGTGCCGGCTCCCACAGACCCAGCCCGGAGAAATTGATGCTCAAACCGATCATCGCACCCCAGATGATTGGGTTTCGAATTACAACCCGGCCAATATTGCCGAGACTGGGTGTCTGACCTTTGCCAAATGCCGCCAGCACGACGATGTTGACAATATTGATCGGCGGCACCAGCAGGGCCATGATGATGGCGACATATGCTGCGCCGGTTTCACCATAGAGTTTCAGGACGATGGCCAGGGCGATGAAACCATGAAACCGTGAGCCTGCCTGAAAAACCGAGGTGAATTCAGCATTGGTCATGGCGTTTCTGGATTGCAGCACCGGCTTGAGTGCGAAAAGTATGGTCCACATTATGCCGGTCACCGCCAGAACAGTGATGCTCAGCGAACCGATAGGCAGATTTTTGAGATCAACGGTTGCCAGCGTGAAACAGAGGATGGCCGGGAAGAACAGCCAGAAACATATCAGTTCGACACCCTTCCAGTCCTCCATCGGCACGACACCGGTGCGCCGGATGATGTTGCCGACAACGACAAGGATGAAGATCGGCAGGATACTGTTGAAAACATCCATGAGTATCAGGCCCCGGGCGCACAAGGTGCGGCGCCGGCCAACCGGTCCAGCGCGCCCTGCAATATCCAGGCAGCCGCCAGTTTGTCGACGAGTTGAGCCCGTCTTGCCCGTGACCTGTCGGCCTCAATCAGCATCCGTTCGACCGCCGCGGTGGACAATCGTTCATCCCACAAGGCAATCGGCAAATCGGTAAGCTTGGCGAGGTTTCGGGCAAAGGCATGCGTCGCCTGAACCCGGGGGCCGTGAGAGCCATCCATATTGACCGGCAGGCCCAGCACAAACCCGGCGGCCTTTTCTTGCCCTGCAAGGTCCAGAAGCTGCGCGGCATCTGCCTTGAACTTGGTTCGTTTGATTGTAAGGCGCGGAGACGCGATGGTTCGCAACCTGTCTGAAACCGCCACTCCGATGGTCTTGCTGCCCAAATCCAGGCCGATAAGGCTCGCTGGACCTGTTAGCAGGTGACGCAGTTCATCAGGGCTGGACAGAATGCTTGTCATTTTGTCTGCTTAAGCCCTGAGACAGGCAGGTGCAAACTCTTCAACGCGCATCTGCCATGCGAAAAGGGGAACACACATGAAAATCACATGGTTTGGACATTCAGCCTTCCGGGTTGAATTCGATAATACTGTAATCCTCATCGATCCGTTCCTGTCCGGGTCGCCAACCTTTGAAGGCAGTGTTGAAAATGCCACGTCAGGATGCACCCATGTGATTCTCACCCATGGCCATGATGACCACATCGGAGACACGGTAGATATCTGCAAGGCAACCGGCGCGACATTGATTGCAGTTTATGAGCTGGCTGTTCATCTTCACAATCAGGGGGTTGAGAAGTTCGACCCCACCAATACCGGCGGCGCGGTCTATTACCCGGACTTCATCTGCACTTTTGTAAGGGCAGATCACTCTTCGTCCTCAGACGGGGTGTATCTCGGCAATCCGTGCGGGATCATCATCCGTCCGAACAGATCAGAAAAACCGCTTTATCACATGGGAGACACCGACATCTTCGGAGACATGGGGCTGATTGCCCGCATTCATGAACCCGTTACGGGAATCGTTCCCATCGGTGACAGGTTCACCATGAACCCGGTAACGGCGGCTATGGCGTGCCGGAACTTCTTTGACTTTGAGACGATAATTCCCTGCCACTACGGTACATTTCCGCTGCTGGTGCCGGATGCCGACCCGTTTTTGCAGGCAATGGGAGACGATGCCGACAAGGTCAAGGTGCCCTTTATCGGTCAGACCCTGAATATCTGAATTGCGCGCCCTTCACCGCCATCAGGCATTGCAGCCACAAGGTGACGATGGTATCACGCGTGGCAATTCAGCCATCGAATTGGAGAATATCAGACCATGTCTGTCGATCAGGCAACAGTGCGCCGCATTGCCCGGCTCGCCCGCATCCGGATTTCGGACAATGAAGTCCCGAAACTGGAAGGCGAATTGAACCATATCCTCGGGTGGATCGAGATGCTGGAGGAAGTCGATACCGATAATGTCGAACCCATGACCTCTGTCGTTGAAACCAGCATGCGGCTGCGTGCCGATGAGGTGAATGACGGCGGCTATGCGGACCGTGTAACAGGCAACGCGCCGGCAAGTGATGAGAATTTCTTCATGGTCCCCAAGGTTGTCGAGTAATTCCAGCTTCCGATAGCCGTATACACCACGCTCCAGATTTTTTGACTTCCGGGAAACAGATGTCCGATCTTTCGAAACTAACAATTGCCCAGGCCCGCGATGCGTTGAGCAAGGGACAATTCAAAGCCGTCGAACTGGCCGAAGCCTATATCAGCGCTATGGAAGCGGCACGATCGCTGAACGCCTATATTGTGGAAACCCCTGACAAGGCCCGCAAAATGGCGGCGGCAAGCGATGAGCGTATCGCCAGGGGCGAAGCCGGCCCGCTTGAAGGCATTCCATTGGGCATCAAGGATCTGTTTGCCACACAAGGCATCCACACCCAGGCCTGCAGCCACATACTGGATCAGTTCAAGCCGGCCTACGAGTCGACCGTAACCGCCAACCTGTGGGAAGATGGCGCGGTCATGCTCGGCAAATTGAACATGGATGAGTTCGCCATGGGGTCATCCAACGAGACATCATATTACGGTCCGGTAAAGAACCCGTGGCGGGCCGAAGGCTCGAATGCCGATCTGGTGCCGGGTGGATCATCCGGCGGCTCGGCTGCTGCGGTGGCCGCGCACATTTGCGCAGGCGCCACTGCAACCGATACCGGCGGTTCAATCCGCCAGCCTGCCGCCTTTACCGGTACTGTCGGCATCAAGCCGACCTACGGACGGGTCTCGCGCTGGGGCACAGTTGCATTTGCATCCTCGCTTGATCAGGCAGGCCCGATAGCACGCGATGTGCGCGATGCGGCGATCCTGCTGAAATCGATTGCAAGTGTAGATCCAAAAGACACGACATCTGTCGACATTGAGGTCCCTGACTATGAAGCCGTTATCGGCAATTCCATAAAGGGAATGAAAATCGGTATTCCGGCTGAATATCGCATGGACGGAATGCCGGATGACATTGAAGCCCTTTGGCAGAAGGGGATTGACTGGCTGCGTGATGCAGGTGCGGAGATCGTCAATATTTCCCTGCCACATACAAAGTATGCGCTGCCGGCCTATTATATCGTTGCGCCGGCGGAAGCGTCTTCGAACCTGGCTCGCTATGATGGTGTCCGATACGGCCTGCGGGTTCCCGGTGATGACATTGTCTCCATGTATGAGAACACCCGCGCCGAAGGGTTCGGCGCAGAGGTCCGCCGCCGCATCATGATCGGTACCTATGTGTTGTCGGCAGGCTATTACGATGCCTATTACGTCAAGGCGCAAAAGGTGCGCACGTTGATCAAGCAGGATTTTGAGACATCATTTGCAGATGGCGTGGATGCGATCCTGACCCCTGCGACCCCGTCCGCTGCTTTCGGTATCGCGGACCAGGACATGAGCTCAGACCCGGTCAAAATGTACCTGAATGACATCTTCACTGTCACCGTGAACATGGCGGGACTGCCTGGTATTGCTGTTCCTGCCGGCCTGGACGCAAACGGTCTGCCGCTGGGCCTGCAGTTGATCGGCAGACCATTCGATGAAGCAACCCTGTTCCAGATCGGCAAGGTACTTGAAGATCAGGCCGGCCGCTTCGAGGCTAAAAACTGGTGGTCATGAAAAACCGGATATCGTGAATTGTACCTTACCTTACGTTTGCCCTATATTGCCGGGCAGAATCGTTTGGGGCGTAATTTAAACGGCAGGACAACGGCAGGTATGAATGCAAGGGTTTTGAAGCTGTTCGCAATGACGATCATTGCGGCGGGAATGGTGATATTTGCGCCGCAGGGCGGCCCGATTTCCTCAGCAGCATTGGCTGCATCGTGCAACTCGTTGGCGAAAGAGTTTAAACAAAAAGGCAAACCCCGGTTCCTGCGCGTGGTCAACCGCAACCGTTCACTTGCCAATTACTACAACTCGACATTGCGGCGTCTGAAGTCCGATGACGCGCCAACGCGGGCCGAAATGAAAAAAGCCTACAGGGTGACCGCCAAGAGTTGTTCATCCGGAAAATGCCGAGCTGACGCAAAATCCATCTACAATGCCTCTCTGAAACTTCATGCCTACAATCGTCGGTGGGCCAGATCAGGATGCTCCGGTACCCTGAGTTAGGGCGTTCGTTCATATCCGGAAGGCCAGTGCAATGTCAGGCGATCTGAAACAGCAACCGTTCCTGTTGCTGATCCTCAAGGTTATGCGGGCAATGCTCTGGTGTTGCATTGCAGGGTTGCTGGTTGTCGGCGGTGGCATCTGGTACAGCATCACAAAAGTCCAGCCGAGGGTGGATGGACATTTTACAACTGCCGACATCTGGCTGTTTTCGTTCATTGCAGGTCTGGTGATTATCACTGGCCTGCTGCTGATTGGTGTTCACAGAACGCTCAGGCAGAACGCCTGACTGCTCTGCTCGCCCACGTTATCTGCAGATTGCCTTCAGGGCTTTCCATTCCGCGTCGCTCAGGATGGCCGGTTCGGTGCCGCCGGCGCGTGGCTTGAAACCGGCGATGCGATCATCAGTTCCGGGGTGGGTTGAAAACAGATCGGTAAAGGGTTCGATGCGCTTTTGAAGAGAGGTGCTGTCGTCATCCTTTTTTGCCGCACCGGTCCCCGATTTCTTTTTCAGCAGTCTCGTGAAAAACGTCTGCAGGCCCTTCGGATCCACCTTGGCGTTTTCCATTACCTCGACGGCATAGGCGTCGGCTTCTGCCTCCGCTGAACGGCTGTATTGAAGCACCGCCAAAACACCGGCAATACTGCCAAGATTTTCCGCACCCTGGCCGGCCGTAAACAGCGACAAAAACATCTGCAATCCATAAACCCTGACAATGGCTGCCTCCGGGTGACGCAATGCTACATGGCCGAGTTCATGGGCCAGGACACCGGCCACTTCATCAGCGCTGCCGGCGTTTTCAATAAGGCCTGCGCTAAACACCATACGCCCACCCGGCAGAGCAAATGCATTGACCAGTTTCTTGTTACCGGCCTGACGGATATCAAACACCCGCAGAGAGAAAGTCGGTGGGTCTCCGGCACCGGACACTATGCGCCGCGCGATTTTGTTGAGGGCGTCTTGTCCGGCCGGCGAATCGCAGCGTTTGGATGACTTTATGACCGATTTTTCCAACCCGTCGGCAAATGAATTGACCACCCCGTCCGGGATAAAGCGGGCCAGCGCCTGCGGGGCGACAGCCAGGGTGGCGTAGCCGGCCAGGCCGACACCAAGCACCACAGCGACCGAAATCCCCACACCTCTCCAGAAGCGGCGCTTGTGACCACTGAGAATGGATGGCGCTGCTGCAATCACCGCATCCGCTGCGCTGCCTTCAGGCAGTGTAAGCCGGCTACCGTGATCACCGTGCAGCTTTAACCTCAATGCCTGTCCCGGTTTGCCGCCGAATACCATTTCGACATCCTTCAGCGGCCAGTGAACATCTGGTGCGCCGTTCTGGCCAATCACCAGTGCGTCACGCTCCACACGGACATGGACAAGCCGGGCCATGGCAGACGCGCCATCAAAAAACTCGGCATTATGCGGCGTCGTGGTCATGGTCTAAAATGCGTCCAGGTCGAGGGCGTCAATAAGGCCTTCGCCACGCTTGTCGAACTGGGCTTTGGACTGCTGAACCGACGCAAAGTCTATTGCACCGTTTACACTCAGTCTTTCGACGAAGTAACGCATGACCCGCTGTTCCACGAATGGTTGGGCAATACCCAATGTAAAAATGATCAAAGCCATATTGCCCAGCCACAATGTAATCAGGCTCCACGCCGTTGCATTAAATTCAAAGGATGCTCCGGAAAACCTGGTGTACTGGGCGAAAACATTCAACTCTCGGGCGGTGTAGAAGGACCAGATGGTTGAGCGGATCGCAACATAAAGCAGATACGCGACAATCAGGCCGGCAAATATGCTCAAAACCACGCCGGATTCGCTGCCGCTGGATGCCGCGTTTTGGTTGCTGATCGCATCAAGTGCCTTCTGCAGTCCGTCGAACACCCCTGAGTAAAACAGCGCAATCGCCACACCGACAATCACAAGATACGCAAATACCGTGCCGAACCAGCACAGGGCATATCGTGCGTACAAGGGTCCCGAACGGCCGCTGAAGCTGAACGGCATGTTGCCGAAGCGCATGTCGTTGGTGATGTGTTCCGCCAGTATCAGGTTCATTGCCGGTGTAGACCAGCCCAGGGTCATCGGACCAAGCAGGAGCGAGCCAAAATATTTGCCGCTGTAGGATAGGGCAGACCCCGGCAGCGCCCCGCGGATGCCGCGCCAGACGGTTCTCGACAGCCGGTACCGACGGGCCCGGTAAATTGCAAACCCGTAAAGTGTGACCAGCGCCAGGCCGATGAACAGCTGGAAGGCCACCAAAGCAGCACTTTCAGGTCCGAAGTACGCAGCCAGCCCTGTAGCAATCAGTGCCAGTGGCAGAAACACAACGGCCATGATGATGACAAAACCGAAAAACAGTTCCTTGCCGGTTCCGGTATATTCAACCGGTTCTCCATTTACCTGCACGCTGGACCAGATATGGCGGCGGACCCTGGTTTTTGCCCAGAACCGGTAAAACGACAATGTGATCAGGTTCAGCAGGAAGTTTGTAATGGCGATCACACCCAGTCCCTGTTGGGTGACGTACTCGATTCGCACCGGCTCAGCGCCTGATGGTGAAAATCCAGCCGATTGGTTTCCAAACAGTGTCGGGGGCATTTGGGATGAGTCCTTTTCGGTCTGAAAGACGCTCAAATCGTGAAGAATCAGCGCCAGCCTAGCCTAATTCGAGTTATCGGCAACCGCCAAATCGCATGCAAAACAGGTGTTGTAAATATGTCACACTTTTCAGAAATCTGCACCGGCGGCAACTTCCTGCCTTAATCGCGCTCAAATGAGGATTATAAGAAGTTGGTACCCGCTAAGGTAGCAATAACCGAAAACGATCTAGTGAATAGATGCTGCGCACTAACGGGTAAATTGGAAGCTAACAGGTACGCCAGGGGCTAAACAAACAAGATGGACGTAACATCAGCAAGTAAGGACAAGTTGCCGAACAGGCACTTAACGGAAGGCCCGCAATGCGCGCCGCACCGGTCTTACTGTGGTTCCAGGGGTGGGATGGTTCAGCAGACCAATAATGGCTTCGGCCTGACAAAAAGTCGTATTGCCGCCGGCTTGATGCTGGTCGCAGGCGTGGCTGTATTGTCGACCGGACAGACATGGGCGCAAGCGCAATTGCCGCCCGGATTTTATTCTTTCGCACCCAGCAAGCAAGAGACGCCTGTCGGTCAGTTGTCCTCTCGGGCACAGGCAGATCTCGATGCTGCTCTGGTGGCTTACAGGGCCAAGGATTTTTCCGCTTCGCTGCCATATCTGGACCTGCCGTCCAGCGAGGGCAGCATCCAGGCCAACTGGCTGCTGGCCCACATGTTCCGAAAGGGCCTCGGCGTATCCGCCGATCAGGTAACGGCCTTCAAGCATTACAACCGCGTTGCAGAAGACTATGTCGACCACAGATCGGAAGTGTCGGGCAATGAGCGCTATTTTGTGCTCGATAGCCTGACCCGCATGGCCAACTATCTGCGTACCGGTAACAAGAAAGCCGGTGTCAGAAAGAATGTGAACAAGGCTTTGCATTACTACCAGACTGCGGCCTCGGCCGGTCATGCAGGAGCCCAGTACGGTTTTGGCCTCATGTATCTAAATGGCGAGGGTGTTGCCCGGGACCGTTCATACGGAATGCGGTGGCTCGGAACGGCTGCGCAGAAGCGCTTTGCACCGGCCGCTTCGCGGTTGGGTGACATATACAATGACAGCGGCGATAAGGTGCGCGCGCTGGTCTGGTATAAAATTGCGGCTGATACTGCAGGTGGTTCTCTGAACCGGAAGATCGTGAGAAAAACCAACGCCCTGGTTTCTCAACTCAGTCAGAAAAACCTGAGTGAAGCGAACAATATTTACGCAAAGTGGTCCAGACGGTTTCCCGTGCGCACGCAACAGGCACAAAACTAAATCGCTTTACGAAAAGTGTGAACCGGTTTTCAGAGCACAAGCGCGCCGGAACAACGACCAAAGCGGTACAGATGGGTCACGCCGGACGCCAACCGTTTTGGGTCTGCCTCTTCCGCCAGGGTAGGCGATAGTTAATCCCGTTTCTAAATATCCAGTTCAACGATGACCGGAACATGATCAGATGGCTTTTCCCAGCCGCGTACATGTTTGTCTATGCGGCAGCCGATTGCCCGGTCGGTTGCCTGTGCGGACATCAGCATGTGATCAATGCGAATACCGTTGTTTTTCTGCCACGCACCGGCCTGATAGTCCCAAAAAGTATAGACACCATCTGACTGTTCAAAACTGCGTACTGCATCGGTAAACCCGAGCGCTGTGAGTTCGCGATATTTCTCAAGAGTTTGCAGCCTGAACAGAGCGTCTTCTGTCCACTCTGCCGGTCGCGCAGCGTCGCGGGGCTCCGGAATCACATTATAGTCGCCTGCCAGCACAAACGGCTCTTCCAAAGGCAGTTTCGTTTTTGCATGAGCAATCAGCCTGTCCATCCACGCCAGTTTGTAAGGATACTTGGGTGTGTCGACCGGGTTTCCGTTGGGCAGATACAGGCATCCCACCCGGCAGACTGTGTTGTCGCCGCTGACCACCGCCTCGATGTAGCGGGCCTGTTCATCCGTGTCATCGCCGGGAAGCCGCCTTACAATGTCCTCAACCGGCTTCAGAGACAGGATGGCGACACCGTTGAAACCTTTCTGTCCGTGCGTAACAACATTGTAGCCAATGTCTTCAAACGCAGTACGCGGAAACCCTTCATCGACGGACTTGATCTCCTGCAGGCAGGCAACATCAGGACGCGCTTCGTTCAGCCAGGCAATGGCGGTTTCCAGGCGCGCCTTGACGCCATTGATATTCCAGGTCGCGATCTGCATGGTCACCCCAACATTATCCGGCGGTTATCAATTGCCAGTTGATGCAGGGGGGGCTGGTCGCGTCAAGGCCGCAAGCCTTGTCGTCACCAGTTCCCTGCCATCAAATTGATAGCTGCAGTCTAAAATCCGTTAATCACCGGCACCGGTCAAGCAGCCGCTCACGCTGCCTGTATTCCCGGCGCACCCTGCGATCGGGAACCGAAACGCACCATCTCAGGTGTCTTTCGAAATCCCGGCTCCAGCGTCTTCCGCTGTAACCGCAATCAAGCTGTCGTGCTTCCCGGGCCTGCTGAACGGCGGAACGGGCATAGTCACGACACTGCGAACGCCCAGCTCCATCATCGCGTCCGGCAACTCTGCAAATCCGGATCTGGCGGGTTCTTGCGTCCAGCAACTCGGCTGCAGCGCGTGGGCCGATACGACGGCACAACTGGGCCTGGCGAACCCGGCTGCGTGACCAGCGTTCACCACCGAAGCCGCACCTGTATTGCCGAGCCTGGCGGACCTGGCGTACGCTTTGACCCGCAAAATTGCGGCAGAACCGGGCTGACCGGGAATTGCTGACGATGAAGTCGTCCGGCTCTGTGTCGTCCAGGTCAGGCAAAACCGGTTCATCGCGGTTTTCATCACGGCTTGCGATCTGCCGTTTGCAGGTATCAAGGTCTCTGTCACGCGCCGCCCGGGCGCCGTTGTAGGCCGATGACGGGTTGCGCATGCAGAAGTTGAAGTAGGCACTCTGACCAAAGCCCCAGCGGCTGCCGGACAAACCGCAGTTCAACCGATTGTTTTCGCCGTTTTGCGCCATTGCCCGCGACGCATAAGCGTTACAGGCGGCAATCTTGGCAGGATCCGGCGCAACCTGCTGCCGGGCAGCGGGGTCTTCCTGTGGGTCTGTTTCATCTTCCTGCAACGGCCGCAAACTTGGCTTCGGTGCTGGCCTGACAATGACAGTTTCCTGCTCTTCTGCCGGTGGCAAGGGCGCCGGAACCGGGCGTACAATCACCCGGTCGGCAGGTTTTTCAGGCAGCGGCGTTACCGTTTCAACTGGTTTTCTGGGGGGCGGTTGTGGGGAAGGGGCAGGTACCGGTTTGACGGTAACAACAGGTTCTTGAGCTTCAGGTTTTTCCACTATGGCAGGTTTTTTCGGCGTCGGGACAGGTGCCGGCTGGGGTTTTGCTGTCACAACAGGTTTTTTAGGGGCAGGGGCAGGAGCCGGATCGTCTGTCCGTGTCACCGGACTGGATGTTGAAAGAACACCGGAGATGCAACACGTATCTGATCGTTTCGGCGGCACACCGGTCTTCAGGGCACACATGGCCTTCGGGCCTTTTGCACCAGGCCATGAATATGTCCACGCACGGCACTGGCCATCCTTCTTGCATGCATTCTCACACAAGTCAGGATTGGGAGCCGACAATTCTATGGTTTTGTAATCGAGCCCCGGACGGTCGGTTGATCCGTCACGAGCAGCTTGTGCAGGTGCCGACAGAAGAAACACGCCAAAAACGGCGGTTACGAAAGGCCGAAGCCAGAAGTGTGAGTTCAGCATGAATAATATTGCGTCCCTGAAAAGCCCTTCAACTCCGATCTTGCGCACGATCATGGCGCAATTGTGGGCTTGCATGGGGGCGATTTTGACCGGCAACAGTCAAAAACCGCAAATCTGATGTATTTTGAGGCGGTAAAGCAACAAATAAGGCGGCAAAACTAATCAGATTGAAAAACTTGTACCGCAGCCACACGATGCCGTTGCATTTGGATTATTGACCTGAAACTGCGCAGCCATGAGGTCGTCCACGAAATCAACCTCCGATCCAAGTACATAAACCAGGGAAACCGAATCGATCAAAAGGGTGGCGCCGTCGCGCTCTATGACGGCGTCGCCGTCGCCAGCTTTTTGGTCAAGTTCAAACTCATAGGAAAAACCGGAACAGCCGCCGCCATTGACAGCCAGCCGCAACGCGGTCTTGTCGGTCTCTCCGGCGACGATTTCCCGAATCCGTCGCGCAGCGTTTTCAGTTAGTGTAATTCCGGCAGACATGGCAAAAGCAGTCCTGATTAAACTATTGTTGGTTCCCTATGAATGTTGGTTGAGACGACTGCTTTGTCAATGCGCACCTTGAAATTGTCTCGAATGGAAGAAACTTCATGGCAGATCTAGCGCCTTACGCCAGTAACCCGCTGGCTTCAAGAGGCAGGTTCGTTACCGAACACGATGCGGCAAACCGGTCGCCGTTTCAACGTGACCGGGACCGGATTATTCATTCTGCGGCGTTCAGGCGTCTGAAGCACAAGACGCAGGTCTTTGTCTACCATGAGGGGGATCATTATCGCACCCGCTTGACCCATTCACTTGAAGTGGCACAGGTCGCACGCTCGCTGGCGCGTGCACTGCGGCTGGACGAGGACCTGACGGAAGCATTGTCGCTGGCACACGATCTCGGCCACACGCCGTTTGGCCATGCAGGAGAACGCGAACTGGACAAATGCATGTCCGGTTACGGCGGATTTGACCACAATGCCCAGGCGCTTCGCATAGTAACCAGGCTTGAACGGCGATATGCCGGTTTCGACGGCTTGAACCTGACATGGGAAACGCTGGAAGGCCTGGTTAAACATAATGGTCCTGTCCTGGATGCGCACGGTACTCCGGCAGGACGGTATGCGAAACTCGGATTGCCGCATGCAATTGTAGAATTTGCCCAAAATCACGACTTGCACCTGGACAGTTACGCCTCTGCCGAAGCACAGATTGCCGCTATTTCCGACGATATTGCCTACAATGCTCATGATATCGATGACGGGTTGCGGGCAGGGTTGTTCGATGTAAAAGCCCTCCTCGACGTACCAATTGCCGGCAAGGCGATCCGCGAAGTCGAAGAGATGTGGCCCGGTATCGACCGGCATCGCCTTATTCACGAGACCGTCCGGCGCGTGATTTCCTGGATGATTTTTGATGTGATAGAGCAAACACGGATAAATGCGGAAGCCAACAATGTCGCCAGTGCAGATGCTGTACGCAAATCCAGGTTGGCAATCGTTGGCTTCACGGCCCAAATGCAACAGGACAATGAACAACTTCAGGCATTCCTGGCAAAACACATGTACCAGCACGAAAAGGTTATCGCGATCATGCGCCGCGCCCGTCGTGTGGTCGCGGACTTGTTCGAGGCCTACAGCAGCGATCCCGCGCAGTTGCCGGCGGACTGGCAGGAACAGGGATACTCACGCGGAGACAGCCGTCAGGCCCGTCAGATATGCGACTTTATAGCCGGCATGACTGACCGTTATGCTCTTGATGAACACAAGCGGTTGTTTGACCTTGATCCGCTTTTCCGTTAAGCCCCGCGCGGCACATCCGGATAAGAGGATGCGAGGCGAAACACCCTGAATACAATTTAACCCGGATAACATGAACCCTTTCAGTCATATCAAGACTATTGTCGATGACGCACTGACACAGCTCGCAAGCGACGGCTTGCTGCCTGCCGGCATGGATACATCCAGAGTTGTCGTTGAGCCGCCTCGTGATCCTGCTCATGGCGATGTAACCACCAATGCAGCAATGGTACTGGCCAAGCCTGCCGGCAAGTCACCGCGCGACATTGCGGCAAGCCTGTGCACTGTGCTTGCAGAACACGCCGATGTGGCGTCAGCGGAAATTGCCGGTCCCGGCTTCGTCAACCTGCGCATTGCAAAAACCTATTGGCCGGGGTTCATGCGCGCTGTCCTGGTGGCGGGCGAAAGATTTGCAGATTCAGCCATGGGCCAGGGACGCAAGGTCAATGTGGAGTATGTTTCAGCCAACCCCACCGGACCTCTGCACGTCGGCCATTGCAGAGGCGCGGTATTCGGCGATGCCCTCGCCAACCTTCTCGAAATGACAGGTCATCAGGTCACGCGGGAATACTACATAAACGATGCCGGCAGCCAGATTGACACGCTCGGCGACAGTGTGTTCCTGCGCTATCTTGAAGCGCTCGGTGAACACATTGGCGATATTCCTGCCGGTCTGTACCCGGGTGACTATCTTGTGCCAATCGGCAAACAACTGGCGCAGGAATTTGGCGACCGGCTCAAGACGATGGATCAGGCCCAGCGCCAGGTTCTGGTCAAGGATCGGTCAATCGCGGCGATGATGGATTTGATCCGCGAAGATCTGGCAACATTGAATATTCATCAGGAGGTCTTCTTTTCCGAGAGAATTCTGCATGAAACCGGTAAGATAGCCGAGACAGTTCAGACGATGCGAGACGCCGGTCTGGTTTACGAAGGCCGCCTGCCGCCACCGAAGGGTCAGTTGCCTGAAGGGTGGGAAGACCGCGAGCAAACCTTGTTCCGTGCCACCGAATTCGGTGACGACATAGACCGCCCCCTGATGAAATCAGACGGGGCGTTCACCTATTTTGCCGCAGACGTCGCCTATGCCCGCGACAAGATAAATCGCGGCTTCACTGAGCTGGTGTTCATTCTGGGCGCTGATCACGGCGGATATGTCAAACGATTGCAGGCAGTTACCAAGGCACTTTCACAAGGAAACGCCAGCGCGGACGCGTTGTTGTGCCAACTCGTGCGGCTTTACCGGGGCGGCGAGCCGGTAAAGATGTCCAAGCGCGCCGGTGAATTCGTCACGCTGCGCGAAGTGGTTGATGAAGTCGGTTCCGACGTGCTGCGGTTCATGATGCTGACACGCAAGAATGATGCGCCACTGGACTTCGATTTTCAAAAAGTCACAGAACAGTCACGCGATAACCCTGTTTGGTATGTTCAGTATGCTCACGCGCGTATTGGATCAGCTTTTGCGAAGGCGAAAATCGAAGTTGGGGACGCAGCAACCGACGTGTCGAATGTGCCTGAAGAATCACTTCTTCTGCTTGATGATGAGACAGAACAAAGAATCATCAGCCTGATTGCGGGATGGCCTCGTGCCGTCGAATTGGCTGCGATAAACCGGGAGCCGCACAGGTTGGCCTTCTATCTATATGAAATTGCAGCGGAATTTCATTCGTATTACAACAAGGGCAAAGATCAGCCGCAATTAAGGTTTATTTTGCCGAAACAGGTGCATCTTACACAAGCACGTCTCGCCTTGTTGCAAATGATCCGCTATACTTTAGCTAGCGGACTTAGCATCTTGGGCGTAAAACCTGTCGATGAGATGTAAGGGTTTGATGGGAACCGGATGGATCAGGAATCAAATAGTAAACCGAGCAATCGCGGCAGTTGGCGTGATCGGCTCGGTATAACAGACGACAGCTCTTCCAAGACGGAAGCGCCATCGGCACCGGCGCAAGCGTCGGCAAAGCCGGCTGCTCGCAATGACGCGAAAGTGGTTGCGAACCCGGCTCCGATGGCTCCTCGCCCGGGGTCTGCCGCCAAGGCACCTGTTCGGCCAAAACCCGCGACAGCCGAAGCCGCGGCAAGTGCCGAAAAACCCAAACCGGCCTCCGAACGGCCTCAGGCGACCGGTGGCGCAAAAGACGATGCATTTGCAGAGCGTTTGCGCCAGCATCGTGCTGCAGCTGAAGAGGCTGTTAAGAAGCGCAGTGCATCTTCCGGCCTGGACAAGTTCTCGTTCGCCAAAAAGGAAGTTGAAAGCGCCCGCGCCGAATCTGCTCCCGTGCACAAGCCGGCCGGCCAACCATCCAGACCGGCCGCTGCGCCTGCCAAGCCGGCATTGTCATCACCAGCGCCATCGCCGGTGCCTGCTGCCTCAATCCCTCAACGCCCGGTTGCTCCTGCACCGCGCCCGAACCAGTTGCAACCGGTTCGGGCACCGGGAGTAGGTGGACCACCACCGCCGAGGCCCGGACAATTTGCGCCACCGCAGTCGCCGTACAGCCAGCCTGCTTACGGGCAGCCACCGCAACAACATCAGCAGGCACCGCAGCCTCCATCGGCTTACAGGCCGGCGGGCCCCGGCTATTCGCAGCCACCCGCCCCGCGTCCGCAACCACCTCACGGATACCCGCCGCAGGGCGCTGATCCCTATGGGCGTGGCGGATATCCGCCGCCGCGACCTCCGGTTCCACAAACTGCTCCTGGGCAGGGGCAGCGCTTTGCGCCGCCTTCCAGTGAGTATGATCTGTTTGAAGACAATGGCTACCGCCCGGCGGCGCCACTTGGCCGCGCGGCACCGGGACGTAATGAGCCGCTGCGCCCCGATTTCGACGATCCGTTTGATGACCAGCGTGAGTACGGTGGCCGCACGGCCAACGACTATTCCCAGGCCTATCGCGAATATGACGACGAAGATTATGAAGAGGACGAACCTCGCCGTTGGGGCGGGTTGGTCATGGTGGTGCTTGCATTGCTTACGATCGGCGCAATCGCGGCTGGCCTGATTTACTGGTATACCCAGCAAAAAGCCCCAAGCATTGGTGCGACGACGGAAGTTCCGGTCATTAATGCACCGGAAACGCCGGTCAAGGCACAGCCTGATGCTAATGCAAACCCGCCCGCGACGGCACCGGCCCAGGGCAAAAAACTGATCTATGACCGTATCCTTGGAACAGGTAGCGGCAATGAGCCGGAGAGAATCGTGCCGCGGCAGGAAACCCCGCAGGCACCGGCCGATAATGCTGGCGAGGGAAATCTGCTTCCATTGCCGCTGCCGCCGCCGCCGCAAACCCAGGGCTCACTGATACCGAGAGAGGCCGGGCCGGATCCCGCGCAGCAAACAGCCAGCACGGCAAGGGGAAATCAGGAAGATCAGGGGGCCGCCGGGGGGAACGAACCGGCGGCTTCTGCCGTTTTGACACCGGCACCGGCTCCGATCCAGCCGGCTTTGACGCCGCCAGTGCAGCAGGGTTCAATTGTTCAGCCGCCAGTTCCGCGCAGCAAACCGCGTAATCTCGTTGCTTCTGTTCAGCAGGCACCCGCCACTCAGTTCAGGCCTGTATTGCAGCCAGCGCCGGTACCGGCTCCTTCTCAACAGTTGAATGCGCCTGTAGACCTGCAACAACAAGCTGCTATCGTGACCCCGCAGGTACAATCACCGGTAAACACCCAAATTCCGGCTCCCGCTCCAGCACCGGCGGCACCGCAAACCCGCAATGCAGCGCGGGACGATGACCCGCTGTCCGGTTTTCGTACCCCCTTGAATTCACCCAATCAGCCGGTGCAGCAGGTTCCACAGACGTTCCAGCAACAGGCCGTCATTGCCCCGCAGCCGCTTCCAACTCCGGCGCCGGCACCGCAACAACCGATTACGCAACAATCATTACAGTCGTTCTCACCGCCGCCGGTTAACCAGAACCAGGCAGCCAACGCTCCTGCGGGATCGGGTTATGTGGTACAGCTTGCTGCATACAGGTCTGAGCAGGAAGCACTGGGTCAATTTCAGCAATTGCGCTCGAGACACGGCAATATCATTGGCAACCTGCCACCGGCTGTCCAGCAAACCAATCTTGGCGCCAGCGGCACCTTCTATCGCCTTGGAATGGGACCCATGTCCTCAAAACGCGCCGCAACTGAATTGTGCAACAAGCTCATCGCCGCCGGCGAACGCGATTGCCTGGTTCGCCGCCGCTAGATCAGTATGATTTTTGATTGAATCAATCAAAACGGCAAAATTTATCGCTTTCAACGTGCCAGTGCAGCTCTCCGGGTTCAATTGAACCCATTTGGCTCTAGAACAATTGTGCATGGTGCACAACCGAGCGATAGGAAGTCGCGGCCTTGCCTCAGGGGATGCACCGCCGTTTCGGGAAGTTGATGCATTTAAATGGCGGAGGGGGAGACCGCCAAACTATAACACAGACTGAGAGCGCTGGTTTTGAAGAATTGTGGGAGTTGGTTGAGCAGTTGAACTTCTCTCTAGCAGTCGAGGTGTAGGCAACATTCAGAACGCTATTCTGTCGGAAATTGCCGCGATACCAGCCTTGGCACATGCTTCATCTTCTAATCCTGAAGGCGCCCCAGAGACACCAATTGCACCAACCATATCTCCATCGCCAGCTACAATCCGCACGCCGCCGCCAAGAGGCAAAGCACCAGTTACATTACGGATGGCCCAAGCCTCGCCAGACTCCGTCAGCTTCGACAGCCCGGATGTGTCACTTCTGAAACTGATGGCGGTCCATGCCTTTCGATAGGATGTATCTGGCGTGTGAGGCCCTGCCAACTGGTCTCGAAGCGTCACCTGAAGGATACCGAACCTATCAGCCACGCTGACCGCAATCTGGTAACCCTTCTGGCGGCAGTCGCTCATCGCAGCCTGAGCAGCTTCTATGGCGAGTTCCGGTTTTAGCACCCTAAAAGAAGCAAAGTTTTTTTCTTCCGCAGAGGTGACTGTTGGACACAAGAGAACGCCAAGCCAAACAGCCAATGCGTGAACTCCAAGACGTTTCATGACCACCTCCCGCAAATCACACCAATCCCATTATCACGATCTATCAATTCCACTTTATCGAAGAAACAGTGGGCAGACATTGCGATGGATCAAAACACTAGATTGAAGGGTTCTCCCGCTACTCTCAGATCAAAGGAAAGTACGGGTACAAGCCCACACACCTGTTGAATAGGGGCGTCTTCTGATCAGCACCATACAACTCCACCAGCGCCCGAAACGGCTTGCTGAGTCCACGTACCGAAAACGGCAGAACGCGCGTCAGTGACTCGCTCTGGGGCTTCCGAACTCATTCTGCTGGTAGAGGCAGTTATCGTTGGGATCAAGGTCTGCTTTGAGGGAAACAGCAGCCATCCGCAATGTGATGAATTGCACATTCTGGGGTTTCGAGTTGCGCAATAGTTAATACAACAAGACGGCACATACTCCTAACCCCAAAGGAATACAGCCATGAACACGCAGCACAAAACCAGCTTCACCAAAGCCATTCTGGGGTCAACGCAGCGTCTGTTCCGTTCCAACAAGAACAACCTGCTGGCCAGCCATCACATCGATGCCCACACAATGAAAGATATCGGTATCAATCAGCTTGGATGGAACTGATCCGCGATAGTCAAACCCACCGAGGCAATAGACCTCCTAATTCTCCCTGAAATACCTTTCCCCGAGCCATCAGCCCGGGGTTTTCTTTTGGCAAGCAGCAAATAGCGAAGGCCGCCAGGGAGGGGTAACCCGGCGGCCTTCTTCTCAAGGTCGTGTGCAGGGGAAATTCACGGGGAGACCTTGATAATTTGATAAATAAATCAAGATTTCCGCGGCTTTGCATTGATTTGCCTCACCCGCTCGCTTGAGAGGATATGGTATAATTATAGGTTTGATAGCCGTTGGCGGCGCAGCCTCAAACCCTCACGTCTACACGCATGGTTTCGGTCGGAACACACTTCTCAGGTGAAACAGGTTACCTGAGCCTACCTGTCAGCGGTGTTGTAGACCGACGGGTTGTCAACATACATGGGTTCGTGAAAACCTGATCACTTCAGGGAGTTGGTGCGATGGACAGCGAAGCCGAAGAAGGGTGTGTAGGTTGCGGGTGCATTCTCTTCGGGGTGCCGATTGCAATTGTAGTTCTACTCGTCATCTACGGATTACTCGTAATCGTGTTCCGGCGGGGTTTTGGTGTCGAGTTTCCGGCGGAGTGGGTGCAAGAATGGTACAGGTGGGTGCAGGATTTGATCCGGGAGAATCCGCCTTTGCAGGAGTAGTGTGCACACTGTGTCGAGACAGTGTCGACATACAAGACAGAGACTAGACCCAGATGGAGACCAGACCAGACCGTGACAAAGACAAAACTAAAACACAGACTGAGAGCGTGGGTTTTGAATGATTGCGTTTGCCCATGCGGAAATGCATCACATGCCTTGGATGAGTTTGCCAATTAGTCGTGGTTAGTTTTCATTGAGCTTGTAGCGAGGCAACATACCTCACCAATGCATCAACAAGCATGTCAGATGCTGCCTCACCTGAAGCGTCTGCCTGCTTTCCCGTCAGACCGCCGGCATTATTGTTGAGGCTGAAGCGCAATCCCCAGACAGGCATATCCGGCGTACCGTGTGGTGCTAAGTCAAGGCGACCATCAATTGTTTGGCGAACATAGTCTTCAGGGAACTCTTCCGAGTAACGCTTTGTTAGGTCATCTAGCCGGGGAACACCCCCTTTTATGACGGAGGCCACCGGTCCATCTCCTGCGCCAGTTTGACCATGACATGGTGCGCAGGCTGACCGAAACAGCAAATCTGAGCGGAAGTCTTGCTTTTCGTCGGCGACAGCGCCACTGCCTGACTGCAATAGCACTGCAATGACCACCGCGCCGATCAGTCTGAATCTGCTGCCTGTCACAAGAGCCACCACACACTTTCTTAATATTGCAACTAAAGTGCCGCATCGCAGCTGACGCGCTTTGATATATATCAAAATCAACCCGTCAAAAGTCGGGACTCAATTCCGAACGGTTATCAGCCTGCCATCTTCTATAGATGGGCATCGCCAGTCTCAAAACCTCACGTCTACACGCATGGTTTCGGACGCAAACGGCGTGTCAGGTGGTCAGGTATCAGACAGGTAGGTTCTATTGCGAACGGCGTTGCGGGAGGCGTCTGGCGGCATTCAACTTGACGGCGGTCAAAGACCTCAACTTCAATATCGCTAGCTTTGGTCCCACGTGTCAGATTTGAACTGGAGGGTGGGCTTGAGCCAAACGTTCACAAGCAATTCATTAAAGGCTGGATTGGCAACTGCGGCGCTGATCCATGGCCTACTATGTGTCGCGTCAGCTTCAGAGGCGGCTGGGTTAGGCAATATAGATGCGGGCGTTAAATATGCGAAGGAAAGATGCGCAGAGTGCCACAACATCACGTCACGAAACCCGGTGAATACCCCGTCCGGTGCTCCAACTTTTTATGCTATCGCAAACGCCTCCGGCAGTTCTTGGACAAAACTTTCCTTTTGGATGCTCTCGTCTCACCCAAAGATGCCTGGCTTAATGATTGAAACCCAAGACCTAGACAACGTCATCACCTATATCCTCAGCCTCAAGGACAAGTAACCTTTCGCTTGATCAGCATGACCACGACACCAGACTAGCAGAGACACGTCGCCATGCCACGGTCTGCTCAAGGAAGTGCGAAAACCCGCGAGGCTGTAATTGTACCAGCGACACCGAAATCGCTCTGTACGCCCGCACGGGTAATCGGGGATTGGCATTTACAACTGACCATAACCTGCGACCCACAAGCCCCACACGACTCCACCAGCGCGCGAAACGGCTTGCTGAGTCCCGGCACCGGAAACGGCAGAACACGCGTCAGTGACTCGCTATGGCCGCTCCAGAGCCAATCTATCTGCCATCTGCCCTAGAAGGCGTCGCCAGCCCCAAAACCTCACGCCTACACGCATCGTTTCGGGCGGAAATCACTTCTCAGGTGGTCTACTACCGGGGAGGCTGGTTCAGTTGGAAATTGCGCTGGGATGCACCTAACTTCAATTCATGGTATACTAAATGAGTCTCAACGCTATTAGCTTTATGTTGCGACAGGATTGGCAGCAGGCTGAGGAATCAAGTGATGTCCCGCCTTAACGTTATGCAGGACCACGAACTGGCCATCCAGAGCATTCTGGATGAGTTAGCATTTCTTGAACGCCACATGGCATCAGGGCAACGGTTCAGTGCCGATGACCTGAACGACCTGAGCGAAAGTCTGATGCGCCTTGCAGACATCATAGGAAAAGCCGGACAGCTAGAACAATCCAGTTGGGAAACTGACAATGTACCTCTGCCGCCATGGCTGCAGCCAAGGCAGGACGATGAGGAAGAGATTGAGGAAAAGGTAGGCCAGAAAGTCGGCTGATAACGGCAGGAACCCGGAGGAACCAGTTCATACATCGGCTTTCCTGAAAAACACACCGAACAGTCGAAGCGATGGTGGATAGCAAGTCCCACGCGTCAACGGAAAACGAATGAATAAAAGCCAATGATTTCAATGCACCTATTTTCAGTAGCCACAGGATTTCGATAAATATGGGCGGCTTCGGATCAGGCAGGCAGGGTTCTTTACCCGTCATTGAAGACGGTTTGAAGCTGGATTTGCGGCGCATGCGCAAGCAGGGTCTATTCTTGCCGGATGCACATCTCGCCAATGGTAAGTTGATCTGGTCGTACACGCACTCCGGCGAGGAGGTTGCAAACATCGGCTATAGCTATTGCTCCAGCGGAGAACGTCCGTGGTTCAGAGTGAAGTATACATCCACCCCACGTGGCGGCGAACCTATTTCAGTGGATGAGCAATTCAACCTTGAACGTTTCCCACAGCCCTTCGGCGGTCATCGCTGGTATTTCATCTGCCCCGAAACAGGCAAACGCGCCCGATGCTTGTATAGCCCCTCTGGAGCCACCCGCTTCCGTTCCCGGCATGGGTTTAGAGTGCCTTTGCAATATCGCTCACAATGTGAGGACACCACATCACGTCACATTAGCCAGGTGCACAAAGTCACCTACAAGGTGCTGGACGCTGGAAAACCGGAATGGCGGGAAAAGTACCGGATTTGGGATTTTCCGCCTAAACCACCGGGCATGCACTGGCGGACCTACAATCGGCTAGAAAAACGATATGATTATTATGATGCCGTATCTGCAGCAGCTATTGCTGAAAGCATTCTTCGCTTTGGTTAGCGGCTGAACGTGTTGTTGCGGAGTAGGGCATAAAGTAGGGCACAGGAAGATAACGAGATACATTAATCGTACATATCAAAAGCCTACAAGAAGTAGTTGGCGGAGGGGGAGGGATTCGAACCCCCGGGACCGTGAAGCCCAACGGTTTTCAAGACCGCCGCATTCGACCACTCTGCCACCCCTCCGCAATGAGATTATGGATGGTCAATGTCCAATGTCAGGACAAGGGTTTAATCGGCCCGGTGCCGGTGTGCAAGACCATTGATTGAATTTAAACCGACCTGCTGTTGTTTTCATATTCCGTTCATTACAATTGTCCTACTGTGGCCACAGATCAATCGTAGTGGACTGATCTGTTATTGTTAAAAGCGGCGCTGGTTAAGACAATGAAAAAGATTTGGCTTGGTTTGATATTGTTCGCGTCAGGCGTTCAGATAGCGGTTGCGCAACCTGCTCAGTGGGCATTGGGCATCTGGGCTGATGAAGACGGCAAATCCAACATCGAAATAGCTGACTGCGGTGGCTCCTTGTGCGGCCGGGTTGTCTGGCTCAAGGAGCCCAATAACGAAAATGGTCAACCCAAAACGGACGTCAACAATCCCGACGCCGCGCAAAGAAGCAGGCCAATTCTTGGATTGACGATTATCAGCGGCCTGCAACAGAACGATCCCTCCCAGCTCAAGGGCCTGGTTTACAATGCCGAAGACGGCAAGATTTATGACCTCTATCTGAAGCCACGGCGCACAACTATGGAAGTCGAGGGCTGTTTTGCGGTTTTCCTGTGCGGCTCACAAACCTGGACACGGGTCCAGTAACCGGCTTGCCGGCAAGTCGGGCAATCGCAGGGCTGGTCAAGCTCAAGCCTGCTATGTAATAAGGCGATGTCTACAGGGAAGCCTTTGGGGAGAATGATGAAAGTATTCACGAAATTCGCAATTGCAGCAGGTGCCGTGGTCTTGTCTGGGCTTTTGCCGTCCACCTCCTGGTCACAGTCCGTCGACAACGACCCTGTCATTGAAACCCCTCAAGATGCCGTAGATACGCCGCCAACCTTCGAGGAAAAACTCAAGCTGGCTGACGAGGGCGATATCGACATACAGATTTCGCTGGCCAAGGATTACCTGTCAGGTGACAACAACACGCCAGTACGGCCGGTGGATGCAGCACGGTGGCTGACCAAGGCGTCAGAAAAAGGTAATGCGGAAGCGCAGTTCCTGCTGGCAAATCTGTTACGCGAAGGCGCAGAGGGTCTGAAAGCCAATGAGAAAAGCGCAGTCACGCTGTATGCCAGCGCGGCTGACAAAGGACACATTGAAGCAGCTTATTGGGCCGCCGACGCTTACCATTACGGCAAAGGCGTCAAAAAGGCAGAAGTCAAGGCGATCGGATATTATGAAAAGGCAGCTGATCTCGGGCATGTGGCATCCAAGAACAATCTTGGCCTGATGTACCTGCAGGGCAAAGGTGTTGACCGCGACCTGCAAACCGCTTTCCGGTTGTTCCGTGACGCTGCGACAACCGGTAATTCATGGGGCCAGAACAACCTTGGCGGCATGTATGAAATGGGTTGGGGGACAGTAAAGGACACAGCCAAAGCGCTTCAATTCTATCAAAGATCAGCCGCTGCCGGAAACATCCACGGAGCCAGCAACATGGTGCGGCTCAGGGCCGTTCTCGAGGTTGCTGCCAAGGCCGAAGCTGCTGAGCAGCCAACCACTGACGTACCAGATACTGCATCAGATGCAGTGCCTCAGGCCGGTGGAACGACTGATCCGGATGTGAATACCCAGCCTCCTGCAGAAACCCAAATCCTGGGCGGATCCTCGACCAACTAGAGCGAGATGGGTTCAATCAAAACCATGCGGATATGGGTTACTCGATAATAGTTTCCGGGCCGGCAATCAGACCCGACAGGTCGGGCACCGTTCCGGACTGAGACATAGTCAGGATCTGGTCTATCAGGTCATCCGGGGCCGGGTGCCGGCCGTGAACCAGCAGGCCCCGCGCCTTAGCCACCATGTCATGATGCGACAGCGGCAATTCCGGATCGCCGCGCGCATCAGCCACCTCATGCGAGGTCACGGTTCCGTCCTGCAGTTCAACCTCGACACGGCTGCCCCAGTGCAGCGGATAGGCTGACTGAAACTGCCCGACGGCGGACACCGCGGTCCGTGAACGCAGGTCACTCGCTTCAGCGCGCGCCTCAGCTTCGAAGTTATCGAATGCCACGGCACCTCTCAACAGTGCCGTTGCCACGCAGTGTTGCAGGGAAAACTTGCCTGCATAGGCAGTTTCAACCTGCGCCCGGTCACACAGATCAAGCGCTGCCTGGTAGGCGAAAATCCTGATTGACCGGATGGCTGCGCCTTGCGGCAATTGCCGATGAATTTCCAGCCCACATTCAATTGCAGGATGCGTGTGCCGGCACGATGGCCATGGTTTGATTGACGTTTCATGCAATTGCCATTGATCGTCTTCAGCCGGCAATAGCAGTGTTTCATCCGGGTTGGGGCAGGTTGCCCTGTAAAACCCCCGGTCACCTTCAAGAATTTCCGGCGCACCTGTGAAGCCCTGATCAGCCAAAGTTGCGGCAACAAGACCTGCCTCGGCACCGCGCCCTGCATGCAGATGCTTGGTTTCAGCACCTGTGTCGAGAAACTGCCACAGCCCGGCTGATTGTGATCCGGCATTGCCGAGCGCATTTACGCAGGCTGCTTCATCGAGGCCCAACAGACTGGCAACCGCCATGGCGGACCCGAACGGACCGCATGTCGCGGTGTTATGCCAGATCCTGTAATGTTCCGGTCCGACACTCATACCAACCCGGCAGCAGGCCTCAAACCCTCTCAATATCGCTGTTAGAGCCGACTTGCCATTTGTACCGGCAGCCATGGCGAACACCGCGGGAACGACTATGCAGCCAGGATGCACCACGGATGCCCGATGCAAATCATCGACTTCAAGAATGTGACACAAACCACCGTACAAAAACGATAACCTTGCTTTGTCAATTGCCTGGTTCGAGCCACGAGACATCCAGTGTTGCCAGGCCAGAAGTTTGCGCCCCGGCACAGAATTGCGACCCGCGACAATATTGGCAACCGCGTCGAGAGTGAACAAAGCCGCAGCCTGCAAGTCATGATCCGAGACAGGACGCGCAAGAATGGCCGCACTTAGCTGTGTGCTCAGCGATGAAGTCAGGTCGACGGGAGAAGGCATCTGGTTCATGAAAAACACTATAGATTGACTGTCTGCCTCAGGAAAGCGGGAAGCTGAGACAACCGGTCCCGTCAAACATTTGTTAACCGTATTCCTGAACCTCGTCTTTACCGTCATTGGCGCAAACTCGTTAAACATTTAGCAAATCCGTTAGGGGATTGCGGACCAAACGTCCGGCGTTTAAACCTGGGAACACAGCGATCATGACAGATCAGAATTTGCGGCTGCCAACTCGCAGGAGCAGCGGATATTACTTCGTTGGGGCAGGGGTATTGTGCGCCGTTGCCATTGCGCTGGCCGGGTGCTCCGGCTCCGGTAAGAAAGATCCGTTCGCCGGTGTGGGTTCACCCATATGGGACGACGCGAAAGGTCCCATGCCCAAAGGCGGCGGCAGGCGTCATGTCGGCAAGTCCTACCAGGTCGCCGATATATGGTTCCACCCGAAACACGAGCCGAACTACAGCAAGACAGGTGTGGCGTCCTGGTACGGGCCGAAATTCAACAGGCGCATGACGTCCAATGGCGAGTGGTTCGACATGGAGCAACTGACCGCAGCCCACACCACCATGGAACTGCCGAGTTATGCCAAGGTCACGAACCTGGAAAATGGCCGTGAAGTCATTGTGCGGGTCAATGATCGCGGCCCGTTCGTGAACGACCGGATCATTGACATGTCCAAACGGTCTGCAGATCTGCTCGGGTTCCGGGGCAGGGGCAAGACGAAAGCCCATGTGCAGTATATCGGCCCGGCTCCGCTTGAAGATCCGACCTATGGCCATCTTGCCGCCATGAACCAGGAACTCAAGCGCCGCACACCTTTGAACGAGATGATCGCCAGTGCCGATCTGCGTGATGGCCGTTACGGCGGAAACCAGCCGTCATACAAAGCCGCCAATGCCGCGGCGTCTGCTGATTCCGGCACCGGCGGATACTATGTTCAGGTGGCAGCCTTTGCTGACCCCGGAAACGCGCAGCGCACCAAGGAAGCCCTGGCCGATCTGGGCAGTGTGCAGGTCAAGCCGGCCAATGGTTCGTTCGGTCCACTGTACCGGGTCAGGGTCGGACCGCTGGACAATCAAGCCAGCGCGCAGTCTGCACTGGAGCAGGTCCGTGCCCGCGGTCACCATGACGCTGTAGTGAATTCCACATTCAACTGATTGGTCTACTGAATAGGGCGACCTGTTGATTGCGTGCGCGTGGACGCGTAATGTACGGAGAATCCATCAACTGCAATTAACGGCGGTCGCCATGCTAGAAACAGCAAGGTACAACTTCAACGCACAAGCCAGGTTCCTGCTGGCATGTGCAGTGATTGCCGTGGCGTTGCTTGTTGCTGCGCCTTGGAAAAATGCATCAGCCCAGGAACACGAGACCGCTGCCGATTATGCCATCGTAATGGACAGCAGGTCCGGCAAGGTGCTGTTTGAAAAAAATGCCGATGAGCTGGTGCCGCCGGCAAGCATGAGCAAGATCATGACCATGATCATGGTCTTTGAACGGCTCAAACTCGGCCGGCTCAAACTCACCGATGAATTCACCATAACCGAAGATGCATGGCGCAGGGGAGGTGCACCGTCGCGCAGTTCCACCATGTATGCCGAAGTAGGTTCGAAAATAGCGCTGTCTGATCTCATCAAGGGTGTCACCGTTCACTCCGGCAATGATGCTGCAATTGCGATAGCGCAAGCCATTGGCGGCACCGAGGACGGCTTCGCCGATGACATGACCAGACGCGCGCGCGAACTCGGACTGCCAAAATCAACGTTCAAGAACGCCACGGGCCTGCCTGCTGAAGGCCATCTGTCCACCATGCGAGAACTGGCCAGCCTGACCCGCTACATCATTGAAGTGTTTCCGCAGTACTATAAGTATTACGGCATACGTGAATTCACCTGGAACAATATCACGCAACAAAACCGCAATCCGCTGCTGGGAAATTATCGCGGCGCTGACGGTGTCAAAACAGGTTATATCAGGGATTCCGGTTATGGCATGATAGGCTCCGCCGAGCGCGAAGGCAGGCGCCTGATCGTTGTCGTCGGCGGCTTGAAGTCGAGACGCGAACGTGCTGAGGAGGCGGAACGGCTACTTGATTTCGGCTTCAGGAAATTTCGTGCTGTCCGGCTGTTTTCAGCAGGCGACACCGTTGGCCAGGCCCGTGTCTGGGGTGGCGAGGAGCCTTCGGTGAAACTGGTCACCAAAAGTGACATTCTGACACTGCTGTCAGAAGAAGAACAGGCCACAGCGGAAGTCCAACTCGTCTATTCCGGTCCACTGAAGGCACCGATCAAAGCCGGAACCGAAATCGGTGTTGTGCGAATCCTGACCGACGGCAAGCTGGTATACAAGGCTCCCGTACACACCAAAACCAGCGTTCCTGCCACCGACAGCATATGGAAAAAGGCTCTCGATTCAGCGCTTTTCATGGCCCTCGGTGGTTGATAGTTTAAGGCCCACATGAAACGGGCACTGTTCATTACGTTTGAAGGCGGTGAGGGCACCGGCAAGAGTACGCAGACCGCGCTGCTCGCTGAACGGTTACGCCGGTTGGGCAACCGGGTCGTCGAAACACGCGAGCCCGGCGGATCACCGGATGCGGATGCAATCCGGCAATTGCTGGTCAGCGGCGAGACCGGCCGGTGGAGTGCAACAGCGGAAATACTGCTCAATTACGCCGCGCGAGAAAGCCATCTGCGCCAGACCATCATTCCCGGCCTGGAAAATGGCGCAATCGTCATCTGCGACCGTTTTGCCGACTCGACGCGGGCGTATCAGGGCCATGCCGGCAAGGGTGACAAAGACCTGATCGAGCAACTGGATCGCAAGATCGTCGGCGATACCCAGCCTGACCTCACTTTGGTGTTTGACCTTGATCCGCGCCTTGGTCTCGAAAGAGCCGGTCTGCGCGGTGGCGATGATCGTTTTGAGCGCAAGGGCCTGGAGTTCCACAACAGGTTGCGGGACGGTTATCTGGCTGTTGCCGCAAAATTTTCCGCCAGATGCAGTATCATTGATGCATCCGGTTCAATCGACCAGATTGCAGCTTCGGTCTGGCAAGCTGTAGAGCCTCACCTTGAGGATCGCTGCGCGATGAGTGCAAAGGACGACGAACAAACCGACCCGCGCGAAACGGTTCTGCATCCCCGCCATGGCCAGCATCTCGTCGGTCATGCCGCAGCCGAACAGCATCTGCTGGACGCCTATCACTCCGGCCGGTTTCATCATGGCTGGCTGATTACCGGCCCTCAGGGAATTGGCAAGGCCACACTGGCCTATCGTCTCGCACGCTACCTCTTGCGCTATCCTGATCATGAAACGGCTCCCGCCGACACACTATCGGTACCTGCCGATGACATTGTCGCATCTCAGGTATCAGCGCGGTCCCATCCCGATCTGCTGGTGCTGCAACGTGACGTCGACAAGGGAAAACTCAAGGCGGGCATAACTGTGGATGCCAGCAGAAAGGCCGCAGATTTTTTTGCCAAGACCGCAGGTGCCGGAGGGTGGCGCATTGCAATAGTTGATGTCGCCGATGAAATGAACGCGGCCGCAGCCAATTCAATCCTGAAAACCCTCGAAGAACCGCCGGAAAAAAGCCTGTTCATCCTGCTGTGCCATGAGCGCGGCAGGTTGTTGCCGACGATCAGGTCCCGCTGCATTGAATTACCGCTGCACCCGTTATCACCGCAAGATACCGTAACAGCGCTTGATCTGTTGCCGGAAGGGTTGGGTAAACAGGCAATACCGCATGTTGGACTGGCCAATGGCAGGCCCGGCCTCGCCATGGCGCTGGCCGAAACCGGGGCAGGTGCCATCTTCGACCGGTTCGCCAAGGCAGCAGAAGCCGGCCGCCTCGACATGAAAACCCGCATGACCATAGCCAATGCCTTGCACGGCAGGGGGACCGATGACCGGTTCAATGTATTTTGCGCATTGCTTGACGGCTGGATTACGGCTGCCGCAGCCAGGGCCATCAGGGCATCGGCGGCAGTGGGACAAGGCCACGCACTGGCGAATGCCCACCAGACAATCGGGCATTCCATTCGCGAAACAAATGCCCTAAACCTCGACCGGCGCCTGACACTGCTGCAGGCATTTGACCTTATCGAGCAAGCCCGCAAGGCATAAAGATTTCTACATGACCGAAAAGCCTACATTCTACATCACCACGGCCATTTCATATCCCAATGGCCCGCCGCATATTGGCCATGCCTACGAAGCTCTGGCCACCGACGCCATGGCGCGCTTCAAGAGGCTGGACGGCTATGATGTGTTTTTCGTCACCGGCACCGATGAACACGGCCAGAAAATTCAGCAAACCGCCCAGAAGCAGGATCGCACCGCGGCTGAGTTCGTAGATGAAATGGCCCCAAAGTTTGAGGCCATGGTCAAGGCGCTGAACTGTTCCAACGATGACTTCATCCGCACCTCCGAGCCGCGTCACTACGAGGCCGTCCAGATGATCTGGAAAAAGATGGATGCCGCCGGTGATATCTATCTCGACAAATATGCCGGCTGGTACTCGGTCAGGGACGAAGCCTTTTATGGCGAGGACGAACTTGAAGACCGCGATGGTGGCAAATATGCGATCAAGACCGGCACCCCCGTCGAGTGGGTGGAGGAAGAAAGCTATTTCTTCAAACTGTCTGCCTATCAGGACAAGCTTCTGAAACTGTATGACGAGCACCCCGAATATATCGGCCCGTCCGAACGCCGCAATGAGGTAGTCAGCTTCGTCAAGGGTGGCCTGAAAGACCTGTCGGTGTCACGCACGACCTTCGACTGGGGCATACCGGTCCCCGGTGCCCCCGGCCATATCATGTATGTCTGGGTCGATGCACTGACCAACTACATGACGGCAACCGGTTATCTCACTGATGATCCGCAGCTGGCAAAATACTGGCCCGCGGACGTGCACATCATCGGCAAGGACATTGTCCGTTTTCATGCTGTCTACTGGCCGGCCTTCCTGATGTCTGCCGGTTTACCCCTGCCCAAGCGGGTGTTCGGTCACGGCTTCCTGTTCAATCGCGGTGAGAAGATGTCAAAGTCGGTCGGCAATGTCGTTGATCCGCAATCGATGATCGACCAGTACGGTGTCGACCAGGTGCGGTATTTCTTCATGCGTGAAGTGCCGTTTGGCCAGGACGGCAATTACAGCCACGAAGCCATTGTGAACCGGGTCAATGCCGATCTTGCCAATGACCTCGGCAACCTGGCGCAGCGCTCATTGTCGATGATCGCCAAGAACTGCGAAGCTAAAGTGCCGCTTCCGGGAGAATTGACAGCCGAAGACAACGAGATTCTGAGCGCAGCGGATGCGCTGCTGCCGCAGTGCCGTGAGCACCATGAGGTGCAGGCTCTGCACAAGTCCCTGGACGCCATCTGGAAAGTCGTCGCGGATGCCAACCGGTATTTTGCCGGCCAGGAACCCTGGGCGCTGAAGAAAACCGACCCCGAACGCATGGCAACGGTCCTGTATGTGACAGCTGAAGTCATCCGTCAGGTTGCAATACTGGCACAACCTTATATGCCGGCAGCGGCAGCCAGACTGCTTGACCTGCTGGTGGTGCCGGAAGATGCCAGAAGTTTCGCACATCTGGGCGAGGCAGGCAGGTTGCAATCAGGTGGTGAACTGCCAAAACCGGAAGGCGTGTTTCCGCGTTACGTAGAAGAAGACCCGGCCTGAACAAAGAGCGCGACGTATAATGACACCCGCCATCGTAGACAGCCATTGCCACCTCGATTTCGATGTCCTGCATGACGACATTGCCGGTGTGATTTCCCGCGCCCACGAGTCTGGCGTTCACCTGATGGTATCGATCTCGACCAGGGTCAGGAATTTTGATGCCGTTCGCGCCATTGCGGAGTCCCATGAAGAGGTGTTCTGCACAGTCGGAACGCACCCGCATAACGCAGCGGAAGAACCCGACGTCACTGCCGAACAGCTGGTTGCGCTGGCCCAACACCCCAAATGTATCGGCATCGGTGAAGCCGGGCTGGACTACCATTATGACAATTCTCCACGCGATATGCAGGCCAAGGGCTTTCGCACCCACATCGCCGCTGCCCGTGAAACCGGACTGCCATCTGGTCATTCATTCGCGCTCGGCTGAAGCAGATACGGCAGATATCCTGGAAGACGAAATGGGGAAGGGGGCGTTCAAGCCGCTTCTGCATTGCTTTTCTTCCGGCATGGAACTGGCCGAACGCGGCCTGGCAATCGGTGCTTATCTTTCGTTTTCAGGCATCCTGACATTCAAGACGGCAGAAGCCATTCGGGACGCGGCCAGATTATGCCCGCTCGACAGGATGCTGGTCGAAACCGATGCGCCCTATCTTGCGCCGGTGCCGCATCGTGGCCAGAGCAATGAACCGGCCTATACCGCCCACACGCTGGCCCACCTGGCAGATGTCAAGGGTATGAGTGTCGAAGAGATGGCCCAGATCACGTCGGACAATTTCTTCCGCCTGTTTGACAAGGCTCCGCGACCTGCCATTTACGGGGTCGCGGCATGAGCCGGACGTTGACCATTCTGGGCTGCGGGTCTTCCGGTGGCGTACCGCGCATCGGCAACAACTGGGGCCAGTGTGACCCGAACGAGCCGAAAAACCGCCGCAAGAGATGTTCCGTTTTGCTCGACAAGCGGGAAGGGGACGCCCTGACCCGTGTTCTGGTGGATACCACGCCTGACCTGGTCTCACAGCTCAACAGCGCTGATGCAGCGGCTCTTGACGGGGTCTGGTTCACTCATGAACACGCAGATCACACTCATGGGATCGATGATCTGCGCCAGGTTGCAATCAACATGCGGTCAAGGGTCAGTGTGTGGGCCGAACGAGATACTGCCGACATGCTGATGTCCCGCTTCAGTTATTGCTTTATGACACCGCCAGGATCGTCCTATCCGCCC
The DNA here is from genome assembly GCA_963698275.1 of uncultured Alphaproteobacteria bacterium. GTDB lineage: Bacteria > Pseudomonadota > Alphaproteobacteria > Rhizobiales > Aestuariivirgaceae > Anderseniella. Next base: position 1,457,440 of record CAVOQE010000001.1, on the reverse strand, counting down.
ATACTGGAAATGAATGGTATCGAGGCCGGCAAGCCGGTGTCCACAATTGGCGAGGCGGGCGACATAAGCGCAATGCCGTTTGCCGTAAACCATGGTGACATCGATGCGCTGGGGTTTCGCATCGCCGACGTGGCTTACACGCCCGATCTCATCAAGGTGCCGGACCACTCGATGCAATACCTCGAAGGCCTGGACATCTGGATTGTCGACGCGCTCCGGCGCACGCCGCATCCAAGTCACTTCAGTCTTGAAGACGCGCTTCGGTGGATTGAGCGCATGAAACCGAAACGCGCCATATTGACCAACATGCACATTGATATGGATTACCAGACCTTGTGCGACGAACTGCCGGAAAATGTCGTCCCCGCGTACGATGGGATGGTCGTGGATATCGGCTGACAGTCTCGATCTCAATCACCCTTCCATACCCGCCATTACCCTTGACGGCGCATGCCCCATGGCTTTGCCAAAGGCGGCAGAGAATGCACTCGGACTCCGGTAGCCATGCAGTTTCGCGACCACCGACACTGGCACGCCTTGCGATAACGCCTCAAGCGCACTTTGAAAGCGGACACGCTGACGCCATTGAATGAAGCTCATTCCCAGATCGCGTTCAAACAGCCGCGCCAGGGTCCGTGCAGACGCGCCGGCGACTTCAGACCAGCCATCCAGTGTCCTGCGATCCGAAGGATCTGCAAGAAGCTCCGCACACACCTTTTGCAGTCTGGCGTCCCGGGGAAGGGGGACATGCAGCGAAAGCGCTTGTGCCAGATGAATTTCCTGCTCGATCAATTGAGCAATGAGACTGCCGCGACTGTCGGGGCCATAAGCAACAGGTTCATCGCCCAGGGCCAGGATCAGTTCCTTCAGCAAGCCTGGAACAGCCACTACGTTCAACCCCTGCGGATGCTCTCGGACAGCAAGCGGGTCAATATACAAGGTGCGCATGTCAACGTTGCCATGCATGCTGACTGAATGCGGCAGCCCGGCGGGTATGTAGGCGGCGCCGTCCGGCGGCACGATCCATGCGTCCTGCTGCGTTCTCAGTCTCATGACACCGCTTATTGCATACAGCAGTTGAACACGGTCGTGCTTGTGCAGTGGAATGGAAAAGCCATCGGCAAAGCTTTTTGCCATTACCGCTATCGGTTGCGGCAAGTCCTGGTAGTCGTCCGGGTTGGTGCTGCGCGGGTTGGCGATACTCACAGGAACCGTCCTTTCCATAACAACATAAGATTGGCAGATTTTCGACGAAGTCTGGCATGACATCGAAAAACAGACAAACCTATTATAAGACCACACCCGGCGAGACCGCCGGCACCAATGAAGGTTTCATCTCCGTGACCAGAGATCGCTGTTACTTCCTGCTGCTGAATATCGGGCATTTCCTCGACCACTTGTTCACCTTGATATTTGCAACCGTGGCGGCGCTGGCGCTGCACCGGGAGTGGGGGGTCGGTTATGCCGAACTGCTTGTGTATGCGACGCCCGGTTTCTTTGCCTTTGGCCTTTTTTCGCTTCCCGCCGGCTGGCTTGCCGACAAGTGGAGCAGGGACGGCATGATGGTTGTTTTCTTCGTCGGCATCGGCCTGTCGGCGATTGCCACCAGCTTTGCCGCGACGCCGGTACAAGTTGGCTTTGGCCTATTCGTGATCGGCATGTTCGCTGCAATCTATCATCCGGTCGGTCTCGCCATAGTCACCATGACCTGGCGCAATACCGGCATGCGCATCGCGGCAAACGGTGTCTGGGGTAATCTGGGAGTGGCCTGCGCCGCCCTGATTACCGGCTATCTGATCGACAATGGCGGCTGGCGCATGGCGTTCGTATTGCCCGGTATTTTCTCCATTGCGACCGGCCTGGCATACTTCGCCTTGCGGCACGATGCCATCCGTACTGATCGGTTGACCTCCAATCCGGTTGGCCAGTTTTCAACTGCGGTTCCGTCACCGGCAAATAGGTCTTTGCTGATACGTGTCTCGGCAATCGTGTTCCTGACGACTGCGGTTTCATCCATCATCTTCCAGTCAACAACATTCGCGCTGCCCAAGATTTTCGATGAACGCCTGCAAGGTCTCGCCAGCCAGTTGTCCGCATGGACACAGACCCTTGGCGAAACCGGTCAAGACGACACGGCTACCATGGTTGGTACATTGGCATTCATCGTATTTGGGGCAGCGTCCATTGCCCAGCTCATTGTCGGCAGCATGCTGGACCGGTTCGGCCCGCGACTGGTGTTCATGAGCGTGGCGGTAATGCAGCTGGTGTTCTTCTCACTGATGCCGGGCCTGACAGACGGCATGGCATTGGCCGTGGCGTTCGGCTTCATGCTGGGCGCATTCGGCCAGATACCGATCAACGACTATATGATCGGCAAGATGGCCAGCGGCCCATACCGGGCGCGCATCTACGGCATCAGGTATGTTGTTGCTTTCTCCGTGCTGGCCGTGTCATTGCCGCTGATTGCGCTTGTCTATGAACACTGGGGCTTCGACATGCTGTTCCGCATCCTGGCCGGTGCCGCACTGCTGATCCTGTGTGCGGTCGCAGCACTGCCGCGCAAGCTCCCGACGCCTGAGGCATCGACTGCTGCAGCGGAATAGGACTAATTCCGGCAGGCACTATAGGAATTGCCCAACAACCGCCTTTCCATCACATCAATATATTCCATAATATATATTATGCGAATAGGTTGTTAGGCAGTTGCAGCTCAACTCAAACCCTTTTCCATGACAAAGTTCGACAGTGACACATCACCCTTCACCACAGATCGTTGCCTGACAATCGACCAGCCCTGGCGTTCGAAGCACCGGCGCGCCAGGTAACTGGCGTCTGTATCAAGCCGTCTGATGCCAAGTCGCAGCGCTTCGGCCTCAATTCTCTCATACAAGGCTTTGGCTACTCCCTTGCCTATCAGGTCCGGTGTGACGAACGCCAGATCGATGTGTCCGTGACCATCCAGCGTCATGAAACCAACCAGTCTCGTATCCAACTCAGCTACAAGCGAATGTTGGGATTGAAGCCTTTTGCGCCACTCATCGTCGTTCGGCACCTTCTCCGCCCAGGCCTTCCTTTGACGTTCGTCGTAGTATTCAGTCGTGCCCAGCCGGACCGCGTCAAAAAAGATCTGCGCTGTTGCGCTTGCGTCGTCCCCCGTGAACTCTCTGACTCTAAGACTTTCCATATCGCTGATACCGTCTCGTGTGTAATCAACAATCGATGACAGCTGCTATTGTGCCATCACTCCATCCTACCGAACAATCCACCAGCCACGTCTTCAAACATTGCAACCCTGTTGTCCAGGCGGCCGTCTCGAGATTGAACCCAGTGCAATTCAATCTAGCTCGGCTCCGTCGTTTAAACTTAAACTTGGTACCGATGCACGCTCCTGACGCACTGCCTCGCCTGCAATCCACACCACGCAAGAGACGTGGTCACATCAGCTTGAAAGGACGCGCTGTCGCGCGCCCTCCATTGTTCAGACCGCAGTCTGCGCCGCAATCAACTGGGTGCCGCGCCCTGGGTCTGGGTATAGACGGCATAGAGCGACTGACTTGCTACCATGAACAAACGATTGCGCTTAGGCCCCCCGAAGCAGAGGTTGCCGCAAATCTCCGGCAGCCGGATACGACCTATCAGCTTACCGTCCGGGTCCCATACGGTTACCCCGCTATAGCCGACATTGCGTCCGGCATTGCTGGAGATCCAGACATGACCGGAAACATCACAGCGCACGCCGTCGGGACCGCACTTGATATCGTCAACCATGCAATCGGTGAACAGCCGGTGGTTCGACACGCTCCCGTCATCGGCGACGTCCATGACGAATACGTTGCCCTGACCACCCGGCCCGGTGTCGCCTGGCCCTTTTCCGGTGCTCGCAACATAGAGCCGCTTGTGGTCAGGCGAAAAACACAGGCCATTGGGATCCGGCACCTGTTCCTCGGTGGCAACGACCGTGAGTGTGCCGTCCGCAGCCAGCCGGTAGGTCTGGGTTGGCAGCGCGCGTTTCCACTCGGTGCCGATGCCGGCCGGCTGTCCGAGTGTGGGATTCAGTCTGCCATCAAGGTTGCTTGGCCCTCCCGCGACATCGGGGGCACCTTCATAGACCAGGCTGCCATATGGCGGATCGGTGAACCAGATACTGCCATCGGGATGGGCAACCGCATCATTGGGTGAATTCAGCCGTTTGCCATCATACGAATCGGCAAGCACCGTGGCCGACCCGTCGAGTTCGTAGCGAACCACGCGCCGCATCAGATGCTCACAGGATATCTGCCGGCCCTGGAAGTCGAAGGTATTGCCGTTGCTGTTGTTCGACGGACTGCGGAAGACGCTGACGTGCCCGTCGTCCTCGATCCAGCGCATCTGGCGATTGTTGGGGATGTCACTCCAGACCAGGTAGCGACCGACGCTGTTCCAGGCAGGTCCTTCGGCCCACAGGGCCCCGGTCCATAGCCGCTTGATCGCGCTGTTCGGTTGCGCCAGGCCATTGAATGATGGGTCGACCGCGATCACATCCGGATCCCAGAAGTACGTGGTTGGCGCACCGCCGGGCCCGAAGTCGCGTGGCGGGCTGGTGACCGTGGTCGGCGGCGCGACCGGTCCCAGGTCCTGGGCCGGCGCAGTTCGAGCGCTAATGGCCACGGCGCCTGCGCTCATGCCTACAGCACCCATTGCCCCGAGAAACCGGCGTCGGTCGAGATTGCTCCCGGACTTCAAACCCCTGGCTGCTGTTTCGGTCACATCAATCGTGTCGCGTTTTTGCCTTGCTGACATGTTTCTTCCCTTCGTGGTCGGACACCTGCCCCCTGTTTCGTTCAGGTGGCGATGCTTGGTTTGTGCCGTCCATTCTGGTGCCAGGCGGGTGCTATTGCGCCGATCTAATCACATCCAGTTACCTGTCGTTACTTGCTGGATCGTGGACCCCCCAACTCTTGTCTTGAAGCACATCTCGGTTCGCTGCCGAGTTGTCACTGGCTTTTACAGTAAGGCCTGGCTCAGCCAGGTTCAAGGCCGCCCGCGGTGCGCAAAGTAGTGGGCTAGTGGCAATCACTCCACCCTGCCCAGCAATCCGCTGGCAACATCTTCAAACATCGCAATGCTGTCCATCGTATTGGCCAACAACATGGCGCCTTCAAGGGCTGCGATGATTTCTGCTGACCTGGGTTTGTTGGCAGCGTCGGCCAGCGCCTCGTCCAGCCAGTCGATATTGGCCTGGAAAAACACGCGAACCGCGTCAGCGACCTGCACCGGCAGCCCCCTGGCCTCCGCACCCAGCATGGCGCACAGGCAGATGGCATTTTCCTGAACCAGCGCATGTCTGAAGACGCCGATGTAACCGGCAAGTCTGTCGCGCGGCGTTGTGGCATGCATTGCCATGCCAAGCGCTGAGAACACTTTTTCCGTATAGGCCGCGACGACCGCGACGCCCAAGTCTTCCTTGCGTGGAAAGTGATAATGCACGCTGGCGCTTTTGACACCGACATCATTGGCAAGGTCACGAAAACTGACGGCCCCATAGCCGTCTGACCGCAACCTGGCTTCCGCCGCTTCCAGTATTCTGTCGTGCATGGACATGGCCAGCTCCTGCGAATTTATCTACCTATCATTAGATAGGTTATTGACGTTTGTTTGCAAAGCTTATAGTGCTCATCTACCTACTGATAGGTAAACAAACAGGAGAGCGAAATGAAGATCCATGATTTCCCCGGTTTCCCGAACCCGGCCCGCATCCGGATTGCACTCGCCGAGAAGGGTTTGACCGACAAGGTCGAATTCATTCTTGTCGACGTCCCTGCCGGTGAGCATCAGAAAGAAGAGTTCCGCCGCAAGAACCCGTCAGCTGCGGTCCCGGTACTTGAACTCGAAGACGGCACCATGATTTCCGAATGCACCGCTATCACCGAGTATCTGGATAATCTGGACGGCACCCCTACCCTGACCGGTAAAACGCCCAGGCAGCGGGCAATCACCAGCATGATGCAGCGCCGCGCCGAAGCAGGTCTACTGGATGCCGTGGCTGCCTATTTTCACCATGCAACGCCGGGGCTTGGTCCTGACATCGAGAAGCACCAGTGTGAACCATGGGGCAAGCTGCAACGCAACCGGGCTGTTGACGGCATGCGCTATCTTGACAAGGTTCTGGCAGATCAGCCGTATATTGCGGGAGATGATTTTTCCGTTGCTGATATTACTGCCTTTGCCGGACTGGCCTTTGCGGATTTTGCCAAGATTGACGTTCCCGCTGATTGTGCGAACCTGAAAGCCTGGCACCAGAAGGTGGCACAACGCCCGAGCATAGCCGGCTGAACACCCGAACACGAAAGAGCATCATCCAATGCAACTCAACGCAGATTTCTCAAAACGCGCGGCAGTTCATGGCCAACAGATTGAGTGGGTGAAATCACCCATGCCAGGCGTGGACAGGCGCATGCTGGACCGGCTCGGCGAGGAGGTGGCGCGAGCCACCACCATCGTTCGCTATGCTCCACGCAGCAGGTTTTCGTCTCACGTGCATACCGGTGGTGAGGAATTCATCGTGCTGGATGGTGTATTCCAGGACGAGCACGGCGACTTTCCGGCCGGCAGTTACATTCGCAATCCGCCGGAATCCAGCCACACCCCCGGTTCGGAGCCCGGCTGTGTCATCATGGTAAAGCTCTGGCAGTTCGACATGGCAGACCGCACCCACGTTCGCATCGACACCAACAAGATGCGCGCCCTGCCCGCAGCAGATCGTCCCGGCGTGTCGGTCATGCCCCTGTTTCATGATCACCGTGAAGACGTGAGGATGGAAATCTGGGATGCCGGTGCCAGCATCGAGCTTGATGTCCCCTACGGCATCGAAGTGTTTGTCGTGGACGGCAGTTTCGTGGAAAACAGTGAAACCTTCCAACCTCAGTCATGGCTCCGGCTGCCATGCGGTGATACCTTGCATGCAACAGCAGGCAAGGATGGATGCAAGGTATGGATCAAGGCAGACCACCTCAAGGAAACACCGACACCACCGGCGACCTGACAACTGCAGGTCCCGAAACCCTTCCCCGGCAGGAAATAACCACCCTGCTCGCGATCATGCAGGCTCTGCGGACACCTCAAACTGGCTGCCCGTGGGACCTTCAGCAGGACTTTTCCTCGATAGCTCCCTACACCCTGGAAGAAGCCTATGAGGTGCTCGACGCCATTGAGCGTGGCGAGATGGATGACCTGCGCGATGAACTGGGCGATCTGCTGCTGCAGGTCGTCTATCACGCCCAGATGGCCAGAGAGGCCGATCATTTTCAGTTTGCCGACGTAGTTGAGGCCATCACCACGAAAATGGTCCGGCGCCATCCGCATGTTTTTGGTGATGCGCAGGCACGCGCCGCAGGTGTCGAAAAGGGCTTCTGGGAACGCGCCAAGGATGCCGAACGCGAGGGCATGGAAAAACAACGCAAGCGGTTGCTTGATGACATTCCCGCCGCGCTTCCCGCCCTTACCCGCGCCCTGAAACTGCAAAAGCGCGCCGCCCGGGTTGGGTTCGACTGGCCCGACGTTTCAATGGTCCTCGACAAGATTGTTGAAGAAGCCCAGGAGCTCACAGAGGCCCGTGACCAGCTGACAGTCGAAAAACAGACCGAGGAATTCGGTGACATGCTGTTCGTCATGGTCAATCTGGGGCGTCATCTGGGCCTGGACGCAGAGGACGCATTGCGCAAGGCGAACACAAAGTTTACACGTCGCTTCAATTACATAGAAGACCAACTGAAAGCCCAGGGAAGTTCAGTTGAAGACGCTGATCTCGAGAAGATGGACATGATCTGGAACGAAATCCGAAAACGCGACAACCGCCCAACCTGACGGTAACGCTCACTCAGCCGCTGAAGCCGGGCTGAGGCGCTCTCCAAGCCGCTTTTGGGCAGCACCGGCCTGCCGGTCGTCAAACCGCGCCGTAATCGTGACCCGCCCGTCCTCATGATCTTGCCGCGACAAGACTTCGGAATGCTCGTAGATCCAGGCCAGTTCCGCCCCTTCACCGGTCGCCAACGCGACGTCCAGCACCGGATTGCGGTGTGAAAGCCTGTCTTCCAGCATTTCCAGCATTGCCGGAATGCCTTCACCGGTCAGCGCCGACACCATCAGCACATTGTCTTTTCGCGCACACTCTTCCTTGAGCACCTCGGTCTGCTCGGGCCCCACCAGATCGATTTTGTTCCACACCTCGACAATGGCCGACAGCCGTTCGTCACTGACGCCGAGATCACGCAGCACCGAAATGACGTCACTGGCCTGCTCTTCTGTTTCGGCATGGGCAATGTCACGCACGTGCAGGATGATGTCTGCCTCCAGAACCTCTTCCAGCGTTGCCCGGAACGCCGCAACCAGCATGGTCGGCAGATCGGAAATGAAACCAACCGTGTCTGACAATATGACCTTGCGGCCTCGCGGCAGTTCAATCTGGCGCATGGTCGGATCAAGCGTTGCAAACAGCAGATCCTTCGCCATGACGCCGGCATCGGTCAACCGGTTGAACAATGTCGACTTGCCGGCATTGGTATACCCGACCAGGGCCACGACAGGGTATGGGACTTTTGCCCGGCTTTCGCGGTGCAGCGTCCTGGTGCGAATAACCTGATCAAGCTGCTTCTTCAGACGGGTGATGCGGTCTTGAATAATGCGCCGGTCGGCCTCGAGCTGGCTTTCACCAGGCCCGCCCATGAACCCGTGCCCGCCACGCTGGCGTTCCAGGTGGGTCCACGACCGCACCAGCCGGCTCTTCTGGTAATCCAGATGCGCCAGTTCAACCTGCAGCGTCCCTTCCCGGGTACTGGCCCGGCGCCCGAAGATTTCGAGGATCAACCCCGTCCGGTCCACGACCTTGACCTTCCAGGCGCGTTCAAGGTTGCGTTGCTGACCGGGCGACAACTGAACATTGAGAACTGCCAGGTCGGCCTCGGACGCTTCAATCTGGTCGCCAAGCTGCTTGACCTTGCCCGACCCGAAAAACGAAGCCGGGTTGAGACTGGGCACCGGCACCACGACGGCGTCCGCTATCTCCAGTTCAATAGCCAGTGCCAGCCCAACTGCTTCTTCCAGTTTATCACCCGCATCACGCCAGCCGGACGCAACCTGCCTGCTCTTGACATCAGGGTGAATAACGAAAGCCCGCGTGACCACGGGTCCTTCAATCTGAAAATCGACGCCACCGCCGTTTTGACTGTTCATCTGCTAGTTTTACTTTGTGCTATCAGCGAAGCCGGCACCATCGGCGCCACTTCGATCTTGTGCAATGATTTCGATCAGCCCGGAAACTATTCGCCGTTGTCGTCATCATAAAGCGAAATCTGCTGACCTGGCATGATGGTTGATATGGCGTGTTTATAAACCAACTGGGACATCCCGTCACGCCGCAACAGTACACAGAAGTTATCGAACCACGTAATAACGCCCTGCAGTTTCACACCGTTTACGAGAAACACGGTAACAGACACTTTGTTGCGCCGCACAGTGTTCAGAAAGGTATCCTGGAGATTCTGTTGTTTTTCTTGCGCCATTTTGGACTCTCTTCTTATTTTTCTGGGCGCTTTAGCATTCCCGACGGAATTCTATTGACCGGCCCCGGAACTTGCCAACCGACATAGTCACTATAATGATTGCGCCCGGCATGTACCAGCGTCAATTGTCGCCCGCTTGGGCGGTGAAACCGCCATTATCCGGACCAGCTCAAAAAATACTTGCAACCTGTTGATAATATGCCTGTTTTCAGCTCAAAGCAGATCAGGCTGGTGGCTCGCCGTCGACGCTAGAAGTATTCGATGCTAACACGGAACAGGTGCTGAATCTCTTCGATCTTGTCGCGCAGTGCAAACATGACCACCCGATCTTTTGGCCTGATCTCGGTATCACCGGTGGGAATTATCACCTGGTCATCACGCACCACGGCACCGATCCTGATACCTTCCGGCAAATCTGCCTCACGTAATGGTTTGCCGATCATCGGCGATGTTTCCAGAGCCTCGGCTTCAACCACTTCCCCGTCACCGGCTTCGACACCATGGACACCCCTGATGCGCCCGCGCCGCACATGCTGAAGCACACTGGAGACGGTAACCGACCGTGGATCGATATAGGCATCGATACCGAGAGGCGAAATCAGCGGACGGGCATCGAGGTTTGAGACAAGACAGGCGGTCGACCGGGCTCCATGCTGCTTTGCCAGCATCGCCGACAGCACATTGACCTTGTCGTCATTGGTAAGCGCGATATAGGTTTCGGTGCGGCCGATTTCGGCCTCCTGCAGCAGATTGGCGTCAAGTGCGCTTCCATTCAGAACAACCACATTGGTCAACGCATTGGCGACTTCTTCCGCCCGTTTGATGTTCGGTTCGATAATCGTCACCTTGATGGTGGAATCACGTTCTTCAAGCTTGCGCGCGACATACATGCCAATTGTACCGCCGCCGCCGATAAGCACCCGGTTTGCCGGTCGTTCTTCATGCCCGAACAAGGCAAGCGTGCGGGCCGCCTGGGTCTGGTCGGTAACCACATAGACCCGATCGCCCGGCAACATCTGATCATCCGACTTCGGAACAAAAAGGGTATTGTCACGAACAATGCCGCACACCACAGCTTTCAGATCCGGAAACAGGCCGGTCAACTGGGACAGCGAGGTGTTTACAACCGGGCAATCCTCTTCGAGCTTTATGCCAAGTGTCAGCACTTTCTCATCGGCGAAGTAGATCGCCTCAAACGCACCGGGCAATGCAAGCCTGCGCAGAACCATCTCCCCCACGGCAACTTCCGGCGATATCACGACATCGATTGCGGTGTTTTCGCGGGTAAACAGGCTGGAATACTGCGGCAACAGATAGGACTGGTCCCTGACCCGCGCGACCCGGGTCGGAATATTGAACAGCGCCTTGGCAACTTCGCACGCCATCATGTTGACCTCATCCACAAAGGTCACCGCAATGATCATGTCCGCTTCGCTGGCGCCGGCTTCGTTGAGCACATCGGGGTGTGCACCATGCCCCACAATGCCGCGCACGTCCGTACTGCCGGAGATTGCTTCCACAAGCTCGGCTGAAATGTCGATAACCGTCACGTCATGGTTTTCAAGAGCAAGACGCTCAGCAATGCCTCTGCCGACCTGTCCGGCACCACAAATGATGATCTTCATTCAGACACTCGAATCGCTCTGCTGCAGGAAGTTTAAACCCGATGTCACCTGACATTGGGCCAACACGCCCATAAAGACAAGCCAGCCCATGAACCACGGCAAGCTCAACTGGTGGCTTGTATTACCGAGTTCAACCCCCGGCGGCCGATTGCGCCGCCTCGGTATCGTCACGTTCCGTAACAGTGATATCAAGTGCCCTCATCTTCCGGTGAAGTGCTGATCGCTCCATGCCGACAAAGGCCGCCGTTTTGGAAATATTGCCGCCAAAACGACTGAGTTGGGCTCTTATATACTCGGTTTCGAAAGTGTCACGCGCATCTTTCAACGGCAGTGACATGAGGTTTTCGATCCCGTTTCCACTTCCGCTATTGTTGCTCGTTCCAGTCAGGTCAGGCGGCAGCAGCGCAGCCGTAATCGGCTCGTCAGCCTCACCGCCGGACATGATCAGCAAGCGCTCCACCGAATTCTTCAACTGCCGCACATTGCCGTTCCAGTCCATGGTCTGGATCATGGCCAGTGCATCGTCTGCAAATGTTCTCAGCGGCTTGCTCGACTGGGACGAGTACAGCGAACAGAAATGCTGCACCAGTTCGGGAATGTCTTCACGGTGTTCGTGCAGCGAAGGAAGATGGATCGGGACCACCGCCAGCCTGTGCAACAGGTCTTCGCGAAAAGCCTCCGCCTTGACCAGGGCATTCAGGTCTTTCGAACTGGAACTGACAATGCGAACATCAACCTTTACCTGCTTGGCGCCCCCTACCCGGTTGAAGGTCTGATCGACAAGAACCCGCAAGACCTTGCCCTGGGTTTCCATGGGCATGTCCGCAACTTCGTCCAGGTACAGAGTGCCACCGTGTGCTGCTTCAAGTCTGCCGACCCGGGTGGGATTACCATCCGTGTCCTCTACGCCAAACAATTCCTCTTCCATGCGTTCGGGAAGCATTGTGGCGGCCGGCAACACCACGAACGGCGCCTCGGCCCGTGTTGACCAGCTGTGAATGCTGCGGGCAGCAAGTTCCTTGCCGGACCCCATCGGGCCAAACAGCATGATGCGTCCGTTGCTGGGTGCTGCACGTTTCAGCACAAGCGTCAAATCACGAATGACATTGGACGACCCGATTATGTCGGAACTCTCTCCGCTCTGGCTGCGCAATTCCTCGTTTTCACGCTTCAGACGGGAATTCTCCAGAGCCCTGCCGACAACGTGTATCAAACGGTCTGCCTTGAACGGCTTTTCAATATACTCATAGGCACCGCGTTTGATGGCGGAAACAGCCGTCTCAATATTGCCGTGGCCTGAAATGATGACCACAGGCAGGTCCTTGTGGACTTTCTTGATTTCAATCAGCAGATCGAGCCCGTCAAGGCGTGACCCTTGCAGCCAGATATCGAGTATGACCATGGCCGGGCGCCGTTCTGCAATCGCGGCAAGAGCTGCGTCGCTGTTTCCGGCAAGACGCGCCTCATACCCTTCATCTTCCAGAATACCCCCAATCAATTCACGTATATCTTCTTCGTCGTCGATTATCAGTAGATCAACAGCCATTTTCAGGCCCTTTCCGCAAGGTGATCGCTGGGTTTCCCATCCGCACTATGGTTTGTTTGATCGCTGTTGGCCGTGTCGTCTTCCGGTGCATTCTTGAACTCCAGGCTCACACACGCGCCACGTCCATTGTGAAAACTGGCCGGGGCATCACTCAATGTCAGCCGGCCTGAATGCTCTTCCATGATCCGCGTCACGATTGCCAGGCCAAGGCCTGTACCTTTCTCGCGAGTGGTCATGTACGGTTCGGTCAGCCTGGAACGGTTTTCGTCCGGCAGCCCGATACCGTTGTCAGCAACTGAAACAGTAACTCTGGTCTTGGTCTGTTTTATGGAGACCTGGATTTCACCCGGCACCGAAGCATCCGTTAACAGGCGGGTTTCAATGGACTCCCTGGCATTTTTGACGAGGTTGGTCATCGCCTGATCAACCAGCCGCCTGTCCAGGGGCAGCACAACCGGCTCTTCAGGAAAACGGGTTTCGAACCTGATCGTCTCATCACTGGCCTTTTGCAGGACCAGCGCCTCGCGCACCAAAGCGGTCAGGTTGTGGGGTTCCAGCTGCGCACTTGGCATTCGCGCAAACGACGAGAACTCATCTACCATGCGGCCTATGTCACCAACCTGCCGAACGATGGTGTCGGTGCATTGGTCAAACACTTTTCGGTCACCGGTTATCTGGTCACCGTATTTTCGCCGCAGCCGCTCTGCGGACAATTGTATCGGCGTAAGCGGATTCTTGATCTCATGCGCAATACGCTGTGCAATATCCGCCCAGGCCGAATTCCGCTGTGCTGACACCAGTTCCGTCGTGTCATCGAAAGTCACGACGTAACCATCAGTGCCTTCATCGCCGCGTTCGGTGGTAACCCCGGTCATGAACGTGCGTTCCTGGTCACCGACCCTGCGGGTAATGGTCCCGTCGGCATAGCCGTCAAACCGGCCCTTTGCCTTGGAAAAGATCGGTCTGATTTCGGGAAGCACGTCAAGCACAGCCTTGTCGGTAACGTCGCTTTGCTGCAGCTCAAGCAGTTCGAGGGCTGACTTGTTGCACAACGTAATGGTGCCGTTCTCATCAAGCCCAAGCACACCGGCGCTTACTCCGCCCAGAACAGCTTCCGTGAACCTGCGGCGTTCATCCAGCTCTGCATTGGTGGTTGTCAGTTCATCGCGCTGCGATTGCAGTCGGTCGGTCATCTGGTTGAAGGTCGCGCCCAACGTCGCCATGTCACCGGTTGCGTTTTCAATTGAGACCTTGGTGTTGAGTTCACCGGCACTCACCTGTCGGGCAGCCGATACCAGGGACACGATCGGCTGCACCAGCCTGTTTGAAAACAACAGCCCCAGCCAGATGGCCGACAATAGAAAGATAAACGCAATGCCGGCATACAATGCGGCAAAGTTCAACTGCAGTGACCTGCGCTGGGCGATCAGATTGTCGAACTCGGTCCGCTGGGATCGTGCCTTTCCAAGCTGCTTGATTACTTCCGGATTCACCAGGCGATAGAGATACAGATAGTAGCCGTCGACTTTCTCCAGCCTGACGAGAGCCCGGATAACATTGCTGCCCTCCTGCGGTTCGCGCACCACCATCTCACCGGTGGTTGCCTGTGCAATATCCTCCGGAGGCGGCGGGCGGAACTTGACCAGCTTGTTGGCCGTGGCGGAAACTGCAATCTCCTTGGTGGTCGGATTCATCACAAACAAACCCGAAAGGCCGCGAACAGAACCGAAGGTCGCCACCCTGCGGATCATCTTGTCCCGATTGAGAGTAAACTCTTCAGACCTTTGATTGATTTCATTTGCAATGAACGCGGCATCGCTGCGTGCCACATCCAGGTTTTCGCGTATATATGCCTCAGCGACAGCTTCTGCGGAATCAACAATTGACTGTGTCTGGCCCGACAGCCAGATATCCAGTCCCCTGTTCAGCGTTACGGTTGCGAAGGCAGCAACAATTATGGCCGGCAGGACCGCAAACAATGACAACAGAGCAACAATACGAATATGAAGTCCGGCCCCCGGCACCCGCCGCATCCTTGCAAGTGTCAGTTTCGTCAGCTGCCAGGCAATCAGACCGGCCATCAGGGTCAGCAGTATACCATTGGCAAAAAGCAACAGACGCGCATTGTCAGGCTGCGGTTCCAGATGGGTCAGTCCGGTAAGATAGAGATATGTTCCCAGACCACACAAAACGGTCAGGCTGGCCAGGCACATGCCTGCCCGATTTATCCATTTGTTGTTGAGAAACGACTCCGCAGCCTGATGCTGCAGAAGTTCAGGTGCTTGCGGGCTGGATATGTCCGACATCACAGTCATGGAGCGCTGGACCCGATTTCAAGGCAAAAACTGCACCCCCGTGCGGTGTTGCAAAAACGCAACACTAATGTGGCAAATATGTGACACCTCATCAGCGTGTTGTTGAATTCACCATAAACCCACACAAATTGGCGTGATACACCATGCCGCTCGCTGAAACATGTGGAGTCACGCAAATAAAACGGCTCGAAAACATAAGGTTAGAGCACAGTCTTGATTCTGTCAAAATCAGGACTGGAAACTCCTAAAGCCTGGACCCCGGTGTCTTGACCACGCTGAGCCCGAGTTCCTTGATCCTGGTTCGCAGCGTATTGCGGTTAATGCCAAGCAGGTTTGCCGCCTTTATCTGATTGCCGCCGGTGGATGCCAGCGTGGCATTGATGAGCGGCACTTCGACCTGCTGGATGACCCGATGATACAGTCCGTCCGGCGGCAGGTTGGGCTGGAAACCTGCAAAATACTGGACCAGGTGGTTTTCCACATACTCAGACAGCGAATTGTATGATCCCGGATCCTTGACAGTGCCGGGAGAGTTCTGCAT
This sequence comes from uncultured Alphaproteobacteria bacterium, assembly GCA_963698275.1. Taxonomy (GTDB): domain Bacteria; phylum Pseudomonadota; class Alphaproteobacteria; order Rhizobiales; family Aestuariivirgaceae; genus Anderseniella. Next base: position 1,441,877 of record CAVOQE010000001.1, on the reverse strand, counting down.
CGCGAATTCCTGCTCAACTGTGGCGGCCGAAATTTCATCACCCACATGCACCGCACAAAGCCGGCTTACAAAATTCTCAAGTTCTCGGATATTTCCCGGCCAACGGGCACGGCGCAATGCATCCATGGCGCCGGCGGAGAATGTCTTGAAAGGCAGGCCCTGTTTTTCGTTTCGGCGCAGAAAATGGTTCACCAGGTCCGGTATGTCATCGGTCCGCTCCCGCAATGGCGGCAATCTCAACGGCACCACATTGAGACGGAAATACAAGTCTTCGCGAAACATGCCCTGGGCAATCAGTTGATTCAGATCGCGATGAGTGGCGGCAACAATACGAACATCGGTCTTGATCGGTCTGACGCCGCCGACGGAAGTGTATTCGCCTTCCTGAAGGACGCGCAGCAACCGTGTCTGAGCCTCCATTGGCATGTCGCCGATTTCATCAAGGAACAATGTGCCGCCATGCGCCTGCTCAAACCGGCCCAGATATCGGGAAACTGCGCCGGTAAAAGCACCTTTCTCGTGACCGAACAATTCAGACTCGATCAATTCTCTGGGAATAGCCGCCATGTTCATTGCAACGAACGGCGCAACCTTGCGCCGGGAAAAATCATGCAGCGCACGTGCAACCAGTTCCTTGCCGGTCCCGCTTTCACCCTGGATCATCACAGTGAGATCAGTCTGCGTCATACGGGCCACGACCCGATAGATGTCCTGCATGGCTGTAGACCGGCCGACAATCGGCAAGGCATCGCTGTCGTCCGCCGCCTGGCGTTGCGGGGCGGGTTGATCAGCCTTGCGGGAATCTTCCAGCGCCTGACCGACCGTTGCAACCAGCGCATTCAGATCAAACGGTTTCGGCAGGTAGTCGTAGGCACCGCGTTCACTTGCCGTAATTGCTGTCATGATGGTGTTGCGCGCACTCATCACGATAACCGGCAGGCGCGGACGTTTTGCCTTGATACGAGGCAGGACATCAAATCCGCTTTCATCGGGAAGCACCACATCAGTCAGCACCACATCGCCCAGTCCCTCGCTAACCCACCGCCATAGCGAGGCGGCATTGCTTGCCGCGCGCACATCGTATCCTGCCCGTGTCAGCGCCTGGGTGACGACGGTTCGGATCGCGGCATCGTCATCGGCTACAAGTACAGTTCCCGGCGTCATTTAAAAAATTCCTTTCGAACCAGTCGAAGTGGCAATATTTCTACATTGTTTCATGAGCTTATGAGTTGTTGTCATTCTGCATCACGCACTGAAACCGGTAGCAGCACCCTGAAAGTTGTGCCGTCATCGTGTGTTGAGGCATCTACAATTCCGCCATGGTCACGGACCAGCTTTGCCACCAGGGCAAGGCCCAATCCCCGTCCACTGTCCTTGGAGGTCACGAAAGGATCAAAAAGGTGCTGGGCAACATCCTCCGAGATACCGGGTCCGTTGTCATGAACCGCAATTTCAAGCGGCAGCGATACCGACCGCTCACTGCCGGAAATCTGCATTCGTATGCCCGGCTTATACGACGTGGATAACGTGATTTTGCCGACAACATCGGTTCTATCAATCGCTTCAGAGGCGTTTTTGACAAGATTGAGGAACACCTGAATAAGCTGGTCCCGATTGCCGCTGACATGCGGCAAGGAGGGGTCGTAGTTCTCAACGAAATCGATGTGGGAAGCAAATCCACTGGCGGCCAGTTTGCGCACATGCTCCAGCACAGTGTGTACATTCAGCGGCTCCATTGCAGGTACCCGTTCGTCCGAAAACACCTCCATCTGGTCAACCAGCTCACGAATACGGTCAGTCTCGCTGCATATGAGTTGGGTCAGCTCGCGGTCTTCAACCGGTGCATTTGTTTCCAGCAACTGCGCGGCCCCGCGAATACCCGACAGCGGGTTCTTGATCTCATGCGCCAGCATCGATGCCATGCCGGACACAGACCGCGCGGCTTGCAGATTGTTGAGTTGCCGGTCGAAAGCCAGCGCGACGGAGCGCTGCAGAATGACCAGGATGATGCTGCCCGGATTTTCGGGTATCACGCCGGCCTGAATATCCACCGTGCGCCCGCCGCCGGTGCGCGGTGTTCCCAGTTTAACACCGTATTCGGACAGTGTCGTGCCGGTCGCACGCAGTCTTGTTGTCGCCGTATACAGCGGACTGGCAAACGGCACGATATCTTCGAGCCCCATGCGTTTGAGCATTGACTGGCTGACAGAGAAAAACTCTTCAGCAGCCGCATTGGCGGCCACGATCCTGTCATCCGCCGAGATGACCACGACCGGGCTGGGTAGCGACTGCAGCATGACGTTTGCAGAAAACTCGGTTTGCTCATGCGCATTCATGCCGCGACCATTCTTTCCGCGGCCGAACAGATTTGGCTGCGCAACTCGTTCAATCCTGATTTGACCTCACCGGCAGTGTCCAGCTTCAGCAATCTGGCGCGCCATCTCGCTGTTTCGGCCTGGTCGTACAGACCCTTGTCGCGCCAGCGCTCGAGCGCCCAGCCAATATGCTTGCGCGCGATACGAACCCCGTTGGGCTCGCCGTAATGCTCGATGATCCGCTCATAGTGGTCGAAAATGATGGCCCCCTGCTCGTCGATCGCAGGTTCTTCGATGCCGCAACCCGGGTCGAGCTGATTGGCCAGCACTCCCGGCCACCATGGTCGCCCGTAAGCCCCTCTGCCGATCATGACCCCGTCTGCGCCGGAGGCATCCAGCATGGCGTGCACATCATCAATACTGGCGCCATCACCATTTGCAATCACGGGAATTGTAACCGCTTGCCTGACAGACCGGATTGCCGCCCAGTCAGCCTTGCCCTTGTAAAACTGATTACGGGTTCGGCCATGCACCGTAATCATGCAGACCCCCAGTTGTTCGGCGCGAGCGCCAAGTTCCGGCGCATTCAAACAGTCAAAATCCCAACCCAGCCGCATTTTGAGAGTGACCGGCACACTGCTGGCGCGAACCGTTGCGTCGATCAGGCTGCAGGCATGATCGAGATCCCGCATGAGCGCTGACCCCGACAGCTTGCCGGCCACCTCGCGCGCCGGACAGCCCATGTTTATGTCAATAATGTCCGCGCCGATCTTCTGCGCCAACTCTGCACCGCGCGCCATCCACTCAGGTTCGCGACCAGCCAGTTGCAGCACAAACGGAAACACCTGCCCTGCTCCGGTTGCACGGCGAACCATGTCCGGCCTCGCCTCAACCAGCGCATTGCTGGCGACCATTTCCGATACAACAAGACCGGCACCGTATTTATGCGCCAGAACCCTGAACGGTTCATCGGTCACACCAGACATGGGAGCCAGGAAGACGCGGTTGCGAATTTCGTGTGCTCCGATAGAAATGCCCATAAATTAGCCGTTCATTATTTTCGTTTAATTTTCAGGCACACTATCATCTCGCTGCGACATTGCAATTGCTATGTTTGCCGCGCCCGAAGCTTGCCCTGCAGGCAGTCGGCCTGTTAGAGCTTCACCCACATTTCAGATTTCCAGCCGGGGCGTCACCGTCATGACCACAGCCGTTATCATCGTTGCAGCAGGTGCCGGCTTGCGGGTCGGCGGAGAGATTCCAAAACAATACCAGGAAATTGGTGGAGAGGCGGTGCTGCGTCATACGGTACGGGCATTTCAACAGCACCAGGATGTAGATCACATCCAAGTCGTTATCGGGGACAACCACCACGACCTTTACATGAAAGCCGTATCGGAAATGAACCTGCCCGACCCCGTTCAAGGCGGCGCGACACGACAGGTATCGGTGTATAACGGGCTAAAGGCGATAAGTGCGCTCGAACCGGCAAACGTGTTGATACATGACGCAGCCCGGCCGTTTGTTGATGCAGCAATTATCTCGGCTGTCATTGCGAAGCTATCGGAGTATCCCGGCTGCATTCCCGCAATTGCGGTAGCCGATACACTGAAACGCGAACAGGCAGGCGTCATTATTGAAACAGTCGACCGATCCGGTCTCTGGGGCGCACAGACACCACAGGCGTTTCGCTTTAAAGACATACTCAAGGCTCACTGCACTGCGGCCGCGCGTGACCGGAGTGATTTCACGGATGATGCGTCGATTGCCGAATGGGCACAGCTCAATGTCGCAATCATTCCGGGAAAACCGGAAAACAACAAGATCACGACGATTGCGGATCTGTACGAGGCGGAAACCCGCCTGAACACAGGAAAATCAAAAATGCTGAACGATGTAAGAGTGGGCCACGGCTATGACGTGCACGCCTTTGAAGACGGTGACCACGTCATTCTGTGCGGCCTCAAGATCCCGCATACAAGGAAACTGAAGGGCCACTCAGACGCCGACGTTGGCCTGCATACCCTGACCGATGCCATTCTTGGCGCACTGTGTGAAGGCGATATCGGCAAGCACTTCCCGCCCTCGGAAGAAAAATGGAAAGGCGCGGCATCAGACATATTTCTCAAACATGCAGCAAAGCTGGTTGCCGATCGCGGCGGCGTCATCTCGCATCTCGACTTGACACTGATCTGCCAGGCCCCGAAAATCCGGCCCCACGTGGATGCCATGCGCGACAGTGTGGCCCGCATTGTCGGCATTGGAGTTGACCGGGTATCGGTGAAAGCCACCACGACAGAATGGCTGGGTTTCACCGGCCGTGAAGAAGGCATCGCTGCTGCAGCGACCGCCACCGTCCGTTTGCCGGAGTGAGTACATGTTTGATCGCCAGTTGATCATTGAAGCAAAAGACACCCTCGACATGCTGCGCGAGGGCGGTTTGATGCTGGCCACCGCGGAAAGCTGTACCGGTGGGCTCATCGCCGGACTTCTGACCAGCATTGCAGGTTCTTCCGGCATGATCGATCGCGGGTTCGTCACCTACTCCAACGAGGCCAAATCAGAAATGCTGGATGTGCCCATGGCACTTATTAAGCAGCATGGTGCCGTATCGGAACAGGTGGCCCGTGAGATGGCAGAAGGTGCTTTGAAGAAGTCACGGGCGAATGTTGCCGTCTCCGTGACCGGGATTGCCGGCCCCGGTGGCGGCTCTGAAGAAAAGCCCATCGGACTGGTACACTTTGGCTGCGCACGCACGGAAATGACAACCCATCACGTCCGCATGACTTATGGTGACATTGGCCGCAATGAGGTTCGTCACGCCGCTATTGGTACCGCACTGGCCATGATCCGGCAGTCCGTCAGTCAAGGCGGCGGGATGCTGGCCTGAATTCGGCATCAACCGGAATGCAGCTCCTGTCCCGGGACTCCACGCGACAGCTCGAAGGTCAGGCAAACCTTTCCAGGCAAGCGCCAGTCTCCGCGACCAGACGTTCCACCGTCTCTGCCGTGGTCGCTTGCCGGTTCAGGCCAACTGCCTGTCCGGACCATAACGCCACGGCGTCGGGCTTGCCGGTTTCAGCCGACGTTTTACGCAACGGGCCGGTCATAGCATTGACGAGGGGGAATTCCGGCCAGTCCGTTACATTGTCCATCTCGCTGGCATAGTCATTTACAACCGTGCGGGCATTGCGCCCGGAGAATGCCTTCGACAGCATGGTGTCATCGCCTGAAGCATTCAACAACTCGGTCTTGTGGACGGGCGCAACCATGCTCTCAGGCGTCGTCAGAAAGGCTGTTCCGATCTGCACTCCCGCCGCACCCAACATCAGCGCTGCTGCAATGCCGCGCCCGTCAGCGATACCACCTGCCGCGATCACCGGTACATCAACCGCATCCACAATCCGCGGCACCAGCGCCATTGTCCCGGCCACGTTCGATGCGCCGCGCGGCAGGAACCAGCCTGAATGCCCGCCCGCCTCATAGCCTTGCGCGATGACGGCATCGACGCCGCGGTCCGCCAGCCATCGCGCCTCGGCAACCGAAGTGGCAGACGACAACACCACAATTCCTGCCTGTTTCACGCGCTCCACAATAGCTGTATCGGGGAGTCCGAAGTGAAAGCTGACAACCTTAGGCGATGCTTCAAGCACCGCATCACAAGCTGCGTCGTTGAACGGCACATGCCCCTCAACGGCGTCCGGCACCTCCCCGGCACCCATCCTTTCATACCATGGCGCCAGATTGTCGCGTGCTGCTGTGGTTTTCCCCTGATCCTGCTCAGGTGATGCATGCACGAAAAAATTCAGATTGATCGACCGGTTGCTGAGCGCTTTGGTCAATTGCGCTTCGTGCTTTATCCGCTCAGGCGCGAACATGGCGCAGCCAAGCGATCCGAGCGCGCCGGCATTGGCCGCTGCTGCCGCCATTTCAGGTGTTGTCGCTCCGGCCATTGGTGCCTGAATGATGGGATGTACGATTCCCAGTAGGTCGCAAAGCCGCTTGTCCTGCCACATCAAATTTCTCCCGGGTTCTGGAAATGCTGGCCTATCATACCTATTTGGGAAACAGTTGAAATTTTACGGGGGTAACTGGTTATGCGACTGATCCTGAATATTCTCTGGCTGTTGTTTGGCGGCATCTGGTCCGCAATCGCCTGGTTCCTGGTCGGAATTCTGGCTGCGATTACCATTGTCGGCCTGCCATGGGCGCGATCCTGCTTCATGCTGGCCAATTATACCTTATGGCCGTTCGGACGCGATGTAATCGCCCGTGACGAGCTTTATGGCCGTGAAGATATCGGCACTGGTGCGCTGGGACTGTTCGGCAATGTGATGTGGTTCATACTGGCCGGCTGGTGGCTGGCCGTCATGCACCTGACATTTGCGGTTGCCAATGCCATCACCATAATCGGCATTCCGTTTGCCTGGGCACACGTCAAACTGGCCGGTGCTTCCCTGTTTCCTGTCGGCAAGACCGTGCAGGACCTGGAGGTGGTTGACGAAGCCATGCGCAACTCCGCCCGCGCCCGCGTCGAAGAACTGCGCAGCTGACACCGGCAACCAGAGATATCAAAATTGAGACATGGCCGCAGAGACAATCTGCGGCCATGTCGTGTTCTGGCTAGTCCAGTTCAGGAATCCGCAGCACCTGGCCGGGATAAATCTTGTCCGGATGGCTCAGCATGGGTTTGTTGGCTTCAAAGATCACATTGTATTTCGCGCCTTTGCCCTTGCCGTAATGCGCCTCGGAAATCTTCCAGAGATTGTCACCTTTTTTCACCGTGTAGAAAACAGGATCCTTTTGAGACGGCGCAGTCAGATTGCTTTCGACCTTGGACACCCCAAGCGTATTGCCGACAGCAATGATCGCCTTTTCAAGAATTGACTGGTCTGCAACATCCCCGGTCACAATGGCCTTGTCGCCATCTATCTCGACCTTCACATTCTCGGTGCCGAGTTTGTGAGAATCCAGTTCCTTCTTCAGCGCATCCGCGGTTGGCGCCTCGTCATCGCCCCCGATGCCAATTGCTTTTCCGGCGCTCTTGATGAAATCGAAAATTCCCATAGTGTTCTCCTTGCTGTAGACTTGCCGCTCCTCACGCGATGACCTATTTGTGACCTACTTTTGCACTGAACGTCTACCAAAAACATTTGCTGAATTTCAGTATAAAGACCCGTTCGTACAGGAACGGAATTTTCAACAGCAGGTTATTATGGCTGTGCAGATCGGCGATACTGCCCCGAACTTTGATGCTGAAACGACGGCAGGCACAAGGTGGCAGAGTGATCTTTGAAACAATGCTTCATACTCGCAGGGCCAGGCCGATGCGTCTGGCCATTTTCAGTTGGCGCGCCTGCCAACTCTCCGTTAGGCTGGACTCTGCACTGCCAAATTCACACGGGAGGCCTTCGCCTTGAAACTTCATCACAATCCGGCTTCACCTTTTGTCCGCATGGTCACGGCGACCGCGCATGAACTCAATATCGCCGACAACATCGAACTGATTGACACAGGCGTTTTCCTGCCGGACCGGGTCAATGATGCAGTAGCCGCCGATAACCCCCTCGGCAAAATTCCGGCACTGGTCACGGACCACGGAACAGCACTGTACGACAGCCGTGTGATCTGTGAGTACCTGTGCCATCACGCCGGCGACAAGGAATTGTTGCCGGATGAACCTGTGTCCAGGTTTCGCATCCTCACCTTGCAGTCCCTGGCCGTTGGCCTGATGGATGCAGGCGTATCCCGGCGCTATGAAACAGCCGTCCGGCCGGAAGACAAGCGCTGGCCGGACTGGGTGGCGCGCCAGCACGCCCGCATGGAGGCGGGAATGGACGACCTTGAAAACAATTGGGCAAGTGAACTTGGATCGATCAACGCAGGCACAATCGCGGTTGCTGTGGTCCTGGCCTATTTTGATTTCCGGTATGATGATCTTGGCTGGCGTGACAACCGGCCGAAACTGGCGGCGTTTTATGAAAACTTTGCCAAGCGGCCATCCATGACGGCAACCCAGCCACCTGCGTGAGCCTGACGATTTATGATCCGCATTATTGAACATCCCGGATTTCTCGTAAGCACCATCATGCTGAGCCTGGCGGCGGCCATGTGGTGGATGATGTGGGCCCATATGGGCAATACAGCCGCCATGCCCGATATGGCCATGATGGTGAACTGGAGCGCCAAAAGCCTGACCGGCACAACTGCGATGTGGCTGTTCATGATGCTGGCCATGATGTTGCCTGCCATGGTGCCGATGGTTGCGACCTATGCCCTGATCTCCAGAAACGAAGTACGAGGTGCAGCCGCTTGTACTGCGGGTTGGCGTATTTGCGTGCCGGATACTTTCTCGTTATGGGCAGTGTTTTCCGTTGCTGCCGCCTTTCTGCAGACAGCACTGGCGCAAACCCCCTGGTTTGAGGCCGGCGGCACCCAGGCACTGCCGGTCGCCTCAGGCGTATTGCTGATCGCCGCAGGTGCCTGGCAACTCACCCCCATAAAGGACACCTGCCTGCAACATTGCCGTAGCCCGATGACGTTCCTGCTGGCGCATTGGAAAGGCGGCCTGAAAGGCGCTTTTCCGGTCGGACTGCATCATGGGGCTTATTGCGTCGGCTGTTGTGGCATGATTATGGGACTGATGTTTGTATTCGGTGCCATGACGGTCTGGTGGATGGCGGTACTGGCATTGTATTTTGTTGCGGAAAAAACCATCCCGCGAGCAGAAATCTGGGGACGCGTCATGGGCATTGTGCTGATTGGTGCGGGCTTGTACGTTCTAGTGCAACATGGGTTCAATTGAACCCATAAAGTTGCTCTAGCACTTTTGAAGCGATCAGTTTTATGACTTTTGATTGATTCAATCAAAAGTCATACTGATCTGTCAGGAACACTTTGGAGTTAGCAACGACCATGGCCGAAATCGAAGACTGGAAAATCAAGGGTGAACTGGCCCTGAACTGCAATTGCGACCTGTTCTGCCCCTGTGTCGTGTCACTGGGCGCTGCAAAACCCACGCACGGTTACTGCCAGGCCTGGATGGCCGTGCGGATCGATGATGGCCATTGGGGCTCAACCAGCCTCAAGGGCGTAAACGTTGCGGCCCTGCTGGATATTCCCGGTCGCATGGGAGAAGGCGGATGGTCGGTCGGCCTGTACATTGACGACAAGGCCAGCGACCAACAGACCCATGCTCTTGAAATGATCCTGTCCGGCTCAGCCAAGGGCACGACCGGCCTGTTCAAGCTGCTGGTCGCCAACTTCCTCGGCACCCAGCGCATGCCCGTCACCTATGAAACAAACGGCATTGAACGCTCGGTCACCGCTGGGCGCAAGGTGATGGCCACCATCAAGCAGATTGACGGCGCACGCCCCGGTGAACCGGTGACAGTCCAGAACACCTCCTACTGGATGGGGCCGGAAGTGATCGTGGCGCAAGGCGTGAAAGCCAAGGTGCGCGATTTCGGGCGCGTCTGGACTTTTGACGACAAGTCAGCCGAACTGTGCAACATCGAGTGGTCCGGCCCGTAAACCGTTTTAACGCCAGGCGGAAGTAGTCAAAAGTCACCCACGATCGTCATTCCAGCGAAGGCTCACTGCAACCCCGGAAAACATGTGGTAGCGGTGTGCGCCATTAAGGTTGGTCTCTATCCACCAACGGGTACTTTGTTCGCGCGGGCATTGGATCCCCATTTTCATGGGGATGACACGAGTGCCAGGTTAAGGACTGGTACTTATTACGCTCATGCAAGCCGCCAGGCGGTCGCGTTTCGCCAGAGCTCATTTGTGTCACGGATTAGATAATCACTGCCGTCATCCCCATGAAAATGGGGATCCAATGCCGATAAAGACAGTGTATGCAGCCAGGTTTGAATTCCAGCCTTGATGATTTTCCCGGCACGACCCATAGACCGGCAACTCTCTACTCGCCCTTGAACACCGGCTTGCGCTTTTCCAGAAACGCAGTGACGCCTTCATTGTAGTCATGGCTCGCTGCCGCTTCCGCCTGGAGTTTGGCCTCAACCGCCAGATGGGCATCAAATCCGTGTGAGGAAGACGCATTAATCGCCTGTTTTATCAGGGCAAACGCTTTTGTCGGCTGCCTCGACAGCCGGCTTGCAAGCCTGCGGGCGTCATCCATCAGTTCGTCGTCATCGCAAACCTGCCAGATCAGCCCCCATTCCAGTGCTTTTTCCGCTGGCACCGGTTCAGCCAGCATCGCCATTCCTCTCGCACGCGCTTCACCGACCTGCCGGGGCAGCGTCCAGGTACCGCCTGCGTCGGGGATCAGGCCGATGCGGGCAAACGCCTGCAGGAAAGACGCTGACCGGGCTGCCAGAATGATATCGCAGGCCAGCGCAAGGTTGGCACCGGCGCCTGCCGCAACGCCGTTTACCGCACACACCACCGGCATCGGCAGGTTGCGGATGCGGGTGACCAGCGGATTGAAGTCCTGTTCCAGCAATTCAAGGATTTCATCAGGCCCGTCCATGCGCAGGTCCGCCAGGTCCTGGCCGGCACAAAACGCCCTGCCCGCACCGGTCAACAGCACGGCGCGCGCACCCGACGCTTCAATTTCATCAAATGCCGCGCGCAGTTCCGCATGCATGTTACGGGTGGTCGAGTTCAGCTTGTCGGGGCGGTTAAGCGTCACAACCGCCAGATTGTCATTGAGATCAAATGTGATGTCGGAGTATGCCATTTACGAGGTCCTGATGGTTTGTCGGTGCCGCCGGATTGATTTGAGTGATTGAAGTGTGCCTCACCTTCGAGGCTGCGCGCAATCGGCAAGGTGAACACATATGCCCAACAGTCAAGACTTTGACGTGGTAGTTGCCGGTGCCGGTCCCGCCGGCCTGACATCAGCCTGCCTGCTGGCCCAGGCCGGTTGCCGGACCGCGTGCGTCGCCCCTGGCATTGACCAGCTTCTGGTCCCGCAGAAAGGACAGCCGATCCGGCGAACCGTTGCCCTGATGCAACCGGCGATCCGTCTTCTCGAAACGATTGGCATCTGGCCTGGCCGGATACAGCAGCAGTGCGCCCCGCTTGAACTGTTGAAAATCGTGGACGATACGTTGGCCGCTTTCACCGCACCCACAGTCACATTTTCATCAAGCGAACTTGGCGACGGCCCGTTCGGCTGGAACATTCCGCTTGATTTGCTGGTGCATGAACTCGCCCAGGCGGCGAAGGCCGCCAATGTCACATTTGTCGATGCATCCGTTTCCGGCTGCCAGTTGGGCGCAGGCAAAACAGAATTGTCGCTGGATACATCCGCAAGACTGCAAACCGCCGTTGTTGTTGCGGCTGACGGGCGTCAATCCGTCCTGCGCCGGGACGCCGGTATACCGGTCACTGAATGGCGGTATGAGCAAACCGCGCTTGCGCTCAGTTTTTCCCACTCTTCGGCCCATCACGGCATGTCGGTTGAATACCACAAGACCTCCGGCCCGTTTACAACGGTGCCCCTGCCCGGCAAGCGGTCAAGCCTTGTCTGGATGGTCCGGCCACAGGAAGTCGATGCCATCTGCGCGCAGTCTGCCGACCAGCTAGCGGCGCGTCTGCAACTTGAAATGCACGGTGACCTGGGCCTGGTGGAAGACGCGACAACACCGGCCACCATCCCCATGTCCGGCATGGCGGCGCGAAAATTTGCCGCCAATCGTGTGCTGCTGGTTGGTGAGGCCGCCCACGTCGTGCCGCCAATCGGCGCCCAGGGCCTCAATATGAGCCTGCGCGATGCCGCCTTTGCAGCAGAGGCAATCGCGGATGCACTTCGCCTTGATGAAGACCCCGGCAGCGATAAACTGTGCACCGCGTACGACACCGCCAGACGCGCAGACGTGCTGCCGCGCCAGGCAGCGGTAGACACCATGAACCGCTCATTGATCTCCGAATTCTTCCCCCTGCATCTAGGCCGCGCCGTCGGCATGACCGCCCTGCAACACATCCCGCCCCTGAAACGCCGGGCGATGCTGGAGGGCATGAACCCGACCGGGTCACTGCCGCGTGCAATGCGGGCTTGAAGAAGCCTGGAAGTATCTGTCACCGAAGCCAAACTTGGCCGGTGCACACTAAACAGCGCTTGATATACCGAACCTTACTTCCCAAATCGATCGGACTGCCTACCAGTCCAAAAACCACTGAGAACCCAACTCTCATGTACAGCTTCACGACCTTTATGGAGAAATGGAAGCTGTTTTTGATCTGGGCGATTGAAGACGATTCCATCGCTTTTGAGGTGAAACGAGACCGGGCAGAGATCATGAGGCATCTCGCAGCAGACCTGACGGCGGGGAACGCGACCATCGACATCAATGGTCGGCCGCGCAAGGTACACCTGTGGGGCAGAATTCACGGTGACCAGTTTCTGGTATCCGCATCAAGGTCATTGGTATGGCATTTTTGTCCGGGCCGGATGTTCGGGTCGACCGAATTTTCCGAAAACTATTTGCTTGGCAGGCTTTGCTTTACACCACTGATGCGGATAATTGCGATTGTGTGGATGATAATTGCGGTCATGTTTGTTGTGGTTGCAACCGTGTTGGCAGTAAGCGTTCCCCTTTTCGCAGGCGATCTGACAACCGAAAAACTTGTTATAGCGATTAGTCTTCCTGCAGCAGGCCTCGGCCTATTGATAGGGTTCAGGATATTTTTTCGGATCTTTGCCGTCCTGGGTCTGTTTCACGAAAAGCACACAGTGGCTTACATCAACCAGTTGCTATCGCCATGACAAATTGCAAAAAATCATTGCGCTTTATTGGCGCGTCACGGGCCCCATCCGGCGCCTATTTCTGACTGAGCACGATATCGTTGTGCGCACCTACTCCCGGTGCAGCCTTCTCCACGCTGGCATCGCCACGAAATTGCGGCGCGACCGCTACCGGGGTTGCAGGCAGTGTGTCACCTGCTTCGTTGACCAGCGTATGGTCAAACAGTCCGCGGCCATGAAAATGCATGTCGCGCATGGCTTCCGGCAGGGTTTTCACTACCGTGCAACAACAGTTCGCCGGCGCCAGAATGGCTTCCCAGTGATATCCGGGAAACGCCGAAATCAGTGTCCTGACCGCTTCAATTGTACCGGCGGGATCTTGCTGGTCCTGGTGGAATTCAGGGGCAAGCTTGACTGCTTCGCAAAAGCTGTCCCAGAACTTCTGCTCAAGGGCGGCAACGGCAACATGCCGGCCGTCGGATGTCGGATAAATCTGGTAGCGCGGCGACCCGCCGGTCAACAGGCTCTTGCCATTTGCAGGCCAGAAGCCGGTGGCCAGGCCATTGCCGATCGCCCACCACATCAACATGAACATGTTGTCTGCCATGGCGATATCAATGTGGGTGCCCTCGCCGGTTTTCTCGCGGTTCAACAGCGCCAGCAATATGTTCACTACCGCCGGATAAGTCCCGCCGGCGATATCTGCAGCCAGAAAAGGCGGCACGGTCGGATTGCCTTCAGGTCCCATGCTCAGCGACAGCAACCCGGTATCACCGATATAATTCAGGTCATGCCCTGTCTTCTGCACCCGGTCGCCGGTTTGGCCATACCCGGTTATGGAACAGTAGATGATCCCGGGATTGACCAGTGCCATGGCATCATAGCCCAGCCCCAGGCGATCCATCACACCGGGACGAAACTGCTCGACCACAATGTCTGCTTCGCGGATCAGCGGCAGAAGAAACTCAAGCTGCCGCTCCGACTTCAGATCCAGCGCCAGCGACTGTTTCCCCCGGTTGAGCATGGCAAAGCTGGCCGGGTCCCTGCCCCATTTCGGTTCATAGGACCGCATTTCCTCGCCATCACCCGGGCGTTCGATCTTGATGACCTGCGCACCGGCCTCGACCAGAAACAGTGTCGCCATGGGCCCTGGCAACAGAGTCGAAAAGTCGAGAACCTTGATCCCGCTCAATGGCTGTGCGGATGCTGATGTGCCTGTCATGATATTTAAATGCTGACCCGGAAACCCAAATTACTGTATTCGTGTAGCGGCCAAACCCACCGTGTGCAACACGCCGATTGCAAAATTTAAATAAGCCATTGTGGAGCAGCGGAAGCTGCCCTAAACAATTTGTGCATCGCAACAATTTTCAAACAGGCCCGCCAATGGCCTGAATGACAGCAGGTATCATGAAACTTCCATCGCAATTTTATAAACCGCTTGCCATCGGTGCTCCTGACCCAATGCGCGAGCTGCCTGTCAAAATTGAACGGATGATCCACTTCCTGCCGCCGCAGATCGAAAAGATGCGCAACAAGGTGGCCGGTCTGATCCCGCAAGTCGATGTCATTTTGGGAAATCTCGAAGATGCCATTCCCGCTGATGACAAGATCGCCGCCCGCGACGGTTTTATCGAAATGGCGCTGGCGCATGACTACGGTACGACCGGCTTGTGGACCCGCATCAACTGCCTGAACAGCCCATGGGCACTCGATGACATCACCCGGATTGTACTTGAGGCCGGAAACAAGCTGGATGTGATGATGTTGCCGAAGGTCGAGGGAGCCTGGGACATCCATTATCTGGACCAGTTGCTCGCACAGTTGGAGGCCCGCGCCGGTATCACCCGGCCGATCATGATCCACGCCATTCTGGAAACCGCGCAAGGCGTAAAGAATGTCGAAGAGATCGCTGCAGCCAGTCCGCGCATGCACGGCATGTCACTGGGCCCGGCTGATCTGGCGGCTTCACGCGGCATGAAGACCACCCGCGTCGGTGGCGGGCATCCCCACTACGGTGTCCTGGCTGACGGTGCCGGCAATGGTGCCCGGGACAGTTCAGCCCGCCCGTTCTACCAGCAGGATCTGTGGCACTATACCGTCGGCAAGATGGTCGATGCCTGTGCAGCCAACGGCATCAAGGCATTTTATGGCCCGTTTGGCGATTTTTCAGACCCTGATGCATGTGAAGCACAATTCCGCAATGCCTTCCTGCAAGGCTGCCTCGGCGCATGGTCACTGCACCCTTCCCAGGTGGAAATCGCCAAGCAGGTTTTCTCACCTGATCCGGCAGAAGTGAAGTTTGCACTCAGGATACTGGAAGCCATGCCCGACGGCACAGGCGCTGTCATGATCGATGGCAAGATGCAGGATGATGCAACCTGGAAACAGGCTCGTGTCATCGCTGATCTTGCCCGGCTGGTGGCCGCCAAAGAGCCGGACATGGCGGAAATTTATGGTTTATGATCGGCGCGCCGTTCAGCAACTATCAACTTAATTTTTGCAAGCGCGCTTGAAACAAACCGCAATTGGGTGCATTTATAGGTCATGATCGCGATTAACAGACAGGCACGATTCGGCATTGGACAGGTGGTAAAGCATCGCCTGTTCCCGTTTCGCGGTGTCATTTTCGATGTAGATCCCACTTTTGCCAATACAGAAGAGTGGTGGGATTCAATCCCCGAAGAAACCCGGCCGTCGAAGGATCAGCCATTTTATCACTTGCTGGCCGAGAATGAAGAGACCGAATACATAGCCTATGTGTCGGAACAAAACCTGCTGGCCGACGATACAGGTGATCCGGTCCGCCATCCGCAGATCCCCGAGTTTTTTGAAACTTATGATCCCGAGCAGCACACCTACCTGCCGCGCGACAGTGCGACCCACTGAAGCAACCCTGGTTCAGGCGCACAACAAGGCTGCTCTATGCCGTTCCCGCCGGAGTAAATCATCACGGTTTCTGTCGCTTTTTGCCGCGAATCCGATCTAGATTATCCTCATGAACATGATGCTCAGATTGCTGTCTGCGGGCATGGTTTGGTTGGCCCTGTCAGCACCGGTACATGCTGAACCCAGGCACGCCATCGCCATGCTTGGTGAACCGGCGCTGCCGGCTGACTACACACATTTTCCCTATGTCAATCCGGACGCTCCCAAAGGCGGTGCTCTGCGCATAGCCCGAACCGGAAGCTTTGACAGCGTCAATCCGTTTATTATCACAGGCCAGGCCGTCGCCGGACCACGCGACCTGGTATTTGAAAGCCTGCTGGCACGCTCACGCGCCGAACCGTTCACCCTTTACGGCCATATCGCCGAGACCATTGACGTCAATGCGGAGCGCACCGAGGTCACCTTCCGGATAAACCCGAAAGCCAGGTTTTCCGATGGTGAACCGGTCCAGGCAGACGACATTGTCTATTCACTTGAGACATTGCGCGACAATGGACGTCCCAATCATCGCACCTACTATGCAAAGGTGACGTCCATCGAGACACCCGACGCCATGACCGTCCGGATGAAGCTGGAACCGGGTGATCGTGAACTGGTGCTCATTCTCGGACTGATGCCGGTGCTGCCAAAGCACGTGTTCGAGAAACGCGACTTCGAGAAAACCACCCTGGACAAGCTTGTCGGTTCGGGCCCCTACGTCTTCGACACCATAGATGCCGGCGATCATGTCATTTATCGCCGCAACCCGGATTACTGGGCAAGAGACCTGCCCAGTGCGCGCGGAAAATTCAATTACGACACCATCCGATATGACTATTACCGCGATACGCAAGGTGCATTCGAAGCCTTCAAGAAAGGCGAGGCAATGTTGCGAACCGAAGGCGATGCCTCACGCTGGGCAGTTGGTTATGCCGATGTCGAAGACCAGCCGGTGACTTTGGAAACCGTCAAGGTCGGTTTACCCAAACCGGCATGGTCACTGGTATTCAATACCCGCCGCGCGGTTTTTGCAGACAAGCGCGTCCGCGAAGCACTGATCCTGACTTTCGATTTTGAATGGATCAACAAGAACCTGTTTCATGACAAGATGCAGCGCACGCAAGGATTTTTCTTCGGCTCCGATCTCAGCGCCATAGGCCGCCCGGCCAGTGACAACGAACGTGAAATGCTCAAACTTGCCGGCGCGAAAATCCGCCCGGACATCCTGGACGGCACGTATTCCCTGCCGGTCTCAGACGGCTCAGGGCGTGACAGAAAAAACCTCCGCAAGGCGCTGAATTTGCTCAATGAAGCCGGATGGAAAGCTGGCGCTGAAGGACTGAAAGATTCCGCTGGCAAGGGACTTGCATTCGAAATCACGGTGGCGACCCGGCCTCAGGAGCGGATCGCGCTGGCATGGCAGCGCATGTTGCGCACCATCGGGGTCGACATGACTATCCGCCAGGTTGATTCAGCACAATTCCAGCGGCGTCTTCAGACCTATGACTTTGATATGATCCCGTTTATCTGGTCCAATTCCCTGTCGCCAGGCAACGAACAGGCGTTTTACTGGGGAAGTGAGGGCCGGACCCAGGAAGGTACGCGCAACTATATGGGTGCAGACGATCCGGCGATCGACAGGATGATAACGCAGCTTCTGTCAGTCCGGAACAAGTCTTCCTTTGACGACGCTGCTCGCGGCCTGGACCGGTTATTGCTGGAAGGTCATTATGCGCTGCAGTTGTTCCATCCGCCCGGCCAATGGCTGGCACGGTGGAACCAGGTCAAGCGACCTGCTCAACCCTCGCTCGACGGGTTCCTGCCTGAGACGGGATGGATTGAAAACCAATGACGGGGTTCACCGGGGAACTGCCGCCGACAAGATTCAACCTGACCCGATACTGTCTCGCACAAAGCGCGCGAGAACATGCCGGCAAGATAGCCCTCACAATTGCCGATGGCACCGGCTATCAGACACTGAGCTTCGCCGAGATTGAAGACATTGTACTCCGGCTGGCTTCTGCGTTCCGGCTGCTGGGGTTTGAGCGCGGTGCCCGGATCCTGATCCGAATGGGCAACAGCTTTGACTATGCTGCCGTTTTTTTCGCCGCCAACGCAGCCGAACTGGTGCCGATACCAGCCTCGTCCATGTTGTCGGTCGACGAAATCTCGTTCATTCTGTCTGACAGTCAGGCTGCCGCCATTGTCCACGATGGTCTGCTCGACCTGCCTGACCTGCCGGTGGGCTGCAGGCTGATCACCCCGGCCGACATTGCAGCGTTCAAGTCCGGGCAACGCGGCCAGTACGCCGATACCGCCGCCACAACACCAGCTTACATGGTGTATACCTCCGGCACCTCGGGTCGGCCGAAAGGTGTACTGCATGCGCAACGCGCCGCATGGGGACGCCGTCCCATGTACCAGGGCTGGTATGGCATAACTTCTGAAGACACCATCCTGCACACGGGCGCCTTTAACTGGACCTACACATTGGGCACCGCCCTGTTTGACCCCTGGGCCAATGGCGCAAGTTCTATCGTCTATACCGGGCCGCGCGACCGCTCGATCTGGCTCAAACTGATCGCCGATCTCAATCCCACCATCATGGCGTCCGTACCGGCGCTGTATCGTCAGATGCTCAGCGATGGTGGATTGT
The DNA here is from genome assembly GCA_963698275.1 of uncultured Alphaproteobacteria bacterium. GTDB lineage: Bacteria > Pseudomonadota > Alphaproteobacteria > Rhizobiales > Aestuariivirgaceae > Anderseniella. Next base: position 1,423,264 of record CAVOQE010000001.1, on the reverse strand, counting down.
CACCTGACACAGTGGGCACTCTGCGCCATGGCCTGACGGCAGGAGAGGCTATGTTCCCCGGCCTGCAGAAAGAGTGGCTCGAGACCACCGGCATCACGCTTTACGAAGCATTGGGCATGAGCGAAATCTCCACCTACATTTCCAGCTCGCCAACCGTGCCCACGAAGCCCGGCAGCCCCGGAAAACCGCAGCCGGGCCGCAGCGTCTGCATTCTGCCGGTTTCCGGTGATGAAGAACCATTGCAGGCCGGCGAAACCGGGCTGATCGGCGTCCACCGCTCCGATCCCGGCATGATGTTGCGCTACTGGAACCGTCCCGATGATGACCAGACCGTGTATCGTGGCGACTGGTTCGTGGGCGGAGACCTCGGGCATTTCGACGACGAGGGCTACATCTGGTACGAAGGCCGCAATGACGATGTGATGACATCCTTCGGCTACCGCATATCGCCCCTGGAGATTGAGGTCGCCATAATGCGCCACCCTGCCATACAGCAGGCTGGTGTCACCGAGGTTGAGCTGAACCCGGGCATGAAACTGGTAACCGCGTTTGTGGTCATGCGTGAACACGAAACTTTGACGGCGGCTGAAGTGATCGATTTTGCATCGAACTCCCTGGCGCGCTACAAGGTACCAAAACAGGTCTTCTTTGTTGAGGCGTTGCCGCAATCCGGCAACGGCAAGATCATCAGAAAAAACCTGTCATCTTTGCTCAAGCAATCCAAGGATCACGCCAATGACGACTGAACCCGCCGATGTAATCGAGATCGACGTGATCTCGGACGTAATGTGCCCGTGGTGCTACATTGGCAAGCGCCGTCTTGAAAAGGCACTCGCCATGGTTCCCGACGTACCGGTGGATATCCGCTGGCGCCCATATCAACTGGATAACACCATTCCCGAAACGGGCATGGACCGGAAGGAATACCTGCGCAACAAGTTCGGCTCCGATGAGCAGGCTGCCCAGGTCTACGGCCCGGTACGTGCAGCCGGCAAGGATGAGGAAATTCCGTTCGAGTTTGACAAGATCACCATCTCGCCAAATACGCTGAATGCACATCGCATCATTCGCTGGGCCATGGCCGAAGGCGTGCAGGACGCCGCTGTCGAGCGGCTGTTCCAGCTGTATTTCATCGAAGGTGCCAACCTGACCGACAAACAGGTGCTGGTTGATGCTGCTGTTGAAGCAGGCCTTGAACGAGCTGTCGTCGAACGCCTGCTTGAAAGTGATGCGGATCTGGAAGAAACCAGGGCTGAAATATCCCAGGCACAGCAAATGGGCGTCACCGGTGTACCGGCCTTCATCATCGGCAACAGATACGCCGTCATGGGTGCCCGCGAACCCGAAGCCATAGCGCAGGCCATTGTAGAAGTGGTCAAGGAACGCTCCGCGCCAGCGGGCAATGCCTAGACCGTCCTATGGGCACCCTCAGCTCTGTGCCGAGGATCCAGACACCGTTGCTGTAGACACTCGGGACAAGCCTAGCTTTCCGGTTGCGCCAGTTTAACCAGTGTCTGCATCAACTGGCGTGTCCCGGCCAGCCGGTCGGCAGGTGTCTCCCAGGTCCTTTTGATCACCAGTTTCATGTCCGGCCGTATCTTGGCACGGCTGCCCTGGTCATTGATCCACTGCACCAACGCCTCCGGATTGGGGAACTTCCCGTCCCGGAACGTGAACACGGCGCCTTTGGGTCCGGCATCAATATTCGAGACATTGGCCGTGCGGCACAAAAGCTTGACCGACACGATATCGATCAGATGCTCGACCTCTTCCGGCAGGCGGCCGAACCTGTCCTGGAGTTCCGCTGCAAAGCCATCCAGTTCATCCTGTGTCGGTAAATCCGCCATCCGCCGGTAGACCCCAAGGCGAACCTGCAGATCAGGGATGAAACTCTCGGGCAGCAGGACAGACGTTCCGACATTGATTTGCGGAGACCACTGGCCGTCGGCCTCAACATCCAGCTCACCGGACCGCAGGGACGCAACGGCTTCTTCCAGCATGTGCTGATACAATTCGAACCCGACTTCCTTGATGTGGCCGGACTGTTCTTCACCCAAAAGGTTGCCGCCGCCGCGGATATCCAGGTCATGACTGGCCAGGGTAAAGCCCGCGCCGAGCGAGTCGAGCGACTGCAGGACCTTAAGGCGCTTCTCCGCAGGCGCGGTGAGTGTCTTGTTGGCAGGAACGGTAAACAGCGCATAGGCGCGTTGCTTGGAGCGCCCCACCCTGCCCCTGATCTGGTAAAGCTGCGCCAGGCCAAACATGTCGGCCCGGTGCACGATCAAGGTGTTGGCTGTCGGTATGTCGAGGCCGGATTCAATAATCGTCGTGGCCAGCAGCACGTCATATTTCCGGTCATAGAACCCGGTCATGATGTCATCCAGCTCGGTGGGCGCCATGCGGCCGTTTGCGATCGCGAACTTGACCTCAGGCACTTGCGCCTTGAGGAAGTCGGCAACCACGGACAGGTCGGAAATCCGCGGCACCACATAGAAGCTCTGGCCACCGCGATACAGTTCGCGCAACAGGGTTTCGCGAATAATGACCGGGTCGAACGGCGAGATGTATGTCCTGACCGCCAGCCGGTCCAGCGGCGGTGTGGTAATCAGCGAAAGCTCGCGCACCCCGGACAGTGCCAGTTGCAGGGTCCGCGGAATGGGAGTAGCGGTCAGCGTGAGCACATGCACGTCGGCGCGCATTTCCTTCAGCTTTTCCTTGTGCTTGACGCCAAAGTGCTGCTCTTCGTCGATGATCAGCAGGCCGAGATCACGGAACTTGACGTCTTCGGCCAGCAAGGCGTGGGTCCCGATCATGATGTCGACGGTGCCGTCGGAAATCCCCTTCTTGGCTTCATTGACATCCTTGCGGCTCACCAGCCGGGACGCCTGGGCAACTCTGACCGGCAAGCCCTTGAAACGTTCGACAAATGTTGCGTAGTGCTGGCGTGCCAGCAAGGTTGTCGGCACCACGACCGCGACCTGCTTGCCGGCCATGACCGCAATGAAGGCCGAGCGCAACGCCACTTCCGTCTTGCCAAATCCCACATCCCCGCAGATCAGCCGGTCCATCGGGCGGCCACGCGCCAGGTCGGAAACCACAGCGTCTATGGCGGTCAGCTGATCCTCGGTTTCCTCATAGGGGAACCGGGAAGCGAACTCGTCATAAATCCCGTCCGGCAGGCTCAGGACCTCGCCATCGCGCAATTCGCGCTGGGCGGCTGTCTTGATAAGCTGGCTGGCAATTTCCCGGACACGTTCCTTGAGCCGTGCCTTGCGCGCCTGCCACGCCACGCCGCCCAGCTTGTCGAGATTGACCCCCGCCTCATCCGAGCCATAGCGCGACAACAGTTCAATGTTTTCCACCGGCAGGAACAGCCGGTCACCGCCATGATATTGCAGGAACAGGCAGTCATGCGGCGCACCTTGCACGTCGATGACCTTCAGGCCCTCGAAACGGCCAATACCATGATCCACATGGACAACCAGGTCTCCAGCGTTGAGTGACGCCAGTTCCGAGATGAAGTCACTGGCTTTCTTCTGGCGTTTACCACGGCGCACCAACCGGTCGCCGAGAATGTCCTGCTCTGCGATAACCGCCAGATCATCAGTCTCAAAACCGGTTTCCAGTCCAAGCACGACAAGGGAAACCATGTCCTTTGAGCGTTTGAGCGCTTCCGGACCATCTTTCGCCGGCACGACCAGACCGAGGTCATGATCTTTCAGGATGCCCAGCAGCCGGTCACGCGACCCTTCGGTCCAGGCAGCCAGCAGTACCCGCTTGCCGGATTTCTGTTGTGCCCGGACGTGATCGACCACCGCGTCATAGACATTGCGTCCGGCTTCGGCGCGTTCAGCGGCAAAACTGCGGCCCTGCCGCCCGTGGGCCGAAATCACCCGCAAGGTTGAAGTGTCCGGTGCTTCAAACGGTGTCAGCGCTATCACCGGATACTGTGCGGCAAGATCAGACCATGCCTCACCGGCAAGGAACATTTTTTCAGGCGGCAATGGCTTGTAGACAGGCGCGCCAAATGTATCCTTGTTGAGGGCTTCTATGCGGGCCTGATAGTATTCATCAATCTGGGTATTTCGGGCTTCAATCGATTCATCAGCCAGATGGTCCATGGTCAGAACGCAGTTACCTGCATAGTCCAGCACCGTTTCCAGCTTTTCATAAAACAGCGCCAGCCAGTGTTCCACGCCCTGATAGCGCCTGCCGGCAGACACCGCTTCATAGACAGCATCATTCATGCCGGTGCCGGAGAACTGTGCCGTGTAGGAGGTACGAAACTGGGCAATGGTGTCGGCATTCAGCAGGATTTCGCTTGCCGCATCCAGTTTGAGGCTATGCAACTGACCTGTTGTGCGTTGCGACTGCGCATCAAAGCTGCGGATGGACTCCAGCGTGTCGCCGAAGAAATCAAGCCTGACCGGCTCTTCGCTGCCTGGCGGATAAATATCGATGATCCCGCCTCTGATGGCGAAGTCACCGGGATCGACAACCGTACCGGTGCGGGAAAATCCGTTGATTGCCAGGTATTCCTGAAGCTCTTTTGTATCGACCCGGTTGCCCGGTTGTGCCTCGAAACTGGCTGACCTTATGATATCGCGGGGCGGTACTTTCTGAACGATGGCATTGGCAGTCGTGAGAAGAACCGCCGGTTTATCAATCTTGCCCGCGGCCAGTTGTGTCAGCGCACTCATGCGCCGGGCCAGAATGTCAGCAACCGGCGATACCCGGTCATAAGGCAGACAGTCCCAGGCCGGAAACTGGATAATGTTTACATCAGGCGCAAAGAAGGAAATCGCCTCTGCGATCATGGATGCGCGCTGATCATCACGTGCCACGTGCACGACAAGACGGTCTTCGGCCAACCGGGCAATTTCACCTGCCACCTTGCCGTCGATCCCTTCAGGCGCTCCGGATACGATCACTTTGCCGGGAGAGGCAATGGCGCTCTTGAGTTCGACCGGCTTCATTCCGGGTTTCCGAAAAACGTTTCGTCAAACCGAGCGGAGAGCATCTCCTGCAGCAATGCAGACTTTTGATCGTCGGGCACCGGCTGCGCTCCGGTCAGCCACGCCAGCAGATCCTGGTCCGGGATTTCAATAATCCGTTCCAGTTCCTGCAACTCTGCCGCGTCAGACTGCGCAATCCTTCCCTGCACAAATGTCCCCACTACAATGTCCATCTCCTTGATGCCGCGATGGCAAGCCCGCCAGACAATGCGTTTTCGCCGGTTTTCGTCAGTTGCAGTCACAGCTTGTGTCTCATGGAAATGGAATGAACGGCATGTAGAGGTTGGAAATGTTGTGCCCGGCGGTTTATGAAAGAACCGCACATGAAACGCAACCGGGCAAGACGACTGTCCTGACAATTCAACCGAAAAACTAGGGTCAGGTCTCATTGATCTCATGCAATTCTGTTTGGAAGAAAACATTCGAATGAGGGTGAAAAAGCGCAGGGCAAGGCTTTGTGCCTTGTCGCGCATTTTTCGACTTCAGGCGGGTGTTTTCTTTCAAACCCGAAGGGCGGGGTCTATTTTGCCCCTGACATCGTTGCAAGGTCTTGAAAACCGGACGGTTTCCTGCGACCTTTCGCCTTGTCAGAGGCAAAATATCCTCCCGCAGAATGGATGAGATCAACGAGTCCTGACCCTAGGCAACCATGCGACCGGAAATCCTGAACAGGTATTTTGCTTCTGCCAGCGCACTGAAAGGCATCGGTGCGAAGGTTGAAAAGACCCTGGCCGGGTTGCTGCGTCCTCAAAGCGGCGAACCCGGTGCCGCTGACTTGCCTGCCCGGCTTGTCGATCTGTTGTTCCATTTGCCGGTTGGCGTGATTGACCGGCGCAACCGCCCCACCATCGACAATCTGCCTCAAACCGGCATCATCACCATCGAGGCCCAGGTAGGACAGCACAAGGCGCCGCCGCGACACAACAAGCGGGTGCCTTACCGTGTCGACGTCTTCGACGAAACCGGCTCGCTGCCGCTGGTGTTCTTCCATTCGCATGGCCCCTATCTCGAGCGAACCCTGCCGGAAGGCGAGACCCGGTTCATCTCCGGCAAGATCGAATGGTATGACGGCTCACCGCAGATTGTTCATCCCGACCATGTTCTGACAGCCGAACAGTTTTCCGAAATGCCGTTGCTTGAACCCGTTTACCCGTTGAGCGCAGGTGTATCAGGCAAGGTCCTCGGCAAGGCGATCCGGCAGACTTTGGCTGAGATTCCCCGATTGCCGGAATGGCAGGATGCAGCATGGTTGGCAGCCCGCAAGCTGCCTGAGTTTCAGGCAGCCCTGGAAACCCTGCACAATCCGCAAGACACGACTGACCTGGAGCCTGCGAGCCCGGCACGTCAACGCCTTGCCTATGACGAGCTTCTGGCAAACCAGCTGGCATTGTCGCTGGTGCGCCGTCACATGAAACGTGCTTCCGGCAGGACATTAAGGGGCGACGGCAAGGCACGGCAAAACATCATCGACGCCCTGCCATTCTCGCTCACCATCAGCCAGGAACTCGCTGTTTCAGAAATTCTTGCCGACATGGCGTCGCCCGATCGCATGCTGCGGCTGCTGCAAGGTGACGTTGGCTCAGGCAAGACAATTGTCGGCCTGCTGGCCATGGCAACCGCCGCCGAAGCCGGCACCCAGTCCGCCCTGATGGTGCCAACCGACATCCTGGCGCGCCAGCATATCGCCAGCATTGAACCCCTGGCCCGGGCGGCTGGCCTGAGGGCGGCGGTTTTGACCGGCCGGGAAAAGGGCTCGGTGCGCCAGCAATTGCTCGACGATCTCGCATCCGGAGACATCCATATCCTTATCGGCACCCACGCCTTGTTTCAGGAAGGTGTCGGTTTTGCAGACCTGGGCCTCGTCATCATTGACGAACAACACCGTTTCGGCGTGCATCAGCGCCTTGCCCTGCAATCGAAATCCAAACGTCCCAGCGACCTGTTGGTCATGACCGCCACCCCAATTCCGCGTACGCTGGCGTTGACCGCATACGGCGACATGGACATAACCCGGTTGACCGGCAAGCCTGCCGGCCGCAAGCCGATTGATACACGTGTGATGCCAGTGGACAAACTCGAGCAGATTGTGGACGGCCTGGCACGGGCCGTTTCCCAGGGCAAGCGGGCCTACTGGGTATGTCCGCTGGTTGAGGAAAGCGACTTTATCGACAAGACAGCCGCCGAAGCCCGTTTCGCCAGCTTGCAAGCCCGGTTCGGGGATCAGGTCGGCCTGGTGCATGGTCGGATGAAGGGTGCCGAAAAGGACGCCGTGATGGCCCGCTTCAAGGCCGGTGAACTGTCTGTTCTTGTGTCCACCACCGTGATCGAAGTTGGCGTCGATGTGCCGGAAGCCTCGATCATGATCATCGAGAACGCCGAGCGTTTCGGGCTGGCCCAACTGCATCAGCTTCGCGGCCGTGTCGGGCGCGGCTCGGATGCCTCAAGTTGTGTGTTGATCTACGACGGCGTGCTTGGTGAAACCGCCGCCGCGCGCCTGAAAACCATGCGCGAGACCGAAGACGGTTTCATCATTGCCGAAGAAGACCTGAAACTGCGCGGCTCTGGTGAAGTTCTCGGAACCCGGCAGTCAGGTATCGCCAGTTTCAGGCTGGCTGATCTTGGCCAGCATGGCGAACTGTTGCAGGCCGCCCGCGACGACGCAAAACTCATCCTGGAAACCGACCCGCACCTGAGCGGCAAGAGATCAGACGCCTTGCGTATCCTTTTGTATCTGTTTGAACGCGATGATGCCATTCGGCTGCTGTCAGCCGGCTGATCCGGAGCGAGAAGACGCCAATCAGCGTTTCTTGGCTGGTTTTTTAGCGACCGGTTTCTTGCGGTTTGAAGAGGGTTTTTGTCCCGGACTCAACACTTTCTCCGGATGAGCGATCAGCATTGACAAGGTATCGTCATCATCTGCCACCGACACATTTGCTTCCCGCATTTGCTTCGGTGTGACCAGACCTGCGGAGATCACCAGTTTGGCAGCCTCTTCAACCGTCAAATCCAGGATAGTGACCTGGTCTTTCTCGACAAAGAACAAAAACCCCGAAGTCGGGTTCGGCGTTGTCGGCATGAAGGCGGAATAGTAGGTTGTGCCCGGCTCAAGGCCGATCTCGCCGGAATCAAGTTCACGCGCGATGAAACAAACCACATTGACGCCCTCGCGGGGATATCCGATGAAACCAACCGAGGAAAAATTACCGGCATTCGACGACAGGGCAGTTTCGAAAATCTGCTTCACAGCCTTGTAGACAGATCGGATAATCGGCATCCGGTCGAGCGTGCGCTCGCCGAAGTTCAATAAGGTCCTGCCAACAAGATTGGCCGCCAGCGCACCGATGAGGGTAATTCCGACAAGCGCGACCACCAGTCCGACCCCGGGAACCGAAAACGGCAAATAGGAATCCGGATTATAGATTAACGGGATGTACGGCTTCAGTAAGCTGTCAAACAGCGAGACGAACCACCACACCAGCCAGATCGTAATTGCAATCGGTGCCGCAACGACAACACCGGTTAGAAAATATGTTCTCAACCTGCCAAGCATCTGTTACCGAAAAACCCTCAAATTTTAAAAACGATCCATGCACAAATCTGTCACTGCGCTGCCATAGCATGCTCTCAGCGTGACTGCTACAACCCAGTTGTAAATCATCAACACTAGAGCAACATGGGTTCCAGTGAACCCATAAAGTTGCTCTATCACTTTGAAAGCGATCAGGTTTATGATTTTTGGTCAATTCAACCATAATTCATCCTGATCTAGCAGCCATCATCGCAGGAGTTGCCAATCTTGTCAGGTCGATTAACGGCACTTCAGCATGTTTTGCGAGCTCTTGGCGTTGTGTTTGTCGCCCTCGGATTTATCGGCGCTTTCCTGCCCCTGCTGCCAACCACACCGTTTTTGCTGCTGGCACTGGCATGCTTTGCACGCTCTTCTCCCACTATACACGACTGGCTGATCAATCATCGCATACTGGGTCCCTACATCGTTGATTGGGAACGCGACCGGTCGATACCGATTGCAGCCAAATTTACCTCGGTAGTGATGATGTCGGCAAGTTTTGCCTGGCTGGCACTGGGAACAAGTGCGCCCGCCATCGCAATATGGATGACGGGCGCTATTTTGATATGCGTTGCAGTCTACATCGTTACACGACCGACGTCGCGCTAGCCAGCCCCGCTCAACTGGTCGCCCGGGCGATGAAACAACCGGTACCCTTGCGTTTCAGGCTGCGACACAGACGCCTGGCCTGTGCTTTTTCGAGCTTGTGCACCCGAAGCCGATAGTAAATGCCCTGACCTTCGACATCGGCACGCACAACCGCAGCGGTTTTATTGCGCAGCAGCTTGTTATGACGGTTTTTCAGAGAATCCCAATTGTCCCAGGCCTTGTCAGGCTGGCGCTGCGATACAAGCTGAACGGTCCAACCTTCCAGCTTTGCGGTAACATTCGAGTTGTCGTCGGCAGCATTTACATTTGCTGTTTCAACCGGCGCGGATACAGGCTCGATGCTGACCGGCTCAGGCGTCTTGGTGCTGGTCGCCATCGCTGCCGGAATTTCCGGCACGGCAGCAACCTGCTCCACCGAAATACTCTCCGGGCTTGCCGCTTGCAACGGCGCCACTGCGGCAATTGCCTCCACCTGGGTTGCAACTTTTTTAGCTGATGCCGCAAGAACTGCAGAACTGTCCGGCTTGCCACTATTGGACAAAGCGGCTGACGGCGCCACCGGTTCACGCAGCGCAATCCGCGTCACGGTTCCAGACGGTGCCTTGGTGGATCCGGTTATAATATCATCTGCCATCAGATTTTGCGTCGGCAGTACGGCGAGGCGGATCTGTCGTTCACTGGGGTTTTCCGGTACGTCCATGCCGAGATCAGCAAGCCGTTCGCGAACCGGTGCGAAATCCGGCTTGACCGAATAAGCCTGGAACAGAACCGCCGTAGCCTCATCCCGGTGGCCAAGCTTGGCCAGGGTCAATGCCTTGCCGTAAAGCGACAGGTGTTTGTGCGGGTAGTTCAGCTTTGTTGCACGGGCAAAGTCGATCAGCGCGTAGTCATATTGGCGCGCCTCACGCAATGCAACGCCCCGGGAGTAAAAGGCTTCCGACAAATACGGGTCGAGATACAAGGCATTCGTATAATCTTCTATGGCTGCTGACTGACGGCCTGATTTCGAATATGCGAGACCGCGATTGTACAAGGCCACTGCGCGCGTCTTTGCGTTCAGCGCATCCAGTTCTATCGCCTGACTGTAATCGGAAATTGCAGCATCGTGAGCTGCAAGTTTCTGATGCGCCAGCGCCCGGTTCAGCAGTGCTCGGGCCCTGTCGGCAAGCGAGATTTCTTCAAGAGAGATAGCAGTTGAGTATTCGGCAATAGCCCTTTTCGGCTTGCCGGATACAAGGTGTGTGTAGGCTGACTGCATGATGGCAGCCGGCGTGGCGGAGCTGACCCCGATGGTTTTTGAGGCGGCTGCGACGGCATTGGTGGCTACTCCGGCAACCAGGAACGCAGTTAAGACAGACGCACGAACAACTAACTGTATTTTCATGCCAGCGATACTGCCGCGACATGGTTAAACAATACCTAAGCGAAACCAGAAAGTTTTCGAATTACGTCAAAAGCCTTCAACAGGCCTATTCCACGGTAACGGATTTGGCCAGGTTTCGCGGTTGATCAACATCTGTTCCGATGAACACAGCCGCATGATAAGCCAACAATTGCATGGGTACCGCATAGATCATCGGTGAAATGAACGGGTCCGCTTCCGGTACCGCAATTGTTTCAAACGCGTCCGCTGCATGTGCCGATGCACCGATTTCATCGGTCACCAGTATCACCTGGCCGCCGCGTGCGGCAACTTCCTGCATATTGGAGATGGTTTTATCAAACAGCTCGTCGCGTGGCGCAATCACCACCACCGGCACGTGTTCATCAATCAGCGCGATGGGACCGTGTTTCAACTCACCAGCCGCATAGCCTTCTGCATGAATGTAGGAGATTTCCTTCAGCTTGAGCGCGCCTTCCATGGCGATCGGATAGTTGACCCCGCGCCCCAGGTAGAGCACATCGCGGGCTACAGCGATCTTGCGGGCCACGTCTTCGATGTGGCCTTCCATTGCCATCATGCCGGACATGATGCGCGGCAGGCCGATCAATGCCTTGACCAACCGCTGTTCTTCGCTGGCGTCGATGGTCGCACGGGCCTTTGCCGCGGCAACCGCCAGGCAGGCAAGGACGCTCAACTGGCAGGTAAATGCCTTGGTCGAGGCCACACCGATCTCGGGACCGGCAAATGTTCGCAAGACGGCAGAGCTCTCCCGCGCAATGGTCGATTCCGGCACGTTTACAATGGCGACCACCTTGTGGCCCTGAGACAGGCTGTAGCGAACAGCTGCAAGTGTGTCTGCGGTTTCACCGGACTGGGAAATGACAATGGTGACACCGTTCTTGTCCAGCGGCGCTTCGCGGTAGCGATACTCCGAGGCAATGTCCACTTCGACCGGTAACCGGGCTATCTTTTCGAACCAGTATTTTGCGGTAAGCGCGGCATAAAACGCCGTCCCGCAGGCTGTGATTGTCAGCGACGAAACCTTCGCAAAATCAAACGGCAGATCGTCAGGCAACTTGATCGTGCTGTCAGAAAAATTCACATACTCAGCCAGTGTATGACCGATAACCTCCGGTTGTTCCTCGATTTCCTTGGCCATGAAATGGCGGTGATTGCCCTTGTCGACCAGCATGGTCGACGCCTGGCTGAAATTGATATCGCGAACCACCGGCTGGTCGTTCTGATCGAAAATTTCCGCTCCTGCGCGGGTCAGGACGACCCAGTCGCCTTCGTTCAGGTAACTGACGCGGTTGGTAAACGGAGCCAGTGCCACAGCGTCGGAGCCCAGGAACATCTGTCCGTCACCGTGGCCGACGGCCAAAGGTGCGCCCTGCCGTGCCCCGATCATCAGATCGTGTTCACCGCGCACCAGAATGCCCAGCGAAAAAGCTCCTTTAAGCTGTTTCAATGTTCGTGACACGGCATCCTTTGGAGACATGCCGGCATCCAGTTTCTGGTTGACCAGTTGGGCCACCACTTCCGTGTCTGTTTCCGTGTCACAGACAATGCCGTCTGCAGCAAGGTCGTCTTTCAGTGCCCGGTAGTTTTCAATGATACCGTTATGAACGATCACCACATTGCCTGCCTGGTGCGGGTGCGCATTGGTTTCGTTCGGCGCGCCGTGGGTGGCCCACCTGGTGTGTCCTATCCCGGTCGTGGCATCCCAGCCATTACCGCTCACCTTGGCATACAGATTATCGAGCTTGCCCGGCGCCCGGACCCGGTCGATTGCACCGTCTTTCAAAACTGCGATACCGGCAGAATCATAGCCGCGATACTCCAGCCGGCGCAGTGCCTCGACCAGTTGCATGGCGACAGGTTCAGTGCCCAGAATGCCTACAATCCCGCACATAGATGTCTAATCCTTTTTCTTGTCGACCGCAGACTTGTGTTTACGCGCACTTTGAACCTTGTTGTAGCGGGTTGCCCAACCTTCGCGAACTTCCTGCGAGCCGCGGGCAATCGCCAGGGCGCCGGCTTCCACATCTCTGGTAATCACACTGCCTGAACCGACATAAGCGCCCTCGCCTATCTTCACCGGTGCCACAAGAGCTGAATTTGAGCCGATGAACGCGCCTGAACCAATATCCGTATGATGTTTGAAAAATCCGTCATAATTGCAGGTGATGGTGCCGGCTCCCACATTCGCCTTTTCGCCCACGCGCGCGTCACCAACATAGCTGAGATGGTTGACTTTGGCACCTGCTTCCAGGTGAGCGTTTTTCACTTCGACAAAATTACCGACCTTCACTTTGTCAGCAAGTTTGGTTCCCGGGCGGATGCGGGCATAAGGACCCAATTCAACGTTTTCACCGATTTGCGCATTTTCAATATGGCAAAACGCACGGATGAAGCTGCCCGACCCGATCGACACGCCTTGTCCAATGACCACGTTTGGCTCAATGATGACATCACGGCCAATGATGGTGTCTGCGCTCAGGAACACGGTTTCCGGCGCTATCAGCGTCACGCCTTCCGCCATGGCCTTTTGCCGGTAACGGCGCTGAAATTCGGCTTCGACCACAGCCAGTTCAGCCCTGGTATTTACCCCCAGAATTTCACGCTCCGGGCACGTAACCAAAGCCACCTTTTCTCCTTCGCCATTGGCAATGCCGACAATATCGGTCAGGTAGTATTCCCCTTTAGCATTGTCATTGCCGATTTTCGGTAGAAGCTCGCGCAGCAACTGTGCGTCAAACGCCATGACGCCGGAATTGCACAATGTGATGGCCAGTTCGTCATCCGTGGCGTCGGCATGTTCGCGAATGGCGGCGACGTGGTCAGTGCCGTTCGTCAACAACCGTCCGTAACCGCTTGGATCCTGTGCATTAAATCCCAACACTGCCAATTTTGAACCAGCTGCAATGGCTGCCGTCATGCGGCCCAGGGAGTCCTGTGTCATCAGGGGATCGGCCGCAAACAGGACCAGAACCGTTCCGTCAAATCCGCCCAGTGCAGGCAATGCCTTGCTCACGGCATCTCCGGTCCCGCAGGCGGGTGACTGAACAACTATGGCAGCGTCCGGGGAACAGGTTTGAACTTCCTGCCGGATTGCATCTGCGCCGTCTCCAACGACCACGACAATGCGAGCCGCCCCCAGATCGTCAGCTGCGCTCACCACATGACCAACCAGCGAACGCCCGGCGGCCTTGTGCAGAACCTTCGGCAATTGAGAACACATCCGCGTCCCCATGCCGGCGGCCAGTACAATACAAGCAATATCAGTCATGGATCCGTTGCCTCATCCCCACTGTAAATCATATCACCCTGCTGTTTTCATGCCGTATCTGTTTGTGCTCGCGATTTACCCATAAAACAACCCGCCGGCGGCGTTCAAACTGTCTTTCCTTGAGCTGAGCGAGTACTTGGCACATGAACCGGGAATCGGCAAACACATACCTCCATGGTCCGTCAGCATACGAAAGGTCAAGTTAACGTTATCTAGACACATACAGGTCCACAATGAACGCGTTTGTTTGTAGATTGAGTATCGGGATTTTATCACATGCGTCCTTTTAAAGAGGCGACCAAGCGCGTTTGGTCCACGCCCAAACTAAAATGTTACAAGGTAAAGGACATCACAGAAAACGGGACTTCTTCGTGTGCCGATGGTAGCCAAAACATGCGAAGAGGAAACTGCAACTGATGAATAAAGAAAATCACTTGGCGACAAACCACGCATAAGATCGCAACCGTCAAGACCTCTTTTTGATGCAAGCCATCGAACAATTGTGCAAGCGCGCAGTGCTCAATGGTATCCGTGCCAATATGAAATGGCCGTTTGGCCTTCATACCTGCATTTACTGCAGAATCTTGATGGCTGGTGAAGTGGACAATTGTTCGCTCCGGCGATCTGCAAATCTGGTCAGCAGGAAAATCGGCAACAAGCCAATGGCAACAATGACCAGTGAACCGGTCGCGGCTTCAGACAGGCGTTCATCGGACGCCAGTTGATAGACCCTGACTGCAAGAGTGTCGAAGTTGAACGGCCGGACAATCAGGGTTGCCGGCAGTTCCTTCAGAACGTCAACAAACACGATCGCCGCCGACATCAGCACTGACCGCCGTAACAATGGCAGATGCACCATGGCAATGACGCCACGCCGGGTACGCCCCAATGTGCGCGCCACATCATCAATATGAACCGGAATACGTTTGAAGCCGGTTTCAATGGCGCTGTTGGCAACCGCCAGAAACCTCACCGTGTAAGCATACAGCAATGCCACGACACTGCCTGACAAGACAAGCCCGGTGGATATGCCAAACCAGTTGCGCATCAACCCGTCAAGCCAGTTGTCGAATGCGCCCAGCGGTATTAACACGCCCACCGCGATAATTGTGCCGGGTATGGCATAGCCCATGGTGGACAGCCTGACGAGGCCGGCACTCAGTCCGCCGCTGGAGCGGCGAAAGCAGTAACCCGTTAGGATCGCACACCCGGTAACAACGACCGCAGCTCCGCCAGCCAGCAGGAAACTGTTGCCGGCATAAACCATCAGCCGGGTCCCCAGGAAACCATCGCCTCCGTCAACATGAAGTTGAAGCAAGATGAGGACCGGCAGTACAAAGCCCAGTACAATCGGAATGGCGCAAGCTGTAAAAGCAATCGCGGCAGTCCAACCACGCAGCAAGACCGGTTGCGGTTTCAGCGCACGCGCAGATGTGTCGTAAAAGGCCTGACGGGATCTCGACCAATGCTCCATGGCGACCAGCAGAAAAACGAAAGCCAGCAAGGCGGACGACAGTTGCGCGGCGCCGACCCTGTCTCCCATGCCGAACCAGGTCCGGTAAATGGCGGTGGTAAAGGTCTGAACCCCAAAATACTGAACCGTGCCGAAATCGGCGATGGCCTCCATCAATGCCAGAGCAACCCCGGCCGCAATGGCAGGCCGTGCCATGGGCAGGGCCACCGTGGCAAAGACATTCCACGGGCTGCGGCCCAGTGTGCGGGCTACGTCAAGCAACCCGCGTGACTGCTCCTGAAACGCTGTGCGAGCCAGAAAGAAAACGTATGGATAAAGCACCAGCACCAGCATCAGGCTGACCCCCCACAAGGAGTGTATTTCGGGGAACCAATAATCGTTTCGGGTCCAGCCGAACAAACCTCTCAACCCGGTTTGCAACGGCCCGGCAAACACCAGGAAATCCGTATAGGCATACCCGATAATATAGGCCGGCATGGCGAGCGGCAGCAGCAGCATCCATTGCAGAAAACGCGAGCCCGGAAACCGGCAGGCACTGACAAGCCACGCCGTACCGGTGCCGACAATCGCAGTCCCCAGGCCAACCATGAAGACCAGTCCCAGCGTGTTGAGCACCAGTTCCGGCAGGATGGTTGCCGCAAGATGGCCCAATGACCCCCGGCTGGTATCAAACAGGCTGGAAAGAACTGCTGCTATCGGCAGCAATACCAACAGTGCCAGCACAGCTGTGGCCACAAAAATGCCGTTGGGACGGACCCTGAAGGACCGCCCCTTTGTCGCCGGCAATCCGTTCGGCTTGCCTCTGAAATCCTGTGTAGTCGCCATGTCAAGTCCGGCCAAGTCTGCTCTTCAACCGGCTGTTTGGTGCAGCCGGCAGTCGAGATTATTTCCAGCCGGCCTTATCCATGATCTGCACAGCTTCCGCATTGAGTGATGCAAACCTCTGCACATCCAGCGTATCTTCCTTGAACTCGCCAAATGTATCCAGCGGGCTGGCAAGAGGCACACCTTTTACAACCGGGTATTCCACATTGCCTGCGGCAAAAAATTCCTGCGCCTGGTCGGAGGCCAGATACTCCAGGAACTTGATGGCACCAGACTTGTTCTTCGCATGACGCGCCACCCCGCCCCCGGAGATGTTCACATGGGTACCGCGGTCGGCCTGGTTTGGAAACACCAGGGTTACCTTGTCTGCTGCCTGGCGCTGATCTTCCTTGCTCGACTTCATCATCTTGCCGAGATAGTAGCTGTTGACCACACCGACATCGCCTTCACCCGCAGCTACCGCCTTGATCTGGTCTCGGTCACCACCTTTTGGTGAACGGGCGAAATTGGCAACCATGCCGCTTGCCCATTTTGCGGCCTCGTCTGCGCCATGTGCGGCAATGATCGACCCCATGAGCGACTGGTTGTAGATGTTGCCGGAGGACCGGATCAGAACCCTGCCTTTCATTGCCTCCCCGATGAGCGCCTCATAGCTTGGTGCATCTTTCGGGTCCATGCGGTCCTTCGCAACCACCAGAACACGGGCACGCTTGGAAAAACCGAACCAGCTGCCGTCCGCATGGCGCAGATAGGAAGGAATACGCGAACTCAGCACTTCCGACTGAACCGGTTGCAGCAGGTTTTCAACATTCGCCCGTTCGATCCGTCCGGCGTCAACTGAAATAAACACATCTGCCGGTGAGTTGATGCCTTCAGCCTTCATCCGTTCAATCAGCTGGTCAGCCTTTGCCTCAATCCTGTTGATGCCAATCCCGGTTTCCTTGGTGAAGTTGGCATAAAGCGCCTCGTCGGTATCGTAGTGGCGCGATGAATACAGGTTGATCTCGCCTGCAGCGCGCAGAATTGAAGGAGCGGCAAGCATGCCGACAGCCGATCCGGTTGCGGCAAGGACAAAACGGCGGCGATTGAGAGGTGAGCTGACAACTGACATGTGAAACATCTCTTGAATGGTGAACCTATAAACCGACTAAATCAGTCAGGAATAAAATTTGCAAGTGGAAATCGCTGTCTTGCGACATTTTGACAAGCCGTAACTGATTGAAATAGCGGAATTAAAATTGGAATAATTCCAAACTGGCCTTGCCGAAAAGGCTCAAGCGCTTGAATCTTCGAGGATGATTTCGCTGGCACGTTGTCCAATCATCATGCTTGGGCCATTCAGATTTCCGGTCACCACAAATGGCATCACAGACGCATCTGCGACCCTTAACCCTTGCATATCGTGTACTTTCAGGCGGGAATTGACGACGGACTGACGCTTCTCAGTCCCCATTCGGCAACTACTGCAGGGATGATAGATCGAATAGCCCCTTGCACGAATATCCTGCTCAAGATCCATATCCGAGCTGACATCCGGTCCCGGCAGATACTCGTTTTCAATGATCCGTTGCAGGGCGGGTGCGCCAGCCAATGCCCGTAATGTGCGCGCACCTTCAATCATTTCAGCCAGATCGTCCGGGTCATCCAGGAAGTTGAAGCGGATCACCGGTGCATCGCGCACATCATTGCTGCGCACGGAAATGTCGCCACGAGATTTTGGTCTTGTATTGCAGGCGCCGATGGAGAACGCGGCATAGGGATCGGCCTGCGCCATCCGCCCCGGAGCCCCGGGCTGCAGATCACGGGTCAGTGGGGAGAAGTATAATTGCAGGTTGGACTTGCCCCGCGATGGAGCCGATTTCACAAAGCCGCCGGCATGAGTGGTCCCCGACGATAACGGTCCCGACCCAAACAGATAATACAGCAAACCTGCACGCAGTTTACCGTGCCACGATCCTATTTGCTGGTTCATGGTCGGCACACGGGAACGGAAATGCATGTCATAGGCGAAGTGATCCTGCATGTGTTGTCCAACTGCGGGAAGGTCATGACGCACATCAACACCTGTATCGCGAAGTAATGCGCCGGGCCCAATGCCGGATACCATGAGCAGCTGCGGCGTGTTGATGGCACCACTCGCCAGCACCACCTCGCGCCGTGCCCTGACGGTGAACAGGCGGCCATTTTGACGGTAGGTCACGCCGGATACTTGGTGGCCGGCCATCTCGAGCCGCACAACCTGGGCATTGGCTTCGAGACGGAAATTGGGCCGCTTGCGTGCCGGCTCAAGCCAGCCGCGTGCAGCCGACATGCGCTTTGCGGACGAGCAAATCGTATGATGGTAATATCCCAGCCCGTCGACGCACTCGCCATTGAAGTCGGTATTGCGCGGAATTTGCAGTTGTTGGCCTGCTTCCAGAAAAGCATCGCAGATCGGATGTGCCACACGCGCCCTGCTGGTCACTTGCAGCGGCCCTCCTGCCCCATGCCAGGCATCGCGAATACAGTGATTTTCAATTCGCTTGTAGCTGCACAGAACCTTGTCCCAGGCCCAGTCCGGATGCCCGCCGCGTTCCCACTCGTCATAGTCGGCCTTTGTACCGCGCATATAGACCATGGCGTTGATGGCGCTGGAGCCACCGACAATTTTACCCCGAGGAACCGGAACGGTCCGGCCGCCAAGCCCGGCCTCAGGTTCGCTGGCATACATCCAGTTGACCGCGTCATTGTAGAGGGAATGGCCGTAGCCCAGCGGTGTCTTTATCCAGAAACCATTTCGGTCGGGCCCGGCTTCCAGCAACAACACGGAATGCCTGCCTGAAGCAGACAGATTGCCGGCAAGCACGCACCCGGCAGAACCCGCCCCCACAATGACAAAGTCAAACTGCAATTGATCGCCCTGCAACCGCTCACACCCCATGAACAAGCCCTACCCGTTTCGGATACTTTGCCGAAACCTGGCCTGCTGCCAAGCAAAAAGAACCGGGCCGGCCTTGCAGGACGGTTGCCGGCCCGTTCAGTGTGCCACGTTGCAGGAATGGCTGGTTGTCAGGGAGGGCTATTCGGCTGCGACACCAATCTCGACTGACTGGCTCGATCTGTACCATTCCTGTGCAGCCGCTACGCCGGAACCGAATTCAACCTTGGCGCCGGCGTCGCGCAGGGCCATTTCCGCCGATGCGAGTGCAGCCAGGCACATGACCTCGTTCAGGTCGCCAAGATGACCAATGCGGAACACTTTGCCCATGACTTTGCTGAGACCCGACCCGAAGCTGGTGCGATAGCGCTCGTAACCAAATCTGATAACTTCGCGCGCATCAATGGTTTCCGGCACCACAATTGCCGAAACGGTGTCCGAATACCACTGCGCAGAGTGTGCACAAAGACTGCAACCGTTCCACGCCAGTATGCCCCGGCGCACACCTTCCGCCAGGCGATTGTGGCGCGCAAATACATTCTGCAGCCCCTCTTCCTCAATGAGCGCAAGGGATTCCCGAAGCCCGTGAAACAGTTGCGTTGGCGGCGTATAGGGGAAATAGCCGTCATCATTGACCTTCAACATGTCTTCAAACGAGAAATAGCAGCGCGGCATCCGGGCGCTTTGCGATGCATCAAGGGCTTTTTCACTGACACCGAGCATGGACAGGCCTGCGGGCAACATGAAGCCTTTCTGTGAACCGGCAACCGCAAGGTCGACACCCCATTCCTCAAACCGGAAATCGATCGATCCGATGGAACTGACGCCATCCACAAACAACATCGCCGGATGACCTGTTGCATCCAGTGCAGCGCGCACTCCGGCCACATCGGACGTCACACCCGTAGCCGTTTCGTTCTGGGTCACGAATACGGCTCTGATGGAGTGGCTTTTGTCAGCGTCCAGGATTTCCGCATATTCGACCAACGGGACACCTTTGCCCCACTCCACATCAATGCACTGCACCTCAAGACCGAGCCGCTCCGCCATGTCCACCCAGAGATGGCTGAATTGCCCGAACCGGGACATCAACACCTTGTCGCCTGCATTCAGAGTATTGGTGATGGCGCTTTCCCAGGCCCCGGTTCCTGATCCGGGAAACATGAAAACGCGGCCCGAAGTCATTTGGAAAACCCGTTTCAGGCCCTCAAACAACGGTTTTGTAAGGTCCCCGAAATCCGGCGCCCGCATATCCTCCATCGGGACATTCATGGCCCGCCGGACCCGATCAGGAATATTTGTGGGTCCGGGAATGAACAAATGCGATTGACCGATTTTCATGGTGTTTCCTCCAAAGTAAGATCGCAGCAGGGCTGGTGTTGTGCCTTTGGCGTTATGTCTAAGTCATGCAGAAACAAAACCCGAGCCAATTTGGGTCAAGATGTAACCCTTGTTGTTTACAAGTTTGACTTTTGTAAATTTGTAAATTTCTGTAGTTACAAAATGGAATGCATCATGATGTCAGGGAAGGCGGTTGTCGCCCAGGCCCGCCGACAAACCGTACCCGAACACGCTCGGGCCCGGTTTGAAAGCGAGGGTCGGAACCCAGCTCAATTGTTGAAATTCGTCTTCGCTCGCACGCTGGGGGCTTCAATGGAGATCGGCTTGATCTCGGCGCGTATGTTCCGGCCCTTCCATGGAACCAGGCCATAGGTGTTGCACCATTTGGCAAAAAATACTTTGCGCTGGCCTTCAACCTTGAGGGCGAATCGCAGGCACTTGCCGGACTTTTTCACCCGGCCGCCGGTAAACACGCCGGGTATCTGCAGCGACACCCGGCAGTCGGACGTCAACCGTGCCGACGTTGCCTCAACCCTTCCCCGGAAGTTGCCGGACACTCTGTACTTGCCCGGCTTTGCCCAGCCGAATCCGCAGGATTTCGCCGCTTGAGCCGTATCAGGTGCAGACACCCCTCCGGCCGCAGTCATACCGCCGGCCAGCAGCAAAATCTGCGCTGCAATCATCAATCGAGTTTTCATTGTGGACCTTCCGTCACAGGTTTCGACATCCCCCGGGGTTGGTCACAGGCGTTAGCATGTGAATGTGACGGTCATCATAATGCTTCTGGTTTTGAAGTGAAGACGGCTGAGCAAATCGTCATGCCGGGATCGCGAAATTTCCAGCGCCACGCATTGCCGTGACAATTTCACTCAGCGGTCTGCGGGCGCCTGTTTGCAGATATTCCATGGCACGCAGGGAAGCTTCGTGTGCCTCAAGACTCGATCCCGCCACACAATCTTCTATGACCCGGCAAAAATAATCTGACTGATGAGCGTCCACGAAGGTGTAATGCACACACACATCCGTCAGGCCGCCACACAGCAAAAGCGTATCGACATTCAGTCCGCGCAACAGAATCTCAAAATCGGTTCCAAAGAACGCCGAGTACCGCCGTTTCCTGACAAGGTAATCCGTTGCCAGAAACCCCATCTCTTTTTCGGCAATGGCGGTGCCGGGATCATCCTCCAGGCAGTGAACGTCCTCATCGCCGTCCAGTTCCCGGCCGAAGTCGACCAGATCCGGCCGGTGCACTTCCTGAATGAAAATCACCGGTATGTCGTGTTCGCGCGCAGCGTCGATTGCCATGCGTGCCCGTTCCATCCGGTCCTTGTAGCCGGGCATGTTGTCAATTGCCCTCATGTCGCTGCTGTTTATGAAGGTGCTCGCCTGAATATCGATGACGATCAGTGCTGGGCGACCTTCGATCAGGCCGCGCTTGCAAGAAGACGTGTTTGCCATATGATTTCCTTACCAGTCTGGTTATGTATTGTCCTGATTGACGGCTCGGCGAATTGGGGTCAATTCCTGGTCAACATGAAGCCCGAAGCATGGACCGCCTTTTGTTTAACGTGTTTTCGCCTTCATTATGACGCGAAATCCGCAAACTAAGGTCACTTCCAGCAGCGAATGTTCCGCTGGCGGCATAATTGATCTATCAAGCGGACAGGGGCGGTTGCGACAATACCGGGGGCCTTGCACTGCTGGTATTCGGATGAAAGGTTCGTCATGGCGAAAAGATACCCGCTGTCAATTGCTACCATACTCATTTTCCTCACCTTCTTTCTCACCTTGCTAGCGCCAGGGGCGTATTCTCAACAGGCCACTACCGGAGCCGAATGGAAGCTGCGCAAACAGGCGGCCGATGGCGTTATCAGGCTGGTAGCCGAAGACGTCAACAGTACATCCTTTCGTGCGGCCTCCGAAATCGCCGGCCTGCTGGCACGCGCGGACGGCCTCAGGCTGATGACGATTTCAGGCCGTGGCGGCGCGGAGAATATTGCCGACCTGCTGTTCCTTCGTGACATCGACCTGGCCATTGTCTCACTCGATACACTTGAGAAAATCAGGGCGGAGAACACCTTCCCCAAACTTGAACGCCGGGTGGCTTACGTCACCAAATTGTTCAATGAGGAAGTTCATCTGCTGGCGTCACCGAAAGCCACCAAGATTCAGGATCTTGCCGGCGGGAGGATCGGCGTGGGTCCGAAAGACGGCAGCGGCGATTACTCGGCGCGCACCATTTTCGGCGCAGCCAACATCCAGTACACACCGGTCTACGACGATTATGCGCTGGCTTTGCTGAAACTCCAGAAAGGTGAACTGGATGCCGTCATCAGCGTATCGGGCAAACCGGTGCGCATGTATGAGAACCTGCCCAAGACCGGACTGCGATTGTTGCCCGTGCCCATCAATCTGGAGAAAATGCCGGACTACTTACCCGCAAGCATTGACTCAAGCGATTATCCACGATTGATCCCTGCCGGCACGAACATCTCAACAGTTTCGGTGCAGAACGTATTGCTGGCCTTCAACTGGAAACAGGATACCAAGCGCTATCGCAAGGTATCCCAATTCATCGATCAGTTCTTCCCCAATGCCGGTGAACTGAAAAAACGCCCCAACCACCCCAAATGGCAGGAATTCAACATGTCGGCGCGCCTCGACAACTGGATTCGGGTCAAGGCTGCCGTCGATGCTGCATCCACACCAGTTGTTGCAACAAATTTGGGCAGTTGCAGTGCAGCCGATCTGAGGGCTGCCTTCACCCAATATCTTGCTGAAGCAAACATTCGTGTGGCCGGGGAAATTTCGAAAACCGATGCCGAGCAGATATTCAAGGGCTTCAAGGACTGGGTTAACACCAGCACTGCCAACCAGTAACAACGACACCCTTTTGTACGGCGCATTGCCAGACCAACCAAGATCAGTGTGAACCCAGTCATGTATTCATTCCGTCTCTTCCATCGTGTCAGCCTGATTGCAGCAGCAGTGCTGGGCTTTGTTTTCGCCACTATCGGGCAGGCTGCTGCTGAATGGTATCCGGAACAACCGGTCAAACTGGTCATTATGGCAGGCGAAGGCGGCGGCGCTGACAAGATGGCGCGACGCTTCATCAAGATCATAAACGATGAAGAAATGTCGCCGGTCCCCTTTGAACCGGTCAACATGCCGGGCAACTCCGGCGGTGATGCGCTGCAGTTCATGAAAGCCAACACCGGCAATCCGAATGTGGTCATGGTTACCCTCAACAGTTTCTTCACCACACCGCTGCGCCAGCCAAAGCTGGGTATAGACATTACCACATTTGCACCGATCGCGCGCATGGCAGAAGATACGTTTTTGCTGTGGGTGACCAACGACAGCGGCATTTCAAATCTCGATCAGTTCATCAAGCAGGCCTCTGCCAAGGGGCCGCAATGGCTGATGGCGGGAACCGGCAAGGGTGGTGAAGACAATCTGCTGACCAATCTGTTGAACCAGACCTACAGTCTGAAAATGGCCTATAAGCCGTTCAAGGGTGGTGGTGCGGTTGCCAAGGAACTGATCGAGGCCAAGGCCAACTCCACGGTCAACAACCCTTCCGAGCAGGACAAGTATTACAGGCAGGGCAAATCGCGCCCGATTGCCGCCTTTACACCTGAACGGCTGGAGCAGTATCCCGACGTGCCCACTTTCGCGGAATTGGGCAAGGACATGACTTACTTCATGCAAAGGTCAATCGTCGGACCACCAGGCCTGTCGCCGGATGTCATTGCGTTTTACCAGGAAATTTTTCAGGCGGTTTATGAATCCAAGGAGTGGCAGGATTACATGAACTCCAACAGCCTGCGCGGCGAGTTCGCCACCGGCGACACCCTCATGAACTACTGGATTTCCGGAAAAGAGACACATCGAAAGATACTGGCTGGAACCAAGGCCGTAAACTGACACGCCGAACCCTGCCCACCCTCCCCGCGAAGTCAGCGTCCTGGACAGTGCTGATATGGATGGTTATCCTACCGGGTGAAGGCAGTCACCTCCTGAGATTTGGGAACTGATTTAGTGCCAAATCGGGACTCTTGAACAAACCTGGACCGATATGAAAATTCCCTCCGGCCAGATCGTCTGCACTGCTCATTTTCGACATATTTGGATGTAACAAAGACCACTCTGTGAGCTGAATATGACTATTCGAAGAGCTTGCGTGGCGGTTGGTGATCGAGCATTCCCGTTCCGATATTGAGTAGTGTTTGGCGGCACTATTCGGCACATGTTGTGGTACCGGGCTAGGCTGTGATCTGGGGAGATCAAGATGCGGCGTGCGGCCATTTTTTCATTTTGTGTAGTGTGCCTGACGACTTTCGGCTCTGTCGCAAATGCGGAGCCGATCGTGCTGATTTCCAATGACGGTTACACCCGGATTGAAGGCGACTTACTCAAGCTGGACAAGGAATTTTACGTCGTTTCCACGTCTGTCGGCCAAATCCGGGTTCCGGTGGCCGATGTGCGTTGTGAAGGGACCGGCTGTCCTGATTTGTCACCCGCGCCGGCTGCACAGCCCCAGACAACAGAACTCAGCCAGGATGAGCAACTCGAGTTGTTCCGCGCCTTTCTCCAGTGGCGCAAGAGCAATCAGGATTTTCAGGAATTTCTCGAATGGCGCAAAAAGAATACTGCGAATTAGACAGTATTGCCGTGGACCCGGTCCAACCGGTGACCATGGCGCACACACTATAGAAAAACACGGGACGGCGAGAAAAGAGGATACGGCGGGAAACACCACCAATGCGATGACGCGATAGGTCTGGACATGGGTGAAGACAGCAACTCACAGCGTCGGTGCGTCCAAGCCGACAAGATCAGTATGTGTTTCGATTGGATCAATCAGAACCCATAAAACTGATCGCTTTCAAAAAAACTTACATGAATTCGACTTCTGGAGAACAACATGAAACTACATAATCTGTTTTCAGCATTTGCCGTTGCCGGCGTACTGAGCGTCGGCGCGACAGTCAGCCCAAGCCCGGCAATGGCGCAGTCCATACAGTGCGGTGAACCGTACAGGATCGTGCGCGGAGACAGTCTCAATCAAATTGCCTGGCGAGCTTATCGCGGCGCAGTCAGTTTCCAGTTTGTCTACAGCGCCAATTCCGGCTCGATCGGACCGGACCCTTCATTCATTCAGGAAGGTGCCACTCTCAACATACCCTGCCTGGATGATGTGTCTCCGTCCACCGCCAACACTTCTGTTCTGCGTGCCGCGCCTACCACAGCAGCATTGCCACCTCCGAAACCCCGCCAAATTCGCTTCGTTGTCGGAACAGACTGGGCACCGTTCACCAACGAGGACCAGGCCCAGGGCGGCATGATCACCGAGGTCACAAACGTGGCCATGTCTCTTGCAGATGGCAAACCATCCTACAAGATAGACTTCATCAACGATTGGGGCGCTCACCTGCAACCACTGATCTCAGACCACGCCTATGATTTCGGCCTTGTCTGGTTCAAACCGAACTGCGCACTGATAGACAAGCTCAGTGACGATTCCAAATTTCGCTGTAACAATCTTGATTGGTCACAGCCCATGTTCGAACAGATCATTGGCTATTACACCCGTGTTGATCAACCGCGCCCTGCTTCCCATAGAGACCTGTTCGGGCTTCATGTCTGCCGCCCTTCGGGTTACTCGACTTTCATGATGGAAGAGGTGGATCTCGTGGAACCCAACATCAAGTTTTCACGAGAGAGCATGACTACGGGATGTTTTGAAGGCCTGGTCTCAGGCAAGTATGATGCCGTGGTTCTGGCAGCTGATGTGGCAGAAGGCGCCATCGCCAAGATAGGTGCCAAAGACAAGGTCAAATTCCAGGACCATCTCTCCCAGGTAGCGACCATGCACGCGGTAATCGCCAAAACCAACCCGAACGCGAAAGCTTATATCGCGACGCTGGACAGCGGCATAACCAAATTGAAAGAGTCCGGTGAATGGTTCCGGATCGTCACCCGGCAAATGGCAGAACATCGGGCCAACTCGAAGTAGACTGCAAAGTCATACGCTTGCAAAAACAGGAGCGCGGTTTTGAGAACATCAAAACCGCGCTCTGTTGTTTTTGAACACGCAACCGCCGAAATTTACGGTAGCCAATATACTCTGTGACAGTCAGACCAGGGTCAGTTGTCTTTCGGAGCTTCCATGCTCCACCGGATGAACTTGTTGAACAGTTCTTCCTGGCTCTCGCTATTGCCCGCTACCTTGTGACCTGAACTTTCAAGATAGTCCTGAAACGCCTTGAACAATTCCTGTTGTGTCTTGACAGGATCGACAATTGGATCGGACGCACCCGGCTGCTGTGGCGCGGCAGCCGTAACCATGGACGGAGCGGCTGGCTTGGGTTCCGCCGGCAGGGCTATCCATTGCCCCGACGTGGCGTCGGACGCAGCCGGCGCAGTAGCCGTAGCCGTATTCACATTGGTTCTGGTTTCAACTTCTTCAGACACGGCAGTGGGCACAATACGCACCATCCGTTCGGTTTCGGGTTGAGCCGTCATTGTCTGTGGTTTTGCGTCTGCAGGTGCGTCGTCCACGGCAGCTACATCATTTTGCTGTGGTTCTGCAGCCTTTCCTTGCGCAGCGATTGTGTCTGCCGCAGCAGGTTGCGCCGAAACAGGCGGAGCGACCGGGTCTCGTGTGACAGTGTCAGTAGCAGACTGACCGTTGGCAGAAGGCTCAGCCATGACCGGTGACCCTGACGCATAGCCTGTCGTGCTGTCGGGCATGGTTGCAGACACCGTCACACCCTGAAAGTGGGAACTTGTGCCGGCAATATTGCTGTCAACTTCAAGCGACGACGTTTGCTTTGCCTGGTATAACACCTCATCCGTGCTGTAAGCCGACATGGCCATGGGCGGCCCAACGAGGTAATAGGCGGCTGCGATACCGCCAACGCTTGCCAGGAAAAGTCCGCCGGCAAACAGCCAGACGCGGCTCTGCCCCTTGTTCTGTTTTACCGCCCGCCTGGCGGTTGCGGCATGGACCCGGCTTTCAAACAAATCATCCAGATGTGTTCGCCGGTTGCCGGCATTCGGCGTGGCGACCGCTGCTGGTTTTCTACGTGGGCCTGGTGTTGCAGGAGAGCCGGTCAAGGGCTTGTTCCAGCTATCATCACCAAGCTGGCTCAAATCAATACGGCTGTTTTTGAACCCATTTCGACTGTCGTCTGCATTGTTACTCATAACGCTATTCCCCTGTTCCGCTTACGACCCCGCTGGATCAGCTCGGCGGTAGTTCCACACGACTCTCACGGTCTTTTTGTGTGTTTTCGAAGTTCCCTCACCCTCGCGAATGAATTGATCGAAAAGCGCCCCGTGATCCGGCATTGACGTATGGATATGAAAACAGCGCAGCAACAGCTGCACAAAACACACCAGTCATATTGCCCCTCCACCCGGTTAAACACCGGCGTGCTGGGTAAGCGGTTAAACACTTACGCATCACAAAGGCCGTCCCTTTGTTGTCAACTAACACACTAACTGTAGGCACCGAGTTCGATGTAAACAGGAAGAGAATTGGGTGAAATTGTGTTGAAATATGGGCGAGTTCACGATGACATTAAACCACCAGTTCTGAACACGGTTAACGGACGCCAGGTTGCGCCCGCAGATTTGCTCAGCAAGCACCTTGCGACAACGCAATTCATGTTTTCGCGCGATGCCCGCATCGGCGTCCAGCCACTGAACCTCCGGCCAGTCATACAGTTAACATTTTGCGAACCTGCCCGCGGCTTTCACCCTCGTGGGATTGGGTGTTCCGTAACCTGATGAACGTAGACTGCGCTTCCCGCAATCCAGTATTCGAGAGATGTTTGTGAAACCATCAGCAAATAGTAAAATGTCGAATTTGCACTCAGAACCGGGCGTTCATTCGCTGGGTGATTTCGGGGTGGCGACATACCGCACCATTGTTGACCAGATGGAACAGGGTGTTCTGGTCTACGACAGCCGGCGCATTCTTGGCGCAAATGCACAATTGTGCCCGCTCCTGGATTGCCCGCCAGAACTGGTTATTCCCGGCACCGAGCTCGAACAGTTCATTCAGTTTGGCGCCGACAGAGGTGATTGTCTGGCCTGCAGGCACACCGGCTGGAGATCGAAATAACAGAGGATGTTATTGTAGAAGATACCGACAACACACAGAAGGTTCTGTCGGAATTAAGCAAACTGGGCGCTCAGCCTGTCGCTCGACGATTTTGGTTCCGGTTACTCATCGCTGGCCTACCTCACCCAGTTCCCCTTTACCAAGCTGAAGATCGACCGTTGCTTCACCGAACGCATATCGCTGGATGATCGCAGCCGGGCACTGGTGACGTCAATCCTTGCACTGGCTTCGTCACTGGGAATAAGGGTAACAGCCGAAGGCGTTGAAACAAGCGGGCAACTGGCGATGCTGACCGAGGGAAGCTGCGACGAGGCACAGGGATACCTGCTTGGTAAACCCGAACCGTTTCAGAAAGCCTTTGCCGACAGGTAAGGCGCACTGGAAAACCGGACTTGCCTATGCCACTGTCGCCCGACAGACAGAATCATCGCGGATATCGGGCAAATCATGGCTTCACAACAGCATCCGGGTAATTGAATGCAGACTGATACTGTCGGCAGAGCCGATAGCTGGCAGGAAACGCTGGCGCTGTTGCTGAGTGGCCGGTCCCTGCGCATGTTGCTGCTGGGTTTTTCATCCGGCCTGCCGATTCTGCTTGTGTTTTCCACCCTCTCGGTGTGGCTGATCAAGGCCGGTGTCCAGCGCGATGTGGTGACGTTTTTCAGCTGGGCCGGCATCGCTTATGGCTTCAAGTTTGTCTGGTCTCCGCTGATCGACCGGATCCCCCTGCCCTTCCTGGCCCAGCGTTTGGGTCACCGCCGGGCGTGGCTGCTGGTTTCGCAACTTTGCATCATGGCGGCGATCCTGTTCACCGCGGCCACGGATCCGGCGACATCGCTTGTCTGGACCGCTGTCGGCGCGGTTGCCATTGGTTTTACAAGTGCAACCCAGGACATCGTTATCGATGCCTACCGCATAGAGTCCGCCCCGCCACGCATGCAGGCGTTTTTATCTGCCGCTTATGTCGCGGGATACCGCGTTGCCATGCTGACGGCAGGTGCCGGTTCGTTATGGTTTGCCGCCTGGTTGGGGGCCGAAACCTACGATCCGGAAACCTGGACGACCGTGTACCGCATCATGGCAGGTTTCATGCTGGTAGGCATCCTCGCCACACTGTTGTCACCGGAACCCGAAGTCGGTGGAGACGTCGCCACGGACAAGGTGGTGCAAATGAAGCTTTTCCTGGCCTTCATTGCCGGCGTCGCGGGCCTGATTGCCATGTTCAACCTGTTCCCCGATACACCGAAGGACCTTGGGCCCTTTACCAAGCTGTTTTTCAACACCGCGCGGTTGTTTGTCAGCCTGGGCGCTGCCGGACTGGTTCTTTATTGCCTCGCCAGGTTGCGCTTTGTCCCGGCAGCAGAAGCACGCAAATCATACGTGGAACCGTTTACCGATTTCGTTGCGCGCTACGGCAAGGCGGCTGTGGTGATCCTCGCGCTGATCGGCATTTACCGGATTGCCGATATTGTCATGGGAGCAGTCGCCAACGTGTTCTACCTTGAGATGGGGTTCGACATCGCCCAGATCGCAACCTATTCAAAATTCTACGGCCTTGTTGCCACAATCGCCGGCGGTTTTCTGGGCGGCATTCTGGCGAGCCGTATCGGTGTCATGCGCGGGCTGTTCATCGGCGCCCTGCTGGCGGCGGCGAGCAATTTGTTGTTTGCCTACCTGGCGACCCAGAACGCCAACGTCAATCTGCTGATCGCGGTCATCACGGCCGACAATCTGTCTGCCGGTTTCGCAGTTGCCTCGTTCGTGGCGTATCTGTCCGCCCTGACCAGCGTCACCTTCACGGCCACCCAGTATGCGCTGTTCAGTTCCATCATGCTTCTGGTCCCCAAGGCGCTGGCCGGTTACTCCGGCTCGATCGTCTCAGCCACCGGCTATCCGGGCTTTTTCATCGTCACCGCACTGTTGGGGTTGCCGGTTCTGTTCCTGGTGTACTGGGCCGGCAAGCTGGCCCCGATACCCGACGAATAAGGCGAGCAAACTTTTCGCCGGTATTGGTGCTGCCAAACCTTCGGCGAGCGAACCAAGGCAGCCTTCTGCTTTGTCTGGTGAGCTGTCTAACACTCAACACCGCAGCTTCATGGTTTTTTTCAACCGTCCGTCATCAAAACTATCCAGAAAGGCGGCGTAATTTATGATGCAGATCAATTTTTAGGAGCCGCTTCCGTGAGAGTCTTTGTCCAGGAGGAACAAACTTGGCGCGTACCGGCAGGTTTTTGAATTGCAAAGGGATAGTCGCGTTTCAATCACCGGGGAAGAAGCGCTGGTCGGCGTCTTGATGTCTGATGAACTGCCCGTACTCAACCTTCGTGGCTGGAGCAAGCTGTGGCAATCCTCAAGCGCCGCGCAGGTGCACCTGTAACGCCGTATGGTTAGGTAACGCATAATGGATAAAGTCGAAGAAAACCTTGCAGCCGGAACCATTGTCGCCATCCGCGGAGGCGTCGTGGACGTGGCTTTTACCGGGAAAGTTCCGCGCATCAATGCGCTTGTGCACGCAGGCGGTGTCGCGCTGGAAGTCGCATCGCTGGTCGGCGATGGCGTGGTGCGCTGCATAGCGCTTGGCCCGGTGCGTGGGTTGGGGTTGGGCGTCCGCGTTTCGGCCAGCGGCGCCGGGATCGAGGTACCCGTGGGCGAAGCGGTGCTGGGCCGGATGTTGAACGTGTTTGGCGCACCCATTGACGGTCTGCCGCCTCCTGCTGCGGTTGGGTACCGCCCCATACATAACGCGCCTCCATCCCTATCGGAGCGAGTGCTGCGGGCTGAAGTTCTCGAAACGGGAATAAAGGCGATCGACCTCCTGTCACCTGTCGAACGCGGCGGTAAGACCGGCCTCTTCGGGGGCGCAGGCGTCGGCAAGACGGTGCTGCTGAGCGAGCTTATTCACAACACGGTCGAACACCACCACGGGGTCAGCCTCTTTTGCGGCATCGGCGAGCGGTCGCGCGAAGCAGAAGAGCTTTGGCGCGAGATGGGTGAGGCCGGCGTGCGCGACAAGATGGTGATGCTTTTCGGCCAGATGAACGAGCCACCCGGCGTGCGATTTCTGGTTGGCAATTCCGCACTGACAATGGCTGAGTTCTTCCGCGACGAACGGGGCCAGGACGTGCTGCTGTTGATCGACAACATCTTCCGGTTCGTGCAGGCCGGATCAGAGGTGTCAGGCCTGCTGGGCCGGATGCCGTCGCGCGTGGGCTACCAGCCGACGCTGGCAACCGAGCTCGCCGCCCTGCAGGAACGGATATCCTCAACCCGCAAGGGCTCCATAACCTCGATTCAGGCGGTCTATGTTCCGGCGGACGATTTTACAGATCCGGCGGCTGCACATATATTTTCGCACCTTTCAGCCTCGGTCGTGCTGTCGCGCAAGCGGGCAAGCGAGGGACTTTACCCGGCGGTCGATCCGCTGGCCTCATCCTCGGTCATGCTGACGCCCGCTGTCGTCGGGCAACGGCATTACGATATTGCCCGTGCGGTGCGCCGGACACTGGCGGAGTACGAGGAGTTACGTGATATCATCGCCATGCTGGGAATTGAGGAGTTGTCGGCCCATGACCGCGCCATCGTCGCTCGCGCCCGCAGACTGGAGCGGTTCCTGACCCAGCCTTTCTTCACCGTGACTGCGTCAGCTGGAACCAGGGGCAGGCTGGTGCCGATCGCAGAGACGCTGGACGGCTGCGATGCAATCCTGGCCCAGACCACATTCGATCTGCCGGAAAGCGCCTATTACATGATTGGCGGACTTTCCGACCTGAAGGAGGCCGCATGAGTATGGTCCGTGAAATGCAGGTCAGTCTGCGGTTGCCCACCCGTACCCTGTTCGAGGGATCAGCGACCCGCCTGACGACGACGGCTGCTGACGGCGGGTTCGGCATCCTGCCCAACCATGTCGATTTTGTTACGGCACTTGTGCCGTCGGTGCTGTTGATCACGCTACCAGACGGGAACGAGCGGATATTCGGTATTGATGAGGGGCTGCTGGTCAAGAAGGGCCACAGGGTCGAGATTGCGGTACGCCGCGGCGTTGAAAGCGACAACCTTGATAGCTTGCATGAAACCGTTGGCGGCAGTTTTGCAGCGATGGAAGATGACGAACGCGCCGCGCGGGCAGCTCTGTCCCGGCTCGAGGCCGATATGGTGCACCGCTTCGCCAGCTTGCGAAAGCCCCACCCATGACCGAGGAGCATGACAAAACGGCGGAGGATATCAGCGATCGAGCCCGCCGCATAAAGGCCGCGCGCGATAATCCGGGTCCAAGTCCGCTGCGTGGTGTCGGCACCTTCGGCATGATCGGCTGGTCAATTGCCGTGCCGACCGTGGGCGGCGCGTTTTTGGGGCTTTGGCTGGATCGCGTGGCAGCACAGGATTTCTCATGGACCATCGCGTTGATTCTGGCCGGGGTGGTTCTGGGCGCATTGATAGCCGGGGCGTGGGTCGGCAAGGAAGGAGACGCAAAATGATCGACATCGACTGGAGCATTCTCGGGCTGGGAACACTCGCCGGGGCCATGGCGGGTGTGCTGTTCTTCGCCGGGCTGGCCTTGGGGATGCATCTGGCATTGCGGTCGGCAAGCCCGACGGCTGTGCTGTTGTTGAGCAGCGTGCTGCGCATCGCGGCGTTGCTGAGCATTGGCTGGCTGGTGGCACAAAGCGGGCCGGTGGCGCTGACCGGTTTCGTACTGACCTTCGTGGCTGTGCGTTTCGCTGCCATTACCATCGCGCGACGACCTGCGGAAACGGAGGTTTCCCGATGGAACTGACCCCTGACGACAGCATCGCTTTTGTGATTGGTGGCATCGCCGTCAACAGCACGATCTTCAACACCTGGTTGATCATGGCGCTGCTGACCGGCGTATCAGTCCTGATCACCCGCAACTTGAGACCGGATGTGCCGCCCGATCGCTGGCGTACCACGCTTGAGGTTATCGTGAACGGCATTCAGAGCCAGATTTCCGAAATCACACAACGCCGCGACCGGCGGCTGCTTTATTTCACCGGCACGCTGTTTCTGTTTATCGTCACCTCAAACCTGCTAACGGTGGTTCCCGGTTTCGATCCACCCACCGCCTCGCTCTCCACCACCACGGCGCTGGCGCTGTCGGTCTTGGTGGCGGTTCCGCTTTTCGGCATCGGCAGCCGTGGATTGGGCGGCTATCTGCGCACCTATCTGGAGCCGTCGGTCTTCATGCTGCCGTTCAACATAATCAGCGAATTCACGCGTGGCATCTCGCTCGCGATCCGGCTTTACGGCAACATCATGAGTGGCGCTGTAATAGCCGCAATCCTGCTGGGCGTGGCGCCGTTCTTCTTTCCCGTGGTGATGGATATGCTTGGCCTGCTGACCGGCATCATCCAGGCCTATATCTTTGCCATCCTCGCCACCGTCTACATCTCGTCGGCAACCGCTTCACCGCCGCTGCCCGATACCAAACAAACCGCAAAGGATCAGACATGACCGACCTCTCCATCATCGCCGTCATATCCATCTTTACAGCAGGCCTCACCGTATCCTTCGGCGCGCTGGGTCCGGCGCTTGGCGAGGGTCGTGCGGCAGCAGCGGCGCTCAATGCCATAGCGCAGCAACCCGATGCATCGTCAACGCTATCCCGAACATTGTTTGTCAGCCTTGCCATGATCGAATCGACTGCGATCTACTGTTTCGTCGTTGCCATGATTCTGCTTTTCGCCAACCCCTTCTGGAATGCGGCCGTCGAAACAGCAGCGCAAAGTACAGGTGGCTAGACATGTCGATCGACTGGATTACTGTCGGAGCCCAAATCGTCAATTTTCTGGTTCTGATCTGGCTGCTGAAGCGCTTTCTTTATCGGCCGATCCTGGACGGTGTCGATGCGCGTGAAAAGGAGATCGCTGACCGCATGGCTGAGGCGGCGACGATCCGCAAGGCGGCCGAAGCCGCCGAGGCAGATCACAATGCCGAGATATCCGCGCTCCGCGCCAGCAGAGCCGAAACGCTGGATGAAGCACGCGCGGCAGCCGGAGCTGAACGCGACGCCCTTCTTGCCGAAACCCACAAACGGTTGGCGACGGAACAGACCGACCGCGAGGCGCAACGCGCCGAGGAGGCACAGAAATACACAGCTGATTTACACCGCACCGGTGCCGAGGCACTGCTGTCCCTGACACGCAAGGCGTTGTCCGACCTTGCAGATGAAACGCTGGAACAACGGATCATTGACCATACCGTGGCGCAGCTTGGCTCAATTGCGGATGAGTTGCGCAATGCCGCTGGTGACAGCCGCGAGGCTGTCGTGCTGACGCGTGATCCGCTGCCTACGAAAGCGGCCGCCCGCCTGACCAAAGAGATTACCTCGGTCCTTCCCCGTTTCACTGTGCGCTTCGACACCGATCCGTCCCAATCGCCTGGTCTGACCTTACAGTTGGGCGGTGCCCATGTCATGTGGACGGTGGACAGCTATCTCGACGGACTTGACGCGTTGCTGGAGGATCGCGCAGGGCGGCGCGTAGCAAAAGGATTGACCGATGCAGCCTGATACCGCTGCAGGGCTCACCACCCAAGATCTGGTGCAGGCGCTGCTGGACAGCCCGCCTCCACCGCCAAAGATCAGCGAGATCGGTCGTGTGGCCGAAGTCGGCGACGGTATCGCCATCGTTACCGGTCTGGCGCGCGCGCTGTCGGACGAACTTCTGGAATTCGCCTCTGGCGTGCGCGGGATCGTTTTTGACCTTGAGCCGGACCGGCTGGGTATCGTCCTGCTTGGCCCCTCGGAAAATCTTACCCTGGGCGAGAATGTGCGCCGGACAAATCAGGTGGTCAGCGTACCGGTAGGGCCCGCGCTCCTGGGTCGCGTTGTAGACGCACTAGGCCGCCCGCAAGACGGGAAGGGCCCGGTCGATGCGACCGTCCTGCACCCGATCGAAGTCGAAGCGCCGGACATCCTGCACCGCTCCGCTGTTGTTCGGCCACTTGCGACCGGGCTGAAAGTAATCGATGCTGCCGTACCCGTGGGGTTGGGACAGCGCGAACTGATCGTCGGCGACCGGCAGACGGGCAAGACCTCTATCGCGGTCGATACGATCCTGAACCAGCGGAACACCGATGTGATCTGTATCTATTGCGCCATCGGCCAGCGAGGTGATGCGGTGGCCAAGGTAATCGGCGCCATCCGTGAAGGCGGCATGATGGATAATTCCATCATCATTGCCGCAGGCGACGAGGATGCGCCGGGGCTGGTTTATATCGCGCCTTATGCCGCAATGTCGATTGCCGAGAGTTTTGTGGCCAAGGGACGTGATGTGCTGGTGGTGATGGACGATCTCACCCATCACGCTCATGCTTACCGCGAATTGTCACTGCTTTTGCGCCGACCGCCGGGGCGCGAAGCATTTCCGGGCGACATCTTCTATGTCCATGCTCGCCTCCTGGAACGTGCAGGCCAGTTTACTGACGCAGCCGGCGGCGGCTCGATCACGGCTCTGCCAGTGGTCGAGACACAGGCCGAAAACCTGTCGGCCTATATCCCGACCAACCTTATCTCGATCACCGATGGCCAGATCTATCTGTCACCCGGTCTGGTACGCAAAAATCAGTTCCCCGCCGTTGATCTTGGCGTGTCGGTTTCGCGCGTCGGTGGCAAGGCCCAGCGCCGCGCGTTCCGCGAAGTTGCAGGCAACCTGCGGGTAACACTTTCGCAGTTCGAAGAGTTGGAGGAATTCGCCCGGTTTGGCACGCGACTGGATCAGGCCACACGAGCGCGACTGGCGCGCGGGACAGCGATGCGCGCAGCATTGCTACAGTCCGAACGCGACCCGATGCCTGCAGCCGAACAGCTAGCGGTCTTGGTTGCAGCGATGGAGGGGTTGCTGGACGACCTGGACGAGAAGCAGACGCGTGCCGCTATGAATGCAATCCGCGCAACAATACGCACGGATGATCACGGTTTGGAGGCTAAGATCGCAGGGAACCGGAAATTGGCCGACGAGGACCGCGCCGGTATCATTGACGACTGCGCGCAAGGCGATTGCGGAAGGGATCGAAGCCGATGACGCAGACGCTTGAGCTGCTAAACCACCGCACCGGGACCATGCGCAGCATTCGCGGCATCGTGCGCACGATGAAAACCATGTCCGCAATTAATGCGCTGCCGTACGAACAGGCAGCCCGCGCAATCGAGGGCTATCGCAACACGGTGCTTGATGGCTTCCACGCGTTCCTCCATCGCACTGGAGCGCTGCCTCTTGAGCCCGAACAGGGGGCGGTGCCGGTCATCATCGTTTTCGGGTCTGACCACGGGCTTTGCGGCAACTACAACGAGATTTTGGCGGCCAAGGTCGCGCAGGCTGTGGAGAAGCCGCAGGCTGCAAAGGTGATCTGTGTCGGCGCGCAGATGGAAGATGCCATAACGGGGCTGAACATCTTGAGAGAGGCGACACTGCTGCCGCCCGCAACCTCGGACGGACTGGGACGGCTGGCGGGCAGCTTGATCACCCGGCTGGATGGGATCCGCCGTGCCAGTGGATCGGGGGTAATCGCTGTGTCGCTGGTTTTCATGCAGCGCATCGAGCATGGCCAGCAGGTCCCGGTATTGCAGGGCCTGCTGCCTCTGGATCCCGAGCTGATCGGTGCGCTAGCCAAACGTCCATGGACCTCGCGCAGCTTGCCGCAGTTCAGCCTGCCACCGGATCAGCTTTTCGCGGCGCTGATACGCAGTTATCTGTTTACGGACCTGTTTCGCGCCGCCGCCGAGGCGCTGGTGACGGAAAATGCCGCACGGCTTGCCAGGATGCAGCAGGCCGAACAGTCGATTGATGAACAACTGGAGGAGCTGACTGCTGAGACACGATCAGTTCGCCAGAGCGAAATCACTACCGAATTGCTCGATGTGATTGTCGGTTTCGAGGCGCTGAACACTCGCAATAGACGCAAGAAAGGCAAGTGATAAGACGGGTCAGCGACGTGCACGCATAGCGCAAGGCTACCGCAGCCCTCTACCGTGAGCGTCTTTAAGGACATTGATCTGTGTAAATTTAAGCACAGTCACAAACACGCTATCGTCAGACTGTCAATTCTCTGCCCCCGACGGACACAAAGACCAAAGACGCTTAAGTGCTGATGCGTCAGATCATGTATACTCCGGTTTTTGTTACACCGGACAAGTCGGTGGGGACCGTAACGGATCGTGACCCCGTCATTCGCCGGGTTCCAAGGGCAGTCGGTGATTGTCTCGTCAGCATAATTATGTTGCCCCATGTCCATATCCTGCAAGAGGATCAGCCGGTCGAACGTTTCGCAGGGATTATGGATACACGCAGTTCATCAAATAAAAAGGGACATCCTCTTTGTGGAAGATGTCCCTTTTGACCAATGTCTCATTTTTGGCAGTTATTGACCAATAATTGCCAATTGTCGAAGGTCAATCGCAACCTTCGTACCTCATGCATCCCTCGTAATCAGGGCCTCCGTTACCCCAGTTTTGAGCACAAAGCCAACTCTTGTATTCACATCTACCTCCAGCTGAAGAAGTTGCTGAACCGATGGCAGCTGCTCCCAACCAAAATGGAACTGCATACCAGTAACCATTACGGTAGTGCCTATGCCGGCCACGACGTGTCCTGTGACGTCTTCCATGACGTCTCCGATTGTATCTATGTCGTTTGGCCACATTTACGATCGGAAGGCCAACGCTATCTCCTATGATTGCTTGATAACCGGATTGCACAGAAACCGGCATTGCTGAAACAGTTTGCACCGGGGCCAGACCTGTTAAACCTGCTGCACAGAGAGCACAGCCAGCTAACGCAATTTTCATCACTCTATTCATCACTAACTCCTATCATTTTGGCATTACACCATACGCATAATGTATGGACATCAATGCACAGTGTAGAAGCCGACTTCATTGATATGGATCACACCCGGAGATTGCGAAGCCATCAAAGAGTATCCATGCAACCTCATCCCGATCATGATCAAGATCAATGCTGCGCTGCAAAATGACGCTATGTTGAATCCCAATAGCTGGGTGCTGGCTGCCAGACTGCACGAAAGGACATCAAGGTGTCGAAGCAAACAGTCCCTGATCAAATTCACAAATCTGATCGTCAGAAAAAGACAAACGGGTCTGCCAATATTATGGGTCATCTGGCAGATACCCAAGATTTGCAGAGCAAATGTGGCGACGACGTAACGGAGACGCCATCTGGACCCATGCTGCAAATGATCGAGCGTGATTCATACGCATCAACAGCATTGCAGGATATTCTGGACCGGTCGGTTCACGCAGCCGTCGCTCGGGTGACCTCCGGTCTATCCCCAAGTGCATTGGCAGCGGCCTATTCCGATTGGGCAGTACATCTCGCGAGTTCGCCGGGCAAGCAGTCACAACTGGTCCAGAAGGCAACAAAGAAGGCCCTACGCTATGCCAACTATGCAGGCCGATTTGCGACCGGGCAAGATGCTGAAACAACCTGTATAGACCCGCTGCCACAAGACAAGCGGTTCGTTGGCGAGGCTTGGCAGGCGTTTCCCTTCAACCTGATTTATCAGGGTTTCCTGCTCAACCAGCAATGGTGGCACAACGCAACAACCGGTATTCGTGGGGTTACCCATCAGCACGAAAACATTGTCAGCTTTGCCACCAGGCAAATACTGGATGTTTTTTCACCATCGAACTATCTTTTCTCTAATCCGGAAGTCATTCAGCAGACTTTGAGTGAAGGCGGGCAGAACCTTGTGCGTGGCTTCCAGAACTACCTGGATGATATGGACAGGGCAATCAGTGACAAAAAGCCGGTTGACACAGAGACCTTCCAGGTTGGTAAGAATCTTGCTGTAACACCTGGCAAGGTTGTATATCGCAACAGGCTGATCGAGTTGATCCAGTATGCACCGGTGACCGATGAGGTCCATCCTGAACCGTTACTGATCGTGCCTGCCTGGATCATGAAGTATTACATACTTGATCTGTCAGAACACAACTCCCTGGTGAAATATCTCACGGAACAGGGTTTCACGGTTTTCATGATCTCGTGGAAGAATCCTGACCCGGATGACCGCGACCTCGGCATGGACGATTACCGCACACTTGGTGTCATGGCTGCAGTCGACGCTATTGAAGTCATCACGGGCAGCCATAAAATCCATGGCGCTGGGTACTGCCTGGGCGGCACGCTACTTGCCACGGCTGCTGCTACCATGTCACGCAACAAAGATACGCGTTTTGCATCCCTGTCTTTCTTTGCCGCCCAGACTGATTTTACCGAGGCCGGCGAGCTGATGCTGTTCATCAATGAGAGCCAGGTCACCTTTCTTGAGGACATGATGTGGGAGCAAGGTTTCCTTGATACCAAACAGATGGTCGGTGCGTTCCAGATGTTGAGGTCCAACGACCTGATCTGGTCGCGTGTCATACATGATTACCTTATGGGCGAACGCTCACCTATGAGTGACCTGATGTCCTGGAATGCAGATGCGACCCGCCTTCCCTATCGCATGCATTCAGAGTATCTGCGCCAGCTGTTCCTCGACAACGATCTGTCGGAAGGCCGCTA
This sequence comes from uncultured Alphaproteobacteria bacterium, assembly GCA_963698275.1. GTDB lineage: Bacteria > Pseudomonadota > Alphaproteobacteria > Rhizobiales > Aestuariivirgaceae > Anderseniella. The sequence continues at coordinate 1,383,165 of CAVOQE010000001.1, read as the reverse complement.
CAAGGTTGAAGGCCGCCCGGTTGCCTTGTCAGACATCCGGGCCCCGATCTTCGTAGTTGGTACCGAGTGGGATCATGTCGCACCATGGCAGTCAGTCTACAAGTTTCACCTGTTTGCCGATACGGAACTCACTTTTGTGCTCACCAATGGCGGACACAATGCCGGGATTGTCTCCGAGCCAGGGCATCCCCGCCGGCATTTCCGTTTGGCGACAAAGCACGAACAGGAGCATTATCGCGACCCGCAAACCTGGTTCAATGAAACCCCGGTGGAAAGTGGATCCTGGTGGCCTGCATTTTCAGGCTGGCTGCATTCCCGCTCAGGAGAAACGGTTGCGCCTCCTGCCATGGGTGCCGCCGCCAAAGGCTTCAAACCGCTGTGCAATGCTCCCGGCACATATGTGATGCAGGACTAGGTGTCATCATGGAATGCCAGTCGATGAGCGACTAATTTGGCCTGATCGCTGGAAATTCTAATGCCCACTCAATCGCTGCAGGATGTTCTCACCCATTGCTTTACCAGCGAGCCATTTCCTGCCTGTCGGTGTTGCCAATGGCCTTCATGGGACACTGGGGAAACCTAGCTTATCGGTCCGAATTGTTCTGACAGTGCCAGCAGCGGGACGTGGAAAAAGGCACCTGCTTCCTGCTGGAAAATGTGTCAGCAACTCCGAAAAAGTCTCCAGCACTTAAACCACAGGCAACTGCTCCCAAGAGTACTCCTTGCCTCGGCATAGACCGAAATTCGGCCGGTATTCAGATTGCTGAAGCAGCGCCGTTCAGGCTTTGCGTAAAAGAAGCACTGGAGCTTTGGCAGCACGGAACAGCGAAACGGCGATCTGATCGTCGCTGAACGGCTCACCGTCCAGATCTCCGACAACAAAGAACGGCGACAGGTGAATGAGGCTTGCGGCAATAGACTGTGGAGAGCCTGGCAGATGTCGATGCGTCGTCATGGTTTGTTTGCCGCTAACCAATGTCGCGGCGCGAGCCTCGATACGTTCGGCGTCAGCGTCTGTCGCAGCAATCACGATCAGATGCAATGGCCTGTCCTCGAGAGCCGCAAGGCGGGCTGCCAGAACAATTGTGCGAGCTCCCGTTTCATCCCCGTCATCGATGGCCACGATTGGACCGGTTGACCGGCTTTTGCGATGAAGTGCGGCCACAACCACTCCTCCGACGCCCGCAGGCACCATGCGAAGGGTGTGGATCAGAGAGTGCGTGCCCATACCATGCGTTTCGCCCGGCAGGACGACATAATCGCCTGAGCCGGCCATTGCCTCAAACGCCGCGCTCAGGTCCCCCTGTTTGGTGCTGAATGACCAGTTTACCTGCGCCTTGCCTGCACGTTCCGATAAAACCCGCTTGCAGACGGCAGCCGTTCTGGCAAATGCTTCCTGCATGGATTGGCGTGAAAACTCGCGCGGTGCCGGACTGTCGAAGTTCAGAACGCGCGCGAATGGAAATTCCGCCAACTCAAACATGATCTCTTCTTGCATGAAAAGACCGACAATCTTGGCTTCAGTGACACCGGCAAGAACTGCAGCAGCAGCAATTGTCCTGTCGGCATCTGATGCAGCCGTAAGCCCTACAACGATCCTGCGGCCGCCAGGCTTCTGATCGTGGTTGTTCATGTGTCATCGCCTTGCACTGTCGATTGCGACTGAGTGGCTCCGAAATCCTTTCTGGTCAGGGCATACTCGCGCAAGCGCGCTTCAACACGGCCATACACCGACGCCTTGGGAAACTCTCCCGAACGGTCGCGCCCACCGGCTGTGGTACCAGTAAGCACTTCGATACCCTGGCTGATGGTTTCAATTGGATAAATGTTGAACTTCCGCTTCCTTGATGCCGCCACGACGTCCGGGCGAAGCATGAGGTGTTTGGTGTTGGAAGCGGGAATCAACACTCCCTGTCTACCGGTGAGGCCCCGAGCATTGCAGATGTCAAAGAAACCCTCGATTTTCTCGTTGACGCCGCCAATCGCCTGAACCTGACCATACTGATTGACCGAACCGGTTACCGCCAATGACTGGCGAAGCGGAATGCCGGAGAGCGCCGACAGCAAGGCATAAAGTTCGGCTGAGGATGCGCTGTCGCCCTCTACGCCACCGTAGGATTGCTCCAAGACCACACTGGCCCAAAGCGACATGGGCATTTCAAGAGCAAAGTTCGCCGACAAAAACGCAGACAGAATGAGAACGCCCTTTGAGTGCAGCGGCCCGCCAAGCTTGGTTTCACGTTCGATATCGATCAGCTTGCCTGACCCCATGCGTGCACGCGCGGTAATTCGTGTCGGCTGCCCGAAGCTGAAATTGCCCAGCCCGATTACGGACAAACCGTTGATCTGACCAACCGCTTCGCCATCGGTTTCGATCAGCACCGTATCGCGTGTGATCGCTTCATGACTTCTTTCACGGATCCGGTCCGAGCGGTTTATCTGCTCAGATATGGCGCGCTCGACGTCGCGAATGTTTATGGTTTTGCGTTTTGCTTCGCCAGCCCAGAAATCCGCCTCGCGGAGCAGATCGGCAAGCAGGCCGATCCTTAGCGAAAGCCGCTCAGCGTCCTGTGCATATCGAACGGCCTCGTCAACCACTCTTGCAACTGCGGCCGCGTTGAGTGGCCGAAGACCATGCTTGCCGGCAATGGTGGCAATCAGGCTGGCATACAGTCTGGTGTTTTCCTCGCTTCTGGAAAGCTCTTCGTCAAAGTCTACCTGAACCTTGAACAGATCAGCAAAATCAGGATCCAGGGAATTCAGGAGATAGTAGAGAATTCGCTCCCCGATCAGAACCACCTTTACCTTCAGAGGAATTGGCTCCGGTTCAAGAGATACTGTGTTAACAAGGCTGAGTTGTTCTGCAGCAGAGACGATTGTGACGGTTTCGCTGCGCAATGCCCGCTTCAAGGCTTCCCAGCAGAACAGTTCGCTGAGGACTTTCCTGGCATCCAGCACAAGATAACCGCCATTGGCACGATGCAGGGCACCGGGACGGATCATGGTAAAATCGGTCACCAGTGCACCAAATTGCGAGACGTGTTCAATCCGCCCCACCAGATTGGCCAGTGTCGGGTGATCCTCGGTGACAAGCGGTGCGCCCTTGTGATCGCCATCGCTGTCATTTGCGACCATGACATTTATCAGATACCGGTTGAATCTGGGATCTGGACCTTGAGATGAAAAAGCCTCCGGAAACGGGCTTGAGTTTTCTCCGTCCGGCTTCTCCAGAAACATGTCAGCTCGTTCAACGATATCCTTGCGGACTTCCGACAGGTGTTGTTGAATCTCCGCAATGCCCTCAAACTTTGCAGTGACCGCCTTGATCGATGCGTCGACCACGCTGTCGGCAAGATCGGCATGCAATTGCCTGACGCGATCGCGATGTTCTTTTTGCAACAGTGGCAGACGTTCCAGCACTGCCTGCAGGTCATCCTGTAAAGCAGTAATACGCTCTTCGATTGCAGCGCGCTGTTCTTTGGGCAATGCATTGAAAACTTCAGGTTTGATGACCTGCCCGTCTGACGTCGGCACCAGGCCAAAACCCATTGGTGTCCGCAAAATGGCAATATCTTGCGCCTCCGCCTTCTCGCGCAGCCCTTCAAATGCCTGATCGTGCAAATCTTCAAATTCGCCATCGATGGCGCTGCGCTTTTCACGATACTCATCTGATTGAAACAGCGCCGGAACAGCCACCCTCAAGTCGTCAACCATCTCCTTCATGGCGTCTTTGAACCGGATCGCGATACCGGCAGGCAATCGCATTGCGTGCGGTTTGTGGGCTGTCTCAAAATTGTGGACGTAGACCCAGTCGAAAGGAGCAGTCTCGTCAGCAGCCTTGCCCTTAAGGTATGAAAGAATGGCCGTGTGACGACCGGTGCCTTGTGGCCCTAATGCAAACAAGTTGTAGCCGGGCTGGTCTATGGAACTGCCAAACCGGATCGCTCCAAGGGCGCGCTCCTGCCCAATCAGGCTGTCGATTGGCTCCAGTTCATTCGTTGATTTAAAACCAAGTGAACGTGGGTCGGTCTCCATGCGAAGCGACGATGGTTTTACGGGCGTTACAGTTGCCATCGGGAAGTGTCTCTTGTTCAAGGTCGTCGGTAGTGCAGCAATCTACGCCGTTGCCGCAAACCCCATCATGATCTTAATCAAATGGTATTCAAACCTGCCTCTTAACTGCCAACTGAATGGCATCGACACCTGTTTCTCGTCATCAGGTCATGGTCGAAACAGACTTCATGTCTGAAAGCCGCAACACGCCATCAGGCATCAGGCTGGATGCGAGCATGACCATGTTGATGTTCTCGTGATGCTGCCAGCTGCGGGGCCGCCTGTGAGCGGATTGCAGCCAGAAGTCTTCGATTGCATCAGCCAATTGCACAACACGTTCCAGATCAACGATCAATGGTTTGGTGCGGGAGCTCAGTTCCACGTCGCCAGATTGGTCGAGCCTTGCAAGTATTAGTGGTATGGCATGAATTCCGATTGAGAGACCCAGCTCGCGGAATGCCAGTCGTTGTGCCGCACTTTCCTGCAGCGTGTCACTGCTCAGGAAATGCCGCAATCCTGTGCGGGATGCTTCAAGAAGCGAGATCAACATCGCATTGACGAACTCGCGGTCATCGCCGGGAGACAGCTGTATGAGTCTGCAGGCATCAAACAGCAGCCCGCCAATGCCGAGCGCATCGTCGGTCACCCAATCCCGGCCAATACAAAGTTGCTTGAAAATGCTGAGTTCACCGGACAGATCAAGTGCTGGCTGTCCGCGATCCTTTTGCGGCAGGGACCGGTCGATTTCGAGAAGCGTTATATAACCGTCAAGGGGATCATGGTGTCCCATGGACGCAACCACCGGATATGTCAGATCCACGTTCATTTTCCAGTACAACCCGGTGACGGCGCCACTGTTGGCCCGCCGTGCGAAAGCCTCACACGCGGCCTTGGCAAGCTCACGTGCCCAGCGAACATATTTCCAGTCGCCGGTAGCAATCTGGACCTGGTGCAGAGCATGCATCCACTTTGTCAGATAGTGGAAGTATTGGCCATCCCGATCCCATTCAAGATCGGCATCTGCCGGTTCGTGTTGTCTCCTGTCCGGTAGTGTCTTGCCGATGCGAAGACCGCCTGCTGTAGGGTGAAGACGGCCTTCCTTTTCCGACATACCGCTGATCCACCCTTCCCGGCTGTCATCTTCACGGTGCCTGCCAAGGGTTTCATGAACCTGCTCTACAAGATCAAGTGCCGACTGGAGATAATTGCCGTCATTTGTGCGGCGGTGAAGCTCCAGGAAATTGCAAACGGCATACGCGTCCGTCCAGAGATAGCGCACCGGGCTACCACTGCCAGGTGCCAGTCCTGTCTTTTGCGCAAACCGCAACATAGTATCTCGCGCAATTGTATCTCTTCCAGTTTGCTGCATCAGCGCACGCCTCCGGTGGCAGTATCGCAGAAACAACGAGCTCATTGTTTGATCTTGGTTAAGGACAGCAGCTTTCACAGCGGCATAATTTTACCCACCCAATGAAACGATGCAGGTGAGCAACCCCCATGACTGACTATTCGGCACAACGGGAAAAAATGATCGAACAGCAGATCTATGCTCGTGGTGTTCGCGATACGCTTGTTTTGAATGCGATGAGAAAAGTACATCGGGAGGCATTCGTGCCAGAAGAGTTCCGGCATCTTGCCTATGCCGACCGACCGCTGCCAATAGCTTCGGAGCAGACCATTTCCCAGCCCTACATCGTGGCCTATATGGTCGAGGCGTTGGCTCTCAAAGGCGGGGAAAAAGTGCTCGAGATTGGTGCAGGCTCCGGCTATGCCGCAGCTGTTCTGGCCGAACTCGCAGGCGAGGTCTATACCATCGAGCGCATTGATCAGCTGGCAGAAAAGGCAGCATCTGCACTTATCGATCAGGGCTACGGCAATGTACACGTGCTGCATGCTGACGGTACCAGGGGCTGGGATGAACATGCCCCGTTTGACGCTATCCTGGTTTCAGCAGGCGCACCGTCGGTGCCGGAAAGCCTCAAGGCGCAACTGGCTGTCGGTGGCCGCCTGGTCGTACCTGTGGGCACCAATGTCACCGCACAGCAACTGATCAGGATTACCCGCCAACCAAAAGGCCAGTTTGACCGGGAAGACCTGGCGGACGTGCGATTTGTTCCGCTGATTGGAGAGGAAGGCTGGGAAGCAGCGGACAAATCTGCAGAAGCTGCCAGCCCAAGATTGGTCCAGGCGCGGCCACGGTCCAGCGAGTCCCTGCCCGGCCTGCTGGCCCGACATGGTGAAACCTTCCAGTCCATCGATGATGCTGACCTTGACCCCATGCTTGAGCGCATTGGCGACGCCCGCATCGTACTGATTGGTGAGGCCAGCCATGGCACATCCGAGTTTTACCGGATGCGGGCGCGCATCACCAAACGTTTGATTGAAGACAAGGGCTTCACAATTGTTGCAGCAGAAGCGGACTGGCCGGATGCCGCGCGGATTGATCATTATGTGCGTCATCGCGATGTTCCACCGAGTGACTGGCAAGCGTTTGCCCGGTTCCCGACCTGGATGTGGCGCAATGAAGAGACCCGCGAATTCATTGATTGGCTGCACGGACACAACAAACCCAAAGCCTATGATTTCCGGTGCGGGTTCTATGGCCTCGATCTCTACAGCATGTATGTCTCGGTGCGTGCCATTATGGACTATCTGCAGGATGTCGACCCTGACATGGCGATGATCGCCCAGCATCGATATGGCTGTCTCAGCCCCTGGGAGGCCGACCCTGCGGCCTACGGACATGCGGCACTGACCGGTGCCTACAAGAATTGCGAACCCAGCATCACCAAGATGCTGGTCGACCTTTACGCCAAGCGGCAGGAATACGTCCTGCAGGATGGTGAGCGTTTCCTGGATGCAACACAAAATGCACAACTGGTTACCAATGCGGAACGCTACTACCGCATTATGTATTACGGCTCGCGCGCCTCCTGGAACCTGCGCGATGGGCATATGTTTGAGACGCTGCAGAATCTGCTTGCGTTTCACGGGCCGCAATCCAGAGCCGTTGTCTGGGCGCACAATTCCCATATTGGAGACGCATCTGCCACCGAAATGTCAGCACGTGGCGAGCACAATATCGGCGAACTGTGTCGAAAGGGCTTTCCGACGCAGACCTTTCATATCGGCTTTGGTACCGATCATGGCGCGGTCGCAGCAGCGTCTGCATGGAACGGTCCGATGGAGGTGAAATCCATACAACCGTCGCACCCGCAAAGCTATGAACGGCAATTTCATTTGACCAACACACCCGGCCTGATCCTGCCAATGCGTACAGGGCATGAGCTGGACGTGGTGACAGAGCTTGCCAATCCAAGGCTCGAACGGGCGATCGGGGTTATTTACCGTCCGGAAACCGAGCTGGCCAGCCACTATTTCGAGGCTGTGCTGCCGAAGCAGTTTGACGAATACATCTGGATTGACAAGACAAGTGCAATCTCACCGCTGCCAAGCGGTCAAATCAAAGGTGTGCCGGACACCTATCCGTTTGGAGTATGATTGACGTCAGCGGGCGGGTGGGCATGAAACCGGCCGGACTCCTCTTCCCTGCCCCGGACCACTCTTAACCCTCTCAGCGGGCCGAAATGTTCCGTTACCACGGTGCACTGTGCTTCCGGTTCGCTGTCGGCATGAAAATAGATCACCACCCAGTCACGCGTCCTGCCCAGTTCATGGGCACGCGGGGTGTTTGAATAAAGCGCGGTGAAATGCCAGTCACCGCGCTGCGTATGAAAAATCGGCAGGGACGCACCTTCATCAGAGGCGAAACGACGTGGCTGTATCAGCGGCAGCTGCCCTGCCTCGGATTTCTCCCGGTATTCGCGATCCACATCAAGCAGGTCCGCGACATCCGGCACACTGCTTGCTTGTGATGTCATACCGACCCGCCGGCGTTGCAGCAGGCTGGCCAGGGCTTGCCGAATTGCCGTCACCCGGCGCGGGCCAACCCCCGGAACCTCGCTCAAACGCCCGTCATACGCTGCCGCCTCAAGGTCTTCCAGCGTCTCGACATGCAACCGAGATTCGATATCTGCAGCCAGTTTCGGCCCGATCCCCGGTATGGTGCGAAACAGCTTCACCGGATCAACCGAGCCGCGCAATCGCTCGAGTTGCAACCAACGGCCGGTCTGGATCATCTCAACAATCGCTGACGCAATCGACTTGCCGATGTGTGGCAGCTCAATCAATCCTTCCACACCTTCGCTGGCAAGAATGTCACCGGCGTTTCTTTGCATGGTATCCAGTGTGCCTGCCGCACGCCTGTATGCCCCGGTGCGGAAGGGGTTTGCGCCTTGTTGTTCGAGCAGGTCAGCCACGTCGCGCAATCGTGCCGCGATCCAGCGGTTCCAGCCATTTGCCGCTGTCGTTTCTTGCGGTCCTGCGTTTGTGTCGAGTTGTTTCATGTCCGGCCGGAAAAATTGGATAAGGGAACGATTATCTGCACGACGGAGGCGATACCGCGTTGAACCTCGTCAAACCGGAACCGGCAGTCTGCTGTAACCTGACTACCTGACCGACCACCGCTGAACTGACGCGCCCTGGTCGGGAACTTGAGTATTGCCGGTTGGCACCTCACGGCATTCCGCCTCACAAGTGCCGTGTGCGAAGTCACAGGGATTACCTGACAACAAAGACCGATGCCTTTGAATGAGCGGCGATCTTGCCGCCGTTGGAGGGCCAGACGTAGTCAACGATTGTCGGAACATGTGACGCCATAACCACCAAATCCGCCTGGACTGTACTTACTGCCTCAAGCAGGACATCATCCACATCAGCAACAAGATCATGGCCCACAAAAGTCTTGCAGCTGGCGCTGTGACCGTATTTCGCCGTCTGGCTTGTGGTGAATGCCTGGAGCTTTTTTTCATACTCCGCCGGATTGTGGGCTACGCGGCTTGGCTCCTCATTGGCAACACCTACATAGCACACCGGTATGTCGTAGTGCTTTGCCAAACCAGCAGCCGCGCTCAAAGCTTTCGACAGCGGTTCGAGGTGTTCAAGGTCCACCGGTACCATCATGAGTGTAAACATGGCTCTCCCTAAAACGCTTTCTTGCATCGACTTTACAATAGTTGCCGAATGCCGGGTCAGCGACAACGTCCTCAATCCAAACCACACACTTCACAGCGTGGCATACCATTATCGTCCTCTAACGAAGAAAAACGGTCGCACGTTTCAGGCAATGCCGCGTTGATCCTGGTCAATGAAAAACTTCCTCCTTCTCCAGATCAGAGATTGATGGAAGTGTCGGGCAACTTCGTAGATGTCTTTAAAAATGTTGTCCGGAAGATCTCTGCTCTATTAGCGAAGAACGCGAAATTTCTGCATGTGGCACGTACAGGACGCCCGATTGCGCGTTCGCATACCTCTCCCTTGGAACGCTATAAGGCACCGGAATTGATCTTGGTCATGGGATTGGCTGCCAACTTTCCTATTGTAGGAACGACAATTTCTGGAAGGTTACAGATGTCAGATACACATACAAAGACAATTCGCGAAGCAGTCGGCGTTTTTCACAATGCTGACGAGATGGAAACCGCCATCGAGGAACTGGAAGAAAGCGGGTTTGATCGAGCAGAGATCAGCCTATTGGCAAGTCAGGATGCAGTGCATGAGAAACTCGGCCATGCATACGCCGATGCCCAGTCCCTGGAAGACAGCGCGTTGGCTCCGCGAACGGCATTTGTTTCGACTGAATCCGTTGGCGATGCCGAAGGCGCAGTGCTCGGGGGATTGATGTATGTCGGCGCTCTCGTTGCAGCAGGGGCGGTTGTTGCATCCGGTGGTTCATTCGGGGCGCTGCTGGCAGCAACGGTCACGGGCACCGCCTCAGGCGGACTTGTTGGCGGCGCTTTGGCTGCTCTGGTCGGCAAGCAACATGCTGACAGCCTTCAGGAACAGCTTGATCGCGGGGGTCTGCTGGTTTGGGTGCGGACGCCCACCGAGGCTGACGAAAATCGCGCGGTGGATATTTTGAAGCGCAACAAGGCCGATGACGTTCATCTGCATTCAATCGAAGCATGATCCTTGCCTTAAAAATCCGGACAAAAAACCAATTTACTGGAGATGTATCGAATGACCGGTGAGCAGTTGAAACAGATCGTTGGGCCTATTGATGAACAGAAACTGGCTGCGATCCTGGCATCTGGAGCAAGGATTGAGGACGTTGTTGAGGCGAAAGCATTGGCTGACGGCAAGAGCGATGTTGTGGGTCAGGGTGAACAGGTCATCCGTGGTCCCGTCAAGGAAGTTTTGATTATCTTGACCGCTGGCAAATCAGATCATGATCTGATTCCACAGCAAGAGACCTGACAACAGGTAATGTGGCGGTCGAAGCCAAGAGGTTGAAACTCAAAAGTCATCTGACATTTCTGAAGGGTTATGGGAGTTGGTTTTGTGGATGAACAATTCTTGTATCCGATGGCGGCCAGTCTTGTTGCCGCGCTGGTTACCACAATCGGAATTGTGGTCGTACAACATCACGAAAACTGGGGCCGGCAGAACTCCAGTTACTTCGCTGCTTTTGCTGCCGGTGTCCTGGTCACGGTTTCATTTCTCCATCTGATCCCGAAGAGTTTCGATCTGCAGGAGTCTGCTCCTGTCTATCTTCTTGTCGGCTATCTGATGATGCACATTCTCAACCGGTTCATTTCAGCCTATGTGTGCGATCGGCCTGCCAAGGCGGACTATGCAATTGGATTGGTTCCCATGCTGGGCATCGGGTTCCACTCTCTCCTTGACGGCGCGGTCTATTCGATCACCTTCACCGTGAGTACATTCACAGGCGTAGCTGCCGCCATTGGGATGGTGCTCCACGAATTTCCTGAGGGTATTGTCACCTACGTCCTGCTCCTGAGAGGTGGCCTGGAAAAGAAGTGGGCATTCTGGCTGGCATTTATGGCAGCTGCGCTGTCAACCCCTCTGGGAACACTGACTTCATACCCGTTTGTTCAACGCGTGGATATCTCTGTGCTTGGCAGTCTGCTCAGCCTGTCAGCCGGTGCCCTGATCTATGTGGGAGCCACTCATTTATTGCCGGCAGCCGAACGCGAACCGCGCAGGTATTCCTTGTTCGCACTGGCGGCTGGGATTGCCACAGCAATCGGCATCACCCTTAGCCATTAGAAGGTCGGAAAAGCGCCATGCAGACAAAAACAACTGTCAGCTCGAGCAGATGAATATCATCGCGCTAGGTTTCCTGGGCAGCCTTGCTGCCGGATTGATGACCGCAGTAGGCGCTTTACCAATCCTTGTAGGCAAGACTGTCTCACGCAGAATGAACGATATTCTGCTGGGGTTTGCAGCAGGGATCATGCTCTCAGCCTCGTTCTTTTCCCTGATCATCCCAAGTCTCGAAATTTCCACCAGACTGTATGGCAAAGGTACCTACCCTGCCCTGATTGCCATGGGCGGAATCATTTCAGGCGCCGTCGCGATCTACCTTCTGGACGAGAAGATTCCACATCGCCACTTCATCAAGGGATACGAAGGTCCAAAGGCTGAATCTGTCAGGAAAATCTGGTTGTTTGTCATTGCCATCACTTTGCACAATGTTCCCGAAGGACTGGCCGTCGGTATCGGCTTCGGTGGTGGCGACATAAGTGCCGCAGCAACATTGGCACTTGGCATTGGACTTCAAAACGCACCCGAAGGGCTGGCAGTTGCACTGGCTCTTCAGTCGGAAGGTTATAGCAAGATCTATGCCTTCAAGGTTGCATCTTTAACCGGTCTTGTGGAGCCGCTGGCGGGGCTGGCAGGCGCAGTGGCTGTGAGCGCGTCACAGTTCCTCTTGCCCTGGGGCCTGACTTTCGCTGCCGGAGCAATGATCTACGTGATCAGCAATGAAATCATTCCTGAAACACATCGCCACGGCCACCACAAAGCCGCTACCGCAGGGCTTATTATCGGAGTGGTTGTCATGATGTTTCTGGATGTCGTGTTCGGCTAGGATGCAAACTCAGGCAAAATTCAACAGCTACAGATGCAACTCCCGGTCAGCTCTACTCATGACGCAGTGCTTCTATCGGATTCAAACGCGCTGCCCTTCGCGCAGGAAAGTAACCGAAGACGACACCCACAAGCGCGGAAAATACAAAAGCGATTATCACAATGTTTGGTTCAAATATGAACGGTACCTTCAGTATGTTTGCAGCAAATCCCGCAAGCCCCAGTCCAAGTGCAATGCCAATCAAACCACCAATCAAAGACAGCACAACCGCTTCCACAAGGAATTGCATCAGCACCTGACTTTCTTGTGCTCCGACCGCCAGACGAATGCCAATTTCCCGGGTTCGTTCGGTCACCGATACCAGCATGATATTCATGATGCCAATACCGCCTACAAGCAGGCTGACGGCGGCGACAGCACCTAATAACCCAGTCAGTACACGAGTTGTCCCAGACAACATGTTGGCGATTTCAGTCATGTCACGCACATTGAAATCATCGTCTTCAAGTGGTGATATCCGACGCAACTCACGCATCAAAAAAGTTACATCTCGGCGAACTTTCGCCGTCGAAACTCCATCATGCGCTGACACATAAATGGTTTGAATATCCTGATTGCCAAGAAATCGGCGCTGGACGGCGCGGATCGGCATGACAACGATATCATCCTGATCCTGACCAAAGCTGGACTGTCCTTTGGCTGCCAACAAACCAATGATCTCGCAAGATACCTTTTTCAGGCGGATCTTGGAGCCAATTGGATCGGCCTTGCCGAACAATTCCGTGCGAACGGTCTCACCGACGATACAAGCCGCCTTTCCGGATCGCAACTCTGAATCAAAAAACTGGCGTCCGGATGCAAAGATCCAGTCTTGAGCAACGAAGTACTCGTTAGTACTCCCTGTAATGGTGGTACTCCAGTTCTCGTTACCATAGATGGCGGTAGAAGCCGTTCGCGAGACCGGCGCTATGACTTTGACGCCGTTGATCTGCTGGCGCAAAGCAACAAGATCGCGGGCATCAAAATTTGCTGCGGAGGTTCTGGCTCTGCCGGGTCCGAAGCCCTGGCCGGGGCGGACAAACAGAAGGTTGCTGCCAAGCTTGGCAATATCCTGCGTGACCTGGGCCGTGGTACCACCTCCAACGGTGACCATCGTGATAACTGCAGCAACGCCAATAACGATACCAAGGACGGTCAAAAACGATCTGAGCGCGTTGCGAAAAATTGCCTGAAGAGCGAGCTTGATGGTTTCCCAGATCATCAGACAGCCTCCTTCGCCTGGCCATCGGAGGCAATCTTGCCATCGACAAACAGGATGATGCGATCGGCATAATCAGCCATCTCGCTTGCGTGGGTCACCATAATGATGGTGATACCTTCATTCTTGTTGAGGCTGGTTAGCAACTCCATGATTTCGCGGCTGCGACTTGTATCGAGATTACCGGTGGGCTCATCAGCCAGAAGCACATCGGGTTGACTTGCAATGGCTCGTGCTATGGCGGCGCGCTGTTGCTCACCGCCTGATAATTCACCGGGGCTGTGACTTTCCCGGCCTGCAAGACCAACTTTCTTGAGCGCTTCCAAGTGCCAGAGTACGGCGCTCGGCTTGTCGCATACCACGATAGATCAGTGGAAGCTCCACATTCTCCAGTGCCGAAGTTCGCGGAAGAAGGTTGAAAACCTGGAAAACAAAACCCAGAAAATTGCGCCTTATCAGCGCTCGCTGATCCTGGTTGAGTCCCCCAACTTCCACACCCTTGAACAGATACTGACCACTTGAGGGTGTGTCCAAACAACCCAGCATGTTCATTGCCGTTGATTTACCAGAACCACTGGGGCCCATGATGGCAACAAACTCGCCTTTGTCGATACGCAGGTCAACACCCGCCAAGGCATGCACAGCAGCGGGCCCTGAGCCATAGACCTTTGTGACGCCCTTAAGCTCCATCAACGGTGTTGAGGCGACGTGCGTTTGTTTTCCAACCGGTGCGACCATCTAGTTTGCCGCTTTGATCGTGTCCACGATCACTCGATCGTCTAATCCCAGTTCACCCTCAAGAATTTGGGTCTTTACACCATCGGTAACTCCGGTGCGAACATTCACCGACACTGGAGTGTCGTTATGAAGCACCCAAATACGCCGTTCCCCACTCTTGGTTTGTTCAATCTTTGCAATTTCCGCTGAACGCGGACGGCGAGGCAAGATGGATTGAATAAAGCTCTTGCCAGACCCTTTTTCAGTGTCTGCAGCGGGTGCATACCGCAATGCAGCATTTGGGATCAGCAATGCGTCTTCTACGGTTTGCACATTGATTTCTGCTGTTGCCGTCATCCCTGGCCGCAACAGGAGATCATTGTTGTCAATTGTCAAAACCGCCTTGTACGTCACCACGCCTTCTACTGTTTCCGGCGCAAATCGCAGTTCGGATATTCGGGCGGGAAAGTCCCGATCTTGAAAAGATTCTATCGTAAACTTGGCTTCATTGCCTTCCTTGACCTTGCCAATATCAGCTTCATCAACATCGACCTCAAGCTGCATCTCGCGCAGATCATCGGCCAATGTAAACAACACAGGCGCCTGAAAGGACGAGGCAACGGTCTGTCCTGGATCAACATTGCGCTTAAGGACCACGCCATTGATAGGCGAACAGATGCAGGCCTTTTTCAGATTGGTTTCATCGAGATTCAGATCAGCTTCAGCCACGGCCACGTCGGCAGCGCCGCTTGTCACCAATGCCACAGCACGATCATAGGCTGCTTTTGCCACATCCAGAGATGACTGAGACGAATATCCTTTTCTTGCCAGCGGCCTTACCCGCTCGTACTCGCTCTTTTTCTCTATTTGAGTGGCCTTGAGTTCGAGCAGTTTCGCCTTCTTCGCCGCCAGTGTTGCGCGCGTATGAGCAAGTTGAGCCTCCAACTTGTCAGTGTCGAGTTCGGCAAGAACCTGACCCAGTTTCACTTCGTCATTGTAATCTACATTGACCGACTTGATCATCCCGGAAAGTTCACTTGAAATCTCGATTTCATTCGTCGGTTCAACCGTTCCTGTTGCCGTAACCGTAACCGTCAGACCACCTCGGGAAACTGGTTCGGTTTTGTATTGGGTAGTGCTTGAAGCGTTGCTGCCGGACCAATAAACATATCCCAAGCTGGCAGCGAACATTACAATAATGGCCAAGCCAAGCACACGCCATGAGCGCCACCAAGGTATCGCCCTTGCACCGAGTCCGAGAACCTCTTCAATATCCTTGCGTTCAGATTCCGTGGCTGAATTGTTCACTTTTCGAATGTTCCTGACAATCTGTTTGGTGTGGAAATTCTAGGAAGTGTGGATGACGGCAGCCTTGATTTGCGTCAAGCACGCACCTGGTGTTGCGAAAGCCGGAACGGATCATGTGCCAGGCGAATGCCCGTTCTGGCTTGGGAACGGAGGTTCAAAAGCAGTAAATACTGTTTTGCACATCGGGTTAGGAAAATGCATCTTGCATAGGCTACTGGATCGACTGTGGCGACTTGATCGGCCACCCGCTGGGTCAAGGCTGACGCCACCTTCTTCCGGCAGCAGGGCGGAGAGCAGAAATCCCTAAAACGTGGCTTCACTTACCGCATGTTTGCACCCATGAGCATCATTAACTCACGGTGCAGGGCATCGCGTCTTGCCTTGAGCCTTTCAGCCTCCATGGGTTCGGCCGGGTCGCTTGCCGCATTCAGTCTGTCAACTTTCAACTGGACTTCCTGCAATTCGTGGCTTGTCGCCTCGAACCCCTTGTCGGAGCCCCAAAGGTTCTGGATGGCCTTTTCGTAATCCGGAAACTGTTCCAGTAGCCAGCCTTTCGCAGAGTCCATTGTGTGTCCTCCTTCCGGTTGCAGGTGTGAACGCGTCACACGATGCCTTGATCATTCAGCGTGGACGGCAACCATGGTAACGCATGCAGCCTCTGTAATTGCGGTTACTGTATCCCCATCTCCGTACACATCTGCGATGCCATCTGCGGCACCGTGACGAGCCATAATAGCGGCTTGACCGGTAAGGATAGTAGTAGCCGTACGGAATGCTGTAGAGATAGGGGTGCACATAGCTGCCTCGCCGATACCTGCGATGCCTGTGCCTGCGGCGATGTCCACGCCTTGCATGTCTGCGATGATACCTGCTCGACCGGCGCAGCTTTCTGCGATGCTTGCGGGCATGCCGGCGTGCCTTGCGTCCATGCCGACGAGCCTTTCGAGCCCTTCGCCGCTCGCGAACCAACTCCACACCGTTTTCCGCGTTCATCATCGGCAGGCTTGAGGAAAACGCTGATCGGTCCACGATCGTTGCACGGGTCGCCGGCACACTCGCAACAACTGCAGCCACAGCAATCAAGATCGCAGATGAAACACTCTTCAAAGAATGAATACTAGCCATGAATAATCCTCCCTGAAACAGCACCATACCGATCCGGTGAGATGTATCCTTGACCAATATCAATGCTTGCCACCGAGTTCCAGATCAACAATGTCACCAGGAATTTCTGCAGAGGCCGATAGTATGCAGTCATCGCTGGACGTTGATCTGAAGTACGCTGACCCGATGGCTGTAATAAAGCTGGAACGAGGTTGGCAACGCCTGTTTTGCGATGAGCTAGAGCGACTGGCCGATCAACTTGGCGGCCCGCTGGATGTCAATTTGTGTAAAACCATCAATAGTTGTTTGCAGACTGAATTGCCCGTGTGTCATCGCGATGAAGAGGTTTTGTTCGAGCTCATGCTGCAGAAGGAACCTGACAACACGGTACTGGCAGCCTGCACAGAGCAGGCTATATCGGAACATACCGCCATGCAGACTTATGTGTTTGAACTCCAGGAGCCGTTAAGCGATATGAGCCTGGGGATCAATCCTGGCAGTCCGGATACAGTCGGCTATATGCTGAGATGCTGTTTTGACGGCATGAGACGCCATTTGAATTGGGAAGATGCCTCAATCTTCCGAGGGCAAATCCAGGACATTTCAACTGTTGACATGGAGCAGTTGCGGCTGGCGATGATCCGTAATCGGGCATAGCTGTCATGCGTCCATCTGACCACCGGGCAAGTTGCAAAGCATGCTGAATGCTGTTTATGTAATTGCGGACGGTGAGTTTGAATTAGAGGTTTACAAATTTGACTGAGCTTGTGCCGGAGGTGCATTTGGACTTGCGTTGCGCCAATTGTCCTGTCCGTCATCATGCGATTTGCAGTGCGCTAGACACTCCGCACATCCACGAACTTACAGATATCATGACTCACCGGCAATTTTGTGCCGGAGATCAAGTCTTGCATCAGGATGAAACCAGTCAACTTTTTGCAATCATTGTCAGAGGCATTGTAAAGCTTACCCGTATGCTGCCGGACGGTCGCGAACAGATTGTCGGACTGCTTTCCGGCTCTGATATTCTTGGCGATATAGAAACTGCGGTGAGCCATGATAGCGCTCAATGTGTGACAGATGTTGAAGTGTGCTGTTTCCGCCGCAAGCAGTTTGAAGCAGTCTTGGAAAAACATCCTGAACTGGCACACCACCTGCTGAAAAAGGCGAGCGTTAACCTGGACGAGGCCCGTGACTGGATGATGGTGTTGGGCAGACTGGGTGCCATGGAAAAGGTCGCACGCTTTATCCTTTGGCAATGCAATAAAGAACACCCCGGTTGCATCCATCAGACCTCGCAGCAGACCAGACAAATAGTGCATATGCCCCTTAAGCGTGAGGAGATCGCAGGCTTCCTCGGCATGACAATCGAGACTGTCAGTCGCAATATGAGCAAGCTCAGGGCGGACGGCATTATAGAAATGCCTAATGCAAAGGATATTCGGATTACGGATATCGACCGCCTGCGTGATATCGCGGTGATATATGAGGGCAACTAGCTTTGAGTTCTCAATCAGACGTGAATTGCGCAAGGCCAGGTGAATTCGTGGACGTGCAATAGTCGGCAATACCTGCGACGTCAACCAAAGCTCAGCAGTTCGGGACGCAGCAACATCACTGCACCGATTGCCGTTAATACCACTCCGCCAATCAAGTGTGAGTATCGGGCGTAACTCCCGGTCAAACCGCTTACACGCAACGCAAACATCGCGGTTGCAAAGATCGCTATATCGTCGAGCATGAACACCGCGATGTAGAGACAAATGTATGAATAATATGTGGCAGGAGGCAGATCGTTGAGTGTCAATATCTGTGTGTAAACAGCAGGAACACCGGCCGAGCAAAGCAACTCGATGAGGTTGACCCCTACCGCCAAAGCCATCATGCCCAGCACCGCCCACACAAGATTGTCTTGTTGAACGATTAGCCGAAATGCATCCATCATTTTTCGCCTGCGGCCGGGATTGACGACCTTGCAGGCAGCTTCCGGCTTGGTCCAATACTCACGCAGGAAATAGAAGCCAACGCCAACGGCCAGCGCCCCGATAGCCAGACGCAGCCATACCACTGCACCCAGGATCAAAACCAGGTTGAGCCACGCGGCCATCACTGCAAAATACATGACAGCAGTGGCCGTCAGGAATGCCCCGCCCAGCAGCCACATGCGCCTTTGATCATCTAGCCCCAACAGCAAGCCGATGAGAAACACCAGAACCCACATGGCACAAGGATTGAACCCGTCCACCCCAGCCAGAACCACAGTGAGCATTGGCAGCGACAGGTCCCGTGTTTGAATAGGCCCCAGGAAGGGTAACGAAACCACCTCGGGAATCAGGGCTGGCGTGACATTGGTTGAAGAAGATGGGTTTCCTGTCTTCTCCTTGGCCAAGTCGCCCCGTTGCGAACCGGACAACTCAGCAATAACGTCCCGGCATTTGCTATTGAGACACTTCGCGATCGCCGCTTCGTAAGCTGTTGCACTGCGTCCCTGGGATGCAAAACCAAGAAAAGGTTGATCTCCAATGATGACCAGCGGCACCGCTGCTTGTTCAAATCCGAAGTAATCCAGCGATCTTTCATAGAGGGCCTCATTGGCCGTCGAAGTATCCAGTTCAATCGCCTCAACCATTACGGAAGGTTGAACCGTGCTTAAACGCTGCAGTTCAACCTTGGCAGAAGCGCAGTACGGGCAACCCTTTTGCCAAAACACGTAGGCTGTGACGGAACGGCTTTTGCCAGAAGGTGCGTCTGCGAACAGCACTGTTGGCGCCAAAGCCAAACCGCCGACCAGCAAAAAAAATGCCAGGACTATCCGTTGCACCATTGCGTCTGATCACCAGAATTCATACCAAGACTCCATCTTGATCTTCAAACGGCCTCACATGCATTGATCAGGCGCAATCTTCTCCCTCCGAATTCCTGAATCCCCCAAGCTGAGATGTTCAAACGCTCACCAGGTCAACGGTTACATCCACAATGGCCAGTGCGTATGTCCTGCCGGCAAGATGGCCCGCTGTTGTTGCACGAAATGGCTACTGGTGCATAAAGAGGGATCCACATTGGATTTGCGCATTCGGACATGTAGAAGCATAAATCAGGAGCGTGATTTTGATTCAATCAAAGCCATACTTCAGAAGAGACAAACCACTTGAATGCAAGTTCCGACATTTCCTACCGCTATGCCACGAGCGAAGACAGTGCCGCAGTTGCGTCCTACATTTGTCTGGCTGGAGACGGTCTGTATGAGTTCCTGCTCGACGATCTGATACCAGGCTTTACGTCCACGGAGATCCTCAAATGGACGGTCGGCGTTCTGGCTTCCCCATTATCCTACAAGAACTGTTTCGTGGCCGTTGTTACCGGCACCAACCAGATAGCGGGCGTAATCAACCTGTTTCCAGCTGATTTGTTGCATGAACAGGACCATGAGTTGATCAATACGCAGCGTTGGCGCTTTCTTGAACCAGTGTTCAATCTTCGGGACCAGGGAAGCCTGTTCGTCAACAGCCTCGCAGTCGGCAGGCAATGGCGCCAATGCGGCATTGGTGGCCGGTTGCTTGACCATGCATATGAGCAGGCGAAGTCAGATGGATACGACAGGGTCAGCCTACACGTGTGGTCAGATAACCTGAATGCCATTTCATTCTATGAAAAGCGCGGTTTCACAATTTTGGACAGGGTTGCCCTGCCCGCCCATCCTCAGTTTCCGGACAAGTCCGGCAGCATATTGATGTCCCGGAAAGTCTGAACTCTGCTGTGTGGCAGCTATAGTCGCGCCAATCTTCTGCCATCTGGATGTCCGTCATTTTCCGACCTCGCCAGAATTTGGCGTAGCCAGAACATCGTTTTGCGCTGCATCAATGCCGGCCGCAAGCTGTCCGAATAGGGTCTTAACAGAGAACGCAAGAAAGATCTGTTGCAAGCAGCAAACTGCGAGGTTCGAAACCCAGTCAACCAATGACCTCCGATCGGAATATCCATATGGCGACAAGCTGCATTCCCCACAGCAGCACGGCAGCTGAAGTGGTTAAGGCCTATGGCGTTGACCCTGCGCAAGGATTGACCGCAGCAGAAATTGTAGATCGCCGCAGCCGGCATGGTGCCAACATCCTGAGGGCCCACCCGCCGGCCAACCCGCTTCGGGTGCTACTCAAACAATTCATGAGCCCCGTGGTCTATCTGCTGCTCGGTGCGGCAGGGTTTGCCCTGCTGATTGGCCAGACGACGGAGTTTATTGCCATCCTGGCCGTGCTTGTAATCAATGCCGGCATCGGCTTCATTACGGAACTGCGCGCCGTGCGCTCAATGGAAGCGCTGCGGCAACTGGCAACCCGTTCGGTCGTCGTCAGGCGTGAAGGCCGCATCGAAACAATTCCTGCGGAACAACTCGTACGCGGTGATATCGTCATCATTGATGCCGGTGACGTGATTGCCGCAGATATGCGGATTATCGCATCAGCCAATCTCGCATCCGATGAATCGGCCCTGACCGGAGAGTCCCTGCCCGTCGCCAAGGACGTCCAGACTGTTGCGCCGGACACACCACTGGCTGACCGGACCTGTATGTTGTTCAAGGGCTGCGCCATAACCCGCGGCACCGGTGAAGCGATCGTAACCGGCACGGGAATGGACACTGAACTTGGCCGCATTTCAAAGCTCGTGGAGCAAAGTGCGCCGGAGCGGTCTCCTCTGGAGAGACAGCTTGAAGTCTTGAGCCGGCATTTGATCTGGGTGACGATACTGATTGCAGCGGCAGTCGGAGCCGCTGGCATGTTGGCCGGCCAGAACGTTACGTTAATGGTCGAGACTTCCGTTGCTCTTGCAGTTGCCGCTATCCCTGAAGGCTTGCCAATTGTCGCAACACTTGCTTTGGCCAGGGGCATGTTGCGCATGGCAAGACACAACGCGCTGATCGAGCGGTTGTCTGCAGTTGAAACGCTGGGGTCAACGACCGTCATCATGACAGACAAGACCGGCACCCTGACCGAAAACCGGATGCATGTTGACCGAATTGTGACCAACGATGGTGAGCTGGACTTTGACCGGGACAGCGACCGGTTCTTGATGGCAGGTCACGGCGTATCCGGGACAAGCAATGAGGCTTTGCGCACTCTGCTCGTTCACTCCTGCCTGTGCAACAACGCGTCGCTGGGCGAGAATGGGCAAGCAAGTACCGGCGATCCGATGGAAATCAGTCTGCTTGAAGCAGCAAGCGCAGATGGAATTGAACGGTCAACGCTTTTGACATCGTGTCGCGAAGTTGCCGAGCACGCCTTTGATGCAGCGACACGCATGATGGCGACCGTGCATAAAGATGGCCGCAACTTTACAGTTGCGGTCAAGGGCGCTCCGGAAGCCGTTCTGGCACACGTAAAGCGGGTGAACGCGGGAAACCGTTCAGTGCCCTTCGACAGGCAACAGCGACTTCATTGGAATGAAGTTTGTGAGGTACTGGCAGCGCAAGGTTTGCGATTGCTGGCTATTGCCGGGAAAAACACTTCCGAGCCGGATGTGCCGCCATATCAAGACCTGACCTTGTTGGGCATTGTTGCATTTCAGGATCCACCACGTGCTGATGTGGCTACAGCCATTGCCGACGCCCGGCGGGCGGGCATCAATGTCATCATGGTCACCGGCGATCATGCGGCAACCGCCAATCACATCTCACAGGCTATCGGACTGGCACCGCACGGTTTTACGGCGATCACGTCAGATGAGCTGAAATCATTTTCCGAAATGTCAAAAACAGAAAGAGCACAGACCAGGTCCGCACATGTGTTTTCCCGGGTTACGCCCGAACAAAAGCTGGATCTCATCACTCTTCACCAGCAAGCAGGAGAAGTGGTCGCGATGACCGGTGATGGAGTGAACGATGCCCCGGCACTGAGAAAGGCAGATATTGGAATTGCTATGGGTCTGCGCGGTACGCAGGTAGCCCGCGAAGCGGCTGACATGGTGCTGCGGGATGATGCCTTCTCCACCATTGTCCATGCCATTCGTGAAGGCCGGATCATCTACACCAACATTCGCAGGTTCACCACCTATCTGTTGTCCTGCAATCTCAGTGAAATACTGATTGTCGGACTTGCGGTTCTGGTTGGACTGCCGCTACCGCTGCTGCCTTTGCAGATCCTGTTCCTCAATTTGGTTACAGATGTGTTCCCGGCATTTGCGCTTGGCACCATCGCTGCAGACCGCAACGTCTTGGCCAGACCACCCAAGCCTCCTGACGAACCCATTCTGAACAAATCACAGTGGCTGACGATTGTTGTCGGCGGTAGCGTGATCGCTGCAACCACTCTCTCGAGCATGGTCCTGGCAACCTTTGTCTTGGGTCTGCGCGGAGACGCCATAACCACAATGTGTTTCTTCACCCTCGCATTGGCCCAGCTCTGGCACGTGTTCAACATGCGCAACTGGCGCGATGGACTGGTTTTGAACCAGATCACCCGTAACACCTATGTGTGGCTCGCAATTGCACTTTGCCTGATTATTCTCACTATCGCGGCTTTGCAGCCCGAAATGGCCGGCGCTCTGCGTTTGACACCTCTGCCCGGCAAAGCCTGGGCCGCGATTATTGCCTTGAGCTTGATCCCGGTTTTTGTCCGCGAGGTGATCGCTGCGGGAAAACGTCTCAAAAACAATTGAGCTTTTCGAACAGCGTTCATGGTTAACTACACCAGCCGACACACCGACGGCTCCAGGCAACACGTGCCGGTCCCTCGCTAGATCAGGTCAATGGGTTCACTTGAACCCATGTTGCTCTAGTCGCGCCTGCGCAGATAAACGAACCAGTACACAGCACCGACCATCAGACTGCCCCCAACAAGATTGCCGACAGTTGCAACAACAATATTATGCATCGCACTGCTGATCGTCAGTCCGGCATATGCTGTGGCATCCTGCCCGATGGCGGTCCAGAAATCGGCACCTGCCCACGCTTTGATCGCCAAGGCGTAAGGCAGAAAATACAGGTTGGCGATTGAGTGCTCGAAACCGGCAGCAACGAACGCCGCAATGGGCGGAACGATCACCACGACCTTGTCGGTAATGCTTCGTGCCCCGAACGACATCCAGACTGCGAGGCAGACCAACACGTTGCACAGCACTGCGAGAAAAAACAGCGGGACAGTTTCAAGAGATGCCTTGGATGATGCGATCGACAGTGCAGTCTTGCCAACGGCTCCATCGTTAAACCCATGTTGCCCGGAAAGAAACACCAACGCTGCGGTGCCAATCGCGCCAATGATGTTGCCGATATAGACCAACGACCAGGCACGCAGCAACGCTGCCAGCGTAATACGTCGGCTTGCACAGGCGACGATCATCAGCGAGTCGCCGGTGAACAATTCGGCACCACCCACGATGACCAGAATCAGGCCCAATGAAAACACCAGCCCTGCGAGAAGCCGCCCGACACCCCAGGGCAAATCTCCGGCTCCAGTGACCACAACCGTCATGAAGATGGCACCCAGCGCAATGAATGCGCCAGCGAGCAGGCCGAGGGTGATGAGCGCCAACATGTCCCGCCCGGCCTTGGTCGTGCCTGCCGCCTCACATGCCAGCGCCATGTCCGGTGGAAGCAGCGCGTCAAATCTCGTCTCAGATGGTTTAGTCACCATAACAGCCAGCCAACAAATTTGTGGTTTACCAAAATTTTTCAGGAATGTTTCAGGGGGTAAAAAGCGCGTATCACATTGGTGTCTGACCTGATCCGCGACCTTGTACCCGTTTTGAGATCAGTCTGTTCAGTCGGGATCGAAACAGACGATAGGACTCTCCGGGTCCTCAAGAGAAACTATTTGCGGCAAGCATCAGACCAGCCTGACCCACGCGATCGGCCATCCTTGCGTGAGGCAATGGAAGCTCGATACGGCGGCAAGTATGATGTTACCAGAATCGAGAACATTCAATCACATTTCAACCTGATCTGTATGGCCAAAGCCTTTTGAGTAATCAAGCACGGATACCACCTTGGGCGTCACACGAAACAGGGCCAGTGAATCAAGATTATCCGAGACATATTCGGCCACTTGCGGAAACTTCCTCAGCATCAGGTCTCCCATGAGTTTCATTTCATCAGGGTCGGTGATCTGTTCTGCCATGGCGCCCATCGACAGCCCCTTGATCTGGTTCCAGTCGGTGTAATCCAGATTAACCGTCAGCGAGACTTTCCCGTTTCGCGCAATGTTCCTGGCCTTCTGGGAGGTGGGATCACAGCCAAAATATATAGTCGTGCCGTCACTGACATAACTCACTGTAGTGGTCTGCGGAAAGCCATCCTCGCGCACAGTGGCAATAGTCATGTCCTTGCCATTGGCCAGTATCGTTTTGATCGCCTCAAGCAGGTTTTCATCCATGTCATACCTCTTTTGCGAATTCACGGTGGAAGACACAAACTAGATTGTCATGCTTCGAACCTGCCTTCCTTGATGCCGGTCAAGGTGACATCTCCGACTGGCGCTATCATGAACTGAGGCGGATCAGCTCACATTACTTGTGGAGGTCTCAATGAATAGATTACTAGCAGTATTCAGTTTGATATTGATCATGGCGCTCACACCATCCCACTCTCATGCAGAAGACGGCTTGGTCATTGGTGGTGATGTTTACACCGGCGGCTCGGCTCCTTCGTCGGTTAGCGCGGAGCGCGATGCATTTGCCTATGGGGTCTCAGTCAACCTGGCTGGCCAAATAGGCAAGGATGCGCATGCAGCCGGCTTTGATGTCGAGATCGATAGCGACGTTGGTGCCGATCTCTACGCGGTAGGTGGCAGTATTACAGTCCGGGGAAACATAGTGGAAGACCTGTCGGTCAGCGGGTTTACGGTACGATTGAACGAGAAAGCTTCGGTTGGCCACAACGCCCGCATCGTGGGCGCCAATATCAGCATCAATGCACCCATCGGCGGCAGCCTCCTGGCTGCAGGCGGAAAAATCAGTCTCAATGCCCCGGTTTCAGGTGATGTTCGCCTGAGCGCCGGTGACATTGAATTCGGTCCGGCAGCAAAGATTCAGGGGAAGCTGACCTATTCTGCCGAAAACAAGGTCAATATTCCGGCATCTGTCATTCCTGCCGATCGCATCCAGCAGGTTCCGTTCAAGGGTTCCGACCTGATGCGTGATCTGCGTGAGACAATGCCTGAAGATATGTCCTTCTTCTGGCCATCGTTCTTCGGGCTAGTGCTGACATTCCTGGCAACACTGGGGTTCTTCCTGATTGTCTCGGCAGTTTGCCTGGCTTTCATGCCGTCTTTGGTTGACCGCCTGAGACAGCGCGCGGTTGCAAATCCCGGCATGGCAGAGTTGTCAGGCTTCCTCGGTCTGGCCTTTGTCGCCGGTCTTGTACCGGTAAGCGCCCTGACACTGGTCGGGTTGCCGCTTATACCAATCGTCTTGCTGGCAATATTCGCGCTTTGGTTGCTGGGGTACCTGCTTGGCACATATGCCTTATCGACACGGGTTTGGATGGCTTTTTCAAGTGACACACAGCTTGATGGTTCAATGGCGATAAAATTGATGGTCCTCGCCACCGGGTTGATCGCGCTGGCCATACTCAATTTTATCCCTGTTGTCGGCTGGCTGATTAATCTGGCAGTTATGTTTCTGGGATTGGGTTCAATTACCCTTCTGACCCTGGAGCGAATACAGGTCCGGAATAAAGCCACTCCGGCCCGGCAAGCAGCGCCGGCCGCTTCAGAAGAAACCGAACCTCGTTGAGAAGCCAACCCGCAGCTGGTCCTGTATCGTTTGCAGACCTGAATGAAGGTGTCATAGCGGCTAGATCAGGATGATTTTTGGTTGAATCAACCAAGAATCATAAACCTGATCGCTTCCAAAGTGTAACAGCAACTTTATGGGTTCATTTGAACCCATGTTGCTCTAAGCGCAAGATTTCAATGCGCTATCGCTCGGCTTGTATCCCTTTACGAGTATCAATCCTGTAAGGTGACCTGAACGCCATATGGACCCTTGTCACCATCCAACTGCTTGAATCTGAGATTACTACCGACCTCCAGGCGAGGCCAGAAATCCTTCGTCATGCTGTCACGATCGAAATACACTTCATGCCCGTCCTCACATTCGATAAAGGCATATCCATCTTCCTTGAATATCCTGGCAAGCCGACCGTGCCGAACCTCCGGATGCCGCTTTGTCCTGTACGCATCCATCGTACGCACCCGATCCTCCAGCAGGCGCTTTGCCGCATCGAAAGCATCCCGGATGGCAACATAAATGTCTTCATGGGCATGGTTCATGCCCGCCTCACGCGTGACAGAAATGTCATTTCCTGGCACCGACAAATCTATTCGAACTTCATAAATGCGGCCCTTTCTCTTGTCGCGGTGCGGGGCATCGACAACCACCCGGCATCCAACAAGACGTGGATGAAATTTTTGCAGATGCTCAATCTTTTCAAGGATGTCTTTTTCAACTGCTTCGGAATGATCCAGATTTTGAAAGCTCACTTGCGTCTCTACATCCATTGCATAACTCCCTTGTTTATCGCCGTCCCGGCAGCCAAAGAACCTGTGTGAATGATGAACCAATAATACTATCGGCCGACATTGTAATTGACCGTTATCAAGACGGAACAGAACCTGCCTGTGCCATTGTCTGGCAGGGTCTTCGGATATGATCCAAAGCAAGGAGACAAGTGAATGAGCAAGTTAACAGCTGACGCCGTGCGCAAGATTGCAGGTCAACTCGACGAAGGTCAGGTCATCGAAATCCTCAAGACCGGAGCCAGCGAAGAAGAGTTGGTTGAAGCCTTCGAGTGGCTGTACGCCGATGACGCTCTGTCCAAGTCGAGACATCACGCACCTGATAGCAGGATCGCGTTGCTGCGCGACATCCTCAACCGTCAGGAGACAGCGATAGACGAAGAGCGATAATGATCAGGTGGCACTCAGGCTTGCCATGCCTTTGGCCACACCCACCAAGTGGTGGATTCAAACTTCCGCCGGATCAATGGACTGATTGCGATAAGCAATAATCCGATCGAAAACAGGCACCAGATAGCCGGCATTTCGTTCGGATTGGTGGTCAGGAAACTGGCCAGTATCGGACCTGCCACAGCATGAAATACCACGAAGCGCCATGAGCCATAAGCCAGCGGCAGCAAAAATGCGGTCAGCATGTAAGTCGGTAAGCCGGCATGGATGCCGATCAGGTTTTCAAGCGGCAGCATCAGTCCGTTGTACGGTATATCCCACGCGATATGCCAATCACCCGAGGTCAGGCACAAGGCAGGCCCACACAAGACGTCCCCGGGACGGCACAGCCCTGCCCACGTCGACGGGACCAGTTGCAGCAGCATCACCGCAGATGACAAGCCACACAATGCAAATACAGATCGCCTCAGCCGCGCCTTTACCGGTGCGGGAACAAGCTCCATTGCAAATGCATTTATAAAGAAGGGCTGGAACACGATATGCAGATAGGAAACAAGTGTGATGGACTGATTGACAGAAGAGCCACACTGGTCGACCACCGCATATCCTGCGGCCTGCAGCGCTTCCATAGCTGTAAAGTAGCCAATTGTCAGCCAGATCGCCTTCGGTTCGCCGCGCCTGAAGGTTACGATGGTTGCAACCCCGCCCAGGCCAACCATCGCCAGCGACGCTGTCGCGCTCCAACACATATACCTGCGACCTCCAGCGCCCGATTCTGTCTATGACCTTAGCATACTCTTCGGCATCAGATTTGCAGTTCTCATATTCAAAACAGGCGGGTTCACCGCTTCGCGAAATCCTGGTAAAACGATTTGTCTCCGGGTTAGTCGAACCGGTTGATCTCTCCCACTTTCCTCAGGGCTGCCTGCGTCAGGACAGGCCCCAGAATCTCGAAAACAACAGTCGTACCAACCGCTATCGCCAGCAAGCTGTCCCTATACTCGGGCAGACGCTCACCAGCTACCAGTGCCATGCCCAATGCCACGCCGGCCTGTGGCACCAGGGCCAGCCCGATCCAACGGCGCCTGATTGCTGGTGAGCCGGCAAGGGTCGACCCCAGCCATCCACCGGCGCACCTGGCGATTAGCCGCAACACAATATACGAGATGCCCACCCACCCGATTGTCTGCATGCTTGCGAAATCCAGCGTGGCCCCGGCAAGAACGAAGAACAGGACCATAAATGGCCACTCCACGTGTTCTATCTCATGAAATGGCCTGGCGTGGTGTCGCGCAAAATTCACAACAGTAGCACCAGCTGCAATACCCGCCAGCAGGAACGATACGTCCAGCCACAACGCGGTTCCTGCACACAAGAACACAACCCCAAGCGCCTCAGACTGTATTGGTTCGCCTTTTTTCAAACGCCCGGTCAGATAAGCCGCCGGCAGGCCAATAACCACGCCAATTGCTACTGCAATTCCAATATCGCGAACGCCCGAAGACAACCCCTCCGGGCTTGCGTGTCCGGAAGTGGTGGCTGCGGCGATGAGCAGAAAGCTGAACAGCATCAGTCCCCACGCGTCATCGATTGCGACAACGCCAAGCAGCGTGTCAGTGAAAGGTCCTTTGGCGCCGGTCTGTTTTACCACATCTTGGGTCGCTGCCGGCGCCGTAGCTGTGGCTATGCCGGCCAGCACAATTGCCATTTCGAATGGCACGCCCAGCAGAATGAGACCGGCGCCTACGAAAAAAACTGTTATCGAGACAACGCTCAGGGAAACAAGAAGTATCTCCTTGCCGTGCTCCTTGAGCGTACTTAACGACAACCGGCCACCAAGCAGAAATGCCACCATGGTAAGCGCAACGGTCGCCAGAAAACCGTACCATTCATTCAACTCACTCGGGATGATCCCCAAAAACGCGTCACCTGCAAAAACGCCAAGCAGAATCAGGACGGTGACCCTTGGAAGCGGCGTTCGGCGACCGAACTCATCGGCGACTAGACCGCATAACAACGCACCGCCAATCGCAAGAAATATCTGGTACTCCTGCATCGTTTGCTACCGCCCCTTCTTGATCAGTTTAATGGGTTCAATTGAACCCATGTCGCTCTAGCCGTCACCTGTGATCACACGCCTTGATTTCGTTCAGTTCACCGGTAATTCGGCGATAAGCCGACGAACTTTGTCGATTGGCACTCCCAGATTCGAGCCTCCAAACTCTGGAAGTATGGCTGAATTGACAGCCACTACCGCGCCGTTCACATCAAGTACCGGCCCGCCACTTCCGCCACGTGTCGTTGCTGCATCGTAGGCGATAGCTTCATCTGACGCCTGCCCGACAATGCCCCGGCTAGCCAGAGGCGCAATCCGTCCGGATTCAGCAAGCCGTGCCGCAATGCCCCAAAAATCTAGTTCCTTGACGAGTTGCAGCTCTTTGACGAATTCTTCACCGGCCTGCGCCAACAGGGATCGCATACCCGTCGGATATCCCATGACAATCACTTCGTCACCCGGCACTGGTGTTTTCTCGGCCAATTGCAGTCCGCTGACAGGATCCTTCAGGTTCTCGAACCGCAATACCGCAACATCTGCCTGCGCGCTGGTTCGGATCAGTTCCACAGCTTCCGCGCGTGCCTTACCCGGCAGATAGGCAAGGAACTTGATCATTATGGGCTCGAGTTCCTGCCCGGCATAGGCGGTTACGCTGGTGTCATGTTCCCAGGGCACACCCAGATGCCTGTTGGTAATCAGCAGACCATCATCACCGATCACAAAACCGCTGCCAACGAACTGGCGTTCCGCCACCGGCCCATCACCGTCAAGTGACAGGAGTGGAATGCCGTTTGGAAGAACCATCGGCTTGCCGTCTTTGCCCACGGCCAGGCGCAGCACACGGCCGGTGACTTTGTGCCGAAAGCCATAAGAACCCTGCAGAAACACGATTGAAGATTTCGCCTGGGCGATGACGCGCGCGCTCGCCCTTGACAGGCGTTCAAGCTCTGACAGGCGCTCAGCAGTTGTAATCAAGCCTTTTCCCAACTCAAGGCGCAGGGTCTCCAGATCTTGCGGGGTCAGCGCCTGTTCACTGGTGCGGGCAAGCGTTCTGGAAAAGCTCTCAATCTGTGAGGTGCCGGCCTCGATCTGTTCGTGCAGCAGTTCATTGATGCGGGTCTGTTGATATGCAACAGCAGCCAGCATAAACAACGCGGCAATCACCCCCATACGGAACAAGATTGTTGTTTCGCGGGTCAAGCGCCTCAACACTTGCCCTGTCGCATTGAGAACGCGTATTCCAATGGGCCGGTGGCTGGAACGGATATAGGCCGCCGCATCACTTATAACTTCAGTAATCGTAGCATGCGGTGATTGACCGTTTTGGAATATGACATAGCGAGACATTGGTCCGGTGTTACCGAACTCGATCATGTCGTGATGCTTGAGAACGACCGAGCGGATAGACTTGCCATTCACCCAGATTGTGTGGCTGCCGCTCGCCTCGATTTCAAAGGTTTCACCTGCTCGCCTAAGATGTGCGATCAAGTCCCTGCTGCTAGCGTCCACCAGCCCGGGAGCAACGTGAATGATACGACGCGGGCTCAGTGTGACACCGACATCCTTCTCCGCTATCCATGTTGTTGTGCCCCGCATGGGTCCTGTGAGGTGCTCCAATGCTGCCACCGGCAGTGCTGCCTCGTTCGTAGCGGACGTTTCCTGCAATGCTTCTGCTTTCATTGAAGAACCGGTGAGCGCAATGGTTCAAAGAACAGCAACTGAATTCCGTGAATTCAAAGGCAAGTTTTACACATTTTTTGCTTTTAGATAGGAAACGCAATCCTTGAGACTTGCAAGTTGCGGATAATCAGCTTCCGGAATCTCTTCGCCTGTAGCCTGGTGAAGGCCAATGATGAAGTTAAGAAAGTCCATGGAATCGAATTCAAACTGATCCCGAAACGGGGTCTCAGGATCGATTGCCTCACCTTCCAGATCGGGAGCGACGTCAAACAGCGTGCGTTTCACCAATTCAGTCAATTCCAGTTCGTTCATGAGTCCTCCGGCGCAGTCAATCGTTGCTCAAGTCGGGACAGGAACCGCGCCGCGCTTCGTCCATCGCTCACGCGATGATCACCGGCAACTGTTACCGACATGATTTGACGGACATGAATCTCTCCGTCCTTCACCCACGGCCTTGAGACAATTTGCCCGCAGCCGATAATGGCAACTTGTGGAGGATAGATTATCGGCATCAATGTATCTGCCGTACGCTCACCCAGGTTGGAAAATGTGACGGTGGCGTTGGACAATTCCGAACTCCTGAGCCGACCGCTGCGCACCCTGCCAACTAGGTCCGTCAGCGATATCCTCAACTCATCATTGCTCTTGCCGGCCACATCGCGGATTGAAGGTGCTACAAGTCCTCCTCCACGCATCGCTATTGCGATGCCCGCATTTACTGTCTGAGCAGGCGAAAACGTGTCCTGTTCGTAATGACCATTTAGCTCTGGCGTATCCACCAACGTGCGCGCCAGAACACGAAACAGGGGAACAGCGTATAACAGACGATCTGCAACCGACCGGCTGGCGTTTTCCTGCGCCAACCAGTCCATAAGCGCTGTCACATCGATATCCGAACTGACATAGTAGTGAGGAATCTCGCGCTTTGACCGTGCCATCGCAGCCGCAATTGCCTTGCGCATTTCCTTGAAATCGATCCCGGCTCTACCAGCTTCAGCCGGACTTGTTTCTGGTGAACTGGCCTGCACCTGCCTCAGACCGACAACGCCGCTGCTGTCGGCGGCAATGTTGCTGATATCAAGACCGAGTTGTTGCGCCAGCCTGCGGGCCGCCGGCGTGATCTTGGGCTTGCCGGGTAGTCGCTCCGCAGATACCGGCTTATGTGAAGGCACAGGTGAAAATGACGGTTTGACGGTTGGCATGACCGATGTCTTGTCACCGTCCAGTATGGCAATAACCTCACCTACAGGGACGTGATCACCCGGACTGGCCCGACAGTCCCTGAGCACACCATCGCTAAAAACCTCGATTTCGATCGCACCCTTCTGGGTTTCCACTACCGCCAGTACGTCTCCTTTGTGGATGACGTCTCCCGGTTTCTTAAGCCACTCGACAAGAGTGCCCTGCTCCATATCCGCACCAAGCGATGGCATCTTGAACTCGATCATGTCCGCAATGTCTTTCGCACCGCCGCCACAATGCTTTCCACTTGCGGCGTTGCTGCCTGTTCGAGATGGCTCGGATAGGGTATGGGCACCTCTTGGCTGCACACACGTTCTACCGGTGCGTCCAGGGAATAGAATGCCTGTTCCATAATCCGTGCCGAGATTTCACCCGCCAAACTGCCTGATCGCCAACCTTCATCAACAATCACTGCACGTGCAGTCTTGGTAACTGAACTCATAATGGTCGCGTCATCAAGGGGTCGAAGCGATCTGAGATCAATGACTTCACAGTCAATTCCATCTCCGGCAAGGCGTTGTGCAGCGTCTAGTGTTTTTCCCAAGCTGCCTGAATAGGTTATCAGCGACACATCCTTGCCGGACCTTCTGATGGCTGCCTTATCCAGATCACAGGAGGTTTCACCTTCTGCGGCAACTTCGCCTTCTTCGTTATACAAGGTGGCGTGCTCAAACATGATCACAGGATCAGGATCCTGCAGCGCGGTCCATAACATGCCGCGGGCGTCGGCCACGCTGGCAGGCGCAACCACTCGAAGACCTGGCACATGGGCAAACCAGCATTCCAGGCTATGCGAATGTTGCGCAGCCAGCTGACGGCCGGCACCCGTCGCCATGCGTATGACGATGGGCACGGAGAACTGGCCGCCCGACATATGCCTCAGGGTCGCGGCCGTATTGACGATCTGGTCAAGCGCAAGAAGGCTGAAATTGACAGTCATGATTTCCACAATCGGCCGCATACCGCCAAGGGCTGCACCGATACCGGCACCTGTGAAACCGGATTCCGACAGGGGCGTGTCGCGGACACGTTCGTCGCCGAACTCCTCAAGAAGGCCCTTGGAACAAGCATAGGCGCCACCATAGCGCCCGACATCCTCGCCCATCAGGAAAACCCGTTCGTCGCGTTGCAACGCTTCGCGCAGGGCTTCACGGATGGCTTCGCGGTAAGTGAGCGTACGGCTTCCAGTCATGACGCCACCTTATCGTGGACAGGTGGGGTCATGACATCACGGGTCAGGTCCTCCACTGGTTCCCACGGCGCTTGTTCGGCGAAAACGACTGCAACTTCTATGGTCCGAGCCACTTCCTGCTCGATGATGTCTATGTCTGATTCATGGATCATTCCGGATTCAAGAAGCCAGTCGGTGAACCGCACTACCGGTCCGATTTTCTTCCACTTTTCGACCTCAACCTTGTCCCGATAGAGTTCTGCGTCAAACATTGAGTGTGCACGGAACCTGTATGTCTTGTTCTCAAGAAACCGGGGGCCCTTGCCTGCACGGATTGCTTTCACTGCACGGCGCGCCGCTGCCTCCACATCGATCACATTCATGCCGTCTACAGCCTCCGACGCAATTGAATATGCCGATGCGTGCTGAGAAATATCCGGATTGGATTCGGAACGGTTTAACGCGGTCCCCATGGCGTAGCCATTGTTCTCGCAGACAAAAAGCACCGGCAGGTTCCACAGTGCCGCCAGGTTCAGGGATTCGTGGAACTCGCCTTCTGCGGCAGCACCTTCGCCGAAGAAGCAACACGTGACGCGATTCCTGCCCTGCATTTTATCCGCGAGAGCCAATCCAACTGCCAGCGGGAGGCCACCGCCAACAATGGCATTGCCGCCATAAAAGCGGTGACGTGCATCAAAGATATGCATTGATCCACCGCGACCGCGGCTGGATCCCGCCGCCTTGCCGTACATCTCAGCCATGATTTCGCTGGGCGGCAACCCTCGCGCCAGGGCGTGTCCGTGCTCCCGGTAAGTCGCCACGATTGCATCATCTGGTTCAAGTGCCTGCATTACCCCGACAGCATTTGCCTCTTCTCCGATATAGAGGTGCAAGAACCCGCGAATTTTCTCCGCGCTGTACAACTCAGCGCATTTTTCCTCAAACCGCCTGATCAGGATCATCTGCTTCAACAGTTCAAGGGCGTGCTCTCGAACCAGGTGAACCTTGGTGTCGGTGCCTGCTGCCATCAGTTATTCTCCAGTGTTGAGGTATCGCCTTCCGGCAACCCAAGCTCGCGCGCCTTCAACAATCGGCGCATGATTTTGCCGCTTCGGGTTTTTGGGAGTGTATCCCGGAATTCGACTTGTCTCGGGGCCACCGCCGGCCCGAGTTTCTTGCGCGCCGTGGCAATGATGGCTTTGCGTAATGTTTCGTCAGCTTTGGCGCCCGGGTTGAGGGTCACATACGCTTTGACCACTTCGCCGGCCGTCTCATCCGGCAGACCGATGACCGCAGCTTCAGCCACAGCCGGATGGGCGATGAGAGCGCTTTCCACTTCGAACGGCCCGATGAGATGCCCTGCACTCTTTATGAGATCATCAGCCCGGCCAACAAACCAGAAGTAGCCATCCTCATCCCTGGACGCGAGATCACCGCTCAGATACCAGCCGCCGGCAAAACACTTGTTGTAGCGTTCCTCTTCATTGAGGTAACCGCGCATCATGGACGGCCAACCCGTCCGCAACGCCAGTTCCCCCAAAGCACCGGGTTTGGTCAACTCGACGATTTTCTCACCCTGGCGCTCGACGATGCCAGCTTCCACACCCGGCAACGGTTTTCCCATCGATCCGGGTTTGACATCCATGGACGCAAAATTGGCAATCATGATGCCACCGGTCTCGGTCTGCCACCAATTGTCGTGAAACGGCGTCGGGAATGTCCTGGCACTCCAGGCAACTGCTTCGGGATTGAGCGGCTCGCCAACACTTGACAGGAAGCGGAGCTTCGAAAGGTCATGCTTTTGCGCTTGCTCACCACCCGCTCTCATGAGCATGCGAACAGCCGTTGGGGCCGTGTACCAGATGCTGACCTGCTGTTGCTCAAGAATGCGATACCAGCGTTCAACCTCGAAATCGGCCTCGTCGACAATCATCGTCACGCCGTTCACCAGCGGTGAAATGATGCCGTACGATGTTCCGGTAACCCAGCCGGGATCCGCCGTGCACCAGTAGATATCTCCTGCACGCAGATCCAGGGCCAACCGGCCGGTGATGCCGTGTGTGACGACCGCCTCGTGAACATGTATTGCGCCTTTCGGACGCCCTGTCGTGCCGCTTGTAAAATGCAACAACGCCATGTCCTCCGGCCGGGTATGGACCGTTTCAAACTCTGTCTGGGCAGACGCCAAGGCTGCGTTCAGACTGACGGTTCCTTCAGGCAGATCACCGTTGTCATCATCGGTGAGAAACACGTGCTTCAGGCTGGGCAGTTCATGACGCCATTTCTCGACCTTGCGGCGATAAAGCTGAAGGGTGGTCACAAGTGCCGTTGCTTCCCCGATCTCCATTCGGGCGCGCACCGGATCGGGACCAAATGCGGCGAACAACGGTGAATAGACACTGCCGTTCTTCAGGGTTCCCAGTGCAGCAATGTAAAGCTGTGGAATACGCCCCAGCAGTGAGAACACACGGTCGCCTGCACCGATCTGGCTCGCCTTCAGCACATTGGCAAATTTCGCGGTTTCCCGTTGCAGATCAGCATAGGTGAAATCCTGGATATCATCGTCGCGCCCAATCCAGCGCAACGCTGTCACTTCACCGTTGCCCTTGTCCACATGGCGGTCAACTGCTTGGTCACATATGTTCAGGCAGCCATCCGGCATGTAGTCGAGCAAAGCCCGGGCTTCATCCCAGGAAAATTCCCGGCAGGCCTGATCGTAGTCACCAAGAACAGCTTGAGCCCTCGCTTGCGGTGTCTTTGTTATTATTGGCCAGTTAGCGGACATACGATTATCTTTTTCCGGCGCGTTGCCTGTTGATCTACAATCAGAACTCCCAGTTCGGCTTCAGCTGGTCGGCTAGGCGGCAAGATCAATCTGGGTACCCGCACCGCTCTTGAGTGCCTTTTTGTAAACAAGCCAACCAGCAGCCAGATCTTCAAAAGGCAATCCAACCATGCCGTAAATGGTGATGTCGTCAGGGCTTTGCCGGCCAGGTTTCCTGCCGGCAAGAACTTCCCCTATGGTTGCGCTGATAGCCTCTGCACCCAGCCCGGCGCCGCCAATTGCGCCCATCTCGATCTGGAGCGCGGCATCATCAGCAAAGAACAGTGAGGCTACCAGCAGGTCTGCTGCAACTTCACACTCACCCGGCCCGTCGGGACCCAGGGTTGTAATGTGCGTTCCCGGACGAACATCACCGCAAAACAGAAATGGCTCGCGCGCCCATGTGGCGGTTATGACAATGTCACCCTTGCCAGCCGCCTGTTTGGCGTTGTCACAAATCTCAACCGGTATGTCGAACTCGGAACGCGCTCTTTCTACGAAAGCCTGCACCTGCCCCGGCACTGTGTCATAAACGAAAACGTTCCTGATTGGACGTATCTTGAGCATCCACTCAAGCTGGGCGTAACCCTGTACCCCGCATCCAATGACGGAAACCGTCTCACTGTCGGGCCGGGCGAGAGTATCGGCCCCGACAGCGCCGGCCGCCGCTGTGCGTCTGGCCGTCAGGTAGCCGGAGTCGAGAAGCGCCAGGATGGCGCCATCGTGCAGGCTGTGCAGTATGACCAGGCCCTTGATGGCTGGCGGTTGCGACGGGAATTTCGCATTCACCTTGACCGTGTAGGCCGGTATGCCGGGTATCAGACCCGGTGCCAGAACCATTCCGGCCGCATCACTGTCGGCTGCATTCAGCACAACCGGAAAGCGTCGCCCGCGCAATTCGGGACCGGCTTTTGCCAACGCTGCAAAACCGTCTTTCAGCTGCTGAAACAACTCACCGTCATCAAGCAGCATCTCGATCTCTGTCTGCGTCAGCAAAAGCGTTGATGGCATTTTTAAAACCCCAAAAACAAACAAAGGGCAATCCGCGTGCCCAACCCGCGACTACTTCTTTTCCACCGGTACGCGTCGAGCGTCGGTTTTGGCTTTTGACATTTTGGGCAAGGTCACCGTCAATACGCCCTTATCAAAGCTTGCGGCTACAGCCTCTTCATCGACACCATCCGGCAGGCGAAATGCGCGGCTGAATGAGCCGAAGCTGCGTTCTGAAATGTAGAAATTCTCACCTTCCTCTTCATGTTCAGAGTTCTTTTTTCCCTTGATCGTGAGAACACCATCTAGAACAAGCACCTCAACGTCTTTTTCATCCACACCCGGAATGTCGGCGACCACCTTCACTGATTTGCCGTTCTCGCTGAGATCGAACTTGGCAATAGCGTCCTCCGTGTCCGTCCCTGTCAGCGTCGGCCACTCGATCTTTGGCATCTCAAAATGAGGCCAACTGACGGTGAAATTGGTGAAAAGATCATCAACCTGCTTCCGCAAAGTCTGGAAGGGTTCGAACGTCGATACTTCGCCTCGCGCTGGCACTTTTGCCAGCGACTTCATTTTTTTGCCCGGCCCGTTTTTCTTGCCGGTGCTCTTGCTGACTTTTGCTTTTTTGGTCTTGGACTTTGCCATTTTCGATACTCCTGTGAAATTGTTGGCCCAACAGGCCACGGACATCAGAATGAACAACCGGGAGACGCTGAGACTATCCCTGTGCTCAACGCCAATCCCCCCGTCTGGGACTGCAAAACAACCTAGACCACAAGAGCCAGCGCGCTATTGACGCAAATCAAGCGACATTGATGGAGTTCACGATAAGCATTGAGCAACTTCTTCAGTCGAGTGAGATGTCGAAATGGCCCACAAGCAGGTTCTGTATCGTTCCGAAGCACGCGAGAAAATTCTTCGCGGCACAGCAAAGTTGGCAGATGCCATCAGGGTCACTCTCGGGCCACGCTCAAAGTCTGTCCTAATCGAGAAAAAGTGGGGCGCACCGATTGTCTGCAATGATGGTGTCACCATTGCCAAAGAGTTTGATCTGAAAGACCCGGAAGAGAATTCTGGGTGCGCAGATGCTGCGGCTTGCGGCTGAGAAGACCGGCGAGATGGTTGGAGATGGAACCAGCGCCTCGACCATCCTGGCGCATGCCATCTTTGCTGATGGCGTGCGTAATGTCGTAGCCGGCGCCAGCGCAATCGATATCAAACGGGGTCTGGAACGTGCGACCGGCAAAGTCATCGCCGCACTTCACGAGATGTCTCGGCCCGTTGTGACATCGAAGGAAAAGGAACAGGTGGCAACCATCTCTGCGCACAACGATGCCGGCATCGGCAAACTTGTTGGAGAAGCCATGGAAAAGGTCGGTGCAGAAGGAGTGATAACCGTTGAAGAGGCCAAGACCACCGAGACAGTGCTGGAGGTGGTTGAAGGCATGCAACTGGATCGGGGATTTGTGTCTCCCTACTTCGTAAGTGATCCCGAAAAGATGGAGGCGGTTCTCACCGATTGCGCCGTCTTGCTGGTGGATCGCAAGATAAACGTGCTGCATGATCTGCTGCCGCTTCTGGAGACCATCGCAAAAGCCGGAACACCCCTGTTTGTTATTGCCGAAGACATTGAAGGCGAGGCTCTGGCGACTTTGATAGTCAACCAGATCAGAGGGATGCTGAAAAACTGCGCCATCAAGGCGCCGGGTTTTGGAGACCGCAGAAAGGCCATTCTACAAGACATATCGGTCTTGACGGGTGCGCAGGTCATATCTGCCGATTTGGGCTTCAAGCTGGAAAATACATCCATGGATCAGCTCGGCCGAGCAGCGCGGATTGTCGTCGACAAAGACACAACCACGATTGTCGGAGGTGGCGGCGACCGTAAGCTGATCGATGCCAGGATCGAGCAAATCCGGCGGGAAATTGACAAGACCACCAGCGAGTATGATCGCGAAAAGCTACAGGAGCGGCTCGCCAAGTTAACCGGTGGAGTGGCTGTCATTCGTGTCGGAGCGCCAACCGAAGCAGAGATGAAATCAAAGAAAGAAGCACTGGATGATGCAATCCACGCGACCAAGGCTGCAGTGGAGGAAGGGATTGTTCCTGGTGGCGGCATGGCGCTTTTAAAGTGCATACCGGCGGTCATAGAAGAAGAGGAAGCTTGTACAGGCGATGAACGGACAGGCGTCCAAATTCTGAAACGTGCACTCGAAGTGCCCGCGCGGCAAATCGCTGAGAATTCCGCAACTGATGGCGGTGTCGTCGTTGCGCGCATGCTGTCGGAAGAAGGTAATGTCGGATTTGACGCAGCAAGGAAAATTTATGTCGATCTGGTGGAAGAAGGCATCA
Source organism: uncultured Alphaproteobacteria bacterium (assembly GCA_963698275.1). Taxonomy (GTDB): domain Bacteria; phylum Pseudomonadota; class Alphaproteobacteria; order Rhizobiales; family Aestuariivirgaceae; genus Anderseniella. The sequence goes on along the minus strand of CAVOQE010000001.1, from coordinate 1,343,561 downwards.
TAGACCCGACGAAAGTGGTCCGAGTGGCGTTGGAGAATGCGGTGTCTGTTGCCAGCGTGTTACTGCTCACGGAAGCCACCATGACGGAACTGCCTGAGACGGAGCAGAAAGTTCCGGCGCACGAGACCGCTTTCTGAAAAACCTGACAAGAGGGACCCGAATGACAAATGCCAGCTCCCACATGCAGGCAATGGTCTTCGAGGGGCCTGACAGGCCGCTGCGGCTCGTTGAACGCGATATTCCTCAGCCTGGCAAGGGTCAGGTTCTGGTTGAAGTCCTGGCCTGCGCTGTGTGCCGTACGGACCTGCATCTCATCGACGGAGAGCTGCCGGATCCAAAACTGCCCGTCATCCCCGGTCACGAAATTGTGGGACGTATTCTCACAGTTGGCGATGGAGTAGAAACCCTTCAACCCAATGACAGGATAGGTATTGCATGGCTTGGTTACACATGCGGCATCTGTGATTATTGTGTTTCCGGTCGGGAAAACCTCTGCAACTCGGCCCTGTTTACCGGTTACCAGATTGATGGCGGGTACGCGACCCATACCGTTGCCGATGCGCGCTATTGTTTTCCGCTTCCGGAAAACTATGGCGATGCGGAAGTGGCCCCCTTGTTATGTGCCGGCCTGATCGGTCACCGATCGTTGCGAGCCACTGCGGATGCAAAGAAACTTGGCATTTACGGATTTGGCGCGGCCGCCCATATCGTCACACAAATTGCCCTTCATGAAGGCCGCAGCATCTATGCCTTCACAAGGCCGGGTGATGTGGTTGCTCAGGATTTTGCCAGATCACTTGGCTGTGTCTGGGCAGACGGGTCGAACATGCCGCCTCCTGAACTCCTGGATGCGGCGATCATCTTCGCGCCAATAGGTGCCTTGATCCCTGCTGCTCTCAAGGCAGTAAGGAAAGGCGGTCGCGTCATTCTCGGCGGCATTCACATGAGCGACATCCCAGTAATGCCATACCGCCTGCTGTGGGGTGAGCGAACCATCAAATCCATCGCCAACCTGACGCGTCAAGACGCTCATGAGTTCCTGCACATGGCGTCTCAAGTCAACATAAAGACATCCGTAAATGTCATGCCAATGTCCGCGGCCAATGAAGCACTCGAGCGTCTCAGAAACGGCGATATATCGGGTGCAATCGTCCTTGTTCCCGGCTTGAAACAGTTGCCGGGAACTGTCGCTCATCGGTAATCTGCGCAGATTTATGGGATGCCAACTTTCAGTCAGCGGTCGGATTCTTGATATCCGTCAACAAACAAACGTAAGTGCTGGCATATAAGGAACAAACAAACATGGAGGTGCCCAATGTACAAGAAAGTTCTAGTTCCCGTCGATTTCTCGCACATCGAGAAAGGCAGCAAGATGGTCGAGAGAGCGAAGTATCTTGCCGACACCAGTAAAAGCCAGCTTACACTGCTGAATGTCATTCCGGAAATCCCACCCTACGTGGCGATTGAAATACCATCCGGATTGCATGAAAAAGTCGTTGAGAATGCCAGGGCAGACCTCAGGGAATTGGTCCGAAAGCATGACCTGCCGGCATCAACGAAAGTTGTGGTCGAGAGCGGGAACCCGGCAGGTGTGATACTTGCGTACGCAGAAAAAGAAAAATGTGATCTGATAATGGTAGCCTCTCACCAGCCCGGGTTGAAAGATTACCTGCTTGGATCTGTAGCGGGAAAGGTCGTACGGCATGCTCACTGCTCTGTTTTGGTACTGAGGTAATCCGCTCACAAACCAGCATCGCTCTCTCGCCATCCTTCTTTTCCAACAAGAGCTACAAACCTGACCGCACCAAGGTCGGTGCTGTCAAAACGGTCATCCGAAATACGGACCACCTGAACGAGGCTCTGAAATTGCGGGTTTATGCCGACCGGCATGACCAGCCGCCCGCCAACCGCGAGTTGCTGTCTGAGGCTTTCAGGAACTTTGGGACCGCCCGCTGTTACAACAATTGCATCATATGGCGCATGCTCGGCCCAACCAAGCGTCCCGTCTCCATGCCTGACATGGGCATTGACATAGCCCTGATCCCTCAGGGTGTCTGCAGCCCGGTCCGCCAGTTCCTTGACGCGTTCAACCGTAAATACCTCACCGGCAATTTCCGCCAGGATCGCCGCCGCATAACCTGAACCTGTACCAATCTCCAGCACCCGTTCCCCACCTTTGAGTTGCAGGGCTTCGGTCATCAGAGCGACTATAAAGGGTTGCGAGATCGTCTGACCGGCTCCGATGGGAAGCGGGCCGTCAGTATAAGCGAAGTCCCGCTCCATTTCCGGCACGAACCGTTCACGCGGCACCTTTCTCATGGCCTCCAGCACCAGTTGATCCCTGATGTCGCGACCGACAAGTTGGTCCCGTACCATGGCTTCACGCCTGGTGGTATACATCTCATCCGTAACGTCATTCTGCATTTTCCGCACTCCTTGTGCGCGCCATCTTCGCCCTGGTTATCAGTAGATCGATACTTTGCCGGCGGTGAACTCAAGCGAGAGTTCTGATATCTGCTGTAAATGCCCGTGAACTATGCGTTCAACAGGATCCCGCAACTTTTCCAGCGAACACCCGGCAATTGGCGTTACCCGGATCAGGGTCCTCGCCGGTTGGTCAATGGGCCGACCGATCTCGCTCAACAGGGCGCATTGCACGCTTGTCACCTCTCCCAGCCCTGCAATGATTGAGTTGCATATCCGTTGGGCCACAACGTTGTAGAGCTTGCCAACATGGTTGACAGGGTTCTTGCCGGCAATGGCTTCCATGCTGGTTGGCTTTAGCGGGGTTATGAGGCCGTTGATGCGGTTACCCCGACCCGTCTGCCCGTCATCTCCGGCTTCAGCGGATGTGCCGGTTACGGTCAAGTAGACCGAACCCGTCGCCAGATCATCAGCGGCGTTTACACTTATGGCAACATCGCCTGCAGCCCCGGCTTCCGGCAACGCAAGTATATCAGATGCCAGCACGCGCTTTGCTTCAGCATAGTCTTCAAGCGTGTTCAGGTACTTGCCAATCATCGCACAGGCAATGGTAAGCCGGACTTCATGGCCGTCGCGCATGGCCATGACCTTGACGTCCTCACCTCGCTCGGGATGCCTTGTGGTTGACGTCTCCGACGTCAGGTAGCGCTCCGCGGCCAGAACGAGTTGCTCGGTCGGACTGAGCGGCGCGAAAGCTGCACCGATGGAAGTATCGTTTGCCAGAGGAATGGATTGCCGGCCAAACAGCTCAACCAACTCGGAAGCGCCGGGGCGAACCAGACATCGCACATTAGCGCTGTGCACCGGATCGAGAGCGTGAAAGTTCGCAGTTAGCCAGTCGGCTACGGTCTGCCGGGCGATGTCTTCAACCGGGACTTCCTTACTGTTGACCGACATCGTAGCGCGCCCTGCAAGATAGACATCGAAAGGCATAGTCACCTCGCCAGCCCCGAAGGCTGGCGTCGCGCAACCGGCTGCAATGAGCAGTTTATCGACATTGTGATGCAGGATTGTTCCGCACTGCTTCAGGTAGTGGTTGGACAGTGCTTGCGAAAAGGCTTCCGAAAGCGCATCCGCCATCGTATCGGGATGGCCCCTGCCCTTTCGTTCCACGAGTTCGACATTGGAACTATCATCGCCCAGTCGGCCAAGGCTGAAATTCTGAAGCGTCACGGCATGATCTCCTGATGCAGCATTCAGGCCGCCTCCTCCACTGTCAGCGGTTCGAACCGCAGGCAGTAGTCGTTGTCCACCGAAAACACCGTCGCATTGGGAACGGCTTTCCATTCCGGCTCCGCTGTTATCCGCTCCGACGCCAGTTCAACAGCCCGGTATTGCTGTTTCGGTTCATGATGAACGTGTGACTTGCCGCAAATGTCACATTTGAACATGGCTTCCCGTTCCAGAAACCAAAGGGTCCTGTTGAGCCTTGTTCCAACCAGGCGATCGCCGTCAGTGAGAACAATATTGACACCCGGCTTTGCATCCGGCTTCACCTGCCGGCACCACGCCACGATCTGCTCAACGCCAAGGCGCACGGTGGAAAGCAGATCCCGTTCGGGATTGTGCATCCACAATGACAACAGATATCTGAAAATGTGCTCGCTGTCGGTTGAGCCATGAATTTCGGTTCTGTGAAGCCGGTCTGTCGCGTCCAGCAACATCGGCCGCACCAGGTCGAAACCAGGCAATGTTCCGTTATGGGCAAAAATCCAGCGCCCGTGTTCAAAGGGATGTGTATTCTCCATTCCAGGCGGACCAACTGTTGCGCGCCTGACATGGGCCACAACCGTGCGGGCATAAACCCGTGCAGCCTTGCGCTCGAAGTGCTCGCCATCAAACGCTGCCCAGGTCTGCTTTTCCACCATGGGAAGGCCGTCATCATAGTCGGCAACACCCCAGCCATGACCGTGCATCAAACCTTCGCTGTCTCCCTGGCTTTGACGCATTAAGGCATTCTGCGCCGTGACAAGGCTGCATTCCACGCGGGTTGGCTCGTTTGCATGCAAAGCATAAAGGCGGCACATTGGCATTCTCCAGATTGCAAATCCAACAAACACGAGTGCACCGGAAGCGGCCATGATCAATGTCAAAAGCCTCAAGTTCTGGAGAAGCTAGACTTCGGGCCAATTGCATCGAGGAATGCTGTATTTCCAATGGAAGCCGCGTCAGACAACCCGTTACAGGCACATGAGCGCGCGCCGCTGACGATTGTTCCGTGCTGTAAACCAAAGCTCGACAAGGAAGATAAAGCTCGTGTTCAGACGATTGCCAATCGGCTGATACGCGATGAGCCCGCCCTTGGCGCCAGCACACAATTCGCGCCGCTGGTGAAGCAAGGCCTTTCAAACGCGCCGGCATTGATCTTTGGTGACCAGCAGGAGATCAGTTTGTTTTCCGGCAATATTCCTTCCCTGCTTGAATACCGAATGGCTGTATTGGCCCAGCCAGGTGACATCGTTGCCATTCATCAACGCGACAAAGCCTTTGAGGATTATCTCTCAAAACACCTGAATCTCACTGACATCACTTTCATTGATCCGCAGACGGCCCGGGGTGACCATCTGACCCCAATGTCCATTGAATGCCGCACAAACACCCGGATGCACTCTGCTATCAACCCGATCGCCCGCAACGCAGGCAAACTCCAGTTGCTGGCTTTCAATACCACCGGCAACGTCTGGCGCCTCGCCCAGGACATCAGTCAGCGCTGTGAGGTGGAAATCTCTGTGGCCGGACCTTCTCCCCGCGTGGCACGCCGTGCAAACAACAAGATATGGTTCACGAACCGGGTTCGCGAATTACTCGGGTCTGATGCATTGCCACCTACCCATGGGGTATTCGGACCGGCTGCAGCAGCCGGACATATTGCCCGGCTTGCAAAACGCCATCCACGTGTCGTGTTAAAGATACCGGACAGTGCCGGTTCGGTCGGCAATATCGCATTCGACAGCGATGACCTGAGCGGCAAGAATGTCGCCGATATACGCAATGACCTGCTGGAGGTCCTGCAATCCCGGGGTTGGCACGAACGTTATCCCGTTCTCGTAGGTGTCTGGGACTGCGATGTGGTTTCCAGTCCTTCGGTACAAATCTGGATGCCACTGGAAACTGAAGGGTTGCCGATAGTCGAAGGCGTGTTCGAGCAATCGGTGCAAGGCGAGGCGGGAACCTTCATTGGCGCCAGACGGGCTGCACTCAGCCAGCGGTTGCATGACCAACTGGTCAGGGAGGCAATGCTGTTTGCCTGCCTGTTTCAGAAGTTCGGCTATTATGGTCGCTGCAGCTTCGATGCGATAATCTCGCAGACACCAGGAGCGCGCCGGAGCTTGCACTGGATCGAGTGCAATGCGCGCTGGGGCGGCGTATCAATTCCCCTTACGCTGGCCAATAATTTGCAACCGTCAAATCCTCATTCCGGATTTGTTGTCGTGCAACAGTCGTTGCGCGATGCAAGTGTTTTTTCCACTGACCAGGCAATCAACCTGCTGGACGGGTTGCTGTACGATCGCCACAAGTCTCCATCTGGTCTGATCCTGCTGTCACCGCCGCGTCAGAACATGGAAATGCGGATCAATTTCCTGGCGATCGCCGACGCCCAAAAAACTGCGGAAAACCTGGCAGACATGGCACTCAAGCGGTTACTTGACCAGTGAACGGTCTCGTCAATGCCACCGGCGCAGGCTCATGGCGGTACGAATGCGTTCACGGGCAAGCATTGTCGCTGACGTTCTCGGTTGTTCATTTTCACTCTGCGCACGTTCCAGGACTTCACGCGTGTTACGCCTGATCTTGTCGTCGATTTCGGCAAAGGCAGCTGCCTCAGAGCCTCCATGAAACTCGACAGCCGCACATATCACACCGCCAGCATTGGCGATGAAATCGGGTACAGACAGGATGCCACGGCTATGCAGAGCCTCTTCGGCCGCTGCTGTGGCCGGGATGTTCGCACCTTGAAGAATGAGTTTTGCCTTCACAGAATCCACGTTCTTTCCAGTCAGCACATCCGGGCGGGCCGCCGGTATCAAGATGTCGCAATCGACACCGACTATGTGGGCGCTTTCATGAACCCCGACACCGGGATGAGCAGACAATCGCCCTTGTTGCCGCTTGGTCTGGATAAGGGCGTCGATATCAAAACCTGACTTGTTTGTAATTGTATTTCCGGAGTCGGCCGCAGCAACAAGCACGGCACCGCGCGCAGCAAGTTGCCGAGCCGCATGTTGACCGACAGCGCCAAAACCCTGAACGGCAATCCGTGCGCCATCCAGTTTGACATCACAGAACTCTGCGGCAACTTCTGCTGCAACAGCTATACCGAAACCGGTCGCACCGATCTCGTCCAGAGGTATGCCACCTATCTCGCGGGGCAGGCCGACCGAGCGCCCTATTTCGTCATGAACCCAGGCCATACACATCTCGTCTGTTCCCATGTCCGGCCCGGGAATGTAACTGCGCACATCCTTTATCGAACAGGCAAATGCCCGTATCAGCGTCTCTTTCTGCTCCCGTTCCATCGAAGGGTCGGCAAAGATCACCGACTTGGCGCCGCCATGTGCAAGTCCGGCAGCGGCATTTTTATAGGTCATCGCCCGGGCAAGCCTGGCACATTCTTCAAGCGAAACATCCGGTGCCATGCGGGTGCCACCGATCGCAGGTCCGCATGCAATATTGTCCACCACAACAATTGCCTTGAGGCCAACGGCTGGGTTCGCCAGATGCAGTATCTTGGCCGGCCCCAGTTCATCGCCAAGTTCAAAAGGCGTTGTCATATGGTACCTCCGTCACTGTTTTTGCAGACTGTCAGTTGCTGCTTTCATGAATCTGGCCGCCTCGCCGCCTGTTACGGCCCGATGGTCAAATGTCAGCGACAGCGGCAGGATGCGGCGGACGGCCGGCTTGCCCTCAACTGGCACAATCTGCTCACTGATCTTACCGGCGCCCAGGATCGCTACCTGCGGCGGCATGACGACCAGGCTTGCATACTGGCCTGCCAAAGTGCCGAAATTCGACAAGGTGATGGTGTGACCGGTCAGGTGCTCTCGCGCGATGTTTCTGTTAGCCACCTGCCCCTTCAGCATGTTGACTGTTTCTCGCAACTCTGCGGCCGATAATCCGCCTGCATTGCGGACCACCGGCACGAAAAGCCCGTCATCGGTGTCCATCGCGACACCGACATGAACCTCATTGTGGCGCGAGATGGTTAAACCGGCAGAATGGAACCATGCATTGAGCGCCGGCTCAGCCTTGCAGCCCGCTACGACAGCGGAAATCAGGCGGACTGTCACATCATCGGCACCGGACCATCCGGTTACATCCGCGCTGCTGGTCAGGGTTGCCGGAACAATCTCGGCACCGGCGTTCTGCATTGCCAGCGCCATGGCGCGGCGCGGACCACGTAAGCGTTCTCCGGCGGCGTCTTCATCACCTGTCGAGGCAGCGTGCCTGACGTCCTCAAGAGTAATTGTCCCATCGACGCCACTGCCCATGATGCCGGCAAGATCAAGTCCCTGATCGCGAGCCAGTTTGCGGACTGCGGGCGCTGCTTTCGGTCGGCCTTCGACAGGAGCTTGGGCAGACGCCGCTGGTTGCGTTTCCCCATGGGGAAGCTCTCCCACAACCGTTTCCGATTGCTGTTCGTCCCCGCCATCATACTCAACCAGAGGATGCCCCACGAGAACGATGTCGCCAGGCTGGCCATGAAGTTTTGTTACCCGGCCTGATTGCGGCGAGGGAATTTCCACTACTGCCTTTTCCGTCTCTACCGACACCAATGGCTGATCGGCAACGATATGATCGCCTTCGGACACCTGCCAGGTGACGATCTCTGCCTCTCGAAGGCCTTCTCCCAGGTCTGGCAGGCAAAAGGTGGTCATGATAGTTCCATCACTTCCCGGACTGCTTTGACGACTTGCTTCTGCCCGGGCATATAGTGCGCCTCCAGACGGGGAAGCGGGATGACCGTGTCATAGCCGGTGACGCGTCTGACAGGCGCGAGCAAAGAATTGAGCGACCGATCCGCGATACGCGCGACAATCTCTGCCCCGAAACCGCCTGTGCGCACCGCCTCATGAACAACAACGCAGCGGCCTGTCTTTTCCACAGAGGTGCAGATCGGGTCATCATTAAGGGGCGACAAGGTGGCTATGTCGATTACCTCAGCCGATATGCCTTCTGTCTCAAGTTGATCAGCCGCGCTCAAAACTTCAGTTGTCGAAGCTCCCCATGTGACCAGCGTAATGTCCCGGCCTTGCCTGAGGCAAACCGGCTGATCCAGCGCCAACTCCTTGCCGTCATCTGACACCGCCTCCTTAAACGCGTGGTAGAGCCGTTTTGGTTCCAGGAAGACAACAGGGTCAGGGTTTCTTATGGCTGCCAGCAACAGCCCGTAGGCCCGCTGCGGAGATGATGGAATGACCACTCTCAGACCGGGAATGTGGGCGAACAAGGCCTCCGGGCTTTCAGAATGATGTTCAGGTGCATGAACCCCTCCGCCATAGGGCGCGCGCAGCACCATGGGACAACTCAGCCTGCCGCGCGTGCGGTTGCGCAGGCGTGATGCATGATTGAGCATCTGGTCAATGACGGGATAGATGAACCCTGCAAATTGTATTTCGGCGATGGGCCGGAAGCCCTGTGTGGCGACACCCACAGCGATACCGGCAATGGCGCATTCGGCAAGCGGCGTATCCAGTACCCGTGTGGCGCCGAACTTTTCCTGAAGGCCATCGGTTGCCCTGAACACGCCGCCATTGACACCAACATCTTCACCAAGAACAATGATTGTCTCATCATCCTGCATGGCCCTGGCCAGAGCCAGGTTGACGGCACCCAACAGATCAATATCAGCCATTTTGATCACCTTGCACGGCCTCTATTGCCTGCTCTCGCTGTAACTTCAGAGCGTCTGGCAGCACCTCGAACAAATCATCGAACATGGTCGATACCGCCTGGGCCGGGGTTGCCAGATATGCGTCGGCCTCGGTCTCGACCTGTCCCCGGCACTCTTCAAGCAGGGACTGCTCATCCTCCTTTGTCCAGTAATTCTGTGCAGTGAGATAGTCACGCAACCGGGACACCGGGTCTGCCTGCCAATGGCGGGAAACCTCTTCGTCATCCCGATAGCGGCTGGCATTGTCTGCGGTCGTGTGATCTCCAAGTCTGTAGGTCATCGCCTCAATCAGGCGTGGGCCCTGCCCTGCCCTTATGGCCTCCAGCGCTTCAAGTGTAGCTGTATAGACTGCAACGGCATCATTGCCATCAACCTGCTCCCCCGGAATACCTGCCGCAATGGCTTTCTGCGCCAGCGTCCGGGCCCGGGTCTGTTGCTTGCGGGACACCGATATTGCCCACTGGTTATTGGCAATCACCACCAGCAACGGCAACTGCCATACGCCGGCAATATTCAACGCTTCGTAGAATTCGCCTTTGGATGTTGCCCCGTCACCGGCAATGACAACGGCCACATTGTTGGAACCACGCAACTTCATTGCCAGTGCCGCACCGGCTGCATGCGGAAAATGCGAACCGACCGGAATACAGACGGGAAAGTCATGACGCGGACCTGAAAAGTCACTGCCGCGCTCGTCGCCTCCCCAGTAAAGCAGGAGTTCACGAATGGTGACCCCGCGCTGCAATTGCGCCCCGTGCTCCCTGAATGAGGGAAGCAGGATATCATCCTCACGCATCGCACTTGCCACTCCGGTACCGATTGCCTCCTGACCCAGGACGGATGCATATGTGCCAAGCCTGCCCGTGCGCTGCAGTGCAATCGCCTTTTGATCGAATGTCCGCGTGAGCACCATCTGGCGGTAGAGTGTCGTCAGCAGTTCGGTATCGTTTGCAACCTTGGGCAAATCAGCAACAATATCTCCTTCAGGCGCGATATACTGCCTGCAAAAAACATCGAACCGGGCAACATGTGTCATGCCCTTGTCAGTCGGCCGTGCACCGTCACCCGGTTCTGCTTGGTTGCTTTTCGAGTTCATCAGACATCATCTCTCGCATAATATATTTCTGGACTTTTCCGGTCACCGTCATCGGGAATTCGTCGACGAACCTGACATATTCGGGGATCTTGAAATGCGCGATTTTCCCCTCACAGAAAGTGCGGATTTCCTCCGCTGTCAGGCTTGAACCCTCGCGCAACTTGATCCAGGCGCACACCTGCTCACCGTATTTTTCATCCGGCACACCGATCACCTCCACCTGTTCAACGGCCGGGTGTTGATAGATGTATTCCTCGATTTCGCGGGGAAATATATTTTCGCCGCCCCGGATAAGCATGTCCTTTATCCGGCCGACAATCTCGCAGTAACCCTCGTCGTCAATCGTCGCCACATCGCCACTGGCAATCCAGTGTGCCTCGTCAATGGCCTTGGCGGTCCGCTCAGGATCGTTCCAGTAATAGGGCATGACACAGTAACCGCGCGTCAGCAGTTCTCCGGCCTCACCACGCGGAACGATGCGCCCATCCTCATCGACGATCTTGATCTCGATATGCGGCAGCACGCGGCCAACCGTGGTAACGCGGCGCTCCACCGGATCATCTACCGACGTTTCGAAACTGACAGGACCCGTCTCCGTCATACCATACGCAATGGTAATCTCGGTCAGATGCATCTCGTCCATCACCCGCCGCATCAGTTCCACCGGGCACGGTGCCCCGGCCATGATGCCCGTGCGCAGCGTTGTCAGTTTGCAATCCTTGAACTCCGGCACCTCAAGTTCTGCAATGAACATGGTAGGCACACCATGCAACACGGTGCAGCTCTCGGAATCAATTGTCCGGAGAACGTCCGCAGCATCGAACCCGGCGGACGAAAACACCATGGCGCTGCCATGGGCCACACAGCACAAAGTGCCAAGTACCATCCCGAAACAGTGATACATGGGAACCGGAATGCACATCCTGTCCGCTTCACTCAGCTTCATCTGCAGGCCAACGAAATAGGCATTGTTGACGATGTTGTGGTGGGTCAGCGTTGAGGCTTTCGGCGTTCCCGTGGTGCCGCTGGTGAACTGAATGTTGATGGGATCGTCAAACTGCAACTGGTCCTGCAGCTTTTCAATCTGCTTCAGGTGCTTCTTGTCGGCTTTGTCGGGAATGGCTTCAAATTGCATGAAACCGGCTTCTTCCTGCTGGCCGAGTAGCAACATCAGGCGCAGATCGGGAAACCTGGCGGTATCCAGGTGGCCTGCGGCCGCCTCGCCAAGCTCGGGGATCAACTCCTTCAGCATGGCGATATAGTCACTGCTCTTGAACTGCCGCGTAGCAATCAACGCTGCACACCCTGTAGTTGCCAGCGCGTAAGACAGCTCGGCGAGCCGATAGGCCGGATTGATGTTGACCAGGACCAGGCCGGCGCGCGCACTTGCAAATTGTGTCACGACCCACTCCCAGCAGTTGGGCGCCCAGATACCGATACGCTCTCCAGGGCGCAGGTTGAGCGCAGCAAAGCCCGCAGCATATCGTTCCACCTCGTTCTGCAGGTCGCGATATGACCAACGGATGCCTTGATAAGGAACAATCAGTGCATCAGCGTTCGGATGGCGCACGGCGGTATTCTGCAACAGGCCGGCAACCGTAAGCGGCAGCAACGATTGCGGGCTTGTACCATGTACGTAGCTGGGAACGTTTGACTGCATGTTCTTACAACCTGTAGCTAAAATTCATGCCCCCACGCTACGAACCTTAAGGAAATGACAGCACTGGCGCCTTGACGCACGTCAACAGGACAATCCGTTGGAGCCGCACTGAGGTTGACCGACATCAACATGACCGACGCCACGTGCCGCTAATCATGGCAGGTGTTGAACAGTCGGCCATCATGTCGGCGGGAACTGAACCCACCGCATAAACAGCCTCGATCAGACATATTCGGGAGACCAGATGTATATCTCAGCTCTAACAGTGGCAGGCGGGCTGGGGATGTTTCTGCTGGGCATGATGGTACTTACCGATGGACTGCGGGACCTGGCGGGCGTCTCCTTGCACCGGTTCCTGAGAAACTACACGAAGAGCCCCTACAGTGGCGCCATTGCCGGTGCGCTATCTACCGCTGTGCTGCAATCCTCAAGTGCAACGACGGTGGCCACGGTAGGTTTTGTCGGAGCAGGCCTGATCACCTTCAGTCAGGCACTCGGTGTAATATTCGGGGCGAACCTGGGAACGACCGTGACCGGATGGCTTATTGTATTGGTCGGCTTCAAGTTCCAGTTGAGTATCGCACTTATGCCGCTCACGCTGGTCGGCGTACTGCTGAAAATGTTTGCAGGCGGCTGGCTGAGAAATTTTGGCTGGACGCTGGCAGGCTTCAGCCTGTTGTTCATTGGCATTGCGTCATTGCAACAGGGTATGGCGGCGTTTGATGGCATTATAACGCCGTCAATCTTTCCATCCGATACATTTTATGGCCGCGTGCAACTGGTAGCGATCGGTGTCATCGTTACCCTGATCACCCAGTCCTCCAGTGCCGGCGTTGCAACGGCCCTGGTAGCACTTGCCGGCAACGCCATCTCGTTTCCGCAGGCAGCGGCCATGGTGATCGGCATGGATGTGGGAACAACATTCACCGCGGCACTGGCATCTGTGGGCGGAGCAGTGGCAACCCGGCGAACCGGCTTTGCGCATGTCATCTACAATATCATGATTGGCGCGGTGGCTTTCGTGCTGCTGTATCCGCTGGAATGGGGCATCGGCAAATGGCAAACCTTGGGACATGCGTTCGACCCGCAGATTGGCCTGGTGGCATTTCATACCGCATTCAACCTCCTTGGCCTGTGCATTGTCATCGGGTTCACGCCCTGGTTTGCCCGCCTGGTCATCTGGCTGGTACCGGACACAGGGCCGGCGCTGACCTCGAAACTCGATGACCGGCTGCTTGGCCATGCATCGCCTGCAACTTATGCGGCTGATGCAAGTGTTGCCGGTATTGCCAATGCCCTGTTCGCCATTCTGGTAAAGCTGCTGGAACACGGGCCCGACCGCGGCACAAAAACCGCCCTTCAGGCCGTGGCGGACGCCTCCCGGGAAACCAGGGCCTACAGTCAGAACATACAAACCAGCCAGGCCGACGCTGCGATACACGCGCGCCATATGGCGGTCATCCACTCGCTTGATCATGTATCAAGACTGCATCATCGCTGTGGCCAGCAGGAACGAATTTCCGTGCTGGCTGATGATCCGGAACTGGCCCCGATTGCCCGCGAGCTTGTGACAGCCATAAGGACATACATTGATGGGCAGGAACCAGGTGACGCGGAAGACAGGATCAACGAAATCCGGCAGCGACTGGAAGCCACCGGTCAGGACATGCGCGAGGCAACAATCGACCTGGCCAGCCAGGGCGCGACCGACACCGACGCAGCGCTATTGCGGCTGGACGCCATCCGCTGGCTGCGGCGGGTGAGCTATCACACCTGGAGGATCATGCTCCATCGCAGCGGCATCGAGATGGATTTGCCTCAATCCGGTCAGGTTGCTGCAGTCAAGGCAGATAATGGCGAAGGCTAAACAGAATTGCCGGAACGGGCACACAAAACAGCAAGACGAGTGCTTGATGTGAGTTTAGTGACCGTCCCCTGGGCTGGGATCTCAACACGTCACGGCAGCACCTGAAATAGTTAAAGTTTTTGGTGAGCCCGCACGGGTTCGAACCGTGGACCTACTGATTAAAAGTTTGACCGTTCTCCAATGATTTCAATGAGTTAGATTTAAAAACCGTTCGGTTTCCGCCTAAAATCAGTCAAAAACCGAACGTTTTCCTACCTTTTACCACTGCTTTCTGCATTCATAATGAAGAGTGTAACATTCACAACGGACTAGCGGCAGTCACTCATCACATTTACTACGAGAGGCAACTTCGAGCCCAATTCGCCAGTTCAAGTCAGTGCTGCGAATGGCTCTTTTCGACTTGTCGTATATGTGGTCAAACCTACCATTCCTGACATATAGGTATCTGTTGAAACGAAGCCTGAATGCAATGACATCACTTGGATACAGACATGGAACTTTCGCTAGCCAAAGGCTGGACACAGGTTGAGCCGAAAGACACGCCATTCGAGCTTCTGATGTCAGGTCAATCACCCGGCCAAAGGGTACTCGCTTCAAATACATCGTTCACACGCCAAAGAGACCTCGGATTTTCAGGAGGAACGAATTGCCCGCTCGCTGTCGACCACGTGGCGGGTCGTGTCTACGTTTCGGTGGACGGCATCATCTCATACGGCGTTCACGAGGCCGAGCAGCACGAGCTCGATATTGAGGATGACCTTTCTGCGGTCTGGATGCTTGAGTATGTTCCCGCCGGGCCAGAACTACTGATGCATCTGGCCGGTGGCGGCCCAAGGCAAAGCTTCATTGCATGGCTGAACCTTGAGAACCGCCAAATGCGCAAAGGGCTTCTTCCAGCCGAAGCATTTTTTCCCTTAGGTTTGAACATTAAGCATAGCAAGGCATTGTATAGCACGCGCCAGGGAGCGGCTGTCTACGACCTAAACGGATCAATTCAAGCCATAGCGACTGTTGATCTCCCATTCCAAGCCACTGGAGGGACATTTGATGCCGACGCCTTCAGGATAATCTTGGGAGGGAACGGCTTGTTTGGTTGGAAGACAGAAACCGGAGAACTGAGCCACCTTTGCGAGAGGGGTTCATATCCGGTGATCGATGATGCTGGTGGGGTTTGGTTTAGCCTGAACGACGGCGCGCTAGCTAAACTGCGGGGTGGCGAAGCCAGTTTCGAGGTCATTGTTGAGCTCACCGAAGTCGACACCTCCAGCATGAAAGCCGGGAGCTATGCTCAGCCGTTAGTCTTAAGCCCTGACGGGCGTTACGGCTTAGCCAGGCTGACAGGCCAAACAGAACTTGCTGGAAAGGAACTGCAGGAGGCCGAAGCCTTTTGCAAGAGCGTTGATCAGCCGTTCTCTGATTTTCACAGGCATCAATACCACCACTACTCTTGTGTACTTGATCTTGAGGTGCAGGAAGTTTGGTGCCACGAAGGTTACGCTCACAACATCGCTTGGGTCGCCGTCGACGGGATGAACACGTAACCCGTTAGCAAAACGCCCCAACAGCGGACATCCAGCGAACGGCAGTTTTGTCCGGATAGTGTTGAAAAACTCCAAAATTCCAGTGCGTAATTTTTTCGTCGTCGGAGCGAAATATTGAAAACTGCCACCAAATTTGCTCGCCCCAACTCGCAGGCGCTTAAGGGTCGCGATTATTGAAAATTTGCCACCCCCTCGGCCGAAATTTCCAAAACCCTCTCTATGAGGCGGAAATTTTTGGGACAGAGGCAAATGGGGAGTTTTTCAACAGTATCTCCGCAAAGCTGCCAGCAGCAAATTGATGCTCACAACTGCAGAACATCAGGTAACCCCTAACCGTCGCTAACTATACGAAGAAGTCGCGATCCTTGTAATACTGCACGTAAAAGACATCCTTTTACTTATTCAAGCCGTAAACGCTACTGATTAATAATCAGTAGGATTACCGAACCTCACTTCCGATTTTTCCTATATATTACAGATATTTATGACTTGTGTCGACAAGCATATGATGACCACCGAACGATGTTCGGTGAAATTCGGTGCGAAAACCACCGAACATTACCATTGGGTCAGAGTGCGTAACCATTTGTTTTTATGTGGATTTTTGGTGAGCCCGCACGGGTTCGAACCGTGGACCTACTGATTAAAAGTCAGTTGCTCTACCAACTGAGCTACGGGCTCCCAAAAGCCGGCATGTGACGTTTGAAACGTTTGAAAACCGGCAGGTATATACCCTCCTGGCGGAGGTCAGTTTCAGGCTTTCACCTGAATCAGCGTTCGCGGAACGCGTGATTGAGTTGGTCCCTAAACGGTTTCAGCAAATAACTCAAGGGGCTGCGACCATTGGTTTGCATATAAGCTTCCGCCGGCATGCCGGCCTTGAGTTCAAGACCGTTGAGTTTGGCCTTTTCCTTGTCGTCCAGCTTGAGCCGGACCGTGTAGAATGGCGGCTGGCTGGGCTCCGGCTGCTTGAGATCAGCACTCACCAGGCTGACCCGGCCCAGGATCTGTGGTGTGACGGTCGAGACCGCGTTGGGAAAGCGCATGATCGCCTCCTGTCCCAGAAACACCTGGTCAATATCCTGTGGGCGCACATTGGCCTCCACTACCAGCGGATCTTCCTCCGGCACGATCATCATCACCGCATCACCCGGCGCGATAACCCCGCCAATGGTGTGCACGGCAAGCTGATGCACAAAGCCATTGCGCGGTGAGCGGATTTCAATCCGCTTCAGTTTGGCCGACACGGCAATCCGGCGATCGTCGAACTCGGCAATCTTGGCCTCGGCCTCTCGCAATTCCGTCAGCGTGGTGGTGAGTGCGTCATCCTGCAATTGCAGGATCTGGATTTCAACTTCACTGATCTGCCCACGCGCGCGGGCGATCTCGGCAAGATGCTGACCGGTCTCACCAGCAAGACGCTCCTGCTCACGCTCCAGCCCCAGAACCCGGGTCACCTGAACAAGCCCCTGGGACAGCAGGTCCTGCATCGCCGTGAGTTCTTTTTCAATCAGTTTCTTCTGATTCTCCTTGGCCTTCAGCTGGGCCTGAACGCCGGTGATCTCCTGGTTCAGTTGCGCAATGCGTTCGCGCAACTGCTTGGTCCGGCCTTTCAGTGATGCGGTCTGCGAGACGAACAGGCTCTCCTGCCCGGACAGCATCTTGCGCACCATCGGTTCACTGCGACGGCTTTCAAGTTCGTCATCGAACACCAGCGTTTCCTTGCCGTCGCGCTGGGCGCGCAGCCGCACAGCCTTGGCAACCCACTCAATACGAATTGTATCGATGATGCCGAGCTCGGCCCTGGTGTCTGTCGGATCAAGCCGGATCAGCAGATCACCTGCCTTCACCATGTCGCCGTCGCGCACCTTGATGTCGGCTACGATGCCCCCGTCGCGATGCTGGACGCGCTTGGTATTACCGTCCACGACCATGGTGCCGGGCGCAATCACCGCGCCGCGCAGTTCAGTCAGCACCGACCAGCCGACGACAGTGCCCATGATCACGAGTATGCCGGCAAAGCCCGCCAGCTGGTAGCGTCGCATGGAGGTACGGGTCGTGTCGCTCATGGCTGCTTTCCTGTATCGGAGACAATTGAAAGAGTGCTGGCAGTCTGAAGACCGGTGACCGGAGCTGCGGGTGAAGCAGCACGCCCCTGAGTTTTCGGGCTGCCGTTCTGCAGTACTTTTGCAAGCACCTCGTCTTTTGGTCCGAACGCCACCTGCTGCCCGTCCTTGAGCATCAGCAGCGTGTCGATGGCGGCAAGCGCGCTGGGGCGATGCGCCACGACAATCACGGTTGCCCCTCTCTTGCGGGCGTTGGCGACGGCCTGCACCAGTGCAGCTTCGCCTTCAGCATCAAGATTGGCATTTGGCTCATCCATGATCAGCAGCACCGGGTCGCCATACATGGCGCGGGCAAGACCAATACGCTGCAACTGTCCGGCAGACAGCCGGTGGCCACCGGCACCCACCCGGGTGTTGTAGCCGTCCGGCAGCTTGAGGACCATATCGTGCACGGCTGCCTGGCTTGCTGCAGCCACGATATTCTGCGGATCTGCATCCGGCTCAAAGCGCGAAATGTTCTCCGCCACCGTGCCTTCAAACAATTCGACATCCTGCGGCAGATAGCCGAGATGCTTGCCGAGCCTCACCGGATCCCACTGGCGCACTTCTGCGCCATCAAGACGAATCTTGCCGCGCATTCGCGGCCACGCCCCGACAATGGCGCGGGCAAGCGTAGACTTGCCTGCACCGGTCGGGCCTATCACGCCAAGGCCGGTACCGGCATCTATCTTGAATGATACATTGAACACGATCGGCTTGTCGCTATCAGCAACAAACGCACTAAGCCCGTCAACCTCGAGCGCCCCTTTCGGTGCCGGCAACGGCATTGGTTCTGCAGGCGCCGGTGTCTGCTTCATCAGATCGGACAGGCGCGCCCATGCGCGGCGGAACCCGAGATAGGGTTGCCAGTGCGCCACCGCCTGTTCAACAGGTGCCAGTGCACGGGCCATGATGATAGAGGCAGCAATCATCGAACCTGCAGAAATTTCCTGCTGCACGGCAAGCAGCGCACCAAGCCCGAGCATGCCGGACTGGAACATCAGTCGCAGCGTGCGCGACATGGTCGAAATCAGGCCACCGCGATTGGAAGCCGACGTTTGTGCGTCAAGCGCCGTTGACTGCACACTCTCCCAGCGGTCCCGCATGACATCAGACATGCCAAGCACACTGGAGACTTCCGCATTGCGCAGGCTCTCATCGGACATGACCTGCGCCTGGGCGATGGCTTTCTGCGCTTCCGCAGATGGTTCTTTCATTATCCGGTTATTGATTATTGCCAGCACCGACAAGATCACGATCGCAACCGCTGCTGCCATGCCCAGCCAGGGATGCATAAGATAGATCACGAACAGATAGATTGGCGCCCATGGCATGTCGAAGAAGGCAAACGGACCGGGACTGGATACGAACTGGCGAACAGTCAGCAAATCCGAGATCGGGGAGTTCCGGACCTGCGGGTTGCCCTTGGTCGCATGAAAACCCATCATGTCGAAGGCCCGCGCCCGCAAACCCTCATCCAGCTGGCGCCCGATCTGCACCATCACCCGGCTGCGGATAAACTCAAGAAACCCGTACAGGATATAAAGGGTTGCCGCGAGCAGCACCAATGCTGTCAGCGTTGAAATGCTGCCGCTGTTCAAAACCCGGTCATATACCTGCAGCATGAACAGTGGGCCGGTCAGCATCAAAAGATTGATGATGAAACTGAACGCGCCGGTTGACACCAGCGCCATTCGCCCGCTCTTCAACGCTGCGTAGATATTCTGCGCGTTCTGCTGCTGCTCACCGTTCGCCATATTGTCCGCCATGCCCCCACATTTCCACAAGGCGGCAAACACCTCTGATGAAATGCATGCCGTATTACGGATAGAACGCAAACATGGTTAACATCTGGTAAGAATCCAGATTGGCGCTACAGTTATTTGCCCGTGGCCCACAACAGAACAAGGCCGGCCGCAGCAGCAAGCATCACCCAAGTCCACATGCCGGACATGGATTTGACCTGTGGCGGAATATTGTCGCTGGCGGATTTTTTGACTGCCTCGGCCTTCTGTCCCGCACTTGAGGCTGCCGATTTCGCCGAGGACGTCACCTCATCTGCAGTTTTGTTTGCAACTTTAGCCGCACTGGACGCGGTCTCGCTCGCTGCAGCACTTGCCGCACTTGCAGTAGAGGCCGCTGATTTACGCGCCGCGCTTGCCGTTTTCGAAGCCGCAGATGCAGCCGACTTGGCTGCCGTTTTGGATTTCGCTCCCGCTTTGACAGCAGCCTTTGTTGCCTTCGCGGCCGGTTTCGGTGCGGCTTTCTTGGCGGCCGCCTTCGTGGCAGCCGGTTTTGCCGCACTTGCAGCGGCTTTCTTTGCCGCAGGTTTCTTGGCTGCCGCTTTCTTCGCAGTTGGTTTCTTTGTCATGTCGGTGTCTTCTGAGCCTTGGCTAACAATTTTGTTGAATTTTTTAAAGAAATCCGCCGCCATTTTCTTGGCCGTCGAATCGATGAGCCGGGAACCGATCTGGGCCAGCTTGCCGCCTACCTGAGCATCGACATCATATGACAACTTGGTTGCTGAGTCGCCAGTGTCGCTCAGCCTTACTGTCGCACCGCCCTTGGCAAACCCGGCCACTCCACCCTTGCCTTCGCCCGTAATCACATAACTGCGGGGCGGGTTCAGCTTTGACAACTTGACATCACCGGTGAACGAGGCCTTGACCGGTCCAACCTTGGCAACCACCTTGGCTTCGAACTCGGTGTCCGACTTCTTTTTGATTTCCTGGCAACCCGTGATGGCCTGTTTCAGGATTTCCGGGTCATTGAGCGCGTCCCATACCGCCTGGCGGGGTGCCGCAATGACTTCTTCTCCGGTCATTTTCATCTGGTAAGACTCCTGCAAAAAATGAGAATAACGTTATGTCGCATGCCCATAGCACAAGCGTCAACAACACCTCGTATATCAAAACAAGTGATTATTATGCAGGTGGGTCGCCAACATCCCATTTCGCCTTGGTATCGGACCTGAAGGTTTCAAAGCGATCCTGATCGATTGCGCCGCGAATCCCTGCCATCAGGTGCTGATAGTAAGCGATGTTCGCCCACGACACGATCATCATGCCCAGTATCTCGCCGGCGCGAACCAGGTGGTGCAGATAAGCACGCGAATAATCCCGCAAGGCAGGGTGATCAATGGTGTCATCCAGGGGGCGCTCATCCTCGGCGAATTTCGCATTGCGCAGGTTCATCTTGCCGGTGCTGGTGAAAGCCTGCCCGTGGCGGCCTGATCTGGTCGGCATCACGCAATCAAACATATCAACACCGCGCGCCACGCTTTCCAGCAGATCCAGCGGCGTACCGACCCCCATAAGATAGCGCGGGCTGTCTTGCGGCAAATGCGGTTGTGTTGCCTCGATGGTCGACAGCATCATCTCCTGCCCTTCACCGACCGCCAGCCCACCAATGGCATAACCGTGAAAGCCGATATCAATCAGCCCTTTGGCAGACTGTTCACGAAGCGCCGCATCGGCGCCACCCTGCACAATGCCGAAACATCCCCTGCCCGGCTGATCGCCGAATGCCTCGCGCGATCGCCGGGCCCAGCGCAGCGACAGCTCCATGGCGCGTTCTGCGTCCTCACGGGTATGGGGAAACGCCACGCACTCATCCAGCTGCATGTGAATTGTGGAGCCCAAAAGGCGTTGAATCTCCATGGAGCGTTCCGGGCTCAGAAAATGTTTCGACCCGTCAATATGGGACTGGAACGTCACGCCATCCTCGGTCAGCTTGCGCAACTGGGCCAGCGACATGACCTGGAAACCGCCCGAATCGGTCAGGATCGGCCCCTTCCAACCGGACATCTTGTGCAGGCCGCCGAGCCTGGCGACCCGTTCAGCTCCAGGCCGCAGCATCAGATGGTAGACATTGCCGAGAATGATGTCGGCGCCCGCATCGCGCACCTGACCCATGTACAGCGCCTTCACGGTCCCCGCAGTACCGACCGGCATGAAGGCAGGTGTGCGAATGTCACCATGCAAGGTGTGCACGGTGCCACGGCGCGCCAGTCCGTCTGTCTTGTGCAGGGTAAATGAGAATGTGTCGGTCATTGTGAGGCAGGCCATAGCAGGCTTGAGTCGCCATAGGAATAGAAACGATAGCCTCTTGCAATCGCGTGGGCATAAGCGGCCTGCATGGTGTCCAGACCGCAGAACGCACTGACCAGCATGAACAAGGTGGAGCGCGGCAGGTGAAAATTTGTCATCAGGCCATCCACGGCCACAAACCGGTAACCCGGCGTGATGAAAATGTCCGTTGCCCCCGACCAGCCCTGCAGGTGCGCCGTCTTTGTCCGCTGCGCTCTCCAGCAGGCGCAGGGCGGTCGTGCCGATGGCGATGATGCGTCCGCCCGCAGCCCGCGCTGCTCTCAGGCGCTCCGCGACGCCGGGGTCCACCTCTCCCCATTCGGAATGCATCTTGTGATCGGTGGTGTCGTCAGCCTTCACCGGCAGAAATGTTCCCGCCCCCACGTGCAATGTCACAAACTCATGGCTTATCCCGCGTTCGGTGATGCGACCCATCAGCTCAGCGGTGAAGTGCAATGAGGCCGTGGGAGCAGCAACAGCACCGTCACGAGCAGCGAACATGGTCTGATAGTCATCGGCATCACGTTCGTCAGTCGGGCGTTTCGAGGCGATATAAGGCGGCAGTGGCATGACGCCATGAACAGCAATGGCATTGTCCAGCTCGGCACCGGCAAGACTGAACTCCAGCTCGATTTCGCCGCCATCGTTCTTGGCCCGCACACCTGCAGCCAGATCATCTGAAAACGTGACGCTGTCGCCGACCTGGAGCTTGCGTCCCGGTTTGGCGAAAGCCAGCCAGATCGCGTCCGCCGTCCTTTGATGCAGGGTTACTTCTATAACCGGTTCGCTGTCGCCACGTCCGGTTCGCCGCCCGGTCAGACGGGCGGGAATGACGCGTGTGTCGTTAAACACCAAAACGTCACCCGGGTTCAGCTGATCGGCAAACCCGGCAACCAGATCATCAGAAAAATGCCCGTCCGGATGAACAATCAGCTGCCGGGCCGCATCACGCGGGCTCACCGGCCGCAGAGCAATCAGGTCCGGCGGCAACTCGAAATCAAACAGATCAACTTTCATCCAAGTTGCCGCCGGTCTTTAACGAGTTATTCTGCGTCGGCCATGACCTGCATTTTTTCAATGCGATCGGGTCCCTGGACCGGTTCACCGCGCTTGAACTTGTCGACATTGTCCATGCCTTCCACAACTTCACCCCAAACGGTGTACTGGCCGTCAAGGAAGCCGCAGTCGCCGAAGCACAGGAAGAACTGGGAGTTGGCCGAATCAGGCATGCTCGAGCGCGCCATTGAGGCTGTGCCGCGTACATGCGGTTCACTGGAAAATTCAGCCTTGAGGTCTGGCTTGCCGGAGCCGCCGGTGCCGGTACCGGTCGGATCGCCGCCCTGCGCCATGAAACCGTCGATGACGCGGTGAAACGGTGTCCCGTCATAAAAGCCTTCGCGGGCCAGTTCCTTGATGTGGGTGACATGACCTGGTGCCAGGTCCGGACGCAGCCTGATGACGACGCGCCCCTGGGTTGAGTCCATGATGAGTGTATTTTCTGGATCTAGATCGGCCACAAGGCTCTCCTTCGTTGTGTCCATGAATGAAACGGAATGGGTGTTGAAAAAACGGCTCTACCTGACGCTCATCTTCAGGATTTTGTCAGGGTTTGCCGGTGGTTCACCCTTGTTGATCTGGTCGATGCACTCCATGCCCGACGCCACCTGTCCGACCACGGTGTACTGGCCGTTCAGAAAGTCACCGGGAGCAAACATGATGAAAAACTGTGAGTTCGCACTGTCCGGATTGCTGGACCGGGCCATGCCGACCGTGCCGCGTTTGAAAGGCTCTGACGAAAACTCGGCCGGAATATTCGGCAAATCCGATTTGCCGGTACCGGTGCCGGTCGGATCGCCGGTCTGGGCCATGAACCCGTCAATCACCCGGTGAAACACAATGCCGTCATAAAATCCCTTGGCGGCAAGCGTTCTGATCTGGGCTACGTGCTTGGGTGCGATATCTGCTCTCATATCAATCACAACCGGGCCGCACTTCAGATCCATCACGATCTTGTCGGCAGCATGTGCAGGCGTAAGGGTGAGCGCTGTCACAGCGCAAATTCCGGCCAGTGCCGCACCAAGTTCTTTTCTCAACATAACTCTCCAGGGAATTGTAATTATTGGGTTTTCAGGGCTTCAAGAACAGCTGAATTAACGGCCTCGGGCACAAAGGTTGAAATATCTCCACCCATCTTTGCGATCTGCTTGACCAAAGACGATGCAATCATCCTTGTCGCGGGACTCGCCGCAAGAAACACCGTTTCGATATCAGGTGCAAGGCCGGCATTCATCTGCCCCATCTGCACCTCATAATCAAAATCCGAGGCATCTCTAAGACCTCTTAAAATAATACCGGCACCGGCCTTGCGTGCCGCATCCACCGCCAGGCCATCGAAGGTTTCAATGCTTATCTCACACCCGGTGGCATTGCCCACCGGTTCACAGGCCTGGGCCAGCAGCGTCAGTCGGAGCGGCGTTTCCAGGAACGGCGCCTTGCCGTGATGAACCCCGACGCCCAGAACCAGCTTGTCCATGAACCGCGCAGCACGCGCAATCACGTCCAGATGGCCGAACGTAACTGGGTCAAAACTACCGGGGTAAAATCCTGTGCGTGTCATGGTTTATGACACTTATAGCAACACGGGTTCAGTTTGAAGCCATAAAGTTGCTATAATGATTTGCACGCGGACAGAATGACTTGGTCTGCGAAAACCGCGATTAAGCTTTGCACGCGAAACACTGCCAACAAGGAGGATGAAACCATGGAAAACCCCTCAATAATGTCGCATGTGTCGCTCGGCACCAACGATTATGCAAAAGCCAAGGCATTTTACACTGCCGTGCTGGCAACTATCGGAGCGGGCATTGTAATGGAGCACGATGATGCTGCGGCTTTCGGCAAGAAATTTCCGGAATTCTGGGTTCAGGCACCGTTTGACGGAAAGCCTGCTGCGACTGCCAACGGCGTGCATTTCGGATTTTGGGCCAGCTCCAAACAGGAAGTGCATGAGTTTTATGACGCGGCACTGAAACACGGCGCCACCGGTGAGGGTGAGCCTGGTCCGCGCAAAGAGTATGGAGAACCTTATTACGGGTGCTTCTTGCGCGACCTGGACGGCCACAAGATCGAGGCAGCGTTCTGGGACATGGAAATGGAAGCAGGGCTGAACAGCCAATAGTCAGGTCGAGGTGAGCAAACCTGTCATGGGTCTGCTCACCCGGTTAGTCTACCGGCGTGCCAGAGCGAGCCACACACCGCCGCCGATCAGGCACAAGCCACTGCCGACCTCGAGCGCCCTGACCCGGGTGCGTGACAGCCATTTACCGGCACCACCCGCCAGAAATGCATAACTGGAATCCAGCGGTGTAGCCACCGCGATGAACGTGGCGCCCAGCAACACTGTCTGCGCCAGTGCATCACCACCGGGTGTCAGGAATTGCGGGATCAGCGCACCGAAGAAAAACAGAACTTTTGGATTTGATATGACGACCAGAAATCCCTGCCAGAAAAACGAACCTCCCGCAGGCGGCACATCCGCCACATTGCCCATCTTGCCGTCTGAGCGCAGCAGCTTCACGCCAAGCCAGATCAGATAGACAGCGCCTATCCACCTGATGATATCAAACACGTGAGCCAGGCTTTCCACGATGACTTGCAGGCCGGCAGCCAGGATCAACAGCATGATCGCAAGTCCGGCCTGGGTACCGGCCACATTGAGCAGACCTGCCTTGGAACCATGGCGCAGTGAATTCGCGATTATCACCGTTACCGAAGGGCCAGGCACGATCACAACTGCTGCACATGCCAACACGTAGGTGATGTAAAGTTCAACGGGAATAGACAGAATGGTCATCAACACCTCTTCAAGTTACGAAGAGCCAGCAATCAACAGTTTGCAGCATCCGTCAAGCCGGATAAACCTGAGATCATGAAATCCTTGCCCCGCAACATGACCGGCAGGCTTGCGGTGTTCTCAGCCTGCGGCAAAAACCGCTACTGGCTTCGCCGCAACCTCACAGCTCACACAGGCAAGCATGTGCTGTGGATCATGATGAACCCGAGCCGGGCCAATGAAACCACCAACGACGCCACGACGACCATGACCACAAACATCAGCCGCCGGCATGGCTACCATGTCCACGGTGTGGTCAATCTGAGCGCGGTTATCGAGGCCGATTCCACAAAACTGACCGCGACCAATGGCGCTACCGACCTTCTGAACGATCAGGCAATCAACCGTGCGCTAAGCTGGATCAGGCGGCACCGGGGCGATGTTGTTATTGCCTGGGGTGCCTCGCGGCATCTCAAGCAACGCGAAACTCAGGTCCTGCAGCAGTTGCGCCGCCAGAACCTGCTGTGCCTGGGTCACAATCGCGATGGCTCACCCAGATTTCCCCGAGGCATCACGCGTGATGTTATCCTGATGCCGTTTACTCGCTAGCCGGTCCATCATCGGGCGGGTCATCAGGCGTGGTATCCGGCGCATTCTCATCGCCTTCTGTTCCGTCTTCGTCTTCTTCGCCGTTCACATCTTCCGAAATGCGGCTGACCGAGACGACATTTTCGTCTTCACCGGTACGGAACACGGTGACGCCTTGGGTCGAGCGGCCCGCAATGCGGATATCGTTGACCGGGCAGCGGATCAATTGACCACCATCGGTCACCAGCATGATCTGGTCGGTCTCTTCGATCGGGAATGAGGCAACCAGGTCACCATTGCGATCATTGACCGCCATGGCCGTGATGCCTTTGCCGCCACGCCCGGTGACGCGGTATTCATAGGCAGACGACCGTTTGCCAAAGCCGTTTTCGGACAAGGTCAGAATAAACTGCTCGGCCGCGCCCATCTGGATGTAGCGCTCCTGGTCGATGGCGGCATCTGCACTTGCTTCATCTTCCACATCGCCGGCTTCGCCATCATCGCCTTCCATGGCGCGGCGCATTTTGATATAGGCAACCCGCTCGTCGGACGTGGCTTCAAACCCGCGCAGCACGGTCATTGAGATAACCTCGTCGCCGTCCGCCAGGTTTATGCCGCGTACACCAACCGAATTGCGGCCCGCGAAGACGCGAACGTCGGTCACCTTGAAACGGATGGCCTGGCCTTTTGCCGTGGTCAGCAACACGTCATCCTGATCCATGCAGGTTTCAACGCCGACAATACCGTCACCATCATCCAGTTTCATGGCGATCTTGCCGTTCTGGCGAACTTCCACAAAGTCGGACAGCTTGTTACGCCGCACCGTGCCCCGGGTTGTCGCGAACATCACGTCCAGGTTGGCCCACGTTGTCTCGTCGGCAGGCAGCGGCATGATGGTGGTAATGCGCTCATTCTCTTCCAGCGGCAAAAGATTGACCAGCGCCTTGCCCCGGGCCTGTGGGGCTGCCAGCGGCAGACGCCAGACCTTCATCTTGTAGGCCATGCCGCGTGACGAGAAGAACAGCACCGGTGTGTGGGTATCGGCCACGAACAGCCGGGTGACGAAATCCTCATCCTTGGTCTGCATGCCGGCGCGGCCCTTGCCGCCGCGGCGCTGTGCCCGGTAGGTCGCCAGCGGAACCCGCTTGATGTAGCCGGTGTGCGACACGGTCACGACCATGTCTTCCTGGGCAATCAGGTCTTCGTCATCAACCTCACCGAGATAATCGGCGATTTCCGTACGCCGTGGCGTGGCAAATTCTTCCTTCACGGCGATCAGTTCATTACGAATGATTTCCTGCACCCGTGCCCGGGACCTGAGGATGTCAAGATAATCGGAAATCTCGGTCCCGAGTTTCTCAAGCTCCTCGCCGATTTCGTCCTGCCCGAGGGCGGTCAGGCGTTGCAGGCGCAGATCCAGAATGGCGCGGGCCTGCTCTTCCGACAACCGGTACAGGCCGTCTTCGCTCAACTGGTGGCGCGGATCGGCAATAAGACGGATAAGTGGCGCCATGTCCTTGGCCGGCCATTCGCGTCCCATCAGGCCGGCACGCGCGCTTGCCGGGTCAGGTGCAGCCCGGATCAGCGCGATAACCTCATCGATATTGGCAACGGCAATGGCCAGACCGACCAGTACATGTGCCCTGTCGCGGGCCTTGTTGAGCAGGAACTTGGTGCGCCGCGTGACAACTTCCTCACGGAAGGCGACAAATGCCACCAGCATGTCCTTCAGCGTCATCATTTCCGGACGGCCACCGGTCAGAGCTACGGAATTGACGCCGAATGACGTTTGCAATTGTGAAAACTTGTAGAGTTGGTTCAGCACCACATCACCAAACGCGTCGCGTTTGATTTCTATGACCACCCGCATGCCGAGACGGTCGGACTCATCGCGTATGTCGGATATACCCTCGACCCGCTTGTCACGTACCAGTTCGGCGATCTTTTCGATCATCGAGGACTTGTTCACCTGGTACGGGATTTCGTGAATGATGATGGCTTCACGATCCTTGCGGATTTCCTCGATGGTCGCCCGGCCGCGGGTCACAACTGATCCACGCCCCGTGGTCTGAGCCAGGCGGATTCCTGCACGCCCGAGAATGATGCCACCGGTCGGGTAGTCCGGCCCCGGAACTATCTCGTTGAGCTGCTCCATGGAAATTGCAGGGTCTTCCATGGTCGCGATTGTTGCATCGACAACTTCACCCAGATTGTGCGGTGGAATGTTGGTGGCCATGCCAACGGCAATACCGCCTGCCCCGTTGACCAGCAGGTTTGGAAACCGCGCCGGCAGGACCGTCGGCTCTGTTTCCGTCGTGTCGTAGTTGTCCTGGAAGTTGACAGTATCCTTGTCGATGTCTTCCAGCAGCGCATGGGCCGACTTGGCCATCCGCACTTCGGTATACCGCATGGCCGCCGGCGGATCGCCGTCAACAGAACCGAAATTGCCCTGCCCGTCGATCAGGGGAAGGCGCAATGAGAATTCCTGTGCCATGCGCACCAGCGCGTCATAGATCGACTGGTCACCATGCGGGTGGTATTTACCGATCACATCGCCGACAACGCGGGCAGATTTCCGGTACGGCTTGTTCCAGTCATAGCCGTTCTCGTTCATCGAATGCAGGATGCGCCGATGCACCGGCTTGAGGCCGTCGCGAACATCAGGCAGCGCACGGCTGACGATCACGCTCATCGCATAATCGAGATAGCTGCGGCGCATTTCGTCTTCGATTGTAATGGTACTTACGCCGGCCTCGTCCATGGGTGGGGGCGGCGGCGGTATGATTTCGTTGTCGTCGCTCAAGCGGCGGCTCCTCGTGGCGCGCCACGCCTGCACGAAGCGGCATGACAGCAATGCGATTCTATTGCCGTAAACCTAGCAAATATGGCCTCTGCAAGCAACTTTGCCACAATCTTTGCCGGGATTAAAACGGATGCCGTAACCTGTTGGTTTAATGGTATAAAACTGAACTATTTCGACAACCCGACCGAAAACTCCTGGCCGCCGGTTCCGTGAACGGAATCATTGGCTCGAATCGTCACAGAAACCACCCCATCCGGCACACTCACGCCGCGCAGTGAGCGGGTGAAAGGTTGCTCCGTTTCATGCGGATGATGCAGCGTGCGGGTTCCCAGAACGGTGCCATCGGGTGCAACGACATCCCAGCGATTTGCATAATGGTTCCAGCCTTCATCGGCGTGGGCTACGGTGACATCAAACGACCATGTTCCATCAGATGACCGGTCTGCCTTGACACCGACCACGTCAGCTTCCCCGGCAATCCCGGCGCCCGACATCATCGCCACGGCAACCATTGCTTGTACCAGACATTGTAACCTCATGGGCTTTCCCTTAGTTTTTACGCGCAACCTCTATTCGAATCTTAGCGGCTTCTGTCAGCCTCCCGCAAATCACAAAACCGGAGCGATAAAACACCATGGCGTCAGGAAGTTCGCAGAAGGTTATCATTGCAGCCCTGCTCGGCAATGGCGCTATTGCCTGCACCAAGTTTGCAGCATCCGTTTATACGGGCTCATCAGCCATGCTGTCGGAAGCTATCCACTCGCTGGTCGACACCTGCAATCAGGGGTTGTTGTTGTACGGTTTGAAAAAGTCCGAACGCCCGGCTGACAAGACCCACCCGTTCGGCTATGGCCGTGAACTGTACTTCTGGGCCTTCGTGGTTGCACTGCTGATTTTCTCGGTCGGCGCCGGCGTTTCGCTTTACGAGGGCATTCACAAGGTCATGCACCCGGAGACCGTCACCTCCCCGATTGTCAACTATATCGTACTGGGCCTGGCCATGGTGTTTGAAGGCATTGCCTTTTTCATCGCTGCCAAGGAGTTCAACCGGCGCCGCGGCAAGATTCCGGTCTGGCAAGCCGTCCGCCAGAGCAAGGATCCGGGCCTGTTCACCGTGTTGTTTGAAGATGCCGCTGCAATGGCGGGTCTTGTAATCGCGTTTGCAGGACTGCTGGCGGCTGAATATCTGGACTTGCCCTGGATGGATGGTGCCGCGTCCATCGGCATCGGGCTGCTGCTGGGCAGCGTAGCGATTTTCCTGTGTTTCGAAACCAAGGGCCTGCTGATCGGAGAGGCCGTGTCGGAGGAGTTTTCGACCAGCCTGAACAGCGTCATCAACGCATCCGACGCCGTTAACCAGATCAACGAGTTGCGCACCATGCATATGGGACCTGAAGACGTCCTGCTGGCGGTATCACTGGATGTCCGCGATGACATGGACACGGGCACGCTGGAAGATGCCCTCTACACCCTTGAGCGAAACATCCGCACAGCGCACCCGGAAGTAAAACGGCTGTTTATCGAAATCCAGTCAGGCGAACACCACACTGAACAGGTGTGGCTATCCCAGCTCAAACCGGCCTGAGACGGCAAATGCCGGTCTCAACCCTCATCTCGCTCTAGTATTTCGAGAACGTGATGCCAGCGACACGGTACGAATTGCCGATCCGGCTCACTGAAGAGCACCTGGTTGCGCCATTCATCCACTTTTTGAACTTGATGCAGAGTTGGTTCTTGGCAACGCGCCAGACACCGGTATCGCGTTCACCGTCCCACTTTGCCGACAGGGAGCCGCCGCGGCTCATGCGCATGGTGACTTTTGAGCCCATGATTTTCGCTTTGGCACGGCCTGGAACGAACTTCTTGATTTCCTTGGCCGACAGCATCTCGCCCGCAGATGATGCGCCCGTATTGCCAGCAAGAATAAATGCGCCACACGCAGCAGCGATTACAAACTTCTTCATGTACATAACCCCGGTTTAATCTATTGCTCCCTGCAGCTTTCGCAACAATGGGAGCCAGTGCATTAACATTAGTGAATTTACCCTGCGTACAGCACTGCGCACAAAATGTGCCCATCATGTGGCAAAGCGTGGTCGACAATGCCGCAGCGCAGCATTATCCTTGGTAAGCAACGTGTTAAGCTGTTTATAATTGCCGAAAGGTTAACAAAATCGGCAGAAATCGACCAATTTCCATACAGACGGACCCAAGTCGCGATGACCCGTTCAGTTGCCGGTGCCTAAAATGGAACCTCATCATCCATGTCGTCGCGGGCAAATGAGGGAGCGTCGTCGCCCTTCTTTGCGGCACCACTACCACCTTGCGGGCGTTGCATCGGGCTTGAGCGGCCGAAATCCGCCCCGCTGTCCTGATTGTATCCACCTGAGTCACCGGCACCACCCTGCCTGCCATCCAGCATGACAAGGGTCGAATTGAAATTCTGCAGCACAACTTCCGTGGAGTAGCGATCATTGCCGTCGCGGTCCTGCCATTTACGTGTCTGAAGCTGCCCTTCCAGATAGACCTTGGAGCCTTTTTTCAGATACTGCTCGACGACCTTGCACAGCCCTTCAGAGAAAATCACCACCGTATGCCACTCGGTCTTTTCCTTGCGCTCGCCGGAATTACGGTCACGCCAGGTCTCCGATGTCGCAATGCGCAGATTGGCAATTGGCCGGCCATCCTGCGTATGGCGGATCTCGGGATCAGCACCAAGATTGCCAATCAGGATGACCTTGTTAATCGAACCTGCCATGTCGCTCACTCCTCATACGTGTTTATCGCCAGACACTAGACTTTTCGTCCCTGCCCTGCCAGCGTGCTGCATACCTTGTCCACAGCCGCCATCCGTGTTGTGTTCTTTGTTTGTTCTATACCGTTTGAATTTGACAATCAAGTAATGGAGATCGTGCCCGTGCCTGTAAAAATCAACACCTCTGAGGCTCCCGCCCCGTTTTCGAAATATTCACAAGCCATGCGGGTCAGTGCCGGCAAAGACCTCGTGTTTGTCTCCGGACAGGTGGGCGTCGATCTGGAAGGCAACCTGGCTGACAGTGAGAAAGGTCAGCACGAACAATGCTGGCGCAATGTACTGGCAATTCTGGCTGACCAGGGGTTGGGGCCCAAGGATATTATTGAAATGACAGTCTACATCACGACGCAGGGCGGAGTGCCCCTGTACAGGGAAGTGCGTGATGAAATGCTGCAGGGCCATGAAGCAGCGTCGACCCTGTTGATTATTTCCGGATTGGCGAACCCTGAATGGCTGGTTGAGATTGCAGTCATCGCCGAAGCACCCGCCTTTGTCGTTGAAGCGGAAGACTGACTGCCTTGTGCCGGTGCACGTGGCCTGAAACATATAACTGTTAGTTATGTTTCTATCCGAACCAAAATAGAAATGTAATTGAAAGCCGGTCGGTGATGCGGGTTCAATAAAGTGGCGCAAAGTCGGCAAGGCGGTAGCATCCGGTGATGCCACTGACCAGACTTTCCGTTCCTGGCACCCCGGGAAACTCCTGGCAATTGATTGGGACACACTTATGAGAAACTTTAGAACCCCCCTACTCGTTCTCCTGGCAATGTTGGTTGGCGGCTCCGCCATTGCCCAAGAGAAAACCTATAAAGTGGCATTGGATGGAACCTTCGCTCCGCATGCCATGCCCAAGCTCGACGGTGGCGTCGAAGGCTTCAATGTGGATTTGGCCGATGCGCTGGCAACCGAACTTGGCGCCAAACTGGAAGTGACGGCGGCCCAATGGTCCGGCTTGCTGCCGGGCATGCAGGCAGGCACCTATGATTTCCTCGTGGCTCCGACAACTGTCACGGAAGAGCGCACGAAGAACATGTTGTTCAGTGAAGGATACCTGAATACCGATTTCCAGTTCGCGGTAAAGGCCGATGCCCCCGATATCAGTTCTCTGGAAGGCTTCAAGGGCAAGATCATCGCGGTCAACAAGGGCTCGGCTTACGACCGTTGGGCGCGCGATCTTGAAAGCAAGATCGGCTGGACTGTCGAATCCTACGGTACCAATGCCGATGCCGTTCAGGCCGTGGTCTCCGGCCGGGCCTTTGCCAATGTCGCCGGCAATACGGTGACAGCATGGGCCGTGAAAAAGACTACCGGACTGAAACTCTCCTACCTGCACTCGACCGGCAAGGTTTTCGCTCTCCCGTTCCGCAAGGGCGACGAAGCTTTGCGTCAAACCATCGAGAACGCGCTGGAGTGCCTGAAAACCAACGGAACGATTGCCAGGCTGCATGAGAAATGGTTTGGCTACGCACCGGCCGCGGACGCTGCAGCGGTAACGGTTTATCCCGGCTACGGTATACCCGGTCTCGCCGGTTATGATGAGACTGCCCATGAGCCGAACTGCAAGTAAACCCGCTATCTGATGGCCGGCAGGCGTGCGCCGACAGCACGCCTGCCGGTTTTAAAGTCCCTCCCTCAACTTCGCGGCAACCGACGTGACCCAACCGATCCTCAGTGTTCGCAACCTGCATATGTCCTACGGCAAGCTTGAAGTGCTTCGTGGTATCGACATTGATGTGGCGCCGAGCGAACTGGTATTTGTAATTGGCCCGTCCGGATCCGGGAAAAGCACGCTGCTGCGCTGCTGCAACCGTCTCGAAGAACCGAACTCGGGGGAAATCATCGTTGACGGCACCTCCATTACGGCCAGGGGCGCTGATCTCAACACCATCAGGCGGGGCATTGGCATGGTGTTCCAGTCGTTCAACCTGTATCCGCACCTGACAGCGGGCGGCAATGTGATGCTGGCCCTGCGCAAGGTTCTGCGCAAGCCCAAAGCTGAGGCCCGGCTCATTGCAGAAGCTGCTCTGGAGCGGGTCGGCCTTGCCGACAAGATCGACAATTATCCAAATCAGCTTTCCGGTGGCCAGCAGCAACGCGCCGCAATTGCGCGCGCACTCGCCCTTGAACCCAAGATCATGCTGTTTGACGAACCAACCAGCGCTCTCGATCCCGAACTGGTCGGTGATGTTCTCAATGTGATGGCTGAGCTCAAGGAGGCCGGAATGACAATGGTCGTCGTCAGCCACGAAATGCGCTTCGCCAAGGCCGCTGCCGACCGGGTCATCTTCATGGATGGCGGCGTGATAGTGGAACAAGGCGAACCTGCCGGCCTGTTCGCAAATCCGCAACATCAGCGGACCCGTGATTTTGTCAGGCAGGTCGAGCACTAGGCCATGACCCAGTACGAACGCTTCCTTGATACATTCTTCAATCCCGCGGTCATGGCCAAGTATCTTCCAAACATCGTGGAGGGCCTGCTGGTTACCTGCCAGATAGCCATTCTGGTCGTGGTGAGCGGGATTCTGTTTGGCCTGGCCCTGGCCCTGCTGCGCTCCTATCGCTGGACACCGGTGAACCTGTTCATCATTTTCTTTGTCGACATGTGCCGTGCCTTGCCGCCGCTGGTCCTGATCCTGATCCTCTACTTCGGCCTGCCCAATGTCGGGCTTACCATGTCCGGCTATGTCGTGTTGTGGCTGGTCCTGACCTGTGTCCTTGCGGCATTTTCCGAAGAGATATTCTGGGCCGGCATTCTGTCGGTTGACAAAGGCCAGTGGATGGCATCCCGGTCCACCGGCATGAGCTATACCCAGACACTGCTCAACGTGGTGCTGCCGCAGGCCATCCGGATGACCATTCCCCCGCTGACCAACAGAACCATTGCCATCACCAAAAACACGGCTCTCGGCATGGTCATCGGTGTCGACGAGCTGTTGAACGAGGCCACCACTGCCCAGGCGTTTTCCGGAAATGCGACACCGTTGATGATGGGCGCAATCGCCTATCTGATGCTGTTTGTGCCGGTGGTGTATCTGGGCCGCTACATTGAACATCGGTTTGCCTGGAGAAAAGCCTGATGGACGCACTCCTGCACCAGTTCTTCAATTTTGACATCATGATGCAGGCATCGCCCATCATCCTGCGCGGTTTCGGCATGACGTTGCTGCTTTGCCTGGTCGTTGTTCCGATGGGGTTGCTTGGCGGCCTGGTGGTGGCACTCGCCAGCCTGTCTTCAGTCCGTGCCGTACGCTGGACCACCATCATCTTCGTCGACCTCTTCCGGGCAATTCCGCCTCTGGCCCTGTTGATTTTCATATCGGCCGGCCTGCCGTTTGCCGACATACGGATCAGCCCGTTCACCGCGGTGTGCATATCATTTCTGTTGAACAACTCAGCCTATTACGGTGAGATTTATCGCTCCGGCATCGAGAGCATTGGCAGTGGCCAGACCGATGCATCCCGCTCGACCGGCCTGAGTGCTGCCCAGACCATGGCCTATGTGATCCTGCCGCAGGCCGTCCGCAATGTGCTGCCTGACCTGGTGAGCAATACGGTTGAGGTGGTCAAGCTCACCTCCCTTGCCAGTGTCGTCGCGTTCGCGGAACTGCTCTACGCCGCCGACATGGCACGATCCGTCACCTACAACGCCTCACCCATCACCTTTGCAGCAGTGCTCTACCTTGTTGTGCTGTGGCCCGTGGTGAGGCTGTTGAGCCGCCTTGAAAACAAGATACAAAACTAATAAACGGAGGAACAATCAATGCGCGAAGTAGTGACTGCCTCGCTTCAGATGGGTGCAATTCAACGCGCCGAGAGCCGTGGCGATGTCATCGCCAGAATGATTGCATTGCTGGATGATGCAAAGCGCGCGGGTGCCAGCCTTGCCGTGTTTCCCGAACTTGCCTTCACCACCTTCTTCCCGCGCTGGTACATGGAAGACCAGGCCGAAGTCGATACATGGTTCGAGCAGGAGGTTCCCGGCCCTGACACGGCGCCGCTTTTCGAACGCGCCCGTGAGCACGGTATCGGCATGTATGTCGGTTACGCGGAGATCACCCCGCAGGGACAACATTTCAACACGGCCATTCTGACGTCACCTGACGGCTCAATCATCGGCAAGTATCGCAAGGTTCACCTGCCCGGCCACAATGAATATGACACCGAACGTGCCTTTCAGCATCTGGAAAAGCGTTACTTTGAACCAGGCGATCTCGGCTTTCCCGTCTGGCACTCGCAAGGCGGCATCATGGGCATGTGCATCTGTAATGACCGGCGCTGGCCTGAGGTCTACCGGGTTATGGGACTGCAGGGCGTTGAAATGGTCATGCTTGGTTTCAATACGCCTTCCGTCAACTCGCAAAGACCAGATGAAGGCCTCGAAGACCGTCTGTTTCACCATCGCCTTTCCGTTCAATCCGGCGCCTACCAGAACTCGACCTGGGTAGTCGCAACGGCAAAAGCGGGTGTTGAAGATGGACATCCGCTGACAGCAGGCAGCGTGATCGTCGATCCCAACGGCAAGATTGTTGCCGAAACGCAAACCGAAGACGATGAAATGATCGTGCACGCCTGTGATCTGGATGCCTGCAATTTCGGCAAGCGGACCATCTTTGACTTTGCCCGCCACCGTCGCATTGAACACTATGGACTGATCACGTCGCAGACCGGTGTCAAGGTTCCGGCCAAGTGATCGCATGCAGATAGATTTTGACAAAATAGCCCCTCATGAGCGGTACAAGCTTCTCACCGCTGCCGTGGTGCCCCGCCCGATCGCGCTGGTATCGACGCTGGCACCGGACGGCACGGTAAATGCCGCTCCGTTCAGTTTTTTCAACGTGTTTTCCGAGGACCCCGCACTGGCAATACTGGGCCTGCAGCATGCACCGGACGGGTCGATCAAGGACACCACAAGACACATTCTTGAAAACGGCGAGTTCGTGATCAATCTGGTAGATCGTCATCTTGCTGATGCCATGGCGGTCTGCGCCGCCAGGTTCCCCGCCGGCATCAGTGAGGTTGAAGCTGCCGGCCTCTCCGTGTCCAGTTCCCAACACATCAAGACGCCACGCATCAGCCAGGCACCGGTCAGCCTCGAGTGCAGGACATGGGAAATCAGGCAGATCACCCCCACACGACATCTTGCCATCGGCGAGATTGTCGCCCTGAGCGCACGTGATGGTTTGATTGATCCCGAAACACTGTACTTCGACATGAAGGCTTATGAGCCGGTAGGTCGTTTGGTCGCCAACAGCTATTGTCGCACCAATGATCGATTTGAACTCTCGGTACCAAACTGGCCGGAAGACTTTTCCGAAACGTCATTCAACCAGCAACAATCCTCGAACCATGCACCACTCAGAGAGAAATCATGACTGAAAAACTCAACGAAGACGCCCGCGGCGTCTATATCATCTCGGCCACCCCGTTCGCCGAGACCGGAGAACTGGATCTTGCCAGCGCCGACAGCCTGGTCGAGTTCTACATTGAAAAGGGTGTAACCGGCATGACCATACTGGGCATGATGGGCGAAGCGCCGAAACTGGCGCCGGATGAGTCGGTCACGTTCCTGAACCATATGCTGAAGCGGGTGGGTGGCCGGCTACCTGTCATTGTCGGGGTGTCCAGTCCCGGCCTCGATAACATGGTACGCCTGTGCAATGCCGCAATGGATGCCGGTGCCGGCGGGGTGATGATTGCACCGGCAAGCGGATTGACGACCGAGGACAAGCTGTACAGCTACTTCGCCCAGGTGTTTGAAAAACTGGGCCCGGACATTCCGGTCTGCTACCAGGATTTCCCCATGACCACGGGCGTCAATATCTCGACGGTACTGTTCAACCGCCTGGTTGTGGATTTTCCGCAACTTGTCATGCTCAAGCACGAAGACTGGCCCGGCCTCAACAAACTCAGCGCCGTGCGCACACTGGAGACTGAAACCGGCACGCGCCGGGTTTCGATCCTCACCGGCAATGGCGGGTTGTTTTTGCCGATGGAGCTTGAACGCGGCGCCGATGGGGCCATGACGGGTTTTGCCTATCCGGAAATGCTGGTCAGCGTGGTTGAACTCTACCGATACGGGGAACAGCAACAGGCCAATGATGTCTTTGACGCTTATCTGCCGCTGGTACGCCACGAACAGCAGCTTGGTGCCGGACTGGCCATTCGCAAGGAAATCCTGCGCCGGCGCGGCGCAATCACCTGTGCTGCAACCCGCGCACCCGGTCCGCGTTTATCGCGTGCCGACCATGATGATATAAGCTTTCTGACCGCACGGCTGGAACGACGGATAGAGGAACTCGGCGATGGATCCTGAACTGGACGGCAAGCAGGCTCAGATACTGGCGTCCAGCCAGCAATTCTATTTGACAATGCAGCCGGTCACGGCAACCGGTGTTTGAGAAATGAGAGTGCAATGACAGACTACGACCTGATAATTCGCGGCGGCAAAGTCGCCACCGCATCGGATGTGTTTGAAGCAGATGTCGCCGTCAAGGACGGTATCATCACCGCGCTGGGGCAAAACCTTGAAGGGGCCACTGAGGTAATTGATGCTACCGGAAAACTGGTGCTTCCAGGCGGCGTGGAATCCCATTGCCATATTGCCCAGGAATCAGCCACCGGGGCCATGACGTCTGACGACTATTACTCTGGCAGTGTCTCAGCCGCATTCGGCGGCAACACGACCATCATACCGTTTGCCGCCCAGCACCGCGGCCAGTCGGTGCGTGATGTCATGCGCATCTACGATGACCGCGCGGCGCCGAATTCCGTACTCGATTACTCATATCATCTGATCATTTCCGACCCGACCGAAAAGGTCATCAAGGAAGAACTGCCGGAAGCCTTTGCAGCCGGCATCACCTCGTTCAAGGTGTTCATGACCTATGACAAGCTGATTGTCAGTGATGAGCAGATGCTCGACATTCTGGTAACCGCCCGCGAACACGGGGCGCTCACCATGGTGCATGCTGAAAACAACGCCATGATCAAGTGGATGGTGGGCAGGCTTGTTGACAAGGGTCACACCCAGGCCCGCTATCATGCCGTCAGCCATCCTGAAGCCGCCGAGGTGGAAGCAATCAACCGTGGCATCAGTCTGGCATCCTTTGTCGATGCCCCCTTGCTGATTGTGCATGTGTCCACGGATGCCGGCGCAAGGCGGGTCGCCCAGGCCCGCTTGGACGGACAGAAAATATTCGGTGAAACATGTCCGCAATACCTGTTTCTTGAAGCGGCGGATCTTGACCGGCCGGATCCCGAAGGCACCAAGTTCTGCTGCTCTCCGCCATTGCGCAACACGCAGACCCAAAAAGCGTTGTGGCGGCACCTGCAGGCGGGAACCTTCCATCTGTATTCGTCTGACCATGCGCCGTACCGCTTCGATGAAACCGGCAAACTGTCTTCGGGACCAAACCCGCCGTTCAACAAGGTGGCCAACGGCATGCCGGGCATAGAGATGCGCGCGCCGTTATTGTTCTCTGAAGGTGTGCTGAAAGGGCGGATTTCGCTCAGCACCTTCGTTGCACTGACATCCACCAACGCAGCGCGGCTGTTCGGCATTCACCCCAAGAAGGGAACCATCGCTATTGGCAGTGATGCCGACATCGCCATCTGGGACCCCAATGAAACCCGCACGGTGACGGCGCAATCAATGCATGACAACATGGACTATACGCCGTTTGAAGGATGGCAGGTAACCGGCTGGCCGGTGACGGTTTTGAGCAGAGGCCGTTATGTTGTCGACGCCGGTGAACTGAAAGCCAGGCCCGGACAGGGACAATTTCTCAAGCGCGCGCCATTTGACACAACCGGATACACTACCGAACTTGCCGGTGAACTTAATCCGGCCAGCAATTTCGGCGCCGAGATACTGTAGGAACAACACATGGCTGCAAGCGGACGTATTCTCGTCATCAATCCCAATTCCAATGATGACGTCACAAAGGGGTTTTCCGAGGTGCTCGACCCGTTGCGCCTTCCAGGCGGACCCGACATCGAATGCATCACGCTGTCTGAAGG
Source organism: uncultured Alphaproteobacteria bacterium (assembly GCA_963698275.1). Taxonomy (GTDB): domain Bacteria; phylum Pseudomonadota; class Alphaproteobacteria; order Rhizobiales; family Aestuariivirgaceae; genus Anderseniella. Next base: position 1,303,771 of record CAVOQE010000001.1, on the reverse strand, counting down.
ACCGTTCGGCATTGAAACCCAGGAGCACGTCGAAAGCGTCACGCTGCCGCTTCGCAGCATTGTTGTTGAACGTGACGACGTCGATGCGTTCGTGATTGCATGCTACTCCGATCCCGGCATCACGGTGTGCCGCGAGGCGACCGGCAAACCGGTGTTCGGCATTCAGGAAAGTGGTATTCTGGCCGCCCTGTCACGCGGGGAACGGTTCGGCGTGATTGCACTCGGTCCACAATCCATCAAGCGTCACCTGCGCTATATTCGCCAACTCGGTCTGGAAACCCGGCTTGCCGCAGAACGCCCGCTGCATTTGAGCGTGGCGGCGGCTGAAGAAGCTGACGCTTATCCAAGGGTCTTGCAAGTGGCCCGTGAACTGGTGGAGGAAGACGCCGCTGACGTTGTGTTGCTGGGGTGCGCCGGCATGACAAGGCACCGCCTGCCGCTTGAACAGGACCTGGCCGTCCCGGTGATTGATCCGGTTCAGATGGCAGTGGCACAAGCCCTGACAACGGTTCTTCTGAATGCTGGTTCCAGTTGAAAATTCACCGCAAAAACGACCTGAACCTGCGTCTTCTTGAAGTGTTTGAAGCAGTCATGCGCTGTCAGACGACAATTGATGCTGCCGAGGAACTGGGCATATCCCAGCCTGCTGTCTCCACCTCGATCAAGAGGTTTGAAAAACAGGTGGGATTTACCCTGTTTGATCGAACCGGAAGGTTGATGAAGCCGACCGAGGAAGCCCGCCTGCTGCTGAATGAAGTTGTGCCGGTATTCGCCCTGCTGCGAAACATTGAAGGCGAAATTCGCGATCTCAGATCCACCAAGTCCGGACGGTTGCGGCTGGCTGCAACACCACCACTGGGACATTCCGCCTTGCCTGACGTCCTTCGGGACTTTCTGGAAGAAAGATCCGGTGTCACGGTCCGTTATGATATCCGGCGGCTCGAAACCGTACTGGAGTCTGTGGAGACCGGTGCAGTTGAGATCGGTTTTGTGCTCGGCCTGGAACACCATCGCGACCTTGAGGTCATTCACTTGGGGGAGAGCGAGCTGGTCTGCGTCATGCCCGCCGGGCATCCGCTTTGTGCCAAGCAATTCATAACCCCGGCAGATATTGGCGAACACAGTTTCATCGGCCTGGAGTCAAATATCGGCGTCATCATTCGCAGGGCTTTTCATGAAGCAGGCGTGGTTCACGCACCGCGCGCCGAGGTCCGCTATTGTCACACCGCCTGTGTGCTGGCCAATGCCGGCATCGGTGTCGGGATCGTGGACCCCTACTCGGCTCACTTTGCGTCATCCCTGAATGTTGAACTGCGCCCGTTCCACCCGAAAACAACCATAACCGCGGCAGCGGTCATACGCTCCAATGCCAACTATTCGCGCGTCGCGCTTGAATTCATTGAGGCTGTTAAAAACCGGCTGAAGGAAACTGAAACGCAAAAGGCGCCCGCGTCCTGATCAACCAGGAGCACGGACGCCATGACTTAACGGTTCGCTCTATTAGCGCAAAGACGCCAGATAAGATGCGGTGCGGCAGCCTTCTGCACTGGCCTTCGCAGATGCAGCATTGCCGCGGGATGCTTCGCCACCGAACAGAGCGGCGCCATAAACGTTTGCGTAAGCTTCAAAAATCCAGCTCATAACCTGTCTCCTTGTTTGGTTGGCCGTGTTTGATGAGCTATATATGCGCTTCCACATGCTGCACCGCAAACGGCAATTACTGACCTGACATGTAAGAAAATATCACATATAATGTGTGAGCAATTGTAACACTAAATTCATGAAATGCTGTCATGCGCCGCCGTCTCCCCCTGCTGAATCAACTCCGCGCCTTTGAAGCTGCCGCCCGCGCTCAAAGCTTCACAAAGGCAGCCGAAGAGCTTTTTGTCACCCATGGCGCGGTTTCGCGCCATGTGCGTGAACTGGAAGAATGGCTTGGTACGCCGCTGTTTGTGCGCACCGGCAGAGGTGTTGTGCTGACCGACGCGGGCAAGCGCTATGCTGCCCGCCTCACCCCGATCTTCGATGCCATAGCCGAAGCCACCCGTGACGCCATGATCGAGGGCGACAGCTCGCACCTGACGGTGGCACCCGACGGTGCCTTTGCATCCCGCTGGCTGGTTCCACGACTGGGCAAGTTCAACACCGCCCACCCGGATATCGAGCTCGATGTCAGCCCCGGAGAATACATTTCGGACTTCTATTCAGGTGAAGACGACATTGCAGTTCGCTATGGCGCAGGCAGTTGGCCTGAAGTTGAAGCGGAGTTGTTGTGCGAGGCGCGAATGTTTCCGGTGTGTGCGCCCGACCTGATCAGGGACAATCCGCCGGAAAAACCGGACGATCTCAAAAACTTCGCCCTGCTGCATGAGAACTCGAGGCAATGGTGGGCTGACTGGCTGCGCGCAGCCGGCAGCAAAAATGCCGATCTCGCCTGGGCCGGGCCGTTGTTTCAAAACTACCTGGCCATTCAGGCAGCAGAGGCCGGACAGGGTTTTGCCCTGGCAGACCAGATCATCGCCTGCGACGCCTTGTTGTCGGGCCGTCTGGTGCGTCCGTTTGACATTGAAATTCGCGAGAATGAAGGCTATTGGCTGGTGTGGGGCAAGGGTCTCAAGCTCAATGCAGCCGGTCTTGCATTCCGGCAATGGCTGATCGCCGAGATGCGAAAGACCAATGCGGCCTATGACAAGTTGAAAGCCCGGGATTGATCAAGGACGTTGAGAGCCTGACCAGAATGACGACGCCGAAATACGATTGCACCAAATGCCCGGGTTATTGCTGCTCCTATCCGGTCATCAACGTCACCAAGCGCGATGCTGAACGTATTGCGAAGCATTTTGGCATCACCCTGGAACAGGCCGAACAACGTTATCTTCACTCAGATCATGGCTACAAGCGCCTGTTGAACCGCAAGGACGACGAGCACTTCGCCCGTATCTGCCAGTTTTTCGACACTGAACAACGCAATTGTTCAATCTATCATGCAAGACCGTCCACCTGCCGGACATTTCCCGGCGAGACCTGCGGTTATTGGGATTTTCTGAAATTCGAACGCGCCGGGCAGAAGGACAACGATTATGTATCGACGACCTGGCATTATGAAGACTGACCACCCGGCACACGGACGCCCATGATCATCACCCTGGCCATATCAGGTTACCGCTCGATCCGCGAACTGGTGCTTCCCTTGGAACAGCTCACGCTGATTACCGGTGCAAACGGCAGCGGCAAGTCCAGCCTGTACCGCGCCATCCGGCTGCTGGCGGATGTTGCCCAGGGCGGCGTGATCGGTGCGCTGGCGCGCGAAGGAGGATTGCAGTCAACCTTGTGGGCCGGTCCCGAAATCATCTCACGCGCCATGAAGCAAGGTCATGTACCGGTTCAGGGCACGGTGAGACGGGACCCGGTCAGCCTCAAGCTGGGTTTTGCAGATCAGGATTACGGCTACGCCATTGATCTGGGCCTGCCGCAGCCGGATGGAACCTCACTGTTCAATTCAGACCCGGCCATCAAGGCCGAAGCCCTGTGGATTGGTGAAACCTTGCGCCGTTCAAACGAAATAGCCGGTCGCAGGGGCCCCAGCGTGAAAGTGCTGTCTGAAAAAGGAGCCCGTGCGTCTGTTATCTCCAACCTGGCCAGTTTCGACAGCATGATGACCCATGCCGCTGACCCGAAAAGCGCACCGGAACTTCTGGCGATCCGCGAGCGCATGCGTCAGTGGCGGTTTTACGATCACCTGCGAACCGATCAGGATGCGCCGTCACGCACGCCGCAACTTGGCACCCGCACGCCGACGCTTGGCTCAACCGGCGCAGACGTCGCCGCCGCCTTTCAGACCATCCGCGAGATCGGTAACCCCGATGCCCTGGATGACGCCATTGAAGACGCCTTCCCGGGCAGTTCCGTTGAACTGTCGGTCAGTGACGGCATGTTCGAATTGCTGATGCACCAGAAAGGACTGCTCAGGCCGCTGCGGACCGCCGAACTGTCGGACGGCACCTTGCGCTATCTGTTGCTGACGGTTGCCCTGTTGACCCCGCGCCCGGCTCCGCTTCTGGTATTGAACGAGCCCGAAACCAGCCTGCATTCAAGCCTGCTCGACCCGCTCGCCAGACTGATCTCGAAGGCAGCCGAGACATCACAGGTGATCGTAGTCTCACACGCCGGCCGGCTGGTCGATGCGCTCAACAGGCAAACGGGAATTGCCAGCTATGAGTTGAAGAAGGAACTCGGGGAAACCGTCGTGGACGGGATTGAAAAGCCTGCCTGGAACTGGCCGGCAAGGTAGCGGGGCTTTAAAACCCCAGCCCTCACCCCATCGCCGCCAGGCGGGCGATTGCCTCTTTGACCTGACCGGCCTTAACATCCAGCTCTTCTCGGCGTTCCCTGGTTTCCTCGATCACGGCGGGCGGCGCCTTGGCGACGAAGCCGGCATTGTTCAGCCGGCCATCGATTGACGCGATATCCTTGGTCGTTTTTTCCAGCTCTTTTTCAAGCCGGGCTTTTTCCGCGCCAAAGTCGATGACACCGGCCAGTGGCAGAGCGACAACAGCTTCATCCAGTACGATCTGGGCCGAGTTTTCCGGCACGTCGTCTGCAAATGTCCAGGCTGTCCAGCCGGGCAAGCCTGGAGATTTCGGCCAACCATGCAGTCGCGCGGGTCTTTGACTGATCACCGGGATGAGCCAGCACACACGGCACTTTTGCCCCGGCAGGCACATTCATCTCCGAACGCACTGAACGGATTTGGGTAATCAGGCGAACCACCCAGTCGATCTCTTCTGATGCATCTGGCGCCTCCAGACCCTGATAATCCGGCCACGACGCCTGTACCAGCATGGTCTCACGCGCGGTTTCACCGGCGGTCTGCTGCCACAATTCTTCAGTGATGAACGGCATGAACGGGTGCAGCAGCAACAAGATCTGGTCCAGCGCCCATGCGGTTGCCGCGCGGGTCTCTGCCTTCGCTGTCTCATCTTCACCGTTCAGGACAGACTTGGACAATTCCACATACCAGTCACAGAATGTGTGCCAGATGAAACTGTAGAGCGCACCGGCTGCTTCATTGTAGCGATGTTCGGCAATGCCTGCGGTAACCGCGTCCTTGGTGCGTGCAGCTTCACCCGCAATCCAGCGGTTGAGCGTGACCTTGCAGTGTGCCGGATCAAATCCGTCCACGCGCACGCAGTCATTCATCTCCGCAAAGCGCGCGGCATTCCACAGCTTGGTGCCGAAGTTGCGATAGCCTTCAACCCGTTGCGTCGACAGTTTGATGTCGCGGCCCTGTGCTGCCATGGCGGCCAGTGTAAAGCGCAGGGCATCGGCACCGTACTCGTCGATCAGCTCCAGCGGGTCGATGACATTGCCTTTCGACTTTGACATCTTCTGGCCGTTCTCATCGCGAACCAGCGCGTGGATATAGACCGTGTCGAACGGCACCTGCGGTGTCCCGTCCGGCTTTTTCATGAAATGCAGGCCCATCATCATCATGCGGGCGACCCAGAAAAAGATGATGTCGAACCCGGTGACCAGCGTACTTGTAGGATAATACCGCTGCAGTTCGTGGGTGTTGTCCGGCCACCCCAATGTGGAGAACGGCCACAGCGCAGACGAGAACCAGGTATCAAGCACGTCTTCATCGCGGGTCAGCTTGACGCGATAGCCATAATGGGATTCTGCCTGCTCCTCAGCCAGCGCTTCGTTCTCGGCAACGAATACCGTGCCGTCTTCGCCATACCAGGCCGGGATCTGATGTCCCCACCACAACTGGCGCGAAATACACCAGGGCTGGATGTTGCGCATCCACTCGAAGTAGGTCTTGTCCCATTGTTTCGGCACAAACACCGTATCGCCCTGCTCCACCGCCTCGATGGCCGGCCTGGCCAGTGTTTCGGCATCCACATACCACTGGTCGGTCAGGAACGGTTCAATCGGGACACCGCCGCGGTCACCGTGCGGTACCATGTGGGTGTGCGGTTCGACCTTCTCCAGAAGGCCGCGTTCCTCAAACATGTCGACAACCTGCTTGCGCACGTCAAACCGGTCTCTGCCGTGCAATGCGGCAATGGTGGCTTTGAGTTCTTCTGTCTCCGGCACGCCGGCAAGGAAATCCTCATTACCATCGAGAACGATGCTCGCGGCGACATCCATGATGTTGATCTTCGCCAGGTCATTGCGTTTGCCGACTTCAAAATCGTTGAAGTCATGTGCCGGTGTGATCTTTACAGCTCCGGAGCCTGCTTCAGGGTCGGCATACTCGTCTGCTACGATGGGAATCAGCCGCCCGACCAGCGGCAGTACAACATTCCTGCCGATCAGGTCCTTGTAGCGCTCATCATCCGGGTGAACCGCAACACCGCTGTCACCCAGCATGGTTTCAGGCCGCGTGGTGGCAACGGTGATGAAGCGATCCGTCTCTCCCTCAATCGGGTATTTGAAGTGCCACAGATTGCCGTTCATCTCGACCTGCTGCACTTCCAGGTCGGAAATCGCCGTGAGCAGTTTCGGGTCCCAGTTTACCAGGCGCTTGTCCTTGTAAATCAGGCCTTCCCGGTAAAGCTGGATAAACACCTTGAGAACAGCCTTGGACAGGCCTTCATCCATGGTGAAGCGTTCACGCGACCAGTCACACGACGCGCCCAGGCGGCGCAACTGGCCAATGATTGTACCGCCGGATTCCGCCTTCCATGTCCAGACTTTCTCCAGAAAGGCTTCACGTCCGATGTCACGGCGGCCCGGCTCCTGGCGTTCCATCATCTGGCGCTCGACAACCATCTGCGTCGCAATGCCGGCATGATCCAGTCCCGGCTGCCACAGCACATCCCGGCCCCGCATGCGCTCGAAGCGGCACAGAATGTCCTGTACCGTATTGTTCAGGGCGTGGCCCATATGCAGCGAACCGGTGACGTTCGGCGGCGGAATAACAATGCAGAACGGGTCGCCGTCAGGTGTCTGGTTGGCGCGGAATACGCCGGAGGCTTCCCAGGCTTCGTAAAGACGGGTTTCAATGTCAGCGGGCGTAAAGTGCTTGTCGAGCATGGCGATACTGGAATCTGTTCTGGAATTTTTATCGGATGTAGCGCGGTTAAACACTACGCGCTCATCACTTGCAACAGGCCCGCGCCAATGAGCTGCGCGCAGCTACCGGAGGAAGTGGTTATTGACTTGTTTGGTGTCAACGCCTGAGGCCGGTAATCCTGGCAATTTCCTCGCGCACGGCAACTTCAACAATCGGGCTGAGATTGTCGGCCAGCCATTGCTCGATCATCGGCCGGATCATGGCGGTAAACGCTTCCTCACTCGGCATGGCGGCGGCAACCTGGTCCGGCAGGTGCTGATCTATCCAGATGACAAGTTCCGGTTCGATGACCTGACGGATCATGGCTTCAAGTGGCAAGCCCGGTTCGCCTGCGGTGTCATCGGACGATGAGACGGATGCGGCCGGCTCATCAGCGTCGGGTTCGGCGTCGGCGTCGGTTGCAATCTCTACATGGTCCTCAAAGGTGACCTGTTTTCTTGTTGCAAGCGGGACAGCCATGTCGTGTTCCGCATCGCCGGCGTCCGGCGGGACAACACTGACCAGAGGACGTTCAAGCGACCAATCGCTATAGTCAGGCGTGTAGGAAACACTTCCCGACGACATGTCTCCGGTAATGAATTCATCTACATATGCCTGTTCGTCACTGATGCTCGTCCGTAATCCTGATTCGGTTTCCGTCTCTGGTTTTGCCTCGCTCACGTCATTTGCATGCAGCTGCTGTTGCTGAACGCGCGCACGGGCTTCCTCCTGGCGAACGTCGCCGCCAAGCAGACTTGCCATCGACCGGTTGGTGCCGGACCTGGTTCTTGTTTTCAACGATGCGAGACGATTGCGTAAGGACATATAGCTTGGTGAAGTCTCCAATGAATGACGATAGCGGTACGGGTTGGTAGAAACATAGCCCGGACGGGGCTTGTCGTCACCCTCTGATGCATGTGGCGCTGCAGCATGCATCGCAGGAGCAGAATCGGCCTGCGATTCCTCTGCCGGCGCCCCCTGCGAACGTGGTGCCCTGGGCGCACCAATCGGTTTTAAGGGTGAATTGACAGGCACGGCCGTATGATTGGCCGTATCAGACTCGATTGCCTCCCGGATGGAAGACAATAACTGGTCGACAGAGGTCCCGTCCGGCGGTTTGCTGTCCTGCTTGCCCATGATCTGCATGTGATTTCTGAAACAATATTGTGAAGCCGATCGAAGATTATTGACTTGTAAGCGTTGGTGTACAAGCCCAAGCCCACCGAATCAACAACTTGTCGACAGTTTCTGCCGCATATTGTGCTGCTTTTCGACACAATCAACAGGTCGATACCGGAGCAACACGCCCGTACCGGTGTTATTCAGACGTATTGATCCGTGCGCCGAACGCCTTGTCACGCACCTCTTCAAGATTACGACGCGGATCATAAACGTTGACCGACAGCCTCAGATCGGCAGCCGTCATGTGCCCGATCGCCGCGACAAGCTGGTAACCGGCAACAATCCGGTCCCGCAGTGAATTCGCCAGTGCTACCTGTGTTTCCACAAGTTCATTTTCTGCATCAAGTACGTCAAGTGTTGTTCTGGTGCCGACCTGAGCTTCCTGCGTGACACCGTCAAGGGCGATCTTATTGGCAGCCACGGCTTCCTTGGCGGCCGCGATAGTAACAGTGGCGGCCTTCAGTATATGCCACGCACTTACTACTCGCTCGCGAACCTGGCGATGCACATCAAGAACTTCCAGCCTGCGTTGGCTGGAAATTTGCTTTGCTTCGCGTATTTGTGAATAGACCCTGACCAGATTGGTATATTGGGACGGATAGTGTGCCTTGAATAAAACCCGCTCTGCTTCTCCCAAAAGAATTCCTTGAATTATTGTCAATCAAATAACCGGCTTCAAAATTCACCTTCGGCAACAGGTCGGATTTTTGAACACCGATGTTCGCCTCAGCAGCTTGCTCTACATACGCCGCTGCCAGGATTTGCGGGTTTGTTTCACCAGATATTGCAATTGCCTGACGCAGTGTTTTTGGCACTCTCGGGGAAAGCGGGGGGAAAATCAGTCGACCTGGTTTGACACCAATTACTCGAATATAGTTCGCAACCGACGTCTCCAGGTTGCCGACAGCAACTGCGTACCGGCCTCGTGCCTCAGCAGACCGGGCGTTCGCCTGGGCGACATCCGTACGAGTAACCTCGCCGACATCAAAACGCGCTGTCGCAGCACGGACCTGTTCTTTAAAATTGTCCAGCGACGCGCGACGATAATTGGCAATCTGGCGATCACGGATAACATCCATGAATGCAATCGCACCATCAAGCAACACTTGTTGCTCAACCGCCAACAGGTTCTGATTGCCGGCCCGCACGGTCGCATCAGCTTCGCGCAATGCGTTTTCAGTCCGGAACCCGTCAAACACCGGTTGGGACAAATTGATCTGGAAGCCGCCGTCCAGAAAATCGGATTTTCTGTACGCGACGGTTCCTTCGACGGAAGATCGAGTTCCCTGATAAGTTTTCCGTATGTCGGAATTTGTCGTTACGGTCGGACGCCACCCGGACTTTGCCTGCGGCACCTGCTCGTCGGTCGCACGCTGGCGTGCCTGATCGGCCTTCAGTTGCGGATTGCCGACATATGCCTTCGACAACGCAGACGCGATGGTTTCGGCGCTTGCAGGTGCAGACCCGTGTACCACTGCGGTGACGGCCACGCACAAAGCGGCAAGCCAACTGGCATGCAGTCTCAGCGTCGGACGTTTTATATAACCCACAGTCAAGCCCCTGATTATATAACCCACATACAGCCCCAGGAAGACTTTACCCCATTTGTTATGGGAGTTCCATTGTCTAATTGTTATGAAAGTTCCATAGTAAACTAAACATTAATCCAAAGGATCAGCCGCAGCCGACCAGACACAAAACAAATTTCACACAAGAATCAATTTATGCTGCCACCAACTGTAACCGATGAACCAGAGAATACTCAGCAAAAACGTCGAGACTGCGACAGTTGTCGACACAATTAGAAAACGAAACCCGGATCCGCTTTTTCAAAACCCGGCAGCATCGGAATACTCGCATCAAAGGCATACCGGGGTGCAGTTACGTCACCGGCCTTCGTATAAACCAGTGCCTGCGCCGTATCGGTGTCGCCCACAACCGCGATCAAACGTCCGCCGTCAGCCAGTTGCGACAAAAGACTTTCGGGAATCTGTCCGGCTCTTCCATTCACAATGATGACATCGTAAGGCGCCTCGGCGCGGTGGCCCTCCTGCATGGACGTATTGAACACGGCGACATTGTTTATCTGCAGCCGCAACAGGTTCTGATTTGCAGTTTCGGCCAAATCAGCATCTTCTTCCACAGCTACGACCAATTGAGCCAGCCTGGACAGCACGGCGGATGAATATCCCGCTGCACAACCGATATCCAGCACACACTCATCCGGCTGGATAACCGCGGCCTGCAGCATGCGTGCAAACGCCATCGGCTCCATAAGATGGCGTTTCCGGCCATCGCTTCCTACGCTCAACGGCACATCTTCGTCCATATATGCCAGCGATTTGATATCATCAGGCACGAACACTTCGCGCGGAATTTCCGCCATCGCCTCAATAACACGGGCATCGGTTATACCGTTCGGACGAACCTGTGATTCAATCATGTTTTCGCGCGCTATGGCGTAATCGATCATGCTAGCTCCTGATCCTCAACCGGCGAAAACCGCCAAAACCTTGACCGTTGCGAGTTTGCAAAACGCGGCCGTTACGGTTGAATACCCAACTCAGGCCGTCTCGCCAAGCCTGTTTGTCATTCGATGCACCACTATACGGTATGAAAAACCGGCAACATTGCCTGAAAGCAGGCGTTGTAACCCGATGCAGTGTCGTCTATAAGACGCCGCCCGGACATGAAAAGTCCGCCACGATGGCCTCGTGGGAGAGTGGTTATCCATCGGATTGCAAATCCGCTTACACCAGTTCGATTCTGGTCGAGGCCTCCAGGTTCAAAAAACTCATGTTCGCAATTTGCCGAATTGCAGGCTGACATGTGGCAACCGTGTACTGAACAGCCGAATATATGTGTGTCTATTTTGCAACACTTTCAAAAAAACGTGCCGGAGAGCCGGTCTGTAATCGAGACAACGCGTAAACAGCCACATATTCGCCTTGGTGTTGCAGACATTTGGCTGGTCTGATCCGGACCAAGCATGTATTGATAAGGTTCAGTGTTTTTCGATTTTCAATTGGGGTCATTTGTGCGGAAACAAAACTGCATATTAGCTTTTTTGCTGCTGCTGGCAGGTTGTGTAGGGGGTGAAACGAATCAGGCCCTGCTTGAACCCCGCACAATTGACGTCGATGCAGCAGCGGAGCCCGCAGGCGGTGTTATTTCCAGCCACATCCAACAATTGCAGGCTCAAACGGGACCCAGCTATGTCACACTGGTTGTTCATGAACAGCAAAAACGCGCTGGTTCCAAGGCAACCGGCTCACCTGAAGCACTGACATCCGGCAGCGGCTTTGTCGTATCAGACGGTATTATCATGACGGCCGGTCATGTTGCGGTAAAGCGCGGCAACTCTGTTGATGCGCGTGCCTCCGACGGACGCATTTATGCCGGCAAGGTAATTGCCGTTAAGCCGGACAATGACATGGCCCTGATAAAGCTGCGCGGTTTCAATGCGGCTGCGGTGACACCGTCTGCAAATCATTGCATGCAACGTGGTGCCCCGGTGTTCTCGCTCGGCAAACCGCATGCCCGCAATGATACCGCCCGTATCGGCTCGGTAAACTCAATGAGTTTCGGACGTGCGGTCAAGTATAGCGGCTTCGGCTATCCTGATGCCATTGAACTGCGCCTTGCCACCAAGAAAGGCGAATCAGGCGGACCCTTGTTCGACGACAAGGGTCAATTGACCGGCATGCTGGTCAGCACATTGTCAGACGCCAATGGCCGCCCGTTGAACCTGGCGCATGCTATTTCAACGCCTGCACTGGCACAGTTCCTGTGCTCCAACACAAAATGCTCCGCCAACTGGCAGCAATTGTCCCAGAAGTCACAAACCTGCCCGGCGACTTAAGGCAGGTACGACTTTTTCGGTCGAACAGCTTATCCTCGGATCGTTCATATCGCTCACGCCAGCAGCCTGCGGCTGCGCTCCGCGGGGGCGCACTTCGTGCGGCGGCCGGTCGGCCTTGCCTCTGCACCTTTGGTGCTTCGGAGGGGAGTTCATCACGGCGGTTGTTCAGGGTCGGAGAGCAGGTTGTTCTATTTCGCTCACGCAAGCAGCCTGCGGCTGCGCTCCGCGGGGGCGCACTTCGTGCGGCGGCCGGTCGGCCTTGCCTCTGCACCTTTGGTGCTTCGGAGGGGAGTTCATCACGGCGGTTGTTCAGGGTCGGAGAGCAGGTTGTTCTATTTCGCTCACGCCAGCAGCCTGCGGCTGCGCTCCGCGGGGGCGCACTTCGTGCGACGGCCGGTCGGCCTTGCCTCTGCACCTTCGGTGCTTCGGAGGAGTTCATCACGGCGGTTGTTGCGGGTTGGAGAGCGGGTTGTTTTGTTTCGCTCACGCCAGCAGCCTGCGGCTGCGCTCCGCGGGGGCGCACTTCATGCGGCGCGCAGTCGCGCTTGCCTTGGCACTTACGTGCCTCGGAGGAGTTCATCACGGCGGTTGTTGCGGGTCGGAGAGCGGGTTGTTTTGTTTCGCTCACGCCAGCAGCCTTCGGCTGCGCTCCGCGGGGGCGCAATTCGTGCGGCGCGCAGTCGCGCTTGCCTTGGCACTTACGTGCCTCGGAGGAATACACCACGAGGGTTGATCAGGGTCGGAGAACGGCCCGCCGAAGGCGGACAAGCTGTTCGACCACCAAAAATGCGCAGCCGCAGGCTGCTTGTGTGAGCGCAACAAACCTTATGGCATCAGAACCGTGGAGCCTGTGGTTTTACGTCCTTCAAGATCCTGATGCGCCTTTACGGCATCCGCCAGTTCATAAGTCTGGTTTATTTCGATCTTGACTGCGCCGGAACCGACCACATCGAACAGGTCCGCCGCATTGGCCTGCAGGTCTTCATCTGCCGCCACATAGGTCATCAGGGTGGGACGTGTGAGATACAGTGAGCCCTTGGCACCGAGAATACCAGTGTCGAAATCCTTCACCGGACCGGATGCAGAACCAAAACTTGCCAATAGCCCCCTCGGACTGAGACTGTCCAGGGAGGCTTCGAGCGTTGCTTTTCCAACCCCGTCATAGACCACCGGTACCCCCTTGCCATCGGTCAGTTCCCGCACCCGCTCCGCAACATTTTCTTCCGTGTAATTGATAACCTCATCGCATCCGAAAGACTTGGCCAGGGCCGCTTTTTCCGGCGAACTCGTTGTGCCGATCACACGGGCGCCCAGGTGCTTTGCCCACTGGACCGCGATGAGACCAACGCCTCCGGCAACCGCATGCCATAAAATCGTGTCGCCCGCTTTGACTTCATAGGTTTCGCGCAGCAGGTATCTCGCGGTCATGCCCTTTAACATCATGGCTGCCGCCGTCTCGTCAGATATGGTGTCAGGCAGCACGGACACCCTGTTGGCAGGCATGTTGCGGGCTTGCGAATAGGCACCGATGGGACCTGCACCATAGGCAACGCGATCGCCTTCCTTCAGATGGCTCACCCCGTCTCCGACTGCTTCAACGACACCGGCTGCTTCCAGCCCGATGCCGCTGGGCAGCGGAACCGGATAAGCGCCTGAGCGATGGTAGGTATCAATGAAATTCAGCCCGACCGCAGTATGGCGCAACCTGACATGGCCGGCTTCCGGCGCTTCCAGATTGACCTCCTCGTACTGCATGACTTCCGGGCCACCCGGTTGGTGAAACTTGATCGCTTTCATGACTTTCCCTGTAATTTTTTCTGTGGAGTTCTGATTTACTGCCGGTTCGATCTGTCAGAACAGGTTTATGGGTTCACTTGAACCCAAGTTGCTCCAGAGCGAGATAAGGTTAAATTGGATCATTTGACCGCGGCGATTTTGGTCGCTGGCTAGGCGGATTGCGCGCGGTGGTGTTATTCACCACAAGCGCAAGCCAACGACGCCAGAGGGCAAAATCGCCCGGCCCTTTCATCACATATATCAACATACTGGTTCCTACCGGGGTGGGGAAAATCGGTCCATCGGCGTCGTTGCGCCGCTTGCCCGATGCACCACATCGCGCTGCGCGACGCGCCTAGCCGAGTGAACCGATTTTCCGCCATCAAATGTTCCAATTTAACCTCATCTCGCTCTAGTGGTCCATCAGATACTCCATGACGCCCACAAGCTTGTCCCAGCGAATATCCTCAAGCGGGATTACGCGCACGTCCAGCACCGCAGCCTTGCCCATCAGGGCCTGGTAGCGGGCCTCGCCGCGTTCTTCATCAAACAGATCTGTCGTCACCAGCACGCCCACACGTTCACCCGGCTCACCAAAATGATCAGCCAGGTTGTCTGCCTCATGCACGGCGTCCATCATCCGCGCGCGATGCTTACGGTCACTCGACTGCAGGCTGGAGCGCAAGGCCTTGCACGACACAAACCCCAACTTGTCGTCACGCCGGAAAATCACGTCTATTTCATTCTCCCCGGTATAGCCTTCCACATCCCAGCCAACCAGTTGCGAATAATGAGCTTCGTGAGCACCGGCTTCCATTACGGCAAGCCAGGCCAGCTCTTCCAGCCAGCCACCGGTCAGAAACCGGCGCGCATCCATACTGTTGAGGATTACCTCACCCTGCTGCAGCTTCAGCAGTTCGTGCTGTTGCAAGTGGTCAAAAAGCAACTCGGTTTCCGCCGCGGACGCGGCACCAAGCACCGCTTCTGTCTGCGCGGCGTTTTTTGGACTGCCGGTGCCCAGCAGTTTATCGCGCAGCACTTCGAATGCCGGATAGTTTTGCTGGATCGCCATCGTCAGATCGCGACGGTTCTGCGCTGTATTTTTATCGCCACCTGATCCTTTCAGAAAGGCAGAGCGGCCAGTCAGTATGTTTTCTATCGTTTGCATATCGAGCTGTAATAACTATTGTTCAGTGGACTTGTTCCTGCAAAGCATAATCACTTCGTTCTCCCACCGCTATAGTAACCAGCCATCAATGACATATCTTATTAATCCGTTTGTCGAAAAAGTTTCGGCACCACCCATTGCTGAATCCGCAAGTTGGCTTGAGGGTAATTCATCCAATTTGCCCGCCATCAATCTGTCCCAGGCTGTGCCAAGTTACCTGCCTGCCCCGGAACTGGCCGACCATGTGGCCAGATGCGTGAAAGACGGCAGCGCCAGTCTCTACACCGACATCCTCGGGATACCGGACCTTCGAGAGGCACTTGCCGCGCATATGAATTCTGCATATCGCGGTTCGGTGAAGCGAGCAGACGTTGCCATAACCGCAGGCTGCAATCAGGCATTTTGTGCTGCCGTAATGGCTGTGGCCAAACCCGGTGACAATATCATCCTGGCCGCACCCTGGTATTTCAACAATCAGATGTGGCTGGAGATGCAGGGCATTGAAGTGCGCTCCATCTGCGCAATTCACCAAACCGATGCACTGCCCCGGCCTGAGGATCTGGCATCGGTGTGCGATGAACGTACCCGCGCCGTCGTCCTGATCAGCCCCAACAATCCCACAGGTGCCGTCTATCCGCCTGACCTGCTTGACGCATTTTTTGATGCTTGCCAGAGGTTGAAGATCGCCCTTCTGCTCGACGAGACATACAAGGATTTCCTTGATCCCGCCTCACCGCCGCACAATCTGTTTGCGCACGAAAACTGGGGCGAAACCTTTGTGCAGCTTTATTCGTTTTCCAAGGTCTACGCTCTGACGGGCGCGCGCGTGGGCTCCCTGATTGCAGGCCCGAGAATGATCGAGGCCGTAGAAAAAATCATCGACTGCGTGGCCATTTGCGCACCACACACCGGTCAAAAAGCAGCCCTTTTCGGCTTGCAGAATCTGGATGGGTGGAAGCAGCAAAAACGCCTGATGATGGCAGATCGGCTGGACGCCATGAAGGCTGCGCTGGCAAAACACGCTTCCGGTTACCGGATAGTCAGCTCCGGTGCATTCTTTGCTTATCTGGCCCATCCCTATATGAACCATAGTGCACGAGAAGTTGCGATGGGCCTTGCACAACATTGCGGTGTGCTTACACTGCCGGGATCAATGTTCGGGCCAGAACAGGACGGCTATTTGAGGCTCGCTTTTGCAAATGTAGATGTCAGTTTGATGGAAGACGCTGCGCAGCGGCTGGGCCACTATCAACCGCAGGCGTAGATCGACTGCCAATTCAAGACGAGTGGTTTGTGGATGAGTTTTGAAATCAAGATCTGGGGCTGTAGAGGCTCCATACCCGTCTCCAGCCCCGATCATATCAGGTTTGGCGGTTCCACGGCGTGCGTGGAAATCAACATCAACGGCAACATCATCATCATTGATGCAGGCTCCGGCATCCGTGAGCTGGGGACCGAGCTTATCAAACGCGGCACCCGCGTCGCCAATCTCCTGCTGTCGCACGGTCATTACGATCATATTATGGGCCTGCCGTTCTTCTATCCCGTCTACAAGGCCGACATGCAGTTACATCTGTGGTCCGGCCACACCAATTCCAACCCGTGCACCCACGACATCATTTCAGACTTCATGCGCGAGCCCTATTTGCCGGTGTCGCTGGACATCATGCAGGCCAACATGAATTTCTATGATGTCAAGGAAGGCGCCGAGATAGACCTGGGCAACGGCAACACCGCCGTATCATGCGCGACCAATCATCCCGGCGGCTGTTTCGCCTGGCGCGTCACTGACGGCAAACGCTCGTTTGTATACTGGTCCGATCACGAACATGGCGACGACAAGATAGATGCCCGCCTGACGAAATTTGCCACCGGCGCCGATGTCATGGTCTACGATGCCATGTACACTGACGACGAATATCCCTCAAAGAAAAAGGGGTTTGGCCATTCCACATGGCGCAAGGCTTGCGAATTCGCCCAGAAGGCAGGTGTCAAACAGTTATTGCTGTTCCACCATGCACCGGAACGCACCGACAGTCAGTTGGAAGACATTGAAGCCATGGCGCACAAGATTTTTACCGGCGCAAGTGCCGCCCGCGACGGCCAGATCATCAAACTGGATTGAAAACACTCGCGCAGCTGCAAGTTATCCAATCCAAAACACTTGAAACCCGCACCGTTCGCAGGCATACAGCATTCGTTGGTGGTGAGGAGACGTGGCCGAGTGGCTGAAGGCGCTCCCCTGCTAAGGGAGTATACGTCAAAAGCGTATCGAGGGTTCGAATCCCTCCGTCTCCGCCAGCAAGTTTTCACAACAAACTGTTTACAAGAATTACGGTGCTGGACTTCCGTATGTCATTCCGCAATCGGCCTTGTGGCATCGTACACCGGGGACGATGCCTGTTATTTTCCTTTCTCGCGACATGTCCCGTTTTGCAGAGGAAGGCGCTAAGTCGATGCATGCAGGAAATCCAGGGGCTCTCACCCCGGACATATGAGCACTTCATACGGATCGGCCCCCTCAAACTTGGTCAATCACGCACCAACCAGTTGAGCTTTTTCATACGTCCGCATAGCAAACAGCCTGCAGTTTGTTGCCGTCAGGATCACGCACGTAGGCCGCATAATAATTCGGACCATAATGCGGTCTCAGCCCTGGTCGGCCGTCACACGATCCACCGTTACTCAACCCCTGCTCGTGGAATTCATGCACCTGATTCCTACTGTCGGCAACGAACGCGATATGGGTCCCATTTCCCCAGGTGGCTGGCCTGCCATCCTCAGGTGAGTAAATATAGATTGTTGGCATCGCACCTTGCTTCGCGTAGGCCAGTGGTTTTTCCGGAGGCTTCGGCAGACGGGAAAACCCTATTGCCCCCAGTACATGATCATAGAACTTCGCTGAGCGTTCTTTGTCGTTTGTGCCCAGCGTAATGTGGCTGATAGCTGACATGATTGGGGGTCCCCAAGTTTCTTGAAACTGTGAACAACACTACTGCACCACTCCTGACAGCGCCATGTCAGGAGACAGTCTTTGATTTTGGGCCGGCGTTTGGTGCGGAAAGTCCCGTCAAGTGTGGGCATCCTGCGCCCTGATCCAGTCCAAATAACCCATTGGATGGCAAGCGCCTACATGCCGGCCGCGGGCTCACTGCTTATGGTAACAACGACACCCGCCACTCTCGCTAAAACCATCAACCGATCGTGACTGACTTGTGTCATCGCTGCGTGTAAAAGTCTGCTATGGGCTAGCATCAAGATGGTACCTGAGCCTGCATTTCTGCTCCCAACCCTTGAAAGCAAATCCCATGACCAAATCCGTTTCCAAATCCGACCTGGCAGGCATTTTCGCTGGTGGCGTCGGCGGCCTGCTGCTGCAAAGTGCGGCTGTCGCGGCGATTGTCGGTGCTCCCTATATGGTGCTGATCACCACATGGGGCCGCTATATTGTTGCCATTGCCCTGGTGGCTTTGTTCTGCGCCTTCTACAAGACATTGACACAGACCCAGGCTCTCGTGGCGTCGCTTTTTGCAGGCTCGATGATCCCGGCGATGCTGGCCCGGTTTGCCTTCGGTTCGGGCGCGCCCTGGCTCACATTGCTGGGCTTCAACCTGCTGTTCTCGGTGATTGCGCTGGTGATCTTCCGCATGATCAGCCGCAACGCCGCCACCTGACT
The DNA here is from genome assembly GCA_963698275.1 of uncultured Alphaproteobacteria bacterium. Taxonomy (GTDB): domain Bacteria; phylum Pseudomonadota; class Alphaproteobacteria; order Rhizobiales; family Aestuariivirgaceae; genus Anderseniella. The sequence goes on along the minus strand of CAVOQE010000001.1, from coordinate 1,285,047 downwards.
AGTGCCGGAACAGCATACCCGACCTTCCTCACCTTGTATTCAGCACTCCAATCCAATCCACTGCAGCAACAAAAGCCCCGCCGGAACAAGTCCGGCGGGGCTCAAGTTCAGTCGCAGTGGCAGGTTCGTCCTAGCCCTGGATTGTAGCAAACTCGTCTGCACTCAGCTCGCCATTCTGGTCTCCGTCAGCAGCCTTGAAGGCATCTTCGGAGAGTTCAGGCATGGCAGCCTTGGCTTCTTCCATGGTCACCGAGCCGTTCTGGTCGGCGTCGACAGCCGTGAAGTCGGCAGCAAGCGCTGCGGTTGAAGCAAAACCAGTAGCAAGAACGATTGCGAGAAATTTTTTCATGTCGGTTCTCCTGTTACACTAAGTTTTGATGAACTGCACCTGGCTCCGTAAGCAGCCAGTAAAGTCGTGCAGTTACCACCCGCTGACCAATAACATGACCTGTCAATGCGGCAGTGAAATGCAGGTCGCAGGGAGATGTCGGGGTCAATTTGTGATGGATTATGGCGTTTCCTGATGGAACAATGGCCAGCTCCGAGGGATAGCAAATTGTGGCGGTGCAGACCAGCTTGTCACCACATTGTTGCCGCATGTGAGAAATCGCTTGTTATCCCAACACCCCAGGTGAACCGGAGTGCAGTCTGTTACGACTCGACAATCATCCGAAGCTAAAGTGCCTGGTAATTGTGGCCGCCTGCCCTATCGTACCGACCCGCACCTTCAGAAACCACACAATCTCGTCAAACAACCGCCTCAAACACATCTACGAGAGTTTGCGTGACAATTGCCTTGGAGGCGGCGCATCACTGGTGCGCCGCGGCTCGCCGGCAATCGTTTCAGGCCATCGCAGCGGTCGGTGCGCTTACATCCAGAACCGTGCCATCGGGATCGCGCAGCAGCATCCGCCTTTGGCCGTAAGGCATGTCCGTAGGCGGTTCAACGACCGAAGCCCTGGCGGCCACCGCCCGGCGATATACCTCATCACAGTCGGTGACCACGAAGGTAATAATAATTCCGGCAGGCGCTGCACGGATGTCCGGTGGCACAATCGCATGGTCGCGCTGCAGAATTCCAAACTCCAGGCCTTCGATGCCTTCATGGGTCAGGATGACAAACCAGTCGGAATCGAAGTGCCGCGTCATGCCAAGCAGGTTTTCATAAAACGCTGATGTCTTCTGCACATCGCCACTCAGCACATTTGTGAAACTGCGTTGCTTTCGCGGACCCTGTTTGGTTCGTCCAACTCACTATCCAATACAACACCGCTTGAAGCTTGCATAATTAGCGATTGTTTATTGTTGAGCGTTGTTGCCCGCTCGACGCTCAGCGCCTGCCCGCTTGACCGCCTCACCTGTGTTGTGCATCATTTTTTGCGCGCAGGGAGGAAGGATGCCGTGACCAGTATCATCATAGCCTCGCTCATGGCGATACCACTGGCAGTGGGCACCGCTGCCGCAGATCGGGCACAACATCCCTACTTGCTGCAAACCTCTACCCAGAAAGACAGCCCCCCGGGGATCACGCAACGCTTCAAGCGCGCCCAGAACGGCGATGCCGCCTCCCAGCTGATTGTTGGCAGGAAGTATCTTGAGCTTCAGAATATTGCCCAGGCTCTATACTGGTTCGAAAAATCGGCCGCCCAGGGAAACGTCGAAGCACAGATGCATCTCGGCGATGCCTATGCTTACGGCAAGGGGGTTTCGGTTGACATTGTCAAAGCCCACATGTGGTTAAGCCTTGCGGCAGCCAGGGGCGGTTACGAGGCAAAATTCCGTTTCGAATATCTGTTGTCAAAAATGACACCCGAACAGATTGCCAAGGCCCAGCGCGCGACACTCGCACGCAATCGGAAAATAGACTAACCCACCCGCACACCCGGTTGTTACCTGGTTCACCGGCGTTTCTGATATACAGTAGCATCAGGAAGCTCATTGAACTTGACCAGAGGTATCACCGTGACAGATCCAGTTATTGCAGACAAGGCGCCGGTCGCAGTCGAAGTGGAAGCCGGCAAAAACTATTTCTGGTGTGCCTGCGGGCAATCGAAGAAACAGCCGTTCTGTGACGGCAGCCATGACGGCACCGGATTCCAGCCCGTCAAATGGACGGCTGAAGCTTCCGGCAGAAAGTTCTTCTGCGCGTGCAAGCGAACCGCCGGTCAGCCACTGTGCGATGGTACGCACAACACACTGTAGATTTCACCATATCGTTCAGGCCTGACTGATACCCTCGGGTCACATTTTGAACCAATGCCGACCTTAAAACAGCTGTCAGCTGAAACGGGAGGGCGTTGTTATGTCATTGATCACCGGTTCCTATATGGAACGTTCCGGCGTTGCCCGCGGCAAACCCGGCAAGTCCCACTCACTGAACAAAGCCGTGCAAGGCGATTACCATTTCGTATATGGCCCTTATGTCGAGCCGGTTCTGTTTATTGAGCCCGGCGACATAGTCGTAACCGAAACAGAAGACGCCTTTGGCGGGGCCATCAAGACGGTGGACGACCTGCCGTCGCAAAAACTCAACATGCCGTTCGTCAATCCCCAGTGCGGGCCCATTGCCGTAGCAGGCGCCGAAAAGGGCGATGTGGTGTGCGTCCACATCCACTCGATCCTGCCGCGCGGTCCTCAGCCGGTGGGAACCTCCGCGCTTATACCTGAATTTGGCGGGCTGGTGTCCAATTCCTCGACAGCGCTGCTGAACCCGCCCTTGCCGGAGCGGGTGATGAAGTATGAGGTAACCGAGGCTGGCGTGAAGTTCTCGGATCGCGTGATGCTGCCTTATGAGCCTTTTATCGGGACGCTCGGCGTATCACCGGAAATCGAGGCAGTATCGTCACTGCAGCCTGACTATTGGGGCGGCAACATGGACCTGCCTGATGTCGCACCCGGCGCCATCGTGTATTTTCCGGTATTGCACAAGGACGCCTATCTCTATCTGGGCGACTGTCACGGCCGCCAGGGTGACGGTGAACTGTGCGGCGTCGCCGTGGAAATTCCGTCGACCACCACCATTCAGGTTGACCTGATCAAGAACTGGCAGATCGCCTGGCCAAGACTTGAGAATGAAGACTTCATCATGACCATCGGCTCTGCCCGGCCACTGGAAGACGCAGCGCGCATCGCCTATCGCGAACTGACACGCTGGCTGGCAAGCGATTACGGCTTTGACGAACTGGAAGCCTATTTCCTGCTCACCCAGGCCGGCAGGGTGCGGCTCGGCAATATGGTCGATCCGAAATACACCATCGGCGCGTCGATCAAGAAAAGCTACATCAACTCATAATCAGGACTTAATCACCATGGATCTCGGCTTGAAGGGCTTGAATGCAATCATAACCGGCGGCAGCAAGGGCATCGGACGCCGCGCTGCCGACATCTTTGCCGACGAGGGAGCCAATGTTTCCATCTGCGCGCGCAACCTCGCAGAGGTCAATGAAACCGCCGCGAGCCTTGGGCAAAAGGGTGTCAAAAGCCTCGGACGAATGGTGAATGTAGCCGAAAAGGCATCGCTGGAAGGCTGGGTGAAGGAAAGCGCGACAGCACTCGGCGGCATCGACATCGTGGTGGCAAACGTCTCGGCGCTGGCCGTTGAAGACAATGAAGACGCCTGGAAATCTGGTTTCGACGTGGACATGATGCACACGGTGCGCGTGGTCAATGCCGCCCTGCCCCTGCTGGAAAAGTCCTCTCATGGCGCCATAATCATTGTGGCTTCCGTATCGGGACGCGAAGTGGATTTCACCGGCCCGGCCTATGGCGCGTTCAAGGCAGCCCTGGTGCATTATTCACAACGCCTTGCCTATGAACTGGCGCCGAAGAACATCCGCGTGAACTCGGTATCACCGGGCAACACCTATTTCAAAGGCGGTGTCTGGGAGCACATTGAAAACAACATCCCTGATCTCTACGCCCAGGCACTGGCACTGAACCCGACCGGTCGCATGGCAACCCCTGAGGAAGTCGCCCGCGGCATCGTCTTCCTGGCCAGCCCGGCGTCCAGCTTTACCATGGGCACCAACCTCGTCATAGACGGCGCCCTGACCCGCGGCGTACAGCTCTAGCGAATGTCCATCGAACTGATCAGACCGATTCCAAGCTCAGTAAAACTGTCCCGGGTTGCCGCTGCGCTGCCGTGCATGTCTATTGCCCGGCAGGCATCCTCGATCACATAAGTTTCAAATCGCTGGGAGTGCGCGTCTTCGGCCGAGTAGCGAACACAATAGTCAAATGCGAGTCCGGCACAGAACACCCGGGTCATTCCGCGTTCGCGCAAGTATCCGGTCAGGCCGGTCGGTGTGGTCTTGTCGTTTTCGAAAAACGCGGAATAGCTGTCTATGCCTGAACGAAAACCCTTGCGAATGACCATCTCCGCCTTTGCCCAGGACAGGCCGTCATGGAAGGCAGCGCCCGTACTGCCCTGAATACAGTGATCCGGCCACAGTGTCTGTGAACCATAATCCATCGAGACTTCAGTGAACGGGTCCCTGCCCGGATGAACACTGGCAAACGAACTGTGCCCGCGCGGATGCCAGTCCTGGGTCAGCACAACATGGTCAAACCGCGTCACAAGATCATTGATGACCGGCACCACTTCCTGACCGCGCGGCACTTCCAGAGCACCGCCCGGACAAAAATCATTCTGCACATCGATAACCAGTAGCACGTCGCGTTGTTCAGGCTTGATGGCGCTCATGCAGTCTGGTCGACTTTCAATCCGAGGTCTTCGATCATCTTGTCACGCATCACAAACTTTTGCGGCTTTCCGGTGACCGTCATGGGGAACTCGCTGACAAAGCGCATAAAGCGCGGGATCTTGTAATGGGCAATCTGGCCCTCACAGAAGCTGCGGACATCGTCTTCGGCCAGCTGCTGTCCGGGTTTCAGCACAATCCAGGCACACACCTCTTCACCGTACTTTTGATCCGGTACGCCAAACACCTGTGCCTGCTGGATCGACGTATGGCTCATCAGGAACTCTTCTATCTCACGAGGGTAGACGTTCTCACCGCCACGGATCAGCATGTCCTTCACCCGCCCGACAATGTTGCAATAGCCTTCCGCATCCAGAACCGCCAGGTCCCCCGTATGCATCCAGCCATCCTTGTCAATGGCCTGCGCAGTTGTCTCCGGGTCGCCCCAGTAGCCCTTCATCACGCAGTATCCGCGCGTCAGCAGTTCGCCCTGTTGACCAACCACAACGGTGTTCCCGGTTTCATTGATGATCTTGACTTCGACGTGCGGATGAATGCGCCCCACTGTCGAGACACGCCGATCCAGCGTATCGCTTGTATCGCTCTGGAACGACACCGGACTGGTCTCCGTCATGCCATACGCGATGGTGATCTCACTGGCATTCATCTGTGACACGACACGCTTCATCAGGCTGATCGGACAGGGTGAACCGGCCATGATCCCGGTGCGCAACGAACCGAGCCTGAACTCGCCGAAGCGCTCGTGATCCAGCATGGCGGCAAACATGGTCGGCACTCCATGCACGGCAGTACAGTTTTCATCTGCCAGCGCCGTGAGCGTCTGCAATGGATCAAATGCTTCGCCGGGAAACACCATGACAGTGCCGTTCGAGACGGCCGCAAGGTTGCCCAGCACCATGCCGAAACAATGGTAAAGCGGCACCGGAATTGCGATACGGTCTTCATGGGTGAGCTGCATCGCCATGGCGCAATAGCGCGCATTGTTGACGACATTGCGATGGGTCAGCGTTGCCCCTTTCGGTGTACCCGTAGTGCCCGAAGTGAACTGGATGTTGATGGCGTCATCCGGGTTGAGGCCTGCCGTTATGGCGTCGAGACGGGTCCGGTTCGCCCCCTCACCCATTGCCGCGACATCGGTGAACCGGAGCATTCCGGCCACGGCTTCGTCGCCGAGGTGAATGACGGTTGTGAGTTCAGGCAACCGGTCCGACTTCAGATGGCCCGGCTTTGCGCTCGAGAGTTCCGGTGCCAGGTCCTGCAGCATTTCGATATAGTTGGAGCTTTTGAACCTGGATGCGCTGATCAGCGCCTTCGCGCCCACCTTGTTGAGGGCAAATTCAAGTTCGTGGCGCCGATAGGCCGGGTTTATGTTGACCAGGATCAGCCCGATCCGCGCGGTCGCAAATTGTGCAATCACCCATTCCGGCCGGTTGGGTGACCATATCCCGATACGATCTCCCTTGTAGAGCCCCAGCGACAGCAGACCGGCGGCAAACCGGTCAACCCGTTGCTGCAGATCCTGCCAGGTCCAGCGCAGACCCGGCTCGCAGAACACGACAGCTTCCTGATTGCCATAGCGTTCAACGGTGCGCGCCAGAAATTCAGGAATGGTGATGTCGTCAAGTGGCGGTGTGGCGGGGCCGCGTACATAGGACACACCATCTGCCGGTCGGCTCTGGTCCTGCGCAGGCGTGTTTGCCATCACATTCGTTTCCAGTCGCCGACCTGCTCGAATGCAGCCGCGGCCCGGTAAATAGTTGACTCGTCATAGTGACGGCTGACCAGCATCATGCCCACCGGCAATCCGTCGCTCATGCCGCATGGAATGCTCATGGCCGGATGGCCTGTCACGTCGAACGGCGCCGTGTTGGGAAGCATCTCGAATGCCCGCTGGCAGTACAACGCCAGCGACGCATCCGCCGGAGGCAACGGGGTTGCCTTCATTGGCGTGGTCGGCATCAGCAGCACGTCATAGGAATTGAGCAACGCGTTATAGGCATCCCTGAGTTTGCGCGACAGGTTCTGCGACTTCGCATAATAGTGTCCGCGGTGATGCTTCAGGAAATACTGTCCGATGAACATGCATATCTTCAGCGAGTCAGACAGTTCATCGGCCCGCGAGCGCCAGTTGGCGTGATAGTCAAGCAGGCTGGTTGTATAAAGCCCCTTCCAGCCGGTCCCCATGCCATTTCCCTTCATCATCTGGTTGGTCAGACCCTCAACCGCAATCGGTGTCCAGATGGCAGTTCCTGCCCGGTGCATCGGAATGGAAATTTCATCAACTGTTGCGCCAAGCTTCTTGAACGCCTCCGCAGCCTTGCGCACCTTGTCGTCGACATCGGCTTCCGACACCGGCAGGCCAAAGCCTTCCTTGACGACCCCGATGCGCATGCCGCTGACACCCCGGCCGAGACTTGCCGTGTACTTGTCGACCTGCACATTGTACTGGCGCGGGTCGAGGCCGTCTTCACCGGCCAGCACCTCCAGCATCAGGGCATTGTCATGCACGTTGGCAGTCATCGGCCCGGTATGATCGATGGTGCTCTCAATCGGCATCACACCGGTATAGGGCACCAGGCCATGGGTCGGTTTCATGCCATAGCAGCCGCAGAACGAAGCCGGCATGCGGATCGATCCGCCCTGGTCACCGCCAATCGCCATTTCAATCTCGCCGGACCCGACCAGCGCCCCCGACCCCGATGAAGAGCCTCCGGCGGAGTAACCACGCTTGTGCGGATTGTGCACCGGGCCGGTCGCATTGGTATGGCTGCCGCCGGACAGGCAGAAATACTCGCAGTGCGCCTTGCCCATGATCGTCGCACCTGCCTCCAGAAGACGGGTGACAATGGTGGCGTCAATATCGGGTGTATAGCCCTTGAGTGTAGAAGCGCCGTTCATCATCGGCACACCGGCCAGGCAGACATTGTCCTTAAGCACAACCTTCCTGCCGCTCAGGGCACCACGCGGCGCGCCCCTCACCTCGGTCTTGATGTACCAGGCATTCATCGGGTTTTCTTCTGCCGAGGGCCGATAACCGGCGGTGCGGGGATAGTCGACAGTCGGCAGGTGATCCGGCATGGCGTCGACTTCATCATAGGCCTGCAGCGTCCCTTCCATCACATCCAGGAATTCAGCGACCCGCTGATCCGACATGTTCATGCCGAAGCCGTTGACAATGGCCCTTAACTGGCCGTGGGTTGGCCTTCTGACTGACATTGATCTTTGACCTTCGTAAGAGTGTGTATGGCTTGGTTCGGGGGCGGGTTCAGGCGTGCGCTGATGCTGCACCGGTTCGCTGGACTGATAGCCCGCAGGTGGTGTTACTCCGGCGGGTGGCGCGACGTGGGTAATCGTCGCCTGATCACCGTTTGCAGCCGGTCGCCGGGATTTGCCTGCTCCGAAACCGACGAACTCTTCAATCAGTGCCGGGTCGCCTGACTTAACGTCGGTCATCTCACCAATGATTTCACCTTTTTGAAGCAGGGTAATGCGGTGTGAGAGGCCGGTGATGAATTCCAGGTTCTGCTCCACCAGGATGATCGATATATCCCGCATGCGATTGAGGTTCTTCAGCAGAACCGAAATTTCCTCGATGATCGACGGCTGAATGCCCTCAGTCGGTTCATCCAGCAGAATGAGTTGCGGTTCGGAAACCAGCGCCCGCGCAATGGCCAGAAGCTGCTGCTCGCCGCCACTGAGGGTTCCGCCATCCCGGTCCAGCAGACGTTCAAGTCTGGGAAAGTCCTGCAGGATATGACGGATCGCCTCTTCTTCATCCTCACCGTGGGCGGCGATACCCATGCGCAAATTGTCAAACACCGACAGATGCGGAAATATCCCGCGGCCTTGCGGCACGTAAGCCAATCCCATCAGGTTGCGCTCATGGGCCGGTTCCCGTGAAATATCCACACCGTCGAACAGAATTGTTCCCGCGGTTGCCGGGATCAGGCCCATAATGGTTTTCAACAGCGTGGTCTTGCCCATACCATTGTGGCCGAGCACGCCGACAATCTCGCCTTCGCCGACATGAAAGTCGACGCCATGCAGTATCGGCACCCGGCCATATCCGGCGCCCAGACCCTTTATGTCGAGAAGAGCGTTGCCGGTCATGATGTGCCGTGCCCCAGGTAAACTTCGCGCACGCGCGGATCGGCAGTGACCACATCCATGGTGTCCTCGATCAGGATGCGGCCCTCATGAAACACCGTCACCTTGCTTGAAATCATGCGAATGAAGTGCATGTCGTGCTCCACGACAATCATCGTCGCCTGCTGGTTTATTTCGCGGATGATGTCCACCGTGCGTTCTATCTCGTCATGGGTCATGCCGGCAGCCGGTTCATCCAGCAGGACTAGCCATGGCTCAGCAGCCACCACCATGCCGAGCTCCACCCATTGCCGCTGGCCATGCGCCAGCCGCCCGACCAGGTCAGTCCGAATATCACCCAGCTTCAGCCGCTCCACGGTCTGGCTGGTCAGTGAGCGCGCACGGGCGGGTCCATGCCAGCGTCGCGCCGCAAGCCAGATATTCTCGGTGACGCTCAAGCCGTCAAACACATTGGGCACTTGCGTCTTGATGCCAACACCTAGACGCGCGATCTGATGCGGCAATCGCCCGGTACCATTGAAGTCCCGGATGACCACGTCGCCGGACGTTGGTGACAATTGTCCTGTGAGGCATTTGAAGAACGTGCTCTTGCCAGCGCCGTTCGGGCCAATCAGGCAGCGCAATTCATTTTCTCGCAGGTTGAAATTGACACGGTCGACGGCCTTCACGCCGCCAAAGTGCATGGACAGGTTGCGGGTTTCGACGACGATCTCACTTTTCATCGGCAGCCTCCCGCAGTTCACTGCTTCGTCTGCTGCGCTTGCGCCTGACTTTCAGTTCGCGCCGCTGCATGGCACGCCGCGACCGGGCACCATCCCACCAGCGGATGAATGTCGGCAGGATGCCTCTGGGCACAGCAAGAACAAAGATGATCAGGATCAGGCCCAGCACCAGGTTGTTGTTGACCACGCCTTGCGTGCCCAGCCAGGAGGTCAGGTAGAACAGGGCAAACGACCCCATCACCGGTCCGGCAAGTGTCCCGCGCCCGCCGACAATCACCCAGATGATCGCCAGCGCCGAATTGTACAGGTTGAAAATATCCGGTGTGATCCGGCCAACACCATTGGCAAAGATGATACCGCCGGCCCCGGCAATGGCGCCGCCGACGGTAAACATGGCCAGCTTGTAGAACCGGGTGTCGTAACCTATCAGTTCCGCGCGCAGTTCATTTTCGCGGATGGCCACTGCCACCCGTCCGAAATGCGTCTGTATCAGCCACGCACAGATGATGTAGCCAATGATCAGCACAGCCATGCCGACATAGAAAACATGCTCCGGAAACAACGGCATGTAGGGAGCCCACGGCAAGTTCAGCGGCGGCGAGGTCACCCCGTTGAACCCGCCGAGCAGTGCGTCGCCGATCTTGTATTCCGGCCCGGATGTCCGCCTGAGCAGCGAGTACAGGATCAGCGTCACCGTCAGGGTAATCACAGCCATGTAAACATCACTGACCCGGCCGTAGAACATGAAGTAGCCCAGCACGGCGGCAAAGACAGCGGCAGCCAGGATGGCAACCAGCACCGCCCAGGACGAGCCGCCGAAATTGATTGCTGCAATCGTATAGGCATACGCACCAATGCCGAAAAACGCGGTCTGTCCAAAACACAGAATACCGCCATAGCCCCAGATCAATCCGAGGCTCAAGGCAAGTATGGCCAGGGCGATGACCGTCGACAGGTTGATGATGGTGAACAGTTCCAGCATACCGGGTGCGGCCAGCGTGAAGATCACCCCGGCCAGCACCAGCACGGCACGCCAGCGATTTTCGCGCGTCCAGCTCACAGGCTTTTCCTGAAGAAGCGGCCGGTTATACCGGTTGGCAACAGTCTGATCAGGATAATGGCGGCGGCCAGCAGCGCAACTTCACCCAGTGTCGGGCCGGTCAGGAACGCCATGATGCCGTTAATGCCGCCCAGCAGAATTGAGGCTGCAGTAGTGCCCGCAAGAATTGAGGCACCGCCGCTGATGACGGTGATGAAGGCCTTGGCAATATAGGTGGCACCAATCGACGGCAATACGCCGGTGACGGGTGCCAGCAAACCGCCGGCGAGACCTGAAACGGCAGCGCCAAGCCCGAACGTGATCATGTAGATGCGCTTGGTGGACACGCCCAATGCCGAAGCCATGTCGTCGCTCTGCATGGTGGCACGTGCAACCAGTCCGAGTTTGGTCAGCTTGAGCACGGCATACACCAGCAGCAGCAGCACAACCGTCACCGCAATCAGGAATAACTCGTAAGCGCTTGAGGAATAATCACCAATCTGGATGACCCCAAGCGGTGGCGAGATTGTCGTTGCTGTCTGGGCGCCGAAAATCGATGTGACGAGGCCGACAAACAGCAGGCTTAGGCCCCAGGTCGCCAGCAGGGTGTCCACCATTCGCCCATACAGGAACTGGATCAGCAGACGCTCGACCAGGATGCCGATAATACCGACAACCAAAGGCGCCAGCACCAGCATGGCGAACCAGATATTAACGCCCTGATTGGTTGATATGACGACCGTGTAGCCACCCAGCATGAGGAACTCGCCATGGGCCAGGTTGATAACCCGCATCATGCCGAAGATGATCGCCAGCCCGAGGCTGATCAGCACCAGGCTGGCGATTCCGTAAACAATCTGCAATGCGAGCGCAATAACCAGATCCACTCGAGATGTTCCTCATGTCCATGCGCGATTGAAGCGCCGAGTTGTTTGAAGGCCCTATTTGATACCGGCTGCTTCCAGGCCGTTCTCGAAATAAAATGTGGCCTGATCCGGATTGGCTTTCAGATCGCACACCAAAAGTGTGTCTGACGGCGGTTGCGCATTATGGGTTTCAACAATGTTGAACGTCTGGTCCTGCAACTCCGCCAGATACACATTCAACACGCCGTGGTGGGTTTTCGGATCAATCGAAATGGCGCCGCTTGGCCCGGCAAGGCTTATGCCGCTCTCAAGCGCCTCGATCACTGGCATGCGGTCCGCGGTGCCGGCCTTCCTGACGGCTTCTGCCCAGAGCTGGATACCCTCGTAACTGCGGGTTGCCAGCTCATTCAGGTAAGGCGCATCTGCCCCGAACTTTTCCTGGAAGCGTTTCACAAAGGCGGCATTGTCATCGCCCGGCACTTCCTGGAAATAGGAATAGGCCGCCAGAATGCCATTGCCTTCCTCGGCAGAGATCAGCTTGTGCTCGTTGCCGACACCAAAGGTGGTGGACGCAATTGGCACCGACTTGTTCATGCCGGCCGCTGCATACTGGCGATAGAACGAAATATGCGCACCGCCGACCAGCGCCGACCACACCATGTCCGGCTTGGCGGCCTGGATTTTCTTGATGGTCGGGCCGAAATTGGTCACATCAAGCGGGAAGAATTCGATGTCGGCCACTTCGCCGCCATTGTCGGTAACGTACTTTTTCACCCACTGTGCGGTGATCTGGCCGTAATTGTAGTCGGCGGCGATGATGTAGACCTTCTTGCCGAACTTGTTCATGGCGTATGGCACAAGCTTTTCAACCGTCTGAGCCGGTGTCGAGCCGGTGCAGAAGCAGTTCCGGTCACATACGCCACCTTCATACTGTGTGTTGTAGAAATACAGCGATTTGAACCGGCCAAGTGTCGGGCGAATGGCTTCGCGCGAAGCAGAGGTGATCCCGGCATGCACGACATGCGCCTTGTCCCCTGCAGCCGCCTTGGTGGCATATTGGGTATAAAACTGGATGTTCGACTGCGGGTCATAGTTGATCAGGTCAACCTCCTTGCCGTTCAGGCCGCCGGCAGCGTTGATTTCGTCAACCGCCATGGTCGTTGCGTCAGCCATCGGCTTGCCGTAAATGTCCAGGCCGCCTGACTGATCCAGAATGCTCACCAGCCTGATCGTGTCGTCCGCCTTTGCGCGACCGATGATGCCGGGCGCCATCAACGTCAGCCCCGCAAGAGAAGTTCCCTTGATAAAAGTTCTGCGATCAAACGACATGATGGTCTCTCCTGTTTTCAGCCTCTGGTCAGAGCACGGCTGGTTACTGTTACAATCCGGATTCAACTGTCCCCCGGCATCTAAACCTTCTTCTTTTTTGCCGGTCCCGATTTGCGAGCGGCCGGTTTTTGGGCGCTGCTGGGCGTCGAACCGGTCAGTGAGTCTGACAGGCCCTTCAATCCGTCGCTGATATTGATGCCGACTTCCTCGCCCAGTTTCTTCACGGCGGGCAACTGCAGTGCCATCGACAATACGCCATCGACAACCTGGTTGACCGCCGGGCCACCATTGCCGCCGGTTGCACCGGTGCCATAAGGGCCACCGGAGCCAAATCCGGTGATGTTGTTGATACGGATGCTTTCGATCTTCTCTGCCGGTTTCAGCATGCGGCCGACCATGTCCGGCAGCACTTCAATGCGGGCCATGTCGAGCTTCATGCGAATAAGCTCCGAACTCTGGGCATTCTCCGCCTTGACGACAGCGGCGGTTCCTTCCGCCGTTGCAATCAAACGATCCTTCTCCGCCTTGGCCCGGTCGATCACCGACTTGGCTTCAGCCTGTGCCATGGCCAGGATGGTTCCGGCTTCGCTCTTGACACGCACATCATCAACATCAGCCTGTTCTCCGGCCTTGATCACCGCCAGTTGCCTGTTGCGATCGGCTGCTGCGGTTTCGCGAGCCGTCTCGACCGCCTCTTTAGCGGCGGCTTCTTCGGCGCGGGCAGCTTCGGCCGAAGCCACAGCGCGTGCCTGATCAGCGTTCTTGGACGCCATTTCGATTGCCTTGTCGGCGCTGGCTTTTTCGGTTGCCAGTGTGGCTTCCACATCAAGGGCGCGCAGGGCGCGGTCGCGATCGATTTCGTTGCTGCGTACTTCACGTTCCCTGGAGATGCGGGCCTGCTCGCGGCGCAACTCGGCTGCAGCCTGTTGTTCCGCCACTTCGGCCTGACTGGTCGCACGCGTGGTTTCAATGTGGCGCTGCTGATCAATGGAGGCCTGTTCTTCTTCCTGCTCGATAATCAGCTTGCGCTTGGTCGCATCCAGATAACTCTGCCGCACTGACACTTCGGCATCAGACTCGATTGCCGCACGTTCCTTCTTGTTGACGGCAATAATCTCGGCAAGCCGCCGCATGCCAAGCGCGTTGAATGCGTTGTTCTCGTCCAGGACATTGAACGGGGTCTGGTCAATCCTGGTCATCGACACCGATTCAAGCACCAGACCGTTCTTGGCAAGGTTGTCCTCCAGCATCTCGCTGACCTCGCGGGCATATTCGCCACGCTTGTCCTGCAGTTCATCCATGGAGTAGCGGGCTGCAACGGCCAGCAGTGCATCCACCAGCTTGCCTTCCAGTGTGTCCGCCAGTTCCGATGCGCGAAACGATTTCCCGGCCAGTGCCTGAGCCGCTGTTGCAACTCCTTCAGATGTCGGTTGCACGCGAACATAAAACTCAGCTGTTGCATCAACCCTGAGCCGGTCCCGGGTGATCATCGACTTGACGCCCTGACGCTCGATCTCGAGCCGGGTCGTTTTCATGTTGACTTCGGAGACCTTGTGCAGGAACGGCATTGAAATGCAGCCGCCGTCCAGCACTACCAACTGGCCGCCCGCACCGGTGCGTATCAGCGCGACTTCGCGCGTTGCCTTGCGGTAGAACTTGTTGAGAAAAATGATTGCCAGTATGAGCAGGACGAGCAGCAGAACCGCTACAACGAACCAGACCATGCCCCGATCCTCCCAAACTAACCATATGTGCAGCAGCAGCCCATGCTGCCCCTGCAACGCCCTTCTCTTTGCCGTTTCATGGCTCCGGATGGGGCGTCTACGACAAAAGTCTAAGCTTCGCTCAACTTGGCCGTCAACGCAAAACGGCTGTCATCCCGCCTGTTGGACTGACGGCGCTTATGCGCCAAGCCTCGCCAGGCAACTCCGCTCCGCAATGTGAAGTGAGTGACATCGCCCGCCCTGCCCCCTAAAGTTCAAGGCAATGGAACCGCATTCTCCAACGCAAAGGCACCACCAAAATGGCAACCCGTCCTGTTCTGATCACCGGTTTCGAGCCTTATGGCGGGCGTGGCACAAACCCCGCACATGAAGCCATGAAGCAACTGCACGGGCGCACCATCAACGGTAAGACTGTTATCGGCCGTGGCCTGCCGGTTTCATTTGGCCGGTTCCCGGAAGTAGCGGTTGAACTCATCGAGGAACTCAATCCATCGACGGTTATCAGTCTTGGTCTGTGGCCGGGTGAAAGCATGATCCGGATTGAACGGATCGCCGTCAACATTGCCGACTTTGGCATTCCCGACAATGACGGCAATCTTGCAGTTGACGAACCGGTGGATCGCAATGGCGCCGCAGCCCTGATGTCGACACTGCCAACACGGGCCATCGAACGCGCTATTCTGCGCGAAGGCATTCCCGCCAGTCTGTCCGCAACGGCGGGAACCTATCTGTGCAACATCTGCCTGTACAGCTTTCTGCAGGCAGCGCAGCAGCATCGCGAACCGATCGCGTGTGGTTTCATACATGTACCCTACATGCCTGAGCAGGTAGCGGAACTGCTCGTATCGGTGCGTGACGAGGCCAGTGTGGAACTGCACCAGCGCTGTGACTTTGCCTCAATGGACCTGGGCCGGATTGTCCGCGCGGTTGAGATTGCGATTTCGCAGTGATTGTCCGGGTTGCCGTGCATGTCCTGCAAGCCTTGTCGGACCTTGTCGGATCGAATCATTGCCAAGCCGGTATTTGTGAGTACCCTCGCTGCCTGTAACCCAGAGGAGGTTTCTAATGAAGCTCAGCGCACCGACAACGGTTCTGTTTGTCATATCGGTGGTTATTGCACTGCTTGCGGTCCTGGCGGTTCTCGGAATAGTCGTTGTAGTACCCATCAAATCATTCTGGCTGATGGCCATTGCCTATGCCGTGCTTGCCATCGGTTGCCTTTTCAAGGGCGCGTGACCTTAAGACGATGCGCTAGCGCCTCGGTTTTGCCAGCACCCGTGGTGGCAGGCGCGCCGCCAGCGCACGGTATCCATCATTCCTGAAGTATTGCCCGTCCAGGCGCCGCTAACTTTTCGCGACACTGCCTGTCAGGCAGTTGCGCAACATCACCACCGCAATACACCGGTTGCGGCAGATGACGTTTGATCCGGCGAACGTTGTGACGACGAACGTCCCGGGAAATGCCTCTGCGCCAGTAAGAAG
Source organism: uncultured Alphaproteobacteria bacterium (assembly GCA_963698275.1). GTDB lineage: Bacteria > Pseudomonadota > Alphaproteobacteria > Rhizobiales > Aestuariivirgaceae > Anderseniella. The sequence continues at coordinate 1,269,057 of CAVOQE010000001.1, read as the reverse complement.
CACAAAAGCCTGGCAAGTTATCCGCCATGTGATCAACTGCACATCACGCGGCTGTGAACACCTGTAGGTTCTCCCACACAACACAAAGCAACAAGGGCGCTAACGCCCGGCACCGAGAGGATTAGACCAATGACCATCAAGCCACTGATCACTACAGCCATCACCGCAGGTTCGGTTCTTGTAGCAATTTCATGTACCGCATTTGCCGGCGGCAATTACTACGGATCTCACCAAAGCCCGTATGGCGGCCACAGCCACGTGGAGCTTGGCCCGGCAGACGCCAACGAGGATTTCGCTTTTTATGACTGCAAGTGGCTGAAGAACCGTGCCCTGGATACCGGTCTGCGGAGCCATTGGCGCGCTTATCGCAAATGTGCCCGGCAGTACGGCCAGTAAAATCCGCAAACCCGAACAGGGTCCCGGACACGGCATTTTACAGCTGTCAGATGCAAACGGCGCATCGGTTTTCATACCGGTGCGCCGTTTTCTCAACACCAAATCCAGAATATTGAGGCAAACTGGCCTAATTCCGCTCTTATGGTTATCAAATTCTTGCAAAATTTTTCATTTGTTAAGTGTGCTTCGCCACAAATAGGTGTATTGATAGGTTAACGAGGACGGTGTGGCGAATTTTGATACCTTCTGCGAGGGGTGTGACGCCAAATGGGTAAGGCAAGACAGATGACCACAATTGTAAAAGCAGCAATCATAGGCGCAGCTCTGATGACAGGTGCCGCAGGTCTGGCACAGGCACAGGCGATTGATTCAATCGGCAAGCGTTTTGTCCCGAAGGGTCACAGCTATGACAGTTCAAACAAGGACCTGCCAACGCTGAATTCCTATGCGGATCAGACGAACAGCCGCGCAGATGTGTTTGAAACGGAAATCTACAAGGCCCGCCGTGATCAGGCCTATTGGGATAGCTGGGTAAACTCTACCCACGGCACCTATCTGGACGGACAGCCAAAGTTCACGCCCGATTACTGAAGCAATAAGTCTGAAATCATCCGAGATACCAAAAGGCGGCCCACAACACGGCACCGCCTTTTTTTGAGCCAATATTACACCGTCAGGCGCTTAACCGGGCGCTGGCAAATGCGTACAGTTCAGACTGCGCACGGGTGATCTGGTCACCGTCCATCCGACACGATACTTCCAGCCGATGCACCCTTGCCTGCCGGCTGCCACGCATGGCGGCAAGCGAAAACCATTTATGCGCACTCACCAGGTCATCCGCACTGGCACCGTCCCCACTCAAAGACAGTCCGAGAGACACAAACCCGTCCTCCGGCAATCTGATTTCATCTGCTTTGGGTGTGACGTCACGATATTCTGCAAGATCGATAATCTTGGACATGATTGAGAGCTCTCCAGTTACGCTTTACTGACCATCACCATGCCACCCGGCAACGCCAGACAGCGTTAAAAGGCATGGTTATCAGAACATGAAACCCTCGCCACAATCTAACACTGTTGAACACCCGCCAGGGTAGACCTGATCATGTAAACGCCAGAAAACCGTCGTTTTTGCCTGTCCGGTTGCTCGCGCACGGTTAACCCTTTGTCAACCATGTTGCGGTTTTAGGTAAATTGCCGTTAGCCCTGTTTGGAGTCACCAAACAGGATCGAATGGGCTGCATCATTGGTTTTGAGGTCTTCAGGCCTGCCGCGAAACGCCGCGCCCAAAGCCATTCCGGCGACAACGCCCGGCCGCGCCATAAGGGTTTCGAACCATCGCTTCAGATTGGGGAAATCGTCGAGGTTCTGTCCCTGGCGTTTGTGTGGCTTGATCCAGCCAATGCAGGCCATGTCGGCAATGGAATAATCACCCGCCAGATACTCTGTCCTGGCCAGTTGCGTATTCATGACGCCGTAAAGCCTGGCGACTTCATTGGTATAACGCTCAATGGCATAGGATATGTCGTTGCGTGCATAAAACCGAAAATGATGCGCCTGCCCGCACATGGGACCCAGACCGCCCATTTGCCAGTACAGCCATTGTTCAACCGCAGTTCGTTGACGGGGGTCGGCAGGATAGAATTGCCCGGTCTTGTTGCCGAGATACTGCAATATGGCACCGGACTCGAATATCGAAATCGGTTCACCACCCGGCCCGTCGGAATCCACGATCGCCGGCATGCGGTTATTGGGTGCAATCTGCAGAAAGTCCGCCTTGAACTGATCACCCTTTAGAATGTCAACATACCGCACCTGGTAAGGCAGCCGGCATTCTTCCAGCATGATGGAGATTTTCCAGCCGTTAGGCGTCGGCCAGTAATAAAGCTCGATTGTCGGTTTTGTCACTTCACCTCCTGTGCACGGGCGCTCCGTTTTACTGCGGCACCACAATACTGGCCGCGACAGGCAGATGGTCAGAGCCTGCAAACCGGCCCACTATGGCGGGAACCGCAAGCGACAGTTCGTCACTTATGAATATGTGATCAATGGCAAATTGCGGCAGATTGGGCCCGATGGCCGGCCATGTCGGCAGCATCGTCACCCGCCTCAAACCGGTGCGTGACTGAAACAGATCAAGAATGGTTGAATGGGGTGTGGCATTAAAGTCGCCAACCACAACGCTGGCACCCTTCAGACCTTTGACCAGTTTGGCAATAGCGCGTATTTCCTGGTCCTGACTTTTGGTGTCAGGTGGACGGCTCAGATGGGTTCCCACAATGTTGAGATGATGCCATTCAGCCCCCAGGGTGGCGTGAATGAAACTCAAGTCATCGCCGCGGCGTTGTCTTTGTGATGCGGCAAACGGATACTTCGAGTACATCATCAGGCTGGTTGCAGTTTGACCCTTTTTCGGCAACCGGTACGGAAACCGCTTGTCAAGCATGTCCGTCAGGCCCTGCCCGCGCTTGCGCACTTCAGTCAAAAACAGAATGTCCGGGTCCAGTCGCCCGATTTCCGCAGCAACATCATCAAATTGCTGGTTCTTGCCCCAGATGTTGAAGTGCATGATGTTGAGGGCGCGCGTGCCGGCCGGAGCACTCACATCAGCCTGCAACTGATCCGCGCTCAGCTTGCTCCAGCTGCCTATCGCAATCATGCCTGCTGCCATCAGCACCAGAGCCACAGGCACCCGCAACGGGATAGCGGCGAAGTAAGCGATGGCCAACGCCATTATGGCGAGGCTGAAATGCAGTGTGAAATGATTGAGGACATCAAGTTCAATCCAGACCTGGCTCAGGAAACCTGCCGCGAGGCCGGCGCCAGCCACTGCGATGCCGCCCAGACAAACAGCTTTGCCAAAGTTACCCTTGTTCATGAAACGCGCCGCCTCATCACAATGGCCTGACCGGCGGCCGGATCACCACCACACTGAACCTGCTGACCGTCGCCGGCGAAACCATGCTTCTGATAAAACCCGATAGCCGGCGTATTGGCGGTTTCAACTTCCAGTTCGATTGTGGTGCCTTGCCCGGCCCAGTTGACTACAGACGCCAGAAGCGCCGTACCAACACCACCACCCTGCCATCCCGGCAACACATACAGTCTGGCGAGACTCACCACTTCCGCAGTTTTGCGTCCGGCATCAGCGTGGCCGACAATGGTTCCGCTTGAGTTTTCAGCAACCAGAAAACATCCATCAGGATCGGCCAGTTGCCGGCTCAGGTTTTCCACAGAATGCCAGCGTGACGTAACATCGTTCACAACCTCGACCCCCATGGTCGCATCATAGGTGGCATGCCATGTGTCATGCAGCAATTGCCTGACCGCATCCAGATCGTCTGCCGATGCCCGCCGAACCGCCAACAAGATCTACTCCACGCCCAGCTTCGACTTGAGCAAGTCGTTAACCGCCTGCGGATTGGCCTTGCCACCGGTGGCCTTCATGACCTGCCCGACAAACCAGCCGACCATGGCAGGTTTTTCGACAACAGCCGCCACCTTGTCCGGATTGGCAGCGATCACTTCATCCACGGCTGCCTCGATAGCGCCGGTGTCGGTTACCTGCTTCAGTCCACGTTCTTCCACCACCTGCTTCGGATCAATACCGGTTTCAGTCCAGGCGATCTCGAACACGTCCTTGGCGATCTTGCCGGAGATGGTCTTGTCGCTGATCATGTCCACAATGGCACCGAGTTGGCCGGCGGAAATCGGGCTGTCCTCGATATCCTTGCCTTCCTTGTTCAGGCGTCCGAACAGTTCGTTGATCACCCAGTTGGCGGCAAGCTTGCCGTCCCTGCCGCCGGCAACCTGTTCAAAATAACTGGCCGATGCCGGTTCCATGATCAGCACTTCTGCATCATAAGCCGTCAGGCCGAAGTCGTTGACCAGCCGGGCTTTTTTCTCATCCGGCAGTTCCGGCAGAGATGCCTTGATGTCTGCAATCCAGTTCGGATCCACTTCAAGCGGCAGCAGATCCGGGTCGGGGAAATACCGGTAGTCATGGGCTTCTTCCTTGGACCGCATGGAGCGGGTCTCACCCTTGCGTGGATCAAACAGCCGGGTCTGCTGATCGATACTGCCGCCATCCTCGAGAATGTCTATCTGGCGGCGTGCTTCATATTCGATCGCCTGGCCCATGAAGCGCAGCGAATTGACATTCTTGATTTCGCAGCGCGTACCGGCTTCGCCACCCGGTTTGCGTACCGACACATTCACATCGGCGCGCAGCGAACCTTCTTCCATATTGCCGTCGCAGGTACCCAGATAACGCATGATGGTGCGCACCTTGGACACATAGGCCTTGGCTTCGTCGGCAGAGCGCATGTCAGGCTTTGAAACGATTTCCATGAGTGCGACGCCGGACCGGTTCAGGTCCACCATAGACATGGTCGGATGCTGATCATGGATGGATTTGCCCGCGTCCTGCTCCAGATGCAGGCGTTCGATCCCGACTTCAACCTGGGTGTTCTCGTCCATGTCGAGCACCACCCGGCCTTCACCGACAATCGGCTGCTTGAACTGGGAAATCTGATAACCCTGCGGCAGGTCAGGGTAGAAATAGTTCTTGCGGTCAAACACCGAATACTCATTGATTTCAGCCTTCAGGCCAAGTCCGGTGCGCACCGCCTGCTCGACGCAGTACTTGTTAATGACCGGCAACATGCCCGGCATGGCAGCATCCACCAGCGATACGTGGTCGTTGGGTTCCCCGCCATACTCGGCAGAGGCACCGGAAAACAGCTTTGACTTGGAACTCACCTGGGCATGAACTTCCAGCCCGATAATGATTTCCCAGGGGCCTGTGCCCCCTTCAATCCAGTCCGATTTGTCAGCGACACGCGCAAATAAAGTCATCGATCAAAAGCCTTGTGGAAGCGATATGAATACTGATGTGACTTCGTAACGCCCAGCACGCGTTGCAGCAAGGCCCAAACCTGCTTACAAACGCCGCACGCATGCAAACCACGCAGGTTCACCGCCATGACCGGCAATTATCCATTCAAAGCCACCCTGCTGGGCACCGGTTGTCCGGTCGTCAGCCCCAGGCGCTATGGTGCGGGTACACTGGTTGAGTGCGGCGGCAAGCAATTCCTGATAGATGTCGGATCCGGGGTCACCCAGCGGCTCGTACAGGCAGGCCATAATGGTGCCCAGATTGACGCGCTGCTGCTGACACACCTGCATTCCGACCACCTCGTTGATCTCTACCAGTTCATCATTTCATCCTGGCACCAGAACCGGGACAGGCCACAGACGATTATTGGACCGCCGGGCACCCAGACATTTGTCGATGCACAAATGCAAGCCTGGCAGTCCGAACGAAACTTGCGCATTGAATTCGAAAAACGCAGTTCAATTGCTGCCTTCGAGATCGAAGTCACGGAAGTTGACGATAGTCGCGAAATCATCTCGGTCAACAACGTAACAATATCGGCGGTGCGTGTTGAGCACCCGCCTGTCGAACCGGCATTCGGTTACGTTTTTGAGGCGCCAGGCAGGAAACTGGTTCTGTCCGGCGATACCAGGCCCTGTAATTCTCTCGTCGAAGCAGCCAAAAACGCCGATGTGCTGGTCCACGAAGTATTCGCCCACTCGCACAATGATGGTTCACTGACGCGAGGAACCCGAACTGCCGAAACAATGGCGGCGGTGGCGAGTTATCACACCACGGCAGATGAAGTGGGCCGCGTCGCCCGCGATGCAAGCGTCAAGTGCCTGATACTCAACCATATCGTACCTCCCGATGCCGATGAAAAACAGCTGATTGCAGCTGTGCGACGTCATTATTCCGGACCGGTAGTTGTCGGCGAAGACCTGATGTCATTTAATCTGCTGACCGGTCAGTTCAACCAGCAACAGGTACATTTTTCGATCTAACCTATAACAGGATTGTTCAATTTCACCCAGGACACCCGAATGCCGCAGGAACTGAAAAAACAATTGAACAGGCTGTCAGTGTTTGCCGGTTGGCTGCCACTAGCACTGCCATATTCGATTGCCCGACTTGCAGGCGCGTCCTGGCACGCCCAGGCACACCTTTCGCCTCCCTCCCCCACGCCGCTGATCGCTTTTGTTAAACTGTCGTCGATCACGCTGGAAACCAAAACAAAGAAGCGGTTTCCCCGATTCTCATTTGTGTGGCGAGGCAATTGGGACGTCGAACAGACCCGCAAACGTTGTACGATAGCGGGCCCTTGTCATGAAGAAAGCCCGTTCAGACAGGATTTCGAAACCATCCGGAATCTGTGCCGTGATAACCTTCCGCTTGACCAGATCGAAGAATATCACGTGGTAATGGCTGCTCTTGAAGCAGGGGGAAATCCGCGTGGTTGCAAAAGCCAGGCAGAAGTCGATGATTACTTCACCGCCCTGGAAAAAACAAATCACTCAATTGCAACAGAAGGCTACAAAACGTCCCGAGAACTCGGTGGCATGGTGCGCGACGAGATCAGTGTCTGGATCACCCGCGACGGACAACTGGCCTATGGCGGCTGGGCCAATCACCGACTTGCAATTGCGGACTTACACCAGATTGAACGGGTACCGGTCAGTATATTGGGCTCACACCCGGATTGGTTGATTGAGCAGTGCAGATTGAACTCGCTGCCTCCTCATCTGGCATTGATGCGCTGGATCGAGACATTGCGCTGAAAATGCAGGCTGCGTCCGAAAGTTTAACCGTGGATAAATCCATCTGATACGGTCAAACTGTCGTAAACTGTCAGTAGATTTTGTTGCGCACCGTTGCGCGTGTTCTCTTTTTGATCTAGTTCTCCACCATGGCCGAAACCAAACGCATCATATCTGTTCAGGGCGCGCGCGAGCACAACCTCAAGAACGTTTCCATTGAACTGCCGCGCGACAAGCTGATCGTGTTTACCGGCCTGTCCGGCTCCGGCAAGTCATCCCTGGCATTTGACACCATCTATGCCGAGGGCCAGCGCCGCTATGTGGAAAGCCTGTCAGCCTATGCAAGGCAGTTTCTGGAAATGATGCAGAAGCCCGACGTTGATCAGATCGACGGCCTGTCACCGGCTATTTCCATCGAGCAAAAGACCACCAGCCGCAATCCGCGCTCCACTGTCGGCACCGTTACGGAAATTTACGACTATATGCGGCTGCTTTTTGCCCGCGTCGGCATTGCCTATTCGCCCGCCACCGGTCTGCCGATCCAGAGCCAGACGGTGACCCAGATGGTCGACCGGGTGATGGAGATTGAAGACGGTGCCCGGCTTTACCTGCTTGCCCCGATCATTCGCGGCCGCAAGGGCGAATACCGCAAGGAATTCGCCGAGCTGATGAAAAAGGGTTTCCAGCGCGTCAAGGTGGACGGTCAGTTCCATGAAATCGCGGACGTCCCTGCCCTGGACAAGAAATACAAGCACGACATTGACGTGGTCGTGGACCGGCTCGTGGTGCGCGATGACATCGCAACGCGGCTGGCAGACAGTTTCGAAACAGCCCTGAAACTGACCGACGGGCTGGCGGTCGTGGAATTTGCCGACAAGCCCCTGCCCGATGCGGAAACCTCCGCCAAGAGTGCCAACAAGTCGCTCAATGACACCCATGAGCGCGTCACGTTTTCGGAAAAATTTGCCTGCCCGGTATCCGGTTTCACCATTGATGAAGTGGAACCCCGGCTGTTTTCCTTCAACAACCCGTTCGGCGCCTGTCCCAAGTGCGACGGACTTGGCACCGAACTGCGCTTTGAAGCTGATCTGGTCGTGCCGGACAAGACCCTGTCCATGCGCCAGGGCTGCATCGTGCCTTGGGCCAAAACCGGTGCAACCTCACCATACTACACCCAGACCCTGCAGGCCTTGTGCAAGCACTACAAGGCATCCATGTCGACGCCCTGGGAAGAGCTGGACGACGACATCAAGGATGCCGTGCTGTTCGGCACCGGTGAGCAGGAAATCACCTTCGTTTATGATGACGGGCTGCGTTCCTACAAGACGAAGAAGCCGTTTGAAGGGGTCATCGGCAATATCGAGCGGCGCTGGCGCGAGACCGATTCAAGCTGGGTGCGCGAGGAACTGGCACAGTTCCAGTCGGATTATCCGTGCCAGGCCTGTGAGGGCTACCGGTTGAAACCGCAGGCCCTTGCCGTGCGCATCAACGGACTGCACGTGGCTCAAGTATCATTGATGTCGATCCGTGCGGCCAATGACTGGTTCAACGAACTGTCCGGCAAGCTGACACCGAAGGAACTTGAAATCGCCGCCCGTATCCTCAAGGAGATCCGCGAGCGGCTGAAATTCCTCGTCGATGTCGGCCTGGATTATCTCACCTTGTCGCGCAAATCCGGCACTCTGTCAGGCGGTGAAAGCCAGCGTATACGTCTTGCATCACAAATCGGCTCAGGTCTGACCGGCGTTCTGTATGTGCTTGATGAACCGTCCATCGGCCTGCACCAGCGCGACAATGCCCGCCTGCTGGAGACACTGGTGCATTTGCGTGACATCGGCAATACGGTGATTGTGGTCGAGCATGACGAAGACGCCATCCGGTCGGCTGACTATGTGGTCGATATCGGGCCCGGCGCCGGCATTCATGGCGGCACCATTGTCGCCGAAGGCAGTGCAGAGGAAGTGATGGCCAATCCGGCATCGCTCACCGGCAAGTACCTCACCGGCATCATGCAGGTGCCGACACCGGCGACCCGCCGAAAGCTCAACAAGAAGCGCCTGATCAAGGTGTCCGGGGCACGCGCCAACAATCTGAAGAATATCTCGACCGAATTGCCATTGGGTCTGTTCACCTGTGTTACCGGCGTGTCAGGCGGCGGTAAATCAACACTGCTGATTGATACCGTCTACAAGTCAGCGGCCCGCAAGCTGATGAAGGCCCGCCAGATACCGGCGGAGCATGACAAGATTGAAGGACTGGAGCTGCTCGACAAGATCATCGACATCGACCAGTCGCCGATTGGCCGCACGCCACGTTCCAACCCGGCCACCTACACCGGCGCATTCACCCCCATCCGCGAATGGTTTGCAGCCTTGCCGGAATCAAAGGCCCGCGGATACGGACCGGGCCGGTTTTCGTTCAACGTAAAAGGCGGCCGCTGCGAGACCTGCCAGGGTGATGGTGTCATCAAGATTGAAATGCACTTCCTGCCCGACGTCTATGTGACCTGCGACGCCTGCCACGGCAAACGCTACAACCGCGAGACCCTGGACATCACCTTCAAGGACAAATCCATCGCCGATATACTGGATATGACCGTGGCCGAGGGCGCCGATTTCTTCCGCGCGGTTCCAGCCGTACGCGACAAGCTGGTGACACTGGAACGTGTCGGGCTCGGCTACATCAAGGTAGGCCAGCAGGCCACGACCTTGTCCGGCGGTGAGGCCCAGCGGGTCAAACTCGCCAAGGAATTGTCCAAACGCGCAACCGGACGCACCTTGTACCTGCTGGACGAACCGACCACCGGCTTGCATTTTCACGATGTCGCCAAGCTGCTGGAAGTGCTGCATGAACTGGTCGAGCACGGCAATACCGTTGTCGTCATCGAGCACAATCTGGAAGTGATCAAAACCGCAGACTGGATCATCGACCTTGGCCCGGAAGGCGGCGATGGCGGCGGTGAAATTGTGGCTGCCGGCACCCCGGAAGACGTCGCCGGCGTCGAGCGGTCTTATACTGGCCAGTATCTGGCGCCGGTCCTGTCACGCGGAAAACAGGCTGCAGCCGAATAGGCTGACATGACAGGCTACCATGATTGCAGATCATGCCATGTGCTGTTAACCTGCTTTAAAACAGCCCTTAAACAGCCCTTTCAATAAGTAATTCTCATGGCTATCGCGCTTCGCAAAAACCTGCCCCCGACAAATGCACTGGTGGTGTTCGAGGCTGCCGGACGGCACATGAACTTTACCCGTGCCGCCAAGGAACTGGACGTTACCCAGTCTGCTGTCAGCAGGCAGATCCAGTTGCTGGAGGATTTTCTGGGTACTACCGTGTTTCAGCGCCAATCGCGCGGCCTGTCGCTCACCCGCGAGGGCGAACGCCTGCACCGGGCAGTGGGCATGGGGCTTGAGCACATTGCCAATGTAGCATCAGACCTGCGTCGCCAACCTGGCCCCGGGGAACTGACAGTTGCGACATCGGTTGCGTTCGCGTCCTACTGGCTCATGGCGCGCATAGCAAAGTTTCGCGCCTCACATCCAGAAATCGACATTCGCCTGGTCGCGTCATCCCCGGTTTATGATCTGGCCAGCGAGGGCATTGATATCGCGGTGCGCTATGGTGCCGGAGAATGGCCCGCCGCAGACGCGGTCCGGCTGTTCGACAACGAAATCTGGCCGGTGTGTTCTCCCCGCTACATGGAAAAATCAAGCCCGATCACTTCGGAAGCAGACCTGCTTCGGCACTCGCTTCTACATCTCAACAAGTTTGACCGGAACTGGGTCACATGGGACAGTTTCCTGGAATCTCTGGGCGTCGAGGGCGAGCAGTCCGGCCGGGGCTTCACATTCGACAATTACATGGTGCTGATCCAGTCGGCGTTGCGCGGTGAGGGCATCGCCCTGTGCGGCAGGCGGCTGGCGGAGGATTTTATTGAACAGGGAGATCTGGTCCGCCCGATCGATGCCGTGCAACAGTCAGACCGGGGCTTTTGGCTGCTCAGGCCCAAGGAGGGGCAGTTGTCACCCCAGGCACGGCAGTTTTATGAATGGTTGCTTGATGAGGCCCGGCAACCTGTCTGATTATTGCAATCTCGTTTAACCCGGTAACGTCTCAATGCCACGCAAACACATCATCTTCGTTCATGGCCGGTCTATCAAACCGTCGGCGTCCCGTAAGAAAAAACTTATCAACGAAGCCTTGATGCATGGCCTGCACCAGGTATCGCCTGATGCTGCCGAGGCCATCCGCTCAGGCACGGTCAAATGTTCGTTCGCCTATTATGGCGACATCAACAATGCCATCATGGCAACCCATGATCCCAATATTGCGGCCAGGCTGACAGCCCGGAACAATAAGGCATATCAATATGAACCCTGCATGCCCCATGACCCGTATGCCAAAAGCCTCAGGCAGATGCTGGACATCGGCACTTTTGATGAAGCCGCCTACAATCAGGTTGTCAGCCAGTACAAGGATCTGCGTTATCTGGACAATGCAGCACGGACCTTCAGCACCTTGTTGTCAGTCCTGACCCGCAGTCACGCCAACGAGATCATTCTGCAACGCAGTTCAGCCGACATGGGGGCCTATCTGATGAGCCGGAAAACCGGCTCAGATGTGCGCGAACGCCTGCAGAACCCGTTGCGCAGGGCCATAAATGCCCGCGATGAAATCTGCCTGGTCAGCCATTCCATGGGATGTGTGGTGGCCTATGACGTGTTGTGGAAGTTTTCGCAAATGAGCGAATACGAAAATCTGCAACGCAAGAACCCCAATGTCTCCAAGTGGCTCACGCTTGGCTGTCCGCTGGGTGAAGCAGGTGTGCGGGCCAACCTGTATGATGCCCGTGAACACGCAGGCGGGCGGTTTCCAAAAGCCATCGTCAAGGACTGGGTCAACATTGCCGCCTATGACGATTTCATCGCCCATGACCCGACCATGGCCGACGATTTTGCCGAGATGCTGGAATATGGTTACGTGGATCAGATCACCGACAAGCGCATTTACAATTGCTGGGTGCATTACAACACCAGCAACCCGCACAAGCTCTACGGCTACCTGGCCAATCAGCTTGTGGCAACCGAGATTGCCGACTGGGTGAACCGGTAGACACTGTCCATGTCTTGCCGACCGGTGCAATAGGCTCTAATCAGTCATCTAATGACACACAACACAATCCATATTATCGGCGGCGGCATGGCCGGTTCGGAAGCCGCCTGGCAGGCAGCGCAGTCCGGCGCGCAGGCTATCCTTCACGAAATGCGCCCTGTGCGCGGAACCGATGCGCACCAGACCGACGGACTGGCGGAACTGGTGTGTTCCAACTCATTTCGCTCAGACGATGACGAACACAATGCGGTTGGCCTGTTGCACTGGGAAATGCGCCAGGCGGGCTCGCTGATCATGGCGATGGGCGACCGCCACAAACTGCCGGCAGGCGGTGCCCTGGCTGTAGACCGCGACGCCTTTTCAGCCGACGTGACCGCAACCCTTGAAGCCCACCCCAACATAACAATTGAGCGCGAGGAAGTAGCCGGCCTGCCTCCGGCAGACTGGGAGCAGGCCATTGTCGCAACCGGCCCCCTCACCTCGCAGGCACTGGCAGATGACATTCGCAAAACCACCGGCGACGACGGCCTGGCATTCTTCGATGCCATCGCCCCCATCATCCATCGCGACACCATAGATTTTGATCAGGCATGGTTTCAGTCACGCTATGACAAGGCGGGGCCCGGCGGCACCGGTGCTGATTACATCAACTGTCCCATGGACCGGCAGCAGTATGAAACCTTCATCACGGCATTGATTGACGGTGACAAGGCCGACTTCAAGCAGTGGGAGGAAAACACGCCCTACTTCGATGGCTGCCTGCCGATCGAGGTGATGGCTGAACGCGGGCCGGAAACCTTGCGCCACGGCCCGATGAAACCGATGGGCCTGACCAACCGGCACAAGCCGGATGAAAAACCCTATGCGGTCGTGCAACTGCGCCAGGACAACGCACTGGGCACGCTCTACAACATGGTCGGATTCCAGACCAAGCTGAAGCATGGCGAACAGGTGCGGATATTCAGGGCCATACCCGGCCTCGAAACGGCAGAGTTTGCCAGGCTCGGCGGCCTGCACCGCAACACCTTCATCAATTCGCCGAAACTGCTTGACGCATCATTGCAGCTCAAGAGCCGACCGGGCCTGCGGTTCGCCGGCCAGATCACCGGCGTGGAAGGCTATGTGGAAAGCGCCGCCATGGGTCTCATGGCGGGTCGCATGGCAGCGGCAGAACTGGCTGGACATGCATTGCCAGCCCCTCCGCCCACCACAGCGCATGGATCATTGATCTCGCATATTTCGGGAGGGCACCTCAGCGACGACACTGGTGACATGACCAGCAAGGCGCGGTCGTTCCAGCCCATGAATGTCAATTTCGGCCTGTTTCCCGAGGTTGAGGTGCCGCGCGATGAAAACGGCAAGCGGCCCCGCGGCAAGGCCAAGAAACCAGCCCGGCAACTGGCTTATACAGGCCGTGCCAAGATTGATTTCACTGATTGGCTTTCGGCACACGCCGGACGTGCGGCAGCGGAATAGATAAATTCAGATCGCTTCGCTGCGCACCGCGTTCAGCAGCCGCAATTGCCGCATCCATTGCGGCGAGGTGATCACCTTGGTCATCAGGGACGCACGCGCGCGTTCCAGCTTCTTCAGATAACCGGGCACCAGGGCAACAGGCAGATAGGCCTTGACGGCCGCATCCGGGACCAGATGCCACTTTTCGCGGGCCTCTTCGAGCCGCTTGTTGGCATGCCGGCACAATTGCAGCAACACCAGCTCAAGCCCGGCACCGCCCCTGCCCGACAGCACGTGCGCCTGGGTCAGATCATGCTTTGCGAGCATGTCAGCCGGTAACATGCATTGTCCGCGGGCCCGGTGTATCGGCAACGACCGCATCAGTCCGGTCAGCCCCATGGCAACACCGGCAAGGCCGGACACTTCAGCGCATTCAAGACCGTCATCTCCGGCCATGATCAGGGCACTCATCTGCAGCACGGCGGAAGACGTTTCTCCCAGGTAGCCTTCAAGTGTGTTGAGGTCCGGCATCGGATCATCAAACAGGTCGAACCGGCGGGCCTCCAGCATGGCCTGGAACGAATGCCGAGGCAGGTCACCCGCCTCAATTGCGCGAGCCAGTGCCTGTGCCAGCGGTGAATCGACGGTCTGTCCGACATAGATCGCATCAATGACCTGGTTCCACCAGGCAAGCCTCACCTCACCGGCAGCCGGGTCTGTCACTCTTTCGCGTATCTGGGCAAGTTCCGAATTGAACGCGAACAGCCCGGCCAGAACCCCCCGTAGATGTTCCGGCATCAGCAACAGGCACAGATACCGGTCACGGTCGGTCTGGCGCAGGTCTTCGAGCAACTGCTCCATCAACTCTGCCGGAAATGCACTCATGACCCGCTCCGATGATGATCAACCGCAATCAGCGCACATGCCACATCGCGGCCTTCCTGCAACAACACATTGTAGGTTCGCACTGCCGCCCCGGTTGCCATTGGCTCAAGCCCGATACCCGCTTCCACGAACGCCCGGCGTATTTCTCCGGATGGGAAAACCTGGTTGTCGCCGGTGCCAAGCAGCACAAAGCCAATGCCGTCCGGTGTTCCCAAAACCTGCGCAAAGTCCAGAAGCTGCAGATCCTCCGGCTTTGCCGGCGGCCATCCGAACACCCCGCCCGGCAGGCACAGCAATGACCCCTTGTGAGACATGTCTCGAAACCTGAAGCCGCCATTGCCATAGGCGTCAATCGCTACGCGTTCCGGCAAGAACGGCGCGTCACTCATCAGGGCTGCACAATCTCTGCATCTGCCTGCGCATTGTCACCGGGTCCAGGTGTCGGTGCACGATCCACATAGGCTCCCAGCAAGGACAACAATGGCGAGCCGATGAAGATCGATGAATAGGTGCCGATAACAACACCCCATATCATGGCGAACGTAAACCCGCGCAACACTTCGCCGCCGAACACGTAAAGAGCTATCAGGGCAACGAGCGTGGAGATCGATGTCATGAGGGTACGCGGCAGCGTTTGGTTGAGAGACATGTCGACCATCTCGTCAAAGTTCATCTTCTTGTATTTGCGCAGGTTTTCGCGAAAACGGTCAAACACCACCACCGTATCATTGAGCGAGTAGCCGACGATGGTCAAAAGCGCCGCTATGATGGTCAGGTCAAACTGCAATTGCAGGATTGCGAACAGCCCGATTGTCAGCGCCACATCGTGCACCAGTGTTGCCACCGTACCGATGGCGAACTGCCATTCAAATCGCAACCAGATGTAGATCATGATGGCAGCGAACGCCAGCAGGATGGCCAGAATACCGTCACGTGCCAACTCACCCGACACCTTTGGCCCGACCACTTCAACGCGCCTGTAATCCACATTAGCCCCGAGCGCTTCCTTAACCGTGGCAATCGCCTTTTGCTGAGCTTCTTCACCACCAGCCTGGGTCTCGATGCGGATCAGCACATCACGCGGATCGCCGAATTCCTGCAGCTCCGAACCGCCAAGGCCAAGTCCGCCGATGGTGGTGCGCAACTCGTTCAGGTCGGCAGGCTGCTCGGTTCTGATTTCAATCAGCGTACCGCCCTTGAAGTCGATGCCGTAATTCAGACCGATTGCAAAAAACAACCCGACCGACAATAAGACAGCGGCGACCGAGGCATAAAAGCCCGGCCGGGCAAACTTCATGAAGGCTATCTTGGTATTGTCCGGAACGAAGCGAAGCGGCTTCATGGTCTCAGTCTCCTGACGATCTTGCGGCCGGTCATAGCGGTACCACCTTGGGTCTTCTCAGCCTGATCCATCCGGAAATGATGAGCTGTGTGACGGTATAGGCCGTGAACACGGTTGCCACGATACCGATCCCCAGCGTCACGGCGAAACCCCTGACCGGACCCGACCCCATGCCAAACAGAATAACCGCAGCAATCAATGTGGTGATATTGGCATCCAGAATTGTGGCCAGCGCCATCCGGAAGCCGGTTTCAATGGCATTCAGAGGGGACCGGCCATTGGCCACCTCCTCCCGTATTCGTTCAAACACCAGCACGTTGGAATCCACCGCCATGCCCATGGTGAGAACGATACCGGCAATGCCGGGCAGTGTCAGGGTCGCGCCCAGGAACGACAGGGTTCCCAGAATCAACATCAGGTTTGCCAGCAGCGCCAGCACGGCAAACATGCCGAACAGTCCGTAGGATACGACCATGAAGATCAACACGCCTACCAGGCCGATGATGGACGCGATGAAACCGGCCCGCACCGAGTCAGACCCAAGGCTCGGACCAACCGTGCGTTCTTCCACAATCGTCAGTTTGGCCGGTAGCGCGCCGGAGCGCAGAACGATAGCAAGATCGTTGGCTTCCTGCGTCGAGAAATCACCGGAAATCTGACCGGACCCGCCGCAAATCTGTTCATTGATGCGGGGTGCTGAAATAACTTCATCGTCCAGAACGATTGCGAACGGGCGTCCGACATTGTTCTGGGTCAGGCGACAGAAGCGCTGGGCGCCACCGGTGTTGAAACGGAAGTTGACGATCGGTTCATTGGTGCGCTGGTCAAATCCGGTCTGGGCGTCATTGAGGTCTTCCCCGTCAACTGTCGCCGACCGCGATGTCTGCACCCAGTACATTTGCCCCGGGTTTTCTTTGTCCGCCAACTCTTCACAGCCCAATGGAACGGTGCCGCCTGCGCCTTGCGGCTGGTTATCGCACAGCAGTCTGAACTGAAGCAAGGCGGTTTGGCCCAGCAGTGCCTTGAGGCGGGCCGGGTCCTGCAGACCGGGTACCTGGACCAGAATCCGGTCCGTACCCTGCTGCTGGATGGTAGGTTCTGTTGTCCCCAGTTCGTTGATGCGGACCCCGAGAACCTCGATGGATTGCTGCACCGCGCGGGTGATCCGGGTCTGCAGCCCGCCGTCAGAAAAGGTCAGGGTAATGGCCTGACCATTGCGCACAACGTCAAACTCCTGAACCTGCACACCCTGGCCGAACAGTCCGGTGTCCAGCGGCTGTGACAGTCCCTGCAATATGGTGAAGGCCTCGTCAGCCCTGGCGGCTTCAGGAATGGTGACTGTTGCGCCGTTTCCGGTGCGTTTCAGATTGACGTAACGGATTTTCGCGTCCCGCAGACGCAGGCGGATATCCCCGACCAGTTGTTTCTCGAGAGTATCCTTCAATGATGGCACGTCGACTTCCAGCAGGATGTGACTGCCGCCCTGCAGGTCGAGCCCCAGGGTCAGAGCCTGGCTTGGCACGAAATTCGGCAATGCTTCACGCGACTGTTCGCTCAACAAATTCGGCATGGCCATCAGACCGGCCAGCAGCACAACACCGACAATAACGAAAGCCTTCAGCTTGGAAAAATGCAACATGGCAGTCTGATCAGTCCCCGAAATGGAGGTATGTTATTGTTTCGCAATCACCGGCCGAAAGTTGTCGGTTCACCGTTGATAAACAAGACCGATAGTTACCTAATCGGCTTTTGCCGGCTCACCCTTGACCCGCACTTCAGTGATAGCGCTCTTGATCATGCGGAACTTTCCGCCCTCGCCCGTATCAACAACGATTTCGCCATCATCAACCACTTTGGTGACCTTGCCGACAATCCCCCCGGCGGTCACAATGGTGTCACCACGCCGGACATTCGAGACCAGTTCCTGGTGTGCCTTCATCCGCTTTTGCTGCGGGCGCAGGATCAAAAACCAGAAGATGGCCATGATCATGATGATCGGGGCAAGCAACGAGAAAATATCAGCGCCCGGTGCGCCGCC
Organism: uncultured Alphaproteobacteria bacterium; assembly: GCA_963698275.1. Taxonomy (GTDB): domain Bacteria; phylum Pseudomonadota; class Alphaproteobacteria; order Rhizobiales; family Aestuariivirgaceae; genus Anderseniella. The sequence continues at coordinate 1,251,196 of CAVOQE010000001.1, read as the reverse complement.
AGCCTGTGCGTAAGCGGGTGAAATAAACATGGTCTAATCTCCTGAAACCGAATCCGTGAATTGGTATATAGCCCCGCGTGAGCGCAATGCAACAGGTACGCCTTGTTTCCCACCGGCCTTGCAACATGGTGGATCAGGCCCTAAAGCCAACTCACCTAGAATTCCGCCAACACCAAAGCCTGTGAACACCTTCATGTCAAATGACCGTCTGGACGAAATCCTGAACCGCCTCGAACGCATCGCGAACGCGTTGGAGCGCTCCGCGCCACCGCAATCTCAAGACGCCGATTATGATGCCGCTGATGCATTTGTCTGGCACGCCGGCACCAGTGCACTTCAGCCCGTACCTTGGGTAAACCGCGTGGAAATGGTACTTTTACACGGAATTGACCGGGTTCGCGACATCCTGATCGACAATACGGTACGCTTTGCAAAGGGATTGCCTGCCAACAATGCCCTGCTCTGGGGCGCGCGCGGCATGGGCAAAAGCTCACTGGTCAAGGCATCACACGCTGCCATAACCGCCCAGCATGACCACACGCTGAAGCTCATAGAAATTCACCGCGAGGACATAGAGGGCCTGCCTGTTCTGATGGGCCAGTTGCGCGACCAGTCTGGCTATCGCTTCATCATTTTTTGTGACGATTTGTCATTCGACAATCAGGATACATCCTACAAATCGCTGAAAGCCGCACTCGATGGGGGAATCGAAGGACGCCCGGACAATGTATTGTTGTATGCAACATCAAACCGGCGCCATCTTCTGCCGCGCGACATGATTGAAAATGAACGCTCCACCGCCATCAACCCATCGGAAGCGGTTCAGGAAAAAGTCTCCCTGTCCGACCGGTTCGGGCTCTGGCTCGGATTCCATTCCTGTTCGCAGGATGAATACCTTGAAATGATCCGCGGCTATGTAGATCACTTCAAGTTGACCATTGCAGACGAGCAACTGCGGGCAGAGGCCATTGAATGGCAGACCACCCGCGGCAGTCGTTCAGGCCGTGTCGCCTGGCAGTATGTTCAGGACCTTGCCGGGCGCCTGGGCAAGGCGCTTACATAAGAAAACAGCCCGGACCTCAATGATCCGGGCTGCTGTAACAATGGCAAACAGGCTGGCTTAACCCAGTTTCTTCTCGTTGGCATTCCATTCTTCAGGCGAGTTGCCAACCGGCACCAGGCCCCATTCCTTGAATGCACTGCGTTCCTTGATCTGTTCCATCCAGCGATCCAGGTTCGGCGTTTTGGCGTGCTTCAGATCAAATGCCAGATATCGCCAGTAGTACACACCAAGCGCAATGTCGGCATAGTTGAAGTGACGACCGGTGAGCCATGGCTTGCGGCCAATGGCGCGATTGGCAATCTTGAACAGGTCACCTGCCTTCTTCTCGGCCTCTTTTACCGCTGCCGGATTCTTCTGCTCAGGCGTTGCCCGCACGGTGTCGAAAAGAATGGTGAACATCGGTCCGTTCAGCGTGGTTGCCGTCCAGTCTGTCCACTGGTCAGCCAGTGCCCACGGCTTCTGGCCACGCGGGCGGATATTGTCCTTGCCGTATTTGCGCGCCAGGTAGCGCATCATGGTATTTGACTCAAACAAGGTCACCGTGCCGTCCTTCATGACGGGCACCAGGCCGTTCGGGTTCATCTTAAGGAATGCCTTGTCATCAAGACCGCCGAACTGGCCGCCTGCAGCATGGCGTTCAAAAGGCTGGCCGGTTTCACCCAGCGCCCACAGAACCTTCTGCACATTAATGGAAGACCGTCTTCCCCATACTTCAATCATATTGTTATCCTTCGTTGAGAATCACGAGTGGCGTCATATTCGGCAGAATTTCCGGGAATACAAGAGGTGATGTTGCCGTCGGCTTCAGCTCAATTCCGGGTTGAAAGCTGCAGCATCCCCTGCCTTTTATGGTTCAATGGTGGTCAGGACTCCCGCTTGCGGATCGGATATTTGTTCAAAAACCCTCCAACACCCTGATCTAATTGGTTATGGCGGTCTGATTTCATCGACAACGGCACATAGTGTCACAAATATGTCACACATTTGGAAATTACGTCAGAATGAAGACGATAAGTGTTGACTAGCTACCAACCCCATGCGACGGGTGGATTAAGGCGAATCAGAGAATTGGCCAATAGAAATAGTAAGTTAGTGGGATGCGTAATGAAAAAGTACCTGTTAGTAACGGCGGCATGCGTGTCGTCATTAGCAATTGGCCTAGCCTCTGCGTCAGCTGATGAACTGGGTCAGTGGAATGGATTATATGGTGGCGTACACGCCGGCATAAGCCATAGTGGCTCTTCGGAAGCAACCGGTTCTCTCGGTCGTTTTTCCCTGGATGGCAGTTTTGAACACGATCCCGCGATCCTTGGCGGCGCGCAGATCGGCTATAATTTCCAGAATGGTCAATTTGTATTCGGGCTGGAAGCGGATTTTAGCGGAACAGATTTGTCCAGTGACTCTGGCGCACTGCTCGACTTTCCCGGCTTTCAGGTTGGCACCTTCACATCAGAGGTTGACTGGTTTGGTACGGTCCGGGCCCGGGCGGGCGTCTTGCTGGACGATAACTTCCTGTTTTACGGCACAGGCGGACTGGCATACGGCCACGTTACAAACTCAATCGGTTTTGCTATAGGACGATGCCCCATCTGTCTTTCCGGGTCTGAGTCAAGCAATGACGTACGTGTAGGCTATACGGTCGGTGCGGGTGTTGAGGCACACGTAAACAATTCTGTTAAAGTGAAGCTGGAATACCTCTATGTCGACCTGGGGTCCGGCGAGTTTTTCAGTGACAGGATCGGTCGAACCGATATCAGTGCCAGTTCCAATGTCGATTTCCATGTTGCCCGCGTTGGTCTGAACATCGATTTCGACTCGCCAATGCTTGGTCGGTAACGGAAAATACAAGATCGCAAAATCAAAACAGGCCCGGCCTCATCAGAGACCGGGCCGGCTTTCGTCCGGGAACTGTCCAGTTTGCAGGGTTCCTGCAGTTCCTAGTTTGACGCCGTACGCGACGACAAGTATTTCATCGGGTCAACAGCGGTGGCGCCCTGGCGCACCTCGAAGTGTACCTGCGGGGTTTTGACCGAACCGGTCTTGCCGGCCCTGGCGATCACGTCACCGCGGCGAACCGCGTCACCACGTTTCACCATCAGCTCGCTGTTGTGCGCATAGGCGGTCACCCAGCCGTTCTGGTGACGCACCAGAACAAGATTGCCATAGCCCTTCAACTCGTTGCCGGCATAGGCAACCACGCCGGCTTCGGCCGCACGCACACCGGTTCCTTCAGGAACGGCAATGTTGATGCCTTCATTGCGGGTGTTGTTTGGTTTGGTCCCAAACTTCGATATAACCCGGCCGCGAACAGGCCAGCGGAAGCCGCTGCCATTGTCTGGCTGCTCGATCTGCGTTTCCTGTTGCATGACAGGTTCCCGCTGGCGGGCAACCGGTTCTGCCTGATCCAGATAATCGGGAGTTCTTGCAGCCAACCTCTGCTGCGGCAGTGGCGCCGGTGCGGAATTGGCAACCGGTGACTGGGCACCGCCACCAGGGATCTGCACGCGCTGACCGATGCTCAGCCCGCTGTTCATGCTCAAGCCGTTATAGGCAGCAATCTTGTGCGGGCGCATTTCATAGGCGCGGCCCAGCGAGTAAAGCGTTTCGCCCCGGCGCACGACATGCACGCCGTTGCTGTGTGATCTGGACTGCACCTGCGCCCGTGGAGCCGGTGCATTGGCAACTACCACTGTCGGGCGCGGAGAAACCGGATTGCTGGTTCCAGGCACTGTCAGACGCTGACCAACAGCCAGTGTATAAGGTGCACGGATGTTGTTGGCACGGGCAAGCTGACTGACACTCAGGTCATTGGCGCGAGCCAGTGAATACATGGTCTGTCCCGGCCTTACCGTAACAGTCCCATTCTGGGCAGGTGCATAGCTTGGTGCAGGTGCAGCCGCCTGTGTACGATAGCTTGGCGCCGGCGGCGTGTAACCGGCCGATGGAGATGGCGCATTCTGCCAGGACGGGCGCGCATTGGCGACACGGTCACCGGACAACGGTGATGTGTCCACCCTGTCGACAGCGGCGGACTTGGCCTCATTGTTGGAAACAGAATTGGTGGCGATGCTCGGATAGTCGGCAAAGCGATCAGATGATGCGGAACAACCTGCCAGAAGGGCGGCTGTAGCCGTCGCGGCGAAAACGCGTGAAATTTTGGAAGTCGTACTCATACCCTTACCCCAAACACAGAACTTACAAACTGGACTGGAGCCGATAGTGAATGGTTTAGGTTAAGGAGGAGTTTATCAGTTAAAAAATCACTGCATTTTCCGGTGTGAATTTTAAAATTCGGCAGAAAACTTAGGATTACATACCCCTGGCAATGCCTTCAACCAGTGGTACGAAGCGCACAGGCATTAAGCTTTCGCGGGTAAAATCTTCTTCCGTACGGGTAATGCGCAGGATTTCCTGCCTGCCGGGAGATACTTCAACCGGCACGATGAGAATACCGCCTACAGCCAGTTGCTCGACCAGTTGGCGCGGCAGTTGCGGCGCGGCTGCTGTCACGATGATACGTTCAAACGGCGCCTGCTTGGGCCAGCCCTTGTTCCCGTCACCAAGCAGGGTGGTTATGTTGGCTTGCCGAAGCTCCGCGAAGCGCCGTTCAGCAGACTTGAGCAATGTCCGGTACCGCTCGATGGTGTAAATCCGGCGGCACAGCTGAGCCAGAATGACCGTCTGATACCCGCTGCCGGTCCCGATCTCCAGCACTTTCATGCGCTCGCCGACTTTCAGCTTCTCGGTCATGAACGCCACGATGAACGGTTGCGACAAGGTTTGCCCGCATTCGATCGGCAAGGCCTGATCCGCATAGGCCAGGTCCTGAAAGGCGTCCGGCACGAACACTTCGCGCGGCACGGTCTCGATTGCTTCCAGCACCCTGGTATCGCGAATGCCACGCGACCTGAGCCCCATGATGAGTTCAATCTTCTGTTGGTCAGTCGCCGTCATGGTGCAGTCGTGCCCTAAGCCTTGTCGTTTTGCAACTCCGCAAGCAGATCAAGTTGCGTCAGGTTGGTATGCAGCGGTGTCACCGACACAAAGCCATTATAGACGGCATGAAGGTCAGTGCCTGCAGGCGGGTTTGACTGGTGGCGCTTGAACCCGATCCAGAAATAGTCGCGGCCACGCGCATCGGTTCGCTGATCCAGCATCAGGAGGTTCTGGTCGCGCTGGCCCTGCCGGGTGTATTGTATGCCTTTGACATCACCGGCATCACAGTCTGGAAAATTGATGTTCAGCAAAACCCCCGGCTCTGCCCTGGTCTGCACAAGGTCTTTCACGACCTCCGCACCAAGGCTGCGCCCGGTATCCCACGGCACATTGCGTCCCGCGATGCCGTAGGTCTGGCTGAGCGCCATCGAACGGATGCCCAGCGCGGTTCCCTCCATCGCAGCAGCGATCGTGCCGGAATAAGTTACGTCATCGGCGATGTTCTGGCCACGATTGACCCCCGACAGGATAAGATCGGGCGCATCCGGCATGATATGGCGTACCCCCATCAACACACTGTCAGCCGGTGTGCCTTCGACGGCAAACCGGCGCGGACCAAGTTCGCGCATCCGCAACGGGTGCGACAGGGAGATGGATCGCCCTGCCCCGGATTGCTCACGCTCCGGTGCCACCACCCAGACATCATCGCTGAGGCCGGCTGCAATGGCCTCCAGCACTTCGAGCCCAGGGGCATTGATGCCGTCATCATTGGCCAGCAGAATACGGTAAGGTTCACCGTTTGCCCGGGTCAGCATCACGCTGGCCCAATGGCGTCAATGCCACCCATGTAAGCTTTAAGCGCACCAGGAATGGCTATTGTGCCATCTGCCTGCTGGTAGTTTTCCATAACCGCAATCAGGGTGCGCCCGACGGCAAGGCCGGACCCGTTCAGTGTGTGAACGAAACGGGTGCCCTTGCCGCTCTCCTCACGTACCCGCGCATTCATGCGCCGCGCCTGGAAATCACCGCACACCGAGCAACTGGAAATCTCGCGATAGGCCTCCTGGCCCGGTAGCCAGACCTCTATGTCGTACGTCATCTGGGCTCCAAATCCCATATCGCCGGCACACAAGGCCATGACCCGATACGGCAGACCGAGCCGTTTCAGCACTTCTTCGGCACAGCCGGTCATGCGGTTAAGCTCATCACGCGATGTTTCGGGTGCGGTGACAGATACCATCTCGACCTTCCAGAACTGGTGCTGCCGGATCATGCCGCGGGTGTCCCTGCCGGCAGCGCCGGCTTCGGCCCGGAAGCACGGTGTCAGCGCCGTCACCCGGACCGGCAGTTCGCCAGCTTCGAGAATGCACTCCCTGACCATGTTGGTCAGCGGCACTTCCGATGTCGGGATCAGCCAGCGTTCATCCGTGGTGTGAAACAGGTCATCGGCAAATTTCGGCAACTGGCCCGTGCCAAACAGGGCTTCATCACGCACCAGCAAGGGCGGGTTCACTTCCATATAGCCATGCTCGGTTGTCTGCATGTCGAGCATGAACTGGCCGATGGCACGCTCCAGCCGGGCCAGCCCGCCTTTCAGCACGGTGAACCGGGAACCTGACATCTTGGCCGCCGTTTCAAAGTCCATCAGACCCAGGGCTTCGCCGATTTCAAAATGCTGTCTTGCCTCAAAGCCGAGCGGCTTCACGTCACCAACCCGGCGAACCTCGACATTGTCAGCCTCGTCCTTGCCGGCAGGCACCTCATCCAGCGGCAGGTTCGGCAGGGTGCACAGGATGGCGTTCAGTTCTTCGTCAATGCGACGCTCTTCATCCTCGCCTGACTGAATAATGGACTTGAGGTCGCCGACTTCCGCTTTGAGGGCATCCGCCTTTTCCGTGTCGCCTGCCCCCATCGCCTGGCCGATTTCCTTTGACGCAGAATTGCGCCGCGACTGGGCGTCCTGCAGTTTCTGCAGGTGGGCACGGCGGGCCTCATCAAGCTCTATCACGCGGGCTGCATGCGGCTCTGTACCCCGCAAGGCAAGACCGGCATCAAATGCATCAGCGTTTTCACGAATCCAGCGAATATCGAACATCGGTTTTTATCTGCAAAAAGGGGTGAATCAATCACGCACAATCATATCCAAGCGCATGGTCCGTCTGTATAGGCGGCATCACTGGCAAGAGCAACACGGGTTCACATAAACCCATAAAGTTGCTCTGACATTTTAAAGTCAGCATTTTGGAGCCTTCAACCGCTCTGCGCAGTATCCGGTGTGTATATATGCCTGGCGGCCGGTGCGAAATCATCCAGGGAAAATTGCCATGAAGACCCGGGCCAGCGCATTTCCATTGACCGTTGCCTCGGGCGGTAAACAGCCGTGTACAAGGTGCCGAATCCAACCGCAAAAGCCGTCGAATAAAGCGGTGGTTTCAGAAAAGCGGCAATGAACCGATCCTGCGTGTCCACATGAAGTGTCAGCCGTTGCAGGAGATAGCGCTCCCGCTCCACCGTAGATGTAAACCTGGCATGGCTGTCCCATTCCACGGCCGACTGATGATTGGTCGCCACGGCAGCATTGGTCACAAGTGATGGCCGGTCCGGCGCCATCTGGACGGTCGCATACCGCCGCTTTGCGTCCACAACCGTAACATTGTAACTCATGTGGGTCGGAATTCTTGCCAAAACGCCGGCCGCCTCATCTGCCGTTTCACATGTCTGAAGCACATAGCGCAATATCAGCGGCACGCCGAAACCGTTGCCGACCTGGCGGCGCCCGCCGAAGGTCAGCGAGATCGCCAGCCCGGCATCGTTGACACCATCCACCAGTCCCCACAATCCGTCGCTGGTTCCCATCACCTTGCGGCCCAGCCAGTTGGTGTGCAGGATCAGGCTGTCGAAGGCGGCCGGATCATAGTCATAATTGCGCACCATCACCGGTTCTTCTCCGGGCCAGATCGCCTGTGAGCAGCCGGACAGATAAGGCGGCGGGCAGTAGAAACTCAAAAACCGCGCCGCCAGATCACCACCACCTGCAAGCCCGCACAGGTCATCATAGAGCGGAACCAGCTCAGGCATGTGCAGTTTGAGCGCATTGCGGCTTTCCATGTAAGTCGCCCGCTCACCTTCGCCTTCATGCAGCCACCAGCGCTGATAGGCAGGCCAGTATTCGGCAAACAGCCCGGCCCACTTGGGACCAGGCTGTGCTTCGGAGATGGCGCGCCAGAGGGTCTGCAAGGTTTCGCCTACAAGATCTTGAAGGCCGGCTCGGCTACAGCGCCTGCAACGTCCATAGGCCTGGCGGAAAAGCTGTTCTTGATGCCGTGGATCCATTTCTGGGCCCGGTCATTGAGCTTGAAGCCCGGCGTCATCGACCGGCCGCGCGTGACCAGAATACCGAGGTCGGCGCCTTCATAGCGGTAGTCACCGGGTTTCAGGATGCGCAGGAAGAAGGCTTCGTTTTCACTTTCAACCGCGCGCCTGTGATAGTCGAACCGGTCAAACACGACACGTCCGTCTTCAAGCATCTTGTAGATACCGGTCTGCGGTGCGTCGGTCAGAATATCGACGCTGTCATCGGTATGCTTGATGACCATCTGCGACCAGCTGTCAATCATGTCCGGATCCGCCCAGCGCTGGTTCAGTTCGTCCACATCAAGCTTGAATTCCTTTTTCGAGAACTCCAGCAGATGGAACAGGAACAGTGGAGCATCAGCGTGTGCAAAAGCCGCGTGATTGGTCATCGACGAACATCCGGTAATACGAGGGTTCAACTCGCCAAGCCAGAGATCGCCGGTTTTCTTGTCGATCAGGAAATCCAGTTCGAAATAACCGCGATATCCTTCCTTGCGCAGCTGCTCACCAAACTTGAAGGTAAGATCGCGGGCCTTGTCGCGTACCTTTGGCGGAAAGGCGGTAGCAAGGATTTCGTTACCGCACCATCCTCCTCTATAAGGCGTCAGCTCCCCAAAACCGACAAGCTCTGTCATCAGCGGGCCAACGATCGTACCCGCAGAGGTGGCACACGCCTCGATGGCGGAGCCGCGGCAATCGATCCGCTTCATGATCTTGATCTCACCCTGACCAACGATCTCGTGTTCATGACGGCGGAAGTCTGCTTCCGACTTGATAAAGAATGTCGTATGCCCGCTATCGCCAAATGCGGATTGCAGGACGAGGTCATGCCCGATCTTGGCCTTGTCGCAAACCTTGCGCAGCTGGTCGTAGTCCTTGACCACTGACAACGTGTTCGGAACTGAAGGCACACCGGCCTTGTCACCGATACGTACGGTCTCGATCTTGTTGTCACAACGGGTCCGCAGCTTGGCCTTCGGAAACCAGACATCGCCGCCAAGCTCCTTGGCAAGACGTTCGGTCTCTTCATCAAACATCAGGAACACAAACTTCGGCTTGCCACCGCGCCGCTTGATCAGGTCCACGACCTCCTTGTGCTGCAAAAGGTAGTTGTTGATGTCCTCGATCGACTGGAACTCGGCATGAGGCTGTTCCGATGGACAGAATACATTCGGATGGCGCCCGTCATAACAGTCGATATAGCAGATATACTTGAAGTTCTTGGCCCACTCATCCAGCCCGAGCAGGTTGAAATTCGTCGCAGAGACAAAATAGATAGGGTCCTCATTGCGATGAAAATAGCGTCGGATTTCCGAGATGTTGTTGAGAACTTTTTTAGGCATATCTGTCTCCCTCTGATTTTAGTCTTTTCGTTATGGCGGACGTTACTCAGCCGCTTCCGACAGGTGTTTTGCAGCATGGCGCACCAGGGCTTGCTCGGTAAATACCCGCAAACCCAGATCTGGCCGGTAGCCATGGATTTCATTGACATCAAGCGCCCGCATGAAGGCCAGTATTTCCTTTGAGATCACCTGGCCTGGCACCAGGATCGGGAATCCCGGCGGATACGGGATGATGAAGGAAGCCGACACAATATCCTTGCCGGCGCTGGCCAGGCCATCATCATGCAGGTCGAGGTAGTCGCAATTGTCCTCGTCGTAACTCAGGAAAAATGCCGACCGCATATCGCCTTCTGCTGTGACCTGGTCGGCGCGAAACGCGTCGTGGAACCGGCTGAAATCCGGTAATGGCGGCAAATCCTCCATCAGGTTTTTCACCCGCTTGTCAAAGCTGAGGCGTTCCATTTTCGAGGCATCGTCGAGCAGCTCGTCCAGTTCCTGCGCAATCTGCACCAGCACCTCGATGAGATAGGCCACCGATGATCTGGTAGTTCCTATATTGGTCATGAACAGCACAGTGTTGCGCGACGTCTTGTTGATCTGGATACCGTATTTATCCATCAGGATCTTGGTCTTGAACGTGTCACCGTCCCAGCCGGTGCCGCCAACGGCGAGTGTTACCCGCGATGCGTCCAGCACAAATTCGTCCTTGGCCCAGCATTCCCAGATATCGTTCCAGCCCTGGTCAGGATCATAATATGACTTGATACCGCTTTCACGGTGCTGTTCAGGGATCATGTCGCCTGACGTGAGCAGTTTGAAATATTTCTGCAATTGCGGATGGGAGGAAATGGCACGGCGCATAGACATGGCCGCCTCGACCTGGCGTTGCACGAACTCGAAGCCCTCCAGCTCCACCTGCCGTCTGCCCACATCGAGGCTGGCGATGATCTGGTAATTGGGCGAAGTCGAGGTATGGGTCATGTAAGCTTCGTGGAACGCCTGCTCGACCTCGCCCTTGAAATCCTGGTCATGCACATGGATCATCGATCCCTGCCGCAACGATGTCAGGGTCTTGTGGGTCGACTGGGTTGAGTACACCCTGACACGCGCCGTCGGCGGCGGGATCAGCCGGGTGTTGAGGAGCGTCTCTTCGTCGGCATCGCCAAGTTCGGCCTGTTGCGCGTCGTATGCGGCAACATGCTCGGCCGTCTTGAACCGCTCGCGCAGGACACCGGCTGCATTCATGCCGGTACGCTGGCGGTAGGTCGGACCGAAGCGGGCAAAGGCAAACCAGGCTTCATCCCACAGGAACACCAGGTTCGGCTTGATGGCGAGGCATTCTTCCATCACCCGTTCGACATTGTAGACGATACCGTCAAAGGTGCAGTTGGTCAGCAGCAGCATGCGGACACGGTTGAGTTTGCCGGCGGCTTTCAGCTTCAACAGCTGATGCTTGATTTCGCGCAACGGCACCGCACCATACATCGAGTATTCATTCAGCGGGTAGCTGTCCAGATACACTACCTGGGCTCCGGCCAGGACCATGCCGTAATGGTGCGACTTGTGGCAGTCACGGTCGACCAGCACGATGTCGCCGGGCCTCACCAGGCCCTGCACGACCACCTTGTTGCAGGTCGATGTTCCATTGGTGGCAAAGAAGGTGTGCTTTGCGCCGAAGGCGCGCGCGGCAAGCTCCTGGGCTTCCTTGATGGGGCCATGCGGTTCAAGCAGACTATCGAGGCCGCCCGAGGTTGCCGACGTTTCCGCCAGGAAAATATTGGGCCCGTAAAATGCCCCCATATCCTGTATCCAGTGCGACCGGGAAATGGACTTGCCACGGCTGATCGGCATGGCATGAAACACACCGGTAGGCTGGCGTGAATATTCCACCAGCGCGGTAAAGAACGGCGTCTTGAACCTCGCCTGAACACCGCGAAGGATGTTGAGGTGCAGCTCCAGGAAATCTTCCTGATTATAGAACACCCGCCGGCACAGCCCCAGATCGAGACCGGCAATGGATTCCACGGACCGATCAGTCACAAGATAGGTGTCAAGCTCCGGTCTGACCTTGGCAATCAGCCGGCACAGTTCCGCGCCATAGTTTTCCGGCTGCAAGCCATCAACATCCTCGTCATCCCCGATACGGCTGAGATACCGCTGCAGGATCGACAGTTCGTTCTTCGACTTCAGGGTGACGCCGGGACGCACGACCACTGCCTGAATGTTGTGGTTGAACAGGATGGCGATCAGCGCGTCTTCAAGACTAGGCACGATGACCGGCTGGTAAGTAAATGCATCTTCATTACGATGCATGCGCTGTATCGAAGAGCGCAGCCAGCGTTCCTGTTGTTCACTGATATTGTCGACAAACAGCACTTCAAAATATGGTTTTGTCAGCGCGCGGGCTTCCGGCGATAACAGTGCTTCGTCCTCAAGCTCTTCATTGTCTGTATCGTCGCGATCAAGCGGGATGGACCGCCTGCGATAGGCGCCCGAGGTCAGCGCCCGCAGAATTCGCCTTACCGAAAAAGCAAGATCGTCATAGTTCTTGTGATCGCACTGGCGGCGCAAATAGTCGAAGGCCGCAGTTCCGGGAAATGCCCAGTAGGACTCCAGCGGTCCCAGCATGTCGAGCAGCTCTTCGGTCTTACCGTGCAGTTTGGCGACGGAACTACCCTGCGGATTGCCCGCCAGTTTCTTGGTGATATCCTGTAATGCGCTCCAGCGATCAGACCGCAACTGGATAGCGCTGTAATAGTCACTCATGGATTGCATAGATGTGACACTCCCCGGTTCTTATTTGGGCGAGTAAATCAGCAATCCTGGTGTCGCGCCATTTCTGGCAATCAAGACGGTTAAATTACTTTCAGACACTCGCTAGTTTTGACCGGATATCGGCAATACTGTCCGGTTCCGGTGTATCATTATTTATATCGAAAACTTCCGCTTCCTCACTCGGCTCAAGAGATTGCGTCAGTCCTGCCGCAGATCCTTGTGTCGGCATTGCCAGCGGACCCAGCGTCTTGAGGTAGGCATCAGTGCCGGAAGAGCGGTCATAAACCGGAAAATCCACTGGTCGATCACGGAAACTCTTCAGCACCTGGCCAAGTCCCCGCATGCCAGTTTCGCGCTGCCGGCGCACCTGGTCAAGGTCTATCTCGATCGGGAACATTTCCTCCTGGCCGGCGGCCTGGTACATGATGTTCGCCGACGGATCGATGACACACGATCTGCCGACCCCGCCCGCGCCCAATCCATTGACGTCGATCACATAGCACTGGAACTGTGCTGCGGTGGACCGTGCAATGGCAAGCTCGGCGTCCCGGTCGGTCGTGCCTGTCAGTACGGGATGCAGCAACACTTCCGCGCCCATGCTGGTAAGCTGGCGCGTGGTTTCCGGGAACCAGATATCATAGCAGATTGACAAACCGAAGCGGCCCACATCAGGCACATCGAACACGCAGAACTCACTGCCGGCTTCCACATCCACCTCATAAGGCCTGAACGGGAACATCTTGCGATAGGATGTCACGATCTCGCCTTGCGGGTTGATGACCACAGACGTGTTGTAGACCTTGCCGTCATCGGCCTTTTCAAAGAACGATCCCGGGATCAGCCAGATCTTGTGACGGCGCGCGTCCTCGCAGAACTGTTTGATGCCCTCATTGTCAAAAGGTTGCGCAAACCGGTGCAGCGGGCCGTGCTGGGCAAGTTCGCTGAACAAGACCATCTGCGTCCAGGGAAACCGGGCCATCACAATATCCAGCCGCTGGCGCATGCCCTCGACATTCGAGTGCAGGGCAGCAACATGCATCTGGATGCCCGCGATGGCAAAAGGTGTCATTAGGTCGAGTTCTCCAAGAATCAAATTCAACATGCTTATAGCGAATAATGCACTTATACCTAGTGCTTGTTGAAATTCACACAAGTGGCGACATTCCGGGGCGACAGGGAAAGAGCATCATGGATCTTCATCTAATTCGGACATTTCTGGAGATAATTTCAGCAGGTAGTTTCCTGGAAGCCGCTGACCGGGTGTATGTCACCCAGTCTGCCGTCAGCCTCAGGGTCAAGCGGCTTGAGGAGGAACTTGGCCAGAAACTGTTCACAAGATCCAAGGCCGGTATCGAACTGACCCCGGCCGGTGAACAGTTTGAGCGCTTTGCACGATCACTTTTGAAGGTCTGGGAAGAAGCCAAGTATCAGATAGCCCTGCCGGAAGGCTATTCGGATCTTCTGTCCATCGGGTGTCAGTACAGCCTGTGGCCGCGCTTGGGCGGGCGCTGGCTGCGGATGCTGGAACGGCATGAGAAGACGACAGCGTTTCGCGCCGAAGTCGGCATGCCGGAGCGATTAATGCGCCTGATGATCCAGGGAACCGTCGATGTGTCCGTCATGTATACACCACAAATGCGCCCCGGGCTGAGGGTAGAAGAATTGCTCAAGGAAGACCTTATTCTGGTGGCTACCGATCCGAACTACAGTTGCGACCTGGACGAAAACTACGTTTTCATGGACTGGGGCCCGGAATTTGCAACGGCGCACGCTTTCCATTTCCCCCGTTTTGACATGGCCCGCACCAGCCTCGCACTCGGACCCCTGGCGCTCAATTTCATTCTTGATCAAAAGCGGGCCGGTTACTTCCCGACCCGACTGGTCAAGCAGCATATCGATGCCGGACAGTTGCACATCGTGACCAATGCACCCGTATTTCCGTTTCCCGCCTATGTTATCTGGAACAGCGAAAAAAATCCCGGCCTGATGGACCGCTGTCTCAACTCCCTGCGCACTGTGAGCAAGCAGGTCGACAACGAGCAAGAAGTCATTTTGGAAGAAGACGGCGCGGATGTTGCGCAGGTCCGTACAAATTTGTGAGTAGCTTGGGAATTGGCAGTCCATTGATATAAGCAATAATCATCTAAACCATGCTTAATATTCATTTGTAAAATGTGTTTCGTATCCCCACTTTTAGCCAATGTCACAACAGGAAGGCTGTCATACCCCCTTGATCCTGGACGAGCGTCTCACGCCAACTGCTCAACCGGGTGATTTGGCGACCTTCCGGCACCATCTGTCGTGTTTGTGGCTGCCTGCGGGCAGATCCTTGTTGAGTAAATCGAGTTGGGTCTGCCCGTGAGTGCATGAAGTACCGGCGGTTGCACAATGGGTTCACCCAGATACGAAACCCCGAAAAACCTTATTGGGGCCGCAGTTCGCATGCATTTGGAGACAAGAGAAGGGCAAAACTACCACGGAGACAGACAACGCCGACAATTTAACGTGGCTCCGGGTTTCAACGGGTGCCGGCAATCTCGAGATCGAGAGGCATGCCATTACCTTGCAGGATGACTGACGGAACGACGAACAAGAACGCGCGTTGACTTCAACACTGCGCATCCCCATTTCGCATCAGGTGGCTTTCAGGCCCCCTATAGAGGAAACAACCATGAAGAACAGATATTCCGTCAGCCTGATGGCACTGGCCATCACCGTGTCGTCCATGACCACAGCCTGGGCGCAAACCACCGCCACTGAGCCAACCCAGGAGCAGGCCCAACCTGCAGCCGAAGAAGGTACAAAACAGGATGCACCGGCACCCGAAGCTGTGAAGGAAGACGAAGAGCAACAGGGTAAAAAGAAAAAAGCTAAAAAGCAAAAAGCTGAAGACGAACAGCCCGCTACACAGGAAGCTGCGCCGGCACCGGAAACCGAACCTGCGACGCAGGAAGCTGCGCCTGCACCAGAGACCGAACCAGCGAAGCAGGAAGCTGCGCCTGCACCAGAAACCGAACCAGCGAAAAGTGATGCTGCCGCGGCACCTGATGCTGTGAAGGACGAAGAAGCGAAACCGGCTAAGAAGAAAAAAGCCAAAAAGCAAAAGCTGGAAGACGAGCAGCCTGCTGCCCAGGAGGCCGCTCCTGCACCTGAAACAGACCCCGCCAAACAGGAAGCTGCGCCCGCACCCGAAACTGATCCCGCCAAACAGGAAGCTGCGCCTGCGCCTGAAACTGATCCTGCCAAACAGGAAGCTGCGCCTACGCCTGAAACAGACCCCGCAAAGCAGGAAGCTGCACCTGCGCCTGAAACAGACCCCACAAAGCAGGAAGCATCACCGGCGCCAAAAGCCAACGATCCAGCCAAGAACAATGCTGCACAGCCGCAGACGGATGAACCGGCTCAGCAGCAGGCTCAGCCTGCCGAGGACGCCAAGCCTGAAGCTACGGTCAAATCGGTCCTTGGCGACGAGCGCCCGCCGGCCGAACTGACAGATACCGAACTGCGCCAGCGCATCCAGGCAGCCGAAGAAGTGGCAGGCGGTGACGCAGCCAAGCCGAAACAGAAGAAGCGTCTGGAAGCCAAGGCAGAAGCTGACAAGTCAGAACTGAACGCCCGTATTGCTGCGGCCACTGGTGTAACGGTACAGGCCGGCGCTGCCGATGCGGAAGCTGCAAAGATTACTGCTGACAACCGCCCGGCGTCAGAACTGGACGACAAGGCACTGCGCCAGCGCATCAAGCAGACGCGTGGTGTCCTGGCTGCCGAAGATCTCTCCGATGCGTCTACCGAACAGTTGCGTGCCAACCTGACAACAGACACGGCGGAAATCCGCCAGAGGGTTGCGGCCAAGCAGAATCCGGAACGCACTGCCGCTGTTGATCCGGGCGACTCGGGGAAGTCCAATGACCTGCCCGAGGCCAAGGCAGGCAAGATGACAGTTGGCGACCTGATTGGAGATAACCGTCCGGCGAGCGACCTGACCACCAATGCACTGGAGCGCCGTATCGACGCCAATCGGCGCGCACTGACCCTGAAGGACCTGTCCGGTGACGAACAGAGCCAGATCAGGGCGCGGCTTGAAGCAGACCGCGATGACCTCAGTCAACGCCTCGTTGACAGGCGCAAGCGGCGCAAGAAGGGCTTGAGCACCGGAGAGGCAATCGCCATTGGTGCTGGTGTGGGCCTGGTCGCCGGTGTCCTGATCGCATCGCGCCCGACGATCACGGCGGCCGAAGCCTATGACGAAGAACTCGAAGACTGGTTGATCTCGGCGCCGCTGGTCAAGGTAGAACCACGCTATCGCATTGAAGATTTTGCCGAGCAGCCCCGGCTTCGCTATTCAGTTCCCGGTATTGAAGTTGACACCATCCGGTTTGGTTTCGGTGAAGGTTTCCTGCGCACCGAAGAAGTGCCCAAGCTGGACCGGATCGGCGCCATCATCGAACGAATTGTCGCCGGCAATCCGAACGAAGTATACCTGATCGAGGGGCATACCGATGCCGTTGGCGGCAGCGAGGCAAATCGCGCGCTGTCGACCGAAAGGGCCGATGCAGTCAAACAGGCGCTGCTGGAATATTTCGAGATCGGCGAAGACAACCTGACCACTGTCGGGCGTGGCGAAGCGTATCTGAAGATACCAACCCAGGAAGCCGAAGCGGAAAACCGCAGGGTGACGCTGCGCCGGATCACGCCGCTGCTGGCCAACCGCAACTAGGGACACGACACATGATAAAGCCTGGACCCCTGCTCAAATTTTGCCGGGGCCCAGGCTTGACAAGTTCACCTTGGGTATAGTGCACGCCAATGCTGGTCACACCGGCGGCCAGACCCACAGGATCATTGGCACACCGACCAGGGCAATCACGACCTGGAGCGGCAGGCCCACCAGGGCATAGTCCTGAAACTTGTAACCACCGGGTCCCATCACCAGTGTGTTGGACTGATGCCCAATCGGCGTCAGGTAGGGTGAAGCCGCGCCCACTGCAACGGCCATCAGGAACGTGTCAGGGTTTACATTTAGTCCCGACGCGATCCCCATCGCAATCGGAGCCATCAGGATGGCTGTGGGTGTGTTGTGCACGAAGTCGGACATCCACATCGACACCACCAGTATCATGGCGACGATTGTCCACATCGGCATGCCAACAGTAGCGCTCAGCAAAGTATCTGCGATAAGGCCCGTGCCTCCAGTGGTCTGCAGGGCCTCACCAACGGGGATCAGTGTTGCAAGCAGTAAAATCACCGGCCATTCAATACTGGCATAAACTTCATTCAATGAAATCGTATTGCTCAGCACCATCAGCAGAACAGCACCCACAAATGCAACGGGCACGCTGATCAAGCCGAAGGCAGCAGCGGCGATTGCGCCGGCGAAAATTCCGGTCGGCATCCAGATATTGCTTGCTGTGACAGGTTCGCTGATCACCCGGTCAGCCAACCGCAGACAGCCCAGCGTTTTCAGGGCCTCAGCCATAATTGCCGTTTCACCCTGAAGCAACAGCACATCACCGGTCTTGAAGCGGATGTTTTTCAACCTTGCGGTGGGCTGGCGGCCTTGGCGGGCAACGGCCAGCAAATTGATGCCGAGCCTGTCATGAATCCGGTATTGCCGCATGGATTTGCCTTCAATCGGTGAGTTGGGCAATACAATTGCTTCAATGACCTCGACGTCTTCCGACATCAGGTCTTTGTCACCTTCCACCTGATGCCCCAGCGCGCCGAGCTGTACGTCGTCGGCCAATGGCGCAATCAGGCCCGGATCGCCCTGCAGGATAAGTATGTCATCAGCGCGTATCTTCTCGATGGCGCGCGGCGCCAGGCGTCGAATACCCTTGCGGATAATGGCAAGCACAGAGACTTCGCGTTCGAACAACACTTCAAGTTCACGAACCCGCATGCCAACGAGCGGTGACGCGGCTGGTACATTTGACTCAAGCGTATACCGTTCGACATGAAACTGGTCTGTATCATCATCCACGACAGATATGCGCTCTGGTAACAGCCGCCAGCCAATCGTGATCAGGTACACAAGTCCGGCTACGGCAACTGCAAGGCCAACCGGCGCGAAATCAAACATGGCGAAAGGCTTGCCGATCTGGCTCTCCCGGTACCCTGAAATGACAATGTTCGGCGGTGTCCCGATCAGCGTGACCAGCCCGCCCAGCAGGCTGGCGAATGACAAGGGAATCAACACGAGTGAGGGAGACCTGCCGGCTTGGTACGCGTTTCGCAATGCAACCGGCAGCATCAGGGCCAGAGCGCCAACATTGTTCATTACCGTGGAAAGTGCTGCCGCGATGGTGCTGCCGACGGCGACCTGCAATGTCGGGGATCCGCGTGAACCGGCCAGCAATGCGACAAGCTGGTCAACCAGCCCACTGTTCTGCAGTGCCTTGGAGATCACAAGTACGGCAGCAACAGTAATCACCGCAGGATGCCCGAAACCGGCAAAAGCATGATCGGAAGGCACAACACCGGAAAGCACCCCGACCAGCAACGCCATAAGGCCAACCACGTCGTAACGGATACGGTTCCAGATGAACATCACCATGGCAAACACGATGATGCAGAAGACGATTGTCTGATTGATTGTCATTCGGTTTACCCTGTAAGCAGCGGCAACATGGACGTTGCCAGACTCAGCACCAGAAAGAAGCCACACATGTCAGTCGCGGTTGTCAGCATTGGTCCGGAGGCAACCGCAGGATCGATATTGAATCGCTTCATAACAAGTGGCACAAGTCCTCCGATTGAGACGGCAACCAGCGTGTTCAGCGCAAGCGCCAGACCCACAACAAGGCCGATCCAGGGGTTTCCCTTCCAGGCCCATGCGGCACAGCCAAGCAGGATACCAAGCGCGCTGCCATTTATAAGTCCTACCGAGATTTCCTTGAACCATACCCGCACTACATCAGTTGGCCGGGCGACACCCAAGGTCAATTCGCGCATCGACACGGCAACGGCCTGATTTCCGGTGCAACCTGACATGTCGGAAACAATCGGCAGGAACACGGCCAGCGCAATGACGGCAGCAAGAGTGTCTTCGTAAAACGCGATGACGCTTGCGGCCACGATGTTCAGTCCGATATTGATTGTGAGCCAGGACAGGCGCCGTTTCGCTCTGAACCAGGTCGGCATTGAGCGCAATTCGTCGCCGACCACGCCTTTCGATTTGAGCGCGTCCAGTTCCGATCGCTCAAGGCTGGCATCCGCAATTGCCTGGCGCGACACCACGCCGATCAGCTTGCGGTAACGGCCGACAACCGGAACACCGAGAAAATTGCTGTCGTCAAAAATGTCTTCCAGCTCACTCAACGTGGCATCTGTCGTCACCGATGATGCCTTGACCATGATTTGCGACAAGGCAGCGGATCGCTTGGCGGTCAGTAGCCCACGCAGTGAAACAACACCTACCAGACGGCCCCGACTGTCAACAATGTAGGGATGTTGCCCCTGATAGCGTTCGTAGTCTTCTTCTTCATCGGTGAGGCGGCGCAGCACGGCACCTACAGTTTCGTCTTTTGTAAAAGAAAACAGATCGAGCGTCATCAGACCACCGGCCGTATCGCCGTCGTAGGAGGCAAGCTCACGAACCTCCGCTGCGTCTTCCGGATTCATCCGAGACAGGATGTGATGGGCGTCGTCGTCATCAAGCTCGTTGATGATGTCGGCACTCTGATCGAGATCCATCTCTTCGAGAATGTGGGCGGCGCTTTCCACTGTCAGGCGTTCGACAACATCAGCGGCCTGTTCATCCGGCAGTTCTTCAACGATATCGGCGGCGGCTTCCGGGTTGAGCAGCTCAAGCAGCTGCTGTTGCTGTTCATTGTTCAGCAACAGCAACATGCGGGCCGTATCACTGGCGTTCAGTGTGTCAAGTTTCTTCTCGATTTTGGCCACGTTGCCCGCCGCCACCAGGCCAGCCATCTCATCAAACGCGGCATCTTCTGCTTCGGCACGGATCGCTTGAGCCATCTCGTCACCTCCTCTGGACAACAAACGGGCCTGAGCGACAGATTAGTTCGTGGGGATCAGGCTTGCTCCGTTGGCCGAACCATACAACATGCATGGGCCTGCCGCGAATACGGGGCTCACGGGCACTGCACACCAGTTTGGTTGATGCAGCGCTCGTTGCCTTTGCAGAGTGTACGGTGGAGTCAGAATTTTGAGGCGGATCCGGGCGTCACATGTCGTACAACCGTTCAGTCTCCCCCTTTAACTCCGACTCCCCCTTGATCCCTGATTATTGAGCAAAGCGGACTTTCTCTACCCGTTCTGCTTTCAGTCGACAGCTTCCAATGTCATCGAGCCAACGCCAAGAGCGAGGTTCAGGCCGGTCTGTATGGACGCGCTGAACGGCTGCAGCGAGAAGGTACGGTCAGAGCCGCCGACCAGGCCATTGGCTCCAACACCTGCGCCAGCCGTGGCTTCTCCAGACACGCCAACATAAGTCCCGGCAAGCCCGCCTGCGCGCGGCCGACCGACTGGCGCAAACACCACCCATTTGACATAGCTCTTGCCGGTTATGCCTACATCCAGGCCAAATTTCTTGACATTGCCGGTGTAAAGGTCAGTTCGACCGTCTACAGAGGCAAATTCGCAGTCCATCTGCTTGCTTGAGAAGACCAGCAAACCCACGCCGCCATCAACGACACAAGTCAACACGCCGGCGTTGACGCCGCCGGTGTCGGCGCGCAGGCTTGTGCCTGGCACCAGCACTACTGCCGACAGTGTAAGGCCAAGCAGGACGCGCTTGATATTTTCAGCGATATTCATGAGGATGTTTCCTTCCCAAATATACCGATCAGAATGCACTCATCCCGAACCAAAACAGTCCCTCTCTTCAGGATAACGGCGATCAGTGGAACCGTGGCATCATTTTAAGATTCAATTTAAAATGAGACAAACGCTTAATAATCATTATTGAGGTGATAATTAATCATGTGTATTGCAAAGCTGGCCGCGCCAGTCAGGTAACACGCCTAGGCAAAAAGTCCGATCAGGCAATTGTGCCTAGCCAACCAGGCAAAGCCGGCAATACAGGTCATGCGACATGCGATTCACGACCGAGGTGACGGCACGCCAACACCGGCCACGGCCGTCTGGCGCTTCAACCGCGCTTCACGCCGGGCAATATAGACCGTCGAAACAAAAATGACCCCTGCCCCGACCCAGGTCCAGATGTCAATCAGTTCGCCCAGCGCCAGATAACCGAACAGCACCGCGAACGGCAGCCGGGCGAAATCAAACCCGACAACGATGGAAGCCTCGGTCGCGGCAAATGCCCGGACCAGAGTCACGTGACCCAGGGTCGCTATGAGGCCCATTACAAACAGCAACACCCATTGCTGATATGTCAGGCTGTCCCACACAAACACCGCTGCGACACTGGTCATCGGCACCAGCAGCGTGGTCGATATAAAGACAATCTTGTCAGGATCATCCTTTGTTGTCATGTGCTTCAGGATGATCGATGTCACCCCCATGGCGAAGGCTGACACGACGGCAAGCAATGCACCGGCACTCAGGTTTTCGAAACCCGGCCGCAGAATGATCAGCACCCCGGCGAACCCGGCCAGGGTTGCAATCCAGCGCCTGACCCTGACCACCTCGCTCAAAAACAGCGCCGCACCAATGGTTGCAAAGATGGGGGTCAGAAAGCTGATCGCCGTCACTTCGCCGACCGGCAGCAGGGCCAGTGCGGAAAACCATGTGGTCATGGCAATAGTCGCACTGATCACACGCCAGATGTAGATCTTCGGCTGGTCAGTGCGAAACAGCTCCCTGCCACGAAACGCAAGCAGTGGCAGCATGGTGACAAACGCAAACAGGACCCGCAGGAACACCACCTGGAACGGATGCACGTCAACGCTGGTCAGGTAGCGGCCAAGCGCTGCCACGCCCGCAAGCAGCGCACATGACACAAGCATCCAGATGGCCCCGGCAACAGGGTCATTGCGGATGCCGGGCACCGCTGTTGTCGTCTGTGGCTCAGACAAGCAAGTCATCTTTCGGGATAGGCGCCGGGTGGCGCGGCTGGGAACAGGTCGCAAGCATTGCGTCAATCGACAAGCCACGCAAGCTCGGAATTCCAGCATTGCAACCAGTGATGGCAGTCTCAAATTTTCCACCCTGTGGGCTTGCGCTAACCGAGTGAACGTTGGACACTCGGCAACTCACGGCTTGAGAATGAGGGCTCAGGACAACGTCAACCTAGTGAACTGTGGACCAGGAGTACCTATGAAATTACCCAAATCGATGTTTGCCTTAGGGGTTGCAGCATTATCGCTCGCCATCACGCAGAATGCAGAAGCCGGCAAGTCCGATGACACCCTGAATTGGGCATCAAGCCGCGAAGTGGCTGTTGTTGACCCTTACTACAACAACACCCGAATGCTGGTTATCATGGGACAGATGGGCTGGGACGGCCTGGTGTTCCGGGACATCGAGAGCGGTGAATTCAAACCGTTGCTGGCCAAGAGCTGGAAATGGAACGGCGACAAGGCCATCGAGTTTGAACTTCGCGATGACGTGAAATTCCACGACGGAACCGATTTTGACGCCGATGACGTTGTCTACACGCTCAATCACGTGTCCAACCAGGACAATGGCGTTCTGACCTATCGCAATGTCAGCTGGATCGAGAATGCTGAAAAGCTCGGGCCGCACTCGGTCCGGATCAACCTGAAGAAGCCTTTCCCGCCTGCCTTCGCCTACCTGGCGAATGCCGTCAACATGATGCCGTCGGGTCATTACGACAATGTGCCCAAAAAAGCTGATGGTAAGCCGGACTATGCGGCAGCAAAACCGATCGGCACAGGCCCCTACAAGGTGTCCGACATCAAGGCCGGCGAATATGTCCTGATGGAGAAAAATGACGCCTATTTTGCCGACAGCCCAAAAGGCACACCACAGATCGGCAAGATCAGGTTCCGTACCATCAAGGAAATGAACACGGCAATTGCCGAACTGCTCACCGGCGGTCTTGACTGGATCTGGGATGTTCCAAAAGAGCAGGCCGAACGCATGGGCGAAAATCCCGCCATCACCGTGGAAAACGCCAAGACGTTCCGGGTGTCCTACCTTGCCTTCGACGTTCTCGGTCAGTCCGGCCAGGAATTCTTCAAGGACAAGCGTGTGCGCCAGGCAGTCTCGCACGCGATCAACCGTGAATCGATCACCAAGAACCTGGTGGGCCCGGCATCGGTTGTCATTCCGTCAGCCTGTCATCCGGATCAGTTCGGCTGTGCCCAGGATGTTCCGACCTATAATTATGATCCCGAAAAAGCCAAGGCCCTGTTGAAGGAAGCCGGTTATGAAAACGGCTTTGAGTTCGACCTGTATGCCTACCGCGAGCGTGAGTTCACCGAAGCGGTTATCGGCGACCTTGCCAATGTGGGCATCAAGGCCAAGCTGAACTTCATGCAGTATCGCGCCTTGCGTGATGTGGTGCGCAAGGGCAATACGCCGATCAATCACATGACATGGGGATCCTATTCGATCCCGGACGTATCGGCGATTGTCAGCAACTTCTTCACACACGGCCCGGACGATCTCGCCAAGGACGACAAGGTGAAGGAATATCTGGACGTTGCAGACAACTCGATTGATCCGGCCGAACGCACGGAAATGTACAAGAAGGCGTTCACCCGGATTGCTGAAGAGGCCTATTGGGTGCCGATGTTCACCTACGCCAAATACTATGCCTGGTCGAAGGATCTGGATTTCTCGCCGACACCTGACGAGATTCCTCGCTTCTACACGACCAAGTGGAAGTGATCTGTTCGGTCTGAAAGTATAGTCTAGACGAACTTATGCCCGGTCTGTGTTCTGGCGGTCTTTGTGAGATCAGCAGGGACGTCAAAGCCAGACCGGGCAAACCTTCAAGGTAGAGATGCTCTATTACACATTGAAGCGGCTCGGTGTGGCGGTTCTGGTTGCCATTACAGTGTCCGTCTTGTCCTTTTCGATGATTTACCTGTCCGGTGATCCGGCAGTGGCGCTGGCCGGCGAAGGTGCCAGCAATGAAGACATCGAAAATGTGCGCCGTGTCTATGGCTTCGACCGGCCGATAATCCTGCAGTACGGCAGTTGGCTGGTGCAGGCGCTGCAGGGCAATCTCGGCCATTCCAACTATCTGAAGGCGCCGGTCGCCAGCGTGATTTTCGAACGCCTGCCGACAACCATGCTGCTCGGTGCCTGTTCACTGGCCTTTGCCCTGCTGCTGGCAATCCCCCTCGGCGTGGTTGCAGCCATCAGGCCCAACTCCATCATCGACCGCATTGCCCTCAGCATCGCCGTCGTCGGTCAGGCCATGCCGAGTTTCTGGTTCGCGCTGACCCTGATCCTGTGGTTCGGGATCACCTGGAGGTTGTTGCCGATCACCGGGACTGACAGCTGGAAAAACTTCATCATGCCGTCGATGGCCCTGGGATATTATCTCACACCGGCTGTGATGCGCCTGACCCGCGCCGGCATGCTGGAGGTTTTATCGTCCGATTATATCCGCACCGCCCGCGCCAAGGGTCTGCGTCCCATGACGGTGCTGTTCAAGCACGCTTTGCGCAATGCCATCATACCGGTCGTCTCACTGGCCGCGGTGCAGTTCGGCTTCATGCTCGGCGGCTCCATCGTGATCGAGACAATCTTCGCCATCAACGGGCTGGGGTATCTTGCCTGGGAATCCATTCAGCGCGCCGACCTGCCGATGATGCAGGCCATCGTTCTGGTCCTGAGCATTTTCTATATTCTGCTGACCTTCCTGGCGGACATGCTGAACGCCTTCCTCGATCCGCGCATTCGGGTGGCATGAGATGACGATAGACACTGCAAAAGCACCCGCAGAAACCGGACATCAGGAACCGTCTCCCGGCACCATGATGCGGAAACGCGTCTTCAGCCATTGGGGGTTCATGATCGGTGCCTTTGTCCTGATTGCCATCTTCCTGATGGCCCTGCTGGCGCCGTACATTTCACCCGGCGACCCGTTCGACCAGGTCCTGTCACGCAAGCTGATCCCGCCAATCTGGAGCGACAGTGTAAAGGCGACATGGGACCATCCGCTCGGCACCGATCACCTGGGCCGAGATTACATGACGCGGCTGTTCTATGGTGCGCGCATTTCGCTGCTCATCGGGTTTGGCGCCATGCTGATCTCCGGAATCATCGGCACGACGCTTGGCGTTCTGGCCGGTTACTATGGTGGCCGTGTCGACATGGTGGTCAATTTCATCATCACCACCCGCCTGTCCATGCCGGTCGTTCTCGTTGCCCTGGCAGTGGTCTCCATCGTGGGATCGTCCCTGACGGTGGTGGTATGGGTGCTGGGCCTGCTGATCTGGGACCGCTTTGCCGTGGTCATGAGAAGCGCGACGCAACAGGTGCGTGCGCTTGATTTTGTAACATCCGCGCAAGCCCTTGGCTGCTCGACACCGCGCATTCTGCTGACCGAAGTCATGCCCAACATCACCAATCATCTGATCGTGATTGCAACACTTGAGATGGCGCACGCGATCCTGCTGGAAGCAGCCCTGTCCTTCCTCGGGCTCGGCGTGCAGCCGCCCGAGCCCAGTTGGGGCCTGATGATTTCAGAAGCCAAGGGCATGATCTTCTTTGATCCCTGGCTGATCACCATTCCGGGCCTGGCGCTGTTTGCCCTGGTGCTGTCGATCAATCTGCTCGGCGACGGTATCCGTGATGTAACTGCTCCGGAGAACCGCAACTGATGCCGGCACATTCCGAAAGCAAACGCGTTCTCGAAGTCAGGCGTCTCAATGTCGAGATACCGGTTCCCACCGGCATGCTGCGCCCGGTGCAGGATGTATCCCTGCATGTGGACCGCGGCGAAACCCTGTGTGTGGTGGGTGAGTCAGGCTGTGGCAAGTCGCTTACTTCGCTGGCGATCATGGACCTGTTGCCGACCAAGGCAAAGCGCACCTGCGATGAGATGCAACTGTCAGGCGACAATGTATTCCGCATTGGCGAACGGGCCATGTCAGACATTCGCGGGGATCGCATGAGCATGATCTTCCAGGAACCGATGACATCACTCAACCCGGCATACACCATCGGCAACCAGTTGGCCGAGGCGCTGCAGCGCCACCGCAACGTATCCAAGGCGCAAGCGCGCGAGCGTGCCATCTACCTGCTGGAAAAGGTCGGCATTACCGCAGCAGCGGGCCGTCTCGGCCAGTATCCGCACCAACTGTCTGGCGGGCTTCGGCAACGGGTCATGATCGCCATGGCGCTGATGTGCGGCCCGGACCTGATCATTGCAGATGAGCCGACCACGGCCCTGGATGTTACCATTCAGGCGCAAATCCTGCACCTGCTCGCCGATCTGCAACGCGAATTCCAGATGGGCATGATCCTGATCACCCACGATCTCGGCGTGGTGGCCCGCATCGCCGACCGGGTGGCGGTCATGTATGCCGGCCAGGTGGTCGAGACGGGAACCGCCAAACAGATATTCAACGCGCCCCAACACCCCTATACGCGCGGCCTGCTGGACTGCATTCCAATTCCCGGCAAGACCAAACGCGGCGCACGCCTCGGAGCTATCCCCGGTATCGTGCCATCTCTGGTCGGTCATATGAGCGGATGTCATTTCGCCAGCCGCTGTCCGCAGGTGCACGAGGCCTGCAAGACCGGAAACATCGACCTTCTGCCGACCGCGCAGCCAGGCCATCTCAGCCGCTGCCTGCTGACGCAAGGCGCCGGATCGGCACCTCGCGAAACGGAAGGGGCTGCCTCATGAACGACATAGTGCTGGAAGCCAAGGACGTCACCCGCACCTTCATGATTTCCGGCGGGTTCATGAAACCCAAACGGCCGTTGCATGCGGTCAATGGCATAGATTTACGCATCCGCCAGGGTGAAGTCCTGGCCCTTGTCGGTGAATCCGGTTGCGGCAAGACCACGCTCGCCAAAATGCTGCTGGGTCTCTTGCCCCCGACATCCGGCTCCCTCGAGCTTGACGGAAACCCGATCGAGACAATGAACCGGTTGCGCATTGCGCAAACCGTTCAGCCAATCTTTCAGGACCCCTATTCGTCTCTCAATCCGCGCAAGTCGATTGGCAGCATCATCACGTTGCCGCTCAAGGTGCAGGGCGACAAGGACCCCGGCACATGGCGCAAACGGGCAGACGAAATCATGGAACTCGTCGGACTGCCGCGGCGCGTCTACAACAACTATCCAAGTCAGCTTTCCGGCGGCCAGCGTCAGCGCGTGGCCATTGCCCGCGCCCTCATCAACCGCCCGCGTATCGTCATCTGTGACGAACCGACGTCGGCGCTGGATGTGTCGGTGCAATCCCAGATCCTCAACCTGCTGCAGGACTTGAGGGAAGAACTCGGCCTGACCTATCTGGTGATCAGCCACAATCTGGCGGTTGTCGAACATATGGCTACGCGAGTGGCTGTCATGTATCTCGGCCGCATTGTCGAGGAAGAAGATGCAGGCACATTGTTCGATACACCGAAGCATCCCTATTCAAAGGCACTGCTGGAGTCGGTCCTGACACCGGATCCGAGCCTTGGCGTCCCCGACACGCACCTGGGAGCGGCCTATCCTAATCCACTCGACATGCCGTCAGGCTGCCGCTTCCATCCGCGCTGCATAAAGGCAATGCCGCACTGTTCAACCATAGCGCCTCGAAAAATACCATTCGGCGACGGTCATGTCGAATGTCACCTGTATGACGAGAATGAAGGAAAGGGAAAGCTGGCATCATGAGCGAAACCGGCAGCCGTGAAGGCGCGATAAATCGCATCCGAAACTACATTGACGGCGGCAATTTCGAAACCGAACTGGCAACCCGTGTCGCGCATCGCACCGAGAGCCAGAAATTGCCCGAAAGCATGCCGCACCTTCACAAGTATCTCGACACCGAAATGACCCCTGCCTTTGAAGCCATGGGCTTCACTGTCAAGCGCTATGACAATCCGATCGCCGGCCAGGCACCTGCCCTTCTCGCGACCCGGCTTGAAGACCCGTCATTGCCGACAGTTTTAGGTTATGGGCACGGCGACGTGATCCGTGGGCTTGATGATCAGTGGACCAGGGGCGACGGACCCTGGGTAACGGCCAGGGATGGCGACAGGCTGTACGGTCGCGGCACGGCTGACAACAAGGCCCAGCACACAATCAATATGGCTGCCATGCGCGCCGTACTGGAAGAACGCGGCCAGCTTGGCTTCAATGCGAAATTCCTGATCGAAATGGGCGAGGAAGCCGGATCAAAGGGCCTGGCCGAACTGGTAAGGGCCAATAAGCCGGACTTTGTCGCCGACGTGTTTATCGCCTCTGACGGGCCGCGTGTGACACCGGAGCGCCCGACCCTGTCTCTGGGCTGCCGTGGTGCGGTAAACCTGGACCTTGTCTGCGATCTCAGGGAGGGCGGCCATCACTCCGGCAACTGGGGCGGGCTGCTGGCCAATCCCGGCATTATTCTCGCCCATGCCATCGCAACCATTGTCGGGCCGAAAGGGCGAGCTTCTGGTTGACGGCCTCAAATCACCGGCCATGACGGATTCTGTACGCGACGTTCTGGATGATATTGAAATCGATGGCGGCGAGAGCGGACCGAGCATCGACACATGGTGGGGAGAACCGGACCTGACACCGCCGCAGCGTGTTTACGCCGCCAATGTGTTCAATGTGCTGGCCTATTCAACCGGCACACCGGGGCGTCCGGTCAATGCCATTCCGCCAATGGCGTCAGCCAATTGCCAGCTTCGTTTCGTGGCCGGCACCGATGTTGACAGCATTATCTCCTTACTGCAGGCCCACCTCGACAAGGCCGGTTTCGGCATCGTTAAAGTGACACCGCCGCCGGCCTCGAACGACGGCATGTTCAAGGCGACCCGCACCGAACCTGATCACCCGTGGGCCATGTTTGTCCGCAACTCCGTGCAGCGCTCCACAAACTCAAAGCCCGCCATTGTGCCGTCCATGGGCGGTTCCATCTGCAATGACATCTTCACCGACGATCTGGACCTGCCTGCGATCTGGCTGCCGCATTCCTACACATCGTGTTCGCAGCATGCGCCTGATGAACATGTGCTGATGTCGGTATGCCGGTCGGCTCTGGACGTGATGACCGGATTGTATTGGGACATCGGGGCGGGTGATGTGCCACCGCGAGCAGCCTGACATGAGGACATGAACCAAAGTGACCAAACCCTGTGATCTCAGCGCCATTGAAGCGCGCCGCCTGATCGGCATCAAAGCCCTTTCACCCGTAGAACTTCTCGACTCCTGTCTTGAACGCATCTCTGAGACCAATGGCACGCTCAACGCCGTCGTCGCCATGGATGAAGGTGCAGCGAAAGCCAACGCGAAGGCCGCAGAAAAAGCGGTAACCGACGGCGAGGATCTGGGCCTGTTGCATGGCTTGCCGGTCGGCATCAAGGATCTGAACGCGACCAGGGACTTGCAAACTACGTGGGGTTCGCTGATCTACAAGGACCATGTACCGGCCGAAGACGACCACATGGTCGCCAATGTCCGGGCAGCCGGTGCAAACGTATTCTCGAAAACCAACACCCCGGAGTTTGGCGCAGGTGCCAATACCACCAACCGTGTTTACGGCCCCACCGGAAACCCGTTTGATGCCACAAAGACATGTGCCGGATCATCCGGCGGATCTGCCGCGGCGCTCGCCGCAGGCATGATGCCGCTGGCAACCGGCTCGGATTATGGCGGCAGCCTGCGCACACCGGCGGCGTTTTGCGGCATTACCGGCTATCGCCCCTCCCCCGGCGTTGTCCCCGCAGTCGGGCGTCCCATATCCCTGAATCCGTTCTCAGTTATAGGCCCGATGGGTCGCACCGTTGCCGACGCCCATCTGTTGCTGCTGGCACAACAGGACACCAACCTGCGCGATCCGTTCTCCAGCATGGACGACATGGACATCCCCGCAACCCTCGCCGGTGCCGACCTGTCGAGCATGCGCGTGGCAATATCGACCGATCTGGGGTGTGCACCGGTCGACAAGGACATCGCCGCAACATTTGAACAACGCGTCGGCAAATTCAGGCACGTATTTCTCAACGCCGACAATCGCGACCCCAGGATGCAGGATGTCCACGAGGCCTTCGAAATCACCCGGGGTGTGAACTTCGTCGGCGCCCATCGCGACAGGCTGGAACACCATCGTGATCTGCTTGACCGCAATGTGATCGACAACACCGAGCGCGGGCTCAAATACAGTCTCGGCGATGTCGCATGGGCACATACGGTTCAGACCCAGATCTATAACGATTTCATCGACTTGTTTGAAGACGTGGACATCCTCATCTGTCCAACGGCTGCCGTGTCACCGTTTCCCCATTCGCAATTGTTTGTCGAAGAGATCAATGGCGAGGAAATGCCGACCTATATGAGGTGGCTGGCGCTGAGCTATGCCCTGACCATGGCATTGCCGGCGTCCTGTGCCCTGCCATGCGGGGTCGACCATCTCGGCATGCCGTTCGGTATCCAGATCGTCGGTCCCAACGGATCAGATGCACTGGTTCTGGAAGTTGCCCATAGCCTTGAGCAGGTTCTGGCGAGCGATCCGGAAACGGCTCGCCCTGTCGCAGATCTCACAAAACTCAAAGCCTGACCGGAGATCATCTGTCATGAAACACGGCATCATTTCCGCCCCGCAACCAGAAGCCGTGGAGGCCGGTGCCGATGTGCTGGCAAACGGCGGCAATGCCGTAGATGCGGCAATCGCAACCGCGCTCGTCCAGACCGCCGTTGATCCGCAAATGTGCGGCATTGCCGGGTTTGGCTCCATGCATATCTACATGCCGGAAACGCAAACCCATCAGGTTATAGATTTCCATGGCCGCGCGCCGTCGGCTGCCGCGCCTGACATGTGGGAACATCTCGTCGTCGGCGAAGCCGAAGACGGGTTCGGGTTCATCCTGAAGGGAAGAGAGAACGAATGCGGCTATGGCGCCATCACCACGCCGATGTCGCTGAAAGCCTATGACACCGCACTGACAAAATTCGGCACCATGTCACTGGGCGACCTGATGGAGCCTGCCATTGAGTACGCTGAAAACGGGTTTCTGGTGCGTCCGCACGTGCATGAGTTCTGGAACAACCCGCCGATTGCCGGGCGCATGGGCTATGTCGAACTGATGACGAAGTTTGCAGCAACCCGCGCCATCTATGCCGACAGCGCCGGCACCCTGCACAAGATCGGCCACAAGCTGGTCAACAAGGACCTGGCCAACACCTATCGCCGTATCCGGAAAAACGGTCCCGACGATTTCTACACCGGCGCGATCGCCGAAGAGATCGTTGCCGACATGAAAGCCAATGGCGGCATGATATCTGCCCAAGACCTGGCAGATGTGTCGGTTACTGCCAATGATCCCCTATGGGGAAGCTACCGGGGCTATCGCATCGCCACCAATCCACCACCGGGTGGTGGAGCGATGGTTGTTGAGATGTTGAACATCCTTGAGAATTTCGATCTCGCTGCCATGGGTCACAATTCATCCCGCTACATCGCCACCGTCTCCGAAGCCATGAAGATCGCAACCGTCGACAAGGACAGGCATCTGGGCGATCCGAATTTCATGGACATCCCGCTGGACCACCTGACGTCGAAAACCTATGCGGCAGACAGGGCCGATGAAATCAGGCGCGGCATCAAGGCAACCGTGCCGCGGATGAATGTCGGCGACAAGGAATCCAGGGACACGACCCATATCAGCGTTGCCGACACCCATGGCAACTGCGTGGCGCTGACCCATTCGCTGGGCATGCCGTCAGGCGTCGTCACCGACGGGCTTGGTTTCATGTACAATGGCTGCATGGCGGTGTTTGATCCGCGTCCCGGCAATCCGGGTTCGATCGTGCCCGGCAAGGCCCGGTTTTCCGCCATGTGCCCGACCATCATCTTCAAGGACGACAAGCCGTTCCTGGTGATCGGCGCCCCCGGCGGCACCTACATCACCATGGGTGTGCTGCAGGCCATCCTGAACGTCATCGACTTTGACATGACAGCCCAGCAAGCCGTCGCCGCCCCCAGGTTCTGCACCACATCCGACGTCATAGACATCACCAATCGCATTCTCAGAAGCGCCGAGCGGGAACTGGTGGCAATGGGCTATGAGGTCCGCCGCAATGCCCGAAGCTACAATTTTGCCGGCGTACATGCCGTTCGCAATGTCGGCGGCCACTGGGATGGCGGTGCCGATCCGGCGCGTGACGGTATGGCGATAAAAATCTGACCATAAGGAGAGCCGGCAATGGCCACTGCACCGACTGCGGAAACTGAAATTGCGAAATGGCTGGCCGACCACGAAGCCGACATGATTGCGCTGTTGGAGGCGCTGGTAAACACCGACAGCGGCAGTTATTACAAGCAAGGCGTCGATGCGGCGGGTGCACTGATCCGTGAGTTTCTGGAAGCCCGTGGCATTGCTTGCGACACCATCCCGATTGAAACCCATGGCGATGCAGTCCGGGCCACTGTCTCCGGTGCATCCAGTGGCGGCAACCGGCCTATCGTGCTGATGGGACATCGCGACACCGTGTTTCCACGCGGTGAACCGGAGCGGCGCCCGTTTACCATCCGCGACGGCCGCGCCTATGGTCCCGGGGTCGCCGACATGAAAGCCGGCCTGGTCATGAATGCCTTTGTACTGGCCGCATTCGCTGAACTGGGCGGCGCCCCTGCCCCGCTTGTCGGGCTGTTCACCGGTGATGAAGAAATCGGTTCCCCCTCATCAGCGCCGGTGATTGCCCGCGAAACCACCAATGCCCGTGCGGTGTTCAATTCAGAACCCGGCCGGGTCAGCGGCAATGTGGTCACGGGCCGCAAGGGAGGTATCTTTTTCAGGTGCACCATCAAGGGCAAGGCGGCCCATTCAGGGGCCAATTTCGCTGACGGGATCAGTGCCATCGGCGAATTGGCCCACAAGATTACTGCGTGGCACGATATCACCGACATTGACCGCGGCATCACTGTCAATGTCGGTCTCATTTCCGGCGGACAATCGGTCAACACGGTGGCGCCCGAAGCCAGTTGCGATATCGATACACGCTTCATCAGGCTTGCAGACAGAAACCGGCTGGTGGCCGCGATCACAGAGATCGCAGACCGCAGTTATGTTTCCGGCACGACTGCCAAAATGGATATCCTGGGAGAGTTCAAACCGCTTGAGCAGTCACCTGCATCCGCCGACATGTTCAACCTGTACACGCAGGCCGGCCGGGACAGTGGCCTTGCCATAAAAGGGGAGTTCTCCGGCGGTTGTGCGGACTCAGGCATTGCCGCCTCGGTTGGCACCCCAACCATTTGCGGCGTTGGCCCGGTTGGCGCCCATGTCCACAGCCCGGATGAATATATGGAACTCGCCTCTTTCGTACCCCGCGCCCAAACCCTTGCCCGCACCATTCTTCGCATGCATGAGGCAAGCTGAACCAGGAGGTCCACACCATGGCACTGCCGGAAACCGCCTTTGACGCAGAAAACATCGCCCAGGGCATAGTGAAGTGGGCGGAAGTTGAAAGCCCCACTCATTATACCGCAGGCGTCAATCGGATGATGGATCTTGCTGCCCACGACATGCACGAACTAGGCGGCTATGTTGAACGCCTGCCTGGTATCGATGGCTTTGGCGACGTGGTGGTATCCCGCTTTCCATCAACCGAACAGCCGGACCAGCCCGGCATCCTTGTTCTGGGCCACCTGGATACGGTGCACGAGGTCGGTACACTGGCTGGCAAACTCCCCATTCGTCGCGATGGTGACAAATTGTTCGGGCCCGGCGTACTTGATATGAAGGGCGGCAACAGGCTGGCCGTCGAGGCCTTTGCGGTATTGCGTAATGCGGACATCCGGCCGCATTTGCCGGTCACCTTCATGTTTACACCCGACGAGGAAGTCGGCAGTCCGTCATCTCGCCAGCGAATTGAAGCGGAAGCCGTCAAGCACAAATATATACTGGTTCCCGAACCGTTGCGGCCATGGGGTGACGTCGTCACGGGCCGCCACGCGGTTCAGCGTTTCTGGGTACGGGTGCACGGCCAACCAGCCCATGCAGGTCTTTCGAAGGCGGATGGCCGCAGCGCCATTGCCAAAATGGCCGAAATCATCGGTCGCATTGAAGCGATGAACGACTATGACAAGGCGACAACCTACGCAGTCGGCACCGTGCATGGCGGGATTTTCGTAAACGTCGTGACAACACTTTGCGAAGCGCAGGTTCTGTGCGTTGCTCCAGATGATGAACTGCTCGTGGAAGTACAGTCAAACATGACTGCACTGGCAGGCTCAGAAGATGGGGTGCGCATCGAGGTCGAGGCGGCATTGCTGCGCCCGGTTGCGAAACCGCACGAGGAGACCATGGCGCTATACGAGCACGCCCGCCGGCTTGCATCCGGCATGGGCAGAGAGTTGGGCCACTGCCAGTCCGGCGGCGGCAGCGACGGCAACTTCACCGGCGCGCTGGGTATTGCAACTCTTGACGGTCTGGGTGTCGGCGGCACCAATGCTCACACGTTCAACGAGCATCTGCTGATCTCGACGCTGGTGCCGCAATGCCGACTGCTTGCGGGGCTTCTGGAGACATTGAGGTAAACGCCGGACAACCGAGGGGAGTTGTCCGGCGTGACGGCAGGAGAATACTCAGCGATACAGCGTGAACACCCTGCCGAATACTGATCAGTTCGCCGATGTGTAGGCCGGGTTCCCGTTGAAACTCTGCAGCCGTTCTATGTGCATCCAGTTGCCGATCTTGCCGACCGCTTCCAGCAGCGCGCATATCTCTCTTTGAAGGCCGCTCTTCTTCTTCCTGCCGGTATATTTGAAGCGGCAGCACCAGTGATTGACCGGCTCGGCATTTTCTCTCACCGACGGGTAGAGCGGTGTCCCGCGATTGCTCAGGCTTTCAAGCGCGAACGGCTGTCCTGCTGCGACCAGGTTGAGCTTCGACGCGAGCATGTCAACCGACCCGTCCCACTCTATGAATACATCAAGACCATCAAAACTCCTGGTAATGTTGGTCGTTTTCTGAACTGGCGCGGTCGGCATCAGGATCATGTCCAGGTCACGCTCAACGACCAGGGCGCTGGTTTCGCCAAGATTGTCGATAACAGCCTTCACGAATGTGTCGGTCGACACGCCGGGATAGGTGATCGCGAGGTCCGGTGTGACATGTCTGCCCTGTTCAAGGGTCACGTAGAGGGCATGCTCTATCTGACTGGCGGCCTTGAACGCGCCAATGTGGCGAAGCATCATGATACCTGAAAGAAGCATTGCTGTCGGGTTGGCAAAGTTCTGGCCTGCCAGATCGGCCACTGTGCCATGCGCGGGTTCAAACACGGCTGCATGGGTACCAATGTTGGCGCTCGGAACCAGGCTCAATCCGCCGGCCATTTTCGCGGCCAGATCACCGGGAATATCACCGCTCAGGTTGGACGTGACCAGGACATCCAGGTGCGTTGGCTTGGTCACAACCGCCTGTACACACGCTTCCAGGCCCAGGTGATTGGCCACGATTTCCGGATAGTCGGCAGCAACTTCCTCGAACATCCTCTTGAACAGGCTCTCAGCCAGCTTCATGCCACCGGCACTGGTGGCACAAGTCACCCTGTCGCGCCCCCAAGCACGAGCCAGCTCAAACGAAAACCTGTTTATGCGCTCACTGCCACTGCGGCTTGTCAGGTTGAGCGACTGGATGACGTCCGGTGTTTGCATGTGCTCGATGCCGGCATGGTAGTCTTCGATATTATCGCGGATGAGGATCATGTCCACGTCCTGGTTCGCGTACGCGGTCCTTACACCGGGGAGCGTCGTAACCGGACGAACGTTGGCATACAGTTCAAACAGTTTGCGAATGGTCGTGTTGGGATTTTTACCGCCTGGACCCAGAACGGTCGACAGCGGACCCTTGAAGACAGTTCCGACTTTCGCAATTGCTTCGAGCGCCTCATCCGGAACACCGCTTGCGACCCCTGACTGCAACGCCACATCGCCCGCAGTGTGTTCCACCCATTCTATGTGCGGAAATGCAGCGTCAATCACCTTGCGGGCTGCACCCGCAATTTCTGGTCCAATGCCGTCACCTTCCAGAAAAACGACCGGTGTCTTGGCATTTGCCAGCTTCACGGCAATGTCGACAGGCCCATCATCAGCCCAGGTCGTAAGCAAAGGTTCCGCTGGTGAATTACGAAATTCAAGCATGTTTAACCTCCATCTGTTTGTTCGGCTGTTGCGTGAACAGCGCTTGAGTTACGGAGATAAATCATGCCGTCCCATTGAACCATTCGAAAGCTCACCCACATACTGATAGATTTCCTCGATCATACAGTTTTCACATACGGAGCAGACATGCCCAGCATTCGACAGTTGCAATACCTGGTAACCTTGTCCGAGGAACTGCACTTCCGGCGGGCCGCAGAGCGGGTGAATGTCACCCAGCCGACCCTCAGCATGCAGATTCAGCAATTGGAAAAACGTCTTAAGGTCACGCTTGTCGAACGTGGCTCGGGCAATGTCACCCTGACGCCGCTGGGGCGTGAAATAGCTGATCGGGCCCGCCGCGTGCTGGCGGAAGTGAAAGATATTGTCGATCTCGCCACATCATCACATCATGGCCTGCACGGCACTGTTCGCTTGGGCGTTGCACCCACTCTGGGCCCCTACCTGCTGCCTCACATTGTGCCGGAACTTCACGCCAGCCATCCCGAACTCAGGCTCTATGTCAGGGAGGACAAACCGAGCGAACTGCAGGCACAGTTGCAGTCAGGGGCGTTTGACCTGATCATTTCACCGCTGCCGATCAACCAGACTGAACTGGAAGTCGAACGGGTGTTTCGCGAACCGCTGCTGATTGTGGCAGCGCATGATCACCCGCTGGCAAAGAAGAACAAGATTGCACCCGACGACCTGAAGGGCGTCAATGTCTTGACAATCGAGAAGGGCCACCACCTGCATGAACAGGTGCGTCGCATATGCGACGAGTTCGGCGCAAATCCGATGCGTGATTATGAAGGAACCAGTCTCGACACGCTGCGGCTCATGGTGGGCATGGGGGTCGGCGTGGCCTTTCTGCCGGCATTGTATGTGCGCTCCGAAATAGGCAGCCGGGGGGAAGTCGCAACCCTAGCCATAAAGGCGCCAAGCCTGCATCGCCAAGTTGGTATCGCATGGCGCAAACGGTCGGTACACGCGGAAAAGTTCGCAGAAGTGGCCGAACTCATTCGACACACGGCATCAGAGAAATTACGGGAAGTGACAGTTATCCGCTGAAACTCAACCTGACTACCACCGGGCACGAACCAAACCGGCTAATACTTTCAGTCCCGTTCCCCGATCGCCACCACGTTCAGTGCTGACCATGTGTGGTTCAGGCCGATAGGAATTTTCTATCGGCACAAGCCCGACCACTGATTGGAAACCGGCAAAGCTGCCGCCTACTTCAACAGTAGTGGCGGGGCTTCCCGCATATCGGCAAAGGACAAATCAGATGGACGTGACAGATTATTTCGTGATGGTGGTCGGTTTTGCAGTTGTTGCCATTGTCGTGTACGGCGGCTACCACCGTGCCATGCAAAATCGGCAGCGAGACGACCGCAACACTGCGGCTAAATACATGGCATCAAATGTACCGGCAGAATAAACTCACTTTAAGGGATTGAACATGTCACCGGGTGCGTGGCGACAACCGCCGGCCCGCTGTCAGGCGAGGAATTCGTGGACCGGCTCTATAACCGCACACGCCGCAGCCTCAGTGCATTTGTGATCACCGATACCGACGACAGGCTCATTGCTGCCGCTGCGATCATGGGGGACAACAAGGTTCCCGTCAGCGGATAGAGAATGCCCGCAGCAATGGGTACACCAGCAGAATTGTAAGCGAAGGCAAAGAACAGGTTCTGCTTGATGTTGCGCAGCGTTGCCTGGGCAAGTTTCCGGCTCCGGACAATTCCCGTAAGATCGCCTTTCAGCAGTGTGATACCCGCACTTTCCACAGCAACGTCGGCTCCAGTCCCCATCGCGATACCGACGTCTGCGGCAGCAAGTGCTGGAGCGTCATTGACCCCGTCGCCTGCCATGGCAACCTTGTGACCTCTTCTATGCAGATCATCGATCAGGGCCTTCTTGTCTTCCGGCAGAACACCTGCGCGCACTTCGTCAATGCCCAATTGGCCGGCCACTGCCCTGGCCGTACGCTCATTGTCACCGGTCGCCATGATGATTGTGAGACCCGCTTCATGAAGGGCTTCAATGGCTGCCGCCGTGGAGGCCTTGATCGGGTCCGCAACGGCTACGATACCTGCAAGCTCGCCTTCGGCGGCAATGAACATGGCGGTCTTCCCCAGTGCGCGCAATGCGTCGGCCTGTTCCTCCGCAAAAACCACGTCAACCGAGATGTCGCGCATCATCGCCTGATTGCCCAGAGCAACCGCCTGTCCGGCAACTCTGCCCTTTACACCCTTGCCTGTGACAGCCTCGAAATCATCAGCCTTGCCTATGGTCAAACCACGTTTCACGGCGCCATTGAGTATGGCGTCTGCCAGCGGATGTTCCGATCCTTTTTCCAATGCAGCCGCCAGAGACAACACGTCTTCTTCGCTTGCGTTTCCAAAAGCTATCACATCGGTGAGTTCAGGCTTGCCCTCGGTCAGGGTGCCGGTCTTGTCGACCACGAGTGTGTCCACATTGGACATGCGCTCCAGCGCTTCTGCATCCTTGATCAGCACACCTGTCTGGGCGCCGCGCCCGGTTGCCGTCATGATCGACATCGGCGTGGCCAGTCCCAATGCACACGGACAGGCAATGATCAAAACAGACACCGCTGACACTATTGCGAAGACCAGTGCCGGTTCAGGACCGATCGCCAGCCAGACCACAAAAGCCGCGACAGCGACAAGAACAACGGCAGGAACGAAGTAGGATGCGACCTTGTCCGCCATCCCCTGGATCGGCGCCCGCGATCGTTGTGCAGATGCGACCATGGCCACGATACGCGACAGCATGGTTTCATCGCCGACGCGCTGCGCCTGCATGATCAGTGAACCATTCTTGTTTATTGTACCACCCGTGACCAAATCACCCGGGCTTTTCTCTACAGGTACCGGCTCCCCGCTTATCAGGCTTTCGTCAACAGATGAGTTTCCTTCCAGCACAACACCATCGACCGGCACGCTTTCACCGGGCCGCACACGCAAGCGATCGCCTTCGGCGAGGTTTTCCAGAGGCGCATCATATTCATTTCCGTCGGGAAGAATGCGCCGGGCCATTTTCGGCGCCAGATCAAGCAGGGCGCGAATGGCATCACCGGTGCGCTCCCTGGCGCGCAATTCCAGCACCTGTCCCACGAAAACCAGCGCGATGATAACCACCGCTGCCTCATAATAGACAGGCATGTGGCCACCTTCCATTTTCAGCCCATCAGGAAACAGGCCAGGCAGGAATGTTGCAATCACACTGTAAATGTAAGCGGTTCCCACGCCGATCATGATCAGCGTCCACATATTGAGGTTCCAGGTAACAATCGATGTCCAGCCGCGCTGGAAAAACGGCCACGCCGCCCACATGACGACAGGCGTTGCCAACGCAAATTCCAGAAGAATCGCGAAGTTTTCGCCGATCCAATCCCGCACCGGAAGCCCGATCATGGGTCCCATCGTCAGGACAATCAGCGGAACGGCGGCGGCGACGCTGATCCAGAGCCGCCGAGTGAAATCCACCAGTTCGTGGTTCGGTTCATCGGAAACCCCGTCCATTGGCTCCAGTGCCATCCCGCATTTGGGACAACTGCCGGGTTCGTCTTGAACAATCTCCGGATGCATCGGACATGTATAGGTCGTGCCCTCGGCAGCAACCTGTTTTTTCTTCCGGCTGTTTCCGGACACGTAGAAATAGGGGTCCGCAACAAACCGGTCATGGCATTTGCCGCTGCAAAAATGAAACTCTTCGCCACCCCACTCGTGAGATGGTTTGCCCGCATCCAGGCGTACCGTCATCCCGCAAACCGGGTCTGTGGCGGTGATTGCCGCAGCCGGGTTGGTGTTCGTTTGATGAACGTCAGAGCCCCTGCCTGATTGGTCTGTACTGGTATGATTCTTCATTGTTCAAGCAACCTGTTCAATATTGACGCACGGCTAATGTGGTGCTTCCAGTAAGTGGAAGGTCAAGGTTGTTAGATTACAAATTTTTAATCCACCAATAGCCGCCAGGAGCAGAAATACCCGTCATTTTCGGACTTGCGAGGCAAACGGCAGGCTCGGTTAACCACGCGCGTTCCTCTTCTCACAAAATGGTCACTTGACAATTCACCACGGCACAACAAACCTGCAACGCGCTGAAAACAGGAGCAAAAGAGTGTCGCGACTGGTGAATATGCTGATGATATGTGTCTGGCTGCTAAGCCAGGTACTTGTTGTGTCAAACAGCCAGGCCCATACTGCCATGGGTCATCAGAGCCACGAGGCCATGGTCGCTCAGACTGCTCCGGGTGGTGACCCTCATGTGCACCATCATTCAGACGAACGACACTCGCACGACAAGAAATCAGCTTCATCAGATCATGGGGTTCCTGTAAATTTGCCCCACGCGATGGATGAATGTTGCGACATTGCATGTCAGTCGGCCACCGTATTGAACTCTTCAGAATTGACGGTACCGCACGAAACGTCTGCGGCCTTTGGATTCGCCGTCAGATCAGCCTCGTGCTGGTCGCCCGGGTTTGTTAACCCTCCCCCGAATCCCGCTGCCTGAGCGCATTCAGGTCACCAGTGTGTCTGGAATAATCTGACCGGCTGTAAAAGCCCGTCACCTTCCACCCCCTTTTGGTCTGTCTGTGCTGGCTCGTTCACTGAAACGAGAGGCACGGAGCTTGTCTTGCTCCAGGAAAAATCAAGCAGCAGGGGCGCTTTCGGGCGATCTAGAAATGAAAACCAAGTTTGTATTATTGGCAGTACTGATTGTTGCCAGTGGTTGTACGGCACGAGCTGATTTAAGCCCGCACAATGTCCTGTCACACCGTGATCCGACCGACCCTGCCAGGGAAACCGGCGGTGATCAGTATCACAGCGTCGTTTCGGGGTATCACCCACGCTCCATAGTTAAGCCAAAGCCATGGTCAGAGACCGCCACCGAGGCGGAAAAGCCGGAGGGCAATGCACAATGAGCATTTCCCTGTTCAAGAATCTGGCTATTGCATCTTCCGGCCTGTTGCTTGCCGGGTGCGCAACGCAAGCTGAAATTGCTGCTTTTTCAGACCCTAACCGTGGCTTTGCCGAGGTTCGCGATACAACGCGTGAGACGGCAAACAAGGACTCCGTCTGGATACAGTCGCACCAGGAGGCCGAGGCCGCTGCGGCCCGTGTTCACAAGTTGATCCACGGGAAGACCATTAACGCTGAAACAGCCGTCCAGGCGGCATTGCTCGCCAACAAGGGCCTGCAGGCAGCCTATGCCGAAATTGGCATGTCCGCAGCGGATGTATGGCAGGAGGCACTTCCGGCAAACCCCAAACTGACGGTGATGTTCAGTCAGATCGGCGTGGCTCGTACAATCGAGTCCCTGATCACGGCCAATATCGCCAGAGCAATTTCCTACAAGGCCAGATTGAGTGTTGCAGAGGCGAAACTCCGCAAGGCGCAGTTACAGGCCATCGAGGCAACATTGCGCGTCGCCAATGAAACCCGTGTCGCGTGGATCAACTCCGTGTCTGCCTGGGAACGCGCCGG
The DNA here is from genome assembly GCA_963698275.1 of uncultured Alphaproteobacteria bacterium. Classification (GTDB taxonomy): domain Bacteria; phylum Pseudomonadota; class Alphaproteobacteria; order Rhizobiales; family Aestuariivirgaceae; genus Anderseniella. The sequence goes on along the minus strand of CAVOQE010000001.1, from coordinate 1,209,013 downwards.
GCATGTGAAGCAGGCCATTGCCGCATCAGATGCAGGCTCCGAGCTGGCCAAGCAACTGGGCGAGACAGGCGCAGTTCCAAAGGCTGCGCAGGCTCGTGAACACGTCAACTACGCTGAACTGACGGCTCAACTTGCAAGTGCCCGTCTTGAGGCCCGCGAGGCCAAGCAGGTCCTGATCCGCAAGATGGGAGTGTGGGGCAAGGAGACGAAGTTCTCTGTGCCAAACAGGCTGCCACCCCTGCCCCGGAGGGTCACGAAAAAACGAGCCATTGCAGCAGAAGCATTGCGCAATCGCATCGATCTGGTAATCGCAATGGCAGACCTGGAGATCGTGGCGCGCAGCCATGGGCTGACCAAGGTGACCCGCTATGTCAGCGATCTTGATTTGTCCGGTGGCGTTGAAATCGAACGCGGCGAAGATGGCGGCAATGAAGTCTCCGGCGTTATCGAGTTTGACTTCGTAATCCCGATTTTTGACAGCGGTCAGGCCCGTCTGCGCAAGGCTGAATTTGCCTACATGCGTGCAGCGAACCTCGTTGCGCAAAGGGCCGTCGAAATCAGGTCCGAGGCTCGAACTGCCTATGAGGCCTACCGCGGTCGATATGACATTGCCCGGCATCATCTCGAGGCGGTCGCACCGCTACGCAAAGTGCTTCAGGAACAGGCTTTGCTGAACAATAACGGCATGATCACCTCTACTTTTGAGCTGCTGCAGGACGTACGGGCAAAGGTCAATTCCGACCTTCAGGCCGACAATGCCAAACGCGATTTCTGGCTGGCGGAAGCCGGACTGAAGGCCGTCATCTATGGCGGCGGCGGCGCAGGCGGCAGCGGTGGAGACATGGCCGTTCTGGCCGATGCCGGCGCCGGCGGTCACTGACCATGTGGCCTCTCGAAATTCACTTTGAAACAGACATCAACGATCAGGAGTTTCTGAAATGAATGACAATGTATCGAGGCGTCAGATCCTGGGCGCCGGCGCGGCTTTGGCCGGTAGCGCCATGTGGACCCCGACAATGGCAAAAAGCATTCCAGAGGCCGCGACAATGGACAATGCGGCAACGCAGGATCCTCTGGTTCCGACATCAGGAGTGGATTATCAGCCGGTTGTCACACTGAACGGCTGGACACTGCCGCACCGCATGAACAACGGTATCAAGGAGTTTCATCTGGTTGCCGAACCGGTCGAACGCGAAATGTCTCCCGGCATGGTGGCCCGGCTATGGGGTTTCAACGGACAGTCACCCGGTCCGACAATCGAAGCGGTTGAAGGAGACCGCATTCGTATCTTTGTCACCAACCGGCTGCCGGAACACACAGCCGTTCACTGGCACGGCATCCTGTTGCCTTCCGGTATGGACGGGGTAAGCGGGCTTTCCCACCCGCCCATCAAGCCGGGCAAGACATTCGTCTATGAGTTCGACCTCGTGAAGAGCGGCACCTTCATGTACCACTCCCACGGCGACGAAATGGTGCAGATGGCCATGGGCATGATGGGCATGTTTGTAGTCCACCCCAAAGACCCGAAGTTCATGCGCGTGGACCGTGACTTCCTCATCATGCTCAACGCGTTCGATATCGACCCGGGATCATACATCCCGAAAGTCATGACCATGACAGACTTCAATCTGTGGGCATGGAACAGCCGCATCTTTCCCGGTATCGACCCGTTGGTCGTCGCCAAGAATGATCGCGTGCGGGTTCGGGTTGGCAATCTGACCATGACCAATCACCCGATCCACATGCATGGCTATGACTTCGAAGTGACATGCACCGATGGCGGCTGGGTGCCGAAGCAGGCGCGCTGGCCGGAAGTGACGGTCGACATCCCGGTCGGCGGCATGCGGGCTTATGAATTTGATGCCGTGTATGAAGGCGACTGGGCAATCCATTGTCACAAATCCCATCACACCATGAACGCCATGGGTCACGACATACCGACCCAGATCGGCACCAAGCTGGACATGCACCAGAAGAAGACCCGGCGCGTGCAGCCGGAGTTCATGGCCATGGGCTCTGATGGCATGGCCGACATGGGATCCATGGAGATGCCGTTGCCTGACAACACCATCCCGATGATGACCGGCTGGGGACCTTTCGGACCACTGGAGATGGGCGGCATGTTCTCTGTGGTCAAGGTGCGCGATGGGCTGGCTTCGGACGACTATGGCGATCCGGGCTGGTTCCAGCATCCCGAAGGCACCGTGGCATATGAGTGGAAGGGTGAGGTGCCAAAGGCAACTCGCGCCAAAGATGCCAGAACCATGCCCCCAGAAAAGCAGGCAAGCATGCAAAACGACGATGACTGACGAAGACTCTGTAATGAACTGATCAATCAAGAAAGGAACTGATCAAATGAAACTGAAAACAACCCTGGCCGCATTGGCCGTACTGGCCGCTTCATTCACCTCGGCTATCGCCGAGGAAGTAACCTGGACAACCGGTGAGGTGCAGAAGGTCGACCTGGCTCAGAGCAAGGTGACGGTAAAGCACGAAGCGATCAAGAATCTCGACATGCCTGCCATGACAATGGTGTTTTTCGCCCCGGACAAGGCCACAATTGAAAGTCTGAAGACCGGAGACAAAAAACAGTTTGAATTCGGTGACATGAACGGCCGGATGATCGTCAAGCAGGTGAAATGACGGTTTGCACCAATACCGTCCATGGAAGCCCATTACACTTTCATGGACGTGTATCTACCCGGCAATTTCACGTGCCGGTTACCAGCCGACATATTGTTATCAAGGAAAAATTCGCATGAAGTATTTGAAAATCACACTGGCTGCAGCTCTTGCCATCGCCGGCGGATCCGCAATTACCCTGGCTCATGATGGCGCAACCGGCATGGTCATGCAGCGCATGGAAGCAATGAAGGAGATCGGCAAAAGCATGAAATCCATCGCCGCCATGGTGAAAGGCGATGCCGAGTTTAGCGGGGAAGCCGTGCAAGCGTCTGCCGCTGTGATAGCCGGACATGCCAAGCACATGCCGCACATGTTCCCCGAAGGATCACTGGACAAACCCACAGAGGCCTTGCCGGTGATCTGGACGCAGTGGGACCGCTTCACCGAAATCGCCGACAAGCTGAACTCTGATGCGCTGGCACTGGCAGAGGCTGGCAAGACGGCTTCGAACGTCAAAGATATTCTGCCTCAGCTCGCAGAAGTCGGTAAAAGCTGCAAGGTGTGCCATCAGGATTTCAGGCTGGCGAAGTGAGCCTCACTCAGGCCCGGTCCAGGTCGACTGACAAGTCGGCGCGGGTCGGGATTGCCGGAGGGATATAGACAAATTTGACCTTTGACGGACCGAACCAATGCCCGACAACATGATGCACGGCGCCTCAAATCACATGCCTATGATGTGGTTGGCACTCCTTGCAGCCGTTGTGTTGGTGGTTGCCATTGTAACTTTCTTTGCGAGGCGGGCACCCGAGCAGCAGTTACTCATTGCCGATATTGCAGGCAACCACCCGGCACTCTGGGGAAAAATTTCAGACGTAACATCCGGATCAGCAGCTGCCGACACGGTTACAGCGCACGATACCATATTCATCCTGCCGGACATCAGCAATTACACCGGTTTCATGACAGGAAACCGGTTTGCTTCCGGTCATGCCCAATATGTTGTGTTCTCCCTTATCAACACAATGATCGAGGCTGCCTGCAGGACTGTCGAACTTTCAAAACTGGAAGGCGATGCCGCTCTGTTTTTTGTTGATTCAAAAAAACTGACAGATACAGAAGTCGGTCAAACAGTAATGGCCATATTTGCAGCGTTTTTTCGGGAACGTGCGCGTTTGATCAAATCCAACATTTGTCCATGCAGCGCATGCAGCCAGATCGAAGACCTTGATCTTAAAATCTTTGTTCATCGCGGGCGTGCCAGCCGGTTCGAGTTCCGCGGCTCTATTGATCATTTCGGCACCGATGTGATCATCCTTCACCGCATGATGAAGAACAGTGTCAGAGGCCATCGATACGTAATGGTTACAGATGCCGCGAAAAGTTGCATCGACCTGCCCGGAGAGTTCGACACCTTCAAGCTAACCGAAGAGCATGATCACATAGGCAAGGTCAGCGCCATGGTTTATCAGGTAAATGATACCATGGCACAGACGCTCAGTCAGCTCGACCAAGAAAGATCATCCTGGTTGGGCGATCTTGCAAGCAAGCTGCGGCAGAACTGCCTGACGGCAACCCGCTTCTTAAGACGTAGATAACCGGGCAATTGACCAGCAAAGGCGTTGCCCGGTTGCCACTTGGTCTGCATCAGCTGAGTCAGCGACAAACAGTTGCCGATCAAAGGTCCCGGTTTGACCAGACCGCGAACGACACTCTGACCTAGTTTGACATCATTCCCCCGCCCATGCCGCAGCCCATACCCATCATCGGCAGCATGATTTCATCTGCGGATTTTTTCTGATCGTCATCCAGCACAACGTACAGTTTTTCCACTTCTTCTCTGACGTTTTTCACCTGCTGCAACCGTGTTTCAAGATGTGTTTCCCTTATAACCAGACGGTCGGGCAGCGGTTTCTTGAAGAAATCGCCATCATGCATTTCCTTCATCATGTCACGGTGCATGGCATTGTGGGTTTCACTGTTGATGCGGATTGTCTGAGCCAGGCTGGACCAGGCTTCTGACTGGCTGTCGGTGATCTTCAACTCGGTTTTCAGGAACGCCAGACGGCCATCGACCCGATCCAGCAGCGCATTTGGCCCGTAGCCCATCATACACCCCCGGCCGCGTCCCCGACGGTCCCCTCGTCCCATCATCGAATGCATGCCCCAGCCGCCCCACCATCCAGGCGAACTGTCATTATCATCGGCGACTGCCGGGGAACTGAGCATCAGTAGTGAACAAACCGCAATCACGGTTTTCGTGTAGGTTTGGATTTTCATGTCTTGCTCTCCATGTCACGAGCACGATACGTGCTGGCCGTCCCATTAGATGAACAAGTATTCGGCAATTCACCCGTTGATGCCTTGACGAAGGTCAACCAGCTTTGCAATTTGCTGAGGGGTCTATTGGGCCGCCAACTGCCAGCAAAGGGACATGGGTCAGGGGCGGACGGCCATTACCTTGTCTTTGCGCCCGGAAACCAACCTTCAGGCACGGTCGACTATTAGGCGTCGTCTGCGTCTTCTTCCGCCTCACGCGCAGCTTCGGCAGCATCGCGTCTTTTCTCAACCAGACGAACAGTCAATATTGAGGCTTCGTAGAGCAGTATGAGTGGGATGCCCAAACCCAGTTGGGAGAACGGATCCGGCGGCGTCAGTACGGCTGCGGCCACAAACACCCCGACAACAGCGTATTTTCGTTTTTCCCTCAACCCTTGCGACGTGATGATGCCAACCCGTCCGAGCAGTGTCAGGATAACCGGCATCTGAAAGCAGATGCCGAATGCCAGGATCAGAGTCATGGTCAGGCTGAGATATTCCGATACCTTGGGCAGCAGTTCAATAACCGCACGTCCGTCCGCGCCCGTCTGCTGGAAGCTGATAAAGAACCGCATGGCAATCGGCATGACCATGAAGAACACCAGCGATGCGCCAGCCACAAACAGCACCGGCGTGGCATAAAGATACGGCTTGAATGCATTGCGCTCGTTTTTGTACAGGCCGGGCGCCACAAACATGTAGATCTGGGTGGCAATCAACGGAAACGCCAGGAACAGGCCGCCGAACATGCCGATCTTCAATTGCGTGAAGAAGAACTCCTGTGGCGCGGTAAAAATCAGCTTCAGTTCCTGATCTTCACCGACCGCCCACTGATACGGTATCAGCAGGAAGTCGAAAATCTTGTCGGCAAAATAGAAACAGACGACAAACATCACGGCAAAACCGATGACCGAGCGGATCAACCGGGTCCGAAGTTCAGCCAGATGCTCGATAAGCGGCGCGCTGGATGCTTCGATGTCGTCATCAGTCGCGCTCATGCAGTTGTGTCCTTGGCGGCGGCAGTCTTCTTGGTCTTGGCTTTACCCGCCGTGGCCTTTTTGGGTGCTGCCGCCTTTTTTGCAGGCTTGGCCACCGGTTCAGACGTTGCCTCCGGCGCTTGCTTGGCTGGCGGCGTCGACACTTTTCCAGGCTCACGGGCGATATCGCTGAGCGTCTCGTTCATGTCGAAATTGGTTGCCTTCGAGATATCCTTTTTCAGGTCATCAAGACCCGTGTCTTTTGCGGCATCCTCGATATGGCCCTGAAACTCCCGAGCCATGGCCCGCACCTTGGTCATCACCTGCCCGACCGTGCGCAGCACTTTCGGCAGATCACGCGGGCCGATGACGATCAATGCGACAACCGCAATGAGCATCAGTTCCGTACTGCCTATGCCGAAATCGAACATGTGAACCGTGTTCCCGAACGCTAGATCAGGGTGTTTTTTGGTTGATTCAACCAAAAATCATAAACCTGATCGCTTTCAAAGTGTTAGAGCAACTTTATGGGTTCACTTGAACCCATGTTGCTCTAAGGAAAAATCCTGCCAAGCCCAACCGAACAGGCCGCCATCAATCTGCAGCCTGCAAGGTTACCAGAACAAATCAGCTCTTGGCTTTGTCTTTGGCCTTTTCGGTCATCTCTTCTGCTTCCAGCTCAATGGTCTTGGCTGCGTCAGCAACCGTTTCCTTGGCCTCATCAGTTTCTTCAGCGATGCCTTTTTTGAAGCTCTTGATGCCTTTGGCGACGTCACCCATAAGCTCGGAAATCTTGCCGCGGCCAAACAGGACGACCAGAAGCAGAACGATAATGATAATTTGCCATGGTCCGATAGACATTTAAATTCTCCCTATACACAAAGGCCCCACCCGGACCTCTCGTAATTCGCGCGCACTATTGCAGAAAGCCCTATGGGCCGCAACACGAGATAGCGGCAACAAACACAGAGCGGTTAATATGTGAAATGGTGTCAGCCACCCAGATTGTCAAACACAAGTACATGATCGTGATCGAGGCGGAAATGAGCTGTCTCCCCCAGCTTCGGGCACCCGGTTGTCGCCACTCTGGCGTACACCACCTCATTCAGCCCTTCAAACAGCAGTGAGAGTTCAACCTTGTCACCCAAAAACCGCTGATCGGTAACCTGCGCAAGTATCGCTGCTTCATCGTCAGCATCGGTCCGCACAAACGCCTGCGGCCGGATCATGACAAGCGCCGGGCCGCCCTCTTCGCCAACGTCGGTTGCGAACCGGCCAAGCGGCGTATCTGCCGCACCATCGACAATGCGCACGCGCAATTCGTTCACATCCGAAAAAAACCGGGCCGCTTCAGCGTCCGCGGGATGGCGATACAACTCATCGGGCGTTCCGATCTGCACGACGCGCCCGGCCCGCATCAGCACGATACGGTCCGCCATGCCCATGGCCTCTTCAGGATCATGGGTCACCAGGATTGAACTGGATCGGGTCTCCTTCAGGATCGCCAGGGTTTCATGACGCACATGTTCCCTGAGGCGCTGGTCCAGTCCGGAGAACGGTTCATCCATCAGCAAAACTGCCGGTCGTGGTACAATCGCCCGGGCCAGGGCGACACGCTGTTGTTCACCGCCCGACAACTCATGTGGATAAGACTTTTCCAGGTGATCCAGTCCAACCCGCAAAAGCGCAGAACGCGCCGCATTGGTGGCGCTTTGCTTGTCCACTCCCTTCAGGCCGAACGTCACATTGCCCATCACGGTGAGATGGGGAAACAGTGCATAGTCCTGAAACATCAGGCCGACCGACCGCCTTTCGGGCGGGACGAACCGGGTGTCCGACGCTACTTCGGCACTGTCGAGCAGGATGCGCCCCGAATCCGGTCGCTCGACACCAGCCGCCAGCCGCATCAAGGTCGACTTGCCACACCCCGACGGCCCCAGCAGGCACACGATTTCACCCTGCTTCAATTCAAATGATACATTGCGAACAGCTTCCGTATCGCCATAGGCCAGCGACACGTCGTCAAATGTCACGCTGGAGGCAAACGCTGCCGCTGCCGTGCCGCGTGGACCCCACCGGCCCCTGGTGGTTCTGTGAAGTACTTCTGTCATTGCGAATGGTGATTACACCAACGCGTGCCAACTATCCAGCATTCAGGCACGCGATAGGTTGCTGCAGCCGGCGACCTCGCAAGCCGTTCTAAGCCCTGCCATCGTCATCGAGCACTTCGGGCAAGTCCATGTTCAGCGCTTCATCAGGTTCGGCCGCATCATCGGTCTCTTCATCATCCGGCAGATGCATTTCAAGCTCCGGCTCGAAATCCGTCGAATCCAGCGGATCTTCATCCGGCCCCAATACATCATCATCACTGGGGCTTGGAATGAACATGTCTGGAGGCAGATTACCTGACAGCAGGCCGGCACCCTTTAACTCAACCATTCCAGGCAGATCACGGATTTCGTTCAATCCGAAATGTTCCAGGAACTCCTGTGTGGTGCCGTAAGTCACCGGCCGGCCAGGTGTACGCCTGCGGCCCCGCATCTTGATCCAGCCTATTTCCATCAGGATATCCAGCGTACCCTTGGCGGTGGCCACACCTCGAATATCCTCTATTTCAGCGCGGGTAACCGGCTGGTGGTAGGCGATGATGGATAACACTTCGAGCCCTGCACGCGACAGCTTCTTTTGCTCGGTGGCTTCTTCACGCAACAGGAAACTCAGATCATCAGCCGTGCGGAATGCCCACTTTCCGGCAATCTGCATCAGGTTCACGCCGCGCATCTGATAGCTTTCCTGCACGACCGCCAACAGTTCTGTCACGTCAGCATCCTTGGGCAACGCTGCCGCAAGTTCGGCCTCGGACAATGGACCTGTTGCTGCAAACAGCAAGGCTTCCACCACACGCTGTTGCTGCAATTGCGGCATCACACCGGAAATCGCATCGCCCTTGCGCATCAGGTAATCCGGCAGGTCACTGTCGTCGGCAGGCGGCGCGTCTTGTACAGGCGCCATGCCATCGCCCGCCGATGCGGTTTCTGCCACTTCATCCTCAAGGTCATGCGACGGCTCTTGTCCATCCTCGATCTTCACAGCTTGCTTGGCCAATTTGTAAACCCTCTTGCCCCATTTGCCCCTTACCCGGGCCACAACATCTAACCTGCGCGCGAGCGCCGCATATAAATCGGTTCAAACGACTTTTCCTGGCGCACTTCCAGCACACCCTCGCGCACCAGCTCAAGTGACGCAGTGAACCCCGATGCAAGCACGGATGCGCGTTTGTCAGGCTCCACCAGATATTCCAGCAAATAGCTGTCAAACCGGCCCCAGTCATCCATTGTGCCCAACATCCGCTCCAACGCCGTGCGGGCCTCCTTCAGGGTCCACACCGGCATCCGCTTGATTTCATAATTATGGTGCGCAGCCTTGCGCTGGCGCCGGTCCGCATAGACCTGCAACAGGTCAATCAGCGTGTCGCCCCACTCAACCTGCTTTTCAACAACGACTGGTTCCGGCCAGCCACGGGCAAATACATCACGTCCGAGACGGTTGCGCGACATCAGCTTGGCGCCGGCGTCCCGCATGGCCTGCAATCGCTGCAGCCGGAACTGTAACCGTGCTGCCAGTTCTTCGGGCGGCGGCTCGTCGCCGTCATCGGCTTCCTTGGGCAGCAACAGGCGTGATTTGAGATAGGCAAGCCACGCAGCCATGACAAGATAATCAGCCGCCAGTTCCAGCTTCATCTTGCGGGCATCTTCGATGAACACCAGATACTGCTCGGCAAGTGCAAGAATGGAAATCCTGGTGATGTCGACCTTCTGGTTGCGTGCCAGTTGCAGCAGCAGATCCAGCGGGCCTTCAAAACCGTCCAGATCAACAATCAGCGGCAGGCCCTCGTCTTCCGGCTCCGGCATAAGGCGCACCGGGCCCTGACCATCCGGCCATAGCTCGTCCTGTGCATCAGTTGTCGCATCTTTGTTCATGAAATCCGCATTTCAATGCCCACATGTCGCGGGTTTGTCACAATTGATACACCAGATATAGCGTGCTTGGCCATCTCTGACAGCGGCTATACGCACTTATCCTCAAGTGATGTGGCCGCTGTGTGATGAAAATGCGCCAGCCTGCTCAGGCCATCGCCATCATGCTGTCCAGCACACGTTCTGCCTCAGCCACATCAAAATCATCCGGTTTACGCAGAAATGACAGAGCCCGCAGCGCCCGCTTGCGCGCTGTGGCTTTCAAGGTACCGGCTGCGTCGGCAACCTGCTTCATCTCTTCCATGTCACCATTGCAATGCAAGAGCACATCACAACCGGCCTTGAGCGCCAGTTCGCCACGCGCATGCATGGATGATCTGAAATTGGACAGATCCTCGCCCACCACATGCGCCAGCGAAGCATCCAGCGCCTTCATTGACAGATCATCGCTCATCAAGAGGCCGTCAAAACCGATCTGCTTGCGCACCACGTCACCGATCACCTTGGCAGACAGGGTGCATGGTGAATCCTTGTCAATCGCCGAGTAAACGACATGGGCCGTCATCGCCATTGGAATGTCGGACAGCGCGGCGAACGGCGCAAAGTCAACCTGTTCCAGCTCCTGGTGTGAAGTATCGACCACCGGCAATTCCAGATGACTGTCGGCAAACGCCCGGCCATGGCCGGGGATGTGCTTGATGATCGGCAGCACCCCGCCATCCATCAAGCCCTGCGCAGCAGCCCTGCCCAGCAATGCGACCTGCTCAGGATTGCTGCCATAGGCACGATCACCGATAATCTTGTGGCTGCCAGGTTGCGGTACATCCAGTACCGGCACACAGTCGACATTGATGCCGACCTCGGCCAGGTCACTGGCGAGCAGCCGGTAAACCAGCCGGATAGCCGACAACCCGGTCAGGGCGTCAAGCTCGTAAATGTCGGCATAGGAGCGTCCTGGAGGATATTTGCGCCACTCAGGCGGTCCCATGCGCTGCACCCTGCCGCCCTCCTGATCGATAAGCACAGGTGCATCGGCCCGGCCGACAAGCTCTCGAAACCGCGACGTCAGAGCACAAATCTGCTTGCGATTTTCAACGTTTCGTCCAAACAGGATCAGTCCCCAAGGCTGTGCGTCACGAAAAAAAGCCTCTTCATCCGCGCTAAGCTCAACGCCTGCGCAACCGCAAATGAACGCACCAATCATGGTTTGCGTAACCCTCTCGCCCGAATCGACCCCGGTAATCCTGCTGAATTTAGCGATTTTGCTACAGCGTGCAATTGCCGCGTGCTGAGCAATTACTAGATACCCCGAAAATTTGCGTAAAATTGTCCCTTGTTGGTTTAGGAATGCGCAACGTTAACAAGGGATTTAAGAAGCGGTCGGCCAATCATTGTAGTAAACAAATGGTCATCAAGCCCACACACATCAACGGGCCCCTGGGAAGATTTAGTTAAGTTAGAGGGAGACAGAGAATGTTAAGAGTAGCACAATCAGAGCAAATGATACCGTGGCAGAAACTGGCCAACGAACGCCTCAGTGTTGCCAACACACTCGCGCGCATTTGCGTGGTACTGTTTGCGGTTCTGGTGGTTCTCGGCGTAAATTCGTTTTCTGTAATGTCACAGCAATCGCGGCTGTGTTCAAGCCTTGTGGAGGCTCACAGCACAATCGACAAGTATCAGGCAAGCACCCTGCCGACGACACCGATCATCAAGACTTATTGCCACTAACTCTCCCCTTATCCGTGCAGATTTCGCCATCTGCACGGATTGCACAAATCTCCTGATCCGGTTGCAGCACCAGATTTCGGTAAAGCCCCGCTTCCTGCAAGGACAGCGGGGCTTTCCTGTATTGGACAGGTGCCAGGACAGCCAACTTCCTTCATCGAGGTTGAAATGCAGTCCTGAATGTCACCGGAACCAACGCTGAAAGAAGCTCAACCTGGCTGGCGCAAGACCAGCACCATGGTAGCATGAACCGGAGCGGAGCCTGTGTTCACAAGCTTGTGGGGCTTGTCGGCATGGTAGCGCAATGCCTCGCCGGACTTTGCCAGGCGGCTTTCCCCGTCCACGGTTACCTCCAATTGCCCTGTCACCACATAGAGATGTTCAATCGTTCCCGGCGGATGAGGTTCCGATTCAAGTACACCGGCGGGCTTGGCATGAAAATCATACCATTGCAGATGGTCAACAAGGTTCAAGGGCCCGGCAATCGCCAGCCTGCACAATCCGTCTTCACTCTCGAGCAGCGGAATAGCCGCCCTCGTCTGATGGTCGATGAACGCATCGCTCCTGCCGGTTTTCAACACTTCCTCAATAGTCGTATCGAGTGCCTGTGAAAGTCGAAACACGGTTGAAATGGTCGGATTGGTTTCATTTCGCTCGATTTGCGAAATGATCGACTTGGCAACCCCGGAATGCTCGGACAGGTCGCCCAACGACATTTTGTACGCCTTGCGCAGACGTTGGATGGTCTTGCCCAGCTCCGGCGTGACATCAGACGGTGTGTGGGACTTGCGTCCGCGTTGTGTAGCCATTTGCACCCTGCCGCGATATCTGATCAGGTTTATGGGGCCCAGTGACCCCGCGTTGCCCTGATTGTTCGTTATCCAGAACGTATACCTTAAAAATGTCCTGCAAGACAAACAACTTCGGCACAGCCCGTCTGCCAGAGATCATCCATGTTGCGACAATTGTTGCATTGCAACAGCGAATCCAAACATGTTAGTACGCAAACAAGTTTGGTCGAGCAGGGAAAGCAGCCATGGGCGTCATCAACGTAATCGACACCGACAACAAAACTCACGTTCTGGAAGCTGTGGAAGGTTGGCGGGTCATGGAGATCATTCGCGAACACGGCCTGCCTATGGAAGGCCTGTGCAGCGGTGCATGCGCATGTGCCACCTGCCATGTCATTGTCGATGACCACTGGACAGACAAACTGTTTGCAGCCCGTGACGAAGAAGAAGACATGCTTGACACAGTGCCCACCGTCATGCCGTCGTCGCGCCTGTCATGTCAGCTTATCTACAGTGAGGAACTGGACGGTTTGACGGTTGCGCTCGACCCGGCAATTGCAGATGCTGCGCGGGCTGCCTGAACCAAATCCTTACCGATTGCGTTGAATATGCCATGACCTGGATAACAGCCTATATCAGCACAGCCATAGCCTTTTTCGCGTTGGATTTTCTCTGGCTGGGAACCATAGCGAAAAAATTCTATTTCTCCCGATTATCCCATCTGTTGGCGGATACGGTGAATTACTCCGCCGCAGCCGGGTTTTACGCTGTTTATGTAATCGGTCTCGTGATTTTTGCGGTCGCCCCTGCTATGAAAGACGGATCCTGGCAGACAGCAGCACTCTATGGCGCCCTGTTCGGATTTTTCTGTTACGCCACCTACGACATGACCAATCAGGCCACGCTCAAAAACTGGCCCGTCGCAGTCACCATGGTTGATATCACATGGGGCACACTGTTGTCTGGTTCTGCGGCAACCATTGGCTATTTTGCGACGCAGGCGCTCAGCAGGCAATAACATGAATGAAGTTGAACCGAACTGGGAACTGGTGACTGACCGGGTGATGGGCGGCGTATCGAACGGGCAGATTGAGCAGGCAGTGATCGATGGTCGCACAGCCACCCGCATGACCGGTCGGGTCAGTCTCGACAACAATGGCGGTTTTATCCAGATCGCAGCAGACCTGCCTCCCCCGCCAAGCGATGCAAAAGGCGTGGCGCTGCAGCTCATCGGCAATGCCGAAACCTACAACATTCACCTGCGCACCAGCGATCTCACCCGTCCGTGGCAATCCTTTCGCCAGGCCTTCACCGCGCCTTCAGAATGGACGTTGTGTCATTTCGATTTCGGGGATTTTGAGGCCCATCGCACCGACGAACCTTTGCGCCCGGGAAACATCCGACGCATCGGCATCGTCGCAATAGGCCGCGTGTTCGATGCCGATGCAGCAGTGACTTCAGTCAGTTATTACTAGGGTCAGGACCGGTTATAACAGTCCGACTGGCCGAAACCTGATCTCCTGCTAACCGTGTAAAATAGCCGGCATGCCAATCCCCCCTGTCCGGCGCTGCCCAATAATCCTAGACAACAAGCATTGCCAAGCTCATCATTGATGAATGCCAGTACTTCAGTTGTCCAGTTTGGCAAGAGCCGCATCAAGGTGGGTTGTGTATTTTCTGCTGGCGGTCTCTGTGTCTTTCCTGTTTGTGCCGAATGTGAGCGCGAAAATGCTCAAGGTAGGCGTGTTGGCACACCGTGGTGATGAACTGGCCCGCCAAAGATGGCATCCGACCTTTGAATTTCTGTCCCACAGCCTGGATGACCACAGTCTTGCCGTAGTGCCGCTTTCGTTGCAGGGAATGAGCGCCGAACTGAACGAGGGAAATCTTGACCTGGTGCTTACCAATCCGGGAAATTTCCAGCAGTTGACGGAAATCTATAATCTGGAGCCTGTTGTGTCCCTGCGGACCGAGCGATCTGGCGAGCCGCGCACCGGTAATCGGCTCGGAGCAGTCATATTTGTTCGCTCTGACAATGCTGCCGTACGCGGACTGACAGATCTTCGAAACAAGCGCCTGGGAGCAGTTGCACCAGATGCATTCGGTGGCTTCAGGATCGCAGCCGATACGCTTTTGCGCAACGGCATCAACCCATGGCGCGATCTTGATGCGATTGAATATTTCGGCTTTCCACAGGACACTATTGTCACCGCAGTCATCAATGGTGAGATAGACGCCGGTACGGTGCGAACTGGTGTTATTGAGTCGATGGTCTTGCAGGGCAAGCTGTCACCGGCTGACATTCGCATCGTAAATTCGGTCCGGGTTCCCGGGTTTGATCTGGCTCTTTCTACCCAACTGTTTCCGGAGTGGGTGCTCGGCGCATCGACGAATGTGCCCGAGATCCTCAAGCGTGAAATTGCAATCAGCCTGTTGAGTCTGAAGGACGAACATCCTGCCGTGCGCAGCGGCGATTATGCAGGTTGGAGCACCATAGCCCATACCGGTAGCGTCACCGCTCTCATGAAAAACATTGAGCTGGCGTCGTCGGGTTTCACACTCTCCCGATCATCTGCCTGGTTGGGTGGATTTGTGCTTGCGATGATATCTTTACTCTCAATCATGGCGCTGGCGGTTTATCGCAGAAGCGAGAGGTTCTCCTCTGCAGGAGCTAGCCCGGACGTGGTCCGGCATGACATCGCTTCTGTTTCCAATGTCTCCCTGACACGGCGTGAACAGGACATCCTGGGCCTGGTCGAACGGGGATTGACCTCCAAGCAGATCGCCAGGGAGTTGAGCATCAGTCCCAAGACTGTCGAGTATCATCGCAGTCATTTACTGCGGAAGTTCGATGCGCAGAATATGACACAGGTGGTCGGAAAGACCCGTCATCCGTAAGCGCACATCGCGCAATCCCAGGGTTTACCCTAGGCCATCCAGATAAATGCACCAGCTTTTGCATGCGCCGGATCGGTGTGAACATAGTGTAGTCTTGTGCGCTAGTTGCAAGCGATCACAAATCTCCAGGAGGAAACCATGTATATTCACAAATCTGTTTTGGCAGCTGTTCTGTCACTGCTCGCAGTTGTTGTTATCCAAATTGCCGGTGTTGAGGCCAACGAGCGCTATGGAAAACAGAAAGTTGTCTATCATATCAACTATAACGGAGGTTCAGATGACAAGGCCTATAGAGGTGCCTTGCGAAATATACAGAACCACATTAATGCCGTAGGCGCTGAGAACCTTGAATTGAAGGTTGTTTTGCATGGCAATGGCGTCGGTTTGCTCAAATCAGCAAAATCAAACCAGAAATTGCAGATGGACGTCACTAATCTGAAGACGCAGCAGGTAAGCTTTCATGTCTGCAACAATACGCTTGCGGGCAGAAAAATCGATTACAACACTGACCTGTTTGAAGTGTTTGACGATGACATTGTGCCGTCCGGCGTCGCAGAGCTGAGTAGGCTGCAGCAAATGGGTTACACTTACATCAAGCCCTAGCTGATCAACCTTATTGCTGGCGGCTTCAGACGGCCGCCAGTTCAAATTTCCGTTTCGACCGAAGTCACTGCGGCCGGGAAACATCCGCCGCATCGGCATCGTCGCGATAGGTCGCGTATTCGATGCCGATGCGGCGGTATCCGCTGTCAGCTATTACTAGCTATGGCAGGGTCAGGCTGCGCGTGTGTTCTGCTGACCGCCCGGCTTCGAACGGTTTGGACGCCGCCGCCGGTTTGGACCTGGTGAAGACTTCTTCTCCTGATCACCGGCAGTGCGCGCACCCTTGGCAGCACCACCACCGGGGCGGCGTGACTGATGCGCACGCTTCTTTTGTTGCGGCTTGGCGCGCGGGTCACGCTCACGCGGTTCGCGCGGAATGTCACGCAAGGATATTGCCGGCAATCCTTCGGGAACCGGCACTTCATCCACCTTGCGCTTCAGCAACCGCTCGATATCGCGCAGCAAGCCACGCTCATCATGGGCACACAGCGCTACCGCAAAGCCGGATTCACCGGCGCGCGCCGTACGGCCAATGCGATGCACATAGACTTCAGGCACATGCGGCAGTTCGTAATTGATGACCATTTCGATACCCGGCACATCGATGCCACGCGCCGCGATATCGGTTGCGACCAGGATCGGACATGCGCCCTTGCGGAACCGGTCCAGTGCCTTTTCGCGGTTGGCCTGTGATTTGTTGCCGTGAATGGCCGCCGCCTCAAAGCCGTCCTGTACAAGCCGCTTCACAACCCGGTCTGCACCGCGTTTGGTGCGGGTAAACACGATCACGCGTTTGCCCGTGTTCTCACGTGCCAGATGCGCCACTGCGGCAATCTTGTTGCCCGCAGCAATATGCATGACCGACTGGTTGATACGCTCAGCCGGTGTGGATATCGCTGCTACGGCGATTTCGACCGGAGACTTCAGGTGCTGATCGGTAAGCTTGCGTATTTCCTTCGGCATGGTGGCCGAAAACAGCAGTGTCTGACGCTTTTCAGGCACCAGCGCAACAACACGCCGGATGGCCGGCATGAAGCCGATGTCCAGCATCTGGTCTGCTTCATCGAGGATCAGCACTTCAACCGAGTCCAGCCGCATGCAGCGCTGGTCGATCAGGTCGAGCAGACGTCCAGGTGTTGCAACCACAATGTCGACGCCGCGCGCCATGGTGGCTTTCTGCGGCCGGATGGAAACACCGCCCACAATCGAGGTCGCAGACAGCTTCATGCGTGAACCGTAGTCGCGCACGGATTTCATGATCTGGGTCACCAGTTCACGCGTCGGCGCCAGTATGAGCGCACGGCAGGCATGCGGTTTGGGCTTGACGCCAGAGGCCGCAAGGCGCTGCAGCAACGGCAGCGCAAAGGCGCCGGTTTTGCCGGTGCCCGTCTGGGCCAGTCCGATTACGTCACGTCCGTCAAGAATTGTAGGGATGGCCTTCACCTGAATGGGCGTAGGCACGTCATGGCCCAATGCTTCAAGAGCATTGAGCAACGGCCTGTCGAGGCCGAGGTCGGTAAATTTCAAGTTGTTATTCTTTCTTGTAAGCAATGCGCGCAAAGGTTTGGCGCATCTGGGTTTCTTTTCGACGGCAACGGGCAATGAACCCGGATTTGATGGCTCAAGGTCGCCACCGAAGAAAAACATGTGTCATGGGCAAGGAGTAGTCTGCGACTCGTTCGGTCGCGGCCCATGTCCAATAGCCGCACAAGCACAGATGTGGGTATCGAAGTCAAGCAAAGCAACCCCGTGTGGCGCAGATGCCGCAGGTCATGCTTAACACCCGGTTCGCAAAGACAGCCAACCTCGGATCTTTCAAACAGGATTCTGACTGCAAGCCAGCGTACCCGGAAGGTCCTGCATCGACGTCCTGCCAAGTTGCGCAAGAGTGAGGCTGGTTTCGTCCGTCAGAACATCCCACAACTGCGACAGGCCGCGCTCACCGCCGGCGGCCATGGCAAACAGCAACGGGCGCCCGAGAAATACGAAATCGGCGCCCATCGCATAAGCCTTGACGACATCCTCGCCGGACCGGATTCCGGAATCGTAAAACAGCGGATAATCGTCTCCCACCGCTTCGCGAATGCGCCGCAGCATCGCAATCGGAGGTGGTGCACTGTCAAGTTGGCGGCCGCCATGGCTGGAAACCTGAATACCGTCAACACCTGACTGTTTGAGGCGCACCGCGTCTTCGACACTCAGCACACCCTTGACCACCAGTCTTCCTTGCCATTGCTCACGCAGGCTTTTCAGTTTTGCCCAGTCTGCAGCAGCCCGGCTTTCGGTGCGGTCGAACTTGTTGCCCGGCCCGGTAAAGTTTGCCATTTCGGGACGCCCGTTCATCAGGGTCGAAAGCGACCAGCGCGGATGCAGGGCAAAATCGATGAACTGGCGCGGCCCGATTTTGAACGGCATCTTGAACCCACGCCGCAGTTCGCGCGGCCGCCTGCCCACCTCCGGCACATCAAGGGTCACAACCAGGGTACGATAGCCGCACGCCTGTGCCCGGTCCAGCAGGCCTTGCGTGCTGCTGCCGTCGCCGCTGATGTAAAGCTGGAACCAGGCATGCCCGTCAGCTTTTTCAATCATCGTCTCCAGCGATGTGGACGCCACCGTTGACACACCAACCGGCACCTTGTGGCGCGCCGCCATCTGCGCCAGCATGAGATCAGCCCCGGGCGTGGACAGGTTGCACATACCCATCGGACTGATACCAAACGGGCGCATGGCGTCGTGATCAAACACCGTCACGCCGAGATCGCGTTTGGTGACATTGACCAGGATGCGCGGCTGCAGGCGCAGATCGCGCAATGCAGACCGGTTCAGGGCTTCTCCGTGCCCCTCGCCTGCTGCGCCATCAATATAGTCGAACACCATCCACGGCAGACGCGCACGAGCCAATGCGCGCGCATCTGCTGATGAGTGGATTTCGCTCGAGGCAAACAACGAACGCCCCCTTTAAGCCTGAACAGCCTTCATGAACCTGTCGCGGATCACAACCGGATCCATTGTGATGACCGGCACCTTCACGTTACCGCTCTCACACTTGGCGACAATGATGGTCATCTTGTTGCTGTCCAGTGCTGCCTGAATGGTCTTGCCGGTGTCTTCGGCGCTGCATTCCACAACGTTTTCACAGCCACACGCCTTGGCCACAGCCGTCAGGGAGGTCTTCTTGCCGGCATAGGTCGGCTGGTCACCGGTGGAGCCGTAGCTGCCATTGTCAATGATGAGCAGGATAAAATTGTCCGCCACATTGTTGGCTATTGTCGGCAGGGTACCGAAATTGGTCAGCACAGAGCCATCGCCGTCAATCGAGATAACCTTCTTGTCTTGCGCCAGGGCCAGGCCAAGACCGATGGACGAGGCAAGGCCCATGGTCCCCAGCATGTAGAAATTTGTCGGCTGGTCGTCCGTCAGATGCAATTCCTGGCTTGGCAGCCCGATATTGCAGACAACCAGATGGTCACGAATGATGGGCGCGATGTCGCGCAGAATTTCAGAACGGATCATGATCAGTACCCTTTCCAGAAGCTGGCATCGGTCAGAATGGCAACCGGCTTGTTGCACATGAAGGTGTATTTGAGGATCGCATCCAGCTCATTGACGTCGTCCTCCTTGTGGAAGTGGTAGGTCGGAATGTTCAACTGGTTGAGCAGGGCTTTTGTATGCACCGCCATTTCCACCTGACACGCCACCGGTTCGCCCAGTTCGCCCCGGTACGAAATCAGCATGGGCAGCGGCATCCGGTAATACTGGGTCAGCGTCACCAGTGTATTGATGGTCACACCGATGGCCGTGTTCTGCATGATGATTGCCGGGCGCTTGCCGCCCATGAAAGCACCGGCGCACAGCCCCATGCCTTCATCTTCCTTGTTGGACGGTATGTGGTAGATTTTTTCGCAGGCATCTATCTCGTCAATGACGCCGGCGAGCTGCTTGCAGGGCACAGTGGTGACAAACTCGACGCCATTGGCGACCATGTCATCGACGATTTTGGTATTAACAGACACAGAATTTACTCCTCATGAGTGGGAAACATTAAGATATTGAACGAATTCATTTAGCCGTATAGCCTCCATCCACGGGCAATACCTGCCCGGTGACGTAGGAAGATGCGGGCGAACAGAAAAACAGCATCGGACCGTCAATGTCTTCAGGTTCACCATTGCGGCCAATACAGGTTTGAGCCGCATTGAGGGCCGCCCGTTCCGGGTCATCAAACACCGGCGCCGTCAGCTCCGTTCTGAAAAACCCGGGCGCCAGTGCATTGGCCGTAATCCCGAACGGCGACCATGCTTCTGCCATGGCGCGGGTCATCTGGGCTACTCCGCCCTTCGACGCGCCATAGGCCATGCCGGCGGGAAACGCCCTGAAGCTTTGCAGGGAGGCAAAATTTACAATGCGGCCAAACCCGGTCTTCTTCATCGCCGGAGCGAAACCCTGCGCCAGAAAGAACGGCGCTGCAAGGTTCAGGTCCAGCGTCAAATCCCAGTTTTCCGGCGTCACATCATCGGCCGCCTGGCGAGTGTTGATTCCCGCTGCATTGATCAGGATGTCAGGCGGACCGAACACCTCACCTACAGCTTTGACGACCCGGTTCAGGCAGGACCGGTCAGACAGATCAGCCTCGACGAACCCTGCCTGCCCGGGATGGGCTTCAGCCCATTTGGCAAGTGCATCGCCACGCCGCGCCACGCCGACGACCCGGACACCGGCGGCGAGCAGGACATCTGCTGAGCGCCGGCCCAGCCCGGCACTTGCGCCGGTTACACATGCCGTCTTGCCGGAGATGTCGAACAATGAACTGTGCGGATTGTCCTGCATGTCAGCCTCTACATGGCCGCTGTCAGGTCGAAGTCTTCGTCAGGAAAATACTTCGCCAGCCGGATGTCGGCGGTACGGGCATGGCCTTCCATGCCCTCAAGCCGTGAAATCCGGGCGGTTGCTTCGGCCACCGGCTTGGCACCTTCGCGGGTGGCCCGCTGCCAGGTGACGATTTTCATGTACTTGTGCACCGAAAGTCCGCCGGTATATTTGGCCGCCCCCGAAGTCGGCAATACGTGATTGGTACCCGACGCCTTGTCGCCGAAGGCAACCGTGGTTTCCTCGCCAAGAAACAGCGAGCCATAGCATTTGAGGCGGCCCAGCCACCAGTCCAGGTCTTCTGCCTGCACGGTGAGATGTTCCGGTGCATAGTCGTCTGATGTGGCCGCCATTTCCTCGCGCGTGTCACACACGATCACCTCGGCATAATCGCGCCACGCCGCTTCGGCATTCTTGCTGTTGAGTTCAGGCAGATCGGCAATCAGTCCCGGCACCAGTTCCAGCACACGTTCGGCCAGCGCCTTGTCGTCGGTGACCAGCCACACCGGTGAATTGTAGCCGTGCTCTGCCTGGCCGACGAGGTCGGCGGCCACGATGTCGGCATCAGCCGTCTTGTCCGCCAGAATCAGGCTGTCGGTCGGGCCGGCAAACATGTCGATGCCGACACGGCCAAACAATATCCGCTTGGCTTCGGCCACGAACTGATTGCCAGGGCCGACGAGAATGTCGGCTTTCGGCAAGTCGAACAGGCCGAACGCCATGGCAGCCACTCCCTGGACGCCGCCCAGGGCCAGAATGGAATCCGCCCCGCAAATGTGCGCTGCATAAATGATGGCCGGTGCTATGCCGATGTCCGGGCGTGGCGGTGAACAGGCGATGATATTCTCACAACCTGCGACACTGGCCGTCGTAACCGTCATGATTGCCGATGCGATATGGCTGTAGCGCCCACCGGGAATATAACAACCGGCGGTGCGAACGGGGATGGATTTCTGACCGGCGATCAGACCGGGGACCACTTCCACCTCGATATCCTGCATGGTGGCCATCTGGGCTTCAGCAAAGCGGCGCACATTGGCATGGGCAAACTGGATATCCAGCTTCAGTTTTTCAGGAACAAGGGCAGCAGCAGCCTCGATTTCGGCGGCCGTGAGCTTGATGTTGCCTTCATAGCGATCGAACTTCGCCGCATATTCAAGCGCAGCGGCGTCACCGCGCGCTTCAATATCGTTCAGAATTGACTGTACGGTGTCGCGCACATCGTCCGCGCCACTGGCTGCGGTCAAGTCGGCTTTCTTCAAATAGTTGCGGGACATCGATCACAATCTCCTTGCTTTGAGGTACTGACAGCTCACTGTCGAACATCACTGGAATAAATACAAAACAATAAGGATCACGAGCAGACAGAACGCCGCTTTGGCCGCAATTCTGCCGACTGGTTCGCCGGTAAAACCTGACATGAAAATGCTGACCGCAGACACTGCGCCAAGCAGGGTAAATCCCAGGACCGTCAAAACCAAATACACACCCGTCTCCCGATCCGGTATCAACTTTCCGCCGAATGTAATAGCTTGCATTTTACAAAATGCAAGCTATTACATGAATTTATTCAGAAGATTCATCCAGCTGTGTAATAACCTGCTGAATTGCTGAAACAATTGTTCACTGACTGATGCCAAATGAGACCCACAGGACGCAATCTGCCAACGCTTGAAGATGTAGCCAGCGCCGCAGGTGTGTCTACGGCAACGGTCTCGCGCTGTCTCAATGAACCCGGCAAGGTGTCTGAAAAGACGCGGCAACGCGTCATGCAGGCCGTCAGCAAGCTCAACTATTCGCCAAACTTCGGCGCCCGCGCCATCGCAGCAAACCGCACCGGCATTTTCGGTGCCATCATCCCCACGATGGAAAACGCCATTTTCGCCCGTGGCATAGAAGCGTTTCAAAAATCACTTGTTGACAAGAATGCCACAACGCTCGTCGCAAGTTCCGCATACGACCCTGAACAGGAGGCACAACAGATCCGCACCATGGTCGCGCGCGGTGCAGACGGGTTGCTGCTGATCGGAACCGAGAGGCGCCCGGAAATTTACACCTTCCTGTCTGAACGCAATATACCCACGGTAATTGCCTGGGCATGCTCTGCGGACAAGACCCAGTCCTATGTGGGATTTGACAATCGTGCCGCATCCGAACGTCTGGTGGCCAGGGCGATACGCATGGGTCACAGGTCATTTGCCTGTATTTCAGCACCAACCCGCACCAACGACCGGGCCCGGGACCGGGTTCTTGGGGCACAACAGGCCATAGCTGCAGCAGGCCTGGATGCCGCTTCCATGCCGGTCTTTGAAACCGATTACTCGATTGAGAACGGTCGCGAGGCATTCAATGTGATTGCCGGCACAGCCCCCCTTCCCTCGCTTGTCATCTGCGGCAACGACGTGCTGGCCGTCGGCGCCATTCAGGCGGCCAAGAGCGCAGGCCTTGATGTGCCGCAAGATGTGTCAATCACCGGCTTCGACGACATCGAACTGGCAACCGTCATCAGCCCGGCCCTGACAACCGTTCATGTACCGCACCGGCAAATGGGACAACTTGCCGGTGACACGCTTTACAGTCTGGTCAGGGATGCTGAGGGGCCGATCAGGATTGAACTCGAAACCCGGATCGTCGAGCGGGGATCACTGGCCGCGCCCAAACAAGGCCAATGATACGCCGACTGTTTCCGGCAATTGGCATCTGTTCGAGTGACGCTGATCAAGACAGCATCGTTTTAGGACGTAAAGGCTGCGCTCTAGTTTTCAGACCCAGGCGGTTTGCGCCTGTTGTCCAGCAGGCGCTTGAAACGGTCCACTGTCTCGTCGACCAGGCCGCGCGCGTCCTCTTCCTCACTGTCAGGCGCCTGACTGTCTTGCTCAACCGGCTCTCCTGCAGTCCGGTACTTCAAAGCCAGCGCCTTGATGAAACCGTCCTTGACTGTTGCCCACAGGTTGGCGGCCTCCAGTGACGCAGCGCCTTCGAACTGCTGTTCGTTCATAACAAGCGAAAATGAAATATCCACCGGCTTGTCGCGCCCGTTGAGATATGTTTGTGCCGGTTTGAAAAGCGTTTTCTGCATCAGCCCGGCGTCAGCCGGCACCTGCATCTTGACATCATGCGCCAGCACACGCCAATCCATGTTGATCGCTGCGCGATCGGTAACTTTCCAGCTGTCAGTCACATCAACGTCGATGCTGCCTTCTTCAAGCCAGCTGATCACCGGAGCGTCAGAAAAATGTCCAAGGACCGAGACCGGCAACTGGTCGATCTTCCAGGTCGTGTTGCGGCCACCGTCGGTAGGCGCAGACCTGATTTCCAGCTTTCGCCCGGCCAGGGTGCCGGACATATTCGAGCGGAAAAACAGATCAAACACCGCGTAATTGCTACGCAGCGGTCTGGCCTCAACCGTGGTGAACTTCACGTCCAGCGCCTGTTCCCTGGCATTGTAAAGCTGCACTCCAGCGTTTGAGATCGTCATGTGCCTGATGATGAAATTTCTTCTGCTCTTGATTTTGCGAGGCTTGCTGCTCCGGTCGCGTTTCTTGACATCGAACCGCCCGGACACATCATTGACCGATAGCGTTTCGAACACCGGCGTACCAAACACCAGCGTGCTCATCTGAAGATCACCGGCAATTTCAGCCACCTTCAGATCAAAATTGCTCTTTTCATTGCTCTCTCGTTTTGCAGTCAGGCCGGCAAACCTGAAAGTTCCGGTAAACAAGTTACCCGAGATATCCGATGCGATTACCTCGATCCCGGTGCGTTGCTCAAGCTTTGCCAACGCCCAGTTGCCAACCGGCTTGAGAAACAAAAAGTTGATTGCGAGAAGGCCGACGATTGTCGCGGCGAATGCGCCTGCCGACACCCGCTTGATCCATTTGAATGCGACAGATGGTTTGGCACTTGCCGGCGAAACGGCAACATCACTTCCACCGGTTTGCCGTTCACCAGTGGATCGCTTGTTTTCCCGATTTCCGAAAGCTCGGAAGAGACCGGCAATCATGCCTGCGATCGCAGCCGTCACGATGGCTACAACACTGAATACGGCAGACACCGCGGCCACGATAAACGGGAACAGGAGTTCGATAAGCAGACCGACGAGCAATTCCATAACGACTATCCTGATCGTAATAGGAGGCAGTGTTCTCGACGCCCTGCATGCACACAGCCCCAAAACACCTGTTCAGGCACTCATATCGCCATGAAAAGTGTTACGTTTTTAAAAAGCTCTTGCGCCAATTACAACTTTTCAGTCAGCAGACCATCTCAAACGAAATGCTCTGCAGGCAGCAAACCCCTGCAACCATCAGCTTCACCGAGGCATCAGAAGCTCATCGCCGGTCAGAGTAGTCTGCATTGAACGCTGGCTTTCAGCGTCAGGTGCCTAGCGCCGGTCGAATGCCAGCTTTGCCGCCAGTCCCAGGAACACCGCTGACGATACATAACCGAGCGTCCGTGCAATCCACCTGTTTCCAACCAGCAAACCGCGCACCGAACCGGCACCGATACCGACGAAACCGTTTACCGTTGTGCCCGTCACATTGAGAACCAGCCCCAGCAACAGGAACTGCAGCACGGTCGATCCGCGCTCGGGATCCACGAACTGCGGCAGGAACGCCAGTGTGAACACGATAACTTTCGGATTGAGCAGATTGACCAGCACTCCGTCGCGCCAGGCCTTCACGGGCAGAGACCGTCTGGCATCATCGGGCAGATCAAGCTGCACCGGATGTCTCAGCGCCTGTACGGCCAGCCACACCAGATAGCCGACACCGGCCCAGCGCAGCACTTCGAACGCTATCGGATTGGCCGCAATCAGCGCAGCCAGGCCAAAGGCTGCCAGCAGCACATGTATGACACTGCCGGTGGCAATCCCGAGACTTGCCGCAAAGCCCGCCTTGCGTCCCGACCTCAACCCTTGCGACAGGCAGAACATCATGTCGGCCCCCGGTGTCAGGTTCAGCGCAATTCCGGCCATCATGAAAATCAGCAATTGCGCAGGGTCGATGATCATGTTGCTGCCTCTTCAGTCTCGCGCGTTGGGTCCATTCGGGTTTCCATGACCGGTCACCCGGACTAATCTTTCAACGCTCCAGTGAGATCACCGATCAGATCTTCGACATCTTCAAGCCCGACCGACAGCCTCACCATGCCATCGGTTACGCCCATGGCATCGCGCGCTTCCTGGCCGATATTGCGGTGCGTGGTTGTGGCCGGATGGGTGATCAGCGACTTGGCATCGCCGAGATTGTTGGAAATGTCGATGATCTCCAGCTTGCGCAGCATGTCGAAGGCAGCAGTCTTGCCGCCCGCCAGTTCAAACGTCACCATGGTACCGCCGGCCGTCATTTGCCTGCGGCACAGGTCAGCCTGCGGGTGGCTGTCCAGCCACGGATAGGTCACACTGGCGACACCTTTCGTGCCTTCAAGCGCCGAGGCGATTTTCAGGGCACTGTCACACTGGGCGCCGACGCGCAGTTTCAGGGTCTCCATGCCCTTCACCAGAACCCAGGCGTTGAATGGCGACAGCGACGGCCCGGTGTGGCGCAGGAACGGTTTGAGCTTTTCGTTCTTGAACTCGGTGGTAGATACCACAGCACCACCCAGAACCCGGCCCTGTCCATCCATATGCTTGGTGCCGGAATAGACAATGACATCAGCACCTAACGGCAATGTCTTCTGGACAATCGGCGTGGCGAAAATATTGTCCACCACCACGCAAATGCCGTTGGCTTTGGCGATGTCGGCAACCGCGGCAATGTCAAAGACCTGCAAACCCGGATTGGACGGCGTCTCGAGGAAAAACACCCTGGTTTCAGGACGGATTGCTGCGCGCCAGGCATCCAGGTCATTGCCGTCGACCAGTGTCGATGTGATACCGAACTTGGGCAGGATGGCAGTGAGTATCTGGTAACATGAGCCGAACAGGGCCTTTGACGCCACAATGTGATCGCCTGCCTGGGTCTGGCAGGCCAGCGCCCCCCATACCGCCGCCATGCCGGATGCCGTCGCATAACATGCTTCAGCCCCTTCCAGCAGGCGCAGGCGTTCTTCAAACATGGTCACCGTCGGATTGCCGTAGCGGGCATAGACATAGCCTTCCGCGTCACCGGAAAACCGGTCTTCGGCGGTTTCGGCATCGTCGTAGACAAAACCTGAATTGAGATACAGCGCTTCTGAAGTTTCGCCGTGATGCGACCGCTCCAGACCGCCGCGCACCAGCCTGGTGGCTTCGCCCCATTCAGACGGGTTTGCTGGTTTCTTGACTGATTTCTTCATGATATCACTGCTGTATCCAGGGAAGACCGCGGGCCTTCCAGCCATTGATTTTACCGCGATGACGGCTGTCATCCAGATCGCCTTCAAATCCTTCGGCCACATTGTAGCAACTGGTAAAACCTGCTTCGGTCAGCAGAGATGCCGCAGCGGCAGAACGGCCGCCGGAGCGGCAGATCAGATATATCTCGGCGGTCCTGCCGATGCCGAACTCTTCGACGGCGGCCACAAACTCTTCATTGACCTGCATTGAGGGGAACTGCTGCCAGGAGATGGTTGCCATTCGCTCAACCGCCGGCACCCCGACAAAGGCCCATTCCGCGCGCGTGCGCACATCAATCATCACTGCATTGCTATTGCTTGAAAGTTGTTCAAATGCTTCCTGCGGATTGACGTCACCCTTGTACATGCCCGGTCACCTTGCTTGACGATTATTGAATTGTGCGACGCTCCTTATACACCGCGCCTGTGCGTATTGTAAGAAGAACATTACGTCTCTTATGACGAACATCACACCCGTCTGGCAAGCTGGATGTTGCCGTGCACTGCCGGCACGGAATGCAGGCGTGACCAGACCTTGCGGCCACGGCTACTTCCCGATTGCAAACCGGTGAAATCTGCTCAACCCGAGTTTCGCATTCTGGCCCTATCCCGGCGGACAGAGCCTTGCTAGTTTGCGCCCAGGTTCGGGACTTTTTACATCAGGGAATCTCTATATGGCCAAGGAACTTCCAACCCAGGCGGATGTCGTCATTGTTGGCGGTGGCGTCATCGGCACGTCGCTGGCCTATCATCTCACCAAGATCGGCATCACCAATGTTGTGCTGCTGGAGCGCAAGCAGTTGACCAGCGGCACCACATGGCATGCAGCAGGCCTTGTCGGGCAACTGCGGGCCAGCCGCAACATGACCGAACTGGCCAAATACACTACTGAACTGATGAAGGGCCTTGAGGCCGAAACCGGCCAGGCCACCGGCTTCAAGCAGAACGGCTCGTTTTCAGTTGCCCTCACCGAAGCCCGGTTCGAAGAGTTCCGGCGCGGGGCATCCATGGCCAAGAATTTCGGGCTGGATGTACAGGTTGTTTCAGCCGGAGAGGTAAAGGAACGCCTGCCCCATCTCGCCACCCACGAAGTCACCGGCGGCATCTTTCTGCCCGGCGATGGCCAGGTGAACCCGATTGACGTCACCCAGGCCTATGCCGCGGGCGCACGTTCGCGCGGCGCCAAAGTGTTTGAACACACAAAGGTCACCCGGCTTTTGAAGGACGGCAACCGGGTAACCGGTGTGGAAACCAGCGCCGGCACCATCATGGCCGACAAGACAGTGATTTGCGGGGGCATGTGGTCGCGTGAACTTGGCCAGCAGGTCGGCGTGCAGATCCCGCTGCATGCAGCCGAGCACTTCTATGTTGTTACCGAGCCACATGCCGATCTGCCCAGGGAAATGCCGGTTATCCGCATTCCCGACGAATGGGCCTACTACAAGGAAGATGCCGGCAAGCTGTTGCTCGGCGCATTCGAGCCGGTCGCCAAGCCATGGGGCATGGACGGCATTCCCGAAGACCATGAGTTCGAAACGTTCCCGGAAGACTATGACCACTTTGAACCGGTGCTGGAAAAGGCTGTCGCGCGCATGCCGCTGCTGGAGACCGCCGGCATAGCCTTGTTCTTCAACGGGCCGGAAAGCTTTACACCGGATGATCGCTATTACCTTGGCGAGGCACCGTTCGTCGATGACCTGTTCGTCGCCACCGGGTTCAATTCCATCGGCATCCAGTCGTCCGGCGGTGTCGGCAGAGTGCTGGCCGACTGGATCAGGGACGGTCACCCGCCGTTGGATGTGGCCGACGTTGACATTCGCCGGGTGCACCCGTTCCAGTCCAACAAGAAATACCTGCACGACCGCACAACGGAGAGCCTTGGCCTGCTGTATGCCATGCACTGGCCGTACTACCAGCCGACCACTGCACGCGGGGTGCGCAAGTCACCGTTCCATGACCGGCTTGCGGCCAAACACGCCTGCTTTGGCGAGAGCAACGGATGGGAACGGGCCAACTTCTTTGCGCCCACCGCAGAAGAGGCAAAATACGAGTACTCGTTCCACCGCCAGAACTGGTTCCCCTATGCACAGGCTGAAGCTGATGCGGTGGCCAGCACTGTTGGCCTGTTCGATCAGAGCAGCTTTGCCAAGTTCCTGGTTCAGGGCCGCGATGCCTGTGCGGTTCTCAACGAAATCTGCGTCAATGATGTGGATGTGGCCGCCGGCAAGCTGGTCTATACCCAGTGGTGCAACGAGCGCGGCGGTATCGAGGCCGACCTGACGGTGACGCGCCTGGACGAAAACGAATTCATGGTCGTGACCGGCGCAGGTCCGCAGATCCGCGATTTCTCATGGCTAAAGCGCCACATAGGTAACCGGTTCTGCACCGCGACCGACATCACTTCCGGCCTGCCCATGCTGTCGCTGATGGGACCCAATTCGCGGTCGCTGATGGAAAAGCTCACCGGCGAGAGCTTCGCAACGGATATCCAGCCTTTCGGCACCTCGCGTGAAGTCGAAGTCGGCTATGCCCGGGTACGCGCCAGCCGCATCACCTATGTCGGTGAACTGGGTTATGAGCTCTACATCCCGGCTGAATTTGCCCTGCATGTCTATGACACCATTGTCGAGACAGGCGCGGACTTCGGCCTCGCCCATGCCGGCATGCACACCATGAACAACTGCCGCACCGAAAAGGCCTATCGCCACTTCGGCCACGACATTGCCGACGAGGACACGCCCATAGAAGCCGGTCTCGGTTTCACTATCGCATGGGACAAGAAGAACGGCTTTATCGGTCGCGACGCACTGCTGAAGCAGAAAGAAGCGCCGGTTCGCACCAAGCGCATGATCACGCTGGCCCTGGAAGACGACAGTGAGGCCTCTCCGCTGATGTATCATGAAGAACCGATTTACCGTGACGGCATACGTGTCGGTTCAACCACCTCAGGCGCCTGGGGTCACCGGATCAACAAGTCCCTCGGCATGGGCTACCTCCACTGTGAAGAAGGCGTCACAAAGGACTGGATTGACTCGGGAAAATGGGAAGTCGAGATCGCCTGGAAACGCTATGAGGCCAAGGTCCAGTTCGCCCCGTTCTACGATCCCAAGAGTGCGCTGATCAGGACCTGAGGGCACAACCGGGCTAATCCCGCTTTTCCGCATGCTTCTCCAGCAATCGCGTGACTTCCGTCTGGCCACGCGATCTCGCATGTTCCAGTGCAGTCACGCCTTGCTTGTCGCCGATGCTGGTCTCCGCACCGGCCTGCAGCAGCAGGTCAACAATCTCCTGGTAGGCCGGGCCGCCGTCGCCGAGTATCACCGCCTCCAGCAAGGCAGTCCAGCCGAGAAAGTTGACATGGTCGATATCGGTTTCGGTTGACAGCAGATAGCGCACAACCTCCACATGTCCATGATGGGCTGCCGGGATCAGTGCGGTGCCGCCATAACGATTGACCGCTTCAAGATCAGCCCCGGCCGCGACCGTCATTTTAAGTATTTCGAGGCGTCCTTCGGCTCCTGCATACAGATACGGACTGTCGTTCAGATGGTCTTTGGCGTTCACATCCGCACCCGCTTCCATCAACACTCGCGCGGCGTCGATGGCGTTGGCGTGGGTGGCGATCATCAGGGCTGTCCTGCCGGATGCATCTGCGCTGTCCACCGGTACTCCCGTTTTCAAACCGGCGATCAGTTTCTCTGTATTATTGGCACGTGCCGCAACCAGAAAATCCTGCAACACTGACTGTTCAATGACCGGCATTGCTGTCCCATTTTGCCCATTGGCGTTGATAGTCACCAATCCCAGCATCACCGTCGCCGCCAGTATTTGTCTGCTGTATGCCATGGCATTTTACCTGCACAGTCTCGGTGCACCGGCATCGCCGGCGTTTCGACCATATACCATACCGTCAATGTCAGCCCAGTAGGCGGCAGCCTCACACATGGGACAGGCACGTGATGAAGAATACAGGATGGCGCCTTTAAGACTTCGGGACTTGAGGCGGCGGGCGGCGTCCCTGATGGCGGATATTTCGGCATGCCCGGTGGGGTCCTGATCCAGCACCACCCTGCTCCATGACTGACCGACAATTACATTGTCGCGAACGATGACCGCACCATAGGCCTGGTCACCATTTTCGATCGCCAGCCGGCGCATCTCAAAGGCACGCTCAATGAAAGCCGTTGTGTCCGGCATTGCAGGTTGAATGATCACTGTACCGCCAGTATCGGCATAGGCACGGCGGCCGGAAACAGTCAGTGCACCGGCGATAGGTGCGGTCTGGCAAAGCCATCGTCTCGAAACAGGAACAGACATGAACATAACCTCAGGTTGAGCGGTCCGCTGACCGGCTTGAACGCACCGTCGTAGCTACATGTAATCGTGACGGTTTCGCCGCTCCAGCACAACATCCGTCTGTCCGGCTCAGAGTCAAATTAGGGGCAAAACGCACGCCAGAAGCAGATGACAATTCTCACTTCTGTGTCAGTTGGATCATCTTGTTCGCCACGGCGAGTTTTTCAGACAGGTTACTGGCCAGCAACTGGTGGGCAAGGACTGCAAGCTCGGGATCGTCTGCCTGCATCCGGCCAAGATTGGCAGCGCTGAGCTGAAAGATTTCAGATGGCGCATCCACAATGACGTCGGCGATACGTGGCTGTTTGAGGTAAAGCGCAATTTCCCCGACAATGGCACCGGCCAGCATGGTGCGCACCCGCATTACCTCGCCACTGGGTAATGTCAACTGGACTCGAACCCGGCCACTGGCAACAAAGAAGACATCATTGGCGTCTTCTCCCTGCCTGATCAGGACATCTTCGGGCTGCAACTCAAGCCGGGTCATATTGTCGATCAGGTCCGGCAGCCTGGGATGATCACCGATTGCCAGCGCAAAATGCTTCAGCAGGCTTTTCTCACCGTCAACATCGATATGTTCACTGAGCAGGGTTTCTTCAGCCATCTCCAGCGCCCGGTCGATATCGTGCAGCACGTTTATCAACTGGTTTTCGCCAAGTTCAATCCCCGCAACTGTGAGACTGTGACGCAATTCAGCAGCTACCCGGGTCAGGGAGACGCTCACATTATTGTCCTCGGCCAGCCTGGCAATCTTCATGAAGCAGGCAATGGCGGCTGAATCAGCGCCACTGACATTCTGAAAATCAAGCACCACGAACTGCAAGGCAGGCTTGTCTTCAGCGGCCAGCCTGCGCCGGACCAGGTTTACAATCCGGTCTGCGGTCCCAAAGAATATATAACCCTGCAGCTGGATGATCTCGATCGCATCGCCGTGTTCTGAAAGATACTTGATGGCGGTCGGAGACCGGTCCACGGAGCTTCGCTGTTCAACGCCCGTGGCACGGAAACGCACAACCGGCAAGAGCGAGTACTTGAAGATAAACAGCGCACTGGATACCAGCAGCCCCAAAGCCAGCCCTTCCATGAAACCGACAAACGCAACCGTCAGCAGAATGCCCGCCACGACCAGCCATTCAGACAACGGCATCTTATGGCGGGTATCGACGAACCATTCCTTCAACAATCCGATACCGAGAAACAGCACGAACCCGGCAGTCAGAAAAATCGGTACCTGAAAGATCAGATGCCCGGCGAACAACAGCCCCAAAAGCATGGCAATCGACGTGGCTATTCCGGCACCACGACCGGTTGCACCGGTTCTCTGGGCCAGCACCGTCATGGAAAGCCCGACATAGCCGCAGGGACCACCCACACCACCTGACAAAACATTGGCGAGACCCGTGGAGCGGAGTTCGGCATTCACATCAATATCACGGCGCATGGCAAGTTCCAGGCCGCTTACATTCAGCATCAGGCCAATCATGCTCAGACCGGCGATGACCAGCATGACAGGCGTGGCCGCGAGCACTGCGGCCCAGTCAACCCTGGTGAGCAACTGCGGTGTCGGCAGTTCAATGCCGCCGCTCATATTGATTGCCGGGAGATGGCCAAGGTCGCGCACAATTTGCGGATCAAGACCGGCAACGGCAAGCAGCCCATTGAAGCCGGCCAAAGCACCGATCATGATCACAGGCATGGTCGCAGGATGAGACATCCGGTTCAGTGCCACAAACATCACAAGCGCCAGGCCAATTGCAGGCAGCACCCGCCACAGGACCTGTGGATCACTCAGCGATTGCGCAAATCCAAGCCCGACGTTCTGACCGGTCAGCATGACCGATGCACCGTTCACCAGCAACCAGCCGGACCCTGCCAGAAATCCTGCCATCACCGGGTATGGCACATAGCGAACCATGCCACCCAGCTTCAGCTTTCCCGTAATCCAGAACAGGACACCGGTAACAATACTTGAGGCACCAAGGATGACGATGGCTGTGGCGACCTTGGCCTCAGCATCTCCCGTTGACTGAATTGCCATGGACGCAATCGCTGCGGCAACCACCGCAATGGTCGATTCCTGGACCAGGGCGACGCTGTTGGGCTGAACGCTTCGTATCGCTACCACGAGTGCCAGCAAGGCACCCCCAAGCAGCACAACACCCACACCCAGTCCCATGCCGTTCGACAGGGTGCCGGTGAACATCAAGGCGCCGATAGCCAGCGCGGCGGCTGTATTGTCTATACCCGCAATAAGACCGATCATGGCTGGCGGCAAAGCGGCGCGCAGCGGCCTGGTTTTATCCCTGGTGCCTGCTGTGTTGAATG
Source organism: uncultured Alphaproteobacteria bacterium (assembly GCA_963698275.1). Taxonomy (GTDB): domain Bacteria; phylum Pseudomonadota; class Alphaproteobacteria; order Rhizobiales; family Aestuariivirgaceae; genus Anderseniella. Next base: position 1,175,230 of record CAVOQE010000001.1, on the reverse strand, counting down.
TCATCCGCCCCCGCAAGCGATGCTGAAAAAATTTGCCCGTCTGATGCGATTCCAATCATTGTGTCGACAAACAGCACGGGGGCATGAATTGCGCGGACCAAAGGTAAGAAATCACTGATTTCCATAGATACCAGACGACCGGTATTTGCAATATGACGCATGCTGACGGCTGCTGTGGTCACTACCTCGACATAACTGGTCGTGAAATTACCCAGGACGCTGTATGATACTGCAAGGGGCACGATCGATGCCAATTTGCAGCTAGCTGCATGCAAACCGGACTCTCCAATTCGGCCCAAAAGCCGCTGCAACCAGAGGACAAAACTATGAAAGCCGTTGGTCTTACTCATTACCTGCCAATCGAAAACCCGGACTCGTTTCTCGATGTCGAACTGGAAAAACCGACACCGGCAGGTCACGACATCCTGGTGGCCGTAAAAGCTGTCGCGGTTAATCCCGTAGACACCAAGGTGAGAGCACCGAAGAATGGTGTAGAAGATCCTCCGCGCGTGATCGGCTACGACGCCAGCGGCGTGGTCGAGGCAGTTGGCGCCGATGTCACCTTGTTCAAGGCCGGTGATGAGGTTTATTACGCCGGTGACATCACCCGCTCCGGCACCAATGCCGAGTTTCATCTGGTCGATGAACGCATTGTCGGCCACAAGCCGAAGTCTCTGACCCATGCCCAAAGTGCAGCTTTGCCGCTGACCACGATTACTGCCTACGAGGCGTTCTTTGACCGCCTCGGCATTGATCGCGACGGCGCAAACAAGGGTGAAAGCCTGCTCATCATCGGCGCTGGCGGGGGTGTCGGCTCCATCGGCATTCAACTCGCCAAGGCCGCCGGACTGGTGGTGATCGCCACCGCGTCGCGCCCGGAAACATCCGCCTGGGTGAAAGAACTTGGCGCCGACCATGTCGTCAACCATCGCGAAGACATGGTCAAACAGGTTCGTGCGCTGGGCATGCATCACGTCGATCACATCGCCATCTTCAACGACATGCGCCACTGGGATGCAGCGGTTGAACTGATCCTGCCCCAACACGGCATTGTCTCCATCGACAACACCGATCAGCCGATGCCCATGGCGGACATGAAGACCAAGTCCGCCAGTCTGCATTGGGAGTTCATGTTCGCGCGCGCCATGCACCAGACACCCGACATGATCGAACAGCACAAGCTGTTGAGCCATGTCGCCGGTGAAATCGACGCCGGCCGTATTCGGACAACAGTGTCAGAAGTCCTCTCGCCGATAAATGCCGCCAATATGCGCGAAGCCCACCGTCTTGTGGAGACAGGCAAGGCCAAGGGAAAAATCGTGGTTGAGGGGTTCTGAGCGCTGAGATATGAAGTCAGCGATGTTGGAGGAGTGATAAGGGGACTGAACCGCATGGCGCAATACGCCGATGAATTTATCGACCGCCTGCATCTGGTATGGGGTCCGGGTTTCCTGTCGCCGGGCGGGGCGGAAGAAGTCGCCGAGATCACGCGCGGTCTGGACCTCAAGGACGCAATAGTGTTGGACATAGGTTGTGGCACCGGCGGCCCGTCCATTGCACTCGCCCGCGACATGGGCGCCCGCGTTCTCGGCATTGACATCGAACCGCAATTGCTCGACCGGGCCCGTGCGCTGGCACAGGACGCGGGCGTCGCAGACCGGGTCGAGTTCAAGCAGGTGACCCCCGGCCCATTGCCGTTTGAAGATGACCGCTTTGATGTGGTGTTCAGCAAGGACGCCCTGATCCATATCCCCGACAAGCAGGCATTGTATTCACAGATCATGCGCGTCCTGAAACCGGGCGGCGCATTCGCTGCCAGCGACTGGTTGTCAGGCGAAAACGCCGACGACGATGAGGCGTTCCAGCATTACCTTTCCCTGGTGCCTCTCGACTACAATATGGCCACCGAAAGACAGACCGCCGACGTGATGCGGCAGGCCGGATTCGAACGTGTCGAGACCAGGGATCGCAATGCCTGGTACGCGGAAATGTCACCGCGAGAAGTGGCCCGGATCGAAGGGCCCTTGCGGGACATGATCATCGAAGTATCGGACGCCGAAACCTATGAAAAATGGCTGGCGATCCGGCGCGCTCTGGCAGCTGCGGCACAATCGGGCGGACTGCGCCCACTCACCTGCGCGGATACAATCCCAAAGGTTCCTATAGAAGCCCGACACCGGCAGTCGGCTCCTGGTTGACTCAACCGCGCGAACTCTCCAGTCCGCACCATTCGGCGATGAACAGGGCAATGGAGCCGGTCACCCGCTTGACAGAAGACAGCGACACACGTTCATCAAATCCGTGGATATTTTCCGAATAAGGCCCGTACACCAGGCATGGCATGTCGCCGTAAAGAACGAACACCCGCCCATCAAGATATCCCGGTGTCACCATTGTCTCCAGTGACGTGCCGTAGGCCGCCGCATGCGCCCGTCCCAAGGCGGCTTCCGCATCAGACCCCTCTTCCAGTACATAGCCTTCGGCGAAGAAACCATTGAACTCCACTTGCGGCGGGTTATTCGACAAGAACGCATTGTCTCTCGCAGCATTGCGAACGCAGTCTTCGATCTCCGTGGCTGCTGCGCGCGGGTCGACGCCGGGATAGATCGATATCCGGCAGTCGAACGAACACCAGGCCGGCACCGAAGAGGCCCAGTCGCCACCCTCGATCTTGCCGATATTGAAATTGATCGGGTGGTTGTAGTCTTCAAAGTACCGGTGGCTTTTCTGCCGGCTGTTCCATTCCTCTTCCAGTTTGCGCAGGCCTTTCATGATTTCAAAGCTTGCCTCGATGGCATTGGCACCCGCACTTGCCTCACGCACATGCACCGGCAGCCCGCGCACGTGTATCCGGAACCAGATGACACCGACATTTGCCCGTACCAGCTTGTCGTCTTCGGGTTCCGGGATGATGGCCGCATCGGCGCGGTAGCCGCGCACCAGAGCCGCCAGCGCGCCGTTGCCAGTACACTCCTCCTCGGTGACCGACTGGACATGCACGGTCGCTGCCGGCTGCAGGCCCAGCGACTTCAGCGCGTCAAGCGCATATATGTTGGCTGCAATACCGGCCTTCATGTCGGCACCCCCTCGGCCATACAGCCAGTCGCCGTCCCGCCAGGGTTCAAACGGCGGTCTGGTCCACATGTCAAGCGGGCCTACCGGCACCACGTCCACATGGCCATTGAGGATCAGCGACCGGCCGGCCTCTTCACGCGGCCGGTGCGTACCGACCACATTGATGGCGTTGGCATAATCGACCTTCACGGGAGAAAAACCCGGGTGGTTTTCAATATCGGCAACATCAATTGACCAGCGATCCATGGCATAGCCGCGCTGTTTCAGCTCGCCGAACAGAAAATCCTGCGCCGTATGCTCCTGCCCACGCAGCGAGGGAAACCGGACAAGGTCTTCGGTAAACGCGGTTTGAGCAGAAAACCCCGCATCAACTGCAGCGAGAATGTCCTTCGTGAGTTCCTTGTCCACTGTCATGCCTGATCTTGCCTGTTTCCTGCTCAAACCTTGACGAAGATGTCCGCTGCGGTCAATCGGCAGGCGGCACGCCGCCAACAGCGATTGTCTCTAAAAACTTTCCGCACACAGCTGCCTGAGCCGGCACTGTCGCTGGGCAACGGCAGCGGCCTGATCTGCATCTCCATGCGTGGCCAGATACTGTGCCAACTGGTCGAAAGCCTGAAAACAATGCCTGTCTGGAAGTCTCGGCGGCAGACGCCTTGATGCCTGCATTTCTGGCCGAACTCAACCCATGGTTCGACTGGCAAACTCTTCGAACAGCGTTTCCGACAAGCGAGGCGCGCTGATAGGTTGGTATAATAACGCTGACTGCCGGCGCACCTCTCATTTCATCACATAGCCTCAGCCACCCGTTCATACAAAGCCAGTGTCATTGTTCTGCCTGCGTCCTCGGTGAAATTTTCAATCATGTGCTGACGCGCGCCGGTAATCCGGCTGGTCCGCAATTCGACGGGTTCGCGAACCGCTACAACCATGCCGCGTGCAAGCGCTAGCCAATCATCCGGGTCAACCAGTGTGCAGAACTGCTCAATATAGCTTCCGGCATAGGCTGGAAGATTTGCCGTCACAATGGGCACACCGCAGGCAGCAGCCTCGAGCAGTGTAGATGGAAACGCATCTTCGGACGGGTAATTGACAACATAATCAACCATTCCATACATGCCCGGCATCATCTCGTAGCGGACCTCGGGGATCCAGTACAACCTGTCGGAAACTCCCAGTTCTGCAGCTAGTTGTTGCAGTTCCTTGACCCTGTCAGACCGGTCCCAGGATCTTGTAAGCCTGATCATGGCAAGGCCTGCGGTCGGCGGAAGGTCGGGCAGTGCTTCGGCAAAGGCCTGCAGTATTTCTGCCTGCCGGTAACCGTCGCCAATACCGCGGGCGGAAAAGAATACAATCGCATCGTCAGGTATGTGAAGAGCTCGCCGCCACGCAGCACGCTGGGTCGGTGTACCCGGTTTGTAGCGCGCGGAGTTCACGCCGAGGCAGATGAGCTCACAATCGATACCGTCGTAGCGTCTTGTTGCGGCATCAAACAACATAGGGCTCTCGACAACAAGTATGGGATCGAGAGCCAAAATGTTATCGACATGCGTGTTAACTGGCGCGGAACCGATGAGCCCATTGAGACCGCCAAACGCTGACAGAATCAGGGGCCCAAGCCCGGCTTTGACATGAAATTTAGCCAGAAAACTGAAATTGTGGGAGTGCGTCACGTGCGGGCGAAACTCTTCCGCAATCTCCGCCAACTCCGGAACTGGGTTGTCCCAGGACTGGATTTGCACATGCCGAGCCCGGCTTGTACCGGAAATTTCGCCCAGATAGCCGGCCCACATTACTTCATGTCCGGCATTCACGACCCAGTCGCATACTCGCGTAGCAGGCGCTGCGTGTTCGGACCCGTACATGAGAACACGCATTTATATCATTATTCGCTACTCACGATAACAACAGCAGTTCGTCACTCCGGAACAATAGTGCCTGTAGACGGTTCCGGGCTACCTGCCTTTATATGTGGCGCCTTTGTCAGATCAATTATTGATCCGCATGCCACAATTTTAGGGGCTTCGTATGACTTGGCCGGTTGGCTGGTCTGCTGTTGCATGTGACTTTAACTCCATCACTGATTCAGTTGCCTCAAAAATCAAAGTTAACTGAAGCGCAATTCCTTATCAAGGACAAGACAGTCGACCTGTTCACAACGCGATTATGACAAATGTCTCAGTCTTGCGCCGGAGCTGAAGTATTGTTTTCCGCCAAATGAAGAAGGTCCAGCTCGACAAATTCCGCAGTTATAGTTTCGACGTCGTGTTGCAGATCTACAGTTGGCACCTGATACTCTTGAGACATAACGTCGATCACCCCATCAATCGATCCGCACGTCCCGAGCAGTTGCCAAATGCGGGCTGCGGTCCCGTCAAGCCGGTAGTAGGTTTCATTGTTCAGATTCAGAATGACAATTTCATCCTCAAGTTCCTGAACCAGGATACTGGTGGAAACCGTCACTTTTTGATGAAGCATTTGCCGGTCCGTAGTTAGAAAACAGATCCACTTTCATAGCATGGCAGCAACATCTTCCCACCCGTTTTCGTACCTGCCGAAAATTCGATTATTGCCCCTGGGGTATCTGGATGTGATAGAGGTGTTCTCTGGTTGCGGCAGCACCGCCAAGACTTACTAATCTTCACTGACCCCGGTGAATTTCAGCGCGAACTGTACGAGAACCCGGCATGGGCCAGCACATCCATATTCTCACATCCGCAAATGAACGGTTGCAGAAAATTCACCTGACCAGGGTGCTTTCTGCAATCTGGCAGGATCGCGGAAGCAACCTATCGTTCGGAGACAGGCCGCCGCCCAAGACTGATATTGTAATCGCCCACACTGACTACTCCCATATCGAGGAAGCCTTTTTCAGCAACGTCGACAGCGGCTTGCCGATCATTAACGGTCAGGCACGCAGCATTCTGAAGACTGCGGTCAGCCAGGCGCTGATATCTGCTGACACCGATTGGGACGGACCCGTAATCGTCAAAACCAACGCGAACGCCCATGCAGGAGAGGAATATGCATATCACCGGCTTGACATTCCCCGGCTTGCGAAAATCATCGCCGCGAGGGCCATCCCCTGGCAATGGGTCGGAGAGCTGCCATTGCGGCGGTATCCGATCCTCGATCATGTTGACCGCGTACCCGGCTGGGTATGGCAGGACGGCCGGCTGATCGTGGAGCGTTTCATTCCGGAGCGGGATGGCGAATTGTATGTACTTAGATTGTGGATGTTCTTTGGCCGCCAGGAATACTGCATGCGTGTCCTCAGTGAGTTGCCGATTGTCAAGAGCCGCAAACTTGTGAAAGTCGAACTGGTTGACCAAGTGCCGGATGAAGTGCGCCTGCTGCGCCGGAAACTCGGGCTCGATTTCGGGAAGATCGACTATGTCATGCACGATGGCCGACCCGTGGTGTTTGATGTGAACAAGACGCCAACCGTCTTTCTGAACAAGAAGGGTCAGCCCGGTCCTTTTGTGCGCCAACTCGCCGACGGACTGGAAGACTTCATCAAGTGAATTTGCCAATCAAAACCCTGGATCAGCTCTACCCGGACAACAGCTTCTTCTGCGCGCGGACCACGCGCGCGGTGATGCGCTGGAACGTCGTTGACGTGGATGCCCTGCCGGCATATCGGCTTGACGCGAGCCCGGCCCAGCTTTTGGGGTTTGCCGGAGACATGCCGTTCTTTGCCCATGAAGCGGCTTGCACGCCCGATGCACTGGACTTCCTTGATCTGTGCCGGCTTCCGAAGCCGAAGCAGCTCCACACATATCGTACTGCACAAGAAGCGGTCGCAGGCGCTATGGAACTCATACAGCAAGGTGGCAACCTGGTTTACAATTTCGGTGTACTGCCGGAACTGGAATCCTCCGGCGGGCTTCTGACGCCGCTGCATCAATATCTGCAGTTAAATGCGAAATCCTGTTTACCCGAACTCGTTGACGCCGCGCATCTGCCGCCTCGTGAGCTGTATCCGGTTCACGAGTTGGGTAAAGTAAGCTCGAAGCCCTGGGCAGGCCCTGTGTTTGTGAAAGTTGCTGCCGCGGTTTCAAACGGTGGTGGCGCAGCGGTCAGGTTTTGCAACGGATCAGCAGACCTGGACGCCGTAATTGCAGAATTCAACCGGCGACTTAAGCGCGACGACACAATCATCTTCGAAAAAGATTGCGTGCCGCAACGAAGCTGGTGTGTCGGCGTTGCCATCCACGACAACGCGGTAGACTGCCTCGGTGCTTCCATCCAGTTATTCTACAAACCCGCAGTCCAGAGCGGCAATCTGTTGTCGCTTGAAGATCCGCCCGCAGCCATTCGGGAGTTGGCTCTGGACATTGCAGCAAGAGCACGACAGGCAGGATACAGGGGAGTTGCAGGTTTTGATATTGGCGAAATGCCAAACGGCAAGCCGATTGTTTTCGATCTCAATTTTCGACCCAACAGCTCCACAGGCCTCCTCTTGGCCGGGCGGGCAGCGTTGCAGGCCACCGGCCTGGCCATGGCGCAAACTTTCCACTTGCGGCACAACGGGCCTTTGACCGACATATTCAGGATCGTTCACAAGGACGCTGCAGCCGGCAGGATTATTCCGGGCAGCATGTTCGATGCGGAGACCTATAATTCCGCATCAGCTGACCCTGCAACCCGTTCATGCCTTGACGGCTGGATACTTGCCGATACCGCTGCCGCGGCAACAGATTGGGCCCGGCATATCGCAAAGCAGTTATAAAAATATCCCGCAAGACTGCGTACAGTCTTGCGGGACACCAATTAGTGCAGCAGGGCAATGCCCCGGCATTGTCTGATCAATCAGCTATAGGGGCTGATGCAGGCATGCCAGTAACCATCATAACCCTTATAGGCGTCGCGGCGCTCGTCATATGACCGATACCGGTCTTCACACCATTCAACATGCAATTCATAATCCGAACCGGCATAGCGCGCTCCGCCGTAAGCGATGATCGGTGCGGAATAAAGCCACCACGGCGAGGCGTAATAAAAGCCGTTATAATAGTGCCGGTGGCTGTTGCTGCGGCGGCTGAAGCGCTTGCCATGCTTGCGGCGTTCATAACGGCGGGCTCTGCGTTCCTGACGATTTGCACGCTTGTCGGCCCGCTTGACGCGGCGTTCCGCCCGGCGTTCAGTACGGTTACCGCGATTAGCCCGGCGTTCGCTTCTCTTTGCCCGTCTTTCAGACCGGCGTTCGGAGCGCCTTTCAGCCCGATTGGCACGCCTCTCGGCGCGATTGGCCCGGCGTTCAGCGCGTTTTGCCCGCTTTTCGGCAGCCGTCGCACCGCGATCCTCAATCTGGACAACAGACTTCTTGAACTCACGACCGGCTTCAGCCGAAGGTATGGCGCTGAAAACGCCTGCCGACAACGCCAAAGCGCCTGCCAGCCCGGCCAGAAACTTGAATTTGCTCATTGGGAACCCCCGTTCCTTGAAACAGCCGCACGACCAGCGGCCAACTAACCTCTCTCTGGATCTTATGTAGGAGATGGTTTCGAGGATTCAATGCCAAAAATCCGGAAAACCGGGGAAAATCGGCAAGTTGCAGATACTTCACCAAGACAGCGCAGTGAAGATGGAGAGGATTGCCCGGTCGGAAAACCTGGTTTCTGCCCTCAAACTTCATCCTGCTCAAGTACGTGAGCGCGCTCCTCAAATGCTGTCATCACCTTGCGCACGGCAATGTCAAACACCGACCCCATGGCCATTTGCAACAGTCTCGACGACATCTGGTAATCCAGGTGAAAGTCGATGTCGCAGCCCCCGCGCGCCACCGAAAACAACCAGCGATTGTCGATGTGCTTGACCGGCCCCTCATTGGACGTGGCCCGTATGGTCAGGCGTTTTGCATCAACCACTACGTCGGACACAAAGGTCTCCTTGAGACGCAGTTTGGGATATTCGATATCGAGACTTGCACGAAAACGGCGTCGGCCATCGCCGAGGTCATTCTCATCCCAGACCCTGGCTCCGGTGCACAACGGCAAAAACGCCGGATAGCTGGCCACATCGGCCACAATCGAAAGCAGGTGTTCCGGCGCAAAGGCGATCCTGCGGGTTGTATGATAGACAGTCACGAAATCAAACTGGTCAGACGGAGCGCCGCGCGGCCTTGGCCTCACGCGCAGCACGCAGTCGGGCAAAGTCATCACCGGCATGGTGTGACGAACGGGTCAGCGGGCTCGCAGATACCATCAGGAAGCCCTTGGCATAGGCAGACGTTTCCAGCGCCTTGAATTCATCAGGCGTCCAGAACCGGTCAATGGCTGCATGTTTTGCCGTGGGTTGCAGGTACTGGCCAATTGTCATGAAATCAATATCGGCTGCGCGCATGTCATCCATAACCTGCAAAATGTCTTCGCGCCTCTCACCCAGGCCCACCATCACGCCGGACTTGGTGAAAATACCGGGATCAAGCTCCTTCACCTTCTGCAGCAACCGCAGCGAGTGGAAGTAGCGGGCACCGGGGCGGATGCGGCCATAAAGGTGCGGCACCGTTTCAAGGTTGTGATTGAACACGTCGGGCCTGGCGTCAACCACAATCTCCATTGCGCCGTCCTTGCGCAGGAAATCCGGTGTCAGGACTTCAATCGTCGTATCCGGTGCTGCTTTGCGAATGGCGCGGATCACCTGGGCAAAGTGTTCTGCGCCGCCGTCAGCAAGGTCATCTCGGTCAACCGATGTAATCACCGAATGGGTCAGGCCCATCTTGGCAACCGCATCAGCCACCCGTTCCGGCTCACCAGGGTCGAGCGCATCCGGCATACCGGTTTTAACATTGCAGAACGCACACGCCCTTGTGCAGATTTCCCCCATGATCATGAAGGTGGCGTGTTTCTTCTCCCAGCATTCGCCAATGTTGGGACAACCGGCTTCTTCGCATACGGTGACCAGGTTGTGATCACGCACCAGTTGGCGGGTCTCGTGATATTTTGCCGACACCGGTGCCTTGACCCGCAACCAGTCGGGCTTGCGCCGCTGTACCGGATTGTCAGGCTTGTGCGCCTTTTCAGGATGCCGCGCGCGCGGCGTCTGGGTGGTATCGAGAACTGTAGCCAAAGCCTGTTTGCTTTCCAGTAATGGAGCAGGATGAGAAACTCTCACATCCTGCTCCGGATCATGTTAACGGGTTGCCATCAACCCGTATTTGTTCAGCGCGACTTGATCATCCGGTAAGCGTAGATCAGCAGACAGGCGCCGGCAACAGCCACCAACAGTTGCCCGATCAGACTATGAAATCCCAGGCCAAGCGCGCCCAGTATTAAATTGCCGATCACCGCGCCGCCAATTCCCAGCACGATATTCATCAAAAGTCCGGTATCGAACTTCATCACCTTTTCTGCAATCCACCCGGCCAAAGCGCCGAGAATGATTGTCATAATCCAGCCTATACCTACCATAATCCCCTCCTGATTGGGTTTGCATCAGCAAGCCGATGAGACTCACCTGCCCCTGAGCATACGATAAACCGTAATTAGAAGAACAGCCCCGACGACAGACACCAGGACATTGCCCCAGAACCAGCCATCGAAAATTTCACCCAGTTGCAGGCCCAGCGCATTGGCAATCCAGCCGCCTACAAAGGCACCAAGGATCCCAATCACGATATTGGTCAACAGTCCGTGGCTCGCACCGGTCAGTTTTTCTGCAAACCATCCGGCGACGCCTCCGATCAGCAAGGTGCCGAAAATCCCCACACCGCCACCAAGATCCATCAATGCCATATCCATTTATGTAACTTCCTTAAACTTGCCCCGTCCAGATCAGTATGGGTTGAGTTGGACCCATGTTGAACTAGGCCTACATATGGATCACGCGGCCATAGGCATCAAGTACACTTTCATGCATCATTTCCGAGAGTGTCGGGTGCGGGAACACCGTGTGCATCAGGTCTTCCTCGGTGGTTTCAAGGCCCATTGCAATGACAAAGCCCTGTATCAGTTCAGTGACTTCCGCACCGACCATGTGCGCTCCCAGCAGCTGCCCGGTTTTCTTGTCGAATATGGTCTTGATCAGGCCCTGATCCTCGCCCAGCGCAATGGCCTTGCCATTGGCCATGAACGGGAACCGGCCGATTTTGACGTCAATGCCCTGTTCCTTCGCGGCACGTTCCGTCAGCCCGACGGATGCAACCTGCGGATGGCAATAGGTGCAGCCCGGTATCTGTTGCTTTTTCATCGGATGCACATTCGGCTGGCCTGCTATCTTGTCGACGCAGATCACGCCTTCATGCTCGGCCTTGTGCGCCAGCATGGGCGGACCGGCCACATCACCAATGGCATAAATGCCAGGCACACTGGTGTTGCCATAGCCGTCAATCACCACACAGCCGCGGTCTGTCTTGACGCCAAGTGCTTCAAGACCAAGGTTTTCAATGTTGCCGACGACGCCCACCGCAGAAATCACCCGGTCCACTTTCAGCTCGGACTTGACACCCTTGGCATCCTCAATGGTCGCCGTTACGTCGTTTGCACCCTTTTTCAGGCTCGCAACCTTGGTGCCGGTCATGATCTTGAGGCCCTGCTTTTCAAGCTGCTTGCGGGCCAGTCCGGCAATCTCGGTGTCTTCCACGGGCATGATCTGGTCCATGATCTCGACAACGGTAACATCAACACCCATGGCATTGTAAAAACTGGCAAATTCAATGCCGATGGCACCGGACCCCACAACCAGCAGCTTGCCCGGCATTTCCGGCGGCACCATGGCCTCGAAATAGGTCCAGACCAGTTTGCCGTCCGGTTCCAGCCCGGGCAGTGCGCGCGGGCGGGCACCTGTTGCAATGATGATGTGCTTGGCCTTGTAGGTGCCGGGCCCTGCCGCCCCCTTGGGATCCGGATGTGCCGGCTGCATCGGCGGCTTGGACGACTTCGCCACCACCACTTCGCCGGGCCTGGTTACCTTGGCTTCGCCCCAGATCACCTGAACCTTGTTCTTTTTCAGGAGATGTCCGACGCCACCATTGAGCCGCCCGGAAACACCACGTGAGCGCTTGACGACGGCTGCTGCGTCAAAGCTGACATTGTCCGCAGACAGCCCGTAATCGCCGGCATGGTTCATATAGTGATAAATCTCGGCAGACCGTAACAGTGCCTTGGTCGGGATACAGCCCCAATTGAGGCAGATGCCGCCGAGATGCTCGCGCTCCACAATGGCGACCTTCATGCCGAGTTGTGCGGCCCGTATCGCGGTTACATAGCCGCCGGGGCCGGCCCCGATGATGATTACGTCAAAACTTGTTTCAGTCATACCTTCAGGTCCTTCACCCATTCTTCCTACCGGCATTGGATTCCCGCTTTCGCGGGAATGACGGGTTGCTATCGCTCGTCATGCGTCATCCCCGTGAAAACGGGGATCCAATCCACCTAGCCGTTTAAACGGTCATATAAATCATCCCATTCGGGATTTTCCTGTTCAATCAGTTGTACTTTCCAGGCCCGATTCCATTTCTTGATCTGCTTTTCCCGAGCGATTGCCGTTTCCATTGTGTCGTGCCTTTCAGCCCAGACCAGGCTGTGAACCCCATATTTCGAGGTAAATCCTTCTACCTCAATGTTTTTGTGCTGGAATACCCGAGCTGCCAGCTTGCTGGTCACACCTACGTAGAGAGTTCCGTGTTTTCGGTTCGCAAGAATATAAATCGCTGGCTGCATACTCCTCCTCTACCGGCATTGGATTCCCGCTTTCGCGGGAACGACAATTGCGCGACTGGGATGTCCGTCATCCTCGCGAAAGCGGGGATCCAATCCGCCTGGCCACATGTGGCTGGGTTTGATCATCACACCAGCATCGCCAAGGGGTTCTCGAGGTAGTTCCGGAAAGCCGTTGCCAGCTGGCCACCGAGCGCGCCGTCGATGACGCGGTGATCAAATGCGAATGTCGCACTCATCACCGTGGCAATGGCAACAGCACCGTCTTTCACTACCGGTTTCTGCACCCCTGCCCCGATGGACACGATGGACGCGTGCGGCGGGTTGATGATCGAGGTGAAATTATCGACCCCGAACATGCCCAGATTGGACACCGCCGTGGTGCCGCCCTGATATTCCTCCGGTTTCAGTTTCCGGTCACGGGCACGGCGCGCCATGTCCTTCACCTCGGCGGAAATCATCGACAAAGGCTTGATTTCAGCTTCTCGCACGATCGGTGTAATGAGCCCGTCGGGGATGGCAACGGCTACACCCACGTCGGAATGCGTGTGTAAAAGCCTGGCAGTTGACGTCCACGAAGCATTGGCCAGCGGCACATCGCGCAGCGCCAGGGCCAGAGCCTTGATGATGAAATCGTTCACCGACAGCTTGTAGGCAGGCTTGTCATCCTTGTCCTTCGGGGCAGCCGCATTGAATTCGGCTCGCGATTTCAGCAAGGCATCGAGCGTGCAGTCCACCGAGATGAAATAGGCCGGTATGGTCTGATGGCTTTCGGTCAGGCGCGACGCAATGGTCTTGCGCATGCCGTCATGCGGCAGTTCCTCAAACGAGCCTTCGGCAAACAGCCTGCGTACCATGTCGTCAGACGGGCCGGATGCCGTGGCAGGCGCAGCGGCCGCAGGTGTCTTGGCATCGCCTTGAGGGGCGGCCTTGGGCACACCATCCTTGAGTGCCGAATCCACATCTGACTTGATGACACGGCCATGCGGGCCGGAGCCTGACAATAACGCAATGTCGATATTGTTCTGCTTGGCGATACGCCGCGCCAGTGGCGAGGCGAAGATACGGGCATCAGGCTCGCGCGCCGGTGTTGTGGCAGGGACCGGTGCCGCAGCAGGTTTTGCTGCTGCTTCCGCCGGTGCAGCCTGAGCTGGAGCAGCGGCGGCCTCTGCGGGAGCGGCCGGTGCTGGTGCAGCAGGTGCCGCGCTGGCCTTTATGTCATCGACGCTTTCACCGTCTTCCAGCAACACGGCGATGGTGGTGTTGACCGCTACTTCTTCAGTGCCTTCGGCGATCAGGATCTTGCCGACCTTGCCTTCGTCCACGGCTTCCACTTCCATGGTCGCCTTGTCGGTTTCAATTTCTGCGATAATGTCACCGGAGGTGACGGTGTCGCCTTCCTTGACCAGCCATTTGGCCAGCTTGCCTGTTTCCATGGTGGGCGACAGTGCGGGCATCAGGATTTCTGTTGGCATGACCTTGCGCTCCCCTTACCGGTACAGGACGGACTTGGCCGCCTCGACAACTTCATCCACATTGGGCAGCGCCAGCTTCTCCAGATTTGCAGCGTACGGCATCGGCACATCCTTGCCGTTGACGCGGGCCACCGGCGCATCGAGATAATCAAACGCATGCGTCATGATCTGGGCGGCCACTTCAGAACCCACCGAACACACCGGCCAGGCTTCTTCCACCGTCACACACCGATTGGTCTTCCGCACACTTTCCAGCACCGACGGTATGTCCATTGGCCGCAATGAGCGAAGATCAATGACTTCGGCCTCGATACCTTCTGCTGCAAGTTTTTCCGCAGCCTCCATGGAATAGGACATGCCCATGCCCCACGACACGATGGTGACGTCACTGCCGGCACGCGCAATCCGCGCCTTGCCGATCGGCACCACCCAGTCGTCCAGCTTGGGGACTTCGAACTTGCGCCCATACAGGATTTCGTTTTCCAGGAAGATCACCGGGTTCGGGTCGCGGATGGACGCCTTGAGCAGGCCTTTCGCATCGGCCGCCGAATACGGCATCACCACTTTCAGGCCCGGTACATGGGCATACCAGCTGGCATAGTCCTGGGAGTGTTGCGCACCGACACGGGCTGCAGCACCATTGGCCCCGCGAAACACCATGTGCGCGCCCATCTGGCCACCGGACATGTACAGTGTCTTGGCGGCTGAATTGATGATGTGGTCTATTGCCTGCATGGCGAAATTGAACGTCATGAATTCGACAATCGGCTTCAGACCGCCGAACGCCGCGCCCACTGCAATACCGGTAAAGCCGTGTTCGGTGATCGGCGTATCGATGACGCGCTTGTCGCCAAACTCCTCCAGCAGGCCTTCGGAAATCTTGTAGGCGCCCTGGTACTCGGCCACCTCTTCACCCATCAGGAACACGGTCTCATCGCGGCGCATTTCTTCCGCCATGGCAGAGTTCAAAGCTTCACGAACCGTCATCTGCACCATTTCGGTACCTTCGGGAATTTCCGGATCAGGTGTCGATACAGCGCTCAACGCAGCAGGCGCCGCCATTGGTGCCGGCGCGGCTGCAGGTGCTTGCGCCGCAGGGGCAGCTTCTGCTGCGGGAGCTGCGGCAGGTGCGGCACTCACCGAAGACGCATCCTCGCCGTCAGTTGCCAGCACGGCAATCACCGTGTTGACTTTCACCCCCTCGGTACCCTCGGCAATGGCGATCGAGGCGACCGTGCCCTCGTCCACTGCCTCGACCTCCATGGTGGCCTTGTCGGTTTCAATCTCGGCGATGATGTCGCCGGAAGTGACGGTGTCGCCCTCCTTGACCAGCCAGCGCGCGAGCTTGCCCTCTTCCATTGTCGGCGAAAGCGCCGGCATCAAAATTTCAACGGCCATCTCAGCACACTCCCGCTATGGATAAACTGGATTTGTCGGTTGCTCCACTTCCGGCATTGCGTGCAGAAGCTATTGAACCAACACAAAGAACATTGTCGTAGACCATACAACGGCTACCAGCCAGACGATCAAAAACACCATTGCCGCGTTTCGCATGTGTGACAGATGGCGTCGGGCGATGGGCCCTCCATAGGGCGCAAAATCGCCCCGCATCATGTCCCATTGATATCGAAAACCCGGGAGATACAAACTCCAGCCCTTCTTTCGATCTGGCGAAAAGAAGAACCGAACCTGAGAGTAGACTGCCACCGCCCATGCCCCGAAAGCGATTGCAAACACCGGCGTCAGCACGATCAGGTTGATCCGTTCCCAATCCGGGCTCATCACGCATCACCCCCACCTCACGCGTCCACATAAATGTCGGTCCACAGTTCTGCCGGATCAGGCAAGGCGTCGGCCTGTGCAAAATCGGCCGCGTCGGTCACGATCTTGCGGATGCGCGCGTCGATGGATTTCAGGTCATCATCGCCGAGCCCGTGTTCACCGCTCAAACGCCGTTTGACCTGTTCGATCGGGTCGTGTTCCTCACGCATTTTCTGTACTTCATCGCGTGAACGGTATTTGGCCGGGTCGGACATGGAATGGCCGCGATAGCGATAGGTCTTCATTTCAAGAATATACGGGCCTTTGCCGGAGCGGCAGTGCTCGGTGGCGCGGTCCGCCGCCTCTTTCACCATGCGCACGTCCATGCCGTCGACCTGTTCTCCCGGAATCCCGTAGACGGACCCGCGGTTGAACAATTGTTCAGCCATTGCAGCAGAGCGCTTCACCGCCGTGCCCATGGCATAGCCGTTGTTCTCGATGACGAATATCACCGGCAGTTTCCACAACGATGCCATGTTGAAGGTTTCATAGACCTGGCCCTGATTGGCCGCGCCCTCGCCAAAATAGGTAACCGACACGTTGCCGTTACCCTTGTACTTGTCGGCAAAGGCCAGACCGGCGCCCAGCGGCACCTGCGCACCGACGATGCCATGGCCGCCGTAAAATTCTTTCTCGCGGGAAAACATGTGCATCGAACCGCCCTTGCCGCGGGAATACCCGCCCTGCCGGCCGGTCAGTTCCGCCATCACGCCTTTCGGATCCATGCCGCAGGCCAGCATATGGCCGTGATCACGATAGGAGGTGATCATCTGGTCACCTTCAACCATCGCCATTTCCATGCCGACAACAACCGCTTCCTGCCCGATATAGAGATGACAGAACCCGCCAATATGGCCCATGCCATACAACTGGCCGGCCTTTTCCTCAAACCGCCGGATCAGCAGCATGTCCTCATAGGCCTTGAGATCCTGTTCCTTGGTAAATGCGGAATTGGACTTGGCGGTCGCCGGTGCCGCTTTGTTGGATGCACCAGACGTTTTCTTGGCGGCTTTTGCCATGCAACCCCTCCCTGAGAGACAATTAAAGACCCTCTTTGCGGGGCCGGTGGAGCATTGGCATAGCACAACTGGTACCAGAAATGATAATGATCCGGGTCAGTTACCTTAATTTTGGTTATTTAGACTGCAATCGAACCGGCATTGAGTTCAATTGGGCAAGTTAACTACAATCGAGTTAACTTGCTCATAGCCCAGCTTTTCACGGACCAGCTGAGATGCCATGTCCGGATCAACGCTTTCAGGCCGCATAAGCTTGACGCGTGCCTCGATAGCATCGCGCTTTGCCCTGACTTTTGCAAGCTCAGCTTCACGGGCATCGAATCTGGCCAACTGGAGGGCATGGTTGTCCAGGCTGCGCGGCCCCTTGACGGCATGCCAATGAAAGAAAGACAGCATCGCGACACACCCGGCAAACACGAGCACATCAAATAATTTCGGACGTCTGAACATGGATCAAGCGTGGCTTTCCGGCTAAAGCGAATCCGTACTTGGAATGAAAACAGGCTAGCAACCAAGCCATTAACGTTTTGCTAACTGCGTTGGCGTCATGCCGATGCCGGCATTGGCCATGTGCATCAATTTGGGCAGTTGCAGGTCAAGCAGGCCGCATGCCCGGCCTGCAGGAAGCAGACCGCGGGCGCAGCGCCTGGACCGCGCCGGTATTCACCTCGTGCAGATTAACCGTTCTTGCCTCGGCGGGTACCCGACACTGGAGAAACCGGGGCCTACTTCAGGATTCCGCGGCCCGCATAGATTGCCTGTGAACCGAGTTCTTCTTCAATGCGGATGAGCTGGTTGTACTTGGCCAGCCGGTCAGAGCGCGCCAGTGACCCGGTCTTGATCTGCCCGCAATTAGTCGCCACGGCCAGATCGGCAATGGTCACGTCTTCGGTTTCGCCGGAGCGATGCGACATAACCGCAGTGTAGCCGGCCCGGTGTGCCATATCCACGGCAGCCAGCGTTTCTGTCAGCGAGCCGATCTGATTGACCTTGACCAGGATAGAGTTGGCAACGCCCTTGTCGATGCCCGTCTTGAGGCGTTCAGGGTTGGTGACGAACAGGTCGTCACCGACCAGCTGGCACTTGCTGCCGGCCAGGTCCGTCAATTCCTTCCAGCCCTTCCAGTCGTCTTCATGCATGCCGTCCTCGATGGAGATGATCGGATAGTCATTGGCCAGCTTGGCCAGATAGTGTGCCTGTTCAGACGATGAACGCTTCACGCCTTCGCCTTCATAGTCATACTTGCCGGCCTTGTAGAATTCCGACGCGGCGCAATCGAGCGCCAGGTACATGTCCTTGCCGGCCTTGAACCCGGCTTTCGCGCAAGCCTCCATGATGAAATCAAGCGAGGCTTCTGCAGACGGCAGGTCCGGCGCAAAGCCACCTTCATCGCCCACATTGGTGTTATGTCCGGCTTTTTTCAGTTCGCCTTTCAGCGTGTGGAAGACTTCTGCGCCCATGCGCACGGCTTCTGCAATGGACGATGCCCCCACCGGCATGATCATGAACTCCTGAAAGTCGATCGGATTGTCCGCATGCGCACCGCCATTGATGATGTTCATCATCGGCACCGGCAATACCCGGGCAGACGTCCCGCCCACATATCGATACAAAGGCTGGCCGCAGGCCTGCGCGGCCGCCTTGGCCACGGCCAGCGACACGCCGAGAATGGCATTGGCACCCAGCTTGGCCTTGTTGGGGGTGCCGTCCAGGTCGATCATGGTCGCATCGATCAGCGTCTGGTCTTCACCGTCATGACCCAGTATCGCATCACTGATCTTGCCGTTGACGGCCGCCACCGCCTTGGTGACGCCCTTGCCGAGATAGCGCTTCTTGTTACCATCGCGCAGTTCCACCGCCTCATGTGCGCCAGTCGATGCACCGGACGGGACCGCAGCCCGCCCGAACGAACCATCTGCCAGGGTCACATCCACCTCCACGGTCGGGTTGCCCCGGCTGTCGAGAATTTCGCGCGCGTGTACGTGGACGATTTCGGTCATGGAATGCTAAAGCCCCTGAGATCGGTTGAGAATGTTGAAGGCGCATATAAAGCAACGCCCGCACCGGAGTCTATCCGGCACGAGCGCGCATGCTCATATTGGTGGTCGAACAGCTTATCCGCCTTCGGCGGGCCGTTCTCCGACCCTGAACAACTGTAGCGATGAACTCCAACTAGGCCCGACGGGCCTCGGGCCGGTCAGGCCCGCCCCCGCGGAGCGCAGCCGAAGGCTGCTGGCGTGAGCGAAATAAACCACCACGTTCTCCGACCCTGAACAACTGCAGCGATGAACTCCAACTAGGCCCGACGGGCCTCGGGCCGGTCAGGCCCGCCCCCGCGGAGCGCAGCCGAAGGCTGCTGGCGTGAGCGAAATAAACCACCACGTTCTCCGACCCTGAACAACTGCAGCGATGAACTCCAACTAGGCCCGACGGGCCTCGGGCCAGTCAGGCCCGCCCCCGCGGAGCGCAGCCGAAGGCTGCTGGCGTGAGCGAAATAAACCACCACGTTCTCCGACCCTGAACAACTGCAGCGATGAACTCCAACTAGGCCCGACGGGCCTCGGGCCGGTCAGGCCCGCCCCCGCGGAGCGCAGCCGAAGGCTGCTGGCGTGAGCGAAATAAACACTATCCCCCGAGCTGATTGTCGAATTCGCTTGTAAGTGCTTTCAGTGGCCACGGATCGGCTTCTTCGGCCAAATCCTTCAGCGGCAGTGCCATCACGCCGGAAACGCCGGCTGAATAATCAGCCTCACCCAATGCCATCTCGACCAGGTTTTCCGCTGCAAGGCTGTAGTCTTCAGCGCGCTCGTCATCCCAGTCATCGAGGCCAATGGCAATCTCTGCCTTGCCCTCGTGCACTTCCAGCACGAACACGGCTTCGCGGATGTCGATTTCACCGCCGCCCGGCAGGGCCAGATGATCGCTCAGCTCTTCACGATCACGCAAAGCCTTGAAAACCCAGTGCTTGTACTCAGGTGCAAACATTACCAGTTCGCGCGCCGCCAGCAAGGCCCCGCGGTCGCCCTCAGCCGTAATCAGCAACACAGGCGAACCATCTTCAGCGACATCCAGTTCGGCAAACAACCGGTCATCGACGTCATGGATTTCCATCGCCAGTTCGTCCAGAAAAGGTTCAAGTTCATCCATGGTCATGTCATCAAGCTTGTCGGCCAATTCGGCCAAATGGGCTTCGTTTTCTTCAAACCAGGCCCAGAAATCAGCCGCTTCCGGCTCTTGCTTCACCGCCAACATACAGGTGTCTCCACACATTACGCTACACTCACACGCGCATTTCCAGACAGGCTGAACAGCTGATTCTAGCCCCGAAAAGCGACCGCAATAATGACCAACGATGCCGCAACAAGGTTAACGCCCGGTTGCGGCTTTGCGAAAAATTTGCATGATTTGTGGTCCGACCGATACAGGATTTTGCCCACCATGATCTCCAAACAGACCTTGAAATACGAAGCCGTCCCCCTGCTTGGACGCGATCCGTTGAGCAATGCCGACAGTCTTGCTGCAGCCTGCGCCTTTCTGGAAACCATAAAGACAAGGCACACCATACGGGACTTTGCAGATACACCGGTAGCGCGGGATGTTATCGAGACCTGCATCGCAGCAGCAGGGCGCGCACCATCGGGTGCCAACCACCAGCCATGGCATTTCGTGGCTGTCGCCAATCCGGACATGAAGCAGCAGATCCGGCAGGCGGCTGAGGAAGAAGAACGCAATTTTTACGGCGGGTCCGCCGGTGATGAATGGATAAGGGCGCTGGCACCCATCGGCACCGGGCCTGACAAGCCCCATCTTGAGGTCGCTCCCTGGCTGATCATTGTGTTTGCCCAGCGCTGGGGCGCGTTCGACAATGGTTCGCGCTACAAGAATTATTACGTGCCGGAAAGCGTTGGCCTGGCTGCAGGTTTCCTGATCACCGCGCTGCATATGGCCGGCCTGTCATCGCTGATCCACACGCCAAACCCGATGAAATTCCTGAACCCGATGCTCAACCGGCCGGCATCGGAAAAGCCGGTGATGATCATCGCCGTCGGCCATGCCGCCGCGAATGCCACCATTCCCAAAGCTGCCACCGTCAAGAAAACGATGAGTGAGATACTGACCGTACTGGACTAGATCAGGATGATTTTTGGTTGAATCAACCAGAAATCATAAACCTGATCGATTCTAAAGTGTTAGAGCAACTTTATGGGTTCACTTGAACCCATGTTGTTCTAAGCTCTCAGACTGGCAAGACCAGCCTTCTGGACACCGCGCTCATCAAAGTTGGACGGGGCCAGCCACGCTTCATAAGCGCGTTCCAGTGCCGGCCACTCGGTGTCCAGTATGGAGTACCAGTTGGTATCCCGGTTGCGGCCCTTGTACATTGTCGCCTGCCGGAACTGGCCCTCGTAGGTAAAGCCGAGCCGGCCGGCAGCAGCGCACGAGCCGGCATTGAGAGCATCGCATTTCCATTCATATCTGCGGTAACCAAGCTCACCGAACACCCGGCGCATCATCAGGTACATGGCCTCGGTAGCACCGCGCGTTTTCTGCAGCGCCGGTGCATAATTGATATGACCGACCTCAATCACGCCGACGGCAGGCTCAATGCGCAGATAGCTGGCGACCCCGACCGCCCGGCCCGTATCGCCGTCGATGATGGCATGAAACAGCGGGTCATCACCGAGGCAGGTGTTCTCGATCCAGCTTCGGCAGTCATCGACACCGGCAAACGGCCCGTATGGCAGATAGGTCCAGATGCGGTTTTCGCGATCGGCTGCAAATGCCTCAAACAGGTCTTGTGCGTGGCTTGCCGCATTGATCGGCTCCAGCCGCACATATCGCCCCAGCATGGGTTCACGCGGCGGCCTGGAACAAGGGGTCCAGTCCGGTACTGCAAACCCGATTGGTTGTCCCAGTTCGTTCGTCCGATCACTCATGACCCGTATCCTGATTCTGCTATAGCCGTGCCTGCCGCCCAGCCCGACGACCATGCCCACTGGAAATTGTAGCCGCCCAGCCAACCGGTCACGTCGACCACCTCGCCGATGAAATACAGGCCCGGCACGTCTTTGGCCTGCATACTGCGCGAACTCAAACCTTGCGTGTCGACACCGCCAAGGGTCACTTCCGCCGTGCGATACCCTTCCGTGCCGACCGGATGAATTTGCCATTGTCTGATGGCTGCCGATATAGCCATTAAGGCCTTGTCGGACAGGTCCGCCAGATTGCTACTGATACCTGCCTGCTCGGTGACATATCCCGCCAGCCGGTTGGGCAGAAACTCGCCAAGTACTGTCGCGACGGCTTTCCTGCCATGGCTCTTGCGCATCGTCTTCAACTCGCCAAACACATCGCACCCCGGCAACAGGTCCAGCATTATCGGGTCGGTTTCTCGCCAGTAGGATGATATCTGAAGGATCGCGGGGCCGGACAACCCGCGATGGGTAAACAACACAGCTTCGGCAAATTTTACCTTGCCACAACTGACCACCGCGTCTGCAGACACACCAGCCAGGGGTTTGAAGCCGGCCAGCATGGGTTCAGAAAAGGTCAGCGGCACCAGAGCGGCGCGGGTTTCGGTGACAGCCAGCCCGAACTGTTCCGCAATACGGTAGCCAAACCCGCTGGCCCCCATTTTCGGGATCGACTTGCCGCCGCACGCCACCACGAAATTGCGACACGACACCTGTGCAAGCTGGCCCTGCGTCGAAAGCTCGACCTCAAACCCGGTATCGGTCTTGCGAACCGCACTGATACTGGTTTCCAACCGCAGGTCCACACCCGCCTTCGCCATTTCCGCCAGCAGCATATTGATGATCTCGGTGGCTGAACCGTCACAAAAAAGCTGGCCAAGGGTTTTCTCGTGGAAGGCAATGCCGTGCTGTTTAACCAGCGTGACAAAATCATGCTGCGTATAGCGTTTCAGCGCCGATTTGGCGAAATGCGCATTGCCTGAAATGAAGTTCTGCGGCGCCGTGTTCAGGTTGGTGAAATTACAACGTCCGCCGCCGCTTATGCGGATTTTCTCACCTGGTTTTCGGGCATGGTCGATGATCAATACCTGGCCACCGCGACTTGCTGCATGAATTGCACACATCATGCCCGCTGCACCAGCGCCCAAAACAAGTGTGTCTATGGATGTTTCAGACATCACGATGGACACCAGACAGGCAGGTACTCACAGGATCATGCATGTGCACGATCCGTGTGCCAGCAGTCTGCCGTTTGCATCTTCCAGCCGGGCGTCCGACGTCGCCACCCGGCGGCCCAGGTGAATGACGCCGCCACGTGCCGTCACCAGTCCGGTCTGATCAGTCAGGGCACGCACCATGTTGATCTTCAGTTCCACTGTCGTATAGCCCTGGCCTGCTTCAAGCCGCGAGTGAATTGCGCAGCCTAAGGCACTGTCTAGAATCGAGGAAATCCAACCGCCGTGCACCGTGCCGGCAGGATTGTAATGCTTTGCACCGGGATTGCCTTCGAACACCGCAAATCCGTCGCCTACGTCCACAAGCCGAAAATCCATCAGGCTGCCGAGCGGCGCCCGCCCGCCGGCATCAACCAGGCGTTCGAGGTTCTGCATACCTGTCAGTTTCGGATCCAGCATGCCCGTCAGAAAACCTCAGAAAACGCCATGACTGCACCCGACGCCACATCCGGTCCAATTGCATGACCAGACGGCGTCTCGCGCCACGAAACATGAGCCGCATCAAGGTGGTTCAGGGCCACTTCCCGGTTTGCCACTTGAATGCGGTATCCGGCCAGCACCGGTCCGTCGGCAAGTGACGGCGCCGAAAACCCGTAAGCTGTCTCGAAGGCAGCCGGAGAATACATGGCCAGGGCCCCCCGCGGCGTCTTGACCCGCACCAGATTGTCTGCAGACACAACCATCTCGCCCTGGCTCAGGCTTTCCAGAAAACCTGCATAGTGCAAGGGGTTGCTGGCGACCATGGCAACTTCGCCGATTGCAACTGCTGTATTGGCGTGGCGTTGATATTCGGGTTTCCAGAAATATTGCGGCGCATGCTGCTGGCAATAGAAAAACGCCGCTTTGGGCATGTCCGCGTGGGTCGCAAAGGCCAGCGAGAACCCCACCGTCACCTCTTCACCATCAGGCTGTTTTGCCAATCTAGAGAAATCAAAGGTCTTGTAGGTATCCAGTCCTTCCTGGACAAACCGGGCCTGTTCGGCGGCAGCGTCTGCGGTTTCAAACACCAGCATTGAAATGCCTTCGCCACCATCCTTCAGGTAATCGGCGTTATAGGCTGCAAATCCGAATTCGCCATCGGCAACCTTCGGCACCAGGTGCGGGTTTGGCAAATTCAGGAACTCCAGAAAGAAACCGTCCAACTGGACCAATGAATTGCCGGTGCCGAAGGGATGTTCGGCAGGCGGCGTCAGGGTAAAGCCGATCTGGGCCATAGTGGTGCGCAAGCCGTCAAAGTTGCTTGTGCAATGAACCACGTGATCGAGACCAGACATGGCTATCCTTTCGGCTTTGCATTGGGTGCAGGCTTTGCTTCAGCCCGTACCGCCTCGGCAACTGCTTCCTGGAAGCCGCGGACATTGATGTCGCGCTGCGGGAACGGAATTTCGATGCCGGCTTCCTTGAGCGCCTTGTGAATTGAAAACCGCAATTCACTGGCCACAAAGGCAACCCAGTTCACATCATTGATAAACACCCGCACCTCGAAGTCCAGCGAACTGGCCCCGAAATCCGTGAACAAGACCGACGGCAACGGGTAGGCCATGGCGCGAGGATGATCCTCTGCACACTTGACCAGTATGTCATGCACCTGTTGCGGATCCGCATCATAACTTACGCCGACCAGCACCTTGCAGCGCCCCATCAGGTCGCCATGGGTCCAGTTCTGCACAGCATCTGAAATCAGGCTGGAATTCGGCACGATGATCGAACAGCGATCAAAGGTCTCGATCTCGGTGGCGCGCACGTTGATTTTCGTGACCGTGCCTTCCCCTGCCGCCACCGCCACCCAGTCACCCACCTTGATAGGGCGTTCCGCCAGCAGGATGAGACCGGAGACGAAATTGTTGACGATGGACTGCAGCCCGAAACCGATGCCGACCGACAGCGCACCGGCCACGATGGCAATATTGCCGAAGTTTACGCCGGCCGCAGCGAACGCCACCAGAAGCGCCAGAATGGTAGCGGTATAACTGGCCCCGGTACGGATCGAGTTGCGTACACCGGCATCCAGGTTGGTCGCAGACAGAATGCGCCGGTCCAGCCATCCGGTGATCAATCGGGTCAGCAGCAGGCCGATAGCAAACACGCCAATAGCCAGCAGTATGGAGGACAGCGAAATGGTGATATCGCCAATATCAAACCCGAAAAACGCAGTGGAAAACCAGCTTCGCACATCCACCCATGACAGGGCCGTCAGGGTCAGCAACAGCGGCAGGCCAAGCAGCAGAAGTGTGAGGTCAACAAATGCATTGAGCGCAATGCCCGCCCGTTTGATCCCCTGCTCCGACATGGAAAACGTATGTTTGAGCGTATTTGATATGCGGCTGCCTTCCGCAATGCTCTGTGCCACGAAGGCATCTGCAAGACGGCGTATGCAGTACAGGAAGCTCACCACAGCGCCAATGACCACAATATTGGCCATCAGGTAGGTGGCCAGTGTCAGATAGCCGGTAATAAGTGCCAGCCCGGTTGCGATGATAAGCAGCCAAATTGGCTGGATCAGATAGGATGCCCAGGCAAAATAGACCGTCTTACTTTGCGGGGCCTCACCGCTGCGCCGGTCGCGCTGCGCCACCAGGATCAACCTGACGATGATGATCATCAGCACCGGCAGCACGATGGCTCGACGCAGCGGGTTCATATCTTCTGACAGATTCACCACCACCAGAAGTTCATTGATGAGATAGCTGGCCGCCATAACAACAAACGCAATCGTCAGCAGGTTGAGCCACTTCTGGGCGGCCGGCGTTGAAAGATTGGCAATTCGCCAATTCGGTTGTGTCGGCGACAGGATGGATCTGGCCAGACCCCGGGTGAATGCGAACATCACCATCGTCATGGCGAATGCCCAATAGAATTGTTCAATTCGCGGCGATTCTGCTCCTAATTGAAACAAGAGCAAGCCGAAGACGGCTGTGGTGACAACGGCGACCAGCGCGTAGCCAACCGGCGTAGCCACCACTCGAACCAGCTTCCCGAGTTCACCGTTTGGTTCCCTGCCTGCCCGCACTCGATGAGCCAGTGCACGACAGGCATGATAGCCACCCGTGGCCAACACGATGAATGCAGCCAGCAGGAACCACGCCATCCATGCGCCATTGTTCTCCGCGATCAGTGTGTAGTAACTGGTGGCCAGCCGCGTCGTGCGAGCCCAGATATCACCCGCTCTGGCGATCCCGTCCGACCACAGGCTTGGCGCCAGAATGGACTTTTCGTGCTTGAACAGCCTGTCAAAATAGCGCGTCCGCTCGAGTTTTCCGGCCTGGCTGGCAAGTTGATCTGCCGCACCCGCCGCCAGCGCCAGTTCGGCACGGGCACCAAGCAACACGCCGCGCACCCGCTCAAGTTCAGCGCGCTGATTGGCAACAGTTTCCGGCTCCGTCTCACCGTCCTTTGGAGCAGGCCCCAGCCTGCTTACTTGCGCATCCATCTGCGCCAGAGGAGCCGTCAGTTCGAGGTCAACAAGCTTGGCTTGCTCTCGCACAATCTCAAGCTGCTCGCGCGCCTTGGCCAGCTCACCTGCCGGCAAGGACGGATCGGCCAGCTTCACCTTCAGGTCTTCCAGGGTCTTGCTGATATCGGCGGCAACCCGCTTGGCCTTGCCGGCAGCTTCCCTGATGCCGGCAGGCAACGCCGCCTCCGCCACTGCCGCTTCAGCGCTCGGCTTGGCCCCCGGTTGCACTTGCGGTCCGTCTGTCTTCGCAGCGCCGGGGTTTTCCGGCTGTGCAGTCTGCGGCTCGCTTGCCTGTTCGCCGGATTTCCCGTCACCCTGCCCGGTTGTCAGAATGTCGCTCAGGCCACCAGTTTGTGCCGATGCGGCAAGGGAGCCCGCCAGCAGCAGTGCCAGCACCAGCCATACACGCATGAATGACATGAAAATCCGATCCATCTGGATATAATACCTACACTAGTCGGCTTTGCTCAACCGCAGCTTCAATGAACGACGCAAACAGCGGATGCGGTTCAAATGGCCGTGATTTCAGTTCCGGGTGATATTGCACCCCGACAAACCATGCATGGCCGGGAATTTCAACAATTTCCGGCAGCAGCCCGTCCGGTGATGTGCCGGAAAACCTGAGCCCGGCACTTTCCAGCTTGTCACGATAGCGCGTGTTGACCTCGTAACGATGCCGGTGGCGTTCGGAAATTTCCTCGCTGCCGTAGATACCGGCAACCCTGGAGCCTGGTTCGAGTTTGGCCACATAGGCACCCAGCCGCATGGTACCGCCCAGATCACCTTCATTGGCGCGCTGCTCCAGCTCATTGCCGCGCATCCATTCGGTCATCAGGCCGACAACCGGCTCTTTGGTCTCGCCAAACTCCGTTGAAGACGCTGCCGGTATGCCGGCCAGTGACCGTGCCGTCTCAATACAGGCCATCTGCATGCCAAGGCAAATACCGAAATACGGCACATTGCGTTCGCGGGCGAAGGTAACCGCGGCAATCTTGCCTTCAACGCCACGCTCACCAAATCCGCCGGGGACCAGAATACCGTGCACATGTTCCAGCAGAGGTGCCGGGTCTTCCGCCTCGAAGACCTCTGATTCAATCCACTCGATATTGACCTTCACCTTGTTGGCAATGCCGCCGTGCACCAGCGCTTCGT
Organism: uncultured Alphaproteobacteria bacterium; assembly: GCA_963698275.1. Taxonomy (GTDB): domain Bacteria; phylum Pseudomonadota; class Alphaproteobacteria; order Rhizobiales; family Aestuariivirgaceae; genus Anderseniella. The sequence continues at coordinate 1,147,367 of CAVOQE010000001.1, read as the reverse complement.
TAAGTGATTTATAGGCATCCAGCAGACCGGTGTACTTGCCCACAACGGCAATGGTTACCTCGCCTTCGGGCTCCTTGATACGGCTGACAATATCGGTCCACATTTCGAGCTTGGGCGCCGGTGCCCCTTCGATACCGAAAGCCGCCAGTATCTCGTCGTCCAGACCCTCGCGGTGATAGGCAAGCGGCACTTCATAGATCGTCTTTACATCAAGTGCCTGAATGACCGCGCCGGGACGAACATTACAGAAAAGCGCAATCTTGCGACGCTCGTTTTCGGGGATTTCCCTGTCGGCACGGCACATCAGCACATCGGGCTGAATGCCGATGGAGCGCAACTCCTTGACCGAATGCTGTGTCGGCTTGGTTTTCAGTTCTCCGGCAGCCGGTATCCACGGCAACAGTGTCAGGTGAAGATAGATGCACTGGCCGCGCGGCGCCTCCTGTCCGAACTGACGGATTGCCTCGAAAAACGGCAGGCCTTCAATGTCACCTACCGTGCCGCCCACTTCACACAATACGAAATCATAATCTTCATTGCCGTCGGCAATAAACGTCTTGATGGCATCGGTAACGTGCGGGATCACCTGCACCGTGGCACCCAGATAGTCACCACGGCGTTCCTTGGCGATGATGTCCTGGTAGATACGGCCTGTGGTGATGTTGTCAGCCTGGGTGGCCGCTCTGCCGGTGAAGCGTTCGTAATGGCCAAGATCAAGGTCCGTTTCAGCCCCGTCATCGGTCACAAACACTTCGCCGTGCTGATACGGGCTCATGGTGCCGGGATCAACGTTGAGATAGGGGTCGAGTTTCCGCAGGCGGACCGAATATCCGCGGGCTTGCAGCAATGCTCCAAGAGCTGCTGATGCCAGGCCTTTGCCAAGTGAGGAAACCACGCCGCCGGTGATGAAAATATATCGCGCCATGGGAATTAAGGTTTAGCTGGAGTCGTGCAATGTGGGAAGGATTAAATTGAAGGTTGGGTGAGTTATCTACAGGACCTCAATTCATGCCGGTCTCGAAGGGACAGTCAAAGGCTTGATGCTGGAACTGTCGTGTGCCTGACCGGACCTCCCAAGTGAACCGATAAAGCCGCAAACGGCTTGGTTCATGGCAACAGGGCCGACATAATGACCCACCGGACGCTGTCGGCCGGTGATGTAATTCTGCATCAGGATGAAAGCAGCCAGCTTTTCGTGGTCATCATGTCAGGTGTCGTCAAACTGACCCAGATTTTACCAGACGGCTGGGAGCAGATTGTCGGACTGCTGTCGGCAGCAGACAGCCTTGGCAATCCGGTATCGTCCGTAAGCAACGAAAACGCCGAATGTCTAACCGAAGTGAAGCTATGCTGTTTCCGGCGAACCCAGTTCGGATATGTCCTCAGAACCAACCGGAACTCGAACACCGTTTGCTTGAGAAGACGGTCCGCGACCTGAAACAGGCAAGACAGCGGATGACTGTTCTGGGCCAACTGGGCGCACAGGAGAAAATGGCCAGATTCATCCTGTGGCTCTGTAAGGAAAACCGCAACATTTGCCCTCACAGAGCCCAGCATGAACCCGGATCCATAATTTATTTTCCGCTGAAACGGGAAGAAATCGCCGGCCTTCCGGGGATGACCATCGAAACTGTCAGCCGGAACATCAGCAAACTCAATGCAGACGGTATAATCGATTTGCTCGACGCCAAGTCGACAGAACTCCGCAACGTTCCACGCTTGCAGCAGATCGCCCAGACATACGAAGACGATTAGAGCGGTCAGTCCGCCACTCGCAGATGACTGGCCCGCAAGCTGCGATTTCTGATCAGTCCGGCCTTAAGAGCATCCCTGTCGACATTTTCAACCGCATACTCTGCGCCATGAAAAAAAATAGCGTCTTCCCAGCGCAGATGCTGACGGATGTACTCAAAGCTGCTTCTCAGCAGATATCCGTTCGCATCGGCGTTGTTGGTTTTGCTGCCTGCGCATAGCTCACCAATCGGCTCTGCAAGTTCCAGCGCGTAGGACGCAATGGTGACATGCTCCGATTGAGCCAGACTTACACATCTTGCAAGCAGTGCGTCATCCGGTTCACGATCCCGGAGCAGCGCGAAAAGCACTTCTTCATCTTGCTGATTTTGCAGCAAATCAAGCCGCAACCGGGACAGAACTGACGCGCACAGCTGGATGTCGATGGAGCCGCCGAGCTGATCGGCCATTCGTTCCATGTCATCACAAATCTCATACAGGCAGGTACGATCCCTTGCGATTACGGACAATGGGTATTGATCTTCCATTTGAGTTCACTTGAATTTGTTCACCGTCAGCAGCTTTTGTTGATCCAAATTACATTCACCGGACGCTTGCCAGTTTGCATGATCGCAGCAAATTCAGACTTGCACGTTGATCTTCATCAATTGCATTCGTGTCGGCGCAGCGCCGGTACATACCTGCCAGAACAGCTGACAACCGCGATGCAGTCCCTGCCACAGGGCGAGCTGAGCCAGACTTACGCCTGAAACACGTACGTACCCGGCGCTTCGCCCATAGCCGTGAGATCGAACCCGGCGGCTCCCATGAGCGGTGGGGCAGACCGGAATTGACGCCCGGCATCAGCCATGGAGTATTTTGAATCACACTGCACTGGTATACACTTGATCTTAGGCCGCAACCCATGCCTCCCCCCTCCATCCGGGAAAGTACGCACCATATGGGGTTTCATTTTCATCCAGCCGACTGTTCGGGCAACACGCATAAGGAGGGATTGTTAAAACCGCCCGCAATAGGAGGTTTTTTAGATGAAACTGTCAGCTCCCATTTATCACCTTAAGCGCCGCGCCAGAGCTCTGTCGCGCGAGGAAACCATTCCCCTCAACAAGGCGTTGGACCGTATCGCCCGGCAGGAGGGCTTCAACAGTTGGAGCCTGCTTGCAGCAAGTGCGGCTGCGACCATGCCCTGTTGCGAATTACTGGCCAGGTTGCAGCCGGGAGACCTGGTTTTGCTGGGCGCACGTCGCGGTCATGGCAAGACGCTGATGGGTCTCAAGCTTATCGTCGAAGCCTTGAAACTCGGCCGCCAGGGCGTGTTTTTCACGTTTGAGTGCAGTGAGGCTGAAATTGTGTCCCACTTCAAGACCATCGGTGGCGATTTCGCAATATTCAGTGACCTGTTTCAGTTCGACAACTCCGACGCCATCAATGCCGACTACATCATGGATCGGCTGGCGTCTGCGCAACCGGGTACGGTCGTGGTCATAGACTATCTGCAACTTCTGGATCAGAAGCGCAGCAATCCGGAACTGATGGTCCAGGTTCGTGCATTGAGAGCATTCGCCCACGACCAAGGCATGATCATCGTGTTCATTTCCCAGATCGACCGGTCCTATGATGCAGCAGCCAAACCGTGCCCCGATCTTGGCGATGTGCGGTTACCCAACCCCCTGGACCTGTCACTGTTTGACAAATCCTGTTTCCTGAACGATGGCCGGGTCCGGATCGAGGCTGTCAGCTGAGTTTTCTCGGACGGCAGGTATCAACCATATAAGCCTCGGGATGAGGATTTCGGAGCAACGACTGTCCGAATTGTTGTCCCGGGGCACTTCATGGGTGTGCTGGCCTGTCGAGGAAAAGCGTATTGCCAATGCTGCAGAACAGTAGATAAATACATGCAAAATGATGGCCATATCAGCACAGACATCCGCAAAGGCAAACCACATGCAACTCAACCGCCTGGACCACGTAAACGTCAAAACGGCAAACCTCGAACGGATGATAAAATGGTATGAGGATGTCCTGGGCATGACATCAGGTGACAGACCGCCATTTCCGTTTCCCGGTGCCTGGATGTATGCAGGCCAGTATCCCGTTGTGCATCTTGTCGGCGTTGACAGCGAACCGGCCGGGCATGACCCCAAACTGGAACATTTCGCGCTCTCGGCAACCGGTTATGCTTCGTTTCTGGAGAATCTCGACAACCGCAATATCGATTACAAGGTCGTCAAGGTGCCGGGCGTTGATGTCACACAGGTCAATGTCTTCGATGTCGACGGCAATCACATCCATATAGATTTCCAAAGCCACGAAACCTGAACTCAGGTTCCCGACTCCTTCCCGGCCACGCGAGCCGGTTTTTGCCAATGTCGGTCAAGTCTTTCCTCCTGCTTGTCTGGTTTTGACCGATTTTGCACTAATCCCGGCGGAGATATCACCCGGCGGATGTGTGAATTCCCACAAACCGCATTTCCGGCCCGCCACTGCACGTCGAGCGGAACAGCTTCCGGTGCCCCGCTCGAACAAATGACGTTTGCCACAGTGTGTTGTCAGGCTGTGTTGGCCTGCATTTCGACAAGCATTTCGTCCATGATGGCAAAGCCGCTTTCCCAGCCCTTGCTCATATTGCCCATGACATTGGCAAAACACGCCATCTCGGCCTCGCTGGCATCAATCGGTGTCCAGGTCAGTCTGACCCTGGTCCTTGAGCCGGCATCTTCAAACGTCACAACGGTCAGCAGGACACGCGGCCAGTCCGCCATCATCGGGTTGGAGACAATGTTCCAGTCGGCATCTGTGGACGAGTGATGCCAGACCATTTTTTCTTCCTGAACGACTTCCTGAAACACCGCCTTGCTGAGGTCGGACTTGTCGCCCCATTTCATCTCGTTGAGCCATTCACCGCCGGGCTTCAGGTCAAACTTGTGAATAATGGTATCAACACCCGGGCCATACCAGCGCGCCAGCAGTTCAGGATCCGTCCACGCCCGCCAGACCATCTCGCGTGGTGCATCGAACAGGCGGTCAACAATATACTCAGGTACGTCACTCATGGCCGTTATCCTTCGCCTCTGCTTGTTTCAAATGAACCAGAACGTCATCGAGCTGATCAAATCCCTTGCCCCAGAACGCCCTGAACTCGTCCAGCCAGTCGACGGCTGCGGCCATGTTGTCAGCCTTCAGCCTGGCCGGACGGCGCTGTTCGACAACATCGCGCTCGATCAGACCAGCGCGTTCCAGCACTTTCAGGTGTTTCGAGACAGCCGGTTGGCTCATCTCGAACGGCGCTGAAATCTCGTTGACCGACGCCTCGCCATCGGCCAGCCGGGACAGGATGGCCCGGCGCGTCGGGTCAGCCAGCGCTGCGAAAATTGCATCAAGATCAGGTTGCGACTGTATATAACCAATTTGTTCCATAACCATGTAGTTATATCAATACACACCATTGTCAATGAGATTTTCACGAACAGTTATAACCAGTGAATTGACCTGCAGTGGCCGTCGGATGTAGCCAACACCCGCGAAGTGTCTCCAGGCCACAACCGGAGTTCAAGACGCGGACCCTCGGTCCCGAACTGCTCAAACGACAGCCATGCCAGCGGTGTATCGGCTGTCGCCGTGGCGCCGGCTGATTCAATCCGCGCTGTGATGCGGCGCTGCACCTGCTCGGGAAAATACTGAAACGCGATTGAATGCAGGATCACCCGCGTAATGCCGGGTGCCGCATCATCGGTTATTACGGTCTCGATCCAGTCACCGGCATCTGACCTGTCAATGCGCGGCGGATCAGTGCGGGCCAACTCCAGCGCCGCCATGACCCGGTTCATGCGGTCTGCCTGATCCGGCCAGACATAGGATATGATGCGCTCTTCATGAGCAGCATCGGTAACGTCTAGAACATTGCGGTCACATCCGCGCCGGCTGACAATGTCAGGATCCGGTCCGCCGGGCGCCGGCCCGGACCAGTCCGGTGCCAGCACGACGCTTGAGCCTGCCCGCCCGGCCATCACATCTCCCAACCGGTAGGTGTACCTGTCCGGAATGAGGTTGAGCCCGGCACTGCAGCCGATTTCATACAAGCTCAGGGGCAGTCCGGTCTCGGCAGCGATCTGCATAAATCCGGGATACAGGATCGCCGACCGCGCCACTTCATTGGTCTGGGGTGGGTGGTCCAGCCATCCCATGATGTCGGCGTCGGCATTTTTGATGGTCTCGAGCGCAACCCGCACCAGTGTCTTGTTATCCGGCGGCAGGTTCGGCGGATAAAGCCTGGTCAGTTCAGGGTGTTCTCCGCGTCGCGCCAGGCCATGCAGCGCTCCGGCCAGCCGCAGCGCAACCGCATCACCCAACGCATCCGGCGGACCTTGCCAGGTCAGGACACGATGCCCGCTCGCCGTCGCATGGTCCAGGTTCGCGCCCAGCCCTTCCAGAAGCCGGGCGGTAAACGGCGAGCCGAGCTTTTCGCACCAGTGGGCCTGGATGGCAAAGGACTCTCTGATACGGCTTTCGGTAGGCATGTGCCGATTATGGGAATATGGCCCTCGTCTCGCAAGTTGCGTTTTGTTGCGCTCATGCAAGCAGCCTTGCGGCTGCGCTCCGCGAGGGCGCACTTCGTGCGGCGCGCAGTCGCGCTTGCCTCAGCACTGCGTGCTTCGGGGGAGTTCATCAGTACAGTAGTTCAGGGTCGGAGAACGGCGCGAAGTACGAAGTGCTGAGTAAAGCTGTTCGACCAGAATAGACAAGCGCCCCACTAGGCCCGACCGGGCCTCGGGCCGGTCAGGCCCGCCCCCGCGGAGCGCAGCCGCAAGGCTGCTTGCGTGAGCAGAATAAACCAAACCACTGTTCAGGGTCGGAGAACGGCCCGACCGCAGGGAGGACAAGCTGTTCGACCACCAAAACCTACTGCGTAGGAACCGCAGGTTCCGTAGGCGCAGGAGGCGTGCCCGGGAGCGTTGGCAGGACCGACCGGCCACCGCCTTCCTCGCCCTGCGACTGGCTCGGAGCCACCTGGTCCAGCACCGAGCTGCTGCCGGAATCACCGCGTGACAGATACGCCAGCGACAATGAGGTCACAAAGAAACATATCGCCAGAAACGCCGTGGTCCGGGTCAGCGCGCTGCCGGCGCCGCGCGAGGTAAACATGCCGCCACCGCCACCGCCGCCACCGCCGCCAATGCCGAGCGCACCACCTTCGGAGCGTTGCATCAGCACGGTAACGATGAGGGCCAGAACGATCAACAGGTGAACCACGGTGATAACGGCTATCATGGGATGTCTCGAACCTTGTCACGAATAGAAAATAACGGTTGGCGCTCATGTAGGCTTTTGAGCCGCGATTGTAAACCGTTCAGAACGCCGCGATGATGCCGGCAAAGTCATCTGCTTTCAGGCTTGCGCCACCGACCAGCGCACCGTCCACATTGTCGATGACCATCAATTCAGCCGCATTGGACGGTTTGACGGAGCCGCCATACAGAATGCGGATCAAATGGGCTTCTTCCGCACTTGTCAGTGCAGACAGCCCTGCCCTGATCGCCTGGTGCACTTCGGCCACCTGATCTGGCGTGGGTGTGAGTCCGGATCCGATCGCCCACACCGGCTCATAGGCGATGATGGTGGTCGCACCGGTTGCCGCTTCAGGCAGTGATCCGTTCAATTGCGCGTGAACGACACTGAGCGTATCGCCTGCTTCACGTTCAGCCAGGGTCTCGCCCAGACAGACAATCGCCACAAGGCCTGCGCCGATGGCGGCTTGCGCCTTCGCCTTCACCAGTTCGCTGGTTTCGCCATGATCGGCGCGACGTTCGGAATGGCCCACGATCACCGCTGCAGCACCTGCATCCTTCAGCATGGCAGCCGAAACATCGCCCGTATGGGCACCGGAAACGGCAGAATGACAGTCCTGGCCGCCAATCTGGATGGCACTTCCCTCAGCAGCGTCAGCAAGCGCCATGACCAGTGTGGCCGGCGGGCAGATCATCACGTCGCACGCCGGTGTGGTACCGTCGAGCTTGTCTCTCAGCGCGCCCAATTCCGAAACCGACACCTTGAGGCCGTTCATCTTCCAGTTCCCTGCCGCCAGTGGCTTCATCGTGCGTTTATCCCTTGCTATTGCGTTTCCCGGTGTTACCAACACCAGTGTTACCAAACCTTAACTTACACCCATAGACCAACATGGGTTCAATAAACCGATAAAGTTGCTCTGGCGCCTTGAAAGCGATCATTTTCATGATTCTTGATCGGTTCAACCAGGAATCATGCTGATCTACCCGCTTGCAGCGCCGGGTTGACGCTTTATATAGGTATTGTCTTAAACGTTACGAGGCTGATTTCATGCTTACTGCACTGCGCAGCAAATCCGGCGGTATCATCGCCAAGGTATTCATCGCCCTGCTGGCCGGCAGTTTTGCCGTGTGGGGCATTGAGGACATGCTGCGGGGCGGCAATTCGGAAACGCTGGCAAAGGTCGGCGACCGTGAAATCGGCTCCTACGAATTCTCTGAAGCCTTCAATCGGCAATTGTCGGTCTATTCGCGCCGCATTGGTGAGACCGTGACCCCGGACCGTGCTCGCGAACTCGGCCTGGACCGGCAGATCCTCGGCGACCTGATGCGCGATGCAGCACTGGACAGCCAGGCAGCAGCCCTCGGCATCACCATGCCGGAGCGCGCCGTTGCCCAGAGGGTCGCCGACAGCCCGCAGTTCCAGGGCGCCAACGGCGGCTTCAACGCCGACAGCTTCCGCAACCTGCTGCGCCAGAACGGGTTTACCGAAGAGCAGTTCTTTGCAACCGAGCGCGCAGGCATGACCCGCCAGGTCATCTCACAGCCTTTGACCACACAGGCGGTCGTACCCAACACGCTGGTTGAACTGATCTGGAAACATCGCACCGAACAGCGTGACGCCACCTATTTCGAATTCACCCTGGCGGATGCTGCAAAACAGCCGTCCGATGCCGACCTGAAATCCCTGTATGATGAAAACCCCGACCTGTTCAGGGAGCCGGAGCGTCGCTCGATGGCAATCGTCGCCCTCACGCCTGACGCGATCATGTCCGGTATCGAGGTGAGCGAAGATGATCTGAAGCGCCAGTATGAAGCGACAACGAAACAATTGGCGGCATCAGAAACCCGCACCGTACTGCAGATCCCGTTCGACAATGAAGCAGACGCCATAGCCGCCGCGCAGAAAATAAAGGACGGTACCAGCTTTGAAGATATTGCCAGGGAACAGGGCAAGACCGAAGCTGACATCTCGCTGGGCACCGTGGCGAAATCGGCCATTCCCGACCCTGCCGTTGCCGAAGCTGCCTTTGCGCTGGCAGACGGCGCTGTGTCCGACCCGGTGAAGAGCCGGTTTTCAACCGTCCTGCTCAAGGCAAAGATTGTCGGCACCAGTGGCGCGAAGTCGCTGGATGAAATGCGCGACGAACTGTCAACGGCAGTGCGCGCGGCAAAGGCCCGCGACCAGTTGTTGGACCTGCATGACAAGTTTGAAGATGCACGCGCCAGCGGCGCATCGCTGGAAGAAGCCGCGGCGGAGATCGGCATCAAGGTCGCCAATGTAGGCCCCGTCGCATTGAACGGCACCGACAAGGACGGCAAGGCCGTTGTGGTCCCCGGCCATTCCAGTTCGCTGGCCACGGCGTTTGAAACCGAAATCGGCCTGGAGATTTCCCCGCTGACCGATGGTGATGATGGGTTCACCTGGCTGGAAACCCGCGACATTGTTGCAACCTTTGTTCCGGCCTTCAACGAGATCAAGGACAAGGTGGCAGACACCTGGCAGACCCGAGAAGCGGCCAGTGCAACGCGCAAGAAGGCTGAAGAGCTGGTGGCAAAACTGCGTTCCGGCACCCCGATTGCCGACCTGGCAAAGACCGCAAACACCGAAGTCAGGACCGTCAACGGTGTCCGGCGTAATCAGAACAACGCCGCGTTCAACGCAGCCGATGTTGCCGCGCTGTTTTCCGTTGCCGAAGACGGCAAGACCTTCTCCATTGCCAATGACGGAAAGTCAGCCAAGATCATCGCCTCAACCCCGGTCCTCGGCACCGGCTTCAATCCGGACTCAGAAGAAGCCAAGGCGATCCGCCAGGTGCTGGAAACCAATTTGTCCAACGATCTGTACGCAGAATATGTCAACGCCCTGCAGGAACAGATCGGCGTGACGATCAACGACTCAGTCTGGGCCCGCTTGGCCAGTGGTGCGCCAGCACCTGCGCAGCCTGGCAATTATTAGGGTAAGGCAATGGTATCCGCGTCAAGCAAGTGGAATCAGAGAGTAATTACTTTCACCTTCTGAACCGAAGGCCAACCGTCACAACATTTGATCCCGTTCTTGCATTCCAAAAAAGACCATGCCCGGTTGATCGATGATGCAGCCGGAAAACGAGTTCGTTCTCTGGTGTTTCCGGCAACGAAAAGGCGACTTCCGGTGAAAGATAGTGTTGCAGTACTGCACCGTCCGGCGGTGCCCAGCGACCGTATCTGACTTCACTCTTCGGTATTTCTTTGATCCAGTTCAAACCGGTGGACACACCGACAGCAGTCCGCAATGTGTCATTCCACGGAAAACCATCGAATTTTAGGTAGATCGCGCCCCACACTTCCGGGTTGTAGTAGTCTTCGGCGGGTTCAAAACGAAAGCCTGCGCCCATTTCCGCTTCAAGCCAGAAGTATTGCCAGAAACGCACCAATTGGCGCGACATGGCTACTCCCGCAAACCCGCTGTCATCTAGCGCTCCGGAATCAAGATCCCAAGGATGAAACAATATCGTTGCCAGCGGTTCACGGCCTGCCCCAACCCCGCCAAAAACCATAACGCTGCCGGGAACATGAGAAATTGCCGAGTTGCCAAGAGCAAGGCGGTCGTCAGCTTCCGCCTGCGTTTGCAATATTAACGCAAGGATGGCGCCCCCCAGTGCTCCAATAAAACGCCCCGTTTTCAACGAACAGACTTTCGTTAATTTTATCTTAACTCACTGGCAAATTTATTCAGATAGTTGACCATAAGTCAAACTGCGACATTCATATGGCCTTTTGCACCTGCTGCAGAAATCGGACACAAACCCGAGAAAACTACCTTTGGTGGTAACTATTTGCATTTAGGAACAACGTGTTGAGCGTAATCATTACAGGTACTCAAAAGTACGCTTTGTCGATAAAACGTCCTCCGGTCATGGCGTGAACTACAGTTCCACCACCGGCAATTCCGAAGTGCCAGAATGTCCGTGCTTGAAGAAACACAGGGAAAGCGTCGAGCCAGAATGAGCTTGCATCGAGCCGTCACGGCATCGCGAAATTTGCACAGCGCGTTGGTTATTCGATCGCGCCAGGCAGGAAAAGAGCAATCTGTGGCCAGGCAATAAGGGCGGCAACCATCAACAGCATTGTTGCGACAAACGGGATGGTGCCCAGCATCACATCACTCATGGGGCCACTTTTCCGGGCACCCTGAACCACATAGAGGTTCAACCCGACAGGCGGTGTTATCAGCGCCATCTCGATCAGCACGATCATCAGGATGCCGAACCAGATCGGATCATATCCCTGCTGCACGACAAGCGGCACGATGATGGGGATTGTGACGACCATCAGGGACAGTGTTTCGATAAAGAAGCCGAGCACGATATAGATCACCACCACGACCATGATGGTTTCCAGCGGAGACAGCCCCAGGCCGTCCAGAAAGGCGCTCAGTTCCCTGCCCAGTCCTGCCGATGCCAGGGTGAAGTTCAGGAACGAGGCACCGATCACCACAAGCATGATCATCGAGGTGATCTTGATGGTTCCCAACAGGCTTTGTGACAACATCCCCGCCGAAACATGTCCGAAACATATCGCAATCAGAAATGCGCCCATAACCCCGACAGCGGCTGCTTCGGTCGGCGTGGCCCAGCCTTTGTAGATTGTGCCGATAATGATGGTGAACAGCAGGATGATCGGCACAAGATTGACCAGTGCCTTCAACATGTCTGCCAGCGGAAAGACCCGCCTTTCCCCGCCCAGATCAGGCCGAATGGCACAGATCAGCATTACCACCAGGATGAAGCCCAATGCCAGCCCGAGACCCGGCAGCAGACCTGCCAGAAACAGTTTCGGGATCGAGGTCTGGGTGAGGAAGCCATATACGATCAGGTTGATCGATGGCGGTATCATGATCCCCAGCGTTCCACCCGCAGCGATGGCGCCGGAAAACAGTTTGGGATCATATCCCAACCGTTCGGCCTGTGGCATGGCCACGGTGGCAACTGTTGCTGCCGTGGCAACCGAAGAGCCTGATGTGGCGGAGAACATGGTAGCCGTTGCGACATTGGCATGGACAAGCCCGCCCGGCAGCCAGGATACCCAGCGGTCGAGTGCGGAATAGGTCTTTTCCGCAACCCCGCTGCGCACAAGGACTTCACCGAGCAGGACGAAGAACGGAATGGCAATCAGTGTGGCGTTGTTGGAGGTAGACCAGACCATCTGGCCAAGCCCGCGGATCAGGGGAAACGGACTGAAGAAGATGTCCACGCCGAAGCCAAGCAGGAACAACACGATCCCAACCGGAATTGACAGGGACAGCAAGGCCAGCAATCCGGCGGCGACATAAACAATCATTTTGCCTGATCCAGTTCGCCAAAGGTGCCGATAGCTTTTTCCGATTGATCAAACCGCCCCGCCGCAATCAGCATGATCGCCGAAACCAGCGTGAGCCATGACACAATCGCGAACCACACCCAGCCCGCAAACCACGGCGTCTGCACCAGCCACAGCGGCGTCTCCAGCGGTGTGTTGGCGCGCGACATGTTTGCAATGGATCGCTCCAGCACCGGCCAGCAGCGCCAGGCAATCAGCGTAACCGTTGCGGTAAGGGCCAACAGTGCCCCCAGATCAAACAAAGACCGGGTCCACGGACCGCCACGCGAACGCAGCAGGTCAATGCGCACATGCCCCAGTTCCAGCAATGTGTAGGCCATGCCCCATGAGGTGACGATGGCCATCACATAACCGGAAATCTCATCCGTCCCGCCGAATGAAGACCCCGCCTGGCGCATGATGATGTCCAGCAGGACGAAGATGGCGCAGGCAAGCAGCAGCCCTCCGATGAGGACTGCCACCCATTTGTTGGCGAGTTTGAGCCTGTATATGAGTTTTTCCGCATCCATCAGGCTCACCCTCTTGTCGTCACCTTACTGGGCTTCGACGGTTACGCCGACGACCTTGCCGACGGAACCGTTCCAGCGGGAAACCCAGTCCTTGCCGGCACGTGCGCCCCAATCCGGCAAGACTTTGGAGATCAGGATTTCACGCGCCTTCTTGAAGTCCGCCTCCGATACGTCAACAAGCGTCATGGACCGCGCATCTCCCGAAGGACACGTGCCGTTTCCGGTCAGGCAGGCAATGTCATTGGTCAGCGCATTTTGCGCGCTCGCCCAGGCCGGGTCCTCGAACTTGCTGCTCACTTGCTCTTCAATGAGAGCCTGGGTGTCGGCGTCAAGCGCCTTCCACTTGTCCATGTTGACGGCGGTCACAACCGGGTCCCAGCCGCCCAGCGGGATCGGCAGCAGATGGGTCGAAACCTCCCACCAGCCGGCGCTGTAGCCGGAGCCTGCGCCGGTGACAGCGCAATCAACCACTCCTTTTTGCAGGGCGCCGGGCACTTCGGAAAAGCTCACATTGACCCCTTCAGCCCCGAGCGCTTCGAGAAACTTTGCCGTCATCCGGCCAGATGCCCGGATCTTCTTGCCTGCCAGGTCATCCAGCCCCTTGATCTCGGCATTGCAGAACACCACCTGCGGCGGATAAGGCGCGATGGCAAGCACGTGGCTGTTGAAACGTTTGCTGAAAATATCGCTGACCATCGGCTTGGCCGCATTGACCATTGCGCGCGCATCATCGGCAGTCAGAGCCAGCAGAGGTACATCAAGACCTTCCAGCTCCGGTGCATCGGCTACCGCATAGTCGCCAACTGTCATACCGACATCATACACACCTTCACCCAGCAGCCGGAACACATCCCCCACTCCCAGGTTCATCTGGTTGTGCGTGGTCAGGTTGACCTTGATCTTGCCGCCGGAGGCTTCCGGCAGTGTCTTTCCCCAGAACGGCGCTTCATACTCCTTGTGCAGCGGCAGGCTCGACCAGCTGCCGACAACAGACAGGTCTTCTGCCAGTGCAGGAGCGGCAAACATTGTCGCTGCCATCAGGCCAAGTGATAATCTCTTCATTTGTAGTCTCCCTGTTTTGATAGTTTTTGATTGGGTTTAAATCCTGTTCTAAGAACGCATGACTGTTACCTCGGCATCTTCGGGAATATCCGTAATCAGCATGTGACCCGGCTTGTGGGTGATGCAAAGCGGCGGACGCGCCTGCTGAATGGCGACCTGGGGAGTTACCCCGCAGGCCCAGAACACAGGCACCTGATCACCGGGCACGGGAACGCAATCGCCCCAGTCCGGTGAGCTTGCATCGCTGATGCCAATGGTGTGCGGATCGCCCCAGTGGATGGGCGCGCCATGTGCCATCGGGAAGGCCTTCGAAATGGCGATCACGTCGTCAAGCCTGTCAGGCGCTACCATGCGCATGCTGACAACCATGTTTCCACTGAACGGACCGGCCGGCACCGTGTCGATATTCGTTCTGAACATTGGCACCGTCTTGTTGTGATCGATGTGCCAGAGGCTGATACCTGCATGCTGCACTGCATGTTCAAAGGTAAATGAACAGCCCAGCGCAAAGGCAACCAGGTCTTCATTCCAGAGACTGGAAATGTCGGTCAGCGTTTCGGCAAGAACGCCATCGCGGTAAACGCAATAGGCAGGCACGTCGGTACGAATGTCCAGATCGCGGCCGAGCGTAAACATAATCGGGTTGCCGGTGTCGGATACGCCAGCCAGCGGGCACGGTTTCGGATTGCGCTGGCAGTAGCGCATGAAATCCAGTGCGAATGCCTGCGGCAGGATTGCAATATTTGTCTGGAGGTAGCCTTTCCCCAATCCGGATGTATGAGATATGTAGGCACCACTACGGATGGCTTCGCGAACACGTCGCAAATTTGATTCCCTGAGACTGGTATAGGAAACGTTCAAGCCCGGACTCCTCCACATCCGGGAGCATCGCCTTCCTAGACATAAATTCAAATTGAATAATATTGTAGCGCTATCTATAAATTTTTTTTATCACTCAGAAACCGGGTCGCCACGTCCAGCGCGGTGTTTGCAGCTGTCTCTACCATCAGGCTTCTGGGGTCCCCGAGATAGGAGGCGGAAAAGCGCAGTGGATTGGGCGTCCAGCCCGGATCGAACGTCTTGAGCCTGCCACTGGCAACCAGATCCTGCCCCAGAACACACGGCAATGCAGCAACGCCCAGCCCGGCCTCCACGAGCCTGAAGCACGCAGAAAGAGATGATGAGGGAAACAGGGCTGTCGCGGTCCCGACGCGGGTGAACAGCTCGGATTTCAGTTCGCGGTAGGGCCGGGTATTGCGGGCATAGGTAATCACCGGCATGCGCAGATAACCTGACGGGCCGTCTTCCGGCATGGCAACATCTGCGCCCACATACCAGGCCAGGTCAAAACCCGGCAGTTCAACATTATCGACCGAGTATTCCGAAACCGGGCCGAGCAGGATTGCCAGGTCAATCTCCCGGCTGAGCAGATCAGTGCGCAGGTTCATCGAGATATCGACCTGGATCTCGATTTCCAGGCTTGGGAACTGCTGGTGAAGTTTCGCTATCAGTTCAGGCAGCCAGCACTGCGCAATCGTCTCGCTTACCCCCAGGCGCAACTGGCCTTCAATGCCGGCGGGATCGATGACATTGCGCTCGACCTGCTCTTCAAGCTGTTCGAACTGCTCGGCATACTTGACCAGCAATTCGCCGCGTTTGGTCAGCTTCATTCCCGTTGAAGTGCGGTCAAAAAGCGCTGCCGACAGAGAGGTTTCCAGACTTTTGATCCGCGCCGTGACGGCAGGTTGCGTCAGGTTCAGCATCTGCGCTGCCTTGCGCACACCACCCAGCCGGACAACCGCAAGAAAGGATTTCAGATATTCCAGATTGACCCTTGCCATGGTGCCCTGCGAAGAAACAAAGAAAGTGTTTTGCGATGATTGCGCGACTGGAACACTCCACAGCAGGAAAGTAAAGTTGGCGGCATCAATTCCCTGCTTGCCCGAACAATCGGTTAAAGGCACCATCAGCACTCGAAAACCCTTTCCCTTTGGCAAGGTCAATCCATCAATGCGCTCGTCCAGCCGACTTGCACTCGACAACGCGCCGCGTCTGGACAGTCCCGGACTTGCGGTTGCGTCATTGTGTGCAGCCGTCGCCCTGGCGTCGTCCATTGATGCCATCGTAAAACTCCTGTCCGGCGGCTATCCTGTTCATCAGCTGCTGGCGACCCGCGCCGGCGTGGCTCTGCCGCTGCTCGCCGTGTTCGTGTTGTGGCGGGAGGGAACGCTTTCGCTACCCCGGTCCCAGTGGAAACTGGTTGGCCTGCGTGGCCTGGTCATGGCAACCGCCTATCTGGCATTCTCCATGGCCGTGGCAACAGTGCCGCTTGCCAGTGGCGTTGCCATCTATTTCACCATGCCGCTGTTTGTGGCAGCGCTCGCAGGCCCGGTACTGGGCGAACTTGTACCGGCCCGGCGCTGGCTGCTGATCGCGGCAGGCTTCACCGGTGTGCTGATCATGATCCGCCCCGGCAGCGCGGTGTTTGAACCTGCGGCCCTGCTCGCGCTTTATGCGGCATTCGGCTATGGCTGCAGCCAGCTGATCACCCGATCGCTCACCGGCCAGGTCCCCTCGGCCATTCTGGCATTCTGGGGAAATGCTTTCTATCTTGTGCTCGCCATCATTCTTGCGGTCTTGTTCTCCGGCTTCGGCAATCCGGAAGGCCTGCATCCATCCATTGCGTTCCTGACCCGCAGCTGGCAGATGCCGACCCCGGCCGACTTCGCGCTGATGGCATCTACCGGTGTCCTGTCTGCTGGCGCCATGGTGCTGTTTGCAACTGCATACCGGTTGGGACAGGCCAACTTTGTCGCGCCGTTCGAATATTCAGCCATGCTGTGGGCAACGCTCTATGGCTTCTTCCTGTTTGCCGACCTGCCGGATGCCTATACCATAACGGGCGGCAGTGTCGTGGCGCTTGCAGGCCTGGCAATGTTGTGGCTGGATACGCGAGCGCGACGCTCACCACACCCGGCCGGCGGAGCGTCCCGATCCAGCAGGAATTCCGCTGCCAAGGAGACCATGAACCCATGACGACCATTCCCTCCGTTGCAGCGGCTGAAACCATTGAACTTGAACCCGCAGGCGCGCGCGCCGGCGCAGACAGCGGCAATCCCGAAACCTCGGTCAGGGAAATCAGCAGCGGCAACGGCATCGATGTCGGCATATGGGAATGCACGCCCGGCGGCTGGCCAATTGAAAACCGGCCCAACACCGAGGTTTGCTCCATTGTATCAGGATCAGGCGTGGTTACCGATGCCGACGGCACCAGGCGGCAGCTGGAAGCAGGCACCGTGCTTACCTTGCCGAAAGGCTGGTCCGGGCGCTGGGACATCACCTCCACCTTGCGCAAGGTGTACGTAATCGTGGCCTGACAACTGCCGGCGAAACGGGTGTGGGCACTGGTGGACGCATGCAGGTGTCCGATCAACCACAGGTGCTTGCGACCAAGCCGATGTTACGGAAAATTCACTGTACGGGTGTCTGTCCGCGATGATTAACTTGCAGGCTGGCTGAGAAGGGACTGTGGTAACTGCAAATTCTGGAGCGCTTTCATGACAACCGACCCGATCGATCCGCGCATCTACGACCTTTATGACGAATACTGCCACAGTCCGATGACCCGCAGGGAATTTCTCGAAAAAGCAGCGGCAATTGCCGTCGTGGGCGGTTCCGGCCTCGCCATGGCCCAGGCTTTGTTGCCGTCATATGCCAGCGCACAGATAATCTCGTTCACCGACGAACGCATCAAGGCAAATTACGTCGACTATGACAGCCCGGGCGGGACATCCGGCAAAATGCGTGGTTACCTGGTGCAGCCGACCGGAGACGGGCCCTTCCCGACCGTCATCGTGATCCACGAGAACCGGGGACTTAATCCGTACATCGAAGACGTGGCGCGACGCGCGGCTGTTGAAGGCTTCCTGGCGCTGGCTCCCGACGGGTTGGCGCCGATAGGTGGTTACCCCGGCAACGACGACGACGGCAAGATCATGCAGAAGTCGTTGGACAGGGAAAAACTGTTCACCGACCTGCTGAACAGTGCCAGATGGCTGAAGGCTCACAACCTGTCCAATGGCAAGCTGGGAGCAACCGGATTTTGCTATGGCGGCGGGGTCGTAAACGCCCTGGCAGTAGCCATGGGTTCAGAACTCGATGCCGGTTCGCCCTTTTACGGGGCCGCGGCGAAAGCCGAAGACGTGCCGAAAATCCGTAGCCCCCTGTTGATCCATTACGCCGAGGACGACGAGCGCGTCAACGCCATGCGCGCTGATTATGAGGCAGCCTTGAAGGCCAGTAATGCGACTTTTGAAATGCACACCTATGCAGGCACGCGACATGGCTTCCACAACAATTCGACGCCGCGTTACGACAAGCAACAGGCCGCGATTGCCTGGGACCGAACGATTGCCTTCTTTAAGAAACATCTGAGTTGATCGACACCCTGTCGACCAGGCAATAAACCCTGGCATATGACAGTGAAGGTTTCGCGACCGTCTTGCTGCGCCCCGTCATGAAACGTGCAGCACGCGATGGGGAGCCATGAATGGAGATGTTGTGCTCACCCTTGATGCAGACGGCGGTTCCCGCTCCATCGCCTAGAGCAACATGGGTTCAAATGAATCCATAAAGTTGCTCTATCGCTTTGAAAGCGATCAGGTTTATGACTTTTGGTTCATTCAACCAAAAGTCATCCTGATCTAGGCATGAAGTGATTGCAGTGCAAGCCGGGCACACAACAGGTCGATTGACGGACCGCGGTCCGGCCGGGCCGTTTGCAGGCAGGCAACGCTGAAACAGTACTTGAAGCCTTGCATGTCAATGGTTCGCATATCTATGCTTAAATGATCATCTGTACCTATCAGCCCTTCCGGGCATCGGACACATCCAGTTGGCACATCGATTTCGATTTCACGGAAATCCACCGCACATCCGATGCCCACCGCTTTGGTCATGGCTTCCTTCGCGGTCCACAATCGCAGGAATGCCTGCCACCTGTCGGCATCGCATTGCCGCTCCAGCCATGCCTGCTCGCGTCCGGTCAAATGGTCAAGAACCAGGCTGGTGTCACCGTTTCCCGTTTCCAGTTCCAGATCCATACCAACCTGGGTTGTTGGACTGGTCGCCACAGCAACCAGTCCTTCCGCGTGACTGATACTGAAGTGGATCGGCGGCAGGCCAGGTGTTACCGACGACTTGCCGTAGGTGCTTCTTGCAAACCGCCAGGCAGCAGGTTCAACTGCGTTTCGGACCGCAGCGGAAAGAGAGTGCCGCAACAAGGTTCGACCGGCAATGAAGTGTTGGTGGCGTGCCTTGTTCGATATGCAAGTCGCGCGTGCCTGCTCCGCTTCGTCAAGGGCATCGGCCCCCAACCAGCGTATGACGTCACCTGGACGGGCGTACGTAACATTCAGGTCGGTATCAGCCACTGTGATGGCCATTGAACAGCCTGCCCGTTTTCACCAGGATGAGACACTTGCTGGCAGGTTGACTGCCGCAAGCGGTTGCCGGCGGCTCGTTCGATACCTGTTTCCAGGAGTTTTGCGCGCCCGTTTCGCACACATGTATTTGTGTCTGGTCGACAGGTCTGGTGTGGATTCCTGCTTGTGTGAACTCCTGTTTCGACATCGCCATATATCCGTTAACCTCTGATTCAAAATGATAAATTTCATCCTGTACGTTCAGGGCAAGCAACAATTGTGCCAGCAACGTCGAACCGGGATTTTGCAAACCTTCTTGTCAAAGACGAGCATCTCGCCGACCACATCAACCTGACCAGGCTAACCTTCATCCAAGCTGAAAATGGCGCCATCAGTTCGCTCTCCGATTATCAATCGTCGGGGAAACCTGTCTCTATCGGCCCGTCGAACACAACGTAGCCGGTTGTGTTGCTGTGCTGCGCAAGTGGCTGCATTGAGCTGCCCGGCAGGCTGATGCTCATATGAGCCGGGGCCAGGCGCGCGCGCACCTTCCTTCCTGCCGTCCGCATCCCAATGCTTCGCTTCGCCCTCGCAATCAGCAGAACAGTGAACCGGGTCCATCGCATTGCGTTGGTTCGGTCCGGTTCACGTTTTGCGCCCACTTCCAGCAAAAATCACTCCGCCCTGATCCAAAACGGCTTCACATACCCCTGCAAACCTGCTCTAAACCCAGTTCGCTAAAGCCTTGAGATGGAAAGTTCACCCGATGCAGATCGCTCCAGACAGCGACAGCTTCAATGCCTGTTATGTCGCCGGCAAGGCGCAGGTCGTCTATACACGGCTGGTGGCGGACCTGGAAACGCCGGTTTCCGCGTTCATGAAGCTCACGCGAAATGCACCCTACCGGTTCCTGCTGGAATCGGTGGAAGGCGGCGCCGTGCGCGGCCGCTATTCGATGATCGGCATGAAGCCCGACCTGATCTGGCGGGTCACCGGTGACAAGGCGGAGATCAACACGCGCGCCCTGATCGATGCCGACGGCCCGTTCGTCGCCGATGACGCAGCGCCGCTGCAATCGCTGCGCAACCTGCTGGCGGCCAACCATTTCGACGTGCCCGACGACCTGCCGCCCATGGCGGCCGGGCTGTTCGGCTATATGGGCTATGACATGGTGCGGCAGATGGAAAAGCTGCCCGAACCAAACGAAGACGTGCTCGGCGTGCCCGACGGCATCATGATCCGCCCGACCATCATGGCCATCTTCGACGCGGTGAAGGATGAGGTCACCGTCATCACCCCGGTGTTCCCGGACACCGATGTGTCGGCAAAGGCGGCTTACGCACGCGCCTGTGACCGGCTCGATGCGGTGGTGGATGCCTTTGACCGGCCTTTGGAACTGCAGGCCTATGACGATCCGGATGCAGCTCCGATCAGCGCGCCGACGTCCAACACCACGCCTGACGACTATATGGAGATGGTGCTGAAGGCCAAGGAGTATGTCTCTGCCGGCGATGTCTTCCAGGTGGTGCTGTCGCAGCGCTTTGAGACCGAGTTCACCCTGCCGGCATTCTCGCTGTACCGGGCCCTGCGCCGGGTCAATCCGTCGCCGTTCCTGTATCATCTGGAGTTTGACCGCTTCGCGGTCACCGGTTCCAGCCCGGAAATCCTCGTCAGGGTGCGTGACGGCAAGGTGGAAATCCGCCCGCTGGCCGGCACCAGGCCGCGCGGTGCGACGCCTGCCGAAGACCGGGCGCTGGCCGAAGAACTGCTGGCCGACCCCAAGGAACTGGCCGAACACCTGATGCTGTTCGATCTTGGCCGCAATGACGTCGGCCGGGTGGCCAAGATCGGCTCGGTCAAGGTCACCGATCAGTTCATCATGGAGTATTACAGCCAGGTCATGCACATCGTCTCCAATGTGGAAGGCGAACTGGACGACAAGTATGACGCCATCGACGCCCTGAGCGCAGGCTTTCCTGCCGGCACCGTGTCCGGCGCACCGAAAGTCCGAGCCATGGAAATCATCGACGAGCTGGAAAGCACCAAGCGCGGCATCTATGCCGGTTGCGTCGGGTATTTTTCAGCCACCGGCGAGATGGATACCTGCATTGTGCTGCGCACCGCCATCGTCAAGGACGGCAAGATGTTCGTGCAGGCAGGCGCCGGTGTCGTGGCCGACAGCGTGCCGCAGGCAGAACAGGACGAATGCATCAACAAGGCCAAGGCGCTGTTCCGGGCGGCTGAAGAAGCGGTCCGCTTTGCCGGGCGCGCATCGAGGGGGCAATAAATTCCATGATCCTGCTCATCGACAATTACGACAGCTTCACCTGGAACCTGTATCACTTCCTCGGCGACCTGGGGGCTGACACCGACGTCATCCGCAATGACGCCATCACCGCAGATGAGGCAATCGCCATGAAGCCGGAGGCCATCGTGCTGTCGCCCGGCCCGTGCACGCCGAACGAGGCCGGTATCTGCCTGGAACTGGTTGAAAAGGCCGCCGGCGTTATCCCGCTGATGGGCGTGTGCCTGGGTCACCAGGCCATCGGCCAGGCCTTCGGCGGCAAGGTGGTGCGTGCCCAGCAACTGATGCACGGCAAGCTGTCGGACGTCACCACCACCGGCAAGGGCCTGTTCGAGGGCCTGCCGGAGACCTTCCGGGCGACGCGCTATCATTCACTGGTGGTGGAACGTGGTTCCCTGCCCGATTGTCTTGAGGTGACAGCGTCTACCGGCGACATCGTCATGGGGCTGCAGCACAGGGAGCTGAATGTGCACGGCGTACAGTTTCATCCCGAAAGCATTGCATCGGAGCACGGCCATGCGATATTGCGTAACTTCCTGAAACTGGCAGACGCTTACAACGAAGTTGAAACGGCTTGAAACCATGGCTGACCTGAAACCGCTGATTGCAAAAATTGCCGACGCCAAGCCGTTGTCGCTGGACGAAGCGCGCACTGCGTTCGACATCATCATGTCGGGAGCCGCCACACCGTCGCAGATCGGCGCAGTGCTGATGGGCCTGCGGGTACGCGGTGAAACGGTTGACGAAATCACCGGCGCCGTCATGACCATGCGCGAAAAGATGCTGCCCGTTACAGCGCCTGAAGGCGCCATTGATATTGTCGGCACCGGCGGCGATGCATCAGGGTCCTACAATGTATCCACCTGTTCAGCACTGGTGGCCGCAGGCGCCGGGCTGCCGGTCGCCAAGCACGGCAACCGGGCCCTGTCGTCGAAATCCGGCGCGGCTGACACGCTGGCAGCGCTTGGCGTCAACATCGAAGCCAAGCCGGACATCATAGCTCGCTGTATTGCTGAAGCAGGCTGCGGCTTCATGTTTGCACCAGCCCATCATGCCGCCATGCGCCATGTCGGGCCGTCACGCGTCGAACTGGCAACCCGCACGATATTCAACCTGCTGGGCCCGATGTCCAACCCGGCCAGCGTCAAGCGCCAGGTCATCGGCGTATTTGCCAGGCATTGGGTGGAACCACTGGCCCATGTGATGAACAAGCTGGGTTCGGAAGCCGTCTGGGTAACCCATGGCGAAGGCGGTCTCGACGAGATCACGCCGACCGGCACCACCTGGGTGGCCGAACTGAAAGACGGTAAGGTAACAACGTTTGAGATCGAGCCGGAAGATGCAGGCATCAGGCGCAGCTCCCTTGATGAGCTGAAAGGCGGCGATGCGGAATACAATGCAACGGCCCTGCGCGGTGTACTGTCAGGCGACCGCAATGCCTTCCGCGATGCCGCCGCCATGACCGCAGGCGCAGCGCTTCTGGTTGCCGGCAAGGCCAGGGACCTCAAGGACGGCACGGCGCAGGCTGAAGCCGCTATTGATTCCGGTGCAGCCATGAAAGTACTCGACAAGCTGGTCGAGGTATCAAACACATGACCGGCACCATCCTCGACAAGATCGCAGCCTACAAGCGCCAGGAAGTCGCCGTGGCCAAGGCAAGCGTTCCCGAAGCCAGCCTGGTGACCAATGCCAGCCTGAACCAGGCCAACAGTGCGCCGCGCGGGTTCCTGAAAGCGATTGAAGAAAAGCTTGCCGATGGCGACTGGGCACTGATCGCCGAGGTCAAGAAGGCCAGCCCGTCCAAGGGCCTGATCCGCGAGGACTTTGATCCGCCAAGCCTGGCCAAAGCCTATGAGGCAGGCGGTGCGGCGTGCCTGTCGGTGCTGACCGACACGCCCTCGTTTCAGGGCGCACCGGAGTTCCTGATGCAGGCGCGCACGGCAACCGCCCTGCCCGCGCTGCGCAAGGATTTCATGCTTGATCCTTACCAGGTTCTGGAAGCCCGCGCCTGGGGGGCTGATTGCATCCTGCTGATCCTGGCGATGATCGACGATAGCTTGTGCGCCGAGCTGGAAAAAACCGCGTTCGAACTGGGCATGGATGTGCTCGCCGAAGTGCATGACGAGGCCGAACTGGAGCGCGCGCTCAAACTCAAGACCCGCATGATCGGCATCAACAACCGCAATCTGAAGACATTTGAGACCAGCCTGGAAACCACCGAACGCCTCGCGCCCCTGATACCGGCTGACCGGCTGATCGTCGGCGAAAGCGGCATGTTTGCGCCGGCTGACCTGGCCCGGCTGGAACGCGCCAATGTCTCTACCTTCCTGATCGGTGAAAGCCTGATGCGCCAGCCGGACGTGGCCGCAGCCACACAGGCCATCCTCACCAGGCCGGACGGCTTGCGGGCAAGCGCATGACCGCCGGCAAACTCACCCATCTCGATGCTGCCGGCAACGCCCACATGGTCGACGTGTCTGAAAAGCAGGTGACGACCCGTATTGCGGTTGCCTCAGGCCGTGTCTCCATGCTGCCGGAGACGCTTGCAGCTGATTCAGTCCGGCATGGCCAAGAAGGGCGATGTCATCGCAACCGCGCGCATTGCCGGCATCATGGCCGCCAAGCGCACCCATGACCTGATTCCGCTGTGCCATCCACTGGCGATTTCAAGGATCACCGTCGATCTGGAAATCAACGAACCCGACCATGCCGTGGACGTGACCGCCAGCGTCAAGGTGGAAGGCAAGACCGGCGTTGAAATGGAAGCGCTGACCGCCGTATCAGTCGCCTGCCTGACCGTCTATGACATGGTCAAGGCGGTAGATCGCGGCATCGTCATTTCCGACGTCAAGCTGATCGAGAAACTGGGCGGCAAGTCCGGCCACTTCAAGGCAGATCCCCAACCATGAGCCTGCTTCCGGTCGATGACGCGCTGGCCCAGATACTGAAAGGCGTCAAACCGCTGAGCGCGGAAGACGTGCCCTTGACCAATGCCAGTGGCCGCGTCCTGTCCGGGCCGTTGAAGGCGCAGCGTGCGCAGCCACCATTCGCGGCGTCGGCCATGGATGGCTATGCGGTGCGTGCTGCCGACATTGCAAAGGTTCCGGTTACACTGAAGGTAATTGGTGAAGCGCCTGCAGGGCACGGCTTTTCCGGCCGTCTCACAAAGGGCACAGCGGTACGCATATTCACCGGCGCGCCGTTACCGCGCAGTGCCGACACCATCGTCATCCAGGAAAACACTGAAACAGACACAGCCGGCACCGTCACGGTTATGAAGACGGCCACCAAAGGCAGCTTTGTCCGCGCCGCCGGGCTGGACTTCAGAAAAGACGAAATACTGTTGCCCCGGCACACGGTCATGGGCGCCCGCCAGATCGGCCTCGCCGCGGCCATGAACCACGACCGTGTGCAAGTGGTACGCCGGCCATCGGTGGCCCTGCTGGCGACCGGTGATGAACTGGTTGAACCCGGCAGCAGCCCTCGCGAAGACCAGATCATCTCGTCCAATACACTGGCCATTGCAACCATGGTCACCCGCTTCGGCGGCGAACCGGTGGACCTGGGCATTATCCCGGACAAGGCGGCCCGCATCGAAAAGGCCATTCAGCGTGCCGCCGGTGCCGACATTCTCGTCACCATTGGCGGCGCCTCTGTGGGGGATCATGACCTGGTGCAGGCAGCCATGGAAAAGTCCGGCATCAAAATCGGTTTCTGGAGAATAGCCATGCGCCCCGGCAAGCCGTTGATGTTCGGCAGACGCGGCGAGCAACGCGTCATCGGCCTGCCCGGCAATCCGGTCTCGGCCATGGTGTGCACCAGGCTGTTCATCCTGCCGCTGATCGCCAAGATGACGGGCGATGCCCGCTCGTTTGACCCGGTAACGGCCGTCCTCGGCGCAGCCATGGGCAGCAATGACCAGCGCCAGGACTACATCCGCGCGCGCCTGACCCGTGGTGAACAGGGCGAGTTGGTGGCAACCCCCTTCCCCAGGCAGGACAGCTCCATGCAGCGCGTCTTCGCCCAAGCCGACTGCCTGATAATCCGCCGGCCCCATGCGCCTGCCGCAAAGGCGGGTGAGCAGGTTCGGGTGCTGTTGCTGGATTTTTAGTGCTTGCAGTTTGTTGTGGCGCAAAGCCAACACCATCGACCTGGCTTACAAGAACCTTGGTTGGAGTACCCGGTAACCTGTCATCGCTCTTTGGAAGATCACCAGAAGGCGCGATTCCACTACCATTCGTATGCGGAAGGAGAGACAATTGTGGACAAGAAACAGGCCGAAAGAATTGAAATAAAGATAGAAACCGAGGATCCCCGTTCTGGCAGAAGTCTCGTTCCAATGCTCATTGCCGGCCTGGTCCTGGGCGTAATCGGCATGGTAATTGCGCTGATATTCACTTAACCCACCGTGTCGAAGCAGGCGCGGGGCGTCCAACACTTGCTTTGAATTCCTGGGACTGCTGATAAAACTCACCATTTCCCCCGAGCCGATCCATAAGACAACCGGCCATCATGTTGTTTGTAAGTGGCAGTCTACTCCGCACTGTCCCTGCCAGTGAACAGGTGCAATTGCGGGATTTTTGGCATCAGGCCAGGCAGGTAGGACGAGTGCTCCATCTTCTTCGTTATGCCGAAAACCCCGCATACCTCGAGATGACCAAGCTGTTGGACCAGGAACGATCGATCACGGAGCCGAGACCATTCGGCAATGGGTAACCTGTATGGCCGGGGCAATGCCATTTTTTCCAGCTCTATAATTCCGGGGCTCTGTTCAGGAAATGTTCATGTCTGGCATGGTTTCATACACCTTAGGACCCACGAGTTGTATTGTTGCACGGATGACAAAAACAGCAACATTAACATCAGATGCCTGATCGATTACGCATCGGTTAACAGTCTTCAACTCGCAACTCCAGGCCTGCAGACTTGTGGCACTGGCACATTCGTTTACTTGTTGGAGTGAGAGAATGAAACACAAACTGAACCCCAACCTCTCAACTGGCGAACTGGCAGTTGTGGCCGTCATGTCGCCTGCGCATGTAAACGGAATCGAAGATTTCCCGGACGTGCCGCTGCACCCGCTGGACGGCCCCGTACCGACGGACTGCCCCGGTATGGTTCTGCGGCACTTCAACCGGCGGCCCCGCCGCCAGTGGCCACATGCAACGACCTCGGTTCGTTTCATGTGACAGCACCAAATTTCCTGAAAACTCGGAAAAACCCCGCAATTATCAATATTCTCGCCACTGCCCCTTGCCGAACATAGCAGGAACATGTCATAAAGGTTTCGCATTTGTTCTGATTCCGGTTGGCACGCTTTTTCTTCAAGCCATCCTGACAAACGGCAAGGAAAACACCTGATGCTGACCGCCAAGCAACACGAACTGCTCATGCTGATCCACGACCGGCTGAAAGAAACCGGCGTGCCACCGTCGTTTGAGGAAATGAAGGAAGCGCTTGATCTGCGGTCCAAATCCGGCATTCACCGGCTGATCACGGCGCTCGAAGAGCGCGGTTTCATCCGCCGCCTGCCGCATCGCGCCCGGGCGCTGGAGGTGTTGAAAATGCCGGATTCATCCGCCGGTCCGGCCACCATGGGCAAGCCGGAGCGCAAACCGTTCAATCCAAGTGTCATTCAAGGCTCGCGCGGCATGGCCGACGACAAGGCCCCTGACGCCGCACCGGTTGCCGCCACAATAGATGTGCCGATGATGGGCCGCATTGCCGCCGGTGTGCCGATTGCCGCCATACAGGATCATACCACCAATGTACCGGTACCGCCCGACATGCTGCGCCCGGGCGAGCATTTCGCGCTGGAAGTCAGCGGCGATTCAATGATTGAAGCCGGCATTCTGGACGGCGATACGGTGCTGATCCGCAAAGCCGATACCGCGCGCAATGGCGAGATCGTGGTTGCCCTGGTGGAGGATGAAGAAGCCACCCTCAAGCGCTTGTGGCGCAAGGGAGATTCGATCGCGCTGGAAGCCGCCAATCCATCCTACGAAACCCGGATTTTCGGCCCCGACCAGGTGCAGGTGCAAGGCACGCTGGCTGGCCTGTTGCGCCGCTACTGAGCGGCCTGCGTCTTGGAGGTTGAACCGGTAGCGGGGTTTTCGATCCACGGCCCCGGATCAAGCAGCAATATCTTGCGCCGTGCCACCGGCTGATAGACCCATGCCCGGGTGCCGGAAACCTCTCGGGCTGTTGTCACTTGCAGCTTGCCGCCGGTGGTCATGTGGATGGCATGGGCGCCATTGCGCCACACGTCAAACCTGTCGATATGAAGCTGTTGTGATGTTGGATATCCGCATGTGCGACGCAACGGGTTTGCGGATACGACAATGTCCACTGTCGCGCAGTCTTGCGGCGGTTTTGCCTTGCGTCCCAGCCACAGCACACTTCTGCCTTTCACGTGGCCCCGGCAGCTATCATCGGCACATGTCCAGCCGGTCCGTTTGGCTGCCTGCGCCAGATCAGCATCGTCACCATCGGCCAGCAACCAGCGCTCGGCGGCAAACCTGCCGCGGCGTGCATAGACGGGTACCAGGTCACCCTCGTGCATCCGCGCAGCCATTGTTGCCGCCGAACGCTCGATCAGGATATCAGGCCGCGGCCCAAGCGCGATTGCCGCAAACCCCGCCATAACAGCCAGCCCGCCGCCGGCCCAGCGCAACCTGCCACGCCACAAAGCCAGAAAACACAAAGCCATACCGGACAGGAACGCCATCTGCGGCACCATGGCGCCGGCAACCTTCGTCGCACCCGGCCAACTCGAAACCATCACCGCAATCACCTGTACGGTTTCCAGCCCCCATGCCATGGCCTGCAACGGCCAGTATTCCAGCCCGAACGGCATCGCGCAGACACTGGCCACCGCAGCGGGCATCACCAGGAAGGTGACGACCGGCATGGCCAGCAGGTTGGCAGGCAGCGCCCACGCCGCAAACCGGTTGAAATGATATGCGGCAGGCAATGTGGTGAAGGCACTGGCGATGATGGTGGTGGACGACAACCCGACCACCAACACCACGATGTAGATCAACCCCCTTTGATAAAGGGGCCTGGCCGACAGCCCGGCGCGCAGCTTGCCCTGCCAGCCGCCCATAAGCTCGTATCCGGCAATCAGGCCCATCACGGCCAGGAAAGACATCTGAAAGCTGGGCGTCAGTACGGCCTGCGGGGCGATCAGCAAGACGATAATGGCGGCAACCGCGAGGTTGCGCATGGAGATTGCCGACCGGCCCAGCAACACCGCCAGAAACATCACCGACAGCATGATGAAGGCCCGCTGCGTGGCAATCGCCTGGCCGGAGATAAGCAGATAGAATCCGGCCGCTGCCAGAGCGGCCATCGCAGCAAACTTCTTGACCGGATAGTTCAGCACCAGCAGCGGCCACAAGGCCAGCAGCGCGCGCACCAGCCAGAACACGCCGCCTGCAACCAGGCTCATGTGCAGGCCGGATATCGCCAGGATGTGAGCCAGTCCGGACAATTGCAGCGCCTCGCGCATGTCCTTGTCGAGACCGCTGCGCTCGCCGGTGATCAGGGCAACGGCAAAGCCTGCCTCACGCTCCGGCAGATGCGCGCGAATACGGTCGGCAATGCCCGCCCTGAGATCCGCAAGCCTGTCCGACCAGCGCCGCAGGTCCGGTTTGGTTTCAGGCCTTTCCAGTGCCGATGCTACCCGGCCACCGGCGCCGATCCCGGCAAACCATCCCACCCGGCCATAATTCCAGCCACCAGGTATGGCCGGTGTCAAGGGCGGGTACAGCCATGCCTGAAACCTCACATAGTCTCCGCGTGCATGAGCTCCGACGTGATCTGCAGACACCGACAATCGGGCCCTGCCCGGCCAGTATTGCGGCTTGACCTCCTCAATCGCATCAATCGCGACAACCATTCGCAGGCGCTTACCCGTCGCCGGACCCACCTCATCGATCCAACCGCTGACGGTGACCTTGCCGGTGGATCCAGGCAGGACTTTCGTATCGGTCGAAACTGTTCCCAAATGTCCCAGCACAAACCCGGCCAGCCCGAAGCTCACCAGCACCGCGATTACCCCTGACCGCCCCAGCAGCGCTGCAAGCAGCAGACCACACACGACAATCATCATGACCACGGAGACAGTAATGGGAGGTTCGACGGGCAAGGCAAAATACACCATCAGGCCACACACCAGGCTGACCGGCGCCCACACAACAGTGCGGCCCCTTTGCAACCGAAGCTGCGTCGCCAACCAGCGCCCCGCACGGTCCTGCCCAACCGCACCTGTTGTATCGTCACTGCCGTCAAGCGCGCTGCTGCCCTCACCCTTGCGGGTAGAGTGCGCGCGGCCGGCATGTGCAGCGAACCAGTCCATTACCTAAACGCCCCAGGACCCGTTGCCGGGCCTTACAAACTCGAATTCCCTATGCTAAACGGGCCGGAGCGCTAATTGAAAGCATCAACTCACCATACGGATTAATTGGAGACTGGCCATGACCGCGCCTGTCGTGACGAGATTTGCCCCATCGCCTACCGGTTATCTTCACATTGGCGGAGCCCGCACGGCGCTGTTCAACTGGCTGTTTGCCCGTGCCAACGGCGGCAGGATGCTGCTGCGTATCGAAGATACCGACCGGGAGCGATCAACCGAAGGAGCCATTCAGGCCATCAAGGACGGCCTGACCTGGCTGGGCCTCGACTGGGACGGCGACATGGTTTCGCAGTATTCGCGCGTGGATCGCCATCGCGAGGTGGTGCAGCAATTGCTGGATGCCGGTCATGCCTATCATTGTTATTGCTCACCGGAAGAACTGACCGCCATGCGCGAACTGGCCAATGCGGAAGGCCGCCCGCCGCGCTATGACGGGCGCTGGCGCGACCGGCCTGGCAGTGACGCGCCGGAAGGCATCAAACCGGTGGTTCGCTTCAAGTCTCCGCAGCAGGGTGAAACCATCATAACAGACCAGGTACAGGGCGACGTCACCTATGCCAACGATCAGCTTGATGACCTGATCATCCTGCGCTCTGACGGCAACCCCACCTACAATCTGTCAGTCGTCGTGGATGATCATGATATGGGCGTCACCCACATTGTGCGCGGTGTCGACCACCTGACCAATGCCGCCCGCCAGAGCCAGATTTACAAGGCGATGGGCTGGGATGTCCCGGTTATGGCGCACATCCCACTCATCCATGGCGCAGACGGTGCCAAACTGTCGAAGCGCCACGGTGCGCTCGGCGTGGAAGCCTATCGCGACATGGGTTACCTGCCACCCGCCATGCGCAATTACCTTGCCCGCCTGGGCTGGAGCCATGGCGACGATGAAGTATTTTCAACCGAACAGATGATTGAATGGTTCACACTGGACGGGATCGGCAAGTCGGCAGCCCGGTTTGATTTCGCCAAGCTGGAAAACCTGAACGGCCTTTACATGCGCGACACGCCGGATGGCGAATTGCTGGACGCCCTGATCGCGCTCCTGCCGCATGTGGATGGCGGCGCGGCGATGCTGGCAGCCCTTGATGAACCCGGCAACAAGGCGAAGCTGCTGACAGCCATGCCGGGGCTGAAGGAACGGGCCAAGACGCTGATTGAATTGCAGACATCATCGCAATTCCTGTTTGCCAAGCGCCCGCTGGCCATGGAAGAAAAAGCCGCCGGCCTGCTGGATGACGGCGGACGCGAGGTTATGGCCGGACTGTTGCCGGTACTCGAGAAACAGCCTGACTGGACAGTCGAATCACTGGAACAGGCAGTTCGCGATTTTGCCACGGCACAGGACCTGAAGCTGGGCAAGGTTGCCCAGCCCTTGCGGGCTGCCCTGACCGGCAGCACCCAGTCTCCTCCCATATTCGATGTGCTGGCCGTACTGGGACGTGAAGAAGCGCTGGGCCGCCTGAAAGACCTGTGATTCGGCTTGTCCGGCGCAATCGCCGTGCCCGCATCTTGAAAATTGCTGCAATGCAAGGTAAACAAAATGCGCATTGCATTCTGACGTTGCAAATTGCAGATTGCAGCACGACACGCCAGTGTTAAGCGCAGACAAGGTGACTGGGCGGAAACTGTGAAGCAGACAACCTGAGGGCAAACTGTCACAATCTCCCGCTAGAGCGATTTGTGTTTCTTCAACACACTTCAGTTGCTCATGACACCCTACAAGCGATCAAAGTATTTCCAGACAGGTGGCTGCACCTGACCGGAAATTGATCTGGCGGCTGATACCCCGTTCGGGAGCTTCGGCAGCCTTGAATTTATCCGCTTGCGAGAGGAAATTAAAAAAATGTCGGAAACAAACCGCACCGCCACACTCAGCCTGGATGGCAAGGACTATGAACTGGCCGTCCACAAGGGCAGCATCGGACCGGAGGTCATTGATGTGTCCAAACTCTACGCCAGCACCGGCGCATTTACCCTTGATCCCGGCTTTACGTCCACTGCAAGCTGCGAATCCACCATTACCTATATTGACGGTGATGCGGGCATGTTGCTGTACCGCGGCTATCCGATCGACGAACTGGCCGAGCACGGTGATTTCATCGAAACCTGCTATCTGCTGTTGTACGGCAACCTGCCGAACGCGGCTCAGCGCAAGGAATTCGAAACCGCGATTACCTATCACACCATGATCCACGAGCAGATGAACCGGTTCTTCGCCGGCTTCCGCCGTGACGCCCATCCAATGGCTGTGATGGTAGGCGTGGTTGGTGCAATGTCAGCGTTTTACCACGACTCAACCGACATAACTGATCCGAATCAACGTGAAATCGCGGCACGCCGGATGATTGCCAAAATCCCGACCATCGCGGCAATGGCATTCAAGTATCACATTGGTCAGCCGTTCGTGTATCCGCGCAATGACCTGGATTTTGCCTCCAACTTCCTGCGCATGTGTTTTGCCGTGCCGTGTGAAGAGTACAAGGTGAACCCGGTTCTGGCCCGTGCCATGGACCGCATTTTCATCCTCCATGCCGATCATGAACAAAACGCCTCCACCTCGACCGTGCGTCTGGCCGGCTCATCGGGTGCCAACCCGTTTGCCTGTATCGCTGCCGGCATTGCCTGCCTGTGGGGCCCCGCCCACGGCGGCGCCAACGAAGCCGCGCTGGAAATGTTGAGTGAAATCGGCAGTGTGGACCGAATTCCGGAGTTTATTGACCGTGCCAAGGACAAGAACGATCCGTTCCGCCTGATGGGCTTCGGTCACCGGGTCTACAAGAATTACGACCCGCGCGCCAAGATCATGCAGAAAACCGCGCATGAAGTGCTCGACGAACTTGGGATTACGGATGACCCGTTGCTTGACGTTGCCCGTGAGCTGGAAAAAATAGCACTCGAAGATCCCTATTTCATCGAGAAGAAGCTGTATCCGAATATCGACTTCTATTCCGGTATCACGCTGCGCGCGCTCGGCTTCCCGACATCCATGTTCACCGTTCTGTTCTCGGTTGCCCGCACGGTCGGCTGGATTGCCCAGTGGAAGGAAATGATCGAGGACCCGACCCAGCGTATCGGCCGCCCGCGCCAGCTCTACACCGGCCCGACCGAGCGCAGCTATGTGCCGGTGACCGAACGCAAAGACTAAAAGAGCATGAAACGAGTAAAGCTGGTCAGCTGTCGCTGGCCAGCATCGCGCCGATGTCAGCCTGGGCGACCTTGACGCCATCCACCTTCGCTTCACACGAGAATTTGTAGACCGGCCCGCGTTTCTGGGTCTGCTGAACGTGGAAATGCACCACATCTCCGGGCCCGACGGGTTTGCGGAACTTGGCATTGTCAATGGTCATGAAGAAGACAAGCTGGCCTGCTGCCTCAACCCCCATGTGATCCAGCGCCAGTGCACCAGCGGTCTGGGCCATGGCCTCGATGAGCAGGACCCCCGGCATGACCGGCCGGGCCGGGAAATGCCCCTGGAAAAACGGTTCGTTGATGGTGACGTTCTTGATGCCGGTGCACGACTGGTCACCGTCCATGTCGATTATCTTGTCCACCAGCAGAAACGGATAACGATGTGGCAAAAGCTGCATGATGCGCGCGATGTCCGCGCTCCTGAGTGTCTTCGCGTCTGGCATGATTTGCCCCATGAAATTGACAACAAAAAAGACGGCTCCCGCAGGAGCCGCCTTTCAAATATTAGGTACAACAGCTTGCAGGCACAAGCTGAATCAAACTCGCAACAGCCAGTCTAGAAGCGTGTGCCAACCGAGAAGCGAACCAGTTCGGTCTCGTCGAAACTTTCCTTAAGGATCGGATAGGCCACATCAAGACGCAGCGGTCCAAACGGCGACTGCCAGATCACACCGGCACCAACGGCGGCGCGGAAGGCAATACCTTTACCGACAACTGAGCAGTCTCCATCACCAGGAGGAACGTCTCCGGCGTCAAAACATCCCGGATCGTCGGTGTTCTCAGGCGCGCCGAATGCTGTCCCGAAGTCCGAGAACACCGACCCTTCAAGACCAAACGCTTCCGGCAGGCCAAGCGGGAAGGTCACTTCCAGGGTACCAATGGCATAAGTCTCTGCGCCAAGTGAATCCAGTTCGCCGTCAAACTCGTTGCGCTGGCGCGGCCCGATACCTGAGCGCGCGAAGCCGCGCAGGGAATCACCGCCCTTGAAGAAGCGGTCAAGGATCGGCACCTTGTCACCACCCGGGAAGGCTTCAATGTGACCGGCATTGCCTTCAACCTTCAGCACCACACCGTCGAACAGCAACGGCATGAAATAGTGCGCAGAAGCATCAATCTTGCCCCATTCGACATCGCCACCGAGGCCGGCAACTTCAACATTGACCTTGCTCCGGAAACCGGAAGTCGGACGGCTTGGATGATCCAGGTCCGAATACACATAGGTCAGACCGACCTTGGAGATGATATCGGTTCCTTCGGATTCGCGGATTGCCCGCGAAGCTGTCTCTACCGAACCAACCTCAATGTCGCGATAGGTCAGGGAGTATTTGCCGAAGATCGAGTTGTAATCATCCAGACGTGTACCGAGCCGCAAGGCACCACCCACCTGCTGGGTGGTAAAGGATGATTCGTCCTCGATATCGGTACGGCTGCCGAATACATCAACACCGGCAGAGATATCGCGATCCAGGAAGTACGGATCAGTATAACTTGCGTTGACGGACTGCCGTTTGAAACTCAGGGACGTCGACAGGCTTGCCTGGTTACCGGTACCGAGCAGGTTGCGCTCACTGACCGAGATCGAGCCAATTGCCTGTTCTGTCGTCGAATAACCGGCAGAGAAATTGATTGTGCCTGTGGACTTCTCGATGACATCAATCACAACAACCGCAAGATCCGGCGCACTGCCTTCTTCCTGACGGATGTCGATTTTCTCGAAGAAGTCCAGGCCTGTCAGACGGCGGCGCGCGCGGTCAATCAGAATTCGGTTGTATGCATCGCCTTCGACGATGTTCAACTCCCGGCGGATCACTTCATCCAGGGTACGAACATTGCCTACAATATCGATGCGCTCGACATAAACCCGCGGGCCTTCATCAAGATTATAAGTGATGCTGAGCTGACGATTGACCGGATCACGTTCGATATTGGGTCGCGCACGTGCAAATGCAAAGCCGGATTTACCGGCTTCCAGCGTCATTTGTTCTACCGACTTGTCAACCTTGCTGGCATCATAGACATCGCCAACCGTTTCCTGCACAGCTTCCTGCAGAGCTCCCGGATCAATCGATGTGTTGCCGGTGTTCACAGCCACATTGGCGATGGTGTACTGGGGACCTTCATTGATGACGAAGGCTACGGCAAAGTTGGATCCGTCGGGCAGCAACTGCGCATCAGCGGACACGATCTCCACATCCGCGAAACCATTCTTCAGATAGTGCCGGCGCAACAATTCCTTGTCAAAGTTCAACCGGTCCGGATCGTAATTATCAGTGGTCGAGAAAAACTTCCACCAGGCGGATTCGGACGTCGTAATCACTGAAGCCAGCTGGCCGTCTGAAAACGCGTCATTGCCCTGGAACTGAATGCTTTCAATGCCGGTTTCAGACCCTTCATTGACCACATAAACCAGGTTCACGCGGTTTTGCCCCAACGGGTCAAGGCGTGGTGTAACAGTTGCGTTGAAATAGCCGGACCGGCGATACAGGGTCTGAATTCGCTGCGCATCCTGCTGGGCACGTGCACGGGTGTAGATCGTGCGTTCCTTCAGCCTGACTTCAGCTTTCAGCTTTTTGTCATCCAGTTCATCGTTGCCCTGGATCTTGACTTCGTTGACGAGCGGATTTTCCTCGACCTGAACCACAACCGCAGACCCGCGGCGGAACATCCGCACATCCGAGAAAAACCCGGTCTGGAACAAAGCCTTTACAGACGCATCAATCTGCGCGTCGGTCACCCGTTCACCCGCGTTGAACTGCATGTAGGCCCGAACAGTATCGGGCTCAACACGTGCATTGCCTTCAACAATGATGCCGGTAACGGATTGCGCAAGAGCCACCTGCGGCGCCGCCATCTGCATCGCAGCCGGCAACACAACCCCCATTGCCAGCATCAGCTTGGCTGTTTTGACTAACGAATTGCCCATGAACGAGCTATCTACCCCAAAAAAATTTGCGTCTGACCCTCTACCCACTCGTCGCCAGAAGCATACCGATGTTTTACGCTGATTTGCAACGTTTTAGAAGCCTTGCGTACCTGTTTTTTTCATGCCTTTAAGGCGAAATTCAGATATCTTTCAGGCCAATGGCTTCACAATCAGGTCAAGTCATTCCATGTCGCGAAGACCATTAGTGCAATAACCAGCGCGAATCCCACCTTATATCCAAATTCCTGCGCTTGCGCGCCCAACGGCTTGCCCCTTACCGCTTCGAAAAAATAGTACATAAGATGCCCGCCATCCAGCATCGGAATGGGAAAAAGGTTAATCAAACCTATCGAGACCGACAACAGGGCCGACAATTGAATCAGTGCAAGCAGGCTGATTGATGCCGCTTCACCGGCTATTTGGGCGATTTTGATGGGTCCTGACAGCTGATCAGGCGCTTCATTTCCGATCACCACACCCTTCAGATACCCCAAAGACCGCGTGATGATGAACCAGGTTTCATCCACTGCCCTTACCATGGATGCACCAAATCCCAGTTTTTCAACCCGAACCACCTGATCCGACCCGCGCGACACGCCCAGCAAGCCAATGCGAATCTTGTTGCCGGACGAATCGACAATCTCCTTGGATTCCGGCGTGGCGCGAAGTTCGACGGATTCGCCCGCGCGCTCGACTTTGAAGACCATTACCGTTCCCGCCGAGACCGAAACGATCCGCTGCACGTCCATGAACGATTCGATTTTGCGGCCGTCGATTTCAGTGATCAGGTCGCCAGGCAGGAATCCGGCCTTCGACGCGGCCGAATTTTCCACTACAGAGGCGACCTTTGGCTGGGTAATGGGAATACCGGCAATCATGAACATCGATGCGAAAATAACGATGGCCAGTGCAAAGTTTGCCATTGGGCCCGCCACCACTATCAGTGCCCTGCGCCACAGCGCTGCGGTGTGGAAATCGCCAGGCTTGGAGTTGGTCTGCGCTTCTTCTGATGGCATGGACGCTGCATTGGCATCACCTGCAAATTTCACGTACCCGCCCAAAGGCAGCCAGCCGATCTTCCAGTGAGTGCCGTACCGGTCGACAAAGCCGCCGATCGACCGGCCAAACCCGATAGAAAAGGTTTCAACCTTCACACCACACAGCCTCGCGGTTTTAAAATGCCCGTATTCGTGCACGAACACGATAACCGACAAAACCCCGATGAAGGCGACAATAGCCAGCCCGACGTCAAACACAGAACCGGTCAAAAATGCGCCGAAATCCATCAATCAATCTCCGTTAATCCGGCGCATGCGCGCTCATCGTGTAACTGCGGCAGTATTTTAAAGCCAGACAGCTTCTGATCAGCGCATACCGCGTTTCAAAAACCTGTGTCCTGCGTGGCACTGGCCACAAAACCGCGCGCACTTGTGCCAACATTGTTTAACGCTGCTTAACCGTGCAAGCGGCTTGCCAATTCGCCAGCCTTGTTGCGCGCATATGAATCGGCTTCCCACACATCGTCAAGTGAAGACATCGCCACAATCATGTTTTCGCGCTCAGCCAGCTCGATTGTATCAGCTACCAGCCGCGTTATATCAAGAAAACGCAGATTTTCCTGCAAAAATGCCGCAACGGCGATTTCATTGGCAGCATTCAGGATGGTTGTCGCATTGCCCCCTCTGGCCAGCGCCGAGCGAGCCAGGTCAATCGCGGGAAACCGGTCGTTGCCCACCGGTTCAAATGTCAGCTTGCCGATCTGTGCCAGATCGAGCCGCTCTACCGGCGCTGAAATACGCTCGGGATGAGCCATCGCGTAGGCAATAGGTGTGCGCATATCCGGCATGCCCAACTGGGCAATAACCGAACCGTCCACATAGGAGACATAGGAGTGAATGATCGACTGGGGATGCACCACCACATCGATTTTTTCCAGGGCAACCGGAAAAAGATAAAATGCTTCAATGAATTCCAGCCCCTTGTTCATCAAGGTGGAGCTGTCGATCGTTACTTTTTGGCCCATCGACCAGTTGGGATGTTTCAACGCCGATTGCAGCGTTGCTGTCTCCAGTTGCTCCATCGACCAGGTGCGGAACGGGCCGCCGGATGCGGTCAGGGTCAGTCGATCAACACAGTCCGTATTGTGCTCCTCGAAACACTGAAACAAGGCCGAGTGCTCACTGTCCACCGGTATAATGGTTGCGTTGTGAGCAGTCGCGGCCCTGGTAAACACCTCGGCGCCTGATACCAGGCACTCTTTGTTGGCAAGTGCGATTGTTGTGCCCTGCTCCACGGCAGACAATGTCGGTTTCAGTCCACTGGCACCCACAATCGCGCCCATGACCATATCAACCGGACGCGCAGCAGCCTCAATAACAGCCACTTCACCGGCTGCAGCCTCTATGCCGGATCCCGACAGTGCATCGCGCAAATCGCCCAACAGTGTTTCATCAGCAGTTACTGCCAGTTTGGCATTGAACTCACGCGCATCGGCCGCCAGTTGAGCGATATTGCGATTAGCAACAAGCGCATCGACCGTAAACCGGTCCCGGTGATTGCGAATGACATCAACCGTTGATTGTCCTATTGACCCTGAAGATCCCAGGATACTTAAAGTCTTGCTACCCGATGATTTACTCATGTGTTGCTACTCTGGGGCCTGTTTCATGAAAGAAAGTTGCGGATGTGGGCACTGCTTACCAGACCACAAGCCCGCTGGCCACGGCTTCGTGTCCGCCACGGGCATACCCAAACGCCGCAGCAGCAACAGCAGCGAATATCAATCCGTCGACCCGGTCCAGAACCCCGCCATGGCCGGGAATGATGCGGCCGGAATCCTTGACCCCGAACCGGCGCTTGGCTGCAGATTCGAACAGATCCCCGAGCTGTTCCAGAACTGCAAGTACGCCGCCGGCCACCAGCAGCGGCCACACCGTGGGCAGAGCGCCATACCACCCCATCGCGGCGCTCGCCACTACACCACCGGAAATTGCGCCCACCAGTCCGGCCCAGGTCTTGTTGGGAGAAATTGCCGGTGCCAGCTTTGGCCCGCCGATCAGCCTGCCGAACACATAGGCTAGTGTATCGGCACTCCAGACCACTGCAAACAGCCACAAAACCGCAAACAGGCCATATTCCGGCGATTGCCGGATCAAGATCAGGGCCAGCCCGGGCAACGCGATGTAGGGAATTCCCCACCAGGCCCAGCGCGAACCGGATCTGTTTCGCAAAACTTCACCGATCAGGCTCATGGCCCAGCACGCTGCAATAACCTGAAGAGCCATCGCGACCCCTGAACGCGACACCACCAAAACGGCAGCGATTGCCGCCAGTGCATGCAGAGCAAACTGAAACTGTGACCCGCGGTGGACCATCCGGCACCATTCAGCAGCCATGATTGCAGCAATCATCGCAATACCCAGTTCGAACCAGACACTTCCGGCCCAGACATCAAGCAGTGCAATTGGTATAAGTACCAGGGCCGCCGCAATCCGCACAGCGAGTTCACGGGTCACAAAACGCCCGGCGGGTTTGTTGGCGGATGGGGTCATCTGAGAATCTGCTCAAGGCCAGTTCGAGACAGACCGCATCGGAGGAGTGATATCCGGTTGATGTCAGGCCAGCGCGGCAGCATTGACACATCCGCCATAGCGGCGTTGACGATGGGAAAACTCCGCAAGTGCGCGTTTGTAGGTTTCAGCATCAAAGTCAGGCCAATGGTCATCAATAAACACCAGTTCGGTGTAAGCCATTTGCCACAACAGATAATTTGAAACCCGCTTTTCCCCGCTGGTACGGATCAACATGTCAGGCTCAGGCACATCAGGCACGTACATATGGGCTGCAAAACACGCTTCGTCGATCTCATCTGGAGACAGTTCGCCACGCGCAACCTTTTCGGCAATTGCGCGTGCAGTGCTTGCGATCTCCGTGCGTCCGCCATAGTTGAACGCAACCACCAGATTGAGTCTGCTGTTCAAAGCCGTGATCTTCTCACATTCCTCAATCATCCCGACCAGGTCGTCATCGAGCCGGTCACGTTCTCCAATCACCCGAATACGGACACCGGCAGAATGCAGCTCCGCGACATCCTGCCGGATAAACCGTCGCAGCAGGGAGAACAAATACGTAATTTCAGCTTTGGGGCGGCGCCAGTTCTCGGATGAAAACGAAAACACCGTCAGATATTCGGTGCCCTGTTCAATCGCTGCACGCACCAGTCGCCTGACGGCATCCACGCCGTGACGATGGCCTTCGGTTCGCGGCAATGAGCGTTGCGTCGCCCAGCGCCCGTTTCCATCCATGATAATCGCAACATGACGCGGATCAGCCCCGGCCGACGGGCTTTCAGTTGCCTGTCGGGCCGTAACCACGTGGTCCAGCACAGCTTTTTCCTGCATCAAAGTCTTCACTCAATCTGCCCCTGGATCAGGATGGTTTTGTTTCGATAAACCAAAATCCATAAACCTGATCACTTCCGAAGTGTTAGACCAACTCAATGAGTTTCGTGAACCCGTATTACTCTAGTCTTTCCTGCCTCGCGCGCAACGAACAAGAGCAGGTTATACCTGCATGATCTCGGCGTCCTTGTGATTCAGCAAATCATCAACTGCCTTGATAAGTTCATCCGTCAGGGACTGGACCTGTTCGGACTGCTGACGATGCTCATCTTCTGAAATGTCGCCGTCTTTTTCCATTTGCTTCAATGTATCCATACCGTCCCGCCGGACATTGCGCACCGATACACGGGCTTTTTCGGCATACGAATGAGCAACCTTGGTCAGATCGCGCCTGCGATCTTCGGTAAGTTCAGGAACCGGGATCCGGATAACCGCGCCTTCTGCCATTGGGTTCAGCCCAAGGCCGGAATTGCGGATGGCCTTGTCGACTGCCGGAGCCAGGGTTGCGTCCCAAACCTGTACCGACAACATGCGCGGCTCAGGCACAGACACCGTTCCAACCTGGTTCAACGGCATGGCGGAGCCATAGGCTTCAACCATTACCGGCTCCAGCAGGGCCGTCGACGCTCTGCCGGTTCGCAGTCCGGAGAACTCTGTCTTCAGGGCGTCAACCGCACCGTCCATGCG
This sequence comes from uncultured Alphaproteobacteria bacterium, assembly GCA_963698275.1. Taxonomy (GTDB): domain Bacteria; phylum Pseudomonadota; class Alphaproteobacteria; order Rhizobiales; family Aestuariivirgaceae; genus Anderseniella. The sequence continues at coordinate 1,106,052 of CAVOQE010000001.1, read as the reverse complement.
ACGGCGCAGGTCTTGTAAATCAATCTTGGTGCTCATTGCTCAATCTCTTTGCAATCGAATTGGCAAGCCGTTGTGCATCAGCCCGGCAAAACGTTCGTTTCAAACAGTCACCGCAGTGAAGGTGCCGTCACCGTTCAACACCTTGTTGAACTCTCCACTCTGGCGAATGGAGAACACGAATACCGGAATTGCGTTGTCGCGCGCAAGGGCTATGGCAGCGCCGTCCATAACCCGCAGATTGCGGGCAAGCATTTCATCATAAGTCAGCGTTTCAAAACGCTGGGCATTTCGATCCGTCTTCGGATCGGCAGAATAGATGCCGTCGACACTTGTCCCTTTGAAAAACGCATCGCATTTCAGCTCGGCAGCACGCAGCGCCGCAGCCGTGTCAGTTGTAAAGAACGGATTGCCGGTGCCTGCCGCGCACAACACTACCTTGCCCTTGTTGAGATGAGACAGCGCCCTGGCCCTGGTAAAGGATTCACACACCGTTGGCATGTGGATAGCCGACATTGCGCGGGCATCAATGCCCTTGGAGATCAGTACATCCTGCATCGCCAAAGCGTTCATGACGGTTGCCAGCATGCCCATCTGATCTGCATTGGCACGATCCATACCCGACGCGGCACCGGCAACACCGCGGAATATGTTGCCACCGCCGATCACCAGCGCCACCTGCACACCATCCTTGACCGCCTGCACCACTTCGTCGGCAATGCGCCCGGCCATATCAAGATCGATACCGAAATCCTTGGCGCCCATGAGCGCCTCGCCTGACACCTTAAGCAGGACTCTGGAAAAAGGAGGTTCGGTTCCCATGTTGCAACTTCCTCAAAAGAAACGGAGCCTGCCTGCGCAAGCTCCGTCTGTTGTCGTTCAAATTGCCGATTCGCGCCAGAGCAACATGGGTTCTCCGGAACCCGTAAAGTGCATCTAACACTCTAGAATCGATCAGGATTATGACTTATGGCTGATTCAACCAGAAGTCATCCTGATCAGGCAAGGCGTCAAGCGCCGCCGGCAGCCTTGGCAACTTCTGCGGCAAAGTCGTCGGCTTCCTTCTCGATGCCTTCGCCGAGCTGGAGACGCACGAAACCGGTGATCTTCATATCACCGCCTGCTTCCTTGCCTGCTTCTTCAGCCGCCTTGGCAACTGACAGGTCCGGGTTGATCACAAATGCCTGGCTCAGAAGTACCGATTCTTCATAGAACTTGCGGATCCGGCCTTCGACCATTTTCTCAATGATGTTGTCCGGCTTGCCGCTTTCGCGGGCCTGCTCGGTGAACACGGCGCGTTCACGCTCCACAATGTCCGCATTGATTTCTTCAGGCGTCAGTGCAAGCGGCGCAGCAGCAGCCACGTGCATTGCGACCTGTTTGCCGAATGCTTCGGCAGCTGCCTTGTCGGCATTGGTTTCAACGGCTACCAGCACGCCGATCTTGCCAACACCGGGAGCCACCTGATTGTGGACATAAGACGCGACAACGCCGTTTTCGACACTCACCGACACGGTGCGGCGCAACGACATGTTTTCACCGATCGTGCCGACCAACTCGGTGATCTTGTCTGCAACACTCTTGCCTGCACCAGGAAATTCCGCGCTGTTGAGCTTGTCGACATCACCACCTGCAGCAGGTGCGAGAGAAGCAACAGTCGTCACAAGACCCTGAAATTCTGGGTTGCGGGCAACAAAGTCTGTTTCGGAGTTGACTTCCACAGCGGCGCCGACGGTGCCGTCAACGCTCACGCCAACCAGTCCTTCAGCAGCAACGCGAGAGGCTTTCTTGGCAGCCTTGGACAGTCCCTTGGCCCGCAGCCAGTCAATCGCCGCTTCCATGTCACCGTCAGCCTCGGTCAGGGCGTTCTTGCAATCCATCATGCCTGCGCCGGTAGCTTCGCGCAGTTCTTTCACCATCGCAGCAGTAATCTGTGCCATGACAATACCTTTCAATTTCTCGTTAAAGCTTCATCTGAAGCCAATATGTGCGAATGTGACGTCCACATCACAAGATGCGGACGCCATTTTGAACGCGCTCAGCCTGCGAGCATGCCTTTGGCCTGACCGATCCAGTCTTCACGTTCGATGCGGCCCTTGAAGTTGAGCTTCTCGTCAATGTCGGCCACCTGTTCAGGTGTCAGGGCGGCGATCTGTGACAGGGTTGTGTACCCAAGCTCTGCCAGCTTGCCGCTGAGAACAGGACCTACACCGGAAATCCGGGACAGATCATCAGGCTCGGCGGCGGCAGGTGCAGCTTCCGCGGCAGGAGCAACTTCTGCAGCAGGGGCAGCTTCTGCAGCAGGTGCAGCTGCAACCGGCGCCGCTTCAACAGCAGGTGCGGGTTCGGCAATGGTTATTTCAGCAGCAGGCTCTTCAGCCGCACCGAGGTCAATACCGGCACCGGCTGCACTTTCGGAAATACCGTCAATGGCAGCCCGCGCAACCAGGTCGCAGTACAGCGCGATGGCACGGCCTGCATCATCATTGCCGGGGATCGGGAAATCGATACCGGCAGGGTCACTGTTTGAATCAAGCACTGCAATCACCGGAATGCCGAGGCGGTTGGCTTCCTTGATGGCGATGGCTTCCTTGTTGGTGTCGATGACGAACAGGATGTTGGGAACACCGCCCATGTCCTTGATACCGCCCAGCGCTAGCTCCAGCTTGTTGCGTTCACGGGTCAGCGTCAGCTGTTCGCGCTTGGTAAAGCCCTGTGCGCCGCCGTCAAACAGCTCTTCGAGTTCGCGCAGCCGTTTGATCGAGTTGGAAATGGTCTTCCAGTTGGTCATCGTGCCGCCGAGCCAGCGGGAGTTGATGAAGTACTGCGCCGAACGCCGGGCCGCATCTGCAATCTGTTCCTGGGCCTGGCGCTTGGTGCCGACAAACAACAGCCGTCCGCCACCTGCAACCGTGTCGCGCACGGCCAGCAGGGCCTGGTGCAGAAGCGGCACTGTCTGCGACAGGTCCATCACGTGAATGCCGTTGCGGGCCCCATAGATGTACGAACCCATCTTGGGGTTCCAGCGGTGTGTTTGGTGTCCGAAGTGAACGCCAGCTTCAAGCAGCTGGCGCATAGAATAATCAGGCAAAGCCATGTGCCATGTTCCTTTTCCGGTTGATCCTCCGTGCCAGAAAGTGACCGTTTGACCGGCACCGGATGGTGCTGTCTCTATGTGGCGGGAAACCCCGCATGAGACAGACCGCACTGACACGTGTGAATTATTCGCCGGAAGACCATCCCCCGGCGAACGGGCGGCTTATAGGGCGCATTGGGTTGCGATGCAAGCCCTTGCGCGTACACGACGCCACTCTATGGTGCAGGCCATGACCAAGCTCATCGCGCTCTTCATGGCCATGCTGGCCCTGATCCAGTTTATCAAGCCGCTCGGCCTGCCCGGCCTCAAGCGCCGCCAGGACGCCTGGAAACTGGCGGTGGCCGGCGTTGCCCTGATGTTTCTGTTTATCCTGCTGACAGCCGGACTCAAGTAGCCGGCTGATCTTGAGGTTGGTGCACGAAACGCTGATAGATGAAGCCGATGCCCACGAGACACAGCCCCAACCCCAGGAAAGACGCCACCCGCAGAAGTCCTTCAAGGTCCGACAGATCGACCAGGAACACTTTCAGCACCACCAGCACCAGCACCGCCAGTGACGCGTAGCGCAATTGCGCAACACGAGCGGTAATCCCGGCAGCCAGCAAGGCCAGCGCGAACAGCAGCCACACCGCGGAGTAGGTGTAATTTTCCGGCGTGGACATGAAGCTTGCATCAAGATCATCCGGTGCATGGAAGATGCGGCGTATCTCCATTGACAGCCACACCAGCACAAGCCCCAGGCAGGCCGGCGGCCATATGGTACGCCACAGCGGCAGCGTGGAGTGGTTTCTCAGCACGTAGCCGATGAGCGCAAGCAACACGCCCGGCAACAGGTACGCCGGTGTCAGGGCATTGACCAGTGGCCAGTTACCCACCATCTGCCGGTCAAATACCGGGTTCAGGCCCAGCAACGGCCCGGCAATGAGAACAGCACAGGCAAGTGCTGTCAGTATCCGCCCGCCCCACAAATCGATAAAGCCGCCATGGACCGACCAGCGCCGCCAGCAGGCAGCCGCACTTACCAGCCAGCTTGTGATATGCAGACCCGCTTCCAGCAGACCCAGGCGTTCAGCCCCCAGCGATCCGGCAACCACAACCCGGATCAGGGCGGACACGAACATGGCAACAAGCGCAATCCGCCCGCCTTCGAGCACTTTCGACAACAGGTCCCGGGTCTCATCGCGGCCAAACTGCAACCAGGCCAGCTGGAACATCACCAGTGGCAGGCCATACCCGTAGACCACCCAGTAGCGGCCCAGCCAATGGCTGTCGGCATAGTCCAGTACATGCAGGTTGAGCCCCAGGCGCGCCAGCACCGCAAGCGCGATCAGCATGGCCGGCCAGCGCAATTGCGGCAGGTCCAGAGACCGGGAAATGTAGCCGGTCGCAGCCAGCAGTGCGGCAAGCGACGCGGACAACCAGGCATCACGCAACACGAAGCTCAGTGCCATGGCAATACTGGCACACGCCGCCATGGCATAGATGCCAAGCGCCAGCCGGGGTGGCTCATCGGCAGCAACACTGCGCAATCGCGAGCCCAGGAAAACAAATACGGCCGCAAGACCAAGGGCGGCAAAGGCCCATTTCTGGCTGGGCTCCAGTGAGCGCAAGGTCGCATAGGCTGCTATCATCAATCCGATCGGGACCAGTGAGCCGAGCGTCGCCCACAGCCAGGGCCGCACCGAGCGCCACAACAAGACATGTCCGGCCGCCAGCGCAGCCCCGCCAAACACCGCGCTGTATTTCAGATAGGCGCCGGTCTCTGCTGACGGTTCCGGGCCCCAGGCGTTCTGCCCGGGCACCAGCCAGCCGTCAATCCAGCCTTCGACATGCAACCTGCCGCCCCACTCGGCAAACCCCAGCAGTACGCCGAGACCGGCAATCAGTGCGAGGAAATCGAACCGCTGCGCCCGCATGGCAGCAACGCATGCTGCTGTTGCAAACAGGCCCAGGGCAATCAGCGAGCCATTGCCGTATCCGTCGCGCATCAGCAGCACCAGCAACAGCAGCATGGCAACTGTTCCTGCCATTGCCGCAGCGACCTGAAATACATCCTTCGGCCACATTGGCGGATGCCAGATGGCTGGCTGATCATCGCGCGATGCCACACTGCCTGCAAACGCAAAGCCGGTGCCGATCAGCACGCAAAACAGTCCAAGCGTCAGGCCGTCTCCGGTTGCAAAAAACGAGTCTGACCACAGCACGACCCAACCGCCGGCAAGAACCGTCGCCGACACCGCCAGCCACAAGGCGGGCCGCCATGTCATGACCGCGCACACTGCCGCAAACAATATGCCGAGATAGCCAAACAACCCCGGCGCGAACGGATCCGCACTGCCGATCAGAACCGGCAACACAAAACCGCCCAGCAAGCCGACAATCGCAACCAGCGGTCCCTGCACCACCGACAACGCAAATGCCGCAAGAGCTGTAGCGGCCAGCCCAGCGAACGTCACCGTTGGTCCAATAAATCCGTAAAGCGCATTGGCGGCATAAACGCTGGCAAACACGGCCGCCAAACCACCCGCCGTCAGCGCCTGGGGAACATAATCGGGTTTCAGGGCAGCAAATCGTTTCTGCGACGGCTTGCGCCTGAGCCACTCACCGGCAACTGCCAGTCCAGCCCCGCACACGAGGCCCAGGATAATGCGGATGCCGGGACCAAGCAGGCCAGCGTCGGACATGTATTTGACCAGGAACAGACCGGCAAGGCCAATGGCCACAGCACCGATCCAGATGAACCAGGTGCCTGCGAGATTTTCCTCCAGGCTGGCGCGCGCGGGTTTCGCCACCGGTGCAGCAGTGACCTGCTCAGTTTCATTTGTGTTGCCCGCAGCCATTGTGGTTGCAGTGGCAAAATCAATTTCGGGTTCTGATACCGTCTCCGGTTCCCTGGCCTGTGCAGTGTCTGCCACGACGGTTGACGTATCCTGCACCGCAGGCTCAACCGACGATGTGCGCAACAGATTGACCTCAGTGCGCAGCTTGAACAGTTCGCGCGACACTCTTTCGGCCTTGTTCATGGCAACAACAGCCAGAATGATCGGCAAGGCAAAGATACCGATTACCAGAAATGCGATCCAGACCAGTTCATCCATGTGTCAGGCGCTCCAGTTACAGCAGTCACAAATCCTGTACATCAACAACGCCCGGAACGGCTTTTATGGCCGCCTTGATCTTCGGGTTCACGGTAAACTTTTCCCCCAGGCGGAACCGGACTTCCAGTTCGTCCGGCAATCTCAGGTTCAGCACCACCGAGGAATTGCCGCCATTGGTCAATCTTGACTGAACCAGCGCCAATGGCTTTGTATCGTCGAGAAAAATTTCCAGACCCTGTTCTACCCTGTCGGCTCTTTCATCCAGCAAATCCACCCCTTGCAGCCGCAGTTTGACATCTTCGCCTTCAACATCAGCCTCAACGCGGACCATCAGGGGCTTGCCCGCTTCCAGCAGGTCACGGCATGCATTCAGGGTTTCCGAAAAGCACACACATTCATACTGGCCGGTAGGATCGGAAAACCCGATGAACGCAAACTTGTTGCCGGATTTCGCCCTGCGCTCCTGCTTGTAGGTCACCGTGCCGGTAAGACGCGCAGCAGACGCACCGCGCAAGGCCTTGACGCGGAAACCTTCCCAGCTGTCAGCACCCAGTTTCGGCAGGATCGAGAGATACTCATCCAGCGGATGGCCCGACAAATAGAACCCGACCGCCTCAAATTCCTCCGCCAGCTGATCCATCGGCAACCAGGGTTCGACCGCTTGCAACGGCAGTTCTTCGGCGCCGTGATCACCGCCACCTCCGAAAAAGTCGTTCTGCCCGATCTCTGCTTCGGTCGAGGTGCGGTTTGCCATCGCCAGGATTGCCTCGACACCTTTGACCACCTGCGCCCGGTTCGGGTTCAACTCGTCAAACCCGCCGGACTTGGAGATTGATTCCAGCGCGCGTTTGTTCATCATGCGCGGATCGATGCGCCGGGCAAAATCACCGAGAGACTTGAACGGACCGCCCTCTTCGCGCACCGCGATAATATGCTCGACCGCCTGCTCGCCGACATTCTTCAGCGCTGCCAGTGAATACTGAATGGCGCCATCTGCAACCGTGAAGTCGACGCCTGACTTGTTGATGCTCGGCGGATTGATGACCACCTTCATGCGGTCAGCCTCCCGCTTGAACACCAGCAGCTTGTCCGTGTTGCCACTGTCCAGCGACATCGAGGCGGCCAGGAATTCCACCGGATGATTGGCTTTCAGCCATGCCGTCTGGTAAGCAACCACCCCGTACGCGGCAGAGTGTGCCTTGTTGAAACCGTAGCCGGCGAACTTGTTGACCAGTTCGAAAATCTTTTCGGCTTCGCCCTGATCAACCCCGTTTGCGACCGATCCGGATACAAAGCGCGCCTTTTGGGCATCCATCTCGGACTGGATTTTCTTGCCCATGGCACGGCGCAGCAGATCGGCCTCGCCCAGCGAGTACCCGGCCAGAACCTGGGCAATTTGCAGCACCTGTTCCTGGTAGATGATGATGCCGTAGGTGTCCTCCACGACATGGGTCAGTTTGTCATGAAGGAATTCAGGTGCCTCTTCACCTTTCTTGGAGGCTACGTATTTCGGGATGTTCTCCATCGGACCGGGGCGATACAACGCCACCAGAGCGATAATGTCCTCGATATTGCCCGGTTCCGCCTTGCGGATCAGGTCGCGCATGCCGGAACTTTCAAGCTGGAACACGCCAACCGTCTCGGCTCGTTTCAGCATATCGTAGGTGGCGGTGTCATCCAGCGGCAGCGCCGCAAAATCCATCTCGATGCCACGCTGGGCCAACAGCTTGACGCCTTTTTCCAGCACGGTCAGGGTCTTCAGTCCCAGAAAATCGAACTTCACCAGACCGGCTTTTTCAACCAGCTTCATGTTGAACTGCGTCACCGGCATGGGAGAGCGCGGATCACGGTACAGCGGCACCAGTTCTTCAAGCGGGCGATCGCCGATCACGACACCGGCCGCGTGGGTTGAAGCGTGGCGATACAATCCTTCCAGCTTGAGTGCGATCTCAAGCATGGTCGCGGTGGTTTCGTCCTGACGGCGCTCATCCTGCAGGCGCGGTTCGACATCAATCGCCTGTTGCAGGGTTACCGGGTTGGCCGGATTGTTGGGGATAAGCTTGCACAGCCGGTCCACCTGGCCATAGGGCATTTGCAGCACCCGGCCCACATCACGGCACACGGCGCGGGCCTGCAGTTTTCCGAACGTGATGATCTGGGCAACCTGGCCCACGCCGTACTTGTTCTGCACATAGGCGATCACCTCATCGCGGCGGTCCTGACAGAAGTCGATATCAAAGTCCGGCATCGACACACGTTCCGGATTCAAAAACCGCTCAAACACCAGATTGAACCGAAGCGGGTCCAGATCAGTAATGGTCAGCGACCAGGCAACCACCGAACCCGCGCCCGAACCACGTCCCGGCCCGACCGGAATGCCTTGCGCCTTTGCCCATTTGATAAAATCGGCAACGATCAGAAAGTAACCGGGAAAATCCATGCCGGTGATGACACCAAGCTCATATTCAAGCCGTTTTTCATAATCTTCGCGTGAATACCCGTCGGCCAGCCCCAATGCATCAAGGCGGTCAGCCAGCCCCTCACGTGACTGAACCCGCAACTCTTCAGCTTCGTCACGACTATCTTCGCCGGAGGTGAACTTGGGCAGGATCGGATCAATTGCATGCGGATACCAGGAACAGCGCCGGGCAATCTCCACCGTGTTCGCGATCGCTTCAGGCAGGTCTGCGAACAGCGCCACCATTTCCCCTTGCGACTTGAAATAATGCTCAGGTGTCAACTGGCGGCGGTTTTCGTTGGCAACAACCTCGCCTTCGGCAATGCAGATCAATGCATCGTGGGCCGCGAAATCGTCGGCTTGCGCAAAATAGGGTTCGTTGCTGGCCACCAGTGGTATTTCGAGTTCGTAAGCCAGGTCTATGAGACCTGCTTCGGCTGCACGCTCCTCGTCCATGCCGTGGCGTTGCAGTTCCACATAAAGCCGGTCGCCGAACACCCGTTTCAAGCGCTCAATACGCGCTTGTGCAACGGGACGCCGGTTCTCCACCAGCGGCTTGTTGATCAGGCCACCGGGTCCACTGGTCAGGCAGATCAGTCCGGCACTGAACTCCTCGATCACCGTCAGCGCCACATGCGGCAACTCCGTTTCCGGTGCGTCCAGGTATGCCCTGCTGGAAAGTTTCAGGAGGTTGCGGTATCCGGCCTCGTCCTTGGCCAGCAGAACAAGACGCGACAGATCGAGCGCATTCCTGGTGTGGGCCGGGCCTTCCGGACCATCTTCACTGTCGACCAGCAGCGTGCAGCCAATAATCGGCTGAATGCCTGATCCTGCCATTTCCTCGGCAAATTCCAGTGCCCCGAAAAGATTTCCGGTATCGGTAATGGCCAGCGCCGGCATGGCCTGCTCGGTGGCAAGCTTGCCCAGAGTCTTGATCTTCAGTGCACCTTCGGACAGCGAATAGGCCGAATGTGTTCTCAGATGAATAAAGCTTGCTGGTGATGAATCAGTCATGATCATCGCACTCTAGTCGGATGGACCGGGAAATTACACCGGTATGGCCGGTCTACCCACCGAAACCTTTCAGGAAACTGGCGAGGTTGTTTTCCAGGTCATCGGTCAGATAACCGCCTTCCTGCACGATCAGTGTCGGCAGGCTGAGCTTCGCAATGGCGCTGGCCATGCGCGCAAATCCGGCGGTTGTCACCGCACCGCCATTCAGCGGGTCCGCCTCGTGCGCATCAAGGCCGAGGGCGACAACCAGCGCACCGGGAGCCGCGTCACTGATTTCACTGAGAGCCAGTTCAAGCGCGCCCATCCACACTTCATCGTCGGACTTCACCGGAACCGGGATATTGATGTTGTAGCCGTTGCCCGGACCTTTGCCGCGCTGGCTCTCATAACCATAGTAGAACGGATAGTATTTGCGCGGATCGGCGTGGATGGAAACGGTCAGCACGTCAGAGCGGTCATAGAAGATGCCCTGGGTTCCATTGCCGTGATGCACGTCTATGTCCAGTATGGCCACCTGGTCCCATTGCTTGCGCATGAACTGCGCCGCAATGGCGGTGTTGTTCAGGTAACAGAACCCGCCGGCGCGGTCTGCATAGGCGTGATGGCCAGGTGGACGGCACAGCGCATAGGCCGATTTTTCACCTTCGATGATCAGTTCGGCAGCCGACAGCGCCGTATCGGCCGATGCGCGTACCGACATCCAGGTCTGCTCGGTAATCGGGCAGGAAAAGTCCTGCTGATGCCAGCCCGCCTGCCCCAGTATATCACTTGGATAACGTGCCGGTTTCTCAACCGGGCGAATGCTGGCCATGACTTCTTCAAATGCCTTGCCCCTGGGCCGGTTCCAGCGGCGGTAGGCATTGGCCAGAAACTTCAGATAGCGTCCGGTGTGCACCGACAGAATATGCGCATCACCATGCGCGCGCGCTGCATGCATGCTGCAACCGGCAGCCCGGACACCTTTAAGCAAACGCTTTGCCCGTTCAGGCTGTTCGGGAAAATCAACAATGTGCCCGCGCTGCAGATATCGTGTTGGAAAGTGCGCAAGCTGATTGTGATGAAAAACCGCCTTCATCGGGTGATCTCCGCCAACTGGCCCCCCTGCAATTGAACAACCCGGTGCATCTTGTGCGCCAGTTCAATATTGTGGGTTGCAATGAGTGCTGCCAGGCCCTCTTCCTGTATCAGCGAGAGGAACTCCGCATGCACCCTCCCCGCTGTCTCAGGGTCAAGATTACCTGTTGGCTCGTCGGCAAGCAATAGCAGCGGCTGATTGGCAAGCGCACGCGCGATGGCAACACGTTGCTGCTCACCGCCCGAAAGTTCAGCCGGCCGGTGCGTAACCCGACTGCTCAAACCGAGTTTGGTCAACAGCTCAGTGGCTCTGGCATGTGCTTCCTCGCGCGATTTGCCGGCTATGAGCTGTGGCATGATCACATTTTCAATTGCATTGAATTCGGGCAGCAGATGGTGGAACTGATAGACAAACCCGATGCCCAGGCGCCGGACCCGTGTTGCTGCCCCGTCTTCGAGGCGCGTGCAGTTTTCGCCGGCCACAAAGACGTCGCCACCGGTTGGTTTTTCCAGAAGACCGGCAATATGCAAAAGCGACGATTTGCCGGTACCGGACTGGCCGACCAGTGCCACGACCTCGCCCGGATACACATCCAGCGACAGGTCCTTGAAGATATCGATGGTGCGCGGGCCTTGCGTATAGGTCCGCGCTATTGCATCGAGTCGCAATGCAGGTGTTGCGCCATCATGTGCCAGCTTATTCATAGCGAAGGGCCTCTACCGGATCGAGCTTGGCGGCCCGCCGGGCCGGATAGATGGTTGCCAGAAATGCCAGTCCCATCGCCATCAGGGCAATCATGATGGTCTCGTTGACGTTCATTTCCGCAGGCATGCGTGACAGATAGTAAAGCTCCGGCGGAAACAGCTGGGTGCCTGACAGCCAGGAAAGCCCCTGCCTGATGTTTTCTATGTTAAGGCACACTGCCACCCCGACAAGTATCCCGGCCATGGTGCCGGCAATACCGATAGCCGCTCCCGTCATGAAGAAAATACGCATGATGGAGCCGCGCGTCGCGCCCATGGTGCGCAGGATTGCGATATCCTTGCCCTTGTCTTTCACCAGCATGATCAGGCCGGAAATGATATTCAGAGCGGCCACCAGAATGATCAGCGTCAGGATCACGAACATCACATTGCGTTCCACCTGCAGGGCATTGAAGAACGTCTTGTTTGAGGTCTTCCAGGTGACGAACTGCAGGTCCTCACCAGCACTCTTCTTCATGGCCGGTATCAGCTCTTCGATCTTGTCAGGGTCTTCAACCATCACTTCAATGGCGCTGGCGCCGTCTTCCTGGGCAAAAAAGTCCTGCGCCTCGGTCATGGGCATATAGATCACCGATCCATCATATTCCGACATGCCGATTTCAAAGGTGGCGACAATCGGGAACGACCGGATACGCGGCGCCGAGCCGAAAATCGTTGTCGGTCCTTCCGGTGACACCAGGGTGATCTGGTCACCAACCGTCAGACCATGCTTCCAGGCCAGCCGGTAGCCGACGGCAACACCGTTGCCTTCATCAAACTTGTCGAGCGACCCGCGCAGTTTGTCGTTCACGACACTGGACAGCTTGAGCAGGTTCTCCAGTTCCAGCCCACGCACCAGAACCCCGGTCGATGTGCGCCTGGACGATGCCATGGCCTGGCCTTCGACAAACGGCATGGCACGCACAACACCTGGTGTATTGGCGAGGATTGCCGCTCTCGACGCGAAATCCGGTATCGGCGCGCCGGTAGATGAATACACCATGGAATGGCCATTGAACCCCAGCACCTTGTTCAAAAGCTCGGTGCGAAACCCGTTCATCACCGCCATGACGATGATCAGTGTCGCCACGCCCAGCAAAATCCCCAGGAACGAGAACCCGGCTATCACCGAAATGAAACCTTCCTTGCGGCGCGGCCGCAAATATCTAAAGGCAATCATGCGCTCATGGGCGGAGAACGGCGCGGTGTCGGTTTGAGCCATAAGTCAATCCATCTTGTTGGTTGAGACCTGTCGATCAGTTGGCAAAGCGCGCGGCAAGCGCATCAATGGAAATGTCTTCACGCTCACCAGTAGCGCGATTCTTCAGTTCGGCATTGCCTTGCTTGAGACCGCGCGGACCGATAATGACCTGCCACGGTATGCCGATCAGGTCCATGGCGGCAAATTTGCCCCCGGCGCGATTGTCGGTGTCGTCATACAGGACTTCATTTCCCTGGGCTTGAAACAGGTTGTAAAGCTTGTCGCACGCCGCATCGGTTTCCCCGTCACCTGCCTTCAGGTTGATCAAGCCGATGCGGAACGGCGCAACAGCTTCCGGCCAGATGATGCCGTTCTCATCATGACTAGCCTCAATGATGCCACCCACCAGACGCGACACGCCGACGCCATACGAACCCGACTGTATTGTCACCGGTTTGCCGTCCGGCCCCTGCACCTGACAGCCAAGCGGTTTTGCATACTTGTCACCAAAGAAGAAAATATGGCCGACCTCGATGCCGCGTCCACTGATGCGCCTGGCTTCGGGCAGTTCTTCATAAGCCGCCGCATCGTGCATCTCATCGGTCGCCGCGTACTTTGACGTAAATTCCTGCACCAGGCCTGCAACCGCATCGACATTGTCGTAATCTATGTCAATGGCTGACCAGTCGACATCATGAAATGCGCTGTCGAAGAACACTTCTGACTCCCCCGTATCTGCCAGAATGAGAAACTCATGGCTCAGATCGCCGCCTATCGGACCAGTTTCGGCACGCATGGGAATGGCTTTCAGGCCCATGCGGGCAAACGTGCGCAGATATGACACGAACATCTTGTTATAGGAGTGACGGCCCGCCTCGGCTGACAAATCAAATGAATAAGCGTCCTTCATCAGGAACTCACGGCCACGCATGATCCCGAAACGCGGGCGCACCTCATCCCTGAATTTCCATTGGATATGATAGAGATTGCGCGGCACATCCTTGTAGGACTGTACGCCGGCGCGGAAGATGTCGGTGATCATCTCTTCATTGGTGGGGCCAAACAGCATGTCGCGATCATGCCGGTCTGTAATGCGCAGCATTTCCTTGCCGTAATCATCATAGCGGCCGGACTTGCGCCACAGATCAGCTGACTGAATTGTCGGCATCAGAACTTCGATTGCCCCTGCCCGGTTCTGTTCTTCGCGCACGATGCGTTCAATATTGCGCAACACCTTGTAACCCAGCGGTAGCCATGAATAGATCCCGGCGCTCTCCTGCCGGATCATGCCTGCACGCAACATGAGGCGATGGGAAACAATCTCCGCTTCCTTGGGATCGTCACGAAGAATGGGAAGGAAATACTTGCTGAGTCTCATCTGCATGCCCTGAAAACATTAAAGGTGCGCAGGCGCAAACCTGCACAAAGAATTGCTGTTCATAGTGCATCAATCGAGAATTTACAAAGGACAACTCCGACTTGCACATCGGTAACAGCATTCACTTTTTGCAAAGGTGCGACAAAGTGACTGGACAAGTTCAAAACTTTGTGTCATTTCCCTACTCAGAGTTGCAGCAAATGCAACCGCCAGGCCCAGGTCTGGGGAGGAAACGCCCGTTTACGGGTGATGTAATGCGAAGCACGCAGTATCAAATGCGAAGCACACAGTATCATATGAAAGACAGGGCAAGACCCTGTCTTTTTTTGTGCGGTTTTGGATCAGAACATGCTGCGTCCGCTGACTACACCTTGGGCAGGTCAGGTATAAACGGGAAGTCGTCCAGCGTGATGCCGCTGTAATACACCAGCCAGTAATAGAAGCCGTAGATAAACAAGGCGATGACCGATGTCAGGATGAACTTGTTCAAAAGACGCGGCCGCACAGGGGCAGCAGGCTCATGGCCCTGTTCAACCATCACCCCTTCTTCATGTGCAGACCTCACACCGAATGGCAGCACGGTAAACAGCACCAGCCACCAGATGATGAAATACACCGCAAAGCCTGTGAAAAAATCAACGATCATCAGGCCTGCTCCAGTTCAACCAGCGTGCCGCAAAAATCCTTCGGATGCAGAAACAGCACCGGCTTGCCATGCGCCCCGATCTTCGGTTCACCATCGCCGAGCACACGCGCTCCTTCAGATTTCAAATGATCACGCGCTGCAATAATATCTTCCACTTCATAACACACGTGATGAATGCCGCCCGACGGGTTTTTGTCCAGAAACGCCTGAATTGGCGAATTTTCCCCCAGTGGCTCCAGCAACTCGATTTTGGTGTTTGGCAGTTCGACAAAAACCACCGTCACACCATGGTCAGGTTCAGCCTGCGGCTCGCCGACAGTGGCACCAAGCATGGTCCTGTAAACCTGAGACCCGGCCTCGAGATCGGGCACCGCAATGGCAACATGGTTCAACCGTCCAAGCATTGGTTCTAACTCCCTGAAAAGCAATTCACACAGGCCGTTGTATCATCAATCAGCCTGATCAAGCCAGCGCAGGATACGCTGTCGCTGTTCCGGTGCTGTAACACCGCGGGGCTCAAAAATGTGCCGTGACAGAAAATGCCCGGTCAGTTTCAATCCTTGGGCAATTTCCGCATTTGACGCTTCACCGGATGCCCCGGTAACGAATGCCGGCAACACCAGCAGCTTGTCTTTCCACGGCTCCGCTTCATGCGCGCAAACCGCCCTGCCCGTGCGCGGCGATACATGCGTGAGACTTTCCGTTTCACCGCTGACAGCGCATTTGGTCAGGTCCAGCCCGAAGCCCAGTTCTTCGAGCAATCCCATTTCCCACTTGACCAGAACTGCCGGCCAGATGGCGTCATCCTGCAAATGCTCGATCAGCAGCAGGGAGGCATCGTAAATGCGTGGATGGGGCTCTCTTTCCGGCAGCAGGCTGGCAAGTGTCGTGATTGTCGTAAGCCCGGCCAGGCGATGAACATCATCAATGATCGCGGCCACTGTCATGCGGTGCGGATCAACGGAGAACGCACCCAGATGATCTTCGAGACGGGCTCGCCAAACCACATTCACCAGGTTTCCCGGCTGCAGAACCGGCCGCATGGTGCGCGATCTGCCGCCGCGCACCAACCCGGTATGGCGGCCTTTATCGCGGGTCAGCACATCGATGATAGTCGAATTTTCACCGTGCTTGCGGGTGTTCAGAATGAGACCGTCGCCCTGCCATTCCATTAGTGTTCACCTGTGGCGTGCCTGACAAGAGTGTCGGGGTTCTCGAACAAAGACATGCAAAACAATTGTTTGGATCAGGATGGTTTTTGACTGTAGCAATCAAAAACCATAAAACTGTTCGCTTTCAAAGTGCTGGAGCAACCTGTTGAATCGATCCGGGAGGCCTAGCGAGGTTCCAGCCCCATCATGCGCAACCGCTCGGGATCATCAGCCCATTTTTCGCGTACTTTCACAAACAGAAAAAGATGCGCCGTCTGGCCAATGGTTTCCGTTATTTCCTCGCGGGCCGACTGGCCGATTTTCTTGATCGTTTGACCGTTCTTGCCCAATACAATCTTCTTCTGGCTGTCGCGTTGGACGTAGATCACCTGCTCGATGCGAACGGAACCGTCCTTCTTCTCGGTCCACTTTTCCGTTTCCACCGTGGACGCGTACGGCAGTTCATCATGCAGCCGCAGATACAGTTTTTCGCGGGTGATTTCCGATGCCAGCATGCGCATCGGCACATCCGCAATCTGGTCTTCCGGGTACAGCCAGGGGCCGGTCGGCATTGGGCCGGCAAGTGCAGTTCTCAGGTCCGCAACGCCATGGCCCTTTAACGCGGAAATCATGAATGTGTCGGTAAACTGATATCGCGCGTTCAGATCGGCCGCCAGCTGCAGCAGGTTTTCATGCGGCACCAGGTCAATCTTGTTGATAGCCAGAATGGCCTTTGCCCCGGTCGCCTCCAGGCCTTCGATAATGCGCGTATTGTCTTCATTGAGACCGTCACGGGCCCCGATCAGCAGAACTGTCGCATCGGCGTCTGCCGCCCCTGCCCAGGCTGCATGAACCATCTCTTCATCCAGCTTGCGTTTGGGCGAAAAAATACCCGGCGTATCAACAAAAATGATCTGTGCTGCGCCTTCCAGCGCAATGGCCCTGATGCGCGCCCGCGTCGTCTGGACCTTGTGGGTTACAATCGAGATCTTGGACCCGACAAGCTGATTCAGCAGAGTTGACTTGCCGGCGTTCGGAGCACCGATCAGGGCAACGAAACCACAACTGGTCACACCTTTGTCCTGCGGTTGCACCATCTCGGTTGAACCTTCTGTCATTTCCAGATCCTTTCGCGGCGCAGAAATTCGGTAGCTGCGACCTGTTCTGCCGTGCGCCGGGTGGTTGAGACACCTTGCACCGGCTCCCGGCCCTCAACTCTCAATTCCACCCTGAATTCCGGCGCATGGTCCGGGCCTGTGGTATCAATCGTCTCATATGATGGCACAGCCAGCGATCTTGCGGCAGCCCATTCCTGCAGGGATGACTTGGCATCCTTGCGCATGTCGGGCGCCTGTTTGAGAAAGCCGGCCCAATGTTCGCCGATAATCGAGCACGCTGCCTCCAGACCACCGTCAAGGTAAACCGCGGCAATCAGGGCTTCACATGCGTCACCAACAATGTTGTCGGTCACGACCGTGCGCTTGTTACCTTTGCCGGCCAGCACAAGAGCATCCGGAATACCGAGTTTTTCGCCAATTTTCGCACATGTCTGGCGTCGTACCAGCGTATTGAGCATCCGCGCCAGATCGCCTTCGGGCAAATCCTGGTGTTGCTCGTACAAAATCTGTGCGACAATCAATCCGAGCACCCTGTCACCCAGAAATTCGAGGCGCTCATTGCTGCCTGCAACCTTGGATTTCGCCCCGCTTGAGTGGGTCAGGGCCTGCTCGAGCAATTGCTCATTATTGAAGACATATCCGAGCCGCTTGATCAGAACAGCTACTGCTTCGTCGCGGCTGGTCATTCGACGGAGTTGAATATCCGGCCCCAGCGAATGTTGCCGGGCCATTTCCAAACTTCCCAGAAAGCCCCATCAGGCCCGTGCGAGAAGAACAGCACAGTCGATTTGCCGACCAGATTCTCATATGGAACATAGCCGACCTCCTTGAGGAAACGGGAATCTGTCGAATTGTCACGATTGTCACCCATCATGAAATAATGTTCTGCAGGAACCGTATAGACCTCGGTATTGTCGGCCTGGCCGTCATAGATGTCCAGCGTCGAGTAGCTCACACCGTTCGGCAGAGTTTCGATATATTGTTTTGCCCGCGGAGCATTGTCCCTGTCCGGGTTGACGAAATTCTCAACCTGCTTGCGCTTGACCGCTTCATCGTTGATGTGAAGCACACCGTTGATCATCTGAATCCTGTCGCCGGGCAGTCCGATAACGCGCTTGATGTAATCGGTCTCGTTATCAAGCGGCAACTTGAACACAACCACATCGCCACGATCCGGCGTATCGCCAAACACCCTGCCCTCTATCGGCACCGGTCCGAACTTGAACAGATTGTTGCCAAACAGCCCGAACGCAAAATTGAACGAGTACTTGGAATAGCCGTAAGACAGCTTGTTGACGAACAGATAGTCGCCGACACGCAAGGTCGGAACCATTGACTCAGACGGAATATTGAACGGCTGAAAGAAAAATGTCCGTACCACAAAGGCTATCAGCAGCGCCTGGATAATGACCTTGACGGTTTCCCAGCCACTATCTTCTGTTTTCTTGCGTGAACGCTCCACCTCGGAAGACATTTGCTCGCCTCTTTACTTTACCTTCAGCCCGGACGCTCGCACGCCCGATTCTGGTCACCGTCTGTTTTGACAGTCATGTCGCAGTTTATTGGCAAAATTGCAACTGCCGGCGATTTCCTTGGATCGCCATGTTTTTCGATCGATAGGGCCGAAAATCCTGGACCCGATCGCCTACGCGGTGTCAGCCGCGCTTTTGGGAGCAAATTGAACCCGTGCTGGTCCGGCAGATCAGCTTGCGGCAATCGGAATACACGAGATTATCACGATTGCCTGGGCATACGGAAAATCGTCGGTGATAGTCAGATGGATATCGGGTCTGTGCCCGGCCGGTACAAGGGTTTCAAGATGTTGCGCCGCACCACCCGTCAATACCATGGTCGGACGCCCACTCGGCATGTTGACGACACCAAGATCGCGCCAGAACACTCCTTTGCGAAACCCCGTTCCCAGCGCCTTGGAACATGCTTCCTTGGCCGCAAACCGTTTGGCATATGACGCAGCGCGCTGCGCACGGCGATCAGATTTGGCTTGTTCAATATCAGTAAAGACCCGGGACACAAACCGGTCGCCAAACTTTTCCAGTGTGGTTTCGATGCGCCGGATATCGATCATGTCATTGCCAACACCCAGGATCATGTGCCGGCACCTTGACCTGAGGCCGCCTGGGCGTCGCGCCGTTTGCGCAATTCATTCATCCGTTTTTCGCGCTGTTTACGGCGACGTTCCTTGTACTTGCCCACAGCAGGTCTCAGCAACACATAAGCCGCAATGCCGCACGACAGCCCCAGGGGAATGGCTCCGACACACATCGGGAAAAACACCGGCTCCAGCCCGGCCCATAATTCTGCGAAGAACCGAACCGGATCTGTGAACAACAGCTTCATGCCGCCATCAGGTGAAGAGATCGCAATCTCCTCGCGGCCTTCCTGACCAAGAATATAACTGCCTGTATTGTGAGTAATGTACCAGATGAACGGGAATGTAAGCGGGTTGCCGACCGACGTGCCGATTGCCGATGCGAGCAGGTTTCCGCCGATTGCCCAGGCAATCAGCGCCGCCACAACAAAATGAAAACCGATCAGGGGGGTGAATGATGCAAATGCGCCAGCTGCAAACCCCAACGCTATCGCATGGGGTGAGCCGGATATCCGGTTGACCTTGTGGGAAATGTACTTTACCGCGCGCTGGAAGCCGATCTCGGGCCAGATAAAGTTTCTGACCTTTCTGAATAGACCAATTGATTTGCGCCGTTTCAAAATCATAATTCAAACACACCCGAAATATTTGCATCCGGAAGATGCTCAAGAGCGACACGGGTACAATCTAACCCGTAAAAATTGCTCTAACACTTTGCACGCGATCCGGTTTGTGAATTCTGGTTAACTTAACCAAAGTTCATCCTGGTCTATGCCTTCAGGCCGCGGCTCCCCGGTTTCACAGCTTCCGTGGCTGCAAGCTCCGGCGGCAAATTTTCCGCTTCAAAAGTTGGCACTTCCAACTGAGCCAGCGACACCAAAGGCACTCCGACATCCGCCTTGCCGCCCGACCGGTCAACCAGACAGGCAGCTCCACGCGTTTCGCCACCGGCCTGCGCGATTGCTTCTATGCACTCGCGCGATGACAGTCCCGTTGTCACAATGTCCTCAACCATGAGGCACCGCATTCCCGGTTCAATGTCAAACCCACGACGAAACACCAGATTACCATCGACACGTTCACAAAAGATTGCCGGGACTTTCAGTTGCCGACCCATTTCATAGCCGACAACGACACCACCCATGGCAGGAGACACTACCATATCAAACCCGCCTAATTCCGCAGCGTCAATTTTTTGTGCAAGCGTGGCACATAACCGTCCAGCCCGTTGTGCGTCCATCAGCACCCGGGCGCACTGCAGATAACGGCTGCTGTGCAGGCCGGACGACAGTATGAAGTGTCCTTCCAGAAGCGCACCGGCAGCGCGAAATTCATCAAGCACCTGATCTTGCGTAAGCATCAAAGTCACCGTTTCTTTGAGACCAGGGCCAGGACCCTAGATAGTTGAGCCGGAAATGCGGCAATTATACCAAAGGTATTATCAGTCAGAACCTGTCGCGCGAACCACCGTGGAAATCAATGGTTTTCGGGCAAGTTCATTCATAATTTGATTGAGATGCCTGACATCTTCAACCTCAACCGTCAGATCTATATTGTAAAAGTCACGTGCCCGGTCGGTCATCTGCAGATTTTCGATGTTTGCCCCGCCATCAGCAACCGTTTGTGTGAGTTGGCCCAGTGCACCAACCTCATTGTGCAGAACAACCCGCAAACGGGCCGGATACAGACTGGTCGCTGAATCATCATCCCAGGCAAGATCAATCCACAGGTCCGGTTCATCGTCAAACTGCTGCAGTGCTGCGGAAAAAATCGGATAAACTGTTATGCCTTCGCCCGGTTTCAAAATACCCACGATCCGTTCACCGGGCACTGCACCGGTCGATGCGTCAATAGTCAGCGGCAGGTTCTGATTGACACCGCGAACCGGGATCGATGGAACGCCGCCTTCCTGTTGTACAGTGCGTGACTTTCGAATGTCACGCTTGGGCGCCTCGCGCTCGCCTTCAAAGCCAAGCGCGTTCATCACATCACGCGCTGTCAGCTCACCGCGCCCGACGGCTGCCAGGCCATCCTCAGCAGATGAAATGCCAAGTTTGCGCATGGCTTCGCCAAACTGTTTCTTGTTGTAGGTGGCATCGAAACGCGCAAGGTGACGCTCAATTATTTCGCGCCCCAGTCCGGCATACTGGGCACGCACTGCAATTCTGGTCGCCCGCCTGATGGCCGTGCGTGCCTTTCCGGTATGGACCACTTTCTCCCAGGCTGCAGGCGGTGTCTGGGCCTGCGATCTGATAATGTCGACTTCATCACCGTTGGCGAGTTCGGTCATCAGGGGCGCATGCCGGCCATTGATCCGGCAACCCACACACGAGTTGCCGATATCGGTGTGTACCGCATAGGCAAAGTCGATGGCGTTTGCGCCCTTGGGCAGAGCAATCAGCGCGCCCTTGGGCGTGAAGCAGAACACCTGGTCCGCAAACAGTTCAAGCCTTGTACTTTCCAGAAATTCGCCCGGATTGTCACCTTCGGCAAGCGTTTCAACAAGCGACCGCAACCATCTGAATGAATTGGAATCTCCGTGCGGCAGCGTGACCCCGCGTTCTGCCGCCATCGGATCGGCAACATCCTTGTAGAAGCTGTGAGCCGCCACGCCACGTTCGGCGATATCATCCATCGCCTGGGTTCTGATCTGAAGCTCGACACGTTTGCGGTGCGGGCCGATGACCGTGGTGTGAATTGAGCGGTAGTCATTCTGCTTCGGATTTGAAATGTAATCCTTGAACCTGCCCGGCACCACCCGCCAGGCCGTGTGGGCAACACCCAGAGCCTTGTAGCATTCGACTTCGCTGGCCACGATGATCCGGAACCCGAAAATATCCGACAGTTGCCCCAGTGACAAATGCTTGCGCTGCATCTTGCGCCAGATCGAATAGGGCTTCTTCTCCCGGCCTGACACGTGTGCACTGATTCCGTTTTCCGCCAGCCGTTCGGTAAGCGTTTCCTCAATATTGGTGAGAATGTCGCCTGATTCCGCCCTGATCGATTCGAGCCGTTTCATGATACCGTCACGCGCTTCCGGATACAGCGCCTTGAAGGCGATGTCATCCAGCTCCTCACGCATGGTATGCATGCCCATGCGCCCGGCCAGTGGCGCATAGATATCCATGGTCTCCTTGGCAATGCGGGCACGTTTTTCCGGCTTCACATGATGCAGCGTGCGCATATTGTGAAGCCGGTCAGCCAGTTTCACCAGCAACACGCGCGCGTCGCGCGACATGGCCAGCAACAGCTTGCGCAAATTCTCAGCCTGTGCCGCCTCCTTGGAAATCAGGTCCAGCCGCTTGATCTTGGTGAGGCCTTCGACCAGTTCGGATATCTCGCCACCAAACAATTGCTCGATTTCTGCAAGTGTCGCCTCGGTGTCTTCGACAACATCGTGCAGCAAGGCGGCCGCAATGGTTGCATCATCCAGCTTCATTTCGGTGAGAATGGCGGCGACTTCCAGCGGATGGGTAAAATAGGGGTCGCCGGAGGCCCGGACCTGATGGCCATGTGCCTTCATGGCATAGACGTAAGCCTTGTTGAGCATGGCTTCATTTGCGTCCGGGTCATAGCTGGTGACCCTTTCAACCAACTCGTATTGACGCATCATGCCCGGGGCCTGTTAAAATTCCCAATTGTGGCAGTGTAGCAGACACAATAAGGAGCCGGAAAACAAAACAACCGGAGCAACGCTAATTGCTCCGGCTGAAAATCAGGTAAACGGTTGAATGTCCGGTATCAGTAGCCGGAACGCTGTGAGCCCGGGCTTTCCGCCGGTGGCAGGCCTTCGAGGCCGCGCAGCAGATCATCTTCACTCATGCGATCATAGCCGTCCTGACCATCCTGCTCGGTGGGAGCCGGTTCTGCCTGGTCAGGCTCATTGCCGGCCAGCAGCAGCGGTACTGCGCTTTCTTCCGGTTCATCCACCTCGACATGCTTCTGCATGGAGTGGACATAATCTTCACGAAGGTCTTCCACGTCGATGGTGCTGTCGCCAATCTCGCGCAGGGCCACAACGGGGTTTTTGTCATTGTCGCGGTCGAGCGTCAACGGCGCTCCCTGCGAAATCATGCGTGCGCGATGCGCAGACATCAGAACCAGTTCAAACCGGTTCGGCAGTTTTTCGATGCAGTCTTCAACGGTAACGCGTGCCATGAAGCTTGGATCCTTGTAAATATAAGTGTCAGATGGAACTTAGGTGGGCTTTTAGCTACACAAAAGCAAGAAAGCAAGTGTGCGCTTGCCGCAGAACGGTCTATCTTGATACCAAAGCAACTAATTGTTGACCCCATGCAATCTCGACAATTCCATAAACTTGTCTGGCCATTGGCCATTGCCGAGACAATTTTGTGGGCGGCACTGTATTATTCCTTCCCTGCCCTGCTGGTTCAGTGGGAGCAGGAATTCGGCTGGTCCAAAACCGGCCTGACCGGTGCCTTCACGCTGGCTGTCCTGACATCTGCCGTAATGGCTCCGGTTGCCGGCAGACTGATTGACCGGGGATTGGGAACAATAGTGTTCGCCGGCAGCGCGGTCCTGGGCGCCTCGCTGCTGGTGCTGCTGACACAGGTCACCCAACTGTGGCAGTTCTACCTTGTGTGGTTCAGCATTGGCGTGACGCTTGCCGGCTGTCTGTACGAACCATGCTTTGCCATTCTGACCCGGACGCTAGGGCCTCGGGCGCGACGCGGCATTACCATCGTCTCCCTGATAGCAGGTCTTGCCGGCACGGTTTCATTTCCTGCTGCGTTTTATCTTTCCGCATTGTTTGGTTGGCGTGGCGCCGTGCTGGTGTTTGCAGCCGTCATCTTGGTAATTGCGGTGCCGCTGATCTGGCGGGCAGCAAGCCGGGCAGAACATATCGGAGGGTCGACCGCCGACCCATCAAGCCACAACGCCAAAGAGCCGATGCGTATCGCCCGCAAACCGGCATTCTGGGCCCTGGCTTTAGGGTTTGCCATGGTTTCACTGGATACCGGCATGATGATTACCCACACCCTGCCGTTGCTGGATGAACGCGGCTTTGACAAGGAAACCGCGGTTCTGGCCATTTCACTGATCGGTCCCATGCAGGTGCTCGGCCGCCTTGTCATCATGAATATTGAACACCGGGTCTCCGGCCTGATCATCGCAATCTCGTGCCAGCTTGCCGTGTCGGCCGCCGCCCTGAGCCTGATGGGCGCCATGGCATATCCGGTGCTGCTGGCAAGTTTTGTGGCGCTGCAAGGGTTCGGCAACGGTGTAACCAGCATCATCCGCCCAGTGCTGACAGCAGAACTGCTGGGCAGGGCGAATTTCGGGGTGATCTCCGGCATGACGGCCCTGGTCTACATCACCGGCTTTGCCGCCGGGCCAACCATCGGCTCGCTGGCCTGGCAGATCGGCGGTTATGATCTGATGCTGCTGGTGGCGGTCGGCATTGGCGGCCTGGGAACACTGTTGTTGTTACTGGCAGGCAGATTGTCTGCTGCTGATGCTCAACTGTCGGCCCGCTCAACCGGCGGATAATCCTGCGGCGCCTGGTCACGTTCAAACATGCCGTAATCCCGGGTCATTCGAGCAGCGAAGCCCCAACTCATGTTTTGCTCTCCCGTCAACCGGGCCAGCAGTTTGCCTGCGTCTTCAGCGCTGGCAACCGTGGACAGGCCGACATAGGCATCAGCAATGTTTACGCTGGCAAAACTCTCATCAAACCCGTCGAGCGGTTTGCCGTTGCTATGGCCCGCAACGATGTAGTCGCCGGTTGCATCTGGCCCCAGTTCGACCTGCTCAACAGGCCCGCCCCGCTCCACTTTTGCAAATAACTCGGCAATGCGAATGCGATAATCTTCAAAATGGGTGTACCGGCCTGCCGTTTGCGAACCCTGATGCTGTCTGTCTTCGCGCCATCCAACTATTGCCGCGTCATCTTTCCACAATTGATGCGACAGGATCACCCGGTCCCTGGACAATGACTTGAACCGGTCCAGCCAGGTCATGCCTGTGTGCTTTTCCAGCACCGGTTTCAGCATGCCCACGTGACGAAAATAGTGATCCTCATGACCGGGTTTGGGCAGCACTTCGAAAAACAGGGCTAACATTTATCCGAACATCCATATCCAGTAGGCGGGAACAGCAATGTACGCTGTAATTGCCAGCGCACACAAAAGCCTGATCCGCCTGTCGGGAAACCGCCGCCACAGTATGACGGCGCAAACAATGCCAAGGACAGCCTCAACCACCGAGACAATTCCGCCATGATGCGAATTGTCCCAGTAGGACAATGGCGAATTGAACACGAAACTGCTGAATGGCCAGAAATGCCGGTGTCCGTCATCAACATGCACCGGCAGGTCGGTGGCGGCATGGACCGTTATCGCAGCAGCAAGGAAAACCATCGGCCAACCCCACCATTTCTCGCGGCATAGCCATCCGGTTGCGGCAATCAGGGCGGCAACAAAGAAAGAATTGAACGCGCCCATAAGGTTGCGCATGTCGTCACGGAAATAAAAATCACCGAAAACATCCTGGCTCGTATATCCCATCGCGCTGGCAATCCCGAACAGGGCAAACACCGGCACATCAGGCAGTAACGCCCCCATGACTATGGCCACATTGCGGGCCTTTTCGCCACGCCTGGTCAGCAGCCCCGATGCAAGAAGCAGGTGGGTCTGGGTATTCACGCGCCTGGCCCGCCTGCGATAACCTTGCCGCCTTTATCCGTGTCCAGCGCAGCCAGCATGGCTTTGGCCGTCAGCCCGGTTACCGGGTGTTTCCAGCGCGGCGCAATTTCGGCAATTGGAGCCAGCACGAACTCACGCTCGGCAATGGCAGGATGAGGCAGCACCAGTTCGGCATCGGCCGACTGCACAGCCCCGGCCTCCATAACCACGCCATTGTAATCCAGAATGTCGAGATCAAGTGTCCGCTCCCCCCAGCGCTCGCGCCGTTCACGCCCGGCAGTGCGCTCAATGGTGCGCAATACCTGCAGCAGATCCAGCGGCCGCAGGCGGGTTTCAATGCGCGCGACTGCATTGATGTAACTGGCTTGGTCCTGCTGGCCGAACGGAGTGGTTTCAATCAGCGTGGAGGCCTTGAACAGTTTGAGCGGTTGTTTGTCAAGCGCTGCAAGTGCCCGGCCAACGCAATCGCGGGGATTGCCCCAAGGCCCTGTCATATTGCTGCCCAAACCGATCAGAATCATGTTGGCGTGCCGTTCCCAATTGCGTCGACCGTCATCTTGTGGCACACCCACCCCATTAATTTGAAGCCCTTATTCCACTTCGCTATTTCATCAATTCATTCTGAGTCAGGAGATTTCAGATGCGCCTTTACAAAGACGAACGCACCGCCCTTTTCATTGACGGTTCCAACCTGTACGCAACTGCCAAGGCGCTGGGCTTCGACATCGACTACAAGAACATGCTGAAGATGTTTGAAGACGGCACCAGGCTGACCCGTGCGATCTACTACACCGCCCTTCTTGACGACGCTGACTACTCGCCCATCCGCCCGCTCATCGACTGGCTGGACTATAACGGGTTCATGGTCGTGACCAAGCCTGCCAAGGAGTTCACCGATGCCGCCGGCAGGCGCAAGGTCAAGGGCAACATGGATATCGAGATCGCGGTCGACATCATGCAGCTTTGCACATCGCTGGACCACATCATCCTGTTTTCCGGCGACGGCGATTTTCGCTCGCTGGTTGAAGCAGCCCAGTCCAAGGGGTGCCGGGTAACGGTGATTTCCTCCATGGCCATCCGCCCGCCAATGATTGCCGACGAATTGCGCCGCCAGGCCGATGAGTTCGTTGACCTGAAATCACTGCAGGCCAAGATCGGCAGGACACCGTCCGGCAACAAGGACAATCATCGTGACAACGCCCCTGCCCAGCCGAATGACGACTTCGAGGAATTCGCTGAAATCTAGGGCCGCCGCGCTACCATGTCTATTTCGACCAGCGCGCCGACTGCCAGTCCGGTAACCCCGACACAGGTTCGCGCCGGCAGTTTCCCTTCGGCAAAATAACCCAGGTAGGTCTGGTTCATGGCAGCATAATCGCGCTCGAAGTCGGTGATGAAGACCCGCGCCTGCGCGACATTTTCAAGCCCAAGCCCCATGCCCTCGAGCACAATGGCCAGGTTGTCCATGACACGTCTGGTCTGCGCCTCAATTCCGTCCGGCAGCGGCTCATCGGGTGCCCCGGGCTTTGTCGGCATCTGTCCGGTGAGAAAGACCCATCCGTCAACCTCACAGGCATGGGAAAACGGCGCGACCGGTTGCGGGGCTGCATCGATCATGTGAAACGACGGAAGCGGCATCAGGTTTACTCCTTGATTTTCATCGGGACAACTCAGCCCCGGTCCGTAATTGTCAGAGACCTTATTACCATCTCTGGCCGGCGAACAATACCGGTCTCAACCCACCGCCCAATAGGGTGTTGCGCTGGCCCTGCACCCTCCGGATTACCCGGCATTTACTGGCAATTAACCATAAACGTGCACCCTTCCGGGCACTTCAAGTTAGTCAAGCGACAGTAATTGGGACCCTCATGAGTAAATTCACAAAATCGATTCTTGGCAGCACGGCAATTCTTGCGGTTCTGACCACAGGCAACGCAACAGCTCAAGACCGCTTCAACCATATCGGACTGATTATTGGCGGCGTGAGCGAAAGCTGGAATGGTGTACAGATAATTGATGGTGGCGGGACCGGCAACGATACCGCACTTGCCTCGGGTCACAACGCACGGCTCTCCCTGCCGCTTGGCGGCAACCTGTCGCTGCAAAGTGATGTCGATGTGGAGTGGAATGACCGCGCGTTTGACAACAATGCCGTATCGGGTCAGCGCTGGAGTTTCCAGGGTGCCGGTCACTTCAGCTGGCGCGACCCCTCACATGGCCTGTTCGGCGTGTTAGGTGGTGTCACGGCCTCAAGTCACAATGACACTGACCCGGATTACAGAACCAATCTGCGCTTCGTTGGCGCAGAAACCCAGTATTACCTGGAAGACCTCACCTTCTATGCGCAGGCTGCATTTGTGGACCAGCAAGGCGAACTTACCGGCGACGGTTATTTCGCCCGCGGTGTTGGCCGCTGGTTCATGGGTGTCGACACCCGGGTCCAGGTCGAAGGCCTGTATTCCAACCTGAGGTTCCAGGACGGAGCATCTGCGGATTACGATGTGTATCAGTGGGGCGCACGCTACGACACGCTTTGGGAAGAGGTTCCGTTACTGGGAAACATGCCGTTGTTTCTCGCCTATCGCGGCACCTATCGCGATGGCTGCCTGGGCAACGAGTTCCCGAACGGCGCTGACAATGACACAATGGATCACACCGTCATGGCAGGGCTGAGCTACAGTTGGGGCGCACCGTCAAAAATGGACAACGACCGCCGCGGCGCGACACTGGACACACCGAATGTGGCGTCCCTGGCACCTTGCTATAACGGTCTGGCCCTCATCGGCCCACCGCCGCCGGTTATCCCGTAATCGGGAATTAGTGCACCGGTCTTTTTTGTTTACAGCGCCGATGATATCTGCTGCCGGCAAGCCTGGGCCTCACAGCCTGGCTTGCCGCAGCAGACATTTCGACCGGACCAGTGTGAACGCGACAGTGCCAGGCTGTTCCCGATCGGCCAAACCCTGGCACACATTTGCTAATTGTGGCTGCTGACAATCTCTTCCATTGCCGCAAGGAACTGAGCAACCTCCTGCTCCGTGTTGTAGTGACACAGCGAGACCCGGACGCATGACGGCAACCCCAACGGAGTGAGAATATTGCCGGAATAATGATCGGCTTTTCTGACATGGGTGCGAATGCCCTGTTCGTTCAGCGCTCCAACCAGGTCCGCTGCATCGACGCCATCCACGGTCAGCGACACCAGGCCTTCACGCGCCGGATTGTCAACCCCGCCGATGATTGTCACACCCGGCATTTCGGCCAGGCCCTTCAGGTTTCCGACACCGTGCAAGATGGCATCGGTCAGGGATTTCTCGTGGTCATGGATTGCACCCGCTGCCGCTTCGATGCGCGCGCGCGGGTCATCACTGTCGGTAAAATGCTCGCCCAGCCAGGTAAAGTAATCCACCACATCGGAGAACGTCGCATAGGCCCCGGTATCGCGCGTGCCCAATTCCCAGTTCTCTGCCGGCCCGTCGATCAGACCTTCGCGCGGCAATGCGGTCAGCCGGTCCGATGCCCAGGCAACGCCGTAGCCATGACGTGAAAATACCTTGTAGGGCGACACCACATAACCATCCACATTGCAGGCCTCGATATCGATGTGACCGTGGCTCGCATGCTGGATGCCATCGACAATGATAAAGCAGTCAGGCGCAATGGCCCGAATGGCCGCCGAGACGGCGGCAACATCAACCGACATGCCGGTTACCGGAGATGTATGAATGATCGTGGCAACCCGCACATCCGGTGTCATGTGCCTGGCATAGTCGTCCGCCGTCACGGTGCCGGTGGCATCATCGTGCGGCACGGCCACATAGGGCTGGCCGGTCACATCTGCCCATTTAACCGCCGCACTGCGTGATGCAGGGTGTTCCAGCGTGGAGCCGAGCACGATGCCTCCCTGCTCTGCCCCCACTATGGCGGTTCTGATCAGGCGGAACAAAAGTTCGGTGCCGCTTTCGCCAACAAAGAACTGGCCGCCTGGTGCATTGAACATGGTCCGCATTCTGGCTTTTGAGGCATTGATGATCTCAACCAGCTTATGCGAGGCCGGATTGTCGCGGCCCTGGTTGTCCGGGATGGCGGCAAACCTGGCTGATGTATCCACCACGGATTTCAGCGTCAGCGCGCCGCCGGCATTTTCAAAGAACACCCTGGGGCCCTGAAACGGACACGTGTCCACATGGGCAAAGCGGTCCCGCACCTGGTCCAGAAGACCTGCTTTTTCGGCAATCATTGTCAAACTCCGTGGAAACCGGTTGGTGTCAGTAGATGCGTCAGGAAATCAGCCTTTTTCACGCATCAAACGCGCCTTGTCGCGCTGCCAGTCGCGTTTCTTTTCCGCCTGTCGCTTGTCGTGCACTTTCTTGCCCTTGGCAAGTGCGATTTCCAGTTTCACCCGGCCGCGCTCGTTGAAATAGATTTTCAGCGGCACGATGGTCAGTCCATCCCTGTCAACCGCCTGGCCAAGCCGGGCGATCTCGCGGGCATGGGCCAGCAGTTTGCGGATACGGCGCGGCTCGTGATTGAACCGATTGCCCTGGTTGTATTCGGGAATGTGCGCGTTGACCCACCACAACTCACCGTTCTTGACCTGGACATAGCTCTCCGCAATGGTTGCCTTTGAGGCTCGCAGCGACTTGACCTCGGTGCCGGTCAACATCACGCCGACCTCAAGATTATCCATGATCTCGAAGTCAAACCGCGCGCGCCGGTTGTCAGCTATGACAGGATTGCCCGCGCGCCGTTTCGCACCACCACTTTTGGAAGACATGTTCTGGCACCCGTTCTGGCGGTCAGTTCAGCAGACCTGCGTGAACCATGGCAGCCTTGACCTGCTGACGCGCGCCTTCGGTTGCCGGAAGGATCGGCAGCCGCGCGTCTTCAAGTGCATGACCCAGAAGGCTCACCGCATATTTGACCGGTGACGGGCTTGTTTCACAGAACAGGGCTGAATGCAGCGGCATCAACCGGTCCTGAATGGTCAGCGCCTTGGCATAATCGCCGGCAAGCGTTGCTTCCTGGAATTCCGCACACAGGCGTGGTGCAACATTGGCCGTGACCGAAATGCATCCCGTGCCACCATGGGCGTTGAACGCCAGTGCCGTTCCGTCTTCACCCGACAACTGGATGAATTTGTCACCCGACGCCAGTCGCTGCAGCGATGGCCGTGCCAGATCAGCGGTGGCGTCCTTGGTGCCGACGATATTGGCAAAGTCCCTGTCAAGGCGCGCCAGTGTCTCCACCGAGATTTCCGCGACGGATCGACCGGGCACATTGTACACAAACACCGGCAGGTCCGGCACCGCCCTTGCAACAGCGGCAAAGTGCTCATACAGGCCTTCCTGGGTTGGCTTGTTATAGTACGGCACGACGGACAGAGCTGCATCTGCTCCTGCTTCCTTCGCGTGCACGGCAAAATCAACCGCTTCTGCCGTGGAGTTTGACCCGGCACCGGCAATCACCGGAATACGGCCGGCAGCCGTTTCAACGGCAATTTCGACGACACTCTTGTGCTCGTCATGGCTCAGCGTCGGCGATTCACCGGTTGTGCCCACCGGCACGATACCATGGGTGCCTTCGGCAATATGCCACTCGATGAGTTTGCGAAAGGCGGCTTCATCCACTTTGCCATCCCTGAACGGGGTAATAAGCGCGGGAAAAGAGCCGTGAAAGCGTGCGTCCATTTCGAAACCTCAACAATTCGTAAACTTTACTGCGTTAGACATTGCGGACATCGATGCGCAGACATGAACAGTGCAGGCTGAATGTCCTCAATGTGAGCGCGGCACCATAGACCCGCGGCTGCGGTGCGGCAACCGAAAGGTTTAATCCCCGGCCCCGCAAAATGCGGCCACATCGCAGCCTCAATCTGTGGTTAGTCGTGATGACGCCAAGTAAGTGTGCGCTGCTTAGAAAAGCAGGATGAGCAATGTTGGTTGGTAAAGAAGTAGACAGGTTGGCGGGTTCACCCGGTTCTGACCTGTTCGCAGCGGTCAAAAATCTGATCACAGATCTTTTTGACCGAAATCTATCCTGGCGGACCACAGAATCACGGTATCTGTGTCCGGCTTCACGGCGGCGCGAGGACGGCATGAATTTGACATTCACTGGATTTTCAACGCTCAGGCGGGCGGCACTTGCAGGTGTGCTTGGCCTGGCGATCACCGGCAGCCTTGCCGATAACGCCGCAGCGCGCTCGTCAAACGACTCTGATGCATCCGGCATCCAGGAGCTTTTGACCACCAGCAACACGCGTTCGCCGGCGCGTAATGACGCCATGTCTGTCCGCGCTTTGAAGGCGGCAGTGGAAAAGGACTGGAGCAAAGCCTTTGATCTGGCCTCCAAGTCACAGGATCAGGCAACACTGAAGGCAGTGGAATGGCTCTACATTCGCAAAAACCCTAGCGATGCAGGTGCTGACCGGATCATGAACTTCGTCATTGCCAACCCTGATTGGCCGGCAACAAAGCCGCTGACCCGGATGGCGCAGGCAATTCTGGCGCGCAAGACCACGCCGATTGACGCCGTTGCGCGCCATTACAACCGTTTTTCACCCATTTCTCCGCAGGGCCATGTGGCCTATGCCCGCCTGGCCCTGGCGCGCGGTGACAAGGCGACAGCAACAAGTTCGATCAGGAAAGCCTGGGCCAACCCAAAGCTGGCGGCCCACCTTGAAAAGCAGATTGCCAGCGATTTCAGACACTTGTTGACGACGGCTGATCACAAGCAACGCCTGTGGTCTCTTGTCATGGCACAGGAAACCAATGCCGCCATCCGCGCGGCAGGGTATGTGTCCAAGGCACACGCCAAGGCAGCAAGAACTGCCCAGGCCCTGATCCGGCGCAAGAACACCGGACCGGCACATTACAAGAAACTGCCGGCCAAGTTCCGCAATCATCCGCCAATGGTATACGCCTATGCCCGCTGGCTGCGCCGCAAGGGCAAGCACACATCCGCCTACTCCATGCTGAAACAGGCGCCTGCGTCGCATGCCGCGCAGATTGATCCGGAACAGTGGTTCGTCGAAAAGCGTCTTGCCGCGCGTCATCTGGCCGGGCCCCAGTACAAGAAATACTGGCCCGGTATCTACAAGATGATGGCTGCTCATGGCTTTACATCCGGCAAGCACTTCATCGAGGGTGAATTCCTGGCTGGCTGGTATGCGCTTCGCAAACTGTCCAATCCCGGCAAGGCTGCAGTCCACTTCAAGCGTATCACCGAAGCTGCAACCACGCGGACGGACGGCTCCAGGGGCTGGTACTGGCTTGGCCGCGCCCGGGCGGCAAAGGGAGAAAACGGCCGCGCTGAAGAAGCTTATCGTATGGCCGCAGCCTCACCGACACTGTTTTACGGCCAGTTGGCACTGGCAAAACTCGGCCATGGCAAGAAGCCACTGAAGATTGTCACCGGCGAAGCAACGGCCAGCGCCAAGCAAAGTGTCAGGACAGTTGAGATTTTCCGCGCCGCTCACCTGCTGGCCCGTGCCGGCGGAAAAAACCAGATCCTGCCATTCCTGTTCCCGATCGCGCGAGCCATCAAATCACGTGATGAAGCTGCAGCCGCCATTGACCATATTCACACTCATGCCGGACACTTTGCGGCGGTGAGGCTGGCCAAGGC
Organism: uncultured Alphaproteobacteria bacterium; assembly: GCA_963698275.1. Classification (GTDB taxonomy): domain Bacteria; phylum Pseudomonadota; class Alphaproteobacteria; order Rhizobiales; family Aestuariivirgaceae; genus Anderseniella. Next base: position 1,072,675 of record CAVOQE010000001.1, on the reverse strand, counting down.
TTTCGGCAGCCTCGGGCTTGATGTGGACAACTGGGCCTATCCTGTTAACGCGGTGCCGGCCTGGAAAACCATCAACAACAAGGTCGAGCGCGCGGTCATTCTGGGCCTGTCGCGACAGGAAAGCGAATTCAATGCTGTGGCCGGCAGCCACGCCGGTGCCAGGGGCCTGATGCAGATCATGCCCGGAACAGGCAAGCTGATTGCCAGACAATACAAGTTACGTGGTTACAAGACAGATCATTTGACCTCGAAGCCTGCGCTCAATGTGTCCATGGGCGAAGCTTACCTTGGTGACATGATCAAGGAATTCAAGGGCTCCTATATTATGGGCTTTTCCAGCTATAATGCGGGCCCCGGTAACACCATCAAGTGGCTTAAGGCGTATGGCGACCCGCGCACCGGTCAAGTGGATGCCATTGACTGGATTGAATCCATCCCGATCACCGAAACCCGGAAATACGTACAGAAAGTGATGCAGAACGTGCATGTGTATCGTACCCGGCTGGGACATCGGAAATACAGCATGCTTCGCGACATCAATCGTGGTGGCAACGGTGGCGACGCCTCAACTGCCGCAGCATCCGCATCAGGTTGTGGAGAAGGCAAGAAGACAATCGCCTCGCTGATTTCCGATTGCTGATGCACCAGATCTAAATGCCACTCGCTCCGCCAACACCGCCAGATGCCTGGAATTCAGCTAGTTGTTTTTCTTGGCGGGGTTAGCAGTTGTCGGTTTTGTCTGAGGTTTGGCCTTTGCCGAACCACCTGAACCATAAAGCTTGTTGAATTGCTCCATGTCATCTGCCGCCAGCAGCTTGGCCTGGGCAATCCACTCGTCCCGCTCGATACGGCCCTTGTAGCGCAGGTGTTCATCCACCCAGTCAACCTGATCCTTGCCCCAGGCGGCAATCTGGTCAAAGTGGAAATACCCCAGGCCGTGCAGGGTTTTTTCCAGTTTCGGACCAACACCGGAAATCATCTGCAACTTGTCAGGCTTGCCGTCGCGCGCACCGGGCAATCCCTTCGGACGAACCGGCTTACCCGTGGTAACGGCTGCAGCGGCGGTCTTGGCGGCTGGTTTGGAAGCAGCGGGCTGGACTTCAGGCTTGGATTCAGACTTGGGCTCAGGCTCCGATTTCACCTTTGAAACTGCCGCCGGCTTTGGTTCGGGCTTGGAGGCATCAGCAGCAACCGCCTGGGTCTTGCTGACGCTGGTTTTGGCGGGCTTTGCTGCAGGTGCTTGATCAGCAGCGAACATGGTGCGGAACAGACACCCCAGAATGCACCCGATCAAAAACGCGAGCAACATCAAGAGCAGTAGTTCAAGTGTGAGTTGCGGCATTGTCCATTTCCCTTTGATTCTGGCGCTCTGGAGCGGAGTGATTTTTGACCGGATCAATCAAAAATCATAAAATTCAATGTTTTCATATTATTAAGTCATGTCGGCGCGCCGGTTGATTGCATGTCCCTGGATCAGGCTCATATGTTTTGGCAAATCCAGCTTGCTTTAGTGTGCGTCGGCACTTCGGCATGTCACCCAGCCAACGATAAGTCCCAGCACCAATGCCGCTGCGAGCCAGTGCCAGTTGTGACTGGCGACGATCATCGCATCGTCGAAATTCCAGGCATTCATGTTTCAACTCCCTCAGTTTAGAACCTTGAATTGCGTGCGCCGGTTCGCCGCACGGCCTTTTCGGGTCCTGTTGTCGGCAATCGGCTGGCTTTCACCATAACCGACAGCAGATATATTGTCTGCACTGGCGCCGCGCGCAATCAGCGCATCACGGACCGCATTGGCACGCCGTTCGCTCAGCGCCTGATTATACTTGCCCGAGCGTTGCCAGTCCGTATGACCGCCGATTTCAATTTTCACATCGCCGCAGCGTTTGATCGCAGCCGTCAGCCGGTTCAACAAATTGGTGCTTTTTGCCAGTGTTGTGGATTTTCCCGGCAAAAACTCGATTTGCTCCGTAGCCAGAACGTCGTCCAACAGGGTCTGACACTGGCTTGCAGACACCGCTTGCGAAGCGGCAACCGGATCTGCAGGCTGAGCTTGTCCCGGGGCAACGATCTCGATTTCATTGGTCGTCGTATCCGAACGCTGATTACCGGCTTTGTCGGCAACCACGACTTTCACATCATAGCTGCCGGGTGGCAGGTCTTTCGATGTCAGGACAGACCAGTGGCCCTTGCCGTCGGACGAGAGCAGGTCAGATCCGCCCATGGCATATGTTTCGCCTTCGAATGTCACTGCCATTGTGGCGGCATCCGTTTCCGGATAGGTGCCGGAAAGCAGCGGACGCGGGTGTTCGGACCTGTAACTGTTGACTGTCGGAACGCCGGGTGGTGTTGCATCTATCGTCAGTTCGGCATCACTGGCGTCCACAGCAACACTGCCGGTTGAACTGATGGCTTTGGCCGACACGTTATAGGTGCCGTCGTCCATGTTTTCGCTGATCCGCAATGTCCAGTTGTTGCCGTCGGTGACAAGACCGTCCCCGGCACCAGCCACATAAGTTTTGGAAGCCACTGATATACTTAAACTTTCGGCTTCTCCTGATGGCCAGGCACCGGTGATCACCGGTTTCCGCTGACGGGTAAGCAGGGTGTTGACTGTTGGCACCGCGGGCGCCGATGTGTCTACAACCACCTCGCCGAACCCGCGATCCGCCGAACTGTTTCCGGCCTTGTCCGAGACAATCACCACGACATCATAGGTATTGTCGGCCAGATCTTTACCGAGTTTGAGGGTCCAGTTGCCACTGCCGTCACTGGTCAGTTCGCCATCTTTGCCCAGTTCATAGGTTCTACCGGCAATTTGCACGCTCAGCCTGTTGGCATCACCCTCGGGCCAGGTTCCGGTTATCGACGGACGCACGGAACGCCCGGACGTTTTGTTGACGGTTGGTGCAACAGGCGGTGCAGCGGTCACTTCGGCTGTATTTTGCGCCACATCCTGCGCCACCGTGGCGAAACTCTCGCCTGTAGCGCTGGCCACGCCCGCCGCAGTCACGGCAAAAGGCACGATCATCCACGGTGCTGCCGATTTCACCCAATTGTACTTCACCATCAAACTTCCTCTCACTGACAACGATTCTCTGCTTTTTACCTGTTTCGACAATACGCAGGCAGTTTGCCGTTGTTTTGGGCTTCGCGGCACACAAGAATCAAGCCGCAAGACGCCAGGTTTTTCTCTCGACCAATGAAATCAGTAGTGATTCCCTGTCACAACACCTTAAAAGCACCTATCCACATCGTTTCATCCACAAGTCCTACGGCAGGCACCTGCAGCAAAAGTTGTATGTCTCAACCTTTGACCGGGACAATGAGCAAATGGAAATGGCAGCACAATCCCTTGACTTGTCCAGGTCACGGCAATTCGGGTAGACTTCGCTGTGAAAACCATCAGAAACCGCTGTTTTCAGGGATTTATTCAAGAAATAATGGGGCTGGCAGCATTGGAAAAACACATCTCATATATACAGTGTACCGGTCTGGCAGGCTGCAAAAGCGGTATCATACCCCAAACTTGCCCCCGCGGCTGACTGTGGTAAATATGTCACACTTTTCAAAATAGTGTACCGGAGGTCTATCTGATGGTTGATTTCTGCGCTTCGAACCTAGAAAACAGTTGTTGTGTGATTTGGTTTTACACGCCGTCCTCCTAAAGTCCCGGTTTGCAGGGGAAAAATTTCCGGGGGGCAAACCTAACTCTAGATAACTTATGGGAGCATCCATAATGACAAATATTCTTCGTAAGGCCCTGCTCGGTGGTGCGGCTCTTGCCGTAATGACCACTGGTGCGGCTGCTGATGAACTTTCTACCTTGAAGGCTCAGCTTGCTGCCCTTCAGAGCCAGGTTGACTCGATCCAGTCAGCACCTGCTCAGGCACCTGCCGGCTCTTCCTTCCTGCGCTATGAGCGTGGCACTGGCGGCAACACCTGGGGTCTCGATGCAGTCAAGGACAGCGCGAATGTGAATGAAGGCGGTGGTTTCACTATCGCTGTAACGCCAACTGCTGATCTTCCTGCTCCGGTCGCTGAAGTGACTGTATACGGTTATGTTGCCGGCCACGTTGCTTATGACTTTGATGAAAATCATGGCGTTGCCAATTCATTCACCCTTGAGCAACCTGGTGCGTAAGGCTCTGGCGATCACATCGGCATCACGGGAAAACAGTCCCGTTTCGGCATCAAGTCCAAGATCGATACTGCTATCGGCCAGCTTCGCACACAGATCGAAGGTGACTTCACCATCCATTCGCCAGCAACTCCGGAAGCACGCTGTTCCGTTTGCGTCATGCTGTTGGCCACTGGGACATGACACCAAACTGGACCTTTACCATTGGTCAGTACTGGATGACAGCAGCTCTGCTGCCAATCGGTGTGTCCACGGTTGATTTCGCTGGTTCGCTGTTGACATACTCACGTGCCGCACAGGTTCGCCTGAGCTATTCAGATGGTCCGCTTTCATGGGCAGTCGCCATTGAAGAGCCAACCATCTACTCCGACACCAACATGCCGAACATTGCTGGTTATCTGCAGTACGATATCGCTGGTGGTCACCAGTTCATCGTAACCGGTGAAGTTGCCGACTGGGATGGTCGAGGTGACTGGCGGTGTTGCCAATGACGAACTTGGCTGGGCTATTCAGGCCGGTGCCAACTTCAACCTGGCTGATGTTGCAACCCTGACCGGTGGTGTCGGCTACGGTGAAGGTCTGCTGGAAACCAAGTTTGCCGGTGTAGGCATGGACGCTGTCAACGATGATGGTGATCCGCTTGAAACACTGGCATTCCTTGTCGGATTGTCATTCGGTCTCAGTGAAACCACACTCGTTCAACGCCATGTTCTCTTATGTCGAAGCTCTTGAAGATCAAGATGCAGATGACGACATCGAGACAGCTTACAAGGTACAGGCCAACATCCTGTGGCAGCCTGTCAAGCAGATGCGCATGGGCTGGGAAGTCATCTGGGCTGAAACTGAGACCTACGAAGGTGATAGCGAAGATGGTGTCCGCGCCACCTTCGGCAACATGGTTCTTCTTCTAAGAACCATACAAATATCTGATCGACTACTGGCTGGCCTGGGGTTTTCCTCAGGCCAGTTTTTTGTATGCGATACCTGCAATAATCCCCCTTGTGCAGACACAGGTGCGTGGTAGAACCTGCCACTGTGACCTATCCGCCGCCAAAAGCCCTGCTCCGCCTTCCTCCTTCCCGCAACAAACGGGTACGCAGCGGCATAGCCGCCATAAGGTTGCTGCTGCGCAAGACCCTGCTGCAGGAAGCAGCCGTGCAACTGCAACAACTGCAACAACTCGACCCGGCAAATATCGAAATCGCCCTGCTTCAGGCCGAATTGCTGACGCTTGCCGGTGATCATGACCGGTCCTGTCAATTGCTGAAACAAATCCTCTCACGACATCCCGGGCTGGTACCGGCACTTGTCCTGTCCGCACGGCACACACAGCGGCTCAACGCCATCTTGATGCGCTGGATGCCCTGCAACTGGCCCATGAACTCACCCCTGACGACCACGGCATTGCAAAACTGCTAGCCGACACATTGACCGTCTTGCGCCGCCCTGCGGACGCAGCGCACATTCTGACCCCGGTTGCCCGTAAATCCAAATCGCCAGCCGACCTGGCACAACTTGCCGGCCTGCACGACAAGGCCGGTAACCTGGACGCGTGTCTGGACACATATGACCGCATAAATCAGCGCTTGCCCGACCTGCATGTTCTCAAGGCCGGCGCACTGCTGGCACACGGACACAAAGCCGAAGCCCGCGCCGCTATTGAAGACGCAATGCGCACGTCCGCCAACAACGCATCATTGCGCCTGTTCATTGCCAAGAATTTCGCCGCTGAATTTGATCCGGCCCGGCAGATACAAGAGATTGAAGCAATGCTGGCTGGCCCCGACACCATCAGGCTGGTGGCCGAAGACCGGGCCCGGCTGAATTTCGCGCTCGGTCTGGCATACGAACGAACCGGCAATTTCGCCGGGGCCTTTCGCGCAATTGAGCAAGCAAACCAACATGCGGCGCCGGAAAACCCGGCAAGCGATCAACAACTGGAAAAAGTGGCACTGGGCATTGCAGAACACTTCACCAAGGCCCGGCTGGTCCAACTTGCACCTGCCGGTCATGCTTCGCACCAGCCTGTGTTCGTCAGCGGTCTTACCGCGCTCCGGCACCACCCTGGTCGAGCAGATCATCGCCAGCCATCCCGATGCAGCATCTGTCGGCGAGCTGGAGTTGATCCCGCAATTGAAACAATCAATGGTGTCGCTGCAGTCGCGCGATATAAACCGCAGTGCGCAAGCCTGGCTTGCCGCAGTTCCCGAGAGCAAATCCGGACAGGCACGGATCGTCGACAAGTCAATTTCCACCGTACTTTACACAGGCCTCGCCATGTTGATGTTTCCCAAGGCGCGTTTTGTGTTTCTGAGACGACACCCCATGGACATTTACTGGTCAGCCTTTCGTGAGATGTTCGGGACCGACGCCCTCACCTTCACCTACACGCCGCAGACGCTTGTACGCCGCATCAAGTTCTCCGAACACATCAGGTCCTTGTGGCAACGCCGTTTTCCGGACCGGATCCTGACTGTGAGATATGAAAATATCGTCTCCGATACTGAAGCAAGCACGCGTAGCATTGTCGCTCACACAGGACTTGAGTGGAGTGATGACTGTCTGAACTTCCACAAATCCAGGACGATTGTTCGCACGGCATCAATGGCCCAGGTGCGCGAACCGGTATATAAGTCGTCAGTTGGCAGGTGGCAGGCATATCGTTCACAGCTTGCACCTGTTACTTCTGCACTTGCCGATCTGATTACGGACTATGAAAAGACCTCTGACTGATGCATCCATCATCACCTGAAAAACTCTGGACCGAGGCGCGTGCCCTGCAGGCAAAAGGCAAGCTGCAACGGGCTCGAAAGCTGTTTCAGCAAGCCAGAAAACAAGCTCCCCGGGCCCCGGGACTTGCGGTTGAGCTCGGCGTTCTGGAAGCGCAGATGGGACTGTTCAAATACGCTGTTCCTACGCTGCAAGATGCCATCAAGCTGGCTCCACAATCACCCAATGCACACTATAACCTTGCTGAGATATATCGCGCCGTCGGCCAGTATGATCGAGCAGCCATATCCTATCGCGAGGCTCTCAGACTGGACCCCGGATACGCCGAGGCGAAATTCGGGCTCGGAGACGTACTGCTGTCGCAAGACCACGCCGCACAGGCGCTGCCTTACCTTGAACAGGCCGCACAGAAGCTGCCTCACGATGCAGAAGTGCAAACGGTTCTGGCGCAAGCCTTGCTGGAGCTTGAGAAACCGCAACGCGCACTGTCTTTGCTGTCTTCCATTGTGCAGACCCACAGCGATTATCTTGCCGGACACATGGAGTTTCTGCGTGCCTTGCACAGCCATGCAAGACCAAGCCAGGTTGCCCGTCACATCAGGTTGATGGAGGAAACGCTCAACATGGACGAAGTGCTGGCCTCGTTCGATCAGGAAAATCCAGCAGGCATATCAGCACTCGAGCTATTGGCGGATTGTTATCAGGCCGGCGCCCTGCACGACCGTGCCAGGCAGGTTGGACAAATTCTCCACCGCCGCAAGTCTTCCCGTCATTCCGGTGCAATGCTGTTGGGCACACTTGCCGTCCAGGACGGTGATTTTGATGCCGCAGAAGCCTGGTTCAACCAGGTAATTGAGTTACGCCCGGACGCCACCAATGCCATGTACGCACTGACAACCATCAACCGCCTCGGCCTGGCGGCAGAACCAATTCTGCTCAAGCAGCTTAACAACATCGCAACCGCCTCTGCGTCAAATCGTTATTATAGCGGTCTTGCGCTTTACCGGTTATTGTCGCGGAATGGACGTCCAAAAGAGGCCTTCAAGGCGCTCGCCGCCGCAAAAGCCGTTCGTGCGCAGGACTATCCCTACAACCCCACAGCAGTTGAGCGCAGCAACGCCAACAACAAACAGGTGTTCACACCGGCATTCTTTGAAAAGCAGGATCGTGAAGGTCATTCTGGCAAAGGTTGTATTTTTATCGTCGGCATGATGCGGTCCGGCACAACTCTGACCGAACAGATTTTGGCCGCCCATTCAAAGGTTTATGCAGGCGGTGAGCGCGATGACATGATGTCAATTGTTGAAAGTCTGCGTCACGATCTGACCAAGGTAACTGATCTGCCGTCGGACTGGGCGGCCACCGTTGGCAAGAAACTGCACGAGGAAATGTTCGGGCAAGCCGGCGGTGCCAGCTTCGCAACTGACAAGTTGCCTGCAAACATCGACTACGCCGGGCTCATCCGGTTTTTGTTACCTGAAGCCAAGTTCATCTATTGCCATCGCACGCCGCAAGACTGCGCCTTGTCCACATTCGAGCAGAACTTCTCGACCACGACACGCGTTTCGTTCGACCTGAAGGCAATAGCCCATAAATACGCATTGCATGAAGATATCGCGCGCTACTGGATGGACACCTGCAGGTTCGACATGTTCGACCTGGATTACGACGCCATGGTGCAGGATCCTGAACCGCACATTCGCAGTTTACTTGATTTCTGCGGCCTGGAGTTTGAAGAAAGCTGCCTGTATCCCAATGAAGTGAAACGAGAAATACGAACAGCGAGTGTTTTCCAGGTGCGCCAGCCAATTTCTCCAAAATCGGTAGGCCGGTGGAAAACCTATGAACAGGAACTCGAACCGTTCACGCGTGAACTGGCCCGTATGCGCGACAAACTGGGGTTGCAAGACACATGAAATTCGCAGCTAATCTGTCGATGATGTTCACGGAAGTGGCTTTTGAAGACCGCTTTCAGGCAGCCGCAGAAGCTGGCTTTTCCGCTGTGGAATATCTGTTTCCCTATGAATGGGCACCGGATTTGCTGGCCTCAAAACTCAGCAGCAACAATCTGCAGCAGGTGCTGTTCAACATGCCGCCCGGCGATTGGGATGCAGGCGAAAGGGGCATAGCCTCCCTGCCCGGCCGTGAACAGGAGTTCCGGCAAGGTATTGCAACAGCCATCACCTACGCCAGGACACTTGATCTGACCAGACTGCACTGCATGGCCGGATTGCGGGACCGGTCGATCGATGAAAAGATCCAGCGCGACACCTATGTCGGCAATCTGCGCCATGCAGCCGAAAAATGTGCCGACAACGGAATTCAGCTTCTGATTGAACCGATCAATCCTGTCGATATTCCGGGTTATTTTCTGAATGATTTCGGATTGGCTCTTGATATCGTATCCGAAGTAAATGCTGCCGGACCGGCATTGCTGAAACTGCAATTTGACATCTATCACTGCCAGAAAATCCATGGCGATGTGCCAGGCTGGCTGGAAACGTGCCGCGATCAGACTGCTCATTTGCAGATTGCAGGCGTACCCGACCGTCATGAACCGGATGTGGGTCACCTGCCGCTGGCAGAAATCATGGCCGCCTGTCAGGCAATTCATCCTGACGTGTGGATTGGCTGCGAGTACCGCCCAAGGGCTGAAACCACGGCCGGACTGGGGTGGATGAAACCTTATACCTGATGCCGGCTGGAGACATAGCCGGCAACTGCGTCTTGGTAGTCAGATAGCAGGCGCGCAAATATGCCATCCCACTCATGCTCGCAAATGGCTATTTCGCGTGCGCGCGCACCAAACTTTTTACGCATCTGGCCGTCTGACAGCAATTGCACCAACCGCTCAATCATCTGGTCTTCGCGATCAACCGGCACCAGGAAACCGGTTTCACCTTCCCTGACCAGTGATCGCGAACCGGTCGCATCAGCGGTAACCGACGGCAGTCCGCTCGCCATCGCCTCAAGCGTGACATTGCCGAATGTCTCGGTGATGGACGGAAAGAAGAAGATGTCGGACGAGGCATATCCCGTTGCCAGTTCGTCACCATGAAGAAACCCGGCAAAAACCGTCTCCGGCAATGCCTTGCGCATCCAGCCAGCCTCGGGTCCGTCACCCAGCAATAGGGTGCGATGCGCAACGCCGCGCGCCTTCAATCCGGCAAACACCCGCGCCATCACGGCCATGTTCTTTTCTGCAACCAACCTGCCGGCATAGGCGATCACCACATCATCATCGGCGATACCGCGTGCCCGCCGCCATTCTTGCGAGCGCCTGGCCGGATTAAACCGGTCATGATCCACGCCCCGTGTCCACAATCGCATATTGTCGGCGATATCCTGAGCGGCCAGTTCAGCCATCATCGAGGCAGACGGCACATAGAGATGTTGGCAGCGGGCATAGAACGCGCGCAGCTTCTTGTGGAACCAGGGTTCAAGAAATCTGAGGTGATAGTATTGCAGATACTCGTCAAAACGGGTGTGGAATGACGATACCACGGGCACGCGCATCTTCTCTGCGAAATTCAAGGCACTGTGGCCGGTAATATCAGGCACGGCAATATGAAACAGGTCCGGCTTGAAACGCACAATTTCGTCCTTGAGCTGTGCCGTCAAACGGCGGCCTATGCGATATTCCTTGCGGGTGGGAATAGCGAAGGACGGCACCGGCAGCAATCTGCCCTGATGCTCCATGGCGGCTTCTTCAGCCACCGGTGCAATGACCAGCACTTCGACACCATTGCGTTCCAGCCAGCCCACAAGCCGGTTGAGCGTCAGTGACACACCATCCTTGATGTAGTTGTAGTTGCCGGTGGTCAGCACGACCCGCAATGGTTCAGACAAAACGCAAATCAACCTCTGGAAACATGTCCGTTAAAGAGATGAAACCCATCCTCTGCGAACTGTCAACGCATGGCTGGTACTAGCACTCGATGGTTGCTAAAAGATGTTTGACGTCCCACGCTCAACCATCATCTGGTGACATGATCAATTGCTGGTAATTCCAAGGGTCAGGACCCTATGACTTTGACTGTCGCTTTCGTGGCATTGGCACTGGAACGGTTTCTCGGATACCCGAGCCCTCTGCGCCGCTTCATTGGCCATCCGGCGAACGGACTGTACAGGCTTAACGGCGTTTTCACGGCCCTGGTGCCGGATGCAGATGCCACAGCCTTCCGGCGCGTGACCATGGGAACTGCATTCTGCCTTCTGAGCATAAGCGTAACACTGGCGCTGGCAGTCGTGGCCACAACAACTCTTCGCAGTTTTCCCTATGCGTGGTTCTGGGAAGGTTTGCTGGCGGTACCGTTTCTCGCACAATATGCACTCAGAACACGCGCACGCGCCGTTGCTGATGCGCTCGACACCGATCTGGCCGCGGCGCACAATGCCCTGGCACACCTGGTCAACCACGACCTGTCGCAACTGGACAAAAGCGAGACGGCACGCGGGTGTCTGGAAGCGGTTGCCGAGAACACGGCAACTGCCGTCGTGGCTCCTGCCTTCTGGCTGGCCCTGTTCGGGTTACCCGGCATCATAGCCATCTCGGCGCTGTCCGCGGTGCACCGCCGGTTGGCTGGCGACCGTAAAGCGCGCCTGTTCGCCAGGTTACTGGACACGGCTGTCAATTACCTGCCGGCGCGTCTGACCGGACTGTTGTTTGCCGGTGCTGCCAGCATGACGTCGCCATCCGGCGGCGCGCGTGCACTGGAAATCATCTGGCAGGATGCCGGCAAAGCCGGAAACCGGATATCAGGCTGGCCGGAATGTGCCATGGCCGGTGCGCTGGATATCCGCCTGGGAGGTCCGCGCCAGTACGGCGACACCTGGGTGGAACGAAACCGGGTCGGAGACGGTATCGAACACCTCACCATACAGGAGTTGCGGGCCGGGCTTAAGCTGCTGGCCCAGACACTGACCTTGTTCACCCTGCTGGTCGGTATCGCGGCAGCTTTCGCCTAGAGCAACATGGGTTCAAGTGAACCCATAAAGTTGCTCTATCACTTTAGAAGCGATCAGGTTTATGAGTTTTGGTTGGTTCAACCAAAACTCATCCTGATCTAGACATGATCTGAGACCTCACCCGGATGGCAAACGACATTTGACATTGTGTCGGTTCACTTCATAACTGGGTCACGCATTTCCGACTTGTGAGCCAGCCCGCTAATGAAACTTCATTTCGTATCATCCCAGGCCCCTGAAGCCATCAAGGCTGCGCAAAAGCTGAAACACCTGTTTGGCCAGGCGCAACGCGAAGAGGCAGATGTCATCGTGGCACTTGGCGGTGACGGCCTGATGCTGGAGACCGTGCACACGGTGCTTGATTCCGGCCAGGCCATATTCGGCATGAATCGCGGCTCGGTAGGTTTTCTGATGAACGAGTTTGAGACCGGCGAACTGACCGAGCGCATTGCAGCGGCCACGGAAACGGTCATCCATCCGTTGAAAATGACCGTGACCGGCAAGAACGGCACGACCCACTCTGCGCTTGCCTTCAACGAAGTGTCCATGCTGCGCCAGCAACACCAGGCCGCCAAGCTGCGGGTCTCCATTGACGGCAAGGTACGTCTTGATGAACTGGTATGCGACGGCATGATAGTTGCCACGCCTGCAGGATCCACCGCCTACAATCTGTCGGCGCATGGACCCATATTGCCGATAAACTCGCCGTTGCTGGCTTTAACTCCAATCAGCCCGTTCCGGCCCCGGCGATGGCGCGGAGCAATCCTGTCCCATGAAGCCGTAGTGGAAATCGAAATACTGGAGGCCGATAAACGCCCGGTCTCTGCCGTCGCCGATCAGACAGAGTTTCGGGACGTCGTAAAAGTCGTTGTCAGCGAAGACGAAAAAAGGTCTGCGCGGCTGCTGTTTGACGACGGTCACTCACTGGCAGAACGCGTTTTAAATGAGCAATTCCAGTTTTGAGACAGACGCTTTAACCTAATGGTATCTGTCTGTTTAGACTGTATTAAGCACAACACCGTAAGGTCATTCCTGTGAGTTGCGTAGCCGGCCAGTTGCCGGAACTGAGTATCGAAGCGCCGGGTTCTAACGAACCCGGCGCTTTTGGTTTTGTGGGCCAGATAAGTGCCGCGAACACCAACAGACTGCAACTGATGGTCTGAATCATGATACGGAAATGAAGCCACAATCAGCCACGCACGGTTCGAACCGGTAACTGTTCAACTGGGCAATTGACTGCTCTGGCTCGCAGCACACCAGTCAAACCAGCCAAACCAGCCACGTTATGGCATGATTGGAAATCACGACCAGTGAGTGTCCCATGCCCGGTGACGAGCGATACAAAGAACTTCATCACCTTCAGGCAGCACATAGGGTCCACTGGACCTCGAGCAGGCCCACCATGACCCTGGAAGTGGTCAGGTTTGTGTATTCATGGTTGGTTCAACCGGAAATAGACCCGCTCTAGGCCGCTCTCGACATGCCTTCGGACAGACGCGCGACCAGGGTGCGGGTGCGGCCCTGGGTCAATTGCGACAACAGGCCGATAATGCGCATGCGCTCATGTTCATCATCAGCAGCATGGCGGGTCATGATCACTTCAACCAGCGCCCGGCCGAAAGCTTCGGCATCTGCCTGTTTGCCGGCTGCGCCTGTAGCCGCCGACACCTGACAGATTGCGTGTATCAGCACGTGGGCATCCTGCGGAATACCGGCGCGGCGCAACAAGACGTTGACAGCCCGGGCAGATATCGTGCCCGTGGCCCGGCGCACCTTGCGCAGGGAGACGTTCGCCAGATAGGCAAGTGCCCATTCAAAAAACGGCAAATAGCCGTTCATACCAGCCCGCAGCAGCAATGACGTGGTGAGCATGCCGCGCTGTGACATAAGAGCGACCACCGGCTGGAGTTTTGCGGCTTCAACACTGCGCAGTATGCGCAGCGCATTGATCTCTTCCTTGTCGGAAATGTAATCATCACTGCGGAAGTCTGCGACCCAGCCCTGATATTGCGCTGCCTTGCGATTTTCCTCAGCGGTGCGTTGATTATGCACCAGTGCGATTTCACACGGCAGATGCGGCAGATCCATCAAGATGTCGCAAACTTTCGGCGAGGCATGAAAACGGTTGTAGATCTTGCGGCAATAGCCTGCCCCCAGACGCACCTTGGCATTGCCCAGAAGCGCCAGAACCACGTCCTCGCTGCCATCTTTCATGATTTTGCGTACAGACTCCGCCCCCAGGTCAGGGCGCGAGGCGACGGCCTTGCAGCGTTTCACATCGCCGACGGCAAGGATGGCTTTCATGATTGCGTCATCAAGAGACGGATTGAGCCCAATGAACGGGATGGCAATATCATCTTCATCAGCGACAATGGCAAACACCAGATCGGCTGACAGACCGTCTGTCTTGAGTAGTCTGCTTACGATGATGTCGCGGATATGGCGATCAGAGTCACAGGCCAGTTTTGTGACAATCGGCATCACCTGCTGGCATTCTTCGGTACCTGAGTGGGGATCGTTCAGCAGGTCGCACAATTGACGGGTCAGCGCCATCCGGTCCGCAACACTGCCGGATCTCATCACATTTTCAAAAATCGACACATCCAGGCGCAACCGCCTCTGATTGATGATATCTTCGAGCATATAGGTCTTCCACTTACCAACCGCTTGTCGATCAACGAACACTGGAATTTGGTCGTTCGCAACCGGTTACATTGCCTGTCGTATAAGGTAACGCGGGAAGTCTTAACGTTTGGTTCACCATAAATTTGAGCCGGAATGCGTCATTGCCGGTTGTCATCTGCCGATGTCGTATCTGAGGCCGTTTCCTCCATTTCCTCAGCCACAGCGGTAGCGGTTACAGCCGTTGCCATGGGCGTAACCGGCACCAGATCACCGGTCTCATCCGGAGACATCACATCGGACATCGTCATACGGTAGAAGGCGTATGCCGCCAGCAGACCAAAAACCGAAACCATGTACAGCATGAACCCGTTGGCGCCGAACTGCTGCATGAAACCACCGGCAATGGACGGTCCCGCAATAGCGCCCACCCCATACAACAGAACGAGTTTGGAGCCTGCCGCCAGCATCTGGTCCTTGTTCAAATGATCATTTGCGTGCGCTATGGCCAGCGAATAAAGCGGCATCGAAACACCGCCGAACAGAGCCACCAGCCCGATCAGCATGAATGCCTCGCTGACAGGCACCAACATGACCAGCCCGGCCAGAACTGCGGAAAGTACCGACAGTGCAGCAATCATAAGGCGCCGGTCGTACCTGTCCGACAGCCAGCCGACCGGCAACTGGGACACAATGACGGCAAACGGAGCAACCGCCATCATAAGGGATACATAAGACAGCGGCATGCCGTTCATCACACCGAAAACGGCGCCAAGGTTGAAAAACGCCGACTGACCCAGTCCATTGGCAATAGCTGCGATAACGGCTAGCGGCGAGGCTGCATAAATCTCCGAGATTGAAATGTAGCGCGGCGCACCCAGAATCGGCGCAGAAACTTTCGTCAACACGATGGGAACCAGTGACAGCGACATAACGGCGGACACCACAATAAACCTGGTGAACCCGGATGGATCGTCAATCACCAGCGCCAGCGACCCGATGCCGGCACCGGAGTAAAACAGCAGCATGTAGAGGGACAGGACCTTGCCGCGATCCTTGTTGCTGGTGCCCTCGTTCAGCCAGGTTTCGATGACGATCGCCAGCCCGGCCGCGCACATTCCTATGAGCAGCCGCATCAAAAACCACCACACCGGGTTGACAAACAGCGGGATCAGCAACACTGCCGTCGACAGCACGGACGCATAGCCGGCGAACACCCTGATATGCCCGACCGCACGCACCGCATTCGGCGTAAGCAGCGCCGACAAAAACAGCCCCAGCGAAAAACCGGATGCAATTATACCCGTGGTTGTTGTGGAGAAGTTGGCGAGCGCCGCCTGGATCCCGACAAGGGAGCCCTGAAGGCTGTTGCCAATCGCCATCAGAAAAATGGCCAGCAGCAGTGGCCACAGGTAACGTACTCCAGCAATCACCGGCTCTGGTCCTTCAGGTCAGCCTGTCAGTGGGTCCCTCCCCGACAGCGGCACAATTCTGATTGCTGGCAAACCACGATTACAGTGATTTTACAGTATGCCCGTTTGACGCAGCTTGGCGTCGAAGATTTCGCGGTTGCAGGTTTTGACCAGGTAATCTGTTGCACCATGCCAGATAGCGTCGCCAACTGCGCTGATATCATCTGCATCGGGGCACATGATAACAACAGCATCTGAGCCTGCACTGTGCCTGCGTAGTTGGCGAATAAAGGCGGTTGCCCGGCGCGTGCCTACCAGGACAACGTCCGGCATGTCCGACACGCATTGGGCAAAAGCGGCATCTTCGGTTTCTGCCTGAATGATATCGAAGCCGTGACTGGCGAGATATCCTTGTGCACGGCCGCGCCACTCTGTGCTGTCATCCACAACCATACAGCGTGTCAGCTCGCAATGTCGCTTCATTTTCGATCTCCTAGCTTGTCGCTAAGCCGTTCCCGTAATACGAGTCCTGCGCCCGGCAGGTTAACGAGAAGTTAACCACCGCCTGCGGTCAGCGCAGATCTGTCATTTACAATAAGCAAAAACAGTCGCGTTAGTTCAACGCATGAATCTCTTTGTGAATCACCTCAACTGCTGCGTGAGGTCAAATTGAGACTCGCGACGCGACTCGCTCCAGAATCACACGCAACCTACAATTGCAAAGAATACGGATTCAGCACGGAACACGAACAGTAATTATAGATTGCCCGCGCGCCTTGCCTCGGTTAGCTGTTGGCACACACCCATCAGGCAAGCAGAAAACGGTACCCGATCATGGCAGGAAAATGGTTTGACGAGCTGGAAGAAGGGTTTCAACTGGTGCATGAAGTGCGCCGCACCGTGACCGAAGCCGACAACATGCTGTTTTCCAACATGACGATGAACCCGCAGCCGCTGCACATCGATCATGATTTTGCTGCCAGGAGTGAATGGGGCCAGCCGCTGGTCAATTCCATGTTCACCCTGTCGCTGGTCATCGGCATCTCCGTGCAGGAACTCACCCTGGGTACACTGGTGGCGCAATTGGGCATTACTGACGTCAAATTCCCCGCTCCGGTGTTTCACGGCGACACCATTCAGGTGAAAACCACGGTGGTTTCCCGCCGCGAAAGCAAATCTCGCCCGGATGCCGGCATCGTCGAATTCAGGCATGAGGCGTTCAAGCAGGACGGTACCCTGGTGGCTGAATGCGTTCGTCAGGCTTTCATGCGGAAAATGCCCGCAGACACAGGAGCCGCCTGATGCGTTCATTGCTTTTTGTGCCGGCGGACTCCGAACGCAAGATCGAAAAGGCGATGGCGTCCGGCGTGGATGTGGTCATCCTCGACCTGGAAGATTCGGTTGCCCCGCCAAACAAGCCTGCGGCGCGTGCTCTTGCGGCAGAAACCCTGAAACGCGCCCGGTCAGGCCCGCAAATATATGTGCGCGTCAATGCGCTCGACACCGGCCTGACATCTGATGACGTGGCAGCAGTGTTGCCGGCTGGTCCCGATGGCATAATCCAGCCCAAGACCGAGACCGGCCAATGCGTTGAAAAACTGGCCGGCATGATTGGAACAGACATGCCGGTCATCGCCATTGCCACCGAAACCGCAAATGCCATGTTCGGCCTTAACACCTACTCTGATCTCTCTGCCAACCTGCAAGGCGTGGCATGGGGCGCCGAAGACCTGTCGAATGAACTGGGCGCGCAGGCCAACCGCACCGCTGACGGTCTTCTGACGGAACCGTACCTGCTGGCCCGATCCCTGTGCCTGTTCGGCGCCCGTGCTGCCGGCGTTGAACCGGTTGACACGGTCTATGTGGACTTCAGAAACCAGGCCGGATTTGAGCGCGATTGCATGGACGCAGTTCGAGACGGCTTTACCTGCAAGATGGCCATTCACCCCGCACAGGTCGAAGTCATCAACCGCATTTTCACACCATCGGCGCAACAGGTTGCACAAGCCCGCAGCATCATTGACGCCTTCGCCGATGCCGGCAATGCCGGCGTGGTGGGCATAGACGGCAGGATGTATGATATTCCGCATCTCAACCGGTCACGCAAACTGCTGGATCGGGCCAGGGCCTACGGAGTTACCTGACAATGCGGATTACCGGGATCGAGGTCTTCATTTTGCGCGGACCTGAAATTGACCGCCCGCACTGGGTCAGCAATTTCACTGTACCGACCGCCAATGAGGTACTGGTTCGGCTCCAAACGTCAGACGGCATCGAGGGGTTTGGCCTCGCCACCAGTTATACAAGTGCAGAACCCATTCTGGACGTGTTTCGCAGCGGTATTGCCGACCTGATTGCCGGGGAAGACCCTTTAGCGCCGGAACGCCTGTACGAAAAGCTGTTCTCTCTCACCTCACAAAGGCTGGCGCACGAAAAGGGCTGGGGTCGCGAGGCCCTGGTGCGCATCTCATCAGCTGTCGACATCGCCTGCTGGGACATCATGGGAAAGGCGGCCGGCCTGCCGTTGTATCAGTTGTTCGGCGGCTATCGCGACACCGTGCCTTATTATGTCACGTGCGCCTATTACCGCGATGGCAAGGACCATGCAGAACTGCGCGCAGAGATCGAAAAACTCAAAAGCCAGGGCCATACCGGCTTCAAGGCCAAGGTCGGCGGACTGAGCCTGGCGGAAGACATCGCCCGGATGGAGATTGTCCGCGATGTGATTGGCGATGACTGCGATCTGATGATCGATGTAAACCGCGCCTGGGATCTGCACACCGCAACGCAGGCCGTCAGATTGCTCGAGCCGTTGCGCCCGCGCTGGCTGGAAGAGCCGGTACGCTGGGCTGATGACAGGCGGGAACTGAAGATACTGTCACAACGCACCAGCATCCCGTTGTCCGGCGGCGAAAGCGAAATCACCAGTTATGGCTGCCGCGCCATGCTGGAAGAACAGGCAATCGGGATATTGCAGTTTGATGTGACCATGTTCGGCGGCTTTACCGAAGGCCGCAAGATGGCAGCGTTGTGTGAACTGAACCATGTCGAGGTTACGCCCCATCATGACTGCTTCATCCATGCCCCGCTTGTTGCATCGACACCAGCAGGTGGATTTGTCGAAGCCTTCACCGATCCGGAACGAGACCCGCTGCAGGCAGAGTTATATGAAAACCCGCTGGCAATGGCCAATGGCTGGATGACACTGAACGATGGCCCCGGACTTGGCCTGACCTTGTCCGAATCCGCCATCGCCAAATATGGCCAGCAGATCATCTAGGGTCTGTTGAGGTTAAATTGGATCATCATACCTGAAAGCCTTAATGCTGCCGGGCCTGACCCTGGTCAAATTGCTTGTCGAGAATTTCGCGCAACCTCAACAATGGTGCGTGATCTCGCATCATGCCCAGTGGCACGCTGAAATGACCGCGGCGATATATAAATTGGTTTTCCGCCGGCACATTCCACTCGTCGATCAGCATCCGCGCGCTGTTATACGGCGTCACATTGTCATGGTCCCCGAGCACGGTCACAATGTTCTCAGGCGGAATAACTGGCACGCCCTCCGCCTCAAAGAGCGGCATATAACGCCTGATCAGATCTGTGCGCCAACCATGGTCTATGGTCGCTTTTGCAATGCCCCAGACTTCAGCGAGTTTTCCATGAACAACGGCGTCTTCTATGTGCCCGCAATGGGTGACCAGAAACGCCGCGTCCGGGCGCAGCCGTTCAGGCCAATAACGTGCCTTGTCACAGATGATTTGAGATGTCATTGCACCCAGGCTGCTGCCGCCGATGGCGATCGGCGCATTGGTGGTGCGTCTTAGCCAGTCAATAATCACCGACCATTCCTGTGCTGCAGACGTGAACAGATCCAGTGCGCCCATCGGGGCCGTCGCAATGAACTTCTCGCCGCCATACATGCCGTCCGGAACCCGCCGTCCGTGCCAGGGAGCTTCCGGGCGGACAACGCGGATGCCCATCTTCACCATTGCCTCGACTTCGTCCACAAGGCCTCTCCAGTGGTCAAATTCCACGCAGATACCGTGCCCAAAAATCAATGTCGGCGCATTATCTGCGCAGGCAGGTTCATAGACGCGCGCAATCACCTGGTCGTTCATGCGCGGCGACGGCGACTTGAACCGCAACCAGTAATTCTGCCCACCATCCTTGCTCTCCACGCGATGTGAAACCGTTATGTCCGGCATCGGTTCGGGAGGCGCGAACGCTTTGGCCGGATCAGCCAGCAACGTGCCGTAGATTGCTTCGACATCCGTCGGTGACGGAATATGCCAGCGCACAGGTTGCACTTGGTTGGCAAGCCGCAACGGAATGAACATCCGGCGCAGATTGTTGTACCGGTTGCGGCAGCTGAGGCGCTCATGTTCAGCATGTAATGCGGCCTCAGGCGACGGTGCATTGGCGCCGAAGAAGACGCTTTCCCAGTCGTGCTCAATGCTCACCATGCGATGACGAACGATTTCGAACTCACTGAGATTGCGCTTGACGCGCTCTGCCAGCCGTGGCGAAGGCGTAATGCCTGAGTTTTCAAAAAACCGGTCTACCGACCCTTCCGCAGTTCGCGCAGCCGCCCACAATCGTGACAGCGGAAAGAACCAGTAGGCAACGGTATTGAGTGCCACATAGTCAAACCACGGCCGCGCCACGAGGTTTCCCATCGGCGTGCGCAAGGCTGCCACCAGAAGTTCCTGGATAGATGGGCGCTGCAGTTTTTTCATAAGACAGATGCCATCATTCAACTGATAGATCAGATTGATTCTTGGTTGTTACAACCAAAAATCACGAACCTGATCGCTTTCAAAATGATAGAGCGACTTTATGAGATCACTTGACCCCGTGTTGCTCTAGCGAAGCACTCAGTTGAACCATTGAATTTGCATGATACTGGAGCAGGTCTCGCTCGCCCGGGTGCGGCTCAACATTGCCATGCCCGTTGATGGTTATCAAACCCAATCGGCACATCAGGTCAATGCCTTCAGTTATGGCGATTTCTTCACCTCCTTCCTTGAAGCCGGGATGCGCGCCCTTGCCGCGCAGGTCTTCAAGTTCCTTCAGCGCCTTTTGCTGCAGTTGCTTTCGGGTCATGGGCTCGTCAGTTGCCAATAGCACCATGGCCAGCAGAGGTACTGCCAGCACCGGTATCGTGTCGATAATCCGGTGGTGAAGTTCGCTACCCAACGCCTTGACTGCAGCGAACAAGGGTTCGTGCTCAAGCGAGACCAGAGAGACATCGTTCTGCCTCGACCAGTCGCGCAAGGATAGAGGTTCGCCGAAATTGGCAACCGCCATGCCGAAGCCATGCCACCGCCGGGTGAGCTTGAGCCAGACCTGACGACAAACAAAAACCAAAGTAGACCCAAGCACGAAACCGGCGCCCCTGCCGCGGTAGTCGGTGTCCACATTTGCGATCAACGTACGCTGTTCAACGACACGATCGAAGTTTGTCCCCACGGGAACAAAAACGATATCGGCGTCACCTGCCGGATCAAAGCCTCTGCAGACATAGCTTAACAGACCCAGTTTCGGCTCATTGACCATACCGTTTCGCGACAGTGCACCCTCGCTGAATATGGCGTGCGGGACGCCTGCCGCGGTCGCCATCTGAACATAGCGTCTCAGGACGACGCGATATACCGGATCGTCGAGGTTGCGGCGCAGAATATATGCCCCGGCAAGCCGCAAGACAGCCCTGAACGGCCAAACCCTGGCCCATTCACCCGCTCCGTAGGACAGCGCGGCTCTTCTCGACGCGAGATAGGTCACCAGCAGATAGTCCAGATTACTCCGGTGGTTGATAAAGAAGACAACAGATGTTTTTGGCGGCAGTTCCTTGAGCGCCGCATCATGCACCCAGCCAACCCTGACATGGTAAAAGTAGCGCAGGAAGCGGCGGGCAATCCGGTAACCCAGGTTGAAATAGATGTAGGGATTGAACGACGGTACGATCTCACGGGCGAACGACACCACTTCCGCCATTACCCCATCGCGCGTCACGCCGCGCTCATTGGCTATACGCGCAACGGTTGCAAGCACCTCAGGATCATAAACGAGGCGGTCAATGAGCACCTGGCGTTTGGTAAGTTGAAACAGGGGCAGCTTGAGATCAAAGCGCCTGTTGACATCAGAGATTGCCTTGTTCACGGACCGGCGGGCCATCCACCGCAGTGCAGGAAGCAGGAAATGGTTGACCACCGCCAACGTTGCCAGGACAACAGCAAGCACGGCAAACCAGGTTGGCAGAGTAATCGATCCTGACATCTGTACGTCCGTTTAGGTCACATTCCGTTACATCAGCTTGTCTGTAATTTGCGAACTTTCTTAAATCCTGGAATTCGTTTCAGGCAGCATAGATCATGTTGTCCTTAATGTGCAGCGCATGATCCAAGGCAGACATCAGCGTCGTACAACAGCGCAATTACTATCAATAGCTGCAAGACGCCTTGCGCCCGTTCCAGATGGAGTAAAATCATGCCGGACAAGGTATCCAGCACAACGATCTACTATGACGGGTCGTGCCCGTTGTGCGCGACCGAAATTCGCCACTACCGCGATCAGGACGCCGAACAGGAGCTGGCTTTTGTCGACGTTTCCGAGACAGACGTCCAGCTACCCCCTGATTTGAGCCGTCAACAGGCTATCGCGCGTTTTCACGTCATGTCCCGCGACGGGCAGTTGATCGATGGGGCAAGAGCATTTGTAGCTGTTTGGGCAAGCCTGCCGAAATGGCGCTGGGCTGCCAGGGCAGCCGCCCTGCCTGGTGCAATGCGCGTATTGGATATCGCCTATTCCGTCTCGCTGCTGGTCCGCCCGGCCATCTCCAGAGTATTTGGCCGGCTTCATCTGATCAGTAACTGATCCAGGCATCTGACACACATCTCCCGCCAGCGCTTGCAACTTTTCAGTCTTCATTGAGTTGTCATACCAAAACAGGTCTACAGAAATGAAGTGCGAAACACTTGTCCTTGTCCTTGGCGATCAGCTTTCCGTCATTTCACCCGCCCTGAAGCGCGTGTGCTCCGACAATGACAGAATACTGATGCTGGAAGTCAGGGAAGAGGCAGAGTATGTGCCGCAGCACAAGATACGGCTCGTCCTGTTCTTTTCCGCCATGCGCCATTTTCGCGATGAACTGCGCGAGCGTGGCTATAAGGTCGAGTACACACTACTCGACGATCCGGAAAACCGGGGGTCAATAGAAGGCGAACTTGTGCGCCGGCTGGAAGAGTTGAAGCCTGAACGCCTGGTTTGCGTTGAACCGGGAGATCATCGCGTTCAACTCATGATTACAAATGCGGCGGAAGCAACCGGCACCGATACCGAGTTTCTCGACGATACGCATTTCATGACATCGATCACCGCGTTCCGGGACTTTGCCAGCGAACGCAAGTCATTGCTGATGGAGTATTTTTACCGGGACGTGAGGCGCAAGACCGGCATCTTGATGTCCGACAATCAACCGGTCGGCGGGCAATGGAATTTCGACAAGGACAATCGCGATAGTTTCGGAAAATCGGGCCCGCCCGAGATCAAGGCACCACGCCAGTTTGACCCGGGTGATATCACCCGGCAGGTAATCGGCATGGTCGAGACGCAGTTTCCGGAGGCACCCGGCCATCTGAAGCACTTCGACTATCCGGTCACCCGTGACCAGGCAAGCGCTGCGCTGCAGGACTTTGTCACCCATCGCCTGCACGGCTTCGGCCAGTACCAGGATGCCATGGCGATGGGTCGGCCTTACCTTTTTCACTCTCGCCTGTCATCAGCTCTCAACATGCATCTGCTGGACCCGCGAGACGCAGTGGAAGCCGCTTTGGGTGCACTGGATAACGGTACAGCTGAGCTCAACAGTGTCGAGGGATTCATTCGTCAGATTATTGGATGGCGGGAGTTCGTACGCGGCATTTACTGGACCCGCATGCCCGGTTATGCCGATGCGAATGAACTGGACGCCGATCTCGACATGCCCGAATTCATGTGGTCAGGCGAAACCGACATGATGTGTGTCCGTCAATCGGTGACGCAACTCATCGACCATGCCTACGCCCATCACATTCAACGCCTGATGGTTCTGGGTTTGTTTGCCCTCCTGTTAGGTGTGCGGCCCTATGATGTGCATCGCTGGCACATGTCCATGTATGTCGATGCAATCGACTGGGTTTCCCTGCCCAATGTACTGGGCATGAGCCAATACGGCGATGGCGGCATCGTCGGCACCAAACCCTATGCAGCGTCGGGCAACTATATTTCCAGAATGAGCAACTACTGCGCCCACTGCCGGTTCAACCCCAAAAAGGCGACCGGCGATGACGCATGCCCCATAACGACCCTGTACTGGGATTTTCTGTCCCGCAATCGCAACAAGCTCGGTTCCAACAGGCGCATGGGCTTCCAGTTCAACAACCTGGATCGAAAAGACGATGGCGAGCGTCGCGATATCCGTCAGGCTGCTGCAAAACTCAAGACTGAATTCACACGGAAGACGTATCTGTAGAAATATAAAGCGCAGGATCGCTTCGTCGTCCCGCTCCGGTCGCGATGTCTACTTTTCAAAGCGACCCGTAGCGTCACGATCACGGTCGTATCGTCTCGTGAGCGGAAACGGCGGCAACCAGGACTCACGACGGACGATCCAGCTTTCGTAGGTTGGCATCAGTTGGTCAGGCGCATCCAGTGATCCCAGGTTCACTTCGATTTCGTCGTCGGAACGTGCGAACACCGACGATCCGCAGCGCGGACAGAAAAACCGCCCGGCATAGTCGCGTGTTTCGCCTTCGACAGTTACCGCATCCTGAGGGAAGATCGCGGATGCGTGAAACAACGCCCCATGATGCTTGCGGCAGTCTAGACAATGGCAGAGGCCAACCCGGTACGGTGAGCCGGACGCCACGATTCTGACATTGCCGCAAGAGCAACCGCCCGTGAACTGGTCCATGCTGCGTCTCCTTCAAAAATCAGGATGGCGCCATGTTTACGACGACCTGCAGCGTCATTGCAATTGCCCGATGCACAAGCATCACACTCCATGCGTGCCCAGTCAGACGTGAAGGGCCTCAGCCGGTCGCCAGGGCGTCGGACCAGACCCGGTGTAGGCGGCGCAGCTTTTCAAAACGCGATGGCGCGCGGAAGGTTTCCGCAGGGTCGCGAACCACACCGGCATTTTGCAGTATCCGCTGCAGCGTCCTGCGATGCATACCCAGAATGGCAGCGGTTTTGGTTGTGTTGCGGTCATTCTTCTCCCAGCGCGAAACGATGTGCTGCAGCCGGGCTTTGGCCGGGCTCATCATTCTGGGAAGATTGTCCGGTTGGCGTTTGGCTGCACTCAGCAGGGCGTGCTCCAGTTCTTCGACACCCAGCGGTTTGACCAGGCAATCAGCGGCACCGGCGCGCGCCGCGCGGGCCGCAGTCGCAATATCGATGTACCCGCTGAGCATCACTACTTTGGAGGACGGCGAAAGCTCGCGCACCAGGTCCAGCGCATCCAAACCGCTCTCGTCCTGAAGATGCACATCGATGACGGCAAAGTCAGGCCGGGCCGAAACAAGGCAATCCCGGACTTCTGCAATGCAGGTAGCCGAACAGATGGTATATCCGAGATTTTCCAGGTTTCTGCCGAGGACGCGAACGAAAGCAGCGTCATCGTCGATCAGCATGATTGATTTCATTGGTGACTCCATAAACATCACTGTTATCTGGGTATTACGAGTAATTCCTGCCACCAGATTGACACGCGGTGTTTTGTCCCGGCAGCTTGGTTCCTGACCCTAGCTCTGCCCACGCTCCGGATTGTCTGCCTTCACCGGTTTGACCCTTGTCTGCCGCTTCGGCTTTGCAGGCGGACCGGACAGTTCGACCTTGACCGGGCCGCGCATGGCGACATCGCGATGCGGGTACGGAATCTCAATGCCGGCTTCATGGAGTCCGTCCCACAGCAGCAGGAAGACATCGCCGCGCACATTCACCGTGCCCTGCCCCGGATCCCTGATCCAGAAGCGCAGCTTGTAGTTGATCGAACTGTCGGCGAATTCGGTGATGTGACATACCGGTGGCGGCACCGCCTGCACCCGCTTGTGCGTTGCCGCTACCGTCTTGGCAAGATCGCGTACAGTATGCGGGCTTGCCTCATAACTCACCCCGAAATCCAGATCGATGCGCACAAGGTCCGACGAATACGACCAGTTCACCACCTGCGAGGTGATCAGGTCTTCATTCGGAATGAGATATTCGCGTCCGTCACGCGAAATCACCGACGCATAGCGCGCGGCCAGTTCATTGATCTTGCCATAGGTGTCACCGACCGAAATCACATCCCCCGGCTTGATCGATTTATCAACCAGCAGGATGATGCCTGAAATCAGGTTCGACACCACCTTCTGCAGACCAAAGCCGATGCCGAGGCCAATGGCGCCTGAGAACACCGCCAGCGCGGTCAGGTCGATGCCGACAAAGCTGCACGCTGCCAGAACCGCAACGATCATCAGCGCGGCCTTTATCAGCTTGCCGAGCAACACTTGCAGAGACGGGTTCAGGTCTTCACTGGTCTTGATGCGGTTATCGGCAAACCGCCCGATCAGCATTGCCAGCCAGACCATGGCCGATACGGTCAGAATCGAGTTTATGACCAGCAGCGGCGTCAGTCTGAGCCCCTGCATCTCGATGCCGAAGGTATCGAGTGCGGTGATTGTCTCAGGCAGCAGGTTGAGAATCGACAGGGCCGCCACCGACCAGGCAAGCAGCTCTATGGTTTTGGCCATGAAACGGTTGCGGATAAGGCGTGAGGCGATTGAGATGATGACCCAGGCCGTGCACAGCTTGGCGGCGATGCCGATCAGGTAACTGCGCGAAATCCACGTCACCTCCTGCATCACTTCCACTGCGACCCACAGCAAGATCGCCAGGAATATCCAGCGCATACGGCGCAGCACGACCGCCAGTACGCGCAGCAATTGCGGCTGACCCTTGATGTTGCGCACATAGGTTTCAAGACCTGGCGCCAGCCACCGGTTCAGCATGAGGGCACCGGCAAACGCTGTGAAGATAATCGAGAACTGGATCAGCGCCCACTGCAGGCCGATATAGGTTGAGGTAATGCCAAGCTGGTTCAGCCAGTTGGAAACAAAGCCTGATACTTCGGTCATCAAGTCAGACATGTCTGTTTCCCCTAACCTGGAACTGGTTCGCTCTTCTCTGCCAGGAGGCATGGTTTTTCAGGTATCCTTACCCCGGCCGGCGCATTCGGAAGGCTTCTTTTACCACTGCATACTCCGAATACCCCATGCGCATGATCGGTTGCATGGCTGCCGTGTTCACTCTGCCGTCCTCAATAAACCTGTCATCAATATACACACCTATGACCTGGCCGACCACTATGGCATATCCGCCGGCTGCATTGTCATGTCCGGGCAGATCCACGGTTTTTACATACCTGCATTCCAGCCCGACCGGGCTTGCCGCGACCCGTGGCGGCTTGACCATGACACTGTCAGCCTTTTCAAGCCCGGCAAGCTCAAACTCGTCAACTCCAGGCTCAACTGGTGCGGATGACTGGTTCATCTGTTCGCGCAACTCCCAGGTCGCCATGTTGCAGACGAACTCACCTGTCTCGACAATGTTGGTGATCGAGTCTTTCTGGCCCGCTGATCCAAACACCACATAGTGAGGATTGTCCGACATCGCGTTGAAGAAGCTGTAGGGCGCCAGGTTCACGACACCGGCTGCCGAAATGGATGAAATCCAGCCAATCGGCCGTGGCGCGACCAGCGCCTTGAACGGATCATACTCGTGGCCATGATTGTTTTTTTCCGTACCGTAGAACATGAGCGCTCCGTCTGTTCAGGGGATAGTTGTGATTTGTGTAGCTTGATGGCGTCCAGCGTGGCCTGCTGTCAACCGGTGATGACACAAATGTCACTTGAGCACGTGCCCCAGCACTGCCATGTTGCAATGCAACATAACCCTTTCATATCACATTGGAGACTGCCAC
Source organism: uncultured Alphaproteobacteria bacterium (assembly GCA_963698275.1). Classification (GTDB taxonomy): domain Bacteria; phylum Pseudomonadota; class Alphaproteobacteria; order Rhizobiales; family Aestuariivirgaceae; genus Anderseniella. The sequence goes on along the minus strand of CAVOQE010000001.1, from coordinate 1,044,801 downwards.
ATGCTCAAGGGCAAAACCGCACTCGTCACCGGCTCGACCTCCGGCATCGGCCTGGCCATGGCAGAGGCACTGGCCAACGACGGCGCAAACATCATGCTCAACGGCCTCGGCGATGCCGGCGAGATCGAGGCAACCCGCGCCGGCCTGGAAAAGCGCACCGGCGTGAAGGTTTCCTTCATGGGCGCAAACCTGATGCAGGCGGATGCGTGTGCCGACCTGGTGGCAGCGACGCAGAAAGAATTCGGACGCCTGGATATCCTGATCAACAATGCCGGCATGCAGTTTGTATCTCCGATCGAGGAGTTCCCGGTCGAAAAGTGGGATGCCATAATGGCCCTCAACCTGTCGGCGCCGTTTCATACGATCCGCGCAGCCCTGCCGGCGATGAAGAAGGCCGGCTGGGGCCGCATCATCAATACCGGGTCTGCGCATTCACTGGTCGCCTCACCCTTCAAGGCCGCCTATGTGGCCGCCAAACACGGCCTCGCGGGCCTGACCAAGACCGTGGCGCTGGAGGCGGCAGAACATGGCGTGACGTGCAACACCATCTGCCCCGGTTATGTCAGCACCGTGCTGGTTGATGCCCAGATAGCAGACACCGCCAAGGCGCGCGGCATGACCGAAAAGGAAGTCATCCAGAAGGTTATCCTGGAAGCCCAGCCGACCAGGGAGTTTGTCACAGTTGAGCAGGTCGCCGGCCTTGCCGTGTTCCTGTGCTCAGATGCTGCCGCCAGCATGACTGGCGTGATTCTGCCGATTGACGGCGGCTGGACGGCGCATTGACCATGGCCAAATCAAAACCAATCGCATTGGCCCTTCAGGGCGGTGGCGCACATGGCGCCTTCACCTGGGGAGTGCTGGACAGGCTGCTGGAAGACGGCAGGCTGAGCATCGAAGCCATCACCGGCACCAGCGCCGGCGCCATGAATGCCGCCGTCCTGGCGCAAGGCTTCACCCAGAACGGTCCTGACGGCGCACGCGAGACGCTCGAGACATTCTGGCATTCCTTGTCGGTCATGGGCCAGGCCAGTCCCATCAAGCGTTCGTTTGCAGACATGCTGACCGGCAACTGGAGCCTTGACGCCTCGCCCGCCTACAACATACTCGATATAATGTCGCGCATCGTGTCTCCGTATGACACCAACCCTTTTGACATCAATCCGCTGCTTGACCTGCTCAATGAGACCATCGATTTTGACAAGGTGCGAAAGTGCAACGACATCAAGTTGTTTGTGTCGGCAACCAATGTGCGCAACGGCAAGATCAAGGTATTCAACGGCTCGGAACTGACAGCCGACATGCTGATGGCATCGGCCTGCCTGCCACACCTGTACAAATCCGTCAAAGTTGACGGAGAGCTTTACTGGGATGGCGGTTACATGGGCAACCCACCGATCTTTCCGTTATTTTACAACACCTCCATCGCAGACATCATGATCATACAGATCAATCCGATCGAACGGGACGAGGAGCCGAAAACGGCACGCGAAATCCACAACCGTGTCAATGAAATCAGCTTCAATTCATCCCTGCTGCGCGAACTGCGAACCATCGACTTCGTGACCCGGTTGATTGACGATGGCAAACTGGATGCAAAGCACTACACCCACTCAAGGATGCATCGCATTGAGGCCAGCGACCAACTCAACCCGCTGTCGGCTTCTTCAAAACTGAATACCGAGTGGGAATTTCTGTGTCACTTGCGCGATATCGGCCGGGACACCTGCAGCGGCTGGCTGGACGCCAATTACGATCAGGTCGGCAAGTCTGCAACGTTAGACCTGCGATCAATGTTCGAGTGATGCCAGCAGGGCCTGCAGGTGTGAAATGTCGTCAATGACATGATCGGCAAGCGGGACCAGCTGCTCACGGGTTGAGTTGCCCGACAATACCCCCACGCACACGCCGGCCCCGCCGGCACGTCCGCATTGCATGTCATGCGCATTGTCGCCCACCATCATCACGCGATGCGGCTCGAGCCCTGTATGACTGGCAAACGCCAACAGTGGATCGCCTGCCGGCTTGGGATTGGCAACTGAATCATACCCCATCACCAGGTCGAACATGTCGGCCAGTCCGAACGCTGTGACCGTGGCATGCGCGGAAGCCGCAGCGTCATTGGTCGCCACACCCAGCGCCAGGTCAAGTTGCTTCAGCCCGGAGAATATCCGATGACCCTCGTCCGGCGGAAACACCGGATGCGAAACTGCCTGCAGGCAATGTGTGTTGACCTTCTCGACCAGGACGGCAGGGGTCATACCGTTCAGCAACGGCATCCACACCTCGACCAGATCATCGGTGTGCCCGGCTGCCCAGACCGACGCGGGCAGAAAGGTATCGGCGTGAGGGTCAAACCCGGCAACGTCAAGCAACCGGATTTCCAGGGATTTATCACCATTGGCCGCATCCGCGGCAATGGCTTTCAGAGCCGGTGTCCAGGTCTTTTCAAAATCAACAAACACGCCATCCTTGTCGAACAGCACTCCGGCAATTGCACCCGTCATGGCCTGCCCTACCTAAAACCGCGTGGTCATGCTGGCAGGTTCAGGACGCTGCCTGTCTTCCTGTAATTCTATCGGCGTTCCCAGGTATAAGAACCCGGCAATGCGCTCACTGTCTGCCAGTCCAAATGCCGTCAGCACCGGCCGGTCATAGGCAAACCAGCCCGAAATCCACTGTGCGCCCAGCCCCATGGCCGTTGCGGCAATGAGCAGGTTCTGACACACCGCACCAGCCGACATCAGCTGTTCCCATTCCGGTATCTTGGGATGATCAGTCCTTGCGGTGCTCACAACCGCGATGACACAAGGCGCGCGTGAAAACATGTTGCGCTGAACTTCGAGAGTCTCTTCGCCATGGTTCGCGTGCAACTGGTGATAACGCTCAGCAACAATCTGCCCTGCCCGCTTGCGCGCATCACCTTCAAACACAATGAACCTCCAGGGCGTCAGCTTGCCGTGATCCGGCACCCGCACGCCAATGTTCAGCAGGCGGTCCAGTTGCTTGGCGCTCGGACCCGGCCCGGTCATGGCCTTGGCCGACGCCGACCGGCGGGTTTCGAGCAGGCTCAGTGCATCACAGGTGTCATTGAGCGCCTCAAACGCCAATCCATTGTTCAGTTCAACCATTGATCATCCTCTGGTCCGACAGTTTTTCAATGACCTTCTTATCACTGTATATAGACGTTTACTAAACCTGAAACGATCACGTTAACCTTCTATTAAGGAATTAATTGCGCGCCGGGCGGCCAATGTGGTTTTGTCTCCTTGCCGATCGGATTACAGGTCGGGGGATATGCAGACCGGGCCTTACAAGAATTAGGTATCCAGAAGTCTGACAGGGAAATTTAGAATGCACGTAATTCTCCAACGTGCACGACAGCACAGTCGGGGCCGCTTTTTCACAGGGGCGGCCCTGAACTTTGTCGGCGCCAGTTTACTCCTCTCTCTTGCGACATCGTCCGCTCTTGCTGCACAGCGCACAGATGCAGATACCATCATCACCGGATCATTACCTGCCGTGACAGCAAACGTACCGCTGGAACTGCGCATTGAAATCACCAGACCCGGCCTCGAAGGCATCAGGCTGGCCGGCCGCCTGTCGGAAGACGGCGGTCTGATCACCAAACCCGTTACATGGAAACTGGTCCGCACTCTCGGCAATGGCGCTCAGGGCGGCGAACCCGTCTACACCGATGCCCGGCCGGTAGCGGACATTCCGCTTGAGCCTGGCAATTACCGCATCGAGGCGCGCTATGGCAGCGTGTCCGCAGTCAAGCCTGTCGTATTGGCCAAGGGCCAGCACCTCGGCCTGACATTCGTGTTCAATGTCGGCGGCCTTCGCACCCTTTCAACACTGGGCAGAGAACCCTTGCCGCACCGGGTGCGCGCCGTTCACAGGGCCTATGCCGTCAACGGCACCAGTGCCGGCAAGCTCATCGCCACATCGCAGATGCAAGGCGGGCTGATGCGCCTGGGTGCAGGCACCTACCGTCTTGAAAGCGAAATCGAACCGGGCAACACCGTCACCCACACCGAAGTGACCATCAAACCGGGGATCCTGACGTCGCTCAATCTGGACCATGAAGCCGGCATTGCCATTGTGGATGCACCGGACGGGGTTCCGTGGTCTGTCGACAGTCAGGAGAACAACTGGCATCGCTCAGGGATCGGAGCCGGCGTGCTTACACTGGCGCCAGGTCGCTACATCTATAATGACAACGACCAGACGCGGACCATCATTATTGTTGCCGGTAAACGGACAAAGGTGCGTGCGTCAGACTAGAGTCAGTGCCCATCAGGTTCAAAGATCTCGCAGGACGACTCAGAGCCCTGAGTTGACCTTGAATTTCCGGAAATCAACGGCTACAGCGAAAACTGGAACAGTGTTTCGTCATTTATCCTCGCCGATGTCCTACCCGATCCATCCACGGCGCCTGAAAAACCAAACAAGGCCGGCTAAAACCGCGGCCATCACCACAAGTGCGAACGGATAGCCGAACCGCCAGCCAAGCTCCGGCATGTTGAACGGTGAGGAGCGGTCGAAATTCATGCCATAAAGGCTGGCTATAAACCCAAGCGGAATGAAGATCGTCGCAATAATCGTCAGGACCTTCATGACCTCGTTCATTCGGGCGCTGAGACTTGAAAGATATACATCAAGCAAGCTTGATGCGATCTCGCGATAGGTTTCCACGATGTCCATCAGCTGGATCGCATGATCATAGCAATCACGCAGATAAGGCCGTGTTGTGTCGCTGATTTGAGGCAGTTCATCTCGAATAAGTGTGTTCAGCATCTCGCGCGTCGGCCAGACGGCGCGTCTCAGGGCTAGGAGCTCGCGCTTGATCCGGTGAAGTTGATCTACAAAGATCGGTTTTGGATTGGCGACGACTTCATCTTCCAGCGCTTCAATTTCCTCTCCCAGCGTTTCAAGGATCGGGAAATAGCTGTCGATTGCCGCATCGATCAGCGCATACCCCAGGTAATCGGCACCAAGCTGCCGAATGCGTCCCTTGTTGCGCTGCAACCGATCACGAACCGGGCCAAAGCAATCGCCGGGCCGTTCCTGGAATGTCAGCACATAATTATCGCCGATGAACATTGATACCTGTTCGCAGTGGGCTATCTGCGCGTGAAACAGCATCTGGAAAACGATGAAGACATGGTCTTCATACGCCTCGGCTTTCGGTCGCTGGTGGACGTTGATGACATCCTCCAGAGCCAGCCGGTGAAGCCCGAAGGCGTCGCCGACAACCTCAATGGCTGCGACATCGGCAAGCCCCACGACATCAATCCACACCACCGGCGCCTTGCCACGCAGCTCGGCAAGATCGGTTGCCTGGCAATCATGCACATCGTCAATTTTATCGGCACTATAGCAAATGGCCGAAATGCGCGTCTCGACCGCATTTGGGTCGGCGATTAACGTCCCGGGCGACGCCCCGGGCGACGCTCGTTTGGAGACGACGAGATGTGGCTTTTTTCGGCGCAATTTCGAGCCTTTCCATTTTGAGCCGGCGCAAGACGTCAAAATGCCAGTCTGCGCCAGTCATGCTGTGTGGCAGGAAAATGTCGCTTGAGCCACGGAAAAATCAATACCGGAAATTTGTTCGCAATTTCGGCGAGGTTCAATTTTTTCTGTTCGCAAGAATCAGTTTAGTGGTAGTGACGGTCTTCGCAACGTTGATGATGACGAAGGAACAGTCGACGTGAGTAGTTCACCTCCAGGACGTGAACATCATTTCATCCATCGAATTGGCTGGTTGCGCGCGGCGGTTCTGGGCGCCAATGACGGCATCGTCTCGACCGCCAGCCTGATTGTCGGCGTCGCAGCAGCCTCGTCCGACAGAAGCAGCATTTTAATTGCCGGGGTCGCCGGGCTGGTTGCAGGCGCGATGTCGATGGCAGCCGGTGAATACGTTTCGGTCAGCTCGCAATCCGACACTGAGCAGGCCGATCTAGAGACTGAGCGGAAGGCGCTCCAAGAAGCCCCAGAGGCCGAACTTGAAGAGCTGGCGCAGATTTACGCAGATCGCGGTGTAGAGATCGAACTCGCGCGACAGGTCTCCGCCCAACTCATGGAGCACGACGGACTTGCTACTCATGCCCGCGACGAGCTAGGCATTTCCGAGACCGTGAGCTCCCGCCCAGTCCAGGCCGCCTTGACCTCCGCGGCAACGTTTTCGGTTGGGGCCATTCTTCCGCTGGCGGCCATGGCAATCGCGCCGGTTTCAAGTGCGATACCGGCGGTTTCCATGGCCTCGCTGATCAGTCTCGGGTTGCTAGGTGCCATTTCGGCGCGCGCTGGCGGCGCAGGCACGGTCAGGGCAGCGACGCGTGTGATGCTCTGGGGCGCGCTTGCCATGGTCGCAACAGCCGGGATTGGGGCTTTGTTCGGAACGATAGTCTGAATCTCACTTCGACCGGACAGGTCTTCGCGCTGATCTTGGCCAACTTCTCTCGACAACTTCTCCCGTAGTGTGATTTGCAGCCAATGGTCAATTTCCTTCGGCCGAGCCGCGATCAGGGTCGAGGACGTCATGCGGCATTTGGTGGTGGGGTCTCTCAGTCCGGCTACGACCATCTAACGGAGTACCTATAGCCGCAATCTCAGTTTACCAAACCGGCACGGCATCGCATGGCGAGTGTAAAGGACCTGTTCAGGGATGCCGTGAATTCCTCAGGCTGGTCAAAAGCTTCCACCCATCTCCAATTCTTCGATGGCAGCTGTGACCGCTCAACGGCCGTTAATCAACAGTCAGACAAAGGATCCTGGCCCTCGAGTGAGGGCTCACCTACCTGCACCTGAACCGCTATTTCCCCGGCAATGGAATGAACTCCTCGGCGTCTCCGGGAACGATATCAAACTTCGCCGTGCGCCATTCCTGCTTGGCCTGCTCAATGCGTTCTTTCGAAGACGACACGAAATTCCACCAGATATGGCGCGGGCCGTCCATCGGCTCACCGCCCAGCACCATGATGCGCGCCACCTTTACCGCTATGATGGTGATCGGATCACCGGCCCGCAATACCAGCAACTGCCCACCCTCGAACAGGTCACCGGCAATGCGTATCTGGCCGGAAACGACATAGATTGCGCGCTCATCGTGTACCGGCGGCAATGGCATGCTCGCACCGGGATGCAATACTGCTTCGCCGTAAAACATGTCCGAATGGATTTTGACCGGCGATGTCTCACCGAACATGGAGCCTGCAATAACCCGCAGCATGACACCGCCATCGGTAATCACCGGCAGGTCCTGTGCCGCGTGGTGCCAGAAACCGGGGTCGGTTTCCTCCTGGTCCTTGGGCAACGCCACCCATGACTGGATGCCATACAGGCTTTTCTCGGCTGCCCGTTCCTCGGGCGCGGTGCGTTCGGAATGCACGATCCCCTTGCCTGCCCGCATCCAGTTGAGCGCACCGGGATCGATTGCCTGTTCAACACCCAGGCTGTCGCGGTGAAAAATCTGACCCTCAAACAGCCACGTTACGGTCGACAGACCGATGTGCGGATGTGGCCGCACATCGATGCCTTTGCCTGCGTCGAGTTTCGCCGGTCCCATCTGATCAAAAAAGATAAACGGTCCGATCATCTGCTTCTTCACCGACGGCAAGGCACGGCGCACTTCGAAGTCTCCAATGTCACGCGCGCGCGGCACGATGATGTGCTCTATGGCGTCGCACGATCCCTTGTCGCCCAACACCGGATCATCACAGTCAAACCTGCTCATTACGCCAAGGTCTCCAATTTCTGTCTGGCCGAAACGCTGCACATGCTGCAACATGGCCGGACAATACGTGGAGGTTGTGACATTGGGCAATATCAGTCTGTTTCAGATCGCCGTCTTGTTGGCGTCGGCAGCCCTGATTGCACCGCTGGCCAAGTATTTCCGCATCGGCGCGGTGCTGGGCTACCTGTTTGCCGGTGTCATCATCGGGCCGTTTGTGCTGCGCATCTTCACCGATGCGGAAAGAATGCTGCATGTGGCCGAGTTCGGCGTGGTCCTTTTACTGTTCCTGATCGGACTTGAATTGCGGCCACAGCGCCTGTTCGCCATGCGAAAATCCGTGATCGGTGCCGGCGGAGTCCAGGTTCTGGTGTCAGCGCTCATATTGTTCGCCATGATGTTGGGCGCACAGTACGGCTGGCGGATCGCCCTGTTCACCGGGCTGGCGCTGTCGCTGTCGTCAACCGCCATGGTCCTGCAGGTCTTGAAGGAACAGGGCGAGCTTGAACACCGCCACGGCAGGCTGGCATTTGCCGTGCTTTTGTTTCAGGACATCGCGGCGATCCCGATGATTGCCTTTGTCGGCCTGCTGGCCGTCAGCGGTGGCGAGCAGGCCACCATGACCTGGTACGGCGCCGCCAAGGCGCTCGGCGCGATCTGCATCGTGATACTGGCCGGTCGCTACGTCCTCGGTTTCGTGTTCCACCTGATCGCCAAGACCGGCGTTTCCGAAGCCATGACGGCATTTGCACTGCTCACCATCGTGGTCATCGAGATCATCATGAAAAGCGCCGGTCTGTCCCCTGCCCTGGGCGCATTCATCGCCGGCGCCCTGCTGGCTGACTCGGCGTACCGGCACGAGATCGAAGCCGACATCAAACCATTTGAATCACTGTTGCTCGGCATGTTCTTCGTTGCCGTCGGCATGTCGCTTGATCTCCGGCTGATCACCGAAATACCCGGCACCATCATCCTGGCTGCGGTAATCCTGATGATAACAAAGGGTATCGTGCTGTTTTTCACCGGCAGGTTTTTCGGTCTCAACGTGAAAAGCGCCCGCAGATTTTCAGTTGCGCTGGCCCAGGGGGGTGAATTTGCCTTCGTGCTGACGACAACCGCCCTGGCTGCTTTTGTCATCACCCGGGACTTTGCCTCCATGGTCAACGTGGTGGTCACACTGACCATGGTGGCAACACCCTTGTTGATGCTGGCCGAAGGCTGGCTGACCGCCCGCGCGAAACCTGTCACCGACACGGATGTCAAACACGACGACATGCCGGATCAGGGCGGGCATGTGGTCATTGCCGGTCTGGGGCGTTTCGGCCAGATCATTGCCCGCGTCCTGGCCGCCCGCAAGATCCCGTTTACAGCACTGGACGGGGACCCGACGCAGATCGAAATCGTGCGCAAGTTCGGCGGCAAGGTATATTTCGGCGATGCCTCGCGTCAGGACATTCTGGATGCCGCCCAGGTCGGCAAGGCGCGGGCATTTGTGGTCTGTGTTTCCAATCCGCAGGCTTCCCTGAAAATCGTTGAACTGGTGCGCAACAAGTATCCCGACCTGCCGATCTATGTGCGTGCCCGTGACCGCAACCATGTCCACCAGTTGATGGACCATGGCGTTGAACACATCATGCGCGAAACCTTCCTGTCGGCGGTGGAAATGTCGCGCCGCGTCCTGCTTGAGACAGGCCTTGACCGCGAAGAAGCCGCACGAACCATCAAGGCATTTGCGGCTGGTGACAGGGCCAGGCTGTATGATGACTACCAACACTATTCAGACGTGCAAAAGATGGCGGACAACGCCAAGCGTCACGCCCAGGAACTTACCGACCTGTTTGCCACCGACGCCGACGCGGGGCTGGCGGAAGACCAACCGAAAAATGATCAGCCACGCAGGCGTTCGCGTTCTGCGAGATAGATACCAGGACCGGCCATTTGCACCACCTGCACCTAGATCGGAGACTTCAAAAGCCAGACATTTTCTTTCGCTACGCACTTGCCTTTCAGTTTTCCCGCCACATCGACGCTTGCCAGCTGCGCTATCTGATAGGTGCCTTGATAGTGGTTACGTATTTCCGCATCGCAAATGGAAAACGGCGGACCGGCCATCTGGGTTTGGTCGTACTCAAAGGTCACAAGCAGCTGCGGCGCCTCACCGGTGACCTCGGCGACGTGCCCGGCATAACGGATGCGCATGTCCTCAGGCAGCGCCACAAGGGCCGCGCGGTCTATGACCGCATCCACCGGGTCAAGCATCTTGCCCGTGAGCTGGAATATGTCACCGGCAAAGATGTCCATATCCGCCGCGCTGTAATGCTTCATGCCACCTTTCGTGACCACCGCCGGCTCAAGCCCGATCTCTGAGAACAATTGTTGAATTGCCAGTTCACTCAATTCCACTCCGGCAATTCGATAGCCTTGCGAAAGCAGCCAGGCAATATCACGGGTTTTCCCGCACAAGGGGACAAACACCCGGCTGCCAACGGGCAGGGAAAGCGCCTTGAAGTAGGCATGCAGCAAGGGATTGCCTTCAGCCTGGTGGAACCCGATATCATCAGCTTGCCACTTTCGATGCCAGTATTCCGTGTCCATTGTCATGTCCTTTCAGGGGGCATTGAAATCCTGATGTGGTAAAGATGCAACCTCAAGCAAACTTGAGGCTGAATGTGACCCCGTGTGAGCGGGTGCCGCAACATCTGGTCGAGCAGCCAGGTACGATCACTTGATCTGCCGCCGCGCAATGACGCGCAATTCAACCACAACGCCTTCCGAGGCAAAACCGGCAACCTCGATGGCAGTCCGGGCCGGATAGGGTTCCGTAACCGCACTTGTCGCAGCCTGCGTTGCGGGAGCGAAGCGGTTTGCGTGACTGGAGCAAGAGAGCCAGTTCCCAAGCGCAGGGTAAACCGATTAGCACAAGGCAATGCTCTTAAAATGGTCGCGGAACATCAACATCAGGCTCAATCGGCTACCGGATTTTAAGCGTCGTGTTGAAGGCGAACTTTGAGAATTTTTCATCTGAAACAAATCGTAACACCATTGCCACCAGTGCTGTGGCCAGTATCGCGAATACAATCCGACCGAACAGCACGCTCATCAGGTCTGCACCTAGTGCGACAACCACCAGTGTATCTTCGATCACACTGTGCGCAAACGACATGAAAACGCATGACAGGAATATCTGGCGAGGCCGAATATTGCCCGTTTCCGCCTCGCGGATAAGCAAACCGCCGCCGTAAACGATGCCGAGCAGCAAACCGATCGCAACCATCTCGCTCGCTTCTTCCCGGATCCCCGCATATCGAAATACCGGCGAGATGCCTCGCTTCAGCACATCCATCAATCCCGACCATTTCAGCAAATCCATCAGCCACGCCAGGGCCATCAGAATGGCAAGCATCCACAACAGTGTTTTCAAGGTGCTGAGGATGAAGCCTGGCCAGCCCGCAACCTCACTGACGGGAACCCAGGCTGGGTTGATAGGCTCACCCAAAATACCGGACAAACTGAATATCTGATGCAGGATCATCGCATAGATCATGCCACCGGCCAGGCGCAGCAATGCCGTGACAATGAACCCCGGACCAGCCCTTTGGATAATCCGCTGCTCAATCGGCAGAGCATGGGCAAACAGCAGCAAGGCGGAAAACACCGTCATGTCGGCGATGCTGAGTTGTGAAACCGGAACCAATGTGAAGATAACTACAACAGCTCCCCAGACACCGATTACCAGCCCGGTCAGCCATGCAAAAGCCAGCGCCGGTGGCAAACCGTAAAACCCCATGACAGGTTCCAGTGCGGGCGCTATCGCTTCTATCACTCCAGCCTCGACGAGAAACTGGGTGGCGAAAGCGACTGGCACGATGATGCGGACCAATTCGCAGTAGACCCCGAAAGTTTCGAGCGTCTTCTTCATCAACATTGTCTTCAGGTTCATCGCGAACACCCTCCATTCTCAAACAGGTGTTACCGCGAAGCCGGTGGCAGTTGTGGTCAAAATGTGCAACTGCATGCAATAATATTGCACAGACCATTGCTGTTCACAGGAGTGCATCAAATGGATGGAATTGACAAAAAACTGCTAAACCTTCTGCAAAGGGACGCTTCACGAACCAATGCGAACCTCGCAGATGAGGTTGGACTTTCAGCTTCAAGCTGTTTGCGCCGCATCCGACGTCTCAGGTCTGCAGGAATTGTCGACCGGATTGTTGCAATTCTAAACCCGGCAAAAGCCGGCAAGACTCTGAAAGCCGTCGTAACAGTGGAGTTGAAGGAGCACGGTGAACAGCACATGCGGCGCTTCCTTGATCTTGTCACCAAGGAAGAGTCTGTCTCACAAGCCTATGCTGTCACCGGTGAAATCGATGTACTGCTGATGATGCGCCTGAAGGATATGGATGAGTTTGATGCATTGTGCGACAAGCTGTTCCGGGAGCGAACAAATGTCGCGCGGTTCTACACCATGATCATCATTCGGACCGCCAAGGAAGAAACTGCCATTACGATCTGACGTTTGGCCGGGAGGCGTCTTCAGGCGTTCAAGATAGGTTCAGCTGCTCAATGAGGCCTGGTATTTTTGCCTTGAGCTTGAAAAAGCCTCTCGTAGTGTGAGGCCAGCAGGCTTGGTCATAGGGGCGTCTGATTTGCAGCAGGGTTACACCCGCCTGATGCAAAGCGGGGCGGGCCTGGTCAATTCTGTCACGTACCGGACCGACCGGGATCCAACTCGTCACGATTGTCTTTACCCCGATATCCTGAGCCCATTCGACCAGGAACGCTCCCCAGTCTTTCGCGTCGGCTCGATGAACCTGGCACTCAAAAATTGCTTGAGCCCGCCCGCTGGCATCGCTTAACGCATCTGTCGCAAAGCGTCGCATCGGTTGTCCGATTGCGAGCGGTGACCGGGCTTCAGTTGTAGCCAGGCTGCAGATACCTCTGGGGTTGCGCGCCAAAGGAAGGGATTGCACATGACAATCTTCCTCTGTGATCACAAGACCGAAAGGCACCTCGTCAGGCAAGCAATCAGCCCTGTCGATCAGGCAAAGCGGATGCTCTTCGAGTTCAACGAGAGGCGCTGCGTCAGGAACCAGACCCTTTGGCGAAAATCGACCATCGGTGTATTTTTCGATGTTTGCAGGCCTCGCGATATAGTTTTTACCTTTGGTGTGCAGACCTGCAACCCACCGCCAGGAGAGCGTGTTGGAAGCCGGATCGCCGTCAAGCAGGTGCCTGTAGAAAAAATCCGCACCCAATTGCCAGGGCAGGCACAGGGTGAAAATCCAGATGCTGGCAAACCACATGCGCGCGTGATTGTGAAGATAGCCGGTTTCAGCCAACTCGACCGCCCAGAAATCGAAACAGTCTATGCCGGTATTGCCGCTGATGGCGTTTTCGTATCGCGTATGCAATTGGGAAGAGTTTTCCAACTGGTTTACCAGTCGACTGACATCGCTGCGGTATTGCAACCAGACACCTGGATGCTGTTCGAGCCAACCCTTGAAATAGGATCGCCAGAAGACCTCCTGCAGAAATTTTTCCGCTTCGGAAAAAGAATGACGGAGCAGGGTTTCGCGCACCACCTCTTCTTCCAGCAGCAACCGGTGACGTATCCAGGGTGAAAGACAAGAGACGTTTGAGCGGTTGTGCGGCCCAAGATCGTGATTTCGGCTCGATGCATAGGCCCGCCCGGCACGGGGCAGGAAGACTTGCAGACGCTCCAGTGCCGCTTCGCGCGTTCCCGTCCACGAAACCGTCTCCTCCAGTTGCCCATCAAGTGAGGTGGCTTGGCTCACGTAGCTTGTCCCGACTTTGCACCGCGGCGGCATCTTTCCGAACAATACCGCACTTCGGCCCAGACCTTTTGCCATTTCTTTCGCCAGCAAAAAGGTCGCTGGCAGGTGGCGCAAAGCTTCGTCGGGAGATCCTGCTTCTTTGTCGTCTTCATGTACCGTCACCCATGCCTGATGCAGACATGAACGTTCCGGCGAAGACTTTGGACCAAACCGGGTAATTGCTGACAATCACCGCTGACCACCATTGTCACATCGCGCAAGCGCGGGTCCCGCTCATCAAATCCCGTGACCCGGCTTACCCAATATCACTCTTCAAGACGCATTCGCCCGCCTGACATCCGGCGGCGTGGCTTCATCCACCAGAGCCGCAGTCACCTCGTCCAGCGTCATCGACGTCTGGTCGCGAGAGCCGAGACGGCGGACATTGACCGTGCCTTCTTCAGCTTCACGGTTACCGCACACCAGGATCACCGGTACCTTGGCAAGCGAGTGCTCGCGCACCTTGTAGTTGATCTTTTCGTTGCGGAAGTCGGTGCTGACCTGCAGGCCGGCCTTTTTGAGCCGTGCGGCAACCTGCTCGCCATAGGCATCGGCATCCTGGGTAATGGTGGCAACCACCACTTGTACGGGCGCAAACCACAACGGCATGTGTCCGGCATAGTTCTCGATCAAAATGCCGAGGAACCGTTCCATGGACCCGCAAATGGCACGGTGGATCATCACCGGTTGCTTCTTCTCCGAATCCCGGTCGATGTAAAACGCGCCGAACCGCTCCGGCAGGGTGAAATCAACCTGAGTCGTGCCGCACTGCCAGTCGCGGCCAATGGCATCGCGCAGCACATACTCAAACTTTGGCCCGTAAAAAGCCCCCTCGCCCGGATTGATTTCGGTTGTGATCTTGCCTTTGGATTCCGTCTTGATCTGCTCAAGCACCTCGCCCATGACCTGTTCGGCATGATCCCAGTCCGCATCGGATCCGATACGTTTTTCCGGTCTCGTCGACAGTTTTACCGTGATCTCATCAAAGCCGAAATCCGCATAGGTCGACAGGATCAGGTCATTGATCCGCATGCACTCGGACGCCATCTGCTCTTCGGTGCAAAACACATGGGCATCGTCCTGGGTAAAGCCGCGCACCCGCATCAGGCCATGCAGCGCGCCTGACGGTTCATAGCGGTGAACACTTCCAAATTCTGCATACTTGACAGGCAGGTCCCGGTAAGACTTCAGGCCGTGCTTGAAGATTTGCACGTGCCCGGGACAATTCATCGGCTTGATAGCAAACACCCGGTCGTCTTCCGTCTCGGTGACGAACATGTGCTCCTTGTACCAGCCCCAGTGGCCCGAGGTTTCCCACAGCGCCTTGTCGAGTATCTGCGGTGCATTGACCTCTTCATAGCCTTGCGCATCCAGCCGGCGGCGCATGTAATTCACCAGGTTCTGGAACATGCGCCAGCCCTTGGAATGCCAGAACACCACGCCGGGGCCTTCTTCCTGGAAATGAAACAGGTCCATTTCGCGGCCCAGCTTGCGGTGGTCGCGTTTCTCAGCTTCCTCCAGCATCATCAGGTAGTTGTCCAGATCAGCCTGGGACGCCCACGCCGTGCCGTAAATGCGCGTCAGCATCTCGTTGTCGCTGTCACCGCGCCAGTAGGCGCCTGCCACCTTCATCAGCTTGAAGGCGGACCCGATCTGGCCGGTAGACGCCATATGCGGGCCCCGGCACAGGTCGAACCAGTCACCCTGATAGTAGATTTTCAGGTCCTGCTCGTCAGGGATCGCGTCGACCAGTTCAACCTTGTAGGCTTCGCCCTTGTCCTTGAATACCTGCTTGACCTTGTCGCGCGGCCAGACTTCCCTGGTGAACGGCTTGTTGCGCTGAATGATTTCGCGCATCTTCTTTTCGATCACCGGCAGATCTTCCGTCGTGAACGGTTGATTGCGCTTGAAATCATAGAAGAAGCCGTTCTCGATCACCGGCCCGATGGTCACCTGGGTGCCGGGCCACAATTCCTGTACCGCTTCCGCCATCACGTGCGCAGCGTCATGCCGGATCAGTTCCAGCGCATCGGCATCTTCGCGCGTGATGATCTTGAACTCGGCATCTGCGTCAATCGGGTCGCACAGATCTGCAAGCGCGCCGTCCAGCATGATCGCCACGGCCTTTTTCTGCAGCGACTTGGCAATCGAACCGGCGACATCTCGCCCGCTTGTGCCTGGCTCGAACTGGCGCACGGATCCATCGGGAAATGTAAGGGAAATCATTATCGTCACCTCTTGCTCACTCTCTGCATACAAACGCAGGTAAGCTGACTAATTGTGGTTTGGTTGCACGCAGCTTGTGCGCACAATGGCCAACTTATTGCCCGGTATCGGCCCGCTTCGTCAAGCGGGCATAGCGCCAGACCTTCAATCCGGCCCGCTCGATCTCATCCGGCACCGGATCATGGCCGCTTGTCCCCCATGGGTTGCACCGCGCAATCCTGAAAAACCCCAGCCAGAATCCGGCCCACGCCCCGTGAACGGAGATTGCCTCCATGGCGTAATTGGAACATGTCGGCAGGTGCCGGCAGGTGCGGCCGAAAAAATACGACAGGGTCAGTTGGTATCCACGAATCAGGACCAGCATCACCGATGCCACAAGGCCCTGTCGCGGCTTTACTGGAAATGGTCGGTGTTTCAATCTATTGCTCCATATTCGAGCGCCAGGGTCAGGACCCTGATCTGGTGCTCAACCTACACCAGCTCATATGGGGATCCACCATGTCTGAAAACAAACCCAATATTGTACTCATCATGGTTGATCAGTTGTCCGCCCTGTTTCTGTCGTCTTACGGACACCCGGTAGTCAAGACACCCAACATCGACCGGTTGGCGAAAGACGGTGTGGTATTCGAAAATTTCTACTCGCCAAGCCCACTGTGCGCTCCGGCACGCGCAGCGATGATGTCCGGGCAGTTGCCGTCACGCAACCGGGTCTATGACAACGCGGCCGAGTTTGCATCCCAGATCCCGAGCTTTGCCCACTATCTGCGGCTGGAGGGCTATCGAACCTGCCTGTCCGGCAAGATGCATTTTGTCGGGCCCGATCAGTTGCACGGTTTTGAAGAACGCCTGACCACCGACATTTACCCTGCTGATTTCGGCTGGACGCCCGACTGGCGCAAGCCGCAGGAGCGCGTCGACTGGTGGTATCACAACCTGCTGTCGGTCAAGCAGGCAGGCATAGCCGAACAGACCAACCAGCTTGAATATGACGATGAAGTGGGGTTCCAGGCGTGCCGGCGCATATATGATTACGCCCGCAATCAGGAACAGCGGCCGTTCTGCCTGGTCGCCTCATTCACCCATCCACACGACCCATACGCGGCGCGGGCAAAATACTGGAACCTGTATTCAGACGATGCCATCGACGCCCCGCTTACGCGCGCGTTTGCCTATGATGACATGGACCCGCACAGTCAGCGGCTTTGGAAAGTCTCTGCCATGGATGATTATGACATCTGTGACCAGGACATCCGCAATGCCAGGCGCGCCTACTATGCCAACATTTCCTATCTGGACGATCATGTCGGCAGGATATTGGACACTCTTGATGATTGCGGACTGACCGATGACACCATCATCATGTTCACATCCGATCACGGCGACATGCTGGGCGAGCGCGGCCTGTGGTACAAAATGAGCTTCATGGAGCATTCCGCCCGGGTGCCGCTCATAGTCTACGCGCCTGGCAGATATGAAGCGCGCCGGGTTGCGCAACCGACCTCGCTGCTGGATATCGTACCGACCCTGAGCGATATCGCCGGGCGCAAGGACCATGCTGCAACACTCGACGGGCACTCCCTTCTGCCTTTGCTGCAAGGTGGCACGGAAAATCCGGAACACGCCATCTATGCGGAACTGACGGCGGAAGGCTGTCTTGCCCCGCTGTTCATGATCCGGCAGGGAAACTGGAAGTACACCGCATCGCGGCCTGATCCGGACCAGTTGTTCGACCTTGCCGCGGACCCGAACGAAAAGAGCAATCTTGCAGATCGCCCTGATCATGCCGACATCGTCCGGAAATTCCGGTCGATGGCAGCAGCACGCTGGAACCCGTCAAGGCTGGAAGCGGAAATCAGGGAAAGCCAGTTGGTGCGGCTTGCCGTGTGGCAGGCTTTGCGCAAGGGAAACTGGTATCCGTGGGATTACCAGCCATTGCGTGATGCATCGGAACAATACATGCGCAATCACAAGGACCTGAACGTGCTGGAAAAAACCTCAAGGTTCCCGCCACCGCCGCAACCCGACAAAAAATCAGGCTGAAAACTCAGGCTGACCGGGCAGCATCTTCGCCGGTTTTGCCTTCTGCCATGTCAATGGCATTGCACACGGCATCGAAGGTCAAGAGGGTAGACGCATGGCGCGCCTTGAAATCACGCACCGGTGACAGCGCTTCAAGATCCGACCATTTGCCGTCCGGGGCCGGCCCGTTGTTTTTCAGCATGTCGTACATCTGATCGCGAACCGCGCGCAGCTCGTCCGGGCTGGAACCGACAACATGATGCGCCATGATGGACGAAGATGCCTGGCCCAGCGCACATGCTTTCACATCATGGGCAAAGTCAGACACCACCCCATTATCCAGCATGACATCCACCGTCACCTTGGACCCGCACAATTTCGAGTGGGCAACAGCGCTGCCTTGCGGCGCCGGCAGCCTGCCCAAACGGGGAATATCGGCTGCAAACCCCAGTATCTGCTTGTTGTAGACGTCGTTTATCATGGCAGCGCTCAATATGGGTCGAACTTGCTTGTATTACCAGTCTCATTCGACCATATCCTGTTCGCAGGGAACGATTATGTGTCCCCGCCGGTGTAATCTCCGTTTTGGATTTCGGTGAAGCTTATGCTAAGACCAGACCCTAAATTCAGGTTTTTGGCTTTTTGCTGAAAAACGAGTGAACCCAAACACGCAACCCAGCGTTAAATCAACGAATTTAGCCCTGAAATTTCAAGACTATATCGAGGCCGGAATGGACGCTGTCGTTAAACATACAGATGCCTTAAAGCCCAATATCGGGTCTGGCCCATCGGTTGAAAAGCCTTCTGAAGAAGAAGCACTTGCAGCAGTTCGTACGCTGATTGCATGGGCCGGAGACGATCCGGAACGTGAGGGTCTGCTGGATACGCCAAAGCGGGTACTCAAGGCGTATGGCGAATTGTTCTCCGGTTATAAGGCAGACGGCCGCGATGCATTGCAACGTACGTTCGAAGATGTCGGCGGTTATGATGACATCGTACTGGTGCGAAATATCGAGTTTTCCTCCCATTGCGAACACCACATGGTGCCATTCCAGGGCCACGTCCACATTGCCTACCTGCCGACCAATGGCGTCGTCGGGCTGTCGAAGCTGGCGCGTGTGGTTGAAGTGTTTTCTCGTCGGTTGCAGACCCAGGAAAACCTGACCGCCCAGATTGTGCACGCAATTGATACACAGCTGGATGCACGTGGTGTCGCCGTCATGGTCGAAGCCGTACACAACTGCATGACCATGCGTGGTGTTCAGAAACGAGACGCCTCTACGCTGACCACACGGTTTACCGGTGATTTCAAGTCGGAGACGCATCTGCAGGCACGCTTCATGGAAATGGTGCGCTATCGCCAGCCCGACTGAATACTGTCTTCAATCGCAGGGGAAATTCTCTTGACCGATACGCTATTTCCCCTTCCCGCCAACATTGACGATGTCGAGGAAGGCAGTGAGTTTGCGCCGCGTTTTGATGATGCGGGGCTGATTCCGGCCATGGCAATTGATGCAGTAACCAATGCCCCCTTGATGTTCGCATTCATGAACAGGGAAAGCCTGGCACTTACCCTGGAAACCGGGTTGGCGCACTACTATTCGCGCTCACGCAGGTCGTTGTGGAAAAAGGGCGAAACCTCCGGACAGTTGCAGCACATCGACCGGATCCGAACTGACTGTGATCAGGATATCCTGGTGCTGGAGGTTCGCGTGGCCGGCGACGGGGCTGCATGTCATACCGGGCGCGCAACCTGTTTCTACAGACAGGTCAATACGGATCGAAGCCTGACCACAATCGACAATGTCAGGAAAATAGATCCCGACGCGACATACGGCAAAAAGTAATCTGGCGGGGCCTAGATCAGGATGATTTTTGGTTGAATCAACCAAAAACCATAAACCTGATCGCTTTCAAAGTGTTAGAGCAACTTTATGGGTTCACTTGAACCCATGTTGCTCTAGGCCGAGTTCCGGATCTCTTCATATTCCGGTTGCGGCGGCGCAGCGGTTGACGCATCAGGCTCTGCCTGTTTTGACGCGGCAGGCTTGGCGGCAGCCTTTTTTGCTTTGTCAGGCTTAGCCTCGTCATCTTCACTCAAAGCATGCAACAGCAGGTCATGCACATCGGCAAGCGTGATCATTCCCTTGATCTCGCCGTCTTGGGTGACCAGCACAAATTCCGATGAGGTGTTGTTCAACAACTCCATGACCTGGATTATGTGCGTTGTCGCTTCACAAGCCGGAACCAGATCGCGGACCAGGTCACTGGCCACCATCTGCATCACTGAAGAGCCGAGCCGGCCGGACGCATTGATAATATCCTTCTGCGACAGGGTGCCTTTGACTTCACCATATTCACTCAGGATGACCGTACCAGGCGCGCGACAGGACAACAGGTATTCACAAACATCCACCAGCGTGGTGGACTGCACAATCGCCGGAACACCACGCCCATATTGTTCAACAATGTCCGCGGCATTCATTGCAGGTACGTACCTTTTTTCGCAAAAAGTGGAGCTCAAACGCTCAATGCGGGATTATTGGCACAAAACCCTTAATCAGATGTTTCTCAAATGGCTTGTATCTGTTTCAATGGCAATTGAAATCAAAACAATCAAAAAAAATTCGCTACCGATCTCAATGAGGTAAACCGGCGTGTCCGCACAAAGCCGCCGCGTGCTGTCGATCAGCTTCGTCTGGCCGGATCGAGCCACCCAAACACCAGCAATCCGGTCAAAAATCCGCCCAGATGAGCTTCCCAGGCAATGCGGGCATCGCTCAGCAGACCGGATGACGCCGACAACATATCGACACCGAGCCAGATCACCATGAAGACAATAGCTGATCTATTGGTAAAAAGCCGCAGCAGGGGCTCCGGGGGCACCAGACTGAGATCCTTGCGCAAGCTGGTCATCAGTGTTCCACCATGTGCAAAAATCAACCGCACAGCGACAGCCATCTGCCCCGCTATGGCGCCCGATGCACCGACCAGTATGGCCCCCGTCCCCCAATTCAATACCATGGAGAATGCGGCTGCAACAGCTGCGGCAAGCATTGAAAGGCCGATAAACCTGGCCGCCCCCAGTCGGCGTGCTGCCACCGACCCGAACGCCAGCATCCAGACCATGTTCATGGCAAGATGGGTCCAGCTACCGTGCAACAGCGCGTACGAGAAGAACGATGTCACCCGCGCAATCTCGCCACCGGGCAACAGTTGGCCACCAAGCTCCGCCAGCGTCTGAAATCGCGCCGGCAGGAATGCCAGCGTCACAACGACACGGTTATAGGTATCGCTGCCAACAAGCTGCAGACAGGCATGAATGACCAGCATTGCCCCGGCTAACAACAAAACCACGCCCGGCGCGTTGATGGCGGGTGGTGGTGTGCGCTGAATTTTCAATGCTTCAAATTCATCAGCGCTCAGCCGGCCCGGCTCAAATGGCCGGTTTTCGGAAGGTTTCTCGTCTTTCATGGGTTTGCCTGTGTGTTTTCTTCTGTCTGGCACGGTGCCTGCAAAGACGGGTTAGAAGCGTTCAGCTTTGAAACAACGACGAAATACCAGTCAGGCAGGGGACATTTATGTCAGGCACGAACCAAATTTTCAATAACGTCTCTGATAGCACAGTTATGCACCCCACCAGTCGCAATTTGCTGCGCACCTGGGAACGCATCAGAGGTGAAGAAGCCGCACCATTGAGAACCGACATCACCATGCGCGATCTGATCGCTATTGTGCCGTGGACATGCATACTGGCACGCGATCCGCACAAGATGTCTTACATGTACCGGCTGGCAGGCTCTGCCGTATGCGAAACCATAGGCCGGCAGTTAACCGGCACAACGGCCTTCGATGACTGGTCAAACTTTGACCGTGAAACCATCGTTCGCGGTCTGGACACTGTCGTCGGCATGAAGCAACCGTGTGTCGGCCGCTTTCTCGCCCACTCTTTTGGCGGCCGGGAAGTAGGTTTTGAGCTGGTTGCCGTACCGGTCATTTCTGCAAATGGCAGGAATGTTCACGCCCTTACAACCATAGCACCGTTCCGGGACGCACGAGGTGTGACCCCAGATCCCCTGGTGAAATTCCAGGTGCGCAAGATACGTGTTTTGTGGAGTGACCAACTCCCCGGCAAACCGGTTCGCGCACCGGCATCCAGCAGTGATGAAGTGCGGCGTATCAATTCGAGCTTTCTGCGCGTCATCGAAGGCGGCAAAGCCAGCTAGATCAGGTTTGTGGACTCTCCTGAACCCATGTTGCTGCAGTCCAAACCCGCCAGTCCGGTGCACGGCTTTGCCGGCATGATGCAAGGGCTGTGCGGTGGACCTCTATCAGATTCGAATTTTTAGGATCTGTTAAGGCTGCATTTACATCAACACGCTTAAAGTACAGCCCGAGACGGGAGACTTGCCGGTCATTCTCCCGGCAAACCCCATTAATGGCACCTTGCAGAGGACTGTCAACGTGAGCGCATTTTCAGTAACAGCTGACTCGAGCACTTCGGCCACGTCATCCGACAAAGGCAAACGGATCATATTTGGCCGCTTTATGCTGCCTGATATGAGTGAGTACCCATGCCAGGTTGCCAGCATTGATGCGGATGGCGTAAAGCTGCTGAGCGATCACACCGTCGAGCCAGGCACTCCGGTTATTGCCTATCTTGATGACATTGGCCGGGTGGACGGAACCATGGACAAAGTCATCGAAGATGGGTTTTACGTTGCCTTCAACCTGACCGGCAGGCGTCGCGAGCGCATGGAACGCCGCCTGGAGTGGTTCGAAACATCCGACCCGGATGAGCGCCGCGACGACAGGTTTGTTCCAAAAGACGCTGCCTCCCAGATCACGCTGAACGATGGTCGTGAGTACCCGTGTGAGGTTATCGATATCTCTGTTTCCGGTGCATCCATAAAAACCAGCGTGCTGCCAAGCATCGGCACTTACCTTTCGCTGGGCAGAATGCGCGGCCGGGTGGTTCGCTTTACATCAGACGGCATCGCCATTGAATTCATGCGCCAGATAGAGCCTGCGAAACTGGCCGATCACGCGGTGCTTTAGACACAACCCGTTTCCTGTTTCATTCAAAACCCGCTGAAGCACACTGCTTCAGCGGGTTTTTTCATGCGCCCGGGAATAGCAAACCGGTCTGCGTTCCCGCCGTTTATCCGGCCGGCAGATCCGTTAGCAACTGCTTCATGATTAACGAATTTCACGCCGAACGATTCAAATCTGGCACATCTGCTTAGCTGAATCTCAAGTCCCGTCCGCTAGCTTCTGTCCAACAACAAAAAAGGATGGGGCGTTTGAAAATGAAAACTTTGAAGGGGTTGGCCCTGTGCCTGGCGGTGATGGCGACAGCACTTCCGGCACATGCCTACAACAAACAAAAAACCGGTAACCTGACAGTGTCTGCAAGCATACATGCACCAGAGTTCGGGGTGACCCTGCCGCCGATCGGCTATGTCCAGTTCTGCGCCCGCTACAAGGCGGAATGCCGCAATGTCGGCAGCGACAAGACGCAGGCCGAACTCAACAACAAGACCTGGGCGCAGATTGTGGAGGTCAATAGTTTTGTCAACGACAAGATCACGCCGGTAACGGACATGGACCTTTACGGCACTGTCGAGCGCTGGGACTACCCATCACTCGCAGGCGACTGCGAAGACTACGTTCTCATGAAGAAGCGCTATCTGGAGGGCCTCGGCTTCGCCCCTGAAGCACTGCTGATCACCGTGGTGTTCGATGAAAACGGTGATGGTCATGCTGTCTTGATGGTTCGCACTGATGGCGGCGACTTTGTTCTCGACAACCGCCGCCGCACGGTCCTGCGCTGGTCGGAAACCGGATACGAGTATCTCAAGCGGCAATCCCAGACCAATCCGCGCATCTGGGTGTCGATGAGCACACGCTACGCCAGAGACAAAAACACGATCGCAGGAGCAAACTGATCCAGCGCAACACACTGCGCGCAAATGCAGGTCACGCCAGCAAGGCCAATGACCTGAATGACATGAACATACAGAACGGCCCGGTCGGCATCCCCTCCCCATCCCCCACCAACCGGGTCCCAGGGGCCAGCATCATTCCCACCTGATGCTGGCCCCGCTTTTTTTGAGGCCAGCAACAGCGTGAAGATGGCACGCGTCAGCCTTCCACCAGTTTCAACCCATTGTCGCGGGCATAGCGATGGACCTTGTCCACATAGGTTTGTGCAGCTGCCTGCAGAGCAGCCTCGGCTTTGGCATCCAGAGATTTCACGACACGCCCGGGCGCACCCAGCACCATCGAATTATCCTCGATGGTCTTGCCTTCACCGACCAGGGCATGAGCACCGACAATACAATTGCGGCCAATAACGGTGCCGTTCATGACCGTTGCTCCCATACCGATCAGCGAATTGTCACGAACCGTGCAGCCATGCAGCATGGCAAGATGGCCGACGGTGACCCCGCGCCCCAAGGTCAGCGGAAACCCCGGATCGGTGTGCAAGACGCAATTGTCCTGAATGTTGCTTTCCTCGCCTATATCGATCAGTTCGTTGTCGCCGCGCAAAACAGCGCCGAACCAGACACTTGAAAGCCGCCTCAGACGCACCTTGCCGATGAGCGCGGCCGTAGGGGCGACATAGTATAGGTCAGATTGCGGAAGCTGCGGCCGGTGGCCTTCAAACTCATAAATGCTCATGGAACGTGCGCGTGCGCCTTTTGCCTGATCATACCAATGGAAATGATTAGTGACCGATTTCCTCTGGTATTATGTTGCTATCAAAAAACCAAGACAGACAACTAGCACGATCCCATTCATGAAACACCATACGCCGGACAGGATGAAACCGGCCAGCATACCACCCACATACCGCCAGCCATTGTCCATCATGCGGGCAGCACTGCCTGCCAGTATCAACGGTGCCGCCAGCATGACGGCCATGACCCGCAGCGGCATCGAAAAGGCCGGTCCACCTTCAAGCAGACTTGCAAAAGACGGCCTGCTATGCCCCAACCAAAGCCAGCCCGAATGCACCAGCCCCGCCCCGGTCAAACCAAAGGCCATGATTGCCAAAAATGTATCATATGTCATCGTGGGACATCCCCAAATATGTTCACCCTGCACTGAAAAGACCCAAATTCTCCCATTTTCTCAACGAAAGCCGGAAAGCCCGGCGAGTCTCATCGTGCTTGCACACAAGGCTTGCAACAGGCATACCAATTCGGTGAGCCGGAACGTTTCTCGCAAGCGGAGAACACGGGTTTTGCGAATAGAAGTGCACCAACAAACCAACGGAGTTTGGTTTTGAGTCAATCAGAACCGGAAATCGCTCCAGTCAGCATCTGAAGGGCCCTATGAACCGGCACAGACGCACCGCCTACGGCCACGGACCGCGGGAAAGATCAATCGGCAGGATGATGATGACGTTGATTGGTCTTGTCGTAGTGGCCGGCGGGTTCATTATCGCCTGGCTGTTTCTGGCAGATCGCGATCTTCTGTTTGCAACACCGCAACAGGTCGCCAATCCTGATGCGGCCCCTGTTCTGGCCCGTTATCGTTTCGACACTGCCGAACTGGTCGCGCCGACCCGCCTGGTAACCAGGGTCAACCGCCGCACACTTGGCAACATCGTAAAGCTCGACTTGTTGCTGCCATGGCCATATCAGCCCGGCAGCATTCCCCGGCTTCCTGCGACATCACGGGAATTCAATGACTGGATTATCCTGACATTTGAAACCGCAACCAGGGATGAACTGACGCCTGTGGAGCGCTACGGCGAAATTTATCCGGTTTATTTTGACGGGGAACCGGAACAGGTTGACGGCAATCTGTTACGCTACAGATTCAAGGAAACCTCGCCGTATGCGGATCTGACACTGTTTGTTGCGACCGTGGATGGCCGCCACATCGTACACCGCTGCGACCGCAAGCCATCCGTTCTTGGTCCGATCCTGTGCGAACGCACCTTGTCGCTGGCCAATGACATGAAGCTCAGGGTCAGGTTCTCTCGCAATCATCTGGAAAACTGGGCGCAGATTGAGCGCAATGTCCGTCTTGCGCTGGCAAACATGTTCAGAACACTTCAGCCGGGCTAGAGCGGCATGAGTTGATGTGGACCCGTTAAATTGCTCTATCACTTTCAAAGTGGGCAAGTTTATGTTTTTTGCTCGATACAGCCAAACGCCATCCCGGCCTGAAAGGGTGCCAAACCGTGATTGATCCTGACGCAATCAAACGTATCGTTTTCGCGCTTCTCGGGTTGGTTTTTCTTGTTGCCGGTGAAAACGTGCTGGCTCAGGCCCCTGAAAGTGTTCCTATGCCTCCGGCGTCGGAAAATCAGGTGGCTTTGCCCAAGAATGAAGTTGCAGTTGAACCCAAGGCGGCTGACCGCAAAATAGCTCAACGCCTCAACGAGATCCTTCTCGCAACAGATTGGTTTATTGGACCGTCGGTGGAAGTTCGCGAGGGGGTGGTGTTCATGGATGGAGAGGCGAGAGAAGAAAGCCACCGGAAGTGGGCCGGCGATCTGGCCCGAAACACCCAAGATGTGGTTGCTGTCGTCAATCGGATTGCCGTCCAGCGAGAGGTAGCATGGAACTTTGAGGCAACCAGGCAACAATTGACCGCACTTTACTGGCAGGTGGCCCGTACGCTCCCGTTGATCATCCTTGGGCTGGCGATTCTCTTGCTCTCCGGCCTGCTGGCAAAGCTGGTTGCAGCGCTGGCGCGCCGTACACTCAAGGCAAGAATACCGTCTCCATTGCTGATGAATGTTGTGGCTCGCTCCATAGCGATCCCGGTATTCTTGTTGGGCCTCTACATTGTGCTTTATGTGTCGGACTTGACGCGTCTGGCACTGACAATACTTGGTGGTACAGGCATTGTCGGCCTGGTCCTGGGTTTCGCATTTCGAGACATTGCAGAAAATTTTCTGGCAAGCCTTTTTCTCAGCCTGCGAAATCCGTTCAGAACCGGCGACTATATTTCGGTCGATGGTTCGGAAGGCGTTGTGCAAAACCTCAACACCAGAAGTACGGTGCTTTTGACGCTGGATGGCAATCATATTCAAATTCCGAATGCCATCATTTTCAAGAACAAGATAACCAACTACAGCTCAAACCCTTACCGGAGAGCCGAGTTTTCTGTTGGGATTGGCTACGACGCTTCAATTGGCCATGCACAGGAGATCATTGTGGAAGTCCTGAAAACGCATGTGGCTGTTCTCAATGAACCTGAACCACTGGTGCTCGTCGATGATCTGGCGGCCTCCACCGTCAATCTGACGGTATTTTACTGGTTCGACAGCACCGTTTATTCGCCAGTCAAGATAAGATCGTCACTGCTTCGCCTGACCAAGCGCGCCTTGCTTGAAAATGGCGTTTCGATGCCGGACGATGCACGAGAGGTTATCTTCCCGATGGGAGTCCCTATCATCAGACAAAGAGAAGGGCAGCCGACATCGGCTGATCAGGCCACGCAACCTGCTCCCTTCACACCCGATCAGTCAGAGACAACGGAAGGGGCGACAGCGGCAGAAGGGCATCTCACGACTGATGAAGCAGACATAAAAGTGGCAGCAAACGAGACCGCAGGGCCTGAGAGTGAAGAGAATTTACTTCAGGATCGTAAATCAGACTGAACGTGCGCACTTTTCACCGCAACCTCAGCTACAATTTGCAGCCGCCCAATTCAGCAGCGGCTCGAAATAGAGATGCTTACTCAAGATCAAAATCGAGGATTGCCATCTGGAAATTGTATGACAGATCATCGGGATCTTCATCATCGCGGTAAATCACGCCGATGAATTCGTCACCAATATAGACTTCGCCAGAGTCGTCTTTCTGCGGCCGCTTTCGCACATGGACTGAAGGCTGATCAAAGGTTTTCTGCAGGAACCGCGTCAGCTTTGAAATTTCATCAGGTGTCATGTTGGCCTCTTGAAGCGTCATAAAAAATATTCACACCGGGTGCGCAGCAAATCAGAAAGCTGCCCTGAAGTGATGTCACGGTTTAACCGTGTTCACAGCTTCGGAACAACCCCCAACATGGAAGTCAGAGTGTTTTTTAGGCAGACTTGTCGGTCTCGGCAACCGTGATGCTGTGGTCCATACGACGTGCAGGCTCATCACAACCCGCATAGCCGACTACCTTTGCCGGCACACCGGCAACAGTGCGATTTGGCGGCACGTCATGTAACACAACGGAACCTGCTGCAACACGCGAGCACTGACCAATCTCGATGTTCCCCAGAATCGACGCGCCCGCCCCGATCAGGCAGCCATGGCGCACTTTGGGATGACGGTCACCGCCGGCCTTGCCGGTACCGCCCAGAGTTACCGAATGCAGCATGGAGACATTGTCTTCGACCACAGCGGTTGCACCGATGACGATGGAATGGGCATGGTCGATCATGATGCCGCGGCCAATCTGCGATGTCGGGTGAATATCGGTACCGAATATCATCGAAGACCGGCTTTGCAGATAGTATGCGAAATCCTTGCGGCCCAACTTGAACAGCCGGTGCGCCATGCGGTAGGTCTGCAGCGCCTGAAACCCCTTGAAGTACAGCAATGGCTCAATATAGCGGTCACATGCCGGATCACGATCGAACACGGCCAGCAGGTCAGCGCGCGCTGCGGCACCGATCTCCGGGTCGGCATCCAGGGCATCTTCAAAGCCCTGCACGATTAGCTCAGCTCCGATATCCGCATTGCCGAGCCGCTGCGCCAGGCGGTGACACAGCGCTTCTTCGAAACTTGACGGATTCAAGACCGACGTAAACAGAAAGCCGCCAAGGCTTGTATCGGCCCGTGTTGCCGCTTCGGCTTCTTCGCGAATTCGGGTCCAGACAGGGTCAACCGTCGTCAGTTTTGCAGTTGCGGATTTCAAAGTTGGCATGTGAACAGCCTCCGGTACCACCGTGTGCAGGCATTATAGCCGATCTGGTGTTGACAGCATTACTTAGTACGCAAACGTGTCAACGCCAAGTCAGGTCAGCAAAAAATGTCAGTAAAGCATCCGTGAACACATCGTTGCGGTCACCGGCAACCATGTGCCGGGCACCGGCAATATCAGCAAATTTCGCGTGCGGGACAGCGTCGACAAAGGCATCGACTTCATCTTCACCGACCAGTTCGCTTTCGCGGCCACGCACCAGCAAAACCGGCATTTTCAGGCGCCTGGCCGCCTGAAAACCCTGTGCTTCGACCTCTTTGGCGTGCAGTTCGGCATCTGCCCTGGACGAAATGAATTTCGGGTCCCAGTGCCACCGCAACCGGCCGTCATCGCCCTGCCTCAGGTTCTTTGACAGGCCGGACAGGTCGGTCGGTCGTGGCCGGTGCGGCAGATAGGCTGATATGGCGTCGGCGGCCTCCTCGACATTGGCAAAGCCTTGCTGGGAGTGCTCCGACATGAAACCGATGATGCGGCGCACGCCGTCGACCTTCATCTTCGGCGTAATATCCACCAGCACCAATGCAGCAATTGTGTCGTCGTCGATCTCACTGCCGGCCGCAAACAGCCCTGCCAACCCGCCCAGCGATGCCCCTACAATGGCCGGTCTGAACCCGGTTTGATCCTTGACCTGGGTCGCCGCACAGGCCATGTCGCCGGCAAACGAATAAAAATCATAGGCGGAACTTTCAACCCAGTCGCTGTCACCGTGCCCGCGCTGGTCCATGGTTACGGCAGTAATTCCCCGGGCCGCCAGCGCTCGTGCGGTACCGCCCCACGAGTGCCTGGTCTGACCGCCACCGTGGGCCAGAAGCACCAGGCCGCGCGGGTCTTGCGCGTCGTACAGGTCTGCCACCAGCCGGTTGCCTTCGGAGCCGGTAAATTCAATCCATTGTTTGGACGTCATGGCCGCCTGTCCAGAAAATCCAGCACCGAAAGCTTGTATGTCTTGTCACCTACCGCTTTCATGTGGTCCTTGCCGGGCAACACAACTCCTTCGGCAAACGGGATCGCATCCACCAGTGTGTTGACGGAGCCGGCAAGCTCATCCTCGTCTCCGGCCACAACCAGGGTTGGAACCTTGATCTGCGCAAGTTCATCCTCGCTGATCAGGCTTCTCTGTGATGCCATGCAGGCAGCCAGAGCCTCAAGATCCGAGCCTGTCTGTTCAGCAAAAGCCCTGAACGCCCTGCCCTGGATCCCGCGAGCCTCGGCCAGCGAGGTTGCCTGAAGGGCGGCTACGATCTCCTCTGCCCCGATCACGCCGTTTATCATGTTGCCGGCCAGGCCACCCAACACCAGCGACCGCACCTGTTCGGCGTGATGAATGCCCAGCAATGCCGTGAGACGCGCGCCCATGGAATACCCCATCACGTCCACCTTGTCGTGGCCGAGATGCGCAATCAACCTGCTCGAATCGCGTGCCATTTCAGGAGAAGTGTAGCGCACCGGATCATGTGGCTTGTCGCTCTTGCCATGCCCGCGATTGTCAATTGCGATGACTTTACGGCCAGCTTTGGCCAGCAGGTCGATCCAGCCGGTGGATTGCCAGTTGGTCCGCACATTGGAGGCAAATCCGTGGATCAGCAATATCGGTTCACCTGCCCCGTGCACCTCATAGGCAATATTGACATTGTCCGACATGAAACTTGGCAAAGACTTCTGGCTCCGATTGGCGTTACGGGCTTGGCCCAGCACACCAAGTTATGCTATCGCCGCAATAACAGCTATAACCAAACGCAGTTCCATCAACACAAGAAATTCTACAGAACCCAACAAACTTGAGGCAGGCAGAGACATGGCGAGCACCGGCACCCCGAAATTTCACAATGACATGGGCGTTTCCGTGATCGAGATCGGCGCACACGAGTTTCAGTGCACCGGTGCCAGTGCGCCGTTCGATCATCCGCATGTGTTTCTGGACATGGGCGCAGACGATGAGATCGTCTGCCCGTATTGCTCGACCCTGTTTCGTCATTCAAGCGCGCTGAAAGCCGGTGAAGCCATGCCGCCGGAAGCCGTTTTTCACGATTGAGCTGTTCAGGTCCTGCGTGACGCGAACCCGCGCGCACAATTGCAAGGACAGGGTCCGGACCGGGATCAGGCCGCGGCCTGACTTCAACATCTGAAATTATCGGTAGCTGAAAAAGCAACGGCGGCGTTGGCCCCTCAACCAACACCGCCGTCATGCGTACTTCGCTTCTTTCGTCAGCGGGACTGCCCTTACCCCTCAGAAAGGACGATCAGCTCAGCGAAGTCGTCTCGAACATTTTTCAATGCTGGACTGAACGCTGAAGTCAGTGTCTCATTACGGCCCGAAGAATACAATTTGAATTGAATTTTACAGTGAATGGTAAGTTAACATTGACCATGTCGACAGCGCCGGAAATCCGAGACTACAAAGACGACGATGAGGTTCACCTGATCGAGTTGGTACGGGAGCTGCAAAGTCATGAAACAGCCTATTATGACCGCATGATCCCACCCGGCGAGATCGCAGGATGGTATATTGACGCCATCAAAAAGGATTGCCGGGAACACGCCGGTCACATCCGCATTGCCTGGTTGAACGACGCGCCGATTGGCTATTGCGCCATCATGACCAGGGTTCCAAATGAAGAGGGTGACGAAGTGCCTTTCAAGTACGCCTATGTCAATGATCTGGTCATCGCAAAATCAGCTCGTGGACAGGGCATCGGCACGGCATTGCTGCGCGATGCTGAAGCCCTGGCGCGTGCGGCAAATGCAAAATGGCTTCGCATCAACGTGCTGGCGAAAAACACCCTCGCACGTGATGTCTATGGCCGCTTCGGATTTGAGGAACATGTAGTTACTATGGAGAAACCGCTGAAATGAGATTGAAAAACAAGACCGTGATCGTCACAGGCGGCGCCTCCGGCTTCGGTGAAGGCATGATCCGACGGTTTGCCGAAGAAGGTGCGAACACCGTTATCGCCGACATTAATGACGCCGCCGGCGAGGCGCTTGCACGAGAAGTGTCCGGCACGGGAACACCCTGCATCTATACCCATTGTGATGTGACCGATTCCGGTTACATCCAGAACCTGGTCGCATCAACAGTTGACCAGTTCAAGACCATTGACGTGATGATAAACAATGCCGGCATGCCGCAAACCAACCAGCCCATGCTGGATGTGGATGAAGACACTTTTCAACGCATCTTCGATGTCAATGTGAAGTCCATTTTCCTGACAACCAGGGCAGTCGTACCGGTCATGCGCGAACAGGGCTCAGGTTCGATCATCAACACGGCCTCGACCGCCGCCCTGCGCCCGCGCCCGGGTCTTGTCTGGTACAACGCATCCAAGGGTGCCGTAACCACCATGACCAAGGCCATGGCGGTTGAACTCGCACCTGACCAGATTCGCGTCAACGCACTGTGTCCGGTGGCCGGCGAAACGCCGATGCTGGGGGCATTCATGGGCGGCGAGGTCACCAATGAAATGCGCTCTGCTTTCGTTTCCACAGTCCCCATGGGCAGGCTATCCACCCCGCTTGACATGGCCAATGCGGCGCTGTTTTTCGCCTCTGATGAAAGCACCTTCATCACCGGCGTTTGCATGGAAGTCGACGGCGGGCGTTGTATTTAGAGCCTTTTCTACTTAGACAGAAGTATTTGATGGCACCAAATCAGTTCACTCGGCTAGGCGAAAAGCGAAGCGCGATGTGGGGCATCGGGCAAGCTTTTCAACAACGACGATGGACTGATTTGGTCCACCGAAGGCCGGTTTTCTGCGCCCGCTGGACAGCGTTACGTCTCCCTTGTGGTCAACCAGACCAAGGCGGGAGCCGTGCCTTGCCAGCGAACGCAAAAAACCGGTCAAATGTTTCTGTCTAAGTAGAAAAGGCTCTAACCGTGGCGAGGCCGCAACGCATCAGTCTCAAATCAGCCCGCCGTCTGGCACTGACCGCGCAAGGGTTCTCCGGCGCCCGGCCCGCGCCCGGCAAGACCACCCGGTGGCAGGCCCTGTCGAAGGTCATCGACAATCTGAACCTGCTGCAGATCGACAGTGTGAACGTACTGTCGCGCTCACACTATCTGCCGCTGTTTTCCCGGCTCGGCAGTTACGACAGGGCCGTCCTGGACAAGCACACACTGGCTGCGAAGAACCGCCGCTGTTTCGAGTACTGGGCGCATGAGGCATCGATACTGCCCCATCGCTACCAGCCATTGTTGCGCTGGCGCATGGACGATGCCCGAAACGGAACCGGTATCTATAAGGGACTGGTGGAGTTTGCCGCCGACAAGCAGCAGGTTATCGCGCGCACGCTTGAAAAGGTTCGCGCCGAAGGCCCCTTGCGCCCGCGTGATTTTGGCCAGCCGGCGGTTCGGTCGGGCGAATGGTGGGGCTGGAACGACCACAAGACCGCACTGGAATATCTGTTCTGGACCGGTGACGTCACAACCGCCAGGCGGGACGGTTTTGAACGGTTGTATGATGTGCCCGAACGGGTACTGCCCGAAGATACCCATTCAACACCGTCACCTGCCAGGGCGGATGCCATTCGTGAGCTGGCACGCCACTCCGCCCGCGCACTTGGCATCTCGACCGAAACCGACATCAGGGACTATTTTCGCCTGCCCGTAGCCGATGCCCGCCAGGCCGTCACAGAGCTGGTTGAAAGCGGTGAACTGCACATGGTTGAGGTTCAGGGCTGGAACAAACCGGGCTACATCTGGCACGCGGCAAAGTCTGCCCGCTCGTTTGAGCGCGCCACCGTGTTGTCACCGTTTGACCCGCTGGTATGGAACCGGGACCGCGCGGAACGGTTGTTCGGTTTTCGCTATCGCATAGAAATCTACACGCCTGCCCCAAAACGCCAGTTCGGCTATTACGTGCTGCCCATTCTGATCGGCGAGCAATTGTCAGGCAGGCTGTGCATGAAGGCGGACAGGCAGGCCGGGACCTTGCGCATCAACGCAGCCTGGCATGAAGACGGCGTGGATCCAGGTGCCGCGTCGCAAGCCATTGCACCTGCTCTTCATGACATGAGCCAGTGGCTTGACCTTGAGCGCGTCGACATTGCCGGACGAGGCAATATGGCAGCGGAACTCAAGACAGCATTCAAATCTTAAATCACGCCTTCTCTGACCAGTTCGTCAGTTACCTCGACAATGGCACCACGGATGGTTTCAACCAGGAAGTCGGCATCATCCCTTGTCATGGTCAGCGGCGGCGACATCACATCAAGATGGCCCATGGGGCGGACCAGCAAGCCGCGCGCTTCACACAGATTGGAAATCCGCTTGGAGATGTTCACTTCATGAGGGATGTGCGCCTTGGTCTGCTTGTCGGCGACATATTCAACACACATCATCATGCGCTTGCCGCGCACATCACCAACGATTGCGAGCTCCGACAATTCATGCAGGCGGCCTTCAAAATAGTCGCCCACGTCACGTACATTCCCGCAAATATCTTCGCGTTCCATGATTTCAATATTCTTCAGTGCCACCGCACAGCCTATCGGGTGACCGGCACAGGTAAAACCGTGAGCAAACCAGCCATCGGGATTGTCGCTCGACATCACATCGTGAATTTCGTCCGTGTAGAGCGTGGCTCCCATGGGGAAATATCCAGACGTAATACCCTTGGCGCACACAATCATGTCCGGCTGAATGCCGAATTCGTCCCACGATGCAAACATGTGCCCGATACGCCCGAATGCGGTGACGACCTCGTCGGCAATGAACAGGATGTCGTGTTCATGACACACATCAATCATCCGTTTCAGGTAGCCCGGCGGTGGCGGCACAACACCGCCCGATGCCTGAATGGGTTCGGCAATGAAGCAGGAGATGTTGTCCGCTCCCAGTTCGGCAATCTTGTCCCTGAATTCCTGCACCAGGAAGTCGGTGAATTCAGCCTGTGTCATGCCCTCGCCGCCGCGATAGAAATACGGCGCCGACAGATGATGGATAAAGCTGGTCAGATACTGGAACTCGTCCTGGCGGTCACCGTCACGCAAGCCCACAGAAGCCGTCAGCACGGTCGAGCCGTGATAGGAATTCTTGCGGCTGATAATGTGCTTGCGCGTCTTGCGGCCCTTGCGGCCATGATAGTATTGCGCAATCCGGATGGCACCTTCATTGGCGGCGGAACCCGTCAGGGAATACATGACCCGGTTCAGGGAGCCCGGCGCCATGGACGCCAGCTTGCCCGACAGCATGGCAGCCGGCGCATTGGAGACGTCAACAAACGTATTGGAATAGGCAAGCTGGCTGGCCTGCTCTGCCATGGTCTGTGCCAGTTCATCGCGGCCATAGCCGACATTGACACACCACATGCCGCCAATGCCGTCAAAGTACCGCTTGCCCTCGGTATCGGTAACATGACAGCCCTCGCCCTTGGCCAGCACCAGGGAGCCTTCTTTCTTGAAACTGTCAAAATGCGTCCAGGGATGCAGGAAATGATCACGATCCAGTGCCCACAACTGTTCATGGTCGTACTGGTTGTGCAAGGGGTTCAGCATTACGGCACCTTTATATTGAATGAGCATTCAATATGGCGGATTTTGCGCCCACTGGCAATGTCCCTGGTCCAGACATCACCGGTACAATCCCACTGCGAAGTCAATCAATGGTCTTGGCTGTCAGTTCCGCCGGCAGCATCTCCACCTCATCGGCTGCCGCATTCATGGCTGCTTCATCACGCGAACGGACGACAATATTGGTCGCAAACCGGCCGTCACGTTCATACGGATAAGACCCGATCATCACACCCTGGTGCGCAATCTGGATTTCCTTCAGCCGCTTGGCCACATCGCCTTCGCCCAGATCAAGCGGCACGGTGCGTGACAGCATCACCGCGCCGCCGGTGAGCTTGGGTGCCACTTCATCCAGCATGGCCTGCATGATCTTGGGCACGCCCGCCATCACGAACACATTGCCGATGTGAAACCCCGGCGCCTTTGACACCGAGTTGAGGATCAGTTCAGCCGTATCGGGAATCCGCGCCATGCGCAGCCGGGCTTCGTTCTCTTCAATACCGCGACCGGCCCAGTGCGTCCGCAATATCTTCAGCGCCTCGGGGTGGTGGTCGATTGCAACACCAAAGGCCGCTGCCACACAGTCTGCGGTAATATCGTCGTGAGTTGGCCCAATGCCGCCGGTGGTAAAAACATAGGTATACCGGGCCCGCAATGCATTCAGTGCTGCCACAATGTCGGCTTCCTCGTCAGACACGACACGGGCTTCCTTGAGGTCTATGCCCACAACGGTCAGATAATCGGCAATGTATCCCAGGTTCGCATCCTTGGTGCGCCCCGATAGAATTTCGTCTCCGATCAGCAGAACGGCTGCCGTTGGAATAGAGCTTGTCATGGCTGGCAAATTTCCGGTTTTTGTGACACTTAATAACTAGATTATCCACTTACGTCAGAAGCCATTCAACAGGTCAAGCCATCATGAAAATATCAGACAAGCCATTGCTGCGCGGCACCTTGATCAAGCGCTACAAGAGGTTCCTGACCGATGTGACCCTGGACACCGGGGAAACCGTCACGGCCACCTGTCCGAACACCGGCTCGATGATGGGTTTGCTGGAGCCGGGCAATCCGGTCTGGCTGTCGGTTTCCGACAGTCCCACCCGCAAATACAAGCACACCTGGGAGATGGTCGAGGCAGTCAATGCTGCCGGCGAAAAGGCGCGTGTCGGCCTGAACACCGGCCTGCCCAACAAGCTTGTCGAGGAAGCCATTACCGCCGGGCGCATCCCTGTGCTTTCTGGTTATGACACGCTCAAGCGCGAACAGAAATACGGCAAGAACAGCCGCATCGACATCCTGTTGTCGGACGAAGCCAAGCCGTCATGTTATGTGGAGGTCAAGAACGTCACCTTGTCCCGCTCGGCCGGAATGGCGGAATTTCCCGATGCGGTTACATCGCGCGGGGCAAAACACCTTGATGAACTGGCCGACATGGTTCGTGACGGCCATCGTGCGATAATGGTGTATCTGATCCAGCGCAGCGATGCGAAAAGCTTCTCGCTGGCCCGCGATATCGATCCCGTGTACTTTGAAACCTGGAGCAAAGCCACTACATCAGGCGTTGAAAGTATCGCAATGGCTTGCACCATGGGCGATGATGCGATTTCATGTGATACGGCTATCGAAATTGAAGGCGTGTCCTAGAGCAAGGTAAACCATGCAAACCACTTATGTTGAAGCAACAGCCGCCCCCTTGGTCAACAATGGCCAGGTGAAACTGCACGGACCGGAAGATTTTGAAGGCATGCGCAAGGCAGGCAGGCTGGCAGCTGAAGCGCTCGACCTGCTGGTCCCGCTGGTACAGCCGGGCGTCACCACGGAAGAACTTGATCGTGTGGCCCTGATGTTCGCCAGGGACAATGGCGCCACGCCCGCACCGCTGTACTATCGTGGCTTTCCCAAATCCATCTGCACGTCGATCAACCATGTGGTCTGCCACGGCATTCCCGGTCCGCGCGCACTCAAGGAAGGCGAAGTCGTCAATATCGACATCACCCTGATCGTGGATGGATGGCATGGCAACTCCAGCCGCATGTACCCTGTGGGCGCCATCAACCGGCGGGCCGAGCGGCTGATTGAAATCACCTATGAATGCCTGATGCGCGGGCTGGCAGAGGTCCGCCCGGGCGCTCATACCGGCGATATTGGCCACGCCATTCAGACCTATGCTGAAGGCCAGCGCTGTTCGGTGGTGCGCGACTTCTGCGGTCATGGTCTGGGCCGGCTGTTTCACGACATGCCGAACATTCTGCACTATGGCCGCAAGGGCGAAGGCATCGAATTGCGCGAAGGCATGTTCTTCACTGTTGAACCGATGATCAATCTGGGCCGACCGCAGGTAAAAGTGCTGTCCGACGGATGGACTGCGGTTACCCGCGATCGATCCCTGTCGGCGCAGTTCGAACACACCATCGGCATCACCGCGGACGGCTGCGAGATATTCACGCTGTCGCCTGAAGGCTATCACTGCCCGCCGCACAAGAGCTGATCACGCAGGAAACGCCCCCGGGGTCTGAGAATGGCTTTCAAGGACGAACAGGGTTTTGACCTTTCAGGCCGCGCCAAACCGGATGCGCCCGACCATCTCGGCCATCGCAAGCGCCTGTGTGACCGATTCAGTCAGGGCGGCGCTGACGCCATGCCGGATTATGAACTGCTGGAACTGATGTTGTTTCGTGCCATCCCACGAAAGGACACCAAGCCCATTGCCAAAGCGCTGATCGCCAGGTTCGGATCATTTGGCGATGTCCTGGCTGCACCCGCAGCCCGCCTGAAGGAAGTCAAAGGGGTGGGCGACAAGGTCGCGTTTGAGCTGAAACTCATTCAGGCTGCTTCCGTGCGCATGGCCCGCAACACGGTTCTTTCAAAACCTGCTCTCACCTCCTGGACCGCATTGATCGAGTATTGCACCGCCGCCATGGCCTATGACGACCGCGAACAGTTTCGCCTGCTGTTTCTGGATCGCAAGAACGTGCTGATTGCCGATGAAGTGCAACAGCGCGGCACTGTTGACCACACGCCCGTCTACCCGCGCGAAGTGATCAAGCGGGCACTGGAACTGTCGGCATCGGCCATCATTCTGGTCCACAATCATCCATCCGGTGATCCGACACCATCACAGGCGGATATCGACATGACCCGGCAAATTGTGGATGCAGCGTCAAAACTGACAATCACCGTTCACGACCACATCATCATCGGCCGCACCGGTCATGTCAGTTTCAGGGCAATGAAGCTGATCTAGGCTGCCTCGCGTTTGGCCCAGGCCGTCTTGAAGGCAGGCCGCTCATGCAGCCGTGCCAGATAGTCCTGCAACGGGCCTTTCGGCGGCTGCCACTTCATCACATTGATGCCCCAGCCCATGCAGTGACCGATAATCAGGTCGGGCACCGTAAATTCATCGCCGGTTACAAACTGGTTATCGCCCAGCCGGGCTTCCAGATGGGCAAGCCCGCGCATATAGTCGTATTCGCAGGCGGCTGCGGCCTTGTCGCTGCGCAGGTCCTCCGGCAGCACGAAACTGTTCTTGGCCGCCCACCACAAGGCCCCGTCCAGTTCATCCAGCGCCAGGTGGGTGAAACTGTCCTGCCTGGCACGCTGGATCGTGCCCGCCTTGTGGGTGAATTTGCCGTGCTTGTCGGCCAGGTACTGGCAGATCGCCACGCTGTCCAGGATTACATCATCACCATCCATGAAGGCCGGCACCTTGGCCGATGGATTTACTGCCAGCGCTTCCGGCGACCGCGGTGCCGCACTGTCCTGCTCGTAAGTCTCGCCCAGTTCCTCCAGCATCCACATCACCCTGAAGGCACGGGATTTTGCCGATCCGATCAGCTTGTACATTGTATGAAACTCTCCGGCTTACCTGTTGAATTGACTCTCGAAATCCACATCAGTGATCGTTCAGATCAGGATGATTTTTGGTTGAATCAACCAAAAATCATAAACCTGATCGCTTTCAAGGTGATCGAGCAACATGGGTTCAATTGAACCCATGTTGCTCTAGACTTTCAGGCGTATCAAAATCCCGCAATATCGCATCGCTGTCCACATCGATCATGCACACATTGTCACCGCTGAGCAGGCTGCGTGCGCCCTTGTCGCCGGAGGTTTTCTGAAGCTGGTCAAAATTCCGCGTGCCCAAAATCACCGGGTTACCGCGCACGCCATTATATTGCGGAACGATGATACAATCCTCGCCGGTAAACGCATCCAGAAGCTGATTGATGATTTCAGCGGACACGTCCGGCATGTCTGCAAGCAGGATCATTGCGCCTGCGCAGCCTTTTGGAACAGCCGCAATGCCGGTTTTAAGCGATCCCGCCTGACCGGAAGCAAATTCAGCATTGTGCGCATAGACCACATCAAGCCCGCTGAGCGCTTCCTGCACTCGATCAGCATCATGGCCGGTGACGACGACCACCGGGTCCAGGTAGGTGGCCAGCGCAGCTTCAACGACGCCACGCACCATTGCCTGTCCGCGGTACCCGGCCAGCAGTTTGTTATCCGCACCAAAGCGTGACGATGTACCGGCTGCCAGCACGATGCCGGCCAACCGGCTCATCGACCGGCCTCACGCGGTGACGGCCTGGTCTCGATCTCCATCAACAGCCCGCCTGCCCCCATGTCCATGATATCCTGCGGGCGTACATCAATTCCCGCCAGCACCCGGCCCAGCACCCAGTCAAACCCGTTCAGCTTCGGCGAACGGGCACAGGACGGAACGCCGATTACGGCGTCTCCGTCAAGCGTGCCGAGCAACAGCAAATTGCCCGGATCGACCGGCATGCCCAGATGCACGATCTGTCCGCCAGCCGCTTCCAGGCCCGCCGGCACCACATCGCCGCGATCAACAATGGCTGATGCGCCGAACACCAGCACCGGATTGTGCCCTGACGCTTTCAAGCGGCTGATACCTTCGGACACACCGTCAATTGTGTGTTCGACTTCAACCACATCGCCCAGTGTGCTGCCATGGCGTTCGAGCCGGTCGCGAATGACCGTTGCCGATTTTTCCAGCAGGGTTTCTTTCATGCCGGCGGTGCGGGTCAACACCAGACCGGCCTTGTGCGGCGTAAAGGGCACGACCGACAAAAGCGCGCCAGATCCTGCCAGTTCCACTGCCTCATCAACAATATTTGCCGGGGCTGAAAACGGAATGATCTTCACGGTAGCCACCATCTGGCCTGCCTTGACCGCCTGAAAAGGTGTCAGCGTTGCCAGGGTCACAGCCTCATGCAGCCGGTTGAGCGCCCGCACCAGGCCTGCATCCACCAGCACAATGCCGTTGTGGGCGGAATAGATGTTGGCCCGCCCGGTTGAAGCCGCTTGCCGGGTGACGCCGTCACCACACACCGCATCGGCCAGGCACGCAGCGGCTGCATCTTCATGCACATCACCCGCCTCGACACGAGCGGCAAACACTGTCGAGACGCCGGCCTTCGTCAATTCGGCAATGTCTGCCTCAGAAAGAACCCTGCCCTTCTTGAAGCTGATGCCATTTGTACGCACAGAATGCGCAAGAATGGCGCCTTGGGCCAGGGCAACGTCGATTTCGCCGAAGGTCATCTATCCAGGCCCAATCGAAGCGCCTTCGTCATCTCGGCCATGATTGAAATGGCAATTTCCGGCGCACCGCGCGCCCCGATATCCAGACCGACCGGTCCGCAGATACGCGACGGTTCCACACCAGCCTG
Organism: uncultured Alphaproteobacteria bacterium; assembly: GCA_963698275.1. Classification (GTDB taxonomy): domain Bacteria; phylum Pseudomonadota; class Alphaproteobacteria; order Rhizobiales; family Aestuariivirgaceae; genus Anderseniella. The sequence continues at coordinate 1,003,843 of CAVOQE010000001.1, read as the reverse complement.
TTTCAGGCGCTCAGTCCGCGCTGCCTGTGTCCGCCTCGACCCCAGTGCACCGATATAGAAGCACTCACTTTGAAGCGCCGCAATCAGCGCCGGATCATCCACTTTGGGGTCATGGGTCAGCGCCAGAAAGCCGGTCCGCGCATCAAGACCGATAGCAGGCAATACTTCATCTGGCCAATCTGCATGAAGTGCAACGCCGGGGAAACGGTCTTCGGTGGCAAATGCCCCGCGCGGATCGATCACCGTAATGTCATAGCCTGCCGCTTTCGCCATCGGCACAATCGCCTGGGCAATATGAACAGCACCGATAATCACCAGCCTCAAGGCCGGGTTATGAATATGGATGAAGAACTCGCTGCTTTGCGTTGAAACAACTCCCGATTTATCAAACCGGAACCCGTTCTCCAGAGCGTCGGCCAGCACATGCTCACCTGCATAGCGCTGGGCCACCACCTCCTGTGCTCCGGAGGCAATGTCGGTCACCACCGCCACTGCCAGCCGGTCGGCACGCGCCTTTTCCAGTGTTTCAAGAACTTTAATGTCCATTGGTGCTTCAGGCTCCGGTTACCGGCTCGACATAAACCCTGATCTTGCCGCCGCACGCCAATCCGACTTCCCAGGCGGTTTCGTCGGCTACGCCGAACGCCAGAACCTTGCCTGCACCGGTCTCAATGGCGTCCTGCGCTTCGGTCACCACGGCTCCCTCGACACATCCGCCCGATACCGAACCCTCAAAATTGCCGTCAGCATCGATAACCAGTTGCGAGCCCACCGGTTGCGGCGCCGATCCCCAGGTCTCGATCACCGTGGCAAGCGCCACCTTGCGGCCTTCACGCACCCAGTTATTGGCCGTTGCCAGCAGGTTTGCATCATTGCTGCTCATGGTCTTGCCTCTTCCTTCTGCCGCGGGTCGCCGGATTTCAGCCACCGTTGCGGATCATGCGTTTCATTGCGCGAGCCTGACAGGACTTCGGCCAGATCAGCAAGTGTATTCAATGAATGGCAGGGCCGGAACTCGTCCACATGGGGCATGATCGCCCTGATACCGCTGGCACGCGCTTCAAACCCACCATAGCGCAAAAGCGGATTGAGCCAGACAATTCGTTTGGCGGACCGCGCCAGCCGCTCCATTTCCACTTCAAGCATATCAACATCATCGCGGTCCAGCCCGTCCGTCATCATCAGCACGTGTGCGCCCTGTGCCAGAACGCGACGCGCCCATTTCCGGTTGAATTCGCGCAAGGTATGGCCGATGCGCGTCCCGCCGGACCAGTCATCCACATTGGAGCCGACAAGCTCCATCGCCTCATCCACATCCCGGCGTTTCAGTTCACGGGTGATGTTGGTCAGCCGGGTGCCGAACACGAACACCTGGACCCGCGAGCGATCATTGGTCAGCGCGTGCAGGAAGTGCAGGAAAATCCGCGAATAGTTCGCCATGGATCCGGAAATATCCAACAATACCACCAAAGGCGGCTCACGGGTCTGGCGGGCCTTGTGAGCCAGGGATGTCATGTTACCCCCTGCCCGAAGCGACCGGCGCATGGTGGCGCGCATGTCCACCACACCTTGCGCGGATGCTTTGAACCGCCTCATCTTCACTTCCAGCCGGTTCATGCGCATGCGGGCTATGGCAGCACGGGCAATGCGCTCTTCGTCCGCGCTCATCTGCTCAAAATCCTTGTTGCGTATCACCTCGCGCGCCGACGATGTAAACTCGCCTTCAAGCTCAACCTCATCCGATGGGCGTTCCCGCTCAGATTGCGCATTTTCCTGACTGAACATGGCTTCCGCCAGGCGCTTGTTGCCGGGTTTCTTCTTTGCCGGCGCGGTTTCCACCCTGACCTGCTGAAACAGCAACTGCATCAGTTGCTCAACCATTTTCGGCTTACGCCAAAACACCTCAAACGCATGGTCAAACAGCGTCGTGTGTTCATGCCGTTTCACAAACACCGAGTGCATGATCCAGTAGAAATCGGTCTTTGACGCCATGCCGCCGCCACGCACCGCATCAAGCGCATCGAGCACGGCGCCGGGCCCTACCGGCAGACCGGTATCACGCAACACCCGGGCAAAATGCATGATGTTGTCCGGCAAGTGGCCTGTCGGAGGCGGCTTGTTGGAATTGGCAGGTGTCGGCAGCATTGCCACGTGCCCTACTCGGCCGCACGCAAGCGGATATCAGACTGGATCTGATCAACCAGCCGCTTGGCCTCGGAGCCTTCCATGCGGGCAATGTCATCCTGGTATTTCAGCAACACACCAAGCGTGTCATTCACCGTCGCCGGATCAAGCGCAATGGCATTCAGTTCATTGAGCGCCGCAACCCAGTCCAGGGTTTCTGCAACGCCGGGTGACTTGAACAGATCCTGGCCGCGCAATGCCTGAATGAAACCGACGACTTCCTCGGCCAGGTCATCGCCGACGCCGGGCTTGCGTGCCTTGATGATGGCAAGTTCGCGCTCGGCAGACGGATACCCAACCCAGTGATACAGACACCGCCGCTTGAGCGCATCATGCACCTCACGGGTCCGGTTGGAGGTGATGATGACGATCGGGGGTTCAGCCGCCTTCACCGTACCAATTTCAGGAATGGTGATCTGATAGTCCGACAGCACTTCCAGCAGGAAGGCTTCGAACGCCTCATCGGTCCGGTCAAGCTCGTCGATCAACAGAACAGGCGGGCCGCCGACATGGGGTTCAAGTGCCTGCAACAGCGGCCGCTTGATCAGGAAACGGTCGGAAAAAATGTCCGACTGCAAGCGGTCGCGATCATCGACACCTTCAGCTTCGGCCATGCGGATCTCGATCATCTGTGCCGAATAGTTCCACTCATAAACCGCTGCAGCCAGGTCAAGTCCTTCATAACACTGCAGCCGGATCAGATCGCGGCCAAGCACAGTGCTCAGCACCTTGGCTATTTCCGTCTTGCCGACACCTGCTTCGCCTTCCAGGAACAATGGCCTGCCCATTTTCAAAGCCAGGTAAACCACCGTCGAAAGCGGCCGGTCAGCCAGATAGCCATCGCTCGACAGCAGCTCCTGGGTGGCGTCAATGGAGGCAGGTAATGATTTCGGCATGCGTTTGTTCAACTTGTATTGCTCTAAAAAAACAGTCCGCGAGTATGACACCCGCGGACCGCCATTGATACGGGGTTTGGCCTACTTCGCTGCAGCAATTGCCCGCTTGGCCATCACGCCCACAAGATGCGCGCGATACTCGGCAGACGCGTGAATGTCTGCGTTCATGTCGTCAGCCTTGATTTTCACCTTGGCGATTGCGTCAGCGGAGAAATCTGCTGTCAGTGCCTTTTCCATCGCCTTCTCGCGATAAGCCGAGCCTTTCGCACCGGTCACTCCGACACGAACACCCTTCTTGCCGAAGTCAGCAACAAATACGCCGACCATGGCATAGCGTGATGCCGGGTTCGGGAACTTCGAGTATGCGGACTTTTCCGGGATTTCAAACTCGATCTGCTTGATGATCTCGTTTGTCCGCAATGCTGTTTCAAACAGAGCCTTGAAGAACTTGTCGGCTTCAATTGTACGGCTGTCCGTCACCACCTTGGCATTGAGTGCCAGCAGGGCTGCGGGATAGTCCGCCGCCGGGTCTGCATTGGCGACCGAGCCGCCGATGGTGCCTTTGTGGCGTACATGCGGATCTCCGATCATGCCGGCCAGTGCGGCCAGTGCCGGTACGGCCTTCTTCAGGTCTGAGCTGGAAGCGACTTCCGCATGGGTGGTGCCTGCCTTGATGGTGACCTTGGTCTTGCTGACACTCACACCTGAATTGCCCAGGCCTGAGAGATCGATCACATCTGTCGGCGAAGCCAGGCGCTGCTTCATGGTCGGGATCAGCGTCATGCCCCCCGACATCAGCTTGCCTTCCTTCTTCGACTTGATCAGCTTGACCGCATCCGCCAGCTTCTTGGGACGGTGATATTCAAATTCATACATAGGTTTTCTCCTGTCCCTTTGGTTTATTCAGCCGCTTCGCGCAGGTGCGCCATGGCGTTCCAGACATTTTGCGGCGTTGCCGGCATGGGCACGTCCTTGACACCCAGTGCGCTGGTCAGGGCATTCATGACCGCTGCAGGTGCTGCGATCGCGCCTGCCTCACCGCAGCCCTTGATACCCAACGGGTTTGACGGGCACTCGGTCTTGGTAAAGCCCAGCTTGAACGATGGCAGGTTGTCGGCCCGTGGCATGCAGTAATCCATATAAGATCCGGTCAGAAGCTGACCGCTTTCATCATAGACAACCGCCTCAGTAAGCGCCTGACCGATACCTTGCGCAATGCCGCCATGCACCTGGCCTTCAACAATCATCGGATTGATGATGTTGCCGAAGTCATCCACGGCTACCCAGTCGACAATCTCGGTAACACCGGTATCGGTATCGACTTCCAGTTCGCAGATATGACAGCCCGCCGGGAAGGTGAAGTTGGTCGGGTCGTGGAACGCGCCCTCCTTGAGGCCCGGCTCGATTTCAGACGTCGGAAACTTGTGCGCCACATAGGCAGACAGTGCTACTTCGCCAAACGCCATCTTCTTGTCGGTGCCCTTGACCGAGAAGCTGCCGTCCTTGAACTCGATATCGCTCTCGGACGCTTCCATCACATGGGCTGCCACTTTCCTCGCCTTGGCCTCGATCTTGTCAAGCGCCTTGGAAATGGCCGTCATGCCGACCGCGCCGGAACGCGACCCATAAGTGCCCATGCCGAACTGAACCTTGTCGGTGTCGCCATGAACGATGGCCACCTGGTCGGCCGGAATACCCAGCCGGTCCGATACAAGCTGTGCAAAGGTCGTCTCATGGCCCTGGCCGTGGCTGTGCGACCCGGTGAGAATTTCCACCGTACCGACCGGGTTCACGCGAACTTCAGCCGACTCCCACAACCCGACACCGGCTCCCAGTGAACCGACCGCCGCAGATGGTGCGATACCGCAGGCTTCGATATAGTTGGAAAACCCGATACCGCGCAGCTTGCCCTTGCGGGCAGAAGCAGCTTTACGCTTTTCAAAGCCGGCATAATCGATCATCTCCATCGCCTTTTTCTGCGATGCACTGTAATCGCCTGCGTCATAACACATGATGACAGGTGTCTGATGCGGGAATGAATTGATGAAGTTCTTCGCCCTGAACTCGGCCGGGTCCATGCCCAGCTCGCGAGCCGCTGTTTCCATCAGCCGCTCCACGACATAGGTCGCTTCCGGCCTGCCGGCACCGCGATAGGCATCCACCGGAGAGGTGTTGGTGTAGACCGCATCCACTTCCGCGTAAATGTTGGGAATATTGTACTGGCCCGACAACAGCGTTGCATAAAGATAGGTCGGCACGGACGACGCAAAAGTCGACAGATAAGCTCCCATGTTTGCAATCGTCTTGGCGCGCAGCCCGGTGACCTTGCCGTCCTTGTCGATTGCCAGTTCCGCCTTGGTCACGTGATCGCGGCCATTGGCATCGGTCAGGAAGGCTTCCGAGCGGTCGGCAACCCATTTGACCGGCACACCGCCGGCGCGACGGGACGCCCACAGACACACAACCTCTTCGGCATAGATGAATATCTTGGAGCCGAAACCGCCGCCCACGTCAGGCGCAATCACGCGCAGTTTGTGTTCTGGTGCCAGTCCCACAAAGGCGGAAATGACCAGCCGTGCCACATGCGGATTCTGGCTGGTGGTGTAGAGCGTGTAGTGATCTTCACCTTCATCATACGAGCCGATGGCGGCACGCGGCTCCATGGCATTTGGCGCCAGCCGGTTGTTCGTCAGATCAAGTGTGGTGATGTGGGCAGCGCTGGCGAAAGCGGCCTCGGTTGCGCCCTTGTCGCCAATCTCCCACTCAAACACAGTGTTCTTGGACGCCACATCATGCACCTGCGGTGCGCCGCGTTTCTGCGAGGCCACCGGATCCACATTGGCATCAAGCACGTTGTAGGTGACGTTGATCATTTCGGCAGCGGCTTTTGCCTGCGCCATGGTATGAGCGACAACGACCGCCACCTGATCGCCGACATGGCGGACCTTGCCTTGCGCCAGCACCGGATGTGGTCCCGCCTTCATCGGCGAACCGTCCTTGGAATGGATCATCCAGCCACAGATCACACCGCCGATATTGTCAGCCGCAGCATCTTCACCGGTCAGCACGCACAACACACCGGGTGCCTTCTCAGCCTTCTTGATGTCGATTTTCTTGATCTCTGCATGCGCATGGGGTGAGCGCAGAAAATATCCAACCGCCTGTCCCGGCAGGTTGATGTCGTCGGTATACCGGCCCTTGCCGGTGATGAAGCGGTGATCTTCCTTGCGCAGCATGCGTGCGCCAATGCCTGTATCACTCATTTGATTTTCGTTTCCTCTAACTCGGTAACATGTTCCAACCCGGCCTGCGCCACGATAGGGCGACCGGTGCTCGTCACATCTTGGCAGCGCCTGCCTGAATGGCCTTTACGATGTTGTGATAGCCGGTACAGCGGCAGATATTGCCTTCCAGCTCTTCGCGAATGGTCTCTTCCTTGAGCTTCTTGCCCTTGCGCTTCACGATATCGATACCCGCCATGATCATGCCGGGCGTACAGAAGCCGCATTGCAGACCGTGGTTTTCGCGGAAGGCTTCCTGCATGGGATGCAGCTTGCCGTCCTTGGCAAGACCTTCGACCGTGTCGACTGTTGCACCGTCACAGGCGATCGCCAGAGCCGTGCATGATTTTATGGCCTTGCCATCGACATGCACCACGCAAGCCCCGCACTGACTGGTATCGCAACCAACGTGGGTACCTGTTTTTCCAAGATTACCGCGAATGAAGTCGACAAGAAGTGTGCGGCCTTCGACGTCGCCACAGACTTTTTCGCCGTTCACCGTCATTGATATTGCCGGCATTCAGAACCTCCCTTTGTATTCAAATCACCCGCCATGATCCATCTGGCGGCTTTGCCGGGGGCCAGCTTGCGTCAAGCTGCAAGCCAAGGTCAAGCAGTACCATTCATCCTGGTTGCGCATTTTGGCGTATACATCACCGACAGATGGAAAACTTGGCGAAAGGGTGGGTATGTTCGGAAAAATCACAAGCGTCATGATTGTTGTTTCAGGTCTTCTCGCAGGTGCCCCTCCAGGCCATGCCCAGGAACCTGAGACACTGAAGTCCATCATCTCGAGCCAGATTGAGGCATTTCGCAACAATGACGGTGTGACAGCATTCGGCTTCGCATCCTTGAAATTGCGATCGATCTTCCAGTCACCGGAACGGTTCATGGAAATGGTCAGGCGTCAGTATGCGCCGGTATACCGGCCGGAAAAATTCCGCTTTGGCCAGACCTCGCTGGAGACTGCCGGCCGGCCGGTTCAAATCGTTGACATTGTCGATCAACAGGGCCGGTCATGGAGAGCCATCTACACATTTGAACAACACCCTGACGGTTCATGGCGCATTGCGGGTGTGAGCCTCGAAAAACTGCCCGGCGACAGCGCCTGACAGCGATTTTCGGGCCGGGCCGGCAGAAAATCCAGGCACACTGCCATTTGGGATCCAGTGTTTAAACGCCGGCGTCGGCGGCATTTTTCCTGCGGTGTTGCTTCGGTGAAAGCCCGTACCTCGTCCTGTAGGCCCGGGAAAACTGGGCAATTGACGCAAAACCCGAAGCCAGCCCGGCATCGCGCACACTGAGCCGGGAATACATCAACAGGTGCTCCGCCCTTTCAAGCCTCAAGGACAGGTAAAACCGCATGGGCGGCATGCCCAGCAAACGTTTGAACCGGCGCTCAAGCTGGCGCGGCGACACCCCGGCTGCATCAGCCACGTCTTCCAGCCGCAATATATCCTCCAGATGGTTTTCCATCGCAGAGATCGCAGCCAGCAACGCATCGTCATCAACCCCATAGCGGGTCCGGGCGGGAATGCGTGTACCGCCCGGCGCTTCGCCGTGACGGGCATGCACAAGGGTGTCTGCAACCCGTGTTGCCAGGTCGCGGCCATGCAGCGACCCGATCCAGGCCAGCATCATGTCGAGAGGTGCGGTACCGCCTGATGACGTCAGGCGCGGACCGTCAATTTCATACAACGCATCAGTGACAGACACGCGGGGGTAGTCCTCGCGCATGGCGCTCAGCGTTTCCCAATGGCAGGTTGCCCGCCGGCCGTCCAGAACGCCAGCCTCGGCCAGCACGATGGAACCGGTATCAAGCCCACCCAGCCAGACACCGGCAGCGTCCAGCTTGCGCAGTGCGGCGCGCAGATCCGGGCCGATTGCGTGCTGGTGATCATAGCTCGAACAAACCATCACCAGGTTGGGTCTTCCTATCGTTGGCATGGCTGCTGATACGGATACCGGAATTGCGTTGGATGCCGTAACCGCATTGCCGTCCAGTGAAGCAAATCGCCATGTAAACAATTCGCCTGCAAACCTGTTGGCCACCCGCAACGGCTCCAGCGCCGAATACAGCGCAATCATCGAAAAGTTCGGCAGCAGCAGAAACACGATATCGAACGGCGCACGCATTGGCGATTTTACTCAAATTTCTGTCGTTTTTCCTCAAATCAAAGTTTGCTCGCCCGATAGACTTCCTGTCAACCGCAAACTCGAGGGAGAAGCTCCATGAACCCCAAGGTCATCATCACCTGCGCTGTCACCGGCGCCGGCGACACGGTCGGCAAGCACCCGGCCATTCCCGTAACTCCCGAACAGATTGCCAATTCAGCCCTTGAGGCAGCATCTGCCGGCGCTGCCATCGTCCATTGCCATGTGCGTGAACCCGAAACCGGTAAAGGCGTCCGCAATGTCGACTACTACCGTGATGTCATGGAGCGCATTCGGGCCAAGAACACCGATGTCATCATCAACCTGACTGCCGGCATGGGGGGTGACCTGATGATCGGCGACGGTGAGAGCCCGCGCAACTTCGATGAAGACAATACCGATCTCGTCGGTCCGGTCGAGCGCTTGCTCCATGTCAGCGAACTGCGCCCGGAAATCTGCACGCTGGACTGTGGGTCTCTGAACTTCGGCGACACCAATTCCATCGTCGTGCAGACACCCGTGCAATTGCGCGAACAAGCCAGGCTGATCCAGTCTTACGGCGTGAAACCGGAAATGGAAATTTTTGACTCCGGCAATCTCTGGTTCGCCAAGCAACTCGTCTCCGAAGGCCTGATTTCCGGCATTCCGATGTTCCAGCTGTGCCTTGGCATTCCCTGGGGCGCACCGGTCAACACCGAGACCATGACCTATATGGTGTCGCAACTGCCGCACGAGTGCGTCTGGGCCGGCTTCGGCATCGGCCGCTGGCAGATGCCCATGGCGGCGCAGGCCATGATCCTGGGCGGCCATGTCCGGGTTGGGCTGGAGGACAATCTCTATCTCGACAAGGGTGTCTATGCCTCCAACGGCTCGTTGACTGAGCGCGCCACGGAAATCATCCGCCTGCTGGGTGCACAAGTTGCCACTCCGGCCGAGGCCCGGGCCATACTGGGCCTCAACTCATGACCGGAATCAAAACGCTCGGCATAGCCGGCTCAGGCGTCATTGGAGCCGGCTGGGCGGCGCGTGCCATGGCGCACGGGGTTGATGTCATCGCCTATGACCCGTTTCCGGCATCGGAACAGGCAATGCGCGACAAGATTGAGCGCGCCTGGCCCTCCATGATCAAGCTGATGGGAGGCAAGCGCGACACCATAGGCACCCTCACCTTCACAACCGACTTGAAGGAAATGTGCCAAGCCGCTGACTGGATTCAGGAAGCAGCACCGGAGCGCGAAGACCTGAAGATATCGCTGTATGAGCAAATCGATGACCTGGCCGGACCCTCGGTTGTCATCGCCTCATCGTCATCCGGCTTTCTGCCCACGCGCCTGCAGTCAAAGTGCAGACATCCAGAACGCGTCATCATCGGGCATCCGTTCTACCCGGTCTACCTGCTGCCACTGGTGGAGACCGTCGCCGGCGAGACGACATCGCCTGACGCCATGGATCGCGCGGATGCGTTTTATCGCAGCATCGGCATGTTCCCGCTTCGCCTGAAGAAGGAAATCGACGGCTATATCTGCGACCGTCTGCAGGAAGCGATGTGGCGCGAGGCGCTGAACGTGCTGGACTTAGGGATAGGCACGACCGAGGACATCGACAGGGCCATCATCTACTCCGCCGGTCTGCGCTGGTCCATCATGGGCTCATTCCTGCACTATCACACGGCAGGCGGCGATGGCGGCATGCGCTCCTTCATGGCCCAGTTCGATCCATCTCTCGAATTACCCTGGACCGATCTGAAATTCCCCAAATGGTCGGACGAGCTTACCGACAAGCTGATTGGCGGTTGCGAGGCTCAGGCTGAAGGCAGGACCATGGGTGAATGGGAAACCAGGCGCAACGATGTGCTGGTCGACATCATGCATGTGCTCAAAAAGCACAATATCGGCGTTGGTGAAGTACTGAACGGAAAAGTTTGATGTCGGCACGGCGCATCATCATTACCGCGGCAGGCGCCGGTATAGGCCGGGAAATCGGCTCCCGGTTCGCCGATCAAGGTGCGCAGGTTCATGTCTGCGATGTGGACCAGCAAGGCCTGGATCAACTCGCGTCACAGTATGCGAACATAAGTGTTGCCAGGGTCGACGTCACCGATGAAGCCGCTGTCGATGCCTGGCTGCGCGATGCACTCAGCAATCTCGGCGGTTGCGATGTGCTGGTCAACAATGCCGGCATCGCCGGTCCAACAGCGGCCGTGGAAGAAATGGCGCTCGACGCTTGGCGTCAGTGCCTTGCCATCAACCTCGATGCGCAAATGCTCACCTGCCGCCGTGTTGTTCCGGTCATGAAGGCGCAAAGGTCCGGTTGCATCATCAACATGTCATCCACCGCAGGCCTGTTCGGCTGTCCGTTCCGCACGCCCTATGCGGCAGCCAAATGGGCTGTCATCGGGTTCACCAAATCAGTGGCTGCGGAAACAGGTCCCTTCAACATCCGCTGCAATGCCATCTGCCCGGGCTCGGTGGACGGGGATCGCATGGACCGGGTCATCGCTGCAGAAGCTGCAAAAACCGGCAAATCACCGGAAAAAGTGCGCACCGAATACACGTCCGGCACCTCCATGCGCCGCTTCGCGACGGCGTCCGAAATTGCGGATTTGTGCCAGTACCTGGCGTCCGACGCCGCCAAATTCATTTCCGGTCAGGCCATATCAGTGGACGGCCACACCGAAACCTATCACTCGGAGTAAGTGTCATGGATTTCAACCTCACTGAAGAACAACGCATGATCGTGGATACCACACGGGCGTTTGTGGAGAACGAACTGTATCCGCATGAAGCCGAGGTGGAACGCACCGGCGAGTTGCGCCGCGACCTGTACGAGGAACTGAAAGCCAAGGCCATTGAGGCCGGTCTGTATGCGGCCAACATGCCGGAAGAAGTCGGCGGCGCCGGCCTCGATACCCAGTCCTGGGTATTGTATGAAAAGGAACTCGGCCGCACCAATTACGCCCTGCACTGGAATTGCGTCGCCCGGCCGTCGAACATTCTGATGGCGTGCAATGAAGAGCAGCGCGAGCGCTATACCCTGCCCTGTGTGCGTGGCGAAAAGATCGACTGCATGGCCATGACCGAACCCGGCGCCGGATCTGACCTGCGCGGCATGAAGGCAACCGCCGTGCGCGATGGCGACGACTGGATCATCAACGGCACCAAGCACTTCATCTCTCACGCCGATGTTGCTGATTTCGTTATCGTTTATGCTGCCAGCGGTGAAGAGGACACACCGCGCGGCAAGAAAAAGCTGATTACATCGTTCATTGTCGACATGGGCACCGCCGGTTTCACCGTGCGCGACGGCTATCGCAATGTCTCGCATCGCGGCTATACCAACTCGATACTGGAATTCGACAATTGCCGGGTGCCGGACACCCAGCGCCTGGGCGATATCCACAAAGGCTTTGACGTTGCCAATGACTGGCTTGGCGCCACCCGCCTGCAGGTTGCCGCCACCTGCCTCGGCCGTGCCGAACGCGCCTTCGAGCATGCCTTGCAATGGTCGGTGGACCGGCAGCAGTTCGGCCAGCAGATTTCCAAATTCCAGGGCGTGTCGTTCAAGCTCGCCGACATGGCACTCGATCTGAAAGCGGCAAACCTGCTCACCATGGAGGCCGCCTGGAAATACGACCAGGGCACCGTGACCGACGCTGACATGGCCATGGCCAAGCTCAAGGCGTCGGAAATGCTGGCCTTCGTGGCAGATGAAGCCATCCAGATACATGGCGGCATGGGGGTCATGGACGAGTTGCCGCTGGAACGCATCTGGCGCGATGCCCGCATCGAGCGCATCTGGGAAGGCACCTCGGAAATCCAGCGTCATATCATTTCGCGCGAACTGCTGCGCCCGCTGGGTGGATAGCACGCTCATGGCTTCGCAGTCTCTGCATCGCCTGCTGTCTCCGCGTTCGGTCGCCGTTATCGGCGGCCGGGTCGCGGAAAGCGTGGCCGGCGAATTGCTCAAACTGGGTTTTACTGGTGATATCTGGCCGGTGAACCCAAAACGTGAAACCATGGCTGGACTTGCCTGTTTCGCCAGCCTTGATGACCTGCCCGGCGTGCCCGATGCTGCCTATATCGGCGTGTCACGCGAAGCCGCGGTTGAGGCTGTGCGCGCGTTGCATGCCATGGGCGCAGGCGGAGCAATCTGCCATGCCGCCGGGTTTTCCGAACTGGGCGACGGCGGCTCCCCGCTCAACGATGCGCTGATTGAAGCATCAGGAAGCATGCCGGTGATCGGCCCCAATTGCTGGGGCGTGCTCAATCTGCTGGACCGCACCGCCTTGTGGCCGGACTTTCACGGCAGCGTACCGGTAGAGCGTGGCGTCGCCATCCTGTCCCAGTCGGGCAACATGGCCATCAACTTCACCATGCAGGCTCGCGCCCTGCCGCTGGCCATGGTCATCACCGTCGGTAATCAGACAGTCACAGACATCAATGACATGATCGACGCACTGTTGGACGATGAGCGCATCACGGCAATCGGCATCCACACCGAGGGCATTGCAGACGTGGCCCGGTTTTCCGAGATTGCCTGCCGGGCGCATGCGAAAGGCAAGCCCATCGTGGTCCTGAAAACCGGGGCATCGGAAAAAGGTGCGCGCGCAACCGTCAGCCACACCGCGACACTGGCCGGCAGCGACCGGTTCTATGACGCCCTGTTTGGCCGCACCGGCGTTGCCCGGGTGCACTCGGTGCCGGCTTTCATCGAAACACTGAAACTGTTGTCCTTGGCAGGTCCCCTGCCCTCCGGCCGCATCACGTCGCTGAGTTGTTCGGGCGGTGAAGCCTCCCTGATGGCTGACGCGGTTGAAAAAAGGTCTCACCTGTCGCTGCCTGATCTGTCACCCGACGAAACGCTGAGCGTTCGCGCAACCCTGAACGAGTTCGTCGACGTGGCCAACCCGCTCGACTATCACACCTTCATCTGGGCTGACTTCGAGGCCATGAAGCAGACCTATGCCGCCATGATGCAGGTCGACGCCGACATGGCGTGCCTGGTCTATGACATCCCGCGGGCCGACCGGGCCGATACCGCCCAGTACGATATCGGCCTTGATGCCTGGATATCGGCAAAGCAGGAAACCGGCAGTGCTGCCTGTGTCATCGCCACATTGCCAGAGTGCCTGCCGGAGGCAACAGCCACACGCCTGCACGAAGCAGGCATCACGCCGTTGTTCGGGCTTGATGAAGCGCTCGACGCCATGAATGGCGCGGCTGCAATCGCACAATGCAGCCCGCGCCCGCTGCCGTCCCCGTCTGTATCATCTTCCCCGGCAAGCACATTGAGCGAACATGCCTCCAAGAAGCTGCTGGCGCAGGCAGGCCTGCGTATACCAAAAGCCATGAGCTGTTCCATTTCCGAGGCAGGGTCAGCTGCCGGCAGCATCGGTTTTCCGGTCGCTCTGAAAGCATCCGGCATTGCCCATAAAACAGAGGCTGGCGGCGTGGTGCTGAATCTTGCGACACCGGGAGACGTCCAGGCTGCGGCAGATGCAATGTCCGCCATGACAAGCACAGTCCTCATTGAGGAAATGATCACCGGCTCGGTGTGCGAGCTGATCGTCGGTGTTACCCGGGACCCACAGTTTGGCCTGGCACTGGTGATTGGCGCAGGCGGCATCCTGACGGAACTGCTGGCCGACAGCGCGACGATTTTGCTGCCTGCAACGCGAACAGACATTGCAGCGGCACTTGCAAGCCTGAAGGTCAGCCACCTCATCAACGGTTATCGCGGCAGGTCAGGTGACATGGCTGCCGCCCTGGATGCCATCGAAACCATTGCCCGGTTTGCCACTGACAACACCATGACACTTGAAGAACTGGACATAAACCCGTTGATGGTGCTGGCACCCGGCAACGGCGCCATCGCAGCAGATGCCCTGATCCGCATTCGTCAGGTTTAAAGGAGAACACTCACATGACCTTTTTCAATATGACAGACGGACCAATCAAAACCACCGTCAACGCCCGTGTGCTGGAAGTCACCATTGACCGGCCCAAGGCCAACGCCATCGACGCTGCCACCAGCCGCATCATGGGGGATGTGTTTTCCGCTTTCCGCGATGATGATGAGTTGCGCTGCGCCATTCTCACTTCAACCGGCGACCGCTTCTTCTGTCCGGGATGGGACCTGAAAGCGGCAGCCGATGGAGAATCTGCCGATGCCGATTACGGCCTTGGTGGTTTCGGCGGGTTGCAGGAACTGCCCAATCTCGGCAAGCCGGTGGTGTGCGCCGTCAACGGGCTGGCCTATGGCGGCGGCTTTGAGATCATGATTGCCTGCGACATCATCATCGCCGCCGAACACGCCACCTTCGCCCTGCCCGAAATCCGCTCCGGTGTCATTGCAGACGCCGCCACCATAAAACTGCCGCGCCGCATCCCGTATCATGTTGCCATGGAAATGCTGCTCACCGGACGCTCGTTCGACGCGGACGAAGCCAAGCACTGGGGCATCATCAACGAAATCGTTGCACCAGACGCCCTGATGACCCGCACCCGCAAAGTGGCCGAAAAACTCGCCGGCGGCCCACCGCTTGTCTATGCGGCCATCAAGGAAGTGCTCGAACGCGTGCATCACCTGAACGACAAGGAAGCACTCGCTTTGCTCAACCGCCGCGGCCTGCCTACCATCTCAAAGTTGTATGCTTCCGAAGACCAGCTGGAAGGCGCCAAAGCATTCGCCGAAAAACGCGATCCCGTGTGGAAGGGCAAATAGCAAACGAGAAATCCAGGCCGGGACTTGGCAGAACCTTAAGAGTCTGCGAGGTCATTTCACCAATGCTTAATTGCAGCACCTGTATCATGTTTGCTTCATGAAACTATTGCAGGCTCGCATTGCAGATACTGGTCAAAATATTGTTGCTGATTGCTATTGCCACCGTGGTGTCCGGTGCCGGCAAGAAGCGTTACGACTGCGGTCCGGGTTATCGGGAAACCAGTAGAGGTTCCTCATGGGTTTGGTGTCGAGGCCATCCCAGAACAACAAGGACCATGATCGATACCAGTCCCCTGGCCACCATCCTGGTCGCCAAGTTGCCCGACATTCCGGAACTGACGGACGCTGAAGGACGCCATTTTGATCTCGGATTTTTCTATAGCTGGAAAATCGAGCCGGCAAATGGCAAAACCATACCGGGCTCAGAGAAGGGACGGTTCGTCGGCTATAAAGGCGACAAAAAACGCTTTGTCCCCCTCTGCCAAGGTGATCTTGATCGCATCATGGAGATTGCTGGATGGGACAAATTACCTGAATTGCCTGGCAGACTGCGCGTTGCAGAAGTGAAACCCTTGAAACCCGGCTACCGGCATCACCACAAGAAGCCACCCCGCTCCAGCTCAAGGGCAGAATGGATAGCATACCAAAAAGCGGCCAGAAAAGGCTGCACTCCGGAACCAACCTTCGTTCCTGAAGAGCTGAGCATCACGTCCGGGCTGATACAAAAACTCAAGAGTTGGTGGCACAGCGGATAAAAAAGCCCGACACTTTTGTAAACTGACACTCCTCAAATAGACCACCTTGCCTTGCGTCGTGCAGCGGCCATGGAGTTGTACTTGATCTGGCTTCATACGGTCATGCAATCAAGCGTAAGTTGAATCCTCTCAAGCGCGGTAATAAATTCCTCCACAGGCAGGCCCAGTCGGACACGAAAGAACCCCGGCATGTCGAATGCTTCGCCCGGCAGTATCAGCACGTCATGATCGCGATATAGCTTTTCACCGAAATCTATCGAGGACAGACCCGCATTCAGGAACGGGAAAGCAACCGTCCCGGCAGCAGGCGGCACCATGGACAGCATCGTGTTGTTTTTCGACACGAACTGTTCGAGCGCCTTAGAGTTGGTGCGCACTGTTGCCTGGTTGGCCGCAATGATGTGTCGGCCATCGCGCAGCAGGCTGACGCAAATGCTGTCATTCAGTTTGCAAACCGCGTGACTGGTGAGTGCCTTGATTGCATTCATCGAGGCAAGCCGCGCCGGCGTGGAAACTGCCCACCCGACACGCAGGCCCACTGTTCCGTAACACTTGCCGGCCGACCCCAGGCCAACAATGCGATCAGAGCAGTTCGCCATTGAGGTCAGGCGCTCAACCCCGTCTTCATACGGCAGCAGACGGTATTGTTCATCAAGGACGATATCACAGTCCAGCGAGTTCAGCCGGTCTGCCAGGTTCAATATTTCATCTGAACTGAAGACGGTCCCCATCGGGTTGCCGGGGGTTGTCAAAAGCACGGCGCGGGTGTGGCTGTCACACACTGAAACGATGTCATCAAGAGGCAGGCTGAAATTGCTCTCGAACGACAAGGCGATCCGCCGAACCTCGTACCCAAGCACGTCGGGCAGGTCATACAAATTATGGAAGGCCGGTGTAAGAACCACCACATTGGCGTCAGTCAGGCGCCTGTCCATCAGATACACCAGCAGCGCTTCAGTGATACCAGCTGTTACCAGTACATTATCGGCATCAGCGTGATCATACAGCCTGGCAATTTCCTCACGCAGGTCGCAAGATCCGCGGGTGTCATTGTGTTCAAAGTCAAGGTGGGCAAATCGTGCGCTCAGGTCCTCAGCCGGAATGATCTGATTTAGCTCGATATTTGCGATGCCGCTTTCACCCAGATTGTACCGTGCGTCGGCGCGCGCATCCAGCCACTCATCAAGAAAACTGGCTGCCATCTCTAACCTCTTCTGCCAATGGATCAGAAGCTGCACCTGGCCGAAAGGCTTCGATGTTTTCACGAACCATTTGTACAACCAGCGCCGGAGCGCCGTTTGAAGAAAGGAATATGCCACCGCATGCATCGTCACTGGCCCTGTAGGCGGCATCCTGTCTCAAGAGCTGGTTCAATTCACTCATGCGCCAGAATGGAACCCGCGGGAACAGGTGATGTGCCAGATGGAAAGATTCCCCATGCATCCCGGTAAACAGACTTTCAACCAAATGACTGTTTCGGTTCCGTGACATGTGGATGTCCTTGCCACGTTCCATCAGCGGCGCATGCTCGGCCAGTTCAATGTACCAGCCAATGATCTGATATGTTGAGAAGAACGGAACAATCCAGTACCAGACCAACAGGTCGAACACGCCCGCTGCAAAACTGGACGCCAGAATGGCGAGCCAGAACAATGCAAACAGTGCAACTTCACGGTGATCATTCCTGTCGTTTCCAAAACCAAATCGGTCACGGGCCAGATAAACAAGGTATGCCGGAACTTTCAGCAGAAGCGCTGGTGAGACAATGACATGCCAGATGTAGCCCCAACCTCTTGACTGGCCGTATACCCCCTGTTCGATCATGTAGCGAAAATCACAATCAACTTCACGATCCCCGAATGAGCCGTGATGATCGCGTACGTGAGAGCTTTTGTAGGTACGCAACAGGATTGCGACAGGATACCCGCTGAAGACCGTTCCCAACATGTCATTGAGGGTTTTGTTGCGCGCCAGCGTACCGTGCGCGGCCTCATGGGTGAGTGTAGCCAAGGCTCTTTGACGCGACCCGATGACGAGTATGGCTGGCAGATACAGAGCCCACCCACCGTACTCAGCCAACACGACTGCTGCTGCAATGATCAGGAAGTTCTGCAGAACTGCAAGAGCTCCATGCCTGTTGTCGAGAGCGTATAGAGAGCGAACACCGTCGATTATCTCTCGGCTGAACCTGTGCCTGTCTATAGTCATCATTGGTGAAAACAACTCCGAAAACCCGGTGAACACGGCTGTTTAAACGCCTCAGCGCCGCTGAAGAACACGGTCCACTCCCACTTGCCCTGGAAAATTGAAGTAGTCCCAGGCGAAAACGCCGCCACTGTCGGACCGGTCAGTTTGAACCAGGCAACCTCACGCAGCCCCTCAACGGGTTTGCCCGGATAAAGCTTCGACAACATTAAAACGGGACACTCATTTTGAATAAAAAGTTAACGTTGATGCCCCCAATCAGCCGAAATGCGTTCGACGCCGAGACCACCGCCCCGGTCGGATCAATCAGGTATTTGGCAATCGCATGGATTGGATTAACAGGCACAACGGATCCCTTCTGCCATCGAGCACCGCCATGAGACAGAATCTCACATGATTCGCTATCATTCACTCAAGATTTGATAAATCCATCTGCGTATACTGGTCATTTACGGAATTGCAGCAGGTGTCATTCTCGCAAGTCACACGCCGTTATTGCCCCACCAGCGAAGGTCTCAATCCCGCGCGACATTGCCGCTTCTGACCGGAACGCCGAATTCCTCAAAACAGATGTTTGCCAGTTTGGCGATGCCGTTGCGGATAGTGTCGATTGACGGATGCCCGAAGCACAGACGCATGCGATGTCTGTTGGCCTGGCCGTCTACAGTCCATTGCGAGCCGGGATTGATCTCCACCCCCTGCTCCAGCGCTACCTGAAACAACCGGTCGGTATCGACACTCTCAGGCAGGGTAACCCACAGATAGATGCCGCCAACCGGCTTTTCGTATTCGACGCATTCGCCGAAATGCTCATCAAGAGCTTCACACAGCGCATGCGCCTTTGCCTGCAGCACCGGCAGCAGACCGGTGACATGATCGTCGAAATTCCCGGGCAGGTATTCTGCCAGCACCATCTGTTCGAGTGCACCGCTGCCTGCGTCGGTTTTCAACGGCAGGACGCGGCTCAGCAGCTGCCAGGGAGCGACCAGGTAACCCACCCGCAAGGCAGGTGCGATGGTCTTGGAGAATGTACCGCAATAAATCACCCGCTGATCTTCATCCAGCGCGTAAAGTGCCGGCGGACGCACACCGGAAAAAACCAGGTCGGCATAGCAGTCGTCTTCAAAGATCGGCACATCGAAGGTTTTTGCCAGCGCCAGCATTTCCCGGCGCCGGTCCACCGGCATGACAGAGCCGGTCGGGTTCTGGACGGTGGGTATGGTGTAGATGAACTTCGGCTTGCGGCCAGCCGAGGCCAGCTCCGACAGCGACTGCTCCAGTGCATCCATGCGCATGCCGTTGTGATCAAGGTCGATGCCGACATAGTCGACGCCAAGAGCATCCAGCCGGCTCAACGCGCCCGAGTAATTTGCCGCCTCAAGCAAAACAACGTCGCCCTTGTTCAACAACGCCTTGTTGACCAGGTCCATGGCTTGCAGAGAGCCGCTGGTCAGCAGAACCTCTTGTGTCGTCACAGCAATCCCGGTGCGCCGTTTCAGGCAATCGCAAATAAACTCACGCAAAGGCAGGTAACCCTGCGGGCCACTGTTCATGCCGTATTTTGCCATGGTGTGACCCTGGTCCCGGATCACCTTGCGAACCGCGTCGCCGAGCGCTTCAACCGGAACTGTCGGCTCGTCGATGTTACCGCCTGTGAAATGATAAGCCGGGTAGCCTGAGAACTGTTTCGCTTTGGCCGTGGCCGCCGCAGACAGCAGCGAGCCAAACTCAAACGCCATGTCACCTCACCCGTTCAGCGAACACGGCGATGGCCACCTGATACTTTCTCGACTTGTTCCATTCCGCCAGCGCGCCCTGCTTGAACCCGCCGCCCCGGCGCCAGCCCTTGCGGTTCAGATAGTTTGCCGTGGATGCCAGCACATCTGATGTCGTGCGCACCAGGTCGCGGCGGCCATCGCCATTATAGTCGACCGCGTAATTCAGATAACTCGACGCCAGAAACTGGGTCTGGCCCAGTTCTCCGGCCCACGCACCGCGCATCTGGTTTGGAGACATCCAGCCGCGATGGGCTATTTTCAACGCAGCCATCAGCTCGTTCTTGAAGAACGCCGAGCGGCGGCAGTCATAGGCCAATGTCGCCAGCGACCGGAAAATATTCATCTTGCCGCGATTGGCCCCGAAATCCGTTTCCATGGCCCAAATCGCCACGATGATTTCCTTGGGCACACCGTATTTTTTCTCGATTGCCGCAAACAGCCGCGCGTGCTTTTTCAGCTTCTGCTTGGCACGCTTTATCCGGCCCGGCGTGACCCGGCCCTTGATGAAGGCGGCCTGCGATATCCTGAATGATTTCTGGTTGCGATCCAGCCGGATGACCTGTCTTGAATAGGTCAGGCCGTTCAATGCCCCCAGCGCCCGCCTGCCGATGCCGTTGGCCGCAGCCTCCTTCTTGAAACTCCCCAGCCAGCGGTCAAACCCGGCTCCCGTATTGCCGCATGACGCAGCCGCAGCAGGCCCCGCTGCCAACACCATGAACAGTCCCACCCCTGCCAGTGTCTTGAGCTTCATCAGGTTTTCTCCTTGTTTGGATCAGGTTTGTCAGCAACAACTGTGAGGCGAAAATACCGGTCTTGCAAGGCCACGTATGGCTCCCGGAACTCAAAGCTTTGTGACATGCAGCGGCGGCAGTCTGTCGGCCCACGGCATCGCCTCTTCAAGGGCAGCACCGAGTGCGATCAGCAGATGTTCACGCGCCGGCCCAGCGCCCAACTGTACGCCTATCGGCAATCCGTTGGAATGCATCGCCAATGGCAGCGAGATTGCAGGCGTACCGGCCACATTATATGGAAACGCAAACTGTACCGGCTCGTCGGCCAGCACCATGTACTCCTCCGGCGACAGCCCCGGCAGGTTCAGTCCATAACGCCCATGTGGCTGGGAGACCTGGGCTGTGGCGGGTGACAGCAACACATCATAACGGGAGAAGAACCGGCCAATCTGGCGCCGCGCCTGATTGAGCCACGCCAGCCCGTCGAGAAACTCGTACGGGTCCATGTCACGGGCGCGTTGATAGATTTGCCACGTCACCGGTTCCAGATTGTCCGGTCCCGGCACCCTGCCGGTCTGGCTGCCGATCTTGTCCAGCATCTTGTGAAACCCGAAAAACCAGATCGAGCACATCATCTCGGATGCCGCTTCCTGGTCAAACACCAGGTCGGCCTGCTCGACCATGTGGCCTAAGTCGGCAAGCTGTCGTGCCGTTGCTTCAACGGCGCCAGCCACTTCCTGATCGACCGGTGCGTCCATTGTCGGCGCCGTGGTCCAGGCTATGCGAAGCTTTTCAGGCTCACGCTTCAGCCAGGGCATGAAACCGTCTTCAGGCGTCGGGATATGAAACGGATCACCGGCCTGCGGCAGGCTGAGACAATCCAGCATTGCTGCCGTATCGCGCATGGTACGGGTCTGCACAAAATTCATGGCTAACCCGAAGCCGCCTTCATCAATGTGCGGGCCGGCCGACACGCGTCCGCGCGACGGTTTCAGCCCGATGCCGCCACACCAGCTGGCCGGAATGCGAATTGAACCGCCGATGTCGGAGCCATGAGCAACCGGCACAACGCCTGCTGCCACGGCGGCGGCGGACCCACCACTTGAGCCTCCGGCAGAATAGCCTTCGCGCCACGGAGTGGACGTGTTGCCGTACAGCAGGTTTTCCGTCGACGTGGCAATGGAGTATTCCGGCGCGTTTGAGCGCCCGAGAATGTTCAGTCCCGCCGCCCGGAACATTTCAGCAAGGTGGGTATCGCCGTCACATACATACCCTTGAGCAAGCCGCGATCCGAACTCCACCTTGCGGCCTTTTTCATTGCCGCGCACATCCTTGATCAGGATCGGCACACCGCGAAACGGACCGTCACCGAGGCCGGCTTCGTCCAGGCCACCAATACGATCATCGTAAGTCTCGACAACCGCATTGATCTTCGGGTTGGCAAGCGCAATTGCCTGCCTCGCCAGTTCAGCGACTTCCCTGGCGCTAACCTCGCGGCGCCGGATCAGCGCCGCCAGCCCGGTTGCATCCAGACAGGCATATTCGTGAAGCTTCATTCGCCCTCCGCCACCACGCGCAGCTTGGCCAGACCCTTGTCATAGGTTTCTGAAACGTCAGATTTGATCATCGGCCCGAACCAGCGCGCTATCGGATTGTTACCCAGTTCGGAGATCATCGACCATGTCACCTTGGTACCGCCGGTGTCGGACGCCAGATCGAAGCGCGCCGACGCTGTTCCCATCTGGCCGAAGTCCAGCGCCGTGACCAGCCTCTCATTTGCGGTTGATTCAGTGACGGTCATGCTGCCTTCACCCATCTCTGTTGACTGCCATGACATCACCTGGCCAACCCCGTCCTCCGCACCGGAGAATTCAACCTTCATGTCCGGGTCCATGTCTGCCCACGGCGACCATTTGTTGAAGGCTTTCAGATTGGCCACATGCGGAAATATCTTGTCCGCTGGTGCGTTGATCACCAGGTCACGCGACACACTGACCTGGGACGGCATCAGCAAGCCGCCGCCAACCACAACCAGCAACACGACGCCGAGCGCCACCAACAGCCATTTGAGTAGTTTTTTCATCAGGAGCTCCCGTTCCTAAAATGGTAAAAGCCGCCCCTGGAAAACCGGCCTATCTGATCCGGCGCATGAAGTCAGGTGTCGGATATCCGTCAGCAGGCATCTTCAGCTTGAGCTGCATGTCACGCACAGCAGCGCGTGATTTTGCGCCAAGCGTGCCATCGACACCGCCCACATCATAACCGCGCCGTTCCAGCGCCGTCTGCACCGCTTTCACTTCATTGTAGCCCATTTTCGCTACCTTGCCACGGCCCGGACTGGCTTTGGGCGCACCGAGATAGCGCGTACCGAGATAAGCCGCGGTCAGTGAATATGTCAGTGATTCATTCCACGTCAGATAGGCATCGAAATTCGGATAACCCAGGAAGGCAGGCCCATTGCGGCCCATCGGCAGAATCAGGGACGCCGGCAGGCTGTCTGCTTTCAGGCTCTTGCCGCCGCGCATCTTCACACCCCATTTCGCCCACTGGGAGCGCGGGTGTTTGATGGTTACATCGGCCTGTTCCCACGGCAGGTTGTCAGGCACCTCCACTTCCTGCAGCCATGGCTGGCCCTTTTTCCAGCCCAGATATTTCATGTAGTTGGCCGCAGATGCCAGCGCATCGGCTGACGACTTGACCATGTTGCGCCGGCCATCGCCGTCAAAATCCACCGCATGTCTGTCATAGTAAGACGGCAGGAACTGCAACTGGCCGAGTTCACCCGCCCATGCGCCCTTCATCTCAGCCAGGCGCAGATCACCTTTCTGCAGCAGGTTGAGTGCCGCGATCAGCTCCTTGGTGAACTTCTCCGGCCGGCGGCAGTCATAGGCAAGTGTCGCCAGTGACCCGATTGTCGAATCATTGCCCAGAAAACCGCCAAAATCGGTTTCCAGCGCCCAGAATGCCGTGACCACTTCGCCCGGCACGCCATACTTGCTCTTGATGGAATTGAACATTCTGGCGTTGGACTTGAGTTTGGCAGCACCCGTCTTGAGTCTGCCCGCCGATATCAGCTTGCCGGAAAATGTCAGCCAGTCATCGGAAAAGATGATCTGGGTGCGATCCTTCTTGATGATGCTCTTGTTGAATGTCACGCCGTCAAGTGCCGCGCTGATGACCTGCTTGGAGATGCCCGCAGCGGCGGCGTCCTGCTTGAAGCCTGACAACCAGCGGTCGAAACTGCCGGTATTCCTGCAGGTCGACTTGGCTTCAGCCGTTTGTGTAACAACCGGTGATACAAACACCGCTGCCGCCATCAGTGACACCGCAATGGCAGACGCAAAACGCAAGCTCATGAATTCCTCCTAAAGGGCCTGTTCCGGGATTCTTTATATTGGGCAAAGGATGTCCGCTGCCGCGATCAAAATCAAGCATGTTGCGGCGCAGAGTTTATATCGCTCACGCAAGCAGCCTGGCGGCTGCGCTCCGCGGGGGCGCACTTCGTGCGACGGCCGGTCGGCCTTGCCTCGGCACTTCGTGCTTTGGTCTTATTCCGCTCACGCAAGCAGCCTGGCGGCTGCGCTCCGCGGGGGCGCACTTCGTGCGACGGCCGGTCGGCCTTGCCTCGGCACTTCGTGCTTTGGTCTTATTCCGCTCACGCAAGCAGCCTGGCGGCTGCGCTCCGCGGGGGCGCACTTCGTGCGACGGCCGGTCGGCCTTGCCTCGGCACTTCGTGCTTTGGTCTTATTCCGCTCACGCAAGCAGCCTGGCGGCTGCGCTCCGCGGGGGCGCACTTCGTGCGACGGCCGGTCGGCCTTGCCTCGGCACTTCGTGCTTTGGTCTTATTCCGCTCACGCAAGCAGCCTGGCGGCTGCGCTCCGCGGGGGCGCACTTCGTGCGACGGCCAGTCGGCCTTGCCTCGGCACTTCGTGCCTCGGAGGGAACTAATCGTTTTCGTCATCCCCGTGAAAACGGGGATCCAATGCCAGTAAGGCCAATGTAAGCCGCTAAGTATGGATTCCCGTTTTCACGGGAATGACGACAGTTGGGGGATTGTTCAGGGTCGGAGAACGGCCCGCCGAAGGCGGATAAGCTGTTCGACCAGAATAAACCGAACGGCCCGCCCAAGGCGGACAAGCCGTTCAACCAGAACAACAACATTCACCCACACCGTGCCCGCATTTTCCAGCCCACTGTGCTCGGTTGCACACTGCCGGCCAGTATCTGCGCCTTCTGGTTGTCCTTGCAGGCGAAATGATTGACGGCATTGCGCCCTACCTCGGACACGATACGCGCATCGGCAGCCGTTTTGCCCAGGCTGCGGCCTCTGGCGGATACGTTCACCGTATACACCTGCTCGGCGATAATGTGTCTGAACTGAACCTGGTAGGTGCGCCCATTATAATACAATGGTTCGGTATGGGCCTCGCCCTGCGCATAAGGCGACGGGTTGGTGTTGATCGACGCCAGCTTTGGCTTTTCCGATGCACAGGCAGACAGCGCCAGCACGCCAGACACGGCAAACATCCTAAATCGGTGCATCTTACGCAATCCCCTTCACGCCAGCTTCAACGCGTGGCATAGCAGGCAGTCACCTTTCCACTATCTGTTTACAAGCTGATTCCACAATGAAACCGTTTGATCCCGCCAGCGCCCTGTCTGCCCGCACGTCTGCCATCGAAGAGATCGCCATCATCGCCATGGCCCAGAAAGCCCGTGACCTGAAAGCGCAAGGTGCCGACGTTGTGTCGCTCACCATCGGGGAGCCCGATTTTGATACACCCGTTGCGATCAGGCAGGCTGCATCAGACGCCATGAATGCAGGGTTTACCCACTACGCCCCCATAGCCGGATACCCGGAGCTTCGCGCCGCCATTGCCGAACGGCTGAACCAGGACAACGCCATTCCGGTTGAACCGACAGGTGTGGTGCTGTCGAACGGAGCCAAGCAAGCGCTCACCAATGCCTGCTTCGCGACACTGGATGCAGGCGACGAGGTCATCCTGATCGCACCGTTCTGGGCAGCGTACGAAGGCATTGTAAAAATGGCAGGCGGCGTTCCGGTGATCGTGTCGGCAGGTGCCGACACCGCCTTCAAGCCGACCATTAAGCAGGTTGCCGGTGCCATGAGCGACCGCACCAAGCTCATCATGCTCAACTCGCCGTCGAATCCGTCCGGTGCAGTCTGGAACGCCCAGGAACTGCAGGCACTGGCAGACCTGGTGCAGTCCCATCCACGCTGCCTGGTCTTGTCGGACGAGATTTACGAGGACATCTGGTTTGAGGAACGCCCGACCTCCATCGCCTCGCTGCCGGGCATGTTTGAACGCACCATCACCGTCAACGGGTTTTCAAAAGCCTATGCCATGACCGGCTGGCGGGTCGGCTACTCGGCCTCGTGCGAACCGCTGGCCAGGGCGATCTCCAAGGTGCAGGGAACCTTTACCGCCGGTGGCAATGCCTTTGCCCAGCAAGGCGCGCTTGCCGCCATAACCGGTCCGCGTGACGAGGTTGACGCCATGCGCGCGTCCTATCACCGCCGCCGCGACCTGATTGTGTCGCTGCTGAGTGACATCCCGGGCATCAAGGTGGTGTCGCCGCCTGCTTCTTTTTACGTGTTTCCGGACATTTCCGGCCTGCTGGGCAAGTCTGCCGGCAATACCCGAATTGAAACCGATGTGGAGTTCTGCCACTGGCTGCTCGATGAGTATCATCTGGCAACCGTTCCCGGCTCGGCCTTTGGCGGCCCCGGCTGCATCCGGCTGTCATTTGCGGCAAGTGATGACGACATCAAAAAGGCGATCTCCCGTCTGGCCGAGGCAGCGTCCGCGCTGGCCTGAACTTCTCCAAACGCCGTCCCACATAAAAAAGCAGGTTGCCTTCTTTTCAGAAGAACAACCTGCGGGGACCTGGGATCGGGAGGGAGAATACACCAGGAACGATAGTCGGGGGTGATCTAGTGACCGCGAGCCATGTTGCCGGCTTCGGGAGCAGTAAAGATATTTTTTACCATTCCAGCCAGATCACCAAACGCGCCGGTGATCGCAATCGAGCGTTCGGTGTGTGCCTTGCGGATATAGAAATCGATGACATCCGCGTCTATATTTGTGTTTTGTGCCTTCATAACACTGAATTCCTTTGCTTTTTTGACGGCGCGCCTGTTTGGGTGGTTAAAACTTTCTCGGCGCACCTTCATCCGATGAAACTGAAAATAGGGACTTCCATTGTGTTGCGCAAACGAGTTATTCTGCTCGTCAGTTAAGTAAAACTTGTTGGTGATCATGGCAGACCGTCTCCCCCCTCTTACAGCACTCAAGGCTTTTGAAGCGGCATCGCGCCTGATGAGCTTTCAGGCGGCAGCACAGGAACTGTCGGTGACACCGGCAGCCCTCAGCTATCAGATCCGCCAGCTTGAAGACCATCTCGGCCTGAAACTCTTCAACAGGCTCAACCGGGCGGTGGAGTTGACCGAGAACGGCCGCTTGATCCAGCCCGGCATTCATGAAGCGTTCGAGCACCTGCACCGCACCATGCGCCAGCTGCGCCGCCGCCAGCAGACCAATGTACTCACCATCGCGGCTGGGCCTGCCTTTACCGCCAAATGGCTCAGCCCCCGGCTCTACCGCTTCATCGGCCGGCACCCGAACATCGATGCGCGTATTTCCGCATCGGTGGCCAAATCGGACCTGGAGATGGATGATATCGATATCGCCATCCGGTTTGGCCCCGGCGTATATCCCGGTCATTACTCGGTCAAGCTGATGGATGAGTTCATGACCCCATTGTGTGCACCGTCCATGCTGAAAGGCCCCGACGCCATCCGCACGCCTGAGGACCTGCAGCACCACACGCTGATCCATGATGACACCCATCAGGGCTTCTTCATCCTGCAGACCTGGGCCGACTGGCTGAAAGCCGCCGGTGTCACCAGCGTTGATCCCGGCCGCTCAGGGCTGCATTTCAATGTGGCCGACCATTCCCTTGATGCCGCAGTCGGGGGCGGCGGCGTGGTTCTGGGTCGCACCAGCCTCGCCGAACCGGACATCCGCGCCGGTCGCCTGGTGGCCCCGTTTGATCTGCGCCTGAAGACAAGTTACTCGTTCTTCATCGTGTGCCTGGACACGCGCAAGAACGAATCGGCCATAGAGGCGTTTCGCACCTGGGTCATGGACGAAATGGCCGGCATAACCGATGCGGAGAACCTACCCGGCCCGGCGGTTTAGAATTTTCCATACGCGCAGGTCAGCCACCACTTTCACCGTCGCAATCAGGATAAGCGCGCACAGCACCGCTTTCGATAAAGTCTCCATTGTTCCCTCGATCTGCAGGGCGTGGACCACACTGCCGACGACAATCACCGCCGCCAGCGCCGTGTGGACCATGCGCCATGTCCCCGGCCGGATGCGCAACGGCTTGCGGAGCAAGGCCAGACACCCGGTGATGAAGACCGCCCACATGGCAATCACACCCCAGGCGGAGAACGGCGTGGGACTGTCGAACAGCAGCGCGTCGATCACATCCGGCGGACTGGTGATCCACAGGCCCGCAACGTGGATCGCCACCGATACGACCAGAACACCCCCGATGCCACGATGGATTTGCCGATAGCGGCGCGCCGGAATACCGGGCAGATACCTGCCTATAAGCAGGGGTTGGACGAGCATCAGGGCCATGGCGACGACACCGGCGAACCCGGCTGCTATGTAGACCGGGTCCCGCCATGCAAGCAGCGGGCTCGCCGCCGCAGCGACAATCGGCACAACAAGGGCACACGCCAGGGCGGCCCAGACCAGGGTCATGCGGGTTCGGCTCATCACGGTCGGCTATAACAGCGTCATGCCGGCTGAAGCACGAAGTCAGCGTTCAGACTAGTATCTTTTGCGCTCGCCATGATGGGGCGCAGAAAGACGGTTTTGAAATCACCGCTGTCATAAGCCAGATGACCATGCGGCTGGCCGAAGGCAGGCACGATCTGCGGCATCTCCATGCGAAATACGCCGTTTTCGTCGGTGAGCGTGGCTCCATGGCTGTGCGGGTCACGCTCGTGGCCTTCAGTGGTATGCGCCCAGATCTGAATGCGCTGCCCGGCAAGCGGTGCGCCATCACCTGCACGCCGCACTGTGCCGGTCATCAGGAAACCCCCGCCGCCGATCCGTTCCACAACAGGTGCGTTGGGCAGGTAATTGTTCGACCCGCCCCGCATTGACGGCGTCGCTGCCAGGCCCTGGGCATGGGCGGCAACAGCAGGGACAATAAGCCCGCCAACCCACGTCACGCCAGCGGCGAGGACAGTGCGGCGGTCAAGCAGGAGGCTGGTCATACGGATTTCTCCCATCGAGTGTGCAATTGGTTGGTGGTCCGATCATGAGGAACCGAACATCATATTGAACAGATATAGCGCGTTTACGGCGATTTTCGATCTGCAGATGACTGACAATACGATAAACCGTACTCACCAATTCGTGATGCCGTGGCCGGCTGTTCAGGTTTCGGCGTCCTGCCAGCCTTCACCGGAAACAGGCCTGGAAACTTGTCGCCGAGGGAGTGGTTCGTCGGAAGTGGCGTGTCACTGTGGGCGGCGAGCAGATATTCGCTGCGTGCCGAACGAATGACCGGAGCGCGCAACTGCAGACATTTTGAAAGAAATGAATTCCGTAGCTTCTCTTTCGGTTGGCAGGTACGATGTCAGCGAAGGGAGCGCAGTTTTGGAAAGAAGGCTTTCAGCGATACTCGCCGCCGATGTCGTTGGGTATTCCAGCCTTATGTCGGCGAATGAGGCTGGCACGCTGTCAGCCCTCAAGACCCATCGTTCAGAAATCTTCGACCCGGCTGTGGCCAGACAAGGAGGCCGCATCGTAAAACTAATGGGCGATGGTGTGCTCGTGGAGTTCGCATCGGTGGTCAACGCTGTTCAATGTGCCATCGCAATTCAAGAAGCACTGACGGCTACAGATAGCCTTATCCGGTTGCGGATCGGCATCAATCTCGGTGATGTTATTGTCGAAGGCGAGGACATCTACGGCGACGGCGTCAACGTGGCTGCCAGGTTAGAACAGATGGCTAAGCCAGATAGTATTCTGGTGTCTGATGATATCTATCGCTATTCGGTTGGCAAGGTTGAAGCCTTATTCGAGAACCTGGGCGAGCAGCATATTAAGAACATTGACCAACCGGTTAAGGTATGGCGCTGCAAGGCCAGCAAAGGACAGACTGAGGCAGCGCAACCAAACGCTGGCAATGCCAGGTCGAGACTTGCATTGCCTGACAAACCATCGGTGGCGGTACTGCCGTTCGACAACATGTCTGGAGATCCCGAGCAGGAGTATTTTGCCGATGGTGTTGTAGAAGCGCTGACAGCAGCGCTAAGTCGTATTCGTTCGTTCTTTGTCATCGCCCGCAACTCAGCTTTTGCCTACAAGGGGAAGCCAACTAATGTTTGCGAAATCGGCCGGGAACTGGGAGTTGGTTACGTGCTGGAAGGTAGCGTCCAGCGTGCTGGTGACCGTGTCAGGATCACGGTGCAGTTGATCGAGACCGAGTCCGGCGCTCATGTCTGGGCAGAAAGGTATGACGGTTCCCTCAACGATATATTTGATCTGCAGGACAGTATAACAGAGCAGGTGGCAGGTGCGCTGCAGCCATCGATAAGGCTAGCGGAAATTGACAGGGTCAGTCGTAAGCGACCGCAGGAACTGGGCGCGTACGATTACACCATGCGTGCTTTCAAACATGTGTGGGCGCTCGAAGAACAGGAAGCTGCAAAAGGTTTGTCGTTACTCGACAAGTCGCTTGAGATCGAACCTGACTATCCACTCGCTCTGGCGCTTGCTGCATGGTGCCGCGCTCAAGGCTCGGTCTACAACTGGGTGAAAGACATCGAAGCCAGTAAAATGGAAGCACTGAAGCTAGCCGAGCGTGCCGCTGATCTATCTGCCGATGACCCCCTCATCCTGACCGTACTAGGCACAGTACATACATTCGTGAGGAATTTTGGTGCTGCCCGCGTATTGCTGCAACGGGCCGTAGCGCTCGATCCGAACGCTGCATGGGCATGGAGCCGCCTCGGCTGGTTGGCAGTCTATGCCGACCGGCCAGACGAGGCGCAGCAGAATTTCGAAAAGGCGCTGCGACTCAGTCCATTGGACCCGATGAACTTCAACAATTATGTCGGTATTGCATCGGCTCGCCAGGTAGCCGGGCACGATAATGCAGCGGCAGACGTTTTCCTGCGCGCCCTCGACGAACGTCCTAATGCTTTTTGGATACACCGAAACTTGGCTCCGGCCCTGCTAGGCGCAGGACGCCTTGAAGAAGCTAAGGTATCAAAAAACTCATTGATGACGGCTTATCCAGGGATGACAGTCAAGCGTTTCAAGGAAGCGATGGTCTTCTCGCCAGCCGTGCTTGAACGCATCGGAAACCAGCTCAAGGAGCTTGGTATTCCCGAAAATTAAGATTGAGCCAACTATTCTGGGAGGATTTCTCCTGACCCGCCCAGCTCAGCCGGAAAGTCCTTAAGCTTAGGCAAGCCATCTTTCATCGGCAGCACGGTTTCAGCGTAATTAACGTGGACACCAGGCTCGAACTTTAGAGTTGGTATCGTAGCGGCGTAAACATCCACCAGTCCGATGGGAGCGTGGTTGGTCATGATGTGTCCGCCGCAGATTTTGCAAAACTGACGGTCGCTCAGTTCTGTTTTCTGATAATGGCCGATGTTGTCTCCACCTCCCGTGACCTTGACCACATCGGGTTTCCACAACGTGAAGGCGTTCACCGGCCCAGCCGACCACGACCGACATGAACTGCAATGACAATAACCCATTGCTTCTGGCACACCCGTTACTTCGACCTCAACCGCGCCACAAAAGCAGCGCCCCTTGTGTGTCTTCGTCATTTGTCGTCACCCTTCTGATATTTAGATACTTTCGAAGGGGCATTCCCCCGACAGGTAGATTGAACCAGGTCCATGGCAGCTGGGACATGCCACACACGGTGCGCTTCGCAGCAAACCAGCGCAAGGACCAAATGGAACGTGACAAGTGACGACTAGATATCTGAGTTGGATCAGGATCAGACATTGGTGAGCAGACGAGCGAACGGCAGGTTAGGGCCGGAAACGCAACCACCAAACCCTGGCCAAACCGGCGTAATTTAAATATCGCTGTCCCGCCCCGGCGCTACCGGTTGCGTCACGCCGATCTTGCGTTTGCGGGGTCTGAGCTGGGCCAGTAGCGCGCCTGCTATCACCAGCAAAGCGCCTGCAATGTGCAGACCTGTCACGATGGCGCCGCCGAGGGCGGCCATGACGATGACGTAGAACGGCACCATATTGTGGTGCATTGCAGCCACGGTGACGCCCACCACCCTGCCCGTCCACAGCCACAGCACTGACGACAGGCCGACGGACATGCCGGCCATGGCCACGATCAGGCCGAGTGTCGCGGCAGAAAAGTCGACTGCAATTGCTGTACCCGCTGTGGCAAAAGCCGCCAGGATAACGCTGCATGGTATGACGCTGATCAACATGCTGACGGCGACTTTGGAGATGTCGGGTGTCTCAGCAAACGTAATAACCAACTGGCGTGAGTACCAGACATAGGCGATCACACCTGCAAGCATGAACAGCACCCCCGGCAGCGAACCTTCACTGCCGGTGCCCTGCGCCGACACGGTGCTGGTCAACACACCGCCGGCGACCGTTAGTCCAATGGCGAGTACCAGTTTCAGACCCGGCTTTTCCATCCCTTCAAGCCACCCCATCAGGGCGGAGAAGATCGGCATTGCAGACACGATGACCGCTGCAGACACCGCATCGATGCGCGACTGGCCGACGATGAAAAACAACCCTGACAGGGCGAACACGAGCGAGATAAATACAAACCGCCGGTTTCTTGCCAGCTCAAGCATGGCACTCGCCTGGCCCAGCGCCAGCCCCACTGCGGCGACCGTCAAACCGGCCAGTCCCATGCGCACCGGTGTCAAAGCGAGCGGGTCCCAGGATTTCAGAATGGAGACTGACAACGGGAAGTGCAGTGACCACACGATCATGCAGATGACACCGGCCAGATTGCCTCTGATTATATTGCGATCCATATGTGCGCGCCCGACATGCAACCTCAGGGGGTTGACCAGACTACCTGCCATCAGACACAAATGATGGGCAAGACCGGTCGTTACACCTTACCCCGCCCTCAGGAGCTCATCCAGCGATGAAACCGTTTTTCGTTCAGATAAAATGTGAACTGGGCAAAGCCTATGAAGTCGCCACCGAACTGGCGGATTCGGAAATTGCCTCGGAAGTGTATTCCACTGCCGGCGGCTGGGACCTGCTGGTGAAGTTTTACCTGCAGGACGGCGAGGATGTCGGCCATTTCATCAATGAAAAGGTCCACTCCATTGCCGGAGTGAAAGACACCTACACAATCGTCACCTACCGCGCCTTCTAGCGGCTGACATGGCTGGTCCAATCAAGCACAATCCCGGCCAGACGGTTCTGGGTGTGCTGATGCTGGATACGAATTTTCCGCGCCCGGTTGGCGACATCGGCAATCCCGACAGTTTCGATCATCCCGTCATCTATCGCCGCCTGCCCGGTGCGGTCGTGTCGCGCATTGTGACCGATCAACCTTTGCCGGACGATCTGGTAGAGCTTTTTGTCAGCCATGCACGCGCTCTTGAAGACGCAGGCGCCACGGTGATTTCGACCAGTTGCGGATTTCTGTTCCCGGTGCAGGACCGGTTGCGGGCTGCGCTAGGCGTTCCCGTTGTCACCTCTGCCCTTTGCCTGTTGCCCGCCTTGCGGGAAAAAATGGGCGCGAACACGCCAATCGGCATTCTGACATTTGACGCTGACCGCCTGTCGCCCCATCACATTCCTGATGATGGCCCGCTTGTAATTGAGGGATTGGCGAGCTCGGATCACCTGTATCGCGTCATAGCAGATGACCTGGCTGAACTGGATCAGACGCAGGCCGGCACCAATGTTGCCGACGCGATTTATCGGTTGAAATCCCGCGAACCGCACTTGACGGCAGTTGTCCTGGAGTGCACAAACTTGCCACCATACCGGCGCAACATGATGAAAAGTCATAGTTTTTCATTCTTCGACATACACGATGCAATAAAACACTTGCAAAACGAGCACAAAATGCAGGTAAATTGTCTTAACTCAATTTGAAACCTATAAATTTACTTGCCATCAGAAGCACCATGTAGTGACATTCGACCACGATTTTCAAACCAGGGAGTAACTCATGACAAGACACCTCAAATTCGCTGCACCTGTTGCCATTGCAGCTCTGACTCTGTCCGCCAGCATCACGCTGGCAGCAGATGTGAAATGGGACATGCCAATGGCCTATTCCGCCTCCAACTATCATTCTGAAAACGGCGCCCAGTTCGCCAAGGAAGTCACCGAAGCCTCCGGCGGCAAGCTCGAGATCGTGGCCCATCCGGGTGGATCGCTGTTCAAGGGTGGAGAAATTTTTCGCGCTGTGCGCACCGGCCAGGCTCCCATCGGAGAACGCCTGATCTCGGCCCTGGGCAATGAAGACCCCCTGTTTGAAATAGACAGCCTGCCGTTCCTGGCGACAAGTTTCGCAGATGCCAGGAAGCTGTATGACGCCACCAAGCCCGAACTGCAGAAGGTGCTGGCCAGCAAGGGCCTGACCCTGCTGTACACCGTGCCGTGGCCACCACAGGGCCTGTACGCCAAGAAGGAAGTCAACTCGACAGCGGAAATGAAGGGCGTGACATTCAGGGCCTACAATGCCGCCACATCGCGGCTGGCGGAACTGATGGGCGCTGTTCCCACCAAGATCGAGGCGGCTGAACTGTCGCAAGCCTTTGCCACCGGTGCCGTTGAAAGCATGATCTCGTCCGGCTCGACCGGCTACGACCGCAAACTGTGGGAGCATGCCACCCACTGGTACAATATTCAGGCCTGGCTGCCGAAAAACATGGTGATCGTCAACAATGACGCCTGGGCCAAGCTTGATGAGGCAACCCAGAAGGTCGTGCTCGAAAAGGCCGCGGAAGCAGAAACACGCGGCTGGGCCAAGGCTGAGGAGCTTGCCAACTGGTATGTTGAAGAACTCGCCAAGAACGGCATGACGGTCGGGCCTGCAGGCGATCAGCTGAAAGCGGACTTCGCCAAAATCGGTGAGACCATGACCACGGAATGGCTGGCCAAGGCAGGTGACACCGGCAAGGCCGCCGTTGACGCCTACAAGGCACAGTAGCGCCAGCGCCAACTGAAACATCTGGTTCAGTAAACAGTATCAAGGGGCGAGTGAACACCATGAATGAATTTTTCACTCGCCTCGATAAGGCTCTTGAGCGGTTGTATGTCTGGTCGGGAGCCGCTGCTGCCGTTTTTCTTGTCCTTGTCGGTGTCTGCGTGTTGACGTCCATCGTGTCACGCCTGCTCGACATTTACGTACCCGGCATCAACGAGTATTCCGGTTATGCCATGGCCGCGTCGTCTTTCCTGGCGCTGGCCCACACCTTGCGCGAAGGCGGCCATATCCGCGTTGCCCTGGTGCGATCGAAATTGCAGCCAACCGCCAAACTTTGGCTCGAAGTATGGTGCCTGCTGGTCGCAACCGCCATGAGCACCTATCTGGCCTGCTATCTGGTTTATCTCGCCTGGATCTCCTGGAAGTTCGAGGAGAAATCCGAAGGTGCGGCAGCGACCCTGCTGTGGTGGCCACAGTCAATCATCGCGGTCGGGGCCATCATCTTTGCCATCTCGGTTGCCCACGGCCTGGTCCGGGTGATTGTCCGCCGCGACCCCGATGCGGCATCTGCCGCCCCCACCGAACTGACGGCGGAGTAGCAGATCATGGATGGCATCTGGCTCACTCTCATCTTTCTTCTGGTGCTGTTCACGCTGCTGGGTTCAAGCGTATGGATCGGCATTTCCCTGCTCGCCGTCGCCTGGGTCGGCATGGAGCTTTTCACCAACCGTCTGGTGGGCGACTCCATGGCACTGACCATCTGGTCTGCGTCTTCAAGCTGGACACTCACTGCCCTGCCGCTGTTTGTCTGGATGGGAGAAATCCTGTTCCGAACACGACTGTCGGAAAATCTGTTCAAGGGTCTCCAGCCCTGGCTGCACGGACTGCCCGGCGGCCTGTTGCATGTCAATATCACCGGCTCGGCAATCTTCGCCGCCATCTGCGGATCATCTGCTGCAACCGTCCTGACGGTCGGAAAAATGGCCGTGCCGGAACTGAAACGCCGGAAATATCCGGAAAAGATGATCATCGGCACTCTGGCCGGCGCCGGCACGCTGGGTCTTCTGATCCCGCCCTCGATCATCCTCATCATCTACGGCGTGACCGTCAATGAAAGCATCGTCAAGCTGTTCATTGCCGGTGTCATACCGGGCATCATGCTGGCCCTTATGTTCATGGGATACGTGGCCATATGGGATCTGATGGGCGGGCGCAAGGATCGCACCGATACCGCGTCCTACACCATGAAAGACCGCATCCAGTCACTCGGTCAGCTTGCCCCGATCCTGCTGTTGATCCTGTCGATCATGGGCTCCATTGCATTTGGTTATGCAACGGCAACCGAAGCCGCCGTGCTCGGTGTGCTTGGCGCCTTCGCCATCTCCTGGCAGCAGGGCCACCTCACCCGTGAAAGCTTCACTGCCTCATTGATGGGGGCAACGCGTGTTTCCTGCATGATTGCCTTCATCCTGGCAGGGTCAGCCTTCCTGACCCTGGCCATGGGGTTCACCGGCCTGCCCCGGGCGGTGGCCGAGTGGATTGCCGCCCTGCAGCTGTCGCCAGCCATGCTGATTGCCGTTCTGGCTGTTTTCTACATCATACTGGGCTGCTTCCTCGATGGTATTTCATCCATCGTGCTGACCATGGCCGTGGTAGAGCCGATTGCGCGCCAGGCCGGTTTTGACATGATCTGGTTCGGCATCTTCCTGACCATCGTTGTCGAGATCGCCCAGATCACACCGCCCATCGGGTTTAACCTGTTTGTCCTGCAGGGCATGACCGGCAGGGATATGGACTTTATCGCCAAAGCGGCGTTGCCGATGTTTGCACTGATGGTGCTGGCGGTTGTCATCATCTCCATCTTCCCAGGTATCGCCACCTGGCTGCCGTCGATGATGTAGGCCGGTATGGTCCGCACCAGCCTCCTGTGGATCGGGCGATACGGAACCTTGCTGATGCCGTTGGGGATTGTTGTCGGGTGCCTGGTCCAGCCGCTGGCGCAGCTGCTGCGCCCCACCCTGGCCGTGTGCGTGTTCCTGATGCTGGCCTTTGTGTTGTCGAGACTGGAAATCCAGCACGCACTGGCACACCTGCGCAAACCCAAGGTGTTCTTATGGTCACTGGTGTGGGCTTTCGTGGCCATGCCGGCCCTGTTCATCGCACTGCTGCATGTGTTCCCGCAATCGCCCGGCCTCAATGCCGTGCTCATCATCTATGCAACGTCACCGCCAAATTTCGGTGCGGCGGCACTGGCCTTCATCATGGGACTTGATGGCGCCCTGACGGTTGCAACCATTTTTGCCTCAACCGCGCTGCACCCGATCATTACGCCCCTGTTCACCGAAACCTTCGCGCAAGGCGCAATCGCCATATCAGGCTTTGACCTGGCAATACGGCTCGCCGGGCTTATCGGCGGCTCTTCGCTGGCGGCCTGGGGCTTGCGTTCATGGCTCGGCGCTGAACGGCGCAAGGCGTCTTCCGGCATTTTCGACGGCCTGAACGTCATCATCATGATGGTATTTGCAATTGCCCTGATGGACGGCATTCCCGCCCGTGTCATCGCCCAGCCCGCCTACGCGCTCGGCCTCGCCGTGCTGGCAACCGGCCTGCACATCGGGCTCAACCTGATCACCATTGCCGCCTTCTGGCTGACCGGGCGGCAACGCGCCTACACGTTTGGCTACTCACACTCCGGGCGCAACATCGCCGTGGTGATGAGCGTGCTGGGATCTGCCGCGCCGGACGATGCCTGGCTGTTCTTCGCCATGCTGCAGTTCCCGATCTATTGCCTGCCCATGCTGCTGCGCCCACTTTATCTGTATCTATCCCAAAGGACGTAATTACCGCAGCGAAATTGACGTTGCGACGCTAACCACAATCCAACGACTGCCTCGCAACGCAGGGCAAACTGGTCCATACTGACGGCATGAGAATCCTGTTGCTCATCATTGCTGTCATTGCGCCCCTCGCAGCCTGTGCCCCATCGGCTGTGGCTGCGGATGCGTCTGATCGTGCGATAATCGGGTTTTCCATGGACGGCGGACATTTTGCCTTCGAGGAATATGGCGTGCAGGACGGCTCGGGCTTTCCCTATGCCGACATTTACATCATCAATCTCAAAACCGATGAATGGGTCAAAGGCTCACCGATCCGGGTGATTGTGCGTGACGAAAACGCCACCGCCCACACTGCCCGCCACCAGGCGCTTACCGAGGCTGCTCCCCTGATCGAAAAATACGGCACGGTGCAACCTGCAAAACTGCTGGCCAGCAATGCTGTGGGCGAGCGTGTCACCTCACCGCACAAAATGACGTTCAAGCGCTTCCATAACCTGTCCACACTGTGGACGGTGCAACTTACCGAGCTCGACATCGAACAACCCGGTGAGTGCAAACCGTTCAGCCCCGTACGCGGCTTCGCCCTGTCAGCCAAGATCGAGGGCAAGGAACCAGCCGTCGAGGTATATCGCGACAAGCAACTGCCGAAGAGCCGCGGCTGTCCGGAAAGCTACAAACTGGCCGACGTCATCGCTTTTGGTGAAAGCGAGAATGCCCCCGTCGTTGTGCTGGTCCACAAGCTGACATTCGGCTTCGAGGGCCGCGATGCCCGCTTCATTGCGGTCCCGGTAGAGCTACCTTCCTGGAGATAACCTCACTCGTTGTGTTGAGTGTCTGTACCGGCTCTGGTAGATCAACGCTGTCTTCGTCTTCTCATTGAAAGCAGCTCAAGCATGATCCCGCGTTATACAAGGCCGGAAATGGCCGCTATCTGGTCGCCCGAACAGAAGTTCCGCATCTGGTTTGAAATCGAGGCTCATGCAGCAGACGCGCAGGCTGAACTGGGTGTTATCCCGAAACAGGCTGCAAAAACCGTCTGGGACAAGGCGCGTGATGCGGAGTTCGATGTCGCCCGCATCGACGCAATCGAAGCGGAAGTGAAACACGACGTTATTGCCTTCCTCACCCATCTGTCCGAGATCGTCGGTCCTGAAGCCCGCTTCGTGCATCAGGGCATGACGTCATCTGATGTTCTTGATACCTGCTTCAATGTACAACTGGTGCGCGCAGCCGACCTGCTGCTCGAAGACATGGACCTGTTGCTGGCAGCCCTGAAAAGCCGCGCGCTGGAACACAAGGACACGCTGACCATCGGACGCAGTCACGCCATTCATGCCGAACCGACCACGTTCGGGCTGAAGCTCGCCCAGGCCTATGCCGAGTTTGCCCGCTGCAGGGAGCGCCTCGAGTTTGCCCGCAAGGAGGTGGCCACCTGTGCCATTTCCGGCGCGGTCGGCACCTTTGCCAATATCGACCCGTCCGTCGAGGCCCATGTGGCCAAGGCAATGGGTCTTGAGATCGAGCCGGTTTCGACACAGGTGATCCCGCGTGACCGGCATGCCATGTATTTTTCGGTGCTCGGTGTGATCGCGTCTTCGGTTGAGCGGCTGGCAACCGAAGTGCGTCATTTGCAGCGCACGGAAGTTCTGGAAGTTGAAGAGTTCTTCTCCGCCGGCCAGAAGGGCTCGTCAGCCATGCCGCACAAGCGCAACCCGGTGCTGACCGAAAACCTTACCGGGCTGGCCCGCCTGGTGCGGTCTGCCGTCATGCCGGCCATGGAAAACGTGGCACTTTGGCATGAACGTGACATCTCGCATTCGTCTGTGGAGCGTGGTATCGGGCCGGATGCCACGGCGCATCTCGACTTTGCCCTGCGCCGGCTGACCGGTGTCATCGACAAGCTGCTGATCTATCCGGACAA
This sequence comes from uncultured Alphaproteobacteria bacterium, assembly GCA_963698275.1. GTDB lineage: Bacteria > Pseudomonadota > Alphaproteobacteria > Rhizobiales > Aestuariivirgaceae > Anderseniella. The sequence continues at coordinate 964,141 of CAVOQE010000001.1, read as the reverse complement.
CATGCAGGCCAATCTCGACAAGCTCGGCGGGCTGGTGCACTCGCAGCGCGTGCTGCTGGCCCTGACCCAGAACGGTATCAGCCGTGAAGACAGTTACCGCCTGGTGCAGCGCAATGCCATGCCGGTCTGGCGCGGTGAAGGTAATTTCCTCGACCTGCTGAAAGCCGATGCGGATGTGAAGAAGGCCTTGTCCGATGCTGACCTGGAGGCCCTGTTCGACATGGGCTATCACACCAAGCACGTCGACACGATTTTCGCCCGGGTATTCGGTTAGAGCATAATCAGGCCCGTCCGCCCCACGCACCCAGCGTATGTGGATCCTCGCAATCCAGCACCTCTCGGCGCTGGTCGAGGCCATCGGCATCGTCGACCAGGGCCGGCATCACAGCCGCCAGTGCGTCTCGCACATCTGACGTTTTCAGGGCACGCTTGAGCACGGCGCGATTGACCGCTACAGCAACCCCCTGCTCGATCCAGGCATAAACTTCACCCGACGTTTGATCTGCCAGCTTGACTGCGTACAGCTTGCGGAAACAGTCTTTCAGGAAACCGGAATTGCGCGCAGGCAACATATCATCTGGTGACGGAAACACGTCTTCGCGCGATCCGGCATCCACATTGACCCGCTTGTAACGATCCACATTCAGCATGGCCGGAATGTCGAAAATGTTGATCTCGCGATTGAATCCGAAGGCAATGGTGCGCGGCCTGTCACCCTTTTTCACCGAATTGTCGAGGAACTCGTAGTGCACCTGTTTTCCCTCGCGCAGGGCCCAGGTGAAAAACAGGCCCGGCATCCCGGAGAACGCTTCGATATTATGGTACAAAAGATCATCAACCGCCTTGTAGCGGCCCACCTGCTGCCCCCGCAGCCAGGCGCGTTCCACGGTTTCTTCCGGCGGTGTGATCATGAAAAACATGTACACGACATCACCAAAGCGGGTCAGCAGACGGCCGCCTTGCGCTTCATTGGCCTGCGGCGAAAAACTGTCAAACCGGAACCGGTCAATCAGCAAATGCGGCATGTCTCCCCGCGCTGCCTTTGCCGCCATATAGTCATCAAGCTTCAGATCGACAATCTCGATCTCATGGCCGGTCAACGAGCCGGCATAGCGGATCGCCTCATCCAGTGACGCATAGTCCAGAAGGTACTTGCGAAAGATGTCGGGGCTGATCAGCGCAAAATCCGTCCAGTCAAGACCAAGCACTTGCGCCAGATGTTTTTGCTGCGGACGCAGTGTGCTCTTGCCGGCTGCAGATGCACCCTTCACGTTCATGATGACCGGCTTTTCCTGGGCCGGTAAAACCTTGAAACCTTCCGCACGTGCTGCGCTGTGGACCAGTGCGGTGAGCTGTTCACCAATGAACCTGCTGCCATAGCCATTGCTGAAATCTCGCAAGGCGAGCCTGGACAGAAGCTCTGCATCGCCGACCAGCCGGCCGCGTTTGCCGACAATGGCCGCAAGTATGCGCGACAGGGATTGATAGGCCGCTGTTTCTACCGGGTCATCTGATGATGTTGCAGCAGCCAGCCACCGGGCAGCCAACTCGTCTTCACGGCTGTCATGATTTGGCGCCGTGCGTGATGCAGCCGTCCCGGCTTTTGTGCCGCCGATCAGCCGCGACAACCACCCGCCTTTCCCGGCCTCTCGAACATCCGGCGCCAAACCGGCAGAGTCACCTGCAAGTGCGGCTTGCAATTGCGTGGCGAACACCTGCCTGGCCGTCTCGCAAACACCGTCAAACGCAGCAATGATAGCTGGGCGCTCAGGTGCCACGTATTTCGACAATATGATGCCGACCATGCGCCGGAAATTGATGCCGAGATCCTCATAGACCTTGCCATCGGGAACCGACAGGTCCGCCATCACGCGGATCAACACCTCATGCACAATCAGACGTTCAGGCCGGAACGCCACCAGCGAATGCGGCGCAAGCCCGGTGAAATCCGCCAGTTCACGCGCCTGCTGCAAAGTGGTTGAGACATTCTCCGGGCGATAGATTGTGGCCAGCGGCAAATACCGCTCCGGGATCGCAGAACTGATGCCCGGAGACCAGGGTCCCGGCTTTTCGGAAGGTGCCTCATTCATGGCGGTGAGCTTACGTGAACATCGCAAGTCTCAGCAAAGAAAAAACCCCGTTGCCATCGCGGATGGTCACGGGGTTCCATATCCTTCCTCAACCGAAAGTGAGAGGTGTCAGTATCTTACCTTGATCACGGTATTTCTGCGGCCATGCCGTTTGACCAGGTTGTAGAATTTCCGCGCATTGGCTGTGTGCAACCGGATGCAGCCATGTGATGCCGGGCGGCCGAGACGCCGCACATAATTGGTGCCATGCACCGCATAACCGCGGTGGTAGAACACCGAATATGGCATCGGAGAATAATCATATTTGCTGGAATAATGCATCTTGGCGGTCCACTTTGCACGCCACGTTCCGGTTGGGGTGCGGAACCCTCTGCGGCCGGAAGAAATTTTCCACCGCGCATAGGTCCTGCCGTTTACCTTCACATGCATGGTCTGCGAGGAAAGGTCCACGCGCGCGACCACATCAGCCCGCGATACTGTTCCAGTAACAGTGATCATGAAACCAGCCATAACCATGACAGCAGACAATCTATTCAACAATACACGGATAGTTTTACTCATACTTACGCCTCTAGGCTGGTGCCTCTACCTGTCTCTAGGGAACCATAAACCGCGGTATCTTGTACAGTCTTCCTTGTCGAGTTTCTGAAAAGTTGATCTCACACACCCTGCTTGGGCGACCCTGATCAACTGTCGTGGCGTTCAAACAGAAACTCCCGTCCCAGCTTTACCCTCGGTTCGCCATCATAGGAGATTATGTCCGCCGTGGCATAAGTCTCGGTCAGGGTGGCCGGCAGAAAACTGCCGGTTCCAACCATATCTACCGGGGCCCGTGCAGCCCCCATGATCTGACATTTCTGCGGACTGAAGCCTGAAGATGCCACGATCTGCGTCTTGTTGAATCCTGCTTCATCAAGTTGCTCACGTGTGCGAATGATATTTGCAACCGACACTCCGGAGCCGAACAGAACGCGTCGAACCTTGTCGACGAGAATGTTGCCGGGGTCGAGTTGCATGGCGCGCGGACCCAGAACATGTTCCACGATGTTGTACTCGCCATCAACATCCAGCCAATGCCCTACCGTATCTATCGACTTGTCATAATCAAGCCCTTCGGCAAACCGGCCACCGTGAGTATCCAGCCGCACGCCCAGCGTCTTGCCTTCCCGGTCCAGTTTTGCGTCATTGAAAAACCAGTCTGCCGTACGCAGGCTGTCGGTGATTTCCCTGCCGTTAAAATCAACCAGCGCCACCAGATGATCGATATGCGGCAGGCACTCGTTAAACATCTGCGTGGCTTTCACAACGTCTCCGTCGGCATAGCCGACCAGCGCATGCGGCATGGTACCGATACCGGCCTTTGCGCCAAACATCGGCGCGGTGACATCCTGGGATGATCCGACAAAGCCCTTTACATTCTTGTTGGCCTTGCGGGCCGCGGCTGACCCCACCGACGCGCCATAGGCGGCCAGCATGTTCATGTCGATACCGGACCCGTGGCGCGCATGCATGTCCATGAACGACGCCCCCGGCAAGGCCATGCACATTTCATAGGCATTGACCGCGGACACCGACGGAAAGCCGGTCTTCTGCAACAGCAATGTTTCCACTTCCGACAATTTGGACATTGGACCGCGCACTTCCATAAATTTGCGCTCGGCGGGTACAATGTCTCCGTCGGTGTAAAACCTTGTGACCTCGGCTTCCGGCACGATCGCCTTGATCAGCCGTTCAGCCGGTTCCAATGCTGCAATACAACGCCGCCGCAGGAACACCGCATAGGTCACATCCACATCGCCATTGGCCTCGACGACCATGCGCGTGTTGGTGAAGTACTTGTCGGTCATCTGCGACACGGGTGCGGCAGCAAGACTGACCTCAACCAGACGGTCAATGGCCTCGTCGCGCGACAGGCTGTCGGAATTTTCTGATGTCATGGGAGTTGGCTGGCCCTGGTGGGTGGATAAAAGACTGGCGGCTGGCAATCATGACCTTATCCAGGCAAACACGTCAATGGATTTGCGGTACGGGTTGCCTACTCGACTTCAACCAGGAATACCGACCAGACCCAGCGCCCTTCAACATCCGGGTTGACGGCCTCACCGGCTCATCGGGGTTTCGTCAGGTCGGAGCGCTCCAGGCCAATATCCTTGAGCACGTGATCATTGAGGTAACCGGTATTGAGGTAACTGGTCCGGGCCACGCCTCTGCGCCGGAAACGGCCAGGCAACAGCGCCGGTTGCGCGCTCTTGCCTGACATGACGACAGTCATTTTCTGACTGCGGGGCACAGCGACAGGTTTTTTTCTGGTGAGGATTCGTAACAGCGTCGGGATCGACATCAGCCTGGTCCTTGTTGTTTTCGGTTTTGACTTGCTCAGCCCCCGATAACAGCCCTGTTCTAGCTCTACTTGCATGATCGCTATGTGGTATTTCTCACCAATGCCGAAATCTGTTACTAGAGCGAGACATGGCGGCAGATGACTTCACATCTTTTGACCAAAGCCCTGGCAAACCGTCAGGTGGACGCTCTAAGAAGCAGGAACATGGCCCTTGGAAAAAGATTCGCGACCGGACGCAATTACGGCAGATGACGTGAAAGATGCCGTCGCTGCCGGTGTCTTACCTCAGCAATATGCGCAGGCGCTTCTGGTTTTTGTTGCACAATCGAAACTGTCATCGTCGCAACCCGACGAGGAATCGTTCCGGTTCATTCGCAGTTTCAACGATGTTTTTGTCACCATCGCCATCGCGCTGGTGCTGTTTGCGCTGAACAGCCTGCTTTCAGGAATTTCAGCATCTGTTTCGATGCTCGCAATAGCGGCCGCAAGCTGGGCAATGGCAGAGTATTTCACCCGTCGCCGCCGCATGGCCTTTCCCAGTATTGTCCTGTTGGGGGCCTTTGTCGTCAGCGTGTTTTTCGGGGTCGCAGAGGTATTGAACCTTTCTGCAAAAGTTCCCTACGAAGGCACCGCTGCGGCTGTTGGCGCTATTGCTGCAGCAGCGGCCGCAGGTGCTCACTGGCTTCGCTTTCACGTGCCGATCACAGTCGCAGCCGGCATGGCTGCGCTTGTTGTCTTCGCCATGGCGATGTTCAGCGTCGACAGCACTCCGTCTGTGGTGATGCTGGGTGGAGGACTGGCAACCTTGGTGGTCGCCATGATATTCGACTCCAAAGACCGGCAAAGACTGACCCGCAAAGCCGACATTGCGTTTTGGCTGCACATGTTGGCAGCGCCCTTGATTGTGCACGGGATGTTTACCATCCTCGGCATTTTGACCGGCAGCCTGAGCAGCACGCAGGCGGGTGCGGTGCTGGCGTTCTATGCAGCCTTTGGACTGCTGGCACTGGTCATCGACCGGCGGGCGCTACTGGTTTCGTCACTGATCTATGTCTTGTACGCGGCAAGCACACTTATCGCCAGTTCGGGCTTCAGGGATTACAGCTCCGGCATCACCGCGCTGGCCATCGGCGTTTTCCTGCTCCTGTTGAGCGCAGGCTGGCCACACCTGCGCGCGCAGGTGGTCAAGGTGATGCCGCAGGCGGTGCGAGACCTGGTGCCACCTGCAATTCCGTGATTCTGCAGTGGAGAGGGTCCGGCTTGGCATTCACCTGCAGTCAATAATATGCACTCGAAATGAATGTATTGCGCCGCGCCGGCTAATCATCCATATTACATGCATCTTTTTGAACCGGGGATGCAGCATGAACGAGCAGGTAAAATCACCCGCCCAACTTCACCGCGAAAAAGTCCAGCGCGACGCTTTAAGAATTGGCATTGATGAGGACTACATCTCGGTTCTGGTCGACACCTTCTACGACCGCATCAGCAGCCACCAGGTGCTTGGACCGATATTTGCCGATGCAATCGGCAGCAACTGGCAACCGCACCTGGAAAAGATGAAACAGTTCTGGTCCTCGGTTGCCAGAAACACCGGGCAATACAGCGGCAAACCGGTGCCTGCACATCAGAAGCTCACGCAAGTTCAACAACAGCACTTTGCCATTTGGCTGGACCTGTTCGCACAAACCCTTGCCGACACCGCCCCTACCCCGCAAGCTGCGGATTACTTCATGGAGCGAGCACAAACAATCGCCCGCAGCCTGCAGATGGCAATGTTTGACAGGCCCGGAATGCTTGCTGATTGTTGATTGTTCAGGCATGAGGACCTCACATCGGTCATCCGGTTCGGCCTCCTTCTGCTTCCGGATCAAAGCTCATCAAGCACAGCCCGCGCACCGGCTGCAAGCAGCCCGGCGTCGCTGATCGCCGACACCAGATTGAAACCCAGCTCTGCAAAGCCTCGTGCCTGATCTGCGCCGGACGCATAAATACCGGATATCTTGCCATGCTTGCCGGCACTCGCGACGATTTTCGGCAATGCGTCAATCACGTCCGGATCATTGGCACCGCCGACCTTGCCGCCCGACAGATTGATCGACAGATCATAAGGCCCGACAAACACGCCATCGATGCCGTCGACGCCCAGAATGTCGTCAAGGTTGGAAATTGCTTCTGCCGTCTCAACCATTGCCAGCACACAGGTCAGATCGTTGGCGGCACTCAAATACGATTGCGCATCCATGCCCCATAACTCAAGGGCCTGGGCCGGACCAAAACTGCGTGAGGCAAGCGGCGGATACCTGGCGGCGTCCACCAGACGGGTGGCATCGCTTACGGTATTGATCATCGGCGCGATAATCACCGACGCCCCGGCATCCAGGCCACGCGCCACCATGCCGAAATCATCCAGCGGCGGACGCATCATGGGCACACCGCCGGCCCGTCCTGTTGCCTGCACCATCAGGCGCATCTCGTCATAACTGGCAAAGCCATGCTGCATGTCAGCCAGAACACCGGCAAACCCGCCGCGCACCATGGCAGCCGCCTGCCCCTCACCCGGCATCTGGCACCAGATCATATGAACCGGGCCACCGTCAGCTTCCGCCAGACGGGTTTTCAGCGACAACGGGTGGGACAGCGTCAATGCCTAGCCTTCGTTTTCAAGCTGGGTAACAGCCTCTGCCAGCAACTCGTCCATCTGGCGGCGAAGCTGGTGATCAGACTGATCTATTCCGGCAGCATCAAAGTCTGCCCTTACCTTGCGAAACACATCATCGTCGCCTGCTTCTTCAAAGTCGGCCTTGATGACCTCCTTGGCATAAGCCGCGGCCTCCTCGTCGGATTTCCCCATCAGGCCCGCAGCCCACAGACCCAGCAGCTTGTTGCGCCGCGCACCTGCCTTGAACTGAAGTTCCTGGTCATGGGCAAATTTACCCTCGAAGCCCTTTTGCCGTTTATCGAAATTGCTCATCCGTGTATACGCTCCGTTGTGAAGGCCTGATTTCTGTCTACTTCAAGACATAGACAATCGCTGTGGCAGCTTCAATACGTGTTGTACGTCATTGGGCAGCACAATTCGGGAAAATGACAATTACTGTTTGAAACCTGTAAGGGAATCGCCCACTTCCATTGTACCCGTACCACAACTGGTCTAGAGAGTGGCGTTTGTCGTAAACGGTTTACCCGGTCATTGCAGCCATCCAGGGAATTTCCAAATGAACCAGCGCCGCAGACGTATTTATGAAGGCAAGGCCAAAATCCTGTATGAAGGGCCCGAGCCGGGTACCATAATCGTTCATTTCAAGGACGACGCCACCGCGTTCAACGCCGAGAAGAAGGCCGTGATCGAGGGCAAGGGCGTTCTGAACAACCGGATTTCCGAGTTCATATTCGAGCGCCTGAACGACTTGGGCCTGCCGACCCACTTCATCAAGCGGCTTAACATGCGCGAGCAGCTTGTTCGCGAGGTGGAAATCATTCCCCTTGAAGTCATTGTGCGCAATATCGCCGCCGGTTCCATGGCAAAACGCCTTGGCATCGAGGAAGGCACCGCCCTGCCGCGCTCGATCATCGAATTCTGCTACAAGAACGACGAGTTGGGCGATCCGCTGATTGCAGAAGAGCATATCACTGCATTTGGCTGGGCCAGCCCGCAGGAAATAGACGACATCATGGCCATGACCATCCGCATCAATGATTTCATGTCCGGCATGTTCGCGGCCATCGGCATCAAGCTGGTCGACTTCAAGATCGAGTTTGGCCGCCAGTATGAAGGCGATCTGGTGCGCACCATACTTGCCGACGAGATCAGCCCGGATTCATGCAGGCTCTGGGACATGAAAACCAGCGAGAAGCTGGACAAGGACCGCTTTCGGCGCGATCTGGGTGGTCTGGTGGAAGCCTATCAGGAAGTTGCCCGCCGCCTTGGCATCCTGAATGAAAACGATCATGGAAAGCCTGCGAAACCAACGCTGGTCAAATCCTGACCTAATTGTTCGCGCCTTATATCGAAGGACCAATGCCACATGAAAGCCAAGGTTATCATCACACTCAAGAACGGCGTGCTTGACCCGCAAGGCAAGGCCATTGAGGGCGCACTGACCAGTCTCGGTTTTGCCGGCGTGAACAATGTGCGTCAGGGCAAATTCATCGAACTGGATATTGCAGCCGAAAATGCCGATGAAGCACATGCCACAGTTGAAGCCATGTGCGAAAAACTGTTGTCAAATACGGTGATCGAAAATTACCGCGTGGAGGTCGAGTGAATTTCCTGAAAAGCCTTTTACCGGCACTTTTGGCAACAACTTTGTCATGGTTGCCCGCAGGCGCGGTCGATACCCGCAAACTTGAACTGACTATGAATATCGGCGGCAAACCCTACGATGTTGTTGCCGAACCGTTCACCAGTTGGCAGTTGGCCTCTGAAGGTCAGATTTCCCTCGACCAGAGGTTCAATATTCAGCCGGACGGCAAGAGCGGCCTGATACAAGTCAAGATCGCTCCTGGAACGACAGGCCAGAAAGTACCGAACCCGTGCAGTTTTATGCGCGGACTTTCCCAGTCCCTGAAGAAAAGCGGTCTTCGCCTGTCACCGGGACGCAAGCCGCAAGTCAACATGATCCCTGTGTGTTCAATGGTTGCGGAAAGTTCGCTGAGAACGGTTTTCTACTATTCCGCGTCATTTGTAACCGATGGCCTTCTGATAGCCGGTATCGCCCGCAACTCCCGCGACCTCACCGACGATCAGATCAACGAATTCTCCCGTTATCTTGCATCCATCCAGGTCAAACCGAAGGAAGTAACGCAATGAAAGCCGCGGTCATTGTATTTCCGGGGATCAATCGTGAAAATGACATGGCCCGGGCGCTGGAAAAAGGCGCCGGCGCCAGTGTAACCAGGGTTTGGCACACGGAAACCAGTCTGCCTGCCGGCACCGATCTGGTTGCGGTACCCGGCGGGTTTTCCTACGGCGACTATCTGCGCTGCGGCGCAATTGCCGGGCGGTCTCCGGTGATGAAGGCGATTATTGATCATGCCGACCGCGGCGGCCAGGTGCTGGGCGTGTGCAACGGTTTTCAGATCCTCACCGAAGCAGGGCTGTTGCCCGGCGCCTTGATGCGCAATGCAGGGCTCAAATTCGTATGCCGGCAGGTTCGACTAAACGTCGAAAACGACACGACCTTCTTCTCCCGCACCATGAAGAAAGGCGATGTAGTCTCCTGCCCTGTCGCCCACCATGACGGTAATTACTTTGCTGATGCGGACACATTGAAGCAACTGGAAGGCGAAGGTCAGGTCGTGTTTCGTTACGCTGAGGGAACCAACCCGAACGGAGCCATCAACGACATAGCCGGCATCGTCAACGCGTCCGGCAATGTAATCGGCATGATGCCCCATCCGGAGAACATGATCGAACCGTTGCATGGCAAAGTTGACTGCCTGCCACTGTTCGAAAGCCTGGCTGCCGCCTGAAAAACACCACACTGGAGGTGCGCACTGCGCTTCATGTCCGCCTCATCACATTCTGAATTCACGGGCAACCTGGCCAGGGCCGGGCTTGTCCTGGGCATTGTGGCCATCATCGGTCAGTACATCTTTTTCCAACCCTTGTTCGCGCAAATGGGCATGGGTCCGGTAAGTTCTGCTTTCGGCATGCTTATGTTCTTCACGATACTCACCAATTCGATGCTGGTTGCAGCGTATTGGTCGTCAGTGGTGCGAACCGCCGGCAGGATCACGGCATTTTTCAGCCGGATAGGCGTACAGACTGCGCTGGCTGCCCATATCGCACTTGTCGCAATTGTCTATATCACAGCCCTGCGCGGGCATATCGAGATGACCTTGCCCATGCTGATGACGGACATTGGGCTGCATTATCTGGCACCTGCCCTGTACTTGATATGGTGGTGGCGGCTTCCCGGAAAGCACACCATCAGCTACTCGGATATTCCTGGATGGATGGCATGGCCGATCGTCTACCTTTGCTTGATTATGCTGGCCGGCCTGACAACAGGTGCGTTCGTGTATCCGATCCTGGACGTGAACCGGTTGGGGACGATCGCTGTTGCAGTCAACATTTCGCTCATACTGGGCCTTCTGGCGGGCCTTGGTGCCGCGCTGGCATTTGTCGCCAAGCTGCAATCCAGAAAGGCAAATGCTCCGGCCAGGTAAAATTCCTGGCCGGAGCGCCAGGCCAGAGGCCCTCAGGGAGCCGAACCTGCAGAAGGGTGAAATACTGACAGGTTCGACAATTCGGGGTTGAAAATCACACCCGCAATTTCGGCCAGCGGTCAGCTTCCGTCATTGCCTGTTCACGGCTGATACCGATATCAGCCAGTTCATGATCCGACAGATCGCGCAATTGCTCGCGCGAGCGGTTGAAATCGACGCAACGGCAATACCAGCGCCACACAAGCAACCATACCGGAAGCGTTTTCACAGGTGCCTGACGGGTCTGATTGAGGTGTTGACCCCGCATCGAATTCAAGATTGTGTCTATTGCACCCATGATAAGTCTCCTTTCAGGCCTGAAATTGTAGTCAAATGGTCAAGTCGACCGAGGAGATAGATGCATTGCATTCTTGACTGCTTCAATGTATTTATTGTCACCATGACAACTTGGTTTCCAGAGATGCGGCGCACAGGAGCGCCAATATATATTGAAATTGCCGACGCAATGGCGCATGACATTGACATCGGAAAGTTGAAACCAGGTGAAAAATTACCCCCGCAGCGCAATTTGGCATTCGATATAGGGGTGACAATCGGTACAATTGGACGAGCTTACGCGCTGGCACGCCAGCGCGGACTCGTGACAGGCGAGGTTGGTCGCGGCACCTTTGTCCGCTGCAGCGAGCCGCCACTGTCCGAAGTCGTCACGGCCACGTCCGGTTACAATGAAGTAACTGAAGGATCGATACCGGATGGCATCCATCCTGCCCCCGGCAAGTTGCGGCTTGATTCGACCAGCGCTCCGGAAGTCGGCCAGTCCGGTTTCATCACCCGGCACGTCGCAGCAATCATGGCGGATTATCCCGACAAGACCACCGACTACATCCGTTCACTGAAGCCTGAATGGCAACAGGCCGGCCAGGCGTGGCTGTCGACAGGTGGATGGCAGCCGGATGTAACGTCCATTGTGCCGACCCTGGGGGTACATGCAGGCATGATGGCAGCTATTGCCACGCTTACCGCACCTGGAGACCGGGTTGCGTTTGAAGCAGTGACCTATGCCTCCCTGGCGCGCGCTGCAAACCTGATCGGGCGCCGGCCGGTATCGGTTCCGATGACCAGGGACGGCATCGATGTCGATGCCTTCGATCACCTGTGTGCAAACCAGCATCCCAAAGCAGTTGTGGTCATCCCCACCATCCAGAACCCGACCACAGCCATCATGCCGGCTGCCACCCGCGAGCGTCTTGCCGCAGTCGCGCGCAAGCACGGGGTGTGGATCATGGAAGACAACATCTATGGCGCCTGTGTTGATGAAGCGCCCGCGCCCATCGCTGCTCTGGCGCCGGATATCACCTTCCATCTCGGCGGGTTGTCGAAGGCGGTTGCCGCCGGCATACGGTCAGCCTGGGTGTCATGTCCGCCGGCTTATGTCAGGTCGCTGCCGGTTGCGCACAAAATGCTGACTGGCGGCATGCCGTTCATGCTGGCTGAAACCGCTGCGCGCATTGTGCGCACCGGGGAAGCCAGCAACATAGCACGTGCCGTTCTGCGTGAAAACTTCAGCCGCCTCACCATGGTTCGAGAAATCCTGTCGGATCATGATTACCGGTGTCACGACAACAGCCCTTTTATCTGGCTCAAACTGCCGCAACCATGGCGGGCCAGCCTGTTTGTGTCAGCAGCGCGCGACATAGGCCTGCTGGTGGACGGCGATGACGAGTTCCAGTTTTCGCAGGACCAGACCAGCCTGCACCGGGTCCGCATCGCTTTTTCCACAATACCATCCCACACCGTCCTGCGCGATGCGCTGATACGCTTGCGCCGTCTGCTGGACGCAGGACCATCAGGCTATGACAGCTATACCTGAGCCCCGGAAAACCGCGCCTCCACAGACGCAGCAAATCGCCCGTTTTTAATTCAATTTTTCAATAAGTTAAAGTTGCATTTTAATACTGAAAATTTGAACTTCATGGTTCAGATCAGCTTAGTTATCCTACACGGTTTATGTCGGGTTATTGCCATCACGCTGCTAGTATAAAGCGTTAACCAATGAACCGGTGAACAAAAAATATCGCCCCTCAAGCTCCGGTTCCAAGGCCCCGTATTCGCCTGAAGGAGACACAGGTAGATGAACAAGTCACGTACACCTCTTTTTCCCCTGAAAAAGTTTGCAACAAACCAGTCAGGCGCAGCGGCAATGATGCTTGCTGTCGCGTCGGTGCCGCTTATTATGGCTGCCGGTGCCGCCGTGGACTACGGCAATTCAGTGGCCACGCAGGCCCGCCTCCAGGCAGCGACTGATGCCGCAGCCCTTGCTGCCGGACGTGAAGCGGCTCGTCCGGTTGCAGAACTCGAGCGTATAGCCAATGATTACTTCAGATCAAATTACGCCGCTCCTCCAAATAGCGAACAGCCAAGCATGACCTTGACTATTGACGCTGATGGACGATTGCAGGTCAACGGTGAGGTGAAGGTAAAGAACTACCTGATTGCAGTGGCCGGTTACAACAAGACAACCGTGAAAGCCTCATCTCAGGTGGCCAAGGATGCCACCGGTCTTGAAGTCGCGCTGGTGTTCGACAACACAGGCTCCATGGCCAATCAGAGCCGCCTGCCTACTCTCAAGATCGCAGCCCGCGATTTCGTCAATATCCTGTTCGGACCTCGCACCACGGCTGACACCTTGAAAATTGCCGTGGTGCCGTTTTCGCAATTTGTGAATGTCGGACCTAATCAGGCCAACCAGGACTGGATCGACAAGGCAGGTCTCAACCCCTATTCACGAGCCAATTTTTCATCGAGCAGCTGGCACAACTGGGAAGCCTGGAACAGTATTTCCAACCGGTCATGGACCGGGTGTGTTGAATCGCGTATCGGTTCCATGTCCGTTGACGATACCCCGCCTGACACCGGCAATGGCGCAACCCTGTTTCCACCCGCATTTGCACCGGACGAGCCCGGCAACAATACATCCCGGGCCGATTTTACCGTGGGCTCCACCACCTACAGGTACACAAACAGCTATCTGCGAGACAGCAGGACCAGCAGTCTTGACGTGCGCCAGCGCCACCAGCGCAAGTACCAGAATGCCTCCGTCAGCACCACTTCACGAGGTCCTGACCGGGGTTGCAATATTCAGCCCATTCTGCCCCTGAGCAAGGTAAAACAACCTGTGCTTGAGACGTTGGCAAACATGACAGCCGGTGGCTATACCCATGTAGCCGAAGGCGTTGGCTGGGGATTGCGGGTCTTGTCACCAGGCGCCCCGTTTACCGAAGGTGTGCCCTACTCCGACGAAAAGATAACCAAGGCCATGGTGTTGTTGACCGATGGGGAGAACACCTTCGACACCGAACGAAACCACAATATGTCTACCTACACGGCATACGGCCACCTGGCGCAGGCGCGGCTTGGTTCGAGCAATTCCTATACGGCCATCGCAGCGCAGAACACGCTTCTGCAGCAGGCATGCAACAATGTGAAGGCGAAGGACATCGTCGTCTATTCGTTTGCCTACAATGTACCGAGCGCGACCCAGCGCAACCTGATCAAGAATTGCGCAACCAGCCCGGAGAAGTATTTCGACCCGCCGACCAACGCAGCCCTGGTGGCCAGCTTCCAGCAGATCGCAGATGAACTGCGCAAACTGCATCTGAGCCGGTAGACGGCACGATTGCCGCTTGGAGTACTCGTTGTGCCTCACCGCGCAAGGGAAGTACTTCCGGCAAAGGAGAGAGCGCGCAAGACATCTGCATTGTCTTGCGCGCTCTGTTTATGTTTCACAGTCAGTGCTTGACTCCCCCTGTCGACTGCAGCAACGATAAACAAAAAAGTATCTGGGATACGGGCAAACAGATGAGTCGCAGGAAAACAGCTGTCAAAGACGGCCTCATTGGCATGTGCGCGCTTGCCGTGCTGGCATCGCTTGCCTTGCCGAATGACGCGCGAGCCGCCGATTACAACAGCCAGGACAGCTGGGACGGATTTTACATCGGCATCCATGCGGGATACGGGTTTTTCGACGCCGACAACTCCGGGGCCGGCCAGAGCTGGAACGAGCAGGCAGACGGGCCAACAGGTGGCGTTCTTGTCGGTTACAATATGGATTTGGGCGACTATGTTCTCGGCCTTGAAGCCGACACATCGTTCGGCGACCTGAGCAACGATACCTTGATCGGCGGCATTGGCAATGTGCACGTCGCAAATCATGGCCAGCACACGTTTCGTGTCCGCGCCGGAATGGATATGGGGACCGGCCTGCTCTATGCGACAGGCGGTCTGGCCATGTCTGACATCTGGCTCAGGGCAGCAGGCGTGCGTGACAAGAACTTCTTGTGGGGTGGTGTGGTCGGTGCCGGTTACGAGGCAAAAATCACAGCAGACATCACCCTGCGCGCAGAATATCTGTATGCCGTTTATGCAGAGCAAACTTATCAACTGACTGCGCCGGTATCACTTGAATACCAGACCCACAGCGTCCGTGCCGGCGTCGCCTGGCAGTTTTGACACAGTCGCAATAGCGTACCTGGAACAATCAAACTCTGGCTTCGCTGAGCAGTTCGCTGATCATCGTTTTCACTTTTTCATAGTCAAAGAAGCCGAAGTCCTGGAACCGGATAATGCCGTTCTTGTCGATGACAGCGGTTTCAGGCGTGCCGCGCGTGTTGTAGGCCAGCATCGTCTCCGGCAGATGGCTGGCTGGAAGCGCCGGCCATGACGGATGTTGTCGCCGCAAGCGCAGCGGATTTTGCCAGAAATTGTCGGCGTGTCCGGTTCTGGTTGCAGGTCATGGCAAGATCTCCGGTTCACTGACATTTGCCGCAACCGTGCAACAGGCGTGATACTCCCCACAATCAAACTCTTCGTGAGCCGGTGTGACGCACGTCCCACTGTCCAAAACTTTCAGTTTGCCATGTATCCGGAGGCGTGCTTGCGTTAAAAGACATCTTTCTGACGGCCCTAGAAGATTGAGCACACCCGCGCATGACAGCCAAACCCGCCTATCTCAACAATGTTGCCATCACCGATGAACTTGTTGCCCAGCACGGCCTCAAGCCGGATGAGTATGACCGCTTTGAAAAACTCATCGGACGTGTCCCGACACTGACCGAACTGGGTATCGTGTCAGCCATGTGGAACGAGCACTGTTCCTACAAGTCATCGAAGAAGTGGCTCAAGACACTGCCAGTCACCGGAGATCGCGTCATACAGGGGCCGGGTGAAAACGCAGGCGTCATCGACATCGGCGACGGCCAGGCCATCGTGTTCAAGATGGAAAGCCATAACCACCCGTCCTTTATTGAGCCCTATCAGGGAGCCGGCACCGGGGTTGGTGGTATACTGCGCGATGTCTTCACCATGGGCGCCCGTCCGATCGCCGCCCTCAACGCACTGCGTTTTGGCGCGCCGGATCATCCCAAGACCCGTCACCTTGTGTCGGGTGTGGTGGCCGGCATTGGCGGTTACGGCAATTCCTTCGGCGTACCGACAGTGGGCGGCGAGGTGAATTTTCACGCCCGCTACAATGGCAACATACTGGTAAATGCCATGGCGGTTGGACTGGCTGATGCGGACAGGATCTTCTATTCCGAAGCCAAGGGCGTTGGCCTGCCGGTGGTTTACCTCGGCGCGAAAACCGGTCGTGACGGTATTCACGGCGCCACCATGGCGTCCGCTGAATTCGATGATTCGATCGAGGAAAAACGCCCCACGGTTCAGGTCGGCGATCCGTTCACCGAAAAATGCCTGCTCGAAGCCTGCATGGAACTGATGGCCTCAGGCGCCGTCATTGCCATTCAGGACATGGGCGCTGCCGGCCTGACCTGCTCTGCTGTCGAAATGGGTGCCAAGGGTGGTCTGGGCGTCGAGTTGAACCTCAACGCCGTTCCCTGCCGCGAAGACGGCATGACGCCTTATGAAATGATGCTGTCGGAAAGCCAGGAGCGCATGCTCATGGTGCTGCGCCCGGAGCAGGAAAAACAGGCCGAAGCCATCTTCCACAAATGGGGCCTGGACTTTGCCATTGTCGGCAAGACCACCGATGATCTGCGCTTCCGCTGTATGTGGAACGACGAAGAGGTTGCCAATCTGCCGATCCGGGAGTTGGGCGACGAAGCGCCTGAATATGACCGGCCCTGGGTTGAACCGAAGATACCGGCAGCACTGTCCGCAGACGACATTCCTGCCCCGAATGATCTGGCGGAAGCCGTCATCAAGCTGATGGGATCGCCCGACATGGCGTCGCGGCGCTGGGTCTGGGAACAATATGATCATCTGATCCAGTCCAACTCAGCCCAGATCCCCGGCGGAGACGCCGCCGTTGTGCGCGTCAATGATGACGGCAAGGCCATCGCGATTTGCACCGACGTCACGCCGCGCTATGTGGAAGCCGATCCATACGAGGGCGGCAAGCAGGCGGTGGCCGAAGTCTGGCGCAATCTCACCGCCGTGGGCGCAGAACCCATCGCCATTACCGACAATCTGAATTTCGGCAATCCGGAGAAACCGGAAATCATGGGGACATTCGTCAAGGCGGTGCAAGGCATTGGCGAGGCCTGCAGGGCGCTGAGTTTTCCTGTCGTGTCCGGCAATGTGTCGCTTTACAATGAAACCCACGGCAATGGCATATTGCCGACGCCTGCCATAGGCGGTGTCGGGTTGTTGCCCGATGTGTCACAAATGGCAACGCTGGCCTTCAAGAATGAAGGCGATGCCATCATTCTCATCGGCGGCCACGGCACCCATCTTGGCCAGTCTATGTATCTGCGCGAGGTTCTGGGCCGTGAAGAAGGCACACCGCCTCCGGTCGATCTGGACCGGGAAAAGACCAACGGTGATTTCGTGCGCATGAAGATCCGAAAAGGCCGTACCACTGCCGTGCACGACATATCCGATGGTGGGCTGGTGGCTGCCTTGTCTGATATGGCGCTGGCGTCCGGCATCGGTTGCAAGATCGAGCTTCCCCGTGATGTTGTAGCCCATGCAGCCCTGTTTGGTGAAGACCAGGCGCGGTACGTGCTGACCTGCAAGCCAATGGACGCCCACAGCCTGATCGGTGCGGCAGAAGATATGGGTATTTCCGCTACGCGGATCGGCACCGTGACAGGCTCAGGGTTGATTGTCATGGGAGAAGCCTCCATATCTCTCAACAGGTTGCGTCAGGCCCATGAAGGCTGGTTCCCGGACTATATGAGCACCGCAACCGAAGTAGCTTGAAGGAAACCATATGCCGATGCCTGCCGAAGAAATCACCGCCATGATAAAGGACGCCATTCCGGACGCCCGGATCGAACTGACAGACCTGGCCGGCGATAACGATCACTGGTCTGCAACCATTGTCTCGGAGGCGTTTCGCGGTAAACCCAAAGTGCGCCAGCACCAGATGGTCTATGCGGCACTGAAGGGCAAGATGGGCGGTGACCTGCACGCCCTGGCACTGACAACCAGCGCGCCGGATTAGGTCTGGCGCAGAGTTTGCTTCCCTCAAAACCACTGACACTGGAAACCGGTGAGCGGGAAGTGTAAGACTGAACCAACATAATTAGCCGGAGCCAGCGCACCGGAGCCATGGAGATCAAAATGACCAACCCAATCAACGAATGGATCGGCAACGCCGTCAAAACCAACGATGTGGTGCTTTTCATGAAGGGCACCCCCGATCAGCCGCAGTGCGGTTTTTCCGGCCGGGTTGTGAAAATGCTTGATTTTCTCGGTGTCCCCTATGCCGGCGTCAACGTGCTGCAGTCCGATGACCTGCGCAACGGCATCAAGGAATTTTCCGACTGGCCAACCATCCCGCAGCTCTATGTAAAGGGCGAGTTTGTCGGCGGCTGCGATATCATCACCGAAATGTTCCAGAACGGCGAGTTGAAGGACACCTTCGCCAGCAGTGGTATCGAAGTTAAGGAAGCCAACGCAACCGCCTGACCTGTTTGCAGGTTTTTCATTACTGATCTGCGTTGAAGGCTCCCCTGCCATGCATGGGGAGCCTTTTTGATTTCTGTCAAAACATTGCCATAACTGAGGCGCTAACTTTATTCATCGAGGGGCAAGCTCGAAAGGAAGTGACATGACTGGAAGCAATCTCAAGTCTTTCGCTTGCGCTGCGTTGTTGGCCGCCGGGGCCTTGTTCATAGGTACAACCGGGGTTTCAGCCACGCCTGCTGCAAGCGGCATTGCAAGCGCCGGTATTGCCGACACTTTGCGCGAAGCGTCCAAGGTAACCCAGGTGCACCGTCGGAATCGCCGGCATCGGCACCGGCACAGACGCCACCGCTATTATGGCGCACCGTACATAGGATTTGGATTTGGTAGTCCTTATTACGGCGGGCCGTACTATGGCTATTATAACGACTATTATTATCGGCCACGCCCGCGCCGATCCTATCGTCGCTCTTATCGCGGCAGCAGATCCTGCCGCCGTGCACATCGCGCCTGCGTCCGCAGTTGGGGCTATGGCGGCGGCAACTACGCCGGTTGCATGAGATACGAACGCTGCCGTCCGAGATAGCTGGACCAGCCTGAGACCAACAATGATAAAAGGCTTTCAGATCAATGATCTGGAAGCCTTTTTTACACGCTGTCACAGCCTTGCATCTTGAAACTCAGCAGAACGACAAGAAGGCACCGGCAGTACCCTGAGTACAACTGTCGGCAAAGTGCACCCGGTCATATGTCTTGATGCTGGTACCTGAAGGTCCGCCCTGCGGCCGGAACGTCACGCCGGTATAGCCAGCACCGCCTTCAAGACGAAACGCCCATTCACTATACTGAGGCACCGGATCATAATCCGCAGCATGCACACATGAAATCAAGGGTGTCAGCCCCATCACCGCCAATGCAACTGTCTTGAAAAATTTGTACGTCATCCCTGCGCCCCTGCCCGATTCCCGTTATCTCTCGACGCTACTATGTGGACCCATGGTTTTCCATTGCATCAACAACGCGGTGGATTTCATTACAATTTGATTGTCGCAACAGCCGTCTCTTTGAGCGCCTTATTGTTGACGGTCTCCGCTGCAACCAGGCCCTCCATGGCAATCCCCATTGTCTTGTAAACCGTGATCTCGCTGTCCGATTCTCACAGTGGCGCGTTACCGTTCAGCGCATCGCCGAACCTTATCGCATCACCGGATGTCATGCCCTGCAGTTCACCACACCCGACAGGCGGCGGTTCGAATGCCGCATCTTCTTCAATCTAAAGCTTGCAGGCACGTGCAACTGACACAGGCACCTCCCCACTTGGCGGTACATAGCCGTACGCGAGTATCGGGCTGGTTGCGCAACCGCAAACCGGTGCCGGTCTTGCATCGTTTGCGACACAACACTCATCCAATGTCGCAATTGATCTATTTGACGCAAATTATCCGCAATTGCGCCGCTTTCGGGGATGTATTCAGTCCAACAAAAAACAAAACACCAGATCATACGCATATCCAGGATGAGGCGTTGAACCAACGGTCTCGTCTAACCGGATAACAGCCATCATTGTGATGGCCTTAATCTTACTCTTGGAGAGTGAAATGAAAAAGTTTCTTGCTGTTCTTGCTGTTTCCCTGCTGTCCGTAACCGCTGCACAGGCTGCTGAATTTGCAGAAGTTGATGCCGATGCCGATGGCGCGATTTCGATGGAAGAAGCCGTTGCCGCAATGCCTGACCTGACCGAAGATGCATTCGCTGCTGCGGACACTGACGCAGACGGCTCACTCAATGCTGATGAATTCGCAGCCATGAGCAACTGATAACAGGCCCATGCCTGTTCCATGTATATGTATGCATAGGCACCCGGACTGAACATCATGCAGATGATGTCGGGCCGGGTGCTGTTTTTTGAGCGAAACAACAACGACGAAATATCTTTGACGAACCTGCGTGCAGGTCCGGGAAACCATGGTCGCATTGCCAGGGTTTTCTGCGTAACGCACGACAGTGGCAAATCGTATGCACTGTCTGATCGGGTTCACCTCATTCAAGCACTGCCGTCGCAACAAAAACCCCGGATGCCTGATCAGCATCCGGGGTGAACCGTGTGAAACCTATTTATGACAAAACCAGCGCAGGCAATGCGCCTGGTTAGTCAAAAATTGAACAGGTTGCCATATTGCCGAAGTCAGGCGTATCGAGTGTGGCTCCTCGCCGATCAACTGTCAGGCGGTCGCCGCTGAACGAATAGCTGGTTCCGACCATAAATGTATGATCCGTGACGTCATCTCCACCATTGAAAGTACAATTGTCGCGATGCGTGCCGCGATAAGCTATATATAGCGGCACATCCCCTACAACTGGCGCACTGGCAAAGGTAAAGTCATACCGCACTTCGCCGCTAAGCCACTCCGTGCTGCCACCGTTATTGACGTAATCTATATCTGCGTAGGTTGTTTCAAGTTGCAGTCTGCTGTCGGGAGACACGAACCAGCGCAGGACGCCGCGGGCAAACAATCCCTCATCAAGCGAGGTTATTCCCGATCGCTCAACGAAATCGATATATCCGCCCTGTCCATAAAACGTGATGTCAGCAAGGTAAAACTGGGCCTCGCCACCAACAAATCTGAAATCATGCCTTCCGTCGTTTCCGCCAGCATTGTAACTGGATGTTCCCACACCACCGAATGCTCCAAACAATCCTGTCATCGGATCACGCCAACTCAAATGAGCTGCGCCTTGAAACGAATAGCGGGGCCCCCAGGGGTCATTAAAACTTGGGTCTTCGAGAGCATACTCGTTGTACTCGTATTTGACATCTGACTGAATCGACAGATTTTCGCCAAGCGGCAAGCTCAGCAAACCCTCTCCACCATTGGTAAACACAACGTCATCCGGTCCGTTCTGTTCGTCTATAATCTGAACCCCGGCCCAGCTATCAACCACACCCGAAACGATCAGCCCAAGTTCACGGTCAAGATCTGCAGCGTTTGCTGGTCCTGCAAATGCAACAAACGATGCCAATGTCGCCAGCGCAATTTTTTTCATCTGAATACCCCTACCTACCGAATACCATCGGCGATAGGTATATCAGGAATTTACCGACTGTCAGCACGCCCACTGTCTGCACCCGTCATTTTTTTGAAAAGTGTTGCAATTTGGCCACACCTTAAAATTGCTCATGTTCAGGCATCGCAATAGCGCCGGGTTGTTTAAGCGTCAAACAAGGCAGCGATCCGGGATGACCGGGTACCGACCTCAGACAGAATTCAAATGCGAGCTCTCAGATTATTGATCTGGAAGCCTTTTTACTGTCCAAGTTGTCCGGATGTCACAATTCACAATCATCAAACTTGCCACCGCAGAACTCGACGAAAAAGGCTCCCGCTTCATCGGTCATCTGGTGCCGTACGCCGAATTTGAAAGCAGTCTCGCAATTTTGCGCGAAGACCATCGCAAAGCCTCGCATCACGTCACTGCCTTTCGACGAATGCTGCCAGACAATCGAATCGAAGAAGGCGCGAAAGATGATGGTGAACCGGCCGGCACATCCGGCATGCCGACACTCAAGGTGCTGATCGGGGCCGACTGGTTGACGCAGGCATCATCATTGTGCGTTATTTCGGCGGCACCAAACTGGGTGCGGGCGGACTGGCACGCGCCTATGCCGGAACCACATTGCGCACCATCGAGGCAGCAACACTGGTGCCGTGGCATCGTATCGTTAGTCGCACCGTCAGTTGTGCGTTCGAAGACATGTCGTCACTGGAACGGTCCATCAGTGCTGCAGGTCTGACAGTGATCAGCCGCGACTACACTGATAGCGGTGTCACCATCGGCATTGAAGGCCCTGAAGATGCAGTGACGTCAATCGCTGCGGAAAACTGACGCAAGCCCCTATCCGCCTTTGCGCTGATCCGGATGCAGAGAGCTGCCCAGCACATGTTCACTGCGGCCAATGACATCGCCGCCACACCCGACAATCAGCGAGTTGGGTGCCCTGACGACCTTGGTATTCTTGCCGGGATACGGCAAAGACGACAGGAAATGGCGCATGCAATTGAGCCGGGCCCGCTTCTTGTCGTTGGACTTTATGATCGTCCACGGCGCATCGGCGGTGTCCGTGTAGAAGAACATGGCTTCCTTGGCCTCGGTATAGTCGTCCCACTTGTCCAGCGAGGCCCGGTCGATCGGTGACAGTTTCCACTTCTTCAGCGGCTCAACCTCGCGCGACTGGAACCGGCGCAACTGTTCGTCCCGCGTGACCGAGAACCAGTACTTGAACAGCCTTATTCCGCTGCGCACGATCATGCGTTCGAAATCAGGCGTCTGGCGCATGAATTCGAGATATTCATTGGCTGAACAAAACCCCATCACCCGTTCGACACCTGCCCTGTTGTACCAGGAGCGGTCGAAGAACACGATTTCACCGCCCGACGGCAGATGCTCGATATAGCGCTGGAAGTACCATTGCGTTTTCTCGCGGTCAGTCGGTTTTTCAAGCGCCACGACACGCGAACCGCGCGGGTTCAGGTGTTCCGTAAAGCGCTTTATCGTGCCGCCCTTGCCAGCGGCATCTCGGCCTTCAAACAGCAACACTATGCGTTGATCGGTCGTCTTCACCCATTCCTGAACCTTCAGCAATTCAACCTGGAGTTCTGCCTTTTGTTTTTCGTAGGAAGGTCTGCGAATCTTGTTTTTATACGGATACTCGCCCCGTTCAAACACCCGGCGAATCTGGTCTCGCTCATCGCCGGCAGCACCCTTAGCAATGTCCTCGGGTAATAGCTGACCGTTCGATTTAGCATTGCCGACCGGTGCCGTGTCAGTAGACTCCGCTGGTGCTTCATGAGATTCTTCGGCCATTCGACCTCCCTTTACTTGTAGTTCCCCAAATTGAAGGATACCTCCAAACCGAAGCGTCAACTTTGATTTATGACAAATCAGTGACAGGTTCAGGAAACTTTGCATGACAGCCACCACATCCCCGTCCCCGGCCCCTTCAATAAACCCCATGCTGGTTATTGTGTGCGGCTGCCTGATTGCCATGATCGCCTTTGGCGCCCGCTCCACCATGGGCCTGTTCACCGCGCCAATTACCGAAGCCAATGGCTGGGGCCGTGAAACCTTTGCGCTCGCCATGGCGCTGCAAAACCTGATCTGGGGCGTGGCACAGCCATTTGCCGGGGCTTTTGCAGACAAGTTCGGGACCTTCCGCGTCATCATCGCCGGTGCAGTCATTTACGCGACCGGCCTGGCCCTGATGTCGCTGGCAGACAGTGTATTCCTGCTGATGCTGTCCGGCGGCCTGTTGATGGGGCTTGGCATTGCGATGACCTCGTTCTCGGTGATCATGGCGTCCTTCGCCCGCCTGGTGCCGCCGGAAAAGCGCTCATGGTCATTCGGCATTGCCACAGCAGCCAGTTCCATGGGGCAGTTTGTGTTTGCCCCGCTGGGACAGGCGTTCATTTCCGGATTCGGCTGGCAGATGGCGTTACTGCTGCTTGCCGGTTCCGTGCTGTTCATGTTTGCGCTGGTGCTGCCGCTGCGTGCTGCCCGAGGCGGCGTGGCGCGCGATGAAACCGAACTTGAAATGAACATCTCTCAGGCCCTGTCACGCGCGCTGAGCAATGCGAGCTTCGTCCTGCTGACGCTCGGCTTCTTTGTGTGCGGGTTCCAGGTAGCGTTCATGACGGTCCACTTCCCGCCCCTGCTGGTGCAGGAAGGCATTGATCCGCAGCTTGCTGCCTGGTCAATCGGCATTGTCGGTCTGTTCAACATTGTAGGTGCCTATTCGGCAGGCATTGTCGGCGGAAAGTATTCCAAACGATACAGCCTGACACTTCTGTATCTGGCCCGGTCAGTTGCCATGACCTTGTTCTTCGTGCTGCCGATAACGCCGCTGTCGGCCATGGTATTTTCCGCCTGCATGGGTCTGTTGTGGCTGTCAACCGTGCCACTGACCATGGGGCTGGTGACCGTGATTTGCGGGACCCGGTACATGGCCATGCTGTATGGCATCGTGTTCTTTTCCCATCAGGTCGGCTCATTCCTGGGCGTGTGGCTTGGCGGCAGGCTATATGACCAGACCGGCACCTATGACACTGTCTGGTGGATCGGCGTGGCGCTTGGCCTGTTTGCCGCCCTGATGCACTGGCCGATCAAGGAGATGCGCGCACCGGCCTTTTCAGTGCCGGGCAGCGCGCAGGTGTAATAAATGAGATGGCCGGGACACGGAACCGCCGGCGCCCTGTTTGCCGCCATCATGCTCGTCTGGCTGGCAGGGTTTGCCCTGTTCATGCATCTCGGCCGGGTGAGCCCGGAACAGTCCGGCACTGTGCTGGCAGTGTTTCCGCCATCCATGACTGAAGACCAGGTCTTTGGAAGCATCATTCAAGCAGGCGGAAGACCCATACGCGCGACATGGATACCGGGAACCTGGGTTACCTATGGCGACAAGACCGGGTTTGCCGGACGTCTTGAGGCGCAAGGCGCAATCGGGGCCTACTCCTCAACACCGTTTCTGCCGCAACTTGCCGGTTGCTTTGCCTATGTGGACGCGAAAGCCGTGCAGCTGTTCACGCTGGATCAGTGACCTCACTCGGTCAGATCTTCTGTCAGGTCCGACATTGTCAGTTGCAACTGTTTCAGCTTGTAGTCAGCCAGTTTGTACTGCCAGCCTTGCGTGCGGGCCTTCAGATCCTTGGTTGTGGTCTTGTCCTGGCCGTCATTGACAACATGAAGGCTGACCCACTCGTCCGCGGTAATGCGGAACTCGGCCGTCAGGCCATCAGCCATCATCAAGGTCGTTCGCTGCACAACATCGCCGCCCTGATCCTTGCGCACATCCACGAAATTTACATTGCCCAGATCGGTTGCAGCATATCTCAGCGTCAGGTCGTTCTTCGGCTTCTTGCCGTCAGGCACATTGTTCAGCTCGAACTTGGACTGTCCGCCTTCTGTCACCCCGGTGCGCCGCACTACCAGTTCCGGGCCGTCCTTGGGCTGGAAGGTTGCAAGCACAACAAACTCGGCATTCATGTCCGTGATCGCAGTATCGACCCAGGTTTCCAGTTTGACATCGGCATCAACGACCCCGCGGGCCAGCCAGCTTTGGACATCATCAGGCAACCGGACATACTGGCCGTCACCGACCGCGCCGCCCAACCGGCCGCGCGCCTTCTTGCCCAGTATGATCTCGCCGAGATCATTTCCGCTGGCGTCTTCAAACCTGATCAACCGGCTCTTCGCGGACTTGTCCCGGGGTGGCTCAACTTCAATCAGCGGATACTTGTCAGGACGGCCGGTCTTGGCATCAAACTTCTCAAGACTGGCCGTGGCCACGATTGCCGTCTGGAACTTGCCGCCCCTGACCGGATAACCGGACCCGCCGAGCACGTAGGAAGTGCCGGCACGTTCAATACGAACGCTCGTTTCCGCCTGGCTTATCACAATAACGGCAACATCATTGGCTTTGGCCAGAAGGTCCGGCAGCAGCCGCTCACCGCGCTGAGCCTCTTCATACCCGGACGAGTTTGTCCGCAGCTGCCAGGTTGCGCCTGCCACTGATACTGCCGCTGCAACCGCCAGGGCTATCACGCAACGAGGTGTCATTGCTGAACTCCCCTGGTCTTCGACGCACTTGCCCGCGCGCGCCTGCGCCACAGCAGGAAGAAGCCGATCATGGCTATGAACAGGGGCACAATGGCTATGTTCGCCACTTTTACCCGGGTACCCAGAGCATCGATATCGGCCCGCAGATTACGCTGCACTTCACGCAGGCTCTTGCGAACGGTAAACATCTCGGTGCGAAAATCCTCGATGCCCTTCTGGTCGGCTTCGCTCAAGGTCACCTCGCCGTCCTTCGAGCGTGACAGCAGGTCAGTGAGTTTTTTCTGGGTCTCTTCGAGCCGCTTGTTCAGCAATTGCTCCTGCTGTCTGAACCTCGCATTGGCATCTGCACGCAATTGCGCAACGCGGGTAAACGGACGTTGCTCAACGCCGCGGCCGCGCAGGCCTGCCAGTGCCTGTCCGCCGGCCATATCCTGTACGGCGTTGATCAGGAAGTTGGCATTGCCGGCACGCGGTATAACCACCTGCCGGCCGTTCGACTGGCCCACTTCGGCCCAGAATGAATCGAACAGCATATCGGCATCCGATACCGCCAGGACGTTTACCGGACCCGATGCAAGATGGGAACCTTCGACCGCTGCATCCGCGGGACGGCCATCCTTGAATGACGACTTGGCTTCACCACGCAACCGGGCCGCCAGCACCCGCTGCTGGCCATCCGGCAGAAATGTCTGCAGCATCTTGATGGGGTTTGGATTGCGCAGCTTCTTCACCTCGATCATCGCAGAGCGTGGCGAACTGGCAATCAATGGCTGGAAGTTGGTGCCTGCCTCCTTCACCGGTGTGAGCGCACCAGCCGACGCGAACAGCAATGAAGAAATCTGGTTGAAGATTCCGTCGGTGCGTTCAAAGCTGGTTTCGGTCATAGCCAGCCAGGGCAGATAATTGACGATGGCCGGCTGACCCTGATTGTTGAATTGAACCTGCCGCGAATTGTCGATGTCGCCGACAACCTTGTCCGCCTCAAGCTGCATGCCCCACGCAGCCAGCAAGGCAGTGAATAAGGGGCTGCCCTGCAAATTGTCTCGGGCCGACGGCAAAACTTCGGAATAAGGATCGGCAAACACGATGACAGGCTTGCCCGCCAGCGCATACTGGTCGATGGCATAGGCCGTCTTTTCATTGATTTCACCGGGTGCCACCAGCAGCAGCAGGTCTGCTTCATCCGGCACCGTGTCAAAGGTCGGTGACAGGAATTCGATGTCGAAAAAATCCCGCAACTGGCCAACGACCGCCCAGGCCGGGATTTGCTGACCGGTCTGCGGATTGACATTGCCTGCAATCGGCAGGCGGCTCATCAGCGCAATTTTCTTCTTACCCGCATTGGCAAGCTTGAACACCATGCGTGTCAGGTCAAGTTCCAGAAAATTCTGCCGCTCCAGCGCCAGGAATGGAATGATTTCGAGTTCATCGGTGGAATTGGTCCCGGCCAGGCCGAAAAACGCTGATCCATTGCCACCGGGCAAAGGCGCGCCCTGCAAACCTATGGCAGACGCCTCATCCTCTTCATCGGTGAACCGTGCCGCGTTCACCAGCGAGATCCGCAGCTTGCCGGCAGACAGATCGGCATAGTGGCGCAACATCGACAGCACACGGTCATGGTGCCTGGCATAGGTCGGCACCAGCGTGCCAAGCTCAGGTGTGTAGAACAGGCGAATTGTCACCGGCTCATCCAGACCGGACAACACCGAGCGGGTTGCATCAGACAGGGTATAGATGCCGCCTGCAGTCATATCTGCGCGGTAGCGGCTCAGGCCCTGTCCTGCCCACAGGTTAACCCCGACCAGCGCCATGGCGGCAAATATCAGTGCGGCTATGCCAAGTGTCGATTTGGATGCGGTCTGCAACATCACTCTCACCCGGCCTTTTTGAATTCAACTGCCAGCGTGGTGGCAAACAGCCAGAACGCGGTCATGGAGATGACCCACACCACGGCCGGCACATCGATCAGACCACGAGTCAGGCCGTCATAATGTGTCAGCACTGACAATGAAGCGATGCCGGCCGCTATGGCTTCCGGCGCAACGGTGCGCACCGCGTCAAGCACAACCGGGGTGCCTGATGTGACAAACACAAATCCTGCGCTCACCGCCAGCACGAAAGCGATGACCTGATTGCTGGTCAGGGCCGACATGCAGCTTCCGATTGCCAGGAAGACGCTGGCCAGTGCCAGTGCGCCCAGGTAACTGACGGCGATGACACCATTGTCCGGCGACCCCAGATAATTGACTGTCAGCCAAAGTGGAATGGTGCACGCCAGGGCAACTGCCACAAAAGCCACACTGGCCAGCCATTTGCCGATGACCGCCTGCCAGACACTGACCGGCATGGTCATCAACAGCTCGATGGTCCCGCTGCGGCGTTCTTCCGACCACAAGCGCATGGAAATGGCCGGCACCAGGATCAGGAACAGCCATGGCAGATAGGTGAAATACGGCACCAGGTCTGCCACGCCGCGTTCATACAGATTGCCGATATAGAAGGTGAATAGCCCGCCCAGCATGACGAAGATGATGAGAAACACATAGGCAATCGGCGTGTTGAAATAGCCCGACAGTTCACGCTGGAATATGGCCATGATCCTAGACATGGGGCTTCTCTTCCATTGTGACGGGGACAGTCACATGCCTGAAGGCCTCTTCCAGGCTGGAGGCTTTGCCCTTGCCCGGACCCAGCTTGCGCAGGTCGGCTGCGGTACCGTCGGCCACGATGGTCCCGCGATCTATGATGACGGCACGCGTGCACACCGCATCAACTTCTTCAAGAATATGAGTGGAGATCACGATGGCCCGGTCCGACGACATATCGCGGATCAACTGGCGCACGTGATGTTTCTGGTTCGGATCAAGTCCATCGGTGGGCTCGTCGAGGATCAGCACCTTGGGCTCGTGCAGGATGGCCTGAGCCAGGCCGACACGGCGCTTGAAACCCTTTGACATGGTCTCGATGGGTTGCTCAAGCACCCCGCCAAGCTCGGTGCGATCAACTGCCCGTGCAATGGCCTCGCGAGCCTCGGCACCGGAAAGGTCACGTAGTCTGGCGCAAAACTTCAGGAACGCGGCAACAGACATTTCGCCATAGGCAGGCGCGCCTTCCGGCAGGTAACCGAGGTTCTGACGGGCCAGTTCCGGTTGCGCGGCAACATCCACGCCACATATATGCGCGCTGCCTGAGTCCGGTGTCAGGAACCCTGCGGCCATTTTCATGGTAGTGGATTTCCCGGCCCCGTTCGGACCCAGGAATCCAAGCACTTCACCGGCAGGCACTTCCAGCGATATGCCGTTCACCGCCGTGAACGACTGAAAGCGTTTTACCAGGTTGTTGAGTTCGAGCAGTGCGGACATCCGGTCTTTCAAAAAATCGAATCATCTAGCATCGTCAAAGGACTATGCCGACTATCTATGCGTCTTGCCGACATCTTTCAACCCGGTAGGCTGTCAAATGCACACCGTTCCGCTCAAGCCTCATCCTCTGGGTAAATCCACGGTTCTGCCTGACCGGCTGTTTCCCATTCCTGCCACGCAGGCAACGCCTTCATCGCTGCGGAGTAGGCCTTGACCGCGCCATGGTCTGACAATTTGTAAATCTCCAGCCTGTTGACCACCGGTGCATACATGGCATCGGCATTGCAGAACTCCCCGAACAGGAACGGACCGCCGGATTTTTCCAGACATTCGCTCCAGATCTGCTCAATGCGGGCAACGTCGCCGCGCACGCCATCAGACACATCAAGGGCGCCGTGCTTGCGTGCCATGTTCATCGGGCACTCAGAGCGCAGCGAATTGAACCCACCCAGCATTTCCGCCGAAATGGCTCTGGCATGGGCACGCTGGGCGATATCTTCGGGCCAGAAGCCTTTTTGCGGATACAGGTCTGACAGATATTCCAGGATCGCCAGCGACTCCCAGACCTTCACCCCGTCATTATCCAGCATTGGAACCTTGCCGGTCGGTGAAAAGGTCTTGAAATCAATCCGTTCCGGGTGATCGTCAAACCGGCGCAGCACTTGTTCAAACGCCACGTCCTTGACCTTCAGCGCGATCCACGGCCTGAACGACCAGGACGAGTACTTCTGATTACCGATGTAAAGCTTCATATCTTGTCTCTCCTCAAACAAAAAAAGACCCGGCAAGATGAACTCTTGCCGGGCCGGATCTCGATAAAGCTGACTGCGTGGATCAGCTTGAGTAGAATTCGATCACCAGGTTCGGCTCCATCATCACCGGATACGGCACGTCGGCCAGCAGCGGGATGCGCACCAGTTTGGCGGTCAGTTTCTTGTGGTCTGCATCGATATAGTCAGGAACATCGCGTTCCGGGCTCTGGATGGCTTCAAGCACAAGCCCCATTTCGCGGGACTTCTGGCGAACCTCGATGACGTCGTCGATCTGGACCCGATAGCTCGGGATGTTGACCCGCTTGCCGTTCACCAGCACGTGGCCGTGATTGACAAACTGGCGCGCGGCGAAAACCGTTGGAACCAGTTTCGCGCGATACACGACCGCATCCAGGCGGCGCTCGAGCAGGCCGATCAGGTTTTCCGCCGTGTTGCCCTTGATCCGCGAGGCTTCCTTGTAGGTGGCCAGGAATTGTTTTTCAGAAATCGAGCCATAATAGCCTTTCAGCTTCTGCTTGGCGCGCAACTGGATGCCAAAATCGCTGAGTTTGCCCTTGCGGCGCTGGCCATGCTGGCCGGGGCCGTATTCACGGCGGTTGACCGGGGACTTCGGACGGCCCCAGATGTTTTCGCCCATGCGGCGGTCGAGTTTGTACTTTGAGCTTACGCGATTAGACATTCTTCAATGAACTCCAGATCAAAAATAAAAACAGCGGCCAGTACCGGATAAAATTCCGCTGACCGCCTTCGGGTTATGAAGCCTGTTCTCCTTCTCACCGGTCTCCCGGTCCGACAGACTGTTCCTCCTCAAAGTGTTCCCGCGTTTTTAAAAGTCGGGAAAGGCGAAACGGTCACGAACAAGCAATGCACTGGCCTTAACGGCACAGAACGAGGAGGCTTTTACGCTGGAACTTGCAGTCTGTCAAACCACGAGTATGGCCTCGTGTCACCACAGTGATTTCTGGGCCCTGTCCCACCAGGCATCATCGTAGTGCTTGCCGCCGACCTCGCCATTGGTCAGGGCTGCCAGTACCTCACCCGGTGTCGGCAGGGATTTCGGATCAACCTGTGCCTCGGCGCTCCACAGGTTTGATCGCACAATGGCCCGCGCGCACTGGAAATAGACCGCCTGCGTCTCAAGCACGATAACCGAGCGCGGCGCCTTGCCTGCAACGGCAAACGAGGCCAGCAGCTCTTCGTCGATGCTCAGGTGCGCCCTGCCGTTGACGCGCAACGTACTGCCGGAGCCCGGCACCATGAAGAGCAGGCCGACACGCGGATCGGCTACGATATTGCGCAGGCTGTCGACACGATTGTTGCCCCGCCGGTCCGGCATCATCAGCGTGCGCACATCATGCATGCGCACGAAACCGGCCAAATCCCCGCGTGGCGAACAATCCAGGCCCTCAGGTCCCGCCGTTGCCAGTGCAACAAACGGAGAGGCTTCAATGAAGGCGGCATAATGCGGAGTGATGTAATCGGTTACCTTGACCAGTGATGCCTGGGCAGGCTCGCCATAAATGCCTTCCAGGTGCTCAATGGTTTCAATCCGGCTCATCACAGGGCATCCATTTTTCAGTTCACAGGGGAATATCGGCAATCAGCAACTTGTCGAAACCGGCACTGGCAAATCCGGCAGGCACGTGCTCACCGTCCACCGGCTGTGACGTCAATATGACCGTGTCGCGTTCGATACTGATCGGCTGGGCATCGGCTTTGTCGCTGTCTCTCAGGATCGATGCAGTGCGCCGCGCAATGGCCGGTGCCGGATCAATCCATGCAACCGGCCAGGGTGCGACTTCCTTCATCTCCTCCAGCAGCAGCGGATAGTGTGTGCATCCAAGCACCACGACATCTGCGCGCGCACCGCCCTTGTTGCGAAACACCGGGCTGATCTCCGCCAGAAGAGCCGCCCGGTCCACATCCTCCCCTGCCAGCTTTTTCTCGGCAATTTCCGCCAGCCGCGGCGCACCGTGCAGCATCACCTTGCAATGAAACGCGTACGTATGGATCAGGGTTTTGGTGTATTCACGCCTGGCCGTGCCCGGTGTCGCCAGCACGCCGATAACGCCGGTTCTGGTTTGCGCAGCAGCCGGCTTGATGGCAGGAACAGTGCCCACGAACGGTACCTGAAACTCTTCCCGCAGCACATCCAGGGCCAGCGTGCTTGCCGTGTTGCAGCCAACAACCACGCAATCCGGTTTCACCAGGTCCAGCAGGTCCCGCATGACCCGCAATATGCGTCGGACCAATAACACCTCCGCCCATTTGCCATAGGGGAAAGCGGCTGTGTCTGCTGCGTAGATGATGTCTGCGTCGGGCAATTGCGCGCGCAGCGCATGCGTCACGCTCAAGCCCCCGGTACCGGAATCAAAAACCAGAATGCGCGCACGCCGATTGCTCATTCACCGGCCTCATCATTGGTCTTGCGAGGACGCAGATGGGTTCTGGTCAAGGATGCGATAACACCTCTGAGGGTTCTGATCTCCTGCAGGCTGAGTTCAATGCGCTGGAACATGTTGCGCAGGTTGCGCATCATGCCGGGGCGCATGGCCGGGGATTTGAAAAACCCGGCTGTCTCGAGTTCCGTTTCCAGGTGATCAAAAAACCCACGCAGGTCCTGCTTGCTGGCCAGTCCTTCAGCGCCGCGAATTTTCAGGCCCGGCCCGCTCATGGCCGGCAGTTCATCGGTGCCCATGCCGAGGGTGGCCGCAATGGGTTTGTACCATTCATACCCGACCAGCAGGACAGCCTGTGCAATGTTGATCGATGCAAACTCCGGATCTACCGGGGCAGTGATGATCACATCAGCCAGCGATACTTCCTCATTAGTCAGGCCCCAGCGTTCGCGGCCGAACATGATCGCAACGCGCTCGCCATTGCCGATGCGCGTGTGCATGTCGGCGGCGGCTTCCTGTGGTGTCATGACCTGCATGGTCATGCCGCGCGGACGAGCAGTGGTGGCGTAAACCCGGTTGAACGGGTCCAGCGCCTGCTTGCAGGTGTCGTGCAGCCTGGCCTGTTCGATGATCTGGACGGCACCGGACGATGCGCTGATCGCGCGCTCATTGGGCCAGCCGTCGCGCGGTTCAACGATGTGCAGTTCACCCAGCGCAAAATTGGCCATGGCACGCGCCGCCGTACCTATGTTTTCGCCTAATTGCGGGTTCACCAGGACCACGGCCGGCTTGCTGGCACTGTCTGTTTGTGCGGTTGTCATTGTGCGGTATGCGATACACCAGACCTTGAAAAATACAAGTCTCAAAGAAAATTCATGGTTTGCCGTTCACATCTGCGCATTATTTACCCGGCTTTCACCAATCATGTGAGACAAATCGCTTGAGAACTGCCTCAACCGGAACGAGCTAACTGACATGACGGCAACTGACCTGCATCAGCGTATGCTTCACCAACTTGATCGGGTGAAGGCAATGAATACATCCCCTTCCAGTCGTTCACCGCAGGGCGTGGAACAAAAAGCCCATGTGTCACAGCTCGCCGGCACAGACGGCGATCAACCTCATATCCCGGCCGTCAATGACGCGGCACCGGGTGTCGAGCCGCAGGCCGGTTTGAATGTTGATATAGAGGACCGCAGTGAGCCGCGGCAGAGAGTACACCAGCAGGGCCTGGTTGTTTATTCAGGCCAGGAACAAGGTGTCGCTTGCGAAATCAGGGATCTCACGTCCGCCGGCGCCAAACTGCGTCTCGGTGATGACGTCACCGTGCCGTCCTGTTTCGATTTGACCATCCTGCCGGAAAACACCTCGAAGACAGCCCAGGTCTGCTGGCGGGACGACCGGGAACTGGGCATCCAGTTTATCGAGCAGGACTAGAGCAACATGGGTTCAATTGAACCCATAAAGTTGCTCTAGCATTTTGAAAGCGATCAGTTTTACGGCTTTTGATTGATTCAATCAAAAGCCGTACTGATCTATGCGCAACCGGATTGTCTGTGTCCTTGGACAAAACATTCCTTGTTAGCCCATGGTCATATTTGCGCTTGACCGCATGCTTTGCTATGACGCGCACCATATTCCGTTGTGCGCTGCACCAACCCCCTACATAGCGAGGCTAAATTTCCATGTCCAAGATCAAGGTTGCCAATCCCGTTGTTGAACTCGACGGCGACGAGATGACACGCATCATATGGCAGTTCATCAAGGACAAGCTGATCCATCCCTACCTCGACATCGACCTGAAATACTATGATCTCGGCATCGAATACCGCGACGAGACAGACGATCAGGTCACCATTGACGCTGCAGAAGCCATCAAGAAATACGGTGTCGGCGTCAAATGCGCGACCATCACGCCGGATGAACAGCGGGTAGAGGAATTTGGCCTCAAACAGATGTGGCGGTCGCCGAACGGCACCATCCGCAACATTCTCGGCGGCGTTATTTTCCGCGCGCCGATCATCTGTCAGAACGTACCGCGCCTGGTGCCGGGCTGGACCCAGCCAATCGTGGTCGGCCGTCATGCCTTCGGTGATCAGTATCGCGCAACCGACTTCCGGTTCCCGACCGCAGGCAAGCTGACCATCAAGTTTGAAGGCGACGATGGCAAGGTCATCGAACGCGAAGTGTTCCAGGCGCCCGGCTCCGGCGTGGCCATGGCCATGTACAATCTGGATGATTCCATCCGCGACTTCGCACGCGCATCGATGAACTATGGCCTGACGCTTGGATATCCAGTGTATCTGAGCACCAAGAACACCATCTTGAAAGCCTATGACGGCCGCTTCAAGGACCTCTTCCAGGAAATTTTCGAGGCTGAATTCACCGACAAGTTTGCCGAGGCGGGTCTCACCTATGAGCATCGCCTGATTGACGACATGGTTGCCTCGGCAATGAAGTGGTCCGGCGGTTATGTGTGGGCTTGCAAGAACTATGACGGCGATGTTCAGTCGGATACTGTTGCACAAGGTTTTGGATCGCTGGGCCTGATGACATCGGTGCTGATGACGCCTGATGGCGACACGGTAGAAGCAGAGGCAGCGCATGGTACCGTGACGCGGCACTATCGCCTGCACCAGGAAGGCAAGGAAACCTCGACCAATTCCATCGCCTCGATTTTTGCCTGGACCCGTGGCCTTGCCCATCGCGCCAAGCTGGACGACAATGCAGCCTTGGCGACATTTGCCGACACACTGGAGAAGGTGTGCATTGACACGGTTGAGGGCGGCGAGATGACCAAGGATCTGGCTGTTCTCATTGGACCTGACCAGAAATGGCTCAGCACACAAGGCTTCCTCGATGCCGTTGATCGCAACCTGCAAAAGGCCATGGGTTAGCAAGCTCACAGTTTGTCTGCTCGCCATCTGCTTTGCTGCCAGCGCTTCAGCCCGGCCCGTCAAAACCGGGGTGAAGCCTGTGCAGGCACCGCTTGCTGTCTCTCAAGCAACATTTGCCCGCGATGTGTGCAAATTGCTGGAAAACCGCTCCAGGTGGCGCGGTATCAATACGCATTTCATTGCCCGCCTGATCAATGCGGAAAGCCGGTTTTCACCCAATGCGGTGTCTCCGGCAGGTGCTGAGGGCATCGCCCAGTTCATCCCCGGCACGGCAAAGCGGCGCGGCCTGAAAAATCCATATGATCCGGCAGCGGCCCTGACGGCGTCGATTGATTTCCTCGCCCATCTGAAAGTTCGCTTCGGAAACCTTGGGCTGGCGGCTGTGGCCTACAATGCCGGCGAAGGCGCAGCCTCACGCTTCATTGCCGGAGGCAGGATCCCACTGGAAACCGAAAACTATGTCTTCTCCATAACCGGCCGTGCAGCGGAAGAATGGCGAAAGCCGGATGCCCGTCACGCCATCCCGCTGATTGACGGCAAGAAGTCGTTTGCCGATGCCTGCCCCGGCCTTGTCCGGAAGCCCGGGCGCATCCGACTGGCGGTCAAATCGGCAGCCCGCCAGCCCTGGGGCGTGCTGATTTCCGAGAGTTTCTCCCGGAATACGGCGGTTCGCACCTTCAACCGCGTTAAAAGAAACTTTCCGGCTGATTTACGGGAAAAACCGCCGATGGTCGTGCCGGTCAGGAACCTGAGCATGGGCGCAAGGCGGCGCTATTCGGCGCGCATCGGTGCTGCCAGCCAAAAACAGGCTGCCGACATCTGCAATTCGCTGCGAGCCCGCTCTGTTGTCTGCATTGTACGCCGGACCAGATAACCGTGCGGATGGAAACTGCCAGATTGCCGTCAACGCAGGCTTCAGGCATGCTGCAGCTTCAACATCAGGAAACGGAGGCCAGCATGAGTACGATTTCAGCCCAGACCCGCGAAGACTTCAGCCGGGACGGCGTGTGCGTGTTGCGAAATGTCATTCCCACTGAATGGCGCAACCGGCTTGAGACCGCTATTGAAGAAAACATGCTAACCCCAGGCCCTTACGGAAAAAATCATACAGAAGAAGGCAAGCCCGGCGCTTACTTCGGCGATTATGTCAACTGGCAGCGCATCGCTGCTTACAAGGACGTGTGCGACCAGGGCCCGCTGGGCGCCATCGCCGGTGAACTGATGGCTGCATCGCGCACCCAACTGTTTCATGAACATGTGCTGGTCAAGGAACCCGGCACGGCCGATCCGACGCCGTGGCATCAGGACCTGCCGTATTACTGCCTGGACGGCAGCAAGACCGTTTCCATCTGGGTGCCGCTTGATCCGGTGTCTGAGGCCGTGTGCCCTCATTTCATAGCCGGTAGCCATAAAGGCTCGGTAACTTACGTACCGCGCCGCTTCAAGACACTGGAACCGCTTGAAGGCGATACCTCTGTCTATCACCCCTTCCCCGACATTGACGAAACCGAACAGGCGGCTGATCTGCGCGCCTGGGACCTGGAACCCGGTGATGCTGTTGCCTTCGACTATCACACCTTGCACAACGCACCGCCCAACACTTCAGGGACTCGCAGGCGCGCTGTCAGCTTCCGCTTCATCGGCGAGGATTGCCGCTATGTCGCGCGCTCCCACGCCGTGTCGCCACCGTTTGACGAAATGGGCCTGAACCTGAACATGGGCGATGTGCTGCCGGAAGACTGGTTTCCGGTGGTGTGGCAACGCCCGTAATGACAGATACCCATTCAGGCGGCTGTCAGTGCGGCGCGGTGCGCTACCGGCTAACCGGACCTCTGGGCCACTCCGGCATCTGCCATTGCCGGATGTGCCAGAAAGCCGGCGGCAATTTCGGCATGGTGCTGCTCACCACGCCTGTGAACCAGCTTGAATGGACCCGGGGCAAGGCAACCGAGTTTCCCTCAACCCCGATCACGGTGCGCGGTTTTTGCGAAAAGTGCGGCACACCGCTCTACATGCATGAAGCCGGCGATGTGAACTATGAATTCACCGTGGGTTCACTGGATACGCCCGATATCGCACCGCCGGTTGACGAGGTGGGCGTTGAGAGCAAGCAGGCATGGTTCGACCAGATCACCACCCTACCCGGCCATTCCACTGCGGACGACCGCACGCCGCAAGACCTGGCAAAACTGGCATGCCGTCAGCACCCCGATCACGATACCGATGAGTGGACACCGTAGGGTCAGGACCCTAATTCCAGAATTTTCCCTGAACGGTGGCCTGGCGCGAACCATCAGGAGCTTCCACGATCAGTTGTTTGCCTTCGTCCCAGTGCGTCATGCGCACCATCCCAATGGCGACATTGGTGTCGAAATCCGGCGACCAGGCTGTCGAGGACACCCGGCCCACAACATTGCCATCGGCCAAAAGCGGCCAATACCTGTCACAGACCGGTACCGGACCACCGTCAATGGAAATGGCGCGAATCTGTTTCACCGGCCCTTCTGCGGCAACCCGCAGAAGTGCGTCGCGTCCAATGCAGCCGATAGCGGTGTGGGTGTTACAGAAACGCCCCAGTCCGCATTCGTGTGGCGTATTGTCATCCGTCATATCGTTGCCGTAAGACAGAAGCCCGCCTTCGATGCGTTCGATCATATTGGGGCAGCCTGCATGAACGTCCATGCTCTTTCCTGCTTCCATCAGCGCATTCCACAGCGGCATGCCGATATCTTCGCCTTCGACGTAGATCTCGAAACCGCCCTGTTTGGAATAGCCCGACCGCGCAACCACCAGATCACGGCCCTGAAAATTCAAAGGCATGAAGCGGAAGAAGCGAATCTGGCGCACCTGGTCGCCGAAGACTGCAGCCATAAGGTCATCGGCGCGCGGTCCCTGAACTGCCAACGGCGACACATCGGGCTCATCGATCAGCACGTCCAGCCGGTAGCCATAGGCAAGTCCCTTGATCCAGTACAGCAGGTCGCTGTCAGCGATCGAAATCCACCACCGGTCCTCCGTCAGTTTGACGGCAACGGGATCATTCAGCATGCCGCCGGTTTCATCGACGATAGGTACGTAATAGCACTGCCCCGGCTGCATCGACCGCAGATCACGTGGGGTGAGAAGTTGTATAAGGCGCCCGGCATCGGGGCCACGTACTTCAACCTGACGCTCACAGGCGACATCCCAGACCTGTACCGCCTCTTTGAGGTGGCGGTAATCCTCTTGCACCGAGCGGAAAACGGTGGGCAAGAGCATGTGATTATAGACGGTATAGGCCTTGACGCCTGCCGCTTCGACACCGTCCGAAAAAGGCGTGCGCCGCAGTCTGCGGGATGGGGAAATTAGGGCCAATCGCGTTCACTCCAGTTCAGTAATCGATTTTCGTTATTGGCACCGCAGGACATAGCCGGTCAAGCTCTTCTGCGACATAAAACTCGCCATTTGGTCGCAGTAGAGAAATTCAGGAATGAAATTTTGGAAATTTCAGCTGGGCATGGAAACCTCTCCGCTCCATTGCATACGCCATACAGGCAGAAGGGAGGACTTAACTGGTTGCACGTATTATCAAAGCATTGCCGTTGACATGGCCGGGCACGACAGGCAGGTGCGTGCCGGTATCAGGCAGCGTACGGTTTGAACTGGACCCGGGCAAGGTATGGCCCTGCGCGGGTTGTCCAGCATGGGCTGGATGGTTGGTTCTGACCCCGGCTATCCCGCCAGCGCCGCGCGAATGGCATCAAGGGCGGAATCCGCCTTGCTGCCGTCAGGGCCGCCGCCCTGGGCCATGTCCGGGCGGCCACCGCCGCCCTTGCCGCCGACAGCTTCAACACCGGCCTTGACCAACTCAACCGCGCTCAGTTTGTCTTTAAGGTCATCCGTGACGCCTACGCCAACCGCTGCCTTGCCGTCATTGACGGCGACAAGTGCCACAACGCCTGACCCGACCTGCGCCTTGCCATCATCAATAGCGCCGCGAAGGTCTTTCGGGTTCAACCCGTCCAGCACGCGAGCCAGCAGCTTGACATCACCAATATCCTCAATGGCGCTGCCGCCGGATGTGCCTCCGCCGCCCATGGCGAGTTTCTTCCTGGCATCCGCCAGTTCACGTTCCAGGTTCTTGCGTTCCTCGACCAGGGCGGCAACCCGTGTTTCAACATCATCAGGTGCTGCTTTCAACAGCCCGGCAATGCGCGATACCTGCCTGTCGCGGGTTTCAAGATACTGCCGGGCAGCATCACCGGCCAGTGCCTCGATGCGGCGCACACCGGCAGCCGAGGCAGCTTCCGATACCACCCGCACCAGGCCGATATCACCGGTTCGGCCCACATGAGTGCCGCCGCAAAGTTCCATCGAATAAACCTGTTTGTTGCCGCCGCCGGGCTGTACGCCCATGGAAACAACCCGGACTTCGTCGCCGTACTTTTCACCGAACAGGGCCATGGCGCCCTGCTCTATGGCTTCATCGACACTCATCAGCCTGGTCGACACGGCATCGTTCTGCATGACCACCTTGTTTGCGATCTGCTCGACCTGCTCAAGCTCGTTGTCTGACAGGGCCTTGGGATGCGCAAAGTCAAATCTGAACCGTCCCGGCTCGACCAGTGAACCTTTCTGGACCACGTGGTTTCCCAGCACCTGTCGCAATGCTTCGTGCACCAGATGAGTGGCTGAATGGTGAATGCGGTTGCCGGACCGCCGGTCATTGTCGACCAGCATTTCCACCGCATCGCCTACTGCGATGTTACCGTCTTCAACCTCGGCAATATGGACAAACAGGTCACCGAGCCGTTTTTGCGTATCGGCAATCTTGATCCGGGCACCGCCGGCGGTCTTCATAACGCCTTGATCACCGCTCTGACCACCGCTTTCACCATAAAACGGTGTCTGGTTGACGATGATGGAAACCTTGTCACCTTTTGCAGCCGTTTCCAGCATCTTGCCGTCGCCGGTGACGATGGCCGAGATGACACCTTCGGCGGTCTCGGTTTCATAGCCGAGAAAGTCGGTTGCCCCGGTCTTGTCGCGCACGTCGAACCAGACGGCGTCCGTATTGGTGTCACCGGAGCCCACCCATGCCTTGCGCGCATCAGCCTTTTGCTTGTCCATCGCCGTGTTGAAGGCATCGGTGTCAACGGAGATGTCCCGCGCCCGCAGCGCATCTTCCGTCAGGTCAAGTGGAAAGCCGTAAGTGTCATAGAGCTTGAAGGCGACATCGCCGGAAAACCGGTCACCCGCAGACAGGCCGCTCGACTCGTCATCGAGCATTTTCAGTCCGCGCTCCAGCGTCTTGCGAAAACGGGTTTCCTCCAGCCGCAGGGTCTCGGTGATCAGGTCTCCCGCCCGCGACAGTTCCGGGAACGCCTGTGCCATTTCACGTTGCAGCGCCGGCACCAGTTTCCACATCAACGGTTCCGTGACGCCCAGCAGTTCGGCATGGCGCATGGCGCGGCGCATGATGCGCCGCAACACATAGCCCCTGCCCTCATTGGACGGCAGCACACCGTCTGCAATCAGGAACGATGTGGCCCGCAGATGATCAGCGATAACACGGTTTGACGCCTTGTTCGGTCCAGTGGCCTCTACGCCCGTCTGCTCCTCAATCGAGGCAATCAGGGCTCTGAACAGATCGGTCTCGTAATTGTCATGGCTGCCCTGCAGCAGTGCGGAGATACGCTCAAGCCCCATGCCGGTGTCAATCGATGGCCGCGGCAGCTCCTGGCGGTCATCAACCGTCACCTGTTCATACTGCATGAACACCAGGTTCCAGATTTCGATGAACCGGTCCCCGT
This sequence comes from uncultured Alphaproteobacteria bacterium, assembly GCA_963698275.1. Classification (GTDB taxonomy): domain Bacteria; phylum Pseudomonadota; class Alphaproteobacteria; order Rhizobiales; family Aestuariivirgaceae; genus Anderseniella. The sequence continues at coordinate 922,776 of CAVOQE010000001.1, read as the reverse complement.
CCTCATCCGGTGATCCGGGAGGTCCACCGGGAATGTGGTCGCCATGATCGTAGAAAATTTCCGAGCACGGCCCGCACGGCCCGGTATCGCCCATGGCCCAGAAATTGTCATGGGTCGGGATCCGAATGATCCTGTCGTCAGACAGGCCGGCGATTTTCTTCCACAGGTCAAACGCCTCATCATCGGTGTGATAGACAGTGACCAGCAGACGCTTCGCATCCAGTCCGTATTCTTTGGTGATCAGGTTCCACGCCAGTTCAATGGCGTGTTCCTTGAAGTAATCCCCGAACGAGAAATTACCGAGCATCTCAAAGAAGGTGTGGTGGCGCGCGGTGTAGCCGACATTGTCCAGGTCATTGTGCTTGCCGCCGGCGCGAACGCATTTCTGCGATGTCACTGCCCGACTGTATGGCCGTTTTTCAAGTCCGGTAAACACGTTCTTGAACTGCACCATGCCGGCATTGGTGAACATCAGCGTCGGGTCATTGTGCGGAACAAGTGACGATGACGCCACTTCCTCGTGACCATTTTTCACGAAGTAATCGAGGAAGGTGGAGCGTATTTCGTTGACGCCTGACATGGAATTGAAAGCCTGCTTTGAAATAGATGAATGTGTTGAGGGCGCATTTATACCCGCACCGGTGATGTTGTCCATAAATCCGTTGAATGATCAGGCATTGACCGACAGTTTGAAAATACACAAACGCCCTCCCGGTGGCGGGAAGGCGTTTGAAGGCAGGATCTGATGGGGCGTCAATGATCCTGCAAGGCCGGACCGGATGAGGGTCAGGGGTTTGGGGGGAGACTCAAATCCCGGCACCGGCCAATCTTCAGGTGGTAACCTGAATTCCAACACAACTCACATGCCGGTTAACGCAGCCCGACAGGGATCGGACTGCGAAACCGTCCAAAATTATTTGTCCTTACCAGCGGCTGCCAATGGCAGGTCGTCCTCGATGACGCCATCCGCATCGGCCTTGACGCTTTCAGGATCGATGATCCGGTCAGCTATAAGCCCGGCATTTTCGCGGATTGCGGCTTCAATGGCCGTGGCAATATCAGGATTGTCGCGCAGGAAGGTTTTCGCATTCTCGCGGCCCTGGCCCACCCGCTCACCATTATAGGAGAACCAGGATCCGGACTTTTCAACGATACCGCCGGTGACACCGAGATCAAGCAGCTCTCCAACCTTGGATATGCCCTCACCGTACATGATGTCGAATTCAACCTGCCGGAATGGCGGTGCAACCTTGTTTTTCACAACCTTCACACGGGTCTGGTTGCCAACCACTTCGTCGCGATCCTTGATCGCGCCGATGCGGCGAATGTCGAGACGCACCGATGAATAGAATTTGAGCGCGTTGCCGCCTGTTGTGGTTTCAGGGTTACCGAACATGACACCGATCTTCATGCGAATCTGGTTGATGAAGATCACCATGCAACCGGTCTTGGAGATCGACCCGGTCAGCTTGCGCAGCGCCTGGCTCATCAGGCGGGCCTGCAGGCCCGGCAGGGAGTCACCCATGTCGCCTTCAAGCTCGGCACGAGGCGTCAGGGCGGCAACGGAGTCAATCACCAGAACCTCGACAGCGCCGGAGCGTACCAGCGTGTCGGCAATCTCCAGACCCTGCTCGCCGGTGTCGGGCTGTGAAATCAACAGCTCGTCCACATCAACGCCGAGCTTGCGGGCGTAAATCGGGTCAAGTGCATGTTCAGCATCAATGAAGGCGCAAATGCCGCCACGCTTCTGGCATTCGGCTACAACATGCAGTGCCAGGGTTGTCTTGCCGGAAGATTCCGGCCCGTAAATCTCAATCACGCGCCCTGTCGGCAGACCGCCGATACCAAGCGCAATGTCCAGACCAATGGAGCCGGATGAAATGGCAGCGACCTCAATGGACGAACTGGAGCCCAGCTTCATCACCGAGCCTTTTCCAAAAGCCCGCTCAATCTGCCCCAATGCAGCTTCCAGAGCCTTTTGCTTGTCCATTGAACCACTTTCCACAACTTTGAGGTTCGCTTGCCCCATGACACTCATACTCCTTATTTCATATTGCGTTGCTGCTCGCCAGACAATCTGTTCGTTCCGGCTTTGTTCTTCAGTATTGTACTCATTTTGTTCTCATTGCAAGAAAAAAATTAAACCGCTGTTTCAATTGGGTTTTTTGATCTTTTCACTCAGCAGGTGGGCTGTTTTGCAGAAAATCACCGGAACCTGTAAATACTACAATGAGGCCGGTATGCGATTCTGGCCAGACCTGCGTTCCGCACGTCGGCATTGTCATTTTGCACACTGGTCAAGCGGCCGCCTTTCTGCCAGTTTGAGCCTTCAATGCAAAGGTCCTGGAGGGTTGCCACGTGCTGATTGATGGATTGCAGTACTGCAACTATTCGGAGAAAATTTTCCGGCAGATGCGCGACGGCGGCGTGGACGCGGTGCATGTCACCATCTGTTATCACGAGAACTTTCGTGAAACGGTCGCCAACCTGGAACAGTGGAACCGCTGGTTCGAGCAGTACCCGGACCTGATCGTCAAGGGCACCACCGGCGATGACGTGCGCAGCGCCAACAGGCAGGGTCGCACCGCCATCTTCTTCGGCCTGCAGAACTGTTCACCGATCGAAGACGATATCTCCCTGGTGGAAATCCTGCACACGCTCGGCGTGCGCTTCATGCAGTTGACCTATAACAACCAGTCCCTGCTGGCCACCGGCGCCTATGAGGCAGACGACACCGGCCTGACCCGCATGGGAAAACAGGTGGTGCATGAAATGAACCGGGTCGGCCTGGTGGTCGACATGTCCCATTCGGCTGAACGCTCCACGCTGGACGCCATTGATCATTCCACCCGCCCCATCGCCATCACCCATGCCAATCCGAAATTCTGGCACGACGGCCTGCGCAACAAGTCGGACACGGTGTTGAAGGCATTGGCGGCCTCAGGCGGCATGCTGGGCTTTTCGCTGTATCCGCATCATCTCAAAGGCGGGTCGGAGTGTACGGTTGAGAGTTTTTGCGAAATGATAGCCCGCACCGCCGACATGATCGGGATTGACCATCTCGGCATCGGATCGGACCTGTGCCAGGATCAGCCCGACAGTGTGGTGGAATGGATGCGGGTCGGGCGCTGGTCGAAACAGATCGACTATGGCGAAGGCTCAAAGGACAATGCCGGCTTCCCGCCCCAACCAGGCTGGTTCACCGGCAACAGGGATTTCGACAATATAGCAACCGGACTGAAAGCCGTCGGCATGTCGCACGAAGACACCGCCAGGGTAATGGGCGGCAACTGGCTGAAATTCTTCGATGAAAATTTCAGGCCTGCTTAGATCAGGATGATTTTTGGTTGAAACAACCAAAAATCATAAACCTGATCGCTTTCAAAATGATCGAGCAACTTTATGGGTTCACTTGAACCCATGTTGCTCCAGGAGCCGGGTCAGCATACAGACGAATTTCGATCGCGGCCGGCCGCACTTTGGAAGAGCTGCAGCAGATGCACAAACAGGCTGTGGCATGAAATGACCGGGCTATTGCGTATTTCAGTTACACCGGCGTAGAGTTCAGCTCCCGGGACCTTCGGAGAGATCGAAATCCCCGGAAAAAGGCAGCAAGATACATGCCTAGAGAACTAACCAAAACAGGGAAAAAGCAATGCTGAGATCTATCAAACTTGCGCTGGCAGCAACAATCGCCACTGCAGCTGCCTTTGCCGCGAGCAACGCCTCACTCGCAGGAACGCTTGAGGATATTATCGAACGTGGCAAAATGGTCGTGGGCACAAAAGCCGACTATGCGCCATGGGGCATGCGCGATGCGCAAGGCAACATTGTTGGCATGGAAATTGACATGGCCAAGGACCTGGCCAAGCGCATTGGCGACGCGGCCGGCAAGGAAATCGAGGTTGAACTCGTCGCAGCGGTAGCGTCCAACCGCATGCAGTTTCTTGAGCAAGGTAAAATCGACCTCATGATCGCGACCATGTCCGACAAGCTCGAGCGCAGGGAAGTCGTTGGCATTGTACAACCCAATTATTATTCTTCAGGTGTCGCTGTGTTTGCTCACAAGGACTCAGGCATCAAGGACTGGCCAGACCTCGAAGGCAAGAACATATGCGGCACCCAGGGCGCATGGTACAACAAGGAATGGGGCGAAAAGAACAAGGCCAACATGATTGTTTTCAAGGGTGTGCCTGAAATTGAAGCCGCCTTGCTGGATGGCCGCTGTGTAGGCTGGCTCTATGATGACAGCGCCTTCATTCCACGCAAGGTAAACGACCCTGAAAAATGGGCCGACTATTCAATCTCCACACCGGTTGTGGCTGATGTGCCGTGGGGCGCTGCAGTGCGCAAGGAAGACGTCAACGAAGGCATTGGCAAGGCTCTGTCCGCCGCCATCATCGACTGGCACAAGACCGGCATGATTGTCGAGTGGGAAAAGAAGTGGGGTATTCCTGCAACAAAGTGGGTCGCCGATATGGTCGAAAAATGCAAAGCAGGCGACAAGGTCTGTGACGACGTTCTCGACGAAGGCGAAATCAAGTAGTTCAGCAGCACTTTGCGGAAGACCTGGAAATGATTCCGGGCCTTCCGCGTCTGTTCTCAGGGTATCAACCCTGATCTGGAGGGGCGTTTGGAGACGGTTGCCGAGTGGTTTCTGTGGTTGAAAGAGGCACACGGGATAAAGCTCACAATTTTTTACGATGAACTGGACCGCACGCGCTTTCTCAAAGGCGTATGGACAACCATACATCTTTCTTTTGTGTGCGTTCTGGCAAGCATTGTCATCGGCATTGCCGGTGCATGGCTGCAGATGTCACCGCTGGTCTGGGTACGCCGGATCATGAGCGGCTACATTGCATTCTTCCGCAACACACCGCCCCTGGTTCAATTGTACTTTTTCTATTTCGCGGTGGATTCCGCGTTGTCAGGACTGTTCGGCATTCGCGGCGGCATAATGAGCAGTTACGGATGGGCAGTTATGGCGCTGTCGTTTTTCGCAGGCGCCTTCAACACCGAAATCTTCCGCGCCGGCATCGAGGCTGTTCCGAAGTCAACCACCGAGGCTGCCCAGGCACTGGGCTATTCACGGTTCCAGATATTTCGTTACATTACCTTTCCGCTGGCCTATCGCGTCTGCCTGCCGGCGTTGAACAACAACCTTATCAATCTGGTCAAGACAACTACGGTCGCTTATGCGATCGCCGTCCCTGAGACACTCTACATATCCAACCAGATATGGTCTGATGAGTACAATGTTCCTGAAATGATGAACGTTGTATGGGTGGTTTACATCGTGCTTGTCGGCGTTCTTGTCTGGCTGATGCATCGCTGGGAAAAAGCCATACGTGTGCCGGGGTTTGGTCAATGAAACCCGTTCTCGACAGCAATAACACTGACCTGCCCGTGATGATGCCGTTCAGACCCGGTGCCGCCACGTGGGATGCCCGCGACTGGGCAGGCCTGGCCACCAGCAGACGCTTTGGTCTCGCGCTGGCGCTGGTGCTGATCTCGTGGATACTCATTGACAGCGCTGCCGCCCAAATGGTCAGCACTCAAGGCCAGACTGTATGGCAAACCCTGGTCAAGTGGACACCCTTGATGATGTTTGGCCCGGAAGGCGAATTTGGTGGTTTCGTTCTGAACATCGTTGTCAGTTTCATTGCCATGGCACTTGGCACCTTCATGGGGCTGTGGCTCGGTCTTGGCCAGGTCTCGCCCAACCGCTTCATCTCTCGCGGCTCGTGGGCCATAACGCAATTGTTCCGCAACTCTCCCTGGCTGGTCCTGCTGTTCTATTTCATGCTCCTGCTGCCGTTCTTCATTCGCATTGGAGATACCCGTATCGAAGTGTCCGGCTGGGCAAAGGCAACCTTCGCCCTCTCGCTGCCCATAATGGCCAACGTGTCAGAGATCGTGCGCGGCTCGATTGCATCCATTCCGACAGGTCAGTGGGATTCTGCAGAAAGCCTTGCCTTCACGCGGACCCAGACCATGTGGCGCATCATATTGCCCCAGTGCATCAAGCGCATGATCCCGCCATGGATGAACTGGTACTGCATTTTAACCATGTCCACGCCGCTGATCTCCATTCTCGGCGTCAATGATGGAATGAGATTGACCCAGGATGCGCTGGCCGCAGAAGGCCGCAGTGAATACCTGATCCCCCTGTACCTGTGGTTGATGTCGTGGTTCTTCATCTACAGCTACCCGATTGCCATGTTGACCCGCAAACTTGAAAACCGCTTTGCGGTCAATCAATAGGAGTTCGACCCATGACCGATACCTGGACTCCTGACCAGCCAATCGTGTCCATAAAGGACGTCCATAAATCGTTTGGCGACCTTGAGGTGCTAAAAGGCGTTTCGTTTGACGTCATGAAGGGTGAAGTTATCTGTATTATCGGACCTTCAGGCTCTGGAAAATCCACTCTAATTCGCTGCATCAATGCACTCAATGACATTCAGTCCGGCTCCATTACGGTCGAAGGTCTGGAAGTAAACACACCCAACCTCGACAAACTGGCGCTGCGCAAGAAAGTCGGCATGGTGTTTCAGCAGTACAACCTGTTCCCGCACAAGACCGCGATAGAAAACGTCATGATGGCCCCGCTGCTGGTGTTGAAACAATCACCGGAGGAGGTTGAGGCCCGCGCCCGCAGCCTGATCAGGAAGGTCCGGCTGGAAGGCAAGGAAAATGCCTATCCCGGAGAACTGTCGGGCGGCCAGCAGCAACGCGTGGCGATTGCAAGATCACTCGCCATGAACCCTGACGTCATGCTGTTTGACGAGGTCACGGCAGCTCTTGATCCTGAAACCGTGAAGGAAGTTCTGGTCACCATCAAGGACCTCGCTGCCGAAGGCATGACCTGCATGCTGGTAACCCACGAGATGGGCTTTGCCAAGGAGATCGGAGACCACATCTACTTCACCGACCGCGGCGTCATCGTCGAGCACGGGCCCCCGGCGACGTTCTTCAAAAAGGCAAGCGATCCGCGCACCAGGGAGTTCCTGAGCCAGATCCTGTAATTCCAGCTTCCATGGAACGGATCGGTTGAACAGCCTTTTGAAAGATCACATCTGGAGTATTTTTCATCTGGATTGACGCGTTTGACCGGTGTTCCACATTCGCTGGCGGTGAGAAACACGACCCCGACGCCATGCTGCAGCAGCCGCATCACCCCGCCGCCGTCTTGACCTGCCCCAGCAGATCAGACGCCACATCGACAGAACCGCTGACCTCGGTCATGCGGCGCGCTTCGTAGCGCCGCCGGCTGGGCATACGCACCCCTTCCTGCTTGATCATCTCGGCAAACAGGGCTTCTGCATGTGTGGCCCATCCGCTCGCGTCACCGAACCGTGCAGGATCAATGGCAATGATCAATTGCCCGCCCCGGTTGGCCAGCCCGTCAGGCTCGACCTTCTTGGCTGTTTCAAAGCTGAACGGCTCGCCCATCAGTGCGCCTGCCATCAGCTCTACCATCATCGATACCAGCGCACCCTTGGCGCCGCCAAAGGCGAGGATAGCCCCGCCATGAACATCTTCCGGATTGGTCGATGGATTGCCGTACTTGTCGATAATGGTGCCGGGCGGCAATTGCTTGCCCTCGCGCGCTGCCATGAGAATCTCGCCATGCGCCCTGGCAGCCGTGGCCATGTCGAAAATCACCGCCTCGCCATTATTGCGTGGCCATCCGAACGCAATCGGGTTGGTGCCGAACAACGGCTTTGCACCGCCCGGCGGCGGGACGATCGGGAATGCGGACGTCATGGTCATCGCCACCAGCCCCTGCTGTGTCATCAGCTCCATTTCAGGCCACAGCGCCGCAAAATGATGCATGTTGGTCAGCGCCAGACAGGCAACGCCCTGCTGTTTCGCCAGGTCACCGACATCGCCTGCCATCATGTTCAGCGACAAGGGCGCAAAGCCGTTGTCGCCATCGCCGCGAATGACCCCTGGCGCGGTCTTTTCCCATGTTGGCGTGGCGGTTGGATTGGCCTTGCCGCCGGCGAAGGATTTCAGATAGCCCGGCATCCGTAAAATTCCATGGCTGTGGCAGTGATCGCGCTCTGCCGCACATACCGTGCCGGAAATCGCATCGGCGTTTGCATCATCGCAACCGGCGGCTTTCAATGCCTTGATGCACACCGTGCGCAGATCGATCAGCCTGATGGTTTCGGTTTTCATGACAACGCCTTCTTAAGGATGGCTTCAACGGCTGCGGCCGCATTGAACAGTTCGGTGTCCTGGCCATGCAGGCGCATGATCATGATACCGGCAGGTGCCTCGCCACGCGCCGTCATCGGCACGGATATCGCGCAACTGTCGAGGAAGTTGCCGAGGAATGTGTTGCGCAGGCACAGGAAGTTCAGCGGGCCATAGCGCTCATCCTTTTCAACTTCCGAGATCAGCGGCGGCAATATCGGCACGGTCGGCAGAATGAACCCGTCAAGGCCGGAACACAGGCGGGCGAATTTCGCGATCATCTCCTTGCGCCGCCGGTAGTGTGCAACCAGTTCAGGCCCGGTGACATTTAGGCCGGACAGGATGCGGGTGCGCACCATGTGATGGTACTCGTCGCCATGGCGTTCCAGCATGTCGGCATGCACATCCATGGCTTCGGCTGCTGAAATTCCGCCCTTGGCGTTCAGGCTCGGCAACTCGGTCAGGTCCGGGAACGGCACTTCCGAAAACACAATGCCTGCCCTGCCGAGTGTCTTGACGGCTGCATCAAATGCGGTCGCCACTTCCGGGTCCATGGCATCCATCGCCACATGCTGCAGAATGCCGAAACGCAAGGTTGCCGGATCCCGGGCAAGCAGACTGCCTGTCCGGTCACCGGCCATCAAGGCATCAATGACTGAACAGCATTGCACCGAATTGGCCAGCGGACCGACCGTGTCCAGCGTATCCGACAGCGGAAACACGCCGTCTCTGGGAACCCGGCCCGTCGATGACTTGTATCCGGTGATGGAGTTGAAAGCGGCCGGCACGCGGCACGACCCGCCGGTATCTGTCCCCAGTCCCATATAGGCCATGCCGTCGGCCACAGACACTGCGGCCCCGGACGACGACCCGCCGGGAATGCGTCCGTGCGCCCGGTCCCAGACGGATTTCGGCGTGCCGTAATGCGGGTTTATCCCCACACCCGAATAGGCGAATTCGGTCATGTTGGTCCTACCCAGAAATACAAAGCCCGCTGCCCGCAGCCGCGCCACACAAGTTGCATCCACCGTCACCGGTTCGCTGCTGCGCAAGATGGTCGAGCCTGCAGCAGTGACTTCGCCTGCCACATCGAACAGGTCCTTCAGCGATATGGGAATACCGGCATAAGGCGATGGCGCCCTGCCCGCACGGCGGCGCGCATCCATGAAATCCGCAGTCGCAATCGCGCCTTCAACATCAGTAGACAGGAAAACCCGGGCACCCTCTCCGGCATCATCCTCAATGCGCGCCAGGCAGGCCTCTGTCAGGTCCCGCGAAGTGGTCTTGCCGTTTTGAAGTTGTGAGGCGAGTCCTTCCAGTGTTTCGACAATCATGTATGCATTCCCTGTTGTTCAAAGCCCGTGGTGCTGGCAGCATGGCACTATCTGTGAAACACCGGCAAGGCCCGTTTGATGCATACCCGTCTGTACTTCGCCTATGGCTCCAATCTTCTGTCCACCCGCCTGACGGCCCGCTGCCCGTCTGCACGTGTCGTTGGTGTTGCAATGACTGCCGGCTGGACGGTCAGTTTCACCAAACCGGGCGGTGATGGCTCCGGCAAGGCCGGACTGGTACAGCGTCAAGGTGCGGTTCAGCCCGGTGTTGTCTATGAACTCGCAGCAGATGACATGCCGGTGCTGGACCGGATTGAAGGAGTGGGTCACGGCTATACCCGGCACGATGATTTTCAGGTGACAATGGCTGGTGACGGCAACCTGATTTCAACCGCAACCTACATGCCGCAACGCCATGACCATGCCCTGATACCCTTTGACTGGTATCTGGCCCTGTGCATTGCAGGCGCCACAGAAAACAGCTTTGACCCGCAAGTGATGGCAGCCTTTAAGGCGGTAGCATTCAAACCGGATACTGAAGATCATCGCCCGGCCAGGCAGGCAGGCATCCAAGCGCTGCAGGCCGCCGGTCATCACAACTGGAAGACGATACTCTAGGATCAGGGGTCATTGATCGAGGAGGCACAACGACCGCTTTGAGCCTATTCCGCTCAGGACAGCGCAGCCAGATCTTGACCTGTTAGAGAACGCTATCGACCTTGAGCAGACGTTGAAAGATGTTATTGATTTGCATCCGTACTATAACGGCGCCATGCGTCAATCGGGATTTTCCATTTCATGCAAGCCACCAGCCGGCTGATAGCCACACCATTGTTGGATGTAGCCGTGGAAGAGGCAGGTCCTTGCGACGGCAAACCTGTGATTTTGCTGCATGGATGGCCAGATGATCCGCGAACGTGGGATCGTCTGTTGCCAGGTCTGCATGAGGCCGGATTTCGAACTGTCGTTCCATTTCTCCGCGGTTACGGGCAGACACGTTTCCGAGAGAGCGCAGCGATGAGGTCGGGGCAACCCTCAGCACTTGCACGCGATGCCCTGCAACTTGCCGATAGCCTCGGGCTTGATCGGTTCGCGGTCGTCGGACATGACTGGGGTGCGCGGGCAGCCTATGTCTGCGCATGTTTGGCACCCGAGCGCGTTGAAAAATGCGTGGCGCTCTCGATTGGATGGGGCAACGTCGCTGTGGATCAAGCTCTCTCCATGGGGCAGACACAAAGCTTCTGGTATCAATGGGTTCTGGGGCTGCCCCGAGGGGAAGCATTGGTTGGCCAGGAGAAAATCGCGTTCACCAGACATATCTGGACAATCTGGAATCCCGGTTGGACAGTTTCCGAAACGGAATTCCGTGCAACAGCTCAATCTTTCGAGAACGACGACTGGCCCGACATTGTTCTACACTACTATCGCTCGCGCTGGGGGCTGGCTGCGATGGATCCGTCCTGTGCAGACATGGAGGCAAGGCTTGCAGCGGACCCGACGATCCACGTGCCGACTCTCGTGCTGCACGGCGGTGGCGATCCATGTGTGCTGCAAGAAACGTCGGAAGGCAAAGAAGACCTGTTCACTGCATATTATCGCCGCGCTCTGTTGCCCGGTGTCGGTCACTTCCCGCAGCGACAATCTCCAACTGCTGTAACAGAAGAAATTGTTTCGTTTCTCGTGCGCTAGATCAGTATGGCTTTTGATTGAACCATTTGACGGTCGCCAGGTCCGCTCTGCGGCCGCTAACGGTCCCGGAAACCCCTCAACCTTACAGAGCATGCTTCCATGCGGGCAGGACCCTAAAGCCCGAGGCCATCCAGCATCCTGTACCAGGCGGACATGGCGGCCACATAGCCGCGCCGCGCGCCATGCAGCGGTATCGGCGAAATCGCGCTGCCGGGCAACGGCAACTCGTTCCTGTCATCGCTTACGGCATAGTTTCCCGCTGCAGCGCCCATGGCGGTCGCCATGGCAACGCCGCGGCCGTTGTAGCCCAGTACGATCAGCAGACCGGGGGCCGGTTGGTGGACATGCGGCAGGTAGTCCGGCGTGATGGCCACCCTGCCCGACCAGAAAAATTCTGCGTCACCAATGTCACCGACCTGCGGAAACAGCTCATGCAGTTGCCGCACCACATGGTCAAAATCACTGCGCCGGGCAGGATCCTGCCACTTGCCCCGCGCCCCGACGACCAGCCGGCCTTCTTCATCCAGCCGTGAATAGGTCAGCAGCCGCCGGGTATCCGAGATCACATGGCCTTGTGGCAGAATGGTCCGGCGCACATTGTCCGACAGCGGCCTTGTTGCAACAATGAAGCTGGCGACCGGTATGATGGTCTGCCGGAGTTTCGGCCACAGCCCGTCAGTATAGCCATTGGTCGCCAGCAATACCTTCTCCGCAGTTATATTCGTTGTCGGTGTCGAGGTGATCCATTTGCCGCTCATTTGCTGCAACGAGGTCACAGGTGACCCCGGCGATATCGTCGCTCCCGCAGAAACAGCAGCCCGCGCCAGTCCCCTGGCATAGGACAAGGGGTTCAACTTGCCCCCGCGCGGCTCGACCAGAGCTGCCACATAGGCGGGCGATCCGATCAGTGCTTGTGCTTCGTCACCGCGTACAAAACCAACCGATGCACCGCGTGCCTGCCATTGCGCAGCCCTGAGCTCAGCCGCCTTTACCGCTTTTTCGGTGTGAACCGCCTGCAGCCAGCCCTGGCGGCTCGCAGCGCAGCGGATGTCATGCCGGGTGATGAGGTCGAACACCAGGTCAGGCGCAGATCCTGAAAACGCCACCAGCCGCTCGCCGGCCTCTTCACCGAACTTTGCCACCAGGTCATCAGGGTCCCATTTGAAGCCGGGGATCACCTGCCCGCCATTTCGGCCTGACGCCCCCCACCCGGGCTCACCCGCCTCCAGCACACAAACACGGGCGCCTGCCTGGCTGGCATGAAGAGCCGCCGACAGGCCGGTGAAGCCGCCGCCGACAATCACAATGTCAAAGCTGTGCTCGCCTTCCAGCGCATGCCCTGAAAAAGTCTCCTGTGCCGTGGCCGCCCACAGGGACGGTGGCAACCTGGTCACATCTGCCATGGGTGAGACTTGCGCCATTTTACCGATTGCTTCCCTGCCATTCTGACCGGGATCAGCCTATGGCTTCCTTCACGGCTTCGGCAAGCTGTTTGAGGGTGAACGGCTTGGGCAGAAAGGCAAAATCCGTCTGGCCCTCGAGGTTTTTCTCAAACGCATCTTCGGCATAACCCGAAATGAACACGATCTTGGTCTTGACCCCGCGCTTGCGCAGTTCGCGCAGCATGCTTGGCCCGTCCATTTCAGGCATCACCACGTCTGACACGATCAGATCGGGTTCAGCGCCATATTCTTCCAGCACTTCCAGCCCGACCTCACCGGAATCGGCTTCCAGCACCGTATAGCCGCGCGACTCCAGCGCCCGCTTGGCGAACGAGCGCACGGCATCTTCATCCTCGACCAGCAGGATGGTGCCAGTGCCGGTCAGGTCCACGCTCTTCGGTTCGCCGGTTGCAGCTTCCGCCACGCGTGCCGATACTTCTTCCTGCGTTTCGATGTATTGCGGCAGGTAAACCTTGAATGTGGTGCCCTTGCCCATTTCACTGTCGCAGAAGATAAAACCGCCGGTCTGCTTGATGATGCCATACACCGTCGACAATCCAAGCCCGGTTCCCTTGCCCACTTCCTTGGTCGAGAAAAACGGTTCGTAAATCTTGTCGAGCACATCCTGCGGCATGCCGGTGCCGGTGTCGGCGACCTCCAGAAGAACATACTCTCCAGGCGGCATCAGGCCGGGCTTGACGCTCTCCGATTCGACTGCGGACACGTTGCTGGATCTCAGTGTCAGTACGCCGCCATCCGGCATGGCATCGCGCGCATTCACACACAAATTGATCACCACCTGCTCAAACTGGTTGATATCGACCTTGATACGGTCGAGATCGCGGCCATGCACGATCTTCAGTTCGACCGTTTCACCGAGCAGGCGGCCAAGCAGGTTGCCGAGGTCCGCCAGCACATCGGTCAGGGACAGAACTTCAGGCCGCAAGGTCTGGCGGCGCGAGAACGCCAGCAACTGGCGCACCAGATTAGCAGCCCTGTTGGCGTTCTGCTTGATGTTCATGATGTCGGCAAACGACGGATCGGTCGGGCGGTGACGTGCCAGCAGCAGGTCGGAAAAGCCGATGATTGCCGTCAGCACATTGTTGAAATCATGCGCAACGCCACCGGCAAGCTGGCCTACGGCCTGCATCTTCTGGCTCTGTGCAAGCTGCGTCTCAAGCGATGAGTGCTTTGTGGTGTCCACGGCAAACACCATGACGGCCCCCTTGCCACCGGTTTCGTCGGCTACACAGTAGACCTGGCCGGAGGTCTCCTCCGTACCCAGGAAATGAACATCAGTCGGCTTGGCTACCGCCTTGCCCGCAACCGCATCAGCGACAAGCCGGTCGAGTATTTCGCGTTCATCTTCACGCACGAGTCTCGACAGGGAACCACGCCGCTTGGCTTTCGGCGCGAGTTCAAGGAACGCTGCGTTCATGGTTTCGATTGTGCCCTTGGGATTCAATTGCACGATGCCGATCGGCAGGGAATTGAACAGCCGCGAAATCTGAACCTGGGCTTCGCCGGAGTTTTTCTCGACCGCGAAATGGGCACGTCTGTCCAGCACCAGTGTCCGCGACGGCTGCAATTTGCCTTCACTGTCAAATTCACATCGATGCACCACGCGGGCCGGGATTGTCTCGCCTGTCCGGGTCGCCAGGTCCAGGTCGAATACTTCTGTTACCGGCCGGCCCGCCTCAGGCTCAATACCGCCGAGCAGTTTGGCCCCCTTGTCGGTGACGATATCCGATAGTCTCAGGTTGCCGTCAGTGGTCGCTGACAGGTCCAGTCCCAGCCATTCTGCCAGCGTGGCATTGACATAGGCTATGGCGCCGTCTGCCGTGGTTGAGAAGAACCCTGCCGGTGCATGGTCGAGATAATTGATGATGTACTGCAGATTTTCAAAGGCGTCTTCCTGGGACGCGCGGGCATCCGTCTCGTCAACGAGGCGCCACACCGAATAGGGCTGGCCGGCTCCGACTTTCAGCGGCTTGACCTGCAGGCGCAGCCATGCTGCCGCATCGCTGCGGGCGCCTGCGGCGGCCGATCCTGCCGCCAGCCTGAACTGCTCGGATGCCTCCTTGCCCTCACGCGCGGCGCGCGCCAGGCGGTAAACCCGTTCCGACACATCCGGATAACCGGAATACAATGTCTCAAGATTGACTATCCTGCCCTGGCCGGATGCAGAGACAAGCTGTTGATAGGACGTGTTGGAGTAGATGATCAAACCACGTGCGTCCGACACCACACACGGTTCGCCTACAGCATCAAACAACTGATCAAAGAATTCTTTCTGCCGCGGTGCCCGCCCGAAATGCACGAAACCCGCAAGCGCGCCAAACACGGCCAGCAGTCCGGTAAGCGACATCAGCGCCAGCGCCACCATGACGACTTGCGGGACAATGGCACTTGTTGTCTGAACGGCAAAGTACACGATTATGGCCAGCGAAATTGCCAGCAGAAGACTAAGTACGGGCTTGCCATCGGACTGTGCCGGGCGCAGTTCGCGAACGGGAGTCACCTGTGCCGACGCCCAGTCTGCTTCTTTGTCAGGCGGCGGAGCGGGTGTCTTGACATGGTTCGAGGAACCGTTCTCCGGTTCGATTTGAATATCTTTGCTCATGTACCCCAATGTGCCTGACGTGCCGCATCGCCCCGAATCAGGTGCAAGTATAGGTGAATTGTGCCATGTATCAGCCCTAAACCAGCGTTAGATTCAACCTAACAATACTGGCGCTTGACCGCATTGATGTGCAATTGTTGTACATGGTACGGACAAACCAAGCAGACCAACGCAAATATCGGGAACAGAAATGGAACTTCTAGAGCCTTATATGAACTGGATATATCTTGGCTGTGTTATACTGGCGGTACTCATATTCGCCTGGCTGATGATACGTGCACTTGGCGGTCGTGTGCGTGCCAAGCGCGGCTCCCGCCTTGGAATTTCCGAATACTATGAAGTCGACAAATCCCGTTTCCTTGTGCTGGTACGCCGCGATGATGTGGAACACCTGGTACTGGTCGGTGGGTCACAGGACGTGGTCATCGAGGCCGGTATCAGCACCAAACCCTCGCGTCAGGGTGCCGCGGCGGGCGCCAAGAGAAGCAGGAATCTGGCAGCTGATGCCATTGACGGTATTCCGGCTGCGCCTCCAGCACGACCGGTAACAGAAGCGCCTCCCTTGGGAACCGCCGATCCTGCCGGAAATGTTCGCCCGATGGGATCCCGTCCCGCGCCGCGGCCAGCGGTTTTCGCAGAACCCGCACCAGCCGATCGCCCGCTGAACCTGCGGGCAGTGGAACACGATCTGGATCAGAAATGACTAGATCAGTATGGTTTTTGATTGAATCAATCAAAAACCATAAAATTGATCGCTTTCAAAGTGCTAGAGCAACTTTATGGGTTCAATTGAACCCATGTTGCTCTAGCTGTCAGATCGCACCCCTGGATGAATAAAAAACGGGCCGAAGTCAGCAACTTCGGCCCGTTGGTTTATGGCTGTCTCGCCCTGATTCCGGCTGAAGCCGTCGTTCAATCGTCGCGATAGACCTTTTCGCGACGCTCGTGACGCTCCTGGGCCTCAACAGAAAGCGTGGCGATGGGACGGGCGTCCAGGCGGCGAAGTGAAATCGGCTCACCGGTTTCTTCGCAATACCCGTAAACACCGTCGTCAATGCGCTTCAAGGCATCTTCAATTTTTGCGACCAGCTTGCGCTGTCTGTCACGGGTGCGAAGCTCCAGCGACCGGTCCGTCTCCGTGGACGCCCTGTCTGCCGCATCCGGCAGTACGAGATTTTCCGTCTGCAGGTTTTGCAGTGTCTCACGGCTTTCACGCAGAATGTCCTCTTTCCAGGCAAGAAGCTTTGCCCGGAAGTATTCTTGTTGCCGTTCGCTCATGAACGGCTCCTTTTCCAGCTTGGATAGCGGAATCGGTTTGTTCTCTCCCATGAACTTCAATCCTCGGTTCGAAAAACTGCGACTGATTGCGCCTCTATATCGTCCGCGCAACGCGGGCGCAACCGGTTAATGAGACGGGCAGTGAAAAGTGATTCCATGAAGGGTTATTGGCCGTTACCAGCTTGCGGGAAATTCGCATAACACTGATTCCAGATGTCCCGCACTGTCATGCTGGCCATTGCCAGTGATACCAGCTTAGGGCACAAAGCCTGTTCGCGAGCGCGATGACAAAAGAAGAAAGGCCAGACCAGCAATATGAGATTTGAAGGCACCAGCGACTATATCGCTACCGAAGACCTGCGTGTGGCCGTTAATGCGGCAATCGTGCTGGAGCGTCCGCTTTTGATCAAGGGTGAGCCAGGCACCGGCAAAACCGTTCTGGCCCACGAAGTTGCCAAGGCAATTGATACGCCGCTGCTGGAATGGCACATCAAGTCCACGACCAAGGCCCAGCAGGGCCTGTACGAATATGATGCGGTATCGCGTCTTCGCGACAGCCAGCTGGGCGATGAACGCGTGCACGACATCAAGAACTACATCAAGCGCGGCAAACTGTGGGAGGCATTCACGGCCGACCAGCGCTCAGTGCTGCTGATTGACGAGATTGACAAGGCGGATATCGAGTTTCCGAACGATCTGCTGCAGGAACTCGACCGCATGGAGTTCCATGTCTATGAGACCGGTGAAACCATAAAGGCGGAAAACCGGCCGGTCGTGATCATTACCTCCAACAACGAAAAGGAACTCCCGGACGCCTTCCTGCGCCGGTGTTTCTTCCACTTCATCAAGTTTCCCGACCCCGATACCATGGCCGAAATCATTGAAGTCCACTATCCAGGCCTGAAGCAGCGCCTGGTCAGTGAAGCTCTCAATATCTTTTATGAGGTTCGCGATGTGCCGGGCCTGAAGAAGAAGCCGTCAACGTCTGAACTCCTCGACTGGATAAAGCTGCTGCTCAATGAGGATGTCACCCCGGAAACGCTGCGCCAGAAAGACCCGACCAAGGTCATCCCGCCGCTGCATGGTGCGTTGTTGAAGAACGAACAGGACGTCGCCCTGTTTGAACGGCTTGCCTTCATGGCCCGGCGCGAAGGCCGTTAGCCCATCCCGCTGACATCGGCTTCACTCTCCGATACACCGCCCATCATGGGTTTTGATGGCCTCGGCGCTCTTGCAGTACACCTCGCAGTTCGCGGCTCGTTCGCAATTGCTGCGAATTGCGCCGTCGGTTGCAGAAATGACAGTGTCTTGAACGTCGCGCGTGCTGCATGCCGTCAACACCAGACCAAGCAGCACTGAAAGCAATATCATCATCAGTTTTGACATGGTTTGATCTCCAGCACCTGACGGGCCTTTTCGGATTCACGGCGCAGGTCGAGATTGCGGTTCAACACAACGTATTCAACCGTCTCTTCAGACTTGATCCAGGTGGTGATGAGGACCGGGCCATCGGCAATCAGTGTCCTGGCACAACTGTCTACATCGATACTGATTGAGCCTGTGACTTCATCACCGTGGCGTTGTTTCAGCTGCGCAATTTTTTCCCTGAATCCGGAGATGCGATCCGTATCAGCAGACTTCAGTCGGTATGCCGCAACGTGCGTCCATTTTGCCGGTTTCGGCTGCGGTTCTGCAGAACCTGTCAGCCTGTCAAGCTCCTCCAGCACGAAGGCTTCCTGCTGATTGAAAGAACCGTTTTCCAGACGCGCGGCAACAATCATCGTGACCCCTGCCGGCCTGATCCTTATGGACCGCGGTACCTGTACGGCAACTCGCAGTCTGGAGACATCGGTCGTGGCCAGATCAAAGTTGCGCAACTTGTAGATGCTGGTGACGGGAATCGTGGCACAACTTGCCAGAATTGCGCACATCAAGGCTGTTCTGGCTATGTGGTTAAGGAGGTTCATATTAATGCCTTGAATTTAATTTTTATTGTTTTACAGTAATTTTTTATTACCATAAAATGTGATAATGTAAAGACATCTTGCAAGGAGATCGACATGCAGTCCTCACAATCAATTGCACGCATGGCAACTCGGCTGAGCTGGTTCACCGTGATCAGCATCGGCTTGTTCGTGGCTGCAGGTGCCGTTGTGTTCTGGTATCCCGGCTACATTGCGCAAGCCGTACCGGCTCAGTTGCAAGGTGTTGAATGGGCAGACCTGGCAGGCTGGCAGAAAGCGCTGATGCACATATTCGGGTCGATAGCACCGCTCTTGCTGCTCTATGGCCTGTGGCAGGTCAGGGCGTTCTTCGAACTGTATCGGACCGGGGACCTGTTCCCGTCCGGCGCCGGCTTCCACATCAAACGGTTTGGCCAGGCACTGGTAGGCGTCGCGGTTGCACAGATAGCGGCAGGCGCAGCCATCTCTGCCGCCCTGACTGCTCACCTGCCCGCCGGTCAGGGCATGGTTGCGGTGAACCTTTCCAGCACCAATCTGGCCACGCTGGTGATTGCTGCCCTGATCATGATGATGGGACGGTTGCTCGACGAGGCTTCCACGATAGCCGAAGAGAATCGCTCTATCGTATAAACAAGTGCCGGGGAGGCTTGGTCCGCACATGCCTATTATTGTCAATCTGGACATCATGCTGGCGCGGCGCAAAATGCGTTCGCGGGAGCTTGCTGAGCTGGTCGGGATCACCGAGCAAAACATCTCCCTGCTCAAATCAGGCAAGGTCAAGGGTGTGCGTTTTGAAACGCTGGAAAAGATATGCCAGGCGCTGAATTGTCAGCCCGGAGAGCTGCTTGAATACACAGAGTCCGAGTAACGTTCTGTTAACACTAATCAATCGTGAACGCTTAGAACAAAATTAACCACGATGCGCCATGATCCGCTTCATCCAATGTTTGTGATGCGAGGCAGTATTCATGCGTTCCCCTTCTGTGTTTTTCCTGCTGGCCATGGCCGGCACCGCGCTTTCCGGCTGTGCGTCCGGTTTCGATGCCGCCTATATCGGCAGTGCCGCTCTGGTTGACGGTCCTGGCGGCGATGGCCTGTCCGGCGATGAACCGACCGGTGATCCCAACGGTGGAGACCTGCCGGCAGGCGCAGGTGACAATTCAATCGTATTCACCGACGGTTCGCGTGTCGTGGACGGTTCGGCACGCACCGCCCTGACAATAAACAACGATCCTAATGATCCGACCCTGTTTTCAACTGCGACAGTCCTTGTGGATCCGGGCCAGGCGATTGGTTTTGTGGGTGAGCAACAACTGGCAATTTTCGAACCCTTTCAAAAAACTCCTGACCCGGAAATTGGGTATGCAAGTCAGGTGGCCGCCGATAACTTTCAGCCACACACAGTGGAAAATTCCGAATACTCTGAATTCCGGCGCATTTCTCCATCTCAAGGCATTGATGTGGAATTGCAGTACTGGGACTTTACCGGCGCTGCAGGGACCGAGAATTATGTGGCGCATTTCCGGGATGCTACCAACGACCAGGACGCCTGGTTCTTCGGGCAGGCAGACAATGCGAGCTCACGCACCACCGCAGATCAGATAACGGCACTTGGCGGCGCAACACTGAACTATGAGGGCAGTTATGTCGGCCAGGCAAAGACGACCGGCTGGGGGCAGGCTTCAAGTTATCAGACGCTGGACGGTGCCTGGCGTGTCCAGGGACATGCATCCGTCTCACTTGACCTTGCCGCCGACGAACTGACCGGTACATTGACACCGCAGTTCTGGGAGAAATTCGAAAGTGACGGTACCGTCGTCCAGCTTGACGTTCACAGGCAATCGGGTGACGAATATATTGCTCTGTCCACTTCCGGAACGGATCCGGGCGCAGGCCCTCCGGTTGCCAGTCCCGGAGATATCGGGGCTTTCCACAACGCAGAAGTGCAACTGCAAGGGACAGTCAGCGACGAGGGCGCCATCAATGGCATTGCCACAGTCACCGACCCCGGCGTCAACGGCGGTTGGGTTAACGGTGATCAGGCTTTGAGTGCAGCCACATATGGAGCGGGTGCTGAAAACGTCTCGGGTGTGTTTGGTGTTTATGCCGTCAAACCGCTTCCAACCGGCGGCGATACCGGTATCAATGACGACCGGCGCGGCACATTCGACCTGCAGGGCGGCTTCGGCGTCTCGACAGGCGGCGCACCAATTGTAGCTGTTCCGGCGCCAGTTCCTGTTCCATGAGCCCAGCCGACAGTATACAGACACCGACTTTTGAGCGCGCCTTCGGGCGCGCTCTTCTCGTGACTGTCGGCTTTATGACATTGCTTGCATCTCACCGGCCTGGCGCAGGCACAACCTGCAACACAACCATCTGCATCTGCCCGGACAGCCCCGGCGGCGCAGGTGTTGCACGATACACAGCAACGCCCGGCGAAACTGCGGGTGCCGGAAGCGACCCAAAAGGAGTTTGCTTCCCTGCCTGACGGCAAGCGTTTGAAAATCCTTGGACGGCTGATCAGAAACGGCCAGCCGGACGCCGCTGAAATTCTGCTTCAGGCAGCCCCGTTCACCGGACAGTTCAGTCACAACCGCAACCTGTTCATGCAGGCAATGATCGAGCATGAACGCGGCAACCTGGAAGATGCCATCCGCATTTACCGCGAAGTCCTGGCCAACGATCCCAAGCTCACCGCGGTGCGCGCGGAACTCGCCCGGGCGCTTTACGACAACAAGGAAGACCGCAGTGCAGCGCACCATCTCTTCCTGCTGCGGGCATCTGCACCGAATACCAATGCCCAGCGCACGTTTGATGCCGCCATCGCTGCCATCGAGGCCCGCAAGACGTGGACTTTCAATGTGTGGGGATCCATAGCGCCATCGACAAATTTCAACAACGGCACCAGTCTTGAAGTCATCAACGTTGGCGGTCTGGATTTCGAGGTCGGCAATCAGGCCAGGGAGAAATCCGGCATTGGTTTTCGTGGTGGCGGCAATATCGGCTACAATCTGCGGCTGAAAAAGGATCTCAGCCTGATCGTGTCAAGCGGCACAAACCTTGTGCAGTATGATGGTATCCGGTTCGACCAGACAGCCCTGAACCAGACTGCCCTGTTGCGCTTGCGCAAACCCAAATATTCAGTCGCCTTCGGTGCCGTTGCGACACAGGGCTGGTATGGCGCAGATGAATTTATGTGGTCAGTGGGCCCGCAGGCCATCATCAGCTATCTGGTGACCCCGAAAGCTCAGTTTTACACCCAGCTCAAGCATGTCTGGAACCGGTATGAAGCAGCTACATATCTCGACGGTTCGACCAGCAGTGCCACCACCGAGTTGAAATACGCCTTTAGCGACACGACCTTGTTGTTTGCCAAGGCGGGCATCGGCAGGACCGAAACACAGCGCGATCATCTGGACAACTGGAATGGCAATGGCGGCGCCGGCTTCTATCATGAACTGCCATGGGGGCTGACCGGATCTGCCGAAGCCAGTGTGCACCACTCGGTGTCTGACGGAAATTATCCGTTGCTCGGCGAAAAGCGCCGGCAAACCCGTGCAACCGGCCGCATGTCTATCACCAAGCGTGACTTTTACTGGCGTGGGCTTGCACCGCAGCTTGAATATACCTACACCCGCAACTTCTCAAATGATGAACTGAGCCGCTATGACTCGCACGGTCTGGCGCTCACCGTAACTCGGGCCTTTTGACTTTCCCCGTCTTGCGCTAACACATAGTGCAGCAGAGCGGGGCAAAGCAGACCGATGAAATTTTCAAGCGCAGAAGAATTGCTGAACTGGCCATCGAAGGCCGTTACCATAATGGGCATGTCAGGCGTGGGTAAAACCACGCTGGCAAACCTGCTGCGCGATGATGACTGGTTCCACTATTCGGTCGATTACCGCATCGGTACCCGCTATATGGGCGAACACATCGTCGACAATTTCAAGCGCGAGGCGATGAAAAACCCGTTTCTGCGCGAACTCCTGAAGACCGACTCGATCTACATCTCGTCCAATATCAGCTTTGACAATCTGGATCCGCTGTCGACCTATCTCGGCAAGCCGGGCAACCCCGACAAGGGCGGTATTCCGATTGCCGAATACAAGCGGCGCCAGGCCCAGCACAGGGAAGCTGAAATCAGCGCACTTGCCGATGTGCCGCTGTTCATGGAGAAGTCGCGCGATATCTATACATATGACCATTTTATCTGCGACTCCGGCGGTTCGCTTTGCGAAGTTGTGGATGCCGGCAATCCGTCTGATCCGGTACTTGCAACCCTCAGCGAAAATACCTTGCTGTTATATATCCGCGGCACCGAGGACCACTCTGCAGACCTGGTGGAGCGGTTCCGGCACATGCCAAAACCGATGTATTATCAGCCGGAGTTCCTGGACCACACATGGACGTCATACAAGCAGCAACACGGTATCGGCCGCGACGATGACGTCGATCCGGACGAGTTCATCGTGTGGGGCTTTGAAAGACTGTTACATCACCGCATTCCGCTCTATGAACAGATTGCCAAAACTCATGGTTATGTGGTTGAGATGCACGACATTCCGCAGATCAGGGATGACAGGGATTTTCTCGATCTGCTGACCCGTGCCATCGCCTGAACCAAAAAAGCAAGTTTCACCCATGCCCATCAAGATACCGACAAACCTGCCTGCCCGCGCCACCCTGGAACAGGAAGGCGTGATGGTGATGGACGACGATGAGGCAGCCCGTCAGGATATCCGCCCGCTGCGCGTTGGCCTGCTCAATCTGATGCCCAACAAGCAGCGCACCGAAACCCAGTTTGCCCGCCTGTGCGGGGCAACTCCGCTGCAGGTGGAGATGACGCTCATAAAGATGACGCATCACACCTCGAAGCTGACATCTTCGGAACACATGCTGAATTTCTATCGCCCGTTTGACGATGTGCGCGAGGAAAAGTTTGATGGCTTCATCATCACCGGCGCGCCGATAGAACTGCTCGAATTCGAAGATGTGACCTACTGGCCCGAGATGCGCGAAATTCTGGACTGGTGTGACAGCCATGTTCATTCCGCCATGCACATCTGCTGGGGCGCCCAGGCTGCCCTGCATCATTATCACGGCGTTCCCAAGCATGACCTTGATACCAAGGCGTTCGGCGTCTACCGGCATCGTAATCTGAACCCGGCATCACCCTACTTACGCGGGTTTTCAGACGATTTCTCCATCCCCGTGTCGCGCTGGACCGAAGTGCGCCGGGCGGACCTGCCGGCAGACTCAGGGCTTGAAGTGCTGATGGAAGCTGATGATGCGGGCCTGTGTCTGGTCAATGATGCAGCACGGCGCACATTGTACATGTTCAATCATATTGAGTATGATTCGACCACATTGGCCGAAGAGTATCATCGTGATGTCGCCGCCGGAAAACCCATCCACATCCCGCCCAACTATTTCCCGGGTGATGATCCGTCAAAGACCCCTGAAAACAGGTGGCGCAGTCATGCCCACCTGTTGTTTGGCAACTGGCTGAACGAGGTCTACCAGTCGACACCTTATGACCTGGACAAGATCGGCCAATGACTGAAGTCGACCTGCAAGGCTGGATTGGCCGCAGCCGCGTCACGCGTGACACGATAGACGCCAATCAACTGGCGAAAGATCGCTGCAACACTTGACTGCCCGGTTCCGGTTCCCGATGAGGCCACCTTTCTGCCAGCCGGATGGCACTGGGCATATTTTCCCGGACATCACACCGCTCTCCGGCATCGGTCGCGACGGCCACCAGGCACTGGGCGAGTTTCTGCCGCCCGTAACCCTGCCCCGGCGCATGTGGGCCTCAGGCGACCTGAACATCACCCGGCCGCTCAGCATTGGCGAAACCGTTGACAAGACCTCCACCATCTTGTCGGTGGAGGAAAAACAGGGCCGCACCGGAAAACTGGTTTTTGTCCGCGTCGGCCATGAGTTTGCCGGCAACCGCGGCGGCAATATGCGTGAGGAACATCAGATCGTTTATCGCGACGCTCCCGTTCCAGGTGCCGTGCAGCCAAAGCCGATTCTGCCACCTCACGAGCCTGACAGGTCTGTCACCCTGACCGCCTCACCGGTCCAGTTGTTTCGCTACTCGGCAATCACCTTCAACAGCCATCGCATCCATTATGACGTGGACTTTTGCCGCGATGAGGAAGGCTATGACGGCCTGATCATCCACGGCCCCCTTACGGCAACTTTGCTGATGGATCTGGCTTGCAGGCAGGCACCTGACAGGCAATTGAAAACCTTCAGCTTCCGCGCGCTCAGCCCGTTGACCCACATTCACGAGTTCTCACTGCACATTGGCGCAACTGATGAAAACAGCTTTGGCGTGTGGGCCTGCAACCACCGCGGCGAACTCGCCATGACGGCTGACGCGGTGATGACTTAGGCACTGTCCGCACGTGGTTTTCCGAGAGGCGGGCGCCATACTCCGAGTGCGATATTCACCACTGAAAGTGCCGTGATAAAGGCCAGCGACTGCCACTCATAGGCCAGCGCGGTGTCGAGAGCATCGGCTTTCGCCGTGCCCTCGGCAATCTGTATCGAGACTTCCGCCGCATGGTTGGCTTTTGCCCCTATGATGGCGAGTGTGCCTTCGAACATGGCCAGGCCCGACAGCGCCTTGACCCATACCCAGCGCCTTTCCAGAAAGACGGGCTGGACAATCATGGAAACCAGCCCGGAGACCAGCGCCACCGCCAGCGAAGGCAGCAGCAGGTAATTGCTCAGTCCGTTTATGGATTGCCGCATGTCGGCGTATGCAGCCGGTGTGTCCTGCGGGGCGGCAATCAGCACAATCATATAGCCAAGCAGCGCACCGATCAGGCCGCAGGATGCCAGGGTGTGAAGAAATTTGATTGCTTTCCGCATGCCTCACCAGGTCAACCATTTCTACAAAAATCCGATCAGCCCGTATCAGGCGCTCAGCCGGATTGACATCCGCCAGGAAGACCTGGCCGCTACCTGCCTCGGCGCAGTTGCGCAACGATCGGCCGCCACAACGGGGTCTGCGACAACAACATCAGCGCGAATGCGACAGACAGCACAAGGGATATCGGATGCGACACAAAATCCCACAGGAATGTACTTACATCTCCCCTCGCCCCGATCATGGCGCGCCGGTAGTTCGAGTCCATCATCGGTCCCAGGATCACGCCGAGAATGATAGGACCGACCTGAAAGCCGTAGGTTTTCAGGAAGTAGCCCGCCACTCCGAAGCCAAGCATCCAGTAAACATGCGACGGGTTATTCTGGATCGCGTAGGTGCCGACCGCCGAAAGCACGATGATCAGAGAAATCAGGATGGCCTTGGGGCATTCAACGATCTTGGTGAAAACCCTGATACCGGTCAGCCCGAAAATCAGCAGGAAAATGTTTGCCAGTGCCAGATTGCCGACCGTGAACCAGAACAGGTGCGGCGTTTCAACCAACAGCAGCGGGCCCGGTTTCAGGCCGTGAATGAACAGGGCACCGATAATGACGGCGGTGACCGCGTCCCCGGGAATGCCCAGTGTCAGCATGGGAACAAATGACCCGCCGACTGCTGCGTTGTTGGCAACTTCAGGTGCGACAAGGCCCTCCTTGCAACCCTGGCCGAACGGCACGTCCGGATTCTTGGTGGTCCGCCTGGCATCGTCATAGGCAAGCAGCGCGGCGATATCGCCTCCGGTGCCCGGAAGCGCCCCGATGATGGTACCGATGCCCGACGCGCGCAGGGCCAGCCGGAAGTATTTCTTCACATCAGAAAACTTCGGGATGATGCGATCGATCTTCTGTTTGATCACCGGCAGATCAATTTTGTTGAGCTGCGACAGCGCTTCAGCCACGCCGAAAAAGCCGATCATTGCCGCGACATAGGGGATGCCGCCCATGAGCGTAATCGAGCCGAACGTGAAACGGCCTTCCGCTGTCATGGGATCGAGCCCGACCATGCCGATCAGCACGCCCAGCGCCCCTGCAAACGCCCCCTTGGCGAAACTTTCACCCGACAAGGTGCCCACCAGCAGGATACCGATCATGCCGAGCAGCAGATAGTCACGCGAGTTGAACATGATTGCGAAGCTGGAGATGAGCGGCGCAAACAATGCCAGCGCGACAATTCCAACGAAGCCGCCGAACACCGACATCACGGTGGTCAGGCCGATGGCTTCGCCGGCCTCGCCGCGTTTGGCCATCGGATAGCCTTCAAGGGCCGTCGCGATAGCGCTCGGCGCGCCGGGAATGTTGAGCAGGATTGCGGTTCGCGAGCCGCCATAGACGCCACCGACGAACACACCGGCAATCAGCGCCAATGCTTCATTCACCTGCCATTTGAAGGTGAACGAAATCAGAATGGATGTCGCCATGGTCACTGAAAGACCCGGAATTGCGCCCACATAAATACCCGCTAATGTTCCTGCCGCCGTCAGGAACAAAAGCCACGGGTCCAGCCACGAGATCGCGAGATGTCCCAGCACCTCCATTTCAGAACAATCCCGTTGTCAGGCTGCCCTGAGGCAGGACCACCTGAAATATCTGCCTGAAGATGAAATAGATGACGCCAAGCGAGGTGACGGTGAGAAGCGCAGACACCAGCGGTCCTTTTCGCCACAGATACCAGAATGACAGAAACAGAAACCCCGAAGAACTGGCGACAAAACCCAGCAAAGGCATCGCAACCACATAGGCCAGAATGAGCACGATGACGCCAACCAGGCGCAGCGGGACAATGTCCCGCCTGAAGCGTGCAAAACCCGCTTCCGGGGTTGCAGGCTTCGACAACACGTCCTTCAGGATCACCAACGAACTGACCAGCATGGTCGCAGATGCCAGCATTGGAAACACGCCGGGTTCCGACAACCCCCTGAAACCTGAAATTGCGACGGCTTGCCAGAAAGCCGTAACGCTGAACACGGCAAGCAGCAGACAGAACATCACCTCGCCGGGGCGGCGGGCAGCAGGCCTTGGGTCCTGCCCCTGAGTTTCACTCATCGGCTACCTGCTCCAAAGTGTCTGGTTTCTGTGGCCACCGGCCCGCTTCATGCAGGCCGGTGCACCGGATTATTCAGCCCGCATGATGCCGAGTGTTTCAGGAGACACCTTGGCAGCGCCGGTATCCTGCAGGGCCCAGGCCGTGACCTGCTGCCACTTCTTCAGAAATGACGCAGCCTCATCACCTGATATATTCATGATGATGTTGCCCTTGTTGGCCATCAGGGTCTGGAAAGTCTCGCTCTTGGCGGCCGTATCAAAAGTGGCAACCAGCTTGGCTTTCACATCATCAGGCACATCCTGTTTGACGAACACACCATAGAAAGGCCCCCAGGGCAGGAACTTGCTCATCTCGGGGATGGCATCGGTGATGGCCGGCACATCGGGAAGGGTTGCAACCGGCTCGGTGTTGACCACTGCCAGAACCCGCATCTTGCCGGCCTTCACGTTCTCGGCGGCTGCGGAAATGCCGGTTGGCATGAAATCCACTTCGCCGCCAAGCATTGCGGTGAGGCCTGGACCTTCACCATCAAACGGAATCGCGGTGACGTCGAAATCGGCCGAGTTCTTGATCAGCGCGGAAATCGTGCTCGGCAGGCCGCCGGGACCGGTCGATCCCATTTTCACCACGCCCGGATTGGCTTTGATATCGGCCAGCAGGTCCTGCATGGTCTTGTATTTTGAATCCGCAGTGACCGCGATCACGGCCACGCCGCGGCCCAGGATATTGACCGGGTAGAACTTGGAATAATCAAGATCAGCCACACCCATGACCGGATGCAATTGCGGGTTTTCTGCGCCATACAGGAATGTATAACCATCTGCCGGGGCAGCGTTGACAAAGGCGGTCGAGATCGCACCTGCCCCGCCGGACTTGTTCAAGACGACAATCGGCTTTCCAAGCGCTTCTTCGGCGGCAGGATTGACCGCGCGCGCCACCGTGTCGGTTGCACCACCGGCCCCCCACATGACCACGCCGAGAACTTCACGTTCAGGATAATCACCGGCGAACGACACACCGGCCATGAGCGCCAATGCGATGGCTGCTCCAAACAGTTTCTTCATAGTGTTTCCCCTCCCGGGAAAGGCAGTGAGGGTTTCCGGCATCCACTCGGTCAATTGAGCGGTGGCAGACCCCTCGCCTCATTTGTTGTGATATCAATACATTGCGAGAATGGCCAACTTGGAAAAATAACGCAATTGCCAATTGCGCGATTTATCTGTTTGGCGGCGATCACCAATCTACTGCCAATATTCCTGCTGAATGTCTGGTAACCAGTATTTAGCAATCTCCACGGATAATGGAGCAATCAAACATGTTGCAACCAAAGGTAACGGATGCAACTGGCCATGGGGACGGAAAATGGCAACGATTGAATACACGAGACTGATGCCGGCTTTGTTGAAAGCTTGCAATGTCTGCTGAAAACGACATCGGTGAATTACTGCAGAATTTCCCCCAAAGAGTTCTCATCATAGACGATGACCCTCTGCTACGCGCGGTTTTGCGGCAGTTTTTTGAAGGCCACGGCTCTGTCGTGATCGACGAGGCAGAAGATGGACAAGACGCACAAAACCTCATAGAGGCTGCATCTGGATCGTATGACTTGACGACGCTTGACCTGAGCATGCCGCATGTTGATGGTTTCGAATTTCTGACCTACCTGAAGCAGAACAGCATTGAAATGCGCGTATTGATCATATCAAACTTGCCCGCGCCGGTGATTAAAATGGCCGAGACTCTGGCTGACTTCAAGACGCTTAATGCAATTGGACACTTAAGAAAACCAGTGTCCGCGAGTGCCTTGCACACCATCCTGAAAAGCCAGACCTGGCAGTCTCATGATGACGAGAAAATCCTCCAGCAGGCCAACGCATAGACCTTCTTTTGGACCAAAAGGCTCTATTGCCCATATAAGGTATGCCAGCAGATTTGCCTGTTTTTGATGCACCTCTCAGATGCATTGCAGAATTCTGTTCGGCAGGCCATCACCAAACATTAATGTTTAAATGACACCAGTTCGCGGAAATTAGCGAATTTCGTTCCGTGGGTCCTTAACGCCATTCAACAAACTTTAGGGAACCTGTTCGATCAAATTTTAGTCGAAGTCCTTACAATCTTTGGTTGAATGCGACCCAATTGCATGGATGGCGACGTGAAATTTTTTAACAGGTATTTCCGATCGGAGACGGGATCGATTGCAGTCCCGCTCGCTGTATCGTTGACGGCATTGGTGGGCGTTGGCGGGCTGGCCATCGACTATGGCATCCTGGTTCAAAAAACATCTGAATTGCAAATGCTGGCTGATGGGGCAGCAGTAGCAGGTGCCAGTAGCTACGCCCTCGCCAAATCGACCGAAGCACAAATTGTTGCAACAGCATCTGCATTTGCAAAACAGAAGGAAACGGTAGACGGTGAGATCGCAGTGGATGTGAAAACGTCAAATGCTGACACCGTTGCAGTGTCTTTGACTCAGAAGGCAATCCCCTTTTTCGGAAAGATTTTAGGGCAATCCGAGTTCACAGTTACCGCTTCCGCGACGGCGAAAGTGGTCGGGGCCAGTAAAATATGTGTTTTGGCTCTGGACGACAGTAAGTCTGGCGCACTTTCGTTAACTGGAAATGCTGTTCTTCAGGCAAACAATTGCGGGGCTTATTCGAACTCCATATCCGCCACTGGACTGAGTTCTTACAAGAATTCTGCACTGAACGCTTCGCTTATATGCAGCGCAGGCGGCGTCGGAGGAGGAACTGCAAACTTTAATCCTGCTCCAGTCGTAGACTGCCCGGCCACCCCCGATCCACTGGCAGGCCGCCCACCTCCGTCTACGGCAGGATGCGATTATGTAGACTTGCGGACTAGCAGCGAAACCAGAATTCTATCTCCCGGCGTATATTGCGGCGGGTTGCATGTGAATGGATCATCTCACGTCACGTTTCGCCCAGGTGTATACGTGATGAAGGATGGTCCGCTTGAAGTTACACACACGTCCACCATCACTGGTGAGAACGTGGGTTTCTATCTTACGGGCGACGATGCGGTGTTCCTTTTCGCCGGCGGGTCAACTGTTAGTCTTACCGCTCCAAAGGATGGACCCCTTGCCGGTTTGTTGTTCTTCGAAGACCGCTCCAATCCAGCGGGTCGATATCATGAGATCGTCAGCGAGAACGCACGAAAGCTGGTTGGGACAATTTATCTCCCGAAGGGCAATTTCGCTGTTTCATCGAAAAAACCTGTCGCTGACCAATCTGCCTACACCGCGATTGTGGCAAACACAATCCAACTCAACAAGTACCCGGTGCTTGTGTTGAATTCAGACTACGAGCTGACCGATGTTCCTGTTCCTTCCGGCCTCGGGACAAAAGGTGGCAGTGTGTTTCTCACCAACTGACCTACCGCGGGCATGAGTTCAAGTCAGAAATGAAACCCTGCATCCGGTAAAACCACCCGCGAACCAATGCTGTGATAAGAGTACAACACTCTTCGTAACGGCTTTGCACCAAGCACCGCGGCTGCGGATGCTGGCAAGGGCTCAGGAACCTTGAATGCCGCGTCAGTCGGGAAAGCTTGTGACCGTCCTGGGAAGTGACTGATAAGTACTGGTGTGTGGGCAACCTGTTGCGGGTGAACTCTCAGGCTGCGTCGATGTAGCGTTCAAGTGCATTGCGGGCTGCACCAATTTCATCGGAAATCAGCCGTATCGTTTCGTGCACGTCGAACTGCTCGTCATTGCGCGCAGCCGTTTCGACTGTCTCACAAGCAGATACCAGCCGGCTTGCTCCCAGGTTGGAAGCCATGGACTTCAGCGCATGGGCTGCGTCTGCGAGGTGCATGCGGTCCGGATTACCGGCTGCCTGTTCAATTCGCATAAAGGCCGGATCAGCAGTTTCTTCAAACAGGCCAAACATCCGCCTGACGAACTCGGGATCGCCCGCTCCGATTTCACTGAGATTCCGCAACACTGTCTCGTCCAGTACTGGCGTTTTCAAGGTATCCGCGTGCGGCTGATCGTTGTGCGCTTTGCTGTCCTGCCCAGTTGGTGGTTGCGCCCGGGCAGCGGCTTGTGCCGACTGTGGCGGGTTCTCTCCGGCAGAACATGCCAACTCAGTCTCGCCGGCAGCCGCCGCGGTCATGGATTGTATGGCCTCGGCAATCTGCGCAATGGCAAACGGTTTGGTGACTAGCATGTCCATGCCGGCCTCGTGCCACGAGCCGATATTGTTGCCGCCTTCGATCAGGGCTGTAAGGGCAATCACCGGTGTGCGGGGGCGCTTGGTATCAGCCTCTTCACGACGCATTCGCCGGGTTGCCTCCAACCCGTCCATGACCGGCATCGAGCAGTCCATCAACACCAGGTCGTAACGCTCATCACGCCACTGCGTCAGCGCCCGGGAGCCATCCTCGACAAGGTCGAACTTCACGTCGAGCTGGCGCAGTACTTCTGCTATAACCTCGCGATTGACCGGATTGTCGTCGGCCACCAGCACGCGTATACCGCTCAACACTGGCAGCTCGTTTGCCTTGGCCGTTCCGGCAGGGCCGGCATCTGTGCCACGAAGTCTTCCGGATTGCATGGCAGATGCAATGGCTGCCATATCAGCCTGCGAAACAGGCAGTGGAAGAATATCACCGGCCAGCCCGGCACTCAGCATCGACCAGGCGGCATTGTTGCCGATCGGCTGGGTGATCACAAGCTGGGGCATCCTAGCGGGAGACCGATCAAGAATGTCGCCTGCCAGCGAGGAAGATGTCACCAGCACGCCTGTAGATGCCAGCCGGTCTGGTGTCAGCCCAGACGTCCTGACCGTTTCAACCGCTGCCCCGTATGCTTTGAACTGCCTTGCTATGGCGGCAGCCAGGTTGTCATCTTCCAGGCAGATCAGCATCGGCGACAGCTTGCTGTCCGTTAGACACGGATGTGCCGAACTGGCCGCATCATGACAGGGCAGAGTAACAATGAAACGGCTGCCCTCGCCGGGCCGGCTTTCCACGCGAATGGTGCCGCCCATGGCATCCACCAGCTTGTGGCAGATGCTGAGCCCCAATCCGGTTCCGCCAAATTGCCGGGTGGTACTGGCATCAGCCTGAGTAAATTCTTCGAAGACGCTGTCGAGTTTGCCCTCTTCGATCCCAATGCCGGTATCGATGACGGAAAACTCGATCATGTCGTCCAGGCTATCCGTCGTCCTGATGTGCCGCACGGCAACACCGACATAACCAGTTTCTGTAAACTTGATGGCATTGTTGGTCAGGTTGGTGAGGATCTGCGTCAGGCGAACCGGGTCTGCACTAAATGTATCAGGTACGGCCGGGTCGGCAAACGACACCAGTTGCAAACCGGCGGCATTGGCCTGTTCCCAGAACAACGCCAGCACATTGTCCATGGTGGCGCGCGGAGAAACCGGCAGTTTCTCCAGTTGCAGCCGGCCGGCCTCGATTTTCGACAGATCGAGCAGGTCATTTATGATGGTAAGCAGCGACTGACCGGAATTGACGATCACGTTTGCATAGCGTTGCAGCGCGGATGGCAGCTTGCCGGCAGCCAGCAGCTCTGCCATGACCATCATACCATTCATCGGCGTACGGATTTCATGACTCATGGTGGCCAGGAAGGCGGATTTTGCCTCTGATGCTGCTTCTGCGGCCTCTTTCGCAACCTGCAGTTCTGCCGTGCGTTCCTGCACAGTACGCTCCAGGCCTTCACGATGCCGGGCCAGTGCCATGTCCCGGGCACTGACCTGATCCAGCATGTCGTTGAAAACGTCGACCAGTTTGCCGATTTCATCATTGCTGATGCGCTCAGCGCGCACGGTCAGATCCTTCTCGTCGCGGACCCTTGCGATGACACCCATCAGGCTGTCCAGCGGTGACGTCACCGACCGCTTAAGGCGGGATGAAACTCCGATCCCCAACAGGGACGCGACAAGCGCGGCAATCAGAGATGCAATGACACCTTCAAAAAACTGCCTGCGCAGATCCGAAATATCGGCCAGCACCGACACCGAACCCACCCGTTCACCGCCCATGATGGCCGGCACCGACACGGACAAGGTCGGGTTCCGGATCATGGCCACGATGCCAGGCAGGTCGTT
Source organism: uncultured Alphaproteobacteria bacterium (assembly GCA_963698275.1). Taxonomy (GTDB): domain Bacteria; phylum Pseudomonadota; class Alphaproteobacteria; order Rhizobiales; family Aestuariivirgaceae; genus Anderseniella. The sequence goes on along the minus strand of CAVOQE010000001.1, from coordinate 889,163 downwards.
CGCCGCCGACAAGGTGTCACTCCTGCTTCCCGATTGCACAATGACGGCATTGCCAAGGGCGGCAAATGCCTGACCGTCTGCGAGATGTGTTGACACGAACGGGATTGATTCCAGATTGCCGATCGCGCGCAGTGATCCGAGCACGGCACTTTTGTCGCGCGCGCGCAAGTGTGGAGCAACGCTGGCGGCAAACACCTGCGCTGTCGCTATGACAGAGCCATGGCGGGCGGTAATATTCTGTTCGGTTTGCCGGTATACGTAAAAGCCCGTCACGGATGTGACGGCAACCATCACAGACACGGCGACCACAACTGTAATCTTCCGGGCAATGGTAAAGTTCAGCAGATACTGCAGTAACCGGGACAACGCAGGAGAACTCTTGTGAGGGTGGGCCGGACTCAAGCTCCACGATAGCAAGCTCATGTTAACAAGTTCTGTCCGCAAATCGGTTTGCCGCGGGGCCGGGTCAAGGTCGTGATTTGTTGTAATGGATTAACTGACGCTTCACCATGTGCTCAGTCTCAAAACAAACACCGATCATGTTGGGTTATACTGGGACATCACAAAATCGACTGCAGATTAGGCACTCCAGCCGAATACAGTTTTTGGGACGACACGAAATGGATTTTCCGCAACGGGTTTTGATCGTGGATGACGATCCTATCCAACGAGCCGTACTGGAGCAGATTTTTTTGACGCACGGCTCAGCGATTGTTGAGACAGCCGCCGACGGCCGCGACTCCATATCGATCATAGAAAATTCAACAGACCGGTTCGACCTGATTGTACTCGATCTGGTGATGCCCGAATATGATGGGATCAGATTGATGTCCTATCTTGAGGGCCAGAACGCAAAAACGCGACTGCTCGTCGTTTCAGGGCTACCGGAGGATGTTGTCCGGATGTCAAATACGCTTGCCGAGGCAAGCGGCCTGACATCTATCGGCAGCCTGCAAAAACCCCTCCAACTGGAGGATCTGCTCACAATCATCCGCGATCAGAGATGGCCGCGCAGGAAAGTTCCGAAACCGGAAGCAGATCTCAGTCTGCAACCGGGGTACGCACAACCCTAAGTCTTCCATTACAGTCGGATGGCGCAGGCCGACATTGCGGTTGGTAGCGAAACGCCCTTGCCGACATCCCTGCCACATGCTCAACTTGCGGCCATGAAAACCCTGCTACTCATGCGCCATGCCAAGTCGGACTGGGATCACCCTGACCTGGACGATCACGACCGGCCCCTGAACAGACGCGGGCTCCGCAATGCGCCTTTGATGGGCAAGTTCATCCGCGACGCGAAGCTGATGCCCAATGCCTGCCTGACGTCGACAGCCGTGCGCGCCCGTCACACCGCATGGCTGGCCGTTGCAGCCATGGGGCGGGACGTCCCCATCACCGAAGTACCGGCATTGTATGATTTCGGCGACGGCGAAGCCATCGAGCGCGCCATAGCCATGCACGGCGGCAACCATTCCTGTTTGCTGGTGGTTGGACACAATCCATGCGTTCAGGCCTTCGCCCTGCACGCCAGCAGCAAGGACGGAGATGCGGATGCCAGGGCTGATCTTTCGGCCAAATATCCCACCGCCGCCATTACACATATCGAATATGACATGGCCAACTGGTCGGCCCTGCCGCGTACCAAAGGCAGCATCAGGGCTTTCTGGAAACCCCGCGATGTCACCTGAAGAAATTCGCTGAGACATGAAATAACATCTATATTTCAGAAGCTTGAATGAGAAACTTGAGGAAATTCAAGACCTGATTTCCCTTGAATTTGACTGCACACTCTGAAAACACCATATGCCGGAAGGACAAGCAGTTCCGGGGGACAGACCACTGAGTTCTTTTCTGACAGGCATCATCAACGAGGCCCGCAATGCCGCAGGCGGTGTGAAGGACTTTGCCACCGGCATGGTCTCACCAAGCCTTCGTATTGGCGTGACCGGCCTGTCGCGGGCCGGCAAGACCGTGTTTATCACCGCCCTTGTCCATGCGCTGCTACATGGCGGCCGCCTGCCGCTTTTCGCCAGTCTCACCCAGGGCCGTATCAACCGGGTATATCTGGAACCGCAACCGGATGATGACGTGCCGAGGTTTGCCTATGAAGATCATGTCGAAGCGCTGACCGGCAAGGACCGGCACTGGCCGCGCAGTACCAACAGGCTGTCACAACTCAGGTTGACCATTGAATACGAGGCCTCCGGTTTCATCGCCCGCAACCTGCAGAGCTCAAGGCTGCATATCGACATCATCGATTATCCCGGCGAATGGCTGCTCGATTTGCCGCTGATGACACAGTCATATGCGCAATGGTCAGCAGCGACGCTGGCGGCCAGCCAGATCGAACCGCGCCTGACACTGGCAAAGAAGTGGCTGGCGCATCTGAAAACGCTCGACGCCACTTCGCCTGCCGATGAGGCTGCTGCGCAAAAGGCGGCCAGGCTTTTCACCTCCTATCTGGCATCGTGCCGCACTGATGAAGTCTCCCTGTCGACCCTGCCGCCGGGGCGGTTTCTGATGCCGGGTGACCTGGAAGGATCTCCCCTGCTGACGTTTGCGCCATTGCCGCTTGATCCGGCCACTGCGGCCCAGGACGGGTCCATGCACGCCTTGATGGAGCGCCGCTACAATGCCTATGTCAGCCGCATTGTGGAGCCGTTCTTCTACAATCATTTCGCCCGTCTCGACCGCCAGATTGTTCTGGTCGACACATTAAGTGCACTGAATGCCGGTCCGGCGGCGGTAAATGATCTCAGAACGGCACTGACGGATGTGTTGTCCTGTTTCAGGCAAGGGGCGAATTCCTGGGCATCGGCGGTGTTTGGCAGGCGCGCGGACCGCATCCTGTTCGCCGCGACCAAGTCTGACCTGTTACACCATTCCAGCCATGACAGGCTGGAGAACGTGCTGGGCCTGATTGTTGCCGACGCCGCCAAACGGGCGGAGTTTGCCGGCGCGCAGATTGATGTGGCCGCCATCGCTGCCATCCGCGCCACCCGCGAGGCCAGTGTCAAGCAGGACGGTGAAACGCTGGACTGTATTGCCGGCACGCCAATTGCGGGGGAACAAGTGGCCGGGGAACAGTTTGACGGCACATCGGAAGCGGCGATTTTTCCCGGCGACCTGCCGGACGATCCAGCAGCGGCACTGGACGGGTCGCTGGAAGGGGAACTGAAATTCGTGCGCTTCCGTCCACCACTGCTGGAGACATCCGGTGACGCCGGCTCGGTAGCCACATTCCCGCATATCCGCCTGGACCGTACGCTGGAATTTCTCGTGGGAGACCGCCTGATATGACCGAAGACCCACGCAAGCCAAAGGCGTTTCGCCTTGCGCCCGATCCCGCAAGCAAGGAAGCGGCTTCTGATGCAGCTGCAAAGGCCGATCAGCCGAAAGCCGAGGCCAGCAGACCCAGGGCTGCAAAATCCAAGCCGAAGGGCAGACAGCCGCGCGCACTGGCAGCACCGGAAATCCACTTTGAAGAACCATCGGATGATGCGCTTCTTCCAGCCATTGCCCGCGACCACACAATTTCAAAGCGGTTCCGCTGGGGCGGCATCCTGGTGTCCGGCGCGCTCGGACTGGCAAGCCTGTGGGCAGGCCTGGCCGCAACCCAGCTGATCGAGGACCTGTTTGCCCGCTCCCCCGCCCTCGGCTGGATCGGGACAGGGCTTCTGGCGCTGGTGCTGATTGCCGCGTTAGCCATCATTTTGCGCGAACTGTTCGGCCTGTGGCGGTTGAAGAGACTGGGTACGACCCAGGCTGACGCCACGCGCGCCATTTCCGCAGATGATGCAAAAGCCGCACAGGCCACGCTCACGGACCTGCATTCGATCTATGATGCCAGAGCCGACATGCGCTGGGGGCTTGCCCAGCTAAAGGAGCATTCGAAGGCGATCATGGACCCCGCCGATCGTATAAAGCTGGCGGAGCGCGACCTTATGAGACCGCTGGATGAAGAAGCAAACCGCATCATTGCCCGCGCTGCACGCCGTGTCAGCGTGGTAACGGCGTTTGCACCCGCAGCCCTTGATATCGCGCTTGTCGGTGCGCAGAACCTGCGCATGATGCGGGAGCTTGCAACGCTTTATGGCGGCAGGCCCGGAACCTTGGGCACCATACGCCTTGCAAAAATGGTCGCAGGCCATCTGGCAGTAACCGGAGGCCTTGCCCTGTCGGACGGTGTGATCAGTGCCGTCATCGGCAAGGGACTGCTGGGCCGTCTGTCGGCACGCTTCGGTGAAGGTGCGGTAAACGGCATTCTGACCGCCCGCATTGGCCTGGCAGCCATGGATCTTTGCCGGCCTTTGCCCTTCCTGACACAACCCAAGCCCGGCCTGTCCGATTTCATGCGCGAGGTGGTCAGTTTTGGCGGGGATACAGAACAGGGAAATCAAGACAAATCGGACAAATCCGATTAAAGTTGCCAGCCTGCACAGGGAGATCAATCCATGACCACACTTGTTATTCTCGGCATCCTGGGTGCCATCGCATTCTATGGCGTTGCCATCTACAACGCGCTGGTCAAGGCCAGGCAAATGGTCAAGGAGGCGTGGAGCGGTATTGATGTGCAGCTCAAGCGCCGAACTGACCTGATCCCCAACATAGTTGAAAGCATCAAGGGCTATGCCGGCCACGAGAAGGACACGCTGCGCGAAGTGACCGAAATGCGCACCCGCGTCCAGGCGGTACCGGAAGGCGACATTGCCGGCCGGGCTGTCGCAGAAGGCCTGTTGGGCCAGGCGCTGGGCAAGCTGATGGCCGTGGCCGAAGCCTATCCGGACCTCAAGGCAAACGAGAATTTCCTGCAATTGCAGCAGACCCTCGACAAGATCGAGGGCGAGGTTCAGATGTCACGGCGCTATTACAACGGTGCTGCACGTGATCTGAACGTGAAAGTCGAAAGCTTCCCTTCGAACTTTGTCGCCAACTATTTCAAGTTCCAGACGGCGGAATTTTTCGAGATCGAGGACGCCGGCGACCGCAATGTCCCGGAAGTGAAATTCTAGCAACGTTGCGCACGATGCGAGGAGTTACCGGCATGATGCAGCGTCTGTTCCGCACTTTATGTGCCCTGTGTGCTCTGCTCTGGATGGCCGGTTACGCCCATTCGGCGGAAGAGATCATCAATTTCGATTCGAGGGTCGAGGTTTTTCAGACCGGCAAACTGCGGGTGGTGGAGACGATCCGCGTGCGCGGTGAGAACGCACAGATCAGAAGAGGTATCTATCGCGACTTCCCGTTGATGATCGAAGACGCAGGCGGACGCGAACGCGAAGTCGGTTTCGAGGTCCTGTCAGTGACCCGCGACGGCAAACCGGATGAATTCCGTATTGACAAGGCCAACCGTGCTGCCCGCGTTTACATTGGCAGCAAGAACGTGTTCATCGGTGAAGGTGAATTCACCTACAGGATTACCTATGAAACCGACCGGCAGATACGGTTTTTTGCCGGCCATGACGAACTGTACTGGAATGTCACCGGCAATTTCTGGAACTTCCCGATCCGCAATGCGCGGGCTGAAATTGTTTTGCCGCAAGGTGTCCGGGCAACCGACACTGCTTATTTCACCGGGCGGTACGGAGCAACCGGCAGGGATGCGCGGTCGCGCACCAGCAATGGAGGCAATATCGCAGAGTTTCAGACAACCGCTCCACTCAGGCCCCGGGAAGGACTGACCGTTGTGATCAAGATGCCAAAAGGCAGCATCGCAGCGCCAAGTCAAAGCCAGGAGCTGGGCTGGTTCTGGCGCGATAACGCCGCCTTTATTCTCGGCTTCGCCGGTTTCCTGATTATCGGTTATTACTATTTCTGGGCATGGCAGCGGGTCGGTCGGGATCCGCCAGCCGGTGTGATGGTGCCGCGCTGGGATGCACCTGACGGCATATCGCCTGCCCAGGTGCACTACATCGAGAACAAGGGCCTGTCCGGCCATGACGCAATTTCATCCGCGCTGCTCAACCTTGCCGTAAAGGGGTTGGTTGAACTGGAAGACCTGGCAGGTGATGTCTCCATAAGGCCGACAGGTGCAATACCACGTCAACCGCTGCCGGTCGGCGAGGCGGCGATTTTGCAGAAACTCGGGACTGCCGGAGAGGAATTCCGCATAGCCAAATCAAACACCGCTGGAGTCAAGTCGCTCACCAGCAAATTCCGCTCTGCTTTGAACACCGAGCACCGCAACAAGTTCTTTGACCAGAACCTGGGCTATGTATTTGCCGGTATCGGAATTTCACTGCTGACATTGTTCGTCACAATAGTGTCTGCAGGGGGTGGCGCGAATTTTGTTATTCCCCTGAGCATTCTGATCGTCGTGGCTACCGGGATTACCATCGCCACCTTCAGCATCGGCCTGAAGGTAACACGTGCACACAGCCTGGTAGGCAAGGTCGGGTCGGTGATGCGGTGGTTTGTGTTTGGCTTTTTCGCCATGAACCTGCTGCCGCTGCTCGGTTCTCTTGCGGTGGATATGACCGTCAAGCCTGTGATACTCGCCATCATCGCCGGTGTCTTCATGATCAATATCCTGTTCTTTTTCCTGCTGGGTGCTCCAACCCCGCTCGGGCGCCAACTGATGGATGGCATTGAGGGGTTGAAAACCTACATCAACCTGGCTGAAAAAGACCGTATGAACCTGGCCGGTGCACCGGCAATGTCGCCACAGCACTTCGAGACCGTGCTGCCTTATGCGGTCGCCCTGGGGCTGGAAAAACCCTGGTCGAATGCATTTCAGGCGTGGCTTGCATCTGCAGCCGGTGCAGCCACTGCTGCCGGCTACTCCCCGAACTGGTATCACGGCGGCAATTTTTCACCCGGCAGCATCGGCAACACCATGTCCGGACTGCCGGCATCCATTGGAAAATCGATGACCAACGCGATGCCGGCCCCCAAATCGTCGTCTTCGGGTTTCTCCGGTGGCGGTGGATTTTCCGGCGGCGGCGGTGGCGGCGGCGGTGGTGGAGGCTGGTAAAAGACCATCCCACTACCTAGATTTGGATCATGAACATTCCTCTCCAGCCTCTGAACTCCCAAGCCCAGAGTGCCCATCAATGGCACAACACACTGCACACGTGGCTAATGATCATCGGCTCTGCCCTCCTCATGGGGTTGATCGCCTACAGCGTTCTCGGCGGTTCCGGGGTTGTCTGGGCCATGGTATTGACGGCGTTTGGACTGTGGCAAGCCGGGCGCGTGTCACCGAAAATGGTCCTGAAACTCTATAAGGCGCGCGTCCTGAGGGAAGACGAAGTGCCTCAGTTGCACCAGTTGATGCGCGAACTGACAAAACGGGCAGACCTGCCTGCCGTGCCGCAGCTTTATTACGTGCCATCACAGATGATGAATGCTTTTGCGGTCGGTCAGACAAAAGACTCCGCGATTGCCCTGACCGACGGCCTGATCCGCAATCTGACACTCAGGCAACTGGCCGGTGTGCTGGCACATGAAATCAGCCATATCCGCAATGGCGACCTGACTGTGATGGCGCTGGGAGACGTTCTGTCACGACTGACTGGCACCTTGTCCACCTTTGGCTTGCTAATTGGGGTCCCGGCTGCGATTCTGACCAATGGCGGAATGGTTCCCTGGGTAGCCATTGTCGCCCTTGTTGCTGCGCCTACCATTGGAGGACTGTTGCAGCTGGCGCTGTCCCGCACCCGCGAATATGACGCCGACCTCGATGCAGCGGGCCTGACCGGGGACCCGGAAGGTCTTGCGTCGGCTTTACAGACGCTGGAACACAAGCAGGGCAGCATGTGGGAACAGCTGGTACTGCCGGGGTCGCGGTCGCCGGAACCTTCAATCATGCGAAGTCATCCCAAGACACCGGATAGGGTGAAGCGGTTGCTGTCGCTGCGCACCGATACGCCACCGATAATCACCCGTCCGGATATGCCGTTGCGCCCCACCCGGTCGATTGTACCGCCGGTACGTCGGCCGCGCATCAATATCGGCCGCATGGGGATGTGGTATTGATGCCGGTGATCATCGGCATGAATTGCTGTTGCCCACTCGCCCGCCTGCCCGCATAGTTGTTGCTCCCTCCCCAAAGGCGTTTTCGCCACTAACCCGGAGCAACCATCCATGAAACTCGCACACGCACTATTGCAGGCGTTGAAAGACTATGGCGCAGGTGAAATTTTCGGCATCCCCGGAGACTTTGCGCTCCCGTTGTTTCGCCAGATAGAACGCATCAACACCCTTCCGCTTTACACCCTCAGCCATGAACCCGCCGTCGGGTTCGCCGCAGATGCGGCGGGCCGCTATCGCAGCACGATCGGGGTAGCCTGCGTCACCTACGGTGCCGGTGCCCTGAACATGATCAATCCGGTGGCCACGGCTTATGCCGAAAAATCCCCGCTGGTGGTGATTTCAGGTGCGCCGGGTGCCGCAGAGCGCACCATGGGACTGGGCCTGCATCATCAGGTCAAGCACTTTGACAGCCAGATGCTGATCATGCGTGAGGTCACCTGCGCCCAGTGTGTGCTGGATGATCCCGCAACCGCCGCTGCCGAGATTGCACGAGTACTGACTGCAGCGCGGCATTTGTCGCGGCCCGTCTATATCGAGTTTCCGCGTGACATGGTTGAAGCGGAGGTATCGGAAGTGCCTGCCTTCAAGCCGGCAATCAAAAATGCCGCTGCTGCCGGAGAGGCTGCAAGACAAACCCTGAAAATGCTTGAGACGACCAAGAAGCCTGCCATGCTGCTCGGTGTCGAAGTCCGCCGCTACGGCCTGGAAAAGAAGGTGGCAAAACTTGCGAAAACACTAGGCATACCGGTTCTGACAACCTTCATGGGTCGTGGCATCCTGGCGGAAACCGGCGCCCCGACCGCTGGTACATATCTGGGCCTTGCCGGTGACGCCCTTACCCGCCGCCTTGTGGAACGTGCCGATGGCCTGCTGATGCTCGGTGTTATCCTGTGCGACACCAATTTCGGCGTGTCAAAACGCCAGATCGACCTGCGCGCCAGTGTTCATGCGTTTGACGGCGCGGTGCATTTTGAACACCACTCCTATTCCGGCGTCATACTTGAAGCGTTTGTTGATGCGTTGCTGGCAGGTGCCAGGAAGCTGGGCGATGCAAAACCGATCACCGCGTCTTATCCGCGTGGCCTGAAACCCTCCAAACGCAAACTCCTGCCGCAAGACGTTGCAACCGCGGTCAATGACTTTTTCGCAAACCACGGCGTGATGCCAATCGCATCCGACATGGGCGACTGCTTGTTTACCGCCATGGACATAGAGCACACAGCCCTGCTGGCTCCCGGTTATTACGCCACCATGGGCACCGGCATCCCGTTCGGCCTCGGCCTGCAGGCAGCCAGCGGCAAGCGTCCGCTGGTGCTGGTGGGCGACGGCGCCTTCCAGATGACCGGATGGGAGCTTGGAAACTGCAGACGCCTTGGACTGAACCCCATCGTGTTGCTGTTCAACAACAAGGCATGGGGCATGCTGAAGGCATTCCAGAAAGATACCGGATACAACGACCTGGATGACTGGCACTTCGCCGGGCATGCTGAAACCATGGGCGGCACCGGCGTGCGCGTGTCGACACCGACGCAACTGGCAGCCGCCCTGGAACAGGCCCATAATGATGAGAGCTGCTTTCAGCTCATCGAGATCATGTTGCCCGCCGATGTGTTCTCCCGGACACTGACCCGTTTTACCGACGCCATAACCAGCAAGTCAGCCCTTGCAACCGAGGCCGACGCTTGACTTTGTACCGCCAGCACTGGGTCGCACTGGCCTTTGTAGCTGCCGGTATGGCAGCAGGTCTGGTAGGCCTCGGCCGCAATCTCATCTGCCAGTGCGGATATGTAAAACTGTGGCATGGCCAGGTGATCTCGTCTGAAAACTCGCAGCACATTCTCGACTGGTACTCGCCATCTCACGTGCTGCACGGCCTGGTCTTCTATATGGCCCTGCATTTTCTTCTGCCCCGGCTGAACATCGGCTGGCGGCTGTTGGTGGCAGCCGCCATCGAGGCGGCATGGGAAATCATAGAGAATACCAGCTGGATCATCGACAAGTATCGCGAAGACACCATCGCGCTGGATTACTATGGCGACAGTGTTTTGAACTCGGTGTCCGACATGACCATGATGGTAGCAGGCTTCATGATTGCGTCGCGCGCACCAGTGTGGGTGTCGATTTGCCTGTTCATCGCTGCAGAACTGGTAGTGGGACTGGTCATCCGTGACGGCCTGCTGCTCAACATCATCATGCTGCTCTATCCGCTCGACTGGATCAGGCAATGGCAGGCAGGTTAGAATGAGATGTGATCAACTGCACATCCGCCCGCTGCCGTTTCGCCTAGGTTCATCTCAACAACAAGGTGATGAACAAAAACAAAGCGGCATCCCCTCTCCCTGCAAACCGGGCTCCGCAAAAAACAAACATCACGCCGTGACAACAACTGGGCTTTCTGCCCATCAACGCCGGTACCAGAGGGCCTCCTCCCACCCAATGGTACCGGCGAAATCATTTCAGGCGTTGCAATCAGCCCCTCCGCAACGCCATTGTCGGTGGTATTGTCTCCGCGTGTTTCACGCGCCTTGCGCCAGAGGAAGAACCATCATCATGTTCAGATACCTGATTGCCGCTGTTTTTCTGGTGGTAGCCGCTCACGCCGCATTCGCCGAGATGACGCAGCGCCCGGGCTGGGTTTTGATACCGACCTCCCATGACCATGCAACACTGGCCGGGCGCGTGAAAACGGCCGCTGCAAAGCACAAGCTTGGTGTTGTTTCGCAGGCCTCGGCCACCGCCGGCGCGAAACGGGTGCTGAACAAGACCATACCCGGCAACACGGTTATCGGCTTGTACCATCCGCGCTTTGCCGTACCCATGCTGGAAGCATCCATCGCTGCCGGCATTGAGGCTCCAATCCGCGTCTACATCACCGAAAACGCCGACAAGACAGCAACCTTGAGCTACAAGAAACCATCTCATGTGTTCTCGCCATACATGGACGAAGGCGGAGAAAGACTGAAAACGCTTGCAACCCAACTCGACCTGGTGTTTGACGCACTGGCGACGGAAGCCGCCGCGAACTAGACACACCCCCAACAACCTCACCTGGTGGTTTGGCCGGATGCTACCCAACGGCAAAAAATTCATTTTTTCAGATGCTTGCGAGGATGTTTTCTGGAAATTTTCCATCAACGTCTATTGTTACATCCGGCACCCGTTTCTCACTTTTTTCGCCAGTCGCGAGCGCCCTGGCCTGCCCTGTCCGGCCAGCCCGCACCATGTGTTTGACAAGTTTCTTTGGCGCAAGATATTCGACCGAGATCCGTCAACAATTGCGATGACCGACAAGCTCGCAGCCAAGCAGATCGCGGGTGACGCATGCCCGGACATCAAGGTTCCCGAAACATTGTGGGTTGGTGAGCGGTTTGAAGACATTCCAGCGGAGCTGATCGCCGGTGATGCTGTGGTGAAGAGTACCCACGGATCAGGATTTTTCCATATCATCCGCGGTGGAAATTACGACCGGCAGGAGATGATCACCAAAACCCGGAAATGGATGCGTACGGACTACAGCCGATATTACGGAGAGTGGAATTACCGCGCGATTGATCGCAGACTGTTCGTGGAGGACCTCCTCAAACATGCAGACGGACGACCGGTCAGCCAGGAAGCCAAGGTTTATGTGTTTGGCGATACTGCACTGTGCGCTTTCCATTTCCATGATCGCTTGAGCGATCAGGCGCGCCAGAGCCTCTATGACGCGTACGGCAACGCATATGATTTTGACCAGTATCTGAACTATCCCGTTGCAATTGAACCGGCGCCTGCATCCCTGCCCCGGGTGTTCGAAGTGGCTGTCCGGCTCGCCGCCGGACGCGATCATGTCAGGGTTGATTTGTACGAGGTCGATGGCGAACTCTATTTTTCCGAATTCACTTTCTACAATATGGCCGGCAAATTTGGATCGGGTATACAGAAAGAGTTTCCGCAAATGGCCCGGCTTTGGGACCTGCGCCGAACGTGGTTTCTCACCCATCCGAAATCCGGCTGGCGCGGCGCCTATGCCCGCTGGCTGAAGGCCCGGCTTGACCGGGTGGCAGAACCGGCAGATTAATGCTGCCAGCCAACGCCGCGCCTGCTAGCTTGCCTGAATGTCAGCTTGCGCAACACAACCCACATTTTCAGAAGCACTCCAGAATGTCCTGTGGCTGACTTTCGTCAATGCCTATTGCTATATCCGTCACCCTCGTCTGACATATTTTGCAATCTCAAACCGCAAGTCCTTGCCGATACCCGCTTGTCCGGAACATTCCACTGACAAATTCCTGTGGCGCAAGATTTTTGACCACGACCCCGCAACAGTGCTGATGAGCGACAAGCTTGCCGCCAAAAAGCTCGCACACGACTTGTGTCCCGACATAGGGATTCCGAAAACCTTGTGGGTTGGCGAACAGTTTGAAAATATTCCCTTGGAGTTGATTTCAGGCGATGTGGTGGTGAAATCCAACCATGGTTCCGGATTTTTCCACGTCATACGCAATGGCGACTATGATCGCCAGGAGATGATCGCCAAGACGCGAAAGTGGATGCGCACAGACTATAGCCGCTACAACGGTGAGTGGAATTACCGGGGAATCAACCGCAAATTGTTCGTTGAGGAGTTCCTCAAGGATGGTGATGGTCAACCGGTCAGCAGAGAACCCAAGGTTTATGTTTTCGGCGAAACGGCACTGTTCGCGTTCTGGTTCCACGACCGTCTGACTGATCAGGCGCGCTTGAGCCTGTATGATGCCCATGGCAATGCATTTGATTATGCACAGTACCTGCACTACCCGGTTTCCTTCGATGCGGCACCATCGTGCCTGCCGCGCATGTTTGAAATTGCCGAACAGCTTGCCGCCGGCAGAGATCATGTCAGAGTGGACCTCTACGAGATCGATGGCACCATCTATTTTTCCGAGTTCACCTTTTACAATGTGGCCGGGAGGTTCAACTTCAAAGGCCAGAAGCATTTTCAGGAAATGACCTGGCTTTGGGACCTGCGCCGAACCTGGTTTCTCACCCACCCCCAATCCGGCTGGCGTGGTACCTATGCCCGCTGGCTGAAATCACGGCTCGATCGGATGGCAGCACAATCCGGCGCGTGACGTGCCCGCTAAAATCCACTAGACTTGATCCCATGTTCACGACCTTCTTCCACGAACTGAAAGCTGCCGGCGTACCCGCCACGCTGAAAGAGTACCTCACATTGATGGAGGCTCTGGAAGCCAATATTGCCGGTTACCAGGTGGAGGACTTCTATTACCTGTCGCGGGCCACGCTGGTAAAGGACGAACGCAATCTCGACAAGTTCGACAAGGTTTTCGGCCATGTCTTCAAGGGACTGGAGGGCCTGTCGCCGGAAGAACTGCTCGCCAACATTCCCGATGAATGGCTGCGCAAGGTCAACGAGAAATTCCTCACCGAAGAAGAAAAAGCCCAGATCGAAGCGCTTGGCGGCTGGGACAAGATCATGGAGGAGCTGAAGAAGCGGCTCGAGGAGCAAAAAGGCCGCCATCAGGGCGGCAGCAAGTGGATCGGCACCGGCGGCACGTCGCCGTTCGGGGCCTATGGCTATAACCCCGCCGGCATCCGCATTGGCCAGGACAAGAACCGCAACAATCGCGCCATCAAGGTCTGGGACAAGCGCGAATTCAGGGATCTGGATGATTCACTTGAACTGGGCACCCGCAATATCAAGGTAGCGCTCAGGCGCCTGCGCAAGTTCGCCCGCGAAGGTGCGCCGGAAGAACTGGACCTTGACGACACCATCCGCTCCACCGCCAACAAGGGCTATCTGGACCTGAAACTGGTGGCTGAAAAGCGCAACACGGTAAAAGTGCTGATCTTCTTCGATGTCGGCGGGTCAATGGACCCCTATATCCGCATGTGCGAGGAACTGTTCTCCGCCGCGCGCGCAGAGTTCAAGCACATGGAGTATTTCTATTTCCACAACTGCGTGTACGAGAAACTGTGGAAGGAAAACCGCCGCCGGCATACCGCGGTGGAAGACACCTGGGATGTGCTGCACACCTATGGCTCCGACTACAAGGTCATCTTTGTCGGCGATGCGTCGATGAGCCCGTTTGAACTTACCCATCCAGGCGGTTCGGTTGAGCATTTCAACGACGAGGCCGGAGCGCTGTGGCTCAAACGCATTACCGATATCTACTCACATTGTATCTGGCTGAACCCGTCCAACCCGAAGTACTGGGGCTACACGCCGTCCATCGATTATATCAGGACGCTGTTCGAAGGCCGCATGTTCCCGTTGACGCTGGAAGGCATCGACGAGGCAATCAAGGAACTTGTGCGGTAGAGCTAATTGCCGACTTTCGCCGAGAGCATCCGGCAGATTACATAAATTCCATCGATCAGATACCAGAGCCCCAATATCATGAGAACGCCGACCCACCAGGCCCACATAGGCGCCGCCCCTGCATCGGCCTTCACCGCATTCGAAACGCCCAAAATTGCGGTCATCACGAGCGACAAGATGCAGAAGACATTCGCCAGCAACATGGCCGTGCCAAGCGTATTGTGGCCAAGATAGAACCTGTGCGCACCTGCACCACCAAGAAACACCCATAACACGATCAGGACGATAACTGACTTGCCTTCACCATAGGGCTGCATGAAACTGAGGTTGATGTCAAAGTCATCGCCGTGTTCACTGTCGAACAAACCGCGCTTAATGCCAGGCTGGTCATCCACTACTGAGGAAACTGGAGCAGCAACCGCAAATGCGGGTTGTGCGGCCAGTGGTTGTTGTCCGCCACGCTTTCCAAATGCCATGCCTGCTCTCCCCTGGTTCATCAAAAATGACCGCGGCAAGAATGCCAACATTTCGTTACGGAAACCTTACGGAGTCAGTACACCGATCATCTCCGTGTACCCTCGCTCCTGTGCAAGTTCCAATGGCGTTTTTCCGTTTCGATCCGTTATGGACCGGTCAGCGCCCGCTTCAACCAGAAGCCTGGCGGTCTTCACGTGGCGCGGCCCACCATCGCCGAGCACGACCGCCTCGATCAGAGCAGTCCAGCCCAGATTATTGACATGATCGAGCGGAGCGCCTGCCTCAATCAACACTTGGACGCTCTCCCAGTTGCCCAGATGCGCCGCTGCGATCAGTGCTGTTCCGGCGTAAATGCTGGTGATGTTTTTTGCACTCCCACCTGCATTGACCGCCGTTCGAACCATGTCAGCGTCATTGGCCACTGCAGCAATGGTGATGATGTCGTACTTGTCGTTTTGCAGCCGGTTGGGGTCTGCACCAGCCTGCGCAAGTACCGTAACCACCTTGTCATGAGACGCAAAGGCGGCAACATGCAGGGCCGTCCTGCCGCGTCCGTCTGTCTGTCTCAAATCCGCGCCGGACCTGATCAGCAAGTTGATCTTGGCCATGTCCCCTTCATGGGCTGCAGCATGAAGGCCGTTATAGTTTGCAAGTTCGGTTGCCGATGGAGGTACCTGTCCGTGTGCCTGGCTTGCCCAGCACACAGCCGCCAATATCAAAATCTGGAATCGTTGCATAATGTTCACTTTCCGGACCTGTCCTGCCCCTTGTCGCAATTGCGCAAACCCACTATGTCAGCATTCATGTTTTTTGAGAAACTCACATCCTTGTTAGGCACCGGCGCATCACCCGCTTCAAAGCCTGACGTTAAGACCGCTGTCGCAGAACTGCTTGTCACCGCCTCGCTGATCGACGGCCATATGGATGACGAGGAAATCGCGGTGCGCGACCGCCTGTTGAAAGACAAGTTTGACCTCGACGATGCCGGCCTTGCACAACTGAACAGTGATGCCCGGCAAGCGAGTGAACACGCCATCGACTTCTATCGCTTCACCAGCACCATCAAGGAGGCGTATGACCGTGAGCAGCGCGAAACGGTGGTGGAGATGCTGTGCGAAATCATTCTGGCCGACGGCAGGATTGACGAAGACGAAATGCATATGGGCTGGCGCATCGCCGGCCTGCTCGGCTTCGACAACCGCGAATGGGTCATGATCCGAAAACGGGTTGAAGATCGCAGCCAGAACGACAAGCCTGATTAGAATCACAGCGAACTTGAGCAACATGAACGCACACTGAACAATCCGGTCAGTGCCTGTTCAAGGACGGATTCCTAACGTTACTGCCAACCTGAAAACTGTTCAGGATCAACAGTAACCAAGACAAAGGAATGCCCCGATGAAATCCCTGCAGTTAGCACTGGCAGCAGCCGTTCTGGCACTGTCTGTCCCCACCGTCATGACCAGCACCGCATCGGCCTATCAGTGCCGCCACATTCCCACACAGGTGAAGGTTCACAAACCCACGAGGTGGGCGGCAAGAAAACAGGCCCGCAAATCATGGTCCCTGAAGGTGAAAAACAACCGGGGCGTGGCGTGGTCGGTCTGGAAGATCGCCAGGAACAAGTCGGTCAAGTGCAACAAGGCCGGTCAGCGCTGGGTATGCGTCGCGAAGGCAAAGCCCTGCCTTTACGTTGTGCCATAAGCACCCACACTTTCTCTTGCAAGATCAACCTGCATGACGCCCTGAAACGCCATTGGGTGCCTAAGTTCAAGGCTTATCAGCATGCCTGCAAGATCGTTCAGATCAGTACGGTTTTTGGTTGAATCAATCAAAAGCCATAAAACTGATCGCTTTCAAAGTGCCTGAGCAACATGGGTTCAAGTGGACCCATGTTGCTCCAATCAGCCGTCCTGGTACAGTTCGCTGGCCACCCCCAGATAACCGTCCCAGGCAAACCAGTAGGCTACATGACCGGCAATACGCGCCAGTTTTGTGCCGTCCGGACCGGTGAGTTGATCTTCTCCCACTGTCCAGCTTCCGCCCGGACCGGTCATCTTCTGCTGGCTGCCGGCGAACTGAAACTCCCGTTCACCTCTCTCATAGGCACGCACGGTTCTCGTCAGGCTGTTGCCGATCAGCACCACCGGCCGGTTGCCGACCCGGTCGTTGATCACCTTTCCGGGACCGAACACTGTAACCGGCCAGGCTTTCGAGGCCGCGGGGCCGCGAATACCGAACACATAATCCTTGCGCTTTAACCTGCTTTCGTCACGCACGATGGTCGGGAACATCAGGTCGCTGCTGGCGAAGTATTCCCTGTACACAACGCCGGACCCGTAGTCGCGACGATGTCCGGTTTGCAGGGACAGCACTTTCGTCGTCGGGTTTGCGGTGCGCCATTGTTGCCATGAGGTGATTGCCACGGGGCGGATCTTGAGCTTGACGCCGCTATTGACCAGCGGGCCGACAACCGGTTGGCCGGTAAACTGGTTCCACAGGGATTTTGTGCCCCGGTCGAACATCAGCTTGTTCGAGCGATACAGAAAACCGGATGAGCCGAAAACGAAAGGCGTCGGCCTGCCCTCCGGATGGGTCTCAAAAAGAATACCGGCGCCGCACAAGGTGCAGTAGGCAAGTGCCACCGGCACGCCGCCAATGGTCTCATTGAACATTTCGTGCCAGCCCATGATGCGCAGCGGATAGGCCCGCACGTCACCGTTGATGGCGACACCAAACACCAGGTCATCATCTTTCATGTAACCGGCATCATCGGCTTCGATCAGTTCGGGATTGTCCAGGGACGGAATGCCGTCCACCACCACACCGCCCCAGGTGATTTCCTCGAGGCGAATTTTCATGTTCTCCGGCTTGGCCGCATTGCCCTGGAAAAACTCAAGAAACTTCGGATCGATACTGGCCAGCAATTGCAGCTTGAAATCAGCATAACCAGCATGCGATTTCACGTCCGGGTGGGCTTCCTGCCACAACATGGCATCGCGCCAAGTGGTCAGCGGTTCACCGGCCAGTGCGGAGATGGCCTTCGTCACCGGTTCGATTTCGTCTGTAAAACGCGACAGCATAATGAGGCTGGATATGACGTCCTTGTTGCCTCTGGCGACGAGTTTCTGCATGGCGGCCTTGATATCCGGCGCCTCCGAGAACACCGTCTGCAGCAGCAGTTTTTCGACGTCGGCATCGGACAGGGCTTGCGCAAACCCCTGCGAGGCCGGCAGCATTGATCCGGCCACTGCGGCTGCAGACCGGGTGATGAATGTTCTTCGTGATGTCATGGGGTGTGTCCGGTTGCCAATCCTGATTGTCATGCCTGTTCGCAAGTCTGCCCTGCCTGCGTGAGGCCGCACAGCCCCTTTCACGCACACGTGTCGCATTTTGATGACCCGTGTGGCTGGCGCGCAACCGGTTGAAACATGACCGATGTTTAATGTTGCCGGCACGCCGGGTTTCGCCGTTCGGCCACGTCATTGGTGTATATACCCAACAAGTCCACAAACCCTGGAGACCCAACGAATGAAAACAACTTCCAAAATGGCCATTGCGGCAGCAGCATTGATTGCGGTTGGCGCACTCGGCACAACCGCCTTCGCCCATCGCCAGGGCGGCGGATATGGCGGCGGCCATCACGGCGGCGGCCACGGCGGTGGCGGATACCATGATGGTGGTCATCACGGCGGCGGTTATGGCCGCGGTCATCGCCGCGGCGGAAAAGGCCATGGAATGCGGCGTGGCGGACGCATGATGATGGAGCGCTATGATGCCAACAATGACAAGAAAGTCACCCAGGAAGAAATCAACACCAACCGGGAAGCCTGGCACAAGGAGTTTGATGCCAACAATGACGGAAAGCTGAGCCTGGATGAGTTCAAGCAGCTTTTCCTGAAAGCCCGTGCTGATCGGATTGTGCGCCAGTTCCAGCGCTTTGACCGTGACGGTGATGCCGGCCTCACCCAGGAAGAATACCTGCGCCCGTTGGCTGATATGGTGGAAATGCACGATCGAAACGGTGACGGAGCGCTCAGCCGCGAAGACAGAGGCCGCGGTTACAGCAAGAACCGTGGCCGCATGATGGAACGCGACGGCGGGCGCGAAGACGCTGAAGAAACCGAAGCGACCGAAGAAGCAGCCCCGGAAGGCGAAAGCAGTAACTAACCACTGACTGCCACTGCCGACAGGCAGGCAAACCGGATGCATTGTTGCAGGTAAACCTGCCTCTTGCAGTATCCTCGGCCGGATCGCTCTCCCCTTCTCTTTCCGGCCGGGGCACCAAAAACGATCGAACACAACTGGCCTAAATGCCGGCGCGCCGGTTTGAACGCTTTGCAAACGTGCGCGCTCGAAGGCCCAGGCATGTCAGTAGACATACCCGTGTTGTGTAAATAACAATTCCAGAACCTGTGATGTTGGTTTAGCTTCCGCTTCGTCATGAACCGGCACACAGAAATCAACCTTGGCGACGCCACCGGCTGGAGAACACCGGTCAACCTGCTCATCCTGATGGTTGCGGCAAACGCCATTGCGTTTTCGACCTGGTCGGCACTGCTGAACAATTTTGCCATTGAAGGAGCCGCCTTTACCGGCAAGGAAATCGGCATCCTCCAGTCGATCCGTGAAATCCCCGGCTTTTTGGCTTTCACCGCCGTGTTCATGTACTTTGTCTGGCGCGAACAGACCTTCGCTGTCATATCGCTCGCCTTGTGCGGGCTTGGCACTGCCATCACCGGTTTTTTCCCCACCGCGATGGGGTTTTACATCACCACCTTCATCATGTCGGTGGGCTTTCACTATTTTGAAACCGTGCAGCAGTCGCTGTCGCTGCAATGGTTGCCGAAAAACGAAGCACCGCGTCAGCTGGGCCGTATTATTGCTGCCGGGTCATTTGCCACCATTGCCGCCTACGCGCTGATCTTCCTGACATGGAAACTGCTGCATCTGGACTTTTCGTCGGTGTATCTGGCAGGCGGCGGCGTGACCGTACTGCTTGCGCTTGTGGCATGGTTCGGATTTCCAAAGTTTCGTGAAGCGGTGCCGCAGCGCAAACACCTGTTCATGCGCAAGCGCTACTGGCTCTATTACGCCCTGACCTTCATGTCGGGTGCCCGCCGTCAGATATTCATCGTGTTTGCAGGCTTCATGATGGTGGAGAAATTCGGCTTTTCCGTTGCCGCCATCACCGGCCTGTTCCTGGCAAACGCAGTATTCAACATGTGGATTGCGCCGAAGATCGGCGACCTGATCATCAAGCTGGGCGAACGCCGCATCCTGGTACTGGAGTATATCGGCCTGATCGGCGTTTTCCTGGCCTATGCATTCGTTGAAAATCCCTGGATAGCCGCTGCGCTGTACCTGGTGGACCATGCATTCTTTGCCATGGCCATCGCGCAGAAGACCTACTTCCAGAAAATTGCAGACCCTGCGGACATGGCGCCGACAGCAGGTGTCGCGTTCACCATCAACCACATTGCCGCCGTGGTCATCCCGGTGCTCTTCGGCCTTATCTGGCTGACGCATCCCTCGTGGGTGTTCATCATCGGTGCAGGCATGGCGGGAGTTTCGCTGGCACTGTCGCTGCTGATCCCGAGGGATCCGCGCGAGGGCAATGAGACATTGCTCAGCACCCCGGTTTCGGCCACTGCAGCGCCTGCTGAATGAGCAATCACACCAGCACTGGAAATCCAGTTGCATTCCCAGCTAGTCTCGCGTTCAAAAGACTTAAAGGGAGCTGATCCATGACCACCGTCCATCGCGCCAATGACCCGCTGCTGCAACCCTATCAGCTAAAGCACCTGACCTTGCGCAACCGCTTCATGTCGACCTCGCACGAGCCGAACTTCCATGATGATGGCATGCCCAAGGATCGCTATATCCGATATCACGAGGAAAAGGCCAAGGGCGGCATTGCGCTGACAATGACAGCCGGTTCCGCCGTCGTGTCGCGCGATTCGTCACCGGTGTTCGGCAATCTTCACGCCTACAAGGACGAAATCGTGCCCTGGCTGAAGCGCATGGCAGACGCCTGCCACGAACACGGCTCTGCCTGCATGATCCAGTTGACCCATCTCGGCAGGCGAACCGTTTGGAACGGCGCCGACTGGCTGCCGGTCGTATCTCCCAGCAATGTTCGCGAACCGGCCCACCGGGCATTTCCCAAGATCATGGAAGACTGGGACATGGACCGCATTGTGCGCGATTATGCCGATGCGGCCGAGCGGGTGAAGGAGGCCGGTCTCGATGGTTTCGAACTGGAATGCTACGGCCATCTGTTGGACAGCTTCTGGTCTCCTGCCACCAACCATCGTGATGATGAACATGGCGGTTCACTGGATAACCGGCTGCGGTTTACCCATCGCGTACTGGACGCAATTCGCGACCGGGTTGGCCCCGACTATATTGTCGGTCTTCGCCTGGTGGCGGATGAGGACATGGAAAAGGGCATCTCACGCGAAGAGGGCCTGGAGATTTGCCGGCGCATGATTGCCACCGGCCAGATCGACTTCCTCAACATCATTCGGGGCCACGTTGATCATGACGGTCCGTTGTCACGCGTTATCCCGGTCACCGGCATGGCGTCGGCCCCTCACCTGGACTTTGCCGGTCAGGTCCGCACTGAAACAAAATTTCCGGTATTCCACGCTGCCCGCATCACCGATGTCGCGACGGCGCGGCACGCCGTTGCAGAAGGCAAGCTCGACATGGTGGGCATGACACGGGCTCACATTGCCGATCCTCATATCGCCGCCAAGGTCGCTGAAGGCCGCGAAGACGAAGTGCGGCCCTGCGTCGGGGCAACCTATTGCCTTGACCGCATATATGAAGGCCGCGGGGCCACCTGCATTCACAACGCGGCAACCGGTCGTGAGGCCACCATGCCCCACACCATCCCCAAGACCACAGGCAGCAAGCGCCATGTTGTCGTGGTCGGCGCCGGCCCGGCAGGGCTTGAGGCATCGCGCGTGTCAGCCGAACGCGGTCACAAGGTCACGCTCCTGGAGGCTGCAGCAGATGCAGGTGGTCAGATAAGGTTGGCAACACAAGTCAAACGCCGCTCGGAACTCATCGGCATCGTGGAATGGCGCCTGGCACAATTGCAGCGCCTTGGAGTTGAAGTGCGTTACAACACTTACGCCGAATCCGCCGACGTCGTTGCTCTGGCCCCCGATGTGGTCATCGTCGCAACCGGCGGACTGCCGCGCGAAGATGCGATCGCCGAGGGCGGCGACCTGGCGACCTCAAGCTGGGATATCATTTCCGGTGCTGCGAGCGCTGGTGAAGATGTACTGATATATGACGACAACGGCGCCCATCCGGGCATGGCGGCAACCGAAATCATAATGGCCCAGGGTTCAAGACTGGAAGTCGTCTCGCCGGAGCGCATGTTTGCCCCGGAAATTGGCGGTCTCAACCTGGTGCCGTATATTGAAAAACTGCAGGGCCACGGCGCTGTCATCACCACCATGACGCGAGTGCATTCCCTCACGCGCCAGGGCAACAAGATAGCAGCCACACTCACCAGTCCCTATAATGAAGCTCCGGTGGGAGAACGCCTGGTGGACCAGGTGGTGGTCGAATACGCAACGACACCAATGGACGACCTGTATTTCGCCCTCAAGCCGGATTCCAGCAATGGCGGTGAGGTGGACTATGAGGCCCTGGTTGCCGGGCAACGCCAGCAGGTCGTGCGCAATGCGGCTGCAGGTTTCCAGCTGTTTCGTATTGGCGATGCGGTAGCCGCACGCAACATCCATGCCGGCATTTATGATGCACTGCGCCTGTGCAAGGATTTGTAGCCTCCGGTCACAAATCCTAAGTGCGCACCCGCTTATCCACCGGCAATCGTGGATAAGCTGTGCAAAACCCCACCGGGTCTTGCAAGCATCTGAAATCCCGCAAATACTCTCCGCATCAGCAGACGGAAGGGCAACTGACCAGACGCTGGCGGGGACCGGAAAGCCCTGATTTCCTTCGGGAAACTGGCGGTATATCTGGAAACCGGTTGCCGGGCCCACCGCACCGGGCATATAGCGCCTCACGGCTGCTTGTGGATGGATCGGACCGGGATTGGCAATAGAGGAAACGCGCAAGTGGGCAACCGCTTTGCGCGTTTTCTTCATTGGAGTACTGCGCTCACGCCAGCAGCCTTCGGCTGCGCTCCGCGGGGGCGCACTTCGTGCGGCGCGCAGTCGCGCTTGCCTCAGCACCTTCGTGCTTTGGAGGAGTTCATAGGTATGGTTTTGTTGAATTCCCACTAGGCCCGACCGGGCACTCGGGCCGGTCAGGCCCGCCCTAGCGGAGCGCAGCCGTCAGGCTGCTGGCGTGAGCGGAATAAGGAATTACGGCTTTCACATGCCTGCATGATGAACTCCCACCAGGCCCGACCGGGCCTCGGGCCGGTCAGGCCCGCCCTAGCGGAGCGCAGCCGTCAGGCTGCTGGCGTGAGCGGAATAAGGAATTACGGCTTTCACATGCCTGCATGATGAACTCCCACTAGGCCCGACCGGGCCTCGGGCCGGTCAGGCCCGCCCTAGCGGAGCGCAGCCGTCAGGCTGCTGGCGTGAGCGGAATAAAATCAAACAAAAACCCCGCATTCCAAAGGAATACGGGGTTTCTGTTTGACGCCTCATTTTTCGAGGTCTGTCTTCCCTGTTTTATTACTTACTGGCTCAGGTGCAGCTTGCGCAGTTCGTCTGCAATCTGCTGGAAGTTCTTGACCAGAGCCGCATTTGACGGCGGATCAAAGTACTTTTCCGGATCCGATGCACAGTTCTTGATCAGGTTGCGCTGTGTGGCGCTTGGTACGTTGTAGGCGAATGAATAGCTCACAATACCAGCAGTCTTCACATTGTTGCAGGCACGAGCCAGCAGCGAGTTCTGCTGCCGATATGGCAGTCCAGTAATTGGACGAACCTAACCGTGCCTGGTGCAGAAAACCGTACGCGGTGTAGGTTGAGTCGTTGTGATTGTTTTCCGAGTTGAACGTGTTCTCACCATCGGTCAGCAGAACCATTGCCTTGGTGATGTCCTCGTCGCTGTATTCGACACCTTCGGTGAACGGTTCACCCGGCGAAATCACCCGCAAGCCCCAGCCAACACCTTCGGCCACGTGCGTATAGCCGTCTGCCTTCATGTTGTTGATGGTCTCCAATACCGGCGATTTGACGTTGGTCAGCGCCTGGATCGGCTGAATATTGCAACCTTATCCGGTCCACGCGAACTGGATCTCACCCGGGCATTGTTATACTTATTGGAATGTCTCTGGCGATAACTCATACTTGTTGCCGGAGCGGCTGTCGTCGAGATAACTGTTGTAATAATAGTTCCTCTGGCCACCTGATATTGAAGTAGGCCCGGCTGGTATTGTCACCAGGCTCATCCGGCGCAAAATGCCGGCGGGAACAGGGTATTTCCATTGCCTGCAACCGGCAGGTCATCATCAACCGACCTGTTGCCGGCACGTGACTCTACACAACCGGTCCAAGTCCCGGTTGCGGATAGCCTGCCAGGCCTGCCAGTTGTGCCAGCTGCCGCTGGTAAAGTTTTCGTCCGACAGTTGATTGGCACCGTTGGTGTCCAACCAGTAGGCGTTGGACTTGTCGGGACCGACATTGACGAACTGCGAAAACGGCACAACGCCGATCTTCAGCGTGTCAGCCACTTCGCGCGGGCCAAACAGGATTTCAACAAAGTCATGGGCAGCAACCTTCAAGGTCGACAACCTGCTCTGCGAAGCCATTGAACCGGTATTGTCGAATACCAGCACCACTTCCAGGCCGGTCGCTTCCTTGGTCACTTCGGAAGACGCGCTAATCCGCGTCGTGTCGAAACCTGCTACCTTGGTCAGGTAGTTGTTGACCGTCACAGCTCCTTCAACCTTCAAGCCGCTGTCGCTGACACTCATTTCCATTGTCGGCGTACCGGCGTTTGCAGGCGTGCCAAAGTTTGAATGGAAGTAGTCTTTCGCAATGCGCTCAAGTTCTGAGTCAGACAGGTTGGCTTCACGTCCGGCAGCCAGCGCCGCAGCATCAACCGCTGCCTGCAGGCGAGCCTGCACGGACACTGCGTTACCATAGTCAACGGCCACACCTGCGGCCATGATGAGGGGTATTGCAGCAACTCCAAGAATCGGTGCCAGTGATCCGGACACGTTTTTGCCAAAAGCAGGCAGTTTAGACATAAAGCCAAACATCATTTAGTCTCCCGTATTCCACCCTGGACATGTCGCCATTCAGGGCAGGTTATGCTGAGGGGCAATCAACTTCAGCAGTAAATTTCCATTTGGCTTTGTAGCAGACGCGTGCAAATTGTGGTGAAATTGAACAATTGACAGCTAACAAAAGCTGAATCATTCCAATGGCTTTTGCATAAAAATCGAGCCGGTGAATTCAGCACCACCAATGACCGGACATGAAATTCAGCAGAATTTCGCGCTGGAACATATTAATGAAATGCGACTGTGTCAGACTGCAGATACTTGGCGGACTTCGACGGACTTATCGTCAGAAATATGCAAAATCAGGAAATAACCAATGACGAGCCCACACATACAAGCGTTTTTTGACGAACCAACCAACACGGCCAGCTATGTCGTATCCGATCCCGAGACCAGGGCGTGTGCGATAATTGACAGCGTGCTGGACTTTGATGCAGCAGCCGGCCGGACATCAACCATATCGGCCGACCAGATCATCGCCTGTGTGCAGGACAACAATCTCACTTGCGAATGGCTGCTCGAAACCCACGTCCACGCAGACCATTTGTCAGCCGCGCCCTATATCCAGCAACACCTTGGCGGCAAGCTGGCCATTGGCAACGCAATCACGCAGATACAGGACGTGTTTGGAAAGATTTTCAACGCCGGCACCGAGTTTGAGCGCGACGGTTCGCAATTCGACCGGCTGTTAAAGGATCAGGACGAGTTCGCCATCGGCGCATTGTCGGTAAACGCCATGCATACCCCCGGCCATACGCCGGCCTGCATGACCTATGTGGTCGGCGACTGTGCATTTGTGGGCGACACCCTGTTCATGCCCGACTTTGGCACCGCACGCGCCGATTTCCCCGGCGGCGATGCAAGACAGCTCTATCGTTCGATCCGCAAGGTACTGTCATTACCGCCGGAGACAAGACTTTACATGTGCCATGACTATAAGGCACCTGGACGCGATGAGTATGCCTGGCAAACCACGGTTGCAGACGAACGTGCCAACAATGTGCATGTCCGTGACGGCGTCAGCGAGGACGAGTTTGTCGCCATGCGTGAAGCGCGCGACGCTCAGTTGAGCATGCCCAAGCTGATTGTGCCGTCCATTCAGGTCAATATGAGAGCCGGTAACATGCCCGAGCCGGAAGACAATGGCGTTGTCTATCTGAAAACCCCGATAAATCAGCTGTAACGCAAGTGTCTAGACCAGCACTTTTCCCGGGTTCATCAGATTGTCCGGGTCAAGGGCTTGCTTGATTGCACGTGCCATTGCCAGTTTGGCAGGATCGCCATAGGCGGCAAGTGCCTGCATTTTTTCAAGCCCGATACCGTGTTCTGCCGAAAATGAACCGCCTATTGCCTTCAAGTTTGACAAAACGGCCCTATCCACAAGCGCCTTGTCCGGCAGGTTGCACCCGGGTCCAGAGACCGTGATGTGCAGATTGCCGTCGCCCAGATGTCCCATACAGCTGAAGTGAACATCTGCTGCAGTGGTTTTCAGATTTTCTTCCAGTTCGCAGACATAATGATCCAGCGCATTCAGCGGCACTGACACATCATACCAGTATCCTCCCGGCCATTGTCTCTCGACAGCCCAGCTTTCTTCCCTGATGCGCCAGAAATCAGATGCCTGGCGATCGTTTTGAGCAATGAGTGCATGGCCCATGGTTCCGCTTTCCATGAGTGGAACCAGCGTCTCCTGCTGTATGGCCTGCGCGTCCGGCCGGGTGTCCCCGCAATGCTCGAACAATACCAGAACTCGCCCGGGAAATGATGCAATGAGGTCATCCAACCCCAGGTCGCGCGCAACAGTTTCCGCATAGGTCCGCCACATGATCTCCGCTCGCAGCAGCCTGCCTCGCGCCTGCAGGCAGTGAAAAGCCTCAACGGCTGCAGCAGCGCTGTCGAACGAGGCCAGCGCTGTCGACGTCGCGCCGGGCAATGCGTCCAGCTTTAGCACCGCAGCCGTGACAATGCCGAGACGCCCCTCCGACCCGACCAGCATGTGCTTGATGTCGAGCCCCTCATTGGCTTTGCTGACGCGGGTCATGTCCGACAGCACGCTGCCATCCGGCAACACCGCCTCCAGACCAAGCAACCGGTAACGCATCACGCCGCACCGGAATGCTTCCATGCCGCCGGCATTGGTGGCAATCATGCCGCCGATCGTAGCGCTGCCGCGCGCGGCAAGGTCGATGCCCGGCGTAAGACCGTGTGCAGCACAAGCTTCCTGCACCTGCTGCAGTGTTGCCCCGGCCTGCACGCAGATCGTGCCGGTGTCAGCATCCAGTTCCACAATCTTGTTCAGTGCCTTGAGATCGACAATCAACTGGCCGGGTTCGCTTGCACCCGCACCGGCAAGCCCTGTGCGGCCGCCGTGCGGCACAATCGGAACCTTGTGTGCTGCGCACAGGTTCACAATCGCACACACCTCTTGTGCTGAATTCGGCAGCGCAACGACGCCTGCTGCCAGATTGTCGGCATGAAATCCCGGATCGAGTGCAGCCACTGCCTCTCCCTGGCGCACGGCGCACACACCTTCCAGCGCCGTTAGAAATTCCTTGCTCAGCGTCATCATCCCATTCCAGAGGAGATAGTTGTTGTGGCCCTGTGTAGGTGCGGTCATCATGCCGCGAAACAATTCAAACAACCAGAGCCGTCATGACATCACAATATTGGGAAAGAACACCGGCCGGAAAGCTTCGGACCCGTGGATTGGGACTGGTGCTGCCGGGCAACCCGGGATCACACAATGCGATTACCGATGTGGCCGGCGTCGAGGTCGGTTACACCACCTTGATCGAGGCAGACCATATTCGCACCGGTGTGACCGGCATACTGCCGCGCGGCCGCGGCGGCGCTGACACTCCATGCATGGCAGGCACCTACTCGCTCAACGGCAATGGCGAAATGACCGGGACCATATGGATTGAGGAAGCCGGTGAACTGCAGACGCCGATCACCATCACCAACACGGCGTCGTGCGGCATCACCCGTGACGCGACGCTGCGCTGGCTGGTGGAAAATGACATTGGCACAGGACAGGACTGGGGCCTGCCGGTTGCAGCCGAAACCTATGACGGCGAACTCAATGACATCAACGGCTTCCATGTAACCGCCGACCATGCCATGGCGGCGCTGGACAATGCGGCTTCCGGTCCGCTGGAAATGGGCAGCGTTGGCGGCGGCACCGGCATGATCACATACGAGTTCAAGGCCGGCTCTGCCAGCGCGTCACGCCTGGTCGGCATGGGTGCTGCTCAATACAGCGTCGGCACATTCGTCCAGTCGAACTTCGGTTTGCGGCCGGAGTTGACGGTGCTTGGCGTGCCAGTTGGCCGCGAATTGACAGGCGGTGAATGTCGCTCAAAAGGCTCAGGCTCGATCATCGCCATTGTAGCGACAGATGCGCCGCTCCTGCCGCATCAATGCAAGCGGCTGGCGCGCCGGGTACCCCTTGGCCTGGCGCGAACCGGCACCATAGGCCACAACTCATCCGGTGACATATTCCTGGCCTTGTCCACCGCCAACGGGCAGGCGCTGCAATCCGGCGGCGTTCGTCATCTCGATGCTTTGGCAGACAGCGAGCTTGATCCGCTGTTCCAGGCTGTCGTGGAAACCGTTGAAGAAGCTGTTCTGGACGCCATGATCGCCAATGAAACGATGACCGGCAGGAACGGACTTGCCGTGCGCGCCCTGCCCCATGACGATCTGCTCGAGCTGCTCAGAAAAACCGGCAGGGCTTAGGGGCAGAACCCTGGAAGCAGGCCCTGCCTGTCTGTATCACGCGGTCTTTGTGCCGCAGGTATTGATCCCCAGCAGGCTATATGGCGGGCACCAGCCTATCACGGCAGTCAATAGCGGCACGACGCCGATCCAGCCTGCCCAGGCAAAATCGCTGGTACCGAAAAATGCCCAGGCAATCAGTGCAATACCAACCACGGCACGCAGTACGCGATCAATTGTTCCGATATTCCGTTTCATTGAAAGAACCTCCTTGGTTCTGGATTCCGGCAGATCCGAAAACACATTCAATAAAGTATATGTATATTCTGGAAGATCAATGATCCAGATCAAAACCCCGGCCGGAGCGGATAAAAAGCCCGCAGGCGATTTTACATAGTCGCTTGCAGGCTTCGCATTTTCTGGTCAGTGCCGGGAAACATTCCAAGATCGGGCTTATGGGTTCGATTGAACCCGTATTGCTCTATGCCACACCCAGCTTCTTCTGAAGGTTTGAGCTCGAGGTTGTGTACTGGAACAACAGCCGCTCACCGGGATTGATGATCCGGAACGCCTCCTGGGACATCAGGGCCGCTTCATGGAAACCTGACAGGATCAGCTTCAGCTTGCCCGGATAGGTGTTGATATCGCCGATGGCGAAAATGCCGGGTTCGGAGGTCGCGAATTTCTCGGTATCGACCGGCACCAGGTTTTCCTCAAGATTAAGCCCCCATTCGGCAACCGGGCCGAGCTTCATGGTCAAACCGAAGAACGGCAGCATGGTGTTGCAGGCGACCTCGAACTCGCCTTCCTTGCCCTTCACGGTCGCGCCACTCAAAACGCCGTCACTGCCGTGCAGATTTGTAACCTGGCCGATGTGGAGGTTCATTTTTCCTGCAGCGACCAGCTCGCGCATCTTGTTGACGCTGTCCGGCGCCGCCCGGAAATCGTCGCGCCGGTGCAGCAGGGTCATGGACCTGGCAATCGGTTGCAGATTGATGACCCAGTCCAGCGCGCTGTCACCACCGCCAACAATCAGGATGTCCCTGTCGCGGAAATCTTCCATGCGCTTGACCGAATAGAAGACACTGGTGCCTTCAAAGTCCTCGATTGACGGCATCGGCGGCTTCTTGGGCTGGAAGCTGCCGCCGCCGGCCGCGACCACCACGACCTTGCACTTGAACAGAATATCCCCGTCGGTTTCCAGTTCGAACGATCCATCGTCCAGTTTCCGCAGCGAGGTAACCATCTGGTTGTAGTGGTATTGCGGGTTGAAGGGTGTCGCCTGTTCCAGCAGCCGGTCGGTGAGTTCCTGACCGGTCACGATCGGCAGGCCTGGAATGTCGTAAATCGGCTTTTCCGGATAAAGCTCGGCGCACTGCCCGCCCGGCTTGTCGAGAATATCCACCACATGACACTTGATGTCGAGCAGGCCCAGTTCGAAAACGGCAAACAGTCCGCACGGACCAGCCCCAACAATAACTACATCGGTTTCAATCGTCTGACTGGCCATCGACACGGGCCTCCTTGATCATCTCGCCGGATGGCCTGTTTCGGGCCGCCGAAGCTTGTGTGTTGAGTTGGTGAATTCAGGGACAGGTCTCAGAATTGCTTTTCCGGAACCTTCAAAACCAGCCCGTCAATGTCATCAGACACCCTGATCTGGCACGAAAGCCGCGAGCTGTCCTGCACCTCGAAGGCAAAATCCAGCATGTCCTCTTCCATTTCGGACCGCTCTGCCAGCTTTTCCGCCCAATCGCCCTGAAGGTAGACATGGCACGTGGCACAGGCGCACGCGCCACCACAATCTGCATCGATGCCCGGCACCATGTTCTTGATTGCGGTCTCCATGACCGACATGCCGTTTTCCGCATCAACGACGTGTTCTTTGCCACTGTGCTCGATAAAAGTGATCTTTGCCATGTCTTTGGGTCCTGCCATGCTCTAGATCAGGATGATTTCTGGTTCAATCAGCCAGAAATCATAAACCTGATCGCTTTCAAAGTGTTAGAGCAACTTTATGAGCTCGATCGAACCCATGTTGCTCCAACGCATGCAAACTTGTTTGCATACACTCAATTACCATTCAGGTCATTAGCTAGGCCGACAGAGCACAAAATGCAACAATTTCCGGCCCGGCAAGTTGCATTTCACCTCCTTGTGCGACAATAGGAGCAAAACCAGGTGGTCTGCGGGTGGCAGCCGCAGTGTTTGATCTGCAACCATGGGGTTGGGATAACGCCTTGCAATCGGCTGTTCTACGCGCTCGCAGGTTCCGGCCAGAGCGCGAAAAGAGGTCTCACAGATACTCTTCTATCTGCGCTTCAAATGCAGCATGGACCGCGATCAGGCGGCTCAAAACCGCAGCGCGCCCGGCGTCATCGGAAAACGGCACCAGTTCCATTGCTTCGGCCACTTTTCCAATCTGCATCGCTCCAATCGAACGTGCCGCCCCCTTGAGTGTGTGAACGGCGGATTTCCAGTCCGTTGCATCGGCGCACGATACCAGCTCTTGGGTCTGGTTCTTGAGTTGAACACGGAACAATTGCAGCAATTCCGCTTGCAGGCTGTGGTCACCCAGCGTGTATTGATCCAGATGTGCAAGATCAACAACTGCCTCTCCGGAATCGCCTTCGACGTTAATTGCAGCAGCCTGTTTCGGCTTCATCGCACGGGGTCCCTTTTTCGAATAATGCAGGCTCCAGGAACCGGTCCTTAAGTGACTGATTCTAACCCGAATTACGCAAATTAGACGCCAATCTGACAAAAATGCGTTATGAATTTTGTTAAAATTTGAATCATTTTCGGCCACCGCGTTAACCAATTCGCTAGTTTTCCCAAACCTTTTAATGCTAATGGCTTCTTCAAGTGTCTGATTTGCATTAGAATCCTCGGCGGGACGTGTGATGGGTGTGAACAAATTGGTTAACGAAATGGCCATTGGGCTTGCTTCGTTTCCGAATGAGTCAGATCATCAAGCGTGGGAGTGACCAGTATACGGCGCACACGAGGCACCGGGGGGACCTGGGGTGTGAGTACCGGTTAGTAAGTTTCAGTTGCGGGGATGCAAAATATGTCAAGCGAATCAAACCAGCCGCGCCGCGCTTCGCGCAGGGGCAATCGCAGGGCAATTGAAGAACAGAACGAAGAACAGGTCGCACGCCGCGACGCTGCTGAACGTCGCAGGCTTGACGCGATTGATCAACGCCGCCGCGAAGCGAAACTGCGGGGCCGGCCCGCCAACGAAAATGATGCTTTTGCGGCCAGCAGCCTGCAGGCAATCCGTGAGCGCACATCGACCACCCCGATATGGTCGGCAGTGGCAATTTCGCTTGTGTGGCTGGCAATCTGGACCGTCTTGTATGTCCCTGCCCTGGCCCAGCTTGCGGGAAGCCCGCTCAGCCTGACCAACCTGCCGGTCACATTGCGGACCATCATGATGGCGGTGATTCCGGTCCTGTCTTTCATGGTTATTGGCTATCTGATTTTCCGCACAAACCAGATCAGCCACGTAAGCCAGGCGCTGATGCAGACAGCCATGCGCCTTGTCCGCCCGCAGGACATTGCAACCGAAAGCCTTGCATCGGTCTCGCAACTGGTGCGATCCGAAGTGGACCAGCTTGTCGGCGGCGTTGAACATGCTGTGCAGCGTGCCAGCGAACTTGAAGGTGTCGTGCACAAGGAAATAGCCAATATTGAACGTGCCTTTGGTGCCAATGAAGAGCGTATTCGCACCATGCTCGAAGGCCTGGAGCATCAGCGCAACTCACTGCACGAAACCGGTCGTGTCATTGGCATTGAGGCAACTCCCCTGCTGTCGCGCATTGAAGAGAACACGCAGAGCCTGTCGGGGATTATATCAACCGCGTCTTCAACCCTTGCAGCGCTTGAGCACGGCCTGAAAAACACAACATCGGAACTGTCACAGACGGTTGATGAAATTTCCACGCGCGCGAGTTTTGTCGGCACCGAGATTTCCGGCCAGACAGCGCGCATGGAACAGATGTCGGGTACCCTGGTCAATGAAATGCGGGTGTTCTCCGACAGCGTAACCGGTCAGGTTGCGACAATGCAGGAAACCGCCCAGCGCATGAACGCCGAAGGCATGCAGTTCGGTGACGGCCTGCGCCAGCTTGAAGGCAGTGTGACCTCCGGCATTCGTGAAAGCCTTGAAGAAGTGCGCGGCGTGCGCGCTGAGCTTACCCAGGGCATTGAGCAGGTGACGGCGGCAACCACCGATCAGATGCGTCTTGCAGCTGAACAGAACACCGAAATGATGAAGCTTACCGGTGAAAGCGTCACCCATTCGGTCCGCACCACGTCCGGCGAGATTGTAAATTCCGTTCAGCAATCAGCCCAGGCGGTCAATGAGCAGTTGCAGGCGGCCTCGGAACAAAACACCGAGATGATGAAGATCGCCGGCGACACGGTTGCGCAAAAAGTGCACTCCGCGTCCGGAGAAATTGTCCAGTCCGTTCAACAGACGGCGCAATCGGTCAATGAGCAACTGCAGGCAACAGGCGACAGCGTTGCACAGGCAGTAATGTCCACCTCCGGCACCGTCGTGCAGGCGGTGCAGCATTCAACCCAGGCCGTCAGTGAGCAATTACAGTCGGCAGCCGACGCCCACACCACCATGATCGCTGATTCCGGCAACCGCATTACCGACAATGTGCGCGCTGCATCAGGTGAAATGGTGTCGTCGATCGAACAGTCTTCCGAGGCTGTGGTCGGACAATTGCGTTCTGTGGCCGACGAGAGCGTGGCGATGGTCAAGAGCACCGGCGAAAGTGTTACCCAGGCGGTTCGCTCAACTTCCGGTTCCGTTGTCACGACAATGCAAGCCGCCTCGGACGACATCCTCGGTCAGATCAAGCTGGTCGGGAGCGACGTGGCGGAATCTGTTCAGATCACATCCGAAGTCGTGCTCCGCAACCTGAATGAAGTCGGCACCGAAGTCACTGACCGTGTTCAGTCAGCAGGTAACAATGTGGTCACCAATCTGCAGACCACCGGCACCACCGTTGCCTCCAGCCTTGAGACAACCAGTGTCAAGGTTGTCGAGACCCTCATGGAGTCTGGTGAGAAAATTGCCCGCGATACCGAGGCGTCCTCGGAAACCATGCTTGCCTTCATCAATGAGAGCGGCGAAAAGGCATCTGCAGCCCTTGCCGAAGCCGGCACCCAGGTCAACGAGCGCCTGCTCGGCACCACAAGTGAAATGGCAAACCTGCTCAATTCATCGGTCGAGAAGGTTGCCCAGCGACTGACCGCAGCGTCTTCGGCGGTCGGCGAACAGATCGATCTGTCCGGTTCCGCTCTCACCGACCGGCTGTTGTCAATCTCGGGCGAATTTGTCCAGAACGTCGCCACTGCGCGCGATGAGGTCTATGCCTATATGGAAGACGTGTCAGGCAAGATGTCGGGCACGCTTGAAGTCGCCTCCGGTGATCTGTTCAAGCGCTTTGAGGTCATTACCGAAGAGATAACCGGCAAACTGGAGACATCTGCAGGAACACTGTTCAACCGGGTTGAAACGGCAACATCGCACATGTCCGGTCATCTGGACGAGTCAACCGCCCGTCTCTCCGGGCAGATCGAGGAGACTTCCGACGCCATGGTGGTTCGCCTGGAAGGCGCCACAACCCGCATGGCCGGACTTCTGGACACAGCATCTGTTGGCATGACCGGCAAGCTCGAGGCCACCTCGAATGCGCTTGCGGACCGCCTTGATACGTCGTCTGAAACACTGACCGGCAAACTGCAGGCAACCGGAAGCGAACTCGCTGCACTGCTGAGTTCGTCTTCGGAAGAACTGACCGGCAAGCTGGAAAGCACAAGTAAGGAAGTAACCGAACGCCTGAGCACCAACTCGACGCAACTGACCAGCCGGCTGGAAAATGTGACGTCACGGGTCGCCGATGCCCTGGATCAGGCGTCTGTTGAAATGTCCGACAAACTGGACACCACGACCGCAGCGATCGCTCAGCGCCTCGATGGCTCCACCGGCCAGCTGACCAACCGGTTGACATCGATCCTGGACAGCTCAACCGGCGAACTGACGGGCCGCCTCGAAGGCGCCACGTCACACATGGCCGAACTGTTGAACAGTGCATCATCGGAAATGACCGGCAAGCTTGATGCCACGACGAATGAACTGGTTGAGCGCCTTGACACCTCATCCGCCTCCATTTCCGGACGCCTGGAAGGCTCCACATCACGTATGGCCGAGTTGCTCAACAACGTAACAGCTGAAATGACCGGCAAGCTGGACACCACAACCAATGCTCTGGCTGACCGCCTTGATGCCTCCTCCGGCGCCATGACCGGACGGCTTGATGAAGTGTCCCTGCTGCTGACCGACCGTCTTGATTCAACATCGTCCAGCCTGACGACCCGCCTCGACACGGTTGCTGACACCATGAGCAATCTGATCACCCAGCTCAAGGATCGGTCAGGCACGGTGTTGAGCCAGATCGAAGGCATGTCCGGCAAGCTGGATAACACCACGTCCGAATGGTATTCCCATGTGGAACGCGCCAATCAGGAGATGTCCAGCCGTTTCGAGACGACGACAGCGGAAGTCGCCGAGACCATGGAAAAGACAGGCGCAGCCATGTTCATGCGCCTTGAAAACAACTCCCGTGAGATGGGCAAGCGTTTTGACCTGGCCAGCACGCTGCTCGAAGAGATCACCACTGATGTGATAACCCGCATGGATGCATCCGGAGAACTGTTCTCCAAGATGCTGGATGAACGCGCAGCGCGCGTGTTCAACGAACTGGGAACCGCGCGCACTGCCTTTTCCGAAGGTCTGGACGGCGCTGCGCGTGACCTGGTTGCCGAGCTTGGCCGGGCATCAGTATCATTCGCTGACAATATGGAAGAAAACACCCAGTCGATTTCGGCCCGGTTTGAATCCAACGCCGCCAGCGTCATCAACCACCTCACCCAGTCAGCCGGAGAATTTGAAACCCGCGCCAGTGAAGCATCTCGGCGCCTGGAGGATACCGGTTCAAAGTTCGCCACCCATACCGACCAGGCCTACACCATGATGGCCGAAGCCCTGAAGGATACAGCCGGTGAACTGGATCAGCGTATCGACACCGTGTCGACAGCACTCGTAGGCCGTCTCGACACCACGTCAGGCAAGATTTCCGAACGCCTGGAAAGCGCATCGGAAAAGGTCGACCGCGCAGTGACAAACTTCAACGAGCGCCTTGATCGCCTGATGGAAAGCCGCGACACGCAAATGGCAAGTCTTTTGCAGAAACTTGGCAAGAAATCGGAAGAAGTCGACGGCATCATGGAACGTTACATGGAGCGGGTGGAGCACTCGCTGTCCGATGCCAACAAGCGCACAGACGAACTCGGCCGTTTGATAACGTCACAATTTACCGCTGCGGCCGACAACATGCAGGAAGAGATCAAGAAGATCGAGGCAATCTCCGATGATCAGGTCAGCCGTGCTGCCCGCAACATCATCTCCCAGCACGCAGAGGTTGTGCGCCAGCTCAACACCACCATGTCCGGTTCCACCGAAGAGTTCTCCTCGACCGCGGATGAAATGCGCGAAGCTGCGGCCAGCGTGGTTCGCGAAATCGAGTTTGCCCGTGGCGAGGTGCGCCGTGCCGTGCTGGAACTGCCCGCAGAAACACGCAACTCCGCAGACGCAATGCGCCGCGTCGTAACCGACCAGATCACCGCCCTCAACGCACTGGCCGACGTGGTCAAGCGCCAGTCATCCTCGCTCGCCATGTCCGGGCCGGGTATCTATGTACCACCGGAGGCCGGAGGACGATCGCCGGGAAAAACTAGGGGCACCGCGTCCATTGCTGCGTCACAGCAAACGTCCGGTGCCCAGAAATCCGAACGCCGCGTTGCAGCAAGTGAAGACACCCCGGCTTCTGCCGGCGAATCCGGGTCTGTCCGGAGATTTCTCGGTGACCTTTTGTCTTCTGACGCAGATACCCCTGTTGCGCGTGAAAAACCTGCCCAAAAGTCGAAAAAGACTGATGCATCATCGGAAGGCTCGACCAGTCAGGCCACGGAGACGCTTGTCGCCAAGCTGAATGCGGCCACACGCGACATCTACCAGGTGCTGTATGACGACCTGCCCAAGGAGCTTGAAGCGTCCTTCCGGAAAGGCAATGCGCAGGCCTACACCCATGACCTGTTCCAGAACCGCGGGCGCAAGCTGATGGACCTGACCCGCAAGTCCTATCGTGATGACAAGCAGGCCAGAACACGCATTGACGGTTTCATCCGCCTGTTCGAGCGCCTGCTCGATACGGTAGCAACATCAGATGCAGGTGAGGAACTGGTAGATCAGTGCCTGGGGTCGGAAACCGGCAAGGTATACCTCATGCTGGCAGAAGCTGCCGGACGGGTTAAGCACTAGATCGGTTTTATGGGTTCAAATGCACCCAAATTGCTCCAGTTCCAGGTGGCTCTGATCCCTACGCCGGCATCTTGGGATATTTCGGCAACCTGTCGTCCATCGGAGTGGATGGCACCGCGCTGTCGCAGAATATGTTCATTTGCGGCGTTATAATGTGCTTTTGCGAGATGGTTCCGGCCCGAATACCGACAGCACCGGCGCGGCGCGAATTGATTGAAAACAACTGCGTACCGCATGACGAACAAAACCGCTTGGTCATGGTTGAACCGCTGTCTGCGGTATGCGTGTAGCTGGACGGGTAGCCTTTGATTTTCAAACCGTCCTCCGGCACGAAAACCATTGTTGTGTGTACTGAGCCGGTTGCTTTCTGGCAATCAAGACAATGACAGT
The DNA here is from genome assembly GCA_963698275.1 of uncultured Alphaproteobacteria bacterium. Taxonomy (GTDB): domain Bacteria; phylum Pseudomonadota; class Alphaproteobacteria; order Rhizobiales; family Aestuariivirgaceae; genus Anderseniella. The sequence continues at coordinate 851,621 of CAVOQE010000001.1, read as the reverse complement.
TGACGACGCGCTGTATCTCGCAATCAGCTTCATAGCTCACCGCGCCGCACAGGCAGGATCCGCTAAACTGTGTCATGAACAAACATCCTCAAATTGCTTTCCGGGAAACCATACTAACACCCCTGCAAGGTGATTTTCATGCCTCAAGGTCTGCTTTGATTTGATTGTGGCACTCCTCACCCTTTCTGCTGGCCTGTTGATTGAACAGCTTCTATCCTGATGGCCATGAAAGCCGCATTGATTACCCAATTCTCAAAACCGCTGGAAATAACCGAAGTCGCCGAGCCGGACACGCCGTCTGATGGCGTGGTGATCGAGGTGAAAGCCTGTGGCGTCTGCCGGTCAGACTGGCATGGCTGGAAAGGCACCAATCACGTTATCAAGCTGCCGCATGTTCCAGGTCATGAGCTGGCCGGAATAGTGGTCAGCGTCGGTGCTGACTGCCGGAAATTCCGCAAGGGTGATCGCGTCACTGTCCCGGTCATTCTTGGATGCGGTGAATGCTCATGCTGCCGCGCCGGCAATCTGACCATCTGCGATGATCAGTACGTTGTGGGTTTCAATGGCTGGGGCGCATTTGCCGAACGTGTGGCAATCCCGCTGGCTGATGCCAATGTTCTCAAATTGCCCGATGACATTTCTGATGAAGTTGCAGCCGCTCTCGGCTGCCGCACAACAACCTCTTTTTCCGCGGTCGTCGACAAGGCGGCTGTAAAGCCGGGCGAAACCCTGGCAGTACACGGATGCGGCGGTGTCGGCTTGTCGTCAATCATGATAGGCGCCGCCGTCGGCGCCACGGTTATCGCGGTCGACATCATTGACGAAAAGCTTGAGCTCGCGAAACAGGTAGGTGCCACGCACACCATCAACGCCGCCAGAACCAATGATGTCGGACAAGCCATACGTGACCTGACCAGCGGCGGTGCCGACGCCTCCATCGAAGCGCTTGGCATCACTGACACTTTCCACAATTCATTGCGCTGTCTGAAGAAACTGGGCCGTCATGTGCAGATCGGACAGCCGCTGGATGCACATGCCAACCCTGAAATCCCGCTGCTGGAAACCGTCTACTACCGGCAACTGGTGATCATGGGGTCACGCGGTCTGCCTGCCCTGCGGTTTCCCGCATTGTTCGAGATGATTTCCGCCGGCCGTCTGAACATAGAAAAACTGATCAGAACCCGTATCGCGCTCGAAGATGCCGGCACTGCATTGGCGAAAATGGACAATCATGAAGATGTCGGGATTACCTTGATCAACAGGTTCTGAAACCAGGGGCTGGCTGCTGACAGCAAACAGAATTACCAACATCTGGCTCCATCTGCCGCCATACACTGCCCTCTTGCGCAACGTCACATCTTGTGGTGCCTATGGCGCGAAAAGACCACCTTTTACTCGTGAGTGCGACACATGGAAATCGAACGCCCCTACCTCCTGTTTCTCGGTGATGTTCACGACCAGCTGGCAGCCAAGACGGCGCAAGGCGTGGTCGACTGGCGCCCCGACTGGTGCACCGGCCAGATGCGGCTGGAAGGCTGCCAGGCCGACACCGGCCTGGCTGACATGAGCATTGATGAGGCCGTGGCCGCCGGGGCACGTACAATGGTCGTGGGTGTTGTCAACTCCGGTGGCGTTTTGCCGGACCATTGGATTTCAGAAGTTGTAAAGGCCATCGAGGCTGGCATGAACGTAGCCACCGGTCTGCACAAGCGGTTGTCTTCATTTCCCGAGATTGCTGAAGCTGCCGAAAAGCACGGTGCACAACTGCATGACGTTCGTTTTTCAGATATTGCCTTCGCCACCGGCAAGGGTACAAAGCGGTCCGGCAAGCGGATACTGGCCGTTGGCACCGACTGTTCCGTCGGCAAGAAATACACAGCACTTGCCCTTGATCAGGAAATGCGCAAGCGCGGCATGAATTCCGACTTCCGCGCAACCGGACAGACAGGCGTATTGATCTCCGGCCGCGGCATTGCTCTGGATGCTGTTGTCGCCGATTTCATCTCCGGCGCAGCTGAATGGATAACTCCCGCCAACGAAGACGACCACTGGGATTGTGTTGAAGGTCAGGGTTCGCTGTTCCACCCGGCATTTGCCGGTGTGTCACTCGGCCTGCTGCATGGCTCTCAGCCGGATGCTTTCGTGGTGTGTCACGAACCGACACGCACCAGGATGCGAGGCGTGGAACATCCATTGCCGACCATCCGGCAGGTCATTGACCGCAATATCGAGGAAGGCCGCCTGACCAATCCGGACATTCAGTGTGTCGGTATTTGCGTCAATACACAGAACCTGTCAGACACCGAAGCGAAAGACTATCTGGCAAAGCTTGAAAGCGAGTACGGCATGCCTTGCGTTGATCCGATCCGGACCGGTACGGCGCCGATTGTGGACGAGATCCAGAAACGTTTTCCATCCTGATGACAGTCTTGCGCACCCTCTCCGTTGCTCATGAAAGCTGGCCCATTGCCGGCAGCTTTTCCATTTCTCGCGGCACCAAGACCACTGCCGAGGTGATCAAGGTCACACTGGAGCAGGATGGCGCCATCGGTGTCGGGGAGTGCGTGCCATACGCGCGTTACAACGAAACCATCGAAGCCACCCTGGATGCAATGCAGACCGCCCGTTCCGAAATTGAAGCGGGGTGCACCCGGGCGGAAGTGCCCAAAATCCTGAGCCTGCACGCAGCTCAAAATGCCCTGGATTGTGCATTGTGGGACCTGGAAGCCAAACTGACCGGAACCCCGGTCTGGCAACTGGCCGGGCTGGACAAGGAACCGCAAGCGATCATCACTGCCTATACGCTCAGCCTTGAGACACCGGAAAAAATGGCCGAAGCCGCTGCAAAGGCAAGCGGACGGCCATTGCTCAAGATCAAGCTCGGCGGCGACGGTGACCATGAGCGCCTGCGTGCGATACGTGCTGCTGCCCCGGATACCCGGCTGATCATTGATGCCAATGAGGCCTGGAGGCCTGCCGACCTGGACAACCACCTGGCAGTGTGTGCCGAGACAGCGGTCGAACTGGTTGAGCAACCGCTTGCCGCTGGTGATGATGATGCATTGACCGGCCTGGGCAGGACCGATGTGCTGATCTGCGCCGACGAAAGTGCACACGGCAAGGAAGACCTGCACAAGCTGGCCGGCAAATACAGCGCAATCAACATCAAGCTGGACAAGACCGGCGGACTGACCGAGGCACTGGCACTGGCGCAAGCCGCTGGTGAGCAGGGATTTGAAATCATGATCGGTTGCATGCTGGCGACCTCGCTGGCCATGGCACCCGGTCACATTGTGGGCCAGGGCGCGCGCGTGGTTGACCTTGATGGTCCGCTGCTGCTGGCCAAAGACCGCGATCCGGGCATCCGGTTTGAAGGATCTTTGATGTACCCGCCGCCACCTGCGCTTTGGGGTTAACCGCCGGTTCTGGCTTTGAGGACGACCCCCAACACCAGAGCTACGCCGCACATCGCAGCCATCCATAAATAGCTCTGCGCCGCGTGGGCTCCATATGCCCAGCCTGCAAGGGCAATGGCACAGGTCATGAACACCCCGCCGGAGATCGCCACGAATATCCCCTGGGCCGTCCCTGCAAAATCGGCATCCATGAAGCGGCGTATATAGTAGATCGTTCCCAGATGGGTCATGCCGTAGCTTGCCGCATGCAGGATCTGCAACAACACGACCACCGCCACCGGAGGATCAAGAGCCATCCCGGCCCAGCGCAGCACCCCGAAACCGGCACCGGCCATCAGCAGCAGCACAGGTCCCAGCCGTTCGACTGATCCGCGCGCATACATGAACAGCACAATTTCGGCGACCACCCCGATCGCCCACAGCCCACCGATGGTCACCCCGGCATATCCCAGGCTCTCCCAGTGCAATGAGCCGAAGCCGTAATAGACCGCATGACTTGCCTGGGTCAGGCCGGCCACGAGGATCAACAGCGCAAAACTGCCGGTCATCAGGACAGTGCCGGCAGCAGTCAGTGTCGGCGGACCGGCATCACCGGTCTTGTTCGCACCCAGTTTCGGCAGCGCAAAACCGCTCAAGGCCATCAGCACATGCGTAACCAGCAGAACCCAGATCAGGCTTGCCTTGTCGATCACCAGCAGCAGTGCCCCTGCCCCCAGCGATCCGGCTATAAAGGTGATCGAGCCGGCAATGCGCACCCGGCCATAATCATAAAGTCCCGCATCCGACTGTTCCACTGCAACAGCATCGAGCATTGGCATGATCGGAGCCCAACTCATGGCCGACAGCACAATCAGGGCCACGATTGACCCCCTGCTTTCCACCAGTCCGGCTGCCAGCATGAAGACGGCAGCCAGGATCGAGAGCACGATTATGAACCTGCGCCGGGCCCGGTAGCGGTCTGCCATGTAAGTCAGTACCGGCGTGGCGACCACCCGCACCACGGATTGACAGCCCAGCGCAAACGCAACCTCGCCGATCGAAAACCCGCGCGCCGCCAGCCATACCGGCAGGAACGGCAGCATCACCCCGACCATGAGCAGCAAGGAGCCATAAACCGCTCCTGTGCGCACTGCCATCGGGTTGATCATGTCACCTCACTAAAACGCCTATTGTTTCAAATCAGTTCGTACGGAAAGGTTTCAGTAACCAAACTCGTCAATACTATCCGCAATAGTGTGTAATGCGTCGGGACGCAGGGAATAAAGAATCATGTCGGACAGTTCGGCTTTAGATACCATCGATGGTCTCGACTACGAGGAAATCGAACAGGCCGTTATGGAAACCAGTCGCGGGCGCTGGTTTCTGACAGAATTTGCACGCCGCCACAAGGCGGCCGACACGGCGGTGCTGCTTGATGCAATCAGGCGGCTTGAAGGCCAGCTCCAGTCAATGTCGGCTGAAGCATCGGCTCCGCCTGAGGCGGAACAGCCGCACGGACATGCAGAGCCGGAACAGGCTGACGCGCAAGCCTCAGGCGACAGCGATGATGGTTCGGGCTATGATGAGATCGCCGACAAGCTTGATCGCACCACGCAACTGGTTCGCCGCCTGCGCAGCTCCCACAAACTTATCGGCGAAGCTGCCGACAAACCGCTGACGGCACCCAAGACCGTTCCGGTAAATTCGGCCTCGGCCACTGCCACCGGCGACGTGCCGGGCTTTGTCGGGTCCGACGATGACATTTTCGCAGACAACAGTGCCTATGCCTCCGAACCAAAGCAGCAGCAAGATGCCACAGCAGATGAGGCGGAAGCGGCGCCAGACAGAGCTGTTTCGTCGCCCATCGATGGGGACACGCTGAACTTTACCGATCTTGAAGTACCCGATGTCACAGCACAGCACGATGCCGAAGACGCCGGTGACGACAGTGCCGCAGATCACTCGGATCAGCAGGCAGAAACGGCACCGGTATCATCGCAGGCAGACGAACCGTCCGCTCCGCCATCAACTGTTGCAGAAGACACCAGCGCCGGCGGCCGCATCAGCATGAACAGCCCAACGGCTGCAAATCAGGTTCACACCGGCAATGAAACCGCAGCAGCCCCGGAACAGCCCGAAGACCAGCCGGCAGCCCCGGACACATCCGCCGCACCGGACGATGCAGAGCCGGCGGAAAAGCCCAAAAAGCGGATCATAGTAATCCGCCGCCCTGCCGATCACCCAGGTGACATTCCGCTGGCCGACAGTGCGCCTGACATGCCTGACGACAGTCCCTCAGCAGCGTGAGCGGCTGATCCCTGCTGAATGCAGCCAAGCGGTCCTACTCTGCCCGAAGACTTGCCTCGAACCCTTCGCGGTCCTGTTCGATTTTGCTGAGAACCGTCTTGAGCGCGTACGGCCTTTTGTCATGCATACCGCTCCAGATGATGATCTCCAGCAGGATCGGTGCCAGGTCCCGGCCCTTCTTCGTCAGGTCGTAGATAAATGCCCGACGGTTTTCCGGGTCACGTGATTTCTCGACAATACCCTCGGCTTCCAGGTGTTTGAGCCGGGCGATCAGGATATTTGAGGCAATCCCCTCATCAGCTTCAAGAAACTCGCTGTAGGTCTTCTTACCCTGCAGCATGATCTCCCTGATGATCAGCAGGCTCCACCGGTCTCCGAATGTGTCGAGCCCGAATGTTATCGGGCAACCCGTTTCACGTTTCTTGTTTTCAGTTTTCATTGTCACATTCTAAAAAATTAACTTGCAAAATGCAATACGTAGATTACTGTGCGTACATATTGCAAAACGCAATACGTAAAATGACAATCCAGTCCCTACGGAGATCATCATGAATACGCCCCTCAAAACACTTCGCAGCACTGCTCTGGCAGCCACACTGACAGCTGCAACCGCGCTTGCCGGCAGTACCTATGCCGCATCAACCGAAGCAGCTACCAAACTGCTGATCGCCAACTTTGCATTGCGCCAGGTCGTTCAGGTTGAAGTCGGCGACTTCCGCTTCAAGCCCGGCCAGGTTGCGCCGGTTCACACCCATGAAGCCCCGGCAGTCGGCTATGTCACCAAAGGCATGATCATCTATCAGGTCGAAGGTGGAAAACCGCAGATCCTGCGCGCCGGAGATGCGTTCTTTGAGCCGGTAGGAACCCGCATTTTGCGGTTCGACAACGCATCAGCTACCGAGGAGGCGATCTTCCTGGACTTCAATCTTGAACAGGCCAATGAACCGTTCATCGTGTTTGAAGAAAAACCGACCGAAGCGATTGACCGCAGAACGCTGCCAACCGTCAAGCTTGATGGACTCCACACCGAGAAAGCTGAGGTCTACAGCAACACGATCGACCCGAACGGCACCTTGAACCTGGAAAGCAGTGAACCAACGCTTGGGCTGGTTGCCGAAGGTGTCATCGAGTTTAAGACCAGCGGACAGGTAACACGTCTTGTGGCCGGTCAAACCTTTGCGCTGCCCACAGTCGGCTCCACGGCAACCATAGTCAACAGGTCCGCCGAAGTTCCCGCCAACGTGATTACGCTGCGGCTTCAGTGATCTGACGGCTGACTGCGCATAGCCCGCCACCAACCAGTCGAACAAATCCAGTTCGCATCCACAGAGGTGACCGGCAACCGGCAGGGTTGTTCGCCCTCGCCCGGCATATTTGCCAACCGATCAGGAGAAGTACAATGACACATTACATTTTGATACACGGCGCATGGGAAGGTCCCTGGAGTTGGGATTACACTCGCCCTGCCCTGGAAAAACAGGGTCATAGCGTAACCGCAATCGACCTGCACAGCCGTGATGACAGCGGCGGGAACGTCACCAACGTCACCCTGCACAGTTATGTCGAGACTGTTGTTGATGCAATCGATCAACTGGATCACAAGGTGGTGCTGGTTGGTCACAGCATGGCTGGGGCAGTGATCTCGCACGTGGCGGAGCGCCGGCCTGAGAAGATCGAAAAGCTTGTCTATGTCGCAGCATTTCTGCTCAAAAGCGGCGACAGCATCATTGAGGCTATGACACGCGATAGCGATGGCGAGTTTCTGCCGGAACTGATCTTTTCAGATGACCGGACCTCGGCCACGGCATCACAGCAGACATGGCGCGACAAGGCGTTTCATGACGTAGGGGAGGACCGCCTGTCGACGGTTCTGCCACTTGTCGATGTCGGCCAGGCGACTGAACCGTTTATGGCGAAAATCCTGGTCACGGACGAGAATTTCGGCTCGGTGCCCAAGCTTTATATCCGCACCGCGATTGACAAGATCGTCTCTCCAAAACTGCAGGACGAGATGTTAAAAAACTGGAAGGTCGATCAGGTCCAAGTCCTGCAGTCCGGGCACTTCCCGACACTGTCCATGCCGGAAACCCTGGCCGAACTGTTGCTCTAGCATTTTGAAAGCGATCAGTTCTATGGCTTTTGATTGATTCAATCAAAAACCATACTGATCTGGATGTGTGCAGGCGACAATCTACGGAGGCCGGCCTGGCTTACAAGCCGGTCTCCTGTCCACCTGAAACCTTGACACTCACGGCGTATCCGCAGCCGGTTTCTCGATCACTGTCTGCACCGTGCCGACACCTCGCAGATGCCAGGTGTGGATGACGTCCAACCAACCTTGCTCGGCTGGTTCCGCCCGGATGTTAGGTCATCGGCAATGGTTACTGCAACGAATTAGGCATCGTCCGAAATTAGCCTGACCCCAGAATATCGAGCATCATTTCCGCATCTGCATTGCCGCCGGACAGCGTTGCCGCAACGGTCTTGTCCGTGCAGTCTATCTTGCCGGCCAGAAGGGCAGCCAGCGCCACGGCACCGCCCGGCTCAACGACCAGCTTCAGGGTTTCGAAGGCAAACCGCACCGCCGTGCGCACTTCGTCTTCCGACACTGCCAGCCCGCCCGACAGCCGTGGCTGATTGACCGAAAACGTCAATTCGCCCGGTGTTGGCGTTACAATGGCATCGCAGATCGACATGGCGCCCGGTTCATTGCTGACCCGCTCGCCCGCGGCCAGTGAGCGGCCGTAATCATCAAAGCCTTCCGGTTCACACGCATAGATTTTTGCATCCGGCGCCATTGCCTGAACGCTCAGGGCCACGCCGGCGGTCAACCCGCCGCCACCGGTGCAGACCAGCATGGTATCCAGCGTCTCACCGAGTTCCTTAAGGTCCTCGACCAGTTCAAGCCCGGCAGTTCCCTGCCCGGCAATGATCCATTTGTGTTCGTAAGGCGGCACCAGTTGCGCGCTGCGTTCAGATGCAATGGCATCGCCGATTTCCTCACGGTTCTCGCCAAACCGGTCATAGGTGACGATTTCCGCGCCCAGCGCGATGGTGTTGCGTTTTTTGATGGCAGGGGCGTCTTCCGGCATGACGATCAGCGCCGGTATGCCCATCATGCGCGCAGCCGCGGCAACGCCCTGTGCATGATTTCCGGACGAATAGGCCACCACACCACCGCTGTTATCGCGGGCATTGAGCCGTGAGATAAAGTTCCAGGCGCCGCGAAACTTGAAAGATCCGGTCCGCTGCAGGCATTCCGGTTTCAAAAAGATTCGCCCGCCGGTCATCTCGTCCAATACATCGGAACGCATCAGCGGCGTACGTACGGCACGGCCTTTAAGGCGTTGAGATGCTTCAACAATATCGCTGAACTCCGGCGTCTTAAACTGCGGCACGGCCATGATTTTGCATCATCCATCTTGAACATTTAGCCAGACGTTACCACATCTGGTTCATCAGTTATCGAAAAACCGGAGGGATTTGCACATGACTACGCTTGCGCGTAACAAGGGCCGCTGGACCCCGCTCGCAGTTGCGGCTGCGGTACTCGGCTTTGTAACCTGGTGGCCGATCGGCCTCGCCGTCATTGCCTACATTATGTGGGGCGGCAGCATTGACGATCTGGCCCGCGATGGAATTGACCAGGTAAAGGCGGCCATCAAGCCCGCCAGCACATCAACCAGCACAACCGGGAGTGCGGCTTTTGACGCCTACCGGGCAGAAACCCTGCGCCGTCTGGAAGAAGAACAAGCAGAATTCGACAGCTTCGTCACCAAACTGCGCGACGCCCGCGACCGTGAAGAATTCGAACGCTTCATGGCAGACCGCAGCACTGCAATCGAAGCCGAAAAGACCAGCCTCAAGAGCTGATCTTCAAACAACCATCCCGAATAACGGGCCCGGACCTTGCGTCCGGGCCTTTTTGTTTCTACTCGTCACGCAGACGATAATTCATAGCCTTCAGGAGACGTGACATGGACCTCGGTATTGCCGGAAAAAACGCAATCGTATGTGCATCGAGCAGAGGCCTTGGCCGGGCCTGCGCCATATCGCTGGCGACAGCAGGCGCCCATGTCACCATCAATGGACGAAACACCGAGAAGCTGAAACAGGCGGCCGACCTGTGCGATGCAGCCGGTGCGGCCAGCGTGAAGATCGTCGAGGCCGACGTGTCGACCAGGGAAGGCCAGGACGCGCTGCTGGAGGCGACACCGCACTGTGACATTCTCGTCAACAACAATGGCGGCCCGCCCCTGAAGGATTTCCGCGAGCTGGACCGTGAGGCGATCATCAACGGCGTCATCCAGAACATGGTCACCCCCATCGAACTGATCCAGCGTGTGCTGCCGAACATGGAGGCCAACCGGTTTGGCCGCATCGTGAACATTACCTCCGCGTCGGTAAAAATGCCGATTCTCGGGCTCGACCTGTCATCCGGTGCCCGCGCCGCATTGACCGCGTTCATGGCAGGCCCTGCCCGCTCGTTTGCCGGCAGCAACATCACGGTCAACTGCATTCTACCGGGCATGTTTGACACTGACAGGCTCAAGGGCTCAACCGCCAAACAGGCCCAGTTGCGCGGTGTCAGCGAAGCCGAGATGGCTGAAATACGAGCCGCATCAGTGCCGGCCAAGCGCTTTGGCACGGCAGAAGAGTTCGGTGAACTGGCAGCGTTCCTGTGTTCAGCACAGGCCGGCTACATCACCGGCCAGTCCATCCTGATTGACGGCGGACTGTTCAACGCCTCAATCTAGACAATTTGCGGCGACTACCAGCCCTTGTGGTCAAGAAAACCCTGCCCGGTCCACACAAGGTCTTCGTCCATCTCACCGATATTGGCGGCGTCCTTGCCGTCATACTCGAACGCGTTCAGCACAACCCGGATGGCATTGAGCCGGGCGCGTTTCTGGTCATTGGCGTCGAGCACGGTCCACGGCGCGTGATCGGTATCGGTGTGGCGGAACATGTCAATGATCGCCTTGGTATAGGCATCCCACTTGCGCACTGACTTGGTGTCGATCGGCGACAGTTTCCATTGCTTCAGGGGATTGGTCTTGCGCTCGTAAAACCGTTTCAGCTGTTCCGGACGTTCCACGGTCAGCCAGAACTTGAACACGTGAATGCCTTCACGCTCCAGCATGCCTTCGAACACCGGTGCTTCCATGAAGAAGTCCTGCACCTGGTCTTCGCTGCAGAAACCGAACACGCGTTCAACGCCGGCCCGGTTGTACCAGGAGCGGTCATAGAACACCATTTCACCCTCGGTCGGCAGATGATCGATATAGCGCTGGAAATACCACTGGCCCTGCTCGACATCCGATGGCTTGGACAAGGCAACCGTGCGCGCCGCCCGCGGGTTCAGGTTCAACTGGAAGCGGCGGATCGTGCCACCCTTGCCGGCTGCATCACGGCCTTCAAACACCAGGACGATCCGTTCATTGTTCTCGCGCACCCAGCGCTGCAGTTTGACCAACTCGATCTGCAGGGCCTCAAGCTGGCCTTCGTACTTTGACTTCTTGATTTTCTTGTCGCGAATATAGTCGCCGTGCGGGAATGTAAGGGCGTCGATTTCCGGTGGCAGATCATCAAATTCCAGCGACCACAGTTTTGCAGCTATCTTGTTGTCAACCATCTTCAACGCCCTTCATAAACAAAAACTAACGCCATCTGTCCGCCGCACCATAGCCCAGATAGGCCGCCTTGAGATACTGAACCCGCAAGGATGGTAAAACGAAACGCCCGGGCAGCGACCGCATCATGGCAGGCAGCGCGTCGGAGTGTTGCGTGGCACCTGCCATCACATCTGCCAGACCGGTTGGCGGCATAGCTGGCCATGGCCACGCCGTTGCCGTGCCAGCCGAACGCACCGAAGACATTGTCCATACCGTCAATCGGCCCGGCAAACGGCAGTCTCGACGACGTCAGGCAAACCAGCCCGCCCCATGAATACTCGGTCTCGACATGGGCAAGCCGGGGAAAGAACTTTTCAAAATTGGCCCGCAGGGAGAGCTGGATCGCCTTCATGCCCTCAGGCGACGCATCGGTGCCGCCACGCCCGCCGAACATGAACCGGTTGTCTGGCAACAGCCTGAAATAGTGCAGCAGGTTGCGGGTATCGTAGGTCGGATCGGTACGCGTCCAGCCCTGCGCCTTCAGTTCGTTGTCGCTGATCGGGCGGGTCACGATGATCCGCGTCAATGCAGGAAGCAGCCTGCCGCCCAGGGCCGCGGGCAGCGTTTCGTCAGTATAGCCATTGCTGGCCACCAGCACGGTTTTCGCGGTCACCTGTCCATTGCCGGTCTTCAGCGTATGCAGCCCGGTTTCCGAGGTCCAGTCCGCTCACTTCGGAATTTGAAAACACCGTTACGCCAGCATCGATGGCCGCCCGTGCCAGACCGCGAACATATTTCAGCGGGTGCAATCCGAATGTAACGTCGCTCTGCAGTCCACCATGAAACGCATCGCTGTCATTGCCGCGTGCGGCAAGCTCTTCACGGCTCAAAAATGTGGACTGGGCGCCAAAAGTGTCGCGCAGGAAAGCCTGTTCCTGTTTCAGTTCCCTGATCGCCGTTTCCCTGTGCGCCAGCTGCAGCTCGCCGTCACCGGTGCGGTCTGCATCGATGTTGTTGGCGGCAAGGAATTCACCAACAAACTCGACCGCACCGCGTTGCACCTTGAAAAACCGCCTGGTTTCATCGAGACCGAACCGTTTGATCAACTGGCCGTAGGAAAGTTTTGTGGCACCGGGACAGCAAAACCCGCCATTGCGCCCCGATGCACCCCAGCCGATATCACCGGCTTCCAGCACGCACACCTTCAGACCGTGGACTTGCGTCAATTGCAGGCCAGCATGCAGGCCCGCATAGCCGCCGCCAATGACGGCGACATCTGCCGTGTGTGCACCGTGCAGTGACTGTGTGGTGCGGCTCAACGGGTCGGCAGATGCTTCCCAGTAACTTGGCACGGTAGTGGTGAAATCAAATGCGGCAGGGTGATACAGTCTCATGAACTGAAATCTGATCCGGCAACCTGAAAACGTCAAGCAATGATACGGGGGTTGCCAGACTGCCATGAGCGATTGATAAACCGGAAAAACATGCGATAATCCCGGTTTAAAGTTCATGTTATTCAAATCGACTACATTGCTGGCCTGCCTGATCGCTGCCTTGTCAGCGGCTGCACCGTCTTGTGATGCACGCCCCGTCACCCGCGACCAGGGGTTGCTCAAGATGTACGGCCAGTTGGTGATCAAGGGGTTTGCCGGGCTGACGGCAGACGACCCGCGTGTTCGCACAGTGCGCCGGGCGCTCGAACAGAGCCTTCTCGGTGGGGTGATCCTGTTCCAGAAGAACATCAAGAACCCGAAACAAGTCACTGCGCTGACTCAGGTTTTCCGGACAGCCGACACCCGCCATACGCCGATCATCGCGGTGGACGAGGAAGGCGGCGCTGTCGAACGCCTCACCCGGGCCAAGGGGTTCACCTACACACCGGGCCATTTTCGCATGCAGCAGCGCAGCACCGTTGCCCAGGCCCGCGAACGCTATGACGGCATGGCGAAAGAGCTGGTCAGGGCCGGCTTCAACACAAACCTCGGCCCCGTGGTCGATCTGCGCCTCAATCCCAACAATCCTGTCATTGCCCGCAATTACCGCTCGTTCGGCATCCACCCGCTATATGTCGCGCGCTATGCACAAAGCTTCGTCGCCGCCCATGATGCCGCCAGTATCGGCACCGCATTGAAGCACTGGCCGGGGCACGGGTCGTCGACCAAGGACAGCCATTTGCACTTTGTTGACGTGACCAAACACTGGCAGCAAATCGAGATCGAGCCCTATCGCCGCCTGTTTGCCAAGGGTTATGCGGGCATGGTGATGACCTCGCATATCTATCACCGCGACTGGGGCAACGGCGAAAACCTGCCCGCCTCCCTGTCGCCCGTCGCCGTCAAGACCATGCTGCGCGACGATCTGGGGTTTGACGGCGTCATCATCACCGACGACCTGCAAATGCGCAGCATCAGCTCCAAGCGCAAGCTGGATGAAGCCATCATCATGGCCCTGGCCGCAGGTAACGACATCGTGCTGATCGGCAATGTGCTGGCGCAGGCCCCGTCAGACCCGGAATTCGCCGTCCGCGCCATAGCCCGCGGCGTCAGGGAAGGCAGGCTGGATTTCAAACAATTGTACCGATCATGGCAGCGCGTAATTGGCTACAAGGCGCGACTGCGGCGGTAATCTGTAGATCGCTTCCCAATAACAAATCTTTGAATGCGCATGCATGGCGGATCGGCTATACAGACCCCATGCAGCTGATTTCAAAAACCCTCGCCACCGCGCTCTTTCTGTGCCTGATGTCGCTCAGCGTCAGCGCAGCCAGTCTTGTGATGTTTGATCGCAAGGGCTGTCCGTGGTGCGCCAAATGGCATGCGGAGATCGGTGTGGAGGCTTACAATGCCGGGCCTGAAGGCCGCGCCGCGCCGCTGCGGGTGCTGGATGTCGCATCGCCGCGCCCCAAGGACCTGAAAGGCATTGGCGGCGTTGTCGGCACGCCAACATTCGTGCTGGTCGAAAATGGCCGCGAGATCGACCGAATGGTCGGCTATCCCGGCAAGCAGGTGTTCTTCGGCAAGGTCCAGCTGATGCTCGACAAGCTGTCCGGCGCCGACAAGCAGTATAAAACCATTATTGTGCAGTAGCCTGATGATTTTTACAGGTTTTTTAATGGATGCCGAGGCACCCTGTCGTGTGAACACCTATATCGCATGGACAGATGCAAGCAAATGCACACACATCCGCAAATTACCGCCAAATTTACCTGGTCACCGGAAGATTATCAAAAATACTGCGGTTTACAGAGCAAGCTGTCTTTGCTCAATAATTGCGCCACCTTTCTCATTTTCGCATTTCTGGGCGTATGCGCCAGTTGGTTTATTATCGATAGCATCAGTAATTCGGGAATGATCGCTATTGGCACGTGTTTTTTCATATGGCTTGTCTTTGTGCACCCGTGGCAGACGAAACGCCGGTTCAGGCAGTTGCGTCTAGGTGAGCATGAAAACAAACTGGTCATTTCAGATGCGGGGATTGCTTACGACGCAGTCACCTGCAAGTCAGAAATGGACTGGGACATGTTCCAGGCTCACAACGAGAACGATAGTCATGCTGTGCTTTGGATCAATCGCTGGCAGGGTATCTGCATCCCCACGCGAGCATTCGTAAACGATACTGATCTGAAGACCTTCAGGCATCTTGCGCACACCAAGATTTCGGGGAAAACATTTGCCTAGAAAATACCCTCCCTGACGGAAGGCGAAGACAGTCGCAAAGGTAGCGTGGTTTCAAGCCGTACGGAGCACTTGTCAGCTATGAAGACCCTGGCGGAGCTTAAACAACGGCTTGAAGGCCATCCGGACATTCGCTTTAAGTCTGGCGACAAGCAGCTGACGATCCATGCGAAGGACGAGACCGGTTTCGACATCACCGTGATTGATGAAGAATTTCAGGGGACCGTGTATTTTGGTGGCTGGCACCAACACTTTGACACCATGGAAGAAGCGATACAGTGCGTCGGCTTTGGGCTTTCAGATGAATGCCGCATCAAAGTGGATCGACGCGGCGCAACACCTTATTGCTGGACACTCCAATACCGCGATGGCGATGACTGGAAATTCGACAGCTTAACATCCTGGGTTTTCTACCCATACTGGAGAACCAAGAGCGTAAGCTATCTTCAGAACCACTTTATTACTGACGCTGGATGACCTTCAGTCCTCTAACTCGGTTTGATGTGTCGCATTGACCCGGCAGGCGGGTGTCCCCAAATGTGCAGGCAGACAATTTCCAATCTGTTGGAGAACACTTACCCATGAATTTCGACCTCACCAACGCGCTGTTCGGCCTGGCCGGCGGTATCCTGATCGGCCTGTCGGCAGCATTGTTGCTGCTGGCCAATGGCCGCATTGCCGGGATCAGCGGTATCGCCGGGTCGCTGATCGCCCTGAAACTGCCTGCTGCCTGGGCTGAAAGTCTTTTGTTCCTGGCGGGTCTCGTTGCAGCGCCTGCGCTGTATGCGCTGGTTGTGGCACCGCCTGCCATCACCATAACCGGCTCCCTGCCCCTGCTGATCGCCGGAGGTGTGCTTGTCGGCATCGGCTCGCGTCTTGGGTCTGGCTGCACCAGCGGGCATGGCGTGTGCGGGATGTCGCGCCTGTCGAAACGCTCCATCCTGGCGACACTGACTTTCATGGCTGTGGCGATCATCGTCGTTACCGTTTCCCGCCACCTGATTGCTGGCTGAAGGAAGGACTTCGAAATGCGCAAACTTATCGCCCTCCTTGCCGGTCTGATTTTCGGTCTCGGCCTGGTGGTTTCAGACATGATCAATCCGGCCCGTGTGCTCGGCTTTCTGGACCTGTTCGGCGGCGCGTGGGATCCGACGCTAGCCTTTGTGATGATCGGAGCCGTGCTGGTGATGGCCATTGCATGGTTGATAGCCGGTACAAAGCAGGCTCCGGTTTTCGGCGGAGACATGCCCGGCGCTGCGTCCAGCGTGATCGACGGCAAACTCATCGGCGGTGCAGCCGTGTTCGGCCTCGGCTGGGGGCTGGTAGGCCTGTGCCCCGGTCCTGCCCTTGCCGGCCTGCTGGTCGGCGGCGTGCCGGTGCTGGTGTTCATCGCGGCGATGATTTTCGGCATGGCGGCACTGAATGTGGTCAACAGGCCCTGATTTCCAGCCTGTGCACAACCTTGCCTGTTCAGTGCGGGTTTTGACATAAAAGTGTTAGGATAACGCACCATGTAACCGGAGTGCTTTGTGCGATGACCGGCAAGATCATTACCGTTACCCAGCAAAAGGGCGGGTCTGGCAAGACCACTCTGGCGGCTCACATTGCAGTCGCGTGCGCTCAGAACCGCAAACTGAAAACCGCTATTCTCGATACCGATCCGCAAGGCAGTCTCGGGCGCTGGTTCATGGCGCGCAAGGAAAACGCCAACGGATCCGGGCCTGACATGACCTTCCGCACCGCCAGTGCCTGGGGTGCGCGCTATGAGGCACAGGCCCTGGCGGAAGACCACGACATCGTCGTCATCGACACCCCGCCCAAAATGGGTGTGGACGGCAGGCCGGCCATCGAAACCGCTGACCTGGTGGTGATCCCGGTCGCCCCGTCACCGGTCGACCTGTGGGCCACCGAACCCACCATCGAAATGACCAGGGGTGAGAAGAAACCTGCTTTGATGGTGCTCAACCGCGCCAACCAGCGTGCGCGTCTGACTGCTGAAATCGCTGAAGCCTTGAAGGAACTGGGGACCACGGCAGCCGAAACCATGATCGGCAACCGCATCATATTTGCATCGTGCATGGGCGATGGCCGCTCGGTCATGGAAACCCAGCGCTCAGGCCTGGCAGCCCGCGAAATACTCGAGCTCACCCATGAGATCGTCATGAGCCTGAAGGACCAGGATCAAAGTCGGCATTAGAGCATCAGGCGTTTAATCTGCAGGATCGCCAAAAGCGCGCCACGGGTGTGTGCCGTCATGGCTGGAATTTATCTATCAACGCGTACTTTGTTCGCACTGGGATTGGATCCCCATTTTCATGGGGATGACAGGGTTGCAGGATCAAAGGACGGGCATTCTTTTTGCTCGTGCCAGCAACCCGACGGCTGCGCTCTGCTGGGCGCATTTGGTGCCCTGGATTAGAAATCTTCACTGCCGTCATCCCCATGAAAATGGGGATCCAATACCAGTTAGTGCGGAGTATGCCGCCGAGTGTGGATATATCAGCCTTCGCAGGAGTGACGACTGTGCCGGACTGACATATTCCGTCCCGCACTCTAGCCTTTCAGTGCCGCGATCACCTCGTCTGTCTTCACCACTTTCGACACGTTCTGCAGCGCGAAGTTGATCGACGCATTGTGCCATTCGGCATTCATGGTCGAGCAACCGTCTTCCGGGATCACCATGTGATAGCCCTTGTCGGCACCGGTGCGCGCGGTGTGCTCGATGGACATGTTGGTCCAGGCACCCGTCTCGATGATGGTATCGCGACCCGTCGCCTTCAATATGGTTTCAAGGCTGGTGCCTTCCCACGCACTCATCCGGCACTTGGTGACCACGTGATCCCCGGCCTGCGGTTCAAGTCCTGACACCGGCGCCACCCCCCAGGTACCGCGCACCAGTGCATTGGCATCGCGCAGGCCCTCAAACAGGGGCGCGTTCATGGTGACGCCGGGCGCACCCGGCTCGACGATGAACCAGACATGGATGACCGGCACACCGGCGGCCCGGCAGGCCTCCGCCAGCCGCCTGATATTCTCGATATTGTTCTGCTGCTTGCAGTGCGCCGGTGAGCCTGAATCAGCGAACGCCCCGCCGTCCATGACCACGTCATTCTGCATGTCCTGAATGATCAGTGCGCACCTGAACGGCTGCAGGTGCAGTCCGTTGCCTGCAGGCGTTGGCGCTGCCGCCTGTGCAGGCGGCGGGGAAGAAGGCGCCGAAGCCGCGCCTGCCCCTGACCTCATGAACGGCTCATTGCGCGGGCCAACCCTGGTCTCAACCGAGTACAGCGAATGGGTGGCGCAGATGAACAGCGTGCGCCAGTTGTCACCGCCCCAGTGAATATTGGCAACCAGTTCCGGCACCAGCACCTTGCCGATCAGCACGCCTTGCGGATTGTAGACCCAGATGCCGGCAGGCGCCGTCACCCAGACATTGCCGTGCATGTCGCACTTCATGCCGTCCGGCACACCCGGCTTCATGCTGTCCTGGATGCCCGACGCAAACAGCCGGCCATTGGCCAGACCACCGCTGGCGGTCACATCATAAACGCGGATGTTCGCCTGCACCGTATCATTGATGTAGAGCAGCTTTTCATCCGGCGAGAAGCACAGGCCGTTGGGCTGGGTGAAGGTATAGCGATCGACAACCAGTTCGGGTTCGGCACCCGGTGCTGCGCCGGCAGCGATCTTGTAGACACCCTGAAACCCGAGTTGCACTTCACGTTCAACCCCGAAGCCCGGCATGCGGCCATAGGTCGGATCGGAAAACCAGATCGAGCCGTCCGACTTCACCACCAGGTCATTGGGGCTGTTCAGTTCGCGGCCTTCGTAATGGCTGGCCAGCACCTGGCGGGTGCCGTCCGGACGAAACCGGGCAACCGACGACGTGGCATGCTCACACACCAGCAGGTTGAGGTTGCCGTCATAGGTCATGCCGTTGCCCTTGTTGGACGGATGCATCACCTCGCTGCACGCCATGGCTGTCCCACCGGCGCCGCTTGTCATCCGGCATGTCGGAAAACAGCAGGTACTGTTCTGCCGGATGCCAGATCGGGCCTTCGGTGAAATTGAACCCGGTTCCCAACTGCAGAACCGGGGCGTGCTCGTCGATCAGGTCGCGAAACGACGGATCAAGCGCATCATGTGCCATGGCAGGTTACTCCTCTGACTGCATCAAGGTCTACATCGGGAACCAGTCACGATTGGCAACGGTCTCGGTGATTGGCCCGGGCACCGCCATGCCGAGGCGACCCACTACCTGCTGGTGTTCGATCCTGGCCGGGCGGTCATGCACCGGCAGCAGGAAGGTGTAATTGCTCAGCAGCTTCTTGATGGCGCCTTTTTCCTCGCGCTTGGAACCGGCATGGTTGCCGGTCACGCGGGGCTCCATCCAGTTGTTGGTGTTCACATGATTGACGATCTGGTCGTTGAAATCATAGATCACGTCACCGCAGATACAGGCCAGGCCTTCCGCCGTTTCGACGATCACGTTCATGGACCCTTCGGTATGGGCACCGGCGGCCTCGCACCACACGCCGGGAATGATTTCTTCCGCGCCGGTGATTTCGAGATCAAGGAAGCGCATGGCTTCGGGTTCATAAATCCGGTCAACCAGATGCTTGATGTCGGGCTTGGGATATTGCGGATACATGATCCCGGACACAGAAAACTCCATCTCGCGGCGATTGAGCACCACCGTGGTGTTCATGTTGAAGTGATCGTCCTTGCCGGCATGGTCGATGTGCAGATGCGTATGCAGCACGTAGCGCACATCGCCCATTTTCACCCCGTGCTTGGCCAACTGGTTTTCAATCATGTTGTCGTGGAACTGCAGGCCGCGCATGCCGAGCGATTCCATGATCGCATTGTCGCGATAGCCGGTATCGACCACGATCGGGTACCTGCCGCCCAGAATGAGGAAGCCGTACACCGGCACCCGGCGGATGCGGCCGCATTCATGTCCGAGCACCAGGAAGCTGGTCTCCAGCTCGATATCACCGTAGTCGAGAATCTTGATTTCAAGTGCCATTTTGCAGTTCTCCCTTCGTGGCTTTGGCCGGTTCACGGCCTGCCGTTTTTGTCCGGTCAGTTCCTATAGGTTGTAGACCCGCAGTGCGGTGTCATGAAAAATCGCCTTCTGGTCGGCCTTGGACAGCCCCGAAGCTGCCTTCTCGAAGGCGCTCACCAGGTCCGCATAGCTGGTCCAGAGCTTCTCGATCGGATAGTTGGAGCCGAACAGGCAGCGCTCGGCCCCGAATATCTCAACCGTGTCGGTCAGAATGGTCTTGATGTGATCGGCATCATTGCGATGGATGAAGGTGCCGAAGGCAGACAGTTTCGAAACCACATTGGGTTCATCGGCCAGCCGTTTCATGCCGCTGCGCCAGGCTTCGACGCCCTTCTCCGACAGGTCTTCCAGCATGCCGGCATGCTGCAGAATGAAGGTCACATCCGGGCAGGCCCGGGCCAGTTTGGCCGCATCCTTCATCTGGCCGGTGAACACCTGCAGATCAAACGACCAGCCATAGTCAGCCAGTTTCGCAACATTGTTCTGCACCCTGGGGTCGGCGGGCAGATCCGGCCGGGAGGCAAACCGGTACATCGGTTCTTCGTGCCAGTGAAACTGCTGCCGGATACCGCGCATCAGCGGGTTGACCTTCAGCTTTTCCAGCTGCGGGCGCACATCACCGCCGGTGAAATCGGCATAGCCGACAATGGCATGCGGCCAGCCGGACCTGTCGGCTACCGACTGCACCCACGCGGCCTCATCGGCAAACCAGTTCGGTGCCCAGTTGGCCTGCACATAAACCGATTTTTCGATGTCTGATCCCTTGATATCGTCCAGGAATTCCTCGATCAGGTAATCGCGCATGATCGCCTTGTAGGGGCCGAATATGCGCGGTTGTTCCGGGCCCAGCAGCCAGGGCAGATCAGCCTGCCGCCAGATATGATGGTGAGCGTCGATGATGGCCATCTATGCAGCCTCCTGCCTGAGGGAAAGCACGCGCTCGCACAACGCAGCCACCGAACTGCCGTCTTCAATCGAATCCAGGTATGGCGCTATGGCCTGCATGGCCGCCGTCTCCGGGCGGTAGCCGGCATCGCCGGCCAGCGGCGTCAGCCAGATCAGCTTCCACGACAGCCGCGACAGTTTCTCAACCGCGTCAACCAGCGTGGCGTGATCGCCGCGCTCCAGCCCGTCCGACAAGGCCAGCACGGCTGCACCTCGGGTAAACCCGGCAAACCGCGGAATGTCGAGGAATGCCTGCAGCGCATCGCCCAACCGCGTACCGCCATCCCAGTCAGCCACGATGCCTGAAACAAGGTTCAGCGCCTGCGCCCGGTTGCGCACCTTCATGGCGCGGGTAATCCGGGTCAGCCTGGTGCCGAGCGTGAATATCTCGATACGCTGGCCGGCCTGTGCCAGTGCATGGGCAAAACGCAGATAGCTGTCGGTCTGGTCCTTCATGGAGCCGGACACGTCAATCAGCAGCACGATCCGGCGCTGACGCAGCTTGCGTTTCAGTTTTGGCAGTTCGATGACTTCACCATCGCGCTGTACTGCCTGGCGAAACACCTTGCGCATGTTCCAGCCATCGCCCTTGTTGGCAGCAGCGCGGCGGTAGGATTTGCGCACCGGTAACCGTTCAGGTGCTACCCGCCTGAAACGCCGCAACGCTTCGATTTCGTCAACACCGGCAAACTGGCGCCTCGACAGTATCTCGTTTCCGGTGGGTTCACCGCCCGCTTCATTGAGCTCATCGGGTTCCGGCGGCTCGCTGTCACCCGCCGCCTCCTCACCGACCAGAAGCTCGTCCTCGTCCGGCCCCGATGCCGGCACCGGGATCGATTGGCCGAGAAACTTCATGCGAAACAGCGCATCAAACTCAGGACGCCGGTCTGGCGGCGGCGCAAACATCGCCCGGCCCGCCTGCAGAATATCATTCATATCACGCGGCCCCAGCAGGCCCACCGCCTCGATGAAGCCCATGGTCTGTTCCGGTGCGACGGAAAACCCGTTCTCGCGCAGCAGGGACGCAAATTCGACGAACGGTTCCGCCGCACGCGGCAATGGCTGGGTGATGCTCATGCCGCCGTCCCCGTAATCAACTGGTCAAGCCGGTCATGCACGAAATTCAGATCATCCTGATCCTTCAGCGCCACGCCGATGGCTCGCTTGAACGCGTCCGGCCACTGCGCACCCTGCGATTGCAGCAGCGTGGCGGCTTCCGCCCATTCAACCGTTTCGGCAACACCGGGCGGTTTGGTCAGCGGCTCCGCCCGCAACCGGCCCACCGCAGCCACGACCCGGTCAGCGGTATCACGCGCCACCGAGCTTGCCCGCATCATGACGATCTCGGCTTCGCGCAAGGCGTCCGGGTAGTCGATCCAGTGATACACACAACGCCTGCGCAGCGCTTCGTGCAGTTCGCGTGTCCGGTTGGAGGTCAGCACCACCACCGGGCGCTGGTCCGCACGTATCGTGCCGCGTTCGGGGATCGAAATCTGGAAATCTGACAGAAACTCTAAAAGGAACGCCTCGAACTCATGGTCCGACCTGTCGATCTCGTCGATCAGCAGCAGGGCATTACCGCCCGACTGCAGCGCATCCAGCATGGGGCGCGCAATCAGAAAGTCATCCTTGTAAATGTTGACATACTCATCGCCGGCCTGGCGGATGGCCAGCATCTGGCGCGGATAATTCCATTCATAAAGTGCTGCACCTGCATCGATGCCTTCATAGCACTGCAGCCGGATCAGCCGCCTGCCGAGGATCGACGACAGGGCCTTGGCCGCTTCGGTCTTGCCGACACCGGGTGCGCCTTCCAGCAGCAGCGGCTTGCCCAGCGCCAGCGCCAGGTAGGCGGATGTCGACAATCCGTCATCCGACAGGTACTGCGCGCCCTGCAGGGCTTCATGCAGCTCCGGCGGGTTGGATATCCCTGATATGGTCGGGTTGACGGGCATGAGGTTACTGGTCCGCCTTTAGAGCGCTATGAGGTTAAATTGATACCTTTGACCGCGGCGATTTTGGTCGCTGGCTAGGCGGATTGCACGCCGCGGTGCCACCCCACCACAAGTGCGATCCAACGACGCCAGAGGGCAAAATCGCCCGGCCTTTGCACTAATGTCTTCAACATCCTGATTCTCCTCGGGGTGGGGAAAATCGGTCCATCGGAGTCGTTGCGCCGCTTGCCCGATGCGCTGCATCGCGCTGCGCGACGCGCCTAGCCGAATGAACCAATTTTCCGCCATCAAATGCATCAATTTAACCTCATAGCGCTCTACCACTGGCCCTGCGGCTGTGCGCCGCCATTGGCCTTGATGCCGCGCAACACCTTTTCAGGTGTGATCGGCAGTTCGTCTATACGCACGCCAACGGCATTGAATACCGCATTGGCGACCGCAGGCAGCACCGGGTTGGCGCACATCTCGCCGGGCCCCTTGCCGCCATAGGGACCGTCCGGTGCCGGTCGTTCCAGAATGGCGATATCGTGCGGGGCTATGTCGCCCGGTCCCGGCATCAGGTACTGGTTGAAGTCAGTCGGCCCGTGCGTGCGGTCAGGATAATAGGGCTCCGTTGTCTCCCACAGAGCATGGCTCATGCCCATCCAGGCACCGCCGACCAGTTGCTGCTCCACCATGCGCGGGTTGAGCGCCCGGCCAACCTCGTAGGCCGAGTTCATCTGCTTGACATCAACCTCGCCTGTTTCATCATCGACCTCGATGTCCACCACAAGCGCGGCATGGGCATAACACGACACCGGCGTCATCTCGCCGGTCTCCGGGTCCACATCCGACATCGGGATCAGGAAGATGCCGCGGCCCGACACGGTCTTGCCGTGCTTGAACTGGGCGGCACCGCAGGCCTCGCCCGTCGATATGGAACGCGACGGCGCGCCACGGACAAAAATATTGCCCTTGCCGTCTGTCTCCAGGTCGGCGGCATTGACTTCAAGCTCTTCTGCTGCCGCCTCCAGCATCACCGAGCGGGCTTCCTTGGCCGCCTGTATCACCGCATTGCCGACACGGTGCGTACCGCGCGAGGCGAACGAGCCCATGCAGTGCGGGCCGGTATCGCTGTCGGCGGTGTCCACATAGACATCCTCGACCGGCACACCCAGGGTTTCGGCCGCGATCTGCCGTGTCACCTGTTTCATGCCCTGGCCCAGGTCAATGGATGACAGGGCGACAGCGAACTTGCCGTCCGGGTTGGAATGCACCAGTGCCTGGCTCGGGTCACCGCCCAGGTTCATGCCGATCGGGTAATTGATGGAGGCAAAGCCCCTGCCCTTGTGAATGCTCATGATCAGCGCCTCCTGAAACCGGAATTGGATGCAAACCTGCTGTAGCCGGGTCTGTTGACAGGACGCGCAGACGGCGTGCTGTTCTCTGATACCGATGCAGGTGCGGCAGGAGCCGGTGGTGGCGCAGGCGCAACCGCAGGTGTGACAGGTGGCGGAGCGTGTGGAGCCGCCGGCTGATATGCGGGTGCTGCAGCGGGATGCGCATAAGCCGGTTGCTCAGCAGCAGGTGCAGGTGCAGGCGGCGCCGAGGGCGGCGGCGGTGTGTAAGCGGCAGGTGCCGGGGCGGGCGTTGAAGGCGCAATGGTGCGGGTCTGGCCTGCACCGGCACGCTCGGCCCTGCGCTCGCCGATCTTGCCGTCCTCATCGGTTACGGTATGCGGTATCTTGGCTCGCTCTCCGCCGCCGCCGACCATCGACGATGCCTGTTTGAACTCATCCCGGATCGGCCAGTTGGCCTTCTCCGCTGCCACCTGCACACATTCGATCAGCGCACAGTTCTTGGCTTCGCGGCGATGGGCTTTCATGTCCCCGTCGCGATAGGCATTCAGAATGCGGAACTCGACCGGGTTCATGCCGACCTCGTGGGCGATCTTGTCCATCTGGCTTTCAATGGCAAAATCCACTCCCGTCACACCGAAGCCGCGCATGGCGGTCGCCGGTGTCCGGTTGGTGTACACGCAGAACACGTCCGCCTTCACATTGGGAATGTGATAGGGCCCGGGCAGATGCGCAGTGCCCTTGATGATGGCGTAGCTGGAAAGCCGCGTGTAGGCGCCTGAATCAAAGTACCCGGTGAACTGGCGCGCGATGATGCGCCCGTCATTCATCACCCCGTCCTTCAGATACCAGCGCTCGCCGCCGCGCGGTGCGCCAACCTGCATTTCTTCCTGCCGGTCCCACACAAAGCGGCACGGCTTGCCGGTCAGCATGCAGGCCAGGATCGCCATTGGTTCAACCAGGCTGTCGACCTTGCCGCCAAACCCGCCGCCGACCGTGCCGCCGATGAAATGCAGGCGGTTGGAACTGACATTGAGCAGTTTGGCGGCCGTGCCCAGCGAGAAGAACAGCGCTTGTGTCGAGGTGTAACAGACAAACCGGTCATTGGTTTCAGGCGCTGCAATGGCCCCATTGGTTTCAACCGGCGCCTGTTCAATGGGCGACATCTGGTAGCGCCCTTCAACAATCCTGTCGGCCTGGGCGAAAGCGGTTTCCACATCACCATAACGCAGCTTCTGGTGATCGTACTTGTCGTGATAGTCGAACGTGTTGTTGGGATAGACCTCGTTGACCACCGGTGCGTCCGGTTTCAGGGCCTCTTCCACGTCCAGAACATGCGGCAGCACTTCCCACTCCACCCTGACGGCGGCAACCGCATCGCGCGCCTGCCGGTCCGTTCCCGCGACAATCGCCAGCACCGGTTCCCCGATATAACTGACCTTTTTCGACGACAGCAGCGGTTCGTCATCGCGCCCGAAATTCAACAGGCTCAACAAGGTATTGAAGTTGTTCGGCACATCCTCGGGCCGAATGATCCTCACCACTCCCGGCATGTTTTCAGCCTGTGAATAGTCCACCGACCTGATTCTGGCGTGATGGTGCGGACTGCGTACGCAGCGGATTTGCAACAGGCCTTCAAACAGATGATCATCGAAGTACGGCGAGCGGCCGGTCACATGACCCAGCGCATCCTGGCGCTGGGTGCCCTTGCCGATCTCGTTGAGATTGTCATCGCGTTCATTGGCGAACAGCTCTTTGCGGAATTCCACGCTCATGGGTGTTATGCTTCCTTACGCGCTGCGCCGTCCGGCACCGCTTTGCGCGGCATCCAGAATGGCTTCGATAATGGGTTCATAGCCGGTGCACCGGCATATATTGCCGGAGATCGCTTCAACGACCTCGTCACGGCTCGGGTTCGGGCTGCGGTCCAGCAGGGCCTTGGCGGCCATCAGCATGCCGGATGAACAGAACCCGCACTGGGCCGCGAAGTGTCGCATGAACGCGTCCTGCAGCGGATGCAGGTCTGCGCCTTGTGTCAGCCCGCCGGTGCTGTTCAGCGACCGTCCCTCGACGGTTTCCGCCAGTGTCAGGCAACTGAGATGCGGCTCGCCGTCGATCAGCACCGTGCAGGCCCCGCAGGTGCCCTGCCCGCAACCGTATTTCGGCGACAGATCTCCGACACCGCGGCGCAGCACGTCCAGCAGGTTCTGGCCGTCTTCCACGAACACGGCCTTGCTGTCGCCGTTGAGAGTAAATTGTACCGGTTTCTTGCTCATTGGTTGTTACCCTCCCAGCAATGTGCGCTTGAGGTGAACGGGAGCCACTTCCCGGCGATACCAGGAAGACGCAATTGCATCTGTCGGTGGTTCGATGCCGCTGGTCGCGGCCGCCAGCGCATTGGCGATACCTGCTTCATCGAGTGCCACACCTTCCAGCGCCTGTTCGACGGCAGGCACCCGCATCGGCGTCGGGCCCATGGAGGAATAGGCAATTCGCGCACCTGATACCCTGCCGCCGGACTGTGGCACCCAGGCTGCAACGGTCATCAGCGACACGCCTTTCGGCTTCACCCGGCTGGCTTTCCTGAATTTGAACACGCCGGATTGCGGCCTGACGATACTGACGGACGCCACCAGCGCACGAGGCTCACGGGCCCGGTCGCGCAGGAAATCCGCCAGCGCGGCACTCTGCCCGCCGGCCAGCATCACCTGGCAATCCAGCACCAGCAGGGCTGCCGTCATGTCGCCGTAAGGGGGCTCGGCGAACAGATTGCCGCCGATGGTCGCCATGTTGCGGATGGCGGGCCCGCCAACCGCCCGCGCCACCGGGTGCAGGAAGTCAAGGTCACGGCTGGCCAGTATTTGCGCCATGGTCACACCGGCACCGATGATCAGGCGGTCGCCTTGCGGCTGCACCTGTTTGAGCGCCGGGTCATTGGCCAGCACAACGGTGCTGAACGACTGGTCACCTTCATTGACTGCCCGCATGATCAAGGTGCCGCCGCCCATGAACCGGGCTGTCCGGTCACCGGACAAGGCAGACGCTGCTTCTGCAGAACTGGCAAATGTCTTGACGCTGATACTCATCTTGTTCCTTCCGGCATGTGCTTAAGCAGCCACGCCCATATGGCTTCGAATAGCCTCAAATCCTGCTTCGTAAATCTCGGTTCCGACCATGTTCTGCAGTTGTGTTTCCTCGCCTGCCGGTGTGGAGAAATTGCCTTCCCACTGCCAGAAGGTGCGGTCGCCGTCGGTCACCGGAAACAGCCGCACATGGCTGACATAGTTGAACAACGGCACCGGCGTATCCAGCAGGCAATAGCTGTAGGCGGCATCGATGTCCGACAGGGCCATCAATTGTTCGCGCAGCAGCGACCCGTCCTGCAGGTGGAACTTGCGGATACAACCGACAATATCCGATGCCCGCCCACGTTCGATTTCACTGTCGGCCACCGCCGGATGCCAGCGGTCATGACCATTGAAGTCACGCAACACGTCCCACACCGCGTCGATCGGTGCGTTCAGAATTGTGCTTTTCAGGACCTTGACCATGAACCCCTATCCGCCGAAATGCCGTTTCAGGGCGTCAAATCCGCCCTGAAACACGTTGGTTGCGATACCGTTGGACACATCCGTCTCGACTTCGGGCGAGCAATCAAACTCTGCCGACCATTCCACGAAGCAGCGGTCACCATCACTGACCGGGGTCAGCCGCAGGGTCGCGACATAGTTCTCGATCGGCATCGGGCTTTCCAGGATGGCGTAGGTGCAGAATGTGTCGTAATCGCTCAGCGCCAGTAACTGCTCACGGATCTGGTCACCGTTCTGCAGCCGGAAATTGCGGATGCAGCCGACCTTGTCGGACGGTTCACCGTTTTCGATCTGGCTGTCGGCAATGCGCGGATGCCAGCGCGGCAGGCCGTTGAAGTCGCGCACCCGTTCCCAGACCTTGGCGGCGGGGGCGGTAATGACGCTGGATACATATACTCGTGCCATGTCTGTCGCCGCCTATTTCTTAGCCTTGGTGTCGTCATCACCGGCAGACCTGCCGGAGCCTTCCGACGAACCGCCATCTTCAGGTTTGCCGTCTCCGGAACCGCGCCCGGCCTCCTTGGCAATACGCTGCATGTCGGACGCTTCCCGGATCAGGCCGCCCTGCTTCGACAGGTTGGAGCCGTCGATGCCGATATCGGCCAGCAGGCTGTCGACCATGGGTGCCTGTACCCGGTAGCGAAGTGCTGAATTGATCACCTCGTCGGTGGGGGTTCCCTTGCTGCCACCGTCGCCGCCGGAGCTGCCACCGGCATTCATGCCATCCAGCTGCATGATGCGGATGTCCTTGATTTTTTCCATTGGCTTGACCGAAGCCGCAACGATGCCTTCGACCTTGTCGAGCAGTTTGCGGCGGAACAGGCCGAAGCGGGCCTCATCCGACAGCACATTTTCGGCTTCGTACAACAGCTTCTGCGCTTCTGCCTCGACCGCCGCGCGGATCTGGTCGGCTTCCGCTGCAATGCGGGATTCGGCAGCGGCTTTTTCAGCCATGACCACGTCTACGCTGCGGCGGCGATTGGCCTCTTCGGTTTCACGGGTTGTCTTGACCCGCTCCTCAGCTTCAGCCGCCCGGGCACGGGCAACATCGGCTTCAGCCTGGGCTGCAGATTGTTCCAGTGACTTCCTGTAAAGATCGACTGCCTTTTCCATTTCGGCAGATTCAACCTCGCGCTCGCGATTGACCTCCAGCTTGCGCCGTTCGGTCTCGTGGCCGATGCGGGCTTCATCAAGCCCGCGTTCGGATGCAATGCGAGAGCGTTCGATATCCTCGCGTGACGCAATCTCTGCTTCACGCAACGCCTGCATGCGGGCAACCTCAAGCTGCTCAAGCGACCGCTTGCGCTCCAGCCGGGCTGCATCAAGCACCTGTTCACGTTCAACATCGGAGCGGTCCACATCGCGCTGGGCAGCGATTTCGGCCTGCTTGATCCTGGCTTCGGCACCGGCACGTTCGGATTTCGCCTCGGCAAGCGCCACAATGCGCTGCTCATCGGCCTGCTCGATGACCGTCTTGCGTTCAATGTCCACCAGGTCACGGGCCTTGGAGGCTTCAATGCGCTCCTTGTCCACGTTCAGTTCAACATTGATGCGTTCGCGTTCAACCTTGTCACGCTTGGAAATCTCTCGGGTTTCAACAGCCTCGTCGCGGCCGATCTCACGGTCACGGATTTCCTGCTCCGCCGCGATGCGTTCTGCCTTGATGGTTTTTTCCTGAACGACACGGGCTGCTTCAATTGCCTCGTTTGCGGCAATCTGGGCCTGGTCGAGTGCCTTGTTGCGTTCGATCTCGAGATTGCGGATTTCCTCATCGCGTGAAATCTGGTCGCGCGAGGTTTCTCTCTCTTTCTCGATCTTCAGCTTGTCGACAACGCGGCGTGACGCGGCTTGCGTGCTGTCAACGGCTTCCTGCCGCTGAATTTCATGCACCCGGATTTCGGTTTCGGCAACAATGCGTTCTGCATCCACCTTCTTCTTCTGGGCAATGCGGGCAGCATCGGTTGTTTCCTGGGCAGACACTTCTCGCAGCGTGGTTTCTTCACCCCGGGCAATCCGTTCAGCATCAATTTTGGCCTGCTGGGCAAGACGTGCCGTCTCGGTCACCTCGGATGCACTGATCTGTGCTGTATCAATGGCGCGATTGCGGGCGATCTCGCGTTCCCGCAGGTCCTGTTCAAAGGCAATGCGTTCTGCGGCGATTTTCTTTTCCTGGGCAATGCGGGCAGCTTCTGTAGCCTCGGCAGAGGCAATCTCGGCTTCCTGGATGGCTTGCGTCCGGCGAATATCGCGGGCCTTGGTCGCCTGTTCACTGTCGATGCGATCCACAGCCAGCTTCATCTCCTGGGCAATGCGGGTTGCTTCGACCGCTTCACGAGCCGCGATCTCGGCTTCGTCAATGGCGCGGTTGCGCTCTATTTGCAGGGCTCGCAGCCGTTCTTCCTGGCCGATGCGGGATACTTCGGTGGACTCACGCGCCACGATATCGGCTTCTTCCAGTGTCCGGCGCTGTTCGATTTCCAGCGCCCGGGTTGCCTGTTCAGATGCAATCCGCTCAGCCGCCAGTTTCTTCTCACGCGCGATACGGGCTGCTTCCGTTGCCTGCTGAGCGGCAATTTCGGCTTCGTCCAGCGCCTTTTGCCGGTCAATCTCCAGCCCCCGGATTTTCTGGTCCGATGAGATCCGGTCACTGTTGACCTCGGTTTCCTGGGCAATGCGCAGTTTTTCCGTTGCTTCGCGCGAGGCTATTGTTGCTGCCTCCACGGCCTGGCCGCGGGCAATTTCACGACGCTGGGTATCTTCCTCCTTGGCGATACGCGCTTCGGCAAGCGAGCGTTCCTGCTCTATACGGGCCTCGGTCACGCCACGTTCCTGTTCGATGCGCGCCCGCTCCGTTGCTTCGGTTGCCGCTATCTGCGCGTGCTCGATGGACTGGCGCCGCCCGATTTCCTGGGCTTCGGTCTGTTGTTCATTGGAAATACGAGCCTCATTGACATGGCGTTCCTGCTCAATGCGGGCACGCTCGGTCTTTTCCCGCGCGCTGATTTCGGCGGCCTCCACCGCCTGCTGGCGTTCGATTTCCTGCTGCCGGATATCGCGCTCGGACGCAATCCGGGCTTCAGAAATCTGCCGTTCCTGCGAAATGCGCTGGGTCTCGATGGTTTCACGCGCGGTAATCTGCGCGCGTTCGGCATCAGTTTCGCGCTCGGCACGTTCACGCGCCAGCTCGGCACGTTGCTGGGCCCGGCGGAACTCGATATCGAGTTCCTGGGTCAGCCGGGCTTCTTCGCTCTCGCGTTCGATTTCCAGGGCCTGTTTCTCGGCTTCCAGATTGCGCGAGCGGATTCGGATCATCGAGTCCTGTTCGATATCATTGCGCAGCTTGCGCTTGGCCTCGATGTCCTCGATCAACCGGGTCAGACCATCCGCGTCAAACCGGTTGGACGGGTTGAAGTATTCCAGCCCGGTCTGGTCAATATCCTTGATGGCAACAGATTCAAGCTCGAGACCGTTCAGATCGAGGCCGTCCTGGGCGGCCTGGGCCACACGTTCCACATAAGCGCCACGCTGTTCATGCATGTCCTCCATGGACATTTCCGAAGCCACAGACCGCAGGGCTGAAATGAACTTGCCGGATAAAAGTTCATGCAGCCTGCCCTGTTCCAGCGTGCGCCTTCCCAGCGTCGACGCGGCAATGGACACCGAGGCCTTCGCCGGACGCACCCGGACATAGAACTCGGCCTCTACATCAACCCGCATCCGGTCCTTGGTAATCAGCGCCTGTTCCTTCTCGCGCACGACTTCCAGGGGCAGCGTGTTCATGTTGACGGGCGTTATGTCGTGGATGATCGGCCACACGAAGGCGCCACCGTCAATCACCACTTTTTCGCCCAGGAAACCGGTTCTGACAAAGGCCACTTCCTTGGTGGACCGGCGGTACAGCCAGTTCATCACCCAGTAAATGATTGCAATGACGATAACCGCCAGAATGAGCCATAGAATAAGCTGGCCTATCAGCTGTCCGGTCATGATCTTCCTCCCAAAACGCCGCTTTGCGGCAGCCCGTTAATTCTTTCAGCCATCAGGCCATCTTTATCGATTTGAACGTCTTCGTCTGTTCCGTCAGCGCGCCCTCGGCAGGCAACCGCTCCATCGATGACGCACCATAAAACCCGTGACAGTTACTGGTGTTCTTCAACACGTATTCAGCATCATCCGGCATCGCTACAGGTCCGCCATGGACAAGCACGATAATGTCCTTGTTGACTTTGAGAGCAGCGTCTGCCCAGGCATCGACCTTGGCCGGTACATCCTCCAGCGTCTGGGCCGTTTCTGCCCCGATTGACCCGCCGGTGGTCAGGCCGAGATGGCAGACAATGATGTCGGCACCGGCTTGCGCCATGGCGGTGGCATCGTCCTCGCTGAACACGTAGGGGGTGGTCAGCATGTCTTTCCGGTGCGCCTTGGCGATCATGTCGATTTCCAGCGAGAACGACATGCCGGTTTCCTCCAGGTTGGCCCGGAACGTCCCGTCAATCAGGCCGACGGTCGGAAAGTTCTGCACTCCGGAAAACCCGACCCGCTTCAGGTCATCCAGAAACACATCCATAAGCCGGAACGGATCGGTGCCGTTCACGCCTGCCAGTACCGGCGTCTTTGTGGCCACCGGCAGCACTTCGGAAGCCATTTCCATGACGATCTGGTTGGCATCACCATAGGCCATGAGGCCGGCAAGCGAGCCACGCCCGGCCATCCGGTAGCGGCCGGAATTGTAGATCACGATGAGGTCGATACCGCCGGCTTCCTCGCACTTCGCCGACAGGCCGGTGCCCGCACCGCCCCCGACAATCGGCTCGCCGCGGTCAATCATGCCACGGAATTTCTCGACAATTGCTGCGCGTTCAAACCGGGCCATCTAGTATCTCCTTGCCTGTTTTCGGGACGGCCTGCCGCCGCCATGCAGCGACCGGAAGGCTTCAACCACCCGTGCTGAAAATTCGGGATCATTTACATTGTGCGGCACCCGCACCAGTTGCCGTGTCGAGGTCTGCCGCACGGTGCGCTCAAGCGCGTCAAACAGCGCCTTGTCCGCAGCCGGATCATGGAACGACTTGCCCGGCGCATCCAGCATCGACACTCCGCCTTCGGGTATGAAGAACCTGACCGGCGCTTCCATCTCGTTGAGACGACCACCGATCCAGCGGCCCATGCGCTCGTTTTCTTCTGCCGTCGTGCGCATCAGGGTGACTTGTGGATTGTGCTCGTAGAACAGTCTGTCCTTGTATTTTTCAGGCACCGTGTCCGGCGGGCCGAAATTCACCATGTCGAGCGCCCCGCACGACCCCACATAGGGCATGCCGGCGCGGATCATGGCGCCGAAGCGGTCTTCGGTCGCGGCAAACACCCCGCCCATCATCATGTCGCAGATTTCCGTTGTGGTGATATCAACCACACCGGTGAGCAGCCCGGAGTCCACAAGCTTTTCCATCGACTGGCCGCCAACGCCTGTGGCGTGGAATACCAGGCAGTCAAAGTCAGCTTCCAGATCGGCAGTAATCTGCTGAATGCACGGTGTGGTGACGCCAAACATGGTCAGCCCGATGGCCGGCAATTCACCTGCAGTTTCAGTTGCCGATCGAGGCACGCGGGTCTTTCGGGCATTGACCATGCCCGCCATGGCATGCGCTCCATTGCCGAGCACCTGGCGGGTAATCGAATTCAGGCCCTGCACATCCGCAACCGAATGCATCATCATGATGTCAGCCGGGCCGACATACATCTGCACATCACCGGACGCCACGGTGGAAATCATCAGTTTGGGGACGCCGACAGGCAGGCTGCGCATGGCTGGCGATACGATCGCGGTACCGCCGGACCCGCCTGCACTGATGATGCCGGCAATCCCGGACTGCCGCTTGATCCAGCGTTCAAACGCCAGCGTCATGCCAGCAACAGATGTGCCGCGATCATTGGTGAACACACCCGCAGCACCGCGTGGATGATAGGCCGCAATCTGATGTGGCGGAATTTCAGCGCCGGAATGCTTGCCGGACGTTGACAGGTCCACCATGCGCACCGCCACGCCATCAGCCTTCAAAAGGTCCCTGATATAGCGCAGCTCGACGCCCTTGGTGTCCAGCGTTCCGGCCACCAGCACGACGTTTTCACCGGCTGCCGACAATGGTCTCAGTTCAACATGCCCCATGCCGGTCGACGAAGGTGCTGAAACTGTTTCGGTGCGCGCCGCCATTTCGATCTGCCGGGCAGGCACAATCGGCGACCATCTCGTTGGCAGCTTTGGATTGGATACATAAATCTTGCGCGGTCCCTGGACCTTCGGCGCAGCGGTGTCTCCGGTTGCACCCTGCTCGGCAATCTCGTCATCGCCGTCACCATGACGGCCGACGCCGAGCAGGTTCTGCTGCAGTTCACGGTCGGCAGCCAGCGCGCTGGCCGACATCAAACGGTTGACACGGCCATTGACCATGATCGCGACGTTTTCCGAGATCGCCGTTGCCACACCGATGTTCTGTTCAATCACCAGTACGTCGATGTCGCCTTCCTCACCCAGGTGCATCAGCATGTCGGCAACCTGGGATACGATCACCGGTGCGAGGCCTTCGGTGGGTTCATCCATGACCAGCAGGCGCGGGTTCAGCAACAGCGCCCGGCTGATGGCCAGCATCTGCTGCTCGCCGCCTGACAACTGGCTGCCGCCATTGTTCTTGCGCTCGGCCAGCCTGGGAAAGGTTGAATAGATGCGCTCGATTGACCATGCACCATCATGGCCTGCCACCGTCATGCGCAAGTGCTCATCCACCGTGAGCGACCGCCACAGCCGCCGGCCTTGCGGCACATAGCCGATACCCATGCGGGCGATTTCGGACGGTTGCCGGTTGGTTATGTTTTGACCGTTAAACGTGATCGAGCCGGAACTCACCGGCACCAGGCCCATAATCGCCTGGCACAGCGTGGTCTTGCCCATGCCGTTCCTGCCGACAACCGACAGCACACCATGGCCGAGGCTCAGGTCAACACCCTGCAGCGCATGCGACGCGCCATAGTATACGTTGAGGCCCTTGACCTCGAGAATGGAAGAAGACGACCGTTCAGCCATGTGTGAACCCTCCTCCCAGATACAGTTCCTGCACTTCCGGGTCGGCTTCGATCTCAGCCGGATTGCCTTCCTTGAAGATGCGGCCATTGTGCATCATCGTGACGCTTTCAGCTACCCGCAAGGCCACATCCATATCGTGTTCGATGATGATGTATCCCATGTGGCCGGGCAGATTGTTGAGAATGTCGATCAGGTCACGCCGCTCGGTGGGTGACAGGCCTGCGGCAGGCTCATCAAACAGGATGAAGCGCGGCGCACCGGCAAGTGCCAGGGCGATTTCAAGCTGGCGCTGCTGGCCATATGAAAGCGCCGACACAAGTGTCTCCTGCACGTCTGTCAGGTGGACGGCCTCGATCAGTTCAGCCGCCGAATGCATCAGCGCATCAGATCGCCCCGGGCGGATCAGCGAGAAGCGATTGCGCGAGACACCGCGGCAGGCAAGGTAGACATTGTCGATAACGGTCAGCCCGCCAAACAACAGCGAGATCTGGTAGGTACGGCGCAACCCCCGGCGAATGCGATCGTGCGGCGGAAACCTGGTGACGTCCTCGCCAAACATCCGCACGACCCCGGACGTCGGCAGGAAGTCGCCGGTTATGCAGTTGAACAATGTGGTCTTGCCGGCACCGTTTGACCCCAGAACGGCGCGGCGTTCGCCCGGTTTGACGGTCAAGGTGATGTCCTGCATCGCCGCAAGCGCGCCGAAGAACTTGCTGACGCCACGCAATTCAAGCGCATTGGCGGTGCCGGTAGCCGACAACCGGGTGGCCATGGTGGAGGTGTTTGCAATGGCGTTCATGCCTCGCTGCCTCCGTCCTTGTCGCGGGTTTCGCCTGTCAGCCGGTCAGTTGAATTCATGCGGTTGCGCCAGCGCTCCCAGAGCCCGAGTATGCCGTCCGGCGACCAGAACACGATGCCCAGGAACACCAGGCCGACCAGCAACTGAAAGCGCTCGCCCGACAATCCCATCGACACCATGAAATCGAGCGCAAACGTTCTGAGCAGTACATAAATGATGGCACCGATAAACGGCCCGACAGGGCGCGCAAGGCCACCAACAACGGCGATAATCAATATGTCGATTGCCGGGCCGATCCCTGCCGTTCCCGGAGATACCTGTCCGTTCAGCCAGACCAGCAGAATGCCGGCAACTGCCGCTATGAAGCTGGCAAAGACGTAGGCCGCAATCCGGTGCGCGGTAACATTGTAGCCCAGCGCCTCCATGCGCCGGGCATTGTCCCGCACGCCCTGCAGTGCCAGACCGAACGGTGCACGCGAGACATACAAAACCGACAGATAGGCGACTGCCGCCCAGAACAGTGTCAGGTAGTAAAACGGTATCGGCTGGCGCCAGTCGACACCAAGCAATTGTGGCGGCTTGACCCCGTTGAACCCGGAAAAACCGTTGAACAGTACATAGTTCTGCCGGGTGAAATAGAAGAAGGCTGACGCAATGGCCAACGTGATCATGATCGTGTAAATGCCCTCGGTCCGCACTGCCAGCGCACCGGTCAGGGTGCCGAAGCCGGTTGCGATGACAAGCGCTATGGGGATTGCAACCCACCATGGCCAGCCCAGCGAAATCTGGGTTATCGCGCTGTCGCCGAAAATTGCCAGCATGTAGGCCGCACATGCAGCCACTGACATCTGCACCAGGGACACCATGCCGCCATACCCGCCAAGGAACATCAGGCTGAGAGCGATCATGCCCAGAATGAGCGCCCAGCCGAATACCTGGAACAGCATGAAAGGCCCGACCAGGACCGGCAGCAGCAGCATGAATGCCCCGACGAACCAGTACGGTGTCGGGATCGAGCTCAACGACAATCCGGACCACCAGGATTGCGGCTTGCCGTTTATTGGCGCTGTGCTTGTGTCTTCGGTCACGGCCATCAGCTTCTAGCGCCTCTCGCCAAGCAGGCCCTGCGGCCTGAACGCCAGCACCACAACCATGATCAGGAAGGTCAGCACGACAGCGTAGGTTGGCATGTAAACCGAACCGAACTGTTCAGCCAGTCCGATCAACAGCGCGCCAAGCGCTGCTCCCGGGATCGATCCCATGCCGCCGACAATCACCACCACCAGCGAGGCGAGCAGGAAGCGGGTATCCTCGCCCGGCGCCAGTGACTGGAAGGTGCCGCCTACCACACCGGCCACACCGGCAAGGCCGGCGCCGAAGGCAAATACCAGCACGAACACCCGCTGGATGCGGACACCGGTGGCAGACAACATGTCACGGTCATCAACACCGGCGCGGATCAGCATGCCGATGCGGGTCTTGTTGAGCGACAGCCACATGGCGATTCCGATAACAATCGATGCCGCGAGAATCACAATCCGGACAAACGGATATTTCAGGAAAACCGCTTCACCACTGCTTTTTACCGCCGTCACAATGGGCAGCTGAATGGGACCCGACAACCAGTCCGGGGTCAGTATCTGGTAGAAGTCGCCACCCCAGTACCACAGCATCAGGTCGGCCACCACGATGGAGATACCGATCGTCACCAGTGTCTGGCGTAAGTCCTCACCCTCCATTCGCTGAAACACCAGCACCTGCAGCAGCACGCCCATGGCACCGACAACCACAAACACCACGACAAAACTCAGCAGCCACCAGCCGGTCGTATTGGCCACGTCGTAGCCAATGTACCCGCCAAGCAGATACAGCGAGCCGTGCGCCAGGTTGACGTTCTTCATCAGGCCGAAGATCAGCGTGAACCCGCTGGCAACCAGGAAATACAGCGCGCCCAGCGTGACGCCATTGAACAGCGCATTCAGGAATATCTTCTTGCGCCCGAACGTATCGACGAAGCCGGGCGGCCACGGCGCGAAAATCGCCCACACCAGGAAACAGATGGCGAGCACGATGATAAGTGACCAGAACGGGTTGCGAGCCATGAAGCCTTTCATGCCGCGCCTCCCCGCAAGCAGCCTTCATATGCCTGCAAGCCGCTGATAAACTTGTGTTGCCCTGCCATGGTCAAAACGTATTCCTCCGTCCGGAAGTGTACATTGCACTTCCAGATTCCACACAATCATAGGAGCAGGTGTGCCGGAATGCATACCTGACAGTCTTATGGTCTTGTAATTGATCGCAAATTTCTGCGTTTACGGCGCCAATTGCGCCACTCGGCGATAGTCAGACGGTGGAATCCCGACATTTGAGGCAAAGAAGCGGGTGAAACTGGCTTGTGACGAGAAACCGAGATCGAGCCCGATCGAGGTGACCGCGTCGCTGGATTGGGTCAGCCGCTCTATGGCCGTCTCCATCCGCAAGGTGTTCAGGTAGATGTTGGGCGTCAGCCCGACATTCTCCTTGAACAGCTTGAAAAAGTGCGGACGCGAGATACCGGCACCACGCGCGATCGAGTCCAGCAGAATGCTCTCGCCCTCGCCCAGCCTGGATTTCATCAGCTTGATGGAATTGCGAATCCGGAAATCCCGCAACATGGCGACGGGCATTTCGTCCTGAGCCTCGCTGGAACTGGATGCCCAGCTTTGATTGTAGGATTCCTGGGTCAGTTCAAATACGCAAGCCTGGATCAACTCCCCACAGGCATCATCCAGAAGCAGACGCGACGTCTGATGCACCAGTTGCCGGACCGGTGCCGACATCTCGATCAGCGACGAGCCGAAATTCAGCCCGAAGCGGGCGTGTTTCGACATTTCCAGAAACCATTCGGGCCGGATATACAGGACCAGGAAAAGCGAGCCGTTCTCGAGATCGCCGGGATGAAAACTGTGTGGTTGCCACGGG
The DNA here is from genome assembly GCA_963698275.1 of uncultured Alphaproteobacteria bacterium. Classification (GTDB taxonomy): domain Bacteria; phylum Pseudomonadota; class Alphaproteobacteria; order Rhizobiales; family Aestuariivirgaceae; genus Anderseniella. Next base: position 812,900 of record CAVOQE010000001.1, on the reverse strand, counting down.
CTGACTGCAGCGCCGGAAGCCCTGTCCAGTTCGTGCCGGACACCTTCAACCGCCATGCCGCCATGCTTGCCGCTGACATAAAATACCAGGTGGCCCTCGCGATGCGCATGGGTCGCCAGTTCCCGGTCAAGCTGATACAGCGTGACGCGGCCAAATACACCGTGATACACGGCTAAGGCTCTGCTCATCTCTCCCTCCGCAACAGTATGCGGTTTATTATTCTGCATGTTTTGCAGCTATTTTTTCCAAATCATGGCCAAGCAGGAGCAATTCAGCAAGCTGTTTCTCAAAACCAGCTTTCTTGGTGCAACAATTCCCCGCTGATGGTGGCTCACGCCGACGTATAGGCGGTCTTGACTGTGGTGTGGAATTCCACCGCATACCGGCCCTGCTCGCGGGGTCCGTAGCTGGAGCCCTTGGCGCCACCAAACGGTACATGATAGTCGACCCCTGCGGTCGGCAGGTTGACCATCACCATGCCGGCCTGCGCATTGCGCTTGAAGTGTGTCGCGTGTTTCAGGCTCTGGGTGCAGATCCCCGATGACAGGCCGAACGGCGTGTCGTTGGCCACCTGCAGGGCTTCTTCATAGTCGCGAACCCTGATCACCGATGCCACCGGTCCAAACACTTCTTCCGTGTTGATGCGCATGTCGTTACGGGTATCGGTAAACAGGGCCGGCTGCATGTAGAACCCGGTCTTGTCGCGTTTCAGGCGCTCGCCACCGACCCTTAATGTGGCCCCTTCCCTGCGACCGATCTCGACATAGTCAAGGTCCTGCCGCAGTTGTGTTTCGTCCACCACGGGACCGATCTGGGTTCGGCTGTCCAGTGCATCGCCGACATTCAGGTCCCTGATCCGTGATGCGCAAGCCTCCACAAACCGGCTGTGAATACCTTCGGTGACCACCAGGCGCGAAGATGCCGTGCAGCGCTGTCCGGTTGAGAAGAACGCGCCCTGAACGGCGCAATCAACCGCCACATCCAGATCGGCGTCATCCAGCACCACCAGCGGGTTCTTGCCGCCCATCTCAAGCTGGAATTTCCGCATGTGACGCACGCTTGCCTGTGCCACCCGCTCACCGGTGGCTTGCGAACCGGTAAAGGTAATTGCCTTGACGCGGGCATCATCGAGCATGGCCTGGCCGACCACCGAGCCCGGCCCGTTGACCAGGTTGATGGTGCCCGAAGGCATGCCTGCCCGGTGCAGGATGTCCACCATCGCCCATGCGCAACCCGGCACCAGTTCAGCCGGTTTGAACACCACCGGATTGCCGTAGCAGATGGCCGGTGCGATTTTCCAGGCGGGGATCGCGACAGGGAAATTCCACGGCGTAATGACACCAACAACCCCGATTGGCTCGCGGGTGATTTCAACATCGACACCGGTTCGAACAGACGGCAGTTTCTCGCCCGCCAGGCGCAGTGTTTCTCCGGCAAAGAAGTTGAAAATCTGAGCAGCGCGCACTGTCTCGCCGATGCCTTCAGCCAGCGTCTTGCCCTCTTCACGCGACAACAGCCGTCCGATGTCTTCACGCCTGGCCATGATCTCATCGCTGGCGGTGCGCAAGATATCGTGCCGCGCCTGGATGCCGCTTCCCGCCCAGTCGTGGGCGACCGCATCTGCTGCGGCAATTGCTGCCTCGACATCATCTGTGGTCGCAGTGGCATAATGCGCGATGATATCATCGGTATCAGACGGGTTGATGTTGGCAGATGCATGCTCGCCGGCGTGCCATTGTCCGCCTATCAGATTTGGTTTTACTTCAGCCATATCACTCACCATGCCGGTTCAAAAGAACAGGGCACCACCGTTTGCCGGAGGTGCCCTGGGTATTTCAGGTCATGTCAGGAAGCAGCAGTCAGAACTTCTTGCATTCCGGCACATCGCGTGACGGCAGGCCGACTGTCTTGAAGACTTCCGGATCAATGCCAAGCGTCTGGTTGACGTCGGGCACGATCTTCACCAGCTTGTTGACCAGATTGCCGTCTTCTTCAACCACTTCGGTCACAAAGTTGGTGCCGATGGCCTGACGGTTGCTGTCCAGCGTGATTTTGCCGTTCGGTGCATCAAGCTCCAGTGTCGACAGACATTGCCGCAGGCCCTTGTGCCCGTCACCGAGTTCACCCTTCACATTGTCCATGCAAATCTTCATGGCATTGAACGCGTTATAGTAACCTGTCGCCATCAGAGCAGGTGTCGGGAAGCGTTTTTCAGGCGGGAATGCATCCTGGTAGGCCTTCACGAATGCCTGCCACTTTTCATTGTCCCAGGTGTCGGCCTGCGGGCCGGAACCGGGTGTGCCGATGAGCGCATCCTTTGCCTTGCCCTTGGAAGACAACACCGTGCCGTCAATCATGATCGTGCCACCGATCAGCTTGGCGTCACCGCCAGCCTGCTGGTACTGATTGAGGAAGTTCACCGCGTCGCCACCGCCCAGGCCGAGATAGATCGCATCCACGTCATCCGGCAGGGAAGCGATGATCGAGGCAAAGTCCTTGGTACCAAGCGGCACCCAAAGACGCTCGGTGATTTCACCGCCCGCGCCACAGAATTCCAGCGCAAAGCCGAACACCTGGGTATAGATGAAGGAGTAGTCTTCACCGATGGTGGCTACTCTCCTGTAGCCCTTTTCATTGTAAACATATGATCCGAGACCGGCTGACCACTGCGCACCATCCATGTTGAAGCGGAAGAAGTTTTCCGATGGCGTGACGTAGGTGGTTTCCTGGGCACCGGAGATGCCGTTGATGAAAGTAACCTGTGGCTGGGTCTTGGAATAGTCACGGATGGCGATGCCTTCCGAACCGGAAAGCGGACCAATGATGATATCGACCTTGTCCTGCTCCACGAGCTTGCGGGCCGCGCGAAGGGCGCTGTCCGGGCTGGCGTCAGTGGCGCCGACAATGACCTCGATTTCACGGCCGCCGGCCATGCCCTTGGCCTCTTTCATAGCGACCTCAAAACCACGCTGGCCGTCTTCGCCAAGCACGGTGTAGGTTCCTTCAAGCGTCGCCATGAAGCCGATCTTCAGCTTGTCGGCGGCTTGAGCCGACCCGGCTGCGAGAACCGCAGCGGCAGCGACAGTTGAAATTAGCAATTTGCGCATAATAGTCTTCCTCCCATTAAGGCATGTGCGTCATGCACCAGAAAAACCGCGTCGTTTGTCGCGCGATTGAACCAAGCGTAAACTGCAGATCGTCCGTCACAAGCCCAATGAGTGCCGACTTATAACCCTAAGTCTCTTTTTTGGTGCGGCGGACCTGTCAGAAAAACAGGCGAAAACACGGTCAATGAGCCTGTTCCAGCACCTTCAGGAGCTGTTTTCGATGTCATATACCTGAACCTTGCTCCACAGGCTTGCGCAGGTTTCCAGGAACATCTGGTGCGCCTGTCCGGCCTGATAGGCATCGTGGCTGGCAAGGTCTGAAAACCTCAGCACCACGGCGTAATCATAACTGCTGTCGATCACCGCCCGGCTGGTGTCAGCCGGCTTTCCGATCTGGCGCTCCAGCACATTGGGATCACGGGTCAGCAGATCAAGTCCGTTTTCGAACTGCCTGATTTGCTCGGGACCGGTCGTCTTCCACAACCAGAAGAACACGGTATGTATATGCATGCAAAGCTCCCAACCTGTCTTGTCGGCGCGGCAGGCCCGCAGCCGGGCGAATGGCAGGTGTCATAGAGCAACATGGGTTCAAGAGAACCCATAAAGTTGCTCTATCACTTTGAAAGCGATCAGGTTTATGATTTTTGGTTGATTTAACCAAAAATCATCCTGATCTAGCAGCCAAACGTCGGCGAGACCTTACTTGGAGTAGGATTTTTGCAACCGGTCAGCCGTGCGGCCAAACTCAGGCGGCCATGGCCGCTATGACGGCTTCAAACGAGTAACGCAACTTGCCGGTCCCATCCGCTATGGCCTGGGAGTTGGCCGCCAGAAGGTTCATGGCGTAATCATACTCCTGTTCAAACTGTGGCAGTTCTTCATCCAGAAACGAGAACAGCAGCACGATGCGCCAGTCTGCGGAGGTTTTTGCCAGATCGAGAACTTCAGGGGTGCTCTCCAGGTCCATTTCAATGACGCGATAATAGAAGTTCTCGCGCAGCAGCCGCTTCTTCAGTTCCTGCAGGTCATCAAACAATTGCTGCACCTGTGCTTCCACACAATGTGGTGCTGAATACTCAAGCCGAATGCATTTTCGGGCACTCGCTGTAACTTCCTGCGCCCAGCGAAACGATTCCGGGAATTCTTTTGCGAGAACCACCGCCAGGGAGCCTGTGATCCCGGGTTGTTCTGGTCGCCACTCTTGTTCACCAACAGACACATGTAACTCTGACACCGCCTACTCGCCTCCACCGTCTGACTCGCCCAGCCTCGCCCCTGGATGTTTTCGTTGGGTCAATCAGAATTCAGCACCTGGATGGCGTCAACAAATTACGCCAAGTTACGAACACATTACTGTCACATTTGCCTAAAACACGACATTTTACCTGTTCGGGACCCTCGATTGTGCATAACTCAAACAGGCACACAGTGTGACTAATCTCACATTCCAGGGGTCTGGTCTGTGCAATGTTGCGGTTAACAAAACAACAAGAACGTCTCGCCTTGAAGGAACGCAAAAATGACCAGGCAACACCACACCAGCTTCACCAGAGCCATTTTGAAGTCCACGCAGCGCCTGCTGCGCAGCAACAGGACCGGCAACCTTCTGGCCAGCAATCATATTGACGCACGCACATTGAGAGATATCGGCGTCAGCCGGGTCGGGATGTCCTGAGCGTCGTTTCTTCCCGTCCTAGAGCAACATGGGTTCGCTTGAACCCATAAAGTTGCTCTAGCACTTTGGAAGCGATCAGTTTTATGATTTTTGATTGATTCAATCAAAAACCATACTGATCTAGAGTCTCCCTGCAACTTCTCCCCGGGCCATCAGCCCGGGGTTTTTCGTCCTAATATTAGCTGTCTTGAAAAGTCAGGCCGTGGCCAGCAGAACGATGCCGATGACCACGAACACCACAGAGACCATCCGCAGTTTCCACGGCCGCTCGCCAAACCACACAACCCCGATCAGGGCTGCAATGATGACGCTGGACTCACGGATCGCCGATACGGTGCCAAGCGAAGTGAGGCTCTTGGCATAGATCGCCAGCCCGTAAGCCAGCGCCGAGATCAGTCCGCCGCCAATGCCGATCAGATAGTTCTTCAGCGGATAATCCCTGAGCTTGTCCCACCGCATGCCCAGCAGAACGGCCGTCGACACCGCCTCCAGCGCGAACAGCCAGCCGATATAGCCAAGCGGGCTGCCCGACGCCCGCACGCCCATGCCGTCGGCAACTGAATATGACGCGATGGTAATCCCGGTCAATACAGCGGCCGCCAATGCAACGGCACTGATCCTGGCGCCGCGCCGGCCAAAGGTCTGGGCTCCAATGGCAAACGAGATTATCAAAATGCCGGCCCAGGCCACCGGCGGCAGAACTTCGCCGGCAAAGAACTGCGCTCCCAGCGCCACCAGCACCGGCGCGACGCCGCGCGCAATCGGATAGACCTGGCTGAGGTCGCCGAACCGGTAGGCCACCAGCAGGAAAGCGTAATAGAAATAATGAATGAAGGTTGAGGCCGCAATGAACGGCCAGGCCTCGCGTGCCGGCGGAAGATACAGCACCACCATGACTGCGCCGACCAGACCATGCCCCAGATTGATCAGACCAAGCGTGATCACCCGGTCGGCGGACCCCTTGACCAGGGCGTTCCAAACCGCATGCAGCACGGCTGCGCACAGGATGAGAGCGATGGCAAATTGAGTTGGCGCGCCCATTCAGATGGCACCGTGGGTCAGTTTAACCGGCATCAGGATGCCGTTTCGCTAATAGCCGTCTCCACGATTGTCAATGCAGTCTCCAGATCTTCGCGCGCAATGGTCAAAGGCGGTGATAATGTCAGGACGCAGCCTTGCGAAATCTTGAAGCTCAGACCCTTGTCCAGGCACTTGTAGTAGATCTGTTCCGCCAGTTCAGGCGCGGCAGTCCTGGTCTCCTTGTCCGACACGATCTCGACCCCGAACATCAGCCCCCTGCCCCGCACATCACCGGCGATGGGACAGGCAGACGCAAACTCCCGCAACCGGTTCATGGCATAGTCACCCAACCGGGCTGACCGCTCCACAAGCCCTTCATCCTCGATGATATCGAGGGTTGTCAGGGCCGCGCGCGCCGTCACCGGGTTCTTCTCATGGGTATAGTGGCCAATGGCAAACTCGCCGCACACATTCAGGTCTTCGCGCGCAATGGCCGCCGCAATCGGCAAAATGCCGCCACCCAGCGACTTGCCCACGACACAGATGTCCGGCACCACGCCGTCATGGTCGAAGGAAAAGAACTTTCCGGTCTTGCCGAGACCGGTGGGGATTTCATCGAAAATCAGCAAGGTGCCGTGCCGGTCGCAGGCCTCGCGCACCTTCTGCCAGTATCCCGGAGGCGGGATCTGCGGCACCGCCCGCATGGGTTCGGCTATGACGGCAGCAACATCACCTTCACGCTCCAGCACATAGTCGACCATCGAGGCGCAGGCCAGCCCGCAATTCTCTGGTCCGGGATGGCCATAAGGACAACGATAGCAGGCAAACGGCGCAACATGTTCCGCCCCCGGTGTCAGCGGACCGGCAATGTGGGAACGGAACGTCGCCTCCCCGCCGACCGATGATGCGCCGAAGCCTGCGCCGTGAAACGCATCCCAGAACGACAGGGTTTTAAAACGTCCGGTCGCAGCACGCGCGATCTTCAGCGCCACTTCCACTGCATCCGAGCCACCGGTGGTGAACAGCACCCGGTTCAGATCCGCCGGTGCCAGCTTGCCCAACCGTTCGGCCAGTTGCACCGAGACTTCATTGGTGAAGCGGCGCGGCGAAAAACTCAAGACATCCAGTTGGTCCTTGACGGCAGCGACCAGACGCGGATGGCCATAGCCGATGTGATGCACGCTGTTGCCATGGAAATCCATGTAGCGGCGGCCATCCAGATCCTCGATCCAGATGCCTTGCGCCTTTGCAATCGTGTTCACGCACGGGCTCGACAGGCTCTGGTGCATGAATGCGTCCGCATCGCGTTCCAGCAAGGGCCGCGAACGCTCACCCGTATTGGACGCAGCCCAGTTCGCGCGGGCAGCAGAGGTGTTTGATTCACCTTCCGTATGCTGGATCTTAGGCTTGCTGTCCTGGCCCAACGGACAAACCTAGCGCGGCCACGGCAGCGAGTAGGTCTTCACATTGGTGAAGAACTTCATCGCCTCAAGCACGCCTTCCTTGACGCCATTGCCTGAATCCTTGATACCGCCGAACGGCGACATTTCAATGCGGTATCCCGGCTGTTCCCAGATGTTCACCGTGCCCACGTCCAGACCTTCTATATAGCTGATGGCGCGGACAAGGTTGTTTGTGCAGACGCCTGCCGACAGGCCAAAGGCGGTAGAATTGGAAATCCGCATGACCTCTTCATCATTGTCCGGCACCCGGACGATCGGCACGATCGGACCGAAGGTTTCCTCCATGACCAGTTCGCTTCCATGCGGCACGTGGTCCACAACGATCGGCGGCAGCAAGGCCCCTTTGCGTTCCGGGTGGTAGAGAATCTTGGCCCCCTGCTTCTGCGCATCATAAACCCGGTTCTCAAAGATCTCGGCGGCCTTTGAATGAATGACGCAGCCCAGTTGCGTGTCCGGGTCCTGCGGGTCGCCGAAGCGGATGGCTTTGGCCCTTTCCAGGATCATCGGCACGATCTTGTCGGCCACCGATTCCTGCACCAGGATACGCTTGATGGCAGTGCAGCGCTGGCCGGAATTGCCGGTGGCGCCTGCACAGGCAAGAGCTGCCGCCTTTTCAAGATCAGACGTCTCAAGGTCATTCAGGATAATCAGCGGGTCATTGCCGCCGAGTTCCAGTGCTGTGCGCTTGTAGCCGGCCTTGGACGCAATCATCTTGCCGACCGGCACACCACCGGTGAAGGTGATGATGTCGATGTTTTCATTGGTGATCATCTCATCACCGATGTCTTGCGGCATGCCGGTGACGATCTGGAACATTTCCGGCGGCAGGCCTGCTTCATACAGGATATCCGCCAGGGTGATTGCCGTCATCGGCGTCAGTTCCGTCGGCTTGCACACCATGCAGTTATTGGTGGCGATCGACGGGGCGATCTTGTGTGCCACCATGTTGAGCGGATGGTTGAACGGGGTGATCGCCGAAATCGCATTGACCGGCTCGCGCTTGGTGAAAATCTTGCGGTCCTTGCCCTGGGGCGTCAGGTCACAGGAAAAAATCTGCCCGTCATCGAGAATGGCCAGTTGCCCGGCCAGCGTGAACACGTCATAGGACCGTCCGGTCTCATACAATGAATGCTGCTTGCAGATACCCAGTTCCAGCGTCAGCCAGTGGGCGATCTCCTCGCGCCGCTCGCGGATCAGTTCGGCGGCGCGAAACAGGATCTGCTGGCGTTCATAGCGGGTCAGCATCGGCTTGTAGTTGGCAGCAATCTCGAAGGCCCGTGCGGCGTGTTCCGCCGTGCCTGCGGGCACCGTGCCGATCACTTCGTCGGTGTAGGGGTACAGAACCTCCACAACGTCCTTCGTCGTCACCTTCTCGCCACCAATGCGCATTGCCTCGCGGCGGATCGTGCGTTCCGTTCCACTCATTTTTGTCGACCTTTTAGATGGTTGTTTGTAGCGCAGCTGCCCGCACCGCGTAGAAGAAAGCATCAAAGTTCCGCAACGCCGGTGCCCCCGGCAGGTCTTCCATCACCCGGTTGACGATGAACGGCACCTCCTGCTCGGTCAATCCGCCGTGCGAGCGCAGGGGCTCCTTGAGTGCAGCCAGGTCATGGCGGTGCGCACTGGTGCCTACGGTCATGTTCTCACCGGAGATCACCACGATGTCGCCGATGCGATCATCCGGCAGCTCAAAGCGCTCGCAGGCTTCCCGCTTGTCGACAGCCAGCAAAATGCCGTCAATGGCGCGCAGCTTGCCCAAAACCTGCTCAACATCTGCACCGGCGGGCAGGTAAGCTGTCGCGAATGACCCCAGTGCACCGTGATGCACAACGTAAGGATCGGTGATCGGCAGAATGACCCGGGCGGCGTCCTTGCCGAGCCAGTCATCCATCAGGTCCTGCACATAGATGACGGCTGGAGAGCCGTCTGCCAGGTGTTTCGGCTTCATGCCGTGATCGGCCGTAACCACGATCCCTGCGCCCATGGCATCCAGCTCGGTCAGGTATTTGTCGAACATGGCATAGAACGCCTTGGCTTCGGCATCTTCGGGCGCATATTTGTGCTGCACATAGTCGGTTGTGGTCAGGTACATGACGTCTGGCGCGAATTCCTTCAGCAGCTTGACACCGGCGGCGAAGACAAACTCCGATAGTTCTGCGGAATAAACCTCCGGCACGTCGCGCCCCAGCCATTCAGACGCATTGTCGATGCCGTGCTCGGCTTTGGTCGTCGTATCTGAACGCTCCGACGAAAAACAGATGGCGCGGCCTTCGTCAAATGCCAGGCCATGACCCAGCAGGGCGCGCAGCTTGTCTTTCGCAGTCACAATGGCGACGCGCTGGCCGGCATCATAAAAGCCCTTGAACACGGTGGGCGCCCGCAGGAATTTCGGGTCGTTCATCATCACTTCCTCACCGGTGTCCGGGTCGTACAGGAAGTTGCCACAAATACCGTGCACGGCAGGCGGGCGCCCGGTGGCGATGGACATGTTATTCGGGTTGGTGAAGCTGGGGATGACGCTGTGGGCGAGCCTGTCAGTACCCTCGGCACGGATGCGCGCCAGCGTCGGCATCAGCCCGTCGGCAATGGCTGCATCCAGATAGGCCGGTTCGCAACCGTCCAGGCAGATGGCGATGGCGCAGGTGCTGGATTGAGGATAGCTGCGCCCGTTTACAGTAACGTCCACTGGGGTCATGTCGTTCATTTTTTCAATTGCTTTCTTTAAGCTGCAAGCTTCTCGCGTTCGGAAAGAGCGGCCTGCGGTGGTCTGGCGCTGGCAATGCCCATTGCATCCAGCGATGATTTCGCGGCTGCCACGACAGCGCGCATGGTGTGGTGGTCCATCTGGCCGATGCAGCCGACGCGGAAACTGTCGACGACGGTCAGCTTGCCAGGATAGATGATGAAGCCTCTTGCCTTCATCAGATCGTAGAACCGGGTGAATTCGAACTTGTCGTCTGCCGGGTTGAAGAAGGTCACGATGATCGGGGACAGCCAGCGGTCGCGCAGCAGGGTTTCAAAACCCAGTTCGCGCATGCCGTCAACCAGCACATCGCGGTTTTTGGTGTAGCGCGCACCGCGGCCTTGAATACCACCCTCCTCACGATGCAGACGCAAGGCTTCCATGAAGGCGGCAACAACATGTGTCGGCGGCGTGAAGCGCCACTGACCGGTCTTTTCCATGTTGGCCCACTGGTCATGTACATCGAGGCTGAGCGAATGGGCATTGCCCCTGGCCGCGACCAGTTCGGATTTGCGCGCGATGACAAAGCCGAAACCGGGAACCCCTTCGATACACTTGTTGGCGGATGAGACAATCGCCTCATAGCGGATATCACCGGCTGCCACATCAATGGCCCCGAAGGCGCTCATGGAATCGATCAGCAGCTTGCACCCGGCCGCATAGGTTGCCTCGGAGATTTCCTTGATTGGATTTAAAATACCCGAAGAGGTCTCACAGTGCACAACCACCACGTGGGTGATGTCGGGATCCGCAGCCAAGGCGGCTGCCACTTCCGGTCCGCGCGGCGGCAGGTAGTCACCCTTGTCGATATCCACATGGGCGCGGTCGATATAGTCCATGGTTTTTGCAATTCGCTGGCCATAAGCGCCGTTGATCAGCACCAGTGTCTTGCTGTCACGCGGCAGCAGCGAGCCCAGCATGGCCTCAACCACAAAAGTGCCGCTGCCCTGAACCGGCACGCAGTCGAAGTCTTCGGCACCTGATCCCACCAGTGCCAGAAGTTCAGCCCGCAGGCGGGCCGTCATCGCGCGGAAATCACCGTCCCACGACCCCCAGTCGCGCAGCATCTGTTCCTTGACTGAATAGGCTGTCGTCAGCGGCCCCGGCGTCAGCAGATACGGCTCGCCCAGCCTTGGCGCTTCAATAGCCGCTGCAGAATCGATTTCCAGATCCGCCTTCATGTCGGGTGCCTCCGCAAATGTGCCCGCGCCAGAAACAATTGCTGTGAATTTAGGCAGTCCGCTAGTATTTGAGAAATCGATATTTCAGATCGACACATAATATTTTCTGTGCCTCACGATTTGGCGTCCGCCAGCCGGCTGTCGAGCAGCAATCCGCTCTTTTTCAGGATCGGATAGGCAAAGGTAATGAACCTGGAATTGATTTCCTTGAGTGCCCGCACGGTTTCCAGGTGAATGTCGCTGGTGGCGATGCTTTGCGCGGTGCCCTGCCCCAGCCGGGCCAGATGGGCGTCATGGGACTCCTCTTCCAGTGCCCGCACATATTCCTTCTCTTCAACCAGTTGGCGGGCGGAGTCCACGTCTTCCGATACCAGCACATTCAGCGCCAGTTGCATGTTGGCCAGCACCCGGGCATGCAGCCGGGTCAGTTCGTTCCAGCCCTCGTTGGAAAACGTCAGTTTCTTCTTGCGCATTTCGCCAGCCAGACGCAGCAGGTCCTTGGTGATGATATCACCCACCCGCTCCAGGCTGATGGCAATACCTGTCAGGTCCATGCTGCGCCTGGCCTGATCCGGCGACAATTGTCCCTGGTTCATTTCAGCCAGATAGAGCTTGATATCGGTCTGGGCCTCGTTGACCTCTTTTTCGACCTCCTTGATGCGCGCGGCTGCATGGGCGTTGGTAGAGACGAACAGCTCCATAATCGGTGACAACATCAGCTCGATCTGCTCGCTCATGCGCAGCAGTTCACGCGTCGCGCTGGCCAGCGCCAGGCCGGGGTTATTCAACACGTTGCGGTCCAACGCGCTGACCGGCCTTGCCCGGACCTCCGCCTGATCATCGTCTGCCGGAACCAGATGCCGTGTCAGCGCAGCCAACGGCACGACGAGCGGCAGGAAGACGACAAGCAATGCCGCATTGAACAGGAAGTGGAAACTGACAAGCTGACGCGCCGGAGTACTCGCCACGACATCCAGCGGCAGGGCCACATGGCGCAGAAACATCAAGGCGGCAATCCCGCCCGACACGCGCACCACAAGGTTGCCCAGCGCGATGCGGCGCGCCTTGCCATGCATGTTTCGCGTCAGCCACACGGCAATCAGGCCACTGCCGACATTGGCACCGAGCACCAGCGGCAGCCCCGCCTCGAGCGGCAGCAGGCCTTGCGCACAAAACGCCGCCAGCATCAGGATTGCCGCCACACTGGAATGAAACACGAAGGCCAGCATGGCACCGCCGGCAAACGCGGTCAGCAGATCCTCGCTGAGATGCTGCACGACCGGCTGCAGGTAAGGGCTGGACCGCAACGGCTCGGTGGCATCACCGATCATGCGCAGGGACAACAGGATGAAGGCAACCCCCATCACCACGCGCCCGATCTGCCTGACGGCGCGGGCAGAGCCTTTCAGGAACAGCAATCCACCTGCAACCAGCAGCCCCGGCGTCAGCCAGGCAATGTCGAGACTGAGGAACTGTACCGCCACCGCCGTACCCAGGTCAGCGCCGAGCACCACGGCCAGCGAGCCCGTCACCCCCATGACGCCGGTGGCGGCAAAGCCCGATACCAGCAGGGCCACTGCGGTGGAACTCTGCAACAGCGCAGCAGCCAGAACGCCGGCAAACGAATTCAGTACCGTGCTGCGCCGCGACAGCATGAACACATTGCGCAGTTCCGCCCCGAATGCGCGCTCAACCCCGGTCCTGACCATGCGTGTTGAATACAACAGCAGCACGATCGCAGCGGTCAGGTTGAGCAGGAATACCGATAGTTGCATGACGGTTATGAATCCGGATCAGGTCTGGTTTAAGGGCAAGTGATGGCAGGTATGCTGCGCGGCGTGCGCAATCGGCAGCATGGACGCCATGCCATGCCGCTCATAGTCCCTCTCTTGCAACCCATAGCTCAAAGCGATAGTTTTTATCGACCCATATGATTTATCGATGGATTGAAAGGCTGAGACCATGCGGTATGTGCAATTGCGGGCATTTCACAACGTCGCCGTTCACGGCGGGTTTTCGCGCGCCGCAGAGGCGCTACACCTGACCCAGCCGGCGATCTCCGACCAGGTTCGCAAGCTAGAAGCCGAATACGACATTCGTTTGTTTGACCGCCAGAGAAAACAGATCCGGGTGACCGACGCCGGCAAGAAACTGCTCGAAATCACCTACCGGCTGTTCGAGGTTGAACAGCAGGCCCTGGATTATCTGTCTGAAACCCAGACCCTGCGCACCGGCCAGTTGAACATTGTTGCAGATGCCGCCCATCACATCCTGCATGTGCTGACCCCGTTCCGCGCCAATAACCCAGGTGTGTTCATCTCGGTGCACGGCGGCAACACGGAGACCGCGATCGAGCGGTTGCAGAGCTACGAGGCTGACATCGGCGTGGTCGGCGATGTGCCGGCGAACCGGGAATTTGAAACCATCCGCCTGAACTCCTCACCCATTGTCGCCTTTACCGCGCGCGGCGGGCCATTGAGCAAGCTGAAGTCAACCACATTCAAGGAACTGATGCGCCATCCGCTGGTACTGCGCGAAACCGGATCGAAAACCCGTGCCAAGCTGGAGGAGGAAGCCCGCCGCCATAACATCAGGATCACCGGCAGCATCGAAGCTGAAGGACGCGAAGCCGTGCGTGAAATCGTGGCCGCCGGCGGCGGCGTCGGCGTGGTTTCCGAAGCCGAGTTCGGCCAGGACACCAGGCTGGTGAAAATCCCCATATCCGACAGCGCCATGACCATGGACGAGTCCATCATCTGCCTGCGCGAACGCCTCGAGAGCAAGGTGATCAGGGCCTTCATGTCGCTCGCCCATGCCGAGATCAAGGGTTGAAGAGAACACCGGTTGGCGCTGTCAGCAGACTGTCATGGATGTTGTTGATCTTGGTTGGAAACCATTTGGCAGGCGGCTGCGTTAAATGTGCTATATCAGGCTTCGGCAAAAGGGAGAATTACAATGGCTGTCCACAGCAAAAGGCCTGAGGCTTGCAATCCGACCATGGAATTGGCGCTGTCCGCTGCTAGTGTGTCTCATGAAGCCTCAGCGAAACTCAAGCTGATTGACCCTCTGATTGAATGCACCGACAAGCCAGTGACGATCGACTATCTCGCAGGCTTCCACAGCGGGAGCTAGCCAGTTTGAGACACGATGATGCTGATCAGGCGGGAGATACATGAGCGCAGATGAATTCACGGACCGTCTAGTCGGTATGTTGAGCAATCTACCGACACGTTTCACTGTTTGTCTGCGTCTGCGGTTACCAGGTAGCGCAATGCAAATTTAGCCCGACCGGCAACACCCGAGTCTTTTGCGTTCGACAGATGAGTTAGATCGTCGGAAAAATTCCTGTTTTGAATGCGGGGAACGAGTCTGCAAAAGTGTTTGAACTCTCGCCCGGCCCCATTGCGAATGCGGCCAGTAATCAAATTCCGAAGTACCGTTTTTTCCGATTCATCAAAATTCAGCGGCTTGATTTTTCCGATTAGCCATACTTTTGTATGTCCAGACCAGAAATACATGGGGTCAACGGTAAAATAGCTAAAAACGAATTCGCGACCTTCTGCCCATCCGTCGATGTCAGCATCTTTTATCTTGCTCAGATAATCATCCACTTCAGAGCGGTAATTTCTAAAACTCAAGGCTGCACGATGCCATGCTTCCCGACGAGATGGCGACTGATCACGAACCTTTACTGCTTCACGCAAGGCTTGATGAAGTGCATACAAATCAGCTTGATGTCGGCGTATGAGATCGTCGAAGTTCCGCATCCGGATAAGTTACGTCAAACACTCTATCGATCAGTTAACGGCGGACTGCAATCATGATCACAGCCAAATGCACCAACTATTTGGCCTGACGTCCGGCATCAGGCCAGACAGATAGTAAACAACTCGCCCGCTACCGCTGCCGCCAGCCTTGCGTCCTGCCCAGCACATATCTCAACACCACCATGCCCATGGAGGCTGCCGGCGCAATGTTGCCGGCATCATCCATGTTGAGCACCGCCACCGAGGCCAGCGTTGTCTTTAACCAATACACGAACAGGTAGATCATGATGTCGAGAACGGTCGGCATGCATACCGGCACAGGTGACCCGGCTGAACAGCCGGTACAACGGTTGTTTGAGTGACGCGGCGACCGGTTCGAATTCGCCGTCGATCGGGTTTGATTACGCCGTCGGCATGATGCCAGAACGTCTGCGCCATTCCTGTTTTTGACTGGGGATATCGCCCCTGACATCTACATGTGCAAAGTCTTGAGATGGTTTCAGGGTCTTACCAGTGAACCTGATTTCCAGCACACTGCCGGCATCGGTACGAAGCTGGATGTCTGTAAGCCCGAAAATGCCAGCTAGCACGCCGGGCGATGATCCAACTTCGCCGCAACAGGTAATGCCCGCATGCTTGGTCCTGTAGCCTTCGAAATCATATGTCGCCCCGGCAATGTCCTTGCCGTGTTGAACAAGAGTGCCATGGCCGGAAATGCTTCCAAGATATTCCATCACTAACATCGTCCTCCTCAGGTTTGATCTGCTGGTTGCAGGCGTTCATCCGAATTCAGCCCACTTCAAGCTCACCGCGATCCACAGAAAACACCCGGATATTGCCTGCTCCCGCCGTCAGTGCCGGCAGGTGAAGCATGGTCGATGTAAGCCGGCAGGCAATAAAGGACAGATCACGACATCATTGCCGCTGTTTCACTTCTTTCTCGATGAGCTGCTCAGGGATGTCATGCCCTTGGTGAGGTTGGTCGACGGCGTCACCTCAACCGGCTTTTTAACCTGCTTTGGTTTCTTCGCTTCGCGACTGCTGCGTTTTTGACCCTTGGCCATCAGTTGTTCCTTTTTTCGTGGACTCGCGGCGATGAACTGCCGCTATGGGATAAAAAAAGGCCCCGTCGCTGCGGTGAGCTACGGGGCCGCAAGACGTTAGTCGTCTTGGTTCTGCATCAAGCATTTGCCTTTTCAGGCAACACGAGCCGCCAGTACATCCGTGGTCGGCGTCAATGCTTGAATGCTGAATATGTTTCAGTTGTAACCGGCGAATGCCGGCTGAACCGGGTTAGGCGTTCTGCAGATTGTCGGCTGACATCTTGCCACTACGTTCGTCAGATACGAGTTCAAACGTGACTTTCTGACCTTCAGACAGAGTGCTCATGCCGGCGCGTTCAACCGCTGAGATGTGAACGAACGCATCTTTTGAACCGTCTTCAGGTTCAATGAAGCCGAAGCCTTTTGCTGCGTTAAAGAATTTGACTGTTCCAGTTGTCATGGTGAGTTCCTTTCAAGGAGCGACCCGCACGTCACACATCGCAACGGCTGGGTTAGTACATCGCTCACATTGTCGGGAGAAGTCTGGGTTTGTCGGCGTACCGCTTAATCTGGGCCACACCAAACAATTGTAAACATGCTCATCATATATGGGCGCATGTCATGCAGATGACAAGGGGGTACCTCTGCCGCCGTGAATCTGATCTGCGGAAGCGCGGCTGGATGATCGGCGTTGGCGAAGCCCTATCGTCGCCAAAAGCCGAATTATTCAGGGATTTCCAACATGGCGGTTTTGCGGATGAGTATTGATAATCGCTGGCGCTGACACTATCGGGTACCCGCCCTACCGCTGCCGCCAGCCCTGGGTTCTGCCGAGGACGTATTTTGACACCACCGCGTGCACCATCCTCGCCACCACGTTGGTGTAGAAGATCATCATGCCCATGGCGGCGGCTGGCGCTATGTCGCCGGCGTCGTCCATGTTGAGCACCGCCACCGAAGCCAGCGTTGTCTTTGACGAATACAGGAACACCACGGCTGACACCGTGGTCATGGCATTCACGAACAGGTAGATCATGATATCGAGAATGGCCGGCATGCAGACCGGCACGGTGACCCGGCTGAACAACCGGTAGAACGGTTGTTTCAGCGACGCGGCCACCGGTTCGAACTCGCCGTCGATCTGCTTCAGCGCCGTCACCGCCGTCAGGTGTGAGACGGTGTAAAAGTGAGTGACCGTGCAGATCACCAGAATGGCCATGGTGCCGTAGATGAAGTTCAGCGGATTGGCCGGGTTGTTGAAGAAGAAGATGTAAGCCAGGCCCAGCACCATGCCGGGAATGGCCATCGGCAGCATGGCCAGGAACTGGAAGCCCGCCCTGCCCTTGTCGAAGCCCTTGGTCTTTTCCACCATGTAGGCGCCGGTGAAGATGATGACCGTACCGATGATCGCC
The DNA here is from genome assembly GCA_963698275.1 of uncultured Alphaproteobacteria bacterium. Taxonomy (GTDB): domain Bacteria; phylum Pseudomonadota; class Alphaproteobacteria; order Rhizobiales; family Aestuariivirgaceae; genus Anderseniella. The sequence goes on along the minus strand of CAVOQE010000001.1, from coordinate 795,489 downwards.
GTCATCACAGCCAGCATGATGGAGTTGCGGTAGGCATCCCAGCCACCACCGTCCATGCGGTCGAAGTCATAATTGGACAGGCCCAGAGACAGGTCATAGGGCCAGAACTTGACCAGTGCCGCATACTGGCAGATGCCCAGTATGGAGATGATGAACGTCGCCACCAGCACGCAGTAAGCCAGGCAGCTCATATCAAATCGTCTTGACGGTTTTGGCTGATAGACCACGGAGCGCGCCGACAGCAGCGCCACCTGCTTGCGCTGCACCTGCCGGTCGACGATATAGGCAATCATTGCCGGGATCAGCAGCACCACGGAGACCACCGCGCCCATCTGGAAGTTCTGCTGGCCGATGACCTGCTTGTAGATATCCACCGCCAGCATGTTGTACTGCCCGCCGATCACCTTGGGCAGGCCGAAGTCGGTGATCACCAGGTTGAACACCACAAAGGCCGCCGAGATCAGACCATAACGCGCGCCGGGAATGGTGACGGTCCAGAAGGTGCGCCATTTGCTGGCGCGCAGCGAAACGGCAGCCTCATACAGCCGCGCATCCGAAATCGACAGGGCAATCAGGATGATGATCATGGCATGGGGAAAGGTGAAGAACACCGATCCCACAACGATGCCAATGGGCCCGTATATGCTCTCGCCCATCAGAAACTGCTTCAGGAATCCCTGATTGCCGAACAGGTAGACCAGCGCGATGCCCGGCAGCAGCGACGGCACCAGGATCGGTGCCATCGCAATGACCCGGAACACGCCCTTGAACGGCATGCAGCTTCGACACAGCGCATAGGCAAAACCGAACGCCAGCGATACGGTAATGATGGTTGAGACAAGCGCGATGAACACGGAGTTCTGGATCGACTGGAACAGTGCCGGTGTCGAGAAATAGGTGGCGAAATTGGCCAGCCCGTGCCCCTGTATCGGTCGGATGACCACCTTGCGGAAGGTGTTTGAATCAAACACTGCCGGTTTGGTGCCTTCGAAGCGTTCCGACCCGACCAGATAGACCGCATCGTCCCTCAGGCCGCGCAACCGGTACTTCACCGGGCTGCGGAAACTGAAATCGGGGAAGAATGTTGTCAGCGCCAGACGTCCGTCCGTACTGGTTGCCAGATCTCCCTCAGCGATGAAGTTTCCCTGATCGTTCAACTGTTTCAATGTGACTGCGGGCTGATTGAAGGCACCGGCTTCGTCGCTGACCTGAACCTCAAACTGGGTCAGATCAAACCGGCTGGTTTCAAACGCCTTGGACAGCATGGCGTACAAAGGCAGCGCCAGCGCCACGATCAGATAGACCGCCAGCACGATCATGTAGCCGCGCATGATCCAGTCGTCAGAGCCCATTTTCGGCTTGATACGGCTTTTTGCACTCACGTCCGGACCCAGTGCGTCGATGCTGCTCATTTTTCCGGCTCCGGCGCAGCGGCAAACACTTTCAGCCGGTCGCTGGGGATTTCGATGCGCATGCGCCCGCCGACCTGGATGTCCATGCGCCGTACCGCGTTGATCGAGAAGTCGGCCACGATCTGCCCTGCGCCCAGATCGGCACTGCTCAGCCTGGTGCGCCAGAATGAACCGAGAAATTCCATTTCATCGACTGTGGTTTCAACCGTGTTGCCCGGTTCGCTGATCTCCTCCGGTGCGCCCGGAGAACGGGCACCGTCACCGTGCGGAATGATGTCTTCCGGCCGGATGACGGCTATCACATCCAGACCATCGGCGTGGGTGTGGGCTGCACTGGCAAACCTGCGCTTGCCGATCCTGACGCCCTTGCCCTTGTTGTCCGCCACGCAATCAAGCTGGTTTGTCTCACCGATGAAATCCGCCACAAACAGCGACACCGGCTCGCGATAGACGTCTGTAGGTGTCCCGACCTGCTCAATGACGCCATGGTTCATCACCACAATGCGGTCTGCCATGGCCAGCGCTTCTTCCTGGTCATGGGTCACCATGATCGTGGTCACACCCAGCTTGCGCTGCAAATCCTTGACTTCGTGACGCAGGTGCACCCGCACCTTGGCATCCAATGCCGACAAAGGTTCGTCCAGCAATAACAGGCCCGGCGACATGGCAAGGGCGCGCGCCAGCGCGATGCGCTGCTGCTGGCCGCCGGACAATTGCGCCGGATATTTCCTGGCCTGCTCCGGCAGCCCGACCAGGTCCAGCAGTTCTGCAACACGTTTATCTATGTCAGGTCTGGCAATACCGGAGTTCTCCAGCCCGAATGCAATGTTCTTTTCAACCGTCAGATTGGGAAACAGCGCGTAGGACTGGAACACGATGCCGAAATCACGTTCCGATGGCGGCAGGGCGGAAATGTCCTCGCCGTCCTGAAACACTGAGCCTGTGGTCTGGATATCCAGCCCGGCTATAGCCCTGAGCAGAGTTGTCTTGCCGCAACCCGATGGGCCGAGAAAGCAGACAAACTCGCCGCGGTTGACCTCAAGCGAAATATCCTTGAGCGCGAAGAAATCTCCAAACGCCTTCCAGACATTTTCAATCTTCAGATAGGTTTCCGTTGTACTTGCCTGCCCCATGTCGCTTCCCCGAACAGCCGCCTTTTTGCAGCACCCGTTCGATGCCACAGTATCACAGTTCAGAGGCACCGGGGATGACCCGGTGCCTCTTCAGCAGTCTACTTGTTAGCCCTTGGGCTCTGACTTGGAATCGTAGCGTTTCTGCCACTCGTCCAGAATTGCCTTGCGATTGTTGGCGGCAAATTCAAAGTCATTGTCGATCATCTTCTCCAGCAGGTTGGTCGGGAAGTGCTCGACAGGCTTTGCAACGCCTGGATATGCAACCACCGCGTAGCCGGAATTGTACATCTCGTTGGCCTTCTTGGTGATGGTCCAGTCAGCCAGCGTCTTGGCGTCTTCCAGGTTGTCGGTACCGGCGACAATTGCCGTTGCCTCCATGTCCCAGCCGACACCTTCTTCCGGCACGATGATCTCGATCGGCGCACCGGCTGCCTTTGACTTGGCACCGCGGAAGGCGAAGGACACACCGATTGGAATCTCACCGGCTGCCGCCATCTTGCACGGCTTGGAACCGGAATGAGTGTAAGCGGCAATATTGGCGTGCAGGCCGTCCATGAAGGCCCAGCCGTCTTTTTCACCGAACATCTGCAGCCAACTGGAGACGTCCAGGAAGCCGGTGCCGGACGAATTCGGGTTCGGCATGATCACGTGGCCCTTGTATTCGGCCTTGGTCAGGTCCTTCCAGGTCTTCGGTGCCGTCAGGCCGAGCTTTTCGCCTTCAACCGTGTTGAAGCAAACCGCCGCAACCCAGGCGTCCATGCCCGTCCAGGTCGGTGGCGTGCTCTTGTCGACAAATTTCGGATCGAGGTTCTCAACGCCTTTTGGCGCGTATGCTTCCAGCATGCCTTCGGATTTGAGCAGCAGCAGCGATGTCGCCGCCAGTCCCCAGACCACATCTGCCTGCGGGTTGTTTTTTTCAGCCAGCAGTTTTGCTGTCACAACACCGGTTGAATCGCGCACCCAGTTGATCGTGATATCAGGATGATCAGCATTGAATGCATCGGCATATTTCTTGAGATCTTCCGCTTCGATTGCGGTGTAGACCGTCAGTTCACCGGCCATGGCCGCCGAAATCGACATAATCCCAACTGCAACACCCGCCAAAAGTCCACCAGCAAGTTTCTTAAACATGACATCTCCTTGTCAGCGCATGATTTGTATCGTCAAGCAGGTTGGCAACCATGCGTATGCCACCACCCAAAATTCATGATTTGCTTGCTCCCCTGCCGGATATGGTTGCGTTATGTGACAGATAAATGAAATCGATAATAATGATGCAACGCCTGTCTTTATTTATAGGTGGCAATTACATCAATCCGCAGCTTGCTTTTGGGTGCAGTGCGCATCAACCACCCGCTGCACCATGGGCGCATAATGGGAAAAGCCCGGTATTTCCATGTCAGGCAGTTTGCCCGCATCATCGAAATGGCGCACCTTGACGATATCGGCCAAATTCGGATTGCGTTCGAACGCCTCGACTTCACCAGATTCCATCGGCCCGCCCTGCAGGTTGAGGGAATGTACCGAGGCGTCCGACAGCTTGCCGAAATAGTCAGGATCCACCGCACACAGATAGCGCTTGGCGGCCACGTGATGGCGCACACAGTCAATGACCACCGACGGGAAAAAACCGGCCAGCACACTGGCACCGGCCTCCTCGTGATGCCTGTCATGCGTATCGTCCATGGAGAACATGCCGAACTCGCTGGTGAAATGCCCGATATCATGCAGCAGGGCTGCGGTGATGATTGTCTCGCTTTCGCCGGCCTGCTCGGCCAGATGCGCACCCTGCAGCATGTGCTCGGCCATGGTAACGGGTTCTCCGAGATATTCCTCGCCACCGCGGCGTTCAAAAATATCCGCCAGAAAGCCGACTATCGTCTTAACGGTCAGTTTGCTCATGCCACGTTCACCAGAGTATTGTCCTCCAGAACAGACAGCGTCGACAGCAGGCCGTCCCTGTCGGCATAACACCCCTGCAGCCAGCGTGATCCGCCACTGTCGGCATAGCCGGTACGGCCGTGCAGCACCCGTGTGTTGTCAACGATGAAACACTCGCCGGGCTCCAGTTTGAACCCGACCGCCATGGCCGGATCATCGATGATCTCGCCCAGCCTGCGATAGGCCGCATAATAGTCAGCCATATCGTCAAACGGCACATCGGTGATGGCTGCCGTCGAGCGGTTGTTGAAACGGATCGCGGTCAGTTCCCCGTCCGGGCTCAACTCGATCATCGGCTTGCGGCTGACCAGGTGAACATCTCCGGTACCGCGATATTCGAACCGCGCACAATAACGTGTCAGCAACTCAAAACCGTGCGGGTCTTCGGCGCGCAGCCGAAGTGCTGCGGCAAACCCGTCGACAACCTGGCTGTCGCCGCCTGTGGCAGAGTTTTCCAGGCAATACAGTATCTGCAACGTCGGCACCGGGTCGCGATAAGGATTGTCGGTGTGTGCCTGCAGTCCAAGGCCGGTATAGGCAAGGTTGGCCGGATTGACCTGGGTGCGAACCTCAAACCATTTGCCGTAATTGGTTTCACGCACATAGCCGAACAGGGCTGCAACATCCACCAGCGCGCCGCTTGCAACCGGGCCACCGGTCAGTTTGGCAAAGCCGTGGCGGCGCACCCCGGCCAGCCAGTCTTTCAGCGCCATGGCGTCGTGCTGGACAGTTTCGTGGGTACCGGTGACGTTCGCCACATCAAACCCGCCGTCCCAGATTGCAATATCCGGTGCTGTCCAGCCACGCGCCCTGCCCGCGCTCACATCATAGGCATGGTCACGCAGCCATTGGCCGGGAAATTCAACCTGCTTGTTCTCAGGTGCAAACCGCACGCACAGGGTGTCGGCTGCAATAGTTGCGTCGGCGATGACCGTATCAGGCGGAATATCACTCAGGGTGATAAGCCGCTGCGCATTGCCGGCAGACCGGGTCTCCGGGTCCAGTGCATTGTCCCGCAACCATATCGCATGAAACCGGGCCTTGAAGCCGTCTTCCCAACTCAAGGATAAGGCAAGCCCATCGTCGGATTTTTCTGCGGACATCAAACGTTTCATCAGGGTTCTCCAACGTCTGAGGGAGGCCATTATCGCTACTGACGGCCACGCTATGCCGGTCTTTTAATCCGGTCAATCGCTTGCAAGGAGATTTGTGGCCCTGATCAGTCGATCCATGATCCCCGGCTCGGAAAAGACATGGCAGGTATCTCCGCAGCTACGCCAATCCAATATAGATCTGCGCAAGCATTGCTCTTGACCTCCATCAAACCACGTTAGTGACAACGCTGCCATAATAGCGGTTTCACAAATCGAGGGAGCCCGCCCAGTGGACAGCTACAAAACCATCCTTATCGTTTTTCGATCACCCGACCAGGCCGAGCGTTTATGCCTGCTCGCCGACGGCCTGGCCGGACCCTGGCAGTCCCACGTCCTGGGTTTTCACGCCAGGCCCGGCATCTCGGTGAATGTCGGCCTGAGGGGCAGTGAACTTAAAGACTGGCTCGACAAGAAGCGCAGGTTCATTGATGAACAGGAGGCGGACACAAAAGCCGTCTTCGAGCACTATGCGTCGCTGTCGGAGCAAAACTGGCAATGGCGGACAATCGATCCCGACCTGATGTCTGGCGGGGAAACGTCGCTGGAACTGGCCAGATGTGCGGACCTTGTGCTGATCAACCGGCTGGAGCATGGCTCAACTCTGATGGATCCTGACATGACCCTGGAGCAACTGATATTCGAAACCGGACGGCCGGTGATAGTCGTACCGAAAGACTACCGCGGCCAGAAGCTGGGACAGCGGATAGTTATTGCCTGGAATGGAACACGCGAAGCCTCCCGCGCCGCCTTCGACGCTCTGCCATTGGTATCAGGCGCATCGCCGGACTGTGTTCGTATCGTATGTCCGCCGGTACCTGAAGACAGCCCGCGGCAATTGCCGCAGGGTGCCGGCCTGGCCGAAGCAATTGCCCGGCACGGGGTTGAGCCGGAAATAAAACCATTGCCGGGCAAGCACAGTGATGCAGGCGCAGAGATACTGGCGGAATGTGAGGAATTCGGTGCCGACCTGCTGGTCATGGGGGCTTACGGCCATTCGCGCCTCAGGGAGTATGTGTTCGGCGGCACCACCGAGACAATTCTGAATGATGCAAGCATACCTGTCCTGCTGTCACGGTAGGAAGTGATGTAGTCAACCTGTTGATCTTGATCATGGACGGACCTGATTTGCGTCAGCAAGATGCACCGCGTCATGTAACAAACTGAGGGACCGGACATGAAACTCAACTTCACACTGGCCAATATAGCTTTGGCGGCAGCAATCTTCGCAGCGCCTGCAACCGTGTTGGGCGGCGAGCCCGCCACGACCATCAAAACCGTCACAGGCGATTTTGATGACGTGTTCGGGGATCTGCAGGATGCGGTCATCAATCGCGGCCTTGTTATCGATTATGTCGGCGATGTGGGAAAGATGCTGGAACGTACCGCAGACGCCGCCACGGGGTCGGACACCAAGGCGCCTTATCTGAATGCCCGCTACCTGCAATTTTGTTCAGCCGTGCTCACGCACGAGGCAGTAGGCGCTGATGTGCACAATCTCGCAATGTGCCCCTATGTTGTGTTTGCATACCAGACACGGGCCAAGCCGGACGAAATATCGGTCGGCTACCGGCAGATCACATTGGCACCTGCTGCGCCATCGCAAGCCGCGCAAGCCAAGGTTCATGATCTTCTTCAAGCAGTCGTGAACGAGGCTGTCGGCGCAAATCCATAGGAGAACCAGATCATGACACAAGCCTATCGCAGCACTATTGATCACAGCATACAGATCACCAATGAGTGGGTGCACCAGATCGACGAAATGGTAAGCTGGGAAGATTCCAACCGGTCATTCCGGCTGTTGCGCGTGACGCTGCAGGCCATTCGAGACATGCTTGGCGTCGACGAAGCAGCCCAACTGGCGGCTCAGCTGCCACTTTTCATCCGCGGTGTCTATTTTGAAGGCTGGGATCCCTCCGGCACACCGGTAAAACTGCGCGACAAGCCTGACTTCATTGCACGGGTGTGCGAGGCCTTCACCGGCGATCAGCTTGACGATCCCGAAGAAGCCGTTAGCATCATTTTCAGTTTCCTCAACACCCGCATCTCGGCAGGCGAGATCAACGATGTCCGCGGGTCGTTGCGCAAGAGCCTTCGCGATATCTGGCCGGCCCCGCGCAACTGACTGTGCCTGCGCCAGATACGGAGACCTCATGGCCGCAAAAGCCGTATTCGACATTCGCGACATCACCAAGGTCTATCGCACCGGCGACGTCGCGGTGCACGCGCTTCGCGGTGCCAGCGCCCGGCTCTATGAAGGCGAGATAAGCGTCATGCTGGGTCCATCGGGCAGCGGCAAGTCGACATTCCTCAACATTGTGGGCGGTTTGGACAAGGCAACATCCGGACAGGTCCTGTTTGACGGCACGGATATCACCGAGGCCAGCGAAAGCGAATTGACCGATTTCCGGCGCAGGAACGTCGGGTTCGTTTTCCAGTTCTACAATCTGATCCCGAGCCTCACCGCACGTGAAAATGTTGCGCTGGTGACCGAGATTTCAACCGATCCGATGAAGCCTGAAGAGGCACTCGAAATCGTCGGACTGGGTGAGCGGATCAATCACTTCCCGGCGCAGATGTCAGGCGGTGAACAGCAGCGCGTCGCGATAGCCAGGGCGATTGCCAAAAACCCCCGTGTACTGTTGTGCGACGAGCCGACAGGCGCGCTGGATTCAAAAACCGGGCGCCTGGTGCTGGATGCCCTCATCGACATCAACATCAAGCTTGGCACGACAACCGCGATTATCACCCACAATGCAGTCATTCGGAAACTGGCCCACCGCGTGTTCTACTTCGCTGACGGTGCAATCATACGCGATGAGGAAAACGCCACCCGCCTCACCGCCGCCGAACTGGATTGGTGAGACACACCATGCGCGCCCTCGACAAGAAACTGATCAGGGATCTCAAACGTCTTTGGGCGCAAGGACTGGCGATTGCGCTGGTGCTGGCGTGCGGTGTGGCAACCCTGATCCTGGCAATCGGTTCATACCGGTCACTGGACGGCACGCGCGACGCCTATTATGAACGCCACAGGTTCGCCAGCGTGTTTGCAACGGCCACGCGCGCACCACGGACACTCACCTCTCAAATCAGGAAGCTCCCGGGTGTCCTGAGCGTCGAGGCTAGGATCACGGAAAACGTGCTGCTTGACATACCGGGCCTGGCAGCGCCGGCGTCCGGATTGCTGTTGTCAATTCCCGACTACGCACTGCCGCAGTTAAACCGGCCCTATATCCGATCGGGCCGGATGCCTGATCCCGACCGCAAGAACGAAGCCCTCATCTCCGACGCATTCGCAACGGCGAACGGTTTTGTGCCGGGATCCCGCTTCAGCGGCATCGCCAACGGCAAGAAAGTAACATTCTCTGTCTCCGGAATCGCCCTGTCGCCAGAGTTCATCTATGCACTCGGTCCAGGCGAACTGGTGCCGGACGATCGCCGGTTCGGGGTCATTTGGATGCGGGAAAAGACACTCGCCGGCGTGTCTGATCTTGATGACGCATTTAATTCCGTGTCACTCACCTTGCTGCCCGGAAGTACGCCTGCGCAAACCATCGCCGGATTGAACAGGTTGCTGCAACCTTACGGCGGCACCGGCGCCTATGAGCGTGAGGACCAGACGTCACACGCCTTCCTTGACAGTGAACTGGAGCAGTTGCAGGCAATGGCACGGGTCATACCTCCCATATTCCTGCTGGTTTCCGCCTTCCTGATCAATATGATCCTGTCACGGCTGATCACGCTGGAACGTGAACAGATCGGCCTGCTCAAGGCGCTGGGGTATTCGAGCTACAATATTGCATCACACTATGTGAAACTGGTCGTGGCCATCGCCGCGATTGGAATATTGATCGGCTTCGGTGCCGGGACCTGGCTGGGCGACGGCCTGACACGAATTTATGCCAGGTTTTTCCACTTTCCGTTCCTGATTTTCGAACGCAATCCGGATGTCTATGCCCTGGCCGCGGCATTGAGCATTGCGGCCGCCATCGCAGGTGCCCTGAAAGCCGTTTACGGTGCCGCTTCGCTGCCGCCGGCAACGGCGATGCAGCCAGCCCCGCCGACACGTTATGCCAGAGCCGGCATTACAAGCCGCATCGCCGGTAAACTGTTTTCGCAACTGACCATCATGGCCTTTCGCCACATGATCAGATGGCCCTTGCGCACCGGTTTTACAGTGTTCGGAACGTCGATGGCGGTGGCCTTGCTGATTACCGCCTTGTTTTCATTCGGGTCGGTCAATTTCATGATTGATACCGTGTTCTTTAAGACCGAGCGCCAGGACGCAACGATAACCTTCGCAGACCAGTTGCCGCCTCGTGCCATGCATGATGTGAGCGGCTTGCCAGGCGTGCTTTCCGTCGAACCGTTCAGGACCATGGCAGTTGATATAGACCATGGATCTTTAAAAGAGCGGGTGTCCATCATCGGCAAACGTCAATCACCTCGACTGAGCCGTATCCTGGATCTCGATCTGGTGCCGGTAACCCTGCCTGCACAGGGCCTCATACTGTCTGAACGGCTCGCCGACAAACTCAATGTGCGCAGCGGCGACGTGGTGCGGATCAAATTGCTTGAAGAAGGCAATATGGTTGTCGAGGTTCCCGTGGTGCAGATCATACAGGCCTATATCGGCCTGACTGCCTACATGAACCTTGCCTACATGGACGCCCTGTCGCGCATCGGCCCACGTCGCTCCGGCGCCTACATCGAGTTGGACAATGTACAACTTCGGCAACTCTACCGGGCCATCAAGGCGACACCGATGGCGGCGTCGATCGCAACCCAGTCTGAATCGCTGCAGCAGTTCAGGAACACCATCGAACAGAATATTACCGTCATGACAACGGTTTATGTGGTGCTGGCGGTGATCATTGCATTTGGAGTCGTCTACAACAGCGCCCGCATCCAGCTGTCCGAACGGGCCCGGGAACTGGCCAGCCTCCGGGTTCTGGGCTTCACCCAGCGCGAAGTGGCGCAAGTGCTGGTTGTTGAACTTGGCGTGGCCATGCTACTTGCACAGCCGGTGGGATGGGCGTTCGGCAGCGGCTTTTCCTGGCTGGTGGTACAAGGTTTCCAGAGTGATCTGTTCCGGGTGCCGTTCATCATCGAGCGTTCGGCCTTCGGCTGGTCGAGCCTGGTTGTCATGCTGGCAGCCATCATCTCCGGATTGATCGTGGTGAGCCGGGTGTACCGGCTTGACCTGATACGCGTTCTGAAAACGAGGGAGTAAACAGATGCTTCGCATGTTGAAAAACGCAGTGTTCGCGCTGATCGTTCTGGGCGTGGCAGGTCTTGCCTATCTGTTTTTTGCGCCGCAGCCTGTGGCTGTCGACCTGGCATCAATTGATCGCGGCAAGCTTGAAGTGACGGTTGACGAAGAAGGCGAGACCGAGGTCAAGGAGATTTACCGGGTCTCGGCCCCCATTACCGGCAAGCTCGAAAGGGTGGACATCCAGGTGGGTGACCGCGTTCTGGCCGGCCAGCGCATAGCCCGGATCCGCCCGGTTGATCCACCCATACGCGACATGCGTTCCAGGCTGGAAATGTCGGCAACCACAAAGGCTGCCAGTGCCGCTGTCCTGCTTGCCCAAGCGCAGGTCAGACAGGCCGAGTCGGACCTGAAGTTCGCGCGCAGTGACCTTTCACGCGCACAGATACTGGCCGAGAAAGGCGTGATCTCCAGTAGAGCCCGCGAAGAAGCCGAACTCAATGTGAGCGTGAAGCAGGCCGAGGTACGCAAGGCGGAAGCCGGCCTTGAACTGCGCCGGCGCGAGTTTCAATCGGCGCAGATGCGCGAACTGGAACCAAACCAGATGCAGTTGCAGGGTGCTGAGGACCAGTGCTGCGTGGCGATCACGGCGCCGTCGAGCGGTGTTGTTCTCAAAATACTGACCGAAAGCGAACAGGTCGTGCAGGCCGGAACCACACTGCTTGAGACAGGTGATCCGCACGACCTGGAAATTGTAGTCGATCTTCTCTCGTCCGATGCAGTGGGAATTTCTCCGGGCACCCCTGCTCGCATCGAAGACTGGGGCGGTGACGGTGTTCTGGAAGCAAAGGTCAGGCGCGTTGACCCGGCCGCGTTCACCAAGGTATCCGCACTGGGCATTGAAGAACAGCGGGTCAATGTTGTGCTGGACTTTGTCTCGGCACCGGAGACCTGGCGCGATCTGGGCCATGCGTTCAAGGTCACGGTTCGCATTATCAGGTCCGACCGGGACGATGTGCTGCGGATACCGCTTGGCGCATTGTTCCGGCGCGACCAGGACTGGGCCGTTTACACCGTCCGCGATGGTCGGGCCAAACTGAGATTGGTAAAACTGGCTAAGTTTTCCCTGACCCATGCCGAAGCCCTTGAAGGGCTCACTCAGGGGGATCTGGTGGTCATGTTTCCCAGTGACAAGATTTCCGACAGTACCGCAGTCAAACAGCGATAGACCATTCAGATAACGGCCGCATGCGTGCTTCTGTTGATCTCTGTCAAAACCGGTAAATTGAACTCGGATAAGCTTTTTAGATGAACCAGTCCGTGCAAGAAATTCCGGAAACCGGAAAACCCAAGCTGAAGAGATCACTGAACCTTCCGCTGCTGGTGCTCTATGGGCTCGGTACAACCATCGGTGCCGGGATTTATGTTTTGGTGGGCGCTGCTGCAGGCAGGGCCGGCATTTATGCGCCGATGGCATTTGTTGCGGCCGCCATCGGCATTGCGCCAACCGCTGCCAGCTATGGCGAATTGGCCAGCCGCTATCCGGTCAGCGCCGGCGAAGCCGCTTACGTCAACGCGGGCTTCGGTTCGCGGGCAATGTCACTTTTCACCGGCTGGCTGGTGATTGTGTCAGGTGTAGTCGCGTCAGCGGCCATCGCTATCGGATGTGCGGGTTACATCCGCACCTTCCTTGACCTGCCACTTCCTCTTGTCGTGACAGCCGTGATTGTAGCCATGGGACTGGTCGCCGCGTGGGGTATCGTTGAATCGGTACTTCTTGCTGCCCTGTTCACCTTGATCGAGGCTGGGGGCCTGATTGTTCTCGTCTATGCCGGGTTGTCCCATGACAGTGATCTCATCTTGCGGGTGCCGGAAACGTTTCCACCAATTGCAGAAATGGGTATCTGGCTTGGCATCGCCAATGCGGGTCTGTTAGCGGTTTTCGCCTTTATCGGTTTTGAAGACATGGTCAACGTGGCAGAAGAAACCAGGCGCCCGCGCATCACACTGCCGTGGGCGATTTTTCTTACGCTTGCAATCACCACCATACTTTACACCCTCGTTACCATGGTGGCCGTACTGGCTGTTGCCCCGGCAGAACTCGCCAGGTCCGAGGCGCCCTTGAGCCTGGTCTATTCGCGGCTCACAGGTGCTTCACCCACCATGATCAGCGGCGTCGCTATCTTTGCCACCGCCAACACAATTCTGGTGCAGTTGATCATGGCGTCGCGGGTGGTCTACGGAATGGCGGAGCAAGGCACGATGCCGAAGCTGTTCGCACGCGTGAACGCCCTCACCCGAACGCCGCTTTTCGCGACTTTAGCAATTGTGACTGCAACTCTCATTCTGGCACTGGGTTTCAATCTGGAGCGGCTTGCCGAACTGACTTCGCAGATCGTGCTGGTCATCTGGGCGCTGGCCAATATGGCACTTGTGCTCATCAAATTGCGTAAAGGCCCCGAACCGGATGACGCATTCATCGTTCCGCTATGGGTACCGATAACCGGCTTCGTGTTTAGTTGTGCGCTCTTAGTTCTCTCAAGCATTCCGTGACAAAATGTTGTGGTCCAACACCCCGCTGCCGGCAAATCTGATGCTGTTCGCCATCTGCGCGGTCAGTGTCTGGCTGGCGGGCAGCGCGCTGGCCCGCTATGCCGATACCATTGCCGATCGCCGGAACCTGGGCAAAGCGCTGATGGGGCTGGTGTTCCTGGCCACTGCAACTGAACTGCCCGAAATTGCCACTACTTTCACAGCCGCAATCAAGAACAATGCCGCTCTCGTACTCGGCAACATGTTTGGTGGTGTTACCATGCAGACCGCCATTCTTGCTGTCATCGACTTGTTTGTTGTACGTGGCGTGCTCACCCAATATCCGCGCAAACCAACCCACGCACTTGAAGCAGCATTGTTGATCATACTGCTCTCAATATTACTCGGCTTCTGCATCTCCGGCGATGTCGCGATCGGATTCAACATAGGGCTGGGAACATCGACACTGGCAATTGCCTACATGCTTTGTATAAAACTGTTGCGCAGTTATGACGAAGAAGGGGACTGGGTGCCTGTCGATCTACCGGACGAAACCGAACCCGCGAAGCAGATATTTGCGGACAGTTCGATTACTGTCTTGTCGACAAACATTTTAATTCTGCGCAGTGTCGTGGCCGCGATTGTCATTCTGGTTTGTGGCGTATTGCTGGTCCACAGCGCAGAAGCAATCGCCCTGCAAACCGGCCTTGGATCGAGCTTCATCGGTGCAACAATCCTTGCCGCTTCGACGTCTTTGCCGGAACTCAGCACAACCATCGCAGCAGTCAGGTTTGGCGCCTACACAATGGCCATTTCAAACATCTTCGGCAGCAACCTGATCATGCTGGTTCTGCTGTTTCCCGCTGATATTCTGTATCGTGAAGGGCCGATACTCGCCGCAGCAGGCCGAACCGAGATGCTCAGCATCATCTTCGGCATCCTGGTCACGGCCATATATGTCGTAGGCCTGCTCGTTCGGCGCAAGCCCAGGGTCCTGGGGATGGGTGTGGATTCAGCATGCGTGCTCACAGTCTATGTGGGTTCTCTGTTCGCTCTTTATTTCGCACGCTGAAACCGCATTGGCAGAAAATGGCAACACAACTGTCGAAATGATCATCCGACCTTGTGCTGCCTTTCGCATCAGCGGATAAGACATTGATGGTACAGCAACACGTTGAATGGAAGAGCTTACTGACGCGATGGTTTGACTCGACCTTTCGTGACCTGTGCCGTCAGTTGCGATGGTCATTCCTGCCGCCGCTCATGATCTACCTGGCTGCCGGCATATCCGGCATCACAGCCATTGTCGGTACCTTCTTCGTCAAGGAATACCTGGGCCTGTCAGCTGCGTTTCTGTCAGGACTTGCATTCTGGGCGGGCCTTCCCTGGGCATTGAAAATGCCCCTTGGCCATCTGGTCGATCTGATCTGGCGCTGGAAGGGCGTGCTGGTCTACCTGGGCGCAGCTCTCGTGACCGCGAGCCTGACAATCATGTACGCACTGGTAACCAGTTTCAGCTCAATGTCGGCCATAATGTCCGTGGAAGCCTGGTACGTTCTGGCCATGCTGCTGGCACCTTGCGGTTATGTGGTGCAGGACGCAGTTGCTGATGCCATGTCGGTTGAGGCGGTACCGCGGATAGATGCTTCAGGAAACGCAATAAGCGAAAGTGATGCCAAGAAACTGCATACGACCATGCAGACCCTGGGTCGCATAGCCCTGATTTCCGGCCTGGTATGTGTAGCCCTGCTCAACATCTTCATGTTCGCCGGTATGGAGCAATCAAGCCAGGCCGCAAAGGCTGACGTTTACGCACAGATATACCTGCTGGCCCTCGCCATACCAGCGATCTCGATCAGCGGTGTGTTGCTGGCGGCATTTTTGAAGCACAGGCACAAAGCCCGGTTGCGCGAAGCAGGGCTGAGTGAACCGGAAATCCGCGCCAGCATTGATCGTCCGGGAGAGGAAACCAGGCCGAACTACTGGTATTTCGGAGGCGGCATCGCCTTTGTTATTCTAACACTGGCTGTGGGGCTGGGCGGTCTCAGATTTTCCCAGGAGATCGTTTTTCTCGGATCAATGGCAATCGT
Source organism: uncultured Alphaproteobacteria bacterium (assembly GCA_963698275.1). Lineage (GTDB taxonomy): Bacteria > Pseudomonadota > Alphaproteobacteria > Rhizobiales > Aestuariivirgaceae > Anderseniella. The sequence goes on along the minus strand of CAVOQE010000001.1, from coordinate 780,015 downwards.
GCTTTTTCTGATGTCCAGGCTTCTCAAGGAACTGGATATCGACAAGGCCCGCGCACTGGTTGGCACCGCCATCATTATCTTCGTGTTCAGGGCAGTCCCCCTGCCCGGCCCCGGCGCGACCTGGTTTGAGATTGATGTGCTCGGGTTTGATCAGCAATTCATATCCGTGCTGACCTTGATCACAGCAGGCCTGACGCTCGCCGGAATGATCGTGCTGCGACCTCTGATTGCCTCAAGAACCATCGCCTACATCGTGGCAATGCTCACCATCGCATCGGGAGTATTGGCGCTCCCCAATATCGGCCTCTATTACGGCCTGCACCATTGGACCGCACCGCTGACATTCGGCATTGTGGATGCCCGCTTTATCGCAATCCTGGATACGGCAATCGAGTCTCCACTTGGTCAGATCGCCATGATTCCCATGCTGGCCTGGATTGCAAGGAATGCACCAGACAACCTCAAGGCCACTTTTTTCGCCGTCATGGCCTCGTTCACCAATCTCGCTTTGTCAGCCAGCAGTCTTCTCACCAAACATCTGAACCAGCTCTTCGTCGTGGCACGCGAAGTGCGCGATCCGGTATCCGGCAACATCCTTGTTGCAGCAAACTACGCCACCCTTGGCTGGTTGCTCATTACGGTGGCAGTGGTTTCCGTCCTTGCCCCGCTAATGACGATAGCCATGGTGCAGCGATCCAGATTCCGCACACAGGACTAGGATCAGGTTTATGGGTTCTGTCGAACCCATGTTGCTCTGGATCAGGACTCAGTTAATCCACCAGACGATTGCCGCCTGTAACGCCGTTCCGCAGTCTTGACACCGGTCAATGCCCACCATCCGGTCGACCTGCTAGTGTTGGAAAACAGGAGCATCGTGACCGTCACATGGACAAGAAACAACAGTTCAACTTCAGCTATATTCTGCTCGCGTTCATGGCCATAACCGTCATGCAGTTCTGGCTTGGTTCAGGCGGTGTCACGCAGATCCCCTACAGCGAATACCAGCAATTGCTGACAAGCAAGCAGGTCACGGACATTGTGGTTTCCGAAAACCGGATCGCGGGCAAGTTCACAACTCCAAGGGATGGCAAGACACATTTCCAGACCCGCCGGGTTGATCCGGCCATCGCCGGCGAACTCGATGCTGTCGGTGTGAAATACACTGGCGCAACGGAAAACACCTTCCTCACCACCCTGTTGTCCTGGCTGGTGCCAATGGCGATCTTCTTCGGTTTGTGGATGTTCCTGTTCCGGCGTATCGCCGACAGGCAGGGCATGGGCGGCATGTTGAACATCGGCAAGTCCAAGGCAAAGGTCTATGTGGAAAAAGATACCGGCGTCAGCTTCAAGGATGTAGCAGGTGTCGATGAAGCCAAGATGGAACTTGAGGAAATCGTGTCATTCCTCAAGGACCAGGACAAGTATGGCGAACTCGGCGCCCATGTGCCAAAGGGCGTATTGCTGACCGGACCGCCCGGCACCGGCAAGACCCTGCTCGCGCGCGCAGTGGCCGGTGAAGCAGGCGTACCGTTCTTCTCCATATCCGGATCCGAGTTTGTCGAGATGTTTGTCGGCGTGGGCGCAGCCAGGGTCAGGGATCTGTTCGAACAGGCGCGGCAATCTGCTCCCTGCATCATTTTCATTGATGAACTGGACGCGCTCGGCCGTGCGCGTGGTTCATTAGGCGGCTTCGGCGGCGGGCACGACGAAAAGGAACAGACCCTCAATCAGTTGCTGGCCGAACTGGACGGATTTGATCCCCGTGTCGGTATTGTCCTGCTGGCAGCCACCAACCGGCCGGAAATCCTCGACCCTGCCCTGCTGCGCGCCGGCAGGTTTGACCGCCAGGTGATTGTGGATCGCCCTGACCGTATTGGTCGGGCAGCCATCCTTGTGGTTCACATGCGCAAGATCAAGGCAGGCCCGGATGCTGATCCCGACAAGATTGCCGCGCTGACGCCGGGCTTCACGGGTGCCGATCTGGCCAATCTGGTAAATGAAGCCGCCATTTTTGCCACCCGCCGCGGCGGCAAAAAGGTCACATTGCAGGATTTCACCGAGGCAATGGAGCGTATCGTTGCCGGTTCGCAGAAGAAATCCAGACTATTGAACCCGTCGGAACGCGAGCGCGTCGCCTATCATGAGATGGGCCACGCACTGGTCGCGGCATCGCTGCCCGGTTCCGACCCGGTCCACAAGGTATCCATCATTCCACGGTCAATTGGTGCACTCGGCTACACCCTGCAGCGGCCAACTGAAGACCGCTTTCTGATTACCACGGAAGAACTGAAAAACCGCATGGCGGTCTTGCTGGCCGGTCGTGCCGCGGAGGAACTCACGTTCGGCGAAATCTCAACCGGGGCTGCCGACGATCTGGTGAAAGTGACCGATATCGCCAAGCAGATCGTCACCCGCTTCGGCATGACAACAGATATTGGCCACGTCGTGCTGGAACCACAGCGCACCAGTTATCTGGGCGAGGCAGTGCTTCATTCAGCACCGCGCGACTACTCCGAGGCGACGGCAAGGGAAGTCGATACTGCGGTCAGAAATCTGATTGATGAGGCGTACAAAAAGGCGATCGCAACACTGAAGAAGCGTCAAGGAGACCTGAAAAAAGGCGCTCGCCTCCTGCTGGAAAAAGAAACTGTAACGCCGGAGGAGTTTCCGGCACTTAAACCACAGAAAGGGGCTCGCAAGAGCACTGCTGCACATCACGCAACCTGAAAGCCGGCATCACGCTGCCTGCTATCGCAATGCGAATACCAAAACGGCAGCAACCAGCAGTGCATTGGTGATCCAGAACGCCATCAGAACCCGTGCTTTTTGCGTCATGCTTCCACATCCCTAATCATAGTAAAACCGCTCGGACACGATCTGGCTCGCGGGTACACCGCGCGCCATGAGCGCAGTCTCGACAGCATCGAGCATGGCAGGCGGACCACACACCAGATAGAGCCACTGCGCAGCGTCGTCAAAACCAAACACGTCATCAAGCATTGTCTGGTCAACCATGCCTGTGAGACCATCCCACCCAGGTTCCGGTTCGGACAGCACAAGTCTGACATCCCGGTTGTTTTTGCCGGCCAGCAGCTTCAGTTCGTCTTCGTAGACAATCTGGTCAGCCAACCGGTTGCCGTAGACAAGAATCAGCGGTCGCGGATCGCCGTCTTTGTCCAGTTGCCGGGCAATACTGAGCAACGGCGCCACGCCGACACCGCCTGCGATCAGCGCAATTCCTTTGCCTGACCTGCCTTTCAATGTCAGATTGCCGTGCGGTCCATCCAGGAAGGCAGTTGTTCCCGGTGCCACCTCGCCCATGTGGTTGGTAAGATCACCCGCTTGTTTGATGACGAACTGGATGCCGGCTTCCTGGCCTGGTGCCGAACTGATCGAAAACGGGTTTTCGTGCAGCGAGAACGGGCTATGCCCCAGGTTCAACCAGACGAACTGACCAGCCTCGAACTGCAACCCGTCGCCGCGTTGCGGTTTGATGGTGAGTTCCCATGTTCGCCGGGCAATCTTGCGGACAGACGTCACCTGATAGGGCTGAGATGTCTCTTTCAGGGGCATGATGACATAGCTGTAGACCAGCGAACCCAAGGCAAGCATCAGAAGCAGTATCCAGAATCCGGCCAGCACCGGATCCGAGCTGTAGCGCCCGGCATTGAGGGTGTGGTGCATGCCCGCCACGGCGATCAGGACCGCACCAGCCCCATGCATCAATCGCCATGTCTCATAGCGATACGGCAGCTGGTCGCGAAATATGGAAACCAGGACAAGGGCGGGCAAGGCAATCCAGGCAATCAGCCCGCTTGCGAGCGACCCGAAATGCAACCCGAGCGTAAGCTGGCGCGACACGTCCCAGGGCAGTTCAAAATTCAGGAATGGTGTCTGGTAAAGGAACGGATGGACCAGTACGAACACCAGGGCCGTGCGCGCCAGAAGCTGGTGTATGCGCATGGTCACATCCATGCCGATACGGGCCGATATCACTTTGAAACGCCCGGACAGAACAAACTCGACCAGCACAATGGCAAAGGCGGTCATGGCCAGACCGGATGAGATCTCGTCCCAGAACGGGCGCATTGGGCGGCCCTGCAAGGCGCTCAGCACAAGTGGTGTCAGCGTAACGGCAAGGTAGACCGCAATCAGGATCAAGGCATGCATGTTTGCGCCTTATACCAAAGGAAGTAATTATGCAGGACCGCCCGCGATTTGCCGGCTATCTCATCACCAGCACGGAACACTGCGCATGGCGCACAACCCGTGAAGCGGTTGAACCAAGAAAATAATCCTCCAAACCGGGTTTATGCGACCCGATTATAATGAGATCAGCACCGCATTCATCGGCCGAGGTCAGGATTGTGGAGCCCGGCTTGCCGGACCTGACTTCCGCATCTGCCTTGAGACCTGCGGCCCCGATGAGGCCTTCCAGGGTTTCCCTCGCAGTGCTCATAGCAGTCTTGATTATGTCATCGGGCACCTGGGCGGCAACAAAAGCCGGAATATCGACGACGACAGTCAACAAGCGTATCCGTGTGTCCTTGCCAGCCAGTTTCTGGGCCACATCAATCATCGCCTTGCCCCTTTCCATTTCTGACGGGTCAATCGGCAACAGTATGGATTTGTACATTTTGGACTCCCTTCGGTTTTCACGGTCTCGACTTGTGGTTCACGTCAGTTGACTGTCAATTCCAGTCCTCGTCATGCACCATGATTTCAATGGGCCCATCCGGCTCGCTCCGGCCCTCGTCGTGCTTGCGGCGCGCCATATCGTGAATTTCGATCATAAACCGGTCGTAGGCATCCAGAAACAATTCCGCCGGCAGCAGACCGTCCATGGGCAGGTTCGGGTCGTGGTGTTTCAGGGCAAATATAGTCACCCCGCACAACACCTCACGTTGTCCGTCGCGACCGGTAAACCGGACGCATTCGCCGTCGAACAACCTGTCGTCACTGGAAAAGGCAAGTTGCCCCATGTCGCACTCCATCGGTTGGACCGTCTGACAACAGCCTGCACGTTTGCCGCATCCGCGCGTTGACCCTGGTCAAACAGGTGCCTGCAACCTGCTCACTTCTCCTGTATCGTCTCCAGGTATCTGACCAGCCGCTTTATGCGATCTGTTGCCACCCGGGCGGCGGTCTTCGCATCTTCGATAAGGACACCTTCCCCCACTGCCTGGCGCACGAACAATGCTCCCCAGATCGGCATTTCGGATGTGCCGTGGGCAAGCGGCATGTCCAGTCCTTCAATCGTCTTGAAGACGGCGTCTGCCGGGAATACGCCGTCTGAGCGGGCTGAAATCCTGGTGAGGTCCGCCGGCGGCGTCTTCAGTTCCGTGGCGACCGGGCCGTTTCCCTTGGCATCACGGCCGTGGCAGACACTGCAATAGGTGTTGAAATCATCCGCTGCCTTGGCAAGTTCCGGACTGGTCACGGCGGAATTCGTTTCAGTGGTCGTGGCTGAAGCAGAAGAAGCATATGCCGCAACCGTCAGCAGGACGGACAGGAACAACGCAGAAAGGTGCCGCAGTTGCAGTTTCATTGGATGTCATCCTTGATGGTTAAACAGGCTTGATGTGTCCTGTTTCATGGTGGCCGATTTTCGTATCGGTACCTTGATATGCATCAAGTAAAGCGCTTGTTCTGGCTGTCCCGTTCAACGTGAGCCAGTCTGCGCTTCAGCTCTTCAATCTGTGACAACAGGTCAAATGCCAGCGCGATACCGGCTTCATTCAACCCGAGATCCTGCTCGAGCCGTTGCGCCCTTTGTACCGCTACAACTGTCGTGCGCGAGAAACGCCATTCGACAATCGCCGCGCCTTCCGGTTCGATGATCCCTTCGGCCACATAGGAAGTCACCTTGTCCTTTGACAAGCCACAAGCGCTGCACAGATCATCGATTGTCAACTCGGCCTTGTCGGTAACAATCGAGCCCTTGAGTATTGAGCGAGGTTTTTCCGGCATGGACTTTCTCCGACTGATCCCTACACGCCAAGTCCGGCGCGTGGATTGAACGACAGCTCGCGAGCCATCGTCTGGTAAATCTCTTTTGCTTTTTCATCTCCTGCCGGCGGCAGGGAAATCTGTAAAACCGCATAAAAATCACCCGGATTCTTCCCCGGAATGCCCCTGCCCTTGAGGCGCAGCTTGCGCCCCTGTGCCGAGTTTGCGGGGATGGTAACATCGACCACACCCAGCGGTGTCGGCGCCTTGACCTTGCCACCGAGCGCGGCCTCCCAGGGGGCGACCGGCAGATTCAGATAAACGTCCCTGCCCTCGATGCGATAAAGCTTGTGCGGCGCAAACTCGATTTCCAGATAGAGGTCGCCGGACTTGCCCTGGCCAAGGCCCGGCGCGCCTTGCCCTTTCAGACGGATATGCTGGCCAGGCTGCACTCCTTTCGGAATATTGACGTTGAGAGTGCGCGGTTCAATGATCACGTGACCGTCAGGGGTCACCTTCGGCATCTTCAGCTGAATTGCCCGTGTTGCCCCGGAAAAGGCATCCTCAAGATCAATCAAGACCCTGGCATGATGGTCCTGCCCGCTGGCATGGAATTGCGCCCCCTGGCGCGCTTGTGTGCGCTGTCCACGAGTGAACAGATGCTCGAAGAAATCCGAGAAGGCTGCGTCCTGCTCACCACCTGAATACTCAAATCCCTGATCCCAGTCCGGTGGCGGCCTAAACTCCTGGCCGGCCTGATAGCCTGCACCCAGTTGATCGTAGGCGGCCCGTTTTTCCGGGTCACTCAATACATCGTTGGCCTCGCCGACCTCCTTGAACCGTGCCTCGGCGCCTGCGTCCTTGTTGAGGTCGGGATGGAACTGGCGGGCGAGTTTTCTATAGGCGCGTTTGACGTCATCCTGCGTGGCATCCTTTGTGACGCCCAGGGCCGCGTAGTAATCCTTGTATTCCATGCTATTTCGGTGCCTCGCCCAGCCGATGCGGCCTGATATCCGGCAGCTTCAGTTTCGATTGAAATTCTGCCGGACTTCGCCGGGTCTGTAAATGCGGCTGTGATCGATCCTGCATCGTACTTTGCTGCCGGGTCCGGCAGCAACCTGAAACACGTCTCGCTGATAGACCCGTCTGCAAGCCTGCCAAGGCCCCTCGTCTGAATGCGCCTTGATGGTCACCCATATCAACACCGGCCCGTCATTGTCGAAGAACGGTTGTGCGGCGGCAACTGACTGTGCCGCGCACGCAAATGCCATCGCAAACACGATAGTCCGGATCAACCTAGTCATCTTATGAAACATTGAACTCAATCACTCATGGCCATTGTTTTCAGGACTGCCGAATTTCAATTTTCCTCGCAGCAGGCTTTGACGCACTCCGCTTGGCAATTTTCAGGCACAGGACCCCGTCGTCAAATTGCGCATCGACCTGGTCGCCGTCAGCATCCGGAGGCAACCGGAACGCCCGCTGGAACGCCCCGAACTCCCTTTCGGAAAAATAGAAGGACTGTCCGCTTTGCTGACGCTCGGAGCGTTTTTCTCCGCGCACCATGAGACTGTTGTCCTGCACTGAAACATCGACGTCTTCGGCCTTGACGCCGGGCAGTTCAATATTGATCTCGTAATAGTCCTCAAGCGCAGAGGCTTCGGATTTCGGGGCGAACCAATCGGCCACCTTCTCGCCAATATTGCGCAGAGGCTCGTACAGATTGGGCCACCATTCGGATCCTGCTGTATGGGATTTCTCGACCATTTGTTCCTCCGGTTCGTCAAAGAAGTGATGACAGACCATAAGTTTCAAAAACTCATCCAACATTGATTCTGGTCAATGGCATCGAACACGGTTTCAGGGATGGTGGAAAAACACACTCCGTTCGCCCTTCAACCTGGCAAACGGCAATGGTGTTCGTCGTGCAATATCGAGACGGAATTCGGGTGCGACGATTTGCAACCCAACAATACCCGGATTGAAACTTGCATGGGGAAAGCACGCTTCATACATATTCAATAATTTGAATGTAACTGGAGATACATGACGATGGACTTCCCGGTCAATATGGCAGTGAAACCTGAGGTCAAGGCGTTCTTCGACCCGGCCACAAACACCATCAGCTATGTGGTGAAGGATCCCGACAGCAAATCATGTGCGGTAATCGACTCGGTTATGGACATAGACTATGCCGCCGGACGTATCACCTATGAGCACGCCGACGAGATCATCGGCTACATCAACTCCAACAGCCTGAAACTTGAGTGGATCATCGAGACCCATGTGCACGCCGATCATCTGTCGGCCGCGCCGTATATCCAGGACAAGCTGGGCGGCAAAATCGGTATTGGTGACAAAATAATGGTTGTGCAGGACACGTTCGGCAAGGTCTTCAATGAAGGCACCGAATTTCAACGCGACGGTTCACAGTTCGATGCCCTGTTCGCTGACGGCGATGTCTACACAATCGGCAATATGCAGGTATTCGCCATCTATACGCCCGGCCACACACCGGCCTGCATGACGCACGTAATCGGTGATGCGGCTTTCGTCGGCGACACCCTGTTCATGCCTGATGGCGGTTCGGCGCGGGCCGACTTCCCCGGCGGCGATGCCGGCACATTGTATGACTCGATCCAGAAGGTGCTGGCCCTGCCCGGCGATATGCGCCTGTTCATGTGTCACGACTACGGTCCGAACGGCCGCGACATAAAGTGGGAGACCACCGTGGCTCAGGAAAAGCAGCACAACATTCATGTCGGCATGGGAAAAACCAGGCAGCAGTTCGTGAAGATGCGCACCGAGCGCGACGCAACGCTGGACATGCCGCGTCTGATACTGCCGTCGCTGCAGGTCAACATGCGCGCCGGCGAAGTGCCGACCGACAAGGACGGCAAACCCATGCTCAAGCTGCCGATAAACGCCCTGTGAAACCGGCGACCGGCCAATGAGCAAGAAAGCCGGCACAACCTCGCGCGGCATGGCCCGCTATTTGCCGGTTCTCGACTGGGGCCGGAGCTATACCCCGGATGCGCTGACAAGTGACCTGATGGCGGCGGTTATCGTGACCATCATGCTGATACCGCAGTCGCTGGCCTATGCCATTCTGGCCGGTCTGCCGCCCGAGATGGGCATCTACGCATCCATCGTTCCGATCATCCTGTACGCAATCTTCGGCACCAGTCGGGCACTGGCCGTGGGGCCTGTAGCCGTCGTCTCGCTGATGACCGCCGCCGCCGTTGGACGCATCGCCGAAACCGGTTCGCCGGACTATATCGCAGCCGCCATCACGCTGGCGTTCCTGTCCGGGCTGTTCCTGCTGGCGCTCGGTGTGTTCCGGCTCGGCTTTCTGGCCAACTTCCTGTCACATCCGGTCATAGCCGGCTTCATCACCGCGTCAGGCATCATCATCGCAACCAGCCAGCTCAAGCACATCCTCGGCATCCAGGCCTCCGGCCACAATCTTTATGAATTCGCTATTTCCCTGTTTGAAAACCTGGGTGACACAAACTGGATCACCGTTCTTGTTGGCGCAGGCTCGGCTGCGTTCCTGTTCTGGGTGCGCAAGGGCCTGAAACCTCTGCTCATGGGCGTCGGGTTAAAACCACGGCCGGCAGATATTATCGCCAGAGCAGGTCCCGTCTTTGCCGTGGCCCTGACAACACTGCTGGCATGGGCGTTTGATTTCAGCGCCAGAGGCGTGGCCCTGGTCGGCGATGTGCCACGCGGTTTGCCGCCCCTGACGATACCGTCATTTTCACTTGAGTTGTGGACCAGCCTGGTCGGCTCCGCAGTGCTGATCTCCATTATCGGTTTTGTCGAATCCGTGTCGGTGGCGCAAACCCTGGCCGCCAGAAAGCGCCAGCGCATTGACCCGGACCAGGAATTGATCGGGCTTGGGGCCGCCAATATCGGCGCAGCTTTTACCGGCGGCTATCCGGTTACCGGCGGCTTCGCCCGCTCGGTCGTGAACTTTGACGCCGGGGCTGAAACACCCGCTGCAGGTGCCTACACGGCTGTCGGTCTTGCCATCGCCTCGCTGACGCTCACGCCGCTGATTGCCTATCTGCCGGTCGCCACGCTGGCCGCCACGATTATCGTGGCCGTGCTGTCGCTGGTGGACTTTTCAATTCTGTCTAAGACCTGGACCTACGCAAAGGCAGATTTCATAGCGGTCGTTGTGACTATCCTCGCCACCCTTGTAATGGGTGTTGAGGTTGGTGTGACGGCCGGGGTGCTGATCTCCATCCTGATCCACCTCTACAAGAGCTCGCGTCCGCATGTCGCTGAAGTCGGACAGGTGCCCGGCACCGAGCATTTCCGCAACATACTGCGCCACAAGGTCATCACCCACGACGACGTGCTCACCGTGCGTGTTGACGAAAGCCTGTATTTCGCCAACGCCCGCTTCCTGGAAGACTACATCTACGACGCGGTCACCGGACGGCCGGACCTCAAGCACGTCATCCTGATGTGCCCTGCCGTCAATGCCATCGACATGAGCGCGCTGGAGTCGCTGGAAGCCATCAATGAACGGCTGAAGTCAAGTGGCGTCACGTTTCATTTGAGCGAGGTCAAAGGCCCGGTGATGGACCGTCTGCTAAGGTCGCACTTCCTGAATGAACTGACCGGTCAGGTATTCCTCAGTCAGCATCAGGCGATGTGTGAGCTGGCCGGTCCAAGCAAATCAAGAAACCCCCGAAAAACCAAACCAAAGGAATGATCAGCATGACTCTTCACATTGGGCAGATTGCCCCCAACTTCAAGGCCGACACCACCAATGGTCCGATCGACTTTCACGAATTCATCGGCACCTCGTGGGTATTCTTCTTCTCGCACCCGGCAGACTTCACGCCAGTGTGCACCACCGAGATGGGCCGCACCTCGCAGCTCGACGCCGAGTTCAAAAAGCGCAACGTGAAGTCGGTCGGCCTGTCCACCGACACGGTCGATGAGCACAACAAGTGGATTGCCGATGTGAACGATACCCAGCACACGACACTCCAGTTCCCGATCATTGCCGACCCGGACCTGAAGATTTCCCGGCTTTACGAAATGATTCACCCATCGGAAAGCGAAACCGCAGCGGTGCGTTCGGTGTTCATTATAGATCCCGACAGGAAAATACGCCTGACCATGACATACCCCATGGCCGTAGGCCGCAACTTCGACGAAATCCTGCGCGTGATCGACGCGCTTCAGACCGGTGACAAGGAGAAGGTCGCCACACCGGCAGACTGGCGGCCGGGCGACAAGGTGATCATCCCGCCGTCGATCAGCAACGAGGAAGCGAAAAATCTGTTCCCGCAAGGTTGGGATGAGGTGCGCAGCTATCTGCGCTATACCAACATCGGTTAAGTTAAAGACGCCCTCTCGCTGGCCTGCAGGCAACCGGGCTGTGCAGGCCAGGGAGCGAAATGCTGAAGATGTAAATTTCCATCGACTTTACGAGTAGCAGAAATAGCCAGCCTGCCGCCCGCCCTGCCCGGGCGTTCTTAGATCAGGATGATTTTTGGTTGGATCAACCAAAAATCATAAACCTGATCGCTTTCTAAGTGTTAGAGCAACTTTATGGGTTCATTTGAACCCATGTTGCTCTAGGTGAGCGAATGGCCATCCCTGATCTGCAGCGCCGCGTCACACGCTTCAATTGGCCGATACAATATGCCTGTCATTCATCCGTTGGGCCTTGTCCGGCTGCGCCGTCATAAAGCATCCGCAAAGTATTGCCACAAATGGCGGAGCGCCCAGGGCAAAGTGAACCCAACCGGGTCGAACCGCGTTGTCTGTATGGTTTTGGGTCAACACCATAAAGGATGAAGAAAATGAAACAGACACGACGCCATTTTATGGCTGCATCAGCCGCTGTCGCCGGCAGCGTTGTATTTTTACCTTACGCAGCGCGTGCCGGCTCCCGCTCCAGTGATGTTTTCAAGACAACTGCGGGCGACATAACCGTGCACCCTGTCGACCATGCATCGTTCGTCATGGAGACACCGCTTGGCACAATCTATTCGGATCCGGTCGGAGACGCTGCGTCGTATGCCGGTTTCCCGCGTCCTGACCTGATTCTGGTTACCCATCAACATGGCGATCACTACAATGCCGAGACGCTGGCAGCACTGGTTGGCGAAAATACAATGCTGATCGTCAATCCGGCGGTTTACGGCATGTTGCCCGACCCGCTGAAAGCCAAGGCCACCCAGATCGCAAATGGCGAAGAAACCACGTTCAAGGCGCTCGGCATAAGTGCCATCCCGGCCTACAATACCACCGAGGGAAAACAGAAGTTTCACCCCGAGGGGCGTGACAATGGCTATGTACTCGGGTTTGACGGGTTTCGTGTCTATATCTCAGGAGACACCGAAGACATTCCGGAAATGCGCGCGCTTGAAGGTGTCGATCTGGCCTTTGTCTGCATGAACCTGCCGTTCACCATGGACGTGAAGGCCGCCGCTTCCGCCGTTGCCGAGTTCAAACCGAAGTATGTTTATCCCTACCACTTTCGTGGCCGCGACGGCGGCACGCAGGATCCGGCCGAATTTGCCAGGCTGGTGGGCGAAGCAGCAGAAGTCAAAATGGGAAAGTGGTACAGCTGACTGCCGGCTGCTCTTGTGTAGATTTAACATTGCAAGCGGGCCCTTGACGGGCCCGTTTGTCTGCGTGAATGACTGTTAGCGGACCACAAGACCAGGACTCATGAAGCAAGAACGGCGTGCATTGCGTGCCGCGATCGACCGGGGCCGACATGGCACGCGGATTAAACTTGCCACGTTCCCGAATCTGCTTGTTGCCCTTGTGCGACAGCCGCTTGTCAGGGAGCTCAAAAATCAGAAATTCGTCTTCTTTTCGGATGAAACGCCGAACAGCGGTGCGATTGTAGCGCGAATCGTTTTTTCCTTCCACGGCACAAGACCATAGTCGTCGCACCACTTGGCCCGGAACACCTGGGGCTCACCTTCAACCTTGAAGGAAAACTCGAGACATCGGCCGCTCTTGCTCACCTTGCCGCCGGTAAATACCCCCGGCACCTGCAAGGTGATACGGCAGTCTTTGCCCAGGAACGCATTGGTTGACTCGTTTTTACCCCGGAAGCTGGCCGAAATCTTGTATTTTCCAGGCTTTGCCCAACTATGCCCGCAGTCAGCGGCTTGGGCGCTGTCAGCACCTGCAAACACGAACACACCAGCCACGACAGCCGCTGATACGGCGCTTACGACGCCCCTCTTAAAGATAGCCATAATCCATTCTCCAGCCATTCAGTAGTCGGGACATCCAAAGGACAAAACCATGCTCAGTTCGGCAGCCCTCAATCAGATATCTCCCAGACGTGCTTGATTGTTGTTTTCATGCTTGCATGAACTTGTCAATTTTCCAAGTTCGTGTTCCACCGTTCTCGGCACTGCCACAAACCCACATGAGACTCCACCATCGCGCCAACCCACTTGAGCAGGTTCTGCCGGTAGCGTTTGTGGCTGATACGCTCAACCGGGATTCGAACTGTACTACAGCGCTGATAACGCGATGTTAAACTCTGCCAAACACACTTCGCCAGTCTGTGTAAAGCGAGGATGAACTGATGTTTGGCAAGAAACATGCTGCTTACAAAGAGAAAAAGCGCAGTGCCGTACCGCCGCATCCAGGACCCGACGCTGACGGCGTAACACGGGTGATGCCGAAGGAAATATGGGATGGCCCCCACGGCGACTTCCTGCGCGAAATCGGTGTCAGTCCGGATGATGCGTCCAATGTCATGCCGACACAGCAGTCCGTGCAGGCCAAGGCTGACAAACTCATTGGGGACCAGACAGAATTCCTGACCCGGATAAACGGGTCCTTGCGCGAAAAAGTTGTACCATGGGCGATGATCCCGTGGAGCATCTGGCAAAAGTCGCATGCCGATTTTCTGTTGGTCGGACTGGATTTCTACCCGGTCCACCCGTTCAACACCCTTTTGTTGCCCGAAACCGAGCGTGGCGAACTGGCCTATGGCCTGCCCAGACACCTGGGCAGTATACCCGCAGGCCTTGAGGAAGCGGCAAACCGCTTGATCGGCAATATCCGGGATGAGTTTGAGAAATCACACAACGAGGTCACTACGCAGGTACAAAACGGTGATCTGGACGCCCTGAAAAAGGTCGATGAATTCAGAGGCCGCGCTTTTGCCCAATTGTGTGTAGTGGCGCATCAACTCGGCAAGACAACCTATGGCGAAGAAGCCTTTGAGCGCCACAAGCAGGTTTGGGGCAAGACCCTGGGTTGGCCCGACTGGTGATCCCATCAGCCTGACCTGAAGAAATTCTACTAAACAATTGTGAGCGACCCGAGACATAGGTAACAGAACGTACCGGACACATAGGTAACACTTTTCGTTTTGCGGGAGGTGTTGATGCCGTGGAGAGAGAGTTCGGTAATGGAAGAACGTTTACGATTTGTCGCCCGCCGACTTGAGGGTGAAGGCATGAGCGATTTGTGTCGGGAGTTCGGGATTTCCCGCAAGACCGGCTACAAGATTTTCAACGGTTACAAAGATCATGGCCTTGAGGCGTTGTGCGACCGTTCGCGCCGTCCGGTACGCTATGCCAATCAGCTTCCGGTCCAGATCGAGCAGATGATTGTACGGTTGAAGCGCGAGAAGCCGCACTGGGGTGCCAGGAAAATCCGTGAGTTACTGGTGCGACGCCTGGCCGGCGATGTGCGTATTCCGGCAAAGTCCACGGTTCATGCCGTGCTGGATCGCCATGGTCTGGTCAAGCGAGGCCGGCAGAGACAGCGCACAAAGGCTGAAGGAACGCCACTTTCAAAAGCCCTTTTGCCGAACCAACTGTGGTGCACCGACTACAAGGGCGAGTTCAAGCTCGGCAACGGCCAATACTGTTACCCCCTGACCGTCACGGATCAGGCATCGCGTTACTTACTCCTGTGCGAAGCCCTTGAAACAACAAAGCAGAATAATGCCTTAACTGCCTTTGAACGGCTGTTTGAGGAGCGCGGTCTGCCGCAAGCTATTAGAACCGACAATGGTGTGCCGTTTGCCTCGCCAAACGGTCTGTACAATCTGTCTAAGCTGTCGGTGTGGTGGTTGAGACTTGGCATCTCCATTGAACGCATCAGACCCGGCAACCCGCAGCAGAACGGCCGCCATGAGCGCATGCATCTCACCTTGAAGAAGGAGGCCACCAGACCACCGGGCATGAATATCCTTCAGCAGCAAGCCCGGTTCGACGAATTTGTCAGCGAGTTCAACACCGAACGGCCCCATGAGGCGCTCGGCATGAAGATGCCGGCTGAGCTCTACTCCGCTTCGGCAAGACCCTATCAAGGCATACCTGAGATTACCTATCCATTCCACGACAGGGACAAACTTGTCACCGCCTGCGGACGCATCTGCATGCACCGCAAGAAAATCAATATCTCGACCGCACTGGCCGGTCAAAAACTGGGACTAAAGGAGGTCGAAGATGGCATCTGGCTGGTAAGCTTCATCAACTATGATCTGGGATATATCGACCTGGAGCAAAAAACATTGCAAACTATCGACAACCCGTTCGGCACGAGGTTGTCACCTATGTCTTAGGTACAATCTGTTACCTATGTCTCCGGGCCGGACATTGAAATGATTGGTGGGCGCACACGGACTCGAACCGTGGACCGTCTGATTAAGAGTTCTACCCTTTGAATATTTAAACCAACAAAAACAATCGGTTACGATGTTGGCAGTTTGCAAATTCGTGCAAATTCGTGCATATAGGCGCGCCTCTGTCTACCTGTATCTACCAATTCTCTACTTCCGCACAAAGAGCGCACCGGCAATCGTTGCCAACCAACTTGCAGGCTGACTGACGGTACTCAATCGTCTGCTTTCAGGGGTAGAGCGGGTCTCGCGACCCGCCCGTCAAGGTGCTATTGGCTCTGCGGACACTGTCAGACGAAACCGGATTGAAGCGAGCAGAGCAGACAGAAGCCCCGGAAATCGTCTAATCGACTTCAGTTTGATGAAACTGAGATCTGTGCCGGTACGCCTTCTACAGACAATGCCAATTTCGGCCATAAATATGACGTAGAATCATAATGTTAACACCTCGTTGACAATATTGTGTTCACATAAGAGCGAATCCTAGGACGGCAACCAATAACTCGGGCGGTGTAATTCCAGCCGACGGAGGTGGCCGTGTCCTATGTGGTAATGTCATATACCAAACGGTGTGTTTCGACATCATACGCTTGGCAATGGCCAAGGCGGCTGTTCTTCGGACTGGCGTTGGTGTTGCTCTTGCCCGTCTCTCAAAGCGTTGTGGCAACTCCGCTCTGCGGTGTTGAATTGAACCTTACATCGATCGATTTCTGTGACCACGATGGCCAGGACGGTTCCGTCGATGCTGTGAACAACACAGCACGACTGAAGGCCGATGGCGGGTCATTGATATGCGTCAATTCGAATATGGCAGAGAGAGTTAATCTCAAAGAAACAACAGCCTCGATTCAGGGAGGACCAAACAAGTAAGGACGGCGAAATTTGAGTTTGGAAATCAGAAATTATGTATGGAGATGGAACGAAGAAATTTTGGGACGAAGACGCGGCCTATGAATTCGTCGAACAGCGCGTTTGGCCCGATGGTCCGGTTTGCCCCCACTGTGGTGGCATGGACCAGATAGGACGATTGCAGGGCCAGAGCACTCGAGCGCACACCTATAAGTGCTATAATTGTCGGAAACCGTTCACCGTTAAGGTCGGCACGATATTCGAGCATAGTAAAGTACCAATGTACAAATGGCTGCAAGCCATGGTGCTCTGTCGCCGCTACAAACATCACGTCAATGCCAACCAGGTCTGCAAGGTCTTGGGGGTGACATTCAAAACGGCCAAGACCATGTTGACACTCATTCGAAAACGAGCGCGCGGAAGGAAGACAAAAGGTAAGGAGCCGCTCTAAGCCCTGACGTGCCCGCCCAACCGACTCGAGACGGCATTCGCCAAACTCAAAGCCCTGCTGCATAAGGCTGAAGCACAAACCACTTCCGGAACTTTGCTGCACCATCGCAAATGCCTTTGAAGCTTTTACACCAACCGAATGCCAAAAAATCTCTTTTGCCGCCGAATATGACCTGCATTAGGTTGATTCTGTTCCAGCTTGGAATTAGCTTAGTACATAGTAGCTTAGCGTAGGGGGACCCAAAAATGGTATCAAACAACAAACAAACATCCCCGCGCGAAAAACAATTCATTCGCTTTCTCAATACCGTTAGAAAAATTGGCAACGAACCAGCGATCGATGAACTTGACGATATGCTCAGTGAATTGGTACCGCCCGTTCGAGCAGATGCCGTTGAGCCTGGGCACGATGAGGCTAATGAGTTCCACGAGCCTTGAGCGATGGAGACCAGGCTGCGGCTGTCAGGGTGAGCAAAGCATCAAGTCGTGATCCGGCATCGCTATTCCGTCAACTGTGCCCGATCGCGGCCGCCCGGCAATTGCCTGGCCTCCGCTTCCAGATAGGACTTCGTCAGGTCCAGGTCATTCCAGCGCACATTCTGACGGAACAGGCCGAAAATATCACCGGAGCTGAACCCGATGCTAAATTCTGGTAGCGGGTCTTCGAACAGCGAAGATCCATGCGATTTGCCTATGGTTTGCGATGAGTATCCCATCAGGCCCAGAACGGTTGGCGCAATCTGGAAATGGCTGGTTTTTGCCCATGATTTTTTTGCTGAAGACTTTAGCCGTCTGAGCACTGCGGGGTGGCTGGTCATGGCCAGCATTGGCACCAACCCTTCGCGCGGATCCGGATTGTCAACCGAACAGTGTGTTATTCCGCCAGGATTGAATGCTTGCCCGTGGTCGGAAGTGTAAAGAACGACAGTATCCGACAGATTTGTGGTGTCCAGGAAATCGGCAAGCAGCCTGTCAACATTCCATCGAATGTTGTTGAGGTAGGATTTGATGGTTGATGCTTTTGATGCAGACAAATCCTGCGGTCCATTGACCTTGAACGGCGCGCCCTGTGCCGGGTAGCCGTGGTGATAGGGAAAATGGGCGCCGTTCTTGTTGGCGTAGATGAATACCGGTCCGGCCTGAGCAAGCTCTTGCTTGACAACATTCATCAACTCAAGATCCAGGTCGGGTGTGGCAACATCATCGAAAGTGACGAATCGGTCAATGTCCCTGGCTTCCACGGCCGTCATGAAATTCTGCATCCGCGAATGGCTCTTGTTAATGCTTGCCTGTGCATCAATGAAGACCGTGCGATATCCGGCCTGCTTGGCAAATTGCCAGATTGTCGGGTTGTGATTGACCGAGTTGACGATGTCACGGCGGGACGCGCCCAACCGCAGTAGCGCGTTGGAATAGTGACTGCAGTTGCCGCCCGACGCCGCGGCGCCGAAGTTCACAATGTCATTCGCCCGCTTCGCCAACAATGGCGTGAAGGGGTTACCCGGCGTGAGATCAACGTAGTCGCCCCTGACGCTTTCGTCGACGAGCATGACAATGTTGCGGACGGAAGGTTTGCCGGTTGGCTTAGCCACTCGTTGGACGCGTGTCGCATTGGGCTGCGTGGCGGTTTTCGTCAATGTCACCGCACCCACTGCCAGAGGGGCAAAATGTTGCGGCAAAGCGTGCGCACCGCCGCCTTCCTTCATGACCAGTATGGCGCCGATGAGCGCCATTGGAAGCGCCGGCACCCAGCACAGTTTTGTCCCATGCGACTGCCAAAGCCGAAGCCCCGGTGTGGGAGAAAACACGATGACGGCCAGGCTCCCAACAAAGACACAGCCAAACCAGACCACGGCAGAAACATACTGGTCCATCGCCCGGCCAAGCTCATGACTGGCCGCCCAAAGAGACAGAATATCGAACGGGCCAAGGTCAGACCCACTGACGAGTAAGTAGCCTTGGGATGCTGCCACCGAGAGCGACAGGATGCAGGCCCAGAACCATCTGACAATCCGGTTCGGCTGCATGGCTGCAACGAGAAAACACACCCAGCACACACCCCAAACACCGAGATACAATACCAGGGTGCCAACTCTTTCCTGCGCGATCAGCAGGGTGATACGGTCGAAAAAACCATTCGCGGTCAGACCCATAAAGGCCGTCAGGAGCGCTACACCGATAAGGCTGGTGGTGATCCGTGCAGGCTGTTGCTGATTGTGCCGGTTATCCCGGTCCTTGGATGAATTCGTTGTCATGGTTCTTTTCCAGAGTTTTTTCTTCGGTGTCCGGTTGCGCCGTGTTGGGACACAACACTTCAAGCTGGCAAGACATATGCCGTCTGCTGAACCTTCGAACCGGCTGCGACCGGCCGGGCTGGACTGTCAGACGGCTGTTAACGCAGACGGCTGGTTGGAAGGATAACGGCACTGTCGGGATCGACTTCTTCATCATCGCCGGGAAGCCGGACCTGATCCTGCCGGTAGCTGATGATCGAGAACGGGATCAAGAGAATGTAGATGCAGCAGCCAACGAGCAGCAACAGCCAGGTATGAAGAAACAGGCTTGGCAACAGCGCAAGGCAGCCAAGGGCGAGAACAAGCTTTGCCGATTTGTTCAGCCGAACGCTCTTGAATGAGTAAGTGGGGATCCGCGAGGCCATCAAACTTGCAATGACCACGATGTACAGAGCAACATAGCTGGCAATATCAGCGGCGCTGGGCACCAGACCGGAGAAGCCAAGGTAAAGCGGCACCATGGCCAGGGCCGCTCCAGCCGGCGCATTGACGCCCGAGAAGTAATTTGCTCTCCAGACGGGCGCGTCCGGATCTGTGGCGGCAACGTTAAATCGAGCCAGTCGTACGCAGCAGGCAATGGCAAAGAAAATTATCGCGATCCAACCGATATTTCCCAATGTATGCAATGACGACAGCCAGATCAAAACGCCTGGTGCAACGCCGAAATTAATCAGGTCAGCCAATGAATCAAGTTCCGCGCCAAAGGGCGATTCACCGTCAACTGCGCGGGCGACCCGGCCGTCGAGGGCGTCAAGCATCATAGCGAGGATGATTGCCATGACGGCAGTCCGGAATTCGCCGTCAATGCCGAAACGAATTGCCGTCACTCCGCAGGCAAGAGCGGCACAGGTGATCGCGTTGGGCAGCAGGTGTCGCCAAGTGCCGATTTGGGGGCTGTTTTGGCGTTTCATCTGACAATCGGTCCTCCGCTGGCTTCCCGTCGGCCGGTCTTTGGTTGGCGTTCCGAAATGGATCAGTCACCAATGCCCGACAATCAGCATTTTGTAGGAAGCATGCCATGAAGAACAGAGGGGCAATGTGAGTACCTCTGATGAGTACGCTGTAGATGGGATGATCGTGCAAATTGCTGATGGCGGACTGCTGCCGTAGCTTGGAGAGACGGCACAATCAGCTGTGCTTGGTCGGCGCCTGAGCGGGCGCGGAGCGGCAGAATTCCCGCATTGTCTCCATCGGCCTGGAATATCGTGCCTTCCGGTCCGGTCACATCAACTGAATTGGCCGAGGCAATGAAATCAACATCCGCATGGGTGCTCAGCTTGCCCTTGGCCAGAGCGAACATGTAGCTCGCGGCCGCGAACACACCCGGCTTGCGCAGGACGATGACCGAGAAGTCCCGATCGGTGAGCTTACGGTCGGGAGCCGCTGCATAGGGGCCCGCATAGAGCGATCCATTCATGATCAGGACGCCGGCGCCATGGTATGTCCTGCCATCCACCACGATATCGAACATCGGAAATTGATAGCGCATGAAGTCACGTAAAGCTGCGATTGCAAATGCCAGCTTGCCAAAGCGTTTTTTCAGCCTGCTGGAAACGGTGGAAATCAGATAGGCGTCGAAACCGACACCTGCAGTGAACACAAACTGGCGCCCATTTGCCTCAGCCAGGCTGATCTGTGCTGTACGTCCCTGAAGAATGACGTCTGCAAGCCCATCGGGGCTTTTGGGCAGGCCCAACTCCAATGCCACGACATTCGCGGTTCCGGTTGGTATCAGACCAAGGGGCGGATTATTGACAGAGCGTCCATTCATTGCCTCCTTCAGGCTTCCATCGCCGCCGGCCACAATGACACAGTCCCAATCGGTGCTCGAAGCGTCCCTGACAATCCTTTCAAGTTCACCTGCACTGCGCGGAGCAAGGAGTGTCACCTCCATACCGCCTGTCTCGAGTCGGGTTACGACGCGCTTCAGCAGATGGTCGCCGCGTTGACCTGCCACAGGATTGAAAATGACCAGGCCCCGCGTTTTCATAGGACAGACCCCAGCGCAACGGCCAATTTGTTCCGATGCCTCCGCTCTATGGCGCGGACCAGCCAGGTTGCCGGCGGAACCACGTCGGCTATTACCTAACCTGCTCAAGCGATTCACCCTCGGTTTCCTGACACCCAACCGCGTCCGGCAATACAGCGGTCAGTATATCCCGGTCGATTTCCACCCAGCCCAAATTCTTCGAAGAGATCAAAAGCACAACTGTGCCAAAGATGAGGCGTAGATCGGTCAATAGACCGATTTCACGGCTGTACCGCTCGTAAAGAGCAAACTTGATCGGCATAATCCGACACCGGTAGACGTTGACCGGATCACCCTCACAATCGAGCATCTTGTTTTCGTCGCGAAACAACACGGCAGCATAATCTGTAATTCCCGGCCGCATGGAAAGAATGAGTGCGCGCTGCTCTTGGGTATAGAATTCCATATATTCCGGGACTTCGGGACGTGGCCCAACAAGCGACATGCTGCCGGCAAACACGTTGAAGAGTTGCGGCAGTTCATCAATTTTCCGGGCCCTCAGGAATGCGCCCAGCCGGGTAACCCGTGGGTCGTCCTGTACCGTGAGCGCTGATCCTATTCGTGAAGCACCGACAACCATCGACCGGAATTTGAATATCCGGAATAAGTGTCCTCCACGCCCGACCCGTGCCTGGCGAAAGAAAACCGGTCCCTGACTGTCAAATTTGACCGCTGCAGCGACGATTATGAATAATGGCAGCAGCAGAATGATCGCCGATCCGGATACTGCAACATCGAACACACGCTTCAAGGCCAACGTCAATGGCGAGGGTTTGGTTGCGGCAAGGCGGTGATCATTCGGCCGCATGGTTTCAGACCAGCATTTCATTCATAACCTCAACCACTCGATCAACTTCAGCATCGGTGATGTCCGGAAATAACGGAAGAGATACCGCCCCGGCGAAGTAGCGGTCCGCGACCTCAAACTCGTCGGCCTGGAATGGGTACCGTTCTTTCCAATATGTCATTTGATGCAATGGCCTGTAGTGAACAGATGTACCGATACCCTCGCTGGTGAAGGCTTCGATTAATTCATCACGTGTCACCGGAGCCGTCTCATGGAGGCAGATCGGGAACAAATGCCAGGCATGCAGCCCGCCTTCAGGCGCAGCGGCCGGGCAGTCAACCGGAAGGTTCGCCAATGCCGCCAGATACCGCTCCGCGGCACGCTCTCGTCCTGATCGCAAAGTCTCTGCCCGCGCAATTTGCTGCACCCCGATCGCTGCCGCCATATCGGTCAGGTTGTACTTGTAGCCCGGCGCAACGACGTCGTACGCCCATGATGCAGACACCTTGCTGAACCGGTCGAACGCGTCGCGGTCCAGACCGTGCGTCCGCATTTTGCGCACGCGCGCAGCAATTTCCGGATCTCGGGTGATGACCATACCGCCCTCACCGGTCGTAATCGGCTTGTTGGCATAGAAACTGAACACACATGCATCCGACTCCCAGGAGCCGATCAACCTACCGTCACATTTTGTAGGCAGGGCATGTGCCGCGTCTTCGATCACCTTGAGATTATGCCGCCGGGCAAAGTCCATTACCGCGGCCATGTCACAGGCGAGACCACCGAAATGCACCGGCATGATCGCTTTGCAGCGCGGCGTGATGCGTCGTTCGGCGTGCTCAAGGTCGATCGTCCGGGTGCGTTCGTCGACGTCAACGAGAATGACTTCCGCGCCAAGATAGCGAAGTACCGCCGCAGTTGCGGTGAAAGTGAGGGTCGGAACGATGACCTCGTCACCCGGCCCGATACCACATGCTTCGGCGGCCAGGTGCAACCCGGCAGTTGCAGAGCTAACGGCGACAGCCTCGACATCGCCGCCGAGGAAGTCCACGAAACTCTGCTCGAAATCGCGTGCATTGGGCCCTGTCGTGAGCCATCCTGAGCGCAACACCGATGTTACTGCAGCCACCTCGTCCTCGCCGATGGCGGGACGGAAAAACGGCACGCCAGGCTTGCTGCGGGACGTTTGGTCAATCAGCTTCTCAGGCGGATGAGCAACACCGTTGTTCAAAGCCGGCGATTGCACCGAGTTGGTTTCTATCGACATTGGGCACTCCTAGGCTGCGGTTGACTGTTCGTGATTATCGCTCCGCGCCACAGTGGCATCGGCTATGTTCATGAACTTGTTTTCCCAGCCGGTGATCTGGAAGCTGGCAAAGCTCTTCGGATCGCACTCCTTCAAGCGCAGCACATTGCTGTAGGTCGGCAGTGAATAGTGACCCACCTGGTTGGAGCGCACGACAGCGATGACCTGGGAGATGCCACGTTCCAACGTCCAGGTAGGCTCAAAACCGAGCTGTGTCCGGATCTTCGCAAAAGACACATGATAGTTGCGCGTGTCAGTGAAGTTTTCATCCACGGTGATCTCGGCATCCGGTACTTGCAGTTTGATCAGCTTTGCGGCCTGACCGAGAGTATAGTTCTGAGCATCGCTGCCGACATTGAAGGCTTCGCCGGCAACAGCTTCGATCGGTGCCTCCAGCACAATCTCGATAGCACGGGCAACGTCTTCAACGTGGACAAACGGCCGCCATTGATCGGGTCCGAAAACAGTGATGACGCCATCCCGGACTGCCTTGGCGCACAGGAGATTGACAACAAGGTCAAAACGCGCCCGTCCGGAAATGCCATAGACTGTCGCAAACCGCAAATAGGTCACGGCAAAGTCACTGTCATTCAGGGGTGCAAGCACCGCTTCAGACGCCACCTTTGTTCTGGCATAAAGCGACTGCGGATTAAACGCCGACTGCTCGTCAACGATGTCATCACAGGCGCCGTAGACCGAGCAGGAACTGGCGAAAATGAACCGCTTGACACCGCACGCCTTTGCGATTTCTCCGACCAGCTTGGTTGCGGTCAGGTTCACGTCGATTGTGAGATCCGGATCCAGAGCACAGGCCGGATCTCCCACCAGTCCGCCCAGGTGAATCAACGTACCCACGCCACTCAGGGAACGCGTAAGTGCCTCAACATTTCGAAAATCTTCCTGAATGATGGTCAACCGGCTGTGTCCTGCGACACCGGACAGTGGTTCATCGCCAAAATGCATCGCGTCGAGTACACGGACCTCCTTGCCCTGGTCCAACAGTTTTTCGACCAGGATCGAACCAATGTAACCGCAACCGCCGACGACCAGAACCTTGTTTTCGTCGCCCGGCCGGCTTATGCCGTCACTGTTCTCATCCAGATCATCCGAACGCAATACGAGCGACGTGACGCGCGCCGACATGACCAACGCCGTCGATATCAGGAAAGCCACCAGGAACAGTTGAACTGCAGTTTCAGGCGAACCGATCGTCAGCCCCAGGAGCTGTGAGGCCAGAAAGGACATCACGGCTGCAGCGGCAAAAAAACCCAGCGTGACCAGAAATACCCGGCCAAGTTTGGCTAACAATGGAGACGCATGCGAGGTTGTATAGAGACCTGCAGCTGCGTACCCTAAAAAGCATACCGCAGACAGGCATACAGCCAAGGCAAGCAAACCGCCTGCTTGTCCTGCCGCGATGCTCGTGTCACCGCCGTGTGTAACGACCCAGCCAACAAGAAATCCGATCCAGATGGCGGCGATGTCGACGATTACACGCAAAAATGTGCCCACTGTCGGACGAAGTTCATAAAAATACCCGTACGCAAACATGGCGTTTACTTTCCTTCACTTCTGAGCCAATTCATCCGCTACGTTAATGTGCGAAACTCCAAGACCCGGCTGAGCCAAACGGCTTGCACCAGGACCCGCCCCGCCAACCGCACACACGCTCACTGTGGTCGGATGTTCCGGATCGACGTCAAAAGCTTACCCGCATTGGCGCGTTTAAGGCGTGACTACTAAGCACTACCACTTGGGGATGAGCAGGCATCTCTCCCGGTCAGGAAGCCGCTGCAATTGCTTCGGAAGTGGCACATATCCCTCGGCAATACCCAATTGGGGGTAATGCGCAATAGCTGAGCTTTGATCTGCTGTGCGTTGGTAACGCGCGCTCATCTGTGCATCAATAAAGTCGGCTGGCAGGCGCAGTCGTCGACATCGCATCAACAACAGGATTCGGCGTGGTGCCAGATCAGCAGGAACAGCTACGGTCGATCAGGCCGCGCTGCATCTGTTTCCACGTCAAGCCGGCGTGCCAGAGCGTCAAAAGTGATTGAGAGAGCCACCGATGAACCAGCTAACCGTGGATTGCAAGGTGAACGACTATCGGGTGACGAACCGGGACCTTCGACAGACGCTCAGGCTTGCCCACCGCAGATATTGTTCTGCTGAACACAGCCCGGCGAGGCGCAATTGAAAAAGGATGTTTTACTTGCCCTTGGATTGTTGTTGTCGCCTGCGTCACAGTTGCGGGTGGCTGGCGGCGCGATCGGTCCTGGCGAAGTCTGCTTCGCCCTGTGGCTTGTGCTGACGGCCGTCCATAATTTAGGCAGATCGGACCTCCCGCTAACTTCGGCGCCGATGCGGATTTTGAGTTTCTGGCTGCTGTTCGCCACCGCCTTGAGTATCGGGGCTCTGACAACTTACGCCATGGGAATTCGAAATGATCCGGCGTTTCTAAAGCACGACATCCAGGCCTACGTCCTTGTCGCCGGGATCAGTTTTTTCTGCGTTCTTGATCCGGCGGCCACCAAGCGATTGAACAATGTAGCCTGGCTTCTGGCAGTGCTTGGCTCAGCATTTTTGATGCTGCAACTTGCTCACGCGTGGGCACTGCTGAATATCCCGAATCTGGACCCCTGGTACTGGGACAGGTTGCGCGGCTGGTCGGAGAACCCCAACCAGCTGGCGCTTGTTTGTATCGGGATAGCGTTCATATCATTCCACCTGGCAGAGACGGCCGTTCGGCCCGGCGCGAGAGCCGCCGCTCTGGTCTGTGCGGTGCTGCCCATATTAACGGGTCTGCTGACCAAGAGTGATTCATTTCTGCTCGTTCTGGCGGTCGCGTGTCCAGCGCTTGCGGTGTTCATTATCGTAAAGTGGTTGCGCTCAAATTCGGCGCAGCCGGGTATCCGGTGGACGTTCGCCTGGCTCTGTATACTGGCTGTTCCAGCACTGCTCGTCCTGTCGGCGCCGTCCGCCCGCGTCATCGCGGAAAATTCAGGCAGCATCGAACAGCAGTTTGCCGATAGCAATCGCGACGCAATACAGCGTGATGCCCCCAAGCGGCTCGAACTATGGGTGCAGGCTCTCGGAGTGGGCATGTCCACAGGCATGCTGGGGCTGGGACCAGGGCCGCATCTGGATCGGATCAAGGAAGCAAGCGTCAACCTGAAAGACGCCGGTGCTGACGTCCGGCACCCAAGCGAAGACCCGTTACCCAACTTCGAAACCCACAACACACTGCTCGATTTGTTCACCCAGGGAGGGTTGATCGCGGCGCTGAGTTTCAGTTGGTTGCTCATCTCTACATTCCTGATTACCGCACGGGCAAAGCTGGCCTCACTGGCCGCCCTGCTGTTCGGTCTTGCAGTATTCAGCGCGTTTCACTTTGTCTTTCGGCATCCACTGTTGTGGTTTGTTATTGCCCTATGTCTGGTACTGGCGACCGCGACGCATCGGCACCCGGCGCATGCCGGTCGCGGGAGCTGAACGCATGTGTGGCATCGCCGGCATATTCCTTACACCTCACCATGCTGATCCCAAGCGGCTTGCCAGCATTGAACAGATGACGTCCAGCTTGCATCATCGCGGACCGGACGGTGCCGGCATCTGGGTCGATCGTGAGGCCGGTATAGCACTTGGCCACCGGCGTCTCGCAATCATCGACCTGTCTGAGGAAGGTTTTCAGCCCATGCATTCGCATGGCGATAAATTCGTCCTAACCTATAATGGTGAAATTTACAATCACACCGAACTTCGCCGGGAACTGGAAGCCCGCGGCGAGCGGTTCCGCGGCCACAGCGACACCGAAGTCATGTTGGCCGCGTTTGACCGGTTCGGTGTTGAGACAGCATTGAACAAGTTGGTCGGAATGTTCGCGCTGGGTCTCTGGGATCGGAAAGAGCGTGTTCTGCATCTTGCAAGGGATCGTATCGGCAAAAAGCCTCTCTATGTTGCCGTTGTTAAGGGCGGAATAGTGTTTGCGTCCGAACTCAAGGCCATACTCGCATACCCGGAGATCCGAACTCAGGTTGACCCCCAGGCATTGGCGATGGTTCTGAAGCAGGGTTGGATACCCGACAACCATTGCATCTGGCGCGGCGTGTTCAAGCTACCGCCCGGTGCGATGCTGTCGATCGGCGCTGACGATCTGGTGTTTACCAGTGCGGACCGATTACGCCAGCGCACGCACCAATGGTGGTCGCTGCGCCGCACCGCCGAAGAAGGACAGCGCCAACCACATCGCCAGTCATTGCCGGAACTGGAAACCGAACTCGACGATCTGTTACGCCTGGTTGTCAGCCAGCGAATGGTGGCCGATGTGCCGGTCGGCGCTTTTCTGTCGGGCGGGATCGACAGTTCGACACTCGTCGCCCTCATGCAGGCCCAGTCATCTCGCCCCATCCGTACCTTCTCGATCGGTTTCGCTGGAACCCACTATGACGAAGCACCGCAGGCCGCTCTGGTTGCGAAGCATCTTGGTACCGACCACACTGAATTCAATGTAACATCCGAGGAGGCCCGGAGTGTTATTCCCGATTTGCCGACTGTCTGGGATGAACCTTTTGCAGACGAGTCGCAAATTCCCACATTGCTTCTGTCGCGTCTGGCACGGCGTGACGTTACCGTCGCGCTTACAGGCGATGGCGGAGACGAGTGCTTCGGCGGATACAACAGGCACGTCATGCAATCGCGTCTCGCACCGGTCTTCCGGCTTCCAAAACCGCTTCGTGCTGGAGCAACATCCGCACTTAATGCACTGAGTTCAGGTTTCTGGGATCGGTTGCTCGACCGCGTGCCGCTACCATCAACCCTGGGACATTCGCTACGCAGCGAGAATCTGCAAAAACTTGCAGACGTCCTTGATGTCACCAACGAACAGGAATTCTACGATCGGCTGACAAGGTTCGGGGCCACCTCGGTGATGCGCGACCCGCCCGCGGCAGTCATCGGCCAGGTACCCGCATTACCGGACGCCACCAGCCGCCTGATTTACCGGGACATGGCCGAGTATCTGCCGGGCGACATCCTGGTGAAGACCGATCGCGCCAGTATGGCGGCAAGTCTCGAGGCACGATGTCCGTTGCTCGATCACAGGTTGATCGAGTTTGCATGGCGCATGCCCACATCTGCCAAGGTTCGCGACGGCCAGGGCAAGTGGCTGCTTCGGCAAGTGCTGAACCGCTATTTGCCCGGCACATTGTTCGACAGGCCAAAACACGGCTTCAATGTACCGGTTGGAGACTGGTTGAGGGGCCCGCTACGTGATTGGGCGCACGACTTGCTCCATAGCCAGCGCATGCAAACTGACGGTTTTCTGGACGGCGACCGCGTCCAGCAATGCTGGGACCAGCACTTAAGCGGACGGCGCGACCGTGGACGTGAATTGTGGGCAATCCTGATGGTTCAGGCGTGGCTCGATTCCAGCAGCGACAGGATCGCCCCGCGGACCGCAGGAACGCACTTCATAGACAAACTTGACCAGACCGGGTCATCGACATTCAACATTAGGTGAGGACGGCTGATGCCAAAATCAACTTCTAAAAAGACGCCCAATAGTGGTAGTGTGACGCAACTGCAAACCAAACGCAGCCAACCCGACCCACCCGCACCCGAGCCTGGCCGTGACAGATATGACGACAGGACAAGGCAGCCGACCCTGGAAGCTCCAGAGCTTCACATTCATCACCTCTTCGGCATATTGGCCAGGCGGTGGGTTCTCATAGTCGCTACAGCTTTGTTCGGTGCTTTTCTGGCCAGCGCTGCTACTACATTGATCCCGCCCAAATTCACCGCCAGAGCCCAAATTGTCGTTGAGCCCGAGCGGGCGGAATCGATTGGTACGGAAGCCGTGAGACCTGCGAGCGTCGATGCATCCGCAATTGATACGCAGATTACGATGCTGGCTGCGCGCAATCATCTTCGCACGGTACTCGCCAGTCTGGCCGATGACCCGGCATTCACCGGAAGTGCGCCCGAGCAACAGTCGAGCCCGGCATCCGCGACACCGACGCAATCTGGAACAAAAATACGCATGCCGGATATTTTTGCCGAATTGCAGAACACGGCGACGGGAGCACTCGCTTACGTCCGCAAATGGATCGGACAAGAAACCGGACTTCCCGATTTCCACGAGTTCGAACGCACACTTCGTATCGACCAGGAGCGTCAGTCTCGCATCATCTCGGTGCGCTACACGTCGAAAAGCGCAGTGCAGGCCGCCACCGCCGCCAATCGCGTCGTTGAACTTTATGTCGGTGCACAGGCCCAAAAGTTGCGACAAGCCGCTCAATCCGAACTGGCCGCGCTGGACATCCGGATTGCGAAAACCGAAAGCGCACTGGAGAAGGCCGAAGCAACTATTCAACAGAAGCTGGCGATCACGGATTACACCGCCACCGGCCAGTCTGAGACAGCGCCGCTTCGTAAACTGCAACGCGAGATCACCGAAACCGCCCAGCTTTATGTGACACTGCTGGCACGCCAGAAACAGCTTCGCAGCCAACAGGGAACAACCGAAACGTCCGTCCGTGTTCTTGCCCTGGCCGAACCACCCGAGCGGCCAAGCTCGGCGGACGCAAAGTACTTTGTCCTGCCGGCCATCATTCTTTCGCTGATCGGCGGTAGCGTTTTGGCCGTGACCCGGGAGAGGTTTGATCGGACACTGCGCAGCGAACGACAGGTTCACGGCGCACTCGGTATACCCTGCTCCGCCCTGGTGCCCAAGCTGAGCTGGATCCACAAATTCCGGCCACACGACTATCTTTTGAGAAAGCCTTTCTCTCCTTACGCCGAAGCCTATCGGTCGATCTGGGCGTCGCTGCAATTTGCAGCGCAGCAACAACCGCTCCAAATCGTGCTGGTGAGTTCGAGTGTTAGGGGTGAAGGGCGAACCACGTTGGCCACAAGCCTGGCGACGTATGCTGCGCATTCGCTCCCGCGTGTGATTTTGATCGACCTCGACTTTCGACATCCTGCGGTTGCACCTGCGTTGAAGCTCGAAGCGAACAATGGACTCCTCGATCTCATCGAAACAGACTGCCCGGTTGACGACATCGTCCAGCACGTTCCGGAGCTCAAACTCGATGTTCTGACGGTGTCCGGTTATTCGATTGATCCGGTAACGATTTTTGCAGACGGGAAACTGCACAACACCCTGCAGGAGCTGCGCAACCACTATGATCTGATTATTATCGATGGTCCGCCGCTGCTTGGTGTGGCGGAAGCGGGTTTGCTTGCCTCGCTCGCCGATACGGTTCTTTTCGCGGTCAAGTGGGGTGTCACGCGCAGCGACGTTGCCCAAAACGCCGTTCGCGAGTTGCAGACGCTGGGCTGGTCCGACCGAACCATCGCCGAACGGGTTCGTGCAGTAGTGACGCATGTCAATCTGAAGCGCCATGCCAGCTACAAATATGGAGACGCAGTTGAACTGCTCGTCAAGCGCGGACACAACTCCGGTCCAACTCAAGCGGCCCCGGCCCTGAAGACGGACAACCTGAAGAAACTCACCGACCAGTCTGACGGCAGCGAACCGACTGTCCGGGTAGCAGCGGAATGAGTGAGGGCATACTGGGCAAGGCATCCAAAAGGCGTCTTGCCTACGGCAGCGCCGCTGCGTTGGTCATTTTTTGTAGCAGTGCCGGACTCGCATTCTTTGCTCAACTGCTGATCGCGCGGATTCTGGGTCCGGAATCATTTGGTATCTACGCTTACGTCTTAGCCTGGATGTCGGTACTGGCATACGGCGCAGCACTTGGTTTCCAGGTCGCGCTCCTGCGCTTTGTATCAGTTTATGAATCCAACAGTGCCTGGTCCTTGCTGCGCGGTGTCATCCAATATTCCGAGCGCCGTGTTGGCATCGTCGGTTTACTCGTGATCCTGATCGGAGTCACCGGGATCATGATCCGCGGCGAGACGATTGCCCCCGAGTTATCAACCACATTCCTTATCGGGTTTTTGCTGGTTCCGGCATGGGCGTTCTTGTGGATGCGCGCAGCCACTGTGCGCGCCTTCGGCGGCGTCGTAACAGCATTGGTACCAGAGCGGATTATGCGGGATGGACTACTGATTGCTTTTGTCGTGTTCGCGAGCTTGGGGCTCAAATGGACGCTCGATGCATCGACAGTCATGGCCGCGACACTCGTCAGCACCACACTGGCGCTTTGCATGGCGCATTTCGCAATGCACCGGCTACGCCCGAAGATGATCGAAACGGCTAATGTCGAATACGATGCCAAAGCCTGGCAGCAAGCGGCTTTGCCGCTTCTCATCGTTGGCGCCATGGATGCTCTTTTCAATCGGACGGGTGTGTTGCTGCTGGGTTGGGTCGGTGAGACAAAGAATGCGGGCATCTATGGCCTTGCGTTCAGCATCGCGTTTCTCGCGGTACTGCCGCGGACAGCCATTGACACATTATTTGCACCGGCGATCGCCCGGCTTTATGCGGGGCGTCAGTTTGCCGAGCTTCAGGCCCTGATACTTCGCGCAGCGTCATGGTCGCTGTGCGCCGCAGCCAGCATCGCCCTCGTTCTCGCGGTGATGGCAGAGTATCTGCTGGCCTGGTTCGGACCAGAATATGTCGCAGGATCAAACGCCTTGCGGATACTTCTCATTGGCCAGGTGATTTCAGCCAGCGCGGGATCCCAAACCCACGTACTTGCGATGACCGGGCATGAGCGAAATTCCGCGGCGATCCTCGCGCTGAGTGCAGCCGCCAATGTCATTATCTCCGTTTTGATGATCAATCAGTTCGGCCTGATAGGCGCCGCATGGGCCACCTTGATCTCACTGGTCCTGTGGAATGTGGCGATGGCAGTTTTCATCTGGCGGCGGCTTGACTTGTGGCCCGGTATATATGGCATCATCCGTCGGCGATGAGGTCTCGGGCAAAACGAAGGTTGCTGGTGCTCACCTGCCGACGGCAATCTCAACAACATCGCCCGGCTGTAGTTCGAACGCCTCATCCACGACCTGTTTTTGCCCCCCCGCACTATCCCTGCGATACACCGTGATGACCGGCCTCTTTTGGTCACCGTCTGCAAACTGAGCTTTCGCCATCGCCGTGTATCGCAGTTTTTCACCGACACTTTGAAGCTTGCTGCGAACTTCGCCAAGACGAACCGTCGCATCCTCCAACTCTTTCAGCAGAGTTATGCTGCGCGTGTCGGCGAGCCGGTCCAGTTGTCGCTCCAGATCGGTCTTTTGTTGCCTCAACTGCATGAGCTCTGCGGTAGTTTCAAGGTTTCGGGTTACCGACAACAGGACATTGCGGCGAGCCTCGATAAGGCGGCTATGGACAAGGCTCCGATCGGCAAGGAGACTGGCGACCCGCTCCAGGTCCTGCGCATCGGCGGCGGCACCCTGTTTTTCCTGCGCCTCGCGTTGGGACATCGTTTCAATCCGCTTGTCCATCTGCTCGATACTTTGCTTCAAGAATGCCTCCTGGCGTTCATGATCCGCCCGCCGGGTCACAAGCTGATCGGTGGCCAAATTCACAATCTGGGCAATCATGACACGTGAAATCGGCGCATCGACAGGAATTTTCTGTGAAACCGTGTCGTCGTCGACATCACGGCCCTCGAGTTCGGCTTTCAAGCGCCATACCCTGGCCTGCTGCTTGGCAAACTCCAGCCACAGCGCTTCATATTCGCCGCGAAAATCAGCCGTATCCAGGTACGGATTGCTGATCTTCACAGGCAGAAGGTCATAACCGCCAGACAACGCCACCGCCTTTCGAACGGTCATCGAGGGCCGAAAAGGATATTCACCCGCCTTGGCGACACCGCCCTTTACGTAGATCGGTCGGTACTCGGCCACGGTCACAGTGATCTCATCGATACCAATCACGATGGCTTGCTCTGAACCGCTGGAAGTTCTCTGGCGATAGACCTTCGATGCAAGCGCTGCTTTTATGCGAGCCCTGATCTCGGGAAGCGGCCGGCCAGCCACCGCCAGCGTACCCAGCAGTGGAAACGAAATGGTACCATCCGGCTGCACCGGCGTGCGCCGCTGCAGTTCGGGAACGCCGAATACCAATATTTCCAATTGGTCTCCGGCACCCACCCGGTACTCCGCCGATGCCTGCACGCTGAACGGCCATAGAAACGCTGACAGCAGGACACATCGAATCCCAAACCGCAGACGCCGGGTCGGCTTAACGCGTCTTGAATAACTATCCGTTCTTTTTGATACGCTATCGATCGGCATTTTCGGTCTCCCGTTGATCGGTTGTTCCAGTGGTCTGCGACGTTCGTGTGATGTTGTCGGGCCATGACATTCGTGAGACATAATCCGCAACCGCGCCGCCCGCGCGCCCCCAGTTGCTGGACCATATAACCTGTGACCCGTCCGGCGACGGCGATGCATGCGTTTCGCTCCAGTAATCATGGTCTACGTTGCGGGTTTG
Source organism: uncultured Alphaproteobacteria bacterium (assembly GCA_963698275.1). Lineage (GTDB taxonomy): Bacteria > Pseudomonadota > Alphaproteobacteria > Rhizobiales > Aestuariivirgaceae > Anderseniella. Next base: position 746,306 of record CAVOQE010000001.1, on the reverse strand, counting down.
TGCGATCCGGCGGATCTCACCGCTGCCGTCGATACGCAGGGCGACCACCTCCTGGTAAAAAGGTGCCTTGTCCGATGGTTGCTCGGACTTCTCCACCTGGACATCGCTGTATTGGCCGCTGTAACTCACGAAAACCCAACCCGGCAGGTGGATATTGCGCGCTGATACATGATTACCATCACCGTACGGCGCCAATACAGTGACTTCCCCGTCCTTCAATCGGCGCTTGATGATATGGTATCTGTCGGGATCAGACTTGCTGACACCCACATAAACATCATTGCCATCTGCATCGATCGCCATGTCGCCGTGCCCGGGGCGGTGATGCTCTGTCCAGTGCTGTATCTGCTCGCCTTCAGCGGTGAAGACATAAGCCTGCTCCACGCCGTCCACCGGTTCCTGGAACAGGAAGATATAGCGGCCTGACGGTGATATGATGGCGTGATTGTTCTCACCAGACAGTTCGGCAAGCGCAATGTCGGGAAACTTGCGCCTGGCAGACAGGTCGTATGCAAATGCGACCTTGTCACCGGCTCTGGTGCGGGCCTTCAATGCTATCCTCGTGCCGTCGTGGGATGGATTGCCGTTGCCCGGCCCGAATTCAAATCCGAAATAGTTCTCAGACTGCCAGATCGGGATGATGTGATTTTCCCGCGGTGCCCATGTCAGCACCCCATTGCCGTGCACACAAATCATCAGTTGGGGATCGGTTGGGTGCCATTCGCATGCCGTTGGGATCCGGCGTTGAAACAGGGATTGATGGGTCTGTCCGTCAAGAAAACACCAGCCACTGCAGCCGTTGGCGATAAGCAACAGACTCTGGTCCGCATTCCAAGCCTGCGCGCTGGAGTAGCGATGAGTGCAATACGCGGGGTCGCAAGGCACAATCCCTGCTCCGTTATTGCCTGGATTTGTGACCTTCACAAACGCAGTCTGGAACACCGGATCCACGGCCGGCTCAAGATAGCTCGGTTCCTGCATGGCAGGCGCGATGATCACTTCAGCCGTTGCCAAATTGTCCTTTGCAAATGCGTGTACGCTGCCAACAAGCACCGCTGATGCAGCAACCATGCATAGCGGCTTCAGGCCCACCGAGTTGAACAGTCGCTGCAGGTGGCTGCCGCACGCGGTTAAGATGCGTTGCGGTAAACCAACGGACTGCCGCTTACCCTGTGCCATCAGATCAACTGGCCTTTGTCGTGATGTCGGTTCCAGCAACACGTCTTATGGAGTGCGCTGCGATATCGATATCTTGCTCAACCTGCTCGGCTGTCTCCGGCAGTGTCGTGGTATTTTTTTGTGTTTCCAGCGCGATTTTGATGATCGGCCGTTCTGCGACCGGGCCGCGGCACGGCTCGTCTGTGAGAGGCCACACCAGTGCCCGGTTGTTCAACGCCCAGATCGCTGCCTGGGTCCGGTTCTGCACTTTTGTCTTGCGCATGATTGCTTTGACATGGACCTTCACCGTGCCCTCGGCAATGTCGCATTCGCGGGCAATCACCTTGTTCGCGCTGCCCTCGGTCAGGCAGCGCAGAATGTAAAGTTCGCGGGCCGAGAAACGTGGCGCGTTTGGACCGCTGACCGGCATCTCGATTGGCGCTGCATCCAGCCGGATGTTGGCATTTGCTTCGCCAGCAGCAGTGCGCAAGAGAACCGCTTCCAGGGCCTCCGACGGCAGGACGGTCTGTCCTCCCATCACCAGTTCGAGTGACTTGATGAAGTCGTCACATGTGGCGATCGTGGCGAAATAGCCGTTGGCGCCTGACCGCAGCACCCGCGCTATGTCACCGGGCGCACAGTGATTGGCCAGTACGACAACCCGCCCGGATGGATGGTCTTGCCTGAAGCGTTCAATCTGGCTGCAGGTATCACCTGGATGATCGCAGCCGTCTATGATCAGCAGGATGGCGCGATCGGGCGGCAGGGCCGCGAGCGGAAAATCGTCTACGCATGATGCCAGCGCGGCAACGTTGAATGAGGACTTCTGCAGGAACCGCGACAGGCTTTCGCGCATCAGCGGGTTTGGTCCAACAATAGCAGTGGGGAAATGCTGTTGAGACATGACGGATTCGGTCTCGCTTTCTCCCCCCAACTCAAACTAACTAACACTCGTTGCCACGCCACTCATCTGTGGATCGGGCAAGCCTCCGGCGCCACTGTCAACAGGACAGTCGTGCGTCACTTCACCAACTCATCAGTACAATGCACTGAAACGCCAGTGAGTTCTAATATTGGAGCCTTTTAATCCCGACCACTTCACCAAAGTGGACGCTTTAGTAACTGTAATTAAACGGAAATTCTCACTAAACGTCAATTGTCTTTTGCGTACCCAGCGATATCATTGAGCGTTTGCAGTGCCACTATCGACACCATCAGACAAGCCGATCAACTGGAACAAAAGCATAACGGCAGTTGTCGACGCAATTGCGAGCAAACACTACCCCTTTGAGGATACCGCGAAAGATCCCGCTGCGGAGACTTCCGTACAACTACCCGTCAAACTGTGCCCATGATATCAGTATTGCCAGGAGCATTTCGGACATTTCCCGAAGCGCGGATTGAAACTGATCGATACCGCTTTCACCTAAACCCCGAGGGATCAGGATCGGCAGCAACTATTAGATGGAATTCTATAAGACAGACACCGCCGACGTCCCATGGGACCGGCTCGACGGCTTCAGTGATCGCATGTTCTCGCAGCGATACGAATGGCTTGACTTCGTATCGAAGATTTCCGGCGGCAAGATCGTTGTCGCCACTTTGAAAGACGGGCACGAAGTCATTGGCTACTTCTCCGGTATCTTGTTTCATCGTTTCGGGGTGGCCATTCTCGGCAGCCCGTTCCCAGGCTGGACAACAACTTACATGGGTTTCAACCTGGAACCTGATGTATCGCGGGTCGACGCGCTGATGGCACTGAAACACTTCGCATTCAAGAAGCTGGGCTGCCTGCATCTGGAAATTCTGGACCGCTACCTCACCATGGAAGACGTCGCTGGTCTGGATGTCGACGTAACCGTTGAACCGACCTATATCACCCCGCTTCATCTCGACGAAGCGCAAATTTTCGCAAGCATGAGCAGCGCTTGCCGCCGATGCATCCGAAAGGCCGAGAAGAACGGTTTGATCATTGAAGAGGCGGCACCTGAGGGTTTCGCCAATGAATACTACGACCAGTTGATTGATGTGTTCGCGAAGCAGAATCTGAGACCTCCCTACAGTAAGCAATATGTCCAGACGTTGATCGACAATGTCCATCCGTCGGGCGATGCATTACTGTTGAGAGCGAAGACGCGGGATGGCGAGAAAATAGCCAGTGCCATCTACTTCGGCCACAAGGAACATTCGCTGTTCTGGGGAAACGGCAGCTTGCGCAGCCACCAGACACTGCGTCCGAATGAGGCATTGCACTGGTATGCATTGAGATACTGGAAGGAGCGTGGGGTCAAATTTCACGACTGGTGCGGGCCCAACGACTATAAACGAAAATACGGCCCGCAGCTTTATCAGGTACCGCGCATTCGCATTTCGCGGTATCGGGCACTCGGATGGGCACGCGACGCAGCATTCCGCCTCTACACCTTTCCGCGCGTGATCAAACGCCATCGGTTTCAGAAGCAGCTCAAGCAAAAAGGATAAGCAACTCACCGAACCTTGCAGGCAAATTGCGCACCGCCAACCAATGAGCGTGCCGGCAACCGAAAAGCCTGGATCAGGTCTGTCGGTTCAATTCAACCCATTGTGCTCCGGGTGCCGTTTGCAACGAATCCTTTGTCCAGGTCGAGGACATGTTTGACAAATTCAGGACGATGTACAAATGACAGGCAATACCTCGAGACCAACTGTGTGGCACATTGGCGGTGATGACGTTCACAAGCGGATACCGCTTCTTCATGCGCTAAAGGACCGTGGTTTCGATGTGGCTGCCGTAGGGTCTGAAGACGACGATGAATTTCAGGCACAGGGCATTCCCTATTTCCACTATAACTTGAAGCGGAAACTGACGCCCTGGTCAGATCTACGCAGCTGCCGTGAGTTGTCAACGCTGTTCAAAAAACAGAAACCCGATATTGTTCACGGCTTTGACCCTAAACCGGCAATAGCAACACCAATCCTTGCTCAAAGAGCAGGCATCCCGGGCCGCGTCCGCACTATTACCGGACTGGGCTTTGTAATGGCGTCGGACTCGCTGAAGGCAAGGGTGCTGCGGCCTGTTTACCGTCACCTCCAGCGACAGGCATCAGCCTCATCCCTCACGATCTTCCAGAACGGTGACGACCGGGCCTACTTCCTCCAGAACGATCTGGTTGAGCAAGGCCGTGAAGAGCTTGTACTCAGTTCCGGCGTAGATGTGGAAAAATTGCGCTCCGAACGGCCGGGAACTGAACAGCTTGCGGCTATGAGACGGTCACTGGGTCTGGAGGGCAAGCTGGTCGTCACCATGATATCTCGCATCGATGAGAATAAAGGAGTTCGGGAATTTGTTCAGGCTGCCGACCTGGTACAACGCCAGATCAAAAACACGGCGTTTCTTCTGGTGGGGCCATATGCATCAGAGGGCAAACAGGCTGAACAGTTTGTAGAACAACTCAGGCACCAATCTGAGACAGTTCACTATCTTGGTCCTCGCAAGGACATCCCCGCAATACTGTCGCTGAGCGACATCTGCGCCTTGCCAAGCTATCGAGAGGGACTACCGCGAGTCCTGGTCGAGGCAGGTGCGCTCCAGGTACCCTGCATAACCACCGACGTCCCCGGATGCCGCGACGTGATTTTGGATGACTGGAATGGCCGGCTGGTCCCTCCCCGCAACACCCAGGCGCTCGCAGACGCGATGATCGAACTTCTCAGCGACCAGACAAGGCGAACTGAAATGGGGCAAAGAAGCTATCAATATGTCAAAGAGAAATTTGATCTCTCATCTGTCGCCGACGCATATGCGAAAATCTACCTCCGTGCCCTTGCAGACGGACGCTGAGCAGATGATAGAAGTCAATTCTGCTGAAAGCCGGGTGACAGCTGAACCGGGCGGTAGTCTGTGTATTTCTCTTGACTTCGAGCTGATGTGGGGCGTCCGGGACAAACGCACAACCGATCAATATGGTGCCAACATCACCGGCGGCCGCGATGTTGTACGCCAAATGCTTGACATGTTTCATCGAAACGACATCCGCGCCACATGGGCGACAGTTGGCCTGCTGTTCTGCGAAACCAGGGAAGAACTGCTCGCGAGCCTTCCGGAACTGCAACCGACTTATGCCGATCAGCAGCTTTCAAACTACACCTATCTGGACGAGGTTGGCGAGAACGAAGCCAAAGACCCGTACCATTTCGCCCCCAGCCTTCTGGCACAGATCAAGGCTTGCCCCGGCCAGGAGATCGCGACGCACACGTTTTCACATTATTACTGTCTGGAACCCGGCCAGACGCAGGCCCAATTTGCGGCCGATCTGGATGCTGCGATCAAGGTTGCCGCCAGGCACCAGATCACGTTCAAAAGCATTGTGTTTCCGCGCAACCAATATGATGACGGTGCGATTGCCGAATGTGCTCGAAGAGGTATCTCGATTTACCGCGGTAACGAAACCGGCTGGATGTACCGGCCCGGGGCACGCGCCGATCAAACATTGGCAAGGCGTGCCGTTCGGTTAGCTGACAGCTATGTGAATCTGAGCGGAACAAATACGGCTTCTGTCTGCCGAAAAAATGCCGTCACCAATGTCCGCTCCAGCCGATTCCTGCGCCCGTACTCCCGTCGGTTAAGACACCTGGAACCGTTGCGCTTGTCCCGCATCACAGACTCAATGACAGCGGCCTCCCAGCGCGGTGAGACATTTCATATCTGGTGGCATCCGCATAATATGGGGGCCAGCCAGTCCGCAAACCTTGATACACTCAGGCGCATAATCGATCACTTCATCACACTGCGCTGCGAGTACGGCATGTGCTCCCTGGCGATGGAAGACTTTGCGCCTGGATCAGGATGATTTTTGGTTGAAGCAACCAAAGATCATAAACCTGATCGCTTTCAAAGTGTTAGAGCAACCTTATGGGTTCTATCGAACCCATGTTGCTCTAGGCTCAAATCTGCTTGCCGGAAGTAATCCAGGTACCACGGCATCGCCAACTCAATACCCTCCGCGACCGCATGGGTTGGTTCATACCCCAGCAAACTGCCGGCTTTGCTGACATCGGCCAGGGAATGGCGCACGTCGCCGGTCCGAAAATCCTGATGAACCGGTTGGCTGCGGATGTCGATCCCTCGACGTTCCAGTTCAGCTCGTATGGTTTTTTGCAAATCATTCAACGTGGTGCGTTGGCCGACGGCCACATTATATACCTCGCCAGCCGCTTCCTGAGGCGCAGTGGCAGCAAGCACGTTCGCCTGGACCGCATTATCAATGAAACAGAAATCGCGGCTCGTTTCGCCGTCGCCAAAGATCCGGACCGGTTCGTCCTTGAGCATTGCCGAAACCCATCTGGCGATGACGGCCGCGTAGGCACTGTTGGGATCCTGGCGCGGACCAAAGACGTTGAAGTAGCGCAGGCCGATCGACTGGAATCCGTAAGCTCTTCCAAAAACATCCGCATAGAGCTCGTCGGCATACTTTGTGACGGCATAGGGAGACAGCGGATTGCCGATCCGGTGTTCGACCTTTGGTAGGGCCTCGTGATCGCCATATGTTGACGATGAGGCTGCATAAACAAACCGCCGGACTTGCTGGTCCCGGGCCGCAACAAGCATGTTCAGGAAACCGCCCACATTAACGGCATTGGTGGTGATGGGATCGTCGATTGATCGTGGTACCGACCCGAGCGCTGCCTGGTGGAGTACATAATCACTGTCGGCAACTGCTGTATGGCAAGTCGCCAGATCCCTGATATCACCCTCGATGAATTTGAAACGTGCCCATTGCTCCCGGTCGACACTGGCCTCCACCTCACGGAGATTGCGCCGGTGACCCGTTGCAAAATTGTCCAGTCCCACAACGTGCTGGTCGAGCTTCAGCAGTGCCTCGGCTAGATTGGACCCTATGAAGCCGGCTGCGCCGGTCACCAGCCACCGTTGCGGCGTGTTCCTGAGGTTTGTCTTTGCTGTTTGATAGGCTTCGTGCACGGCCGTTCCTCTCGCTTAATCTCCGTCTGACTGACGGCTACAAGCTCCAGTAGTGAATATCTTTACGCACCCTTGACGGCTCAACCGCAGATTTCAGATCGACGAACACGCCACCTTGCCGAAGCATTGCAAACAGTTTGCCGGGGTTCTTCAGATAGGCGTCATGGGTGACGGCGAGGATCAGTGCATCCAATTCGTGGAACTGTTCGACAGAAACAGTCTTCAGGCCCAGTTCCCGATCAACCATGTGCGGATCGCAGATTGTGTCATGGACCAGGGGGGTAATGCCAAATCCCCTGAGTTCAGCGATGATGTCGGGAACCTTGGAGTTGCGCAAATCCGGGACATTCTCCTTAAACGAAAGCCCAAGCAGTCCAATACGTGCGGAACCGATATCCGTTCCGGCCGCCACCAATAGCTTGATCGTCTTTTGCGCGACGAACCGGCCCATTCCATCATTTATGCGGCGGCCGGCAAGGATCATTTCCGGATGATAACCGACAGCTTCGGCCTTGGCGGTCAGGTAATAGGGATCAACACCTATGCAGTGACCACCGACCAGCCCGGGCTTGAATGGCAGGAAATTCCACTTTGTCCCGGCTGCATTGAGTACGTCCGTTGTCCGCAAGTCCAGTCGATCAAAGACAATCGCGAGTTCGTTCATCAAAGCAATGTTGAGATCACGTTGTGTATTCTCGATGACCTTAGCCGCTTCGGCGACTTTGATCGACGTTGCCTCATAGACACCCGCGTCTACGATCGAGCGGTAGACTTTGGACACCCGTGCCAGCGTTTCGGCGTCCTGACCGGAGACAATCTTCACAATGGAACTCAAGGTGTGAACATGATCGCCCGGATTTATGCGTTCGGGAGAATAGCCAAGTTTGAAGTCACGGCCGCAGACCAGTCCCGACGCGGCCTCCAGTTCGGGACCGCATACTTCCTCTGTTGCACCGGGAAAGACCGTTGATTCGAACACGACGACAGCCCCGGCAGTGAGGTGAGGCCCGATCAAGCGGCAGGCGGACCGCAGCGGTGACAGATCAGGGCGTCGTTCACAGTCAATTGGAGTGGGAACAGATACAATGAAAAAAGACGTCCCGCTCAGATCCTTGGCATCGCGGGACAACTTCAGTGACGATGCCTCCAGATCGTGATCGGTAACCTCACCGGTCCAGTCGCGTCCGGCGATCAAAGCCTCGATCCGAGGTTCCGAGATATCGAAACCCACCACACGATCGCACCTCTTGGCAAATGCTACCGCGACCGGCAGACCGACATAGCCAAGCCCTATAACCGCAATACACTCATCGATTGGTGCGGGATCATTGCTCAGCCCGACGCGCGCCTGTTCGTCACGGAGTGGTACAACATGGTTTGGGAGCCAACGAACTGAGTCTGTCTCAATTTTGCCAATGATATCAAAAGATTTACTCATGGAACGGCCTATTTGTGCTGGAGTGTTGAGTAGAACGAAAGGGAACTTTCCTGTTGCACTCGATCATTGGAAAGCCTCCTCATCGGCAACAATTTTGACAGGTTTCGTCTGGCCATGAACGGCTCCCTCGATCTCCACTGTGGAGCACCTGTTAAACGCAGTGTCGAGTTTCTGAGTGTCCAACTGGACGTCGATAACTAGCCCGCCAGGTGCTGTGTCAGAGCGCGGGTTATTCTCACTCGACCACACCAGGGTGCGGTTGTTCAGCGCCCAGATCGCTGCCTGGGTGCGATTCTTGACCTTCACCTTGCGCAGTATTGCCTTGACATGCACTTTCACCGTGCCCTCGGCGATGTCACATTCGCGGGCAATCACCTTATTGGAACTGCCTTCGGTCAGGCAGCGCAGAATATAGAGTTCGCGAGCCGACAGTTGCGGCATCTCAACACTGCCAACCGATACTGGCACCTCGACCGGCACCGCGTCACAATGCGCGCTCGCGTCGCCGGCGCCCGACGTTCCGCCGACCAGAACCGATAACAGGGGTTCCGACGGCAGGACGGTCTGTCCTCCCATCACCAGTTCGAGTGACTTGATGAAGTCGTCACATGTGGCGATCGTGGCGAAATAACCGTTGGCGCCTGACCGCAGCACCCGCGCCATGTCGGCGGGTGCACAGTGATTGGCCAGTACGACAACCCGCGCGGATGGATGGTCTTGCCTGAAACGTTCAATCTGGCTGCAGGCATCGCCAGGATGATCGCAGCCGTCAATGATCAGCAGGATGGCGCGATCGGGCGGCAGGGCCGCGAGCGGAAACTCGTCTACGCATGATGCCAGCGCGGCAACGTTGAATGAGGACTTCTGCAGGAAGCGCGACAGGCTTTCGCGCAACAGCGGGTTTGGTCCAACAATAGCAGTGGGGAAATGCTGTTGAGACATGACGGATTCGGTCTCGCTTTCTCCCCCCTACTCAAACTAACTCACACATGTTGCCATTCCACCCACCTGTGGATCGGGCAAGAATCCGCCGTCACCGCCTATATGACAGCGATACGACACTTCACCAGTACAAGTTGCCAATATACCAGTGAGTTCTAATATTGGAACCTTTTAGAACCCGGCCACTTCACGAAAGCGGGCGCTTAGTAACTATAATTCAACGGAAAATCTCACTGAACGTCAATTGTCTTTCGCGTACCCAGAGGTGTCGTTGGACGGTTGCTGTGTCTTTAACGGCAACATCAGGCAGACGATCAACCGAAAAAACCAACATAATTGCGCGACTCGACACAATTACAAGCAACACTACCTCTTTAAGGATACCGCGAATGATCACACTGCGGAGGCTTTCGCACAACTACCGGCCGGAATGTGCTGATGGTACGAATATAATATCGGGCTTATTACATTGCTGACGCCCCGCGGTGTCTGCAATAGAAACATTGGCCCGAACGCAAGTGCAAGGCCCGGAAAAAGGCAGACGCACCCAAGCAGGGACCATCCAGGCCGCGGGCATCAGGAGGCTGATCAAATGTGCGGTATTGTTGGAATCCTTGGCTCACAACCGGTCGCGCCATTGATGCTGGATGCCCTGCGCAGGCTTGAATATCGCGGTTATGATTCCGCAGGCATCGCAACGCTTGAGGACGGCGAACTCGTGCGCCAACGCGCACCTGGCAAACTGAACAATCTTAAAGGCGTTCTGGCCCGCCGCCCGCTGGCCGGCACCACGGGTATAGGCCATACTCGCTGGGCGACCCATGGTGCGCCGACCGAGAACAACGCACATCCCCATACCGCAAGCGGCGTTGCGGTTGTGCACAACGGCATTATTGAAAACTTCCGCGAACTACGCGAAGAGCTGGAACAAGCCGGTCACAATTTTGAGACCGAGACCGACACGGAAGTCATCGTTCAGATGATTTCCCACGAACTTGCTGCCGGCAGATCTCCGGCCGATGCTGTGCAGGTTACCCTCAAACGCCTCGACGGAGCCTTCGCCCTCGGCATCATTTTTTCCGGCGAGCAGGATCTGATGATTGGAGCCAGGCGCGGCAGCCCACTGGCAATCGGCCATGGTGAAGCTGAGATGTTTCTGGGTTCCGACGCTGTGGCCCTTGCGCCGTTCACCAACAAGGTAACGTTTCTGGATGAGGGCGATTGGGTGGTCCTGACACGCAAGTCCGCGCACATTTTCGATGAGCACGGAGCGCCCGTCGAACGTCCCGTCCGGTTTACAAAAGCGACAGCCTATATGGCAGACAAGGGCAACCACCGCCATTTCATGGCCAAAGAAATCGCCGAGCAACCGGAAGTTATCGGACACACGCTCGGCGAATATATCGACATGGGCGAAAGGCGGGTGAAACTGCCGGATCTGCCGTTCAGCTTTGCCGGCTTGTCCCGCTTGACCATCACCGCGTGCGGTACAGCCTATTATGCGGGTCTTGCCGCCAAATACTGGTTCGAACAGATCGCGCGCCTGCCGGTCGACATCGACATCGCCTCGGAGTTCCGATACCGCGAGGCCCCGCTGGCCGAAGGCGGGCTGTCAGTGGTCATCTCCCAGTCCGGCGAGACCGCAGACACCCTGGCGGCGCTGAGGTATTGCGCCGAACACGGCCAGCACACGCTCGGTATCGTCAATGTACAGGACTCGTCCATTGCACGCGACTGCGATGCGATCATGCCCACATATGCCGGCCCGGAAATCGGCGTCGCTTCCACCAAGGCCTTTACTTGCCAACTCACCGTGCTGGCCTGTTTGGCGCTGGCAGCAGCCCGCGACAGGAATACCATAACTGCTGAAAGGGAACGCGAGCTTGTGTCGGCACTGCTGAAGGTACCGCGCCAGATAGCCGATATACTGCGCCACGAGGACGACCTGAAACGCATCGCCAAGAAGCTCACCAATGCCACCGACGTGCTCTTCCTCGGCCGCGGGATCAATTTTCCGATCGCGCTGGAGGGTGCGCTGAAACTGAAGGAGATTTCGTACATCCATGCCGAAGGCTACGCCGCCGGCGAACTGAAGCACGGCCCCATCGCACTAATCGACAAAGACGTACGCGTGATCGTTATCGCGCCGCACGATGCTCTTTATGAGAAGACCGTTTCCAACATGGAAGAAGTGGCGGCGCGTGGCGGTAAGATTGTGCTTCTGACGGACGAAATCAACGGCAATGGCAATGGTTCAGGCACGTTCGAGCAGTTCCGCGTGCCCAAGGCCAACGCCTTTGTGAATCCAATTCTCTATGCGGTTCCAGTACAGCTCCTAGCCTACCATGCCGCCGTTTTCATGGGTACAGACATTGATCAGCCAAGAAATCTGGCCAAGTCAGTAACCGTCGAGTAAGACGCGTTGGCTTCGCAAAAGGCATTGTCAGAACAACTCAATGTGTCGGAACTGGGCTTCGTTCAATTCTCCGTTGATCTTTACGAGCATTTCATCCAACGGATTTCTCACCCTTGAACGCTAGCTAACGCCACTGCCCGCCTCTAGGACTATTCCTCTGACAATGCTTCCGGGAGTCAGAAATGCCGCTACAATGCCTTATGACGAAAACGCCCTGCAGGACAAAAAATATCTACCGGTAGACGAATTATCCGTCTACCGGTTTTAAACGAATTTTTCCAAGTTATTGGTTATTTTAGAGAATTTGGTGGGCGCACACGGACTCGAACCGTGGACCGTCTGATTAAGAGTCAGATGCTCTACCAACTGAGCTATACGCCCTCACCAATTCATACAGCTGTCAGATGTTTTAAGAAGCACCGGCGGCTGGTGTGCGAAGGGCGCGCATGTTCGAGCGCGCCCCCGCATCAGGTTCAGATGCCATATCAAAGGAGTAAATGAAAGTCTACCGGCAAATGTTGCAATGTGCCAGTTCCATTCACATTGATAGTTAAAGCCGGAGCCGTGAAAAAGTTAAGGGCCGCGCCGTTCTGCGCCCGCCAGCGCTTTCACAGGTGCCGTGGCATCACCGCGCATCCGCTTCAGTTCGAGTTTTGACAGGGCCGCAATATAGGCCTTGGCAGAGGCAACCAGCGTATCAGGGTCAGCCGACCGGCCGGTTACCTGGCGGCCCGAACCGACATCTTCCAGCCGCACCGACACCTCTGCCTGGGCATCGGTTCCTTCGGTCACCGCATGCACATCATACAGCGCCAGCTTGGCTTCATGCGGGTGCAGAGCGTGAATGGCGTTGAACGTGGCATCCACCGGCCCATTGCCCACCGACTGGACCGTCGACTGCTGGCCGTCAATGTCCAGTGTCAGCGTGGCCGTCTGTGGACCCATGGTGCCGGCAATCACCGTCAGCGCCACAACCTTCATGCGGTCAGCGGATGAGGCGATGCGTTCATCGACCAGCGCCTCGATGTCTTCGTCGTAAATGTGCTTCTTGCGGTCAGCCAGCGCCTTGAAGCGCACAAACGCGTCCTGAAACGCGTTGTCGGACAGTTCATAGCCCAGATCTTCCAGTTTTGACTTAAAGGCATTACGGCCCGAATGCTTGCCCATCACCAGCGAGGTCTTGGTGACGCCGACCGATTCAGGCGTCATGATCTCATAGGTTTCCTGGTTCTTCAGCATGCCGTCCTGGTGAATGCCGCTTTCATGGGCAAATGCGTTGCGCCCGACGATGGCCTTGTTGTACTGCACCGGAAACGAAGACACCGCAGACACCAGCTTTGATGCCCGGGTCAACAATTCCGGCTTCACATTGCAGGCATAGGGCAACACGTCATTGCGGGTTTTCAGCGCCATGACGATTTCTTCCAGCGCCGCATTGCCGGCCCTCTCACCCAGCCCGTTGATGGTGCACTCGATCTGGCGCACCCCGCCGTCGACGGCAGCCAGCGAGTTGGCAACCGCCATGCCCAGGTCATTGTGGCAATGGGCGGAAAAAATCGCCTTGTCGGAGTTGGCCACGTTTTCCCGGATGGTCTTGAACAGGTGGCGCATTTCATCGGGCACCGTATAGCCCACCGTATCCGGCAGGTTGATGGTCGTCGCCCCTGCCCTGATGGCGGCATCGACACATTGCGACAGATAATCCAGCGGCGTGCGCGTGGCATCCATGGCCGACCATTCGACGTCGTCGCACAACGACCGCGCCAGCGTCACTGTCTCGTGAATGATGTCGAGCACTTCGGCCTGGCTTTTTCGCATCTGGAACTCCAGATGGATCGGCGATGTGGAGACAAACGTATGAATGCGCGGCTGCCTGGCATGCTTCACAGCTTCCGCGCAGCGCTTGATATCGGCAGGAATGGCGCGCGCCAGACCTGCGATCACCGAGTGCCCGGTACGCCGTGCAATTTCCGACACGGCTTCGAAATCACCGTCTGATGCGATCGGAAAACCTGCCTCGATCACATCCACCCGCATTTCATCCAGCAAGGCCGCCACCTGCAGTTTTTCCTCGAACGTCATGGTGGCGCCGGGCGACTGTTCGCCATCGCGCAATGTGGTATCGAAAATAATGACCTGGTCTTTTGACTTGCTCATCGGCCTGATGCTCCATCCTTTTTTGCCTGGCTGCGTGGGCGGACCTGAAACTCTTCAGGCGACATCGCACTCATCACGTACCAGCATTCCATGGTTGTCTTGTTGAATTTCCGAGTTCCCCTGAGCATCCGTCTCTTTGGTGATTGAACACCGGACAGCCAATGGTCAGGGGCAAATAAGGAGGAGGCCGGCGCATAGCAGAGCGCGGCCCTTACGGTCGATTGCAATGTCGAAAGCAGACTTCATGTGCGCTTCGCCGGTTCCTTCAGATTTCCCAACCACACTCACAATGCCTCGGGAAAGTTAAGGGAGTTTTACGTCAAGCCGCTGACACGCGCAAGCAGGAATGCCATTGAGCATTGCGCAAGCTGAGTTTTTACTGTCAAAACCCGAATTCCGGCGGTCCCCCTGGACGCGCGCTTCCCGCTGAAAGTTAAAAGAGCTTTCGGGCCATGCTACAGGTCAAGCTTGCCTGAACTGACATTTACCGCATAACCGCCAACACGAACTCCGGTCAGGCCGCCCTTGGCCGCATCTGCTTCCAGCTCGATGCGGCTGGCACGGCCCATATCCTCGCCCTGCATGATGACCCATGTGCGCGTGCCTTCCCAGGGGCCTTCATAGCTCAGCAACGGGCCGGGGAAGCCTGCCGCTGCCGATCCGGTTGCGGGGTCTTCTGAGATGCCGGACAACGGCGCAAAGGCGCGCGCGTGATAGTCAACGCCGGTACCGGATTCGCCCTCGCAATACAGGTAAGCAAGAAACGCACCTGAGGCGCCAAGTGCGGGCCAGTCAGCCATGGAGGTTTTTGCTTCCGCCAGTGTGTCACGATCTTTCAGGGGAACATACAGGACCGGATGGTTGCCGGGATCAAACACGCTGGCGCGATGAGCGCCGCCGCCGATCTGGTGCTCTTTCAGGGACAGGGCAGCGGCAATTTTCTTGTCACCCGGCACGTTGGTCCACGGTTCAGGCATGACAGCTGCCGAAAATTGCGCAAACATGCCGGCTTCGCGCGCATCCAGCGCAACGGGTACCAGACCAACTCCTTCTTCCAGCCTGACCTCATCCTTGATGCCGAACAGGTCCGCCAGCAAGATGGCCGCACCAACCGTCGGATGTCCGGCGAAGGACAGTTCCCGCGCCGGGGTAAAAATACGCAGCTTTGCCGTATTCGCCTCATCCTCCGGCGGCAGCACGAACACTGTTTCGGACAGGTTGAACTCGGCAGCAATTTTCTGCATCTGGGCATCGTCCAGTGACTGGGCGTCGAGCACCACCGCCAGCGGATTTCCCGTAAAGACATTGGTGGTGAATACATCCAGCGTGTGAAACGAATACTGCATTGGACAGGTGTCTCCCGTGACAATGAGGATAGGTCAGCATTGCTGACATATAATGTGAAATCAATCAATGCGTGTTTTGTCAGGGTGACAAATCGTGATGCACCTGTCAGACCGCGATGAACAGCGCCTTGACGAACTGCCGATACAGCATCACCTGGCGTGGAAGTATGGTCTTGTCATGCATTACGCGTGACAAAATGATGCCGCCGTCGGCGATTGCACTCAGCATGTCCGCCACGTCGGCAAGATCGACCTCAAGGCGCGGCGGATAGGTTTCGGCAATCCTTCTCCAGCTGCCGTTGAAACCGGGCCCGCCAGGACATCAGTGCCCGGGCGTTCAGGTCCCGGATGTCGGCACTGAACAATCTTGACTGATAGCAGTATGAAGCGATCAGACAGCCGGGATGGCCATTCGGCAAATCTTCAAGCAGCTCAGCCAGCAGTTTGAGGCTGATCAGGAAGCCGTGCAGCGGATCCTCGTTCAGCTCATAGGCGCGCGCTTCAATGTCACGGAAGATTGCCTCCTCCATGTCGATGTAACGCTGCAGCAGTGCCTTTGCGAGTTCGTTCTTGTCGGAGAAATGGTAGAAAGAAACCACTCTTGGTGATGCCGACTTCCGCGATGATTTCCTCGATGGACGTTGCTGCAAATCCCTTTTCGACGACACTGAGACCAGCCACATCCAGTATCTGTTCCCGCTTGCCGGTGCGTACTCGCTGCATTGTCGTAAATCTCTGTCTTGACTGCACCAAGGGTACAGCTGGTTCGTCCTGCCAACGCCGCAACCGGAATCAGTTTCACATGAAGTCCGCGTAAGCGTCTGTTTTGCAGGCGTTTAAACAATTCAGGGCGATCTGTACCAAGAGTTGTCTATCGCCAATGTGTGTTTCCTCACATCCTCGTGAACGACCGCCTGACATGTTCCGGCGCAACTGAAACCGACCACTAAACGGAGAGTACATCATGGCAAAATACCGCCACGACCTGCCGATGGGAAAAGGCAGGCAATTCCTTCTCGACGGCGGCCTGGAAACCACACTGGTGTTCGTGGATGGCCTCGACCTGCCCTGCTTTGCATCTTACCCGCTGATTGCAGAAACTTCCGGCCGCACCCGCCTGCGCGACTACTACCGGCAGTATGCCAACATCGCCATCAAGGCCAATGCGGGCTTCATCCTTGAAAGCGTCGGCTGGCGCGCCAATGCGGACTGGGGTGCCGAACTCGGTCATGATGCCGAAGACCTGGCTGCAGTAAACCGCGAATCCATCCGGCTGATGGAAGAGGTTCGCACCCAGATCGAAACAGACACCACGCCCATGGTGCTGTCGGGATGTATCGGGCCGCGCGGTGACGGCTATCAGGCAGACACCGCCATGACGATTGAAGAAGCCCGCGGCTATCACGCTGCGCAGATCAACACTTACGCGGAAACCGCAGCCGACATGGTCACCGCCATGACCATGACCAACATGGAAGAAGGCGCAGGCATCGCCATCGCGGCCAGGCAGGCCGGCATCCCGTCGGTGATTTCCTTCACCGTGGAAACCGACGGCAAGCTGCCGACCGGCCAGAGCCTGAAAGATGCGATCATGGCCGTGGACGAGGCGTCCGGTTCAGCGCCCGCCTACTACATGATCAACTGCGCCCATCCGGATCACTTCACTGACATTCTGGAACCCGGTGTTGCGTGGATGGATCGCCTGAAGGGCATTCGCGCCAATGCATCACGCATGTCGCATGAAGAGCTGGATGCCTGCACCGAACTGGACGATGGTGACCCGGAAGAGTTCGGAACCCTGCATGAGGCACTGACCAGCCTGTACCCCAACTTCACGGTACTGGGCGGTTGCTGCGGCACCGACCACCGCCATGTCGGCGAGGTGTTCGCCAGGTGCGCCCACACCAGCAGCAGGGCTGCATAGGCCCAAAACAGGCGCTGGCTTCTGTTTTGCCCGGTCAGCCGCACAGGTTGGCCGGGCATGTCTGGCTGAGGGTCCACCTCACCCCGGCGTCCGCATCGCGGTATGGCAGTAGACAGATCGCGCGCGGTCTTTCATTCTGGGTCGCAAAGATATCACCTTATGGAGGACGCCCGATGAAGCTGACCGACCAGCAACTCGCCGAATTTGACGAGCTTGGCTACCTGTTCATGCCGTCGTGTTTCTCCGAAGCCGAAATCCAGGTGCTGCGTGACGAGGCCGAGGAGATTTACAAGTCCGACCGCAAGGAGGTCTGGCGCGAAGACACCGGCGCGCCGCGCACCGCTTTTGCCGCCCACACCTATAATGAAGCCTTCCGCCTGTTGGGCTCGCATCCGCGCCTGATTGATCCGGTCAGCCAATTGTTTGGCGAGCAGGTCTACATGCATCAGTACAAGATCAACGCCAAGGCACCGTTCGACGGCGCCGTGTGGCAGTGGCACCAGGACTATGGCACCTGGGCGCGTGATGACGGCATGCCGGAACCCAGGGCCATGAACATTGCCGTGTTCCTCGACGAGGTCATGCCGATCAACGGACCGTTGATGTTCATCCCGAAAAGCCATAAGCGCGGCACGCTTGATGCCTCGCATGACACCACCACCACGTCCTATCCCCTGTGGACGCTCGACAATGACACGGTGACCGAGCTTGCCGACGCCGGCGGCATCATCGCGCCCACAGGGCCTGCCGGCTCCGTCATGATGTTCCACGGCAACCTCGTGCACGCCAGCCCGCCGAACATAACGCCCTACCCGCGCAAGATCGTCTACCTGACCCTGAACGCGGTCTCAAACCACATCACAAAATTCAACCGCGAAGACTGGATCGCCCACCGCGATTTCACCCCGATAGACCCGGTCAGAGACAACGCCCTGCTGGAGTACGCGAGGTCACACAGCAAGGCTGCGTGAGGTGCTGCGGTTACATTGAGCAGTCCCAATTCGTCATCCCCATGCAAATGGGGATCCAATGCCGGAGCGGACAAAGTGTCCGGTGCAAGATGGGTTCTCGCCTGTCTGGAAACTGATGCCTAGCCTCACTGACGACTATAGATGCATGGCTTTGGCTTTCGGGGGCGCCTTGTAACGCACTTCGGGAATTTCCGCGATCGCTGTAATTTCAACAACCAGATCGGCATTGTAAAGTGCCGCTACTTCAACAGTGGTGGTCACAGGATATGGCTCGGCAAAAAACTCCTGCCTGATGTCTCCCGTCTGCATGAACGCTTGAATATCGCTCGTATAGTGGGTCAGCGAAATTATATCGCTCATTTTCCCACCGGCAGCCGACAATACGGTCTTGATGTTGGTCAGCACCTGCCGCACCTGGATGCGCATGTCACCGGGTCCGATGATTGTGCCCGATGCATCGAGGGACACCTGGCCCTTGAGATGCACAACCTGTCCGGACCCTTGCATGACCATCATCGAGAAAGCACCGAACGGTTGCCATACATTGTCGGGATTGCAGCTCTTTGCCATTGGATCACCTGTTGCGCAGCATAAGATACGTTTGGATTACGAGGCGCCGGAATGCCGCTGCATGTTCAATCCAGCAGATGCTGCACCAGAATGCGCGCAAAGCCCGGCATGCGGTGGTGTATGTGGAATCCGGCACGGCGGAAGATGACGATTTCGTCCAGCTCCGGTTCATCCTGCAGGTCGATGTGAGCCATCATGCGCGCTTTCAGGTCGCGCGACGGGGCGTCAAAATCAAATACTGCACACACAGCACTCATGCCGGCGTCCTCGATCAGCATGTAACCCGGTTGCCGGGTGGCATCTTTCGTTGACAGTCCGGCTTCTTCCAGCAGTTCGCGCTGCATCGAGCCTTCGATATCAAGCTTGCCGTCCTTGATGTCTTCAAGGTCAGGCGTGCCGGCCATGGGGTACACCCTGCCGCTGGTGGCAGTGTATGGCGCCATGCGTCCAAACAGCAGGTGGCCTTCGCGCGAGCGCACCACTGCACAGCCGAACACGTTGCGTATACCGGCTTCTGTCGGCAGACCCTTGTCCTTGCAATACAGGAACGAGGCATAATCGGTCTTGTGCACTTCGCCGGTCAGGCAGCCATTGCAGAGTGTGTGCTGCCCCATGACCAGCACCTGGCCATTGAACAGGGCCGGCTTGTCGACAATCGCCTTGTTCCAGAACCGCTTGACGGCAGATGCATTGTCTTCGGCCCACGTCCAGGCAGCGTCGGTGACGTCAATGTCGCACGATTGCAGCGGCACAATTTCGGTTTGCGCCTGAGCGGCTTTGCCAGCTACAGCCATTTGCGCATGCGCGGCAACATCCGCCCCGGTATGGAGCCGGACGGTGCCTGCCCGATGACGCTGCACCCCATCGCCGTGTAAAATTGAACAGCGGCAGGATCAGCATCCAGTTCTATTGCCTTGGCTGCCATGGCACCCGCCCTTTCCTCCAGCGCCGCCCACAGTATCCGCCCGACACCGGAGCGTTTGACATCGGGGTCGACGTACAAGGAATAAACCTCAAGCACGCCTTTTTCCAGTCGGATGTCAAAGAAACCAACAGGCTTGCCGCCCGCTTCGGATATCCATATCTCGCCATCGGCAATGGTTTCAGGTGTAACCGCGAGCTCGTCACGGCACGCTTCCATGAAAACCGCATCATAACCGTTGGACGCCTTGGAGCGGAATGACAGGTCGCTGAGGGCATTTGCGTCCCCGGTTACAGCTCTTCGAAAGACGGGCTTCATTTGGCGGCGGGCATGGCAGCGCGCAACAGGCGGCCAAGGCGGAGCATGCCTTCCTCGATCCGATCGCTGGACATGCAGGAATAGCTCAGGCGAAGCGTGTTTTCATTGCTGCCGTCGGCAAAGAACGGACGGCCCGGCACGAACGCCACCTTCTCGGTTTCCAGAGACCGGCTCAAAAGGTCGGCCGCATCAATACCATCGGGCAGCGTGACCCAGATGAACATGCCGCCTTCCGGCTGGGTCCATGTCACGCCATCAGGCATGTGTTTCGCCAAAGCCGACAACATGCAGTCCCGGCGGTCACGGTACACCGCATTGGCCCTGGCGACCTGGGCATCAAAACAGGCGCGTGCGACCTGGTTGATCGCCATCTGGTTGATGGTTGCCGAATGCAGGTCCGCTGCCTGTTTCATCATCACCAGCCGGTCAATGATATCACGCCGTGCACATACCCAGCCGACCCGCAATCCGGGCGACAGCGTCTTGGAAAAAGTCCCGCAAAAGATGGTGCGGGCTTCGTTGATGCTGCCGCAGCGCTCGATTTCCAGCGCCTGAATGGGCGGGATCGCGTCACCGTCATAGCGCAGTTCCAGGTAGGCACCGTCCTCAATGACGGCAATATCCAGTTCATCGCCGAGATCCAGCGCCCGGTTGCGCTGCGCCAGGGTCAGGGTTTCGCCGGTCGGGTTGACGAAATCAGACGACATGTAGGCAAACTTTATTTCGCCTCCGGCAGCCTCCGCTTTTTCTCTAAAGTCATTTGCAGACCGGTTACCCAGCAGCGCCAGGCGGTCATAGACCGGCTCATAGGGGTTGAAGGCCAGCAGCGCGCCCATATAGGTGGGCCACGTCACCAGGGCGGTGTCACCCGGGTTCAGGAACAGCTTGCCGAGATAATCCAGCGCCTGCTGCGATCCCGACATCAGGACAATGTTCTCAAGCTCGCATGGCACTCCAATCCGGCCCATATACTGAACCAGCCATTCCCGCAGTGGGCCATAGCCTTCACTGGGGGCGTATTGCAGAGCGGCCTGATGTTCCGGCCCGGACATGATGGTATCAAAGGCTTGCCTGAACTCTTCGGACGGAAACAGGGCAGGATCGGGGATGCCGCCGGCAAATGAAATGATGTCCGGACGACCAAGCAGTTTCAGCAGTTCGCGGATTTCAGACGCGTGCATGCGTGACGTACGTGACGCCAGTTTCAGTGTGTCGGTCATGACGGCCTCCGAATGGACAAGCTCGCAGAGGATGCTGCGCTCATCAGAAATTTATGTCAATATTACTGACCTATTATCCGGACATGACAGCAATGCAGCAACAGAAAGGGCTGCGGAAATTTCCGCAGCCCCGTATCGAATGGTGTGAGGTTGTTTGAGACTGGATCAGTTCTTGTCCTTGTCGACCAGCTTGTTGCTGGAGATCCACGGCATCATGGCACGCAGCTTCTCACCGACTTCCTCGATCTGGTGGGCATCGTGCATGCGCCGTGTTGCCTTGAAGCGTGCCTGGCCGCCCTTGCATTCCTGCATCCATTCAGAGGTAAACCGGCCTGACTGGATGTCGTGCAGCACACGCTTCATCTCCGCCTTGCTTTCCTCATTGATGATGCGCGGACCCGATACATACTCACCCCACTCAGCCGTGTTGGAGATCGAGTAGTTCATGTTGGCGATGCCGCCTTCATAGATCAGGTCGACAATCAGCTTCACTTCGTGCAGGCACTCGAAATAGGCCATTTCAGGTGCGTAACCTGCTTCAACCAGCACTTCGAAACCGGCACGGATAAGCTCAACCAGGCCACCGCACAGCACGACCTGCTCGCCGAACAGGTCGGTTTCGCATTCTTCCTTGAAGGATGTCTCGATGACGCCGGAACGGCCGCCGCCAACGCCGCAGGCATAGGACAGCGCCAGGTCATGGGCATTGGCAGATGCATCATGATCGATGGCGATCAGACATGGCACACCGCCGCCTTTCAGGAATTCACCGCGCACCGTGTGGCCCGGGCCCTTGGGCGCGATCATCACGACGTCGATGGTGTCCTTCGGCTCGATCAGCTTGAAGTGAACATTCAGGCCGTGGGCAAATGCGATGGCCGCGCCGTCCTTGATATTGGCTTCAATATCGTCTTTCCAGATGTCAGCCTGAAGTTCATCAGGGGCTGCCATCATGATCAGGTCGGCCCAGGCCGACCCTTCGGCTACCGTCATCACCTTGACGCCGTCAGCTTCAGCCTTCTTGGCCGTGGCAGAGCCTGCCCGCAGTCCGGTTGCGATGTCGGTGACACCGGAATCCTTCAGGTTGAGCGCATGGGCCCGGCCCTGGCTGCCATAGCCGACGATCAGGACCTTTTTGCCCTTGATCAGGTTTACGTCGGCATCACGATCATAATAAACGCGCATTGGAATTTTCCTTTCAAAGATTGCGTTTCAGTGCGGGCTAGCTGCCCTCGTTTTCCGGCACGCCGTAAAGCGTGAGA
This sequence comes from uncultured Alphaproteobacteria bacterium, assembly GCA_963698275.1. Classification (GTDB taxonomy): domain Bacteria; phylum Pseudomonadota; class Alphaproteobacteria; order Rhizobiales; family Aestuariivirgaceae; genus Anderseniella. The sequence continues at coordinate 723,703 of CAVOQE010000001.1, read as the reverse complement.
AACTGTTGTGCGGCGCGGCTTGCGCCCTGTCTGATTGCATGGCTGTCCGGCAGCGGTCTGTCGCCAAGCAGCGCACGGACCTGGACATCGCGCACCACCAGCCCGAAGAAGGTACAGAACGCCTCCTCGGTATCATCGAAGGCCAGCAGCCCGGCATCGCGTGCCATTTCCAGCACCGGCTTTACCCGCTGACCGATGGCAAACCGGCCATTGTCCAGCACAATGCCGCCAAGCCCGCTTTTGGCGGAACTGGAGTGCGCAATGGCCATGGCATTGAGCGCAATTGATATCTGACCCGTCAGCACCGACAGCCAGCTTTCGGCAAAATCCGCCAGCCCCTGCTCAAGCGAGCGGTAATCCAGGTTTTCCCGGTCAAGCGACGGCAACCGCACCTTGGACGCCTGCCACTGCACCGTTGCAGTCAACAGCCCGTCACGATCACCAAACCATTTGTACAGCGTTTCCTTGGAGCAGCTTGCCCGGCGCGCCACCGAGGCCATGGTCAGGCCGTCACCTGCCTGCAGGATCAGCTCAAGCGCTGCATCGAGCACTTCACGCTGACGCGGCGAAAATGCCTCGTCATCACTTTGCTGATCAACTTGTGCTGCTGCTGCAACCGCCACTGAACTCACTCCACAATACCGTACCGTACGGTACAGTACGGCATGTTTAGAAGCATACTCACCGACATGCAACAGGTTTTTTGAAAGATTTATCCGGCCATCGGCCAGGTCAGCATGATCGCCGGCACGGCCAGCAGCACAACCAGCACTTCCATGATCAGCCCCATGCGGGCGTAGTCGGTAAAGTGATACCCTCCGGGACCCATCACCAGCGTGTTGGACTGATGCCCGATCGGTGTCAGGAACGGCGCTGCTGCCCCCACGGCCACCGCCATCAGAAAGGCATCCGGATTGGCATCCAGGCCGATGGCGACGCGAACGCCGATGGGCGCCATCAGGATCGCCGTCGTGGCGTTGGGCACCATGTCCGACATCCACATGGACACCGTCATCAGCAGCGCCAGCACCGCCCATACCGGCATGGAACCGGCGTTCTCGATGATGGAGCCGGCAATCAGGTCCGTACCGCCCGTTGCATCCAGTGCCTGGCCGATGGGGATCATGGCGCCGAGCAGCACCAGCACCGGCCACTCCACCCCGTCATATATTTCGTTGATGGAAATGCATGAACACAGGATCATGGCCACACACGCGGTCACAAACGCCACCGGCACCGACACCATGCCGCTTGACGCAGCCAGTATGGCGACGGCGAAAATGCCCGCCGGCAGCACGGCGCGGGTACCGCCATGCAAGGGTTGCAGGCCGCGTTTTTCTAACACCATGCAGCCCAGAGACTCCAGGGCCACCTCCATCTGTTCCGCTTCTCCCTGCATCAGCAGGACGTCGCCGGTCCGGAACTTGATGTTGCGCAGCCGTGCTATCGGGCTGTCACCGGCCCGCGACAGGGCCAACAGGTTGATGCCGTACCGGGCGTGCAGCCGGACGCCGCGCATCGATTTGCCCTCAAGCACGGAATTGGGCATCACCACGGCCTCGACGACCTGTACCGCTTCGGTTCTGAAACCGGCCGGTGCGGCTTCCGGTGTCCCGAGCTTGGCCAGTTTCCTGCCGTCGGCCAGCGGGTTGATGACAACCGGATCACCTTCCAGGATCAGCGTGTCCCTCGCCCTGAATTTTTCGCGCGCGGCCGGTGCCTGGCGGCGCACGCCATTACGGACGATGGCCATCACAGTCACTTCGTTTTCACATTCGGCTTCCAGCGCGCTGATCCGCTTGCCGACCAGTGGTGAGCCTTCCGGCAGCGATGTCTCGAATGTGTAGCTTTCAACCCGGGTCATGGCGCTGGTCAGCTTTGGCGTAATGCGGGTCGGCAGCAACCGCCATCCGATCAGCGATACATAGATGACACCGCCAATGCACACCGCCAGCCCGACCGGCGCAAAGTCGAACATGGCGAATGGCTGGCCGGTCATGTCCTGCCGGAAGCTTGAAATAACGATATTGGGCGGTGTCCCGATCAGCGTCACCATGCCGCCGAGCAGCGTGGCGAACGACAGCGGCATCAGCACCAGTGACGGCGACCGGCGGGCTTTGAGCGCATTGCGCAGTGTCACCGGCAACATCAGCGCAAGCGCGCCGACATTGTTCATGAAGCATGACAGGAACGCCCCGAGCGCACTGCCGGCAGCCACCTGCAGCGTGGTTGATCTGCGGGTCGGCGCCAGAAACCGGACAAGATAGTCCACCAGCCCGGAATTCTGCAGCGTGCGCGAAATGATCAGTACGGCGGCAACCGTAATCACGGCAGGATGGGCAAAGCCCTGAAACGCCTTGTCAGGCGGCACGACCCCGCCATAAACGCCGGACAGCAGTGCCATGACCGCGATAATGTCGTAGCGCACCTTCCCCCACAGGAAGCACGCCATCGCAATCGCGATAATCCCGAAAACCGTCAGTTGTTCCAGCGTCATAAGAGCCAAACCGCATCAAGTGCGCCGCCCGCACGTGACAAAGGCTAGCAGGCAGCCTGACCATTTGCCAGTACAGTGATGGCAAGCAACCGACAAACAAGACAGCCAGCCCAAGGATGCCTTTGCGATTGCAACACAAATGCAGGTTCCAGGTAATTATGTTCCCGGCTACCTCGGGACAACCGAGCAGACTTTACAAGTTTCGCCACATTGCGGGCAGGTGAATTTTCCAAGAAAATTCCGAAGCAGGAACTCCAGTTCGGGGTTTTCAGCCTGCTGAGCCAGCGCAATCAACCTGTCTATTGCAGGTGTACTGTTCTGCTCCAGATCATGATACGGAAACACAAAACCGTCAGCGCGTTTTGGTTCACCGTCCTGAAAGTCGAGTACGGAGTTCTCATTTCCGGGATCTGAAACCAGCGCAGCCTGGCTTTGCACACTGTACAGCGCCATGCGATCGCCGAAAATGATGTAGTCGATTCCCGCACCGCACTCGCTGCACGCAAAGTAGCCGTCCTCTCCACTTTCAAGCAAACTCGCCAGCTTGATCAACTTCTCAGTTGCCGCAATCCCACTTAGCAGATATCTCGGAATGTGCTCGTCGCCTGAATGTTCGTGAAACGCGAGTTCACAGACAGATCGAATGGCGGGCAACAGGGCAATAAACTCATCGCGTATGGCCACGAACTTTTGCAGTTCGCTGCCTTTGGGTGGCTCCAAACCAACAATTTCACGACAATCGGCCACCATCTGTCGCTCAGCGCCGCGATCCAGCATCCATCGATATGAGTCGCGGGTTTGTTCCCAGCTATCAAGTGTAATGGCCAGCCCATTCAGGCCAGACTCCGGAAGGAAGCCGCCGTCAACCCTGCCAAATGCACACAAGACGCAATGACCGAGAAAAATTGCAATGTCCATGCGCTGCCGGACATTTTTGTCAGACAGTGCCATTTGCAGCAAGTGAGGTGCAGCGGCATATGTTGCACCATAGCAGGTTTCCTGATGTATCAGATCGCCATACATCAATTCTCTTGCGTCATTCTCGTCCCATTGCGCGGCAAGCTCGTGAAGTCGCAGCGGAATATCCTTGCCGAAACCGCAGGCGCTGTTGAGCTTGCACCAAAGTGGATCTGACAATTCAAGCATCAGGTCGGGATGTCCTCACCACACGCGAGCCGGAAGCGTTTTACTGCTCCGGCCATGCCGTACTCGAGAGCATCAGCGGTTAATCCGTGCCCGATGGAAACCTCATCGATCCATGGTGCGCGGGCCAGCAGAGCTGGCAGATTTACAACAGTGAGGTCGTGACCTGCGTTCAGACCAAGTCCGGCTTCGCGTGCGACCTCGGCAGCAGCCTGCAGCTTGTCCAGTTCGCGAGCGGCTGCGTCTTGGTCGTCATAGGTAGCGCCATATGGCCCTGTATACAGCTCAGCCCGGTCAGCTCCGGTTTCAGCCGCGATTGCAATAGTGTCGGCATCAGCATCGGCGAACAGCGATACCCGCATCCCCTCGCTCTTGATACGAGCCACGATGGGCTTCAGGAAATTGTGCTGTGACCTGAAATCCCAGCCATGATCAGACGTTGCCTGCGCCGGATCATCCGGCACCAGCGTTACCTGATGGGGGCGCACCTCAAGCGCAATTTCCATAAGTCGGTCATCGGGATAGCCCTCGATGTTAAACTCCGCATCGGGGTATTCCGCCACCAGATCAGCCAGCGGCTGAACGTCAGATCGCCGGACATGGCGCTCATCAGGCCTTGGGTGAACCGTAATCCCCCAGGCACCTGCCTCCAGCGCAATCCGCGACAGGCCCACAACCGACGGCCATGGCAGATCGCGCCGGTTGCGCAACTGGGCAATGGCATTGACGTTTACAGACAGCTTGGTGGTCATCTTGCGCATCCGTTGTTCAACAGTTACCGCAGCATCGGCCACAAGCTGACAACAAGCAAGATTGCCATTGAGATATTGAAAACTTTCAATCGTGTCGGATGGTTCAGCCATTCCCGCAACATCGCGCCACACACCGTCCAGATTGAGGCCGATGGAATATTCACGAAGAAAAACACCAGGGCTACCAGTATTGTGGACAAGGTGAGATTGGCAGGATTGGTGAATGTTGCCATGGCCGCAATGGCCATCACCCAGGCTTTCGGATTGACCCATTGAAAGGCTGCTGCTTCCACAAAGTTCATTGGCCGCGCCCCTGCCTTGCCGCCTTCGCCAATTGACCTGGCCATGGCTATGCGCCAGGCCAGATAGACCAGGTAGGCACCGCCGGCAAACTTGAGGGCCAGGTACAAAGCCGGCATCTGTTCAAGCAATGCACCAAGTCCAAAACCGACGCACAGCAACAGGCCCAGAAATCCGACCCCGATACCCATCATGTGCGGGATCGTCCTTCGGAACCCGAAGTTTACGCCCGAGGCAAGCAGCATCAGGGTATTTGGACCCGGTGTTGCAGACGTGGCAAAGGCAAACCCGATCAGTGATACGAGAATTCCAAGCTCCACTGGGCGGCCTCAGACTTTCAGGGCTTCGGGCCCACGCGAGATCGCGGTGACGCCGGTGCGCACAACTTCTGTAAGACCGATCGGCTGCATCAGGGAAATGAACTGCTCAACCTTGCGCGATTTGCCGGTTATCTCGAAAACGAACGAATTCTGGGTGACATCGACAACCCGTGCCCGGAACGCATCCGCCAGGCGCAGGGCTTCCATGCGGTGTTCTCCCTCACCGGCCACCTTGATCAGCGCCAGCTCGCGCTCGATGGCCTCGCCGGTTACGGTAAGGTCGGCAACCGAATGCACAGGCACCATGCGTTCAAGCTGCGCCTTGATCTGCACCAGCACTTCGGCTGTGCCGGATGTGACAATGGTAATGCGCGAAACATGGGCCTCATGTTCGGTTTCAGAAACCGTCAGGCTTTCAATATTGTAGCCGCGGCCCGAGAACAGCCCGATAACCCGTGCCAGGACGCCCGGTTCATTGTCCACAACAATGGATAATGTGTGTTTTTCAATCGGATCCTTGGTGTCATCAAGGAAGTACGCCGAAGCGGGTTGTTGCGTGCTCATGGTTTTAAAACTCCCTTTTCAGCGACCGGGGCCGGGCTGCCAAGTGCCAGCCCGCCTTTCGCTATCAATATACCCAATATGATGAGACCAAGCGCGGCCAGCGCATTCGGTCCCGGAATTTCTGAAAACAGCAATGCAGCCCATATCACACCGGCAATCGGCACCAGAAGGTTGAGCTGGCTGAAAAAGCTGGCCCCTGCCCGCCCGACAATGGCAAACATGATCAGTGTAGCAATCGCTGCATGCAGCACGCCCAGGGTCACAACCGCAGACCAAGCCGTGACGCCTGCCTCAACCGCCAACGGGTCTTCCAGCATGAAGGCGAACGGCACCACCATGATAGCGGACAACAATATGATCACGGTCACCGCAGCGACCTTGTCCGGTGCCTGCATGCGCCGGATCAACACCGCATTGAAACCGTAACTGGCCGCGGCAGCCAGCAATGCCAGCATGGCGACAAGGTCGGCCGTCAGGCCATGCAGTGCCGCCTGCCCGACCAGTACACATAACCCCACCAGACCGACCACCATGCCGGTTACCTTGCGCGAGTTCAGCTTTTCATCAACGGTAAACACATGTGCCAGCACCATGGTAAGCAGCGGCATCACGCCCATAAGGATGGCGGCCGTGCCGGGCGGGATAGTCTGCTGCCCCCAGGCGATCAGGGAAAACGGCAGTGCATTTCCGGTAACGGCACTGGCCAGCAGCATCCACCAGACACCTTTGCCTTTCGGAAACGACCGCTTTGTCATGACCATCACCAGCAGCAGGAACACTGCCGCCAGAAACAGCCTGATCGCCGTCATGGTAATTGGCGGCACTTCGTCGACACCGACCTTGATGAAGACAAAAGACGACCCCCAGATGGCTGACAATAACAGCAGCAATCCATAGTCACCGGCATTTGGTAGTCGATGCGCCATGAGGGTGTCCGTACCGGTTGTTAAACCAGCATCTTGCCTTCCTCGTCGATGGCGGAGCCGACTTCCTCGTCAGACACGTCCTCACCCAGCAGCATTTCATTGTGTGCCTTGCCGGACGGGATCATCGGGAAGCAGTTGGCCAGGTTTGCCACGACGCAATCGAAAATCACCGGACCCGGTGTGTCGATCATCTTGCTGATCGCATCATCCAGTTGATCAGGCTTGGTACAGCGAATGCCGGTTGCGCCATAGGCTTCTGCCAGCTTCACGAAATCCGGCATGGCCTCGGTATACGAATGTGACAGCCGGTTGCCATGCAGCAATTGCTGCCACTGGCGCACCATGCCCATATGCGAATTGTTCAGGATGAATATCTTGAACGGCAGTTCGTACTGAACCGCGCTCGACATTTCCTGGATCACCATCTGAACCGACGCATCCCCTGCAATATCGATGACCAGTGAGTCGCGATGTGCGACCTGCACACCGAGCGCCGCCGGCAAGCCGTAGCCCATGGTGCCCAGCCCGCCAGAGGTCATCCAGCGGTTCGGCTCTTCGAACCGGTAAAACTGTGCCGCCCACATCTGGTGCTGTCCGACTTCCGTGGTGATATAGGTGTCACGGTCCTTGGTCAGTTCATACAACCGCTCAATGGCGTATTGCGGCATGATCACATGCTTGTTCGGCTTGTATTTCAGGCACTCGACATTGCGCCAGGTGTTGATCGAGTTCCACCAGTCCTTCAGTGCGTGCTCGTCAGGCTGGCCATTGCGGGCTTTCCACGCCCTGATCATCTGCGCCATGACATTGCCGACATCACCGACAATGGGAATGTTGACCTTGATCGTCTTGTTGATGGACGACGGATCGATATCCACGTGGATTTTTATGGAGTCCGGCGAGAAGGCATCGGTCCGGCCGGTGATACGGTCATCAAACCGTGCCCCCAGGCAGATCATCACATCACAGTCATGCATCGCCATATTGGCTTCGTAGGTGCCGTGCATGCCCAGCATGCCCAGCCACTGCCTGTCGGACGCAGGATAGGCGCCCAGCCCCATCAGGGTCGAGGTGATCGGATACCCGGTCATGCGCACCAGCTGGCGCAGCAGATTGGACGCGTCCGGACCGGAATTGATGATACCGCCGCCGGTGTAGAACACCGGCCGCTTGGCATTCATCATCACTTCGACGGCAGCTTCCACAGCCGCCGCATCACCTTCAATGCGCGGCTTGTAGGTCTTGTGCTCGATATTGTCCGGCTTGGTATAGGCGCCGGTGGCAAACTGCACATCCTTCGGGATATCGACAACGACCGGGCCCGGCCTGCCGTGGGTCGCCACATAAAACGCCTCATGCATGATGCGCGCCAGATCATTGACGTCCTTGACCAGGTAATTGTGCTTGGTGCACGGCCGCGTGATGCCAACCGTGTCACATTCCTGGAATGCGTCATTGCCGATCAGGTGCGTCGGCACCTGGCCGGTGATGCAGACCATGGGGATGGAATCCATCAGGGCATCGGTCAGCCCGGTAACCGCATTGGTCGCACCGGGACCGGATGTCACCAGCACCACGCCGCATTTACCGGTGGAGCGCGCATAGCCTTCGGCGGCGTGGGTCGCACCTTGTTCATGGCGCACCAGAATATGCTCGACGTCGTCCTGCTGGAAAATCTCGTCATAGATCGGCAGCACCGCACCGCCGGGATATCCGAACATGTGCTCCACGCCCTGGTCCTTTAGCGCCCGCAGCACGATCTCGGCACCTGTCATCATCTCGGCTTCTTGGGCGTTTGCTGTCATGGTCTCGGACTCTGCTTTAATGTTCATCGTTCCAGGTTCTCTTTTAGGCTCGCTTCAGACAATAAAAAAGGCCCCCGAGGGAGCCAATTTCGCGCACCACCTTATTCAGGTCAGCTTAGACTGACCCGGCGGAGCGCGTTCGTACCACTACTAGAATATTTTTCATGGCCGCGACCATAAGCGCAATATTTTACCGGCGTCAACCTGCGAACGGTTTTTATTCTTAAGCCGGCGTAAGTTTCTTGCGCGCCCTAACTGCCCAACACCACGCCGTGCGGCTGCGATACCAGCCGGGCATCGCGAGACTTCACCAGCACAGGCTGGCCGTTCAGGATCTCCCTGCAGCGCTGCAGGACCTCTTCTTCAAGGCGCTGCATTGCCTCATGGGTATAGAAGGTCAGATGCGGGCTGAGCAGTACATTGTCCATCTCGAACAGCTCACTCAGGGGGTGGCCGCTCAGGCTGAGCGGTTCCTGGCTGAACACATCCAGCCCGGCTCCGCCAATACGGTTTTCCTTCAGGGCTGCACAGCAGGGCTGCCTCATCCACAATGGCCCCGCGCGATGAATTGATCAGGAACGCTGATCGTTTCATGCAGCGCAGTTCTGCTTCGCCGATCAGGTGCCGGGTTTCCGGCTTCAAGACGCAGTGGATAGATACGAAATCACACTGCGCCAGCATGTCGTGCAGGCTATCCACCTTTTCGACACCGGCTGCTGCCATCTGTTCGCTTGCTCGCAGACGGGTCATAACCGATCACCCGGGCGCGAAAGCCCGCCCCGGCCATCCGCGCCATGCTCTTGCCGATCCGGCCAACGCCGACCAGGCCGACGGTCTTGCCGGAAATGTCACTGCCCAGCCACGCACTTTCCGGCCACGCCCAGCCATCACGGCGCATGGTTCGTTGCAAAGGGACAAGCTTCTTGGCCAGCGCGATCATCAACGCAAAGGCACCCTCGGCGACCGTTTCCTCAGCATATTCGGGAATGTTGACCACCGGAGTTTTCGTCGCTGTTGCCGCGGCAAAGTCTATGGCGTCAATGCCGACCCCGTACTTGACGACACCCTTGAGCCGCCTGGCATTGTGAAAAACCCGCTCGGTTATCGGCGTGTAGCACATCAGCAGCAAGTCTGCGTCCTGCGTTTCCGCAACCAGTTCATCCTCGCTCACATCATCCGGCAACAGCACCAGTTCAGCGCCGGCGTCACGGAAATACTTGTCGATCAGCGGGCACTCCAGCTCCCGGTCCGTGCGCACGATCTTCAGCCTGTCGCTCATGGGTGAACTCCGTTGCATTCAATTGCACCAACAATAACGGCTGCGTCGGTCCTGTCATCACATTCCGGTCTAACCGAGGCATTCCCCGCCATCCACAACCAGTGCCTGACCTGTCATAAAAGATGAACGCTCGGAGGCCAGAAACAAAACCGCTTCAGCAATCTCGCCAGCACTTGCCCACCTGCCCATGGGAATTTGTTCGCGGACATAGGTCTCAAGCGCCTGCCTGCCTCCCATTTGCTTCATGAACGGCCCATTGAAGGGGGTATCCACCCATCCCGGGCACAGCGCGTTCACCCGCACGTTATATTGTGCGTAGTCCCTGGCGATCTGGCGCGCCATGGCGACAACGGCGTGTTTCGACGTTGCGTATGCAATCATCCCCGGATCATAAATCACACCTGAATTGGAAGCGGTGATGACAATTGAGCCGCCTCCCTGCCGTTTCATGTGCGGCACTGCCAGGCGCGCGGTGATGAAATGCGCACGCACATTGAGCTGCCAGGATGCATCCATGCCTTGCGGGTCGACCTGCTCAAGATCACCTTCAACCTGAATGCCGGCATGAGAGTGAAGAATATCTATGCTGCCATGACTGTCCAAAGCTGTATTGATCAGGTTTTCAAGCTCGTCATCCTGGGTGACGTCAGCGCGGGTAGAAACGACCTGACCGTCATTGTCGGCAATCAGGCGGGCTGTTTCGTCCGCAGCAGCCTTGTCAAGATCAGATACAATCACCGAGGCACCGTGTCGGGCAAGAATTTGGGCACTGGCTCTTCCGATGCCGGACCCGGCACCAGTGACAACGGCGACCTTGTCCTTCAGAAGAGCTGTATCGTTACTGGATGTTATGGTCATGTCATTCAAGGTTCGCGGCCTCCGGCTTTTCTTGCCCGTTTCCCGTGCAGCAGGAATTGCGCGGTAACGAGCAATATCAATGAAGTTGCGAGCACCAGTGTGCCAATCGCATTAATTTCAGGCGTAACGCCGCGGCGGATGGAGGAAAACACATAGACCGGCAAGGTGGTTTCTGAACCGGCGACAAAAAAAGCAATGATGAAGTCATCAAAACTGAATGTGAAACTCAGCAAAAAACCGGCCAGAATGGCAGGGAAAATCTGCGGAAGTGTTATCTTCCAGAAGGTTGTTGCAGGCGTTGCATAAAGATCGGTCGACGCCTCAATCAGCGCTCGATCCATGCTTGCAAGCCGGGAGCGTACGATTACGATAACCAGGGCCATGGTGAACAGCGTGTGTGCCGCAATCAGCGATCCGTACCCCAATCTCAGCGCCGGCGGCTCGCCCATCACCTCTGGCCAAAGTGCAACCAGCGCCGGATTGATAACCTTGAAGGCCGTAACAAGCGCAATCAGGGTGGCAATACTGATCACGATCCCGGGCACCATGATGGCCACATAAATCATACCGTCGTAAACAGCTTTCAGACGGCCTTTCACCCCTTGCAGCCCAAGAGCGGCCATGGTGCCGAAAACGCTTGCCAGAACCGCCGTGATCGACGCCACGATCAGGCTGGTGGTCAACGCTTCGATGGCGAATGGATTGGAAAGAAGCTTGCCGTACCACTTGACGGAAAACCCCTGAAAGCTACTGGCATGCCGGCCCGCGTTGAAGCTGAACAGCACGATAATGCCAATCGGTACATAGAGAAAAAGGTAAACCGTGATCGCATAAAGTCTCATCGCGCCAGCCCCCCTAGAATATACCGACATTGTCGTTCTGACGGTGTCCACGCATGATCAACCGCATGTACAGCGTCACAATGATCAACATGATGGCAACAAGGCTGGCAGCGACCGCAGAACCGAACGCCCAGTTGCGCGACTGCAGAAACAGGTCCACCAGTGCATTGCCGATGAAGAACACTTTGCCTCCACCCAGCAATGCCGGGATCAGAAACTCGCCCATCAGCAGGATGAACACCAGCATACAGCCGGTTGCGATGCCGGGCACTGACAGCGGCAAGGTCACCTGCAGGAAGCTGCGCCATGGTGATGAACCAAGATCGGAAGCTGCCTCAAGCAGCCGCTTGTCGAGCTTTTCAAGGCTCACATAGATCGGAAACACCATCAAGGGCAGATAGCCGTAGACAATGCCGATCAGCACCGCGAACGGAGTGTTTATCAACCGGACATCATCGATGCCGATATAGGCCAGGAGATTTGGTATACCGCGCCCGCCCAGTATAAATATCCAGGCATAGGTCCTGATCAGAATACTTGTCCAAAACGGCACGATAACCATCACAAGCAGAATCAACCGCCAGCGCGGACTAACTTTCACCGCCAGGAAATAAGCCAGCGGGTAAGCAACAAGCAACGCAGCCAGCGTACCGGCCGGTGCCAGCACCAACGTATTCTTGAAGGCGGTAAAACGTGCCGGCAGGTTCATGTACTGATCGAACGTAAACGCCGGCACATAACCGCCCGCAGCGCCGCGTTCACCGAAGCTGAATATGAAAACAACCATCAAGGGCAGGACGAGCATCGCAAGGAACCACAGTGTCGCTGGAGCCAGCAATAACAGTTTGGAACGCCCGGTCTGCATTTTCGTGCTCGTCCTGCCGCTATGTTACGCCGATTTGAACCGGGCCAGAAGCTCCGCCCGGTTTGGATCAGTCAGGGTTGCTGCAGCGCCGAATTCCAGCGTGCTCAACAAATCCTGCGCCGGATAGAGGATGGGGTCTTCCAGCAATTCCTTTGGCAGAAGCGCATTGGTCCGGCTGTCGGCAACAGGATAACCATGTGCCTTGACCTCCTTGGCATTCACAGCCGGATCAAGCAGGAAATTGATCAGGGCATAGGCCGCATCACGATGCGGAGACCCTTTCGGAACGGCGTAGTAGTCGCTCCATATTTCTCCGCCTTCCTTGCCCAGCACATAGGCCATCTCGGGCATGTCGGTATTCAATTGCTTGCCATCGCCTGTCCAGCACATCGACATCCATGCATCCCCGTTGCGCATTGACGGCTGGTAGTCACTGTTGATGGCAAACAGATGGGGCTTGACTTCAAGCAGCAGTTTTTCCGCATCAGCCAGCTCGTTTTCCTTCACCGAGTTAAACGAATACCCGAAATACTTAAGCGCATTGCCAATGGTTGTAAGCTGGTAATCGTGCACCATTGTACGGCCGGAGAAATCTGTTTTTGTAATATCCCAGAACTCTTTCCAGCTTGTCAGCGCCTTGCCCCCGGTATGTTTGGTGTTGACCACGTAACCGGTGGTTCCCCAGTTCTTCGGCACCGCGTAAACCTTGCCATTGACTGTACCTGCATCAGAGAACCGGGGATCAAATGCGTCGGCCTGGTAATTCGGCAACAAGGCAAGATCCAGCGGTTCGATAAGGTCGGCGTCAACGTAGGTGGTGATGGTGTAATTGGTCGGAACAAACACATCCCAGCCACTTCCCCCGGCCTGCAATTTGGCAAGCATCTCCTCATTCGACCCGAACACGTTCACCTGCACCGCGGCTCCGGATGCTTCCGAAAATGCATCGAAGTTGGTTTGATCGTGATAATTCGGCCAGGTGGCCAGCACGACACGGTCGCCGATTTCGCCGGCATGGGCTTTTCCGGCACGCAAACCGGGGATGGCCGATGCCATGACGGCAGTTGCCATGCCAAGACCGGTAACACCCAGAAAATGACGGCGGCTAACTGAACCACGTTTGTAACGCAGCAGTTCGTCTATGAATTTCTGACGGCTGATGGGATTGTTGTTATCAGGCATGTGGTCCTCTCTCTGGGCTAAATGGCCCGGTTAATACTTACACAAGTCAGATTTCACCCAAAACCAGGGCACTCTCCCGGCTGCAAGCCGCATACACCGTTTCACCGATGTCAAATGGCTGTTCGCCAAGTTCGGACTGTCGCGGTGAAAGAACCAGGAATTCCCCAAACTGTTCATTGCGCAACAGGTATTCTGTATGTTCGCCCAGAAAAATCCGGTTGATCACGTCGGCGCGAATGTCCAGGGCTGTGTTGGCGGGCAAAGCCTTGCGGCTGCGGGCCATGATCATTCGCTCGGGCCTGACGCTGACGCTGATCCGGTCTCCGGGCTTGAGTGTTGATGGATTGTTTGTGCATTCGGATTTCAGCGATGTGCCGCAATCCAGATCGATTTGCGCCCCGGTACGGTTGGCGCGGACCACGCGGCCTTCGAAAAAATTCGACTTGCCGACAAAGTCGGCGACATATCGATTGACCGGTTGATCATACAGTTCACGGGGTTGGCCAACCTGCACGATCCGCCCCTCACGCATGATGCAGACCCGATCACTCATCGACAGCGCCTCTTCCTGGTCATGCGTAACAAGGATAAAGGTGATGCCGACATTGCGCTGGAGGGTTTGCAGCTCAATCTGCATCTCGCGCCGCAATTTGCGATCAAGCGCAGCCAGGGGTTCGTCAAGCAGCAATACTTTTGGCTTGTTGATAAGCGCTCGCGCCAGCGCGACCCGCTGTTGCTGACCACCGGACATTTCCCAGACCCGGCGCTTCTGATATCCCCCCAGTTGCACAAGCTCAAGAATTTCATCAACGCGGCGCCGGATTTCTGCGGCAGACGGCTTCGGTGTTCTCTGTCGCAGGCCGTAGGCGATATTGTCTGCCACGTCATAGTGTGGAAACAGCGCATAATGCTGAAACACCATGTTCACCGGACGCTGATAGGCCGGCAGGCGGTTGACGATACTGCCTTCGAGAAGGACTTCGCCTTCGCTGGGTGCTTCAAAGCCGGCAATCATCCTGAGCGATGTGGTCTTGCCGCAACCCGACGGCCCCAGGAAGGACAGGAATTCTCCCTGGTCAACGGCCAGTGACAACCGGTCTGTCGCAATCACGTCCCCGTAGCGTTTGGTGACATTGCGGAATTCGATGACCGGCGTGGCGGAGTCTAATGTCTGCACAAACCTCTATCCTACAAAATGCAATTCTTGAGGCATTTTCTCCATTCATGGTATAGCCCCTGAATAGCAACAGGCTAGCGAGTTCTTCGGTTTGATGTATATATGCTCTGGTACATATCCCAAATGTTATAGTCGTGACGCGAGTTCGAGCGGGTGAGCGCAAACTGGAACTCCCTGGTCGCGGATGCCATTGACGCCCTCACGACCCCAACCTTCCCACAGTGCCTGGTGAGCGCGCTGGGAAGTGTGACGACATTCGACTATTCAGTGATGTTTGCCTATTGCGGCGATGCTCGACCGCTGGATCTGTTTGATGATTTTCCGCTGAGCAAGAGACGGGTTTTCGTATCGGCCTATCAGGAAGGTCCTTACATGCTGGATCCATTCTTCCTTGCCTGCAATGACCCGGATCGTGAAGGGCTGTATCGCCTGAGGGACCTGGCACCGGACCGGTTCTATCAAGCCGAGTATTTCCGGTCGTATTATGTGCAAACCGGTTTGTCTGAAGAGATCGGGTTTTTCATCCATCTGCCAGGTGACGTCACCGCTGTGGTATCCCTCATGAGGGCTGATCAGTCTCCGCAATTCAGCGCTCGAGAATTCAGGGAACTGCAGGCATGTGAGCCGGTTGTGCGCGCTCTCGCCGGGCGGCACTGGCAGGATTTGCACCGCCGTTTTTCAACCGATGCGGAACCTGACGGCAGGTCGGGAATCCAGCGCCATATCGAGTTTGCGTTTCGCAACTTCGGAAAGAGCGTCCTGACCCTTCGCGAGCGCGAAGTCGTGGAGTTTGTGCTCAAGGGATATTCATCAGACGCAATAGGTAAGATTCTGGAGATCTCACCAGGTACCGTCCGTATCCATCGAAAAAACATCTACGCCAAGCTGGGTATCAATTCGCAAGGAGAGCTATTTTCACAATTCATCCAGGCACTGTCAGACAATGTCCCGGTTGATCAATGAAGCACTGACCGCACTCGTTGATTTCGAAAGCAGCAGCAAACTCGGTGCCGACCAATTATCCACCGCACTGCCGCCTCGGCGGTATCAGAGACGATACACCTGAAAACTGTGCATCCATGCCTGTATCCTACTAGCATGCCGGTCCAATCGTGTAACATCACCAAATTGCACCAAGATTACCGCAATGGAGATTGCCATGCTGAAAGCTCCCGCCCTTGACCCAGCCCTGATTGAGGCAAAGGTCGGATCCGGATATCCCGCGCCCTTCAATGTATCGACCGCAGGACGGGCAAAGAAAATGCTGACCAGCGCACTGGGCCTGGTCCAGTTCGGGGTCAACATCACCGAACTGGACCCCGACAGCGCTACATCGCTGAGGCACTGGCATTCGCATGAGGATGAATTCGTCTATGTGCTGGACGGCGAAGTGACGCTGGTCACCGGCAGTGGATCACAGGTTCTGACCAAGGGCATGTGCGCCGGATTTGCCGCCGGTGTGGAGGATGGTCACTGCATAGAAAACAGGTCTGCCAGGACGGCAACCATTCTGGAGGTGGGCAGCCGCGATGATCGTGACGAGGGCAATTACCCCGATGTCGATCTGCACTGCAAGGCGAACCGCTACAAACACGTACAGTTTACCCGCAAGGACGGCACACCTTATTGAGCGATACAAAAAACGGCGGCCAGGTTTTCCTGACCGCCGCGAAAGCTCAATACTGACTGCCGGTGGGGCTTACTGAGCCTGACAGAAATACTTGATGCCGTCATAGCCGGTATAGGTACCGGATCGCGCATTGAACGAACGGTACCTGGCGCGGCAATAGTCGAACCACTCGTCTGTCCAGGGTTCGATTGCATCATCGTTGTAGAGTCTGACCGGTTCTTCACGCACCGGCGCACGGACAGGTTCGTATTGATCAATACAATCGTCATAGGCACGGTCATAGTGGCGCTGCCATGGCCCGGCTGTGCCAACCGCACTGCCGACAGCCCCGGTGGAACCGCCGATGATGGCACCCTTGCCGGCTCCCTTGCCGCCGCCAAGCACACCGCCGATTATGGCACCGATGGCAGCTCCGCCAACGGCGGTACCGAGTGCAGACTCGCCACGGTCAATGCGGCTGTCTGCATAGCGCTTTGCTTCACGATGACAGCGGCCATCCCGGGCCGACGCGGTATCAATGGTTGTCATGAATACAGTGGCACCAAGTGCCGCAACGACTAAAGATTTCAGAACTGTAGAATACACGATTTCCCCTCCTCCGGTGGAAATGCCCCTATAGCTATCGGGAATACCGGGATTCTATGGCTGCATTGTGAGCAAATCCTTAACAAATGCTGAATTTTCAAGAGGCCATATCGGCCTTGGAATGTTCCGATAGGTCAACTCCTGCAACCGCATGGACGCAATGCCACCGGCATCAACCAACAGGGTTTCACGGGCAATCGGGCCATAGGCTGCCTTGAAATGGTTACGGCTTTTCAGGCCGATTGTAGCCATTTCCTGCGGATTTATACCAACTGACCTGAACACGTTCAGATCCATGACGGCCGTTGGCACCGAGGAGACAATCACCTCGATTCCGCCAATCCGCACCACCGCCGTTGTCCCCATGGAAAACGTCACACCCTGCCACATGGGGCCGGCGCAGATGAATTCGCCATCCGTCAGGTTGACCACCTCTGCCTCGACCTCCAGAGGCGGCGTCAGGTCCGGCGCCCCCTTGCCACCCAGTGAGAGCTGAACCTTTGCGCCCACACCGGCTTTTGCGGCCCGTTCAACACTGGCCGGATCACTTATCGTAGCAAAGGCTGCCCGCTCCAGCCCGTCTGCAATCATGGCGCGCAGCAGGTTGGGACTGTCACCATAGGCACCGCCTGCCGGGTTGTCGGCAAAATCCGCCAGAACAAGCGGCTTGTCCCCGGCCTTGCCGCGTTTGGCCAGCGCCATGGCCTCAGCCGGTGAGGCAAACTCAAGCTGTGTGTCATGGCGGCTTTGCCACACCGCCTGCATGAGTTCCGCTGCCACGACGCGTGCCTGCCGGTCGTCGGTCGCCGTCACAACCACATTGGGGCCAATGTCGGGCACGTCCGACCATGGAAATCCGATCTGGATCGAGGCACACATGATGCCGTCGCGACCCTCCACCGTTTCTGCCAGTTTCAGCAATGCCGGCATTGGTTGTCCGTCCGCCGTCTGGCCGTGATTGGCTGCATCCATCATCGGCATGCGCGCCATGACCAGTTCCGGTCGTGGCGCGCCCTGCAGGACATCTTCCATCAGGCGTGCCATGTGCAGCGCGCGTTCACGCTGATCCACATGCGGATAGGTGCGATAGGCCATCATCATGTCAGCCGCTTCGATCATGGCCGGTGATACATTGGCATGCATGTCAAGTGTCACCGCGATCAAAGTATCTGCGCCGGCCAGCGCCCGCACCTCCCGCAGCAGATCGCCTTCCGCATCAAGCGTGGTCTCGGTGACCATCGAACCATGCAGGACCAGTGCAACCGCATCAAACTGTTGTCCTGCCTGAAGGGGTTCAAGGATCAGCTGCTTCACACGATCCCAGTCGGCTGCAGCCATCGGTCCCGACGGACTGGCAGATGCAGCAAGCGGAATTTCCAGCAACCAGTCATAATTCTGCGCCGCCTCGATGAAACCGGCGATCTCGGTATTGGTGCCGGCGAGTGCAGACGCCGCCTGCATTCCTTCATGCCAGTAGCGGGTTTCGAAATCGGCCTTCACCGTGGCAAGCCGGTTAAAGGTATTGGTCTCGTGCATGATCTCTGCCAGCAGAACCTTGCGTGTCATGTCACCTGCCCTCCACACCGGGCAATCAACGCGCCCAGGTCGTGCCAGCCTATGCGCCTGTCCGGTGCATCGCCACCGGCAAACTTGTCGGTGCCATGAGCGTCGGTCACACCGCCGAGCCGCTGGTAAAAGCCGATTGCCGCTGAATTGTCCTCAAACACCCACAGGCAGATGCTGTCGGCACCACTGGCCTGCGCAGCCATCGCTGCTTCTTTCATCAGTGTCCGGCCAAGACCGCGGCCTTTGCTTTCAGGCAAAAGATGCAAGTGCTCGATGGTGAAGTCATAGCCTTGGTCTTCAGGATCGTCATGCAGGGCAATCAGCCCCACGACTGCTCCAGCCTCACAGGCCAGTTTCACAATCGGGTACCGGGTGGTGGCCAGTGCTGTACGCCAGTACCGGGCGCGCTCGCCATCAACCTCGCTGTCCAGATAGGTGTCCGGCAGGATACCACGATAGGTTGCCTTCCAGCTTTGTGCGTGCACCCGAGCTAACGCCTCGGCATCACCCGGACCGGCGTCAACAATCTTGAGGTCAGGACTCATTTGATCAGCACCTCGATTGCCTGCTGCGGGGTTTCAACCGTTGGCCAGTCCGTCATCTGGTTTCGAATCCAGGTCATCTGCCGCTTGGCATAGTTGCGGGTTTGCCTTTGCGCCAGCGCGATTGCATCTTTCAGCAGCATTTCACCGGCAAGGTGAGCTGCCAGTGCCTGAACGCCGATGGCTTTCATGGCCGGCAGGTCCAGGGCAAGGTTCAGCGCCGCCAACCGTTCAACTTCGCCCGTTGCACCACAATCAAGCATCGCGTGAAACCGGGCATCGCAGGACCTGTACAATTCTTCCCTCGGCGGCATCAGAGCTACCCGCCGCACCTCAGCGTTCGCTAGCACTGAGGCCTGCCTTGCTGCTGCGAAATGATCGCCGAGCGGTTTGCCGGTTGCCTGCAGCACCTCCAGTGCCCGTACGATGCGCTGTCCATCTGCCGGTTTGATGCGGGCGGCGTCATCAGCCGCAGTCCGGGCCAGTTCAGCGTGCAGCACTACAGGTCCTTCACGCTGCAGTCGTACGCGCCAGTGATCACGGATATCGTCCGGCACGGCAGGTACCGGCGATAGCCCCTCCTCCAGCACCTTGAAATACAACCCCGTGCCTCCGGCAATCACCGGAACCATCCCCGCCTGCCAGGCCGCTGAAACTTCCGCGCTCGCTGCTTCAAGCCACCGTGCCGCCGACCACGCCTCACTCGCGCGCGCACACCCGAACAGCCTGTGCGGAACTCTGGCTTCGTCCGCGCGTGACGGCCGCGACGTCAGCACATCCAGTTCCGTGTACAACTGCATGGCATCCGCGTTGATCACGACACCATTCAGACGCTCGGCAACGTCCATGGCCACTGCCGACTTGCCGCTGGCAGTCGGGCCTGCAATAAGGATGGCGGTTTTCAATCGAGTATTCCCCATGTCCCATGTCCTATCGCTGATTGCCGGTTCGCAAAAGTCCCCATTGCAGACAAAGCACATCAATGCTGCCTGCAAGCTGATGGAAAAGCTCGGTGCAGAGCTGGATACCGGCCGGTGGCTGCACGAAAAAACCGCCTGGCAGGTGGAATTTGACAGAAAACCCGATGATGTCCTGCGCACGGTCCGTAAGGCGGCAGCCAGGTGGCCGGTTGACGTTAATATCATACCGGCCACAAACCAGCGCAAGAAACTGCTCATCGCGGACATGGACTCCACCATGATCGAACAGGAGTGCATTGACGAACTGGCCGATGCTGCCGGCGCAGGAGAGGCGGTGAAGGCGATAACCGTTCAGGCCATGAACGGGGAGCTGGATTTTGAAGATGCCTTGCGCGAACGCGTTGCAGCCCTGAAAGGCCTGCCGTCCGGTGTCATCGGCGAGGTTATTGCGGCCCGCATCAGCTTCATGGCCGGCGGTCGCGAACTGATTGCGACAATGCGCCAGAACAGCGCCTATTGCGCGCTGATTTCAGGCGGTTTTACTCATTTCACCGCCTATGTCGGCGCCGAACTGGGGTTTCACGAGCACCAGGCCAATGAGCTGATCATCAGGGACAACCTGCTGACCGGCGAAGTGGCCTCCCCCATTCTGGGCCGCGACGCCAAGGTTGCCGCCTTGCAGCGCATCACCGGGACATTCGGGTTTTCAATGGATGAGGCCATGGCGGTTGGTGACGGGGCCAATGACATCCCCATGCTGCAGACGGCCGGCATCGGCGTGGCACTTCATGCCAAACCCGCAGTAAAGCAGGAAGTGGACATTCAGATCGACCATGGCGACCTGACCGCCCTGCTCTACCTGCAGGGCTTCACCCGCGATGAGTTTGCCCGTCACCACTGAAGATAAAATAAAAACGGCCAGGAAATATGCCTGGCCGCTGTAAGTCGTGAACCTGTATACCGCGCTATTTCTTCTTCAGGCGCAAGGCGATGAAGTGCGGATCGAAATTGCGCTGGGCGCGCAATACCAGCATCAGGATCGAGTTGTCACCGGCCTTGACCGCTGCTTCAACTGCCTTGGACAGCTCTGCCGGCGAGGATGCCTTGACATCGCCGACCTCGGCAATCACATCGCCCGGCCGCAACTGCTTGTCGGCCGCAGCACCATCTGCCGAAACTTCGGCAACAATCACGCCCTCAACCTTTTCCGGCACCTTGAACTTGGTGCGCAGCTCATCGCTGAGTTCCTCAACCTTGAGGCCCAGGATTTCGATCTCGGCCGCGCCCGCCGCATCAGCAGCCTTCTTGCTGTCTGCCGCCTGGACCAGCTTTTCGCCGGTTTCAAGC
Source organism: uncultured Alphaproteobacteria bacterium (assembly GCA_963698275.1). GTDB lineage: Bacteria > Pseudomonadota > Alphaproteobacteria > Rhizobiales > Aestuariivirgaceae > Anderseniella. The sequence continues at coordinate 702,603 of CAVOQE010000001.1, read as the reverse complement.
CGGCCCAGCGTAACCTCGATATCCATCGGCTTGCCCTTGCGAAGCACACCCACCATGACGGTGGTGTCCGGCGCGAGCTGTCCGACAACACGGGACAGCTGACGGCTGTCCTTCATTTCCTTGCCGTCCAGTGACACCACCACATCACCAGCCTTGATGCCGGCTTGCTCGGCCGGGCTGGTTGCGGTCACGTCCGCCACCAGAGCACCGTGGGCCTTGTCCAGCCCGAGGCTTTCAGCAAGGTCATCGGTCACGTTCTGAATCCGCACACCCAGCCAGCCGCGCCGCGTTTCGCCAAACTTGATCAACTGGTCGATGACATTGCGCGCTGTAGCACTGGGCACCGAAAATCCGATGCCGATGGACCCGCCAGATGGCGAAATTATCGCAGTGTTCACACCGACAACCTTGCCATCCATCGAAAACAGCGGTCCGCCGGAATTGCCCCGGTTGATCGATGCATCGGTCTGGATGAAATCATCATAGGGGCCAGCGTTGATGTTGCGGTTCATGGCCGAAACGATGCCCAGGGTAACCGTGCCGCCAAGGCCGAACGGGTTGCCGATTGCCATCACCCAGTCTCCCACCCGCAGTACGGACGAATCGCCAAATTCAACGAATGGCAGGGGCGTGTCGGATTTGACCTTCAGAACCGCGATATCGGTCTTGGCATCCTTGCCGACCAGTTCGGCCTTCAGCCGCCGACCGTCGTTGAAGATCACTTCAATTTCGTCAGCACCGTCAATAACGTGATTATTGGTGATAACCGTACCACCTGCATCAATGACAAACCCCGAACCCAGCGAATTGGCGTTGCGTGGCCGGTTGGGGCGCTGTCCCGGTGTTTCTCCCTGTTCCTGCTGCTTCTTGAAAAACTCTTCAAAAAACTCCCTGAACGGGGTTCCCTCCGGTACGTTTGGAACCGGCACGCCATCGGAACCGGTAACTTTCTGACTGGTCGAGATGTTGACCACCGCCGGTGACAGTTGCTCGGCCAGATCAGCAACGGGAGCAGGACCCTGCGCGCGTGCTGACTGCATGCCAACCGCCCAGATGGCCAGCACAACAAAGGCGAACAATGTCGCCCGCGTCAGTATCTGAATTGCCAGGTTGGCGTTGTGTGCTGCTACTTTCGTTCTCGCTCTGCCGGTCATTGAGTAGATACTCTCCTGAAGTGAATGCTTGTCGTCACAGACGCGTTAAGAGTGTTGCGAACCTGCACGATAGTTTTAGAACCCGATTGTGGACATCATAAGCTGTTTTACGCAAGTGCCACCCAGCACGGATCGTAACGATTGCGTGACCTTGTTTCCCATAGAACAACTCCCGCAAAAACTGGACACCGGCTTTGCCCGAAAACCCGTCAAAACAGGGCCCTATGTCAGAAAACTCCGGGCCACCCAGACAATCAGCACGCCGACACAAATCGCGGCCAGGCCAAAATTACGCAGTGTGTCTTCTGAAAACCGGGACGCCATCTCGGCAAGGTCCTTCAGACGACCGGGTGCTATGGCATAAAGCAGGCCTTCGATAACGAAGACCAGCCCTATTGCCATAACAAACTCGCTCACTAATTCGCCGGCGCCGACTGCTGAGTACCGAAATACTTGAAGAATTCGGAGTCAGGCTTCAGTACCAGCGTCGTATCGCTGTTCGACAGGCTCTTTGTGTAAGCCTGCATGGACCGATAAAACGCGAAGAATTCCGGATCCTGCTGAAAGGCCTCCGCGAACACCCTGTTGCGGTTTGCATCGCCTTCACCACGCAGAATTTCAGACTCACGCTGCGCCTTCGACATCAGCTCGACAGATTGCCGGTCGGCTTCCGCCCTGATACGTGTGGCCTGTGCTTCACCGATCGCGCGAAGTTCTGCAGCTTCTGCAAACCGCTCTGCGTTCATGCGGGCATAGGTATCTTTCAACACCTGCTCCAGCAGATCGGTCCGGCGGATTTTCACGTCAACCACCTGGATGCCGAGCGCTTCAGCTTCGAGACGAACCTGATCGCGAATTTCGCGCATCATGGCTGCACGGTCTTTCGACAGAGCAGCATCAAATGACCGACGGCCATAGGTCTGGCGAAGGGCTGCATCGAGGCGGGTCTCAATACGATCCTTGGCGCGGTTAAGCGATGCGCCAACGGTTTCACGGAACAGGCGCGGATTGTTCACGCGGATCATGGTGACGGTATCCACGACATACCGCCGGCTGTCCACCACCTGGACTTCCTTGTCCGGGCTTTCAAAGAACACGATACGATCTTCGATGGTAATCACTTCCTGCACGAACGGCAGCTTGAAATACAGGCCGGGCTCGTTGATTTCCCGCTGGATTTCACCCAGTTGCGTGACCAGGGCTTTTTCTCTCTCGTCGACAACAAATACCGATGTCCACACAAGAAACGCAATCGCTGCAGCAACAATGGCGCCGAATGACTTGAACATGCCCATTACTGGTTACTCCCCGAAGACTGCTGACGCTTCTGTATTTCCGGCAATGGCAGATACGGCACCACGCCGGTCCCGCCCTGACCGCCGGAATTGCCTTCCACGATCACCTTGTTGGAATTCGACATGACGTTTTCCATCATTTCAAGGAACAGACGCTTGCGGGTCACATCCTTGGCCTTGGAGTATTCAGCATAAATCGAATTGAAACGTTGCGCCTCACCTTCGGCCTCATTGACCACGCGGGCCGTATAGCCTTTTGCGTCTTCGACGATCTTGGATGATTCACCACGTGCCTTACCCAGCACCTGGTTGCGGTACTGCTCGGCTTCCCGAATGAACTGATTCTGGTTCTGTTCGGCACGCTGCACTTCTTCAAACGCATCGGCCACCGGTGGTGGCGGATCGGCCCGTTCCAGCAACACGCCCAGAATGGAAATACCGGCATTATAGGAGTCGAGAGCAGCCTGTATCAGTTCGCGGACCTGTGCCTGCGCATCCAGACGGCCCTGGGTACGGAAGTCTTCAGCCCGTGTCCGGCCAACAATTTCACGCATCGCACTTTCAGACACTGTACGGACCAGCATCTCCTGCTCACGGATATTGAACAGGTACATTTGTGGATCGCCGATCTTCCATTGCACCTTGAACTCGACATTGATCAGGTTCTGATCACCGGCCAGCATCAGATTGCTGGAGTTCCGGTCATTACCGCCAAAATCGATCTGGCTGACGCTTTCAACCGGGAGCTTTTCCATGGTCTCGACCGGCCAGGCTGCAAACCGCAAGCCCGGCAGGACTGTGCGATTATATTCACCCAATCGCAGCACCAGGCCCTGTTCTTCCGCCTCAACGGTATGAAAACTGTTGAAAAACCACAGAGCACCAATCGCAATCAGGCCGATAATCCAGGGGCTTTTGCCACCACCGCCTTGCGGCAGGACAGTCTTCAGCCGGTCCTGGCCTTTACGGATCAAATCCTCCAGATCAGGAGGTGTTCCCGGCCCGCCGCCACCGCGTGGTCCGCCACCGCCAGATGGTTTTTGTCCCCACGGTCCGTCGCCGCCGCCGTTTCCGCCGCCGCCTTGCCAGCCGCCGCCACCCTTTTTATTCCATGGCATATTGTGCTCTTGTCCTTGTTATTGAGCTTATTGCCGACGTGTAAAACAGTCGACATCCAGTCTGTATTAGTTGGTATAGGCAAACGCGGACGTCAAGTCCATGGATCAACCCGCCTGCCACATTACAAGTTGCTAACCAGGGTCGTACGAGCGATCCGTTTCATGTTCCGGGGTCCTGACCCTAATGCGCCAGCGCCTGTGCATGCCAGGCAACATGATCGCCGATGAAGCTGGCGATGAAATAATAGGAATGATCATAGCCAGGCTGCATGCGCAATGTCAGGGGATGATCAGCCTGGGCACAGGCAACTTCGATAAGCCGCGGCTTCAACTGGCTTTCCAGAAAGTCATCCGCATCGCCCTGGTCAATCAGGATCGGCAGTTTTTCGCCTGCCTGTGCAATCAGCGCGCACGCATCGTGAGCCGCCCATGCCTCCTTGTCGTCTCCCAGATATCCTGCCAGCGCCTTGTGCCCCCACGGGCAGTTCATCGGCGACACAATTGGTGAAAACGCCGACACCGACTTGTACTTTCCGGGATTTTTCAGGGCGATGGTAAGCGCACCATGTCCGCCCATCGAGTGCCCGGATATGGCCTGCCGGTTCATATCCACGTTGAAGTTGGCTGCCACCACTTGCGGCAGTTCCCCGGTGATATAGTCATACATGTGGTAGTGTTTTGCCCAGGGTTGCTGTGTGGCATTGACATAGAACCCGGCGCCAAGTCCGAAATCGTAGGCAGCTTCGGGATCATCGGGCACGCCCTCGCCACGTGGAGACGTATCAGGCATCACGATCGCGACGCCATGTTCTGCGGCATAGCGCTGGGCACCTGCCTTGGTGACGAAATTCTGATCCGTACAGGTCAGCCCGGACAACCACCACAGAACCGGCACCTTCGCATGGGCAGCTTGCGGCGGCAGGTAAATCGAGGCCGTCATGTCACAATTGCAGGTATCACTGGCATGTGAAAACTGTATCTGCTCACCGCCAAAGCAGACGTTCCGGCTCTTGATCTCGACACTTGTCATGTAGCTGCACTCCGTTTCAGTAAAGCATGCCGTTTCATGCATACCCCGCATGATTTTGTCACCATCGTCAATGCTTGCGTCCCGCGCCGTTTTCGCACACCGTGCAGCGGGGCCTGCCCCCTGATTTCGAATGGGATCCCCATGTCTGTGCAATCCACATCTGTTATGTCTGACCAGGCAACCGTTTCACGCGGGCTGGCGCTGATGGCCATTGCCATGCTCGTGATACCGTCGATGGACATCCTCGGCAAGCTGGTTTCAAAAGAGATCAACGGCATCCAGGTCGCGCAATGGCGTTTCGGCATTCAGGCCTTGCTGATCTTTCCGTTCCTGTTGTGGCTGAAGGGTGGGCGCAGCTTTCTGCCCCACCGCATTGGCCTGAACGTTATCCGCGCGGTTTTGATGGCCGGCGCGGTCACCAGCTTCTTCACCGCGTTGCGCTGGATGCCGGTGCCCGACGCCATCGCGGTTTTCTTTGTTGAACCGCTGATCCTCACCATCATGTCTGCCGTGTTCCTGAAAGAGCACATCGGCTGGCGTCGCCGCTGCGCCGTCCTGGTCGGCTTCATCGGCGCATTGATCGTCATTCAACCGAGCTATCAGGTGTTCGGGGCCGTATCCCTGCTGCCGGTTCTGACAGCATTCCTGTTTGCAACCTACCTGCTGCTGACCAAGAAACTTGCCGCAACCGAAGACCCGCTCACCATGCAGTTCTTCTCCGGCGTGATCGGATTTGTGTTTCTGGCACTGGTCGCCGGCACCGGTACGGCAGCCGGCATTTCCATTCTCGCCGTCGTCTGGCCGAGCCCGGTGCAGTGGCTCATGCTGGCCGGGGTCGGTGTCATTGCAACCGTGTGCCATCTGATGATTGTGCACGCCTTCAAACGCGCACCGGCCTCCGTGCTGGCGCCGTTTCAGTATCTGGAAATCGTCTCTGCCACCATCTTGAGCTATCTGGTGTTTCAGGACGTACCCAATGCCTGGAAATGGCTCGGCATCTCCATCATCATCGCCTCAGGTCTGTATGTCTGGTGGCGCGAACGGCAGGTCGATTAGGGCTGCCTTCATCAGCGGCGAATGCGCATTGCACAAGCCATCAATCACATCGAAATGATGCTGGCCCGGCGCCACAACGCATTGCGTCCACGCGCCACAGCCGCGCCAGACATTGGCGATGAGGTCTGACTGGCGCAAAAACTCCGGGCGCTCCGCCTGACCCACCCATGTCGTCAGCCTGCATTGCGGATCAGGAACCCTGAATGCCGGGCTCAATTGCATGGCTTCGCGGTCACTCAGCTTAAGCTGAGTGTTCATTTGCGTTTTGAGCAAAGGACGCAAATCATGCAGGCCGGAAATGGAAACCATGTGGACAATCCGGTGTCGAACTTCGAAAGGTAACGGCGACCCATCACACACCATGCAGGCCGCCAGGTGCCCGCCGGCAGAATGGCCGGTCAGGACAATGGGGCCTGATATTCTGTCCGCGGCGTGCTCGATGGCTGCTCCGACCATACGGCGGATGTCACCGATGCCGGCTTGCGGACAAAGAACATAGGACGGCACGGCCACGGCCCAGCCGCGCTCAACAGCACCCTTTGCAAGATGCGACCAATAGCTTTTGTCGAAATCGAGCCAGTACCCGCCGTGGATGAACACGAACAAACCCGCCGGCTCACCTTCAGGAAAAAACACGTCGTAGACATTGCGCGCGTGGTCTCCATAGGAAACATCCAGTTCGCACCTGCTGCTTGCCCGATAGCGGGCCGCAGGCTCAATCCATTCCTCAGGCCAGCGATGGCTGTCCGGAATGTGAGCTGCGTTCGAATAGGCATCGTCCCAGTCCGTGATCTGAAACCCGCTCATGCTACAACTCGGTTCTGACGCGCCACAGTTCGGGGAAAAGCTCCACTTCAAGCATTCGCTTGAGATAGGAGACACCGTCAGTACCGCCTGTGCCCCGCTTGAACCCGATCACCCGTTCAACCGTCGTGACATGATTAAACCGCCAGCGCCGGAAATAATCTTCAAGGTCCACCAGTTTTTCCGCGAGTTCATAGTGGGTCCAGTATTCTTGCGGATTTTCATAAACAGTCTTCCACGCAGCCTGCACACTCTCATCATGCCGGTATGCCTGCTGCATATCACGGTTCAGGACATCCGCCGAGATATCAAACCCCGCCCGGAAAAGAGCCGCAATGACCTCATCATACAGGCTTGGTTGCGCAAGCTCCGCCGTGAGGATTTCAATCAGGTCGGGCCGATGCGCATGGGGTTTCAGCATGGCCTGGTTGCGGTTGCCGACGACGAATTCGATGAGCCGGTATTGCCAGGATTGAAATCCCGACGACTGTGCCAAGTCTTCGCGAAACGAGGTATACTCGCTCGGTGTCATGGTGCGCAGGACGTCCCAGGCATTGTTGAGTTGCTCGAATATCTTGGACACCCGCGCCAGCATCTTGAAAGCAGGTGGAAAGTGATCGTTACGGATCGCCGTACGCGCTGCATTCATCTCGTGCAGCGCAAGTCGCATCCACAGTTCAGAGGTCTGGTGCTGAACAATAAACAGCATCTCATCGTGGGTTTGCCCCAGCGGTATCTGCGCTGAAAGTATCTGATCCAGGTTCAGATAATCCGTGTAGCTCATCTTTGCGCTGAAATTCATTTCAGCACCTTCGGCAGCAGGATTGTAAGGTTGATCGCCCATCAGGTCACCGCCGCGCGTTGTTTGAACTCCGGCCTGTCCCAGGCTCCTGTTCGCCATGATGTCCTCCAGAATGACGACAGCCTTCATCACATCATCGCTGTCAATATAAAGTGGCGTAAATCCGAACCGCATGACATCCGGGGCGCGGAAGTCGCCGATCACCCCTGCCGCGATCAGTGCCTGCATGGCGGCATAACCGTCCTCGAACGCGAACGATACCTGGGAGCCGCGGTGTTCGCTTTCACGCGGACTGACCAGTTTCAGTTGCGGGCAACGGCTTTCGACCTCGCGGATAAACAGTTCGGACAGCTCGATGGATTTGGCACGCACCTCATGCATCGAGATGCCTTCCCAGACATCCAGTGCCGCATCGAGCGCTGCCATCTGCAACACCGGCGGCGTGCCCACCCGCATGCGTTCAATGCCCGGCGATGGCTGATAGCCGATATCAAATGCAAACGGCGACGCATGGCCCATCCAGCCCGACAAGGCAGGTTCTGCTGCATCGGCCAGATCAGGGCGGGTATAGATGAAGGCTGGCGAGCCCGGCCCGGCATTGAGGTATTTATAGGTACACCCAACCGCAAATTCCGTCTTGCATGCCTTCAAGATCTATCGGTAACGCCCCGGCAGAATGCGCCAGGTCCCACAACGCAACGGCACCGGCCTGGTGTGCCTTCCGGGTCAACGACCCCATGTCATGCAGACGCCCTGTCCGGTAATCAACCTGCGTCAGCATCATTACCGCAACAGTGTCGTCCAGATGATCTTCCACCTGTTCCGGCGGCACCACTTTAAGCTCAATGTCACCATCGATGAGCTTGATCAGTCCTTCGGCCATGTACAGGTCGGTGGGGAAGTTGCCGGTATCAGACAGGATGACCTTCCGGTCCGGACGCATCTTCAACCCCGCAGCCAGTGCCTGATAGATCTTGATGGACAGCGTGTCGCCAAGCACGACACTGTTTTCAGGCGCTCCGATCAAAGGCGCCAGCCGGTTTCCAAGTACGGCCGGTTGATGAAACCATCCGGCCTCGTTCCACCCCTTTATCAGCAGGTCGCCCCATTCATCCGTAACGGTTTGCGCAACCCTCTCCACAGCTTTCTTCGGCAGCGGACCAAGCGAATTGCCATCCAGATAGATGACGCCTTCGGGCAAGTGGAAATGCTGCTTTCTCATGTCGTCCTCGCTCACAGCGGCGGCCCCATGCTCTTAGGGGATCATACCGGATATTTATGGCGGAGCGAAAACGTGCTTATCCAACGCTCAGCCTTCATAGCCTGCGCCGCGAACAAGTGAGGAAGCTCACTTTCGGTTGCACTTGGGGTCGGGCAGATGGTCAGCCCGACAATTCAAAATGCCATAAAACACAAAATACTTCAAGTTTAAAGTATTTTGAACTGGTGCTCACTGGGCTATTCTGAGTCTAGAAGGCTTTCGACAAACCACACGTCTTCATGGTCTCCAGCGACGAGAAATTGCCAGACCTGCATATATAAACCACCCTGTCGTGTCGCCTTTCGGCGGATGGCGTAGGCCGTTGATAGGCGTAATCTTATCCTGCACATTTGCAGAAATGCCGACTTTGAGTTCCGTTGGAGAACAAAAAAGTCGGCACAATACCTTTTACATATTTCCCTTTGTGCCTCTTCCATTCATTCCCCAAACCTTCACCGTTTCGCCCGCCTGACTTCCCGTTCCAGCACATCGAGAAACCGTGACCTGTCCTGCCTGGAAAACGGCTTGCCGCCGCCCCCCTGATTGAGTGGATTGGCGGCCCTCAAATCAGTCATCAGATCGCGCATCGACAGGATCTGGCCGATGTTCTTTTCGTCCAGCACCTCGCCATTGTGTTTCACCACGCAGGCACCGCCTTCAATGCATTTCGCCGCCAGTGGAATATCGCCGGTGATGCAGATGTCGCCCTTGCCCGCCCGGTCGGCAATCCACATGTCCGCCACGTCCGGGCCGTCCGGCACGATCACCGTTTCAACCAGCGGATCGGGATCAGGCCGGATACCGCCATTTGACACGATGAACACCTTGACCGCGTGGCGGCTGGCCACGCGGGTCACCTCGGCTTTCACCGGGCAGGCATCAGCATCCACATAGATGGCGGTCAATAGACGACAACGGCGCGGATCGAGTCACCGGCATGCATCAGGTCAAAGCCCTTGTTGATGTCTTCCAGCGCCAGCGTATGGGTGATCATCGGATCGATGTCGATCTTGCCGTCCATGTACCAGTCGACGATCTTCGGCACATCGGTGCGGCCCCTGGCACCGCCGAACGCCGTACCGCGCCATGACCGGCCGGTGACAAGCTGGAACGGACGCGTCGATATCTCCTGGCCCGCACCTGCAACACCAATGATGATGCTCTCGCCCCAGCCCTTGTGGGCACACTCCAGTGCCATGCGCATCAGGTTGACATTGCCGACACACTCAAACGAGTAATCGGCGCCGCCGCCGGTCAGCTCGACCAGGTGGGCCACCAGGTCACCGTCGACATTCTTCGGGTTGACGAAATGGGTCATGCCGAACTTGCGGCCCCACTCTTCCTTGCCGGCATTGAGATCAACGCCGACGATCATGTTGGCGCCGGCAAAGCGTGCACCCTGAATGACGTTCAGGCCGATGCCGCCGAGGCCGAACACCACGACGTTTGATCCCGGTTCCATCTTGGCGGTGTTGATGACCGCACCGATGCCGGTGGTCACACCGCAGCCGATATAGCAGATCTTGTCGAACGGGGCCTTCTTGTTGACCTTGGCCAGCGCGATTTCAGGCAGCACGGTGTGATTGGCAAATGTCGAACAGCCCATATAGTGCAGGATCTTCTCGCCCTTGTAGGAAAACCGGCTGGTGCCGTCCGGCATCAGGCCTTGCCCTTGCGTGGTGCGGATCTTCTGGCACAGATTGGTTTTCGGATTCAGGCAATACTCGCATTCGCGGCATTCCGGCGTATAGAGCGGGATGACGTGATCGCCCACTTCAAGCGACGTCACACCGGGCCCGACTTCAAGCACGACACCGGCGCCTTCATGGCCCAGAATGGCTGGAAACGCGCCTTCGGGATCATCGCCGGACCGGGTGAACTCATCGGTGTGGCAGATACCGGTTGCCTTGATTTCAACCAGCACCTCACCGGCCTTGGGGCCTTCCAGGTCTACTTCGACGATTTCCAGTGGTTTACCGGCCTCAAATGCAACGGCTGCACGGGTTTTCATGGGTTTCCCTCCAACTCAAAACGGCGTTTTTGTTGCGGCGCAGTTTGTCAATGAAGGCCCTGCGCTGCAACCCCTCAAACGAGCCACAGCAAAAACCACCCGATCTCACCTCATGTTAAGATTTACTAACCTGTGCGGTTAGCTCTGGTCTTTTGGGTAAAACTTGTTGCACAATCTTCATGATCGGACGTTTATCTGTCCGTTCGGGAGTATCACAGGGAGACAAATTCACTATGTCAGACAAAGACAAACTCAACCGGGTTTTGAATTCGCCGAAGGTTTCGCGGCGCGAATTTATTCAATACGCCGTTGCCGGCGGCGTGGCAGCCGGACTGGCCGGTTCCATGTTCGACAAGGCCAAGGCGGCTACGCCGAAAAAAGGTGGCCACTTTATCAATTCCTTGACCGGTGGCGGCACCAAGGACGTGCTTGATCCCGCACAGACAAATGATTCGTTCATGATCAATGTTGGCAATCAGCTCAGGAACAATCTGACTGAAATGTCACCGGACGGTCAATTGCGCTCGGAACTTGCGGAAAGCTGGGAATCCAGCGACGCAAAGAACTGGGCTTTCAAGCTTCGCAAGGACGTCGAGTTCCACAATGGCAAGACACTGGATGCCAAGGATGTTGTGGCATCCTTCAATCATCACCGTGGTGATGATTTAAAGTCCGGCGCCAAGGGGCTGGTCAAGCAGATCAAGGACGTCAAGGCTGACGGCGACATGGTCATGTTTGAACTCGAAGGCGGCAATGCCGACTGGCCGTTCATCGTGTCTGACTATCACCTGATGATTTGCCCGGCCAAGGATGACGGCAAAATGGCTTGGGAAGACGGCGTTGGAACCGGCGGCTACAGCCTCGAGAAATTCGAGCCCGGCGTCGCCACCCAGGTAAAGCGCAATCCGAACTACTGGAAAGAGAATGCGGCCTATTTCGAAAGCATTGAAAACCTGTTCGTAGCAGATGCAAACGCTCGCACAACGGGCGTTCGCACCGGCGCGCTGCATTCCATGTCAAATCTGGACCTCAAGACAGTGGCCCTGCTCGAAAGAGATCCGAATGTGGATATCAGGCCGGTTACCGGTAACAAGCATGCCGTGCTGCCCATGCACTGCGACACGTCACCGTTTTCCGACAACAATGTTCGCATGGCTCTCAAGCACGCCATTAACCGTGAGGAATACGTCAAGAAGATCCTGCTTGGCCAGGGCGAAGTCGGCAATGATTCACCTGTCGGCCCGGCCAACATCTACCGCGCAACAGCGGAAGAAATGCCACAGCGGGTATATGATCCTGAGAAAGCCAAGTCCTACCTCAAGAAGGCCGGCATGGAAAACCTCAAGGTTGATCTCAGTGTGGCAGACACGGCATTTGAAGGTGCCGTTGATGCAGCCCAGCTGTTTGCTGAAACCGCCAAGGCAGCCGGCATCACCATCAATGTGGTGCGCGAAGCAGATGATGCCTACTGGGATGATGTGTGGCTCAAGAAGCCGTTCATCGGCGGCTACTGGGGTGGACGCCCGACCGAAGACTGGGTGTTCTCGCAGATCTATTCCAAGGGCGCGGACTGGAACGAGTCCCGGTGGGACAATGACCGGTTCAATGAACTCCTGGTTCAGGCCCGTTCAGAGCTGGATACTACAAAACGCCGTGAAATGTATGTCGAGATGCAGAATCTCGTCCGCGACGACGGTGGCACCATAGTTCCAATGTTCATGGCTTACACGCATGCTGTTTCCAAAAAAATCAGCACGCCGGAAAAATGGGCCAACAACTGGGAGCTGGACGGCCACAAGAACGGCGAACGCTGGTGGATGGCCGAATAAGCCTGCACCACCCGACGACCGCCATCTGATGATGGTCTGAAACTTCGCGACCGCATCTCCTTGAAACAGGAGGTGCGGTTTTTTTAAAGATATGAACAGTTGGGCCACTAAATCCGATAAGTGACAAATCTCACATCTTGTCGGCTTACTGGCGCCTATGGTCATTTCAGGTTCAAAAAGAAACTTGAAAAGATCGACGCCATGCCCAGCGAGCCCGACATATCAGAAACCCCCGAAACCCGTTCCGTCTCCAGGCCGACACTCATTCTGGCAATTGTCCTGACCATCGCCTGGTTTGCCATACTGGCAATCGCCATCGGCAGTTCGGAAGATGTGAAAGCCGCAAGCGCCTACGGAATTGACAGCTTTCAGGCTGAAACCCTGGTCGCGTCACGTTAAACCAGCCTGGCTTCAAGATCCGCGGCGCGATGCCCCGGCAACGCGGAAAAACCATCAAATATTTGAAAAATCGAATAGATTTCTATCCAGCAAATGACTGGGCCGGGTGTTGCTCAGCGCTTTCAGCATAGTGTCTTTTCGCCCCGGTTGCCGGGTCTCCAGACTGTCCAGCATGATTTTCATCTGGTTGCGCTTCAGGCCATCCTGGGATCCGCACAAATCACACGGAATAATGGGAAACTCCAGCGCCGACGAGAACTTCGCAATATCATCTTCGGCGCAGTAGGCCAATGGGCGCAGCACCGTCAGATCACCCTCGTCATTGCGCAGCTTGGGCGGCATTGCTTCAAGCCTGCCACCATACATCAGGTTCAGGAAAAACGTTTCCAGAATGTCTTCCCGGTGGTGGCCAAGCACAATCGAAGAACAGCCTTCTTCACGCGCCACACGATACAGGTTTGCCCGTCTCAGCCGTGAACACAGCGCACAGTATGTGCCGCCTTGCTGCACTTTATCGGTAACGATGGAATAGGTGTCGCGATACTCGATACGATGCTCGATACCGTGTGCCGACAGGAAATCCGGCAGTACATGTTTGGGAAATCCCGGCTGTCCCTGATCAAGATTGCAGGCCATAAGGTCAGCCGGCAACAGCCCGCGCCATTTCAGATCACTCAGTATGGCGAGAAGCGCATAGCTGTCCTTGCCGCCGGACAGGCACACCAGCCATTTGCCGCCATTGCCGGGCACCATCACAAAATCATCCATCGCTTGGCGCACATGTCGTACCAGCCGCTTGCGCAGCTTGCGAAACGACACACTGTCCGGCGCCGCACGCAATAGTGACGGTCCACCGGTATCATCAGGGTCTTTGATGTTTTCAGCAATGCTCATGATTGCTGACTAGCCCGCCGGCGCCAGATTGTCCACCAGCCTGCCGGCAACATCGCGGCCGCTCGCCCAGGCACCATGCGCGGTTGCTTCCCACTGCTTCGAGAAAGCCTCGCCGGCAAATGCCAGGTTGCCGGTATCTGCATTGATCATCTCATGGCGCAGATGAGCACACCCCGGCTTGGCAAAGCTGTAGCCGCCACGCACAAACGGATTGCTGCCCCAGTCGGTCGTTGCCGCATTCACCATCCTGGCCTTGATGTCAGACCCAAATGCCGCAACCAGCCGCTGCATGGCAAACTCGACCATTTCAGCATCGCCTTCAGCCAGCAACTGTCTGGCCACACTGCCCGCCAGGTGTCCGATCACCATCGGGTTGCCGAAATTCGCAAACTGGAAATTTATCGGTGCACTGCCGTCCACCGGCAGAATGTTGACTGACGGCTGTTCAATGCTGCCAAACACGTCCTTATCGAACGCAATCGCCACTTTCTCGTAAAACCCGCATGGCACGTTCTGCATCAATGTCAAAAGATCACGCGCCGGGCCGGCGCCGATCTCGATTGCGCCTGAGTTCAGCACCGCAGTAGAGGCCGTGACAATGGCTGCTTTTGCCGCAATTGTACCGGCGGCTGTTGTCACCCGAACATCATTTGCGTGCTGCTCAATGCCGCTGACCGGTGAGTCCAACCGAACAGGCAGCCCTGCTGCGAGGCGCTCAATCAGGTCACCATAGCCGGATTTCACCGGCCAGTTCTGCTCTGTGTCCTGGTAATCGGCATAGCTGCGGGTTGAAACCTGCTCCGGATCGCCCGACGACATCAGCTGGATCCAGTGGCGCACAATCGGCGCCCAGTCGCCGGCATCCGGCAGCACGTCGGCTATCGGTACATCACGCCCGTTTCCGCCTGCCTCGTAAACTGCCTCGAACGCTGCCTCCATGATGCTCAGCGTTTCAGCGCGGCCTGCCTTGTCTGCCCAGTGACCGTTCGCCCACACCGCGTTCCAGTCTTCGCGGCCGCCTTTGAGATACTGCGCGCCCACCCGGTCGGCTTCTGCAACCAGCGGATTGACGTCTGCACAATGCAGCCAGTGGCAGCCCTTGTCCCAAGCGTAAGGTAATGATGTTTTGTCCGTGTAAGCACGCCCGCCAACACGGCCGGAAGCCTCCAGAATAACGAACGGCACGCCGCGCCTTGTGAGTTCCATGCCGGCCCCGACACCGGCAGCCCCTGCCCCGACGATCACGATCTCAGGCTGGCCGCTCATGGGCTCACGCGATCCATGACAATCAGCGTAAACGCGGCGTCATCACGCTCACCTTTGGCAAATGAACGTCTTTCAACCTCCTGCCACTCACCCTGTTTCAACTCCGGCAGGAAGGTATCGCCGTCAACCTCAAGATGAATGCGGGTCAGGTAGATACGGTCTGTGCGCGACATGGCATCAGCATAGATCTGTCCGCCACCGATGATTGCAACCTCCGTCTCTCCTGCACACAGAGCCAGCGCTTCATCAACTGAATGGGCCAGTTCGGCGCCATCAGCGGAAAAATCCTGCTGCCGCGTGATGACAATGTTACGCCGGCCCGGCAATGGTTTGCGTGGCAGGCTTTGCCATGTCCGCCTGCCCATGATGATCGGCTTGCCCAGGGTGATTTCCTTGAACAGCTTCAGGTCCGACGACACATGCCACGGCAGGCCGCCATCACACCCGATCACCCCGTTGTCCGATGCAGCCACAACAGCTGAAACCCGCATTATTCTTTCTCCGCCAGGGCCTGAATGTCAGCGTCGCGCAGTTGCCACGTATCGGCGCCGCGACGCACCGTGCCTCCAATTTGCGTGTAGAATTTCTGACCCGCCTCATTATCTTCCATGGCAAGCCATTCAAATCGAGAATATCCGCGCTCAACGCAAATACCGGCCAGGGTTTTGACCAGCGCAAAACCGGCACCTGTGCCCCGCGCATGCCTGCTGACACAGATATCTTCCATATACAGCTTCGGCTTTCCCGAAAACGTTGTGAACACCTCATACCAGTAGGCAAAGCCGACAGTTTCGCCGTCCCGTTCAGCAATCAGGCAACCGCCACGGTCTGAAGGCGAGCAAAGCCCGGCCTCCAGTGCCTCCGGTTTTGAAACCACACGGTCGAGTTCATCGTGATGTTCTGCCAGTTCACAAACCAGCCGATGTATGGCCGGTCCATCGCCGCGCCGTGCTTCGCGAACGGTAATGCTCATACCGCGATCGGCGCTGCAATATTGGGATGGGCCTCATAACCGACAATCTCGAAATCCTCGAACACGAAGTCATCCAGTGTTTTCACGTCCCGTTTCATCACCAGTCGCGGCAAGCCGTGCGGGGTTCTGGTCAGTTGTTCATCGGCCTGCTCAAGATGGTTCGAATAAATATGCGCATCGCCCAGTGTGTGGATGAACTCGCCGGGCTGCAGCCCAGTGACATGCGCTATCATGTGGGTCAGCAACGCGTAGGATGCGATGTTGAACGGAACGCCGAGAAAGATATCAGCCGACCGCTGATACAACTGGCACGACAGCTTGCCGTTTGCGACGTAGAACTGGAACAGGCAATGGCATGGCGGCAACGCCATCTTGTCCACGTCGGCAGGGTTCCACGCCGTTACGATCAGGCGGCGCGAGTCAGGTGTTTTCCGGATGCGTTCCACGACGCCGGCTATCTGGTCAATTGTCGATCCGTCGCGCGCCGGCCACGAGCGCCACTGATGACCATAGACAGGTCCAAGATCGCCGTTTTCATCGGCCCACTCGTCCCATATCGATACCTTGTTCTCGTTCAGCCACGCGATGTTGGTATCGCCGCGCAGGAACCACAGCAATTCAATGATGATGGAGCGCAGATGCAGTTTCTTTGTCGTCAGCACCGGAAACCCGTCGCCCAGGTCGAACCGCATCTGATGGCCGAACACCGACAAGGTGCCGGTTCCGGTGCGGTCGCCCTTTTCGGCACCTGTGTCGCGCACGGTCCTGAGCAGATCAAGGTACTGCTGCATGTATCGAATCTCCGAAACCCATCAAGGCCGTCAGGCTACCGCGAAAAGCCGACCGCCGACAATCACTTGCCGGCGGCAATCAACACCCTGGGCAGGATCAGGCGTGCAAGTGGTTCAGGCAAGTGCGCTCATCGTGCCGGATTCTTCGGCCAGCAGGTAATAAAAAGTCACCCGGCTCTTTTGCCGGTCATCCTTCATTTTGTCGCAAACAGCAGCAATCGCCTTGTCGGCGGCATCACCGGCCAGACCGAGTTTCTTGGACGCAAAACCATCACGCACCCGGCCAAGTTCAACCGGGTCGGTGCATGACACCAGCGAAGCATCCCGCGAGCGAAGCGCAATACCGCAATACTTCACGATTGCATCAACGGCGGTGTTGTTCACATTGCCTGCAAATTTATCAACATCATCATAGTACTGAGAATTATCGGCCATTGCTTTCCCCTTGTTGGATAAGTGTGCATTGCTTGATCGCGATGCCATTACAAATCGGCCGTCTCGTTTGTGCATCCCGCTTCATGCCGCGGAGGCCATCGCTCCATCAACGCCAAAATATTAACACATCGAGAAACATTGGGAAGCCCAAAGGCTTGTCAGCACCGCTATCTTAAGGTTGAAACATCACAAGGCTTTATTTTGCCGTGATGACACACTATATTGCTTTTGCTGGTGCTTGCATCAGATATGGCGATAAATGGCGATCGTAATAAACCATTCGGACCCGGGGGCAGTACCCGGCACCTCCACCAAATGCTGCTTTTCTCGGCATCAGGTGGTCAGTTAACCCCGCAAGGCATCATTTGCTGGGGGTGAACCAGGATCGACGAGGGCGTAAAGGGTTTGCTTTTGCTCGGCATTGTACCGCCGTTATCGGGCTATTTTAGTAGTTGCAAACGACAACTATGCGGAAGCACGTCTGGCTGCGTAACGCAGTCTGATCGCTTCAATTTAAGTCCTAGGCCCTCGCAGGTCTAGGCGGGGTTCGGGGGCACCTGGCAACAGAAGCCCCCACTCGATCACTGGCAATTCGGGCGCAGGCGCCGGCAATCATGACGCTGGCAGTAATGTGATCATGATCACGAAACAACTCACCACATCGTCATTTCCGCTTCAGCAAACTTGGCGATAAAACAGTTTCGAAATCTCAACACAGGTCCACCTGCAGACATTCACAAGGATTGCAAAAATGCTGAAACGTTTCACTGCATCGACTTTCGCCTCTGCCGTCACCGCGCTGGCCGCCGTTTCCATGACGTCAACATCTTCATTGGCCGAAGACGCCAAAGTCGTTGAACTCACCCAGACCGCCTGTCAGTTTGTGGAAGTCGAAGACAAGGATCACGGTTATAAATCGACCAAGAAGGCTGACTGTGAGGCCATTAATGCAAAAACTGCAGAAGAACGTCTCAAGACCGCGAAAGTGATGACCCTGAAACCGGGCAAGCATGTGTTCCGCGTGACCAACAAGAATGTACCTTATGGTCTTGGTTTTTACCTGCGTGGGGCCGGTGTCAGTCGTCTTACCCTGCCAAAGGTCTCCGGCGGCGGCCTGGAGCAAGGTGTTTCCAAGGACTATGCCATCAATCTCAAGCCGGGTACCTATTATTTCTCGTGCCCATTGAACACAACGCCTGACTATACCATCAAGGTTGAAGGTTAAAAACGTCAAAGACTTGACCGCCTCCAGTATATTGCCGGCATGCCCCATTGGCCTCGTTCATTTTCATGAGCGGGGCATTTTTACGCGCCGTGACTGCCCTGCCCGCGATGTTCACAAGTTTCCGCATTTTCAATGCTCTAGAGATGGCCGAAACAACGCGAAAGCTGTAAGGTGGGCACTGAAAAAGGAATCAGAACGCAAGAATTGGAACAACAACCGTGAGTGACGGAGACAGCATGCCGGAAGATTTGATGCGTTATGACGTCTTGGCCCAACATGCCTTGCGATCAGTCGTCAAACTCGCTTTGCAGCGTGTTGTGAGAGATGGTTTGCCTGGCGAACATCATTTCTTTATCTCCTTCGACACCAACTATCCCGGCGCATCCGTATCCAGTCGCATCAAGGCCAAGTATCCTGACGACATGACGATTGTGCTGCAACACCAGTTCACAGACCTCAATGTTTTTGACAAGTACTTTGAGGTGCAGTTGTCGTTCGACAATATATCGGAACGGCTGGTTGTGCCATTTGCGTCAATCAAGGGGTTCTTTGATCCCACGGTGCAGTTCGGCCTGCAATTCGAGCCCGGCGCGCTTGACGATGGTGAAGACAGTGAGACGGCCGATATTGACAGCACCGGCAATGCGCAGGACACTGACATTTCTGTGCCGCACCAAACCAGTGCCAATGATCAGGCGGGCGCGGCAAAAGCGTCAAACGACGATACAACGGTGGTCTCACTGGATGCGTTTCGTAAAAAATAGTCACCATTTCCCGGGCACTGATGCCTTGAAAACGCTAAGTGCTGCTTTGGCGGGCGCAGTCGTGTTGTTGTGGTCCATGGATGCATCGGCGCAGACCAAGGGGTCGGTCAAGGATATCGAGAAACCACCCGTTCCGGCTATTTCCAATGCCATTCCCGCACGGCTCTACTTTGGCCATATGACGGGACCTGCTCCGCTGAAACCGGAAGTGTTCGGGTCCTATGCACGCGGATGCGTTGCAGGTGCCGAGCAGATGCCGGCTGACGGACCCGCATGGCAGGTCATGCGGCCATCCCGGGATCGCGCCTGGGGCCATCCGAAACTGATCAAGCTGGTCAAGCGGCTTGCCGTTGAAGCCAAACAGCATGATGGCTGGAACGGGTTGCTGGTGGGAGACCTGCAACAGCCACGCGGCGGGCCGATGCTGTCCGGCCACGCATCACACCAGGCCGGTCTGGATGCCGACATCTGGCTGACGCCGATGCCGGATCGCTCGCTGACCCGCAAGGAACGTGAAACCCGGTCAGCAGTCCTGATGACGCTGGACCGCAAACGCATCAACCCGAAACGCTGGACCGAAGCGCATGCGCGCCTGATCAAGCGTGCCGCATCCCACAAACAGGTGGCCCGGATATTCGTCCACCCTCCGATCAAGAAAGCACTGTGCGACTGGGCCGGCAACAAGGGTGCGTGGCTGGCAAAGGTGCGCCCTCTGAAAGGGCACAATTACCATTTCCATATTCGCATGAAGTGCCCGCCCGGCTCTCCACAGTGTAAAAACCAGGCAGCGCCCAGCCCCAAGGACGGCACCGGGTGCGGCAGCGAACTGGCCTACTGGTTTTCGGACAAGCCGTGGAAGAAGCGCGTTTACAAAAAAGCCAAAAAGCGCCCGACAATCGTCAATGGCGTACCGATTCCGCGCAAAAAACCAATCGCGCGCAAAACACTGGCCTGGCTGCCAAAGGCCTGCCGTGCTCTGGTCAAGATCCAGTAGCAACGCGGTCGCAAAAAAGAACCGTATAACCCGCATTAACAAAATTTAAGAAAGCGCGAGACAAGCAACTGATTCGCGGTTAATCTTGCTGTGGGTAAGCGAGAAATTCCGAAAAACTTAGGAGCTTGAAAATGAAAAAATTCCTCCTCGCAGTCACTTTGGCGACATTTGCCGTTCTGGTTGCGATGACAGGAGTTAAGGCAGCACCGGTATCAACCGGCAACCTTTCTCAGTCCACAGTCGCGCAAACAACAATCGAAGGCCTCACCCTGGTTCACAGAGCAGGCCCACGGCACAATTGCCGCCGTCATGGCTGGTGTGGCGGTGGATTCGGCATCGGTCCGGGCGGCATTTACATTGGCCCCGGCTACTACAACTACCACGGCACACACACCCGTTCCTGCCGCCGAGTGCGCCGCGCCTGCCGCCGCGAATGGGGTGGAGGACGCAGATATCGTCGTTGCGTACGCCGCCGCGATTGCCGTCCATAGGACCTGGCATCTGAATTAACAATTTTGAAGACGCGGTAGGTTTGGCCTGCCGCGTTTTTCTTTAAGGACCGCAGGTTACGATATTTCTGTTGCACACGGCTGCAAGGAGAGATTGTATTCACAATCATCAATCTGTTGTGAGGCAATACGCAACCATGTCTCCTCTATCCCTGTTCTCCCGGCCCGGCCGCTTCTGGCGAGGCAATCTTCACACTCATTCCACCTTGTCCGATGGTGCGCTTGAACTGGCACAGGTCATCGATGCCTACCGCGATGCCGGCTATGACTTCATGAGCCTGACCGATCACTTCATCGGCCATTATGACTGGCCCGTCGCCGACACACGGGCCCTGCGCACGGACGATTTCACCACCATCATAGGTGCAGAACTGCATGCGCCGGCCACCAGTGTCGGCGAACTCTGGCACATTCTGGCCAACGGTCTGCCTCTGGATTTCGCGCCCTGCGGCGATGATGAAGACGGCCCGGCACTGGCCAGGCGCGCCGCAAAAGCCGGAGCATTTGTCACTATCGCCCATCCGGCATGGTCTCAACTCACCATGGAAGACGGCCGCGCCCTCAATGACAGTGCCCATGCTGTGGAAATCTACAATCACGGTTGCGCGGTGGAAAACGATCGAGGAGACGGTTTCTATCTGCTCGATCAACTGCTCAATGAAAACCGGCGCCTGACCAGCATTGCAACCGATGATGCCCATTTCCAGGATCATGACCATGACGCTTTTGGTGGTTGGGTGCATGTCAAGGCAGACAGCCTCGAGGCGGACGCCCTGCTTGACGCGCTGAAGGCTGGAAGTTTCTATTCAAGCCAGGGCCCGCAAATCCATGCAATTGATCTTGACGGCACCGAACTCACCATCGAGTGCTCACCGGTCAACGCCGTTACCGTCAATGGCGGCACGTCGCGCACGGTATCACGCACCGGGCGTTCACTGACGCGCGTGACGCTCGACCTGGTCAAGCTCGACAATAGCTGGCTCAAATGCCCGCCGTCGAAATGGTTGCGGGTGGTGATCCGCGATGAGGCCGGTAAATGCGCCTGGACCAACCCGATTTGGCTCGAGGAGATTGGACTTAGCTAGCAGCCGTGCTAAATGCTCGCTCCAACAGCCACAATGTTATTTCCGACGGAGCACACAGACCATGGCCAACACCCGCACCGAGACCGATACCTTTGGTCCAATTGAAGTAGACAGCAGCCGCTACTGGGGTGCCCAGGCACAGCGCTCCCTGGGGAATTTCAAGATCGGCTGGGAAAAACAGCCCTTGCCGGTCGTGCGGGCGCTGGGCATTGTCAAGCGCGCCTGCGCCGAAGCCAACATGAAGCTCGGCCAACTGGACAAGAAGCGCGGCAACGCAATCATCAAGGCGGCCCAGGAGGTCATCGACGGCAAGCTCAACGATCACTTCCCGCTGGTCGTCTGGCAGACCGGTTCCGGCACCCAGTCCAACATGAACGCCAACGAAGTGATCTCCAACCGCGCCATCGAAATGCTGGATGGCACGATGGGGTCAAAAGACCCCGTACACCCCAATGACCACGTCAATATGAGCCAGTCGTCAAACGACACCTACCCCACGGCGATGCACGTCGCATGCGCCGAACAGGTGGTACGTGACCTGCTGCCGTCTCTGAAACACCTGCACAAGGCGTTGGCGCGCAAGGCAAAACAGTGGGAAAAAATAATCAAGATCGGCCGCACCCATACCCAGGACGCAACCCCGATCACCCTTGGCCAGGAATTTTCCGGTTATGCCAAGCAGGTTGAAAACGGCATCGTGCGGATTGAACAGACACTGCCTGCTCTCATGGAGCTTGCCCAGGGCGGCACTGCGGTTGGAACCGGCCTCAACGCACCCAAAGGCTTTGACAAGTTGGTGGCGGCAAACATTGCCGGCATCACCAAGCTCAAATTCAAGACCGCGCCGAACAAGTTCGAGGCTCTTGCAGCCCATGACGCAATGGTCATGGCCCATGGTGCCATCAACACCGTCGCTGCATCCCTGTTCAAGATTGCCAACGACATCCGCTTCCTGGGGTCCGGACCGCGCTCCGGCCTGGGTGAACTGGCATTGCCGGAAAACGAGCCGGGGTCTTCCATCATGCCAGGCAAGGTCAACCCGACCCAGTGCGAGGCCCTGACGCAGGTTTGCGTGCAGGTGTTCGGTAACAATGCCACACTGACATTTGCCGGATCGCAGGGGCATTTCGAACTCAACGTGTTCAATCCGGTGATGGCCTATAATTTCCTGCAGTCTGTCCGGCTGCTGTCCGACGCGGCTGTGTCATTCACCGACAATTGCGTTGCCGGCATCACGCCGCGCAAGGACAACATCAAGGCCGGCCTCAACCGGTCGCTGATGCTGGTCACCGCACTGGCGCCCAAATACGGCTACGACCTTGCTGCAAAAATCGCCAAGACCGCTCACAAGAACGGTACCACACTGCGTGAGGAGGCAATTGCCGCCGGTATCGATGCGGCAGACTTCGACAGGATCGTAAAACCGGAAGACATGATAGGCCCGAAATAGCGCTGCCATGGCCAAAGTCACCAACCTGAACCAGTTCCGCAAAGCCAGGGCCCGCACAGACAAGGCCAGGCAGGCAGAGGAGAACCGCGCCCGGTTTGGGCGCACCAAGGCAGACAAACTGCTCAGCACAACCCGCAAGACCAAGGCACACTTACATCTGGACGGACACAAGCTCGACAAAGACGATGAGTGAACCACCCCAGGGACCGATAAAGCGGTCGGTGACCATCGCAGGCCATCGCACCAGCCTGTCACTTGAGCCGGAATTCTGGGACGCCCTCAATGCGCTGGCAACAGTGCGTGACATGTCGCTGGCCGGACTGGTTGCCGCCATAGACGAAGCGCGCGGCCGCACCAACCTGTCCAGCGCGCTCAGGGTGGCAGTCCTTCAGGCCACCCGGACCGGCGAGATTTGATAGCTGTTCGCTGCAGCCGTCTAATCACCGACACCCCTTGGATTCGCCCCGTGAACTTGCCGGGCTGATCGCCTTCAATCCCGGACATGCCGCGATCGGGGAAATACCCTACTAGCTCGCGCTGACAGGGCAATCCATGCGCCAGATGGCCACTTTTCCGAAGCCTTTCAGTTCAACTGATCCGGCGCGTTCAAACTTGTGATCCTTTTGCAGGACCACCTTGATGTCGCCGGTTGTGACGACGCATCCTGGCGTGCCGATGTTTTCAAGCCTTGCAGCAAGGTTCACCGCGGCCCCCCACACATCATAGGAGTATTTGGATTTTCCGACGACGCCGGCCATTATCGGGCCGGATGCCATGCCGATCCGCATTTCCAGGTCCACGCCATGACGGTTGCCCACGTCACTGACAACGTGCAGCATCATTTTGGCAAACCGCGCCATCGCATCTTCAGGCTGGTAGACCGGCGACGGCACGCCGGCCACTGCCATATAGGCGTCACCGATGGTCTTGATTTTTTCGACACCGTGCTCGGCGGCAAGTGAATCAAACTGCCGGAACATGTCATCCAGCAACGCCACCACCCGCACGGCACCCAGTTGGTTCGACATTTCCACGAAACCGACAATGTCTGTGAACAGCACCACCACATGCTCGTGCGCCTCGGCGATTGTCTCGCCGTCATTGACCATCAGGCGCTCGGCGATGGCATCCGGCATCATGGATTTCATGAGTTCCTGCAGGCGCGCCTGCGCTTGCCGCGTCAGGTAGAAAGCATAGTAGATCACCACAAAGGTGATCGCCATGATCGACACGATGGCAGATGCAAAGGTCTGTTCCATGAAAGCAGCGTCATCGTGAATGCCCGCGGCCGGTTCCGGCCACAGTATCCAGCTTGTAACAATCAGCGCAGCGCCTGTCGCACTGATCAGCGCCACCAGCTTGACCCGCTCCAGCCCGAGTATGGCGAAGGCCACAGCCGATGTGCCGATCAGGTTCAGCGCGACACCGGAATCACGACCCAGCAGACTGGTAAACCAGGTCAGCGACACAAAAAATACCGCCGTCAGCCACAAGGCAGCCGCGATGCGGCCGAATCGGTGAAACGCCGGTGTCATCGACGCGCAGACCGCGGAGACCAGATTGCCGATGACCAGCGGCATCAGCGAATGCAATTCATGCATGGCATAGGTCGCAGCAAATCCCAATGAAGACAGCGAAGCCAAATACCCGGTCACGTTGGCCACGATCAGACCAAGCTTGTCCTGTCCGTACCAGCCATCGGTCCCGAGCGTCACCAGCCGCTCTATCCAGGAGCCTTTGTACTTTGCCCTGATGTCGTTATTCATTGGATGAGCCTTGGAAGCTGCTGTGGGTTTTCAGAGATAATGATCTGTGTGCGCAGGACGATAAACGCAATTTGATCAATGGCAAACAACCGTTACTTGTGTTCTTCCACATTCGCCTCAATCAAGGCCTTGTTGTAGGCGGCCAGCGCCTCGACCTGATCCACCCAGCCAAGCAACACACCATCCACGCGCTTGTCGAGCACGGCAAGCCGCGTATAACCGCCTTCATCGAGCGTCCTGAGCGCCATTTCAAGGGTGTCGGACGGGATCAGGCGCGGGCGGTCAAACAGTTCCGGCGGTTCTTCTTTCTCCTGCGGCGTGAGTGTTGTCATGAAATCACCCACTGTCGAGGTTCGTACAATCCGCAAATGCGAGCCTTCTCGCAAGAAAACGCCACGCTGCGACAACTGCCAGTCAAAGAAGCTCTTGCCCAACAGCCCCTGCATGATCATCGAAGCGATGGACACCGACAACAGCAGCGCGATGGTCAACTCATAGCCGCCAGTCAGTTCAAACACGATAAGGGCTGTGGAAATCGGAGCACCAAGTATGGCACCTGCGACAGCCCCCATGCCGAGCAATGCATAGACACCGTAATTGGACGCATATTCAGGCACGGCGCTGCCGGCGATTATGCCAAACGCACCGCCGGCCATGGCGCCAATGTACAATGATGGTGAAAACACCCCGCCGCCGAATCTGCTGGCCATTGAAATAGCGGTGGCCACCGTCTTGGCAACCAGCAGTATCAGCAACCAGCCCAGGCCGTAACTTTCCTTGATCGCCAGGTTGGTGGCCTCATAGCCGACACCCAATACCTGCGGCACGGTCAGCGCCATCATGCCCACAACCAGGCCGCCAAGCGCCGGGCGCAACCACAACGGCATGGTATAGCGCCGGGCACTCCAGTCCGCCGTCATGACGGTCAATTGAAAACACACCGCCACCAGCCCGCACACGACGCCGAGCAGTGCAAATGCGGGAAACTCCCAGTAGGAGGCAATATGTTGTTCCGGCAATATGAATGCCGGAAAATCTCCCAGCCAGATCCGGGTGATAAGCGTTGCCGTGACGGCGGCCAGCACGGTTGGTACAAAAGCCGACAAGGCGAAATGGCCGAGGATCACCTCATGGGCAAACAACACACCTGCGATCGGCGCGTTGAAGCTGGCGGAGACCGCAGCAGCCGCCCCCGATGCCAGCAGGACCCGGCGCGCGGCAGGCGACAGGTTGAACTTCCGGTCGAGAAAAGCCGCAACTGTCGCGCCAAGATGCACTGCCGGCCCTTCACGGCCCACACTTGCACCGCACCCGATGGAGATTGCGGATGCAACGGCCGAAGCCAGTCCGGCGCGCAACGAAATGTCGGCCCTGTGCAGCGCACCGGCCTCAATCACATCGGCTATGCCGTGCGCACGGCGCTCCTTGATGACTTTCCAGATAATCATACCGACAACCAGTCCACCCAGCGTTGGCCCGGCCACAACCACCCATGGCGCCCGAAAACTGGCAAGCGTGCCCACTACATTTTCGTTGGAGTTGCCGAGCCACAGCCATTGGACGTAGCCAATGCCCAGCCTGAAGCCCAGAATGGCAAACGCGCCAACCACGCCAATGGTGAGCGCAAGCGCCCACACAAGCGGGTGCCGCGCCGCCCAGAATGCACGCAATTGCGGCAGGGTGAGTTCACCCAGCGTTGCAAGTACCCTGTCCCGCAGTTCGCCCATAGGCGAGCCCCACGCTTTTTTGTGTTTCAGCCCCAATCGCAAAAGACTTCAACATGTTAGCCCGGGGTGATGCAAGGGTTACGGCAGGTTACTTCCTGATGATCCCGATTTTATGACCCACCTGCGGCGGGACGGGTAAGCCTGCGTGCGCTTCGTGCATGGCGGCAATCCGGTTCAGGATGCGGTCGGGAAACGGGGCTGACTTCTTGGCTTCCATGTCCACATGCATGCAGATGGCTTCCATGGTGGCCGACAGCCAGCCATCGTCGGCGTGAAACATCTCCTGAACGTAATGCATCCGCTTCGAATCGTAATCGAGCAACTGCACCGTTACCTTGACCTTGTGGTCGGCATGAAGTTCACGAACGTAAGTCGTGTGTGCCTCGAGTGTGAAAAACGACGCTCCGGATTTCAGATATTCCAGCCCCAGGCCCACCAGTTCAAACGCCTCATCGCAGGTGCGATCGAACAAGACCCCGTAATAGGCCATGTTGAAATGACCATTATAGTCGATCCAGTCATCCTCAACTGTCTTGATGCTGCCAACAAAGGGCCGTCCATAATCCGTCATTATGTTATTTGCTCCAAATGCTCGCGATTGTGACCGTAAAACTAGTGCGCAAATCCCAAGACCCGGTATAGTACAAGCGGCAGGATACGTGGAGTCCCAAACCGGACTTCGAAATCAGGATGGAAACAGCCATGTCAGTTCAAACCATGCAGCGCCGCAATTCGGTGTCACAGGCTATCGCCGAAATCACCGAGGTTCTGGGCGACAGGGTATCGACATCGCAGGCCGTTCGTGACCAGCACGGCAAGGACACGACCTGGAATCCCGGCCATGCGCCCGATGCCGTTGCTTTCATCAACAATACCGAAGAAGTGCAGAAGGTCGTGCAGATATGTTCAAAGTACGAGGTGCCGGTCATTCCCTACGGTACCGGCACATCACTGGAAGGCCACATCACCTGTCCGCATGGCGGTATTTCCATAGATATGAACAACATGAACCAGGTTCTTGAAGTAAACACGCAGGATTTTGATGTGCGTGTGCAGCCCGGTGTCACCCGCAAACAGCTCAATGAGTATATTCGCGACCAGGGCCTGTTCTTTCCCATAGACCCGGGCGCCGACGCGTCGCTTGGCGGCATGACCGCCACCCGCGCATCCGGCACAAATGCCGTGCGCTACGGCACCATGCGCGACAATGTTCTGTCACTGACCGCTGTCATGGCAAATGGCGAGATTGTGCGCACCGCGCGCCGCGCCAAGAAATCATCCGCCGGATATGACCTGACCCGCCTCATGGTCGGATCTGAAGGCACGCTGGGTGTGATTACGGAAATCTGCCTGAAGTTGCATGGTATCCCGGAATCAATTGCCGCCGGTGTATGTCCGTTCCCATCAATCGAAGCGGCCTGTAATGCGGCCATCACCTGCATCCAGATGGGGGTGCCCATTGCGCGTGTTGAATTGATCGACGCTGAAAACCTGAAAGCTTTCAACGCCTATTCCAATCTCGGCCTGAAGGAAGTGCCGACTTTGTTTGTGGAATTCCATGGCACCGAGGCGGGTACACGCGAGCAGATCGATACATTTGCAGCAATCGCGGACGAACTTGGCGGCGGACCGTTCGACTGGGCCACCAATGAAGAAGACCGCCACAAGCTGTGGCAGGCTCGTCATGACGGCTATTGGGCGATCAAGTCCATGGTGCCGGGCAAGGAATCGCTGGGCACCGATGTGTGCGTACCCATTTCAAGACTTGCCGAATGCGTTGAGGAAACCCGCAAGGACCTGGACAAACACGGTCTGTACGGCCCTATACTCGGTCATGTCGGAGACGGTAATTTTCACGTCGTGCTGTTTTGTGACCGCGATGACGCCGCTGAGGTCAAAGCCACCGAAGAGTTCCTGTACCGGCTGGCCATGCGCGCCATCGCCATGGACGGAACCTGCACCGGCGAACATGGTATCGGCTCGGGCAAGCGGAAATTTCTGGAAGCAGAACATGGACCCGGCGTTGCCGTCATGCGGTCTATCAAACAGGCACTCGATCCTAAGAACATCATGAACCCGGGCAAGATATTGCCCTAGAGCAGCATGGGTTCAATTGAATTCGTCAAGCTGCTCTAGTACCTTGAAAGCGATCAGCTGCCTGTGACGTTGTTGAAATTTGTTGACCAATCATTTCTGTGGGCCGGTACCTATCCGTGAATATCGTGAGATCACCGCTTCTGATTTTGGGCATCCTGATGATCCTTGTGGCAGGCGCACTTGGCGTCGGCCCATTGCTGGTGAACTGGAACAGCTACAAGGCGGATTTCCAGCGTCAGGCAAGCCTGCTGATTGGCCGACAGGTCACCATTGACGGGCCGGTTACCGTCAGACTGTTTCCCTGGCCTCGCCTCACCGCGGCCAATGTCCGGGTTGCCAATCCGCCTGGTTCGATGCTGGCGGATATGGTGCAGATTGAAAAAGTGGACGCAGAAATTGCGGCTGCGCCATTGTTGTCGGGGCAATTGTCTGTGCGCAAACTGACACTGGTTCGCCCGGTTGTCTCTTTAGAGCGGCTGGCTGCCGGAGGTGTCAGCTGGAAATTGAACCCGACCCACTCGATTGTCGGTCTTCCCGGGGCTGACCAGGTGGCGGTGGCGGGTATCGACATAATCGACGGACGGATTTTTTTCGGCGACGGCAGGCGTGGCGGATTGTCCGAAATGACCAGTGTCGAGGGACGGCTCAAGGCGCCTGCGCTTGATGGGCCGTGGCGGGCAGATATAACCGCCATACAGTCCGGCTCTCCCCTGGCGTTGACGGTTTCAACCAGCAAATACCGTAAAGGCGAACCGCTGAAAGTATCAGCAGCGATATCACCTCGCGGCGATGCGGGTTTCATGTGGGCGTTCGACGGTGAAACACTGCGTGATGATGGCAAGGTCACCGGCCAGGTTACCGTTCAACCTGCCCGCCAGCCCAATGGCAAGGCCAACCCACTGAACGCCAACCTGCAGGTTCGCGTGTCCGGCGATGTCACCGCAGATTTCGATTTGGTGAAACTCGACAATATCCAGGTGGTTCCGGCAAACGACCTTACCGGACGCAACCTTATGACCGGCGAGGCATCGGTGAAGCTCGGCTCACGATTTGTTGTGACAACCAGGCTTGAAGCAGCATCCGTCGATCTGGATCAGTTGGTCGGGCGCAACGTGTTTGCAGAACTTGGCAGTGGTGATCAGCTTTATGCAGTGTCGAACCTGCTGGAGGCCCTGCCGTCAAATACGCAGATCCGTTTCGACGCCGGCATTACCAGCCTGATCACCGGAGGTGAAACGCTCTCAAAAGCACGTCTGAGCGGCGACATCACACCACAGGCAATGCGCATTACAGAGGCATCTGCCAGCTTACCGGGACAGACCAGGGCACGCTTCGCCGGGGTAGTGTTGCCGGCCGATACCGACGGGCTGCCGCAGTTGGCAGGTGAGCTTGAAGTTCAGTCAGGCTCACTGCGTGAATTTGTGATCTGGGCCGCTCCGGACAGGGCAAAGGCAACAAAACAGGTCTGGTCCGGCACCCGTGGCCGCGCCAAACTGCGCAGCCTGGTGGGCTGGACACCTGTCGCACTTCGCCTGACGGGAATGAACGCCAGTCTGGATGATGCCAGCGCCACCGGTTCATTCAGCCTTTATCGTGGTGACAGTCCATCCCTGAGCATTCGGTTGCTGGCGGACTCCATCAATGTGGATCGCTATGCCCCTCGCGGATTTTCGACCAGTGCCATCGAAGATGGAACAATTGCCGGTCTGACCGATCTGGCGGCAAACGCCCTGGCCTTCGGCGATGCCCACATCACCATCCAGACCGACACCCTGGTGCTGCGTGGCGTTGAAGCGCAGGACATCGCGATTGACGTGGACATGTCCGAAGGTGCCGTGGAACTTCGCACCATCGAGATCGGCGGTATCGGCGATGCGCGCCTGGACATTGCCGGCGTACTGAACTTTCCCGAGGAAGGTATAACCGGATCCGTGTCGGGTGATTTCAAGGCAACCGACCCTCGTCCCTTCCTGCGCCTGATTGGCGTGATGGATGCAGATCTCGCATCCACACCGTGGGCCAGGCGTCTTGGTCCGGTCGACCTCAAGGTACTGGGTGAAGTCAGCACGGGCAGCGCCATCAACAAATTCACCATAGCCGCAAACGGCACGGCGGCCGGTGCTGAAATAGCGCTTTCAGGTGGTTTCGACGGCAAGTTCGCTGAATGGCGTGACGGCGACACCCAGATCACCGCTTCCGCCACCGGAACCACCAGCCAGGGCCTGCTTGCGCTTGTCGGGCTTCAGGCTCTTGCCGGAGGCAACGAGCCCGCCAAATTGAATTTGGCCTTTGCCGGAAAGCCGTCTTCCGCCCTCACCGGCACATCGGAACTGTCACTACTGTCCAGTACCCTGGGGTTTGACGGCGGCGTCACGGTCAGCCCGGAAGGTGGCATCAGCGCAGCCGGAACCGTAAAACTGGCGGCTGCAGATATCACTCCCCTGGCGTCGGCAGTCGGCCTTGCCGTGCCGGCATGGCCGGTGGAGATCGACCGAAAATTTGCCGCGGACGCAGATGCAGTCATAACCCCGGGCATGATCAAGCTGTCAAACCTGAAGGCAACCATGCCGCTCAACACGATAGCCGGCAAGGCGACGGTGACAGGCAACATCACGGCACCGCTCATCGACGGTGAGTTGACGGTTCAGAGCCTCGATCTTGGCTGGCTCGCATCCAGCATGGTCATGCCGGCCGGAGGCCGGCCGGTTCGCGCAGCCGGCACCTTTGACGCGACCCGGCTGGGGTGGCTCAACCGGTCCCTTACGATTGCAGCGCAACGCGCAGCGCTCCTGCCAGGCCTCGCATTGAGCAGCGCGCGCGCTGATTTAAAACGCGCCAGCAAAGAGACGGTGAATTTCAGCATTACCGGAAACGCCAGCCCCGAGCGCCGGTTTTCAATGTTCGTGGCCGCTGAGAATGCCGGCCCCCTGCTCAAATTGTCCGGAAAACTTGATGCCACGCTGGCGCTGGCGGACCTGTTGCAGACCGTGGACGGCCAGGGTGCGATCAGCGGGGATATCGGCCTGCAACTGGATTTTGACGGCGAAGGGCGTTCGCCCGGCGGCCTCGTCAGCCAGTTAACCGGAAACGGACGCATAGTGCCGGCATCACTGACATTACCCAGGTTCAATTTGGCCGGTGTAACCCGCCGTCTCGCGGTAATTGAGAATGTGAACTCAATTGACGACACCATCAACTCAGCGCTGTCGCAAGGCGGCACGGTTGTGAACGCCAGGCCGGCTGACGTAACCTTGCAGAATGGCAGTTTGAGAACCGGCAGCATCCCGATCAGCACTGAATCTGCCAGCGGCACCATGCGCCTGTCTGCAGACTTCAGCGCACACAAGGCGCGCGCGGATATTTCGCTCAAACAGAAAAGCAGCACCGCTGAGGTGCCCGGCATCGCCATGCGTCTTGCAGGTCATCCGCTGTCACTCAACCGCACCTATGACACCTCCGCGCTGAAATCCTGGATTGTGGTCAGCTTGTTGCAAAAGGGCATGGACCGGCTTGAGGAACTGCAACGCCAAGAGCAGCGCCTCCTCGAGGAAGAACGCCTGTATCGTGAACAGCAAGCGGCACGCGAAGCAGAGCGCGAACGCAAGCTGCTAGAGGCAAGAGAAGCCGCTGCACGCCGTGCCCTCCAGGAAGAAGAACGCGTCAATGCCAGAGAAGGCGCCGGCAGCCGCGCGATCACCATAGAACAGCAACGCTTGAAAGACCTGATCGAAGAAAGCATCCCGCTTGAAATTCCAGACGCCGCAATCATCAAACCGCAAAATTCCGGTCTGCTGAACATCCAGCCATCAAGTCCGAACTAGAGCAACAGGGGTTCACATGAACCCACGACGCTGCAGGAACCGAAAATTTATTTGACTGATGCCTTGCCGCCGGAAATTTCCACTGTTTCGCCTCCGGAGAGGGTTTCCCGGTCGCCGTTTGGCATGGTTACGAAGCAGCCGCCGCCGCACACATTGACGCTCTGGCCGGGCGCAATGCCCACCTCGGTTTTCTGGCCGCCTTCTGTCACCACAATCATGATGGCCCCGCCGTCCTTGTTGGTGACGGTAGCAGCGTTCGCCAGTCCGGTCCCAAAGGCCAGCATGACTGATGTCAGTATTATGGTCTTGTACATATGCTCATTTCCCCGGAATTGTGGGTGGGTGTGGATGGAACCAGCGCCACGATTTTCAATCTTCATGACTTACTATCGCAAATCCCATGTGAACGGCAAATGAACGGATATGTTCACGTTCCCGCCGTGGACGGTCGCTTCTTGTTGCGGTTCACCTTGTCGATTGCGTCGGCCAACGCCTCAATGTCCTGCAATTTGAGATTGACGTCGCGCTGCGGGAACGGAATGGCAATGCCCTCGCGTTCGAATGCCTCCACGATCTGGAAACGCAACTCAGTGGCGATGCCAACTCCGTCGATAACCTCCGGTACGTGCACGCGCACTTCAAAATCAAGCGAATTGTCGCCGAACCCCATGAATACAACGGTTGGAGCCGGGACCTTCATCACCCGAGGATGACTGCTGGCGATGTCGAGCAGCAGGGCGTGCACAATGCGTGGCTTGGTGCCGTATGCGACACCGACCGGTATTTCGATACGGCCGCGATGGTTGCGGTGGGTCCAGTTGCCGACGGGCTGGTTGATAAGGTCGGAATTGGGCAGAATGACCGTCTGGTTCTGGAATGTCTCGATTTCGGTGGCACGCACGGAAATCTTCTTCACAAAACCCGCGGTATTTCCGGTCACAATCCAGTCGCCTACCTTGAACGGACGTTCGGCCAGCAGTATCAGGCCGGAAACAAAGTTGGAAACAACGTTCTGCAGCCCAAAACCGATGCCCAGTGACAGGGCGCCCGCCACCAGGGCCAGACTGGACAGGTCAAATCCGGCCGCTGACAGGCCGATGACCGCAGCCAGCGCAATACCAACATAGCCGACGATAGTGCGAATTGAGTTTCGAACACCGATATCGACACGGCTGCGCGCCATGACCGAGCCGTCAAGCCAATGCTGAACCCGGCGCGTAAACAGAAATCCGACAACGAACACACCAAAGCCCAACAGGATTCCAAGCAAGGAGATTGAAATGTTGCCAATTCGGATATCGGTCAGAATACGATACAACCACGTCTGAATATCGAGCTGATTGAAGCCCCACTGCAACAACAGCAACGGCAAACCAATAATGAAAACAACTGCATATATGATAAAGCTGAACAGCAGGCCAAGCTGATCCAGCGTCGTGTCATTCAAGGAGAACTTCGCCTTGATGCGACTTCCAATCACTGATTGCGGAAACGCGCCTTCGGCCGCCAGAACCTGACCTGATTGAACCCCGATATACATGGTGGCCAAAATGGCAGCGGTGACGACGATTTGCGCGGCCGCGAACCGGGCAAGACCTATGTAGCCGAACAGGGCTGCAGCAATGATGAAAATGGCCATTATCAATATAGGAGTGCGCACCCAGACCGGCCAGCCATAGGCACGACCGCTGAGCTTGTCCTTGAACGGCCTCACCAGTGCTATCATCACCAGCACAACTGAAATCAGCAGGGAAGAAATCAGGCTCTTGGAAACAGTCAATGCCAGCGGCGAGGAGAAAATATCATTCATTCTGCCAATGAAAAAGTCCAGCACGTGAATGACGGAAAGGCTGACTACCAGCAAGAAGAGCGTGCGAGCCGCCCCGTCAGAGACCAGGATCAGGCGGCGGGCCGGGTTGCCCGGCGACAACAGTGCAGATGCCAGGCGCTGAATGAAATAAACTGCGGCAAAGGACACCAGGATAGCTTCAGTCAGCCCTTCTGTCTGTGGTGTGAAAACCCCAAAATGGGAAAACAGCCAATATGCTGATGCAAGGGCAGCCGCGACAGCAAGGGATGGGATCACAGTGGACCAGAACGCCAGAGACAGCCTGGCAATATAGCTGTCTTCCGTATCAGTGGCAGTTGCCCGGCGAATGAAGCCAAATACTCGCCTCACACCAAGCAATGTGACCAATCCGATCAGAATGGAAAACCCAATAGCCGACATCAGTTCCGTGCTGCGGAATGAGTACATGAACCGCATGCGCGATGATATTTGCTGGCTTGCTTTGGAAAACTCGGTCTTAAAGCCTGAAAGTGTTTCCAGGCTCACGGCTCCGTCAAGATCAGTCTGTTTGAACAACGTGCTGGCGAACAGGTCACGGCGCAGCGAGCCGATCCGGTCTATCGCCCTGCTGGAGCGGATTGACAGGTTCTCGGCCTCTCCAAGCAGCAGGTTGAACTGGCCTTTTTCCTCCAGCATGGCCCTGCGTTCCAGGGCAAGACTTTCAGCCTCGGCAGGCTCGCCTTCCTTTGGAGATGCTCCCAATGCGTCCAGGCGCTGTTTGATTTCGTTGATGCGTGGGCGAAGCGACACACCGAAATCGATCACAGACTTTGAAAACGCGTCGAGTTCAAGGCGCAGCTTGACAAGGCCGGTGTCGTCATCTGCCTTTTCCGAGATCGAAGCTTCAATGGCGCTGATGCTGTCGCGCAATTTGCCAAGCTCGGCCTGCTGAGGGCCAAGATCGGTTGCCTGCACAGGCAGGCTCATAACGACAAGCATAAACAAGGCTAGAAGCGTGCGCATCGGGTCCACCTGACACAGATCGAAAATTTATCAACCTCAACACATCACAATGGATGGCTGCAGCTAGTTAGACTATTGCTGCACCTATTGAAACTGTTTCCAGGCAGAAGCTTGATATGTGTTCTCCTGCAGGTCACGGATTCGATTTGCCTGACCCGCCTGACACCGGTGTGCCGGCCCGGTAAGATTTTGCAGGATCGACCAACAGCCCTTGATGTCGGACAGCTGTGCGACCGAGGATGATATCGTGCTTCATTTTCTCCCGGTCAGCGAGAGACACCTCTATCTGCCATTGCCGGTTGCCCAGCACGAGCGTTGTTCTTATCACATAGCGCAGTTGAGCAATGCCGCTGGTACTTCTGATCTTGCGCTTGTCGAAAATTTTGGCGCTATGGCGGGCTGAACGAGGCTCGCCAAGGTAGGGAAGGTGAAATGAAACCCACTCTTCCCTATTGCGGCTTTCGACCGCTATATCAACGGCATGCAGGGCAGATGTTCGCGCTCCGGTATCGATCTTTGCATCGAGTTGTGTGCTGCCAAACTCCGGTAAGATGATATGTTCGCGCCAGCCTATGACCTGCTGTTTTGTGGTTTGTCCAGCATATTGATGCTGAGTCTCGATCACGGCGCGTGCAGATCTATCAAACCCGGTGCGCAGATTCACATGGCCGGCGTCATCATCTGGCTTGTTGATAA
This sequence comes from uncultured Alphaproteobacteria bacterium, assembly GCA_963698275.1. Classification (GTDB taxonomy): domain Bacteria; phylum Pseudomonadota; class Alphaproteobacteria; order Rhizobiales; family Aestuariivirgaceae; genus Anderseniella. The sequence goes on along the minus strand of CAVOQE010000001.1, from coordinate 666,539 downwards.
CCGACATCTCAATGGCACTGATGCCACCGGGCAATCGGTCAGGTACTATCTGTGGTGGGCTGAAATCGACCGCCGGAGCCGATAACGTCAACACCATAAGCATGATAAACGCAATGAACGCGCGCATGGGAACCACCTGTCTCCAATCGAACAGTTGCTTGCCCGGATTTGTCCAGGTGACGACCGCCAGTTAGGCTAGCACTGCGGACAGCAATCGTTATTTAATATTTTATTTTGCCTATAGACAAATTTTGTTTGTCTATATATATTCTAACTATGGAAAGAGAACCAGAAAACATATCAAAGGCAGCCGACTGCCTGGCCAAATTTTACGATGTAGAGTTTGGCGGAAAGAAATCCGGGCGCTATCGAATACCTGCAAAACTCGTGCGGGAATTGGTGCAGCGGCGGCGGCTTTATGAGGATGATATCCGGGCGCTTGGACGTGCACTTTTTGAGCGCGGTTACGTGCTCATCGACATGGATAGTTTTTATGTTGTGACCAGCGCCAATGCTTTCGTGAACTATCGCCGCGCGAATGAAGATTTGCTGTGAAAATGGGCAATCGAAAGAAAATCACGGAACGAAAGCGTGAAATTGTGGGTTGGCGCGAACTCGTGGGGCTGCCCGACTTCAATATTAAAGAGATGCGCGCAAAGATTGACACCGGAGCCCGCACATCCGCCCTGCATGCGGAGAACCAGCAACAGTTCGAGCGGGCCGGTCAGAAATGGGTTCGTTTCAAGCTTCCGGCACACGGACCGGCACCTGACTATTTGCTTGAAGCGCAAGTGATTGATGAACGTGACATTAAGAATTCAGGCGGTGTGCCTGAACGCCGCCTAATCATCCGCACAACGCTTCTGCTCGGCCGCCACCGCTGGAAAGTCGAAATATCGCTTGCCGATCGCAAGAAGATGGAATTCGACCTGATACTGGGGCGGACCGCGTTGCGGACACACCGCGTGCTGGTCAACCCCAGTGCATCTTTCCTTTCTGGGCGACCCCTCAGAAAGCCCGCTGCGGCAAACACTGCGGATCACTAGCCCCGGCGCAATTTTCAAACATCTGCCAGGGCAAATTGTCTCAACAAAGGAGAAAAACATGAAGATCGCAATGTTGGCAAGAAATGCCAACCTATACTCGCATAAACGTCTTAAGGAGGCCGCTGAACAACGTGGCCACACTCTCGATATAATCAATACCCTGCGCTGCACGATGAACATTGCCTCGCGGCGCCCCGATATTTTTTACAATGGTCAAAAACTAACAGGTTATGACGCTGTCATTCCGCGCATTGGTGCGTCCATTACGTTCTATGGGCTTGCCGTACTGCGCCAGTTCGAAATGGCCGGTGTGTATCCACTTAACGAGTCGGTCGCAATTGGCCGGTCGCGAGACAAGCTGCGCTCGACACAAATCCTGGCACGTGAGGGCATTGGTTTACCTGTCACAACGTTTGCGCATGACCCGAAACAAACCGAAGAAGTCCTGAAAATGGCCGGTGGAGCGCCACTGGTCATCAAGCTTCTCGAAGGAACTCAGGGGTTAGGCGTCGTTCTGGCCGATACAGACCGTTCGGCCAAATCTGTGATCGAAGCGTTTCGCAGCGCTAATGTAAACATTCTGGTGCAGGAGTTTATCAAGGAAGCCGGCGGCACCGATATTCGCGCACTTGTGGTAGGTGGAAAAGTAGTTGCAGCCATGCAGCGCACCGGTGGCGAAGGCGAGTTTCGGTCTAATCTTCATCGTGGCGGGTCCGCAAAACAGATCAAGTTGTCGCCCGAAGAACGCTCTACCGCCATTCGCTCTGCGAAGGCCATGGGTCTGAATGTGTGCGGTGTTGACATGCTCAGAGCCAATCATGGTCCGGTCGTCATGGAGGTCAACTCGTCACCTGGACTGGAAGGTGTAGAAAAAGCAACCGGCATAGATATCGCCGGAAAAATCATAGAACTGCTGGAAAAGAAGTCCGAACTTGGCAACACCAAAACCAAGGGCACCGGCTGATGGCAAAACGCACGCCGTTCGCGCTCGGCAACGTTCAAATTTTGCCTGGCGCGCGGCAGACGATCGATCTTCCAGTCAGCGTGTTGTCCGATCACACACCGGTCACTATGTCCGTGCACGTGGTGCACGGGTCGCGGCCCGGCCCAACTCTCTTCGTCAGCGCAGCAGTGCATGGCGACGAAGTCATGGGTGTCGAGATCGCAAGGCGTCTGTTACGCGCCCCGCAGCTTGACGCGCTTCGAGGCACCTTGCTGGTAGTGCCGATCGTCAATTCCTTCGGGTTTATCAATCGTTCGCGTTATCTGCCCGACCGGCGCGATCTCAACAGGTCGTTTCCGGGAAACGAGACCGGATCCCTGGCAAGCCGTCTGGCACATCTGTTCATGCGTGAAATCGTCGGACGCTCGGATTTCGGCATCGATTTACATTCTGCTGCCATCCACCGCACCAACATTCCGCAAATCAGGGTTTCACCTTCGGCAACTGAAACAATGCAACTGGCCGATGTATTCGGCGCACCTGTGGTCATTACCTCCAGTATGAGGGAGGGGTCTCTCCGTCAATCTGCCGGTGCCGCAGGTGTCGATGTCTTGCTCTATGAAGCCGGTGAAGGCCTGCGATTTGATGAGCTTTCTGCCCGGGCCGGGGTATCAGGGATACTTCGAGTGATGCATGCACTGGGGATGGTGGCAGCCAAAGGTATCCCCAAGGCGTCTGGAACACCTGTGCACACCTCATCGAGCAGGTGGCTGCGTGCGCCAGTTGGCGGCCTGCTCCGGACGATCAAACCAACCGGAGAAACGGTTGTTCCCGGCGAGACATTGGGGATTATTTCAGATCCGTTTGGTGAGATGGAAATTGAGGTCAAAAGTGACCTGAGCGGCATCATTGTGGGTCGCACCAATTTGCCCGTCGTAAATGAGGGCGATGCACTTTTTCATGTCGCCCTGCCGGAACATGAAACCCCGAACACAGCCGCCGCGCACCTGTCGGCTCAGTTGAAAACCGATCCGCTATTTGACGAAGACGAAATCATTTAGGCGGCGTCCAACAGAAATTTCCTCTCCCCTCAACAACTGGAGCCAACCACGCATGACAGATCCGACACTGATCGCCCAGGCAGATGCCGCTGAACCGGCTACTGCTGCACCGGCTACCGCTGCTCCAGCGACCGCCGCACCTGCTACCACTGCACCTGCTACCGCTGTACCTGCTACCACTGCACCTGCTACCGCTGTACCTGCTACAGTTGAGCCTGTTGCCGTTGAGCCCGTTGCCGTTGAACCAGAGACAGCGGAAAAAATAGCGGAAAATGTAACCGAGACCCTGTCGCCGATCGTGGCTCATCTGCAGGAACTCTACACCATCCTGTACTACCAGCTTTTCTCATACCAGGGACCGATGCAACTGGCCGTTATCGCCGCCGTAGCTGTTGCGTCCTTTTTGTTGCGCGACTATGCCAAATTGGTTTTTGACCACATCTGGCGGGAAGAAAAGTTTCCTGTATTTGACCGGTTGCGGCGCGTACTTCGCGGACTCATGCCATTTGCCGCCTGCATTATCGGACTATGGATCGCAACCCTGGTTCTGACCGGGTTCTCAATCAATCATTATGTGGTCAGAATTGCCGCCAGCCTCCTGAATGCCTGGATATTTATCAGGATATTCTCGAGCGCTGTGTCAGACCCGTTCTGGTCAAAGGCTTTTGCGATCGGTATGTGGCTGATCGCCGCTCTCAGCATCATGCGGTTGCTCAATCCCACCATTGCCATGCTCGATTCGATCGGTACGACCATTGGCGGAACCAAGGTAACGGCCTATCTGGTTCTGAAAGGCGGGCTGACTGCTGCTATCTTGCTGTGGACTGCCTCGGCCGGGTCGAAGGTTCTGCAGGCCAGGGTAAGCAGCTCCCGCAACCTGACGCCCTCCGTGCAAGTGCTGATCAGCCAACTCGGGCGGTTTACCCTGCTTTTCCTGGCCGTTGTGATCGCCCTCAACGTAGTGGGCATCGATCTGACCGCACTGGCTGTATTTTCCGGCGCAGTGGGTGTCGGTATCGGATTCGGCTTGCAGAAGATTGTGTCCAACCTGATCAGCGGCATTATCCTGCTGATGGACCGTTCAATAAAGCCCGGTGACGTGGTTGAGTTAGTTGGTACTTATGGTTGGGTGGCCAGCCTGGGTGCCCGGTATACGTCGGTTCGAACCCGCGACGGTACCGAACATCTGATCCCCAATGAAGAATTCATCATCAACCGAGTTGTAAACTGGACACACTCCGACAAGACCGTTCGGCGCAAGGTCATGGTCGGGGTTCACTATGATTCCGACGTGCCCAAGGCAATGGAACTTATGCTTGAAGCGACCCAGGGGATAAAGCGGATCGTCGCAATACCGGCACCGACTGTACTGTTGCGAAATTTTGGAGATTCATCGGTCGATCTTGAAACTCGCTTCTGGATCAGCGATCCTGCCAACGGCGTATCCAATGTCGCAAGCGAATACCTGCTGGCCGTCTGGCGTGAGTTCCACAAACACGGTATCGAGATACCTTACCCGCAGCGTGACCTGCATCTCAAGACATCTGCGCCACTCTCGCTTGAGCAAAGTGCCGACAAGGACGGGCCAACACCAATAGCCTCCTTTAATGAAAACGCAGATCCCGACATTATAGAAGACATACGGCTGATTGCCATGGAAGACGAACGCATATTGCGTATCAACGAAGTTGTGACAGTCCCCACGAGCTCCGACGAGATCTTGCTGAACCTGAGTCTCGACTTCACCGACACGCTGGATTCGGTGCAGGTGGAACAGGCGGTGTCGGATCTGGAAACCAGCATCAAGGCCAGCCACCCCAATATCGGGCGCATCTTCATAGAGGCGCAAAATTGGCGGGCCCACCTGGCAGACAAGTCCAGAACTTCCACCAAAGCCAGTAAAACCAGAAAACGGTGAACCAGATGTCGATCCCAAATGAAAACGGTTTGATTTCCGCCTGCATACTGGATGGCAAGGGAGGAGCAAAGCCTATTGGCTGGAAAGAAGTTCGTAAGTGGCAGTCCAAGGATGGACCGATCTGGATTCACCTCGATCGAGCAGTACCCGAGGCGCTGAAATGGCTGCGTGAAGAAAGCGGCCTTACTCCCGTGACCGTAGATGCCATTACCACCGAAGAATCCAGGCCCCGGGTATTCCGGGGCAAGCGCGGCTACATTGCCATCCTGCGCGGGATCAACCAGAACGAGGGGGAGAACCCTGATGACATGGTGGCCATCAGACTGTGGAGCGATGGCGAGCGTTTGATCACCTTGCGTCATCGCCGCCTGTTCGCGCCCCGGCAGATTTTCCAGGAACTGACAGAGCATGGCACCGGACCAGTCAGCGTGGCCGCCCTGTTTGAAACAGTTGTGTCTCGCCTCATTTCTCAAATGGCTGGATGCGTTACCGAGTACGAAGAGAAGCTGGATGCCGTCGAGTTACGGGCAGAAGATGCTGCTGCCGGCGACCTGCGTCGCGAACTGGGAGATATTCGCAAGGATGCAATTGAAATTCGCCGGTTCATGGCACCACAGCGAGAAGCGCTGGCGGCCATGCTCGCCGATCCTCCCAGCTGGATGCCGGAGGAAGTCAAACCGTCACTACGAGAGACGATGGATCGTCAGCAACGGCTGGTCGAGGAACTGGATGCCATTCGCGAACGCGGTCTGGTCATCAAGGATGACATTTCAAACAAGCTGGCCGAGAAAATGAACAACAACATGTATGTTATCTCGATCATCGCCGCGATCTTTCTACCCTTGTCATTTTTCACCGGACTCCTGGGCATCAATGTGGGCGGCATGCCAGGTGTGGACAGTACCGCAGCGTTCTGGATCACCTGCCTGCTCATGGTGATCATTCTCATCGCGCAAATCTGGATATTTCGAAAACTCAAATGGATCTGAACTCAGATACCGCTATCGGTCTGGCGACGGTCGCTCAGATGCACTGGTGAATGTGCGCCAGCCACGGGTGTTCCTGCGCGCTTGCCCGGCGCCAGTTGACATAGACGGCGCGTGAAAACTCCGGCACATCTTGCACAACATGCAGCCGGCCAGCCTCAATGTGAGGCGCACACATCCGCCACGGCAGGTAGGCGGAGCCGCCTTTGCGCAACAGATAGTCCAGCGCCCAACCGCTTGAGCCAAATGCAGTTCGGGCCGTGTTGTCGATTGGCCAGGCGAGAGAGTGCTGACGCCGGAAGTCCGCCCCCAGGTCCACAAATATGTATTTATCGTCCCACTCCATTGCCGTGCGGGGCTCGCTGGATACCTGCACCAGCCGGTCGCGGCTGAGTTCGCTGGACGTAATATCATCACCGGTGACAGGTAGTAGCGTGATGGCGGCATCCACCAGTCCGCTATTGAGCCAACGGCTTATTTCAGCGTGGCCGCCCGGCCATGCCTCGAATGCAACGTCCTTCTGCAACGCCTGAGCCAGGTCAATCCAGCGCTCGCCCAGCCCTGTCCATAATTCAATGTGTGTGGCCAGCGAGACCATGCCGGAAAACCCGCTGGGCAACCCGACCGCCTTGCGCCCCTGCTCCCAGGTTGTCACCATCAGTTCCGCATGACGCTGGAATGCAAAGCCTGCCTTGGTCAGTTGCGCTCCTTTTCGCGAGCGCACCAGCAGAGCCTGGCCCAGTTCGGTGTCCAGTGCGTCAAGTCTGGCCGTAATCGTGGACTGGGTGACGTTCATGAGGTCGGCTGCCTTGTTCAGATTGCCTGTCTGAACGACCGCCAGGAAGGTTTTCAGTGCTCGTCAGGTTCATGTCAGCAAATTCGATAAATTCGAATTACATGTCAAATATAATTCGTTTTACGAGATCACTTGCGCGCGGCATCATGGTGCAAATATCAACCTGAGAGCCGTGCGATGGATTTCTCAATTCAGCTTTCAGCCTACTATCCCGACAAAGCTTACGGCGGTGATCAGGTCTATGCGGACATGCTTGAACAGGCGGTGCTGGCGGACCGGACCGGGTTTGACGCCGTATCACTCACCGAGCATCACCTGATCAATATACTGATGCTGCCGGCACCCTTGCAGTTTGCCGTGAAGATTGCCGGCCACACGCAACGGATCAAAATTCTGACCTCTGTCGTCGTGCTGCCGCTGCATGACATGCGGATTTATGCCGGCGAGGTCGTCTGTGCCGACATTTTCACCAATGGCCGTCTGATGCTCGGCGTTGGCCGGGGTGCCTTCGGCTTCGAAATGGACAGACTGGGCGTGCCGCTCGACACCTCCCGTGAAAGGTTCGACGAGGCGCTCAATGTCCTGCAGGCCCTGCTGAGTAAAGAAGAGGTTTCCTGGGACGGCAAATACTACAAGTTTGATCCGATCACCATAATGCCGAGGCCGGTGCGCGCGCCGCAGATCATGATGGCCGTCATGGTGCCGCCGGGCATTCATGCCTGCACCAAACGCGGCTTCCACATCCAGACGACACCGCTGTCCGGCAGCCACCAGATGATGCTGGACCAGGTGGCCGCCCACAAGACCGCCAAGGCGGAAATGGGTGAAGACGGCAAGCACCTCACCTTGTCCCTGTCGCGTGTCGGTTTCATCTGCAAATCACGCGCGGATCGTCAGGCGAAGATCGAGCAGGCCAACGACTATTACAGCCGCTTCGACAATGTCTTCACCGGTCCCGGCCTTGTCGACAACGGCATGATCAGACCACTGCCGCGCAAGCAGGCCATCGACGAACTGGCCAACAGCCTGCTGATCTGCACGCCGCAGGAAATGATCGACAAGCTGGCCCCTTATGCCGATGCCGGTGTCGACCGGGTCATCCTCAATATCAATTTCGGCGCTTCGCAATCTGAAACGCTGGACTGCATCCAGCAATTTGCCGAAGATGTCATGCCGCACTTCACAGATCGCACCACACTGGCTGCAGAATAGGAAACCTCATATGCCGATAATCCGGGTTGAAATGTTCAAGGGCCGCTCGCGCCAACAAAAGCGTGAACTTGTCGAAGCACTCACCGATGCCATGGTCAAAACCACCGGGGCCAATCCGCAAGCGGTCTGGGTTGTGCTGTCCGACGTGGAAAAGGAAGACTGGGGCTTTGGCGGTGAGCTCGGCGTCGACAAGTACCCTGGGTGAAACATGACCGCTGCAATTGACTGCGATTATACCGTCGAAGGCGCCGGGCCGCCGCTGTTCCTCATCCACGGTATTGGTGCTGCGCGCGATGCCTGGCGCTTCATGGTGCCGTCCCTGCGTGCGCACTTCACCGTTATCAGCTACGACCTGCGCGGCCACGGCACATCCCCCCTGCCCGATGGAGAATTCGGACTGGACGAACTGGTGGCCGACCTGGAACGGTTGCGCCATCGGACCGGATTTGAAAAAGCCCATTTCGCCGGACACTCCCTGGGCGGACAGATCGGCCCCGCCTATGCAAGGGCCTACCCTGACCGGGTCTTGTCGCTGGGTATTCTGTCGACCGCCGCCTTCCGGACTGAAGACGACAGCGCGAAGGTCTGGGGTGTGGTCGCGGCGATGCAGGAAAAAGGCATCGCCCAGGTACTTGAAACGCTGACCGCGCGCTGGTTCACCGATGAATTCATCGACAGCCATCCCGACCTGGTCGAGCGCCGGTTGAAACAGGTCATCGACACCAATCCGGATATCTTCATGAACGTGTTCCGCATCTATGCCGGAACGGAAATGGCACCCTGGCTGCATGAGGTGACCGCTCCCTCCCTGGTTCTGACCGGCGAGAATGACGGTGGCTGCAACCCGCGCCTCAACCGGCTGATTGATGCAGCACTGCCCAATTCCGAACTGATCATCCTGCCTCACTACAAGCACTCGATCCTGGTTGAGGCCGCAGACGAGGTGTCCGCGCACCTGAGCCGCTTCATGCGCTGAACCAAAATCAAATCCCGTTTGCAATTCACGTTGAGATGGTCATGGCTGGTATGATCGTCCGGTCCCGGCTGCATTTTTGCTTGTCATTCACTTTGCATTTCCATATACTTTGCGTTGTAAAGTTAATTGGATGCCCTGATGAAAGACATCGATCGCGCCCTGGCGGATATATCCGATATGCGCAACCAGCTTGCCGCCGGCACCATGTTTCGCGGCTTCGGTCCCGCCGTGATGGCGTTGAGCGGTGGCCTTGCGGCGCTGACCACAATTTCCCAGTTGTTATGGCCCGACCTGCTTGCCGCCGATCATACGGCCTACGTGGTGACCTGGCTGGTTACGGCAGCGCTTGCGGCCTGTCTGATCTCGGCCGAAGTTTATGCGCGCTCGCATCGCCATCATGGCGGACTGGCCGATGCTATTGTGCTGAATGCCTTTGAGCAGTTCCTGCCTGCAGGCTTTGCCGGTCTGGCCACGACCCTGGTCATCTGGACGTTTGCCCCTGACGCGTTGTGGACGCTGCCCGGCCTCTGGCAGGTGTTCCTGGCGCTTGGCATCTTTGCCGGGGCCCGCTCTTTGCCGCGTGCCGTTCGCTGGATCGGTGGCTGGTATTTCATATCGGGTTTCACCGTCTTGATGCTGGCCAGTTCTGCATCTGCCCTGTCGCCCTGGCTGATGGGTATCCCCTTCACACTTGGTCAGCTGGCACTCGCCGGCGTCCTGCATTTTGCCTATGGAGAATTCCATGCCGACAAAAAGTGATGCGCCGTTTTCCTATGACGGACTGGACCGGGTAATCCATGAAAAAGCCCGGCTGAGTGTCATGACTTCGCTGATCTCTCATCCGAAAGGCCTTGCCTTCAATGAGTTGAAGAAACTGTGCGGACTGACCGACGGCAACCTGTCCCGCCATGTGCAGGTCCTTGCCGAGGCCGGTCTCGTGGCCGTTCACAAAGGCTATGAAGGCAACCGCCCACACACCTCCTGCGCCCTGACCCCTGCCGGTCGCGAACGATTTCTGGAATACCTCAACGTCCTCGAGCAGGTTGTGCGAAATGCCAGTTCTGCTGCCGAAGAAACCGCTGCCGTCCCATCCCGTACGGGCAAACTCAAACCCGCCTGATCGCCAACCCCATCTGCCAAAAAAATTTGACAAGGAACTTTACAATGCAAAGCAATCTGCAAGACAAAACCACACCTGCCCCCCTGCATGTCGGCATCATCATGGACGGTAATGGCCGCTGGGGGGAGCAGCGTGGCCTCAGCCGAACCGACGGCCATCATGCCGGTGTCGATGCGGTGCGCCGTGTGATGATGGCGGCCCCCGGTCTCAACATCGATACCCTGACCATGTACGCGTTCTCATCAGACAACTGGAAGCGGCCAAAGCCGGAGGTTGATGGCATGATGCAGCTCATCGAGCACTATATGACAATGCAGGCCCAGCCGTTCGCCGACGCCGGTGTCAGGCTGACCGTAATCGGACGCCGTGACCGCCTGCCCGCCACAACAGTTACTGCCATCGAGAAAATCGAGGCAATCACGGCTGCCGGCACCATGCTCAACGCCCGCCTCGCCATCGACTTCTCCGGCCGTCATGCCTTGCTGGAAGCAGCCGCCAGGGCATTCTGGAATGGCCCCTTGACCGCCGATACCCTGTCGCAGTCCCTCGCCACCGGATCGGGGTATCGCGACATCGACCTGTTGATCCGCACCAGCGGCGAACAGCGGCTGTCGGATTTCCTGCTCTGGGAAAGTGCCTATGCCGAGCTGTGGTTCACCAAAACACTATGGCCCGACTTCACCGGCGAAGAGCTGACAGAGGCGGTTGTTGCATTCAGACATCGCAATCGCCGGTTTGGCGGCCTGCCCGGTGTCATGGCCTCAGTCGGCACGCAACAGATGCAGCTTACGACCTGACGCGGTCATTCTCCGTGTCATACCGGCAAGGGTCACACACCTGTGCCGGAACCGGTTCGCCGATCACCTCCACATGAAGATCTTGCCCAATGCTCGCGCTCGAAACATCGACAAACCCCATGGCCAGGTTCTTGTTCACCCGGTGTCCCCATGCAGCAGACGTTACCGTGCCAACCACCCGGCCGTCAGACATGATACTGTCGCCGGGATGTGCCGGTGCACCATCACTGTCCAGTTCGAGGGACACAAACAGACGCCGCGGGCCGGCCTTGATCATCTGTTCCAGGGCCTGCTTACCGACAAACGGCTTGTCCATCTTCACAAACCGTTCAAGGCCGGATTCCATCGGGTTGAATTCGGTTATCAGGTCTGCCTTCCAGTGCCGGTAACCTTTCTCGATGCGCATGGAGTCCACCGCATGCAGACCGAAGTGGGCCAGTCCAAACGGCTCTCCGGCTGCTGTCAGCGCCGAGTAACAATCAACCAGAGCTTCATTCGGCACGTGCAGTTCCCAGGCCAGTTCTCCGGAAAAGCTCACTGCCATGGCGACGATTTGGTGTCCGGCAACCGTGACCTCGCGTGCGCTCAACCAGCCGAACGCTTCCTTTGACCAGTCAGTGTCCGCAAACGCCGCCTGCAACAGGTCGCGTGACTTCGGCCCCGCCACGACCACAATGGAGTGCGTCTCCACAAGGCTTGTGATCGTGATCGAGCCGTCATCGGGCAGATGCTCGACCAGCCAGTCCATGTCATGCAGTTCAGCGGCAGCGGCTGAACCATACCAGACGCGGTCCGGGCCCAGATTGGCCAGGGTCGCTTCGCCCTTTACATTGCCATCACCGTTGAGGAAGTAGGTCAGCCCCACCCTGCCCGGCTTGCGCGGCACCCGCGAACACATGATGGTATCCAGCCAGTCATGCACGCCATCGCCGGTGATTTCATAACGGTTGAAACCCGACACTTCCATGATGCCGACCCGCTCGCGGACCGCCTCGACTTCCTTGGCAACCACATCAAATGTGTTGTTGAAGCGGAAGGAATGGGCTTCCTCGAAGTCCGGCGACGGCCTGAAATACAGGGCCCGCTCCCAACCGTTCACCACTCCGAACTCGGCACCTGCCTGTTCAAGCACCTCGTACAACGGTGTTGTCCGGGCCGGCCGCCCGGCCGGGCGGTGTTCATGCGGCATGTGGAAGCGAAATTCGTTCTGGTAATCCTCGATAGCCTTCAGTGCCGTGTAGTCTATATCGGCATACTTTGCGAAACGGCGTGGATCGAGACACCAGGTGTCATAGACCGCCTCGCCATGCACGATCTGCTGGGCCAGCAGCCAGCCGTGCCCGCCGCCTTCGCCAAGGCCTGCCCGCAAACCGGTGATGCACCAGGCATTGCGTTTGCCCGGCACATGCCCGACCAGCGGCAGTCCGTCCGGCGTGTAGGTGATCGGGCCATTGATGATGGTGTGAATGCCCACTTCGGTGAGACATGGCATGCGCTCAAACACATTCTCCAGCACCGGCAGCACCCGGTCCGGATCATCAGGACAAAGCGCATTGGTAAAATCAGGGTCGATGCCGTCAAGCCCCCAGGTCCGGCAATCCTGTTCATAAAATCCCACCAGAAGGCCGTTCTTTTCCTGCCGGGAATAGAAGTCATCGGTGGGACAGCGGATCAGCGGCACCCGGAAATCCAGCGCCTCGATGTCGGCAATCGGTTCGGTCAGGAAATACTGGTGCTCCATGGAGGCAACCGGATGCACCACATCCATCATCGCGCCCAGCTCATTGCAGCGGTATCCGCCCGCATTCACCACATGCTCGCAGGTAATATCGCCCTGTGCGGTGTGCACGATCCATTCATCGTTTGCCGTCTGCGTCAGACCGGTTACCGGCATGTGGCGATAGACTTCAGCCCCCGCCTTGCGGGCCCGGCGCGCCAGTGCCTGGCACAATTGTGCCGGGTCAATATCGCCATCCATCGGATCCCACAAAGCGCCTGCCAGATTATCCGTGGTGATCAGCGGGTGACGTTTCCTGCATTCATCGGCATCGATGATCTCGAAACTCGACGTCCATGCCCTTGGCCATTGACCGGAAATGGCGATAACCATCCAGATGATCCTGCGTTCGCCGCCAGCCTGAGCCCGCCGGTGCCGTGATGATAGTTGATCGGATATTCAGCATCCTCCGCCAACTCTTTGTAAAGGTTGATGGAATGGGTTTTTAGACCCACCATGGTCTGCACTGCACCGAAATTGGTCACCTGCGCTGCCGAATGCCAGGTGGTGCCGGACGTCAGCTCGTCGCGCTCCAGCAGAACGACGTCGTTCCAGCCTTCCTGGGTCAGGTGATAAAGAGTGGAACAACCGGCAATGCCACCGCCGATAACGACGACCCGAGCGTGCGATTTCATGTGGTGCTGTTTCCCGAAAAAAGATGAATACCCATCCCACGAACCATGCCCATCAGGCCAATTCAAGCGCGCCTGTAACTGATCCGGAAAATCTAACGCGCATGTTCAGATTGGCTCACCATCATCACCAAGGATGATTGTTGTCTCAGCAACCCACTCCGGCAGGCCAGTTGCTTCACGCCGCAGCAGATCGTCAAACAGCACTCTCGCCGCTTGTGCAAGGTTGGCAGGCAAATCGCCAAACTCGCCGTGCCGCGCCATCAACCGTATGGTCCTGCTGCAACCGGCAAAGGGCAATTTAAAGCACTGCATAAGGTGCCTGTCCGCCCGGCTGTCCAGCAGGCAAAGCGGTGTGGTGATGGCCCAGCCACCACAATTGTGGGCCATGGCAAACACCGAGCGAGAGGCGTCAAATGAAGCTGGGGACTGATAGTTGAGCCGCAGTCTGCGCAAATGCTGGGCAATGGTTCTGCCCATCGGCATGTTGGCGTTGTATCTTATGTAAGGGAGCCGGTTAAGTTGTTGGCCTAAGTCCTGCGACGGATCAATAATCCCTGCAGGTGCAACCGCGATAAACGGCTCGTGTAACAGCGGATAATCCTCATACCGCAAACTGTCGTCCGGCACCTCACCGGATATAACAATGTCCGCCGATCGCTTTTCCAGTTGCGTGGTCAGATCATCAGATCTGCCGGAACTGACTGACAGGTCGATATGCGGAAAATGATCGTGCAGGTGCTTTACAAGCTCCGGTGTAATCGAGGCGTCCAGATCATCGATTATACCGACCCGCAATGCCGCCAGCGCTGAAGACGACGATCCCAGCAGTTCCGCCTGGGCCTCTCCCATGGCAGCCAGGATGCGCCGCGCATATCCGAGCAGCGTTACACCGGTCGGTGTCAGCACCAATGGGCGCGATGTCCGGTCCAGCAGCCTGGCTCCCAGCAGCGTTTCCAGATTGGCGATTTGCTGCGAAATGGCCGAGCGACTGGCCCCTACGCGGGATGCAGCAGCCGTCATGGAACCGGTTTCCTCAACTGCGGAAAACACCTGCAGCGCCCGAAGACTGATATCCGCGAAATCGGTAACCCGTTTTGTTGCAGACTGTTTGTGCACTGTCATTGACGTATCGCCCGCGTGAATAAAGACAGCCTATGCTGCCGTTGTATCCCATGGTCAATCAAATCAGAAAAGTAGCGGTGCAGCCATCGAATCATGACAGCCGCGATGCTATATAGGATCGATGACGTCGAACCCAGCCAGCACCTCAATCACCGAACGCGCCACCGCGCAGGCAGCGCCGCCCTATCTGCGGGCACTGAACCCGGAACAGCGCGCAGCGGTAGAAACCCTGGACGGCCCGTTGCTGGTGCTGGCCGGCGCCGGTACCGGCAAGACCCGGGTGCTGACCACGCGGCTTGCCCACCTGCTCAACATGCGCAAGGCCTGGCCCGGTGAAATCCTGGCGGTGACCTTCACCAACAAGGCCGCGCGTGAAATGAAAAAACGCATTGGCGGGCTGATCGGCGGCATGGTCGAGGGCATGACCTGGCTCGGCACCTTTCATTCCATCGGGGTGAAAATACTGCGCCGGCATGCCGAACTGGTCGGCCTGAAATCGGATTTCTCCATCCTCGATACCGATGATCAGGTGCGCTTGCTCAAACAATTGATCCAGTTGCACGAGATTGACGAAAAGCGCTGGCCGGCACGCCAGCTTGCGGCCCACATTGACGGCTGGAAAAATCGCGGGCTGGTCCCGTCCAAGGTGCCGGCAGGCGAAGGAGCAGCTTATGGCAATGGCCTCGGTGCGCAGATCTACGCTGAATACCAGGCCCGCCTGAAAGTTCTCAATGCGGTCGACTTCGGCGACCTGCTGCTGGAAACCCTGCGCCTGTTCCAGGAACAGCCAGATGTGCTGGCCGAGTACCAGAAACGCTTCAAGTACATGCTGGTGGACGAATACCAGGACACCAATGTCGCGCAATACCTGTGGTTGCGCCTGCTGGCCCAGGGCCATCACAACATCTGCTGTGTCGGTGATGATGACCAGTCGATTTATGGCTGGCGCGGTGCCGAAGTCGACAACATCCTGCGCTTTGAAAAGGATTTCCCTGGCGCAGGCGTGATCCGGCTTGAATCGAACTACCGCTCCACACCGCATATTCTCGGTGCCGCATCAGGTCTGATAGCCCACAATGAGGGCCGCCTTGGCAAGACCCTGCGCACCGATCAGAACGACGGTGAAAAGGTCGTTGTGCGCGGCCACTGGGACGGTGACGAGGAAGCCCGCGCCATTGGCGAGGATATCGAACAGGCCCAGCGTTCAGGCACGTCGCTGGAAGAAGTCGCCATCCTGGTCAGGGCGTCGTTTCAGATGCGCGCCTTTGAAGACCGCTTCATCACGCTCGGCCTGCCGTACCGGGTTGTCGGCGGGCCGCGGTTTTATGAACGCGCCGAAGTTCGGGACGCGCTTGCCTATCTCAAGGTCACCATGTCGCCGGACAACGACCTTGCCCTTGAACGCATCATCAATGTGCCCAAGCGCGGCATCGGTAATAATTCGGTTCAGAAAATTCATAACCTGGCCCGGGCAACCGGCCAGTCATTGTACCGCGCCGCGCAGGACATTGTGACAACCGACGAATTGCCGGGCAAGGCGCGCAAGTCGCTCACCGATCTGCTGGCCTCTTTCTCGCGCTGGCGTTCATCGGTTCAGGCCGTCGCCCACACAGAGGTTGCCGAGATCATCCTGGATGAAAGCGGCTATACCGACATGCACCAGCAGGACAAGGACCCGAAGGCCCCGTCGCGCCTGGAAAACCTGAAAGAGCTGGTGCGCTCCATGAACGAGTTTGAGACCATGGAGGGTTTTCTCGAGCATATCGCATTGGTCATGGAAGTTGAACAGTCCGGTGAGCAGGAGGAAAAAACCTCCATCATGACGCTGCATGCCGCCAAGGGGCTGGAGTTCGACATGGTGTTCCTGCCCGGCTGGGAGGAAGGCCTGTTTCCCCATCAGCGCTCGCTGGATGAAAGCGGCAAGGCTGGCCTGGAGGAAGAGCGGCGCCTGGCCTATGTCGGCATCACCAGGGCGCGCAAGCGGTCCACCATTTCATTCGCGCAGAACCGCCGCGTACACGCCATGTGGCAGACCGCCCTGCCGTCGCGCTTCGTCGACGAACTGCCGGAGACCCATGTGGAAGTGGACACCATGTCGTCCAGCTATGGCGGTTATAATATCGGCGGTGCAGACCATTTCGGCGGCTCGCGCTTTGACGAGATGAAACCGTTCAATTCCGGCTATGACACACCGGGCTGGAAACGCGCCCAGGCCCGCCACGCCGATGGCGACACGCTGCGCTCGACACCGCGCATCGTGGAAGGCAGCCTGACGGCGTCAGATGCAGGACCTGAATCCTTCGAGACCGGCGACCGCATCCACCACCAGAAATTCGGCCCCGGCACGGTCACCCACGTAGACGGCAACAAACTGTCGATCAGTTTCGACTCAGCCGGAGACAAACGGGTGCTGGACAGTTTCGTGACGCGCGGTTGAGATTCAGCCAACAACTACCCTCTTGACGGGAATCGCTGGCTGATCCATCACAAAACCCATGCCATTACCACCTTTGGATACCACCGGCCTGCCTGCTCTCACCCGCGCCCGCGCGTGGTGGATCGAGAGGCTGGTCGCGCGCCGTAACCGGCGGGCTGAAAAGGCGCTGATGAAGCGGCCGGAATTTGCTCACGCGATTACCGAGTATGCCAAGGTGTCCAATGTCACCGGTGCCTCAATGTCGGACTACCTGACGCTTTATGAGGAAGTCCGCACCCGCAAGCCAAAGGAAATCCTGGAGTTTGGTACCGGCTTCACCACGGTTGTCATGGCACAGGCGCTGATTGAAAACGCCGCCGAAGGTGCGCCGCTTGGCCGTATCACTTCAATGGAGGAACATGAAGGCTGGACGGAAACCGCGCTGAAGGCCCTGCCGCAGGACGTCGCCCACGTGGTGCAGATCGTCCATTCGCCGAAGGTTGACGGGTTCTACAAGCTGTTCCGGGGCGTGCAATATGCCGATATCCCCATCCGTGCCTATGATTTCGTGTTTTCGGACGGACCGGAACGCCATTCCCCGGTCAACAACGACAAGCTGTTTGACCTGGACCTCATTCATATCGTGCGGCGCTCGTCAAAACCCATTCATGCGGTTGTCGACAATCATTACCTGACATTTTACGTGCTGCAGAAAGTGTTCGGCACCAAGCTGGCACGCTATTCGCCGTCGCACCGGCTGATGTTCGTCGGCCCGGTAACCAAGAACGATGTCCGCCATTTGCGCAAAGAGAACTTCGTCCCGGACCTTGCCCTGTTCGGCACAACAGAATTGAAGCTGCGCATGGCGCTGGACAACCAGCCCTACCCGATCCCGGGCAAGTAACTGCTCTCAATCAACCTTTGATACAGAGAACGACCCGAGCGCAGCGAGGAAAGTTGTTCGACCAAAAAAGTGCGAACGGACACAAAGTGTCCGTGAGGCAAGCGCGACCGCGCGCCGGCCGGTCAGGCCGCCCCGGCGGAGCTGTCGAACGGAAGTGAGACTGGCGTGAGCGGCATCAATGAACCCCTGATGAACGGGCCATTCAGGTGTTACTCAGGCCGAACTGGCTACACCTGCCTTCAAGTTAAACGGACTACCCCCCTGAAGGAACAAGAACAATGAACCGTCGCACCCTCATTTACACCGGTATTGCCGCTGCCCTGGGCCTTGCAACTGCCGTCACAGCTTCAACTGCCTATGCCGGCAATGGCGGCCTGGTCAAAACCCCGATTGGCGCCAAGATGAAAGTCAAGGATGTGACCCTGGCGATCAAGTCGCCCGCCGGCAATGTCTGCCCCGGCCAGGCAAAGCTGTCGGTGTTTTTCCGCGCCACCAAGAAGGGAAAGATCACCTTCCTGCTGGTGCGCGACAAAGGTCAGGTATCGGGCCCGTACACCGTGCAGACCAAAAAGTACGGCAATGAGTACCGCGCGTCCTACTCGAAGTCGTTCAACGTGCAGACACCGGTCAACACCCGGTATCGCGCCGTTGTCACCCATTCGGGCAAAAAAGGCTCACGCTGGGTACCGCTAATGGCGTCTTGCTAAGAAAACTGTCCGACAGGCCAAACAATCAATCGTCGCGGGTAGCCTTGATCACCGCGGCGGTTGTTGCCTGTTGTATCTCGAGATAGTCGGCATACTGGCTCTTGCTGAGGACCTGCTTCATCTGGCCCTTCTCCCACGACTCGATGGCCTGGAGTTCCGTGGATGCTGCGCGCAACTGGTCGAAAACCGGCTTGGCCCTCGGGTTGATCTTGTACTTCGCAAACACCTTGACGATGCGCGCCTCGGACTGGTCGAGTATCTTCTTTACGCTGGCAAGTTGCTCGCCGGCGAACTTCATCCGCACCAGAATCTGCGGATCGTAAATCGTTCCATCCGTACCGGCGGCGTGGGCGGGCGATAGCGGTTGAACAGCAATCAGGCCGGCCAGCAGCAATCCAAAAATCAGTTTCTTCATAATAGCCATGTCAAATTCCCCACCAACGCTTATGCATATCTCTTCGGCTGATTCCTCGCAGGTGTTCAAGGCGATTTGGCGGCACCTGTGCATAAAGAGTCATTTTTGAGCACTGCACGCAATCATTCAAGGAAAGAGCCCATGTAGAACCTTGCTCCCTACCTGGTTGTTGGCGGCGGCCCGGTCGGATTGACAGCCGCGCTGGAGATGTCGCGCCGTGATCTGGCGGTTCACATCATTGACGATAAATTTGCCCCCAGCCCGGAAAGCCGGGCTCTTGCCATGGCGAACGGACAGATAAGGCAAAAGGCACTGAAAGGGCTTGCAGGTCTCGACTTGCCCGTCACCTGGCGCTAAATGATTTCATGCTCCGTGTCGCCCTGACAATCGTGTTCCTGTTCACCGGCTTTGCCGTGTGCCAATCCGGCGATGCCAAAAAAGGCGAAGATGTTGCCATCGAGCATTGCCGCCGATGTCATGTCATTCCCGGCCAGAACAATATGGGCATCGGCATAACACCGTCCTTCAAGGCCATGGTGCAGTCTCCAGCGCAAGACTGGCGGCACAAATTCGAGGTTTTCTACGCCCTGCGCCCGCACCCGAGTTTCGTTATCATCCGGGAGTTCCGCACCACACCTGAATTTCCCCTCGGCATAACTCCCGTTATCATCGCAGTTGACGACCTGGAACATCTGATGGCCTATGTCGACAAACTCGCGCAGGATTTTCGCAAATGAGCCAGCAATTCATCCTGACATCACCGGGTCTGGCCCGGCAGACCGCCATCGAGCTGTCAGATGTGCTGGAAGCCTGTCCATGGCCGGAAGCGCTTGCGGTCTCCATGGTGGAGACCGACGAGGCCCGGGATCTGTGGCGGATCGAAGCCATCTATGGCGATGAACCTGACAGTACCGGGATTGATGACGCCTTGCGCCGTGCAGGTCTTGACTATCCCGGGCTGGCCATCGCTGCCGTACCGCAAAAGGACTGGGTGCGCGAAAGCCTTGCCGGTCTGGCACCGGTTGTTGCCGGACGCCTGTTTGTGCACGGCAACCATGATCGCCACCTGCGCCCGTCGGGAAGCATCAGTATCGAAATCGACGCCGGTCTGGCCTTCGGCACAGGTCACCACAACACCACCCGCGGTTGTCTTGTCGCGCTGCAGACAGTTCTGAAGTCTCACAAGCCGAAAAATTGCCTGGATTTGGGATGCGGTTCCGGTGTTCTGGCCATTGCGGCGTGCAAGCTGACCGGCATCACCGCCATTGCCAGCGATATTGACGAAGCTGCCGTCACCGTCACCAGGGACAATGCCCGTTTGAATGGCACCGCCCACCTGATGCGGTGTGTTACCGCGACCGGCCTCAATCATCCGGCAATCTCGGCACACGCACCATATGACCTGATACTGGCCAATATTCTGGCCAGGCCCCTGATGTCACTGGCACCGGCCATTGCCGGGGCGCTCAGCCCAGACGGCAGGCTGATCCTGTCCGGTCTGACAGGCGAGCAGGTCCGCATGGTACGCGCAGCCTATCTCGCCCAGGGCCTGAGCGTCATTGATACGCTGCTTGATGACAACTGGGCGACACTTACGCTTGCGCAAAAACAAAGAGGGATGGCCTGAACCATCCCTCCCGAAACTCATTCTCTAAACAGATGCAGAAACGCTAGTTGTTAGCGGCCCCAGACATGTGCCCGGATGTCAGCGCGTTCCAGACCGATGTCTGCCAGCATTCTGTCATCAAGGCCCTCCAGGCGTGTCTGTACCCGGCGACGATGTCCATAGGTCTTGACACTGTTCACGACGCGGCGCAGCTGCCCAACAAAGTCGAGACTGGCTCCATCGCGCATTTCAACGGCACGGTTTGCAACGACGACGACCATTTCATTTCTCCATTTTCAACAATGCTCAGGATTTTCTGTCCCAAATCCGGAGCGGTTCACATTACAGTAACGGCGCTGTTTATTGCGCCGCACAATTTCCATGCCCGGTATATGTTCAGTGCATGATTTTTTACCAGAGACGTTTTGATATCCCTGATATGCGCGCTGTGCATATCGAAATAAACCGCCTGTTAACACTCGCAAAAAATCCATATTTAATGTTTAATATCAGCATGTTAAATAAAAAATTTGCACCCTGCCACACCTTTCCTGAAGTTAATAAATCCGCACCCCTCGCAATGGTGCGACAAAAGTGCCTGCCTGCACATAAACAAGGCGCTAATTGCATCGTCACATTTTTAATATTATTGCACCGCACAATTATCTAATACGACGAAATCAATGCCGGCAATGCATTGCCGATACGCACAGTCTTCGTTAGTCTGCCGCGATGTTTCAGAATTTTTCAGACACCAACCAGCGTCATCTCACTCCGGCACGCATTGCAGACCTTCGGGTCCGGTTGGACGCCCTGGGCATCGACGGACTTGTTGTCCCGCGAGCTGACGAGTTTCAGGGCGAATATGTCCCGGCGTGCGCCGAGCGCCTGAACTGGTTGACCGGATTTTCAGGTTCAGCCGGCAGTGCCGTGATCCTGAAATCAACAGCCGCCATCTTCGTTGACGGGCGGTATACGCTGCAGGTCCGCCAGCAGGTCGACCTGGATATCATAACGCCGCTGCAGGTACCGGACGAATCTCCCCACGCCTGGGCGGGGCAGAACATTCGCAAAGGCGGCAAACTCGGATTTGATCCGTGGCTGCTCACTGTAAAGGACGCAGACGGTTTCGATGCCGCATGTCGCGCGGCCGGTGCTGAGCTGGTCGCACTGGATAGCAACCCGATTGACACAATCTGGACAGACCGGCCGGCAGCCCCGGCCAAACCGGTCGTGCAGCAACCATTGCAGTTTGCCGGTGAGCCCGCATCAGACAAATTGCGCGCCGTTGCCGAGGGGTTGCAGCAGCGCAACGCTGCGGCCTGTGTGCTGACCCAGACAGATGCTGTTGCTTGGGTTTTCAATATCCGCGGCAGTGACATTCCCCACACACCCGCCGTGCTGGCCTTCAGCATTGTTCATGAAGATGCCTCGGCAGATCTGTTTCTCGATCCGGCCAGAATTGACGAAGATGCCCGCGATGCACTGACCCAGGCCAATGTCCGCCTGTCGCCGCCTGAGAAGATGACAGAAGCCCTGCTCGCACTCGGCGCAGCAGCGGCCAAAGTGGAACTTGATTTTCCGTGGGCAGCAGAGGCCCTCAGGCGCGCATTGCAGGCATCCGGTGCCACCGTAGTTCACCACGAAAGCCCCTGCACGCTGCCGCGCGCCACCAAGAACCGGGCCGAGCTGGAAGGCGCACGCGCTGCTCACCTGCGTGACGGTGTCCCGATGGCACAGTTTCTGCGCTGGATGAACGACACAGCACCTGCCGGCAAGCTGGACGAAATATCTGCGGCACAGAAGTTGGAAACCCTGCGTACACAAACCGGCGAACTGCGCGACCTGTCATTTGATACAATTTCAGGCGCCGGACCGCATGCCGCCATTCCCCATTACAGGGTGTCGGAGACCAGCAATCTGCCGGTAGAAATGGACCGTATTTATCTGGTTGATTCCGGCGCGCAGTATGTGGACGGCACGACAGATATCACCCGCACGATTATCGTCGGCACGCCGACAGATGAAATGAAGGATCGTTTCACCCGCGTTCTGCGCGGCATGATCAATCTGTCCCGCGCAAGGTTCCCGTCCGGCACCACCGGTGGCCATCTTGATCCGATAGCCCGGGCACCGCTGTGGGAAGCTGGTCTCGACTTTGATCACGGCACCGGTCATGGCGTTGGCAGTTACCTGTCGGTGCATGAAGGTCCGCAGCGCTTTTCAAAGGCCGACAGGACCGTGCTGCAACCGGGCATGATCATGTCCAATGAACCCGGCTACTACAAGGCTGGCGAGTACGGCATCCGCATTGAGAACCTGCTCGTGGTGCGCGAGGCTGAAGCCATCGATGGCGGAGAGCGTCCCATGCACTGGTTTGAGACGCTGACCTTTACCCCCATAGATCGAAATCTTGTGGAGCCCGCCATCATGACAGATGCCGAACTGGCCTGGCTCAACAACTACCATGCCCAGGTAGTGAAAAAAATCGCGCCACGTCTGGACAGTGACGAGGACCGCGCCTGGCTGGAAACAGCCTGCGCGCCGATCAGCCGGTAAGCATTCGCAGGATCACCACGCTGGCCACACCCGCGGCCACGGCCGGCGGCAGAGTACCGAACAGCAAGGCGATCGGTGCCGTGGCGACCAGTACCGGGAGGATGGCAAGTGCCCGTGCCGGGAAGTCCTGTGTCCGTGCACCCAAATCGGCTACCCCAGCAGATGTCGCATGGCGGCCACGCTGGCCATAGCCACAACAATCACAACGGCCGTAGGCGCTTTCAGTCCGACAAGCACGGCAATGCCTCCCGCAATGGCCTCCGGCAGGCCCTGCGTCAAAACCGCAGGCGCGATAACCGCCGTGAGCACAGCCACCGGCATCGCCTCAAATGCCGCCGAGGAAATTGGGCCCAGTTCAACCCGCGCCATGACGACCGCGCCAACGGCGCGCATGGCAAATGTTGCCAGCGTAACCAGCAGGATCAGGGTCAGATTATACGGATCCATTGTCATGGCATCTGCGCCCGCTTTGCCTTGCGATGAGCCATAAGTCCGGCCATCGCCACGCCGGCCATCGCGCCAATGAAGACATACAAGGCTGCAAAGCCGGCAAGCTTGGCAGCGATGGCCACAGCCCCGCTTGCGACCGCAACCGGCAGGGCACCGGTGCGTTTCCAGAACGGCAGGGCCAGGGCAATGAAAATGCCGATAAAGCCAAAATCAAGCCCCAGCCTGGTCGGGTCGTCGATGAGCTTGCCCAGCAGCGCACCGGCGAGCGTGCCGAAAACCCAGATCAGGTAGATCGGCACGGTGATGCCCGAGATGAACCAGAACGTAACCTGCCTGCTCAGATGACGCACTTCGCTCATCCCCCACGCCGGATCAGTAAGCGTTGCGATCGTCAGCCAGCGCTGCAGCGGCGTGAAATGATTGATCTTGCGCTGCACCGATGCAGCCTGCAGCGCAAACCGCACATTGATAGAGATCGCGGCCAGCATGACCAGCAGCCAGGCTTGCGGCTCATACCAGACTTCCAGCGCCAGCAACTGACCACCGCCGGCAAACACGCTGGCGCTCATCAAGGTCGCCTCGAATGCGGACAGGCCCTTTTGCACGCTGGTTGCACCAGTAATGAAGGAAAACGATATCGGCGCCACCAGAATCGGCAAAACCAGCCTGAAGCCGTCAAGAAATTCCTGTTTGCCAGCGGTCATGGAGATACTTTTCGGAGGGAAAGGAATACTGCACGGGATTCTCATCATTCGCGTGCCATGCGCAAGACCGAATGCTGCCGGGCTGGGTTGCATTATTGGTGGTCGAACAGCTTATCCGCCTTCGGCGGGCCGTTCTCCGACCCTGAACAACTCCCACATTGTCGTCATTCCAGCGAAGGCTGGAATCCATCTTCCAACGCATACCTGGCTTGCGGTGGCATTGGATTCCTTTGATTCACGTAACAAGTGCAACACCTGCTAAGGTGTTGTTGCGATGGGAAAGAGTTATGTTCATCTGTCTCTAGTAGAGCGGATCAAGATCGATTTGTTGCGTAAGGCGAACCAGTCGATCAGAGAAATTGCGCGCCAGCTTGGCAGAGCCGTCAGGCTGCTGGCGTGAGCGGAACAAAACCCGCACGACTTTCACCCTCCAGCTTGCCATAAGCCACGATACATTTATCCTTGGCACCTGCTGCAAGTCTCTCACGAATTTTCCATACACTCGAACAGCTTAGCTGGAGTTCTGAATGCCTCGTGATCCTCGTTATGATGTTTTGTTCGAGCCGGTGAAGATTGGCCCGGTTACCGCAAAGAACCGGTTTTACCAGGTGCCGCACTGCACCGGGATGGGCTGGCTTCGTCCAAACACGCTGGCCGCCATGCGCGGTGTAAAGGCAGAAGGCGGCTGGGGCGTCGTCAACACGGAGTATTGCTCCATTCACCCGACCTCCGATGACCTGCCCTATCCTTATGCAAGCCTTTGGGACGCATCCGACATCAAGGCGCATGCGAAAATGACCAATAACGTGCATGAGCACGGCGCATTGGCCGGTGTCGAGTTGTGGCACGGCGGCAGCCGCAGCGCTAACCAGTTCAGCCGCGATGTGTCGATTGATGTCGGCAGTCTGCCGTCCGCTTCAGGCGTGCCGTTCCAGTCGCGCGCCATGGACAAGCAGGACATTGCAGACTTCAGGCGCTGGCACCGCGATGCGGCCCTGCGGGCGCGTGAGGCGGAGTTTGACCTGGTTTATGTTTATGCAACCCACGGCTATCTGCTGTCGCACTTCCTGTCGGCACAGACCAACCAACGCACAGATGAGTATGGCGGGAACTTGCGCAACCGCACCCGCCTGTGCCGCGAACTTGATTGAAGAGACGAAACAGGCCGTCGGCGACAAGTGCGCGGTTGCGGTACGTCTTGCCGTGGACGGGCTGTCCGACGACAACGAAAGCCGCGACATGTTTTCGCTGATGGCGGAAATGCCGGACCTGTGGGACATCACCGTCGATGACTACTCCCATGAGATGGGAGTTTCACGCTTTGTCGGTGAAGCATCGCTGGAACCGCTGATATCGTTTGTGAAAACGGCAACCACCAAACCGGTTGTCACCGTCGGACGCTTTACCTCACCCGACACCATGGTGAGCTATATCAAGCGCGGCATCTCCGACTTCATCGGTGCCGCGCGACCGTCGATCGCAGACCCGTTCCTGCCCAACAAGATTGCCGACGGCAGGCCGGAAGACATTCGCGAATGCATCGGCTGCAATATCTGTTACGCAGGCGACAGTCTCGGCGTGCCGATCCGCTGTACCCAGAACCCGACCATGGGCGAAGAATGGCGAAAAGGCTGGCATCCCGAAACCATCAACACAAAACAGTCGGCCGACAAGATACTGGTTGTCGGCGCCGGACCGGCGGGGCTGGAATGCGCCCGCGCTCTGGGCCAGCGCGGCTATGAGGTGATGCTGTCGGAAGCACGCCGCGAACTGGGCGGCAGGGTAACGCTGGAAGCCCGCCTGCCGGGATTGAGCGAATGGGCGCGGGTGCGCGACCACAGAACCCGGCAACTGCAGGCCATGGCCAATGTTGATATCTATCCGGAAAGCGAATTGAGTGCCGATGACGTGGCACTGGTCGAACCCGATCACGTTGTCATCGCAACCGGTTCACGCTGGCGCAGTGACGGCCTTGGCCGCTCCAACACGGCGGGTATTTCAGGATTGCAGGCACTGTCACAGGTGTTCACGCCCGACGACATCATGGCCGGACGCCTGCCTGAAGGACGGGTGCTGGTGTTTGATGATGACAGCTACTACATGGCAGCCGTTATCGCAGAATTGCTGCAGGCCACTGCCTCCAGTGTCACCTATGTGACACCTGAAAACCTTGTGGCATCGTTTGGCGTCCAGACAGCGGAACAGCACGGAACCCAAAGGCGGTTGATGGACCTCGGCGTCGACCTGATCCTGGCCCACAATCTTCATGGCTTTGACGGCAATGAAGTTATGCTCAGGTGCAGCTATACCGAACGCAACCGGACAGTGCCGGCCGATGCAGTGGTCATGGTCACCGCCAGGTCACCAAACGAGACACTGTACCGGGAGTTGACGGAGAAGCGTTCCCAGGGCGCTGCCGGATCGGTGAAATCCATCCGGCGCATCGGCGATTGCGAGGCACCTGCGATCATCGCCTCTGCGGTTTATGCCGGTCACAAGTATGCGCGCGAATTTGATACTGCCGACGCCGGCAGCTACGCTATCAGGCGAGACCGTGTGGAGGCATAGAGCCGGATTACTGGTTACCGGCGATTGCCGCCTGCACGTCCCTGTTGCGTTGCTTTTCCGCCCTGAACATCAGGAAGCCTGCAACAACCACACCTATGGTCACGACGCCGACAATGAGAGTGGCCAGTGCATTGATGTCCGGTGTCACGCCCAGCTTGACCTTGGAGAAAATCAGCATTGGCAGCGTGGTCGATCCCGGACCGTTGGTGAAGCTGGCGATCACCAGGTCATCCAGTGACAAGGTGAACGACAACAGCCATCCCGACACCATCGCAGGCGCGATGATCGGCAAGGTTATGTCCCACAAAACCCGCAACGGTGTAGAGCCCAGATCCATGGCGGCTTCTTCAACCGAATTGTCCATCGATGTCAGCCGCGACTGGATGATCACCGCCACATAGGCCATTGAGAACGTGATGTGCGCCAGTGTCACGGTCGTTGCCCCGCGCCCGGACGGCCATCCGATCAGCGTTTCCAGGCTGACAAACAGCAGCAACAGCGACAGGCCTGTGATGACATCCGGCATGATGAGCGGCGCCGAAATCATCCCCGAGAACAAGGTCCGGCCCTTGAAGCGGCCCAGCCTTGCCAGCGTCAGGCCGGCAAGCGTACCGAGAAGGGTTGCGAAACTGGCTGAGACAACCGCAATTTGCAGAGACAAGAGTGCCGCATCAATCACCTGATCGTTTTCCAGCAGCTTGCCGTACCACTGGGTTGAAAATCCGCCCCAGACGGTCGCAAGCCTGGATGCATTGAACGAATAGGCCATCATGATCAGGATCGGCACATACAGGAAGGCAAACCCGAAACACAACACTGACAGCAGAAATACGGAGCGGTTTTGCATTACTCAACCCCCTCCGCTCTTGCCTGGTAATGATTGAAGATCATGATCGGCACGACCAGCAACATCAGCAGAACAATGGCCACGGCAGATGCGACCGGCCAGTCGGTGTTGAGGAAGAATTCATCAAACAGCACGCGCCCGATCATCGGACTGTCGCCGGCCCCCAGTAAAACCGGAATGACATATTCACCGGTTGCCGGGATAAACACCAGCATGGAACCCGCCACGATGCCGGGTATCGACAATGGCAATGTCACGTCCAGAAATGTCCGCATTGGCGTAGATCCCAGGTCCATCGCCGCTTCAGTCAGCGTATTGTCAAGCCGCTCCAGATTTGCATACAGCGGCAGGATCATGAACGGCAGGTAGGAATAGACAATTCCGATATAGACGGCAAAATCCGTATTCATCATCTTCAACGGCTCGTCTATGATGCCTATGGCAAGCAGCACGTTGTTGATGGTGCCGTTGGTGCCCAGCAGTCCGATCCACGCATAGATGCGCAGCAGAAATGACGTCCAGAACGGCAGGATGACCAGCAGCAGCAGTATATTGCGGGTCGCCCCGGAAGACCGGGCAATGCCATAGGCCATCGGATAGCCGAGAAGCAGGCAGAAAACCGTTGAAATGGCGGCAATCTTCAGTGAGTTCAGATATCCGGTATAGTACAGCGAGTCATTGATCAGGTAACCGAAATTGGTGGAGATATTGGCTGTCAGCGCGTCCCAGGTGAACGGTATCTTGAACGGCGGTATTGAATAGGCTGCCTCCGATACCGCAATCACCATCACAATGAAGAACGGCGTCAGGAAAAACAGCAGCAACCAGAAAAACGGAATGCCTGCAACAATCTTGCGCCAGCCATCCCGGTTGAGCCAGCGCTGAAAACCGCCTGTCTGGCGGGCTGGAGAAACGAGCATCCCGGCTGGCAAGCTCGCTCATCAGGTCTCCTCCGGCAGCACAATTGCCGAGCTTGCATCCCAGGTCAGCCAGACCTTGTCGTCCCAGTCCACCTGGCGGTCGGCTTCGACGACACGTTGCTCGTTGACACGGTTGACGCGGATCAATTCTCCGCTTGGCAACTTGACCCGGTACAAGGAGTCCTTGCCGAAATAACCAAGATCAAGCACTTCGCCCTGCACCGCATTGACGCTGGTCGATTTCGGTTTTTCCCGGGAGATGAAGATCTTTTCCGGCCGAACCGCAATACCGACACTGTCACCGGCCTTGACGTTGTCAGCCGCCGGTGCCTCGAAAGTACACCCGGCCTGCACCGCTTCAATACGGGCTTTTCCGGCCTTGACGCTGGTAACCTTTCCGTCAAACAGGTTGATCGACCCGATGAAGTCCGCGGTAAAGCGCGTGGTCGGGAATTCATAGACGTCGGTCGGGGTTCCGACCTGTTTGATGACACCGCGATCCATGATGGCAATGCGCGAGGCAAGCGTCATCGCCTCTTCCTGATCATGGGTCACGACCATGAATGTCACGCCAAGTTCCTCCTGAATGTTGATCAGTTCAAACTGGGTCTGCTCGCGCAGCTTTTTGTCAAGCGCGCCAAGCGGTTCATCCAGCAGCAGCACTTTCGGGCTCTTTGCCAGTGCCCGGGCCAGGGCCACGCGCTGGCGCTGGCCGCCTGAAAGCTGGTGCGGTTTGCGGGCGGCAAACTGACCCAGTTGCACCAGGTCGAGAAGCTCCCTGACACGGTCCTTGCGCTGTGCGTCGCTCATGTTTTCATGCTTCAGGCCATAGCCGACATTCTTTTCCACATTCATGTGCGGAAACAGGGCATAGGACTGGAACATCATGTTTACGGGACGATTGAACGGCTGCACATCGGCCATGTCCTGACCGTCGATGATGATGCGGCCGGATGTCGGGGTTTCAAAACCCGCCAGCATGCGCAGCAAGGTGGTCTTGCCGCAACCGGACCCGCCGAGCAGCGCAAACAGTTCGCCCTTGGCAATATCGAGGGACACATTGTCCACGGCGACAAAATCGCCGAATTTCTTGGTGACATTCTCGATGCGGATAAAACTGTCGTCAGCTGTCATCTGGGGGATCCGTTGTGACTTGAGAGGAACATCCCGCAAGGCTCATTGTGAACCTTGCGGGCATGATGTCATGTCAATTCAGGATCAGGAACCCGTTTTGATCTTGGTCCAGGCGCGGGTCAGCGCACGCTGGGCCTTTGGCGACAGGGACTTGGATGTCCACAACCGGCTCTTGATCTCATCATTTGGATAAATCGCCGGATCATCCAGGATTTCCTTGAGCACGAACTCGTTCGCCTTGGCGTTTGCGTTGGCGTAGTAGGTGAAATTGGTCGCACCAGCGATTACCTTTGGATCCAGCATGAAGTTCAGGAACTTGTGGGCGTTCTCGACATTCTTGGCATCTTTCGGAATGGCCCACACATCGAACCACGCAGGTGAACCGGTGGCCGGCACTTCGTAGCTGAGATTAATTTCCACGCCGGCATCGGAGGCCCGCGATGTTGCAGTTGCATAATCGCCCGACCAGTTGTTGATCACACACAATTCCTTGTTGGGAATTGCGTTGAGATAGTTGGAGGCATCGAAGGTCTTGATGTACTGGCGAACCGGTTTGAAGGCTTCGACCACTGCATCATAGTCGGCCGGATCTTGCGTGTTCGGGTCCTTGCCCAGGTAGGACAGCACCATCGGTATCACGTCACGCGGGCTTTCCAGCACCGAAATACCACAATCGGCAACCTTCGAAGCCAGTTCCGGCTTCATCAGGATGTCCATCGTGCCCAAGGGCGCGTCATCACCGAGGCGTTCCTTGACCATGTCGAGATTGTAGGTGATGCCGGTTGTGCCCCACATATACACCACGCTGAACTCATTGCCCGGGTCCCAGTTCTCCACCGTCTTGAGAATCCCTGCATCCTGGTTGTCATAGTTCGACAGCTTGGACCGGTCGATTTTCAGGAAAGCGCCAGCCTGAATGAACTTTGGCAACTGGCTGCCCGAGTGCAGCACCACATCATAGCCGGAACTGCCGGCAAGCAATTTTGCCTCTTCCGTTTCAGCCGCATCATAGGTGTCGTAAACCACCTTGATACCGGTTGCCTTGGTGAAATCAGCCAGCGTGGTTTCGCCGATATAGTCGACCCAGTTATAGACATGCACAACCTCTTCAGCCTGTGCTGCGGGGCCGGTCATGACCACCACCGTCGCGGCTGCCCCCATTGTCAGTGCAATTCTGCGTGTAATACGTGCCATCGTTTGGTTACTCCCTGTTGAAAAATATTCTTGTGATGAAGTCTAGTGTGCAATCCGCATTTCATTCAATGCTGAATTTCAGGCAGCACTGCCGGAATTTTACGCACATCTCAGATCGTTGATTACTGACCCTCCAGCAATTTGTGATTGGTTGTTTCAAGAGCGCCCCGCTCAGGTGCGTCGGCCTGGTTCAGGACCGGCATGAGATGGCGCAACTGGTCGTGATACTGCTTTACGCCATACTCCAGGTCCGACAGGATAAAGCCCTGAAAACCGCTTGAATGTGCAGCTTCGTTAGACCACACGGTCAGCTGGATATCTTCCACGGCAGTGTCATTGTCGATCCGTTCAGACAGGTAGCGGGCTGCCTGAATGCGCCGGTTGAAGGTTGCATCACCGGCATCTGAAAGCGGCATCCCGTATGCGCCGCCGCGCAACACCGTCTTGTCAGTTGCTATCGGGAATTCCTGATAAAAGCCCAACCCGTCCGGGTAGAAATACAAACCATAGTTCGGGAACATCCCGATATAGAGCCACGCCCGGCGATGGCTTTCCGGCAGGTAATCGACATCCGGCAGAATGCTGTTATAGGCCCGCACCGACCACAGTCTGTTGTGCCCACCCTTGAAGGGGCCGAAAGAGCGTGTCGTGCCGTCCTGCCAATGTTCGTCGAAATAGTTGTCCCCGTACAGTTCCTGCAATCCGGGATGGGCCATGGGGACATGATATCCCTCATTGTCGACATCGCGAACACACTTCCAGTTGGCCCCTATTTCCTGGGACCAGAAACCGGTGCGGGTCGGCACCGCCTCCGCTGAGCGGTACAGCGCAATCTCGGCTTCATGGCGAGCCAGGATGTCCGCCACAGCCGGTTGCGGACCAGGCTGAAATCTGACGAACACAAATCCGTGCCAGATTTCAAACTCAACCGGCACCAGGCCGTGCTCGACCGGATCAAGCACCGGCACTGCCTTAGGCTGCGCAACCGTTCGCAGCGTTCCGTCAAGATTGAAGGACCAGCCATGGAACGGGCACACCAGCGCCGAACCGCACGTCCCGGTTTCGTTGACCACAACCCGTGAGCCGCGATGGCGGCAGACATTGTGGAAGGCGCGTATCTCATTGTCCTTGCCACGCACGACAATGGCGCGCTCTCCTGCTACGTCAAAGCAGAAGTAGTTACCCGGTTCAGGGGCATTGCTGACATGGCCCGCAAGTTGCCAGTGACGGCGGAACAACAAGTCCCGTTCCAACTGCAGTTGTTCATCGTTCGTGTAAGCCCAGGCAGGCAGTCCGCTGCGGTCCCATTGCTCAGGCGCGCCACTGATTTGTGACTTGTCAAGCGCAGGCGCAGCAGCGTTGAAGCTTTCCATCCGGGTCATCAGAAACGCCTTTGTCAAACTGAACGATCATTCAATATAACAGTATTTTTCCAATGTTGACAATTGAGGACTTTGGCAATCAGTGCGACGGGCCAGGATACTCAAGCCATGCCCTGTCCCAGTCAGGCCCCTACCCGGACAAACCAATCGTCTTCGGAGATGACTTCGACACCGAGTTCGGTTGCCTTTTTCAGCTTTGATCCGGCACCCGGACCAGCCACGACGAGATTGGTTTTCTTTGACACCGAGCCGGCCACTTTCGCGCCAAGCCGTTCCGCCATGGCTTTGGCTTCATCCCGCGTCATGCGCTCCAGCGCGCCGGTAAACACGATCGTCATGCCGGACACGGGCGAGCCGGTATCAACAGCTTCCAGCGGCTGGATGTCGAGATGATCATCGACCAGTTCCCTGACCACGGACAGGTTGTGCGGCTCGGCAAAAAACTCTGCCACGGCGCGCGCCACGACATCGCCGATGCCGTCAATATTCACCAGATCGGCGTAGGCTTCCGATGCATGATCCTGGGCGGCGGTCATGGCGTCGAGAAACTGGTCTGCCGTGCCGTATGACCGTGCCAGTGTCCGGCCGGTGGTTTCTCCCACATGGCGAATGCCGAGCGAATATATGAAGCGGTCGAGCCCGACCCTGCGGCGTTCATCAATGGCGGCAAACAGATTGCTGGCAGACGTTCCCCCCCAGCCTTCCCGGTCCTTGAGTTTTTTCAAAGAGCGTTCATCCCGGGCCTTGAGCGTGAAGATGTCCTGCGGCGACTGGATCAGGCCGTCATCGTAAAACTCCTGGATGACCTTGTCGCCCATGCCTTCGATGTCAAACGCATTGCGCGACACGAAATGCTTGAGCCGCTCGACCCGCTGCGCCGGGCATATCAGGCCGCCGGTGCAACGGCGCACCACATCCATCTTGCCGGTTTTCTCGTTGATCTCGCGCACCGCATGCGAGCCGCACGCCGGACACGTTGTCGGAAACACATACTCAGCGGCATCCGCCGGGCGCTTGTCGGGTAAATGGCCGAGCACCTGCGGTATCACGTCCCCTGCCCGCTGAATGGTCACCGTATCGCCGATACGAATATCCTTGCGGACGATTTCGTCCTCATTGTGCAGGGTTGCATTTGACACCACCACACCGCCGACCGTGACCGGTTTCAGTCTCGCCACCGGTGTGAGCGCGCCGGTGCGGCCTACCTGAATGTCGATGCCTTCCAGCACAGTGGTGGCTTTTTCGGCGGCAAACTTGTGCGCAATTGCCCAGCGCGGCGAGCGCGACACAAAACCGAGCCGCTCCTGCCAGTCGAGCCGGTTCACCTTGTAGACAACACCATCGATGTCATAGCCCAGCGACGCGCGCTGCTCTTCGATAGACCCGTAGTGCGCCAGCAGTTCATCGACCGATGTGCAAAGTGTCGTCAGCGGATTGACCGGGAACCCCCAGCGATCAAGCGCGTCCAGAACCCCGCGCTGGGTGTCGGCGGGAAGCCGGTCAACCTGGCCCCAGGCATAGGCAAAAAACCGCAAGGGCCGTGCCGCAGTAATCGATGCATCAAGCTGGCGCAAGGAGCCGGCAGCCGCATTGCGCGGGTTGGCAAAAACCTTGGCATTTGCTTCCAACTGCGTCTCATTAAGTTGAGCGAAGTCCTTGTGGGACATGTATATTTCGCCACGCACCTCAAACACGGGCGGGAAGTCGTCCCCACTCACCTTATGGGGAATATCGCCGATTGTTTCGACATTTCGGGTGACATTTTCACCCTCCTGCCCGTCTCCGCGTGTCGCCGCCTGCACCAGTCTGCCGGCTTCATAGCGTAACGATACCGACAGGCCGTCGATCTTCGGTTCCGCCGTGATGTCGACCGGTTCATCATCGGAAAGTTTCAGAAAACGGCGAATGCGGGCGACGAACTCATGCACATCTTCATCGGCAAAGGCGTTGCCCAGAGACAGCATCGAGACGGCATGGCGCACCTTGCCGAACTTTTCCGATGGCGCAGCACCAACGCGGCGTGACGGCGAGTCCGCCAGAACCAGGTCAGGAAATGCGGCCTCAATCTCTTCATTGCGGCGCCTCAGCGCGTCATAGTCCGCATCCGAGATTTCCGGCTCATCCTCACGGTAGTAGGCCTCGTCATGGCGCGCCAGCTCGGCTGCCAGACGTTCAAGTTCGTCAGCCGCTTCCAGCGGCGTCAACGCCGCAACAGGGGTAATTTTCGTCATGATGGATTAACCTGTAGCCGACAGCAGTCGGTCAGCCTGGGCGCGGGCTTCCGATGTCACCTCGGCACCGGACAGCATGCGGGCGATCTCCTCACGGCGGCCCTCGCCGGTGAGCGGCGTAACACGGGTGATCATGCGCCGGCCGGCGGCATCGCCTGCCTCTTCCATCTTGGATATCAGCAAATGCGCGTCGGCACGCGAGGCAACCTGCGGACTGTGGGTGACCGCCAGCACCTGCAAACCCTTCGACATGCGCGAAAGCCGCTGGCCGATGGCATCGGCAACGGCTCCGCCCACACCGGTATCAATCTCGTCAAAAACAAGCGTGGGTGCAGATGCGCGTGCTGCCAGCACCACCTTCAGGGCCAGCAGGAAGCGGGACAACTCACCTCCGGATGCCGCCTTGACGATGGGAGCCAGCGGTGTCCCGGGATTGGCCGCAATCAGAAATTCCACCCGGTCAATGCCGTGCGGACCGGCACGGGCTTCATCTGTTTCGACCCGGGTTTCAAACCGCGCCTTTTCCAGCCGCAACGGCGCCAGTTCGGATAGTATTTCCTGGTCCAGCTTCACAGCCGCTTTCACGCGCGCATCCGACAATTTGAGCGCCAGATCGTCATAAACAGTCTGCGCCTCATCGCGGGCGGTTTTGAGTTTGGCAAGCATGACGCCGCCGTCATCAATGGATTGCAGATCGGTTTCAAAGCGCTCCATCAGAGCAGCCAGATCATCCACTTGGACTTTATGTTTTCGCGCCAGTGCGCGCAGCGCAAATAGTCTCTCCTCGGCCTTTTCCAGCTCAGCCGGGTTGAGCACGAATTCCCGGGCCGCTGCATCAAGCTGGTTTTGCGCTTCGTTCATCTCGATCACGGCACGCTCAAGGGCCGCACATACCGGGTCCAAACCGCCTTTTGCCTGCTCGCGGCGTCTTTCCAGCTTCCGCAGCGCCGTGTTCAGGGCGGCAATGGTATCGCCGTTGGAAACAGCCTTTTGCGCCTCATTGACCACGGATGAGAATTCTTCCGCGTTCATCATCATCTGGCGCTTGTCCGCCAGGGTGGCTTCTTCACCCGGCAGCGGATCAAGCTCATGCATTTCTTTCAGGGCATGTTCCAGAAACGCACGCTCGGTCTCTGCCCGGTCAAGCCGGGCCTGATGGGCATCGTAGGCATCCCTTGCCGCACTCAGCGCCGCCCAGGCAGCCTCAACCTTGCGCAATTTCGGCTCAAGCTCGCCATAGGCATCCAGGGCCGTGCGATGGAACGAGACATCCATCAGGGCGCGGTCATCGTGCTGGCCATGGATTTCCGCCAGCAGTCCTCCCAGTTGCCGCAGCAGGTTCACGCTGGACGGCTGGTCATTGATGAACACCCGGGATTTGCCGTCAGCGCCCTGAATACGGCGAATGACAATACCGTCCTCGCCCGCCTCGATTTCCGCTTCAGCCAGCAAGGCATATGAAGCGTGGCCTGCAGGAGGATGGAACCCGGCCGTCACACTGCCCTTGTCACAGCCCGTTCGCACCAGCGATGCATCACCGCGCGCGCCAAGCGCCAACCCCAGCGAATCCAGCAGGATTGACTTGCCGGCACCGGTCTCACCGGTCAGCACACCGAGGCCTTCCTCAAGGGAGAGGTCCAGCTTTTCGATAAGGACTATGTCGCGTATGGCAAGATGTGTGAGCATGACAGCGCTGTTTATAGCGCATTTTTATAGAATCGGGCGAGAGGATTAGGATGTGTCGACAAATACGGACATCACCCGTGCATGGTCAGACCACCGGACACACTGATCGTCTGCCCGGTGATGTAATCGGCATCGTCACTGGCCAGAAACGCAATGATGCCGGGATAGTCTGCCGGCTGGCCGAGGCGGCGCATGGGAATGGCACGGGTCAGCCCGTCAATCAGTTTCCTGCCCTGCTCGGCGTCGCCGGCAAAACTGGCAAACAGCGGTGTATCGGTCGGGCCGGGACAAACCGTATTGATCTGGATGTTCTTGCGGGCAAGCTCACGCGCCAGGGTTTTCGAGAACGCGATGATACCGCCCTTGCAGGCCGAATAGACCGCTTCGCCGGATGAGCCCACACGACCAGCGTCGGATGCGACGTTGATGACCTTGCCGGCTTCACGTTGCACCATCCGCGAAACCACCGTGTGGTGCAGGTTTAAGGGCCCGTACAGATTGATGTCGATTATCTTGCGCCATAGAGCGGTATCTGTGGCAAGGAACGGCTTGGCTTCATCCCAGCCTGCATTGTTGACCAGGATATCGACGGGGCCGAGGTCCTTTTCAGCGGCAGCAACTGCAGCTTCTACGGCATCATAATCTGAAATGTCGGTTACATATGTGCGTGAGCGGCCCCCTGCATCTGAGATCAGCCCGGCTGTCTGCGCTGCACCATCGCCGTTGATATCGAAAACAGCGACGCTTGCCTGCTCATCCGCGAACCGTTGACAGACGGCCCGGCCGATGCCGCTGCCGCCACCGGTCACGATGACCACTTTTCCTTCGAGACCCCGCATCCAAGCAACTCCGTTTCTTGTAAATTCACACAGCCCGGTCCTGCTCCGCCGGTGGGTAGATCTCACTCAATGGGCGGGACTTGCCGTCTGCCTGGATAAGACGAACGTGCCGCCGCTCAAGGGCTCTGGCGTGCGGCACCCCGCAGGCATGCGCAATCAGGCCAACTCCATAATGTATCTTGCCGGCGTAATTTTTCACCCGCACTGCCTTGTCAGCCGGATCAAGCCCGCGCTGTAGGTGACGTTGATGCGTGGTAATGCCGGTTGGGCAGGTGTTCTTGTTGCACTTGAGTGACTGGATGCATCCCAGCGCAAACAGGAAACCTCGCGCTGAATTGACAAAATCCGCCCCGGCGCAATAAGCCCAGGCAACCTCAGCCGGCGTGATCAGCTTACCTGCACAAATGACCCGTATACGGCCTTTGAGTTTGTGTTTCTCCAGCACATCCACCACCATCGGCAGTGCTTCGCGAACAGTCAGGGCAGTATTGTCGATCAGCGGCATGGGAGCTGCCCCAGTACCACCGTCACCAGAATCAATGGTGATGAAATCAGGAGCCGATGCCGCTCCGCGCTTGTTGATGAGCGCGCACAGTTCCTCAAGCCATTCCACGCCGCCCATGGCCGTTTTGAACCCTGTCGGCAAGCCGGACAGGTCGCGTACATGGGCGATGAAATCAAGCAGTTCGCCATGATTGGCGATCTCCGAATGCCGGTTCGGCGAGATTGAGGCCTTACCCGCCGCAATCCCGCGGATCCGGGCGATTTCCTCAGTTACCTTGTCGGCTGGCAGGATGCCGCCCTTGCCCGGCTTGGCACCCTGACTGAGCTTGATCTCCACCATTTTGACCTGTGGCAGACCGGTGATTTCTCTCAGCTTGTCTTCCGAAAAATTGCCGTGTTCATCCCGCACGCCGTACTTTGCCGTGCCGATCTGGAAGATTATGTCACAACCTCCTGACAGGTGATGGTCCGACAGTCCGCCCTCCCCGGTATTGAGCCAGCAGCCGGCCATCGCGGCACCTTTCGACAAGGCCTGCACAGCCGGCGCAGAAAGTGCGCCATAACTCATGCCGGAAATGTTGATCAGGGATCCGGCCTGGTAAGGATGGCGCGCCCCCTCTCCGATGGTGAGAACCGGTGGATCGGACATCTCATCGTCCAGCAGGCCATAAATTTCACTGGCATAGATCGGAGAGCCAACCGCGGAAATATTCTGGGTCGACCCGAAGGCAACCGTATTGTCGACCCCGGCGGCCGATTTGTATGCCCATTCGCGCTGCGCCCGGTTGAACGGCATCTCCTCGCGGTCCTGGGCAAAAAAGTACTGCCGGAAAAACTCGCCCAGTGTGGAGAACAGATGTCTGAAACGGCCGATAACCGGATAGTTTCGCCGAATGGCGTCGTGGCGCTGGCTGATGTCGATGATGAACATCACAACAACGCCCAGAACAAGCACCCCGATCGCAAACACGAACAGGGTCGCCAACAGTGACAACGCCTGTGCGACAAGACTTCCGACAAAACCCATGACCGACCCTTACTGTTTGGCAGTTGCGCCAGTTTTGGCACGCAACATCGCCCCGGCACGTAAAAGAACCTGATGTGAAGGCTGCGGTCAACTCGCTGACAGCCAGGGCCTGTTGACAAATATCAACATGGGTATGACCGGCCATATTTTGAATGAATTTTGCCGGAAGTCCGGTGCCGCAGCCACGGTTGCCGTCATGGGGTGGTGCTAAAACCAAAAAACTGGAATTCGAGAACAGTCGCGAGGTTACAGATCAGGTTCACGGGTTCACCTGACCCCATATTGGTCTATGAACCGAATATGCCCGACAGCCAAGAACCGGAATCGGCAACCGGGGTCAAGCCACCGTCCTGCAACAATGCGAACGCGTCCTTGTACCACTTTGAATTGGGGTAATTATGCCCCAGTACTGCAGCAGCAGTCTGCGCTTCGGAGCGGATACCCAACTGCATATAGTTTTCTGTAAGCCGGTACAGGGCTTCGGGCGTGTGGGTCGAGGTCTGATACTTCTTGACGACGGTCTTGTATCTGTTGATCGCTGCGAGAAATGACTTCTTGCGCTGATAATGCCGGCCGACTTCCATCTCCTTGCCGGCCAGGATATCACGCGCCAATGAAGCTTTGCCGGCTGCATCTTGGGCATAGGATGTGTTGGGATAGCGCCGCGCCACCTCCTCAAGCTCGGCCAGCGACTTGCGCGCAGCAGTCGGGTCGCGGCGAACATCGTTGATCTGCTCATAGTGATTGAGCGCTATAAGATACTGCGCATAGGCTGCATCCTGATGTCCCGGATGCAACTGGATAAAGCGCTGGGCCGCCGCAATGGATTCCGGATGGGCACTGCGCCGGTACTGCGAATAGGCCTGCATCAGGATGGCCTTGGTGGCCCACTTCGAATACGGGTGCTGGCGCTCCACCTCGGTAAATTTCTTCACTGCAGCGCGAAATTCTTCGTTGCGCACGTCCTTGACGCCCGCATTGTACATCTGCGCGATGGGCGCACCGTCCGGATCGTTGCCAAGATCGGGCGCCACTGCATCGCCACCGCCAAACAGGCTGAAGCCTTGTGAAGAACCCGAACTGTCGTCGTCGCCACCGGGCAGGTAGTCACTCAGATTGCCACCTGCACAACCCGACAGCATGATACCTGCTGCGCAAAACATGGTCAGTGTCGTAAATTTGGACTTAGACGGCAACGCTCTACTCCGCTGAATTCCGGCCTGAATCAGTGTTCACCAGGCCATGTTCCCTCAAGACTAACGCAAAAAGCATTATACAGCCAGCTTTGCACGTCGGTTTGTACATGTGGAATGGTGCATCAACCGGGCGGAAATATGGCTGGCCTGGACCAATACGGGTTCATGAGAACCCATAAAGTTGCTGTACCTCTTTGAAAGCGATCAGGTTCATGAGTCTTGGTTGTTTCAACCAAAAAGCACCCTGATCCGGCTTAAACCAGATCAGCACGCAACAATATCAGAACCTGACCCCAAGGCGTTTGAATCAGTTGGATTGCCTGCGCAGGAACGCCGGGATTTCCAACTGGTCATCATCAAGCGATGGATCAATGGCAGGCTGAAGCGGATGCACATTTCCCTGGGCCTGCGCTGCAGACTGCGGGCGCTGCATTTTCGGCTCTTCCTTGGCGGCTTTGGGAGCAGGTGCAGGCTCTTCGTCACGCCGCACGCCCAGTCCGACGCTGGCCAGCCGTTCCAGCAGACCCTTGCGCTTCGTCTGCGCAGCCTTTGCAACCTGTTGCAGTTTTTCAGGGCCGGCCGCCATTTGCTCACGCGCAATCGGCGGAAATTCTTCACGTGCCGGCATTTGCGGCCGCGGTTTCGGTGTAGATTCTGCCATGACGGGCCGCGGTGCAGGAGCCGGTGCAGCAGCTTCCTGAAGCTCTGCAGCAACTTCCATGCTTTCTTCGACCACCTCTTCAACCTGGGGTTTTGCGGCCACAGGCGCCGGGGCTAAAGTCTTTGCGGCAGGCTGGGGAGTGGCGTAGCCGTAGCCGGATTCTTCCTCGTCAGTTTCTGCCTCAGCATCGTCGCTGCCCTGCAGGAATTCCTCTGCCAGCCCAGTTGCAACAACCGACACCCGCATGGTGCCTTCAAGTTTTTCATCGAAGGTTGCGCCCAGTATGATGTTGGCTTCGGGATCGACTTCCTCGCGAATACGGGTCGCGGCTTCATCGACTTCGTACAGCGTCAGGTCAGGGCCGCCCGAGATGGAAATCAGCAGGCCGCGTGCGCCGCGCATCGATACATCATCAAGCAATGGATTGGAAATGGCGGCTTCAGCCGCTTCAATGGCACGCTTTTCACCAGAGGCCTCACCGGTACCCATCATCGCCTTGCCCATTTCGGACATGATGGCACGAACGTCGGCGAAGTCGAGATTGATCAACCCGTCACGGGTCATAAGTTCGGTGATCGATGCAACGCCGGAATACAGCACCTCGTCCGCCATGGCGAAGGCAGCCGCAAAGGTTGTCTTCTCATTGGCGACACGGAACAGGTTCTGGTTCGGGATGACAATAAGCGTATCGACGTGCTGGGTGAGCTGTTCAATGCCGCGGTCCGCCGTCAGCATGCGGCGCTGGCCTTCAAAGTGGAACGGCTTGGTGACAACTCCAACCGTCAGGATGCCCTGCTCCTTTGCTGCGCGCGCAATTACGGGGGCTGCACCTGTGCCGGTACCACCGCCCATACCGGCAGTGATGAACACCATGTGCGCGCCAGCCAGATGATCCAGGATTTCCGGCAATGCCTCTTCGGCTGCACCGGCGCCAATCTGCGGCTGTGACCCGGCCCCGAGACCTTGTGTCAAATCGGTGCCCATCTGGATGCGCCGCTCTGCGGAACTCTGCAGAATGGCCTGTGCATCGGTGTTGGCAACAACGAACTCGACCCCTTCAAGGTTGGACTCGATCATGTTGTTGACGGCATTGCCCCCTGCACCACCTACGCCAAAAACAGTAATACGCGGTTTCAACTCCGTAGAGTCAGGTACAGTTAATTTGATAGGCATGGCTTTGCATCCAATTGATATCCCCTGGGAGTGCCATTTTGGTTTCCAAATCACTAACAAATGGTTAACGCGACCTTACCGCAGTGCAGAAAATTGCAATAAATCGGCGCAGCGCGTTTACAAAGGTTAACGGGTTGCAGAAACGATCCGGCACCAATGTGGCACCACAAGATTGTCGAATCTGAGGGTATGGGACCATTCAGTTATGGCTAAACCGGAAGCTGAATTCAAACTGCTCAACGAGGTATTTGGCTACAAGTCCCGCATCATGTCACGGGAAAAACTGCACCAAACAGTCATCAGGGATGAAGAAGCAGCAGGCGCATTGATGGAGCGTGACGGCATTTCCATTCACGCAGCAAAACTGGCGTCGGGTTACATGAAACTGGCCCGCAAACTCGGGGTGAAGATTCACCCGGCGAGTCCGGTCATGGGCTGGAAAACCGTGAACGGCGTCAATCACCTGGCCACTCCCGGTGGCACCGTGCGCGCCAAAACGGTTGCGCTTGCGACAGCCGGACATTGCGCCACTATTACCGTTTTCTTCCGGACGGCTGCGTGCAGATCGGCAGCCGCAGTGCCATAACCGGCGCAGATGCGGAAAACCCCAAACATCTCGAGCGTTTACAGCAAAGTCTTTACAGGAAATTTTCGGCCCTGACCGGCATTGATCTGGACTATTCATGGTAGGGTTGGGTGGATATCGGCAAGGACGGAACCGTGAAAGATTTCCGCGCCGGTGACAGCGTCATCATTCCAAACGGATTTGAAGGTCACTGGGATGTTGTGGAAACCACCAAGAAACACTTCCTGGTCCGCCACGTTAAATAGAAATCCGCACTTGATCAGACGACGCCAACTTGCGAGCCTCCCGTGGAAAAACCCGCAGGAGGCAATTCGATGGCAAAGGTAGAATATCACGGTGACGGACGCGTCGGGCGGATCACCCTGAACCGCCCGGACGTTCTCAATGCCATTGATGACGAAGTCCCGCAACAACTTGCCGATTGCGTCGCCCGCGCCAACGCTGATGACGAAGTGCATGTGATTGTCCTGAGCGGCGCAGGCAGGGCATTTTGTGCCGGCTATGATCTGAAGGCCTATGCGGAAACCGCGGGCGAAAACTCCGTTACCCAGGAGATGCCGTGGGACCCGATGAAGGACTATGCCTTCATGAAGCGAAACACCGACCTGTTCATGTCCTTGTGGCGCAGTTACAAGCCGGTGATCTGCAAGGTGAACGGATATGCTGTGGCCGGCGGCTCCGACATTGCGCTTTGCTGCGATCTTGTCGTCATGGCCGACGATGCTGAAATCGGCTATATGCCAACCCGTGTC
Source organism: uncultured Alphaproteobacteria bacterium (assembly GCA_963698275.1). Taxonomy (GTDB): domain Bacteria; phylum Pseudomonadota; class Alphaproteobacteria; order Rhizobiales; family Aestuariivirgaceae; genus Anderseniella. The sequence goes on along the minus strand of CAVOQE010000001.1, from coordinate 623,689 downwards.
TGGGGCTGTCCGACCACTGCCATGTGGGTCTACCGGCTGGGTGCGGAAGGCGCCAAACGCATGTTGTTGACCGGCGACAGGATAGACGGTCGTGAGGCGGAACGCATCGGCCTGGTGCACAAGGCAGTGGCGCCGGCAGAGCTTGACGCTCTCGTGGAAAATCTGGCCGCGCGCATCTCGACCGTTCCCACAAATCAGTTGATGATGCAGAAACTGGTGATCAATCAGGCGATTGATGCCATGGGTCTTGCCAACACCCAGATGATGGCAACCGTGTTCGACGGCATCACGCGGCACTCACCTGAAGGCATGAACTTCAAGCATCGCGCGGAAGATGTGGGCTGGAAGCAAGCCGTGCGTGAACGCGATCTCGGCACCTATGACTGGACCCACAACCGCCCGCTCAACCCGAAACGGTGACTGAAAAACCCTAGCTCCCGGCGCCTCTTTCTTCGGCCAGAGCAGCGTTGAACTCCGCGCCAAACAGAATCAGCGCCGACAGGCCGTACAGATAAACGATGGCGACCATGGTGCCGGCCAGGCCTGCATAAAGGGCCGTGTAATTGGCAATTGTCTGCAGATAGATCGCGAACAGTTGCGACCCGGCAATGATGCCGGAAATGGTCAACGCGATGCCGGGGAAAGTGGTCCTTATCGAACGCTTGCCATCGGGCAGGAAGCGATGAAAGGAAAACAGCGAAAGTGTCAGCACACCAACGGCAAGCGCATACTTGACCACACCGACAGTAAAGGAAAACGGTTCCAGCCAGGCAAGCTTGTTGACCAGGAACGACCACACCAGCGGCGTTGCGATAAGAATGAAGGCGGCCAGGATAAGGCCGAAAGCACCGATGATGACAAACACTGCACCTTGCAGGCGCCGCCACCAGAACGGACGCGTTTCTGCCACCCGATAAGCCCGGTTAAGACCATCACGGGCGTTTTCAATACCGTTGGTGGCCAGAATGAGTGCGATAAATGTACTGGCGGAAAAAAATTCGTTCGGCGTTTGCGCAACCATGATCTTGACCTGGTCCGTGATCGCCTTTTCGCTGTCGGCGGGCCAGTGCTCAAGCACCAGATTGAAAACCTCATCAACCAGGGCGGGATTGCCCCAGATGCGCACCAGCGACGTCACCAGCAGCAAAAACGGAAACAGCGAAAGCAACAGGGAAAGGGCGACATTGCTGGCGATCGCGGACCCGCCGTCATCTACGAATTTTATGGTTGCTCGCCAAAGCGTCTTTGCAATCTGGACCATGTAGGGAAACGCCTTATCTGAAAATCGCTCCACAACAACATGGGTTCATGTGACCCCATAATCCAGACCCGGACAGCTGCCGGATCAGAAGCTTTCCTTGAGCCACTGACCGACACGCCTGAAATAGCTGCTGTCATGGCCTGCGCCTGCAATCAGCGCACCGAGATTTGCCGCCTGCTCATCCGGCATCAGGCCGTAGCGCAGCAGGCCCGTTGCGACACAGAACCCCGGTGTAGACAGGGCGTCCGGCAAGCCGTCAAAGCGCGATGGATTTGCCACCCGAACCCGCCGGCCAAGAATCTCTCCCGCCAGTTGCTCAACGCCGTTCAACTGGCCGCCACCACCTGTCAGCACCACGCGGCGCACAAAATGCCGTGCCGCAGGCACTTCATCCAGCCGGTCCCGGATGATTTCAAATATCTCTTCCATGCGCGGGCGGACCACGCCACAGATCATCGACCGCGGAATGCTCTGCACCGCATCACTGCCGGTTTCACCGAGGATCGGGCAGGTAATCAATTCACGCTCATCAAGCTGGGCCGGAACGGTTGACCCCCACAATGTCTTGACCCGCTCTGCATGCGCGATGGTTGTGTTGAGACCACGGGCTATGTCAGTGGTTACGTGGTGGGACCCCACCGGGACCATGTCAGCATGAGCCAGCATGCCTTCGTTGAACACTGCATATGATGTGGTGCCGCCGCCAAGCTCGATGACGGCAACACCCAGTTCCATTTCATCAGCCAGCAGAACCGAGCGCGCCGCAGCATAGGGCGCGACGACGAATCCGACCGCATCCAGATGGCAGCGCTCCAGCAGGATGCCAAGATTTGTGATGGCGTGCGGATCTGCCAGAACGACATTCATCTCCGCAGTCAGTGTGCTGCCGTGCATGCCTGCCGGTTCACGCACGCCGCGCGCGCCGTCAAGGCGATACTGTATCACCGATGCATGCAGAACGGCGCGACCGCCGGTCTCTACTTTCGACATGGCATTAACCGCGGCCCGGCGCTTGGCCGCCTCGTCAACAGCCTGATGGCCGAGTACAGCCTGGCCGGTTACATGCACACTCAGGGTGCGGCCACCAGACATGTTCACATAGACATCGGAAATTGTGCGGCCGGCCATGCGTTCAGCCTGATCGATTGCGGTGCGCAGCGCGCGTTCGGCATCATCCAGGTCGGTAATGGCGCCACCGTTCACACCCTGCGAACGGCAATGACCGGCACCAATGACCTTGATTTGCGGCACCGTTTCATCAACAGCCCGGCGCCTGCGGCCATCAATGGACCCGATCAGGCAGCAAATCTTGGTGGAACCGATATCCAGTGCCGCAATAATCGAAGGTACAGATGCATGGGTCGATCCGCCATGTGCGGACGAAGATGGAAAAGGCACAACTTTCATGAAACTCAAAAACCTACTCAAACAACCTATACACCCAGCACCGCAGCCGGCCGGCCTGGTTCAGCGATTACGCAAAGCAACTTTGCGGTCCGCATCCACCTTGGCGCCATCAAACGGAACCAACACTGCAGAACCGGCGAGACGAAGGTCCACCTGCTCTATTCCCGATGCCAGAACACCATACCGCGCATCCAGGTCTGTCAAATTGGCGAGGGCCTGTTCCACTTCCCTTTCAGGCAATAGAGCCTGCCGTCCACCAGCGAAATACAAGGACCACCGGCGTTTCCCCACACGTGCCGCAGCCTTGATCCTTGAGTGTAACTCAGGCCATGCTTCAAGTTGGTTAACAAGTTGCGAAACGCTTTCCTGTGCGCCTTCGCCCGACACCAGCATCAGGTGCGGGAACTTGTGCGCTTCAAAACTGGCAATAGCGGCACCCTCACGGTCGATGACATAATAATTGCCGTCGCGTTGCCAGACGGCAAACGGTTCCCGCTCACCAATTTCGATTTCGATCCGGTTGGGCGGCAGGACCCGCACGCTGGCTTCCTGTACCCAATCCAGATTGAGCAGAATCGACCGTGCATTGTTTGCATCAAATCCAATGAGCGAACCGCCTGGTTTGATGCCAATGGCTTTAAGCACAGTTGCTCCACCCATTCGCTTCAGGCCGGTAATCCGGATTTGTTCAGCCGCATAGCCGAAATACGACGAGACCTGCGCCGGCAGGCCGCGCGTCCCGCTCGATGGATCCGACAGGTGATCTCCCACAAGCAAGCCGTACCCGGTGACCAGCGCCAGCATGCCAACCGCGCTTGAACGCACCAGTATTCGGCTTGTGCGGCGATTGGCTATACGCTCACCTGCCTGCAATGCGCTGGAGGCGACAGCCCACAAAGGAGCCCGGCGCAATTTGCGAAACTTGCGAATAATTGACATGCCGCTCACCGGTCCAATCCTGCATCATTGATCATCCAGGTCAGCAGTTCGGGGAAACTGTGGCCTGCGTGGGCTGCCATTTCCGGCACCAGCGATGTCGGTGTCATGCCGGGTTGAGTGTTGATTTCCATGAAAATCAACTCCCCGTCGGTGCCTTCGGTGTCATTGTAGCGAAAGTCCGACCGTGTCACGCCCCTGCACCCAAGCTCCGTGTGAGCCGCAAGCGCGTACTTCTGAACCCTGTGATAAACCATATTGGGAAGATCGGCAGGCAGGATGTGCTCTGACCCGCCTGGCTGGTACTTGGCGGTATAGTCGTAAAACCCCACCGTCGACAAAACCTCCGTGACGCCCAGGGCGACATTTCCCATCACCGCGCAGGTCAGTTCCCGGCCCGGTACATAGCGTTCCACCATGACCCGGCTTTCCGGATCAAAACCCTCGCTGTCAATCATCGAGACCAGCGAGTTGTTGCCCTTGTCTATAATATGCACCCCGACACTGGACCCGTCCGCCACCGGCTTCACCACATAGGGCTGCGGTATGACATCATGATCGATAGCATCACTGAGCGGCACAACCTGGTGTTCGACAACAGGCACCTTGACCCGGGCAACGGCGGATTTACAAAGGTGTTTGTCCATGGCCAGGGCCGAGGCAAGCATGCCCGAATGGGTGTATGGAATTTTCATGGTTTCAAGAATTGCCTGAACCTGACCACCCTCGCCCCATTTGCCGTGCAGGGCGTTGAACGCCACATCAGGTTTCAATTCGCGCAGTTGATCGATGATATCGGGCTGGGCGTCTATCTGGGTAACCTTGAACCCCGCGTCTTCGAGGCCTTTGGTGCACGCCTTGCCCGAGCTGAGCGACACTTCGCGCTCGTTCGACCAGCCACCCATCAGCATGGCGACATGCGTAAATTCAGGATCGCGTTGTTGCATTACTCAACCTTTTTAAGACCATCCATTGATCAGAACCGATCAGGAAAGTTGCTCTGGATCAGGACATTTCCGGTTGTGACAACCAAACCTCATGAACCTGACCGCTACCAAAGTGTCAGCGCGCCTCGACGCCAACACGCTTGATCTCCCAGTGCAGATCGATCCCGGAATTCTCCTTTACGCGCGCGCGTACAGTTTCACCGAGCTGTTCGATCTCAGCCGCAGTGGCACCACCTTCATTGATCAGGAAGTTGCAATGCATCTCGGATACTTTTGCCGGACCAATTGCGAAGCCGCGCATGCCGGCTGCATCGATGAGTTGCCAGGATTTTTCACCTTCGGGGTTCTTGAATGTTGATCCTCCGGTGCGTGAACGGATCGGCTGGCTGGCCTCGCGAGCAGCGGTAATCTCATCCATGTGGGACTTGATCTCATCGCGATCGCCCTCAGCACCTTGAAACAGTGCAGACGTGAAGATCATGTCTGCCGGTGCTGTTGAGCTGCGATAGCCATAGCCCATGTCGTCGTTTGACATGATATGAAGCTTCCCCTTGCGATCAATCCCGCGCGCTTCCACCAGAATGTCACGGGTCTCGCCGCCATGAGCGCCCGCATTCATTCTCAACGCGCCGCCGATTGTGCCCGGTATACCTCTCAGAAAGGTTAACAAAGTAATACCTTCTTGCAATGCGAACCGGGCCAGCCGGATATCTGGAACCGAGGTGCCTGAGCGCACCCGAAACCCGTCTTCAAGCGCCATCTGGCCAAATCCGCGCCCCAGCCTGATAACGACGCCGGGGATGCCGCCATCGCGAACCAGCAGGTTGGAGCCGACCCCGATGACCTGCACCGGAATGTCTTCGTCCAGTGCGGCAAGAAAGCCGGCAAGATCTTCTTCATCGGCCGGTGAATACAACACGTCCGCCGGTCCGCCGACGCGAAACCAGGTAAATTCGGCCAGTGGCTTGTCCAGCTCAACGCGGCCGCGAACTGCAGGCAATCTGCGCGCCAGTTGCGCACCCGGCGTCGTCATTATCTGCCGCTCCGCTTGGCCAGTGCATCAAGCTCGTCAGGCAATGAATAGGCCCATTGTGTAATATTGCCAGCACCAAGACAGATGACCACGTCGCCGCTTTCCGCGGTCTCGTGGATCAAAGGCGCAAGTTCGCTGTTATGTGAAATTGTCGACACGTTCCTGTGGCCGTGGGCCCGCAGGCCGTCTGCCAGCGTCATATGATCAAATCCTTCGATCGGCGCTTCTCCGGCTTCATAAACCGGGGCCAGCACCACCTGGTCAGCATCATTGAAACATGAACTGAACTCATCAAACAGGCTTTCCAGCCGGGTGTAGCGGTGCGGTTGCATCACCGCGATTACCCGCTTTTCCGTGACACCGCGAGCCGCCTTCAGCACCGCCGTTATCTCAACCGGGTGATGACCATAATCGTCATAGACATCTATGCCATTGCTGGTACCGGTCAGGGTAAAGCGGCGCTTGACACCGGCAAACCCTGCCAGGCCCTTGCGAATTGCCTCATCGCTGACGCCCAGATTGGCGGCGACGGCTATTGCCGCAGTTGAGTTGAGCAGATTGTGTTCACCCGGCATGGCCAGCGTGATATTCTCCAGCGTGCGGCTTTCACCTGTGCGGCGGTCATTGATGACCACTGAAAAATGGCTCTTGCCGCCGGAATAACTCACATCCGTAAGGCGGTAGTCGGCCTGGGCACTATTGCCATACGTGAACACCCGGCGATCGGTTACCTGCGCAATCAGCGACTGTACTTCCGGGTGATCCATGCACATGACCGCAAATCCGTAGAACGGAATGTTTTCCACAAATGTGCGGTAGGCTTCCTTGGCCTTGTCGAAGGTGCCGTAATGATCAAGATGCTCCGGATCCATGTTGGTAACGATGGTCACATCAGCCGGCAGCTTGACGAAGGTGCCATCTGACTCGTCTGCCTCCACCACCATCCAGTCGCCCTTGCCGAGCCTGGCATTGGTACCGTAGGCATTGATTATGCCACCATTGATGACGGTCGGGTCGATACCACCGGCATCCAGCAGAGCAGCTACCAGTGACGTGGTTGTGGTTTTGCCGTGTGTGCCGCCGACCGCGACACATGACTTGAACCGCATAAGTTCCGCCAGCATTTCTGCCCGCCGCACCAGGGGCAGGAACCGGGCACGCGCTTCCAGCACTTCAGGGTTGTCCCGCTTTACCGCAGTTGAGGTAACCACGACCTGGGCGTCGCCCAGATTTTCCGGCTGGTGACCGATGTGTACGGTGACACCGGCCTTGCGCAGCCGGGCGACATTGTAGTTGTCGGCCATGTCGGACCCTTGCACCGTATAGCCCAATGTCGCCATCACCTCGGCAATGCCGCTCATGCCAATGCCGCCAATACCCACAAAGTGGATAGGCCCGATATCCTGGGTTAATTTCATTCCGGTGCAGTATCCTCTGACTGTCTTGCGCGCGCCAGCTCTTCAACCTCGTCTGCCAGCAACTCGGCAGCATTTGGCCGACCATGCGCAGACGCCGCCAATGCCGTTCTGGTAAGGTCAGCCTCATCGAAACGCAAGCGTGTAAACACGGCAGCGGTTTCCTGCGGTGTCATTTCATTCTGCAGCATGACCCAGCCGCCACCGGCTTTCTCCATGCTTTGCGCATTGCGCAGCTGATCGTTATCGAGGGAATGCGGCAGCGGCACATAGATGGCAGGCCTGCCAATCACGCCAAGCTCGGCCACGCTGGAGGCACCGGACCGGCAAATCACCAGATGGGATCTGGCGATCAGTTCCGGCATGTCATCAAAGAAGCTTTTGCAAAGCGCCGTGACACCTGCTGCTTCATAGGCCTGACGCACCCTGTCAATGTCTTCAGGACGGCACTGCTGGGCGATCCGCAACGTTCTGAGAACGGCTTTCGGCAGTTCGGCAACCATTTTGGGCATGAAGTCGGAAAAGAACTGGGCACCTTGGCTGCCGCCAAACACCAGCAGGTTGAACGATGCATCGGCGGGCGGCGCGTGATACGGCCGTACCGCATCGATCACCTGCTTGCGTACCGGATTACCGGTCAGCCGCACCCGCTTCATCTGAGCGGGCGAAAACCCGTACAACGGCTCAAACGATGACGCAATTACCCTGGCATTGCCCAACCCGGCTGCAATCCGGTTGGCCCGTCCGGCGACCGCGTTCTGCTCATGCACCATGGACGGGATCCCGGCATAGCGCGCGGCCATCATGGCAGGCAAGGAGGGATAACCGCCGAACCCGACCACCACCTGCGGCGTCAAAAGTTTGAACTGGTCAAGGCATTGTCGAAAGCCCGAGATCAGTTGCGAAGCCTGGCCCGGCAGCAACCATGGCTTGCCGAATGTCAGGGTTGATGAGGCAATTTCCTGCACGGTCCCGTCGCGAAACCGGTCGCGCCATTCCACGCCCCTCTTGTCAGTGAACAGGTGAACCTTCCAGTCGCGAGCCTCCAGCACTGATGCAAGCGCTTGTGCCGGGAACAGATGCCCACCTGTGCCACCTGACGCCAGAACGATCGTCCTGCCGGTGTCGGCCTTGGCTGTTTCAGAACTCATAATACTCAGGCTGCCTTTGGAGCCATGCCGCCAACTCGGGAATGAAACGCTGTGTTGCGTACCCGCACACGCGAGAACGCCAACAATAACCCCATGGAGAACGCCATCGCAATCAGCGATGACCCGCCATAGGAGATGAACGGCAATGTCATCCCCTTGGCCGGCAGCAGTGTCAGGTTCACGCCCAGGTTTATGAATGACTGAAAACCATAGAGGCTGACCAGCCCGGTCAGTGACAAAACGGTAAACGGGTCCGTAACACGCATGGCCCGCAGCAGCACTCGCAACACGATAAAGCCGATGACGCAAATCAGGATGGCGCTTGCAACAAAGCCGAATTCCTCGCCGATGACGGCAGGAATGAAGTCGGTGTGCGCATCCGGCAGTATATGCTTTGCCGTTCCACCACCGGGACCGGTGCCCATCAGGCCGCCATTGTTGAATGCCTGGGTAGCGGCATCCACCTGGAACGTGTCATGCTTTTCAGGATCGAGAAACCGGTTCACCCGCGACGCCACGTGGGGAAAGGACAGAAAGGCAACGACCGCGCCGCCGCCGGCCAGCCCGCCAAGGCCGAATATCCATAGCCATGAAATGCCGTGAACAAGCAGCAAGGTGGCGAATACGGCGGTGATCAGAACCAGTTGCCCAAAATCAGGCTGTTTTACCAGTAACCCGGCCAGGGCCGCAAACATCGCAAAGGAAATCCACAGGCCCGGCATGTCCGGGCGCCGGATGCCTTCAGCCAGAAACCAGGCTGCGGCAACCACAAACGCCGGTTTGGCAAACTCTGAAGGCTGCACATTTATCGGACCCAGATCGAGCCAGCGATGCGCACCCTTGATTTCCGGCCCGATGAAAATCGCCAGTACCATGGCTGCCAGGCCAGCAATGAAGGTCAGCATGCAAATCCGGCGTGCCTGGGATGGTGACAACAGCGATGTCAGCACCAGCACCACAGCTGCCGGAGCCAGAAACACCAGTTGGCGGGTGAAGAAATGAAAATGGTCAAGCCCCAGGCGTGCCGCAACAGGCGGGCTGGCTGCCATGGAGAACAACACCCCCGATGCCATCAGAACCAGCACACAGCCCAGCAGCACCTTGTCGACAGAAAACCACCAGTCGGCAATCAGGCCGCGATCAGAACGTGAGATCAGCATGTCTCAGACCACCTTTGTTTGTTGTTGCACGCTGTCAAGTGCCAGCACACAGGCGCGAAAATCCTGTCCCCGCACTTCGAAATTGGGATATTGATCAAACGACGCGCAAGCCGGTGACAGAAGCACCGCTATTTCACTGTGCTCACTTGTGTCGGCAGCCGCATCCAGCGCTGCGCGCTGTACGGCAGCCTGCATCGAATCGCAGGTGATGTAGGCCACCTTGCCCTCAAGTGCATCCGCCAGCAGCGGCGCGTCCTGGCCAATCAGGTAGGCTTTCGCAATCCGGTGGAAATGAGCTTGCAAGGAAGCGATGCCACCCTGCTTGGCCTGTCCGCCGGCAATCCAGTAAATGCGCTCAAAACTCGACAAGGCCTTTTCGGCGGCGTCTGCATTGGTCGCCTTGCTGTCATTGATAAACACCACACGTCCGGCTGAGCCGATTTCTTCCATACGATGTTCGAGCCCGGGAAAACTGTTGAACCCCTGTTCGATCTGGTCGGCATCGAGACCAAGCCGGCGCGCAATGATGTATGCCGCACAGGCATTCTGGGCGTTGTGCGCACCGCGCAGCGCCCGTGCCTGCGAGAGTGAAACGGATGTCCCCTCACGTCTATCGGTAACCATGTCACCGTCTGATATAACAGCAGCGTCTCTTGCAGCCACGGAGAACGAACAAAGTGAAGCATGTTTCGCAGCTTCAGCTGCAATCCGGGCACACCAATCGTCATCCAGCGAAATACCGGCAAGATCATTGTGGTCCTGCAACGCAAACATGCGCGCCTTGACGGCTGCATAATGCGCCATATCGCCATGGCGTTCCAGATGATCCGGCGTCAGGTTCATCAAGATGCCCACATCCGGTTTCAGCGATGGCATCAGGTCGATCTGGTAGGACGACAGCTCAATTACATAGACCCTGCCTGCAACTGGAGCCGGCAACAGCAAGGCGGCAGTGCCGATATTGCCGCCGACTGCAACATCAAGGCCGGCAGATGCCAGAACATGACCGGCCAGCGCAGTTGTTGTGGACTTGCCGTTGGTTCCGGTAATCGCCACCAGTTTTGCACCGGTCCCCGCCAGTTCACGCGCCAGGATTTCCGTGTCACCAATAATCTCCACACCGCAAGCGAGCGCCTTCTTGACGCTCCAGTGCGGTTCAGGGTGGGTGAGCGGCACGCCGGGTGACAGGACAAAGCTGTCCAGCGTGGTAAAATCCACGCCATGCAGATTGACCACCGGCAATCCCTGCTCCGCGGCCTTGTCGGCTGCCGCTGGCGCGTCATCCCACGCCAGCACTTCGGCACCACCGCGCACCAGAGCGTCAACAGTGGCGTTACCACTGCGACCCAGGCCGAACACGCCGACCGTTTTGCCTTTGAAGCTGTGCGCTGCGATAGTCATCGTATATCAGACAGCCCCTAGCGCAACTTCAAGGTGGCAAGGCCGACAAGTGCCAGAACAACGGAAATGATCCAGAAGCGGATCACGATGGTCGGCTCCTTCCAGCCCTTCTGCTCGAAATGGTGATGCAGCGGCGCCATGGCGAACACCCGCTTGCCGGTGAGCTTGAAGGACGCCACCTGCACAATCACCGAAACGGTTTCCAGAACGAACAGGCCACCGATGATTGCCAGGACGATTTCATGTTTTGCCGCCACGGCAATGGCGCCCAGCGTACCGCCGAGAGACAGCGATCCCGTATCTCCCATGAAGATCATCGCAGGCGGAGCGTTGAACCACAAGAATCCAAGCCCTGCCCCGATCAGGGCACCGCACAGAACCGCCAGTTCACCGGTGCCGCGAATATAGTGAATCTGAAGGTAGTCGGCGAATTTCACATTGCCGGCGAGATACACAATGACGCCGAAACTGGCGGCTGCAATCATCACCGGAACGATGGCCAGTCCATCGAGGCCGTCGGTCAGGTTGACCGCATTGCCGGCGCCGACCACCACCACCATGCCGAACAGCACGAAAAACGCTCCCAGTTGAATGAGCGTGTCTTTCAGGAACGGCAGCGCCAGCGCTGTGGATAGTTTGTCCTCACCCAGCGCCGTGAACATCCACACCGCAAATCCGGCAATCACGAATTCCAGCGCCAGCCGCATGCGCCCGGAAAAACCGCCAACGGTGGCACGGGTCACTTTCAGATAGTCGTCATAAAACCCGATTGCACCGAAACCCAGCGTGACAAACAACACCGACCACACATAGAGGTTGTTCAGGTCGGCCCACAGCAAAGTCGAGATCACGATGCCTGCCAAAATCATCAGCCCGCCCATGGTGGGCGTGCCCTGTTTCTCGATTATATGGCGGGCGGGACCATCTTCGCGAATTGGCTGACCCCTGCCCTGTTTCAGGCGCAGATTGGAGATCAGCCACGGTCCGAACATGAACACCAGAAACAGCGACGTCATCAGCGCACCGCCGGTTCTGAAGGTAATGTAGCGGAACACATTCAGCCCGGAAATCTGGTCGCTTAGTTCGATGGATAGATAATAGAACATGTGGAATTTCTCTCCAGAGGCTCAGCCTCCGGATGTGCCCCCGTATTGCTTGATTATTGCTTCAACCACCGGTGCCATGCGCGACCCCAGCGACCCCTTTATCATGATAATGTCGTCGGCTTGTATGGATTCAAGCAGCGGTGCAATCATCTCGACAGATGACGGCGCATAGGCACCGCGCACTGCAGCCGGCAAGTTCTGCCAAAGCGTGTTCATGGCGGGACCGCATGCAAACACCAGATCAACTTGCGCTGCCTGCAAAGGCTCGACCAGTTCGCCGTGAAGGCGCTCTGAATGATCCCCAAGCTCTAGCATGTCGCCGAGTACCGCAATCCGGCGTCCGCGTCCCGACGGCTGTGATGCGCCGAGCATTTCCAGTGCTGCGCGCATGGACGCAGGATTGGCGTTGTAGCTTTCATCGATAACCGTCACACCTAGCCCGTCAACGTTCAGACTATGCCGGACACCGCGTCCTGAGGGTGGTGTGATGTCCGCCAGCGCCAGCGCACATTTCGCCAGGTCTGCGCCTGCGGCTTCACAGGCGCCCAGGACAGCAAGGGAATTCACAACCACGTGCTTGCCTGCCGCACCCAGCTTGTAGGTGACCTCCTGGCCGCGTACATCAGCCGTGACGCAGGAGCAGGCGTCGTGCAGGGTCGCCCGTTTCAGTGAAATATCAGCTCCGGCTTTTTCACCAAAACTGCGAATGTCGGTGATGCCCTGCTCACGTGCTGCATCGCGCAGCAGGTCGAAAAACTCGGTGTCGTGATTGATGATGGCCACACCACCTGCAACCACGCCGGTAAAGATTTCAGCCTTGGCCCGGGCGATGCCGGTCAGCGACGCAAAGTGTCCCAGATGACTTTCCGCGATCGCGGTAATGATCGCGGTATGCGGACGCACCATGTCAATCAGCGTTTCAATTTCCCCGGCATGGTTCATGCCGACCTCGAACACGCCGAACTCGGCTGTGCGGGCAAGCCGCGCCAGGGTCAGCGGCACACCCCACTGATTGTTGAAAGACGAAACCGACGCATGGGTTTCGCCGCACGATGCCAGTGCAATCTTGAGTGCGTCCTTGGTGGTTGTCTTGCCCACCGAACCGGTGACGGCAATGATATGTGCGGTGCTGCGCGCCCGTGCCGCGCGTCCCAGTGCTTCAAGTGCTGCCAGGGCGTCATCCACGACCAGCACAGGTCCGGCTTCGCGCATGGCACTGTCCGGACGCGAGACAATTGCAAGCCCCGCACCGGCCTTCAGCGCATTGGCCGCATACTCGTGGCCGTCGGTTCGCTCGCCCTTGATGGCAACGAATATGTCGCCTGCATTGATGGCGCGGCTGTCTATGGCGACCCCGTTCAGCGCCAGCGTTACCTTGCCTTCAAGCTGCCCGCCGGTGGCTCCGACAACCTCATCGAGCGTCCACAAGGCTTGATCAGCCATTGGCGACCCTCCCGGATACGCAGGCCAGAACAGCTTCCTGGTCTGAAAACGGAATAACCTTTTTGCCGACGGTCTGGCCGGTTTCATGCCCCTTGCCGGCAACCACCAGCACATCACCTGATGCCAGGTTGTCGACGGCATATTGAATGGCCTGCGCCCGGTCCCCGATCTCGATTGCGTCCGGGCACGCTGCCATGATGGCCGCGCGGATCAGAGCCGGTTCCTCGGTGCGGGGATTGTCATCGGTTACAATGGCAATGTCGGCATGTTCGCGGACAACCTTGCCCATTTCAGGCCGCTTGCCCGGGTCACGATCACCACCTGCACCGAACACAACCTGCAGCCTGCCGGACGCATAGGGCCGCAGTGACTTGAGCACGTGCTCCAGCGCATCAGGGGTATGGGCGAAGTCCACAAACACCGGCGCGCCGGCATGCGTCGTTGCTACCAGTTCCAGCCTGCCGGTTGCGCCCTGAAGTTGCTCCAGAGCCCGTACTGCATGGGGCTCCGACCCACCTGCCGCAACAACCAGGCCAACCGCCATCAGCGCATTTTCCGCCTGAAAATCTCCAACCAGCGGCAGGTAAACACTGTAGTCGCCGTCCTGCCCCTCGATCTCAAGCGACTGGCCAAACCCCTGTGGTGTCACTGAGACCAGTTTCAGTCCGGTCCCGTTGCGCCCGACACTGGACACCACCAGGCCGCGCGCATGACAGCGCGCCATAATGTCTTCTGCCTCAGGCATATCCGAATTGACGATGGCTGCGGCACCTTCGCTGAGCACCTCTTCAAACAGCATCATTTTTGCGTCGAGATAGGCTTCAAAGGTCTTGTGATAATCCAGATGATCACGGGTCAGGTTGGTAAACCCGGCAGCGGCAAACCTTGCCCCGTGCAGCCGGTATTGCGCCAGGCCGTGGCTGGAGGCTTCCAGCGCGACATGGCTGACCTGCTGGGCAGACAGGTCGGCCAGAGCGGCATGGATCTCCACTGGGTCGGGTGTCGTGTGAACCAGCTTGCGCGTTCCGGCAGGTGACACGATGCCAACGGTGCCAATGCTGGCAGCAGACAATCCGAGAACTGTCCAGATCTGGCGCACAAAGGATGCGACCGATGTTTTGCCGTTGGTGCCCGTGACTGCCACCATGACGACAGGTTGCCGGGCGTAAAACCGTGCTGCCATGAGAGCGAAGACAAGGCGTGGATTATCGCACCTCACCACCGGCACGGCCAGGCCGTCAGGCAGGCTCGCATCACGATCTGCGACAATCGCTACAGCCCCGTTGTCAATCGCACTTTGAACATAGCGTGCACCGTCGGCTTCAACACCGGCAAGCGCGGCAAACACCTCGCCTTGCCTGATCAGGCGACTGTCGCTGCTCAGTCCAGCAACGGTTATATCGCCAGCGCCGTCGGGAAGTTCTGCGATGGAGTGCATCAGGCTGGACAGTGTCATGCTCATTGGCCGGCACCTGCTGCCAGGCTTGCCTGCGTGTCAGCCTTCTTGCGTTCCTTCAGAACCCGGGTCTTGTACTTTTTCAGCTTTTCGGACGAGGTTTCGTCGAACTTCGGCATGACGCCCAGAAGAGGTGCAATTCGCGCGATGATCTTGCCGGCTGTCGGCACCGCATTCCAGCCCGATGTCGCATAGCCATGGGTTTCCGGCAGTGGCTTGGGTTCATCCAGCATGATCAGAACAACGAATTTCGGATCATCCATCGGAAACGCGCCGACGAAGGAATTCAGCCGATGGTTCTTGGAATACCGCCCGTTGACCACTTTTTCAGCAGTGCCGGTCTTGCCGCCGACGCGAAAGCCCGGCACCCCGGCCTTGCCGGCGGTACCCTCATCTACATTGAGCTTGAACAAATAGCGCATGTCCGCGCTGGTGGACGGTTTAATCACTTGTTGAGCAAGGGCCTCGGCAGTTTCTGCATCGCGGCGCAGCAACGTAGGCGGTATGAGCCTACCGCCGTTCAGCAAAGCTGCTGCGACTGTCGCACCCTGCAACGGTTGTACGGCAAATCCGTGGCCAAATGAGGCCGTGACGGTCACCAGCTTACCCCATTTTTTCGGCAATAACGGCTTGGCAGCCTCGGGCAGTTCGGTGATCAGCCGATCAAAAAAACCCATTTTGCGCAGGAAAGCCTGGTGACCTTCCAGACCGACATCCAGCGCCATTTTCCCGGTGCCGATGTTTGACGAAAACATGAAGATTTCCGGCACGCTCAGAATACGCCGCTTGGCATGGAAGTCATTGATGCGGGCCCTGCCGATCACCAGCGGATAGCGGGCGTCATAACGGGATTGCAGCGTGGCGGTACCGGCATCAATTGCCATGGCGAAGGTGACCGCCTTGATGATCGATCCAAGCTCGAACACGCCTGCAGTCACGCGATTGACATTCTCGTTCTTGAGTGCGTCCTTGGGATTGTTGGGGCTGTAGTCCGGCAGCGAAACCAGCGACAACACCTCGCCGGTATCGGATCTGAGCACGATCCCGGCTGCAGCCTTGGCACTGAACTTGGCAATGGACTTGCGCAACTCGTCGGTGACTGCATGCTGAACGCGAACGTCGATCGAGGTTTGCGCCGGCATGCTGGCAGCCCGTTCCGTCTCCGCCAGAGAGGCCGTATAGAGCGCGCCCTGATCATCGAGAAACTTCTCAAGACCTGCGATCCCGTGCGAATCCACGTCAACTGAACCCAGAACATGCGATGCCAGCTTGCCCATCGGATAAATCCGCCGGGTTTCCGACCTGAAGCCAACCCCGGGTATGCCCATATTGTGGATCAGCTCGCGCTGACCGGGAGAGACTTCGCGTTTGATCCACACAAACCGCCGTTTGCGCTTGTCCAGCTTGCGGCGCAGGGCCTGTGCATTCAGTTCCGGCAAGGCACCGGTCAAAAGCTCAACCGCTTCGTCCACATCAATCATCTTGGCTGGATCAGCATACAGCGATGACACCGGTATGTCGGTCGCCAGCACATTGCCGTGCCGGTCAGTGATGTCGGGTCGCGGAATGCGCACTTTTGCATCGAATTGCGCCGTCTGGCTGACCTGCCTGCCTTCAACCAGCGTCAGCCACCCGAGCTTGCCGACCAGCACTGCAAACCCCAGTGCGAATCCGGTAACCACCAGCCGCAGCCGCTTGTGGCCGCGAAAGGTAAGTTCTGTATCACTGGTGCTAATCGGGTTTGTCGTGGTCATTGCATCATCCGCAACAGGTCGGCCATTGGATCATCAGAGGCCGGCGTCTTGTCCGGCTCATGCGCAGGCGCAGCTGGTAATTTGTCGGCCAACCCGTTCAGCTCAACCAGCTGGTCAGGCAGTACAGGGCCCAGGTCCAGATGGTTTCTGGCAAGCTGTTCCAGCCGTTGCGGCCGGGTCAGCATGCTCCACTCGGCATTGAGCAGACCGATGAATTCATATTCGCTTTCAATGCCTGCATCGACGCGCGCGATCTCTCTTTCAACCGAGCGGGTGCGATGTTCAAGCGTATAAAGACCAAAACCGGAGGCCAGCACGCCGACAACCAGTATGACATTAAGCAATCTCAGCACAGCGTCACCTCACGTCCGAAATCCTCAAGCGCAAACGGATGCGGCGCAGCTTCGGTTCGCCTGCCGGCTCGTAGCCGTGCAGACCGTGCCCGCGGGTTTGAGGAGATTTCCACCTCATCGGCCACAACGCCGCCTCGAGCGAGTTCCTCAAACGACGGAGCCAGTTCCGCTACCTGCGGCGCATGGCGCGAAGGCCGCGCAGCACGGCCTGACCTTTGGTGCAGGAAGCGCTTGACGATCCGATCTTCAAGAGAATGGAACGTCACAATGGCCAGCCGGCCACCGGGTGCCAGCAACCGTTCAGCTGCCGCCAGGGCTTCAGCCAGTTCTTTCAGCTCCGCATTTACATAAATCCGCAGCGCCTGAAACGTCCGCGTTGCCGGATGGATGGATGGTCCCTTGAACTTCGGCGGCCTGCCAAGGGTTGCCTCGATCAGCGTGGCAAGATCCAGCGTGCGGGTGAAAGGTTCCTGCTCGCGTCGCTTGATGATGGCCTTTGCAATGGCAAATGCGCGTTTTTCCTCACCCAACACGCTAATGATGTGGCGCAAGTCACGCTCTTCAAAATCGTTGACGACATCTGCCGCGCTGGTGCCTTGTTGCTCCATGCGCATGTCCAGAGGCCCGTCCCGCATGAACGAAAACCCACGTTCTCCCTGGTCCAGTTGCATGGATGACACGCCGACATCCAGCACGATGCCGTCCACATGAGTGCACCCGGCATCGGCAACGATTTGCTCCATCTGCGAAAACCGGCCCTGTACCAGTGCCAGCCGGTCAGCACAGCTCTCGACCAGCCAGGCACCGGCTGAGATCGCGTTCGGGTCGCGGTCAATCGCGATGACCCTGCAAGGTGCCGCATCGAGCAAAGCCCTGGTATAACCACCTGCCCCGAATGTGCCGTCAACGAAGACCTCACCATCCGCCGGGCGCAGAGCATCCATGACCGGGCCAAGCAGCACGGGTATATGGAGGTCTGGCGTATGATCGCCTGAACGGGTCATGTCACTTATGCGGCTCCACCTGACGAACGCCCCCTCAAGGCACGTTCATCGCCAAAATCTTAACAAGCGTTAGGACTTTGGAGCCGGGATACTTAACAAACAGTTGATTTCATGCCTCGTTTTGCGCCGTGCGGGCAAATTTTGCCGTTTGGGGCACTTCTTGCGAAGCACACACGTGTTTGACACCGTCGAAAACCTGTTGTGCCCGCGCAATGACAACGGATTCCAGTTTTATTGGAATTCCGGCATTTGAGGTAGTACACTCGTTCAGACGATTGACGTTATGGGCTCTGGTCCGGGTCACTTCGTTGATCGATACACCCCGTCATGGAGGAGATCGATATGCAATCAAACAAGCTACTGACGCTGTGCTGCGCCGCCGCGATATCAACATTCAGCTCGGCTGCACTGGCCGCAGATGTTGTCATAGGTGTGCCCAACTGGCCGTCCGTCCAGGCAACGGCTCATGTCTTGAAGGTCGTGATGGAAAACAAACTCGGCCTTGAGGTCGAGCTTAAGGACGGGTCCAACAAGGCCGTGTTCGACGCGATGGATGCAGGTTCGATCCATGTGCACCCCGAAGCCTGGTTGCCCAACCTGAACCACCTCAAACGCCAGTATGTCGACGGCAAGAAATCCATCAAAATGACTCCCAACGCTGCCACTGGCACCCAGGGCATGTGCGTTACCAAGGGAACCGCAGAAAGAACCGGCATCACGGACATCAAGCAACTGAGAGAACCGGAGATGGCCAAGAAATTCGACACCGATGGTGACGGAAAAGGCGAGGTCTGGATCGGTGCGGATGGCTGGGGTTCGACGCCCATCGAGCAGATACGCGCCCGCTCCTACGGTTACGACAAGACGATGACGCTGAAGATCATGGAGGAAGCTGCTGCCCTGGAACAAGTGAACAGTGCGGTCAAGGAGAAAAAGGATATTGTCTTCTTCTGCTACACTCCGCACTACATGTTTGCAGTCAATGAACTGGTGGTTCTCAAGGAACCGGCCTATGACGCAAACAAGTGGGTGATCGTTCCTCCGTCTCCCACACCGGGCTGGCTGGAGAAGTCGAGCGCAGGTGTTGCCTGGAATACGGCGTCACTCCATGTCAGTTATGCCGTTGCACTTGAGCAAGCACAGCCCAAGGCGGCAGCGATGCTGTCCAAGGTGAAACTGGACACCGAGACCCTGACCGCAATGACCTATGCTCTGGAGATTGAGAAGCAGGAGCCGGCTGCCTTTGCGGCCAAGTGGGTTGAGGAAAACAAGGCAATCGTCGACAGTTGGTTCCAGTAACTGTGGGAGCGATAGTCGGGGCGTGGTGAAAATTGGCGACTGAATACGCCTTGTTGCCATCCCCGATGAATTGCCGCCGGATGATCAGCCCGAAGCGCTGGATACAAACAGTCTTTTCCGACGCTGTCTCGGTAGCGTCTTCCGCGTCGTTGGTCTCAACGAGTTGGGGTATGCCGAGCTGGAAGTGGGTGAGGTGAACGGTCGGCCACCATACATGGACTCAATCTGGGTTGAGCCGCAATGCCTGGCTGTCGTGGAGTGAGGCCCAGGTTCAAAGCCGTTTCCAGAGTGTCGGAACACTCTGGTTCTTCCGGAAATCAGCGGCGACTTCCGCCGGGTCGGCGCCCCTGACCCTGTCCCGGAGGGGGCGGGCTGCCTGATTTGGTATCCTTGTGCCGAAAAGTAATCCGGCCCTTGTCGAGATCGTAAGGGGTCATCTCGACCGTTACCCGGTCACCTGCAATGGTGCGAATCCTGAACTTCTTCATCTTGCCGGCGGTATAGGCGATGATCTCGTGATCATTTTCGAGTTTAACCCGAAAGCGCGAGTCTGGCAGGACCTCGGTAACGATACCTTCAAACTCGAGCACTTCTTCTTTCGACATAAAAACTTCTTCCCTCGCGGTGTCTGGTGATCGATGCATACCCGTTTGCGCGCCAGCAATCAATTGCTCAAAAAACAAAAACCGGACAAAGCCCGCGTTTCAGCGCGCTTTTATCCGGCTGCAGCCGGATCGGGCGTGAGATTGTCAGCAAGAACACACCCTGCCACCCGAACCAATTTTCAGGCATCACCGCAACCAGTCCGGTTCAATTGAACCCGTGTTGCCGGGATGCCAGTCGGTCTCAGACCTGGGCTGATCAGCCCATCTGGATTTCGGTTGCCTGCTGACCTCTGCCTCGTGGATCGTCCTCCACGACAAAGCTGACCTTGTCGCCATCAGCAAGTCCTTCAAGACCTGAACGCTGGATGGCGGTAATGTGAACAAACACATCCTTTGAACCATCTTCAGGTGCGATGAAACCGAACCCTTTCTGGGTGTTGAAGAACTTGACGGTGCCACTGACACGCATGGGGATATTCCTTTCCCGCTATCAATCTGGAATGACCAGTCCGGCTCAAAATTCAGTGCCGGTCTCCGGGCGTACTCGGGAAAGCTGTCGTGCCTCAAATCCAGGACAACGCAATTCTAATCCGATCGTCGCTGGACACATCCATTCCATATTCGATGTGCCGGTGAGTGCAATCATAGGGCAGAAACCGCCGCAGGGCAATTCAAACACGAACCGGCAACTGCGGCAGTTCTGCCGTTTTTCAAAGTCGTCCGCGTAAGCACTTTCGATAAGTACTCCAGGCAGCTTCGGTCTTCAATTTGAAGGCCTGCTGCTTGTACCAGTGGCACTTTGCGTGAAGTGTGCTGCCTCTGGCAAAGGCTGCATCGCTTGTGAAGGCCGACACGCCAAGCATGGACACGGCATACAATAACGTTGCGGCAAAAACATAATTTGCGATCTTCATCGAGCTCTCTCCTTTGGATTGTCATTCTACGGAGATCAGCGCATCGCCGATCACCTGATTGTAAGAATTAATGCGAACAACTCGCGGCGGGGACAACTCAAGCCTGCTCAAAACCGTGTGTGATAATGTGAGTGACACCAGTCGGCCTGTAAGCCGGGTTCTGTCCATGGCACATGCTGCGCCACTGGATGACCATTCATCTGGGATGTACGTTACCGCACACCTCATGCGACCAACCCGGGCAGCGTTCCGGAAAACATGAACCGGCCCGCCATCGCTGGCGCGCCTGCTGCCCCTATTTAGTCTTGCTCCCGGTGGGGTTTGCCGTGCCGCTTCCGTTACCGGACGCGCGGTGCGCTCTTACCGCACCCTTTCACCCTTACCTTCGCCCGTTGCCGGGCGTGAGGCGGTTTGCTTTCTGTGGCACTTTCCCTGGAGTCGCCTCCGCCGGACGTTATCCGGCACCGTGTCTCCGTGGAGCCCGGACTTTCCTCACAATGCCCCCGGTCCCCGAAGGGATCGGTAGCATTGCGCGGTCATCCAGCCGACTGGTGTCAGAATTGTCATCTAGCACAGTTGATGCACACATGCACCGGGTTGTTGCGGGTCACGCTGAATGAGCAGCCAGCAACGCCTCAAGCGTTGCAATGGTCGAAACATCGGCCTTCCCGTCGCACAGATCCGGTCGAAAATGCAACTGGAAGGACCGTACTACAGCGGCCGTTGCAGCATCATAATCACCGGTAATATCAATACCGTATCCATAAGCGGCAAGGTTTCGCTGCAAGCTGGCAACCCCAGCGCCGGAAGCGCCTTGCTCCAGTACCGGTCCATCGGTAATTGCAGCAGGCGGTACCCACAAACCGATACCCCGGTTCGCCAACAGGGCCCACGGAAACCTTTCCCCCGGATCAATCTTGCGCCCCGGTGCCACGTCCGAATGAGCAAGTACATGGCGGGGCTGAATGGCGTGGCGGGCAACAATGTCCATTGACAGGGCAATCACCGCCTCGATCTGGGCGGCTGGAAAGTCATGGTAGTTTTCACCATGGCCGGGATTGCAGATCTCGATGCCGATTGAGCGGGAATTGACATCGCCTGCGCCTTCCCAGGATGACTTTCCGGCATGCCAGGCGCGCTTGTCTTCATCCACCATGTGCACAATGCCGCCGTCCTGATGCACCAGGTAGTGACATGACACCTCGCGCTCGCCATTTGTCAGTATCTCGATTGCAAACTCCGGCGTCGGCACACCTGTGTAATGCATCAACAAGATGTCCGGCCCTGTCACGCCGACGCGCTCACTGAAGTGGATTGCCGGGATAAGCTCATGCGGCAGGCCGGTAACACTCATATACCGCGCTCGCGTTCCACCTGTCCCCAGGCTTCGGTGATCCGGGCAAGTCTGGTCGTGGCGATTGCCACGGCTTCTTCAGGCATGCCTGCAGCAATATGACGATCGGGATGGTTTTCCTTCACTAACCTGCGGTAGTGCGCCTTGAGATCACCATCGCTTGCGTCGCAGTCAATGCCGAGAATGCTGTACGGGTCACTTTCGGTGCCGCGCAGATTACGCGACCGGATGCACCCGAAACGGTCTTCCAGGCCGAATATCCGGGAGACCTCTTCCAGGAACGCCATCTCCTGTTCGCCAACCGCACCATCGGCACGCGCAATGTGAAACAGGCCGTCAACCAAGTCTTCCAGCACTTCCTTCTGGTCCTTGAACAATCTGGCGATATGGCGGGCATAACTGTCAAAGCCGGTCACTTCCTGCTTTGCCAGATTGAACACCCGAGCAACATTCTGGGTTTCTTCCGGGTGGATCACGAAAATCTCGCGGAACGCCGCAATCTCGGCTTCACTCACCAACCCGTCCGCCTTGGCCATCTTGGCGGACAGCGCGATGACGCCAATGGTAAAGGCAACGGACTTTTGCGGATCGCGTTTTTCACGCGGTGCGCCGACAATGCGCGACAATGCCTCGCTGACACTGTCTCCCACCGCCTGAAGTATTTCCGTGATTGTCGTCCATATCGTCATTGCTTGTCAGACTACCCGATGACCATTAGGTTTCGCACCTGTTTCCCACATCAATTACAAAGATTTCATGTCGCACACCACCAAGGGCTATCTGCTGGCATTTGCCGGTGTCGTCATTTTTGGCCTGACGCTGCCGTTTACCCGCATTGCCGTAGCTGAATTGCCGCCGGTGTTTGTCGGTCTGGGCCGCGCCATCGTTGCTGCTGTGATTGCAGGTATCATGCTGTCTGTGACGCGTTCACCCCGCCCGGTCCGTCGCGATCTGCTGAAATTATTGCTGGCTGGATTCGGCATCGTCATCGGCTTTCCATTGTTTTCCGCCATTGCCATGCAAACTGCGCCTGCAAGCCATGGCGGCGTGGTGCTGGGCATTTTGCCATTGGCAACAGCAGCTGCCGCCATCGTCTTCGCAGGTGAAAACCCGTCGCTGAAATTCTGGGGCTGGGCCATTGCAGGTTCTGTTACGGTGCTGGCGTTTGCAATGCTGAACGCCGGAGGCAGTGAGCTCTACGGTGCCGATTTGTTGTTATTGGGCTCCATCATCGCAGCCGCCATCGGCTACGCCATATCAGGCGACCTGACCAGGCGGCTCGGCGGTTGGCAGGTGATCTCCTGGTGCCTGCTGGTCATGGTGCCGGTCATCATCGTACCAGTGTTGTTCTTTCTGCCCGACGTAAATTGGAGTGCGTCAACCTCAGCGTGGCTGGCATTTGCCTATGTAGCCGTGTTCTCGCAGTTTCTGGGCTTCTTCTTCTGGAACAACGGCATGGCGCTTGCCGGCGTGGCCAGGGCCGGACAGGTTCAGTTGCTGCAGATTTTCGTGACGCTGGCAGGATCATGGGTCCTGCTCGGCGAGACCGTGACAGCTGTTACCTTTGCTTTTGCATTGATCGTAGCATTCTGCGTATGGATGGGCCGCAAGGCGTGATTTGCTTGGGTCCTTAGAAGACCCCGGCTTCAAGACCTGCCGCCATGGCGAGGCCGAGGTCTTCCACTGCTTGAGTAAAACCGTCCTGCCATTCGCCATGCAGGATCATCGGCTCCTGCACCAGCTTCCAGCGCAAGCCCCCGGTAATGCTTTCGATGGCGCGCCGCGTGCCGGTGCCGTCAAGGCCTGCCCGGATGTAGACGCCGAGCGGCAATCCCTGCTTTTCCTCGATCACCCCATAATAGGTGCGGTCAAAGAAGTCCTTCAGCGCACCGGACATGTAACCGAGGTTTTCCGTGGTGCCAAGGATGATGCCGTCACAGGCCAGCACATCTTCCGGGCCTGCCTCGAACGGTGTCTTCGACACGGTTTCTATGCCGGATACGTCCGGCGACGAGGCACCCCGCACCACCGCATCTCGAAGTGCCACCGTGTTCGGCGACGGCACATGCGCGACGATCAGAAGCCGCTTGGTCACGAATGGCCCTGAACAGCCCGTGGCGCGTAGGGGGCTTCCAGCGCGGCGATCTGCGCATCGGTCAGCTTGATGTCTGTTGCCGCAACCGCATCGCTCAGGTGATGCGGCTTGGTGGCGCCGATAATAGGCGATGTAATGCCCTTGGCCAGCACCCACGCAAGAGCGATTTGTGCCGGTTTCACGCCCAGTTTCGCCGCCAGTTTTTCAACCCGCGCCAGCACGGCGTAATCCTGCCTGGTGCCAAAATACCCTTGGGCAATCTTGTCGGTCTGCCCGCGCGATGTGGCCCCCTTGCCATGCTTGGGCTGGTTACCGGCCAGAAAACCGCGCGCCATGGGAGACCACGGCACCAGCGCCACGCCTTCTTCCTCACAGTACGGTATCATCTCGCGTTCTTCCTCGCGGTAGCACAGATTGTAGAAATTCTGCATCACGCAGAACTGCGTCCAGCCATTGGCTCGCTGCAGTTCGCGCAGCTTGGCAAACTGCCAGGTCCACATGCTGGAGGCACCGAGATAGGTTGCCTTGCCGGCCCGCACGACGTCGTTCAAGGCTTCCGCCAGTTCCTCAAACCCGGTGTCAGGGTCAAGCCGGTGAATATACAACAGGTCGACATAGTCGGTTTTCAACCGCTTCAGAGATGCATCGATGCCTTCGAGAATGTGCTTGCGCGACAGTCCCTTGTCGTTCGGACCATCGCCCATCGTCAGGCACACCTTGGTGGCAATTACCGCATCTGACCGCTTCATGTTGGCAGCGACGAAGTTGCCGAGAATTTCCTCGCTGGCACCGGTGGAATAGAAATCCGCCGTGTCGAAGAAATTGATGCCGGCGTCCAGGGCACCGGTCAGAAAGGGTTGCGCTTCTGCCTCGCCCAGTACCCAGGGATGATGCGGCCAGCCCGGCGTACCATAGCTCATCATGCCGAGGCAGAGCCGTGACACCTTAACGCCCGCTCCACCAAGCTTCACATAGTCCATGCAAAAAATCTCCTAATCAAAATCCCGGCGCTTCAATACTGCCAGTCGTGTTCGTCTTGAACCATACAGGATGAGTTTCAGGTGCGTCAGGCCAATTGCACGCACACGTTTCAAAAGTCCCAGCCATTCTCTCTCCCGCTTCATGGCGGGTCCACTGCATAATTTGCGTGTCGTGGCTATTCCGGCAATCTTCAGTTTCGTGCCGTTCTGCTGGTAGCTGGTGAAAAACCGGTTGCACCCGGCATGTCCGGAAACCTTGCCGTCAGAACCAAATTGCACAAACCGGTCATCGCCATCGCCCAGGCCCCATTCTGAGCCGGCAAGTGAGCCTTCACCTGCCTTGCCCGTCGCAGATGCAAAAATCAGCAAGAATGCAAGAAAAACCAGAAAGCGCGGCTTGATCATCGCAAAATTATGGGTGAACACCGCACCGCGGTCAATCAGTTCGGGAATCAAAAAAGCGATTCAGTTAAGGCCATTGGCCAAAACTAGAACCGCTTTCCAAACCGCAGGACGTACATCCGGCCTCTGCGTCTATGTTTGCTAATATAGGGGTTAATTATGAAGAAACAATGAACAAGGCGATTTAAAGTGAACCAGGTCAGGTATTTTCAGCAGAAAACCGGGAAAAAATAACGCTTCTCCGGTTTCCCATTTGCGCCATCCATTCGATCAGATGATCGAATTCAGCCAGCTTTGCCGCCCCTTCCGGTACCATCGAGAGGTACGTCAGCATCGGATATACATAGGCATCTGCAAGACTGATTTGCTCTCCGGCGAGCCCGTTTTCTTCGGCCAGTTGTTGCAGTTCACCCAGAATGAGATCAGCACGTTCAAGGCCCGGCATGGCCTTTTTGTCTTGCCATGGCACGAACACACCCCAGACCAGGTGCTTGTATATTTCAGCATCCGCCAGCCGCATGATCTGGCGCGCGCGGGCACGGGCCTGCACATCGCGCGGCATCAGTTCGGGCCCGTCAAAGGCCTCATTGACGTAAGCCGTGATGGCGTCGGTTTCATAAAGCTCGAACTTGCCGTGCCGCAATGACGGAATGCGCCCAAACGGGTTCAGAGCCAGATAATCGGTTGGCGGTCCGTCGTCAGCAAAGATGTCGATCGGGTGCAGTGTGTAGTCCACGCCTTTCTCCGCCAGCACGATGCGGCAGATGCGGACATAGACACTATAATCCGCGCCAAACAGCTCTACGGATGGGCTCACAGAGATGCAGCAGCCCTTGCTGCCTGGTCATAATGGCCGGACAATACCCGCAGTTCCCTGGCCAGGGCTGATGCCGTTTCGGCTTTCAGGCCCAAGGACTTGATGGTTTCCACCAGCAGTTCCTCGCGCACTTCCCGGTACTTGCGGCAGACTTCATCACCCTTGTCTGTCAGCACGACGGTTTTTTCCTTGCCCGACTTGCCCGATTTCACCAGGCCCGCCCCGTCCAGCTTGCGAATGGCATAGGTCACCAGATGGGTGTCCTCGACATTCAGCACCAGGCAGATGTCCGCCAGCCGCTTCGGCTTGGTGCGATGGTGCACCGAAAACAGCACCAGCACATCAAGCGGCGACAGGCCCGGCACACCGGCTGCCGTCATGCAGCGAACCATCCAGCGCTGAAACGCGTGAGACGCCATGATCAGGCCGAATTCAAACTCCGACAATGACGGCATTGCGCCCTGCGCCAGGTGCGAGGAAGAGACGATTGGGCCAAGTTTTCCAGTTTTCTCATTATTCATGTTGACAATTTACCGATAAATCGTAGACGTTGGCAATCATTTTTTGTCACCGGGCATGACGAACCGGCAAATTACGGGAGCGCAGGATGGCCAAATGGGATTTCTGGATCGATCGTGGTGGCACGTTCACTGACCTTGTGGCGCGCATGCCCGACGGCAGCCTGAAAGCGCACAAACTGCTGTCTGAAAACCCGGAAAACTATCGCGACGCCGCCATTCAGGGCATTCGCGACCTGATGGGAATCGCCAAGGATGCGCCCATTCCGGCAGACCAGATTGCCGCGGTCAAGATGGGCACTACGGTTGCCACCAACGCCCTTTTGGAGCGCAAGGGTGATCGCACGCTGCTGCTGACCACGCGCGGATTTCGCGACGCACTGGAAATCGGCTACCAGGCGCGACCCAATATCTTTGACCTGAATATCATCAAGCCGGAACTCTTGTATGAACAAGTCACCGAAGTAGATGAACGTGTCCTGGCCGACGGCACGGTGGAAACGCCACTCGACGAGACCGGCACAAGAACAGCCCTGCAGGCAGCCTTCGATGCCGGCATACGCGCCGTCGCCATCGTGTTCATGCACGGATACCGCTACACCGCCCATGAGATCCGCGCCGGCGAGATCGCCGATAAAATCGGCTTCACGCAAGTCTCCATCAGCCATAAAGTCTCTCCCCTGATGAAACTGGTCGGGCGCGGCGACACCACCGTTGTCGATGCCTATCTGTCGCCTATTCTGCGCCGCTATGTGGATCAGGTTGCGACCGAACTTGGCACCGACGGCAGCGACTGCCGGCTGATGTTCATGCAGTCATCCGGCGGTCTGACCGCAGCGGAACTGTTCCAGGGCAAGGACGCCATTCTGTCCGGTCCCGCCGGCGGTGTTGTCGGCATGGTCGAAACCGGGCGCATGTCGGGTTTTGAAAAACTCATTGGTTTCGACATGGGCGGCACGTCGACGGACGTTGCCCATTTCAACGGCGAATTTGAGCGCGCCTTCGAAACCGAAGTGGCCGGTGTCCGCATGCGCGCACCGATGATGCGCATTCATACGGTTGCCGCCGGGGGTGGGTCCATCCTGCATTATGACGGATCGCGGTTCCGCGTCGGCCCGGATTCCGCCGGCGCCAATCCCGGTCCTGCCTGCTATCGCCGTGGCGGACCGCTGGCCGTGTCGGATGCCAATGTGATGTTGGGCAAGCTCAACCCGGATCATTTCCCTCAAGTATTCGGGCCCAATGGCAATGAGCCGCTGGATGCAGATGTGGTTCGCGAGAAATTCACGGCCATGGCCAACGACATCGGTGACGGCAAAGCCCCAGAAGATGTGGCCGAGGGGTTCATTCGCATTGCGGTTGAGAACATGGCCAACGCCATCAAGAAGATTTCCGTGCAGCGCGGCTACGATGTTCAAGGCTACGCGCTTAACTGCTTTGGCGGCGCCGGCGGGCAGCACGCCTGCCTGATCGCCGACACGCTCGGCATGAAGACCGTGTATATCCATCCCTTCGCAGGTGTGCTGTCGGCCTATGGCATGGGCCTTGCCGACATTCGCAGCCACCGCCAGCAGGCGGTTGAAGAAACACTCGGCGCCGGAATTGAATCAACGCTCCAGGACATCGCGGCAAGCCTTTCAAAAGACTCCATAAACGAGCTGACCAATCAGGGCGTGTCGCTGCACGAAACAACCACATATCCACGCGTGTTACTGCGCTACAAGGGAACGGATTCGGCGCTGGATGCAGACCTTGATACGGCCGACAGGATGCGCGCGCAGTTTGAGACGGCACACAAGGCCCAGTTCGGCTTTTCCAGCCCCGGCACGGACATAATAGTAGAGGCTGTCACCGTTGAGTCAGTTGGCGGCGGATCAGACAGCGCAGAACCGGCCTGCACCCTGCAGCACGGTTCGGCAGATGCCATGGGCCAGACACGCATGTACGCCAATGGCGAGTGGCACGACACACCGCTTTATGATCGCAGTGCCCTCAAGCCCGGTTTCAGCATATCCGGCCCTGCTTTGATCATCGAAGCGCACAACACCACTGTCATCGAGCCCGGCTGGCAGGTTGAAATTTCCAACCTCGATCACATGGTGCTGACCCGCGCAGTCGCTGCAAAACGCGAATTTGCCATCGGTACTGAAGCTGATCCGGTGATGCTGGAAGTGTTCAACAACCTGTTCATGTCAATCGCCGAGCAGATGGGCGTGACGCTTGAGAAGACCGCCTATTCGGTTAACATCAAGGAGCGCCTTGATTTCTCCTGCGCCGTGTTCAATGCAGACGGCGCACTGGTGGCAAATGCACCGCACATGCCGGTGCATCTGGGCTCGATGGACAAATCCGTGGAGACCATCATCGCCAACAATCCGGTTATGTATCCGGGCGATGTGTACATGCTGAACGCGCCGTACAACGGCGGCACCCACCTGCCTGACATCACGGTGGTCACGCCGGTGTTTGACAGCGATGACAAGACCATCCTGTTTTATACTGCAAGCCGAGGCCATCACGCCGATGTCGGCGGCATGGCGCCGGGTTCCATGACACCGCTGGCAACCTCCATCCATGAGGAAGGCGTCGTCATTGACAACTTCAAGATGGTCGACAAGGGCATCTTCCTTGAAGACGAAACCATGGCGGTGCTGACCGCAGGCGAGTATCCGTGCCGCAATCCCGGCCAGAACATCGCTGATCTCAAGGCCCAGGTCGCTGCCAACGAAAAAGGCGTGCAGGAACTGCGCAAGATGGTGGCGCAGTTCAGTCTCGATGTGGTGCAGGCCTATATGAACCACGTCCAGGACAATGCGGAAGAAAGCGTGCGCCGCGTCATCGGGGCGCTGCACGATTGTTCGTTCGATTATGAAATGGATGCGGGCCAGCACATCAAGGTGCATATCAGGGTGGACCGCGAGAACCGCACTGCCGTGGTGGACTTCACCGGCACCAGCGAGCAGCAGGCGAGCAATTTCAATGCGCCGCGCCCGATCACCAATGCGGCCGTCCTGTATGTATTCCGGTGCATGGTGGCCGACAATATTCCGATGAATGCCGGTTGCCTGAAGCCCATCACCATCGTCACGCCTGAAAAATCCATGCTGTCACCGGAATACCCGGCCGCCGTGGTGGCCGGAAATGTTGAGGTTTCGCAAGCCGTGACCAGTTGTCTGTTCGGCGCACTCAACGCGGTCGCTGCATCGCAATCGACCATGAACAACTTCAACTTCGGCAATGACACATACCAGTACTATGAGACCATCTGCTCCGGCTCCGGTGCCGGGCCCGGCTATGACGGCACCTCAGGCGTTCATACCCACATGACCAATACGCGCCTGACCGATCCGGAAATTCTGGAATTCCGCTATCCGGTGGTGCTGGAGGATTTCCGCATCAGACGCGGTGCCGGCGGCCATGGCAAATGGTCCGGTGGCGGCGGCACCAGACGCACGGTGCGGTTCCTGGAGGAGATGGATGTCTCGCTGCTCACCGGCCACCGGCGCGTGCCGCCGTTCGGGCTTGACGGCGGTGAGCCGGGCGAGGTCGGCATCAATTCATGCCGCCGCAAGGATGGCACGGTTGAAGCGCTCAAGGGCTGTGACCAGACCAGAGTGTTTCCAGGCGATGCCATCATCATCCAGACACCAACCGGTGGCGGCTACGGCAAGGCCTGATACCAAAGGAAGTAATTATTGACCCATTTGACCGATTTTCTGCGTTTGCCGGCTAGGCATGCTTCACGCCGTGGTCTGGCTGACCACAAGTGGAGCATAACGACGTCCGGCGGACGCAAAAACCGGCCTTTGGTGGGCCAAATCCGTCCATCTGGTGCGTTGCGGCGCTTGCCCGATACACCGCATCGCGCTGCGCACCGCGCCTGCCAGAGTGAACGGATTTGACTCCATCAAATGGGTCAATAATTACTTCCTTTGGTATGAGCGAGACGATTTGAGCTTCAGGTATATCCGGCCTCGCGCAGCGCTTTGGCATAGGTTCGGCTGACCGGCAGTTCGGTGCCGTCCGTCATGACGACACTGGATTTACCACCGTCTCGTTTGATGGACGAGATCGCTGAAAACGCAACCCAGTGCGACCGGTGCACCTGAATGCCGGTTGTGCTGCCTGCCTCGGTCATGGCATCCGCCAGCCGGAGCAGTACAAGCTCCCTGCCCTTGATGGTGACGATTTCAACATAGTGGTCCTGCATCGACATATAGAGCAGTTCGCCCCGCTTTTCAGGCGGCAGGCGCAGCATCAACCGCGAGCCGGGATCGGGCGCTTTGAGGTCGCCCGACGGTGACTGCACCGGTTGAAAGAAGAAATAGGCAACAATGCCGATAATGATGGCAACCGGTAACGCCTGGACCACCTGCCAGAAAACGCTCATAACGGTTATCTGTTCATGCAGAAACAGTGTCCTGATCGCGCTGACGGCAAAGCCGATGAACGGTGTTGCAAGGCAGCATCCGATGACCGTTTGCCATATGCCGATACGGGAATTGTCGCCGTTCCATACGCTGACCAGGGCAACACCGCTCAGCGCTATCGCCCATGTCACCAGGTGCACCGTGAGCCAGAACCCCAGCCGTTCGGCAAACCCGAGCCGGTCAATAGTGCCGAACGGGCCGGTAAACACGAACAACGCGACAATGGCGCCAAACGCCATCCACAGCCGTTTGTCGGAAAAAAGTGACCGCATTTCACGAAGCGTGAGTTGCACAATCTGACGTTTCACGTAGCCCTTGCCCCTGTTGACGCATCACAGCTTCTTAAAAGCCGCAGCCCGCCGCTAAGCCTTCAGTTGAGACACAACTCATACCTGAAGGAATGCCGCATGAACATCAAGCCATTGCTGGAAGCCGGTCTTGCAATTCAGCTTCACGTTGCAGCCGCAGCGGTTGCCATCGTGCTGTCAGCGGTCATCCTCATTGTGAGAAGAGGCACACCCGCCCATAAACATGTCGGGCGGGCATGGGTCGCGATGCTTGCCCTCATATGCATATCGTCACTCTGGATCACCGGCATGAACGGGTCGAGCTATAGCGGGATTCACCTGTTATCCGCTGGGACACTGCTTGGATTGATCCAGGCCATCTGGGCAGTCAGGGCAGGCAATATTCGTGTGCACAAATATGCAATGATATCAACCATGGTGGGCGCATTGCTTGGAGCAGGCTTCTTCGCGTTCATGCCGGGCCGGATGATGAGTGCCGTAGTGTTCGGATGACGATGCTGCAAATACACATTGTCTAATTGGCCTTCAGCGACAGTACTTGCCCTTGCCCGAGCGGCCATGCTTGCCGAGATCAAAGTGAAAGTGGTTGCGATGTGCGGCATTTGCCTTCGGGCCGAGCACGGTTGTGAACGTCCCGCATGCCTTTCCGTGCACCTGCTTCAGAAACTTACTTTCATTGCCGCCGCTTTTCCAACCGTCTTCCACTTCCACAACCCGCCCTGATGCCAGCGTGAAGGCCGAGACATCGAGCGCATTGCCAAATGCATGCTCGGAGATTTTAGCGCCGCGTTTGTTGTCGCGGCCGCGGCAGGCATAAGATGCCGCTATGCGCAGTTCGACTACCGGCTCGCCGAACGCTGATCGAGCTGCAGGTTGCACCACCTTGCCAATCCAGCGGTTTGTGGCCCCCACCATCTGGCAGCGTATCCTGGCAGGGGTTGAGAACGCCACGTCACCGACCGCCGATACCTTCCATGCGTTTTTGATCCCGCACGGGCCTCTGCCATCGACGCTGCCGATCGATACGGCATCTGCAACCGATTGCGGATTAACTGTACACTGGCCCGACGGTGGGCGCACGCCGACACTGGTGAAGTCATCGGTGAGGTTCGGCGTTGACGAACACGCAGAAACGCCAACCATCACAACACCAACAACCGCCCAGCGGATCACATCTGTCGAAAATCGCTTCACGTTCATTCTCACGGCGAATAGATTGCAACAATGTTCAAACTACGTCAGCGTCATTAACGAAGCACAACCACAGTGAGCCCTGCCAAATGTACACCATCTATACGTCACCCGGCACCGGCGCCTTTGCCGCCGAAGCCATGCTCGAGGCAGGCAAAGCGCCGTGGAAGCGCGAGCTTGTCGATACAGACAAGGGTGAGCACAGAAGCGCCGGTTACCTTGCCATCAACCCGGCTGCCCAGGTACCGGCGCTGATATTGCCCGATGGCCAGTTAATGACCGAGTCAGCCGCCATTTGCCTGTTCCTGGGCGATGCTCACAAGGAAACCAAACTGGCACCACAACCGGGCGATCCCGGTCGAGCCGCCTATTTGCGCTGGATGGTTTATCTTTCAGCTGCTGTCTATGAAGCTGACCTGCGATGCTATTATTCTGATCGCTACACATCAGACGCCGCAGGCGCAGAAGCCGTAAAGTCCTGTGCCATCGACCAGATGAACGCTGCCTTCGCCATCATTGACGAACACCTTTCGCGACATGAATGGCTGGCCGACAAGACCATGTCGGCAGCCGACATCTACCTGGCCATGCTGGCAAGCTGGCACTCCGACATACCGGCCCTGAAACTGGCATGTCCTCGTGTTGCAGGTGTTTGGGAGAAGGTTGCAAAGCTTGATTTCGTCAAAAAGGCCAACTCGTTCCATAAGCTCTGGTAGCGCTGCCTTACCTGAAAACAGTGCGTGATGCGCCTTCGGTTGGGCCAATGGAAAACCAGGCCGTTCATTCTCGATGGTCAAATCATTCCGCGGCAATGCATTAGGACACCGGCAACAGTTGCAACGACATCAAAAGCCGACACGCCTGTTTTTTGGGTCCGAAGGTTCATGCGGGCCACCTTTACAGTGCCCCTGTTGCCCAATTTCAGGGTGAACCGGTTCAATGGGAAAAGGATCAATACGTCCCATACAGGGAGCAAAGAGTTAACGAGTTTCTGGTATCTGCCATTGCCAATTTTGGGCGGCGGCGCCCCAGGAAGGATGGCAGAACATGACCACTGGACAATGGCCACAGGACGGACAACCTGTCCAACCATCTGAAACAATACGTGCCCAATTCGGCACTCACCAAGGCACAACTCCAACGCCCCCAATTGCGCACGCGCAAGACCCGGTCGAAGCCATTTCAACCACTGCACAGCCACTCGATCCGTTACAGCCAGCCGCTTCGGTCGTGCTGCCGCAGCCGGCCGTTTCTGCCGTGCCTTCACAATCTGATCTTGCGACCCTGCAGGCCGCCCTCGCTGCGCTTGAAGATGATCGCCTGTTGATGGTTCTTGTACAATTGCCGGCCTACCAGTTGGCCCGCGCACTCGAATGCCTGCTTAAACCGTTGGAGGCCGCTTCTGCCGTGCCCCACGCCCAGCCTGCATCTGATCCGGCAGATAACCGCGAGGCTGACCGCACCAGGATGTTACGGGCAGGAAAGATAATATATAACAACAAGATGAGCGTCAGTGACTGCAGTATTCGCGATCTTTCCAGTTCAGGCTGCCGTCTGGGTCTTGAATCCCTCGTCGGCATACCTGATCACTTCAGCCTTCATATTCAAAACGGCGGCTCCAGACATGAATGTGAAGTCGTGTGGCGAAAATCCAACATGATGGGTGTGAGGTTTATCGTCTGAAGGCCATGGCAACGAGTTTCAGAGCGATCAGGCTCGCTCTGAGTGACGGGATATTTGGTGCCGGCGAACCAGCGAAATCACCATCACCGTGATCATCATGGCTGCGGAAAACATTTCTGCAGTCCAGAGACGCTGCCCACTCACTTGCGCTCAGACAGTCTTTCACCTCAGTCGGATCATATGTTCGACTGCAACCTTGGCATCTCGCAGGCCTGCATTTGTGGCCGCCCAGATTCCGGCGCTGATATTGCCGGATGGCCAGTTGATGACCGAGTCAGCTGCTATTTGTCTGTTCCTCGGCGATGCTCACAAGGAAACCAAACTGGCACCCCAACCGGGCAATACCGGTCGAGCCGCCTATTTGCGCTGGATGGTTTACCTTGCAGCAAACGTTTATGAAGCCGACCTGCGGTGTTATTATTCCGACCGCTACACGTCAGATGCTGCAGGCGCAGAAGCCGTCAAGTCCTGTGCCATCGACCAGATGAACACTGCTTTCGCCATCATCGACGAACACCTTTCCAGACATGAATGGCTGGCCGACAAGACCATGTCGGCAGCCGACATCTATATGGCCATGCTGGCAAGCTGGCATCCCGACATCCCGGCTCTGAAACTGGCATGTCCCCGTGTCGCCGCCGTCTGGGAGAAGGTCGCGAAGGTGGACTTCGTCAAAAAAGCCAACACATTCCATAGACTCTGGTAGTAGCCTTCACGCTGTTTCGATGTTTCAGAAAAGCAACCGCAGTTCCTTTGATCTGCAAACTTGGGATTGCCCGGGCAGTCGGAGATGATATGGTTTCGAGAATTTTAATACGCTGAGAAGCTGCCTCTCAGTATCTTTGCCATTTGCATCAGACAGGTAATCCCGGATTTTGGTCAGTCAGCTACTGCCTATAAGTGCGCTGCTTCTCGGCGTGTCTTGCCTGCTGTTTGCCGGTGGCATGAATGGCCTGATTCTTCCGGTCAGGGGTGCTGCTGAAGGTTTCAGTGCGGTATCACTCGGAGCGCTCGGCACCGGGTGGGCGATAGGTTATATCTCCGGTTGTTTGCTGACTGCCAGACTTGTTGCCAATGTCGGGCATATTCGCTCGTTCAGTGTCATGTGCGCCTTGGCCGCGGTTGCCATTCTCGCCTCTCTCATCTTTCTGTCGCCTTATGCCTGGATACCGTTGCGGGCACTGTCCGGTTTCTGTTTTGCAGGCGCTGCAATGATAGCGGAAAGCTGGTTGAACGAGCGTGCTGATACCAATACCAGGGGCCGGATTTTCGCCATCTACACGATGATCAGCCTTATAGCCACCATGGCTGGCCAGATGACACTCACACTCGGCAGCACCAATACTTTTTTGTTCTTTGTACTTGCTGCCATGTTCTATTGCCTGGCACTGGTGCCAACCGCGATCACTACATCAGCGTCACCACAACCGCTGGTCACCGTAAAGCTGGATATCAGGAGCCAGTGGAAAAACTCCCCCATTGCAGTTTTCAGCGTGCTCATGGTGGGTGTCTCGAACAGCGCCTTCGGCACTCTGGTCGCAGTTTACGGCAATCGTGTCGGGCTTGCGTTGAGCACAGTCGCACTGTTTGCCAGCATTCCGATCCTGGCTGGTGCCTTGGCTCAAATTCCCGTTGGTTATCTGTCGGATCGAATAGACCGAAGAAGAGTTTTGATCGGGCTGGCTGTGCTGGCAATCTGTGCCGACTTGGGGTTCATCATCCTGCAGCCCGATGACCGGTTCATGAATTTGCTGCTGTCTGCCGTGTTCGGCGGGTGCGTGTTCTCGATGTATCCGGTTATCGTGGCACACGCCAGCGATCATGCACCACCCAATTCCCACATACAAACCAGTGGCGGACTGCTGCTGGTCTACGGGATTGGAGCGATTGCCGGCCCGATGATTGCAGGCACCGGAATGTATATCGGAGGACCCGCGGGCCTGTTTCTGACTACTTTCTGCGCCCATATGCTGTTGGTCGCATTCGGTATCTGGCGGATCAGGGAGCGGGATACTGTGTCAGATCAAAACAAGGTGCAGTTCCAGTATGCCCCGCTTGCCCGCGCCAGCACGCCTGAAACCGCAGCCTTCGGTTCGCCCGGTGAAACTGCTGACATGCGCGATATTCGACCTGATCCGGAATAGAAAACACAGGCTCAGTCGCACAGTCGCAGCGCGCAGGAAAAACAACTTGATCACGATATTTTGGCAGCCGACAAATTAAGGATCAACGAGTGTGAGCAGCCCACATTACAACACAATTTGAGAATAGATCGCGCTCACTGCCATATGGCATATTCCTTCACGGAGATACCTAAGATGTACCGTATTTTTGCGGTTATCCCCGCCCTGGCGGTGGGAATTTCACTCGCCTATGCTGAAGATCAGAAGATTGAAAGCGTTAGTCAGTGCCACGAAATTACAAAATCCTTGACCGCGCAGTTGGATGAGAACGGCTCGTCGATCGGGCAAAAGCAAATTGATGAAGCAACGGGTTCAATTGATATGATGCGCGAAGCATGCACTGGAAAAGATCTGGTCAAGGCGGCCGAACATGCAACCGCCGCCCGCCAGTCTCTGGCTGCTGAAAACTAGGCCCACAATTTTTCCGGAACGATAATGTGGCGGGGAGCGAATTTAAGTCGTTACCCGCCAACCAACCTCCCTGGTCGAGATAGTGCAGATAGGTTTTAACGCGCATAGCGCTCTGCGGTCAGACCATCCAGAGATATCTCCGGCTCCTTGCCAAGCACCAGATCCGCCACGGCTCGGCCTGACCCGCAGGCCATGGTCCAGCCCAAGGTGCCATGACCGGTATTCAGGTACAGGTTATCGTAACGTGAATGCCCCAGCACCGGCGTGCCGTCCGGTGTCATCGGGACGCAGGCCGGTCCATCCTTCCGCCTTGCTGATATCACCGCCTTTCGGGAAAAGGTCGCTGATGACATGGCGCACGGTGTCAGTGGCATGGGGGCCGAGCCGGTTTGAGTATCCTGCGATTTCGGCCGTACCCGCCACCCGGATCCTGTCACCCAATCGAGTGATCGCAACCTTGTGTGTTTCATCCATGATGGTCGATTGCGGCGCAAATGCATCATCGGCAACAGGCAGCGTGACCGAATACCCTTTGACCGGATAGACAGGCAATTTAACACCTATTGGATGCAGCAACTTGGGACCATAACTGCCCAGGGCACAAACATAGGCATCACCGACAATCC
Organism: uncultured Alphaproteobacteria bacterium; assembly: GCA_963698275.1. Classification (GTDB taxonomy): domain Bacteria; phylum Pseudomonadota; class Alphaproteobacteria; order Rhizobiales; family Aestuariivirgaceae; genus Anderseniella. Next base: position 586,046 of record CAVOQE010000001.1, on the reverse strand, counting down.
GGCCTGCGACCTCCGTTTCCACCCCTCCAACTCTGCCATTCTCAATGGCGATAGCCCTGATCGACTGACCGTATTGGAATTCGACACCCATCTCCGCGCACTTTTCTGCCAGTGCCATGGTAAACATCCGGCAGTCGCCCGTACGGTCTGCGGTCAGGCGCAGACCGCCAACAAACTTGTTGCGCACTTCCGCCAGCGCCGGCTCCACGGCAATGCAGGCGTCGCGGCCCAGAACTTCGTAGGGTGAATCGTATTCCGCCAGTATCTCCTGATCGGCCTTGGAGCCCTTCATTTGCTTTGCTGTACGAAACAGCTGCAACGTCCCCTGCTCGCGCCCATCGTACTCGATGCCGGTTTCGGCAATCAGATCAGGCATGACATCGCGCGAATAGTTGGAAATCCTCACCATCCGGCCCTTGTTGGTTCGGTAGCTTTCCTCGTTGCAGTTCCGGATCATCTGCAAACCCCACATCCACATCGTCGGACTGATCAAAGGCCAGATGAAAAGCGGGCGGCGTTTCATAAACAGCCACTTCAGTGCCTTCATCGGCACACCCGGCGCAGCCCAGGGCGAGGTCATGCCATAACTCAGTTCGCCGGCGTTTGCATAACTTGTCTCCAGCCCCGGCCCGGACTGCCGGTCCAGCACGACGACATCGGCCCCGCCCTTGGCGAGGTAATACGCGGTGGTCACGCCAATCACCCCGGCACCCATCACAACGATTCTCATGGTAGGCAGTTCTCCCCTGCTGATCCCGCAATCAGCGTGCGCCAGACAATCCGACACAGCAAGACCGAAACGAATACTTGAGGCCTAGGCCTTCTCGATAACCCAGAATGCGACCGCCAGACCTTCCTGCGCCAGGTGCGCGGGCGGGCTGAGCTGTTCATGCGTGGTGATCCTGGCGCCTGCAGCCTTTACCCACGACGTCATGTCATAATGAGCAATACCCAGGCGACGGTGGGCAAACTGCTCGCGCAGAAACTCCAGGTCGTGCGAGGCGAAATCCGCAACCACGAGCCGCCCGCCCGGTTTGAGCAGGCGCACCGCTTCGGCAATCGCCTTGGCAGGATCAGCCACAAAGTGCAAGACCTGGTGCAAGGTAACGAGATCTGCCGAAGCGTCCTGTAATGTCAGCCCGGAGATATCGCCTTGCCGGACCTGAACATGGTCCAGCCCCGCCTGCCCGAGATTTGCCCGGGCGAAACTCAGCATTTCGCGGGACAGGTCGACACCGATTGCCTCGTCGGCCAGCGGCGCAAATATTTCCAGCATCCGGCCGGTGCCTGTGCCCAGATCGACATATCTGCCGATGTGGCCGTCCCCGACCAGCTGGCGTATGGCCTCTTCGGTTTTTTCCTCAGCCACATGATAGGCCCGGATTGCTGTCCAGTTTTCGGCATTTGCGGCAAAATAGGCCTGGGCGTCCGCCTGGCGCTGCGCCTTGATCTGGGCAATCCGCTCCAGGTCACGGGCAACCTGCGGATCATCATCGGCCAGAAACCGGATCAGGGACCGGGCAAGCTCGGCATTTCCCGAGCTTGTATTGATGCGAAACAGCATCCAGGCCCCTTCCCGGTATCGCTGGATCAGTCCCGCGTCAACCATCAGTTTCAGGTGACGGCTGACCCGCGGCTGGCTTTGCCCCAGAATGGTGGTGAGTTCCGATACATTGAACTCGCCGCGCGACAAGATGAACAGCAAACGCAGCCGGGTTTCCTCCCCCGCTGCACGCAATCCTGCCAGAAGTTCATCAATCATCGCCATTCAACCGGACAGCCCGTTTTGCCAATTCCCTCATATTTAAAAGCCTTAGCCTGCCTTGGCATCACCAGCAAGTCCGTCTCATTGTTCGATAATCTTGACGTCTGCCGCGAAACCGCTTTAGTTGTGTTAACTAATTGATTTGCAGATCCGTCACGGGCCCCACGGCTCTGGGTCTCAAGTCATGTTAATAAAACTCAAAGGACACAATCCGCATGAACCGGCGCACGTTAACATTGGGTACGGCATTGGCGGCCTTCATGATGGCAACAACTTTGCTTGCACCAACGGTCGCGGCTGATCAGGCGGCAATCAAGTTCACTCGCACAGTGGCCAATGACCTGTTGGCAGCGAACCGTTCCGGCACCATCACAAGCTTTGCGCGCGTCTTGCGCCGTCATGCCGATATTCCCGGTATTTCAATCTATTCGCTTGGCAAGTATCAGCGGTTCTTGCGCTCATCACAAAACAAGCGCTACTACAATGGCGTGACCGCTTTCATGGCGCGTTACTTCGCCGATCAGACCCGTGAATACCGTGTGGCAAAAGCAGATGTCCTGGACGCCAAGAAGGCAGAGGGCTCCGATATCGCGGTCAACACCCTTGTGACCTTGCGGACCGGAAACAAATATACCGTGCAGTTCCTGCTGCGTCCGGCAGGCAATTCCTTCAAGATCGCCGATGTAAAAGTATCCGTACCGATCGTGGGGTTTGTGTCACTGACCTATCAGCAACGCGGCATTTTCCAGAAATTCCTGGTGAAAAAGGGCGGCGATCAGAGTGCCGTCAATCAGCTGGTTGAAACCCTCAATCGCTAGATTCGGGGTATCTTCAACAGTCGTCTACCTGACAAATTTCGCCCGGGCCGCCTGAAAATCTTCCGACATCCATGCCACCAGTTGCTGGTCCTTGTCATAGGCACTCGTCGCGTAATCAAGCGCATGCGCTGATGCATCGATCTGGCGTTTGATCATTCTGACAGCCAGCCCCGGATAACCGGCAATCCGGTCAGCCATCCGTCTTGCCGCAGTGAGCGCTCCGCCGGCCTCACAAACCTCGTCCGCGAAACCAAGTCGCCTGGCTTCATCCGCCGTCCACTCCTCACCGGCCAGCAAAACCCTGCGCGTTGCCTGAACGCCGACCAGCGCAATCAGCCTTGGCACGGAATGCCACCCCATATTGTGCGCCACCTGCACTTCAGGAGCCCCAAACCGGGCACTTTGCGATGCAACACGAAAATCACACATGGAAGCCAGTGCCAGCCCGCCGGCAAGGCACGGACCTTCAATGGCACATATGACCGGCACCTCAATGCCTGCCCATGCCCGGCCCAGCCTGGGACCTCGTTCGCTGTAATGGCGTTTGTCCTGCAGGGACATCTCGTTGATCTGGTCAAAAACCGGATCGGAAAGGTCCATGCCCGCCGAAAAAATTCTATCCGTGCCAGTCAGCACAACACATCTCAGTTCGTTGTCATCGACAAAACTCAAGGCGGCAGCCGCCAGTTCATCCATAACGGCAAACGACATCGCGTTGGCCCGCCCGCCGCGGTCATAGGTGACAATCGCAATGCCGCCTTCGCGGGCAATGCTTACGGTTTGTGTTTTCATGGCTACACGCTGCACTTTTGCGCGGCTTGGTTCAAGCCTGCATACTGTTTCCGGCCTTGCCCGCACAACCGAGTTTCCGCATATTGGTCGCGATGAGACATAGGGTCAGGGCCCATTAATCTTATGCAATTCTGTTTGAAAGAAAACAATCGAATGATGGTGAAAAAGCGCAAGGCAAGGCTTTGTGCCTTTTCGAGCAATTTTCGCCTTCAGGCGGGTGTTTTCTTTCAAACCCGAAGGGCGGGGTCTATTTTGCCCCTGACAGCGTTGAAAGGTCTTGAAAACCGGACGGTTTCCTGCGCCCTTTCGCCTTGTCAGAAGCAAAATATCCTCCCGCAGAATGGATAAGATTAATGGGTCCTGACCCTAAACCAATCATACGCCGCTACTTGCTTGTTGCACTGTCCGCCAGCCTTGTCTTTCTGGGCTGCCCCGGCCCCGGCATGGTGCTGGCGACGCCTGCATCATCAACGGAGAAGCTGGTTCACGACGCCGCCAACCGGTTTCTGGAAGTGATGAGAAACGGGGCTCACAGCGATGCAGTTGCAGACACCCTGGACAGATATGTCGCCATGAGTTCCCTGGCTTTGTTCGTGCTCGGCAAGCACCGCCGCAAGCTCAAATCCAATCAGCGGCAGACTTATGTCGATTTGTTCAACCGCATGGTCCTCAAGATCATTGCCAAAAATGGCAAGAAAGTCCGCGGCACGGCATTTGTGGTAACCGGTTCGCACGGCAACATCGTGCGAGGCTATGTGCAGCACGCCCAGGACCGCCGCACGGAACTGGAATTCAGAACCAAAAACGACCGCATCACCGATATCCGCATTCAGGGTATCTGGATGGGTATCCTGCTCCGGCAAAGCTTTGATCACGTCATACACAAGGGTGGCAATATTGACGCGATTTTTGCTTTCCTCAAATCCGGCAAGGTTCCACTATGACCGAAAACCCGGTCAAAAATGGTCCTGCCGATGTGCGCGACGGTGAAGTCAGGTCGCTGCGTGATCCGGCCCTGGAAAGCGGTGATGCGCATGTGGTGTTTATTGGCCGTATCAGGTCGCCATGGAACAAACGCAACGAGTGCCCGAAAAATATGCGACAGGCCCGCGAGAAAACAACGGGCAATTGCCATCTGGAGATAGATGAAGCATGGCGGCCCGGGCTGACCGGGCTGGCGGCTGGCGATTACCTGCATATCCTGTACTGGATGCATCAGGCCCGGCGCGATATTGTGCTGCAAAAACCGCGGCATCGCGAAACCCCGGCAGGCGTTTTTTCACTGCGCTCTCCTGTGCGCCCCAACCCGGTCGCCATGGCGCTGGTCAAGATCACCTCCCTCGATTCAGAGGCAGGCATCATCGGCATCGATGCAACAGATGCTCTGGACCAGACACCTTTGGTCGATCTCAAGCCATATTTACCCTCCATTGATCATCCCTCCAGTTGCTGACACCGCACCGGCATGCGGATCACAATCGGTTGTATGTCAATGTGCTTTGTGCGATAGCGAAGCACGGCGGAGTGATGGCAATGGCAGAGTTGGAAATTATCGGACCGGCACGTGATGCAGGTGTGCGCATTTGCAGGATGGCGTGTATGGAAAAAGGCGTTCTGTATCGGTTCCGGGAAATTGACTACGGTTCCCTGCAGTCACTGAAAGAGAACATGTTCGGATCTTTGCCGGCATTGCGTCACGGCAAGATTCGTCTCTTCGAAATACGCGGCATCACTCATTATATTGATCATCGCTTCAATGGCCGCGCACTGGTGCCGGCAGACCCCATTCGATCAGCCGAAGTGGAACAGTGGATTTCTGTCATCCACTCGCGTCTGGGCAAACTGATGGCTGCGCAATCAGCCGCTACGGCTGTGCAGTGCGGCGACACCCGAACCTGCCTCAAAGTATTGAATGAATGCATCGGCAGCCGGACCTGGCTGGTTGGGCGGGGATTTACCCTGGCAGACATGTGGCTGCTGCCGGCAGTACATAACTTCTGCATGCATACAGGCCACACCCGTCTGTTGCGCGACCTGCCCGCCATTGGCATCTGGTATGACAAGCACAAATTGCGCAAATCCTGGCAATCGCTGTGCGGCGGGGAAAGCCCTAACACCGAGGGAACCACCAATTGACCCTTTGGTATAACCGGCAATGATTGAATTTGCGCTTGCCTGCTTCTTCCTGCTGATCACACCTGGCCCGGGCGTGCTGAGTGTTGCCGGTGTTGGCTCCGGATTCGGTTTCAAGGCCGGGTTTTCCTATCTCTGGGGATTGTGTGCGGGCAATTTTGCTGTCGGCATGGCTGTCGCAACCGGTCTGGCGGCAGTGTTGTTTTCCATCCCCTATCTACGGTTGATCCTGCTGTTTGCCTCAATCGCGTATCTGACCTATCTGGCTGGAAAAATCGCTTTCTCCGGCAGCAAGGTCGCTTTGATAGCACCGGAAAAAGCACTCGGGTTCTGGAATGGGTTTACACTCCAGTTCATCAACCCCAAAGCCTATGCGGTCAATACGGCGCTGTTTACCGGCTTCGCCTTCCTGCCCTCCAACTATACCCTTGAGGTGGTCCTCAAGCTCGCCGTGCTCAATGCCTTCTGGATACCGATACACTTTCTGTGGCTCGGTATTGGCGTCTACCTGAAGCGGCTCAATCTGCCGGACGGCATCCAGAGGCTGATCAATATCACCATGGCAGTCACCATGCTGGCAGTTGTCGGACTGGCTCTTTGGGCCGAACACAACTGATGGTTAACTGTTCCTTGACGCGATCACACAAATCTCGATTCCCGCGCTAAACGCCTGCCAAGATTTGTCCGCTACGATCCGCTCAACAACTCAGACTTGAGTTCAAATGCGGACCTGGAGTGGCATGTATTCATTTGAATGCAAACAGGTTGCTCCAAATTTGGAATCGGGAGTTTTTCTGATGCGGAGGCCTTGCCCTGTCAGAAGTGCTCCAGGTGTGGATACGATCTTGTCAGACAGGCATGATAACAAAAAGATGAGAGCGGACAGGCGGACCGGTCGCTATCTTCACCTGCTTGTACCGGTCGCCGTCGTCTTGATGGCCTCTGTGCTGAACTGGATCGAAACCCAACACATTGACCTCGAAGGTGCGGATCAACAGGTTGAATTCACCCGGGCATCGCAACAACTGGTCAACACGATTTCAGCCGTTTCCGGCTCAGACAAGCAATCTGAGACAGTCCGGCTTGGCCTGTTGAACGCTATTGCCTCTCGTCCGGAAGTCGAGTGTGCAGTGCTGACATCTCCGAACGGCGAGCCCCTTTTAAGTGGCAAGGCAAAGGCATCATGCGCCCAGTGGGAAACCAAGGCGGAAATGGCTGTCGCACAACACAACGGGTACACCCTGAAAGTCTACCACAGCCGGACACTGCTGGAACGGTCCCATGAAATATTTCTGAGGATCACCCTGGTCGCACTATTGTGCGGGTTGTCACTCGCAATAGTGTTCAACGGCCTGTTCCACGATTTGTATATCAAGCGCGAGCTGCTTTCCACATTCAAGGCGAAAAAACGAGCCCAGCGCGCGCGCGTCGTTGCTGAGCAAGTAGCGATCCAAGCCGAAGCCCATAGCGACGCCAAGAGCAGTTTCCTGGCGACAATGAGCCATGAAATCCGCACACCACTCAATGGTATTGTCGGCATGGCAAACCTGTTGTCGCACAGTCTGAACGATGAAACGAAACGGGGTTATGCTCAAATGATTTCCACTTCCGGCGAGTCATTGCTGGAAATTCTCAACGATTCACTGGATCTGTCCAAGATTGATGCAGGCAAGCTGACCATGCGGCCGGAAACCTGCGATCTGAAGCAGTCAATCTCTGAAGCTATTGACTTGTTCAATATCCGGGCCCGGGAAAAAGGCATCGATCTGGTATGCATTTTGGACGACAGTTTGCCTGCCTATGTGACAGTCGACCCGATGCGGTTGCGGCAATTGCTGACCAATCTCATCTCCAACGCGGTAAAGTTCACCGAACATGGCGGCGTTGTGCTGAACGCAAGTGCAGTGCCAAGTACGACAGAACACGACCATGCATACATCCGTATCGAGGTAACCGACACAGGCATTGGTATCGGCCAGGACAGTCTTGGCAATATATTTGATCGATTTTCACAAGCAAACCAGCCGTCTTACGTACTGGTTCAGGGCACCGGTCTCGGCCTTGCCATCTGCCGCGAGATTGCCCAACTCATGCAGGGCAGCATCGAGGTCGCCAGCAAATTAGGCGAAGGCACGGTGTTCACCGTCGATCTGCACTTACCCGTTTCTGAGCAACCTCACATTGGCAACAAGCCGGCTACCCGTCACGCTGATCAGGCCGTAAAACGCCGTGCCGCCAATATAATGCTGATCAATAACAACTCCAGTACTGCCTACGAGATTAAAGCCCGGCTGGAACAACGCGGTTACAAGGTCGCTCATGTCGCCAACTACAGCCAGGCACTGAACGGCCTGCGCAAAGGTCACACCGGCCCGGTCATTGCCAACCTGGACCAGAACCAGGACGCATCGGTTGAGGTCAACAGGTTCCTCACCGAAGCCAGAACGCGACATGTCAAGACAATAGGCATTTCCGACCGTCCGGCCTCACTGGACCACACTTTGACGAACCTGGTTGACGCGCTGGTGATAACGCCGGGTCCATGGGATGACCTGATGCGGGAAATAGCCTTCGCCTGCATGGACATCGAAAATACCGTTTCTGACGCCGCGTAGAGCAACATGGGTTCACTTGAACCCATAAAGTTGCTCTAGCACTTTGAAAGCGATCAGTTTTATGTTTTTTGATTGATTCAATCAAAAAACATACTGATCTAGGGCGAGATGTTCTTCTAATTGTCTTCAGCGAGGCCAAGGGCTGTATGAACACCTGCCGCCGGCATGGTGCCAGGGTCCCGCGGCCGCCAGTCGCCACTGTCAACCAGTGTCAGGAAATTCAAAAGACTGTTGTTGAACAAGTCCGGTTCCTCCAGGTTCAAGGCATGGCCGGTGGCCGGAAACACCATAAGCCGCGCACATGCCATGATCTGCTTGAGCCAGATATTCACATTCAGGCAGGACGTATCCTCGTCTCCGACCATTAGGTGCACCGGCACTGAAACAGTCCGCAAGGTATGCTCCTGATCACGCAATGACGGTCTGCCAACCTGCACACCGCGCAGCATATGGGCCGCCGGCTGCCAGGGATGCGACGCCAGGTGATCCACACTCATTTGCCAGGCCGCCGGGTCTTTGCAACGCAATTGAACCCGAGTCGGGCCCTTGCACATCGCTTCGGCGGGAATTGCCTTGGTTTTTTCCATCATCGCGGCAAGGCCCAAAGCTTCTGTCACAAACCCCTCGCGTGCCGTCTGCTCTTCCGACGAGCCTGAACCACCGGCAGCAGCGGTCACCGACAACACCCGTTCGGGGTGAAATTGTGCAAGTTGAAGCGCCGTGAACGCCCCCATTGAAAGGCCAACGATATGCGCCTTGTCCACCCCTGCTGCATCCAGGACCGCAAGCGCATCATTGGTCATGGCGTCTTGGCTGTAGGCTTCGGGACTGTCCGGGCAATCGGAAGGCGGATAGCCGCGAGCCGATACAGACAGGCACCGCCAGCCGGCGGACAAGGCCTTGCCCTGCCCCGCCCACGACTGGTGATCACCGGCATATTCGTGCAGGAACAACAGCGGCGGTCCGGAACCGCCGCTATCTTCGAAATGGATTTGAACATCTTGATTTTTCGCGTGCGGCATAGGCTTGCTGGCTCCTTTGGTATCAATTTGCCGGATTCAGGCACGTGAGCCAAGTACCAGCCGTGCCGCCCTCATACCCGCAGCCAACGCCCCTTCAATCAGGCCGGGGCTGACGTCAGAAGTCTCTGCGGCTGCGAACACGATACGTCCACCTGCATGGGCTTGTCGCAGAACATCTGGGCCGACATCAGGATGGTTCATTGGCTCTGCAATATCTCCGGGTGTGCAGATAAACCGGTTGGCCGCCCAATCCTCTACATGGATCTGCGCCGGGCGCGCCGCCGCTTCTCCAAAACAGCGCACAAGCTGGGCGATGATTTCTGCATCCAGCCTGTCCTTGTGTGCAACCCGCATGTCATGCGGCCATCCGACAAATCCGAACAGGGCAGCGGGAATGGTGTTCTCAGCACTGACGTCATGGGCTTCAACCAGCGGACCCGCCTGGCTGGCGATGCGGCCCGACAATCCTGCCTCACGCCAGAAGGCGGTGGGATAAACAATCAGCGCCTTGGCATGCACCGACATCCATGTAGGCGTCGCCCGCATGGCTTGACGAAGTGGGTCAGGAAGAGCCGGAGACCAGTTGATGGAATTCTCAGCCACCCGCAAGGGGGCGGCGACAACCACCCGTTTAGCAGAAAAGGCATTGCCTGACGCCTCGACCCTGACACCTTTTTCATCAACACAAACAGCGGTGACCGCCAGCCCAGTGCGCAGGACGCCCTCGGGCAGCCGTGCCGCCAGCGCATCAATCAACGCAACCGGACCTCCCGCAATCCGCGCAATGCCATTCTGACCGGGCAGGGGCTGAAACTGCACGGGTGCCGCAGGGCCATGATCAAGTGCTGCATTGCCGGTTTCAAACTGGGGAAATGTATGCAGTCCAAGCCGTTGCAGCCACTGAACAACAACAGGCTGAAAAGGCGGCCACACCCATGTGGGTCCCAGATCGCCCAGCACATCACCGGTCTCAGCGTCACGGAGTGACTGAATACGCCCGCCAGGCCTGATCGCTGCCTCCAGCAAAACCACAGAACGCCCCTGCTCCAGCAACAGCGTTGTTGCAACAAGACCGGACAACCCGGCGCCAATGACAATGACATCCGCGCCGGAGCATTCGTCGCTCACCGCGAGAATTGCTTGTACTTGATCCGCTTGGGCATGACGAAGTCTTCACCCAGCCTGCGCTTCTTGTCTTCTTCATAATCGGCAAAGTTGCCCTCGAACCACTCCACATGGCTGTTGCCTTCAAAGGCCAGTATATGAGTGGCCAGACGGTCCAGGAACATGCGGTCATGCGAAATCACCACTGCACAGCCGGCATAGCTTTCCAGCGCCTCTTCGAGCGCAGCCAGGGTTTCAGTATCCAGGTCATTGGTCGGCTCATCGAGCAGCAGTACATTGGAGCCCTTTTTCAGCATCTTGGCCAGGTGCACCCGGTTGCGCTGACCGCCGGACAGTGAGCCGACTTTCTGCTGCTGGTCACCACCCTTGAAGTTGAATGCCGAACAATAGGCGCGCGAGTTCTGTTCACGCTTGCCGAGATAGAAGATGTCACTGCCCTCTGAAATTTCCTCCCAGACGGTTTTGTTGGGATCGAGAGAATCGCGGCTTTGATCCACATATCCAAGCTGCACTGTTTCACCGATACGAATGGAGCCTTCGTCGGGCTGTTCCTGACCGGTGATCATGCGGAACAGCGTGGTCTTGCCGGCGCCGTTGGGACCTATGATACCGACTATGCCGCCCGGCGGCAGGCGGAAATCCAGGCCGTCGATCAGCAACCGGTCGCCATAGCCCTTCTTGAGGCCTTCGACATCGATGACCACATCGCCAAGCCGGTCGCCTGGTGGAATGACGATCTGGGCCGAGGTTGACTTGAGCCGGTTGTCATTGGCCTTGACCAGTTCGTCATAAGCCTTGATACGCGCCTTGGACTTGGCCTGGCGAGCCTTTGGTGAAGCGGCGATCCACTCCTGCTCGGCTTCCAACGCCTTCTGGCGGGCCACGTCTTCACGGCTTTCCTGCGCATAGCGCTTCGCCTTCTGGCCGAGATAGGCGGAGTAATTGCCTTCGTACGGGATACCGCGGCCCCGGTCGAGTTCCAGGATCCAGCCGGTGACATTGTCGAGGAAGTAACGATCATGGGTGATGATCAGGATGGCGCCGGGATACTCGCGCAAATGATGTTCCAGCCAGTTGACGCTTTCAGCATCCAGATGGTTGGTCGGTTCATCGAGCAACAGCAGGTCCGGCTTGCGCAAAAGAAGCTGGGTCAGGGCAACGCGGCGGCGTTCACCGCCAGACAGTTTCGACACATCGGCATCACCCGGCGGGCAGCGCAGCGCATCCATGGCCTGTTCAACCTGGCTGTCGAGATCCCACAGGTTCTGTGCGTCGATCTCATCCTGCAGGCGGGTCATCTCGTCTGCGGTCTCGTCGGAGTAGTTCATCGCCAGTTCATTGTAGCGATCAAGGATGGCCTGCTTTTCAGACACGCCTTCCATGACGTTGCCCATCACGTCCTTGGCCTCGTCCAGTTGCGGTTCCTGGGACAGGTAGCCCGATGTTGCACCGTCGGCCAGCCAGGCCTCGCCACTGAATTCCTTGTCGATACCGGCCATGATGCGCAGCAGGGTGGATTTGCCGGCTCCGTTCGGACCCAGCACGCCGATCTTGGCATCCGGGTAAAAACTCAGGTGCACATCGTCGAGCACCTTCTTGCCGCCGGAGTAAGACTTTGACATGCCTTGCATGTGATAGATGAATTGACGCGCCATGGCAGGCTCGTGCCCCTCTTTACTGAATATGTGGAATTGCTGAGCGGGTTTTAGCTGATGGGCGCAACTTTCGCAATCGCTCGCATAACAACATGCCCGGTGCACAAACTGCACCGGGCACTTCTGTCCCAACTGGATATCAGATCATGGCTGTGTCGGCAGAGACGCGGACCTAGCCCTTGCCGGCCCAGCCATTGGCCATGGCGTTGTTCTCGGCAGACTTCTTGCCCTTGTAGCCTTCGGTGGCGCGGCCAACCTGCTTGCCGTTTGACGCAAAACAGCGCCAGCGGTGCTCGCCCTTCTTGTCCTTGTAGAACTCCCACTTGTCGCCGGCCTTGGTGCCGCGATTGGCGTTTGCCTGGCAGTCCTTCTTGTTCACATAGCCTTCCGACGACGCACCGATGATCTCACCGTTACTGGCCTTCTTGCGCCAGCGCCACTCGCCCTTTTTATCTTCGTAGTATTCCGTTTTCACATCAGCCATCGCCGACCTTCTCCCAAAACGTTTGTTTCAGTAACGCTCGCCACAAGAAATCGATTCGGTTGCGAAGTCACGTAGGGAATTACAACGTAAGGATGCAGGTTTCACCGGGTTGCAGCCGGACGGCTGGTGGATTTGGCGGCGGCTTCTACCATGACTTTGCGTTGATGGCATCCCTGCACCACATCCAGCGGCACCAGAATAACCTGGACAAAGTAGAACGTGGCCTTGTTCATGGGACCGATCTCGTAGCCGAACAATGCCAGATGCGCCAGATGGCCACCGTCACTCATCAGCATAATGCCGACCAGCAAAAGCACAAAAAGACCAAGTACTTCGTACATTCGGCTGCCTTCGAGAAAGCATGCCACCTGCTCTGCCGTCACAACCCGCACGACGCCTGACGCCACGGTGGCAAGCACCATGACCCAGACCACGTCGATCAGGGCAATTGCCGGTCACACCGTGTCAAGCGAGAGCTCGACAGCCATGATCAGCACCCACATTAACGTGCAGAAAACCACGCGAATGATGAGATTACCGTTCTATTCACCCTGCAGATCGTGCGGCACAAGCATGTGGAAAATTTCCATCAACGCCGTCTGGATCCCGAAAACGCCGCCAGGAAGCACAATGAATTGATTGGTCCGGATGAACCTGGACTTACTGAAGGCCGACTGCATCGACAACGCCTGACGGACAGCCCGGGTCGGTTGGCGACGATGCCGCGATCAGATCGGACATGTTGCTGTCCGGTGAAACCGTGCCGGACAACCCGATGGTCAGTTCGACAATCAGGCGCCTGCCCTGATCGTTTTTGCAGGCAATGCGCACGCGCTTCCCCGCCCCCGGTCCAAAGCTCTTGTCAAAGGCTGCACGGATTTGCTCGCCGTTCAGCTCATCGCCAATTCGGGCGGAAAACAGGTTTCGAACCGCTGAAGCATTGAGCTTGTCCATGAGGTGCAGTGAATCGGTAAAGTATTCATTTGCATCTGTTCCGTCATAGCAGGTGCCGTGCTTGACCCATTCATGCTTGTGCAGGCCGGACCGGGTTCCCGGCATGACCTGTTGCAACCGGCGCCATGTATTCTGTTCAAGCCTGTCCCACGGCAAGTCATGCCAGCGCCGCTTCTTGTCCAGTCGGATATGGTTTTCAGACACACCGCAATAGGCCTTGCTGCGCGGTTGCGGCCAAAGCCCGTGCAACGTGAAATGCGATGCATCAAATCTGCCTTCAGTCTGGGATCGGCACTCAGGCAGTCGCGACCGGCCTTCGCAAAACGCCGGTTGCCAGCTGACCGCAAGCACATATTGTGCCGGTCCAGCCACCAACTGCTGGTAACCGAGCAGCCCTGCACCCAGCGCCAGCATCAGCAGCACAAAATTTCTGGAGCTTGACGACAGCATGGTTCAGGGCGCCTTGCGCGCAACAAAAACCGCCCAGAAATAATTGCGGTAAACCACGTCAACCTGATCAAAGCCTGCCCTTTGCAACCACAACACCTGATCATCCAGGTCGGCATTGATATCCATGGCTTCCATGCGGGCCACACCGTCCGCAAGGTCCTGTTCCAGCGCACCGGCAGCCAGGGCGTCCTTCCTCCACAACCGCATGTGAATGTCCTGCACGGCCTGTGAACACGCCTGCACCTGGTCGATATTGACGAATATGCCGCCGGGTTTCAGGGCAGCACATACATTGGCAAACACCTCGCGCTTGGCTTGATGCGGCAAATGGTGAATGACAAAGGACGAGATGATCCGGTCCCAGCCGGCGCCGAACTCTCCGGTGACGATGTCCAGCTCGCGAAACGAGAACCGGGGGTCGGTTCCAAATCTTGCACGTGCCTGTTCCAGCATTGGCACAGACAGGTCGGACAATTCCACCTGGCAGCCGGGATGGGCGTTTATCACCTCTTGTGAAAATCCGCCCGTACCGGCCCCCAGATCCAGCACTTTTGGGTTCTGCACCCGGCCAAGCTCAAGTGCATCAACAGCCGCTCCGTATAGATCGTTATAGTCCGGTATCAGCGCATGGCGCGAGCGGTCATAGGTGGCTGCGGCTTTGTCAAATCCCGGCATGTTCACTTCCTCTTGGCTTGGCTTGCATCTTTTAACCCCGTCCGGCATCGCGTTTCCACCCTCAACTTGACACTTGCATTTAGTGCGATATCGTATTAATTAGTTCGATATCGTACTTATTTGAAAGGTAATGCCATGACAATATCCCGACGCAAGGCAATCAGCCTGATAGGCGGCGGCGTAGTTCTCGCCGCAACTGCATCCACAGCCGGCTTCCTGACGACGCGGACACCGCACTCAGCGCTTGAGCCGTGGAAGACCGCAGGCAGCTATCAGGAACCGAGAAGGTTCGCGCTGTCTTACGCCATCCTGGCCCCCAACCCGCACAACCGGCAGCCGTGGCTTGTTGATCTTACCCAGGACGGAAAAGTCATCCTGCTGCGTGACAAACAGCGCGACCTGCCGATAACAGACCCGCACAACCGGCAAATCATCATTGGACTGGGCTGCTTTCTGGAATTGATGGGCATTGCGGCGGCACAGAAGGGGTTTGATGTTGTTCATGATGTTTTCCCGCAAGGCGAAGATGGCCCGGTTGCCGTTTCAACCTTCAGACCGGGAGCACAACCTGATCCCCTGTTCACGCAAGCCATGAAACGGAGATCCTGCAAGGAAGCCTTCGACGACCGGCCTGTTCCCGCCGATCTGGCAACCAGCCTTTCAGACTTCGCAACGATCATTGACCAACCGGAGCCGGTCGCAGCGCTTCGCAAACTGACCTGGGACGCCTGGATGGTCGAGGCTCTGACCCCGCACACCATGCGCGAGAGCGTAGACCTGATGCGCTTCGGCAAGGCTGAGATCAACGCCAATCCCGACGGCATCGACCTGGGTGGCCCGTTTCTCGAAGCCCTGATGCTGGCAGGCCAGCTCACCCGCGAGGATCAGCTGGATCCTTCTTCCAACGGCTTCCAGCAAGGCGTCGAGATATACCGCGAGATGCTGGCGGCAACGCCTGCCTATGCCGTTCTTGCCAGCGCGACCAACACCCGTGCAGATCAGATTGACACGGGGCGCAAATGGCTTCGGCTCAACCTCATGACCACCCGTCTCGGCCTGGCCTTGCACCCGGTCAGCCAGGCCCTGCAGGAGTATCCCGAAATGGCCGCACATTATAAGTCGGCACATGACATGCTGGCCCAACCCGGTCACACCGTACAAATGCTGGGTCGACTTGGTTTTGGGCCGGAGGTACAAGAAACGCCCCGGTGGCCACTTGAGACCCGAATAGCGCATGGATGACAAGACCAGATCGATCTACTTCACCTTCTTCAACGAGATCGGCATCATCAGCCAGCTCAGCCGCACCATTCTGGAAAGCCGCCTGCCTGACGGCATGCTGATCTCGCATTTCTCCGTGCTCAATCACCTGATACGCGTTCAGGACGGTCGCACACCGCAAGATATCTCAAGAGCGTTTCAGGTGCCCAAGACGTCCATGACCCACACGCTTGCCGTACTTGAGAAACACAATCTCGTGGAGATGAAACCCAACCCGAAAGACGGCCGCAGCAAGCATGTCTGGATCACCACAAAGGGTCGCGAGTTTCGCGACCACGCCATTGCCGGCATGGACCCGGACATAGAGCACTTGTCCGGTCTGTTGGCAGGCATTGATGTTGCAGCTGTCAGCGAGCAGCTTGCAGGCATCCGCAAAATCATGGATGTTTCGCGTAATGAGGTTGAGTGATGTTCTGATGATGGGGCAAGCATGGAATTTCTGATCCCCCTGATTACCCTGTGGGCCGCACAATTGCTGGCGGCCATCAGCCCGGGTCAATCATTCGTGCTGATCTCCAAGCTTGCCTTGTCGAACCCGCGCCCTGTTGCCCTGTCCGCGGTCCTGGGGCTCGGTGCAGGAACGATCATCTGGTCAACCGCAGCGATTGCCGGTCTCGCCATCGTGCTGGAACACGCTGCCTGGGCCTACACGGCCTTCAAGATCGCCGGAGGCATTTACCTGCTGTTTCTGGCCATCATGTTGTGGCGGCACGCCCGCGACCCTGTCGAACTGGATCCAGCCAGGCAAAAGCAGTTGCGGCCATGGCCTGCCTTCATGCTGGGCCTTGCCACGCAACTGGCCAATCCGAAGGTGATTGTGTTTTTCGGCTCGATTTTCGTGGCCCTGCTGCCCGCCAACTCGCCTTTGTGGGTCTATGTGGCCGCAGTCATCATCGTGTTCTGCAACGAAATCGGCTGGTATGCCATCGTTGCCATGCTGTTTTCCGTGCGCAAATCCCGCAATGCCTACATCGCCGCCAAGACCTGGATCGACCGGGCCATGGGCGGTTTCCTCGGCCTCATCGGCGCGCGGCTGATTGCCGACGCCTAACGCTCCAGTTGTTTCACAAAGTTCGCATTGAACCGTGCATAACCGTTCTCGGTTACCTGCAGGTGCTCGCGTGTTCTGGCGTGAAATGCCGGTAGCTTGTGGTACGGCACAGCCGGATACGCATGATGTTCGGCATGATACGGCATGTTCCAGGCCAGCCAGCGCACCACATGGTTGGTAAATGTGGTGCGGGTGTTTTCAAACATGTTGGCCACGAACGCACAGCGTCCGTGTTCCGCCAGCAGGTAAAGCCGCAAAAAGGGTTGGCCCAAAAGCAGAGGCACTAACCATATCCAAACCAGCATGGTTGATCCGGCCCAGAGCGACCCGGCAAGCAGGCTCACATACAACACGATCATGACCTGCGCCTCGCGCATAACTCTCGCCTTGCCGCGCGCCGGCACAAAGCTGTCCTGGTTTGCCCACATCGCATTGCGAAGCAACGCCGTTACCTGCCCGCGCCACACGGCAAGTCCTGAGATATGGACAACATACTGCCGGATGGTTTCAGGCTTTGGTTCAGCCAGTTCCGGATCCCTGCCAGGTTCCTGGGTAAACCGGTGATGCGCCAGATGGAAATACCGGAACCAGTCAGCCGGCAGGATGAGAATGACGCTGCAAATGCGCCCGGTCAGCTTGTTGAGCCAGACGCTTCGAAACGCTGTCCGGTGCACCGTCTCGTGCAGAAGCGTGAACAGGAACACCAGTTGAACACCAAGCGGCAGCATCAATAGCGGCCAGCCCGGCACTTTAGCCGGGATCAGCCACACCAATAGCGCCATGCAAACACCATGCTGGAAAAGCCTGAACAGCCCGGGCCGGTCAGACAATGCAGTCAGAGCGTCGCGCTCTTCGCCACTCAGGGATGCCAGCAGACGTTTGTGATCCATAAGATTGTTTTTACAGCCGAACCGGTCACAGTGAAAGTGCGGGACGTGCGGTTGCCTCGATCTTCACCGTGGCGCGCAGCAGGCCATTGTCATCAACCGCATCCGGCAACAGGAATTTCTCGATGCCCTCGGCAAAGCTGACCTCACCGCCGCCCATGGCACTGACCTGTGCCCCTGCGGTTTCGCGCGCCAGCCGGTTGGCTTCTTCAATGGCATCAATTGCACTTGCAAATTGTGTCACGCTTTGCGGTCCGTGAACCCTGAACACGCCTGCACCGTTGCCGTTGACCTCGATGGTCACCGTGCGGGCAATCATGCCCGTTGCCGCGCCAACCGCGTTGGCCACTTCACAGGATTGCGGGAACACCATTTCGCACTCAAGCCGCTTGCCGACTTCCGGGTAATAGACTTTCACAGGCCCCCCGACGGCGACCACCGGCACTTCCGGTGAAATCGATACCCGCGCCAGAGACCGCCTGCCCTCTCCCCGGCACACCACATCAATCAAGCCACCGGCACCGCCAGGCTCAATTGCATGGTGACCCAGCGCGGTTTCCAGAACAGCCCGCCCGGTCAGGCGCACGGTTTCCTCCCACACACGTTGAGAAAGCAGTTTGGCGAGTTCGTCTGACGGCGCTTTCTGCAATACATTGCGCACCAGCAGCCGTGCAGCCAGCACCGCTGCTTCGCGCGACCAGTTGTCCTGCAACCCAAGCACATGAGCCGCATCGGACGGGGTAAACCCCGCAAGCTGCACATGGCCTTTGCGCGACAAGGTTTCCAGTGTGCGGTGCGCGCCGGACCCGGCTGCCAGTTTACGCAATGCCAATGGCTCTGCCGTGACGCTTTCGAGCAACTCCTGCTCGCGTTTCGACAGTCCGGCAGGTTGGGCATCACCTGCCACCCGCCCAAGCGGCAGCATGACAAACTGCCCGGCCATGGAGCCCGATTCAGCATCTGAGATATCATCTTCAAGCTGCTGGATTACAAGGGGAAACTTGCTGGCGATAAGCGACACCGGAACCGAACGGCGAGCACCTACCGTGACGGCGCCTTTGATGTCAAAAGCTACTTCGCTGTCCCCGCCAAGCCCCAGCGTGCGCGCATCGATGGCCTGCACCATGGTGCGCCATCCGCCGACATCAGCGCCTTGTTCGTTGACTTGCGGACGGCCGTTTTGCAGCACCCCGAGATCGGTTGTCGTTCCGCCCATGTCAGACAGGATGAAATCGCTCAGGCCCGACAGGGTGGCCGCGCCAACGAGACTGGCGGCGGGCCCGGACAGTACGGTTTCAATGGGACGAAGCGCGACCGTTTCAGCCCGGGCCAGGGAACCGTCTCCCTTTGTCATCATCAAGGGCGCATCGATGCCAAACCGCGCCATGGCGAGCTGCACTGCCTTGATCAGAAGCGAAATGCGCGAGATCAGCCGCGCATTGAGAGCAGCCGTGAGCGCCCGTCTGGGCGCGTCCAGGGCCGATGCCAGTTCAGTCGACACGGTAACCGGCAGGGAGGTCTTGCCGGTAATGAAGTCCCGTGCAGCCAGTTCATGGGCCGGGTTGCGCACAGCAAACTGTGAGGCCACGGCAAAAGCCTCGACGGCAGCCCCGTGTTTGTCAACAACGCCGGCAAGCGCATCCATGTCCAGCTTTGCAACTTCGCCACCATTGTGATCGTGGCCGCCGGCAATGCGTTCAACGACCAGCCCCGGAAACGCCGAACTCAGGCCCGACCGCTGCACCATGGTTTCGTCGAAACCGACAAGCACAACGCAGACCGGGGACCCGTGGCCTTCAACAACAGCATTGGTGGCAAGAGTGGTGGAAACCGAGACCAGCCTGACCTGCGATGCCGCGCCCGCGCTATCGCCACCCAAAGCTGCCAGACCCCGCTCTATGGCTTCACAAACACCAACCGCCAGATCACCCCGCGTGGTCAGCGCCTTGGCGCTGGCCAGCACCTCGTTGGTGGCAGCGTCCATAACAGCTGCATCCGTATAGGTGCCACCGGTATCTACGCCGATGAGGTAAGACTTTGTCGAACCGGTCATGTTTCCTCTGCCACAAAATATTCCACGGGCATTCGTGAGCAATGCTTGATGTTGATGCAAAGGTAAAGTGCCAGCGCGACCGGATTGCGGAAAATTACGGCGTACATCGTGTCAGGTATCAAGTTCCTCGCGCAGCATTTCCAGTTCCAGCCAGCGCTCTTCCGCCTTTGCCAGCCGGGCTTGCGCGGCTTTGAGGTCTGCCGCGGCCGTCTCGAACCCTGCAGGGTCGGCTGAATAGAAATCCGCAGCCGCCATTTTCTTCTGCAGCGCGGTAATGCTGTCGCCCAGCGTCTCGATCTCTTTAGGCAGGGTTTCCAGGGCATGCTTGTCCTTGAAGGACATTTTCCGCTTCTGCGCCGCAGGCGCACTTGCAGAAGCAGCAGAAGCACGCACTGTCTTGTGCACAGGCTTCACGTCTCCGGCCTGCTTGACTTCCGCCCTCGCCTCACCAGCCTGGCGCATCATGTCGGTGTATCCGCCGGGATATTCACGCCACACGCCGTTGCCTTCAAACGCCAGTGTTGAAGTTGCCACCTTGTCTATGAAATCGCGATCATGACTGACCAGCAGCACCGTGCCCGCATAGGATGCGAGCAGTTCCTGCAGGAGATCCAGCGTTTCCAGATCGAGGTCATTGGTCGGCTCATCCAGCACCATGAAATTGGACGGCTTCGACAAGGCCCGCGCCAGCATGATGCGGCCGCGTTCTCCACCCGACAGGACATCGACAGGCGTGCGTGCCTGTTCAGGGCGAAACAGGAAATCCTGCATCCAAGACATGACGTGGCGCGCCTCGCCATTGACGATCACCTGGTCCGACCCGCCACCGGTGAGCGCGTCGCGCAAGGTCGTTCCCGGTGTCAGCGATGTCCGGTCCTGTTCCAGCGACACGATTTCAAGGTTTGTGCCGAGCCGCACAGTGCCGGCATCCGGTGCAAGCTGTCCGGTAATCAGGCGTATCAGGGTTGTCTTGCCGGCACCGTTCGGCCCGGTGATGGCGATGCGGTCACCGCGCAGCACCCGCAGGTTCAAATCACTCACTATGGCACGGTCGCCAAATGACTTGCTCAGGCCCTTGGCTTCGATCACCAGCTTGCCGGACGCGTCGGCATCCCCGGAAGACAGGTTGACATTTCCTTGCGCGCGCATAGCCGTGCGGCGCTTTTCCCGCAGCGCTTCCAGGTCACCCAACCGGCGCACATTGCGCTTGCGCCGTGCGGTAACGCCGTAGCGCAGCCAGTGTTCCTCGCGGACAATCTTGCGGTCGAGCTTGTGCTGTTCGCGTTGTTCTTCTTCAAGCACCTCGTCGCGCCAGGTCTCGAAGTGGGCAAAACCACGGTTCATGCGCCGAGCCGTACCCCGGTCGAGCCACACAGTTGCCTGTGACAGGTTTTCCAGAAAGCGGCGGTCATGGCTGATCAGCACCATCGCCGAGCGCAGTGACTTCAACTCTGCCTCAAGCCATTCGATGGCCGGGAGGTCAAGATGGTTGGTCGGCTCGTCCAGCAGCAGGATATCGGGTTCCGGCGCGAGCACCCGGGCCAGTGCTGCCCGGCGTGCCTCGCCGCCTGAAAGATGTGCCGTATCCTCGTCGCCGGTCAGCGACAACTGCTCCATCAGGTAATTGGCGCGATACTCGTCATCGCCTTCTGTCAAACCTGATTCAACATAAGATCGGACAGTTGAAAATCCCGTAAAATCAGGTTCTTGCAAAAGATACCTGATGGTCGCACCGGGTTGAAGAAACCGGGTGCCGCTGTCTGCCTCAACATCGCCAGCGGCAATCTTCAGCAATGTGGACTTGCCAGACCCGTTGCGCCCGACCAGGCAGATGCGCTCGCCTGCAGACGCGCTCAGCTCTGCTCCTGCCAGCAATGGCCTGCCGCCAAAGGTCAACGTGATATCCTGCAATGTCAGAAGCGGCGGTTGAGCCATGATGGAAGCCGGAAAAGTGGATGAGATCAGATTGCGCTAGTCGTTGTCGGTCAGGCCAGCGCCTGCACCCTTGAGCCGCGAGGCCTCACTGGCGGGTACATAGGTGCGATGTGCAAAGGCTGACAGGGCTTCCCATATTTCGTCGCCAATGTCCACGGCTCCCGGGTGCCAACGGTGAGTGGGTTCTTCTGCAGGCTCACAGTCATCGATCGACACCTGATCAGCTACCTTGGCATTCAGGGCGCCGTGCACAAAAAGACCTTCATCCGACGAGCGGATGGTACAGTCGCTCCAGTTGAAAACAACATTGTCGAATGCCGTCAGGCAAAACGGCACCAACAATAGGGGAGCATGAACCTGGCGTAACCTCACCTCTTCCGACTGTGCACCCAGGTCGGAGATGAATGCACCGACCAGCACCGGGCACATCGGACGCTCTGCCTGCCAGCATTCGGTTTGCACGGAAGCGGGCCTCAATTTCTCACAAGCCACACCATCTGTGGCGACCAGAACATCGAGCAAAGATTCAGCACCGGGAAGGCGCATGGCTTCGAGCGTCGACACCGCACGGCCTGCATCCTGCGCCAGGCCCCAGGGACGCCCTGCCCCCCACGCCGCTTTTGTCGCCATGACTTCCGCTTCATTGAGGGACACGATCATGCAGGCCGGGCTTTATCAAACAACGGCCAGGCCCAGTCATCTGCGTCCATGCCGGCTATCTCATCCGGGAACGGTGCATCCGCATACATGGTAATCCGCACCCAGCGATCGGATTTCGGATCAAAGCGCGACGCACCGAAAAACGCCAGCTTGCAGCGCAGCATGTCAATCGGCATCATGGTCGCCGACAGAACATTGTCGTGTATCTCTGCATAGGGCAGTTTAGCCGCAACCTGCACCCGGCGGGCCGCATGGCGATGTTCTGGGTGACGCAGCAGGAACTCAGCCAGCAGTGTGGTTTCAGGTTCTGACTCAAGTGCTGCCATCATCATGGCAACCTCTCGGCCTATGCCGAGGCGCTGTTCAAGCTCGGCCCCGTCTTCCTCGTGCCGCTCACCCAGGCGCGGCTCCAGCTTTTCTTCCGACACATACCAGAACCGTGCGGTCTGATCTGCTGAGCCAAAATCCGTTGCCAGCGCCCAGTCAAAATGCCTGGCGGCCAGGCCGGCAAGCTCGTCAACTCGCATTGTCCCGTCTATGGCAAATGCCTGCCTTTCATCCGCCGCCATTTCACCGGCCAGGTCATCGACCAGGTCACCGTGGGGTTCAATCATCAAGGAACATACTGCCTCCTGCCCCTCCAGCGTCAAGTTGGCGGCAGCCCACAGGTATAGTTCATTCCACGGTTCTGCGCCGGTCAGGGTGTCAGTCTCAAGATGGGTTTTCAGCTTTTCGAAATCACCTGCAAGTTTGCACACCCGCATGGACTGGCGTTCATCCGGTGTGTGCCAGCGCTCAAGTCCGGCATGGGCACGGTCCAGGTGCTCCCGAAAATGCCCGATCGTATCAGCACTGGCAGCCGGCAATGCACGAACCCGCGCCAGAGCCGTTTCCCGCGCCGTCATCCAGGCATTCAGCAGGGCGGGATGGGTCACCAGAAACGGCGCCATGCCCAGCCCGGTTGAATTTCCGACCCCCAGCCGCCTGCGAATGTTGCGATCCAGAGGCACGGCATCCGCGGCTCCCTTGACCCGCGCCATGTGTTCGACGATGTCCACCGTAAATGCCCGGATCAGCCATACCGCCAGCAGTTCAACCCTGAATGGCCCGCCGGCCTCTACACGCGCGGCATACAGATCCCTGTCAGCCAGACCGAACTTGCCGTTGCCATAAACTGCGGTGGTGCGCATCAGGTAGCCGACCTTGTCTATTTCCGCCACATCAGGCTGGCGGCCCTGCGACAGGCAATCGGCGACGTGGTCGAACAGGCGCACGGACCTGTTGGCGCGCGACAGAACCAGCTCGCTCGCCGCACACCGGCCTGCCTCCTGTTTCGGCACATTGCCACGCAACCGGTCAATATCAGCCCGGGTTGGAACCCCGTCGAACAGCGCAAACGAGGCATCCCATTCCGTGGCGATAACCCGGTCGGAGCGCTTTTCCGGCGGCAGGTCGTTGGCATAGGCAATCAGTGAATAGGTGCGCTCAGGCCCGCGCGCTTCATAGACACCGACGCCAACGCCCCTGTCATCCACATCCCAGACGGTGCGCTCCACCTGCCAGCCTTCACGCTTCACCCGGCGCAGAATGGCGCGCATGAACGAAAGCCGGGTCTGATGCGATGCCCCCATGCGGGCAAGCCGCATGACCTCCTGCGGCGTCCGCATCAGTTCGCCAACACGGGCATCATCCGGCACGGCAGTTGTCGCGTCAGCCATTCTCAAAACCTTCCAGCACGTTCACGGTGTTGATACCGATTTCTTCCACTGCATAGCCGCCTTCCATGCAAAACAGGGTCGGCAGCTTCAGCTTTGCGATGCGCCCGCCATAGTCGGTAAAATCATCCGACTTGAGCCTGAAGAAACTGATCGGGTCACGTTCGAATGTATCGACCCCCAGCGAGACGACGAGCGCATCCGGCGAATAGGCTTCAATCCGCTTGATGGCATCATCCATTGCACCGCCCCATTCATCATATCCGGTGTTGGGCGGCATGGCGTAGTTGACTGTGAACCCTTCGCCCTTGCCGGCACCGGTCTCGTCTTCATACCCTAAAAAGTGCGGAAATGCATGCTCCGGCGCGCCATGCAGCGACACGAACAGGACATCATCCCGGTCATAGAAAATATCCTGTGTCCCGTTGCCATGGTGGAAATCGGGATCAAGGATCGCAACCCGCTTTGCACCGTCGTTCAAGAACATCTGGGCAGCGATGGCGGCATTGTTCAGGAAACAATACCCGCCATACATGTCCTTGGCGGCATGATGGCCAGGCGGACGGCACAGTGCAAATGCCGAGCGTGCACCCCCGGCAACAATACGCTGTGCGGTTTGCGCAATGGCCGCACTGGCCTGTGCCGCCTCCCAGGTGCCGGACGTAATCGCCGTTTCGATGGCCAGGGCATAATACCCGACAAGTCCGTCAATATGGACCGGTTTGCGAACCTGCATGCGCCGCGCCGGAAAACAGGTGGCCAGGATTTCACCTTCATAGCCTTCCGCAAGCCACCGGTCCCATGCGGTCTCCAGGAATTCCAGAAACCCTTGGTCATGAATCTGGCGAACCGGCCCCATGTCCAGGGCTGCCGGTTCGGCAAAGTCCTTGAAACCGCGCGCACCCAGACGGTCCATGATGTGTTGCCAGCGCTCCGGGCATTCGAACGGCCGCACAAAAAGCCCGCCCGACAGCTCGCCTTTCGGAAAGTGCTTTAAATGGTCATCACTGCGAACAACTTGCATGAGGTGTCACTCTTCAACAATTCCTGCGGTTTTCAAAACGCGTTACAGAGGCGATTTTGATCAACCTTCTGATCTGCTCTCAACATAGTGTTTCATTGCCCTTACACTACACACAATCCGGCGCTTGCTCGCCAACGTTCAAAGTCCATAAGGCAAGCCTGCCATCTGTTACCCATCATTTCAATCTAGGTTTGGCCTGCAGAATTTGGGAGATGTCACATGCGTATCAAGCGGGTTTTCATGACGGCGGTTCTGGGCATGCTGATATCGGCCTCCGGCGCACTGGCCGGCAGCGACTGGCAATCCCTGCATTTCCGTGACCACAAGCTTGTCGGCAAGATTTACGCAAGCCCTGACAGGCAGCAACTGACGCTGGACGAGGTGAAGCAACGCGCTGCCAAGGCCCAGTTTGTGTTGCTTGGTGAAATCCACACAAATCCGGATCATCACCGGCTGCAGGCGGACATCCTGCAGCACATGATCGACCAGGGCCGCCGTCCAGCCATCGTGATTGAAATGATCACCCGCGCCCAGCAACCGGTTCTGGATTTCTTCGCCGCCAATCCAACCGACAATGCAGACGATATTGCCGCGCGGCTGGAATGGGACAAGTCCGGCTGGCCCGACTTTGCCATGTACAAGCCAATATTCGAGATTGCGCTGAAAAACCGGCTGGCCCTGCGTGCCGGCAATCTCGAGAAAGGCACGATCCGCCGTCTGGGCGGCCGGGTCGGCTCAAAACTGACCGATGACGAACGGGCACAGCTCGGGTTGAACACACCTCTTGCGGCAGAAACAGGCAAGTCATTGCTCAAGGAGATCGCGGAAAGCCATTGCAACATGATGCCGGAAACCGTTTTGCCCCGGATGGCAGATATTCAGCGCGCCCGCGACCACGTCATGGCGAGCGCCCTGACAGACCCGGCCAACAAGGACGGTGCCGTGCTGATTGCCGGCGCCGGCCACACCAGACTGGATTGGGGCGTTGGTTTCCTGCTTGGCGATGATGAACCGGATCGTGTTCTGAGCCTGGCATTCAGGGAAGTTTTCGAAGGAGCCACTGAAGCTGACCTTGCCAGGCCCACCCATCACGTATCCATTGTGACCCCTCGATCCGAGATCAAGGATCATTGTGCCGTGTTCAGGAAAACCAAGATGAAAGGCTAGACACTTTCACTGCGCGATCTTCAATCTCAGCACCTTGCCGTCATCACTGTCCGTCAACAGGTAGATGAGGCCGTCCGGGCCCTGAACCACATCCCGGATGCGTTCACCCAGATCCTGCAGAATTCGCTCCTCTGACACGGGTTTGCCATCAGCAAACACCAGCCGCGACACCGACGCACCGCGCAGAGCGCCGATAAAGTAATTGCCTTTCCATTTGGGAAACGCCTCGCCTGAATAAATCATCAAGCCCGATGGCGCGATGGACGGGTCCCAGTAATGCACCGGCTGTTCCATGCCTTCCTTGCTGGTACCCTCGCCGATGCTGGCACCTGAATAATCAATGCCGTAGGTGATAACCGGCCAGCCATAGTTCTTGCCGGCTTGCGGATTGTTGACCTCGTCTCCGCCGCGCGCACCATGTTCCGCCGTCCACAACTCACCGGTTTCCGGATGCAGCGTTGCGCCTTGGATATTGCGATGCCCGATCGACCATATCCGCTTGTCCCATCCGTCCGGCTGAGGATTGCCCGGAGCCGGATTGCCATCCGTATCAATCCGGATGACCTTGCCAATGCCCGTCGACGGATCCTGGGCTGAATCCATTTGATTGCCGCGATCACCTGTTGTCACAAACAGCATGCCGTCGCGATCAAATACAAGGCGGCAGCCGAAATGCCTGCCCGTTGCGCCGGCCGGGCTTTGTTCGAAAATCCGCATGACCTTTTCCAGCCGATTGGCCGTCAGATCGAGTTGCGCCCTGGTAACCGCCGTTCCCCGGCCACCGTCATAAGAGGCGGCATGACAGTAGAACATCGTTCCCGAGGTCGCAAAATCAGGAGCCAGCGCGATCCCGTGCAATCCGCCCTGCCCGCCTGCCGAGACCCCTTCAAGGCCATCGATCACAACCGGCTTACCGCCATCCGCTGATACCATGCTCAGACGCCCTGGACGTTCGCCGACCAGCATGCGCCCGTCTGGCAGGAATGCCAGCGACCATGGCGCATCCAGCCCGTCAACCAGCGTCTCAACTTCCAGCTTGTAATCCCGGGCCTGGTGCACTTCGGCAACAGCGGGAAGCGCGCATGCGCCCAACAGGCTCAAGGCAATTGCAAAACTCTTCATAGTCAGTCTCCTTGTGACGGTACCGGCATGGATGACATGAGTGCCAGGACAAAAGATGTCAGTTTGAGTTTTTCCAACCCCGACAGGGCGATGTATGCGTCGCGGGACGCTTGCGCCTCACCGCCATGCCAGCGGACGGCTTCATCGATGTTCGCAGCACGGCCATCGTGCAGAAGCCGGTGATCGGGCAGTTGCCCCCTGAAACCGACCAGCGGGGTCGTGCGCCATTCTGTCGGCAAGGCCGATCCCTCACCGCCATAAGACGTCAGCCCGTCACCCATATTGTGCAACAGCAAATTCGAAAACAGCGCGACGGAGCCACCATCTGCCGTCTCCATGTAAGGTGTATGACAAGAACTGCACATGGCATCGACAAAGCTTTGCGGCTGTTCCGGTACCTTTGGCGGCACAGCCAGCGAGCGCACATGATCGGCCAGCGCCGCGATCTTCGTGCCGTCGAAGTCGACGGCCAGGTCGGGCGACTGAATGCCGGAGGCTTCCAGACAGTCGTGCTGGCGCGACGTGCACTCGCCCTGCGGCGCCGGGTGGGCTGGTGATGTGAGGCCCATGTCGAACCAAAGCGCGTTGGCAACCTGGTCTTCGACCCTGGCGGCTGTCGCCTTCCAGTTGAAGCGTCCGATCCTGGGTCTTTCACCCGGCACCTGCAGCAGGTGCACCCGGCCTGATATGCCATCGTCATTCCTGTCCTGCGAGTCCGCTCCCTTGACAATGGCCGCAGCGGACACCTGCGCGACCAGCGCGGTGGAATCAAGCGCAGGTGCGGCACGCAATGACATGGTGATGCCGGCGGTTCGTCCCGGCCCGCTGGCAAAGCGAACCGATGTCAGGAATCTGGTCAATCCATCGCCGGCCTGCAAGGCGGTCAGGTCCGCCACACCTTCCGGCTCAACACCGTCCACCGCCTTGTTCTGCAGTTGCACGCCATAGTGCGGATCACCCCTGCCGTCGACAAAGGTATGGCGCAGCAGAACACCCGCACCGGCCACTTCGCCGTCCGGCCTGACACGAATACGCGCACCGCCACCGAACCAGTGGCAGGCATGGCACGAGGCTTCATTGAAGATCGGGCCCAGTCCGTCAGAGGCGGTTTCCGCGCTGGTCCAGTTCTGCCGGAACATTTGTGCGCCGGTCATCTCCTGCGCACTGACACCGGACCCCAGGGCAACAACGGCGAATATGGCTGCTAGAATTCTTTTCATATGAGCGTTATACGCTTCACATTGTGGCGCCGATTTGCCAGGGCACGAACTCGTGATCACCCAGGCCCTGATTCTCGGACAAAGATCCCTCACCCGACGCGATACGCAGCCAGGCCTGGAAAATCTCCTCGCCTACCTGTTCGACACTTGCCTCGCCCGACAGAATGCGCCCGGCATTGATGTCCATGTCTTCAGGCATGCGCGCGGCAAGCTCTGAATTGGTGGCAATCTTGAGCGTGGGTGCCGGTTTGGAGCCAAACGCCGACCCCCGCCCGGTGGTGAAGGTCACCAGGTTGCAGCCGGACGCAATTTGCCCGGTCACCGACACCGGATCATAACCCGGACTGTCCATGAAGGTAAAACCGCGTGCGGTGACGGGTTCGGCATATTTGTAGACACCGTTGAGAGGTGACGTGCCACCTTTTGCCGCGGCGCCCAGTGATTTTTCGAGAATGGTCGTCAGACCACCCTTCTTGTTGCCCGGTGACGGGTTGTTGTCGAGCGAGCCGTTATTGCGGTCCACATAGTCCTGCCACCAGTTGATCCTCTCAAGCAGCTTGCGGCCGATCTCCGGCGTGGCAGCCCTGCGGGTAAGCAGGTGTTCCGCGCCATAGATCTCAGGCGTCTCGGCCAGCACGCCGGTTCCTCCTTGAGCAACCAGCAAATCGCAGGCATATCCAAGTGCAGGATTGGCCGTGATACCGGACCAGGCGTCCGATCCGCCACACTGAAGCGCAACCATCAGGTCGGACGCCGGGCAGGTCTCGCGGACCGATTTATCAGCCGCCGGCAGCATATCCTTGACCTTTGAAATCCCGGTTTCGATGGTGCGGCGCAGGCCGGCAACGTCCTGAATGTTCATGGTTTGAAAGCGCGGGCCGCGTTCAAGGCCATACGCTTCCAGCAGCCAGTCAATCTGGTTCATTTCGCAGCCAAGCCCGACCATCAGCACACCGGCATGGTTGGGATGGCGCGCATAGCCCCACATGACCCGCTGCAGGGCATCAAAACCATCGCCGGAGTCTGCCATGCCGCAGCCGGTGCCGTGCACAAACGCAACAACGCCGTCCACATTCGGATAGTCGGCAAGTTCAGCGGGGGTGAAATGATCGGCGATCATGCGGGCTGCCGTCGCCGAACAATTCACCGAGGTGATGATGGCAATGTAGTTGCGCGTGCCGACTTTGCCGTTGTCGCGGCGGAAGCCCTCGAATGTTGCCCGACTTGTGTCGGTTACCATTGAAACCGGGCGGACCGCTGTCGAAAACTCATAAGTCTGCGATGTGCTCTCAAAGTTCACATTGTGAGTATGCACATGCGTACCGGCTGCGATGTCGCTTGATGCAGTACCGATGAACTGGCCGTATTTCGTAACCGGTTCACCGGCCTTGATGGTGCACAGGGCAATCTTGTGACCGCGTCCAACGCGCTCGCAAGCCGTCGTGCCGAGTACATCTTCGCCAATCTCGAGGGGCCTGACGGCGGTTGCCACATTGTCTGTTTCGTCAAGCCGTATTGCGGCAGGTGCCGTCATGTCATTCGCTCCGGAATATGAGACTGCTGGGATTGCGGATGATCAGTCAATGCTGGCAGCATTTCAAGGGAAGCACGATTTATCCGGTCAGTATCTGCTGGCGAACCATGGAGACCAGGCTGTCATGTGTCACGTCAGGCGCAAGGCCGGTCGTGTTCAGGCTGTAATGTGAACGGGCATAGTCTGCATTGCGCTCATCGAGCAGTTTACGCAATTGCTGCATCGCCGCCGGATTGCCCTCCATGGGACGCAAATCACCCTGTGCCCGGACCCGGTTCATGTGCTCTTCAGCACTGGCCTTGAGCCAGATGGTGTGAAAATCACGCAGCAGGCAATTGTATGCATCCCCGTCACCGACAATGCCGCCGGCCACCGCCAGCACCACGCTCTTGTGGCGCGCGGAAATGGTTTCCAATGCATCAGCCTCCAGCCTGCGATAGCCGTTCTGGCCGTACAGATTGAATATCTCCGGCACCGGCAGGCCGCTCTGGCGTTCGATTTCGTCGTTCAGTTCCACGAACGGGATGTCGAGGGCGCGAGCCAAGCTGAAACCGAGCGTGGATTTGCCGGCACCACGCAATCCCACCAGCGCAATGCGTTGCCGGCGGCCTGAATGGCTGTCCGGCAACGACCGTGTTTCGGAGACGAGTTCTTCCAGCGACACGCCGAGCGACTTCGCTATATCACGCAGCAGAATAATGGAGATATTACCGGAGCCGGTTTCAAGCTGGGCAAGATAGCGCTCTGACACCCCCGATATGCCCGACAACACCCGCCGCGACAGGCCGCGCGCCTTTCGCTCAGCGCGCACCCTGTCTCCAAGACCGATCAGGAAGGCCTCGGAATCGCGCCTGCCTTCCGGCTGCGTGCGCGGCGTATGATTGCAGTGCGCCAGTGTGACCGGGTCAGACCGCTCAGTAGGTTTCAACGTGATACCTCCCGCTGGTTCTCATATCCGGTTTGAGGGATGCCCAGTCGAGCCCGCCATTGCGGCAGATATCGGCCAGGGCTTCATCAACGCCGGCTTCCATGCCTTTCAACCCGCAAATGTAGATGTGGGTTTCATCCTGCTGCAGCAGGTCCAGCAGTTCGCGGGCCCGCACCCGCATCCGGTCTTGAACGTATTCCTTGGCTTCACCGTCAACCCGCGAATAACAGAACTCGGTGTGCAGCAGGCTTTTCGGCACCTTTTTCAGGGGCCCGAAATAGGGAAGTTCTTCCGGCCGGCGGGCGCCGAAGTATAATTGCAGTTTGTTCTGCAACTCCGGCATTGTCCGGCGGCGGCGTTCGGTAAATCCGCGGAATGGAGCTGAACCGGTTCCGGTACAGATCATGATCAGATTGGCCTGCGGATCATTGGGCAGCAGGAAAGTCGCACCAAATGGCCCGGTAATCTCAATCTCTGCGCCTCTCTCAAGGTCGCACAGATAGTTGGAGGCGACCCCCTTGTCTTCGCGCTTGACCGTCAGTGCAATATTATTGGTGTTCGGCTTTTCGCCGTCACGTGCACTGGCGATGGAATACAGACGCGGTTCATGTGGCCTGCCTTCGGCATCTTTGCCGGGCACGACCACACCAATGCTTTGACCTTCAAGCACCGGAAACACCTGCTCGCCCAGGTTCAATATGATGTGGCGCACGTCGCTTTCGGCATCTGCATCGGTCAGCCTGAAATTGCCTTGCACAACTGCCCTGGCAGGCTTGGCCCGGTTGAACAGGTTGATCGACGGCTTTGAAGCCGACGCAGGTGCCACCGGCTTGCCGCCGGTGCCTTCATGAGCCTTGGCCAGCAGGGCCTCGATTTCGCCTTCCAGCGCTTCAAGCGAACCGCCGCCATCGCTGGCCTCTTCCAGTCCCTCCTCCTGCTCAGGCAGTTCCAGCATCTCAAACTGCTGTTCCAGCGTGTAAGGCTCCGCCACCACCCGCCAGTTGTCGATCGACCCCGTCGGGCACGGACTGATGCAGTCCATGCAGAAATTGCACTTGCTCACATCCACCACGACATTGTTGTCGTCATGGGTGATGGCGTCGATCGGGCAATGCTCTTCACAGGTGTAACACCGGATGCAGATTTCCGGATCGATCAGATGTTGTTTGACAAGCGCTGTCATGCGTTTGACGCGACACCGGAGACTTTGACGTACTCGAAATCACCGGGCTTGTTGTCGATGCCGACGCGTGGAGGCGATATCCAGCCTGCATACTTGCCGGATTCCCATTGCGGTTTCATCAGGCTGTCAATGAAGTCACCATCGGCTTTCGACGGCACCCATTCATCCTTGCGCTTTTCCCAGTCTTCAGCCGACAGCAGGTTGCCGTCCGGGTCTGCGTGAATAGCTGCAAACTCGCCCTGATGACGATGGAAAGCCACGTGCGGCAGGGTGATCTGAAACTCCACACCCTCCTTCTTGAGAATGTTGTTCCACCGGTTGACACCGCCGGTTGCGTCTTTCACATAGTCGTCGCGCAGGCGCATATTGATCGCCGACAGTGCCGGCTCGTCTGAAATGACCACCTTGCCGTCGATCAGCCTGAGGACCGGATACGTATCACGCTCAAGCTTGTGATCGTCTTCGATCTTGGCTTCCCGGTAGCGGCCCTTGATGCCGGAATTGAACGCGTTGGCTGCATTGGTAGAGATTTCCGAGCCGAACAGGTCCAGCGACAGCGAATAATGCATGTTGGCTTTTTTCTGGATGGTCGGCAGGTCGATCACACCCAGTGCGCGCACCCCATCGATATCATATGGGTCGGTGATGCCGGCCTGTTTCATCGCCTCGCAGGTGCGCTGGATGGTGCGGCCCACGCCGGTTTCGCCGACAAACATGTGATGGGCTTCCTCGGTCAGCATGAACCGGCAGGTCCGCGACAGCGGATCGAAGCCGGATTGCGCCAGTGCCTCAAGCTGCATCTTGCCGTCACGGTCGGTGAAGTAGGTAAACATGAAGAACGACAGCCAGTCAGGCGTTGCTTCATTGAAGGCTCCCAGCATGCGCGGGTGATCTTCCGAGCCTGACTGGCGCTGCAGCAGCATGTCTGCTTCCTCGCGGCCATCGGCACCGAAATATTTCTGCAGGAGATACACCATCGCCCACAGATGGCGGCCTTCTTCCACGTTCACCTGGAACAGGTTTCGCATGTCATACAGCGACGGTGCGGTTTGCCCGAGATGGCGTTGCTGCTCGACCGAGGCCGGTTCCGTGTCGCCCTGGATCACGATCAGGCGGCGCAGCATGGAGCGGTATTCACCGGGCACTTCCTGCCATGCAGGCTTGCCGGCGTGCTCACCGCACGGGATGGTGCGGCCTTCTTCTTCCGGCGCCAGCAGGATACCCCAGCGATATTCCGGCATCTTTACATAACCGAACTTGGCCCAGCCCTTGGGATCTACCGAAACAGCGGTCCGCAGGTACACCAGCGATTCCTGAAACCCCTCCGGCCCCATATTGCTCCACCAGTTCAGGTAGCCCGGGTGCCACTTTTCCAGCGCCTTCAGCACGCGCCGGTCTTCCGACAGGTTCACATTGTTGGGGATCGACGTATTGTAATCGACATTGACGAGATCAGCCATTCTGCTTGGTCCTTACCTACACACGTTCCATATTGAAGTCAGCGCGCTTGCCCGAACCGTATCGTTGCAAGGCGCCATCAGCACCCACCGCGTTGGGGCGCTGGAAAATCCAGTTCTGCCAGGCCGTCAGCCGGCCGAATATACGCGTTTCCATGGTCTCCGGTCCGGCAAACCGCAGGTTTGCCTCCATGCCGGTCAACGCATCGGGAGAGAAGCTGGCACGTTCCTCAAGGAAAATCCGTACTTCGTCTTCCCAGTCAATATCATCAAATGCAAACGTGACCAGACCAAGCTCATCGGCTGCTGATGCATCCAGCGCCTCGCCCTGCTTCGCCTTCGCAGCCTCAACCGCTTCAGGCTCACCGAGGAACCGTGTCTCAAGCCGGGTGATGCCGTTGCTCATCGGATAAGCGCCAAAATTCAACGGCCCCAGCGCGATGGTTGCCTCGGGCCGGTTATCGCCTTCGAACTGGCCGTCCGCCATGTAGGAACGGTCTGCTGCAAACAGCAACTCCGCCAGCGTTCCGGCGAAACACGAACCCGGTTCCGCCATGACGGCAAGTGTGCGCGATGTCAGGTCCACGCGCTTCAGCACGCGGCGCCAGTACAGCAGCAGTTCGCGCATCAGCCAGTGCTTGCCATTGCTGTCCATGAAGTCGTCATAAGCCAGCACCATGGCCGGATCACCGGCGGACTTGAACTGGACGACGGCGATTTCCAGCTCATTGAAGCGGATTTCCAGCAATGCATCATCGAGTTCACGGGCCAGGCGCAGCGGCCAGAACTGGTCTCCGAGCCCTTCGGCTGCGGCGACATCGGCAGGCGGGGCTGTGTCCGGGCCGGTGATGTTGATCGTTGCAATTCGGGAACCGCGATCAAGTTCGACGGAAACGGTTGAATAGGCGATGGCGTTATCAGTGATGGTCTTGTTCAAAGGTTTCAGCTTCACGCCGGTGCCATCGGACGGACGGTCGGATTTCGCCGCCAGTTCAAGTGCACGCTCTTTAACAGCATCAGCAAACTTCGATGCCGGGGCGACTTCATCGACCAGCCGCCAGTCGACCGCCTTCCTGCCGCGAATGCCCTCTTCAAGCGAGCAGAACACATCGGCGAGATCCCGTCTCACCTTGCGCTTGTCCGTGACCCGCGTCAGACCGCCGGTACCGGGCAACACGGCCAGCAATGGCACTTCCGGCAACGACACTGTGGAAGAGCCGTCGTCGGTCAGCATGATATGGTCGCACGCCAGGGCCAGTTCATAACCGCCACCGGCACAGGCACCGGATACGGCGCACAAATAGGTCTGGCCACTTTCTGCGGACGCCTCTTCCATGGAATTGCGCGTCTCGTTGGTGAACTTGCAGAAATTCACCTTGTGCGAATGCGCCGACCCGCCAAGCATGCGGATGTTGGCACCGGCACAAAACACCTTGTCCTTGCCTGATGCCAGCACGACCGTCTTGACTTGCGGGTATTCGAAACGCAGCCGCTGAATGGCGTCAGCCAGTTCAATGTCCACACCCAGATCATAGGAGTTGAGCTTCAGTTCATAACCGTCAAACAGGCCCGCCGTTTCATCCACGTCCATCACCAGGCGAGCCACCTCACCGTCTGGTTCGATGCGCCAGTGTCGATAGGCGTCCGGCGATGTCTGAAAATCAATTCGGCTCATGTCAGGCTAATCCAGCTTTTGAATCCAGCCTGCACCATCATATGCAGGCTCAGAGGCGGTCAAGGAGTTTCACACATAAAATGCATGAAATAAAAGTAATTATGTGATATAATGCATATCATTGCTGCCTATAGCGACACCCATATACATTTCAATCCGCCCTCCCAGCCTGGCAATCAGGTCAACCCGCAACTCCTCAACCTGGGTCTGCAGCCGTGCCGCAGCATTCTCGCGCTGCATGCGGGACTTCAATCGTGCATTGGCTTTCTGGATAAGCGCCTGCAGCAAAAGCCGTTCCGGGCCGTTTGCCGGCGTGGCCAGCCAGACAGCCTCCCACACCTCATGGGCTTCCCAGTAATAGCCGGCCTGCAGCAGGTCATGGCCATAAAGGTATGGCACATTTTCCTGCCACTCAGCCGCCTGTGTTACTACGGGTGTGAGGTCTTTTGCATGCGCAAGCGGCACCAGGTCGGGCGCACTGCCTGACCCCGGCACATGCGCATGTGACGGCAGGCTGATATCCGGAACCAGTCTCACGATTCCGGCAATGCACCGCCAGCAGCAATGCGGCGTTCGATATAGTCGTCCAGTTCAGCGCGGACGCCGGCATCCATGATAGGCGGCTCAAAGTCTGCAACCAGCTTCTTCCAGATGGTATTGGCTCTCTGCGTTGCGGTCAGGGATCCGTTCTCGGTCCACTGGCCGAAATTGCTCCAGTCCGACACCAGCGGTTTGTAAAACGCCGTCAAATACCGCTCCATGGTGTGGGCGCACCCGAAATAATGACCACCCGGCCCCACTTCGCGTATGGCGTCAAGCGCAAGTTCATCCTCGTCGAACTTTACCGGCTGGCAAAGCTCGGCAATCATCTGCAGGACCTCAATATCAAGAATGAACTTCTCAAATGATGCGGTCAGCCCGCCCTCCAGCCAACCTGCGGCGTGAGCAATGAAGTTCGAGCCGCCCTGAATGGCACCCCACAGGGAAAGCTGCGTCTCATAGGCACCTTGTGCATCCGGTGCGTTGGACGCGGTTGGTGCCGAAGACCGCCATGGCAAACCGAGTTTTCTTGCAAGCTGACCGGAGCCCCAGGCAGCCTTGACGTATTCAGGGGTACCGAACGCCGGCGAACCGGACTTCATGTCCACATTGGATGTAAACGCCCCGTACACCACCGGTGCCCCCGGGCGCACAAGCTGGTTGATGACCAGCGCCGCCAGAAACTCTGCATGCTGCTGCACCAGCGCACCGGCAATGGTCACCGGTGCCATGGCACCCGACAGGGTGAACGGCGTGATGACAACGATCTGATTGTACTCGGCGAAATCCATCAACCCGTTGAGCATCGGAATATCGAGTTGCAGCGGCGAATTGGTATTGATCACCGTGTACGTGTGGTGGGCAGACTTGAACTCCTCGTCGGACAATCCCCGCGCAATGCGGATCATTTCAAACCCGTCCATTGACTGCGGCGTGCCGCGAGCCCAGGTGAATACGGCTTTGCTTGTCAGTGTGAGATGATCCAGCTTGACCCACAGATGGCGCTCGTTGAGCGCCAGGTCCTGCGCTTCGACACATGGGCCTGCCACGTGCATGACATCAAAGTGCTGGCACAGTTTCATGAAATTGCGCGCAGCAGCGCGCGTCCCGGTCTGCTTGCCGCCTTCAAGGTCGGAAAAGCCCGGCGGGCCTCCCACCGGCATGAAGTTCAGCGCCTTGCCGCCCAGCTGGATATTGTTTTTCGGATCGCTGGCCTGCAACACGAAATTGCCGGGTGCGGATGCAATCGCTGCCTCGATGATCTCATCACCGATCCGCACCATCATGGTGTCGTGATCAACAATGCAACCGGCCGCGCGATAGGTATCACGAGCCCGCGGCAGCAAAGCGCGAATGCCGATTTCAGCCAGCACCTGCTTGGCAAGTTCATGAATGCGGTCTATCTGGTCATCGGAATAAAGCGGTTGCGGCGCAAACGGATTAATGAGGTTGCTATAGTTCACATTCCGGACTGGAGTTTCCGATCCTGCCTGGCGTCTTCCGCCGCGTCTTGCTCGCTGCAAATTCATTGTCGGCACCTCTAAATGCCGACGCTATTCTTTTTCCGGCACCAGCGAAACCAGTAAATCACCGTCACTGACCTGGTCACCGTCCGTCACATATATCTCCGCAACGGTACCGTCGCGGGCAGCGGTAAGCGTGTGTTCCATCTTCATGGCTTCCAGTACGGCGAGTGCGTCACCTCGCGATACCTCTTCGCCGGCTTTCACCCTGACCTGCTTTACCAGGCCGGGCATGGGTGCGCGGACATCATCGCCGGAACCGGCATCGCCTGCATCGGTAACACCGTCCGGCACATCGAAGACAAACGTATCCCCGTCCAGGAAAACCGTGACCTGGGCCACACGGCCGGACACTTCAGAAACGGCAAAGCACAATGGCTGGGCGTGACCGTCTACAATCATCCGGCCGGGCGCCCGTTCTACCAGCGACACATTGATTGCTTCAGCTTGCGATGAAACCTTGAAGTCGCGTGCATTGCGCAAAGACACGCGCAGATCAAATACGGCAGCGCCCTGCACGAGCTTCACAAAATGCTGTGCAGCCCCCCACAGCCGCCACCCGGACAGCGAACTCCACGGATCCACATGATCTGCATCACCTGCCAGCCCCAAAACGGCGATTGCCGCCACTGCCTGCGCCAGCACGGGAGCTTCGCCTTCTTGCACGAGGTGCGCCAGGTCCCGCCCGATCAGGCCGGTATCAACGTCGCCTTTGCAAAAACCGTCATGCCTGCACAAGGCCGACAGGAATGCCTTGTTGGTAACCGTGCCGGCTATCTGGGTATCGGCAAGTGCGGCGCGCATTTTCGCCAGCGCCTCGTCCCTGGACCGCCCGTGCACAATGACCTTGGCGATCATCGGGTCATAGTGCGGGGTAATCTCATCACCTTCACGAACGCCTGTGTCATTGCGCGCAGCAGGCGAAAACCGCAAGTGATCCAGCGTACCAATGGCCGGCAGGAAACCTTTCGGAACGTCCTCCGCATACAACCGGGCCTCAAAGGCATGGCCGCTAATGGCAAGGTCGGTCTGGGCAAACGGCAACGGCTCACCTGCAGCAACACGAAGCTGCAACTCTACGAGGTCGAGCCCGGTAATCGCCTCTGTAACAGGATGTTCGACCTGCAGGCGTGTGTTCATTTCCATGAACCAGAACCGATCGGGCCGCAATCCGTCCGATCCGTCAACGATGAACTCAACAGTGCCGGCTCCTGCATACCCGATGGCCTTGGCGGCCTTGACCGCAGCATCGCCCATAGCGGCGCGCATTTCGTCTGTCATGCCAGGTGCAGGTGCTTCCTCGATAACCTTCTGATGCCGGCGCTGCAGCGAGCAGTCGCGTTCAAACAGATGCACTGCATTACCGTGGCTGTCTCCAAACACCTGTATCTCGATATGACGCGGCGCGGTCACGTATTTCTCGATCAGTACCCGGTCATCTGCAAAGCTTGCCTTGCCTTCACGCTGTGCTCCTGCCAGTGCGTCGGCAAACTGTTCAGGCGCATCGACCTTGCGCATGCCCTTGCCACCACCGCCGGCGCGGGCCTTGATCAGCACCGGGTAGCCGATTTTATCCGCCTGCTCCTTTAGGAACTCAGGCTCCTGCCGCTCACCATGATAGCCCGGCACGACCGGTACATTTGCCGTCTCCATCAGGGCCTTGGCGGCATCCTTCAGACCCATGGCGCGAATGGCGTCTGCCGATGGACCGATGAACACCAGTCCTGCCGCTTCGGCTTTTTCGACAAAATCCGGGTTTTCGGACAGAAAGCCGTAACCGGGATGAATGGCTTCGGCACCTGCAGCCTTTGCTGCCGCGATGATGGCGTCTGCCTGCAGATAGCTTTCCGCGACCGGTGCGGGCCCGACGCGCACGGCCTCGTCTGCTTCCGCCACATGCATGGCACCGGCATCGGCATCCGAATAGACGGCGACAGTTGCCACGCCCAGCCGTTTCGCCGTGCGCATGATGCGCACCGCGATCTCGCCCCGGTTGGCTATGAGAATCTTGCTGAACAAGTGCGCGCCCTCACATCCTGAACACGCCGAAGCGTGTTTCTGCTATCGGCGCGTTGAGTGCGGCAGACAGCGACAATCCCAGCACATCGCGTGTCCGGCGCGGATCAATGACACCATCGTCCCAAAGCCGGGCCGAGGCGTACAGCGGATGACCCTGGTATTCGAACTGCTCCGCTATGGGCTTGCGGAATGCGGTTTCTTCATCGGCGGACCATTGGCCGCCCTTGCGCTCGATACCATCACGTTTGACCGTGGCCAACACACCTGCAGCCTGCTCTCCGCCCATCACCGAAATCCTGCTGTTGGGCCAGGACCATACGAAACGCGGATCAAATGCCCGGCCCGACATGCCGTAATTACCGGCCCCGAACGACCCGCCGACCATCATCGTCACCTTCGGTACCGATGTTGTCGACACCGCCGTTACCAGCTTGGCGCCGTCCTTGGCAATGCCGCCTGCCTCGTATGATTTGCCCACCATGAATCCTGTTATGTTTTGCAGAAACACCAGCGGAATGCGCCGTTGCGAGCACAATTCCACAAAGTGGGCACCCTTGGTCGCACTTTCCGAAAACAACACGCCATTGTTGGCAATGATGCCACACGGAATACCGTGAATATGAGCAAAACCGGTAACCAGCGTCGGGCCGTAGCGCGCCTTGAACTCGTCAAACCGCGACCCGTCCACAATCCGCGCCAGCACTTCGCGAATGTCATAGGGTGTTTTCAGATCACCCGGCACAACACCCATCAGTTCATCCGGGTCATAAAGCGGGTCTTCCGGCGTTTGCAGGGTCACCGATACCTGTTTGTGCGAATTCAGATTGGCAATGGCCCGGCGCGCCAGCTCCAGGGCATGAGCATCGTCCATCGCCATGTGATCAGCCACGCCGGACAATCGCGTATGCACGTCCGCGCCGCCGAGTTCTTCCGCCGTGACGATTTCGCCGGTGGCCGCTTTCACCAGCGGCGGGCCTGCCAGAAAGATGGTGCCCTGCTCCTTGACGATAATCGACTCGTCCGACATGGCCGGCACATAGGCCCCGCCCGCGGTGCAGGAGCCCATGACCACTGCGATCTGGGCAATGCCGCGAGCCGACATGTTGGCCTGGTTGAAAAAGATGCGCCCGAAATGCTCACGATCCGGGAACACTTCGTCCTGGTTGGGGAGGTTGGCGCCGCCGGAGTCCACAAGGTAGATGCAGGGCAGATTGCTGGCCTGGGCTATTTCCTGGGCGCGCAAATGCTTTTTCACGGTGAGCGGATAATAGGTTCCACCCTTAACGGTGGCATCATTTGCGATGATCATCACTTCACGCTTCTGGACCCGGCCGACACCGGCAATCATGCCGGCGCAGGGCGCTGCCCCGTCATACATGGCATGGGCAGCCGTTGCGCCGATTTCCAGAAACGGCGAGCCGGGATCAAGCAGCCGGGCGACCCGCTCGCGCGGCAAGATCTTGCCACGTGACATGTGCCTTTCACGAGCTGCATCACCACCGCCGTCAAGAGCCGCCTTGACGGCATCTTCAACGATGGACAATGCATCGAGCATTGCCTTTCGGTTGGTATCGTAGGTCTCGCCGCGTGTAGGCGCCGTCGGTTTCAAAATCCCCATTATGCGGTTTCCACAAACATTTCACGGCCGATAAGCATGCGCCTGATCTCAGACGTGCCGGCGCCGATCTCGTACAGCTTGGCGTCACGCAGCAAACGGCCGGTCGGGTACTCATTGATGTAGCCATTGCCGCCAAGCGCCTGAATGGCTTCCAGGGCGCACCAGGTTGCCTTTTCCGCTGCATAAAGAATGCATCCTGCGGAATCCTTGCGTGTCGTCTCGCCGCGATCACACGCTGCTGCTACCGAATAAACATAGGCGCGGCAGGCATTCATGGTCGTGTACATGTCGGCAAGCTTGCCCTGCATCAGTTGGAACTCGCCGATGGACTTGCCGAACTGCTTGCGCTCATGGCTGTAGGGTACCACCACGTCCATGCAGGCAGCCATGATACCAAGCGGCCCACCGGCCAGCACCACACGCTCATAGTCGAGACCGGACATGAGAATCTTCGTCCCCTGTCCTTCTTCGCCAAGCACATTTTCGTAAGGGACCTCACAATCCTCAAACACCAGTTCGCAGGTGTTCGAGCCACGCATGCCCAGCTTGTCGAGCTTCTGCGCCGTGGAAAAACCGGTCATGGATTTTTCAATCAGAAAGGCTGTAATTCCCTTGGCCCCCGCATCCGGATCGGTCTTGGCATAGACCACCAGCGTTTCGGCATCCGGCCCGTTGGTGATCCACATCTTGTTGCCGTTGAGAATAAACCGGTCATTGCGTTTTTCAGCCCTGAGCTTCATGGACACCACATCAGAGCCTGATCCGGGTTCTGACATGGCCAGGGCACCGAAGTGTTCGCCGGAACACAGTTTGGGAAGATATCTGGCTTTCTGTTCCGCATTGCCCCAGCGATTGATCTGGTTCACGCACAGATTTGAGTGGGCGGCGTAGCTCAGACCGACAGACGCTGATGCGCGGCTGATTTCTTCTGTCGCCACCACATGTGCCAGATACCCCATGCCGGTACCGCCGAAGTCAGGATCAGCGGTGATACCCAGCAGGCCCAGTTCACCCATCTGCGGCCACAAATCCTTTGGCGCTTCATTGCTTTCGTCAATCTGTGCGGCACGCGGTGCAAGTTTGTCACCGGCCCAGCGTTGCACCATGTCGCGAAGCGCGTCGATATCCTCGCCAAGACCAAAATTCATTCCGCTGCCAAACATGATGCCTCCCTTTGGCGTGCACCGGCGCTGCGCAACACCATTTTCGTGTAAATGTCTTCGATTTCAGACAGCGACAGCCGCCCGCGCGACCTGTACCAGGTGTTGACCCCGGTCAGCATGGCAATGATGGCCATGGCGGCGATACGTGTATCGCTTAGCTCAAATTCACCGCTGGCGCGTCCGTCGTCGAGAATATCGACAACAAACGCTTCATAGGTTTTTCTCAAATTCTCGACGCGCCGAAAATTGTCCGGCTCGAGATTGCGAAGTTCCATATAGGAGATGAACACGGCATCCGAGCGGTCAATGTGATAGCGAATGTGAAACCGTGCAAACCGCTCCAGCGTCCTGCCTGCGGTTTCTTTCGCATCAGCCTCGGCTTTCCAGGCGGCAAGCAGGCCTTCCATGTGCGAGACAAGCAGGTCTTCCAGCAAAGCCTGCTTGTTGGAAAAATGGTTGTAAAGCGCTGCCGCCTGCACCCCCACTGCCCCTGCAATTTCGCGCATGGACACAGCCGCAAAGCCGCGTGCGGCAAACAATTGTTCAGCCGCTGAGCGAATTCGCTCCGCCGTTTCAGTACCGATGCTGCCTGTGGTTCGTGCCAAAACAGACCCGTTAATTAAATGAACGTACGTTAAATTAAAAGCGGAAAAATCCCGAAAGTCAAGTGTGCAGGACTTCCACTCAGCAAACTTGGATATGGCGGAGTTTGAAAGCAGCCAAGTTATGCAGTCTCCAGCGGGTCCGGGCCATACTCATTGGCCCCGTCGGTCCCGGGCAGAATGCCAAGATCAACCATCGCCCAAATGAAACCCACGATGGGAATGAACAGCAGCAGGCACCACCAGCCCGACTTGTCCCTGTCATGGCAACGTTTGATATGCAGCATGATGCCGGCAAACCAGATGAGCAGGCCCATAAGCACCGGTATCAAGCCTTCCTTTCCCAAAAGGAAATCACTCAACAGAAAGATTACAAACAGGATTCCAAGCCCAGTCCACCAATGCAGCCTGCCGATGCGGCCCTCGGCCGATGTAAAAAGGTACATCAGATCGACATTGCCCA
Organism: uncultured Alphaproteobacteria bacterium; assembly: GCA_963698275.1. Taxonomy (GTDB): domain Bacteria; phylum Pseudomonadota; class Alphaproteobacteria; order Rhizobiales; family Aestuariivirgaceae; genus Anderseniella. The sequence goes on along the minus strand of CAVOQE010000001.1, from coordinate 542,738 downwards.
TGATGGTTCTCCCGAGATTCGCTGTTTGACAATCCAGACCAACATGCTGTCATGATCGGGCATAGCCAACAACACGGATTTGAGCAGGCGGCATGGCCCATCAACAGCTTCACAACACTGTCGAGCTACTGGGAAAGCTCATCGCCTTTCCTACGATTTCCTCGGACAGCAATCTCGAACTTATCGATTTTGCCGCGCAAAGACTCGAGGCACTGGGGGCAACGGTTCGCGTCTCACCGGATGATACGGGCCACAAGGCAAACCTGTTTGCAACACTCGGTCCTGAAGCAGATGGCGGCATCGTTCTGTCCGGCCATTCCGATGTGGTGCCGGTAGCAGGCCAGGACTGGACCTCGGATCCGTTCTTGATGCGCGGGGAAGACGGCAGGCTGTTTGGCCGCGGCACCTGCGACATGAAAGGCTTTATTGCAGCCAGCCTGGCCATGGCCGAACACTATGCCGCCCTCCCCCTGGTCAGGCCGGTGCATTTTGCCTTCACCCACGATGAAGAAACGGGTTGCCTGGGTGCGCAGACCCTGGTTGAGGAACTGCGTGACATCGGCATGAAACCGGCAGCCTGCATAATTGGCGAACCAACCCTGATGCGCATTATTGAAGGTCACAAGGGATGCTATGAATACACCGTCGAGTTTTCAGGTCTTGCCGGTCATGGATCGGTACCGGATGCTGGCGTCAGTGCGGTTGAATATGCAGTGCGTTATGTCAGCCACCTTTTGTCATTACGACCGGAACTCGTTGCAAGGTGCCCGCCTGGTTCACCGTTCGAGCCCCCTCACACCACGCTGCAGGTGGGTCGTGTGGCAGGCGGCATTGCCCACAATGTCATTGCCGACAAATGCACAGTAGACTGGGAGATGCGGCCGGTTCAGAACAGTGACGCCGATTTCGTCAAGGCCCGCATGGCCAAGCACGTGGAAAGCGATCTGCTGCCCGCCATGCAGGCTGTGCATCCTGATGCCGGCATTGTGACCCACACCTTAGGCGAAATTGCAGGCCTGGAAGCCATGCCGGACAGCGAAGCTGTGAAACTGGTTTACGAGCTCACCGGTGCAAACACCACGGATTTCGTGTGTTTCGGGACCGAAGCCGGCCTGTTCCAGCAGATCGGTATCCCGGCAGTGGTGTGCGGGCCCGGCTCCATCGAACAGGCCCATAAACCTGATGAATTTGTCGAACTGGACCAACTGGACCAGTGCCTTGCCATGCTGGACCGGCTCGGCGGCAAGCTGGTCTAGACCCTAACTGTTGCCGCGACGTTCGCGCCACAGGCCGCACTTCTCCTGTACCGGGCGGTCTGAATAACTGAACATCACCGCATCCTCCGACGTCTCATGCACGACCTCGTGCCAGGACGGCACGACAACGACATCGCGCGGCGACCAGGTGAAAACCTCACCATCCACAATGATGCGGCCTTTACCCTCAACACCGACAAATACCGTTGCATCGGTTGAGCGACAGGCTTGCGACGTGAAGCCTTTCGGCAGCAATTGCAGACACGTGCCGATGGTCGGCATGGCCCAGCCACCATCGACCGGATTGACATACCGCATTTTAAGACCGTGGCAGGGGTCCCACTCTTCCTGTTGTTTCATTTGCTCGAGCGCCTCTCTGGAGCGCTCATACGGGTAGTTGAAAATCGGCGACGTCGGGGTCGCTTTTTCATATCCCAGCGGCAGCATGTTCGCGCCGTACCGCGCAATCGAGTCTCCCTGCTGCTTGCTGATTGGCTGCTGCTCCTCGCCGTACCCTTCGGCAAATGACGCATCGAGAAACTGCACCAGCGGAATGTCCAGGCCGTCGAGCCAGAACACCGGGTCGGCGCTGTCATTGCCGTGATCATGCCACTCCCAGTTGGGTGTGATGACAAAATCACCATAGTGCATTTCGGTTTTTTCACCGCCGACCGCCGTGTGGCCACCCGATGCCTCCAGCACAAACCGCAGTGCCGACTGGGTGTGTCTGTGGGCAGGCGCCACCTCGCCCGGCATGACAAGCTGCACCCCGCAATACAGCGATGTCGTGCATTTTGATGTCCCCTTCAATCCTGGGTTTTCCAGGATCAGCACCCGGCGCTCGGCTTCCTTTGCGGTGATCAGGCCGCCTGCTTCCAGCAACCGTGAGCGAACCTTGTCATAGTGCCACATGAACGGCACACAGTCGCTTTTGGGTTCCGGGGTAATGATTGCTCCCATGACAGACCACAACGCAGTCATGCTTTCAGGTTCGATCGCCTTGTAGAACGCCTCTCGCTGCGCGTTGTTTGAAGCTGAAGCCTGTGCCATGACCAATCTCGTTTCGATGAATGATGTTATTGTATCAAATAGACAGTGAAACGCCGTGCGCTTCAAGTTGTGCTGTAAATTCCGGCGCAAAGCGGCGCAGCTTGTCTGCATCCAGCCGGCCGGCGCGCCGGATGTAACTCAGCGCAAACGGCCACGGCTCAAGTGCCATGTGCTGGTCAAATGCCTCATACCAGTGGGCTGATCTTGTCGCTGCGTTGACGATTTTCTGCAGGACCGGATGGCGGGCATCCTGGAAAGCCGCCAGCGCGACGGGAATGTTCCAGTCGCCTGATTCAAGCGCATCAACCAGCGCAACCACATCTTCAAGCGCCAGCCTGGTGCCTGATCCGATTGAAAAATGGGCGGTGTGCAGTGCGTCTCCAACCAGGACCTTGTTGCCCGAGTAATAGCGCTCGCACGTCAGGTTGGGGAATTGTCGCCAGCCGGAATTATTATCCACCAGCCGGGCATCGCCCAGAACATCGGCAAACAGCTCTTCGCAAACGGTCCGCGTTGTCTCGGCATCGAGAGCCTCAAATCCGGCCTCGTGCCAGATCGCATCGGTGGTCTCTATGATGAACGTGCTGCGCCCTGCCTGATAGCGGTAATGATGGGCGTTGAACTTGCCCAGCCGGGTGTCGACAAAGCTTTGCGTGAGAGCATCAAACTCGCAATCCGCCCCGTACCATATAAAGCGGTTGGACAGCGTTTCCATGCGCTCGCCGAACTCTTCCGGCGCCGATGCCCTGACGACTGAATTGAGCCCGTCTGCCCCGACAATCAGGTCAGCCTGCTCCAGCGCTGCCGTGGATTCGATGCGGGTGCCATAAACCGGATATATGCCGAGTTGCGCTGCACGCTGCTGCAACAGCTTGAGCAGGTCCAGTCGTCCAATGGCCGAAAACCCCACACCGTCAATGGCAATGCGCTCATTGCCGTGCACCACCGCAATGTCCGACCAGCGTTGCATGTATGGCTCGATAAGGGCTGCTGTTTCACGGTCATCCTCGCGCAGGAACCCTAAGGCCTGGTCGGAAAACACCACGCCAAACCCAAATGTCGCATCACTGGGATTTTGCTCGAATACGGAGATACCGATGTCCGGTCGCGCGCGCGCGATCAGAATGGCGGCATAAAGGCCCGCCGGGCCCGCCCCTGCGATGGATACCTGCATTGGCAGCCGGCTACCCCTTCGACAGCTTGTTTAATTCGGCCCGTGCAGCAGACAAATCCGCCGTCGTGGCAGTCAACCGCTCTGCCAGCACTTTCATGAGATCGATTGCCATGGCAGGAAATTCCTTCAGCAGCTTGAGCAATTGCTCCTTCTCGATACACAGTGTTTCCAGCCGGGTCGCAGCGCGCACGCTTGCAGTTCGCGGTACATCGCACAAAATGGCGATTTCACCGATAATGGCGTTCTCTCCGAGCGTTGCCACAACCACATCGCTGCCATTGATTTTGACAATGACTTCCGCCTTGCCGCACAGCACGACATAAGCTGCATCACCGGAATCATTCTGGCTAAACAGCATGTCGCCTTCCGTGAAGGTCAGGTGTCGCGACGTAAAGGCCAGCAATTTCAGCTGACTGGGTTGCAGCCCGGCAAACAGTGATACATTGCCAAGCATCTCGACTTCATCATTAAGCGCCATGATTTTCTCCCTGTTGGCGCAGATCGCTGCTGCTACTCTGCCAGCACTTTCGAATAGGCACCACCACTTTTCAACAGTGTTTCTCGCTTGCCCGTTTCCAGTATCTTACCACCTGCCATTACACATATTTCGTCAAAATCCGATGCCAGCGCAGCATCCGAAACGACCCACACAATGGCGGGTTTTTTCGGCTGCAGCGCCACATATTTCATTACGTCCCGCAAGATTGCGGCCTGCTGACGACCATCAAGCGCGTTGAGCGGACGATTCAAAACCAGAAGGTCCGGCTGCTTGATCAGGGCTCGCGCGAGACCCAGTTTCTGGCGTTGCACGGAACTCAGCCGCTTGCCCGCAGACCCTATGTCAAATTCCAGACCGAGGTCGAGTATCTCGTCACGTAACTGCATCTGCTTGAGGGTCTCAGACATCACCTCAAACACCCGTTGCGGACCGCGGGCGATGCCATGCGCGACACGTCCCATCAACAGATTATCCTGAACCGAGGCGGCTGCGTTGTAGGTATCTGGATCATAGAAGCTGATGCTGCCGGCAAGGTTATCCGGCAACCCGGTCTTGAACCGGTTACGGCCACCCAGGATCCGGTCTTGCAGATCGTTATCAACCAGTCCCATACGATGCTGCGGTTCCACATAAGAGAATGTGAGTTCAATCAGCATGTAACGTTCGTCGACTGTCAGGGCAGTTTCGCCAGCCTGCTTCGCACGTTTCAGAAGTGCCGCATACTCAGTCAGGCGTTCAGCATCCATGAACGTAATCTGGTTGAAGAATTCATGGTCCGGCGGCAGATCCTGGAACAGACCGATGGTCGTCTCGGCAAGTTCTATACCTTTTGCAACCAATACATTCTCAAGGTCGGCATCCTGCAAAACGGAACGAAGATAATCGTTGTGTGCCAGCTTCTGCAGAGAAAACTCATCGCCGACCGGTGTACCGAACAGCAGGTTTTCACCGATTGTCGCCTGCACCGCATACTGTTGCGGATCAAACAGCTCAACCAGCTCAGACAACTTCTGTTCCTCTATACGCGACCTCAGCGCCTTTCGGGCCGCCAGGATGTTGTCGGCAAATTGTGGATTACCTTCCGGATCAACTTCACCGCGCAGCCCAAGGTTGAACACATCGTCTTCCAGGCCGGCGGCAACCAGGACATCCACAAGGCGCTGATGGATAGCCATACCGTCGCCACTGGCAGCAGGATCATTGTCGATGCTCAGCCAGTCGGCATCGATATCCAGCTTGCTGTTGGCCGTGATGTCGGCCTCACTGACGAAGCGCTGGCGGGTCATGGCATCGGGACCTTCATAGGTCCGCTCTTCAACAGGTTGATGTTTAAGCGCATAAAGCAGTCCGTCACGCAGGCTGCCCTGCGCCAGGAATATGTCACTGGCAGCGTAACCGACACGCCGCCCGATGCTGCTCTCACCGATATCGAAAAGATCAGTACCGCCGAAACTGACTGAACCGGCATCGGGAACATACAGCCTGACAATCGTGTCTGCGAGCACATCAGCGCCGGAGTTTGACGGCCCGACAAGGGCAAGACTGGTGCCTGCGGAAATTTTCAATCGCGCCCGGTTCAACAAGGTAGTCCCGGTATCATCGGTAACTGTCAGGTTGTTGATTTCGATCGGAAAAGCCAACGGCGGAACCGCTTCGTCCGGCAGCGCCTGAAGGTTTTCATCAAGCATGTCCTCAATATCAAACTGCTCTACCACCTGTGTGTATTTGACTTCCACATCAAGCCGTTGCTGATCCCAGTCGATCAGTTCCTTGATCGGCGACGGCAGGTCCTTGTAGGCAGCGATCACTGCAACCAGTTGGCCTACATCAATCTTGCCCTGCAGGGCGAAGTAGCCGCCTACAACGTAAAACAGGAACGGGGTAATCTGCGCCAGCAGGTTGTTCAGGAACTTGGTGAAAAACTTGCGCTGGAACAGTTCGTAGCGAATGTAGAAAATCTTGGCCAGCCGGCTGGATATGTCGGCGCGCTCGAAGTGTGACGTGTCATTGACGTGCACATGCGCGATGCCGTCAACAATCTCGCCTACCCGGCCGGCCAGCTTGCGTGCAGTAATCTGGCGCTCCTTGCCCAGGCGGATCAGGTGGCGGCGCATTCTGGGAATGATGATGAACTGTATGCCGATCATGAACATGGCAATCAGGCCCAGATAGACATTCTGCACCATGATAAAGGTCATGGCGGTGATGGCCTGGCCGCCAAGCAGCAAGGGTTGCACGAAGGCATCCCCCATGAAGCCGCCAATGGGTTCGACCTCGTCCTTCACCATGCTGGCCATTTCGGAGGATTTTATGCGCCGGAAAGCCCGCACAGGGAACCGTAACAGCCGGTCGACCAGCGAATAGCGAATGCGCCGCAACATGCGCTCGCCAAGCCGGCCCTTGTAGGTATTGATATAAAATTTGAACAGGCCATTGATGATGATCAATGTCAGGAAGGTACCGGACAGGGCGAACAGCATGTTCAGCCGCTCGAGCTGAAGGCCTGAGAACAGAACCCATTCCTCGCCGGCGAAAGTCCAGCTGAGTTTCATGAATGTCTGTTCTGCACCAGCTGTTTCAAACCCCTGTCCCAGAATCGGGCCGTTGACGATCTGCTTGGGCAAATCCAGCGACATGAAATAGGTCGGCATGGACAGCAGAACGATGAACAGAATGTATATCTGGGCCGAGCGCGAATGGATCCAGGTAAATTTCAGGATGTTCCGTTCAAGCATGGGCAGCCGTGTTCTGTGCGTCGGACCTGCCGCTTGCGGGATGCAGCACCACCAGTCGGCGAGCCCCGTATTCAGTCGTTTCGAATGCACCGTCTTCAATCGAAAAATTCAATGAGCACACAGTCTCCATCTCGGGCCGTTTCAGCAAGCACTGCATCTGCTCGCTGGCTCGCTCAAGGTTGGGCGAAAACTCAAGAACCGTAATGGCCGAATTGTCCATCAGCGAGAACAGTTTCTGCCCGACCGCGTCCTGACTTCCAAAGGCCTTCAACGAATACCCCACGAACACCAGACCGTAGCTGCCGGGCTGCAACTCAAGGTCGACATCCTGAAATTTTCGCGCAATATGGCGCACCCGGCACGGCTTCCCGCTCAGCTTATCTGATTCGAAAGGCTCGGACTTGGGATCGACACAGATGAAACTTTCAGGCACGTGACGCAGGAAGCCCGACACGGGCTGAAGGTGTCCGCCAATCTCGACAATCGTCGACAACCCGTCAACGAAGTAAGCCGCCATAGCTTGCCGCAGACCCGCTGCCGGGCCTGCCAGATGCGGCATTCCCGCCGGGCCGGCAGGCAAATCACCTGGCAATTTGGTGGCTGATTGCTGCATCAAATCTTCGTAGGAAATAGGTTACCGTCATGTTTTTACTAGCATAGCCGCGGTTCATTGATCATACCACTGGAAATCACACACAGTCCCGTAAAGGTGAATAGAGTGGCTGAGCCCAGTTTCAATAAGGATTATGTTTTCGACCTGTTGCGCGGTGCTGCCCGGTTTACCGGATCCGACCTGTTGTCGGCGCTTGCAGAAACCGTTGCTGAGTTTCCCGATGCGCCCATCGACAATGCGTTCAACCACAAGCAGGTCGCCTCCAAGCAGTGGGCGCGCGACATGCTGGCCACTCACACACGCGGCAGCTTTGATCATGTCTGGGTCATGGGCGGCTGGATCGGCATTCTGCCGGCCATGCTGTTTGACGATGCAAGGTTCAAAATCAAGGCAATCAGCAGTTTTGATATCGATCCCGCCGTTGCCCCGATTGCTGAGAAGCTGAACCGGAAACTGGCAGGCGAAGCGACCTTCACCGCCCACACTGCAGACATGTACGAGCTCGATTATACCGGTGCCGACGCACCTGACCTGGTAATCAACACAAGCTGCGAGCACATAGAAGACCTGCCGAAATGGCTGGCACTGCTGCCGAAAGGGTGCCGGGTCATGCTGCAATCGAACAACTACACATCTGAACCCACCCACGTAAACTGCGTGGACAGTGTCGACGAATTGGCTCAGCAGGCAGCGTTGAGTGAGTTGACTTACGCCGGTGCATTCAGATTGCCCAAATATACGCGTTTCATGCTGATCGGTCGCGTTTGAACGTTGCATGGCGCTGCCTTAAAATGCCTGCGGTGGCCGCAGCTCCATCAAGCGGCATGCCTGCCACATAATCGCGCTTCTGCCGGCAGGCAGCATCGATGGCGCGCGCCAGGTTTGCAGGAGACAGATCGCCTGCTTGAATACTGACCGCCAGACCGGCTCCAGCCAGACGCGTGGCCCGGATTGTCTGTTCCTGCTCGCCGTGAGCGGCAAACGGCACCAGGACACTTGCGCATTGTGCCCGCAACACATCTGCAACAGTATTATAGCCCGCCTGCGAGACAGAGAGTTTGGCCTGCCTCAGCAGGCGTGCGAGGTCCGGCCGGAAGCGAACAATCTCGACATTGTCTGAAGCTTTGGCCTGCAGGCGAGAAACCGCTTCATCAGGCAGGTTGGGTCCGGTCACGATCAGCCATCGCGCCGTGCTCAATGATGTCAGTTCACGTGCCGCAACGCCGGCGCGCAACAGGTCTTCACCGACCGCCCCACCACCTGCTGATACGATCACATCATACCTGTCGGCAACTGCCGGCTCGACGTCGTCCGGTGCGATCATGCCGGTATAGGCGGTTTTGCCGGCAATCGAGCGGGCAGCAGAAAAGGTTTCATCAAGGCTTGCAAAGCGCCTGTCACCGTGTACCAGCACAAGATCAAAATAGTCCTGCACCAGGCGGGCGGTGGCCAGGTCCCGCTGTGCTGACTTGGGTTGCAGAATATCACGAATGGAACTCACGACCATTGGCCGGCTGCAAGACGGCAACGCTTTGACATGATCAAGCAATGGCAACAGTTCAAACCGCATCTGGCGACGGGCAAAGGGAAATGCCTCGACAATCAGGCAGTCGGGTTCGATCTCATCAAAAGCGTCGATCAGGGCATCTTTTCTGCGCGTCAGGTAAACCTCACCAGCCTCGCGGCCGTGTTCGTCGGCAAGACCGGAAAAACTGTCATCAGCACTGCGCAACGGCGGCAACCGGACATTGGCAACCTGTGCCGCCGGAAACCCGTCCACAGCCATGCCGCCGGTCACCATGGTTACGTCCTGCCCGTCAGACACCAGTGCGGCAGCAATACGGCTGGCGCGGACCAGATGACCTATGCCGAGCAGGTGCTGCACATAGAACATGACTTTCATCAGCCAGCCCCTGCTTCATTTGGCGAAAACAGCTCCATCAACTGTTGCACCGATGCCTGATGATCAAAGTGTCCGCGCACCTTGCTGTCTGCTGCTGAACCCAACCGGGTACGCAAGCCAGGGTCACGGGCAAGCTTGGTCAATGCTTCCGCAAGCGATTTCGGGTCATCGGCATTGACCAGCAGGCCATGGATTCCATCATCAATCAGTTCCGGTACCCCCGATACATCCGTCGAGACACATGCAAGGGCCTGAGATGCCGCCTCGACCAGAACATTGGGCAGCCCGTCACGATCTCCATCCGGGGCAATCCGGCAAGGCAACACAAACACATCCGCTTCACGATACAGCTGCAGCACATCTTCCTGCGCCATCGATCCATGCCAGGTGATCCGGTCTGCGAGACCAGCCCTGCCCGCCTGTTGCCTGAGGTCCTCCAGCAAATCCCCGCCGCCGGCGTGATCAAATCGCCAATGAATGTCTTGTGGCAGTTCCGCCAGGGCATCCAGCAATATGTCATAGCCCTTCTTGGTGACAGCACGCCCGACACTCACGAACCGGACCGGCGCGGCCGCATCACTGCCGTTCCGGGTATGTTTGCGCTGGTCGAAAGCTGAAAATCGCGACAGATCAAGCCCGTGATAGGACAGATGCACCCGCGCGGGGTCGGCAGCCAATGACCGCAGTGCGTCACATCCGTTACGGGTGCACGTTACTGCCCAGTCCGCTTCGGCAAGCTTGTCGGCCAGGTCCCAGTCCTGGCTGGTCCAGATGTCCTTTGCGTGCGCAGAGCATGTCCAGCCAAGTTGCAGCATCATGGCCGCGTACCGCACCACGGATGCCGGTGTATGAATGAAATGGGCATGCAGTGACGAAACCGCACCTTGGCGTTCTGCCGCCAGCACCATTGCCTGTACAAACCGGCGTGCCCGGTTGGACGTCCGGTCACGCGCCCAATCGCGCCGGAAAGCGCTGAACGCGGCGCGATAGCCAGCCAGGCTGCGCACCTTCAACCATGCCCTGATACAGCGCCATGGTTCATCCTTGACGTATTCCGGCAGGTACATGACCGGTGCTTTTATTTCATCATGCACCGGGTGGCGCTTGGCATCGGTCGGCCTGCGCAACGAAATGATCTCAAGTGGCAATCCGGCACGTTCAAGCCCGAGAATTTCCTGGGCAATGAATGTTTCCGACAGGCGTGGATAGCCTTTCAGGACGAATGCAACTGGCTTTGTCATGGTGCTTTCCGACAGCGGTCAGCTTGCGCCTGCAATGGCATAAAGATCAGCCGCCGGCCTGCTTGCGGCCCACTTGCCGACAAAAGCATTTATCGTTTCAAGCCCGTTCAGCATCTGCGTCCCTCCGGCACTATCGGGCCGGGCCCGACCCGGTAACCTGGACAGCGCTGCCGAAAGTGCGACAGCATCGTCAGCATCACTCGGCAGCATCATGTCGACAAGGTTTAGTTGTTCAGCCCGGCGCGCACGAATGAATTGTTCTTCGCGCGGATTGGTGCGTGGTATAATCAGCGCCGGCTTGTTGAATGACAACACTTCGCAAAATGTATTGTAGCCGCACATGCCGACAATAGCCGACGCACCCTCAATGAGATCTTCCATATTGTTGTCGAACTCAATGACATCAACATTGGGCATCACCTCACATTGCCGGAATATTTCAGACCGCTTGTCGGCAGGCATCAATGGCCCCAGCACCAGCAAGGCGCGAGGAAGCTCATGCGCCCCGCACGCGTAAGCCGCAAGCACCTGCCTCATCAAACCCGCACCATCCCCGCCACCACCGCCGGTCACCAGCAAATAGGGTTCGCTTGGTCGGTTCATGGTAAGCGGCGAAGAAGACCGCGTCCTGCGCAAAAAGCCCAGATACAACATCTTGTCACGCAGCTCGTCCCTGGCATCAAGCCCGGTCAGCGGGTCCCAGAAATCCTCCGGCCCATAAACCCAGACATCATCATAGAGGTTTTCGACATGTTGCAGTGCGTCAGTCTTGTCCCACTCCCGCTTTAGCTTCTCGGCCGAATCCATCACGTCACGCAGGCCCAGAACCAGGCGACATCCCTGCTCCTTCAGATATTTCAATGTCGGCAGCATTTCCCCACGCAGGCCCAAGGGTTCCTTGTCGACGATCATGATGTCCGGTTGAAAGGATTCCGCGGTATGCTGGATGATCGACTGGCGCATCTGCAGCGTGTCGGTCAGATCGATGTGCTTGTCAATTGAGGTGTATTCCCCGTTGTACAACTTGATGACGGAGGGGATTTTGACAAAGTCCACGCGCGCGGAAAAGTTGAACGCGCCGGCAATCTGCGATCCGGTGATGATCAGGATGCTGACGCCCTTGAAGTTTTCCACCAGCGAGTGAGCGATGGCACGGCAACGGCGCAGATGTCCAAGCCCGAATGTATCGTGGCTGTACATCAGGATATGAACATTACCGAGACGTTTCATGCACTCTCACTCAGGACCAGCGTTTCATCAGATATTCCCCCCGATCTAACATCATGCGCAGTTAAAACCACAGCACAACATCTCACATGCAAGTGTGTCATCCGTGACGTCAGCGGGAAGGCGCAAAATCCACTACTTGTATGGATCGGCTGCATCGCGGAGTCCATCGCCAAGGAAGTTGAATGCCAGGATGACCAGCACCACAGGCACCACCGGCAGCATCAGCCACGGATACAGCGCCACCACATTGATGTTTTGGGCCTCAATCAGCAGCACACCCCATGACGTTATCGGCGGGCGCAGCCCCAGCCCCAGAAAACTCAGCGCCGTTTCACCGAGGATCATGGTTGGAATGGCAATCGTCGCGGTCGCGATCAGGTGAGACATGAAGCCCGGCACAAGGTGCAGCGATATGATGCGCGATGGCTTCGCACCCATCAGTTGCGCCGCCATCACATAGTCTTCCTCACGCAGTGAAAACAGTTTCGAACGCACCGCCCTGGCCAGTCCGGTCCAGTCCAGCAGGCCAAGAATGACGGTGATGCCGAAATACACCACCAGCGGACTCCACGTCACCGGCATGATGGCCGCCAGCGCCAGCCATAACGGTATCGACGGCAGGGATTGCAGGACCTCGATCATGCGCTGAACGACCATGTCGACCCAGCCACCATAGTATCCGGCCATGCCGCCTATGACGATGCCCAGCACAAAGCTCACCATGACGCCCAGCAGGCCGATGGTCAGTGATATCCGGGCGCCGCCCATGATGCGCGAAAACATGTCCCGGCCCAATCTGTCGGTACCCAGCAGGAACAATTCACCTCCGTTGGCCGGGCAGAACAGATGGGTTTCCATCTCCACCAGGCCCCACCAATGGTATGTGTCACCGGTGCAGAAGAAGCGGATCTTGTCCACTTTGCTGGTATCTTTGGTGTACTCGCGCTTCAGCGTTTCCATGTTCAGCTTGTATTGTTGCCGATACACAAACGGCCCGACGAACTCGCCTTCATGGAACAGGTGGACCTGTTGTGGCGGCGAGTAGATGTGGTCCACATTGCGGGTCTGGATATTGTAGGGCGCCAGGAACTCGCTGATGAAAATGGTTGCATACAAGATGGCGAGAAACACGCCGCACCACACCGCGATCCGGTGTTGCCTGAACTTCCACCACATCAGTTTCCATTGCGGTGCGAGGTAGATTTTCTCCTGCTCGGGAGAAATTTTCTCGATCGACATGACATCGAACGGTGCTTCGGACACATAGTGCCCCATCTCTTTGCCGGGTGGCGGCAATGGGGACGTCATTTTCATTTGGTATGCGCCCCCTGCAGCCGGATGCGCGGGTCAAGCAAGGCCAGCGCAAAGTCCGAAATCAACACCCCGATGACCGACAGGACTGCCAGGAACATCAGGAACGAGCCCGCCAGATACATATCCTGGGCCTGCAGGGCCCGGATCAGCAGCGGCCCGGTGGTTTCCAGAGACAGCACAATCGCGGTTATTTCCGCGCCTGATATAATGGCCGGCAGGATCGAACCAATGTCCGAAATGAAAAAGTTCATCGACATGCGCAGCGGGTATTTCATCAGCGCCTTGAACGGATGCAGTCCCTTGGCGCGCGCTGTGATAACATATTGTTTCTGCAACTCATCCAGCAGGTTTGCGCGTATGCGCCGGATCATCCCGGCGGTGCCTGCGGTGCCGATAATGATCACCGGAATGATCAGGTGTTCCATGATCGACTTGGCCTTGGCCCAGCTCATCGGCTCATTGAAATACTGTGCGTCCATCAGATGGCCGATGGAGGTGCCGAACCACAGATTGGCCAGATAAAGAAATACCAGCGCCAGCAGGAAATTCGGTGTGGCCAGGCCGAGCAGGCCGACAAAGGTCAACCCGTAGTCACCCCATGAATACTGATGCGTCGCGGAGTAGATACCGATCGGGAATGCGATGAGCCAGGTGAAGATAATAGTGACGAAGGACACCAGCATGGTGAGCCAGAGCCGGTCACCGACGACATCCGTCACCGGCAGTTCATACTCGAACGAGTAGCCGAAATCACCGTGCAGCATGCCCCACACCCAGTGGAAATATCTCTCCACCGGTGGTTTGTCGAAACCGTACTGAACCTTCAGTGCCTCTATGGCTTTCAGGTCCACATTCTCGCCCTGGGCCTGGAGCTCAGCCACATAGCTTTCAAAATAGTCACCCGGCGGCAGTTCGATGATGGTGAACACCAGCGCGGAAATCATCAGCAATGTAGGAACCATGACGGTGATACGCCATGCGATATATCTCAACATGGCCTAGTCGCTCCCCAACCCGTCTTGAAACCAGAATGTGTCGACCATAAACACGCCGAAATAGCTGCCCGGCTGGAAGCTGTAGACTTCCTCCTTTGGCACATTGTGCAGCTTTTTGCTGACCACGATCGGCTGCAATGTCGAGTTGACCGTACCGATGGAAAACACCTCGCTGGTATACAGTTTCAGCATGTCGTTCCATATACGCTCACGGGTTTCGTCATCCCGCGACTGCTGCCATTCCTGCCACATTGACAACAGGCGCCTGGCCGACGCCAGGTCCGGTTCGGTTCCCGACTTGCCATCGGTCATGCCGTACAGGCCCCATTGTGGCCACTGTGTCTGGGAATCATTGCTTGGTGCCAGTTCTTCCGGCGACATGGAAGGCTGCGGGATGGCGTTGTCCAGTCCGGACCAGACACTCATCATGGTATTGCCCGCCTTGAGCCGCGAGCGGAAGATGTCGCGCTGCGTCGCACGCGTGAAAACCTTGAGACCGAGCGCTTGCCAGTGATCGGTAATCAGTTGCAGCACATCCGTTTCGACCGTGCTTTCACCGGCAGTTTCAATGATCAGTTCTGCTCTCCGGCCGTCCGGCAGCAGACGGGTTCCGTCGTCGTCACGTTTGGTCAGGCCTACCTGATCCAGCAATCGATTGGCGAGCACCGGATCATGTGAGGCCCAGGCGCTCGCATACTCCTCGTCGAACAACGGGCTTTGCATGAGCGGGGAATCTGCGACTTCCTGGCCCAGTCCGAAGAACGTCACCATGTTGATTTCGTGCCGGTCTATGCCCAATGACAGCGCCTGCCGGAACCGGGCGTCCTGCATGACGGCACGCCAGGCATCGTCCTTGAAATTCAGATTGGGTCTGATCGCAACCTTGGACCCAACCGCCGACTTCCACAAAAGCACGTTGTAGCCCTGGCGTTTTTCGCTCTGTTTCAGAAACGTGTAGTCTTCAAAACTGACATATCGGCCCTGCAGGTCGCTCTCGCCGGCCCCGGTTTTGGCAGGGATCAGATTGGGCGACGAGATATTCATCTCCACAGTATCGATATAGGGGAGCTGGCGGCCGTTCGAGTCTACCCGGTGGAAATAGGGATTACGCTTGAACACGAACTGCTCAGAGGGCGGCGCGATCGTGTTGAACCAGGGTTCCAGTGTCGGCAGATCCGGATTTTCCGGCCTGTTTTGCCGGCCCAGGCGAATGAACATGGCCCGCCAGTGCTTGTACTTGCGTTCTTTTGCCAGCGCCTCTGCCGCCTGCTTGCCAATAAAGTCAGCATGAAACTGCTTCATGTAGGTCGAAGGATAAGTGAGGTACAAGGGCAGCGGCGCAGCGAGCGCGGGAAGGAATTGTGGATTGGGGGCGTCCCACTCGTACCGTACGGTCAATTCATCAATAACGGTGAACTTGGGGCCCTTGCCATTTACCAGCATGGAATTCGGCAGGCCACCGCGCGCCAGTTTCTTGTTCAGCATCACATCTTCAAAAGCGAAGCGAAAATCTTCTGCAGTGAGCGGCGCGCCATCGGACCAGCGGTGACCGGGCCTCAGGTGCAGGGTAAAAATACGGCCATCCTCGACCTCGTAACTTGCCAGAATATCTGGCTGCAGCTTGTAATTCAGGTCATAACCGACAAGGCGCGAATAGCCGTAATAGACCATCATCCGCACGTCCTTCTTGGACCCCATCAGCATCCGCAACTTGCCGCCATGAACGCCCGGTTCACGACCGATCTTTGCCAGATCGATGATCCGCGGTTGCTGCGGCACCCGCCTGGCCACGGGATCGATCTTGCCGGCCTTCACCAGATCACTGAAGTACGGGGTCTCCTCAAAGGTCATTGCAAACGCGTTGGTTTGCACCCCCAGCACCAGCAACATGGTCAACAAAGCAAGCCGTAGACATCTCATCACGCGCGAAGCTCCTTCATGCTGGCTTGCGAATTGGCAAGCACCATGTGCCCGTCGCCCACATCAATGGAGGCCATCTCCCCGTTTCCGGTTTCCCGTTTGAAAGCCTGCGGCCACAAGGTGTCATCAGATGCGCCTGACAATGACAGTGTGTCATAGTCCAGCGGTCGATCAAGGTCCGGAAACGGCACCGCCGCCAGCAAAGATCGTGTGTAGGGATGAACCGGATTGCCGAATATCTTTTCACGGCTCGCCATCTCGACGATCCGGCCCCGGCACATCACAGCGATACGGTCTGCCATATAGTCGATGACAGCCAGGTTGTGAGACACAAACAGGTAGGTAAGATCAAGCTGGCTCTGCAGGTCCTTGAGCAGGTTCAGCACCTGCGCCTGCACCGATACATCCAGCGCGGAAACCGGCTCATCGCAGATCAACAGGCCGGGATTGAGGGCCAGCGCCCGGGCGATGCCGATGCGTTGCCGCTGGCCGCCGGAAAAGCTGTGCGGATACCGGTTGAGAAACCGCGGATCAAGACCGACTGCCTGCATCAGGCCGGCGGCGTGGGCGCGCCTGCTGTCAGCGTTGCCAATACTGTGGATTTCCATTGGCTCGGTCAGAATATTGGAAACCGTCATGCGCGGGTTGAGAGAGGAAAACGGGTCCTGGAACACCATCTGGACACGGGTGCGCAGCGTGTTGAGTTCTGCCGCGCTGGCCCGGGCCATGTCGATCGGCGCGTGACCGCGGTCGGAATAGATGATTTCGCCTGCGTCAGGCGTCACGGCGCGCATGATCAGCTTGGACACGGTTGTCTTGCCGCATCCGCTTTCACCCACCAGGCCAAGGCACTCGCCGCGCCTTATATCAAGGCTGACGCCGTCGACAGCCTTGATGACATTTTCGTCCTTGCTGGAAAACCAGCCGGATTTCTTGGTCACAAAATGCTTCTGCAGGTTGCGGACAGACAATAACGGGGCCTCGTCGGTGCCGGTGGCTTCATCCGCGCCGCTGGCGTCAACCGGCTGGTCCGCCTTCGTCTTGCCGTTCTTTGCCGCCGGGCCTTTCAGCAGTGTCGCGGCGTCCACCTTGACATCGCGCAGCGACACCAGCCGTTCGCCGCGCCGCATGTCGAAGTGAGGCACAGCATTCAACAATGCCTTGAGATAGGGGTGCTGCGGCGACCGGAAAATGTGGGACACCTGACCTGCCTCAACAATCTGGCCGTGATAGATGACCACCACATCATCGGCCATGTTGGCGACCACACCGAGGTCGTGGGTAATCAGCAGAATCGCCATGTTGAAGCGTTCCTGCAGGTCTTTCAGCAATTGCAGGATTTGTGCCTGTATCGTCACATCAAGTGCCGTTGTCGGCTCATCGGCTATCAACAGCGCCGGCCGGCAGATCAGAGCCATGGCAATCATGGCGCGCTGGCGCAGGCCGCCGGACAGTTCGAACGAGTACATGTCGTAGGCGCGTGACGGATTGGGAAACCCGACCAGATCCAGCATTTCTTCCGTCTTTGCCCGCGCTGCGTTGCGGTCCACCGGCTGATGAAGCTGCAGTGCTTCTTCAATCTGGTTGCCGATTGTGTGCAGCGGCGACAGCGATGTCATCGGTTCCTGAAAAATCATCGCTATGCGCCCACCGCGCAATGCGCGCATTTCAGGCCCGCTGGGCAGCAGTTCTTCAATCTGGACCGGACCGGCCTTGGAATTCGGATCGTTGAAGGTTATCGAGCCACCGGCAATCGACCCCACGGTCGGCAGAATGCCCATGATCGATTGACCGATAACCGACTTGCCGGAACCGGACTCGCCGACCAGGGCGGTCACCTTGCCTGGACGGATACGAAAGCTTGCTCCCTTCACCGCCTCAATGGTCGATGAATGAACGCGAAAACTTATCCGCAGGTCTTCGATTCTTAGAAGATCTTCAGAGGAACTCATGACACCCGATTACGCCAAACGCCGTTAATTTCATTACGATAGCCGACATATCGCTGTCAGGATACAGGTTTTTCCCGAACATGAGTGGATGTGGAAAACCCCGCCATTTGCCATGCGATCACGACCAAGTGTCATGCAGGCGCGCAACCGTGAGCAGTCGTGAACCGGATTGACAGTATCTGGCCTGTTGATGGGCCCCGTAAACGTGTAAATCATAGCCTGCCAAACGTCATGCCAATTGGGCAGAACCCCTGTCTGGAGGACATTTATGTCATCCCTGCAACAACTTACCGAAACCACAAATTCCGACACCCCGTCGCCGTGGCGTAAAATCAGCAACCTTGTACCAGGCGCAACTCCGGCACGCGCACTGTCTCCCAGGGTGCTGGCTTCGATAAAACGTCATGACCAGTCCAGTGAAGTGCTGATCAAGATCATCCAGTTGGTCATCGTTTCAACCTGGGCGGTTTTATACGCGCTCGCGCCGAAAACCGATTTCGGAACCGCGTTTTCTCCGGTCACCTGGGCCCTGGCGATTTACTTTGGCCTCAATGTAATCGGACTGATCTGGGCGCGCCGGACAGGCTTGCCGAACTGGGCCGTCTATCTTTCGATCATCTTCGACATTGCGATCCTGATGGTTCTGATCTGGAGTTTTCATATTCAGTATGATCAGCCGCCCTCGTTCTACCTCAAGGCACCGACCCTGCTGTATGTGTTCATCTTCATCGCCTTGCGCGCCTTGCGGTTCGAGGCCCGCTTTGTGGTGTTCTCCGGACTGGCTGCAGCGGTCGGCTGGCTGGTCCTGGTCGCTTATGCGATATATTCCGCCCATGGCATGAGCACGACACGCAACTACATCGACTACCTGACCGGCAACGAAATACTGCTGGGCGCCGAATTCGACAAGACCATCACCATCGTCATGGTAGCCGGCATCATTGCCGTGGCACTGAGCCGGGCCAATGACCTGCTGGTCAGGGCGACTGCCGATGCGCAGGCGGCCACCGAACTGTCGCGCTATTTCGACAGCGCGGTGGCGTCCGACATTCGCAACGCCGATGAAGCAAGCGTACCGGGTCAGGGCAAGCGCGTCGACGCGGCTATCCTCAATGTCGATTTGCGCGGCTTCACCAAATATGCCTCGGGCAAGGACGCCGAAAACGTGCTGGCTCTGCTCATCGCCTATCAGAAACGTATTGTGGGCATCATCCAGGGCCATGGCGGATCCATCGACAAGTTCATGGGCGATGGCATCATGGCAACGTTTGGCGCCGTACGGGCAAGTGAGACCTATGCTGCAGATGCAGTGCGCGCGATCGATGCGATCATCGCCGAGACCGACACCTGGGGCACGGATGAAACCCTGAAGATATTTGCCGGCGGCAAAGTCAACGCTGCCGTGGCGGCCGGTCCCATCGTATTCGGCACCATCGGCGATGACACGCGGCTGGAATTTACGGTGATCGGATCAGCCGCCAACATGTCGGCCAAGCTGGAGAAGCACAACAAGACAACCAGGACCCGCGCCCTGACTGACGGCTATACTTATGACATTGCCCTTGAACAGGGATACGAGCCTGCAAAACCTGCCCGTCGGCGCAAATCCACACTTGCCGGTGCCGATCAACTGGTGGTTCTGGGGTGATTGGCCAGATCAGTATGGTTTTTGATTGTATCAATCAAAAACCATAAAACTGATCGCTTTCAGAGTGCTAGAGCAACTTCATGGGTTCAAGTGAACCCATGTTGCTCTAGGGCGTAGTCAAACGACACCCAATTCAGATCGGTGTGTGCCAGCAAGGCAGACAGCGAGGACCAGGCCACTTCGTCATGAACCAGGTGGTGGGTTAAAAGACCGACTGGATAAAACCCGTTCGCGCGTGAAACACCAAGTGCGGCGGCCAGTTCATTTTGCAACCGGTCCGACGCCTTGCCAGCCGCACCGCCCGGTGCTTTCCAGTCCATCACATCCACGTGGGTGTTGGCCTGTATCTCAGGGTACGAGCGTTTGTGCGCAAAGGTCGAAAACGCCGATATGCCGATTTCACTCAGGCGTGGCGCCAGATCATCACGCATGCGGTTCCAGGGCGGCACCAGGACCGGCGCGAGGCCTGGGCCGAACAAATCCGCAAGCCGCTGCCTGCCGCGCGCGATCTCTGACAGCACAATATCCAGCACCCGATGAGCTCCCAGCTCGCACTTCTTCTCACTCGCAGGTGCATGGTTTGTGTGCGACCAGCCATGCACGCATGGCTTCAGATTGCCATGTTGCCCGACATGATCTGCCAGTGCCTGATCCGCATGCGCCGGTATCACGGCGAGCAGGACTTCAATACCGGCGACGCCGGTGAGCTGCGTCAACCGTTCCAGTTCAGGCGTAAGCGACACCGCATCGTCATCACGCCACCAAACCTGCGGCTGCTTGCCGGCAGCCCGCCAGGTCTGCAGTTCAGTCTCAAGCTCCTGGCGGCTCATGCGTTCATCACCTGTTGCAGCAACTCATCCAGTCTTGCCGACGCCGTCGCAAGTCCCCGCTCTTCGCGTGCAAAAACCTGCGCCTGCTTGCCCATGTTTGTACGCATGGAGGTGTTCTCAATCAGTTGATCCACGGCAACCGCAAACTGCGCCGCATTGCTCTCTTCAACCAACAGGCCGGTCTTGCCATCAACCACCACGGCCTCGACCCCACCAGACCGCATCGCAATGACGGGCAGCCCTGCCCCTTGTGCTTCAAGGTAGGCCAGTCCGAACGCCTCGCGGTAGCCCGGCCACACCAGCACATCACTGTTTGCCAGATAACCGGCCACCCCGGCCCTGTCCATCTGTCCGGCAAACCGCACTTGATCGAGACCGTTGAACATTGTCTCGACCTCATCGCGTACTGGTCCGTCGCCAACAATCGTCAATTGCCAGTTTCGCGACTGCAATCGACGAAGCCCCTCAGCAAGCAGTCTGAAACTTTCAAGCTTGTTGCCCCTCAACATCATGGCAACCGCAAGTAACTCGACCGTCCTGCACTTGTCATTGTGCCGGCGCACTGCATCCAATCCGGAAAAATCCACAAACGGCGGCAGAATTGCCAGTCGCTCAGGCTCCACCAGCTTCGCCACACCTTCTGCATCCCTGTCTGTAAAGCATATGTTCAACTCAGCCTGACTGATTGCAGCCGACGAGATCGCCTGTGCCGCAGCCCAGTCATCGCGATCACGTTTGCCCGCATAAGACGCCTCGACCGTTACCAACGGAATATCAAACCGCCTGGCCAGTTGCGCCCCGATGAAATCCGGTGATTTGTAGTAGACATGATACGTCATCACCAGGTCCGGGATACCTTGTTGCTGCCAACGGGCGGCAATCTCATCAACTTCACGCCGCGCATCGGCCGCAACACGCTCCAGCTTGCCGACGTTTCGCAAACGACATTTCAGACGGGAGATAAGTTCGACCTCATGTCCGGCAAGCTGCAGCGCCTTTATCAATTGCCGCGCCATCGTCCGGTCACCGGACGGCACCGGGTCATCTGGCGACTTCATGGTTGCGTAAAACCCGATTAGCACATTGTTACCATTTCATTCCGATAGGCTCCGGACTGTATAGAGTGCAAACTGACCTCGCGCCATGACCGGAAATCCCGCAACAAGGAACACCACGTGTCCGACACTAACAAATTCTATGGCAGTCTCAATCCGTCCGAGGATTTCGACACCATATCCGACGGGGTCGGATTTATGCCCTTGCCGGATGACTGGACCGTATTGATTTCCGACGTCGTCAACTCCACCGGCGCCATCGAGCGTGGCGAGTACAAGTCCGTCAACATGGTGGGCGCCGCCTCGATTGTTGCGGTGCTCAATGGTTGCGCCGGTGTTGACGTGCCGTTCATGTTTGGTGGCGACGGCGGCGTGGTCGCCGTGCCGCCCGGCGCTTTGAAGGCTGCGCGCACCAGGCTCGGTGCCTTGCAGGATCAATGCGAAGCCTTGTTCGGCCTGACCTTGCGCACAGCCGCCATACCCGTTCACGCGTTACGCCGCGCAGGCGCCGACGTCCAGGTCAGGAAATTTCAGCTGGCCGGAAACAATCATCTCGCCATGTTTGCCGGTGGCGGACTGGAACTGGCCGACAAATGGCTGAAAGACGAAACGCAGGACAAATGGCAACTGGCGCCGGAAGATGCCGGCAAATCACTTGATCTGGAGGGGCTGTCATGCCGTTGGCAACCACTGAATGCCCGCAATGGCGTCATGCTCACCATCATTATGCAAACCGCCGGCGACAAGGTCACTGCGAGCCAGATCAACAAGAACCTGGCGCGCATACTTGGCAGGCCGATCAATGATTGTGCTCCGGTACAAAACAGCAATCTGAAACTGGCCGGCCTCAGTTCGCCCAACCTGTCCATGGAACGGAAAGCGCTGCGCGGCAGGTATGGCCGTTACGGCGCTCTTGCGTGGACGACGCTGACCTACATGTTCCAGAGTTTGGCCGAGCGTTACAACCGGCGCTATGTCGAGTACAATGCGCCCAAATATCGCGAGGAACTGAAAGCCAACACTGATTTCCGAAAATTCGACGGTGCTCTGCGTCTCGTGATTGATGTGACCGGGCAACAGGCAGACGAAATCGAGCAGTTTCTCGAGAGCCGCTTTCAGGCAGGCGATCTGAATTACGGCACATGGCGCTCGGACGCAGCGCTGATGACCTGCCTGTTGTTCGATCTGGCGCAATCACTGCATGTGCATTTTATCGATGGGGCAAATGGCGGATACACGCAAGCTGCGAAAGCCATGAAGGCGCGGGCAGCCTCACTCAGATAAACGGCAGGTCGCATAACCTCGCTGCGATCTCTACACCGTCTTTCATCACACTCACCTCGTCACCCGGCTTTGCATCTACGCTCACCAGTGCAAATCCGATGTTCCTTTTCAGCCGGTACGACCAGGCAATATTGGTCATGTCACCGATTTTCGCACCCGCTGAAATGATGTCAAACCAGTTGAGCGCCACCTGGTCCGGCTCATCTCCTTCCAGCATGATGCCAAGCTGGTGCCGCTTGGGGCCCTCGGCCTTGATCCTGCGAAGGGCCTTGATACCGACCACGTCGTCCGGCACGTCCAGATCGACATACCTGCCCATGCGGATTTCATACGGGTTGGTGTGGTCGTCAGTATCTCCGCCGAAAGACAACAGACCGCTCTCCACCCGCTCGCTATGGTTGGGATTTCCAGGGCCGATGTTCCAGGGTTTGCCCGCTTCCTTGACCAGGTTCCAAAACCGGATGCCTTTTGATCCATCCATCAGATAGAGCTCAAAGCCACCCTGTTTGGACCAGCCGGACTTTGCAACTGCAACGGGAATGCCGTCGATCTCGGTTTCCCTGAACCAGAAATATTTAAGGTCGCGCACCCAGTCACCGAATATGGAAGCCACAACGTCTTCAGCCTTGGGACCCTGCACCGCCAATGGCGAAACGTCCGGTTCGCTCACAACAACATCCAGTCCGCGCTCAGCCGCAAGGGCGCCCGCCCAGAACCAGATATTGCTGTCGGCAATGGACAGCCAGTAGCGCTGTTCATCCAGCTTCAAGAGGATCGGATCATTGATCACCGTGCCGGCATGATTGCACACCGCCACATATTTACCTTGCCCGGCGACACACTTTGTCAGGTCACGCGGGCACAGTATCTGCGCCAGTATTCCGGCATCCGGGCCCTGCAGTTGCACCTGGCGTTCGACCGACACGTCCCACATGGAAACACCATTTATGATGCGCCAGTATTCTTCTTCCGGCTGGCCATACCCTGTCGGCATCAACATGCGGTTATAGGTGGTGAAGCTGGTCACGCCTTCGGCCACGGTGGCATCGAAGAACGGGGACGGGCGCAGACGCGCAGTTGGGGAAATGGAAAACATCGGCATAAGCCTCCCTGAGCGACGGTGTTTTAATCTGTCCCACCCGCATCATCCATTGGAAAAACCGGCATTTACCGGTCCGGAAACGTCACCGGCGAATTTTGCGGGTAACGTCATTCAACACAAGGTGAAAAAACCTCCCCGCAGCCGTGCCCGGCGCCGGCAATATCAGCGTTGCCCGAACAGGTGTTCGCTAAACCACTCGATTGCGGCCCCGCTGGTCTCATAAAACTGCTCGACATAGGGGACAAAGTGCCCGCCCTTCAGGACAACCAGCTTCTTGGGTTGCAGGGCTCGTTCATACGCTTGAAGAGCCAGGTCGGTCGGCGTTACATGGTCGTGGTCGGCCACAATCATCAGCAACGGTGTCGGGCTGATGCGGTGAATGGAACTTCCCGGTTCATATTCGCGGGCCATCTCGGCGGATCGCAAGGTGACTTCGTTTATCCATCCAGGCGCACGCGAGCGGCTTCCCATGAAGAACTGCCAGCTGTCCTCGCCGGCCAGCGCGCCGGGTCCGCCGTCACCGTCTGTCACCACCTTGATCATCTTCGGCGCAGCCCCTTCGAACCGGTCGGCCCGGTCAGCCTGCAGGGCGGCAAGCACACCCGGCATCAGGTCTGCACGTGTCCGGCGAAGTGCAGCTTCAGGCCCGCTGACAGTCGGCACCTGGCTGACCACACACTTGACCCGCCTGTCATAGGCCGCGACCACCAGGACATGGCCTCCACTGTAACTGGTTCCCCACACACCGATGCGATCAACATCAACGTCCGGCAGTGTGCAGGCATAGCTGACGGCATGCCGATAGTCCCTGATTTGCTGAACCGGATCAATTTCCTGGCGAGGTTCACCCGCGCTTGCGCCGAAATTGCGGTTGTCAAATACGATGGAAGCCAGGCCGGCGGCAGCAAACGCAGCGGCATAATCATCGAGATACTGTTCCTTAACAGCGGAAAAGCCATGCGCCATGACAATTGTGGGAAAGGATCCCCTGCTACCGTCAGGTACATAATGCCAGCCACGCAACATGGCACCTTCGGCATCGAATTCGATTTCAGTGCGAGTGGGGTATCGCTCGTCTTTCTCAATTTCAGTCATAGCACTTGTTACTGCCCTTTCGGTTTCAGGACGGGAATCATCCATATCAGCCAGATGACGCTGCCGACGATGGCCAGCGTGTCACCAAGGGTGATCCCGGCCGCGATAAAAACCAGGACGGCGATGATAAATCCAAGCATGCCGATTATCTGATAGTGCCTGTCTTCTATTGCGCCGCTCATTTGTATGCTTAATTCGCCATCACAACCATGACGGGTTGATCAGGTTCGTACCAGCCCCGGCACCAGTTATCTGCACCGGTGTGTCGAAAGTCTTTTGTAACCTCCATTTATCCTAGTATGGTACCGGGTGATTGAATGAGGGTTACTTATGTATGCACTTGGAAATGAGTTTGGCCGCCGGACCACTGTCGACGAGGTTTTTGACCGCCTTCATGCAGACATTGTCAGCCTGAAGCTGGAACCCGGCACCCGCATGTCCGAGGTTGAGATCGCCGGCCAGTTCAATATTTCACGCCAGCCAGTGAGAGAAGCCTTCATCCGGTTGAGCAATATGAGGCTGCTGGAAATCCGCCCACAGAAAGCAACGCTGGTCCGGAAAATCTCGCAAAGCCACATTCTGAACTCCCGGTTTATTCGAACCGCCGTCGAGGTTGAGGTGGTTCGCCGTGCGTGCGCCTCAAAGACCGACCTGGATGTGGTTTCGTTCGACGACAACCTTGCCCGGCAAAAGCGAAGTGTCGCCAATATGGACGTCGATGAGTTTCATGATCTGGACTATGCGTTTCATCACTTGATCTGCCGCGCCGGGGACGCTGAATTCGCCTTTGAAACCATTGCCGGCAACAAGGCTCACGTTGACAGGCTGTGCATGATCCAGCTCTCATCGCAACCGGCCCTCAGTGAAATCCATGAAGACCATGCTGAAATTTACGAGCTGCTCAAGAAGCGCGACGAGGCCGGCACCATCAAGCTGATACGGCATCATTTGAACAGGCTGGACCAGACACTTAACGCCGCCAGAGAGTCCCATAGTGACTACTTCGAAGACTGATCCTTCGATGCAGGCAAAAGTCCTGGTCGGCGTTGGCGAATGCATGGTCGAACTGGCGCAGGCCGACAATGGTCTGCTGCGGAAATCCTTTGCGGGCGATGTGTTCAACACGCTGTGGTATGCGCGTGCAGCCCTTGATGACAGCTGGACCACCCGCTTCATGTCAGCGGTCGGAACCGACACCGTTTCAGGTGAAATGCTCTCCTTCTTCGAAAGTGCCGGCATTGACTGCAGCGCCATACAGCGGCTGGAAAACAGGCGGCCCGGTCTGTACATGATTCATCTGGATAAGGGCGAGCGCAGTTTCAGCTATTGGCGTGAAACATCTGCAGCCCGTTTATTGGCAGCGGACAGGCGAAAGCTTGCTGAGACCATCGAGGCCGCTTCCGCTATCTATTTCTCCGGCATCACATTGGCCATTCTGCCGCAAGACGACGTGCTGGCGCTGATTGACTGCCTGAAGTGCGCGCGGTCGAAAGGCAAGACAGTTGCTTTTGATTCAAACATCCGCCCTGCCCTGTGGCAAACGCCCGAGCAAATGAAACAGATGATGCATCTGGCCGCCGGCGCTTCGACCATCTGCCTGCCAAGTTGCGACGATGAGCGCCATGCCTTTGGCGACGCCACCGCGGATGCAGTTCTTGCCCGCTATGCCGCAGCCGGCGCTGACATCATCGTTCTGAAAGACGGGTCCGGCGACGTTGTGGTCAGGTCCGGTGACGGTGTTTCCCGGTACCGGACCGAACATGTTGCAAACCCGGTCGATACAACCGGTGCCGGCGATTCATTCAACGGCGCTTTTCTGGCTGAATTCGTCCAGACAAACAACATCGCCAAATCCGTTGAAGCGGGTCAGACATGTGCAGCCAGGGTGATCCAGCACCACGGAGCGCTGGTCACATTGTAATGTGCATTATCGATTTGTTGGCGTGCTCTCCTAAGAGAACAGCACACCGCCATTGATATCGACGGACGTACCCGTCATGAACGATGACTGATCGGAGATCAGGAACACGGCGAGGTTTGCCGTGTCTTCTGACGTGCCTTCGCGTTTCATCGGCGTGATGTTGGCAACATGGGCGCGAACTTCCGGCTTGGTGAAAATATTGTGGAAGTCCGTGTCGATCATGCCGGGACAAATGGCATTCACCCTGATGCGCGGCCCGAGTTCCTTGGCATACCCTCGCGTCATGGTCATGGCAGCACCTTTTGAGGCAGCATAGGCAACTGCACCCGGCCCGCCGCCGTCGCGGCCTGCCTGAGACGCAAAACCGACTATTGAACTGCCATCGGACATGTACGGCTCGACAGCCTTGATCATGCGGAAATAACTGGTCGTGTTCAGGTCCATGACCCGGTTCCAGTGGGCTTCGTCCATTTCGTCGATTTTCTTGCGGGCAACCAGACCGCCGGTGACGTGCACCAGCCCGTGGATGTCATCGCCGAATTCGGCGCGGGTCTTGTCAACCAGGCTTGTCACATCCTCGTTCTTGGTCAGGTCTCCACCCAGGGCAAATGCCTGTCCGCCTGCTGCCTTGATTTCATCGACAGCAGATTGCGCACCGTCGCCACTGGCATAATAGTTGATGGCAACCTTTGCACCTTCTTCGGCCAGCCGCATGACGCAGGCCCGGCCAATGTCGCGGCCACCGCCGGTGACAATCACGGTCTTGTTTTTTAAAAGCATGGTATTCTCCTGTTGAAAGTCAGGTTGTTTCGCCTGACGGCGATTTACTTGAATCCGGGCATCAGCGTCCTGGGCAACCAGAGAGCGATCTCCGGAAACAGGATGATAAGCAGCAAAATGAGAAGCATCGGCATCAGGATGATGACCACGTCGCGCAGGACCTTGACCACATTGAGCCCGGCTATGGACGCCGAGATCAAAAGGCACAGCCCGTATGGCGGGGTAACCAGTCCAAAGGCCAGCGAGACGATGCCGATAATGGCAAACACCACCGGGTGAATATCAGCCGCCGATGCCACCGGGTACAGGACCGTGCCCAGAATGATGATCGCGGGAATGGCATCGATGAACAGGCCAAACAGCAGGAAGAAGGCCGCAATCACCAGCGCGGTTCCGAACTGGCCGAATTCAAGACCGGTCATGACGCCGACCATCAGGCGCGGCACATTGTAGAAAGCCAGCATCCATCCGAAGACCGACGCGGTGCCGATCGCAAACAGCGAGATCGATGCGAACCGGCCCGTCTCATACAGAATGCCAACCGTGTCGCTTAAGGTTATGGTGCGATACACGACAAAGCCTAAGAAGAACGAATAGAAGGCTGCAATAATTGCACTTTCCGTCGGCGTGACGATGCCGCCTACAATGCCGCCAATAACGAACACAGGCGTCAGTAACGCCAGGCCTGCCCCTTTCAGGGCATTCCAGAATTCAGCCAGGGTTGGTTTTCCGGCGGTGGGATAATCGTACACTTTTGCATAGCCATAGACGGTGGCCATCAGGGCGGCTGCGATCATCAGTCCCGGTATTGCACCGGCGAGAAACAGCGCCCCCACTGAAATGGACATCACCCCGCCCCACACAATCATCAGGATGCTGGGCGGGATGATCACGCCCATGACGGATGAACACGCGGTTATGGCCACGGCAAAACGCGGATCGAAGCCCTGCCTGGTCATGGCCGGAATGAGGATCTTGCCGCAACCGGCGGCATCTGCGGTCGATGATCCGGAAATGCCGGCAAACAGCATCGACACCGCAACGTTGACGTGACCAAGGCCGCCAGGCAGCCACCCAGTCAGGACGCGGGCAAATTCGATCAGCTTGTCGGTTATCTTGCCGCCGTTCATCAGGTTTGCCGCCAGCAAAAAGAACGGCACGGCCAGCAGAATGAAGGAGTTATAGGAGTTGAACATCCGGTCCATGATCAGGAACGGCGTCAGCCGGATGTCGAACACCACCAGCGGAATGGTTGCAATGCCGAGCGCAAATGCGACCGGCACACGCGCCACGACCAGTGTGATGAAGCCTGTCAGAAGAATGAGGCAGGCATAGCCTGTTGAAATGATCATGCCACGGGATTTCCGGAGCTATGCCGGTATTCCTCAACGGCCTGCCAAAACCGGAACAAGGCGAAAATTGCCCAGCAGAATCCGGCAAACGGCACCGTTATGTAGATCACCAGCAGGTTGACCTGCATCATCACCGATGTCTGGATGTAGCCGAACTTTGCATAGCCGATGCCGTAATAGGCAAACAACAGCGCAAACACGCACATGACCAGCAGCACAAAGCCCTTTTGCAGGAGCTTGCCGAGCGGTGATGTGGCTTCGGGCACCACATGCACATCGAAGTGGGTCCCTTCCCACACCGCGATGATGGACCCCAACATCACCATCCAGACAAAAAGGTGGGTCGCCAGTTCCTCGGTCCACAGGTACACCGGGATAATGCCGGTATAGCGGGCCAGCACCTGCATGGTAACCGGCACAATGAGCGCTGCCACCAGAACACCCACCATTACGCGCAGCAACTGGCAAAAGCCTTCCAGGGCCTTCTCGATCATGGTGTCCCCTCCCAGAGTACCCGGCAAAGTTTTCCCCTGCGGTCAGTCATACCACAGGGGAATTTTCCGGCTCCGCACTTATTTCGAGCGAATGGCCTGCAGCAGGTCTTCCGCGCCCAACTCTTTTGCATAGGCATCCTGGACCGGCGTCACCAGGTCAAGCAGCTTTTCACGGTCGGCAAAGGCATGAACCTCGATCTGCTTGGCCTCTTTCATCTGCTCGAGCTTCTTGGAGTCTTCGGATGATTCAAGTGCGCGGCCAAATTCACCAGCTTCCTTGCCTGCCTTGAGAATCGCTTTCTGAAGGTCTTCAGGCAGCTTGCGGAAAGCCTTGCCGCTGAAGATGATCGGGCGAACCGTAATCGAATGCTGGGTCAGCGTGATATGCGGCGCAACTTCGAAGAACTTGTACTGCAGCAGGCTGGCTGACTCGTTTTCAAGCCCGTCCACAACGCCTGTCTGAATGGCGTTGTACACTTCAGAATAGGCAATGGCTGATGGAGCCGCCTTGATTGCCTCAAACACGCGGGCCTGGATGGGAGCACCCATGACGCGCATCTTGTGGCCGGTCAGCTCTTCAATGTTGGAAATCTTCTTGTTGGAAATCAGGTTGCGGGTACCGCCGCCTGCATAGCCGATGATCATCAGGTCGGCCTTCTTGAGCAGCTCTTCTTCCAGTGGCTTCAACACGTCGCTGGACAGAACCGCGTTCCAGTGATCCAGGTCACGGAACACGAAAGGCATATCCATCAACGGCACTGACGGCGCGAAACGGGCCAGGTTGGATGGCGCGATAATGGCATAGTCGATGGCCACGCCCTGGGTCAGGAAGTTCACATAATCAGGCTCGATGCCAAGCTCGCTGTTGCCGCGCAGATCAAAGGTGACCTTCTTGCCGTATTCCTTGTTGACCAGTTCACCAAGCTTGATGAGGGTTTTCGAATAGGCGTGCTCATTGTCGAACAGGCTGGCGCCGCGCAGCGTCAAATCCTCTGCCTTGGCAGCGGTGACCGCGAGCACGGCCATGCCGGCAATAACGGCACCGGACATGAGTTTTCTCATATTTCTTATCAGGTTCATTTTTTCCTCCACTAGCCCCGAAAAGCCACCAGAACCATTCTGGAACAACCCTTCTAAATGGGGTTCGGTGGAGAAATTAGTCATGTCAAAATTGACGTGTCAATCATTATGTTTACTAGTATGGTACTTTTCGAAATACGACTGGCATGCCCGTCCAGCCTCACCAGGGCGTGAATGTTCCTGAACTGATTAATGGCTCTTGGCAGTAAGATATTGATTGTAGATGTTTTAAAATGCCACAAGCCGTAGCGGTCGATGAAACCCGGTCGCTCTTTCTGCGGAAGAATTTTCAACGATCGAAGAGATAATCAGATAAACGCCGATTTTCCAATTGGCCCTCGGAGACCAAAACAATGCTCGCCGGCAAGGAAAGTTCAAAACACCTCAGGTCCATGTTCTCGACTGTGCCAATCGTCCCGGTACTGGTCGTCCGCGATCTGGCCCACGCGATACCCCTGGCGGAAGCTTTGGTAGCGGGCGGATTGCCTGTTGTCGAAGTGACGCTGCGCACACCGGCGGCAATCGACGTCATCAGGGCAATGGGCACGGTTGAAGGTTGTGTGGTCGGAGTGGGCACATTGCTGTCAGATGATGATGTTACCGCAGCCGTTGATGCAGGCGCGAAGTTTGGCGTATCGCCAGGCACCACGGAAGCCCTCGTCACCAGCTGTGAACAGCATGGCTTGCCATTGCTGGGCGGTGTCGCAACCGTGTCCGAAATGATGCGTCTGCACGAACGCGGATATGACGTTGCAAAGTTTTTCCCCGCCGAGGCATCGGGCGGCGCACCGGTGCTGAAGGCTTTTTCCGGCCCCATGCCCGGTTTCCACTTCTGCCCGACCGGCGGCCTGAACCCGGACAATGTCGAAACCTATCTCAAGCTGCCAAACGTGCTGTGCGCAGGCGGATCGTGGGTGGTACCGCCAGAGTACCTGAAATCCGAAAACTGGCAGGCAATCGAGAGCCTTGCAGCGCAAGCCGCAAAGCTGTCTGGCTGACGGGTACTGTGCAACAGCCGTCGAACTGCAGGCACAAAACCAAAAACCTCCACATTCATGTTGTTGTCTGAGTATTGGCCTGACGCAATCAACTGTTCGGTTTCCCCATAGAACACCGGTGCGAAAAGCCAGCCAACACCCACGCGCGAGCGGGTGACTGTGCTTGCGCATGCTTTCAACGGGCTCAGGCGAGCTTGTTGAGTGAGTGAGATGCGAGGAACAGTTTCATGAAGATCACGGTAAATGGCGTTGAACACTCGTTCGACGGAGACCTATCCATGCCGGCGCTATGGTATGTACGCGACGAACTGGCACTGAACGGCAGCAAGTTTGGCTGCGGCACCGGCCTGTGCGGCGCCTGCACCATACATGTGGACGGAGAAGCGGTTCGCGGCTGCCTGGTATCGATGCGGGAACTCGATGGCAAGTCCGTCACCACAATCGAGGGCCTGAGTGAAGACGGCAACCACCCGGTCCAGGTGGCATGGCGCGATCAGAACGTACCGCAATGCGGGTATTGTCAGGCAGGCCAGATCATGCAGGCAGCATCCCTGCTGAAATCCAATCCGAAGCCCAGCGACCAGGAAATACTCAGCTCCATGAGCGGCAATATTTGCCGGTGTGGCTGTTATCAGCGCATCGTTTCCGCCGTCCGCCAAGCATCAACAGGAGCATGAGGCCATGTTACATCAACTTCAATCATTCTCGCAGAATTCAAGCTCGGCAACCGGCCAGGCGCTTCAGGCCGCCCTACGGAAAGTGACAACGACAGAGGTCAACCGCCGTGGCATTCTCAAAGGAGCGGCAGGTTTCGTGCTGGCCGCCCACTTCCTGCCGGGGACAGCCCAGGCTTTTGAGGCCTATCCCACGCAGGGCCTGAACATGCCCAATGGCGTGCGCAATGATCCGCATATTTTCGTGTCGATCGACCCTGACGGGCAGGTCACGATTATCGCGCACCGCTCGGAAATGGGCACCGGCTCACGTACCTCCCTGCCGATGATCATCGCAGATGAGATGGAAGCCGACTGGGATCGTGTCACCATTGTCCAGGCCGAAGGCGATGAGCCCAAATACGGCAATCAGGATACCGACGGCTCGCGCAGCCTGCGCCATCACATTCAGCCATGCCGCGAGATTGGCGCCGCCGTGCGCAAAATGCTGGAAATGGCGGCGGCCAAAAAATGGGCCGTCAGCGAAGACATGGTCGAGGCGTCCGGCCATCAGGTGACGCACAGGACGCTGGGCACCCGTATTGGTTATGGTGACCTGGCAGCAGCAGCCATGGCACTGGAAACCCCTGCCCGCGACCAGCTCCGGTTCAAGACCGAACAGGAGTTTCGCTATATAGGCAAAGGCCAGGTTCCGATTTATGACCTGCACGACATCACCACCGGCAAAGCCGTCTATGGTGCCGATGTGAACTTGCCGAACATGAAGTTTGCCGTCATCGCCCGGCCTCCTGTTGTCGGCGCAACCGTCAAGTCTGTCGATGACAGTGCTGCACTGGCCGTGCCCGGTGTCGAAAAAATCATCCAGATTCCGGTAACACCGCTGGGGTCGAAATTCAAGCCGCTGGGTGGCGTGGCCGTGATAGCCAAAAACACCTGGGCCGCCCTGCAGGGCCGCGATGCACTGAAAATCGAATGGGACCGTGGCGAACATGGCTCGTTCAACACTGCAGACTACGAGAAGGAGCTGCGTGCTTCGGTCGCAAAACCCGGCGCATCGGTGCGCAATCAGGGCGACACAGAAGCAGCGCTGAAGTCGTCTGCCCGCACATCTGACCTATGAATACTACCAGCCCCACCTGGCGCATGCGCCGATGGAACCACCGGCGGCAGTTGCCGCCTTCAAGGACGGCAAGTGCGAGGTCTGGGCGCCTGTCCAGAGCCCTTATACAGCACGCACCGACACGGCCGAATATCTCGGTCTGAAACCGGATGACGTGCGGGTGAATGTGACCCTGCTCGGTGGCGGCTTTGGCCGCAAGTCCAAGGCCGACTTCGCCACAGAGGCCGCGTTCCTTGCCAAACAGCTCGGTGGTTCCGTAAAAGTGCAGTGGACGCGTGAGGACGATATCCGCAACGGATACAGCCACACATCCTCGGTTGAGCGAATTGATGTCGGTCTTGACGCCGACAACAAGGTGACAGCGTGGCGCCATCGCAGTGCCGCGCCGTCCTTCCTGTCGACATTCGTCAAGGATGAAGGCAACCAGCACGAAATCGAAATCGGCATGGGCCTGGAAAACCTGCCCTATGAGATTGCCAATGTGAGTGCTGAGCAATGCAAGGCATATGCCCACACGCGCATTGGCTGGTATCGCTCGGTGTCCAACATACCGCGCGCCTTTGCTGTTCAGTCGGCAACTGCCGAACTGGCCGCAGAACTTGGCAAGGACCAGAAGGACTTTCTCATCGAAATGATTGGTACGGACCGCGTTCTGGAAGCCAAGGCTGCAGGCCTGCCCGGCAAGTTCTGGAACCAGTATGAACCGCAGGAGGAGTTCCCGTTCGACACAGCACGCCTGCGGGCCGTTGCCGAACTGGCTGCAGACAAGGCCGGCTGGGGCAAGTCATTGCCGGAAGGTGAAGGTCTCGGCATCGCGGTTCACCGCAGCTTCGTGTCCTATATCGCCATGGTGGTCCACGCCAAAGTCGAAAATGGCACCGTCAAGGTGCCGGAAGTGCATGTGGCGATTGACTGCGGGTTTGCCGCCAACCCCGAGCGCATCCGTTCGCAGATGCAAGGGGCATGTGTGTTCGGCATGACCACCGCTCTGCACTTGGGCCTAACCTTCGAGGACGGTGAAGTGCAGCAAGGTAACTTCAACGACTATGAAATGGTGCGTTCCGACAACTTCCCTGAAGTGGTGCACACCCACATCGTGCCGCATCCGTTCTCGGTGCATGCAACAGGTGTCGGCGAGCCGGGTGTGCCGCCCTTCATTCCGGCACTCACCAATGCCATCTTCAACGCCAGCGGCAAGCGGATTCGCAATCTGCCGATTGGCGATCAACTGGCCTGAGCCGGATGCAATGAGCAACACCGGGAGGCGGTCACCCGACCGCCTCCCGGCCTGTGCTGCCGTCCTGTAGCCAAGCTAAATTTCAAGCTCGCTCTGATAGGCGAACAGGGCCGGCTGACCGCCGGTATGAATAAACAGGACGCGCGCGCCCGGTTCAATCAACCGGTCTTTCAGCAGCCCAGGTACACCGGCAAAACTCTTGCCCGTGTAAACCGGATCCAGGAACAGCCCTTCCTGCCGCGCCATCATCATGATGGCCTCGCGCGCCGGTGGCCCGACATGGCCGTAACCCGGTTCAAGCGCACCATCCCAGGTCGCGATGTCAGACGGCTCAATGATCGGATCGCAGTTTAAAAGCGTATCGAGATTTGTGCCGACCGTGGCCAGGCGCTGAGATTGAGCCGCAGCGTCTCGCCGCACGCAGATGCCGTGCACAGGAATTTTGCTGCCCAATACGCGCAGGCCGGCCAGCAGTCCGAGATGGGTCAACCCGCTTCCCGATGCAACCACCATGCAGTCAAAGCCATCGTCCTGCTGCAGGATTTCCTCGGCCGCCTTCATATATCCCAACGCCCCCAACGGCGGGTTGTTCAGACCCAGCGGAATGACATATGGCGTGCGGCCTTGGTTGCTCAGCTCTTCTGCCCGCTGGCGCAGCGCCAGGTCAGCACCGGCTTCATCCTCGCCTTCCGGATAGGTCATGAACTCTGCACCCAGCAACCGGGACAGCAACACATTTCCCGATGTTTTGTAGGTCTCGTCCATGCCGTGCACGCGATCTTCCATCTGGATCACCGCACCAAGCCCGAGCTTGGCGGCAGCCGTTGCGGCAGTGCGCGCGTAATTGGACTGAACAGCGCCCGTGATCAGGACAGTATCGGCGCCTTGTTCAAGAGCAGCGCCAAAGTAGAATTCAAGCTGCCGGACCTTGTTGCCGCCAAAGCCAAGTCCGGTCAGATCATCCCGTTTGATCGACAGATCAATACCAAGCTGTTGTGACAACCGGTCAAGCCGTTCGATAGGCGTTGGCCCTGACAGCAGGTCTGCTCTCGGGAAACCATTCACTCGGGCAAACTTGTCGCTCATCAGAAAAACCCTAACGTAAAAAACCTCGGTGATCGGAACTCAATGCAAGCCCTTTGTCAATTTCCTGCAAATGAGATTGCCATTCGGCGGCAATAACAATACGGGCCAATCGGGACACCCGAGTACGGACCAACCATGACAACATCCAACCCCAAATCCGTAATTTTGCGGCGCATGATCAAGGATGATCGTGAGCAAGCTGCCGCGCTCACGGTTGCCTGCGACCAGTTGCTGTTTGTCGAACCAATGCCGTTGACGCTGAAGACCACGGCTTTGGAGCGTGATAATTTCGTTATCGAGACCAATACCGGGATTATCGGCTTCTTCCAGATCGATACCAGGGTGCCGGATTTTGTCCGGCAACCATTGCTGGAATTGTGCCAGGTGGTGATTGACCAGACCTGAGCGACGCTTCTGTCTACCGCACAGTTACCTTCACAGATTGCACACCGTTATTGCCAAACCCCTGATTATCCCAGCGCGCTTCCAGCGGCTGCATCTCGCCGTTGGCATCGGTGGCCCGGCATTGCAGGACATGCTCGCCGGGCGTTGCTTCCCACTGCCAGTGCCAGCGTGTCCAGGCATATTTTGAGTCCGGCGCCGTCAGCACGGCCTCATGCCAGGTACCGTCGACACTGACATCGACCTTCGAGATTGCGACGCCATTGCCCGACCAGGCCCTGCCCATCAGTTCGATCTGCCCGGCATCGGCAAAGCGTTTGCGTGAGTAGAAGTCGGGAAAACCCGGTGGGATCATCAGCGACTTGACGCGTATCTCCTGGACGAAAACGCCAGGGTCTTCCGGCCTGTCTCGATATATATATGTGCCAGTCTGCTGCGGCCCGTCGAATGCCTGGTCGATTGCCTCGATACGGGTCAGCCACTTCACGCTGGCCATACCGTACCAGCCCGGCACGATCATGCGCACCGGCGCACCGTGTTGTGGCAATAACGCCAGACCATTCATCTCGTAGACCAGCATGACTTCCGGCTGCATGGCATGT
The DNA here is from genome assembly GCA_963698275.1 of uncultured Alphaproteobacteria bacterium. GTDB lineage: Bacteria > Pseudomonadota > Alphaproteobacteria > Rhizobiales > Aestuariivirgaceae > Anderseniella. The sequence continues at coordinate 506,096 of CAVOQE010000001.1, read as the reverse complement.
GCAACCGACAATGATCTGCCATAGTCATGCTCGCCATGGGCGTCTTCGCCATGGTCAGCCCCGTAAAACACGATCTCGATGGCTGACGGGTCTATTTCAATCTTGTCCAGAACATCTGAAAGCCTCACCCCCGTCCACTTCGCGGTACTGACCGCCTCGTGCTGCCACGGCATGCTCTGATAACGCCGGTCAATGTTGGCGCGGCCGTTCCCTGCGCATTCCAGGGTGACTGTCTGGGTAATCTGCGGCAGTGCCTTGAGGTCTGCCAGTGTCAGCACGACAGGCTTGTCAACGAGCCCGCCTATCTCCAGCTTCCAGGTGTCAGCCTCCAGGTACGGATAGTCAAAGTGGGTCAGCAGGTAATGCATCCCGACCGGTGTCACGTCATAGCGCAACATCTCCAGGGCTATTCCCGAATTACGGTTCGCCAGCGTTACTTCTTCCCGGGAAAAATCGCCCTGTTTATGGTCTCTCAATTCACTCATCCATTCTGTTTTCAAGCCATTGCCGGTATCTCATACCACGACGCCCACCAAACCGTCAGCAGGCCGGCCAGTCAAAGCTTTTCGCCGGCAAACTTGCATGAATATGAATGGTCACAGCAGCAGTTTATCGTCTACTTTCACCTGCAGGCACAGGGGTGCAAGACAATTATCCGGGCGGGAGACCATTTTGGGATTAATGCTGCAAAGCCTGTGCGGGCTCATTGTGATTCCGCTGATTGCCTGGTTGCTGTCTGAACGGCGCGATGCCCTTGCCATGGGCCATGCAGTGAAATTTGCCGCCGGTGGAATTGCGCTGCAATTCATCATCGCAGGCCTGTTCATACTTATCCCGCAGCTCAGCTTTGTCTTTGATCTGCTCGCAGGCGCTGTCATTGCACTGCAAACCGCAACCGGCACCGGCATGAAATTCCTGTTCGGTTATCTGGCTGGCGGCCCGACACCGTTTACCGTTACCGATCCCGGCAAAGGCTTTGTACTGGCTCTGCAGGCCCTGCCGATTATCGTGATGATGAGCGTTCTCGCCCGGCTGTTGTACCATTGGGGCATCCTGCAGAAAGTCGTCAGGTTTCTGGCATGGCTGCTTGGGCGCAGCATGGGGGTGAGCGGACCGGTCGGCACGGTTGCCGCCGCCAATGTGTTCGTCGGCATGGTCGATGCGCCGATACTGGTGCGGCCTTACCTGGCACGTGCCAGCCGCGGCGGCCTGTTTGCCATGATGACCACCGGCATGGCCACTGTCGCGGGAACGGTGATGGCCCTGTACGCAACTTTCCTGCAGCCGGTGCTGGCAGGTGCCGCAGGCCATATTCTGCTGGCATCGGTGATGAGCGCGCCGGCAGCCCTGGTGATCGCACGGCTGATGGTGCCGTGGGCAGATGATGAAAACGCCGCCGGCACAACGGAAATTGACGAGGCGTTCAAGAGCCGTACCGTCATGGAAGCCATCGCGACCGGAACAACCGATGGTGTGCGGCTCGTTGTTTCGGTCGCTGCCATGCTGGTGGTCATGGTGGCACTGGTGGCCCTGGTCGATATGGCGCTTGCAGCCGTCACCTCACCTTTCGGCACAACCTTGTCAGCACAACAGATATTCGGCTGGCTGATGACACCTCTGGCCTGCTGACCGGCATCCCGTGGACCGAGGCTGCCCAGGCAGGTCAGTTGATCGGCGTGAAAACCGTTCTCAACGAACTGCTCGCCTATCTGCAGCTGGCAGATACCAGCGCGACGGTGCTGTCGGATCGCAGCCGGCTCATTCTGACCTATGCCCTGTGCGGTTTCGCCAATTTCGGTTCGCTCGGGATCATGACCGGCGGGTTACTGGCCCTGTGTCCGGACCGGCGTGCCGATATTCTGTCTCTCGGACCCCGTTCACTGGTGTCCGGCCTGCTGGCCACGCTGATGACCGGTGCAGTGATCGGCGCAATGACACCTCCATAATTCACAGGTTCCCCGGGCACCTTCTACCTGACCGGTCTCAATCAATCATAGCTTTGCCGACCACGTCGGTGTCCGCGGCCGCGGTGCAACCCATGGTTCAACAGCCCAAGGCCAATACCAACACCAATATCCCGGCGCCGGTCGTAATCGTCATAATCGTCGTAATCGTCATAGTCGTCGAAATCATCGTCATCGCGGTACTGCGGTCTGCGGCGCTTGGTCTTCGATATCCTTTTTGCCGGTTTTGGTGCCGCAAACAGCGCAACCCGCTTGCAATGTTTGCCGCCGGACATTCCCAGACGGCTCAGTCGCGCCGGTGACAGTCCATAAAGGGCTGTGAACACGTCATTCAGATTATCGTTGCCTTCATAGTCGTCCTGTTCGGTAAACTGCCGCAGCGCCGCTTCCGTTTTCGGTCCGTTGATACCGTCAGGTCGCCCGACCTTTAGGCCCTGGCCGGCCAGACCCAGTTGCACGGCCATCAAAAGTGGATTGACCCGGCCGGTTACCTGTTGGTCAAACACATTGATCTCCAGGCAATTGGAAGACTGTTGCGACATTCGCCGTGGCAACCTTGAACCCAGGGTCCAGGATTGCTTGGCGCCCGGTTGAAGTGCCACCTGGCTATGGCAGATCTGTTTGCCGCGACCGCTATATGCACACTGCCAGCCGTCTTTTTTTCCGGGTTGGCTCACCGTGCCGTGCAATACGCCGGTCAGGAACAACGGGCCCTTGTAAATCCCTGTTCCCTCATTCTGCACTTCGAGCTGATAGTTGCAGGTCTTGCCACGTCGGCACTTCTTGTCCTGTGCCAGCTTGATCGACAGCCTTGCATCAACCGGATCATAGGCTTCAACAGCGATCCGGGATGTATCCTGCTCAACCTTGACCGGATCCCGTTTCACCACTTCACCGTCCCTGGTCACCACAACCACCAGATCACGGCCAATCAGTTCATCAGGCAGCTCAACCCGGTGACGTCCCGGTCTTGGCTTTTTGGGCTCGTCGGGTTTGGATTCGCCTTGCGGCTCCCGTTCCTTCTCAGGACGTTCGGTCTCAGGCTTTTCCTCGCCCACGCGTACCGGCGGAATATCCAGTTCAACCACCTGGCCCGGTTCATCCTCTTCAACCTCTTCAGGCTCTTCGGGAACAGCGGTCACCTGTATGTCCGGTACATCCTTGCCGTCCGGTGTGCGGAACGAAATCGATGCACCCGGTACCGGTTCGCCTTGAGTTTCAATGTCGATATCAACAATCACCGCATGTGCCGGTGTAGCCAGCGCCATGCCCATCGACATCGCCAGAACCCATGAAATACCGTGCTGCTTCATTGCAACCAACTCCTGTTTGAACCAGGGCATCAACCCTGCGTGTTCGCTATCCGAGTTTCAGGCTGAAGCGCGCTTCGCGCTCAGCCCCGTTCTTGTGCCGGGTGATCAGCCTGATCGTCCACTGCTTGGCCCCCTTGAAAACACTGGCCGGCAGCTCGATCAGCACACCGGCATCCACCGGCTTCAGTATCTTCCTGTTCACTTCGAGCCATTTTTTCGGTTCTTTTCCTTTGCCAATCCGGATGACTGCTTCCTTGAAATCATCAGCATCGCTCGTGCCGAGAACGCGCAGGACAGGCTTGCCGCTTCGGGTAATCACCTTGACACCGCTTATCCTGCTTTCATTGAAGTAATCGGGATCCGCCGCCAGCGCCGCCGTCGCATCCAGCAGGCCATAGCCGGTATAATTGTCGACGCCGGGCGTTTCGATATCGCGCGCCGAATGCAGCACCATGCGGGTTGCCTGATCGGCGGTGAGGTCCGGATTGGCCGCCAGAAGTTCGGTCATCGTGCCGGTTACAATTGGCGCGGCAAACGAGGTTCCACTGGCCCGGTAGTAGGATCGATCCTCTCCCAGAATACCGTCACCGCGCTTGTACTTGACGCCCCGGATGAGAGACAGGAGGTCAGTGCGCCGGGCCCGCAGGCTCAACACGTCCACACCGGGAGCTGCAATATCGACCAGAGGCCCCCAGTTGGAAAACCCGGCCCGCTTGTCCTTGCGATCGGTTGCTGTAACGGTGACGACGCCGCGCAGGCCGGCGGGCGAAAAGTCAGCCACTGATTGTCCCGAATTGCCGGCCGCGACCACCACGATGGCGCCTTTGCTGCGGGCATGATCAACAGCCAGTTGTTCGACTTTGGTGAGCGTCCTGCCGCCGAGGCTCAGATTGATGATGCGCGCGCCATGTTCTGCGGCGTAATTTATTGCCTCTGCAGCCATTGAGGCATAGCCCCGGCCAAAGGCATCAAGCGCCTTCAACGGCATGATCTTTGCCGACGAACTGATGCCTGAAATACCGATGCCATTGCTCTGCGCTGCCGCAATCACACCGGTTACGAATGTGCCATGGCCATCATAATCCCAGGGCTTGTTTCTGTTGCGAACGAAATTCCAGCCGACAATGTCATCCACATAGCCGTTGTTGTCGTCGTCGATACCATTGCCCTGCACCTCGTTCGGGTTGGTCCATATCTTGTCGTGGGAAATATCGGGGTGATACCAGTCCAGACCGGTATCAATGACGGCAACGGTAACGTCTGTCGAGGTTGGCGATTTTTTCAGCCACTGGGGAAGTTTCTCCTCTTCAAAACCAACCCGCTTGATCGCCCATTGATTGTCGAATTTCTGACCCCACAGTCCCGACGTCTCATATAGCGGATCCTTGCTGTCTTCCTTGTTGCGGCATGGATCGGCTTCAACAAACTCGGTTTCCTCCCAACGAGTTGCATTGCGGGTGAACTCGTCGACAAACTGCCCGGGAAGGCTGACAACATGAATGTTGTTGTCACCAATGCGGAAGTTCCGGTTGACGCATATCCTGGCGCCTTGCGGAGCCAGCCTTATCGGCAGACGTGTCCAGTTGGCCGCTGTTGCAACGACCAGCTGCGGGTTTTGCCGGGTAACACGCACCGTCCGGGCGGCTGCGGGTTTGTCTTCGGCTGCGGCGTCAGCCGCTGGTTTTTCATCAGGCACCTCTGTCAGCGTGATACCGGCAAGATCATCATCAGCCTGGGCATCCACCGACAACAAGAGCTGCCCGTCATCGCCTAATTCCACTCCCTCAACGCCCTGGGCATAGTTTTCAGTATCGGTAAGTTTCGCATCCGGCGTGTCACCGCTTGGCAGATCAGGCTCTGCGGCCAGTAACCTGATCGTGGCACCCTCAAGAGGCTGACCATCGTCCTCATTGACAAGGATCAGGGAAACCAGTGTTTGCTGTGCTTTCACCAGTCCCAGTTCCGGTGTTTTTTCAGGTTGATCTTCTCCGGACGGTTTCGATGTAACTGAAGGTTGCTTTTCCTTGCCGGCAGGTTGGTCCGGCGTTTTTGGCGTCGGAGCCGTCGTCACTACTGCCGGTTGGCCGGGCACACTGGTCAGGCCCGGGACCGGAACACAATCGGGAATGTCGTCGGACGGTGTTTGTATCAACCCGGTCAATGGGGGCGTGAGCGGGATCGGTTCGCGTTCAGGATTTTCGAGAACTTGCCTGCCGGTTGCATACAAGACGGATGCGACGCAGAGATTGGGATCGCTGTAGGAAACGGCAAAACCCTGTGCTGACGCAGACCCGGCACCCGACATCCACAGAAATGCAACCGGTATGGTCCAGAGAACCCGCCTGGAGCAACACGGGTTCAATTGAACCCGTAAAGTTGTTGTAGCACTTTGAAACCATACTGATCTGGAGAGGGTCGCGGGTTTAGATCCACTATCCCCGAACAACACCGGGCGCACCATTTTCATGATAAGTTCCAGACGCATCATAACCGCCGTTAGTTAAGTTTGACGCAACTGAACCATCGCGTCAATTTATGGCAATCTCGCGTCACACCCAAGGCCCGAGGTCTTGTTTCATTCACATATGCGGTAATTGTATGACTTGCCGCGCTTTGCGTGATCGAAATGGAAATGGTGCTGATGGGCCGAATTGGAACCGGGTCCCAGCACCGTGGTGAAGTATCCGCAAGCCGAGGTGCGCAGCGCCTTGAGCGCCAGCTGCTCCCGCTTGTCCGGTTCGCCGCCAATCTTGAGCGAGCGGCTGTCCGACAACCGGAAGCCGATGATATCAAGGGCGTTTCCCTTGGCATGTTCGCTGATCTTGGTTTTGGCGCCGCCTGCCCGATTGCGGCACACAATACCCGGTCCGGTGATAATTGCCTGCAGCTTTGCCCCGGCATGACCGACAACAACCGGGCCGGCCACTTCTCCTGCCCATCTCGCCAGCAAGGCGGCAAATTCACACGCCATAACCGGTTTCTGCAGAAAACCAATGGTGTCGGCACTCGTGGTGACCGAAACCAGTTCTACCGCACTGGCTATGGTGCATGATCCTTCGGTCGCAACCCCCACCCAGTTGTAGGAAGCCCCGGCGGCGTTCAACGCCATCTTGCACTGTTCGCCGCGACCGGGGGCATTTTCACCAAGATTGGAGTAGTTAACCTCCGGTGCCGATGGTTCCACCGCCTGCGGATGAACCGGCTTGGGCCGCGGTACCGGTACATCCTGGTTCACTGATGCAGCCGATAAGACACCTGCCGGCAAGACGAGGGCACCGGTCGCCAATACAAGCAAACATTGCAGCTTCAATATTGTACACGCCTCACACTCGGGGTTTTCTGATCCAGCCTGACATCCGGCATCTCGGGCAGCATCACGCGTCAGAAATTATCCGTATTTGCTGCCCCGGCATATCAGGCTCTCTTGATGAGGCCAATCAGAAACAGCAGAATAACGGCCCCGATGGTGGAATGGATAATTGATGCGATGATGCCGCTGCCGAGCGAAACGCCGATAGCCGGGAAAACCAGGCCGGCGACGAATGCCCCCACAACGCCGACAACAATGTTGCCGATCAGACCAAAACCGTAACCTTTCATGATCTGTCCTGCCAGCCAGCCGGCAACGGCGCCGACCAGCAGCAGGACCAAAAGACTTTCTATTCCCATTATAGCTGTCTCCAGTTGTTCCAGCTTGCACTCTAGGGTGATTCCGGTTTTGGCAAAACCAAAACCACGCTCCGGATATTCGGATCAGGCCTCGTAGATTTTCTGCCTTCCATATCTGCTTCGGCATAATTCCAGGCATTCCCCTTCAAACCTGACACATATTTGGGTTTGAGGCGGTTTTCAAAGCCGTTCAACTTAAACTTGGCGGTACCATGCAAATCCTGGAGGAATTGGTAGTACCAGACATTCAAATGGCCATACTTGGCCTTTTTTTGGACTCACTTTGCACTGAATTCCGGGCTGTACTGAAGGCTCACATCAGCCTACTGACTTACCGAACCTGGCGCAATTTAGTGCACGTAAGGTAAGAATCGTATCCTGTTGATAAGTTAACGTCGCCACATAATCGCCAGCATACCAACATAATTTTACCCGATTCTTTACTCGTTTAAACCTGATTCGAACCCCACAATCTGCACTCTGAAAATGGGATGGCACGGCGTGTAAGTGTACGTATCCGTACGTATAGTCTTACCCAAAGTCCTGGTGTTCACGCCGGGCAAAGGGGTCATATGTATCGTTTGTTTTCTGCGGCATTTGTCGCATTTTTTTCACTTGTAATCATCAGTGTGGCGCCGATCGGATCAGCGTTTGCGCAAGCTCATTCTGACAAGGTTCAGGCTGCAAACAATGACACGGTAAGTGTCATTTCTGGTGGTATCGGAGGGACATACATCCGGATCGCGGCTGATCTTCAGGCAGAACTGGATGATGCCGATAATCTGCGCATCCTGCCCATTATCGGCAAGGGGTCGATCAAGAACATTGAGGATCTGCTGTATCTTCGCGGTGTTGATATCGCCATCGTTCAATCGGACGTTCTGACTTATTTGCGCAACAAGAACGTCTATGGCGATCTTCAAGACCGGGTGAACTATGTCACCAAGCTGTACAATGAGGAACTGCATCTGGTTGCCCGCCGCGACATTACCGACATCAGGCAGCTCCGCGGCAAGAAAGTAAACTTTGGCGGCAAGGGGTCGGGAACCTACATGACCTCCGAGACGGTGTTTGGCGCCCTCGGCCTCAAGGTCACTCCGTCCAGTCACGGCTATGAAGATGCTCTGGAAAAAGTTCGAACCGGCGAGCTTGACGCCATGGTTTATGTGGCCGGCAAACCGGCATCCATTTTCACCTCTGTAAAAAAGGATGACGGTCTGCACATCGTGCCTGTTCCCTACACCGCAGAACTCCAGCAAAGCTATCTGCCCGCGAAACTGAGTTCGAAAGACTATGGCAATCTGGTGGACGCTGACAGCCCGGTTGACACCATCGCGGTTGGCGCGGTCATGGCTGTGTTCAACTGGAAACCGAAGACGGGCCGCTACTATCGTGTAAAACGGTTCATCGAAAGCTTCTTCGCACGGTTTGATGAGTTCCAGCAGGCACCGCGGCATCAGAAATGGCGCGAAGTGAACCTGGCTGCGGAGTTGCCGGGCTGGCGCCGATACGCAGTTGCGGAAGCCTGGCTTGCTGAAAACGAAGCCAAGGTAACCGCAGCAGCACCGACCGCCCAACAGCGCAAATTGTTTGAGGCATTCCAGGCCTATCTCGCCAGTCAGGGACGTACGGTCGTACTCAGCCAATCGGACCAGAAGATATTGTTCAACAAATTCATCCAATGGAATGAGGCGGTTTCCAAGGAGAATTAGAAAATACGCCGGGAAAACCCGGCCAGTAGTAAGTCGACCCAACGAGGTCGCATGCGTAACAGGGAAGTCGATCCAACGAGGTCGCGTGCGTAACAGGGAAAATGACATCATGACCAAGAAAGCCGATGACAAGCAAAGCAAACTGGATTCACTACGGATAGATCTGGCCGAAATTGGCGATGAAATCTGGAACGATCATCAGGCTGCCAACCTGGATGACAGCAATCCGTCTTCGGCGTCTTCACAACACGGTGCAGGTGCGACCCAACATGATGCACACGGCGACGCTGTAACGTCTGCGCAGCGACCGGTACGGGCGTCAAAATTCAGGTCCCGGGAAGAGATTTTCGAACATCGCATGGCGGTTATGGCACATCGCCGCGCCCAGCTTGATGCTCACCGCAACAGGCAGGCCCGCAAGTGGTTTGCATTCTCCAGCGCGCTGATAGTCATCGGCGCCAGCGGCCTTGGAGCTTTTTACTACAGGACAGCCGACGACTGGAAATTTCTCTCATCCTACAGCCTGGATGCTCCCGCTCTTCAAAGTGTACAAACCGCATCTGCAGCGGGTGACGGCGGCGGTTCAGGCGGATCTTCCAGTTCACACTTCCAGAACGCAGAGGCACTTGCTTTAGCGTCATCAGCCGACCTTCAGCAACCGGTTGAAGAAGTAGTCGATATGACCGCGGTTGAAGTCCCCCGGCTACCGCAAGTAGAGATCGAAAAAGCTGCTGAACCAGTTCGCGAGCCGGTTGCGCCGTCCCAACCTCAAGAGCAGGCTGTTCCACCAAAGCAGGTTGTTGCCGAACTCGAGCCTGCGCCTGCCAGACCTGCGCCGAACTTCGTCAAACCAACGACCAAACGGCTTGTGCGTATAGCTCCCACGGCCATGCCCGCCGCACCTACGACCGTCTATAACCTGAACAGGTCGCAGTCAGAAGCCACATCCCGTGCCGCGACCAGCGAACTGATCACGGTGCCGGTCGAAGCGGCAAAAGAGGAAGCGACTCAAAAAATTGCCAGCCTGTCACCGCAGGTTACCACTCCGCAATCCGCGACCTCTTCAGCAGGTGCCATCGAAATCAGATCCGATGCTGACGATGCCGCCATTGAAAGCGCATTGAGTGTACCGCCAAAGTCAATGCAACTGGGCAGTTCCGATCTGACCGAGGACAAAACTGCCAAGGGCATGCTAAGCCCGCTGCGCAGCCAGAACGGCAAGGCGGTTAGCATTCTGCTTGAGCGCGGCGACAAGTTGTTGCTGCTTGGCGACATTGTATCAGCGCGTCAACTGTATCAGCATGCCTTCCAGCAAGGTGATCAATTTGCCGCAGCCAGAATTGGGTCCACCTACGATCCCCGCATTTTCACTCAACTGGGTGTGCAGGGCTTGCGGCCGAACTCAAAACTGGCGCTTGACTGGTATAACAAGGCTGTCGATGCCGGCGATGAAAGCGCCAAGCAAACAGCGCGGTCACTCAGCAGGCAAATCAACCAACCCTGAAGCTCTGGTCGAGTAAATCTGCACGATTGACTTGTTTTCACACTCGACCAGGTTTCTTTTGAAAACACCCGCATCCATGATCCTGATTGTTGCAACCGGGATCATGGATGTTGTCTCTTTGGCCGCCTCTCGCCGCCGAAATTTCCACTGGCGCCTGTCCCGCCATCCTGCGCATCCTGTCTTCGATGTTTGCGAATTGGATAACTGACACTGTTATTTTGCTTCAACCCCGTTTCAACTAATCCACAATCCGCATAACATGCGATTGTCCAGACTGGTATTGTCTGCTATCGGAAGAATCGATTGAAGAAACAGCTGGAATGGGTGGACCATGAGCGTACAGGGGCTGACAATTCCCAGGTTGCCGGACTTTCTGATGCCTGTTCCGGTGGTCAGGGCTGGCGAGGACATTGGCAAATACGTCAGGCTGGCATTGATGACGGCAATGCTGTCAGTGTGTTTCGAACGAATTCCGGATGAATTCAAACCAGAGAATTTCCACTGGCTTTTTTCGACAGCTTTGGCCGCAGGTGCGGTTGTCGCCCTTGGGGCAACCCTGACCGAAAAATACAGCCGGATAGCTGTTGCCGTTTTTTGTGTGTTCTTCTTGTATGATGTTGCTGGCGATTGGGCCGCACAGGCAAATCACGGCTGGCTTGCTGTTTGGACCATACCGCTTGCGATGTTGTTCGCGAAATGGTGGGAACAGCCTCTATATGCAGATTATCTCCGGATTACTCTCGGTATCGTCATGCTCGGTGCCGCGGCCCAGAAATTGCTCGCGGGCACCTATCTTGACGGGTCGTACATTGCATATTTGAGCTACTTTGGTTCGACCACCGAAAACATGTTTTTCGTTCTTTGCTCCGCCGACACGCTGAACAAACCGTGCGTCTGGCACAAGTTCCTCGGCACGTTTATTGTCCTGTGGCAAATAGGTGTCGGCTTGCTGCTGTTGGCGGGCGTGCGTTCCTTGCTGTTCCTGACAGTTGAAGTCGGCTTTCTGCTCGGTGCAGGACTGTATGCCGACGAGATGAATTTTCAGGTTCTGAATATTGCCTTGCTTTGCATCGCATTCAGGGTGGGAATGTCTTACGGGTTGTTCATCGCATGTGGAGCGCTGTTGTTGATTGACATTCACAGCATCGGGAAGTTCGTTCAATATGTCCTATGAACTCCCGTTCTCAAAACCCGGCGGTTGGCCTGCTCAAAAGGTCATCCTTTTAGGGCTTATCATCTTGCATGCGGCATGGATCGTTTTCCATTTAACCCTGGTATCGCGAGAGTTGATAAACCCGTGGAAGCTTGGCGGCTATGGCATGTACACTACCGTCCATCCCAAGCCGGGACTAATTGTCTCCGACAGCCGCTTTGGCAGTTTTGAGATACCACTGACCGATGATGATCGAGACCAAATAGCCCGTGAAAACAAGTACTTCATTTTTCGTTGCCAACCCCTGACCGTGGCCTCCCTGCAGACTTTTCTCAAGAACAATGCCAGGTTGGTCGGTGTCCCTTTGAGGTTTATCGTAACGGAGCAAAAAATGCTCAGAGACCCTATCCGGGCCGAACTGTTGCCGCATGCGATCCTTGAGATTCGCTGGACCGGGCAAAGCACATTCGATTATGCGGGCAAAGTTTGCGGTAAGATTTTCAGAGGCAAATCCGAATTGAAACCATGACAACTCCAGCGATCATTCTTGTCTATGACGGAGACTGCCCGGTCTGCCGGAACTATACACAACACTTGTCGATCAAACAGGCAGCAGGAACCTTCGAGCTTCTGAATGCGCGCGACAGTCCGCCAATCCTGCAAGAAATAAATGCGCTGAATCTTGATATGGACGAAGGCTTTGTACTAAAGATCGGTGACCAGTTTTATCATGGCGCAGATGCAATCCATACCCTGGCCCTCCTGAGCACTCGAACCGGTGTGTTCAACCGGTTGAACTTCCTGGTTTTCAAATCAAAGACCCTGTCGAGGGTTCTGTATCCAATCCTCAAGACAGGCCGGGCTTTGCTTCTGGCACTGCTTGGAAACAGCAAGTTGAACAATCTCGAAAACCGGCAGTGACTTCAGGTAATCAGCTTACCTGGCAGCTAGCAGTGCCTGCTTCAACACTTCAGAGTTTCCAATGTGATTGGCCAGCACAAGGATGAGCCGCGCATTGAATGCCTGGCTCTCTTCGTCGCTCATGCCGTCATGCGCGCGCAAAAGTTCCGCATAGAATTCGTCATGTTCTGTCATGTTCAGCGCGGTAACAAGCTGCTCAGTGTGTGCCATCAAAATTCTCCCGGTTCTCCGTCACCGCCGCTGACATGGCCCTGGTCACATCGGCCATTGAGTACTGCGTCCACCTGCCTGCGATGTGCTGGTCCGGCCGCAGCAGATAAACCGCCAGCGCTTCATCTCCAAGGTAACGCTGGCGAACACTGTCACTTGCCTCCACCTCCAGGACCACGACACCGTCCGGCAGCTCCTTGCTATCCGGTATCGGCTGGCCAAAGAACAGCAGGCAGAAATTGGTACCCGTCCTGCTCAACAGCCAGTCATCGCCCATTGGTGCGTCCTGGGCCGGCGCACCGGGTCGCGCACATTCGGGCCAGCTTTGTTCGGGCTCGCAACGCTCGTGTGCACCAGTATAACTGCACGGCAGCGACAACCGTCCGGAATTGACCAGCGCCCTGGCGAATTCCACATTTCCCGCCAATTTCAGTGCGGCTTCCTGAAACCGTTTCTCCATCGCCGACTTGGGTGTCATGAACGACGTGGCACGCGCGGAATTGGACAGGTTCTCATCCGCTGCCTCGACCCGTTCCGTATTGTAGGTTTCCAGCAAATCTGTCGGCACCTGAAACTTGATGATCCGCGCAAGCTTCCAGCACAGATTGTCTATGTCCTGGATACCGCCATTGCCGCCACGCGCACCAAACGGCGAAACCACATGCGCTGCATCACCGGCAAACACGATCCTGCCATGAACAAACCGCTCCAGCCGGGCACACTGAAACGAATACACGGACACCCAATCAAGCTCAAAGGGACGATCTCCCATCATTGCCTTGATGCGCGCAACAACCCGTTCCGGCCTGCTCTCCTCCTGCGCATCGGCATCCGCGCCCAATTGCAGGTCGATGCGATAGATATTGTCCGGCTGCTTGTGCAGCAGGGCTGACTGGCCGGAATGGAAAGGCGGTTCAAACCAGAACCAGCGCTCAGAGGGAAAATCCGCCTTCATTTCAACGTCGGCGATCAGAAACCGTTCATCGAAATGCGTGCCCTCGAACGACAGGCCGAGCATTGATCGCACCGGCGAACGCGCACCATCGCAGGCAACAGCAAATCCCGCTTCCAGATCATAGTCGCCGTCCGGGGTGGAGACATGAAGCTTTACCGTACTGTTATCTTGTTCAATGCCGGTTACCTTGTTCTTCCACCTCAAATCAATCAGATCGGGAAAATCGGCACATCTTTCCACCAGATACTGCTCTACATGATACTGCTGCAGATTGATGAAGGCGGGCATTTTGTGCCCCGCCTGCTGCAACAGGTCAAAGCTGTAGACCTCGCGGTCACGATGAAACAACCGTCCGACTTTCCAGGTTACCCCCTTTTCAACCATGCGCTCACCAACACCGAGCCTGTCGAAGATTTCCAGCGTGCGCTTCGCCCAGCAAATGGCCCGGGAGCCAACCGACACCACATCATTATCGTCCAGCACAACCGAGCGCACACCATGCAGCGCCAGGTCAATTGCGGCGCTGAGCCCCACCGGTCCGGCACCGATGATGGCAACCGGATAGAACTCAGCGGTCTTGCCTGACAGTTCCGGTGGCGTCGTGTAGTCGAACGGCTGGTAGTCGTACCTGCTCATCAATCAACCCTGCAGCGCTTCCCACATTTGCTTGTCGCGGTCCGCCGTCCAGATGCGCGGCGTATCAACATCGCGGGCTTCGTCGTAAGCGCGCGCAACGTTGAACGGCAGGCAGTGTTCATAGATGGCATAATCGGAAAACTTGGGATCACACTGCTCACGGCAAGCCTCGTAGGCAGCCTTCAGATCGCCGCCTTTCAAGGCAACCCGGGCAACCGGGTCGAACGTTGAGCGAATGAAGTCCGCAGTGAGATCAAGCGCCTCGCCCACCTTCTCCCGGCCAACCAGCGCATCCCCCCTGCCCGGCGCTATCGCATCGACATCCCAGTCGCGGATGGTCTCAAGCGTTTCCGGCCAGTCGTGAAAATGCCCGTCCCCGCAATAGCACGCGGATTTGTACTCAACGATGTCACCGGTAAACATGACATTTGCATCCGGCACATACGCCACGATGTCACCTGCGGTGTGGGCTCGTCCAAGAAACATCAGGTCAATGCGGCGATTGCCAAGATAGACCGTCATGCGGTCATTGAACGTCGTGCTGGGCCAGGTCAGACCGGGGATGCTTTCATGACCCTGAAACAACCGGGGAAACCGTTCGAATTCCGAATCCCAGTCTTCCTGGCCACGTTCAACCACCATGGCGCGGGCCATTTCAGACATGATGATTTCAGACGCGCCATAGGCAGACGCACCGAGCACGCGCACGGCATGATAGTGGCTCAGCACCACATGCGTGATCGGCTTGTCGGTAACGGTTCTGATCTTTTCGATGACCTTGCCGGCAAGCCGTGGCGTGGCTTGTGCGTCCACAATCATCACACTGTCATCACCAATGATAACCCCGGTGTTCGGGTCACCTTCGGCGGTAAAGGCGTACAGGTTATCGCCAATCTCGTCGAAAGAGATTTTCTTCTCTTCCATGTCACCGGTGGATGCGAATTGTTTAGCCATGGTGTCTGACAACCTTTTGTGTGATTGAGCCAAAAATCGAAGCGCCGCTTTCCGTCATCATCTCGATGTCCACGACATCTCCAAACGACATGAACGGCGTGTGTGCCTTGCCGGAACGAATTGTTTCGACCATGCGCAATTCCGCAATACAGGAATATCCCGCCCCGCCGTCTGCAACCGGTTTGCCTGGCGATCCGTCAGGTCCCTTGTTGGAAACCGTACCTGAGCCGATTATGGAGCCTGCACACAGTGACCGGGTACGCGCGGCATGGCAAATCAGTTCTCCGAAATCGAATGTCATGTCGATGCCTGCATCCGGTTTGCCAAACGGTCTGCCGTTCAGGCCCGACAGCAGCGGCAGATGCACCTTGCCCCCCGCCCAGGCATTACCAAGTTCGTCCGGTGTCACGGCTATCGGAGAAAACGCGGTTGAGGGTTTGGATTGCAAAAACCCAAAGCCCTTTGCCAGTTCACCCGGTATGAGGTTTCGCAAGGACACATCGTTGGCCAGCATGATCAGCACGACGTGGTCGAGTGCTGCCTCGCGCGACACCCCCATCGGAACATCATCCGTCACAACCGCAATCTCGGCTTCAAAATCGGCACCCCAGGCCTCGTTTGCCAGCACAATATCCCCATGAGGATTTAAAAAACTGTCCGACCCGCCCTGATACATCAGGGGCTCGGACCAGAAACTTTCAGGCATCTGCGCACCACGGGCCTTTCGAACCAGTTCCACATGGTTCACGAAGGCAGATCCGTCCACCCACTGGTACGCGCGCGGCAGCGGGGACCGGCAGCACGACTGGTCAAACGGCCCGCCCATATCCTGTTCGCGTTCCAGCAACGCAGCGTGGCGTACCAGTTCCGGAAATATCTCGCCCCGGTTGTCCAGCGCCTGCTGCAGGGTTGGCGCAATCCCGGATACGCAAACGCACCGTGACAGATCCCCTGTTACAATCACAAGAGAACCGTCGCGGGTGCCATTTTCAAGCGATGCGAGCTTCATGGCGACTTACTCTGCACCTTCGGTACTGAACCTTTTTTCCAGGCCATCCCAACAGGCCGTGTAATCGTCCTGCAGGGTTTCCAGCCCGGCTGCGTAATGTGTCAGGTGCTGCGCAAACCGGGTTTCAAACATGAAGGCCAGCGTGTTTTCCAGCTTGTGAGGTTGAAGGTCTGACGTGCTTGCCTTGTCAAATGCATCAAGATCAGGCCCGTGCGGCAACATGCAGTTGTGCAGGCTCATGCCGCCAGGCAGGAAGCCCTCCTCCTTGGCATCATAGACACCGTGTATCAGCCCCATGAACTCCGACATGATGTTCATGTGATACCAGGGCGGCCGAAACGTATGTTCTGCAACCGACCATCGCTCCGGGAATATGACAAAATCTATATTTCCTGTACCGGGGCTCTCCGACGGAGCTGTCAGGACAGTGAAAATGGACGGATCCGGGTGATCGAAAAGAACCGCATTGACCGGCGAAAAAGTTCTCAAGTCATATTTGAACGGCGTGTAGTTGCCATGCCAGGCAACCACGTCCAGCGGCGAATGATCGATCTCGGTCGCGTACAGTCCGCCACACCATTTCATGATAACCGTGTGGTGTTCATCGACATCTTCAAATGCCGCAACAGGTGTCTTGAAGTCCCGTGGATTGGCCAGGCAGTTTGCGCCAATCGGGCCGCGCTCAGGCAGTGTGAACTTCGCACCGTAATTTTCGCACACATATCCGCGTGCCGGACCATCGATAACGTCGACGCGGAATTTCATGCCGCGCGGTATCAGGCAGATTTCGCACGGCCCCACATCAAGCTTGCCCATTTCGGTAAACACCAGCAGCCGGCCCTGCTGCGGCACAATGAGGAGTTCCCCGTCAGCATTGAAGAAACTCTCTGCCGTCATCGACCGGTTGGCAAAAAACAGGTGAACGGCCATGCCTGTCTGCGTGTTGACATCACCTGCGGTGGTGACAGTACGCATGCCTTCCACAAACGAAACATCACCATCCGGAAACGGTGGCGGGTTCCAGCGCAACTGAGCCGGAGGCAGATCATGATCATCAAGGCATGGGGCGCTTTTCCAGTCAGGCAGATCCAGCTTTTTGAACTGCCCGACATGCTTGACGGATGGCCGGATCCGGTACAGCCAGGATCTTTCGTTCTGCCCCCGCAAAGCCGTGAAAGGAGAGCCTGACAATTGTTCCGCATAGAGCCCGTAAGCGCAGTTCTGCGGCGAATTCTGCCCTTGCGGCAAGGCCCCTTTCAGCGCTTCTGTTTCGAAATCGTTCCCGAAGCCCGGCTGGTATTCCAGTTTCATCATGTCGACCGTTGGTGATTACAATTGCTTCAGTGATCGGGTAAGAATGATGGTTACATTTGTAACTATCAAGAGAGATATGTGGTGCAGAAACTACAGCTGGAAAACTTCCTGCCATACAGATTAAACCGCGCAGCTGCTGCCGCGAGCGCTCAGCTCTCATCCATCTACCGGCAAAAGTATGGCCTCACCGTTCCCGAATGGCGAACTCTTTCCACTCTCGCCCAGTTCGGTGAGTTAACGGCCAAACAGATCGGCGCTCATTCTTCAATGCACAAGACCAAGGTCAGCCGGGCGGTCAGTTCCCTCAACACCAGGCGCTGGCTGACCCGCAAAAGAGATGCCGCCGACCGCCGCCTGGAAAAACTGAACCTGACGCCACGTGGCGAGCAGGCTTACAAACAGCTTGAACCGCAGATGCTGGATTTCGAAGTCCAGCTTCTGTCCGGCCTGAGCGCCGCCGAGCGTGACGGCATGCTGCGCGGCATCTCCATTCTGGAGAAGGCATTGGGTGTTCTGGACATCTGAACCTTAGGGTCTTGACCCTAGATCAGTGTGCGTTTTGATTGAATTAATCAAAAAACATAAAACTGATCGCTTTCAAAGTGCTAGAGCAACTTTATGGGTTCAAGTGAACCCATGTTGCTCTAGTCAAAACACCTCAAGCATGAACAATGTGATGGCCGGAAATGCCAGCAGCAGCGCCACGCGCACGAAATCCGATATCAAAAATGGCACGACGCCCTTGAAACTGTCGGCGATCGGCACATCTCCGGCCAGCTTGTTGATCACAAAGACATTCATGCCCACCGGCGGTGTGATCAGCCCGACCTCCACAACAATCAGCACGATGATACCAAACCAGATGGCCGTGTGTTCGGGGCTCATGCCGAAATCGAGCGCAGCGATAATGGGAAAGAAAATCGGAATGGTGAGCAGGATCATGGATAGCGCATCAATGACACAGCCCAGCACCAGGTACAGAACCAGTATCATGATGAGGATCGTCATTGGCGACAGTCCTGAACCGCCAATGGTGGCTGCCAGGGTTTGCGGCAATTGGGTTTGCGACAGAAAGGCATTGAATATGTCTGCGCCCAGCAGGATCATGTAGATCATGCCGGTTGAAACCGCCGTGCCGGTCAGGGCTTCCTTGAGGCCGGCCCAGCGCATGCCATTGACAACAGCTATCGCTGCAACCCCGATGACGCCGAAGGTGGCCGCTTCAGTGGGTGTAAATATGCCGCCATATATACCGCCGATAACAACGACGAAAATCACCACCGCCGGCGCAGATCCCAAAAGCGCTTCGCGTATCTGTTGTTTGCCAAGAGGTTCTCCTGCGGGCCCTGATTCCGGTTTCAGCCTGACGTAAATGGCGATGGCGATCAGGTAACCCACCGCTGCAAGCAACCCTGGGACAAAAGCTGCGAGAAACATTTTCGCGACATTCTGTTCGGTGAGAATGGCGTAAATCACCAGGATTACAGACGGTGGAATGAGAATGCCCAGGGTACCCCCGGCAGCCATTGTGCCGGTAGCCAGCGCATCGGAATACTTGCGGCGTTTCATTTCCGGCAAGGCGACCTGTCCCATTGTGGCTGCCGTCGCCAGGGAAGAACCGCATATGGCGCCGAACATGGCACAAGCCCCGATGGATGCCATGGACAGTCCGCCGCGAAACCGGCCAAGCGCCACATTGGCAGCGTTAAACAAGGCTTTCGACATTCCCGAATGGGTCGCCAGATGCCCCATCAGCAGGAACAGCGGAACGACCGAAAGCGAATAGGACGACATCTGGTAATACGGGCTGGTCTTGAGATACCCCAGCAACGGGATCCATCCGGAAACCGACACATAGCCGACGGCGCCGGCCAGAAACATGGAAATGGCAATGGGTATGCGTAGCGCCATCATGGCCAGCATTGCCGCCACTGCAACCATGCCGATAACCGGACCGCTCATGACATTGATTCCGGTGTCAGCGTACGGTCCGGCGTCGCACTGTCGTCGCTCAGCGCCCGTATCGTGGTCAGAAAGCCAACGGCACTCAGCAAGGCCATGGACGGCACAACGACAAGAAATGCCCACCAGGTTCCGACCTGCAGAACCATCGTCTGGTCATTGCTGGAATACAACGACATGCCCCCGGCACCAAGGCGCCATGTCATCAACATGGCAACAAGGGTCAACAGCACACAGCCCAAAGCGTCGAGCCATCGCTGAACAGCCGGTGACGCCTTCAGGGTAAAAAAGTCCACAATCACATTGCCCTTGTGCAACTGGCAATATGGCAGGAACAGAGACACCGCGACGGCGCAACCGATCTCCACAATCTCAAAGTCACCGGCAATGGCGCCACCAAGGAATTTTCGCCCAAGCACGCTGACAACCGTCGTCATGGCAATGCCGCACAGCACCAGCCCACCGGCAACGGCGAACGCGCTGCAAAGCCATTCAACCGACTTTGCAACGCGCTCCAGACTGGAGCCGTTGTGGACGCCATCAGCCATTGTTCAGCAATTCACCAACCTGATGCCCCCGACATCACTTGCTGTACTTGTCCAGCAATGCATTGGCGGCATCGTAGAGTTTTTGCCCGTCGGCTCCCATATCGGCGATCCACTTCTCGGTAACCGGCTTGGTGATTTCGCGCATTTTGGCGATATCGTCCTCGCTCAGATCAATGATCGGGTTGCCCTTGGCGGTGGCAAGGCCCTCGCCCGGTTTCTCGGCGACATCCCATGCTTCACCGATTTTCTTGGCCATCGCCATGCCCGAATTGTCGTCAATGACCTTCTTCAGGTCATCGGGCAGGCCTTCGTACTTGGCCTTGTTCATCGCATAGACGAAAACTGCCGTGTACAGACCACGGGCGCCGGGCGTCCTGGTGTGGTTGGGTGCCAGCTCATGTATTTTCAGGGCAGGCACAATCTCCCACGGGATCACCGCACCATCGACCACTTTCTTCGACAGGGCTTCCGGCAGTGCCGGTACGGGCATGAAGACCGCAGATGCTCCAAGCGCGCCAAGAGCTTCCCCGATACCGCGATTGGGTGCGCGCATTTTCAGACCCTTGAAATCATCCACCGACTTGATCGGTTTGTCGACCGTGTGGAACAGGCCGCGTGCATGGGTGTGAAACTGCAGGACGTGAACATCTGAAAACTCTTCCCTGGCATGGGTTTCATAGTACTCGTGTACCGCCTGTGATGTTGCAGTTGCGTCGGACACCATGAACGGCAGTTCGAACACAGCGATCTTCGGGAACCGCCCGGGAGAATAGCCGGGAAGCGCCCAGACGATGTCCGCCACGCCATCGCGCACCTGGTCCATGAGTTGCGGCGGCTTGCCGCCCAGTTGCATGGCCGGGTAGATTTCAACCTTGATCCGTCCACCGGACTGGCTTTCAACAGCCTCTTTCCAGGGCACCAGGACCTTGGCATGGGTAGTGGCTTTCGGTGGCAGGAAATGATGAACCTTCAGCGTCACTTCCTGAGCAAAGGCAGACATGCTGGAAAGCGCCATGCCGGATACCAGCAACCCGGCACCCAGCACCGTTTTAAGACCAAACTTCATGATTGGAAATCCTCCCGGAAATTTTTTCATTGTTGTGATGCGGTCAGCTATTGAAGTGCTGCACGTTTTCAGACCCCGCAAGGGTGATAGTTTCTTTTGTAACTATCAAGCCCCTAGCAGTGTGACCTGCGACCGCAAAAACCGAAGATGTCTGGGCGCCAACAGGTTTGAAACTGTGGTGCGTATCCGTGTGTTTATGATGACGTACAGCGCAAGTCCCGCACCTCGATTGCACCATCAAGATTGAAATACTGCGGAAACAGTGCTGACAGAAACCGGAATATGATACGGGCCGCCGATGCTCGGCTGAATGAACCAGAATGCAACAGGTAGTCCGTCCACATGCCTTCCAGCAGGGCCAGTGTGCCATGGGTTGCATCTCTTGCAATCTTGCCCGGTTCGGGCAACTGCTGCGCTGTCGCCATCTCAAGGAACGCGTCAAAGATCATGTCCCGCAGGTGATCATCGCGTGTATCGCTGAACTGGGCAATAGCTTCATTTGCATGGGCTTCACCGCGAAACGCAAACCAGATCTTTATGGCTCGTTCATTCAGCAATGCGTCGCCCAGGTCACTCAATATTACCGTTTGCACAACTTCCTGCGGGCTTGAGCCTGCAGTTTCCAGCTGTTCGGACAAAGTGTCGTAGTAGACCTCCGCAGAATGGCGCGCGGCAGCGACCAGCAGTGCATCCTTGTTGTCGAAGTACAGATGAACCATGCCGCGTGACAGGTTCGCGCGGGTAACGATCTCGCTGACCGAAGTGCTGGAAAATCCAACCTCCACAATTGACTCAAGCGTCGCTTCAATCAGCAGGCGGCGGCTTTCTTCGCTGGAATATCGACGCGGCTGCCGGTCCTCTGATTGTGACTTCTGCGTACTGTTCAACTTGCTGCTTGCCCGGGAATCCAATTGATCTGATCGTGCGTCCATAATCATACAATGATTTGACTCCGCATCGCAATTGCATCATAAAATGAATGTATGTCCATAAGTTGAAACCGTGATATAGCTGGAGCGCAAGCATGGCGAACGGCGGCAAATATTCAGTCCTTTTTGAGCCGGTAAAAATCGGCCCGGTCACGGCGCGCAACCGGTTCTACCAGGTTCCCCACTGTTGTGGACTGGGCCATTTGCGTCCGCGTGCACATGCAGCCATGCGGGCCATGAAAGCCGAAGGGGGCTGGGCCGTGGTCAGCACCGAAGAGGCAGAACTGCACCCGTCATCCGATCTGTCACCCTATCCCGAACAACGCATCTGGGACGATCATGATATCCCGGCACTTCGCCTGATGACCGAGGCGGTTCATGACAAGGGTTCACTTGCCGCAATCGAACTGGTTCACAACGGCAACCACTCGGCCAACCTGATGTCCAGAGCGCCTGTCCTGGCACCGTCCGACATGTCCGTTGACCTGATCTATCCCAAACAGGCAAGGGCAATGGACAAGTCGGATATCCGGGCTTTTCGTCGCTGGCACAAGGATGCAGCGCTGCGCGCCAAGCGGGCCGGTTTTGATATAGTCTATGTCTATGCCGGCCATCGCATGACACTGGCGCATCACTTCCTCCTGAAAGAATACAATGATCGCACCGATGAGTATGGCGGCAGCCTGGAAAACCGGGCCCGGCTGATGCGGGAGTTGCTCGAAGAGACCAAGGAGGCGATCGGCGGCGAATGCGCCGTGGCGCTTCGCCTTGCGGTTGATGAAATGATGGGCCCGTCCGGCATGCAGGCATCGGCTGAAGGCCGAGACGTAGTGGAGATGCTCGCCGAAATTCCCGATCTGTGGGATGTCAACGTATCTGACTGGTCCAATGATTCAGCGACCACAAGGTTCCAGCCGGAAGATGGCTATCAGACCGCCTATATAGACTTCGTCAAGAAGCTCACCTCCAAGCCTGTTGTAGCGGTCGGGCGGTTGAACTCGCCAGACATGATGGCCGCAATGGTCAGGAACGGTGTTGTCGACTTTATCGGCGCAGCGCGCCCGTCGATTGCCGATCCGTTCCTGCCAGCCAAAGTCAAGGACGGCAGGATTGAGGAAATCCGCGAGTGCATCGGGTGCAATATCTGTGTGTCCTGCGACAGTTTCGGCATCCCCATCCGCTGCACGCAAAACCCCACCATGGGTGAAGAGTGGCGCCGCAACTGGCATCCGGAAAAAATTGAAACCAGAGGACGCGAGCATGATGCGCTTGTCGTGGGTGGCGGGCCCGCCGGTCTTGAATGCGCCATGCAACTGGCCAAACGCGGTTATGAGGTAACCTTGGCCGAGGCAGCAGACCAGCTTGGCGGCAGGGTCCTGCATGAGTCTGCCCTGCCCGGTCTCGGTGCCTGGAAAAGAGTGGCTGACCATCGGACCTACGACCTCTCCCAGCGTGGCAATGTGCAGGTGTTCCTCGACAGCAAACTCGATGCGTCGCACATTGGTGAGCTCGCCATTCGCAACATCTTTGTCGCAACCGGATCAAGCTGGCGGCGCGACGGTGTCGGCAGGAGTTCCAGGGCACCACTTGAGACCGAGGACGGCGCTTCGATCCTCACGCCTGACGACATCATGTCGGGAACCATGCCGACGAGCGGACCAGTTGTTGTCTATGATGATGACCAGGCATATCTGGCCGGCGTGATTGCGGAACACCTTGCAGTGCTGGGCAGCAAGGTCTGTTTCATAACGCCTGCCAGCATGGTGTCTCCCTGGACCCAGGCAACGCTTGAACAGACCAGAATACAAACCTCTCTGCTCAACAAGGGCGTTGATATAATGCCTCACAAACAGCTGAAGAAAATTGTTGCAGGATCCTGTGATGTGGCTTGCACCTTTACCGGACAGACACAAACACTGACTTGCGGGTCTGTTGTTCTGGTCACCGAAAGACGCCGTCACACCAGGCTGTTTGACGAGTTGCAGCAGGCAGGAACCGATGGGTTCAAGCCGGCAACACTTGAACTGATTGGAGACGCGGCAGCTCCCGGCCTCATAGCCGATGCGGTCTATTCAGGTCACATGGCGGCGCGCAATTTCGAGAAGGATCCGGCGGAAGTTGCAGCTGCACAGTTCAGGCGGGAGTTGACCGCCTTGTCCGGCACTTGAAAAGGAGCCCCGGTATGGAAACCTCTCTGGATCGAACCGCCCTCGTCGAAATCAAGGACCTGGCAAAAGCCCGCCAACCCGGTTTTGCACTGCCGGGAGACTTCTACACCTCGCCGGCAGTTTTCGACCACGACATCAAATCGTTCTGGAACCGGAACTGGATCTGGGTCGGGCATGTGAGCCAGGTCCGCGAGCCTGGAAACTTCTTCAGGTTTGATTACGGCACCGAATCAATCGTCGTGGTGAGAGACAAGCAGGATGAAATCCATGCCCACATCAATGTCTGTCGCCACCGCGGCTCCAGGGTCTGCCTCGAGGCGTCGGGGAAAACCTCTGTGCTGTCGTGCCCCTATCACGCCTGGACATACGATCTTGACGGCAGCCTGCGAACTGATCGTGAAATGGACGGTCAGTTCAACCGGGCGGACTACAGCCTGTTTTCGGCCAGTCTGAAAATATTCCAGGGTCTGGTTTTCGTTTGTCTTTCCGATCAGCCGCCCGACCTTGAACCCGCCCTGGAGCGGTTGGCACCGCTCACCAAGCCGTTTGGCATCGATACCTTGAAGGTCGCCCACACGGCATCCTACCCGGTACCGGCAAACTGGAAACTGGCTTTGGAAAACTATCTGGAGTGCTATCATTGTGCACCGGCACACAAGGAATACTCACGCTCGCACAGCCTGAAAGACCCGGCCTCCATGACCGAAGAGTTGCTGTCGACACTGGCAGAAAACTCACGCCGCACCGGTCTGCCTGCAACCGAACTGAATGAAACCGGACCAGATGCGGAAAACCTGGGCAGTGATATCTATTACCGGCGTTATCCGCTCTATCCAGGCTACAGGACCGGATCACGCTCAGGCGATCCGGTAGCGCCATTGCTGGGCGACCTCTCCGGCTATGACGGTGGTGCAACGGATATCATGATAGGTCCGCTCAACAGTTTCCTTGCCTATGCCGACTATGTAGTCGGATACCGGTTCGTGCCCAAAACACTGCAGGAAACCGACATCCAGATCGTCTGGATGGTGCGCGATGATGCTGTTGAGGGCCGCGACTACTCAGTTGCCGACCTGACCTGGTTGTGGGATGTCACCTCACGCGACGATGAGCGCATCATCCGTTACAACCAGGAGGGAGTGAACTCGGTTGCCTTCAGGCCCGGCCCGCTTTCAAACATGGAATGGGGCATAGAAACCTTCTATCACGGATATCTGCGACACCTGCTCAGGTAAGTATCCAGAAAGATGCCCGGACGCTTGCACCGGCAAGCCTGCCTCACCCGCTGTTGCGCAAACCGGCGGAAATGCCGTTGATGGTAAGTTGAATGCCTCGCAGCACCTTGGGGTCCTGTGACTGGGCCCGGCTCAGCTTCATCATCTCGACCTGAATATGATTGAGCGGGTCGAGATAGGGGAAGCGGTTCTGGATGGACCGGTTCAACAGCGGATTGCGTTCCAGCAGTTCATGCTGGCGGCTGATGCGCAAGACTGCATCAACCGTCGATTGCCACTCGGCGCGAATGCGCCCGTAAATGGTTTCACGCAAGGTTTCGTCTTCAACCAGATTGGCATAGCGGCGCGCTATGGCCATGCTGGTCTTGGCCAGCACCATGTCCATGTTCGACAACTGGGCCCGGAAGAACGGCCACGCATTATAGAGCTCGGTCAACTTGTCTGTCGTGTTCTTCGGATCGGCAGCCAGCCATTTCTCCACCGCTGCGCCGAAGCCGTACCAGCCCGGCAGCATGACGCGGCATTGCGCCCAGCTGAACACCCAGGGTATGGCGCGCAACGCGGTGATATCGCGGGTCTTGGCGCGCGAAGCAGGACGTGAACCAATGTTCAGGGTGGCGATTTCATTGATCACCGTCGAAGACCAGAAAAAGTCCTCAAAGCCTTCGGTTTCGTACACCAGGTCGCGATAGGCGGCAAACGCATAGGCCGACAGGTCCTCCATGATTTCAAGCCATTCGGCCGGCACGCCATGCTTGTCAGGCTTCTCGAGTGAGGCTTCGAGCGTCGCTGCAACAAGGGTCTCCAGGTTGCGCCTGCCAAGCCATGGATTTGAATACTTGCTGGAGATGATCTCACCTTGCTCCGTGACGCGTATCTGGCCCTGAACGGCACCGGCAGGCTGGGCAAGAACAGCTTCAAATGCCGGACCACCGCCACGTCCTACCGAACCACCACGCCCGTGGAACAACCGCAGGCGAACACCGTGGCGGGCCAGCAGGGCGACCAGACCTGTCTCGGCCTTGTAAAGTTCCCAGCCGGATGTGACAAACCCGCCATCCTTGTTGCTGTCGGAATACCCCAGCATCACTTCCTGCACACCGCCGAGATGATCGACCAGCTTGCGATAGGCCGGGATCGACAACAGCTGGTCCATGATTTCAGTGCACGACCGCAAATCTTCGATGGTTTCGAACAATGGCACGATGTGGACGCTGGCAATCCCTTCCGGCGTTACCAGTCCTGCTTCCTTGAGCAGGATCGCCAGCTCCAGCAGATCGGACACGCTGGTTGTATTGGAAATGATCGATGTGGTGATGACACGCGAGCCGTACTTGTCGTGCGCCGCCTTGGCCGCCTTGAAGATCGCCAGTTCCTTGGCCGTCTCCTCACTGTAGTCCCAGTAGGGACGCAGAAGCGGCCGGGGCCGGATAAGTTCCTTTTCGAGAATTTCAACCCGCTCGGCCTCGCTCATCGCCAGATAATCAATATCAGGGTCCACTGCCGCCAGCAGGTCAGCCACGGTGCGCTGGTGTACATCCGAATTTTGCCGAAGGTCGAGACTGGCGAGGTGGAACCCAAAGCAGTCCACTGCCCGGCGCAGGCCGCTGAGACGGCCATTGGCGATTAGCTTCGATCCATTGTCGCACAATGAACGGTACATGACATCGAGGTCTGCAATCAGATCATCCGGTGTCTGGTAGGGCGGATACTGGCTATCGTCACCTTTTGAAGCTGTGCCGGTCAGGTTGTGCCGTGTTGCCATTACACGGCGCTTGATCAGCAGCGAGGCCAGCCGGTACGGCTCCTTTTCCCGGTGGGCGGACTTGTCAGGCGAGCCTGCCGCCAGTGCCAGCACCGCGTCAGAGACATTGGAAACGGTGGTCGCAATCGACAATTCGCTCTTCAACCCGTCGAGTTCCGCAAGATAATACTTCAGTGCGGCATCGGTCTGCAGTGTCAGGGTCTGCTGTAGAACATCTGCGGTCACAAACGGATTGCCGTCTCTGTCCCCGCCGATCCAGCTGCCCATCTGAATGAACTTCAGCGACGGGACGCTCGCGCCATTCAGATGTTGGGCAAGTGTTTCCTCGACCTGCTGGTGCAGCCGGGGCACTTCCGCCAGGAAGGTGCTGTTGTAGTATGAAACACCGTTCTTGACCTCATCTGCAACCGTGAGCCTGGAGCGGCGCAAAAGGTTGCTCTGCCACAGCGTCTCAATGGCAATGCGCAACTGCGTTTCTGTGGCTGCAAGTTCCTGGGCGGTGAGCTGGCCGCGCTCGCGCTCGCGCAGCAAGGCGACAATGTCACTTTCCCAGTACATGGTCGTGCGGCGGCGGACTTCGGTCGGATGGGCTGTCAGAACCGGAGACACCAGGGCGGTTTCGAAGAACTTCGCCAACTGGCCGGCGTTCATGCCCGACGCGAACGCTGTATTGATGGCGCGTTGCAGCGAACCGGCCCTGGGCGGAGATCCTGCCAGTTCATGGTGATGCGTGCGCCGGATATGGTGCTGATCCTCGGCAATGTTTGCCAGATGCGAGAAATAGCTGAAGGCGCGGATGACCTCGACCGCCTGCTCCGGCGTCAGTTGCTCCAGCAAGTCCTGCAGCTCGTCGTGGGATGGCTTGTCATCCGACCTGTGCAACCGTGTGGAAGTCTGGCGGATGTTTTCGACAAGGTCGAAAATCTCGTTGCCCTCCTTGTCACGCACGCAGTCGCCCAGCATGCGTCCAAGCAGGCGAATATCTTCCTGCAATGGGGCATCCTTGGAAGCATCGCGTACCTGGGACGGGTTCTGGCTGGCGAAGGCGGCGGTGGAAATGATGTTGTCCTTTCAGGATGGCAGAATTCAGGGCGCTGATGAGCTGATGACTTGTCCGCAAAGCAACAGCGGCACCGACGCGATACAGCACTATAATGCCATCTATGCTGCAGCGCAGCAAGCCAATGATGATTTGCGCTCAGGTTCACATCCAGCAGAGTACGAGACCGCCATGCCACCCCGGGCCGGGAATATGTCTGCATTGTCAGACAATCGCACCTTGTCCCATTGATCGACATGGGTCACACTTTTCTGGCGATGGCGTGTGCCCTCGTACCAATATCAAGCACGACAACGGACGGTAAATGTTTGTCAGATTGACCAAGGGAGAAACAACAAGATGCTGAATCGCCGAATTTTGAGTAAAACCGCCATGTTCGCTATGGCCGGATTCATGACTGCAATCGCTGCCCTGCCGGCAGCGGCCGAATATCCGGAGCGTCCCATTACCCTCATCGTACCGTGGGGTGCCGGAGGCGGCACCGATGCAACCGGCCGCATGATCGCCGGCCTGCTGAAAGACGAACTCGGCCAACCGGTCAATGTTGTCAATCGTACCGGCGGCAGCGGCGTTGTCGGCCATTCAGCCATCGCAAATGCTGCTCCCGACGGATACACCATCGGCGTCGTTACCGTTGAAATCGGCATGATGCACTGGGCCGGCCTGACCGAGCTTACCGGCAAGGATTACACGCCGATAGCGTTGTATAATTACGATGCCGCAGGCCTGCAGGTGCGCGCCGACAGTGAGTGGAAAACCGCCAAAGACGTTGTAGATGCCATCAAGGCAAATCCCGGCAAATTCAAAGCATCCGGAACCGGCCAGGGCGGCATCTGGCATCTGGCGCTGGCAGGCATGCTGAACACCGCTGGTGCCGATCCGGCAGCAGCCCCGTGGGTTCCCTCAAAGGGAGCGGCGCCCGGATTGCAGGAACTGGTCGCAGGCGGTGTTGACATCGTGACCTGCTCAGTCGTCGAAGCATCGGCCCTGATCAGTGCCGGCAAGGTCAAGTCGCTGGCCGTCATGGACGATGTCAAACTGGGCGCCTTTCCCGATGTACCGACCTTGAAGGAAGCATCAGGGCTCGACTGGAAAATGGCCGCATGGCGTGGCGTGGCAGGCCCGAAAGGCATGCCGGATGAGGCAACTGCCAAACTGACTGCGGCACTGGAAAAAGTCTGGAATTCCGCGGAGTTTCAGGAGTTCATGAAAGGCCGCGGCTTCGGTCTGGTGTGGAAACCGGGTGCGGAATTCGCCACCTGGATGGAGGAAAGTGACGCCTCGCTCGGCACGGTAATGAAAGCCGTAGGCCTGGCCAAGTAGCTGACCGGTCTGCAAGCATCTTTGAGAAGAAAGGTTCGCTGCGATTGCAGCGCGCCTTTCTTTTCAGACACCCGGGAGCGATAGTTCGGTCATGCGGTTCAATGACAGTGTGTTTGGCGTGATCCTGATTGTTTTCGCAATTGCGGAAATCTCCTACACACGCACATTTCCAAGACTGCACGGACAGGACTACGGCCCGGATCTGTTCCCCATCATAATCGGTGCGGGGCTTATGCTGTTTGGCGGCATCCTGATTGCGCGCGGCTGGGCGCAGCGGGCAACCCAGCCATTGGTGGTCGTGGGAGATTGGGCACACGATCGCGGCAATGTGGTCAATGTCTTCATTCTGGTTGGCAGCGTCGTTTTCTACATCTTGTTCTCGACCTGGCTGGGCTTCATTCCCACTGCCCTGCTGATCCAGACCGTGCTGCTGGTCAGGCTTGGTTCCAGTCTGGCCGCCAGTGTCATCATTGCCGCCATCTCCACCATGGTGATCCATTCACTGTTTGCAAAACTGCTGCTGGTGCCCCTGCCCTGGGGCCTGCTGTTACCGGTTGCGTGGTGACATGGAAACAGTCCTCAAAGCCCTTACCCTTGTAACCGACCCTTACACGTTGGGCGTGATGCTTCTGGCAGCCATGTTCGGCCTGTTTGTCGGTGCCATTCCCGGGCTCACCGCCACCATGGCAACGGCGCTTCTGATACCGTTCACCTTCTTCATGGACCCGGTTCCCGCCATTGCGGCAATCGTCGCGACGGTTGCCACGGCAATCTTTGCCGGAGACATTCCCGGCGCCCTTCTGCGTATTCCCGGCACCCCTGCGTCTGCCGCCTATTGCGACGAGGCCTATGCCATGACAAAAAAGGGGCTGGCCGAACGCGCCCTCGGCATCGCCCTGGTCACATCGGTTATCGGCGGGCTGACCGGGTCTATTGTTCTGTCGCTCAGCGCGCCGGCCCTTGCCGAGTTCGCTATTCAGTTCTCATCGTTCGAGTATTTCTGGCTGGCCTGCCTGGGGCTTTCCTGCGCCGTCATCATTTCAACCGGCTCCACCATAAAGGGCTTCGTGTCATTGCTGATCGGGCTGTTCATTGCCACCATCGGCATCGACGGCACGGCAGGACACCCGCGCTTCACCTTCGGCAATATCGAACTGATGGGGGGCGTGAGTTTCATTCCGGCCATGATCGGCATGTTTGCCATCTCCGAAGTGTTGCGCTACGTGGCCTCCACACGCACCGTCATCGAGGTGCCGCAGCAATCCGTCGGCAGCATATTTTCCGGTCTCGGCCCGATCCTGTTACGCTACAAGTTCAACATTGTCCGCGGCAGTTCCATTGGCGCCGTGGTTGGCATATTGCCGGGTGCGGGAGCCGATATTGCGGCCTGGATCTGCTATGCCATTTCCAAGAAGCGATCAAGGGAACCTGAGAAATTCGGCACCGGTCACCCCGAAGGGCTGGTTGATGCAGGCTCTGCCAACAATGCCAGCCTGGCCGGTGCCTGGGTGCCGGCAATTGTCTTTGGCATTCCCGGCGATTCCATAACCGCCATCGTCATCGGCGTCCTCTACATGAAGGGCATGAACCCCGGACCGATGGTGTTCATCCAGAGCCCGGAACTGATCTATGCCGTGTTCATTGCGTTCTTTATTGCCAATCTGGCCCTGCTGCCGCTCGGCTTCGCTGCCATCAGGCTGTCACGCCAGATACTGAAAATTCCGCGCCGCGTGCTGATGCCGCTGATCCTCATGTTCTGCATGGTCGGCGCATTCGCCATCAACAACACGGTCTTCGGCATCACGGTGATGCTCGTTCTCGGTATCGTCGCCTACCTGATGGAGGAAAACGGCTTTCCGGTGGCACCTGCCATTCTCGGCATTGTTCTGGGCGGCATGGTCGAGGACAATTTCATGGCGTCGATGATCAAGGCTGACGGCAGCATGTTAGGCTTCTTCTCACGCCCCATCGCGGCAACCCTCGGCGTCGTCACCATTATGTTGTGGCTCACACCGATCCTGGTTGCGGGCTGGAAACAGTACCGGCGCATGCGAAGCCCAACCGTCGAGACTTGATGCGAACCCCCAGAGCCTTTTCGGTTTAGTCCCGCTGGCCCTGTATCACCCGGTTGAGGATCATGGCGCAGAACAGGATGGCGAAGCCTGCCAGAATGCCCTGGCCGACCGAGGAATACTGCAGTGCTTCCAGCACGTCCTCACCGAGGCCCTTGGCGCCGATCAGCGATGCCACCACCACCATGGCGAGAGAGAGCATGATCGTCTGGTTGATACCGGCCAGTATGGACGGTGAGGCCAGCGGCAGGTCAACCCGGGTCAGCAGGTACCATTTCGAGGCGCCATAAGCGATTGCGGCTTCCCTGACCGCTTCCGGCACACCGCGCATGCCAAGCACTGTCAGGCGCACCACTGGTGTTCCACCGAAAATCATTGTCGTAATGACAGCCGCCGGTTTGCCGACACTGAAGAAGGCAATGACCGGGATCATGAACACGAAGGACGGCATGGTCTGCATGAAGTCCATGATCGGGCGGATGATTGCATAGAACCTCGGGCGCCTGGCACAGAACAGGCCCAATGGAATGCCAAGGATAATCGAGATGCAGGCGGCTGTGCCCAGCAGCGCCAGCGTTGTCATTGCCTTTTCCCAGAAACCGAACAGGCCCATATAGGCCAGGAAACCGGCAGACGCGAGAGCCGCCAGAGAACCCGCCGACAGCCATGTCAGCAGAATAATGAAACTGGCGATCACCGGCCATGGCGTGGCAACGAACAGAACTTCCAGGCCATCCAGCACGACCCGGATTCCATAGCTGATAAAATCAAACGCCCACTGCCCGGATGAGCGCACAAACTCGAAAAACTGCTCGACGAGCTTGATTGCCGTCAACCGGATATTGACGTCGGTTGGAAAAACCGCGAGCCAGGACACGGTCCCCGGAAACGCAAAATGCACGATGGAGACCGCAAAAATCAGCAACACGAACACCGCGCTTGTAGCTGTTCGCACACTGTCGAGCCCGAACTTGATGGACCGGTCGGACAGCCATTGCGAGAACCGGCTTTCAAGGGCCGGATTGGCCATGATGCCTTCGGCCACCTTGACCGCAGCCAGCATCACCAGTCCGAACAGGACAATCCAGATCGCGTTGGCCTCTGCCACCACGATCTCGGCCTGGATATCTGCAATGGCGGTTTCCAGCGACTTGATGGTTCGCCTGAACACATCGACATTGTCGGCATTCTTGGAGATGGCAGCTTCCAGTTGCTGGTTTCGGAAGGCAAGCGTGCCCTCGATCTGCGCAATCCTGTCCCTCGCATCAGCCCCCAGATCACCGAAACTGCCGCGGGCAATCTGGATGAAGGCAAAGGTCTCCAGGATGACAAACGGCAGGCCCCAGTTCCAAAGCCCGCGCATGCCGTACCAGATCGGTCCCAGCAGCGCTGCCATCATGTTGAAGGTCCAGGTGAACCCGGACCTGGCACCGATCCTTGCAAACTGTTGACGGTAATAGTCAGGGTTTGTCTCTACAAACTCCCGAATCAGTTCGTCGCGGTTTTCAGCGCGGCTCTCTGCAAGTTGCTCTGACGACTGGTTGGCAATGACCGGATCGGTGTTCATCATGATGTCTCCGTACCTTCGACCACCGTGCGCAGCAGGTCTGCCCGAGTGATCACCCCGACGCGCGCGCCTTTCCCATTGACGACCGCGACCGGGTCTTCCGATAAAATGGCATGGTCGATCAGCTCTTTGAGATTTGCATCCTGTGCAAAGGTCTTGGCGGTTTTCGTCAAGCCGCCATGAGCAGTTTCAAACGCCGTCATGTCCTGCATGACCGCATGCGCACGCACCACCTTCAGCCGCGATATGCCGGCGACAAAGTCGGCCACATAGTCATCTGCCGGATTGAGAACAATGTCTTCCGACGTACCGGTCTGAACCACCCGTCCGTCGCGCATGATGGCGATACGGTCCCCGATGCGAACCGCTTCATCCAGATCGTGGGTGATGAACACCGTTGTCTTGTTCATTTGCGAGGCGAGCTTCATGAACTCGTTCTGCAACTGCCGCCTGATCAGCGGATCAAGCGCGCTGAACGGTTCGTCCATCAGCAGGATTTCCGGGTCTGCCGCCAGCGCCCTGGCCAGCCCTACCCGCTGCTGCATGCCGCCGGACAGCTCATGGGCAAACTTGTTGCCCCAGCCGGTCAGTTCCACCAGGTCAATGGTGCGTTCGGCGATCTCAATGCGTTCATTCTTGTTGATGCCGCGGATTTCCAGCGGCATCGCCACATTGTCGAGGACCGAGCGATGCGGCATCAGGCCAAAATTCTGAAACACCATGGAGATGTGTTCGTTGCGGTATTTGCGCAGCACATCAGGCGCCATCGCCATGATATCCTCACCATTGACGATAATCCGCCCGGCGGTTGGTTCCAGCAGGCGGTTGATATGGCGCACCAGAGTGGACTTACCGCTGCCGGACAGGCCCATGACACAGAAGATTTCACCGGGCCTGATCTGCATGCTGGCATCGGCCACACCGATGACACAGGCATGTTTTTCCAGAACCTGCTTCTTGGTCAGGCCGTTGGCCTTGATGTCGGCAAGCGCGGCATCCGCCTTGTCGCCGAATATCTTCCAGACATTGGAAATCTCTATGGCATATCCGCTATTGCTCATGGGAACGACCGATCCAGGATTGCAGGAATTCAAAGGAACCGGTGCCCGACCCTGCCGGGCACCGGAATGGTGTTGGTCAGGTCTGCACCTTACAAACCAAGCCAGCTGTCAACGCGGGCTGAGTTGGCCTTGACCCATTCCTTGGCAACCTCGTCTGCCGACTTGCCGCTTTCGATCTGGAAAGCGAAGCTGGACACATCTTCTCCGGTAAGCTTGATGTTCTTCAACAGGTCGGTGATCGCAGGCGAGCGCTCAGCGAGCGATTTCGAATAGGCGATCTGCACCTTCTTGAGCGCATCCTCGGTCATCACCTTTGAGTTCTCATACCAGTTGGGATCTTCCGACGGCTGCAATGCCTTGTACTTGGCCGGATCGAACGCAGGCTCTTCCAGGCGCACAACATCATGCTGGAACCAGATGGCATGAGGTGAATAGCAGTAGAATGCATACCCGATACCTTTCTTGATTGAATCACCAACGGTCGCTGTCATCACCGACTGATCGGCGCGTACCGGCTCCATGAACGGTAAAAGGCCATAGTCGCGCACCTTGACCTGGTTCACATTGGCGGACGCCCAGCCCGGCGCACCAATCCAGATCTCACCCTTGCCGTTGCCGTCGGAGTCCATCAGCTTGGCAATCTCGGGCCGGGCCAGGTCGAAGATCGATGTGACCTTGTTGGCTTCGGCAAACTGCTTGCTGACGCAAAAGCTCTGCTTGCCCTCATAAGGATTTTCCGACAGGGCAACATTGCCGGTGCCGTCAACATATTTGTCGGTAAAGCTCTTCTGGTTGGGCAGCCAGACATCGGGATGAACATCGATGTCGCCCTTGCCGGCATCCATCGCCGCGAAGATTGCGGCATTGTCACCGGGCACGAGGTTGGCCTCGCCACCGATTTTCGAAACCACGATCTCCTGAATGAGATGAGCAATGGCCTGGGCGCCTGTCCATGCAGGTGCACCGATATTCACTTTTTCAACGGCAAGAGCGGCAGTCGATACAGTCATCGAAAGTGCCACAATTGCACCGGTAATAATTTTTCTCATTTCACAGTCTCCTACTGGTTTAAGAAACGGCTGTTTCGGCAAAAGCAGCCGCGGCTACGGTTCAGGTCTTGGTTAGAACAACACGGACGGGCACAGTTTGCACTCCATCGGAAAAGTCTTATAAAATATTGAAAACAAACACTTTTACTCCCTTTATTGAATCAAGAAATCACCCTGGCCTACAACGTAGCGGGCAAGAAATCTCCAACGATTGTGTTGAACAGGTTCGGTTTTTCCATATGCACATTGTGGGCACAGCCAGGCACAACAGCCAGCGAACTGTTTGCTATGCCGCGCCACAATGCCTCCGGCTGCTGCCAGCCGTATGAGCGGTCCCGGTCACCCCAGACAACCAGTGTGTCAGCCTCGATTGCGTTCAGGTCAGGCCGTCCATCCCAGGTTTCCCAGGCTGACAGGCTTGCCAATGCGGCCTGCATGGATGCCTGCAGGCCGAGTGCAACACATGTCTCATAGCTGTCGGCCGCGTCACCTTGCAAAAACCAGGTGGCCGCAATTCGCCGGACGGTCTTCTCCAGTCCGTCCGTTTCAAGACGCACACGGGATGCTTCGATTGTCTCGAACCTGTCAGGCAGCGCCCCGACCGGGCCGGTGCCATAACACACGAGACTGGCAATCCGGTGCGGTGCACGCGCAGCCATCGCCTGAACAATCATGCCGCCCATCGAATGACCGAGCAGATGGAACCGCTCGACACCTTGCGCCCGCAACCCGTCCAGCACCTGCTCGGCGAATTCGTTGATGGTGCCGGGGGCTGTCAGGTGCGCACTGTCACCGAAGCCCGGCAGGTTGGCAGCCAGCACATCAAAGCGGTCCTGGAAGTAGTCAATCTGTTCACGCCAGATCCCGGCACCGGCCAGATATCCATGCACGAGCACTAGCGGAAATCCACTGCCCCCTCGTTCAAAGATAAGTTGCTCCATGGCCCTTAACCTGCCTTCCAATGTTCCCTGCCCGCCAGATGCCGGAAAAATTAGTGGTTGAGAATTTTCGACAGAAAATCCTTTGCCCGATCACTTTCCGGGTTGTCGAAGAACTCCCCTGTGGCGCGGTCTTCAATAATCTTTCCCTCATCCATGAAGATAACCCGGTCGGCAACTTTCCTTGCAAACCCCATTTCGTGGGTCACCACCATCATGGTCATTCCTTCGCGCGCCAGTTCGACCATGACATCGAGCACCTCCTTGATCATCTCAGGATCAAGCGCAGAAGTCGGTTCATCAAACAGCATGGCAATAGGATCCATTGCCAGCGAGCGTGCAATTGCGATGCGTTGCTGCTGCCCGCCGGACAACTGACTTGGATATTTCACGGCGTGATCGGCCATACCAACTCTTGTCAGCAGGCTCTCGGCACGTGTGACAGCTTCAGCCCTGTCACGTTTCAAAACCTTTTCCTGAGCCAGGCACAGGTTTTCGAGCACGGACATATGCGGATAAAGCTCAAAATGCTGAAATACCATGCCGATACGCGAGCGCAGCGCCGTGAGGTTGGCATTTTTCGCCGTGACTTCATCGCCATCGACGATGACGCGCCCTTCCTGAACCGGCTCCAGTCCGTTCACACATTTGATCAGGGTGGACTTGCCCGACCCCGATGGGCCGCACACAACAACCACCTCGCCTTTGTCCACATGGGTTGTGCATTCCGAGAGAACGCGAAAGTCGGCGTACCACTTGCTGATGTTTTCAATTTCTATCATGTGGCCATCCGGGATTTGAGGTTGCGCACCAGTAACGAGCCCGAAAAGCAAATGGCGAAATACACCAGCGCGGCGAACAGATACATTTCGACAAGCCGGCCTTCGGTTCGGGCAACAATGGAAGACGCGGTCATGAAGTCACGCAGGCTGACAACAAACACCAGCGATGTGTCCTGGAACAGGATTATGCCCTGGGTCACCAGGATCGGGATCATGTTGCGGAACGCCTGGGGCAGAACGACATATCGCTGGATTTGCCAGTAGTTCAAACCGGTAGACTGGCCGGCCTGGACCTGGCCCGTGCGGACGCTTTGAATGCCGGCCCGCATGATCTCGGAATAGTAGGCCGCTTCAAACAGCACGAAGGCTATAAGTGCCGAGTAGAAGCTGCCCACCGGACGCCCGAGGGCCAATGGCACCAGGAAGTAAAACCAGAAGATCACCAGGATCAGTGGCACCGACCGGATCAGGTTGACATAAGTCGCGGCAACCAGAGAAAGCGGCAATATGCCGGACAGTCTCGCCAGTGCGAGCAATGTACCGAGCACAATGCCGCCGATTATTGCCAGAAAAGTCAGCCAAAGACTCAACTGCAAGCCTTGCCAGAGAAACGGCAGCGATGACCAGATAACGTTGAAATCAAAATCACCCATCCTACGCTTCCTTTCCGACATAGCCGGGGATGCGTGTATGGCGCTCCAGCACCTGCATGATGAGTGTGGCAATCAGCGCGATGGTGACATAAATCACCGTTGCAGCCGTGAACGCCTCGAAACCCTGGAAAGTGTATTCGGCAATCTGCTGGCTTTGTGCGGTCAGTTCCAGCAGGCCGATGGTCAGCGCAAGGGATGAGTTCTTGAAGACCGTCAGGAATTCCGAGGTCAGTGGCGGGACGATCAACCGAAACGAGATCGGCAGCAGGACATAACGATAGGTCTGTGCAGTGTTCAGACCATGCGCCTTGGCAGCGGCAGAAAGTCCCGGCGGCACGGTTTCAATGCCTGCGCGCACCTGTTCGGCGATACGCGAGGCGGTGTACAGCCCCAGGGCTATAACAGCAGTCACGAATTCCGGATTGGGCATGTCACGCTTCATCCAGCGCCCGATATCATCAGGCAGAAGTTCCGGCACGGCAAAATACCAGATGAACATCTGCACCAGCAAAGGCACGTTGCGAAAGATTTCAACATATGTACTGCAAACAGCACGAAGTGCCTTGTTTGGCACAGTCTTGCCGACACCAACCAGGGATCCGATTACCAGGGCAATGACCCAGGCACACAGGGCGACCGATATGGTCCAGCCGAAACCGCTGATCAACCAGTTGAGGTATTGCTCTTCAAACAGCACCCCCCAATTCCAGTTGTAATTCATTGGTCCACCCCTTTGACTTCAAACAACAAGGCCGGATCACGCTCGTGGCCCGGCCCTGATTTTCGTTACTCAGGCAGCCCGCCCAGTTTGAACGCCGCCTTCAGCAGGTCATCGGCAGGAACCCCCAGGGGGTCAAACCACTTTGAATAAATGCCGTCGATCTCGCCTGACCGGAACACGGCAGCAAGTGCCTTCTTGCCGACCAGTTCGAAAGCGCTGTCATCACGGCGCACCATGATGGCGTATGGATCGAAAGACAGAAAATCGCCGACGACTTCGAATTTGTCCGGCGTCTTGGACTTGGCAATCAGGCCGAACAGCAAAATGTGGTCGGTGGAGTAGGCATCAACACGATCCGTTTCCAGGGACAACATTCCTTCTGCATGATCGCGAACCGGCAGCACTTTTACTTCCAGTCCGAGGTCCTTGATGGCAGCCTTGACGGCGCGCTCATTGGTCGTGCCTTGGGCCAGTGCAACAGATTTTCCGTTCAGATCAGCCACCGAATTGATGCCTGATCCCTTGCGGGCCATGATCTTGGTGCCGGTGATGAATGTGACAGGCAGATATTCGACCTGCTGCTGACGTGTCAGATTGTTCGTGGTTGACCCGCATTCCAGGTCAATGGTGCCGTTCGCCATCAAGGCGATGCGTGTCTTGGGGTTTACCGGCACATATTTAACTGCGATCTTCTTGCCCAGTTCGGCAGACACAGCATCAACAATCTTCATACACAGGTCGATTGAATAGCCAACCGGCTTCTGATCGGCGTCAAGATAGGAAAACGGCACCGAGGACTCGCGGTGTCCGATTACGATTTCGCCGCTCTTGGAAATCTTGTCCAGCGTACCGCCGGAACCTTGTGCCAGCACAGATGGCGCGGACAATCCTACCGCCAATGCGGCGGTTAAGAGAATTTTCTTGATCGACATTGAGTTACTCCTTGTTGAAACTTATTCTGTGTAGCCCGGCAGGTCGAAAACCTCCGGATAGCCGAAAAGCGCAGCGCTGCCGCCGGTGTGAAGAAAGACAACGTTGTCCATGCCCTCGAATGCGCCTTTGCCGATCAGGTCGATCAGCCCGTCCAGGCCCTTGCCCGAATAGACCGGATCAAACAGCAGGCCCTCTGTCTGCGCCAGGGTCTTGACGGCTTGTTTCATGCCGTCGGTCGGCAAACCGTAGCCTGGTCCGACATAGTTACAATTTGCCCGGACGCTATCGCGTGTAATGCTCACGCCGGTGCCAAGGTGTTCCGCTGTTTTCTGCGCAAGATCGAAGACCATCTGCTCCTGCTTTTCCTGCGGCGCACGAACGCCGATACCAAGAAGCTGGATGTCGCTTTCAATGGCAGCCAGTCCCGTCACCAGGCCGGCTTGTGTCCCGGAACTGCCGGTCGCGTGGACAAATGCATCGATTTGCAAGCCGATGTCGACGGCCTGTTCGGCCAATTCGCGGGCACAGTTTACATAGCCAAGCGCGCCAATCGGGTTCGATCCACCACCAGGAATTATGTATGGCGTATCGCCCTGCCCACGAAGCCGGTCAGCCAGCGTTTCCATCTCGGCTGCCATATCGCTGCCGCCGGCTCGTTTTGAAACGGAAGCTCCATGCAGCATGTCCAGCAGCACATTGCCGTTGTGATTATACTGAGCGTCATTTGATCCGGTCCTGTCTTCCAGGAGAATATGACACTTCATGCCGAGCTTTGCCGCAGCAGCCGTGGTCTGGCGGGCATGATTGGATTGGGTCGCACCCTGGGTGATGATCGTATCGGCGCCCTGCTCTTGAGCGTCAGCCATCAGGTATTCAAGCTTGCGTGTCTTGTTGCCGCCCGATGACAAACCTGTGCAATCATCCCTTTTCACCCATAAACGTGGCCCGCCCAGCAGTTCGCTGAGCCGGTCCATCGGCTCCAGTGGTGTTGGCAGGTGACCAAGACGCACGCGCGGGAAGCGGGCCAAGGCAATCGACAGCGCTTTGCACAAGCTCTTGGTTGCCTCGGGCGACTGCCGGTTTTCGGCAGCAATTGTCTGCATGGTCTGGGCCATTCTGTATTCCTTGTAGTTGGATTACGGAAATGGTCACCCAACCCGCGAGCAAAAAATAATGCTTTCTTCTCTGCCTACCCATACTTATTGTATGGGCAAAGGGAGAAAATCAGATGGATTTGCGCTGGCTCGAGGATGTTTTGGTATTGCTGGAGGAAGGCAATATGACCCGCGCTGCCAACCGGCGAAATATCACCCAACCGGCGTTTTCCCGGCGCATCCGCGGGTTTGAAGACTGGCTCGGTACGCCGGTGCTGGACCGCAAGGTCAACCGCGTTGACCTGAGCCCGTCGCTGGCAGCAAATGAACCTGAAATCAGGGCGCTAACCGCTCGGATACACGAGCTGCGCGGCAGGATTTCAACCTATGATCCGGCCAGCACCACCACCACGATTGCAGCCCAGCACGCATCCATTTACTCGACATTTCCCGACATGGCCCTGCGCGCACTGCAGGAATTTCCGTCGCTCAAGTTTCGTGTACGGGCCGGCAATCAGAGGGACTGTGTTTCCATGTTTCTGCGCGGTGATGCCACCATGCTCATGTTTTATGAGGCCGAAGGAGCAGCTCCACTGCCGTTTGGCGACACCGTCAAGCGCGGCACCTGGGGTGACGACAGGCTGGTGCCGGTCGTCGGCGGCAGCATGCGCTACGCCGTTGCCGGTGACGGGTCGATTCCGGGCGATAGCCCGGCCATAATCTATCCGGAAGAAAGCCATTTTGGTTCCATGTTCGGTGGTGCAGAAAAACCCTTTGCCACCCGCAGCCAGACCGTCAACCCGGTCTATGAAACAGCGTTTTCCAATGGCATCAAGGAACTGGCCCTGAAAGGACTGGGCGTCGCCTGGCTGCCTGTCAGCATGACACACCAGGAGATCGAAAGCGGCGCATTGGTCAGCCTCAGCGGTCGCTATGGCAGTCTGCCGTTAAATATCGTGCTGTATGCCGACATGCAGGATGATACCGCCAGCACCTTGTTGGGGGTGTGGAGTGCTTAAGCTGCAACAAGCCGGCCGCTACCGCCTGAACTCCGACACCGCCTGTCGGCTTCAGCCGGTGACACTTGTGCAGGACATCACATCACAGGTTCCCTCAACTCTGTAGTTCAATATGCAAAGCTTTCGACCACAAAACGAGCTTCAATCGGCGAGGGAAAAACAATCATGAGCGCGCTCTGCAAAAGAATTGTCATCACGGTTCAACTCATTCTCGCTTCGGCGCTGACTGCCCATGCCACGCCAAGTCCCGGTATCGTGATATCGGATCATATCATCGGCACTACACCAACCAGCTTCTTTGTCATTCGAACAACGACGCTTCATGCACCAACCTACTATCAGCATTACAAACGTTTTGATTTTGTTGAACTGTCAATCCAGGATGGCAGCATTTTGCAAAAATGCGCGCTGCGCGAAACCGAGTATGCGTCCGATGCAGGCGTTGACCGGGAAACCTGGACACAAACTGAAAAGCGAAAGCCTTCGTGTCAGGTCTTTGAGGTTCTTTCCAAAAGCAGCGCAGGGTACATGACGCCACGAAGCACAGACACAGGCAAGGCTGCCTTCAGACTGAACGCCGGCGGCCTGGAAGCCAGGCGCGACACGTCCGATGATAGCGTTGTATGGACCAGCACGATGCCGGCAAGGCTCATCAAGGCGCGAGCTCTCAAAACAACATCCATCGCAGCATCCGATATCCCCTGGCAGACCGGTCTGGACTCATCCGAAACACTCAGCCTTGTGGGAACCGCTGATGACATTCAGCCTCTGCATGAGATGTGTGAACTCGACCCTGTTCCAGTGACATCGAGGGAGCATGACTGGATGTTTCTTCGTTTGTCATGCTGGACCGGCGATACGGATGCAGATGGTGCGAATTTCTACGTAGCCATCAACAGCAAGCCTTGAGAACAAGCAACCGGCGTTAATCTTCACGCGCGGAGAACCGCGGACCACTCATCTGAACAATATTACCATCTCCTGATCCTGCGCTCAGGCGGTTTCGCAGTGCCGGAACAAACCGCTGGATTGAGATGTCTTCAACAGTATCGCTCTCGATGAACCTCAGCAGCTGATCATCACCTCTGAAATCAGACCGCTGACCAAGCAGTGGAACAGATCGGCGTTCACGGTATTCGGCCAGGGACTTGCTGTAATAGTGATTGATCCGCAGCACATCGGTTGACCGGGTGGCGAGGCGATGGTCAGCATGTCCAATTCTCTGGCGATGCTCTGTCCATGACTCCGGGTAACCGTGCGTGAGTATGAAGACGTGAGAATTATGCACTCCGCGCACCGCACTGGGGCGAACAATGGTCTTGACCCTGGAAAGATGTTTGCATGACGCCTGAGGCTTTCTGAGCCTCTGGGTGTAATTTTCAGTTACCAGGCCCGGCGGTTTGCGGGTGTGGCCGGATGTACCGAACATATGCCAGTACACCGAGAGGGAATCGAGATCCTCGTATTCATGCAACACCTCGGCCAGCGAACCCGCCGCAGTCGGAAACAGGAATTCATCTGCATCGAAAAACGCCATCCATTCAGCAAGATGACCAA
This sequence comes from uncultured Alphaproteobacteria bacterium, assembly GCA_963698275.1. Classification (GTDB taxonomy): domain Bacteria; phylum Pseudomonadota; class Alphaproteobacteria; order Rhizobiales; family Aestuariivirgaceae; genus Anderseniella. Next base: position 463,280 of record CAVOQE010000001.1, on the reverse strand, counting down.
AATTGGCAAGACAGTGCAACATCGCCAGTTTCTGCGTTCGGCCACTTGTGCCGGCCACTCCTTCCCATCCTTTGAGGAAATCTGCCCAGTTGACAAGCGTGATCAGCCCTTCGTTCACATAGGGCGACAGCAGATCGGCCGTACCGTCATTGCTGCCATTATCATAGATGAAGAATTGACTGACCCCCATCATGCGATGGAACTCGATCCATTCCTTCAGATAAGGGCCTTCGTTGCGGACAATGGCAAATACGGCAAGATAGTGCTTGGTTGACTCGGTCGCGGCAACCGGTCGCGAAAGCCACAGCCTGCGCTTCGCGGCACCGGGCCACACACCGGCAAGCCGCCATGATTGTTGCTCAAGCTTGAACAGAGTCTCCGGCTTTATCGAGAACATAACGACGACACCCCCATCGCGTTCACCAAATCTGTTGGTAAAACCGTATACGACTCTTCATGAAAAGGATACCGGATTTACAGAAATTTCACCGTATATTTGGATCTCTCTCAATACAAGATTACTATATTTCTGAATTTGTTGTCTTTTCACAGACTTACACATCACTCTTCGGCAATGTCTTCATTCCAGAGCTCGGGTTTTTCCGCAATGAAGCGGGTCATCAGGGCGATGCAGTCTGGATCATCTGCAATCAATACATCAATACCTTTCGACCGCAGGAAATCTTCATTACCACCAAACGTTGTATTCTCGCCAATCACCACACGTGGAATACCGAACTGGATGATGGTGCCGCTACACATCATGCACGGACTTAATGACGTATAGATGGTCATGTCGCGATAGGACCGTTGCCGGCCGGCTTTGCGCAGAGCATCCATTTCACCATGGGCTATCGGATCGCCTTGCTGGACCCGCTGATTGCGCCCGCGAGACACCAGTACGTCCCCTCGCGCCAACACAGAACCAATGGGACAACCGCCTTCGTCAAACCCCGCCTTGGCTTCCTCATAGGCCACACGCAGGAATTTCCGATCAGTTTCATTGAGCATTTGGACCTCTCCTTCGGGTCAGGACCGTAGGGTCAGGACCCACTAATCTTATCCATTCTGCGGGAGGATATTTTGCTTCTGACAAGGCGAAAGAGCGCAGGAAACCGTCCGGTTTTCAAGACCTTTCAACGCTGTCAGGGGCAAAATAGACCCCGCCCTTCGGGTTTGAAGGAAAACACCCGCCTGAAGTCGAAAAATGCTCGACAAGGCACAAAGCCTTGCCTTGCGCTTTTTAACCATCATTCGGATGTTTTCTTTCAAACAGAATTGCATAAGATTAGTGGGTCCTGACCCTAAACTCTTTCGCCACGCCGGAACGGTACGAGCAAAGCCTGGGGATATTTGGTTTTCCGTGCCATCACGATCATGGCAAGGATTGACATGACATATGGCAGCATGAGGAAGAACTGGTACGGGATAAACGCACCGGCTGATTGCTGGGCGCGAACCTGGATGGCTTCAAGCCCGGCAAACAGCAGCGCACCAAGCAGCGCCCTGCCCGGTCGCCATGACGCGAAGATCACCAGCGCCACACAAATCCAGCCACGCCCATTGACCATCCCGAAGTAAAACGCATCGAACCAGGACATGGTAATGAAGGCTCCGCCAACGGCCATGAACGCACTTCCGACCATGACCGCACCAGTGCGCACCGCCAATACGTTGATACCCTGCGCTTCGACGGCCACCGGATTTTCCCCGGACATGCGCACTGCCAGCCCGACCGGCGTCCTGAACAACACATACCAGACCATCGGCACCACCAGCAAAGCCAGGTAGGTCAGCGCCGACTGGGTGAACAGGGCTTCGCCGATGATCGGCAGGTCCGACAGCCATGGCACGGCAATGGGCTGGAACGGCACAATCTTCGGTGGTGTCGTGGCATCCGGCAGCAACATTCGATAGACAAAATAACTCAGCGATGACGCAAACAGCGTAATGCCGATGCCGGTGACATGCTGTGACAGGCCCAGATGCACGGTGAACACCGCATGCAGCAGCCCGAAAACCGCGCCCATGCAGGCGGCAAACAGCACACCTGTCCACAGATCCCCGCCCTGATAAACCCACATCCAGCCCGACATGGCACCGACCGTCATGATGCCTTCAATGCCAAGATTGAGAACCCCTGCCCGTTCGCAGATAAGCTCCCCCAGCGTGCCGAATATCAACGGGCTGACAATACGGATGGTGGCTGCCCAGAAACCTGCCGTCAGCAGGATGTCAATGAAATCACTCATGCCCGCCACCTGATGCGGTACTGGCTCAGCATGACACTGCACAGCACCGCCAATATGGAAACACCGACCAGTACGTCGGCGATATATGTGGGAATGTTGACCGCACGCGACATGGCATCGGCGCCCACATAGACCGCCGACAGGAAAATCGCGGCAGGCACCACGGCCAGCGGATTGAGTTGCGCAAGCATGGCAACGGCAATGCCGGTATAGCCAAACCCGGGAGACAGATCGAGCGTCAGGTACCCCTTCAGACCGGCGGTCTCGCTGACACCTGCAATACCGGCCAGCCCGCCGGAAATCATCGCGGTCATGATCACCGTGCGATTGACATTGATGCCGGAAAATTCTGCCGCCCTGGCGTTGTGCCCAACCGCCCTGATTTCATAGCCCTGGACCGTAAACCGCATCATCAGCCAGATGATTACCGCCATGAACAAGGCTATGATCAGGCCGAAGTGCAGCCTGCCTTTTGCCAGCAAAGGCGGCAGCACACCTTCATCAATGATGGAGGCTGCCTGTGGCCAGCCCAGTGATGCCGGATCCTTCCAGGGTCCTTCAATCAGGTAGCTGACCACCAGAAGCACCACGAAATTCAGCAGCAGCGTGGTGACAACCTCGTCAACCTTGAGATGGGTTTTCAGCAACACCGGCACAATCAGCAATGCACCGCCCGCCAGCGCCCCCATGATGACCAGGAACGGCACCATCAGTGCCGGCGGCAGCGTGACCAGACCTGTGCCGAAGAACGTGGCCGCGAGCGCTCCGGCGTAGAGTTGTCCCTCGGCACCGATATTGTAGAACTTCGCCCGGAACGCCACCGAGACCGCAAGACCGGTAAGGATCAAGGGGATTGAACGGGTCAGTGTTTCGTTGATCGCGAATGCCGATCCGAACGCGCCCTTGAACAATAGCGAATAGGCTGTGGGGATTGATGCGCCCGCCCAGGAGATAAGCACGGCGCAAATAACCAGCGAGGCGAGAATGGCCCACACCGGGGCCAGCCCGGCGCGCCAGACGGAAACTGTTTCACGCGGTTCAATGACCATTGGCCAGGCTCCCCAGCTTTGCGTCACCCTGATCACCATGGCCTGCCATCATCAGGCCAATCTCGGCGATCGAGCGCTCACCGGTCGGCAAGGCGCTGCTGAGCGTACCGTGGGACATCACGGCAATCCGGTCGGTCAGCGTCATAAGCTCATCGAGATCTTCCGATATCAACAGGATGGCGGCGCCTCTTTTGCGGGCCTCCAGCAATTGCTGCTGTACATAGGCAATTGCGCCCTCATCAAGCCCGCGCACCGGCTGGTTGGCCAGAATGAAAGATGGTGTATTCGACAGCGCCCGCGCCAGAATGAGTTTTTGCATGTTGCCGCCAGACAGAAGCTTCGTTTCGGCATCCGGTCCCTTGCACCGCACATCGAACTGTTGGATTTGTTTTTCTGCCCGTGCCCGTGCGCCGGCGCCGTTGATTATGAACCCGGCCCGGCAGATTTCATCTGAACGAATGTCCTCGGATATCAGGTTCTCCCAGATGTCCATGTCGGCAACCACCCCGCGCGCATGCCGGTCCTCGGGAATGCGCCCGACACCGGAGGCGACAATCGCGCGCGGATTGCCTGCAGCCAGCTTTTGGCCATTAAGCTCAATGGTGCCGGAAAAGTCTCTCCGGAGGCCGGACAGGATGTCGGCAAGTGTCCCCTGGCCATTTCCTGCAACACCGGCAACGCCAACGATTTCATGCTGACGAAGTGCCAGGTCAATTTCCTTGAGCTCCGTCGCACCGGTTCCGTTGGTCGACACATCTCGCATTTCAAGCACCAGCCTGCCGGGCTCGATTGCCGAAAGCTTGGGGCGGGTCACCGTTCGGCCAACCATCAGCTCGGCCAGTTGTTCGCGCCTCGACGCCGCCGTTTCAAGCGTTCCCACGATGGCCCCGCGGCGCAGCACCGCAATGCGATCGCTGACCGCCAGTATCTCGTGCAGTTTGTGGGAAATGAATATGATCGCCAGCCCCTTCGCGGTGATCGACTTCAGTGTCGCGAAAAGACGTTCGGCTTCCTGAGGGGTCAGCACCGCTGTCGGTTCATCAAGAATGAGAATGCGCGCATCACGGTACAGCGCCTTGAGAATTTCAACCCGCTGGCGTTCACCTACCGACAGCTCGGACACCATGGCATCGGGATCAACGACCAGCCCATAATCGCTGATCATGGCAGCAAGCTTTTTGCGGCTCCTTGCCTGGTCGTGGCGCCATGACCACAGGCTCTCGGTACCCAGGGTGATGTTTTCCAGAACCGAGAGATTGTCAGCCAGGGTAAAATGCTGATGCACCATGCCGATGCCGGCATTAATGGCGGCCTGCGTCGAGCCTGAGATGAGCACCTCACCGTCGACCAGTATATCACCCTCATCGGCCTGATAGTGACCGAAGAGGATGTTCATCAGTGTTGTCTTGCCGGCGCCATTCTCACCCAGCAGGGCAAGCACCTCGCCCTGTTGCAGTGTCAATGACACATCGTCGTTTGCGGTCAGGGTTCCGAAGCGCTTGGTAACGCCCCGGAACTCCAGTACTGGCGGATTGCTCACTCCTCTATCTGACGTCTAGTAGGAGGATTTCGGTTCGGTGTCCGTGATGGTCACGTCAAATTCTCCCGACAGAATTTTCGCCTTGGTGTCTTCCACCTTGGCCTTGATTTCAGCCGGAATCCTGTCTTCGAACTCATAGTAGGGAGCAAGGCTGGCACCGCCTTTGCGCATCATGGTCCATTCCTTGTAGTTTTCAGCCTTGAAGGTACCGGCCTTCACCAGCGCAATGGCATGGGCGATGGCTTCCTCCATGTGCCAGAGTGCAGACGTAACCACGACATCGGTTCCGTTTTCTTCCTTGTTCATGTCATTGACGTTGCCGAACGCCAGGACGCCCTTCTCACGGGCTGCATCAACAACGCCTGCGCGTTCTGCATACATGATGTCGGCACCGGCCTCGATCTGGGCAAAGGCCGCTTCCTTTGCCTTTGGGGGGTCGTACCAGGACCCGATGAAGGTGACCTTGTACTGGATGTCCGGATTAACCGATTTCGCACCGTCTATGAAGGCGTGGAACAGACGGTTCACTTCACCGATCGGATAACCGCCGACCATGCCGAGCTTGTTGGTCTTGGTCATGGCCCCGGCGATCATGCCCATCAGGAAACAGGGCTCGTGAATATAGTTGTCGAACACCGAGAAATTCGACCCGTGCGGCTCGAACGGATCGCCCATCAGGAAGGCAATGTCAGGATATTCATCAGCGACCTTACGGGCTTCCTTCGAGATGCCGAACGCCTCACCGACAATGAGCTTTACACCTGACTCGCAATATTCACGCAGCACACGGATATAGTCCGTATTGGCGACCTTTTCCGAGAACACGTACTCGATATCACCCTTTGCCTTGGCTGCTTCCAGCCCCTGGTGCAGGCGTGCGTCCCATTTCTGCTGGATCGGCTGAGTGTAAATACCCGCAACCTTGATGGTCTCTGCAAAGGCAGGTTTTGCGCCCAGCGTCGTTGCGCCGGCTGCAGCAGCCAGCATCATGTTAAACTGGCGTCTGTTGGTGTTCCAGGTCATTGTTTTTGCTCCACAAGATAGTTTCAAATTAACGCGTTCCCGTCCCCCCAAGGCTCTCAGGCAATTCTTCTGTCAGTAATTTTACCAATTGGTCAAATAAATGGTAGCCAAAGAAATTCGGCGAAGCCAGCAGTTTTTGGAATGATTACAGGTTTTCCAACCGCAATTTGCTTCTACCCACAGGATTCAATGAAAAAGGGCGGCTGGTCAGCCGCCCTTCTCCACAGTGTCTGTTTGAGACGCGTCTATTTGAGCGCCTTGTCGGTTATCGCCGATGTCCAGGCGCCAACCGGTTCCTTGGTGATAACCGGATCGGACCCGCCTTTCAGCAACGTGGCGACCGTGCGCTTGAAATCGGCCTCATCCAGGGCACCATTGGAGCCGGCAGTAAGCTTGGCGATCTCGCGCATCATGCGCTTCTGGTGCTTTTCCGTCTGCGCACCGGAGGCATCGTTTTCCAGCACAATATCGGCGGCCTCGTCCGGGTTGGCCTCGGCAAACTTCCAGCCTTTCATGGAGGCACGAACGAAGCGCACCATCTTGTCTTCAAAGGCAGGATCCTTGAGCTTGTCTTCCAGCACGTAAATGCCGTCTTCCAGCGTCGCCACGCCCTGGTCTTCATACTTGAACACAACCAGATCATCTTCAGAAAGCCCGGCATCGATAATCTGCCAGTATTCGTTGTAGGTCATGGTTGATACGCAGTCGGCCTGCTTCTGCAGGATCGGGTCCACATTGAAGCCCTGCTTGAGAACCTTCACCCCGTCAGCGCTGCCGTCGGTTGCAATGCCAAGCTGGCTCATCCACGACAGGAACGGATATTCGTTGCCGAAGAACCACACACCAAGCGTTTTGCCCTTGAAGTCTGCCGGCGAACTGATCCCGGAATCCTTGCGGCAGGTCAGCATCATGCCGGAGGTCTTGAACGGCTGGGCAATATTGACCAGGGCTACACCCTTTTCGCGGGATGCCAGTGCAGACGGCATCCAGTCAAGCACCACGTCGGCGCCACCGCCTGCCAGAACCTGAACCGGTGCAATATCCGGCCCGCCCGGCTTGATCTCCACGTCGAGATTTTCCTCCTTGTAGAAGCCCTTGTCCTTGGCGACATAATAGCCGGCAAACTGCGCCTGGGTGACCCACTTCAACTGCAGGGCCAGCTTGTCCGCGGCCATCGCAGCCGTCGCAGCAACCGACATGGCCGCTGCAAGCACGATAGTCATAAGTTTTCTCTTCATAAAAACTACTCCCTTGTTATGTCCGTCCGCTTCGAACTGACGGATGCCAGAATGTGACGGTGCGCTCAACTAGCGCCACCAAACCGTAGAAAGTCGAACCGGCCAGGGCTGCCACGGCAATTTCAGCCCAGACCATATCCACATTCATTCTCCCCACTTCCGTGGAAATGCGAAAGCCCATTCCCACAATCGGGGTGCCGAAAAATTCGGCCACGATTGCACCGATCAATGCAAGCGTGGAGTTTATTTTAAGCGCGTTGAATATGAAAGGTGCCGCGGCGGGAAGGCGCAGCTTGATTAAAGTCTGCCACCAGGAACTGGCATAGGTGCGCATCAGGTCGCGCTGCATGTGATCTGCCGCCGACAGTCCCTGCACCGTGTTCACCAGCATCGGGAAGAATGTCATGATCACCACCACTGCCGCCTTTGACTGCCAGTCAAAGCCGAACCACATGACCATGATCGGCGCGACACCGATGATGGGAAGTGCCGACACAAAATTGCCCAGCGGCAGCAGTCCGCGCTTCAGGAACGAAGACCGGTCACACAACAGCGCAACAATGAATCCGGATCCGCAGCCCAGCACATAGCCGGCAAGCACTGCTTTCAGGAATGTCTGTTGAAAGTCGGCCCACAGGATGGGCAGTGAATTCAGAATACGCTCCCAGATCATCGACGGCGGCGGCAACAGGACTCTCGGCACATCAAGGCCACGGGTAAATCCTTCCCACAACACCAGCATGGCCACGCCAAACAATAGCGGGATCAGCAGGTTGACGGTTCTCTGCAACATATGGCTGGCGAACGTCCGGCGCGACAGCCATTCGTTCAGGGCCCAGGTGCCAAGCCAGAACAACACGGCAAAAACCACAAGCCAGATCATGTCGTGGCCCCTTCCGGTTTTTGCCCCATGCGTTTCAGCACATAGGAATGGGCAATGCCGACAATCATCACCAGCACAGCGGCCAGGATTGCCGCGGTAAACAGGGCCGACCAGATCTGGATCGTCTGACCATAGTAGGAACCGGCCAGCAATCGCGCGCCGAGCCCGGCGACGGCGCCGGTCGGCAGTTCGCCGACAATGGCACCGACCAGTGAAATGGCGATGGCGATCTTGAGTGATGTAAACAGGTAAGGCATCGATGACGGCCAGCGCAGTTTCCAGAAAGTCTGCGCGGTTGACGCACTGTAGGTGTGCATCAGGTCAAGCTGCGCCCGTTCCGGGCTGCGCAGGCCTTTCACCATGCCGACCACCACCGGGAAAAACGACAGGTAGGTGGAAATCAGCGCCTTGGGCAACAAGGCCCGACAGGCCAATGGCGTTCAGGACAACAATAATCATCGGTGCAATGGCAAGGATCGGAATGGTCTGGCTGGCGATCACCCACGGCATGACGGACTTATCCATCGCCCGGTTGTGGACGATACCGACCGCCAGCAGGATACCCAGTGCAGTGCCGATTGCGAAGCCGAGCAGCGTCGCCGACAGCGTGATCCAGGCATGATAGACCAGGCTGCGCTTGGACGTGATGTTCTTCAGCACGATCGTCTTGTACATCTCCTCGGCGATCTGGTGGACCGCCGGCAGGATGGGTCGATCCTGTTTCATCGTGTTGGACACAAGTTGCGAAAACCCGATTTCAGTGCCTGCCCGCTCGGCCTTGTCATATTCAAATGGCGCGTTCATCCACACCACACAGGCATACCAGATCACGACGACCACCGAGATGACCGTGAGAACGGGAATGGTTTTGCCCTTGGCATCCATGATCAGGCCCAATCACTCATCATAACTGTGCCCTGCCCTCAAGCCTTCGCGCACCCGGTGCGCAATTTTCAGAAACTCCTCGCTTTCGCGGATTTCCAGCGGGCGGTGTTTCGGCAATGAGGACTCGATGACATCGGTTACCCGGCCCGGCCGCGGGCTCATCACGACGATTTTCGTCGACAGGTACACCGCTTCCGGAATGGAGTGGGTAACGAAACAGATCGTCTTGTTGGTCTTGTCCCACAGTTTCAGCAACTGCTCGTTGAGGTGATCGCGCACGATCTCGTCAAGCGCGCCAAACGGCTCGTCCATCAGTAAAAGATCAGCGTCAAAGGCCAGAGCGCGCGCAATCGAGGCTCTTTGCTGCATGCCGCCCGAGAGCTGCCACGGGTATTTGTTCTCAAACCCGGCGAGGTTGACCAGGTCCAGCGTGCGGGCAATGCGCTGGCGCATTTCTTCCGCCGAATACCCCATGATTTCCAGCGGCAGGCCGACATTGCGCTCGATGGTGCGCCAGGGATACAGCGACGCCGCCTGAAAAACATAGCCATAGGCGCGTGCTTGGCGCGCTGTTTCCGGATCGACACCATTGACCCTGATGTCGCCGCCGGTGGGTTTTTCCAGGTCGGCGATCACCCGCAGGAATGTTGTCTTGCCGCACCCGGACGGGCCGATAAACGAAACAAACTCACCCTTTGCGACACTCAGATCGACACCCGACAGCGCATGCACAGGCCCATCGTCCGTCTGAAAAGTCAGGGACAGGTCGTTTGCCGACACGACATCGTGTGACATCAAACGCCACTCGCCGGAATTCCCGTACGTTGCACCTTGCGCGGAGCTGTAATCTGCTTCCACTCGGACAACGCCTTGTTGACCGCCTGGAACGGTTCGCGCTTGACGAACTGGCCATGGCCTTCCTGTGTCTTGACCGCGCCTTCCTCGATCGCAACCTCGCCCCTGGTCAGGGTGTATCTCGGCAGGCCTTCAACCTTCTTGCCTTCAAACACATTGTAGTCGATGGCCGACTGTTGCTTGTCTGCGGTGATGGTTTTCTTCAAGGCTCGGGTCCCACACCACAAGATCAGCGTCCGACCCCACCAGAATGGCCCCCTTCTTCGGGTAGATGTTGAGGATCTTGGCGATATTGGAAGACGTCACCGCCACGAACTCGTTCATGGTCAGGCGGCCGGTCTTGACCCCATAGGTCCACAGCATCGGCATCCTGTCTTCAAGACCGCCGGTGCCGTTGGGAATCTGGGTGAAATCACCAACACCGAACCGCTTCTGCTCGGTTGTAAAGGCGCAGTGATCTGTTGCGACCACCTGCAGGGAGCCTGCCTGCAGGCCTGCCCACAGTGAATCCTGATGCTGCTTGTTGCGGAATGGTGGCGACATTACCCGGCGCGCGGCATGATCCCAGTCGGCATGGGCATATTCGCTTTCATCCAGTGTCAGGTGCTGGATCAACGGCTCACCATAGACCCGCATGCCCTTTTGCCGGGCCCGGCGGATGGCTTCGTGCGACTGCTCGCAAGACGTATGCACAACATAAAGCGGAACACCTGCCATATCAGCGATCATGATCGCCCGGTTGGTTGCCTCACCCTCCACTTCCGGCGGGCGTGAATAGGCATGGGCTTCGGGACCGTTGTTGCCTTCAGCCATCAGCTTGGCCTGCAAGTTGCGCGACCACATCACCGTTTTCCGCATGCACCAGCGGCATGGCGCCAAGCTCGGCACATCTCTGGAATGACGAATACATCTCGTCATCATCAACCATCAAAGCACCCTTGTAGGCCATGAAATGCTTGAACGTGTTGATGCCCTTGTCGCGGACCACGGTTTCCATTTCATTGAACACCTGCTCGCTCCACCAGGTAATCGCCATGTGGAAGGAGTAATCGCAGTTGGCGCGTCCGGACTTGTTGTCCCACATCTGTATCGCTTCGAGCAGCGACTGGCCGGGAGACGGCAGGGCGAAATCAACCACCATGGTTGTTCCGCCCGACAATGCCGCACGGGTACCGCTTTCAAAATCGTCCGATGAGTAAGTCCCCATGAACGGCATTTCCAGGTGTGTGTGCGGGTCAATGCCGCCCGGCATGACATAACAGCCTGTTGCATCCAGCGTCTTGTCCCCGTCAAGGCCATTGCCGATCGCAACGATCTTGCCGCCCTCGATCTTGACGTCCGACTTGTAGGTCAGGTCTGCGGTAACAATTGTGCCGCCCTTGATGACTGTACTGGCCATGATGTCTTACCCTCTCACCCGATAATTTCAGCAGTTTCGACGACGGCATGAAACAACACTTCCGCACCGGCCGTCGACCATTCCTTGGAAATTTCCTCGGCTTCATTATGGCTCAGGCCCCCGACACACGGACACATCACCATGGCCGTTGGAGCCACCCGGTTGACCCAGCATGCATCATGGCCTGCGCCCGAAATGATATTGCGGTGGGAATAGCCCAGCCGCTCGGCGGCACTGCGGATCGCCTGCACGCAGGTCTCGTCAAACTCCACCGGATCAAAGCCGCCGATCTTCTCGATCTCAACACTGAGGCCCATGTCATCGCAGATCTTCTTCGCGCCTTCCGCCAGGCGCTGCTCCATGTCTTCAATCACCGCAAGCTTGGGCGAGCGGAAGTCCACGGTGAACACCACCTTGCCGGGAATGACATTCCTGGAATTGGGATAGACCTCTATATGGCCGGCCGCACCCACGGCATCAGGCTTGTGCGACCAGGCAATCTCGTCGACCAGGTCAAGGATGCGCGCCATGCCGAGGCCGGCATTCTTGCGCATCGGCATCGGCGTCGAGCCGGTATGGGAATCCTTGCCAAGCACGGTCAACTGGGTCCAGGACAGGCCCTGGCCGTGGGTCACGACACCGATATCGACATTTTCAATTTCCAGGATCGGGCCCTGCTCGATGTGCAGTTCGAAGAACGCTTTCATCTTGCGGGCGCCGACCTCTTCTTCACCACGCCATCCGATGCGCTCCAGCTCATCACCGAACTTCTTGCCGTCGGCATCTTCTATTGCATAGGCCCAGTCCTGCTTGTGCACATCGGCAAATACCCCTGACGCCAGCATGGGCGGTGCGAAACGCGCCCCTTCCTCATTGGTCCAGTTGGTGACGACAATGGGATGCTTTGTCTTGATGTTGAGATCATTCAGGGTCCGCACGATCTCAAGTCCGGCCAGCACTCCCAGTACACCGTCATAGCGGCCACCGGTGGGCTGGGTGTCGAGATGCGAGCCTACATAGACCGGCAGGGCGTCCGGATCGCTTCCTTCGCGCCGCATGAACATGGTGCCCATCTGGTCAACACCCATTGTGCAACCGGCATCCTCGCACCAGCTCTGGAACAGCTTGCGGCCTTCGCCGTCTTCGTCGGTCACCGTCTGGCGGTTGGATCCACCCGCAACTCCGGGGCCGATTTTCGCCATCTCGTGAATGGTGTCCCAGAGACGGTCGCCATTGATACGCAGGTTTTCACCAGGTGCTGTCATTTCATTTCCCGTGCAACATTGAAAATTTTGATCAATTGGTAAAGATTACAGGTTTCACATCGTTCCTCAAGATGTAAAATGAACGCTCAAGGCCGTAATCACAATCAAAGCCGGCCTAGATCAGGATGATTTTTGGTTGATTCAACCAAAAATCATAAACCTGATCGCTTTCAAAGTGATAGAGCAACTTTATGGGTTCGTCAGAACCCATGTTGCTCTAGAAGGAGAAACATCGCTTGGCCAAGCCCAGAGCTGCAGAAACCCGCAAGCGCACCCGCATCCAGCAGGAGAAGGAAGACCGTATTCTCGACGCCGCTCTTGATGTGTTCTCGGTGCATGGCTTTCGCGGGTCGACCATTGACCAGATCGCCAAGGCTGCAGGCATGTCGAAGCCGAACCTGTTGTATTATTTCCGCACCAAGGAAGCGATCCACCGCTTGCTGATCGGGCGGCTTCTGGATACCTGGCTTGATCCGTTGCGCGAAATGAAAGCCGATGGCGATCCCCTGTCGGAGATTTGCTCCTATATCAGGCGCAAGCTTGAAATGGCCCGCGACTATCCGCGCGAAGGCCGCCTGTTCACCAACGAGATCCTGCGCGGCGCGCCCCACATTCAGGAAGAAATGAGCGACTTGAAATCGCTGGTAGACGAAAAGGCGGCGATCATGCGGCGCTGGATGAAAGACGGACGGCTGGCCAAATGCGACCCGCACCATCTCATCTTCTCGATCTGGGCAACCACCCAGCACTATGCCGATTTCGACGTTCAGGTGCGCGCTGTTCTGGGCGCCGGCCAAGTCAGGTGAAGGCCGCTTCGAAGATGCCGCGCGCTATCTCGAGAAGCTGTTTCTGGACGGCTTGAAACCGTAGAGTTGAGCATATTGGTTCATGCGGTCCGCCATGGTTGCTTTGAGGCCAGCGCGGTCCTTTAATTTCCAGAACCAACGCTTATCATTCCCCGTTGTGGAACGAATGAATCAGCGCTCATCATTGAGGACGTTTGAAATGGTGAATGAAGATAGTTCAAATCCGAACCTGGGTCATTCAGACTGCATGGGGCCAAAACTCCGTGAGTTTGTGGAGAGGCAACTGATTGAGGACCTCAATGTATATCTTTCAGACGGCCAGCCTATCAGTCTAAATGAGGTTACGTTCGATTGGTCGGAAAGCTGCGTAGAAGGTCATCGGACCTCTTATCTGGATGGTGAGCTTGAGAATTTCTCCGGAATTGACGTGATACACAAATCGAATGACTTGATAGCAGGAGGATGGATGGAGTTCATTGAAACCAAGGACTCACTGTTAGTTTTTTGGTGGTATTTGCACTCTGTTGGAAAGCGGAAAATTCGTAAAAAGACTGATGGTGGTATACCAGGTCACGTGTGGCGGCTTCTAGACTCCAATGCAAAAAGTGCATGGCGCAAACACGCGCCAAAAACTCGGCGACTGCCTTAGGCCCTGAAGCTATTGTGTATACGGCAGCTTTGGTCCGCACAGCAGTCATATGCTGTCAGTCCAGCAAATAGGCCCGGACCATGGATTGGCAGCTCATTGGTCCGGCGCGAACGCCATGACCAGCATGGCAGCCGCCGTCACCAGGGCGCCGGCAAGGATTGACGGGCCAACCCAGCCATGACCGATACTGCCTTCGATCAGGATCACGAAGGCGGGCGTGAAATAGGTATAGGACAGCACCTTTGAAGCCGGCAGGCGCAGCGAGGCGAACTGGATCAGGAAGAAGGTTCCCGCCGTGGTGAACACTGCCAGATAGGCGACCGCAAGCCAGACAATGGCAGGAAGTGCCGTCCAGTCTGTCATTACGATATCTGATGCCCCGACGGCCCCTATCCACAAGGTTGATGCCACGAGAGTGTAGAGGGTGAAATGCAGGACCGGTTCGCCCTTGTTGAATTTTCGAACCAGTGATGCATAGGCAGCATGCGCTGCACAGCCGACGAAGAAGATCGCCTCGCCCTTGCCGACCTCGAACCTGAGAATGGCATTCAGGTCGCCCTGAAAAATGACCCAGACGGCACCGACAGCGGCAATCAGCAGGCTGAGCCAGACAATGCCGGGTGTCGTCTGGCGCAGGAACAGCCAGCCGAACCCGGCACTCATCAACGGCACCAGCATGAACACCGCCCCGGTCGAGATCGGTTCGGCAATCTGCAGCGCCACGAACATCAGGATGAAATAGGTCGCCATCAGCGCGCCCAGAATGGCGTAGCGCCAAACAGCATCTGGCCTGGCAATCGGTTTTTTCGCAATCGCCAGCGCAACAGCCGCAACCAGGGCGGTCGCAATGACAAACCGCACACCGTTCAGCGCAGCAGGCGCAATGAACGGCGCTGCCAGATCGCCGATGGAGAACGACCCGGCAATCAGCAACGCAAACGTCAGGGACGACAAATGGCCGAGCAGCTTCTGCCGCCCGGTGGCAAAGGCGGACGGCCGCGCCACACTTTCCTGCTCACTCATCGACATGACCCGGAAGAACCGGCGTGTGTGTCACTCGGCTGCCACCCGTGACGGATTGTTCGGGTGTTCCGTCCAGTTGCCATAATCGCCGCTGACCTTTTGCCCGGTCCGCTTGTCTGTCTCACCGGCCGCCAGCGGTTCCATGGTGATGCAGTTTTCCACCGGGCACACGTTCACACACAGATTGCAGCCGACGCATTCTTCGTCGATGACCTCGAAGCGGCGAACGCCATCCACCTCCTGTGTAATCGCCTGGTGGGATGTGTCCTCGCAGGCGATGTGACACCTGCCGCAGGAAATACACATGTCCTGATCAATCTTCGCCTTGGTGACATAATTCAGATTGAGATACTGCCAATCGGTCACATTGGGCACCGCGCGCCCGATGACGTCGTCGAGGCTTGCATGGCCCTTTGCGTCCATCCAGTTCTGCAGGCCTTCGATCATTTCAGACACGATCTTGAACCCGTAGGTCATCGCAGCGGTACAGACCTGAACATTGCCCGCGCCAAGGGCCAGAAACTCCGCCGCGTCACGCCATGTCGTGATGCCGCCAATGCCCGAAATCGGAAGGCCCCGGGTTTCAGCGTCCCGGGCAATTTCCGCCACCATGTTCAACGCAATCGGCTTGACCGCCGGGCCGCAATAGCCGCCATGCGACCCCTTGCCGTCTATCGATGGTTCAGGCGAGAAATTGTCGAGGTTCACCGAGGTGATCGACGACACCGTATTGATCAGCGAGACGGCATCCGCACCGCCTGCATGGGCCGCGCGCGCCGGAAACCGGATGTCGGTAATATTGGGCGTCAATTTCACGATCACCGGCATGCGGGTGTTGGCCTTGCACCAGCGCGTGACCATTTCGATATATTCAGGCACCTGGCCGACGGCCGATCCCATGCCGCGTTCGCTCATGCCGTGCGGACAGCCGAAATTGAGCTCGATGCCGTCAGCACCGGTTTCTTCAACCAGCGGCAATATGGCCTTCCAGGCCGCCTCCTCGCACGGCACCATGATTGAAACCACCATGGCGCGGTCCGGCCAGTCCTTCTTGACCTGCTTGATCTCGCGGAGATTGACGTGCAGATCCCGGTCGGTGATCAGTTCGATATTGTTGAGACCCAGCAGGCGGCGATCAGCCCCCCAGACGGCGCCGTAACGCGGTCCGTTGACATTGACCAGCGGTGGTCCATCTTCGCCCAGGGTCTTCCACACCACGCCGCCCCAACCGGCCTTGAAGGCGCGCTCGACATTATAGGCCTTGTCGGTCGGCGGCGCAGACGCCAGCCAGAACGGGTTTGGTGACTTGATACCGGCGAAAGTGTTTGTGATGTCAGCCATGGTACTCTCTCCTGTGACGCGCCTTTATGGAAGTCGCGCTATTGCTTGAGTGTGTCGTTGATCGCTTCTGCTGCGTCCCGGCCCTGCGCAACCGCCGTAACAGTCAGGTCATCGCCATTGGTCGTGCAATCGCCGCCGGCCCAGATCTTGTCGGCGGATGTGCGGCCATCCGCATCTGTCGCAATGCGCCCGCCGTCAAGCTTGATCGGTGAACCCAGGCCCGACGCCTCAAGCGTCTGGCCGATGGCAACCAGCACCTGGTCCGCCTCGATCGTCATCATCTCGCCGGTACCGGTCAGCTTGCCGCCGTCCTGCGCTGTGTATTCCAGGGTTACAGATTGCAGTTTGCCGTCCGCAACATTGACTTTTTCCGGCTGCAGCCAGTGCCGGATAATTACGCCGCGCGACGTGGCAAGGTCCTGCTCGAACACTGACGCATTCATCTGGTCCTTGCCCCGGCGATAGCAGATCGTTACATCCTCGGCACCGAGCAGCTTGGCCTGCACGGCTGCATCAATCGCCGTCATGCCACCACCGATAACCACGATCCGCCGGCCGACGGCAATATCCGACTTGTCCGCTGACTGGCGCAAACCTGCGATGAAATCAACGGCATCCACAACACCGTCTGCATCGGCCCCATCCATCTGCAACGCATTCACACCGGCCAGCCCGAGCCCGAGGAACACCGCGTCATAGTCCGACTGCAGTTGCTGCAGTGAAATGCCTTCGCCGAGTTTCTGACCGTACCGGATATCGATGCCCCCTATGGACAGCACAAAATCAACCTCGCGCTGGGCAAAGCCATCAACCGTCTTGTAGGCGGCAATACCGAACTCGTTCAGGCCGCCGGGTTTTTCCCTGGCTTCGAGGATTTCAACATCGTGCCCGTGCATTGCCAGGCGATGGGCACACGCCAGGCCTGCAGGCCCTGCCCCGACCACGGCGACTTTCTTGCCTGACGACGCAGCACGTTTGTAAATTTCAGCACCATTGTCCATTGCATGATCTGTTGCATAGCGCTGCAGCAAGCCGATCTTGACAGGCTTGCCCTCGGCCACTTCGCGCACACAGACCTGTTCGCACAAGGTTTCGGTGGGGCAGACCCGGGCGCACATGCCGCCCAGAATATTCTGGTCGAAAATGGTTTCTGCCGAGCCCATCGGGTTGCCGGTCGATATCTGCCTGATGAACATCGGGATGTCGATTGACGTCGGGCATGCTGTTACGCAAGGCGCGTCATGACAGAAATAGCACCTGTCGGCAGCGACGACCGCTTCGTGTGTACTCAGGGGCGGATGCAGGTCCTGAAAATTGTCCTCTATGTCGGATGCGTCCAGCCTGCCTGCAACAACGCCGCTCATATGCTGTTTGCTGTTCAATGAACTGTCTCCCCGGCCTCTGGCTGATGTTTGTCGGTGCTGCCTGACCTGTCAGGCTGATCAAGTCAGGTTATGCAAGTTCAAAAAATTTATCAATTGGTAAATTTTCTCCCCGTTATCCACACCCTCCACTTGCCCAAACTGCAAGGAGTGCGTATCCACTTCACCCAGTGCACTCCCGTTCCTGCCCAGCTCGAAAAGGTTTTATCCATGACGTCACCGGTAACCGTGATCGACCACCCCCTTGTGCTGCACAAGCTGTCCCTGATGCGGGACAAGACGACACCGTCTGCCGTGTTTCGCAAACTGCTGAACGAGATTTCACTGTTGCTGACCTACGAGGTTTTACGGGACCTGCCGCTGACCACACGCACCATCGAAACACCCATTGAATCCATGGAAGCGCCGTTCCTGGCCGGCAAGAAGCTGTGCCTGGTCTCCATTCTGCGCGCCGGTAACGGCCTCTTGTCAGGCATGATGGACCTGGTCCCGTCAGCCCGCGTCGGCCACATCGGGCTGTATCGCGACCCGAAGACACTGAAGGCGGTTGAGTACTACCTGAAGCTGCCCGATGAGATTGAAAGCCGCCCGGTTATTCTGGTCGACCCGATGCTGGCAACCGGCAATTCCGTTTCAGCAGCCATTGACCGCCTCAAGCAGGCCGGCGCGAAGGACATTCGTTTCATGTGCCTGCTGTCTGCTCCCGAAGGCATCAAGGCCCTGTCGGCCAAGCATCCCGACGTACCGATCTTTACAGCGGCCATCGACAGCCACCTCAATGATCACGGTTACATCGTGCCGGGTCTTGGCGATGCGGGCGACCGCATGTTCGGCACGAAATAGTCCGCTGAAGCGCCCGGATTGTCATTGCCGCGGCAACACGCGGCAAGGCCGGCTATATCAGCCATTGAGAATATCTCCAGGAGCACAGTTGGTCTCAGTTGCGACGGTCGGCACCGAAACCGGCAGTCCCTCGGTCGAGCATTCGAGGTTTCGCAGCAGCCCATCCTTCAGACCGTAGACCCAGCCATGAATACGCAGTGGTTTGCCACGCCGCCATGCCGACTGGATGATGGGGGTTCGCGCCAGGCTGGCGACCTGGGACTGAATGCTCAGTTCGCACAGCCTGTCCTGCCTCAATTGCTCATCGCCAATCCCGGCAAGTTCCGGCGCACTGACATCAGCCACATCCCGGATCGGCTGCAACCAGTGATCAATGATACCGTGGCGATGACCGTCCATGGCAGCACGGATGCCACCGCAACCATAGTGGCCGCACACGATGATGTGCTTGATCTCCAGTGTCTCAACGGCGAACTCCAGAACCGAAAGCAGGTTCAGGTCTGCACGATGTACGAGATTGGCGACATTGCGATGGACGAACACTTCACCTGGCTCCAGCCCGGTAATGACATTGGCAGGCACCCGGCTGTCTGAACATCCAATCCACAGATAGTCGGGCCGTTGCAGGCTGGAAAGCCTGTCGAAGTATTCCGGATCTTCGCGGTGCTTCGCCGTCGCCCAGCGAACATTGTGATCCAGCAGATCAGACAGCATCGCCCAACTCCTGAAGATCGATGCTCCTGCGGGCTGCCATCTGCTTCGTCATGTTGCGAATATCATCCGCCGTCAGCCGTACACGCGCCAGCGGCAAGATAATCGCATTCTCAAGTGTTAGGTGATTGCGTTCATTTTCGGCAAAACGGTGCAACAGTTTGCCAAGAGAAGATGCCACCCCGGTCGCAGCTTTACCGGCAAGCACCTTGCTCAGGCCTTCTGTAATGAGCCTGGCATCCAACCGGTCTGCAGCGTGTTCCTGAGTCAACTGACCGATCACATCATCAATCCGGTCTTCCGGTTCCGCCCGCCTGCGCAGCAGGGGAAACAGATCGTGTTCCTCGTCCTGCATATGCGGCGCGAAATCCACTCTCAGAAATCGCAGAACCGCCTCTATCATCTGCCGGTCAGGCCGCTCCTGATCAGCAATTTCGTCCAGAGCGTTACACAGAACACGTTGTCTGAAATGCTCAGCGAAGATGTAATCAAGCGGTTCGGCAAGTTGCGATTTTGGGGGCGCATTGCCAAGCGCCTCCAGTGCCAGAACCTGTTTTTCCTCCTGTTTTTCCATGTTCGTTTTCTCCTGTGAACTGTTTCGCCAGGCGTGTCTGGCGGTCAAATAAAGACACGTGAAAACAACTTCTTGAGCCTCAATTCTGACTCAACACGACAACCCGACACGCGCTATTGAACCAGATAACCGTGCGATGCCTCCATATCGACGCCCTGTATGTCCGCCTTGCCTGCAAGAATGGAAATGTACTGCGCCACGGCCTTCGACCAGGCCGTTGCATCCAGCCATGCAGCTATGCGAGCCTGTACGTGTTCAAAGGGGAGTTGTTCGCCGTCGATCCTGCGGTCGACAACGACCAGATGAAATCCGAAACGGCTTTCAATCAGCTTTGGCTCGGTGTTCCCGGCGGTCATGGTTTCAAGGGCGCGCTCGAACTCCGACACCGTTGATCCCGTCGTGAGCTGCCCAAGATTGCCTCCCTGCCGGCCTGAAGGACAATCTGAAAACTCTTCAGCGGCACCGGCGAATTCTTCCGGATGCAGGGCCAGATGAGCCGCCAGATTTTCGGCCTTGCCGCGTACGGCATCACGGGCCTTGGCGTCCGTACTTTCGACAGCGAACAGAATGTGGCGTGCTTCATGGATCGTGTCGGAACAAAACCGGTGCCGGTTCACTGCATAGATCCGCCGGCACTCTTCCTCGCCGGCCTGAGGTACATCAACCTCCTGCTCAATCAGCAACCGTATGATGGCGTCTTCACCGGCCTCCCCGCGTTTGCCATCGCCAGCCGTGGCAGGAGCCTCCACCTTCAGTCTGCCGGCCTCCTGCAGCAGCAATTCACGCACTGTCAGTGCATGGGCTGCCTGTGCCAGGGCGGCGCCGGGTGTGTCTGCCGGATGGTTCTGGGCTTCAGCCATGATGTCGGCTTCCGCAATGAGCACGCCATTGACCGTGACATCCTTTATCACCCTGGCAGGCTTGGGCGGTATCTTGGTGTCCGGCTCGACATAGCCTTCATACCCGGTTTGAGCGGTTTCCTTCTTGCCCGGTTCACGCATATGCAGGGTCGGGTTCTGGTAGATTGAGGTCATGTGCTGTTACTCCGCCGGCAGGCGCGTGGTACCGCGACGATTGCGTTCACGCACCACCTGGTAACCGGGCCGCCACATATAGCGAACCGGAACCGACAGCATGTGCACCAGTCTTGAGAACGGGAAAATCAGGAAGATCGTCAGCCCGAGCAGGATATGGGCCTGATACGGCCATGCCTGGGCCGCAACGAGACTGGCTGTGCCATCAATCTGCAGTGTGAGAATGCGCTGTGCCCATTCCGACAGGGCCAGCATGACCCCGGCGTCTGCATGCTGAAGTGAATACGGCACGGTGATCAGACCAAGCGTCAACTGCACCCACAGGATGACCAGGATGGCATTGTCGGCAAAAGTCGACGTGACCCGGATGCGCGGATCAAGGAACCGGCGATGCATCAGTATGCTCAGGCCGATGAAGCAGACGATGCCCGCAATTGTTCCCGCAATGATCGCCAGCAACTGCTTGGCTTCCGCGGACAGGAAATATTCGTAGACCGAATGCGGGGTCAAAAGCCCGACGGTATGGCCCAGCAGCAAGAACAGAATGCCGACATGGAACAGCACCGACCCCCACATCAGCTGCTTGCGGCGCAGCAATTGTGAAGAGCCCGAACGCCAGGAATAAGGTTCGCGGTCATAGCGCAGGATGGAACCGATTATCATGATTGCCAGCGCCACATACGGATAAACGGTAAACAGCAGTGTGTTGAAGTAACTGGACATGTCAGCCTCCGATCTGGTCAGTTTGGCCAGGCAGGTCATCACCCGGTTTGCGTTGGTGGGCGCGCATCTGGCGCTGGATCCGGTCGGTTCCGCAGGCCCCTTCACCGGCATTGCCGCCGAAGGTGACCGCTTCTTCCTCCCAGATCCGGTCCAGTGCCTCGAGATCGTTCGGATCATCCTCAGGCACTGCCAGAAGTTCGCGCACCAGCTTCGCATCAGGCTTTCCCCTGGCGATTGTTTCAAGCGCGACGAAGGCGTTGACATAGACAGTGTCGCGCTTGCGCAACCGCTGTTTCAGGACGGTAATGATGTGCGCCGTCTGGCCCAGCAGTTCGCGGGCTTCCGCTTCCGGTTTGTTGGACAGGTACTCCAGGAACATCGGCAGGAAATCCGGCAGTTCCTTGGCATCGATCTCGAAACCGTCGGCCTCGTACATCGCCATCAGGTCGACCATGGCCTGCCCGCGGTCGCGGCTTTCGCCGTGCACATGTTCAAACAGGTGCAGCGACAGCGTGCGGGTTCGGTCAAACAGGAACACGTAGCGCTCCTGCGCGTCGTACAGATCCAGCCTGCCGATATCATCGATAAGGCGGGTCACCAGTTTCAGTTCCCGGTCACCGAGTGCCGCATCGTTTGCCAATGCCGCTTTCAGCTCCGGCAGACCTTCAAGCAACTCTGTTGTCGGGTACGTCAACAGCAGTGAAAGAACCTTCAGGGTCGTATTCATTACACGCGCTCCTTGAAAATATCTGTTGGGGTCTGCACTGTTCTGGTGCGCTTGCCGCCGAACAGGTCGGTATCGGCGTCACCATCAGAACAGCCATTGCCGAACGAGAACCCGCACGATCCCCTGACGTCATAGGCGTCTTCGGAGATCTCGCGATGACTGGTCGGGATAACGAAGCGGTCCTCGTAATTGGCGATTGCCATGACGTGGTACATGTCTTCGATCATCTCACCGGTCATGCCGACCTTCTCGGCCACCACCTCATCAATCACACCGTCTACGGTCTTGGCCCGCATATAGGCGCGCATGGCCAGCATCCGTTCCAGTGCCGATACGACAGGCGCTTCCTTGCCGGCTGTGAGCAGGTTGGCCAGGTACTTGACCGGTATGCGCAAGGACCGGACATCCGGCATGGCACCATCCATGCCGAGCTTGCCGGCTGCAGCCGCAGACTGCAGCGGCGACAATGGCGGAATGTACCAGACCATCGGCAGCGTCCGGTATTCCGGATGCAACGGGAACGCCACCTTCCAGTCCATCGCCATCTTGTAGACCGGCGATTTTTTGGCAGATTCCAGCCACGCCTCGGGAATGCCGTCCTTGCGCGCCTGCTCTATCACCGCAGGGTCGTTGGGGTCGAGAAACACCTTGAGCTGTTCTTCATACAGGTTCTTCTCGTCCTGGGTGGAGGCAGCTTCGGAAATCTTGTCCGCATCATACAGCACGACACCGAGATAGCGGATGCGGCCGACACAGGTTTCCGAGCAGACAGTCGGATGACCGGCCTCGATGCGCGGATAGCAGAAGATGCATTTCTCCGATTTGCCCGATGACCAGTTGTAATAGATCTTCTTGTAGGGACAGCCTGACACGCACATGCGCCAGCCGCGGCATTTTTCCTGGTCGATCAGGACAATGCCGTCATCCTCGCGCTTGTAGATGGCGCCCGACGGGCATGCCGCCACACAGGTCGGATTGAGGCAGTGCTCACACAGTCTCGGCAGATACATCATGAAGGTGTTCTCGAACTCGCCGTAGATTTCCTTCTCGATGCCGTCGAAATTGTAATCTGCCGACCGCTTGGAAAACTCCCCGCCGAGGATTTCCTCCCAGTTGGGTCCCCATTCGATCTTCTGCATGCGCTCGCCGCTGATCAGTGAACGCGGACGTGCAGTGGGAGCAGCCTGGGTTTCACCGGCGGTCTGCAGATGGCCATAGTCGAAATCGAACGGCTCGTAATAGTCATCGATCTCCGGCAGGTCCGGGTTGGCAAAGATTTTTGCCAGAATGCGCCATTTGGCACCCATTTTGGGTTCAATCTTGCCATTGGCCTTGCGGGTCCAGCCGCCGTTCCACTTCTTCTGGTTTTCCCATTCCTTGGGGTATCCGACCCCCGGCTTGGTCTCGACATTGTTGAACCAGGCGTATTCGACGCCCTCGCGGTTGGTCCAGACATTCTTGCAGGTCACCGAACAGGTGTGGCAGCCGATGCATTTATCGAGATTCAGCACCATGCCGATTTGAGCGCGGATTTTCATTCTGCTGCCTCCACTTTGGGGGTTGCCGGTTCGACGAACGGACCTTCCATCCAGTCAACCTTTTCCATCTTGTGAATCACGACGAACTCGTCGCGGTTGGACCCGACCGTGCCGTAATAGTTGAAGCCGTAGGATTGCTGCGCGTAGCCGCCGATCATGTGGGTCGGCTTGGTGATCGCGCGGGTGACCGAGTTGTGAATGCCGCCACGCTGGCCGGTGATCTGTGACCCCGGCGTATTCACGATCTTTTCCTGCGCGTGGTACATGTAGATCGTACCTTCCTTCATGCGCTGGGACACAACGACCCGTGCTGAAATCGCACCATTGCTGTTGAAGACTTCGACCCAGTCATTGTCGACCAGTTCAGCCTTTGCGGCGTCTGTTTCCGATATCCACACCACCGGTCCGCCTCGGTTCAGCGTCAGCATCATCAGGTTGTCGGAATAGGTCGAGTGAATGCCCCACTTCTGATGCGGCGTGATGAAGTTCAAAACCACCTGCGGCCTGCCGTTCGACTTGGCCTCGATAACCGGGTTGATCGATTTGGTATCGATCGGCGGCCGGTAGACACAGAAGCCTTCGCCGAAAGCCCGCATCCACAAGTGATCCTGGTAGAGCTGCTGGCGCCCGGTCAGTGTGCGCCACGGGATCAGTTCATGGACGTTTGTATAACCGGCATTGTAACAGACCTTTTCGCTCTCGATGCCGGACCAGATCGGCGACGAGATAATCTTTCGCGGTTGTGCAACCACATCCCGGAAGCGGATTTTCTCGTCCTCCTTGGGCAGTGCCAGATGCGCATGCTCGCGCCCTGTTGCCTTGGACAATGCTTCCCAGGCCTTGACCGCGACTTCGCCATTGGTTTCCGGCGCAAGTGTCAGGATCACTTCGGTCGCATCGATATCGGTTTCAATACGCGGCCTGCCCTTGGTGGTGCCTTCTTCCGTCACAACACCGTTCAGGCGACCGAGCAGTTCGATCTCGGGTTCGGTGTTCCACGAGATACCCTTGCCGCCATTGCCCAGCGTGTCCATCAGCGGGCCAAGTGCGGTAAAGCGTTTATAGAGGTTCGGGTAATCGCGCTCGACCACCGCAATCATCGGCATGGTCTTGCCGGGAATAGCTTCCACCTCTCCCGTCTTCCAGTCCTTTACATCCTTTGGCTGGGCCAGTTCGCCCGGCGTATCATGCAGGATGGGCACAAGCACCACGTCCTTCTCGACGCCCAGCACTTCCGGCGACACTTCGGAAAACTTTTTCGCCAGGCCCTTGAAAATATCCCAGTCGCTGCGCGCTTCCCATGCCGGATCAGCGGCACTGGTCAGCGGGTGGATGAAGGGATGCATGTCAGAGGTGTTGAGATCGTTCTTCTCATACCAGGTCGCGGTTGGCAGAACGATGTCGGAATAGACACAAGTGGTCGACATCCGGAAATCGATCGTCACCAGCAGGTCGAGTTTCCCTTCCGGCGCCTGGTCATGCCATTCGGCTTCAGTGGTGCGCACCCGGCCCTCTTCGCCGAGATCCTTGCCCATCACGCCATGCGATGTGCCAAGCAGATGCTTGAGGAAATACTCATGTCCCTTGCCGGACGACCCCAAAAGGTTTGACCGCCACACGAACAGATTGCGCGGCCAATTGGCCTCATCGTCAGGGTCTTCGCACGACATCTGCAATTTGCCGGACTTCAACTGCTCGACAACATAATCCTTCGGGTCTTTCTTGGCCTTGGCCGCAGCAGCCGCGATTTCCAGCGGGTTGGCCTTCAGCTGTGGCGCTGACGGCAGCCATCCCATGCGTTCAGCCCGGATATTGTAGTCGATGAGGGTCCCGTCCCACGGGCCATCGGGCGCCGTCGGCGACAGGATTTCATCCACTTCAAGCGTTTCGTAACGCCATTGATCGGTATGGGCATAGAAGAACGATGTCGAGTTCATCTGCCGTGGCGGGCGGCTCCAGTCGAGACCGAATGCCAGAGGCAGCCAGCCGGTTTGCGGGCGCAGTTTTTCCTGTCCCACATAATGGCTCCAGCCACCGCCGGACTTGCCGACACACCCGCACATCACCAGCATGTTGATGATACCGCGGTAGTTCATGTCCATATGGTACCAGTGGTTCAGACCGGCCCCGAGAATGACCATGGAGCGGCCTTTGGTCTTCTCGGCATTGGAGGCAAATTCGCGGGCAACCGCGATGATCTGGTCACGCGGTACCCCGGTGATCTGTTCAGCCCAGGCCGGTGTGTATGGCAGGTTGTCATCGTAGGACTTGGCCGAGTTGCCGTCGCGCAGGCCTCGGTCGA
This sequence comes from uncultured Alphaproteobacteria bacterium, assembly GCA_963698275.1. GTDB lineage: Bacteria > Pseudomonadota > Alphaproteobacteria > Rhizobiales > Aestuariivirgaceae > Anderseniella. The sequence continues at coordinate 437,238 of CAVOQE010000001.1, read as the reverse complement.
GACCGTAATTGGCCACGAACAGGTCAAACACGGTCGCAACCAGCGTATCGCCGTCGGTCAGCTTGACGGTTCTGGCCGGTACCGAGCGCACCAGCACGCTGTCATGATCTGTTCCTTCAAAATGATCGTGTTCGCGGTTACCGAAGTACGGGAAGGCGACCGGTGCGGCCTCGTCATGGTCCTCATCAATGATCAGGCTCATGGCAAGCTCGACATCTTTCCCCTTGCCGTCCCGGGTTTCCAGATTCCACTTGCCTTGCTCGCCCCAGCGGAATCCTACGGAGCCTGATGGCGCCACCAGTTTTTTGGTCTTGCCGTCAATTGCAACCGTCTTCCAGTCCGGGTTGTTCTTCTCGCCAAGCCCGCCCTTGATATCGGATGCCCGCAGCAGCCGGTCCGGCACATAGTGGCCGTCCTTCTTGACCAGCTTCACCAGCATCGGCATGTCGGTGTAGCGGCGGCAGTAATCTTCAAAATATTCTGCCTGACGGTCGAGATGAAACTCGCGCAGGATCACATGGCCGATGGCCATGGCGAGCGCTGCATCAGTGCCTTGCTTGGGATGCAGCCACAGGTCGGAAAACTTCGCGGCTTCCGAGTAATCCGGCGATACAACGACCGACTTGGCGCCCTTGTAGCGGGCCTCGGTATAAAAATGCGCATCGGGTGTGCGGGTCTGCGGCACGTTCGAGCCCCACAGCATCAGGAAGCCGGAATTGTACCAGTCGGCGCTTTCCGGCACATCGGTCTGCTCGCCCCAGGTCATCGGCGAGGCCGGCGGCAGGTCGCAGTACCAGTCATAGAACGACATGCACACGCCGCCCATCAGTGACAGGTAGCGTGATCCGGCAGCATAGGAGACCATGGACATGGCCGGGATCGGTGAGAAACCGATCACCCTGTCTGGGCCCCATTTCTTCACCGTGTAGGCATTGGCGGCCGCAATGATCTCGTTGACTTCTTCCCACTTGGCACGAACGAAACCGCCGTGTCCGCGCACCTGGATATAGTCGTGGCGCTTTTGCGGGTCTTCCTGAATGGCCGCCCATGCTGCAACCGGCGTGCGCACCGCCCGCTCCCTGCGCCACTGCTTCAGTAACCTGGAACGCACCAGCGGATATTTGACCCGGTTTGCGGAGTACATGTACCAGCTGTAACTTGCCCCGCGCGAACAGCCGCGCGGTTCATGGTTGGGCAGGTCCGGCCGGGTGCGCGGATAGTCGGTCTGCTGGGTTTCCCAGGTGACGATGCCACCCTTCACATAGATTTTCCACGAGCACGAACCGGTGCAGTTGGCACCATGGGTCGAGCGCACAATCTTGTCGTGCTGCCAGCGTTTCCGGTAGCTGTCCTCCCATGAGCGGTCTTCATTGGTTGTGACACCATGACCGTCAGAGAAGGTCCCGGTATTCTTGCGGGCCAGGAAGTTGAGACGGTTGAGCAGGTTACTCATTTTGGTTTTCTCCAGTCTGTTCGATGGTGCGGCGCACTTGCACGCGCGCCGGTCACTCGGTTCAGATCACGGGTTTTGCACATAGGCGTTCTTGCGCAGGTAGAACCACCAGTTGATTGCGATGCAGAGCACGTAGAAGGCGGCAAAGCCGTACAAGGCCAGTTCCGGTGTCGCGAGCTTGATCTGCTCGCCCAGTACCTTCGGGATAATGAAAGCACCGTAAGCGGCCACCGCAGATGTCCAGCCCAGAACCGGGCCTGCCTGTTCCTTGTCAAACACCATTGCGATGGTGCGGAAGGTCGAACCATTGCCGATGCCGGTGGCTGTGAACAGCACCAGGAACAACAGCAGGAACGGCACAAAGTACTGTTCAGGCGTGGCGGACGCATAGGCCTGCTTCATGAAATAGGCGACACCCAGTGCGCTTGCGACCATGACCACCGATATGATCTGGGTGACTTTCGCCCCGCCGATCTTGTCCGAAATCATGCCGCCGACTGGCCTGATGAGTGCGCCGATGAATGGGCCCATCCAGGCATACATCAGGGCGCTTGGGCCGGTCGGGTTTGCCGTGTCATGGGTAAGCACACCATCGACCACAATATGCTGAAACCCGAAGATGACCTTGATGGCCAGGGCAAAGGCAGCCGAATAGCCGATGAACGATCCGAACGTCATCGTGTAGATGATGGTCATCGCCCAGGTGTGCTTGTTGCCGAAGATCTTGTACTGCCGCGTCAGGTTGCGGCCAATCTGGCCGGGGATCAGTTTCAGCAGCAAGACAGTTGCCGCAATCACCAGCGGCAGCACGATCCATTTCGAGACGTTCAGACCAGACCCGCCGACGCTTTCCGGCAACATGAACCAAAGTCCGCAAGCAGCCGTAACCATGCCGATCAGCAACATGAACGTGATGGTCGCAAACGCACCAAGCGGATTGCTGATATTTGGCGAGACATGCTCGTCACGGATGTTGTTCATGCCGAACCAGCCGGCAACCGCCAGTGGGATCAGGAACACCAGCCAGATGTATCCGGCATTTTGAATGTAGGTTTCCGTACCTGCCGGAATCTTGCCGATCAGCGTACCGCTGGTGTTCTGCAGGATCATGGCTTCGCCGCCGAATATGCCGATCGTCATGGCAAGCGGCACCAGGATCTGCATCGTCGTGACCCCGAAATTGCCCAGCCCGGCATTCATGCCCAGCGAATAGCCCTGCGTCCGCTTGGGAAAGAAAAAGCTGATGTTTGACATGGACGAGGCAAAGTTGCCGCCGCCAATGCCCGACAGGAATGCCAGGATCTGGAAGTGCCACAATGGCGTATTGGGATCACTCAGTGCCACGCCGGCGCCGACGGCCGGGATCATCAGCAGCGCCGTGGTGAAAAATATCGTGTTGCGCCCGCCGGCTATGCGAATGAAGAACGTGCTGGGTATCCGCAAGGTTGCACCGGTCAGGCCGGCAATCGCGGCCAAGGTGAACAATTCGGATTTTGCAAATGGAAAGCCGAGGTTCAGCATCTGGACCGTAATGATCCCCCAGTACAGCCACACGGCAAATCCACACAGCAGGCTGGGAATGGAAATCCACAAATTCCTGTTGGCAATTTTCTTGCCTTCCTTTTCCCAGAAGGCCTCGTCTTCCGGATTCCAGTTACGAAGATCTTGTCCCACGTCACTCTCCTGTTTCGGTGCAGGTGGCAAATCACCCGCTCAATCTGTTCACCGGGTAAATCCGGCATGTACGTTGGGTGGCAGGCCGCCTCAGGCGGCCTGCAACAGTGTCGTTATTCGGCTGGTTTCAGATCGCCCGTAGCCGTTTTTCCCTGTTGGGATGCCTGAGGTTTTCCAAGAGGTTTCTCCGGAACATCCGAGAGGTACTTCTCTGCTTCCAGGCCAGGATGACGGGCCCGTTCCATGCGGCGGATGGCGACATGCATCCAGATGGTGGAGACCGCGACAAGCACGAACATCAGCATGTATGGCGCCGTCCACACACCGGTGTAGTCGAGCAGGATGCCGAACGAGATCGGCAGGACGAAACCGCCCAGGCCGCCGATCATGCCGACCAGGCCGCCGACCGAGCCCACATGATGCGGGTAGTAAACCGGGATGTGCTTGTACACGGCAGCCTTGCCGAGGCTCATGACAAAACCCAGCACCACTGTAAGTGCGACGAAAACCGAAACACTCAGGCCAATGTCGAAGGTGATCGGGCCTTTGATGCCCTGCACGACATAACTTGTGTCCGGATAGCTCATAAAAAACAGGCAGCCGAGCGAGACAAAGAAGGTCAGGTACATGACAAAGCGTGCACCCCATTTGTCCGACATCCAGCCGCCCAGCGCCCGGAACACCGAGCCCGGCAGCGAATATAGCCCGGCCAGCACGCCGGCGGTTGTCAGCGGCAGGCCGTAAGCGCCTACGTAATATCTGGGAAGAAACGAGGCCAGGGCGACAAAGGCACCGAACACGAAGAAGTAGTAGGTGGCGAAGCGCCAGACCCGGATGTCTTTCAACGGTGCCAGTTGCTCTGCCGCAGACACCGGCTTGCTGCCGGTCTTCTTGCGGCTGGCCTGGGCCGGATCATCCTTGGCCAGGACGTAAAACAGCACCGCCGTTATGGCGAGAACGATGGCGTAAACCCGTGCAGTGCCTTCCCAGCCAATTGCAACCACCAGGAACGGGGCCGCAAAGTTGGTCACGGCTGCACCGACGTTACCTGCCCCGAAAATGCCAAGAGCCGTGCCCTGGCGTTCCTTTTCAAACCATTGCGAAACATAAGCCACGCCGACTATGAAAGACCCGCCGGCAAGACCGAGCCCCAAGGCGGCCACCAGGAAGATTTCATAGGTTTGCACGGACGTTAAAAGCCACACAGCCACGGCCGTGACCAGCATCTGCAGCGGAAACATCAACCGTCCGCCGAACTGTTCTGTCCACACACCAAGAAAGATGCGGCTGATGGACCCTGTCAGTACGGGAGTCGCGACCAGCAAGCCAAATTGGGTATCCGACAGGCCAAGATCCTGTTTGATCTTGACGCCGATAATCGAAAATATCGTCCACACTGCAAAGCATACCGTGAACGCAAACGTGCTCAGTCCCAGTGCCCTGTACTGGTCCGGGCGAGTGACGCCATCAAGCGTGTGCATTGATCCAACCCCTCATGGTTTGCACGGGCCTTTCGCCGTGCAGACTGGTTAAAGACGGGGTCAGAGTTGGCAATCGCGTGCCTGCGCGGGGTTGATCTATGTCAAGGAATCAACGTGCTGAAAGCCAAACAAAGGCCTTCAGCACACAAAGCAAGACCACAACGTGCGCCGGTCAAGAAACCAAATTGCAGTCAAGGCGCAGCCTTGCTACTTTGATCAATTGATATCTTGATATTTATCAAGGAGAGGGAATTTGCGAGCCACCGATCTGCCGGAAGTCAGGGCATTGCGATTGTTCAGCAGCATGCAGGATCAGCACTTCGATGCGTTGATGGAAGCGTCGTACCTGCAGACCTTTCCGCCACAACTGGAACTTATTGCCGAAGGGGACCTGGCGGACTTTCTCTACATTGTGGTGGAAGGCTCGGTCGAGCTTTATGCCCGCTCCAACGGACGGGAATCGACCATGGGCCTGGTACGCCCGGTTGGCACCTTCATTCTGGCTGCCGTGCTCAAGGACGCCGTGTATCTCATGTCCGCCCGCACTGCGCAGCGCTCGAAAATCCTGCTGATACCCTCACAGAATATCCGGCAGGCGTTTCAGCATGACGCCGAGTTTGCCCGCGCCATCGTAGGCGAACTGGCAAGCTGCTATCGCGGCATTGTCAAGGAGCACAAGGATCTCAAACTGAGAACGGCGGTCGAGCGTCTGGCCAACAGGCTGTTGCGCTATCACAAGGACCAGGGAGCCAATGGCTCACTGGAACTGCCGCACGACAAGCGCACGCTTGCCTCTGTCTTGGGTATGACTCCGGAGAACCTGTCACGCGCCTTCAACACGCTGAAACCCTATGGCGTGGAGGTGGACGGCTCAACAATCAGACTGGCTGACCTGAAATCAATGGAAACGCTGGCAAAACCGAACCCGCTGATTGATGACCGCAATACGTGACGGCGTCGAAGATTTGAGTCAATTTGCCCGTTCAGCTTGGGCCGGCACTCAACCGATCCAGCCTGATCCGATGCCGATGATCGGTCAGGCGCCAGACGCTGCCAAAGACAGCCCCCAGCACCCCTAGCCCGGTAGCCCCTGCGATCATGAACATGATCAGGATCTGGTATTTCACCGCCTCCTGCGGATCAACACCTGACAGTATCTGTCCCGTCATCATGCCCGGCAATGACACCACGCCAGTGGCTGCCATGGCATTGATGATGGGAGTGAACCCGCTGCGCAGCGAGCGGCGTGCGCACGGCAGTATCGCTTCCCAGCGGGTTCTGCCCAGCAGCAACTGCGCTTCTATGGCCCTTTGTTCGCGATAAACGGTAGTGTGCAGCGTATCCAGCCCGAGGCTGACGCCGGTCATGGTATTTCCCAGCACCATGCCGAACAAAGGCAGGGCAATCTGCGGCGTCCACCAGGGTTGCGGCTCGATCTGTAACACCAGCACACAAACAGTGACGATGGTTCCGGCAAACATCATCGAAGTAGCCCCGAGACCATATCCCCATATGCCGGTGAGCCGCCGTTCCTGGCGCGCCCGGATCTCGCGCCCGGCAAACGTGATCATGATGACAGCGATCATGAGGGTAAGCAGGGCTGAGGAGGCTGCAAACACTGCTTTGAGCACCAGCCCGACCATCAGCAGTTGCACGATCATTCTCAGGCTGGAAAACAACAATTGCCGCTCCAGGCCCAGCTTCAGGGCGAATGAACATACCGCATTCAGGATCAGGAACACCGACGCTCCCACCAAATCCAGATATGACAGAGAAATATATGTGCTCACGGCTTTGCACCGGGTTCGGCATGCAACCGGCCATCCGTCATCCTCACCGACCGGTCAGCAAGGCGTTTCGCCTGTTCCGGATCATGGGTGACGAGCAACACGCAAGCCTTTCTTGCCAATTGCTGCCTGATCAGGCTCTCGACAGCAGCCGTCATGTCTGCATCCAGTGATGCGGTTGGTTCATCGAGCAACAATACGCTGGGCCTGGCCTGCAAGGCGCGCACAATACCCAACCTATGCCGCTCTCCGGTCGACAGGCGGTTGACGTCCCAGTCCAGCGCATTTTTCAGTTCTACAGCATCAAGCAGGTCTTCCAGATCACTGCCTGCCTCAAAATGGTCACCCACGCGATCTGCCCACCATCCGGTTTCAGCCGGCACAAATGCCACCTGCCTGCGCCAGTCACAGGCCGGCATCTCCGCGCGGGATTGCCCGTTCAGGTATACTTCGCCTTCATTGGGATCAAGGTCGGCAATGGCGCGAAACAACAGGGATTTACCGGATCCCGAAGGTCCCTGAATGGCCAGGCATTCACCGCAGGCAACGCTTATGCTGACCGGGCCAACATGCCGGGTGCCGAGATCAACGGTTTTGAACACTGGACGGCCCCGCCTTGTTTCATGAGCGCTGCATCACAGCATAGTTTACGCGTCAGCGACAGCAAGAGATGTCATGTTTCATGAGGCCTTACGAATTGTCCGTCATGATGAAGCTGGGCCACACAATACAGCAGCACACATACACGAAAGCCTTGGCCATTCGATCACAATTGGTCCGTTCCGCATCCACCTGCCACAGCCGCGACAGCCGGTCGTCTCCATGTTCGAACCACAATACAGGCAACAGCACCATCCCGCTCAGAACGGCGATACCGCCCAACGGATAGACATCGAACACACCGAGATACTTGAAAATGCGGCTTCCGACAAATAACAGGCCACCGTACAGGGCATACTTCCATACCATGAAATAAAGTACTCCACTCGGCACGGTCGGCATCTGAAATCCTTCCCGCTATCAGTTGAAACACACCGCCGGAAATACGGTCACTTCCTGTCACAGATATATGTCTCGATCTCCTCATAACAACCGGCACCCGAATACATCGGCAAATGGGGTCCATGCCCCCTATGCCACGCCGCCAAAAGTCACGCCTGAAATATCGGCCATGTCCTTTTTCCAGGTGGTCAGATCTTCGTGGTTGAACTTGCTCAGGTGATCATGACCGCAGGCGCGGGCCATCACCTGCATCAGTTCCACGCTGGCCTCAAAGAAATTGGTCAGTTGCCGGGCTGAATTCTCAACGATGATGCGGCTGGCCAGATGCGGTTTCTGGCTGGCAATTCCAACCGGACAATTATTGGTGTGGCACGCCCGCATGGCGATGCAGCCGATTGCCTGCATGGCCGCATTGGACACCGCAATCGCGTCCGCGCCCATGGCCAGGGCCTTGATGAAGTCGGCCGGCTTGCGCAGGCCGCCGGTAATGACGAGGCTGATATCATCCCTGCCCAGCTTGTCGAGATGGGCCCGCGCCCTGGCCAGCGCCGGAATGGTGGGCACCGATATATTGTCCCGGAAGATGATCGGTGCTGCGCCGGTGCCGCCGCCGCGCCCGTCGAGAATAATGTAGTCGACACCGACCTCCAGTGCTGCATCAATATCCTTTTCGATATGCTGGGCAGACAGTTTGTAACCGATGGGAATGCCGCCGGTACGATCGCGCACTTCATCGGCAAATTTCCTGATCTGCTGCGGCGTTGTCCATTCGGGAAAACGCGGCGGTGAAATGGCATCCTGACCTTCTTCCAGCTCCCGCACCTCGGCAATCTTGTCCGTTACCTTCTTGCCCGGCAGATGGCCGCCGGTCCCGGTCTTGGCGCCCTGCCCGCCCTTGAAATGAAACGCCTGGACTTTTGCCAACTTGTCCCAGCTGAAACCGAAACGACCCGACGCCAGTTCGTAGAAATAGCGGCTGTTGGCTGCTTGTTCTTCCGGCAGCATGCCCCCTTCGCCTGAGCAGATGCCGGTACCGGCATTCTCCGCTCCCAGGGCCAGCGCCGTTTTTGCGGGTTCAGACAGCGCACCAAAGGACATGTCTGATACGAACAGAGGTATCTTCAGTTTCAGCGGCTTCTGCGCATTCGGGCCAATCACAACTTCTGTCCCGACCTCAGCATCATCCAGCAGCGGCGCTTTCCAGAGCTGAGCGGTTATGAGCTGAATATCATCCCAGGTCGGTAATTCATCACGCGGCACGCCCATGGCATCCACTGCGCCATGGTGGCCGGTCTTGGACAGTCCGTCGCGGGCATATTGCTGGATCAGGCTGTTATAGGGTTCCTCGGCAGTGCCATGGGCAGTATCGGCATAAAGCCCGAGATAGGCATCACGGTTGAACGGTTGCGGATTTTTCAGTGCCCACTCGGAAATCTCGTCTTCATCGACAAGAACGTCATCGCCATCAATCCAGGAGGCAAACTTCGGCAGAGCCTCATCGTTGGCATAGGCCGACACGCCGCTATCCAGCCGGTAGTCCCAGTTGTGCACCCCGCAGATCAGGTCATTGCCGCGCACGAAACCGTCTGCCATCAGCGCACCGCGATGCAGGCAACGCCCGTAGAATACCGACACCGCATCATCCATCCGGACAACAACAAGATCGACCTCGCCGGATATCGCGTAGGCGGGTTTGCGGTCTTCGAGGTCCGATAGTTTCGCAATGGCGGCTTTTTTCATGTCTGAGGCATCCTGTATTGGATTCAGTTGATGTCTTGCGGCTGATACGCTCGCAGGGGCTTGGCGGATGAGACGATTGGCCGGGTTTCCGCGCACTCGGCTGTCTTGCTTAATCTGCCAGCATACCATCTGGTTGCAGGCGCGGCAGTGATACCGTGCAATAACGCACTGATCCAAACTGCATTGATTGCCAGCATCAGGATCGGTTCAGCCACTTCGGGGCCGTTCTGTTGGGCCACCAGCAGGGCAAACAGGGCAGTTGCAAGCCCGCGTGGTCCGAACCAGCCCAGGAACAGGCGGGTCATCAGGGAAGTGTCGGTACCGGCCAGTGAAATCCACACCGCCAGCGGGCGCACGATAAACAGGCTTGTCAGTATGACGGCCAGTTCGGCGGCACCGAGATGGGTCACGGCGGTGGGCACCAGAACAAGCCCGAGCAGGAAGAAAGCACCCCAGCTCAACAATTGCCCTTCACTTTCGGTAAATTCGTAGATGAACTTGCATTGCCCCTTGACCACATTGCCGAAAGTCAGGCCGCCCACGAACGCGGCAATGAAACCGTTGCCACCAATCTCGTTGGCAAGCAGGTAGGTTGCGATTGCCAGTGATATGGCGCCTACGCCTTCATAAACTTCCGACGTGTACCCTCGTGCCTTTGACCACAGCAGCACCCGACCGCCGAGCCAGCCCAGAGCAATACCGGCAAGCGGTCCAAGTATCAGTTGCGTTGTTGCAAACACCAGCCAGTAAGTGCCGTCCTGCGACAGTTCCGCTGACAGCAGGCTGGCAAACAGCAGCACCAGTGGCAGGGCCAGTCCGTCATTCAGCCCGCTTTCCACCGTCAATGTCCGTCGCACCCGGTCGGGCACGATGGTGTTGGAGACAACTGCCTGGCCAAGCGCTGCATCGGTGGGCGCCAGCAGTGCCGCCATCAGCACCACGGCGGCAATCGGCCAGCCGGGCAACAACAGCCAGGCGACTATCGACCCTATCAGGACCGAAAGCGGCAAACCGGCCAGCAACATGCGAATGGGCCAGCCGTGATCGCGGCGCAGCACCTTGAGGTCGATCTGTGATGCATCCAGAAACAACAGCAGGATAAGGGCGATTTCCGCCGTCAGATGCAAAATGTGCTCAGTCTGATCAGCCTTGAACAACCCGCTTACCGACATGAATGCGCCAACGGCGATAAACAGGATGGGGGCAGTCAGAGGCGTAGAAGCCAGGCGTTTGGCGAACATCGTGTAGCAGGCCGTGACAATGGCAATGATCAGTAATGCGGCAGTCATGGTTATTGCTTTCAACGTGTAATGGCGGGACCTGGGGATAATCGTTGGATGCAGGCACCCCGCAAGGGTTACAGTGAATTGGATTGTGCCGTTCAGATCAAACATAATGCGCTTGCGGCTGGGCGCAGGCATTGTAATTTGAACCTGCCTGCCTAATGCGCTGAACCGGCGGGAGCCGGAACGCCTTCAATTACAACGTTCACACACGCCACCTTGCCGCACGCCACAGCGCGCGCCAGGGCATTACCCAGGTCGGCAAGGTCCGTGACGTACTCGCCATGGCCGCCCAATGCCTTGACGGCCTCATCATAGCGCGCATCGCTCAGCGTACAGCCAATCAACCTTTCGGGTCCGTAATCACGCATCTGGATGAGATGTTCCGCATTCCACCGCCCGTCATTGCCAACGACGACGACAAATGGAGTGTTTTCCCGCACCGCCGTCTCAAATTCGGCCAGGTGGAAACCGACCGTCCCGTCTCCCATCAGGGCAAAAACCGTGGCTTCGGGCTTGGCCAGCTTTGCAGCAACCCCATAGCAGAGCGCGCCGCCGATGGCGCCGCCCGGTCCGTTGATAACCCGGTGGTCAGAACGCGTAACAGCTTGCGACCACTGCCCGAATTCACCACCATCACTGATAACAACGCTTTGGGTTGCACCTTCCACCTGGCGTTGAACAGCGGTACACAATAGTGCCGGTGTTATGCGGTCATCGGTGCTCGTGTCATCGGTCGAATAACTTCGAGCAGCAATGTGATCGGCCACTTCGCCGCGCCATGCATCACGGGCACTGCCGCCGGAGCCCTGTTCGGTCAGGGCTGCCGCAGCAGCTTTTGGATCGGCGTCAACAACCAGGCCCAGACGGTCTCCAAGGTTCAATTGCGCTCGCTCGCGCTCCTCGGCGTCAGCATCAATCACGATCCATTTGCATGTCGGCAAACATACGCCGGTGCCGCCAAATCCAAGCGTGAAATTCACCGGTTTGCCGAGGCTGACAACCAGATCAGCCTTGGCCAGAGCCTTTGCAAAGTCACCCAGCGATGGATCCTTCAGACCGCGCGGACTTTCCATGGCAACAACAGGGGCATCCACAGCAGCAGCCAGGGCGGAAAGCAGTTCGCCGCACCGCGTAAAACTCATCGCCGGCCCACACAGCACCAATGGCGCATTGGCCGTAGCGAGCGCCTCGGTGACGACCCGTGCATCGTCCTGCGCCAGGCCACGAACCTGTGGCTGGAACGCTTGCGAACCAGGCACCTCTGCACCGGTCACCTCTGCCTCAAGCACATCAACCGGCAATGCCATGTGCACCGGTCCCGGCCTGCCTGACAGGGCAATCTGAATCGCCTTTGCGGTATCGTGCCCGAGCCTGCCGGGGTCTGTAGCCCGTAAGGAGAGTTTGGTCACCGGTGCCGTCATCGCGACCTGGTCCAGTTCCTGAAACGCGCCGTGACCATCCTGTGCCAGGGGCGAATCTCCGGTCAGGAACAGCACCGGGCTTTCGGACTGACGCGCAGTATACAAAGGCCCGAGCGCGTTGGACGCTCCCGGTGCTGCGGTCACCAGGCAAATGCCGATCTGACCGGTCAGTTGCGCCCAGGCATCAGCCATGAACACACAGGCTGCTTCGTGACGGGTGTGCACGATCTCGATATTCACGTCCAGACACGCGTCATAGACCGGCATGATCTGGTTGCCGGACAAGGAGAACACCCTGCTCACGCCGGCAGCGGCAAGCGTTTGCGCCAGAATGTCGGCACCTCTCATGAAAAATTCCTTCGATCAGGGCTAGACAGTGGGGACAGATGGCTGCCGGGTCGCCTTGATGCCGGCGCGGACAATCGCGAAGACCGTTATGACGGTCAGCGTCCAGAAGAACCAGGTAATCGGGCCACGGAACAGCACCCACCCGGAACTGCCCGACATCAGCATGGACTGGCGGAAATTGTCTTCCAGCAATGGCCCCAGAATAAAGGCGATCAGAAACGGCGCCGCCGGCACCTTGTAGCGCAGCATGACAAAGCCGACCGCGCCCATGGCAAACATCACGCCGACATCGAAAATGTTGTTGTTGACGGCAAACACGCCATAGACGCACAGGATCAACACCGACGGAAACAGCACCCCGCGCGGAATATCCGCCACATACTTGAACCCCCTGATGGCCACCGAGCCAATGAAGAACAGGAAAACCGAACTCACAATCAGGCCAATGAACAGTCCGTAGATGATATCCACGTTCAGGATGAACATCATCGGCCCAGGCTGCAGGCCGTGGATCATGAAGGCCCCCATGATGATGGCGGTAATCACATCACCCGGCACGCCAAGGGCAAGCAACGGTATAAGCGTTGCGCCCGCGACACCGTTATTACCGGCTTCAGACGCTGCCACCCCTTCTATTTCACCCTTGCCGAAGTTCTCCTTGTTGGGCGACTTGCGACGGGCTTCGGAATACGAGAGAAACGCAGCCGGCGCTGCGCCAATGCCCGGAATGGAGCCGAGGAACACGCCGATGAAGCTGCCCCGGACAATCGACTTGAACGACTTCTTGTACTCCTGAAACGTCACCCAGTTCTTGCCGAGACTGCGGGCGACGCCGTCATGTGAGCTGGGGTTCCAGACCATGCTCAGTATTTCAGGAATGGCAAATAGGCCGATCAGCACGGCGATGAAGTTCAGGCCGCCCATCATGTTTGGATTGCCGAAGGTGAACCGGTTGGTGCCGTAGACCAGGTCCAGTCCGATGGTCGCCAGCAGCAGGCCCAGCATCGCCGACAGTCCGCCGCGCAGCAGGCTTTCACCGGACACGCCTGCGATAATGGTCAAAGAGAACAGGATCAGCGTGAAGAATTCAGGTGGCCCGAAACTTAGCGCAAACGAGGCCAGGAAGCCGGCAAAGAAAATCAGTGCCAGATTGCTGATCAGGTCGGCCGTGCACGAGGCCCAAAGTGCCATGCCCAGGGCTTTGCCCGCCTGGCCTTTTTCCGCCATCGGGTAGCCGTCCAGCACCGTCGCAGACGACGCCGGCGTGCCCGGCGTCTTGATCAGGATAGCAGGGATCGATCCGCCGAATATGCCGCCCTTGTAGACCCCGAGCAGCAGCAGTATGCCGGTAATCGGTGTCATGGAAAACGTGAACGGCAAGGTCAGGGCAACCGCCATTGTGGCAGACATGCCGGGGATGGCGCCGCCGATCACGCCGATGGCAACACCAAGCCCCAATGCCAGGAACGCTTCAACGTTGCCCACCAGTTGCAGGCCGGCGAACAGGCTGTCGATGAAACTCATGGCAACCTCACAAAGTCACCTTGAGGAATTGCCACGCCGGCAATATGGGCAAAAAACACATACAGGACCAGCGGGATCAGCACCGCACAAACCACCGCCGTTCGCGGATGCTTCGTCTTCACCAGGAATGCCGTGGCAACAAAGGTCACCATCGCAGTCCACACCAGGCCAACCCGCGGCATGACCAGAACGGTCGCGGCCATTATCACCGCCATGATCGCCAGACGCCTGAAGGCGGCGGGACGGTCAGCCACGTCGGAAGCTGCAGACGTTTCCGGACGCGGACCGGCAATCGATGTGACGATGAGACCAACCCCGATCAGACCCGTAATCGCTGCCAGCACATTGGGCCAGAAAATCGGTGACAGGATGATGTTCCGCACATTGCTGGGACTGGACACCCAGAACGGAATGGCGATGGCGATCAGAAACACTGATGCAGCTATGGCGCCGATACCAAGCTGTATCTGGATACTTCTGTCTTCCATAGCCGCCTCCGGTTTTGAAAAGACGCCGGGCCTTAAAGGTCCGGCGCCTGTGCGGGCTCAATCGGGAGGAAGATCAGCCCTCGATTCTCATGCCGAGCTCATCAACCAGGGCGCGGAAAACCTCGTATTGGCCACGGATAAATTCGTTGGCATCTTTCGGGTTCATCAACTCAATGACCGAGCCACGCGCTTCCATCTTGCTGCGGAAGCCCTCGTCCGCGGTTGCGGTCGCCATCCAGTTTCCCCATTTTTCGGCAACGTCGTCCGGCAGATTCGCAGGCCCGGCGATACCAGTCCAGCCAACCAGCTTCTCCAGAGCCGGTTTGCCCAGGTCAGCCGCAGTCGGAGCGTCAAATCCCTTGACTGGTTTCGGTGTGGTCACCATCAGCGGCACCAATTGGCCGTTGGAGACAAAACTGGCCAGGGCAGATGAGTTGGTGCACAAGAATGTGGCAGTGCCGTTCAAAACGGCAGTTGCTGCCGCACCGCCGCCCTTCTGGGGAATGTGGGTCGCTGCCTCAAGCGGCTTCTCAACACCGAATTCTTTCAGCACCATGGCAGCTGCAATATGCAACAGGGAACCGACACCCGAAGAACTGTAGGTGACGCCGCCTTCGTTCACTTTGGCAATCAACTCGTCCATCGACTTGATGCCCGAAGCAGGGGTAACCGCACAGGCGACCGGATTGATCTCGTAGACAGTGACGAAACGGAAATCATCCAGCGTGTAGGGCAAGGTCGCTTTCATCGCCGGGTTGACCGAATGCGAACCGACACGCGCAAACAGCATTGTGTAGCCGTCGGCCTTGGCGTTTTGCACAGCGACCGACCCGGTGGCACCACCTGCCCCGGTAATGTTGGACATTACCAGCGGTTTGCCGACGGCAGCGCCAAGCGGCTCGGCAATGGTGCGTGCTGAGATGTCGGTTGCCCCGCCGGCACCGTAGGGAATGACCATGTTGATCGGACGTTCCGGATACTCGGCCAATGCCGCAGTGGCAGTGATCCCAAGGGCAATCGCCCCTACAAAAGCAGCTTTGACAAGTTTCATCTGTTACTCCCTGAAGGTGCTGTGATTGATACGTCACGGCTATCGTTATTGCAGGCAGCCCATCTGGCAACCCATCAATTGTCAAGAAAACATATTATTAAGTCAGCCTTGCACAAAGTGACAAAATATAACATGGACTGAAAGAAAAAATTACGTCAAACAGTGTCCATGTCTATCCGTGTATTGAGAACGCTCATCGCAGTGGAAGAAAACGGCACGTTCAGTGCGGCAGCGGATGCTGTTTTCGTAACCCATGCGGCCGTCAGCCAGCAGATGAAAAGCCTGGAAGAAGAATGGGGCCTGGCTGTTTTTGACAGAACCAGGCGCACGCCTGTGCTGACGCCCACCGGGCGGGCACTTGTCAGCAAGGCACGCGATGTGGTGGCAGCCTATGATGGGTTGGTGCCGTCAGTACTGGGCGATGACGGGTTGCGGGGAAAACTGATGCTGGGTGCAGTTCCGACCACGCTGACAGGGCTCGCGCCCACGGCAATTTCCATGCTCAAGGAAGAGTATCCCGAACTGCATGTCAGCGTTTACCCCGGTTTGACCAATGAGTTGTTGCTTCAGGTTGAACGGGGAAACCTTGATGCCGCCATCGTTTCCAAACCCAACCTGCTGCCCCGCAGGCTGAGCTGGCAGGACATTGCGGCTGAACCAATGCAGCTACTGGCATCTACCGAAACTGAAAGCGACGATCCTGTCCATCTCCTGCAAAACAATCCCTTCATCCGGTTTTCCAGAAATGCCGTTGTCGGCATGATGATTGAACAATGGTTGCAGGGTCAGAAAATTGAAGTCAACGACACCATGGAGCTGGAGGGACTGGAAGCCATCTCCAGCATGGTGTTGTGCAATCTCGGCGTCTCGATAGCGCCCCGGAGCTGCGTTCCGGCCATGAACCAGTTGTCGTTGAAGCGCCTGTCATTGGGGCCGCAGGCGCCGGTAAGGCAACTGGGCCTTGTCAGCCGTGACGACAGCGCAAGAGCCCGTGTGATTGACGAAATGCACGCCAGACTTCTGCGAGCTGTCGCGGCCGGGGGCCGGTCAAGCAAGGCTGTCTGAAGCCAAATGGCTCCAGCTACCGGTACACATAGATGGGACTGGTCCAGGCACGAGTACCGTCTTCCTGCGTCAGGCGAACATAAATCGGATTGTCGCCTGCCCCTTTCAGGTCAATCTTGCGATTGAACCTGAAGCTGCGGTGGTTGTTCCCAGCCGGCAGACGGTAAACCTTTACAAAGCGGGGAAGTTCTCCCGACGCGTCATAGATGGTGTCTTCCAGACCGATCTCCGAAACTGCTTTCTCAAATTTGATCAACGGGGTGTCGAACTTCAGAGTTCCGTCTTGCGCTGTTTCAAGGACCAGCTCAAATCCACCGGAGTTTCCGGTAGTCAACGCTTTCCAGGAAAGTGCATTGCCATCACGGTCGAGCGTCTTGTCACGGTTCAGGAAGTTAACCGGGGTACTGGCCGTAACGGTGTTTCCGGAAATTTCGGCGCTGCCGTCCCAGATCACTTCGCGAAAACGGCCGCGATACTCCGCACCTTCCCAATGAACCCTTATGCGCGCGCCCAGATCGCCGGCGCCATACGGCCGCACGGTTTCGATCAGGTCCACGCCGTTGAAAATATCAACACGTTCAATCGGGGACGTGGTTTCCAGCCTGACACATAGTTCCATGTCACCCGTTGGCAGATGCACGATATCCCCCATCAGGGCTTTGGCCGAAGCCGTGCCCGCAGGGTTTTCGAACAGCGCCGGATCATCGTGGTATACCGTGCCGGCTTTGTCGAATGTACCTTCCACGTCGACAATCATCCGGCCATTTGCACCACCCGTGCTGCCGTAATGCCGGCGCTTGCGCATGCAATCCAGCAGGGTTTCCCGATCCAGTTTGTCCATCGCGAAGCAGGTCAGGCCGCCAATGGCGCCGAACTTGCCTGCTCCGGGGTAACTTGCACCGGGGCGTCCCTTGTGGCCATCGGAATTGGCGACAACCCCGACGCGATAGCCCAGCTTGAATGCATCATGCAGTATCCACTCAAAGCTGCCCCAGGAGGAATGCACTTCAACAGATTTTTCAAACCGGCCGTCATGGGCGACGGAAATGTCCGCGTAACGCCCCCCGCAGTGGGCATACATGACGACATCCCACTCCTTGTTCTCCTCCAGTGCCTCGAAAAGCTTCTGACAGGTCAATGCATCGGTCCCGTCCGTATCGCCGCCATCGATGAGAGCGTGTGACGAGCGCCGGATAATGCGATCATCGGTTGGAAAGAAGACGTTGCGGTCGCCGCCGAGCGATGTGTTTCCGGACCATTCGTAACCGGGTAGAGCAACGAACCTGCCTGGCACATCGTGTTTTGCGGTCAGTGCATTCAGCTCGGCCCAGAACTCGTCAGTGATTTGGAAGTCATTGCCCTGGTGCGCGCAGGCGTCGACGAATGCCAACTCCCGGGCGAATGTGAAATACTGATCCGCTGATCCGGTCCCAATGGTCTCTTCGGATTGCCCGTGCACATCGCCCCAGAAATGCACCAGATCCGTATTCTCGACCATGAGCGGGTTCGAGCTGGCAACAACCTTGCCGCCTTCATCCAGAAGTCGCACTGAAACCCGGCCGGCGTCAGAAACCGACAATCCCGGAATTTCAAGTTTGAACTCACCCGGCTTGAGATGTACTGATCCTGGAAGTCCGTGAATTGCGCCATCGGCTTCAACTGTCAACTGCGTGTCGCATTTGTCCGAAGGATTGCCCCACTTGTCTTCGCCCTTGAGTTTCAACGCGAACTCTTCGTTCACGCGCCGGCGTGTCGGCAATACGGCTATGAACCGCTCCGGAGCGCCTGGCACGATGGCAATCATCGGCTGAACCGGAAGCGGCTGGAAGTTGAACGTGGCTATCGGGTCCACCAGCACCCTGAATTCAAACGTGTCTTCGCAGAAGGTTTGCAGGCGCATGCCGGGCCGCCTTGATCAGTGACGCCAAAACGGATGGTGATGGTATCGCCCTCGGTCAGGTAGCCTTTGACAACCTTGATCCATAAAGTGCGGTCCCAGGGACGCACATTGGCCTTGGGGTCCCAGCGGACCTGCAGGACAGCCCCGTTTGAAGCTTCGACCGTGGTGTAATTGGGACCGGCCGGGTCATCGAACTGAGGATTGCTCTGGTCCGAGGCGAAGCGGAAACAAACCCGCAAGCTGCCGGAATCGTCGATGCCAAACAGCCCCGCTGTGTAGGTCAGTGTGAACGAGGCATTTGAGCCTGCCTCAAACTGACCGTCAGGCGTGATTGTGGCGGTTCCCAGTTGATCAACCGCGATTGCATGACGCACGACACCGCTGTTGATGTCGGTCCAGGGGGTCTCAGACTCATGAGATGACATAAATCAGTCCTTTGTATTTTCTGTCGTTCAGGAAAGGTCAGTTTGTTTGGTGGTGCCGCAGCACATGAACTCCTGACCAGGAAGGTTCTGGGCAATGGCAAGCCGCCTCGCTTGGTCAGCCGATCAGTTCGTCGTTCTTGTCATCGGTTTCACCAAACCGTTTCAGCGTTGCCGGTCGGGTGCCTTCGTAGGCCTTGTGCAGATTTTTCGAAATGCGTTCGTTTTCCCGTTCGAACAGGCAGTTGCCGTCAAGGTCTGAAGCCACGATGAACGGGCCCATCCTGTTGCAGCGGATCACCCACATGGCCTGTGCAAGGCCGAGTTCTTCATTCCAGTGAACCGCCTCGACATTTTCAACACCACGCCCGAGCAGCGCACCGGTGCCATAGCCGACAGTGGTCAGGTAAATCGCCCCGTTGGGCACGAAATAGCTCTTGTAGTCCTTGCTGGCCATGCCGCCCTTGCCGATCACCAGCTTGGCACCGGACTTGGCCAGCCATTCCGGCAACCATTTGGCAAAGCGGAACGACGCGGTCGCCGTCACTGCCCCCATTTCGAAACTGCCGTCCGGATTGATCCGGGCCGCCGGCGAGCAATGAAAATTCGCCGCACTTTGTGACGGCAACTCCATCGGAATGTTGGCCTTGTCCTCGAGCGCCCGCTTGTAGACACCCTCACGCGCCGTATACATCAGCCCGTCCAGGTAGACGATGTCACCCAGTCGCAGCTCGGCCAGCGCTTCAGCGGTCGGTGTCGTACTCAGGCGGATTTCTCGTGGCTTGCGGGCATTTCCCATTCCACAGTCTCCCGGCGTTGATAATCAGTGAACCATTGAGGGTCGGTGCGGTGTTCCACCCGCCCGTCAGCGAAAACCCGCGCCACCGCCCGGCGCGACGAAAGACAGAACGCATGCACCGACATCTGCATGCCGCCGGTGTGGCAATAGCCCACCTCGATATGGGTATCGATGACCATTGATTTGCCGACAAAGCCCATCGCGCCCATGCCGATGGAATTGCCCAGCTCGGTAAACTCAAGCTCCAGTTCGGCGATCTTGGGATCGGTGTTCCTGTCGCCAACCGTGCGCAGGCATGCAGCGCGTTTGCCCAGCACCATGCAGGTGTCCTTGCAGCCGCCAAGCCCGATGCCGATTATTGCCGGCTGGCAGGCCAGGCCGCGCTTGCCGAAAGCCACCAGGCTGTCGAGGAAAAACCGCTTGATGCCCTGAACGCCGTCAGACGGAAACAGCATGCGGTAGTCGGTGCCGAACAACCCGCCCTTGTGCACCGTGATCAGGTCGATCCATTCACCTCCCGGCTCATAGCCGTATTCAATCTCCGGCGCGCCGATACCGACATTGTTGTCATGATCGGTTCGCCACAGCGGATGCACGCGGTTGGGACGCAACGGCACGCCATTGGTGGCGTTGGCGGTGGCACGGCGCAAGGCAGCCTCCAGTGCGATCGGGCCGCCCTCAACCTGGGTTTCATTGCCCATTTTCACGTACCAGCGCGGCGTTCCGGTATCACCGCACATGGCGCGGCGGTCTTCCTTGGCCGCCTTGTAGTTTTCCAGCATTGCCTGCAGCACGAAGGAGGACAGGTCACCGTCTTCAACACTGGCGGCAGCCTTCAGGCCTTCCAGATAGTCATCGGGGATTTCAATGGCTGCCTTGTCCATCAGGGTCTCAGCAGTCTTCTGAATCAGGTCAATCGGGATCATTGCGCAGCCTCCACCAGGGTTTCCGGTTCACCTTCAGGCAATATCGTCTCGCCGGGCCTGACGATGGTAAACTGGACCGCTTCGCGAGCCATATCAACCTTGTCACCCTGCTTGCGGGCAACTGTGAAATATGAACTTTCCATCGAACCGCTGTCAGGGAAGTCTTCCCGGTAGTGGGCGCCACGGGAGTTCTCGCGTGCCAGCCCTGCCTTGGCAATGACTTCCGATACATCACACAGGCTCGCCATGTTCAGCCAGTCGTGCCAGGTCAGATTGAACGCCAGATTGTCCGACGCCACGCCGGTTTCCGCCAGTTCAGACCTGATCTCCGAAATCCGCTCGATGCCGCGTTTCATGCCGGTTGCCGTTCGCAGCACGCCGACATTATCCCACATGGTTTCCTGCAGATCATGGCGCAGCCGCTGCACATTGCCGGGGTTTTTTGAAAACGGTAGTTGCGCGCGCTCCATTTCAGCAGCGAGCACGGTTTCATCAGGATCACGCAATGCGTTCATGGTCTTGATGTCGGCACCCATCACATCACCTGCAACGCCTCCATACACGGTTGAGTTGGCAACCCCATTGCCGCCCAGCCGGTTGGAGCCATGCGCGCCTCCGGCATCTTCACCGGCAACATAGAGGCCTTCCAGTCCGGTACGCGTATCCGTATCCACCACGACACCGCCCATGAAATAGTGCGCCGTTGGCACGACTTCGACCAGACCTGCCGCCAGATCAAAACCGCTGTCCTCGCAGCGCTTCACCATGCCCCTGAATTTCTTGCGCACATTGTCGGGACCAAGGTGAGCCATCGAAATATACACGCCACCGTTTTTGGATGAGTTGTTCTTGCGCATTTCCGAATAGATGGCGCGGCTGACCAGGTCACGGGTGGCACGTTCGCCAAGCTCGTCATAATCGAACATGAACCTTTTTTCGGCACCGTTCAGCAAGTGTCCGCCAGCCCCGCGCAAGCCTTCCTCGAGGACCGTACCGGTCATCTTGGTGTGATCGCCTGCCAGAAGGCCGGTCGGGTGGAACTGCACCATTTCCATGTCACGCAGCGGCAATCCGACACGCAAGGCCATGGCCAGGCCATCCATCGTCTTGTCACCGGACGGGGTATGATATTTGTACATGGTCGGCCCGCCGCCGGTTCCCATCATCACTGCTTTTGCCCTGACAAAGCGAAACTTGCCGGTTCGCATGTCGATGAACAGCACACCGGCAATGGCTGTACCGTCCTTCGTCGGAATCAGGCCGATGGCCCGGTGCTCCTGCAGCTTTTCAATCGGCCGGCTGAGCACCTGTTCCATCAACCGGCTGATGATCTCGATGCCGGTCAGGTCGCCCTTGTGAACCGTCCGGTCGGCTGTCTGGCCGGCGAACGCCTTCTGGTGCAGCGAGCCGTCGGCATTGCGGTCAAAGAAGCAGCCGATTTCATTTTCCAGTTCGCGGATCCGCACCACTGCCTGCTCGCACAGTTTCCAGGCCATATCCTGGTCGGGCAGCCACTTGCCGCCGTTGATGGTGTCCATGAAATGGCGTTCAACCGTGTCGCCGCCACCAAGCGCCACATTGTATCCGCCCTGCACCATGCGGGTGCAGCCGCACTTGCCGATCAGGCCCTTTACGGCAATGGTGATTTTGGTTCCAGGCGCTGCCGATTGCTGCGCGTGCAAGGCGGCAAACATGCCGGCGCCGCCGGTGCCCAGGATCAGTATGTCGGTGTCGTGGCGTTCAATTGCGCTGGCCGGTATCATGGCTATATCGCCCTCAGGAGAAACACACCGGAAATCAGAAACGACACCGCTGCGGCACCTGCCGCCAGGGTTTTCTGCCGGTCAGACCAGGGCAGCCACTCCAGCGCCATCAGCCGCAGGCCGCCGAACATGTGCAGTGCCAGCAGGAACACCAGCCCGAGTTCGGCAAATTTTACCACCGCCAGTTCAGTCCACCGCAAAAACCCGTCGAGACGCTCAGGGTCGGTCAGGGCCAAGGCAAGCGTGTAGAAATGCACCGGCAGAAACAGCGCCAGCGCGACGCCTGAAATGCGGTGCAGAATGAAGGCGTACCAGAGTGCGTGGGTGCGATGCGGACGGATCATGACAAGGTCACCGCCAGTACGGCACGCCCGCCCAGCAGGAACAGACCGGCCGCTATGGCCCATGTGAACAGGTCCAGAAGCATACCTTTCAGACCCAGCACTTCATGCACAACGACGCGAAGACCGATAGCTGCATGGATCGATACGGCTATGACAAATGCGCCGTAGAACAGCAACCACGCCACGCTACCTTGTGTGCGGCCCAGTATCTCGGCTGCCGACAGCCCGCCCTGCACCGCGTAGATCATCACCGCCAGATGCCCCAGCACCAGCGGCGCCATCAGCAGTGCGGTAATACGCTGCAGCATGTAGAGCCTGACGGTCAGCATGCTATTTCCTCCCCTTGAAAAAGGAGAGCGCGGTTGCCCGTTTCAAACCGGCGATTGCTGCCATCGGGTTCAGGTCGTTAGGACAGTAATGGCTGCAACTGCCCTGGCTGTGGCAATTATGGCATCCGCCCTTGCCTGAGACCGCTTCCAGGATGCTCAGCTTGCCGGCATCTTTTGCATCATTGAACAGCGTCCATGCCCGCTGCAGGGCCGCCGGTCCGAGATAGTCGGCATTGCCGGCCACCGTATCGCAGGCCGCATAACAGACCGAACAATTGATGCACTCGATGCCCTTGTTGGCTTCCAGACGCGCACCGTCTTCAGGGTCAATCTGCTCAATCGCATCGTCGCGTGTCCGTGACGGGTGATGCACGCCTTCGGCGGCAACCCATTTGTCGAAGAACGGATCCATGTCTGTGGCCAGGTCCTTGATGATCGGCAGGTTGCGCAGCGGGCCGATGCTGATCCGGTTATCCTTCAGCGCGACTTTCACATGGGTACGGCATGTCCAGCGCGGCACCCCGTTGACCATCATGGCGCACGATCCGCACATGCCGACACGGCACGCATAGCGGTAGGACAGCGTGGGATCGCGATGTTGTTGAATCCACGAGACCACGTCCAGAATGGTCTGGTTTTCCTGCGCCGGGACCCTGAAGTCCTCAAACCGGCCGGACGCATTGTCACCGCGCCACACCGAAACCTCCAATTCATCAGGGTCGGACGACAAATCACTGCTCCATTATCTGGACAAGCACCATCATCCGACTATCTATATGTACGTGTTTTTCTAACGAAAAGAGATAAATATTAATAGCATACGTAAGCTTAACTTACACAACTGCGGCCGTCTGCGCGCGGCAAGTCGAGGCGCTTTCACAAGTCAGGTCATGCCAAAGAACGACAGTGTTTGATTTGCATCAAGATATGTCACGATTCAGCAACCTAACATGGCAACCATCGTCAACATCGAGGTGGCACACATGTTTAAAACGATCATCGTTGCAATTGATGGGTCCGAACAGGCTGAACACGCACTGGCCACAGCCTGCGATATTGCGGGCAAGTACAAGTCCGACATTCATCTTGTCCACTCACCTGAACTGGAGACTGCTGCAATCGCAGTCGGTTCCGGCGCAGTCGCCATTGCACCCAGTCCGGAAAAGGTTGCCGAGGCGGGAAAAAAAGTCATGGCGCAGGCCGTGGAACAGGCAAAAGCCCAGGGTTGCACCCCGGCAGAATGCGTGATCGGCGATGGCGACCCGGCCGACGATATTCTGCAACAGGCCGAGAAATCGGGCGCAGACCTGATTATAACAGGCCGCCGCGGCCTTGGCGGGCTGGCCAGCCTGTTGCTTGGAAGCGTGTCGCACAAGGTAAGCCAGAATGCGCCTTGCACCTGCATGACCGTGAAATAACCGGAAACCACCGGAGCCCTTGCCGATCCGATTCTGTCCTGTCGGCGGATGCGTCGGGCCCCCGCCAGTCTGCGCACTCCAGCTGATTGCAGATTTCTCTCGAAACAATGTCGATCACAATGATCGCCGTACGTCCTGTATGTATTGGGGCATGGCACCTCTGGATCAGTCATCAAGGGTCACGCTGGATACGAAGTCTGCGGGCTTCACCGCAAGCACGGAACAGGTGATTTGATCCAGTATGGTCTCGGCAGTGTTGCCCATGACCAGCCCGGAAACCCCGGTTCGCGCAATCGTACCCATGATCACCAGATCTGCCTGAACATCGGATATCAACTTGGGAATTTCCACTTCCGGATCACCCTGGGGCAAGTGTGTTTTCAGGCGTACACTTTCGGTAATATCCTCCCCGACCCAACTGGTCGCCTGATCCATCAATCGCCTGAGCCAACTTGTATGTATCCGCTTGACCGTAGTGACGTAGGCATCGATCTCCGCCTGGGGAACGTTAGCCCGCGCCCGGCTGAAAGGTGACAGGAACGGTGGATACCATGCGTGCCCGACATGCAGGCGGGCCTTGTTGTCGGCGCACAGGGAAAACGCCAACTCAAGTATCTGCCGGTTCAGCGCCTCTTTTGCAGGCGTGTCATCCGTATGGTTTTCAAGTGAAGTTTCTACATCTGCGTCAACCGCTGCAAGTACACTGTCGAACGCACCATAGGCTTCACCTTTCGACAGCCACACCGGACACGGGCAATTGCGTAAAAGGTGCATGTCCAGCCGCCCGAACAACCTGTCCAGGAAACCGCTTGTGCCGACAGGCTTGATGACGAGGTCATAGTCATGTCGCAGAACTTCCCGTACCACCTGAATATGCGGCCTGCCTTCGATGACCTTTGAGCTGAGCTTGTCTTCCGGGCTCGCTTTCAGGGCGAGCTGCTGCAATTGATCTTCAGAACTCCTTTACCCAGCGCGACTGCAGCAACAGCGAAATGTTGGATGCAAACGTGACCGCAGGCGGTTCAAGCATGGTAACGAGATCAACCTGACCGCCGCTTTTCCCCGCAATTTCCAAAGCCAGTTGCAGGGTCTCCAGGGCAATCGGCGAATTCTCCTCGTGAACATAAAGAATCTTTCTGAACCGTCGCATTCCTCTCTCCAGCAATGATTTGTGAGCGCGCCAGCAGCAAGAATACATCGACCCCGCTGTTGGCGAATTCACCTTGCTCGCCATCGCGGCTGCCTTCCTTGACCAGCGTCAAGCATCGCCCGGCTATCAGATGCCCAGCGTCATCAAGGACCGCTCTATTGTCTCTTGCAGCGCTCCGTCGGCATTGATCTTGTGCCAGGCCATCGGTCCTGCAGGGCGCTTGAATTGATGACGTACCACCTCCGCCGTCGCATCGGATGCATCGCCCTTGCGGGCGCTGACCCGCTCAACGAGACGCTCTTCGTCTGCTTCCAGCCACAGGCCGGAAAACGGCGCACCGGCGTCGTCAGCCACCTGCTCAATGGCAGAGCGCTCGGCCTGATCAAGGAAAACAGCGTCAACGATTACCGTGTGACCTGCCCGCAGGGTGATCGTCGCTTTGTGCAAGACACGATCATAGACCGCATCGCTGGCCTCCTGCGTGTAGGTTTCCTTTGGCAATCTGATCGTTTCATCGACACCGAACATCTGCTTGCGCTCAATGTCGGTCCGCAGGTGCACAGCACCAGGGCACGGGACAATTCGTGCTGCGAGCGCTCGCGCGACAGACGTTTTGCCGGTACCCGACAGTCCACCAATCGCAACCAGACGGGGGCTGTGAGGCGTCAGATACCGCGTCGCCTCGAGAAGATAGGAATTGGCATCAGCAGCAATTTCACAGCACGTCCCGGTCCTGGATGATTGCCGTAACCGGGTAACGGCAACCATGGCTCGCACGCCTGCCCGGCAGGCCATGAACAGCGACAAGGCTTGCAGTCCGGCCAGATGATCCTCGTTTCCGGATCGCGACAGATACCGGTTCAGAATGCGGTTTGCATGACCATCTTCTCCAAGATGGCCCAGGTCCATCAGCAGAAAGGCCAGGTCGTACAGTATGTCGACGGTCGCTATCTCGTCATTGAATTCTATGGCATCGAACAGAACCGGCTGGTCATTCCAGGCTATGATGTTGGACAGGTGCAGGTCGCCATGACAGCGGCGCACATAGCCTTGCTCGCCACGATCATCCAGCAACTGCCCGCATTGGCGCAGCGCAGCTTTCGCTGCTTTCTCAAATCGATGCACTTCAGGTAATGGTAAAAACTCTGCGGCATCATCAAAGGCAGCACACAGTTCATCGACGATGGCGTTCATTCTGCCGGCTGCATTGTGATCGTGCACAACAGGCGCTTCAGCCTGATACCTGCCAATCTCATCGGCCAGACGGTCCACGAAATCAGAGGTCAGTCCATCGGTTTTGATCATGTCACCGAGGAGCGACTTGTCCGGAAAACGCCGCATGTGCAAGGCCCATTCCACCGGCTCTCCGGCGCCGTTGAGCGCAAGCTCGCCGGTTGCCTCGCGGGTAATTTTCACAACACCCAGATAAATTTTGGGTGCATGAGGCTGATTGATCTGCAGTTCATAGTCACAGGCCGCCTTGCGCTTTTCCACGGTTCCAAAGTCGAGATACGGAAACGTGACGGCCTTCTTGATCTTGAAGGCCTCGTGCTCGGTCAGGAAAACCATGGCAGCATGGGTCTCCACCACGTCAACACAACGCTCCATCCCCGGAAAGGACGCCGGGTCTGAGAGAAACGCAATTATCTCCGCCTGATCCGGGTCCTCATTTGTGCCGGGAACTGCCGGGTTCATCGTCACGACCTTGTCACCAGCGTGCCTGCCCGACCTTCAAGAATATCAGCTGCGTCTTCCAGCCGACCTATCCCGGCCACGCCTCCGGTTTGCATCACAAACCGGCACGCGGCATCGACCTTGGGCTGCATGGATCCGGCAGCAAATTCGTGCTGCAGCAATTCATCGGGGCTCACCTTGTCCAGGCCTTGTTGTTCAGGCGTACCCCAGTTCAGGTAAACCCGGTCCACATCCGTCAGCATCAGCAGCGCATCGGTTTCGATATCCCTTCCCAGCAGGGAACTGGCGGCGTCCTTGTCAATGACCGCCTCAACGCCGACAAGAGAGCCGTCGGTCCGGCGCACGACCGGAATGCCGCCGCCGCCGGCGCAGATCACGGTGACGTCGTGGTCCAGCAGCAGCTTTATGATTGCGGTATCGGGAATGTACTTTGGTTCAGGTGATGCCACCACACGCCTGAATTTCGCGCCATCGGGCTTGACCGTCCAGCCTCGTGCCTGTGCCAGTTTGCGGGCTTCTGCTTCCTCATAGACCGGCCCGACAGGCTTGGTCGGATTACCGAACGCCGGGTCGCGGGCATCCACTTCGACCTGGGTCAGCAGCGTCGCAACCTTGTGGCACGAGCCCAGCGCATTCTCCAGTTCCTGCTCTATCAGATACCCGATCATGCCCTCGGTTTCAGCCCCCAGAAGATCAAGTGGAAATGCGCTGTCCGCATCGTAGGCCGCAGACTGCAGCGCCAGCAGGCCGATCTGGGGGCCGTTGCCATGGGTTACGGTGACCTGATGGCCTGCCGAAACCAGCTCTGCAATCGAGCCCGCCGCGCGTTTCACATTTTCACGCTGGTTCTCAGATGTCATCGGCTCGCCCCTGCGCAACAGGGCATTGCCGCCAAGGGCTACAATCACTTTCACCGGATCACTCTCCCAGCGTGGCGACGAGAACCGCCTTGATCGTGTGCATGCGGTTTTCCGCCTGGTCGAACACAATGGAGTTGGCGGACTCGAACACCTCGTCGGTGACCTCCATGGCCTCAAGACCGAACTCCTTGTGTATCTGCTTGCCCACCTTGGTCTCCGTATTATGAAAGGCCGGCAGGCAGTGCATGAATTTCGCATCCGGGTTTCCCGTCTGCTCCATCACAGCCGCGTTCACCTGATAGGGTAAGAGCTGCTCAATTCGCTCCGCCCATTTCTCCTTTGCCTGCCCCATGGAAAGCCAGACGTCGGTGTAGATGAAGTCGCAATCGCGAACTGCTGCCGCCACGTCTTCGGTAATCAGTATCCGGGCGCCGGTATCTCTCGCGATCGCTTCAGCCTCATCGACAATGCTTTGAACCGGCCAGCAGGCTTTTGGCGCACCCAGCCGGATATCCATTCCCATTTTCGCGCCACCAATCAGCAGGCTGTCGCCCATATTGTTGCCGGCATCGCCGAGAAAACACAGCGCAACCTTGGAAAACGGTTTGCCGGTGTGTTCGCGTATTGTCAGAAGGTCTGCGAGTACCTGCGTCGGGTGAAATTCGTCGGTCAGCCCATTGTACACCGGCACACCGGCATGTTCGGCAAGCTGTTCTGCCGTCGCCTGGCCAAATCCGCGATACTCGATTGCATCATAGACCCGGCCGAGCACGCGTGCGGTATCCTTCATGGTTTCCTTGTGCCCGATCTGGGTGCCCGACGGCCCCAGATAGGTGACATGTGCGCCCTGATCATAGGCCGCCACCTCAAACCCTACCCTGGTACGCGTCGAATCCTTTTCGAAGATCAGCGCAATTTCCTTGCCCTCAAGCCTTTGGCGCTCAATGCCAGCCCGCTTGGTTGATTTCAGGTCCACGGCCAACTCGATCAGGTGGCTGATCTCATCGGGAGAAAAATCGCGAAGTGTCAGAAAGCTGCGGTTCTTGAGGTTGACTGACATAGGTATGATTCCTTCAACGTTACAGCGGATCACGAACGATCGGACAGGTCATGCAATGGCCTCCGCCGCGGCCACGGCCAAGCTCTGCCCCGCGAATGGTAATAACCTCGACACCTGCCTTGCGCAGCTGGGTATTGGTGAACACGTTACGGTCGTATGCAACCACCACGCCGGGCTCCAGCGCCACAACATTGTTGCCGTCATCCCATTGTTCACGGGCTTGCTCGAAGCTGTCACCGCCGGTGGCGATGATGCGCAGTTTCTTGACCCCGATTGCCTCGGCAGTCACTTCAAACAGGGATTTCAGCTCCTGCCGGCAATCAACATCGCCGGGCTTGCTGCCGGGCCGCAGGCTATAGCAGGTAATCTCATTGGCCACTTCGACAAAGCTGGTCACCAGATCGCGGTCACAAAACGAAAACACCGTATCCAGGTGCATGGCCGCCCGCGACTTGGGCATCTGGCACGCAATGACGCGGCTGGCAGCTTCAGCCTCAAACAGGGCACGGGCTACCTGGCCCACGGATTGCGGTGTGGTGCGTTCACCCATGCCGATCAGCACAAGACCGTCACCGAGCGGCATCACATCGCCGCCTTCGAGACTGGCCGGCGCCCGGCCGGTGTCGCCGTCACCCCACCAGATGTCGAATTCAGCGTCCTTGAACCTGGGATGAAACCGGTACACGGCGTCAGTCAGCAGTGTTTCTGGCTGGCGGGCCGGCCAGTGCATCGGGTTGAGGGTCACGCCACCATAGATCCAGCAACTGGTATCGCGGGTGAATATGGTGTTGGGCAGTGGCGGTAACACAAACCCGTCAGGACCCAGATAGGGTCCAAACATGCCTTCCGGTTTGAACGGCAGGTCCTGCATGGCAACGCCACCGATGAGATATCGTGCAAGGTCGGCGGCAGGCAGGTCATCCATCCAGCCGCGCAGTTCCGACATCATGCCGATACCCACATGGTTCTCGGTCAACCGGCGGTCGAGAAGCCAGTTTCTTGCAGCCTCTTGCTCAACAGTTTGTGCCAGCAAGTCGTGCAATTCGAGAACCTCGACGCCACGATCGGCAATTTTCGTGCAAAAATCGTGATGGTCCGCCTTGGCCTGCTGAACCCAGAACACGTCATCAAACAAGAGCTCGTCGCAATTGGCAGGCGTCAGCCGCTCGTGCGCCAGGCCTGGGCGGCAAACCAGCACGGTGCGCAGCTTGCCGGTTTCCGAATGAACACCGGGTCTCCAGGTCATGCCGCACCGCCTTGCATTGCCGTTACACTCAAGGCTGCGACAACCATGACGGTCAGGATAAGCAGCAGCGGCCAGACAAACTTCAGCCACTTTTCATATGAAATCCGGCCAATGGCGAGAGCGCCGACCACGACCGCGGATGTCGGCGTAATCAGGTTCACCAGGCCCGAGGCAGACTGATAAGCTGTTACTACAAGCTCGCGGCCGACACCGGCAAAATCCGCCAGCGGCGCCAGTATCGGCATGCTGAGCACGGCAAGGCCGGATGTCGACGGCACCAGGAACGACATCAGCACTTCGACCGCGAACACGCCGTTGATGAAGGCAATCGCCGACAGCCCCTGAATTGCCTGTTCGCCCCAGTGCAGGATGGTGTCGGTAATCTTGCCCGCATCCATGATCACCACGATGCCGCGTGCCAGTCCGATGATCAGGGCAACGCCCAAAAGGTCTCTGGCGCCGGCGAGGAATGCTTCAACAAAGGGTTTTTCTCCAACCCACCCGACGATACCGACTACGAGGGCTGCAGCCAGAAACAGGCCGGACATTTCCGCCATCCACCAGCCTTGCGACGACACCCCCCAGATCATCACACCAAAGGTCAAGGTGAACAGGACAAGGATCAGCTTGTGCCGGACCGTGAACTGATCGTCAGCATCGCCCTTGAGCTTGAAATGGGCTTCGTTCGCCGCCTTCATATTGGCGACAATCGACAGTTCCGGATTGGCGCGTACGCGCTCGGCATACCACATGACATAGGCCACACATGCCACCCATCCGGCACCCAGGATGATAAAGCGCAGCATCATGCCGGTGGTGAACGGAATGCCTGCAGCATTGGACGCGATGGTTGTCGCAAACGGGTTGATTGTCGATCCAAGCACCCCGATGCCAGCCCCGACCAGGATGATGGCGACACCTGTCACGGCATCATATCTGGCCGCGATCATCACTGGAATGATCAGCACATAAAACGCCAGCGTTTCTTCGGCCATGCCGTAGGTTGTACCGCCTGCCGCAAACAACGCCATCATGATCGGGATCATCCATTTCTCCCGGCCACGCAAGGCGTTCATGGCTCTCGCAATACCCGCATTGATGGCACCGGTACTGTTCACAACTCCCAGAAAGCCGCCGATGATCAACACAAACAGCGACACATCGATGGCATTCGCGGTGCCTGCCGACTGGCTGTAAAATCCGTTAACGGGTGCAAGGAAGATATCGAACAGTGATTGCGGTGCAGCTTCCACGGCCTTGTAGGTTCCAGGCACCGCTACTTCACGGCCCAGGGCTTCATTCTCCGCCCTGTCGTATTGCCCGGCAGGAACAAACCAGGTCAATGCGGCCATGAACAGTATGAGACCGAACAAAATCGAGTAAGCTGTTGGAAACCGGCTTGCGATCCCGGCTGACAAATCTGCAGGTGTGTCTGCCTGCCCGGACGAATCCTTGGTGGCGGTGGTCATCTTGTGTCTCCATTCGCCGTCAGCTGTTCAAGGGTTTCAGTCACCAGAACATGATTAGCCGGACGTAGCTTTGATGCGGATCAAGGCTCGCTTCCGACAGGCTGCTAGATTGATGAAAATCCCCCCAACCAGGAGGCATCAGGATGAAACCGGTTAGAACATGGATACTGCTTGCAGACGGAACCCGCGCCCGCATTGTCTGCAACACTGGACCCGGCAAAGGTCTGGAAGAGGTGCGCGGAATGGAGTTTGAAGGAGATAACTCCCGATCCGGCGACATCATGGCTGACCGGCCCGGCCGCACCTTTGACTCAGCCGGAGCGCACCGCCATGCGATGGAACCCCATTCCGACCCGCAGCGCGAAGCAAAGCGTTCCTTCGCTGGTGAACTGGTTGCCACATTGCAGGATCAGTTGCAGGACCAGGCCTTTGACCGGCTGGTGCTGGTGGCCGCCCCGGCAACGCTTGGTGATATTCGCAAAGCTCTGCCAAAGCCGCTGCTGGCGGTTGTCTACGCAGAAATCGCCAAGGACCTGGTGCATATTCCCAACCAGGAACTCGGGGACCATCTCGCCGACGTTCTGGCGGTTTAATTGCCAAAACTGGGCTGGCAATCTGCCCGCAGTTGATCGCGGTCAAGGAAAACTCTGCATCGCTTAGGCTAACATTGTCTGCATGGACGGCCCCCTATTTTCGTTACCTGTAAGGAGACAGATGATGACAGAGAAAACTTCACTTCCGTCGCTTTGGAAAACCCAAAACTGGCCTGGAATGTTCGGTTCGCTGCACGACGAGATTGACAGGGTGTTTCACGATTTTTCCCAGTCAGTTGGATTGACTCCCGGCCGTGCCAACGGCAACGCACTGATATCGCCTGTCATCAACGTAGCAGAAACCGACAAGGCGCTTGAGATCACCGCAGAACTTCCCGGTGTGGATCAGGAGGATGTCGACGTCACAGTGACCGACAACCGGTTGACCATCCTGGCTGAGAAAAAAGCCGAAGAAGAGGACAAGTCAAAAGACTATCATGTCGTTGAAAGATCCTACGGCAAGTTTTCCCGCTCCATGTCACTGCCCTTCGGCGTGGATCCGGACAAAGTCGATGCGCAGTTCAAGAACGGCGTTCTGACTGTAACCTTGCCTAAGCCGCCGGAAGTCGCAGCCAAGACACACAAGGTCAAGATCAAGCACGCCGCCTGATCTTTCCCTCGGCCCGGCTGAAAGCGAAACGGCCACTGCTACACAGCAGTGGCCGGTTTGAATTTTACACTTCAATCAGCGTCAGCGGACGTCCGTTGCGGTGATAACGCGGAAAGTTCGCATCTCGCCATCCTGCTCGCGGATCGAGACATACTCTCCGGGCCGGAAGCGTTCGTCGCCGAACCGGTATCCGGTCTCATCGTCATCCTCGTTGCCGTGAATATCGTAGTGGAACGCCCATGCGCCACCGGGTTTGCGCACCAGATGTCCGATTTCATGTTCATCGGATCCCCAGAAACGCGTCACCCTGCACTTCTCGCGACTGGCTTTCCACTCCGCCGCATCAATCCTGTCCATATTGTCCAGCGGTGCCATCAGAGTATAGCCATGTTGGCGGCTGCCCTGCGGAAAATCCTGGTCGCGGGCAAGTTCCATGCGGATCTGTTTCATAGTCATGAGGAAGTGTCTCCGTAGCAGGTAAAATCAAGGACAGTATGATAATCTCAGTGCGACATCAGCACTGGAACCGTCATATTGTTCAGCACGTGTTCGGTGGCTCCGCCAAACACGAACTCACGCACTCTGGAGTGCCCGTAAGCGCCCATAACCAGCAGGTCGGCACCAATATCTTCGACACGCGCCAGCAGGGCGCGGCCGGCGTCGGAGTCTGCTGTCGGCATGGGTTCAGCCGTAACTCTTATGTCGTGGCGGGCAAAGGTTGCCGCCAGTTCCGCACCAGGCACATTACCTGCCAGCAGACGCTGCTTCTGCGGATCAACCCAGACAATACTGACCTCGCTGTCAGCCGCCAGAAGCGGCAAGGCGTCGAAGCAGGCACGTGCTGCCTCCCTGGCCCCGTTCCAACCCATCAGCACCTTGTTTCCAATGGTCTCGAACGACTTGCCGCGCGGCACCAGCAAGACAGGCCGTCCTGCCTCCATAACCACATATTCGGCAAAACTCGGCTCAACGCCACAACTCTCATTGGCGTCAACCTGGGCAATCATTGCCAGATCGGCGAACCGGCATTGCTGTACAAACTCCTGCCCGATGGATGAACTTATGGCGTCCAGTTCGCGCCATTCATGCGATAGTGAATTCAAGGACATTATACGCTCGAATTTCTCGCGTACTTCTTTGCCCATTGACTGGTAACGTTTGCGCTGGGCGTCAACGACATCTGCCATGGCGATACCGCCATAGACTGCATAAACCTCAACGGAAGGGATGATGTAAACGCCGATGACATGGGCTTCGTTACGAGCCGCAAACAGGCTGCAAGTGGTCAGCAGATGATCCAGATTGTCCGTGTCATTGAGACTGACAACAAAGGTTTTCGGGTTCACGAAACATCCTCCTGGTTAGGTTGGTTGATACATAATGCAACCAACGGCATATGAAGCGCATTGATCGAAGTCATATGCCTTGATCTGCTGGTGTGTTTGAGTGCCCGTTCACTGGAGGTGCTTATGAGTATGATCCGTTATATTAAGGGCGCTTGCCCGATCTGCCTGATGGCAGGTGCTGGCCTTGTGCTGGTTGCGATGCTGCCGAGCGACTTGCTGGCTGCCAACCGGTGCATATTCAACTGGGCGCAGCCTGGCACATATAAATTGTCGGGAAACTTCAGAGGCACAACTGAAGCTGCCACAGCGCGCCTGACACACGATTGCCGGGTGTACTTTCAGGTACCAGGCGTATTTTCCGGCGGTTCTGTACGCCGTTCAGGCCGCTGCCTGAAGTTCCGTTTCAAGGTTGAAGGTGAAACAAAAACATTCAGTGCCAGGTGGTGCAACACTTACGGCGTGGTTCCGTGGCAAGGCCGAAACATAAGAGCCAGAGTCACCCGCCTGAAAGTTGCAGCACCGCCTACTGTCCAACGCCGCAACTTCAACGTCAAGTGATGGCCAGATTGCATAAGCACCTGTCTGTTTTGACAATCACGGCAGCTCTGGCGCTTGTGGCCTTCCCGCGCGCGTGGCCGGTTGCATATCACCATGCCCTGGCGACCCAGGTCACGCACGACAAGTCCGCACCGGAAGCACGCGAGCATGAGTTTGGCGATGCATTCGTCGTGTCGCTGGGTGGCAAGCTGTACGACAACTACTGGGCAGGCTCAGGTGCCAGCCCGCCGGCAATGCGAAATCCGGCATTCCCGTCAGACCTGACAGTCAGTGATACGGACAGCTGGCGCTGTGTCTCCTGCCATGGCTGGGACTATGACGGCGCTGCAAAGGCAGATGGCAGCACGCAGCAGCAAGAACAGTTTGTCGGCCTTCGGCACCTGCAAGGGACTGATCCGTTCAATATGCTGGAGCTGTTCACCAAAGCCCATCCTGATCAAAAAGCGCTCTCGTCCGGCGGATTGCCGCTGGACCTGTTGCTGCTTTTTCTGACCGTCGGCCAGTATGATCCGGAAAATTTCAGGCCGGAAAAGTCCCTGTCACAGAAGAGCTTAAGTCGCGGCAGAGACATTTTTGAAGGAGTGTGCATGTCCTGCCATGACCCGAACGGAAAATCGGGGTTCGAGGTCAGGCCAGGCATGCGTGGCAGCCTTGGCTGGCAGGCACGTAACCAGACCAAGCGGATGATCCACAAGATCATCAATGGTGTACCGGGTGAAAGCATGCTTGCGCTCAGGTTCATGGATGAACCGGCAATCGCTGACCTGGTCGCTTATCTGAAAACGCTTGATCCGGATGCCGATCAGGCAGAGCCTTGATTTTTGACTACCCTGGACCGGAATTCCTCGTCCAGCAAAGCCTCCAGCCGCACCAGGTCTTCTGGCAAGGGCTGCCCCGTTGCCTTTAACTGGGCCAGTTCGGCGTGCAGTTGTTCGAGAACCTGATGGGCATCTTCGGCTTCGTTTTCCGCTTCACTGAAGAACAGGTTTATGCGGGTGATGAGGTCGTCAAAAGCCATGATTTCAGTCTTCCTTATTGTTGGCGGCTTTCCATGCGGCGAATCCGCCGGCCAGTGAAAACACATCTGAAAACCCCATATCCTGCAGCGTCTTTGCAGCAAGTGTCGAGCGCCCGCCGGTTCCGCAGAACAATACAATACGTTTGGACGAATCCAATTCCGGAAGATGCGCCGGACACTCCGGATCCGCATGAAATTCAAGCAATCCCCGTGAGGCATGTATGGAGCCGGGTATGGTGCCGTCAGTCTCGCGTTCGGTTGCTTCGCGAACATCCACAACCACCACATCCGGCTCATCCTGCAGATACGGAAAGTCCTGAACCGAAACCGTTTCGATGACCGCATTCGCCTGCGCCAGCAACGCCTTGAAACCTGTCTTTAGCATGGTGCTCCCTCACATTTGCCGTCTTGAACAGCACTCTAACACAATCCCACACTACAAGCCTGCCATAGTAGTCAAGCGCAAGCACCTTGTGTTGCGTTGCCGCCATAATGGATGTTTTGCGCGGTTTGCCTTTGATCTGAATCATTTCGAGCTCGGCTCGCTACGCCTATCTTGGCGCAAGCCTTGCGATGAAACATCTGGCGCCGGAATCATATCCAGACCGCCCGCGATTGAACCATCGGCAAGGCAACAGACATTTCAACAGAAGGCAAAGTCCATGAAACTCAAAACCTGGGTAGTGCTTGGTGTTGTCGCCGTAGCTGGCGCTGCGGGCGGGTATGTTTACTGGCAACAGCAGCTCGCCGCGCAATTGCCTGCCGGCATTGTCAGTTCCAATGGTCGTATTGAGGCTGAGCAGGTCAACATATCCAGCAAGCTGGCGGGCCGCGTGGCTGAAGTCCTTGTCGACCAGGGTGACATGGTGGACGCCGGTCAGATCGTTGCCCGCATGGATGCCGGAGAAATCAATGCGCAGGTGCGGCGCGCGCAAGCCGAGATAAGGCGTGCCGAGAAGGCAAAACTCGAAGCAAGTGCGGCGGTCATTCGCGTCAGAAGCCAACTGACATTCGCCGAAGCTGAGCTTGCCCGCGTACAGACACTGCATCGAAAAGGTTTCGCCACAACAGAGAAGCTGGATCAGCGCCACAACGAACTGCAGGCAGCTGACGCCAACTATCGTGCCGCCGTGGCCGGTGTTGAACAGACCGATGAAGCCATCACGTCAGCAAAGGAAGACCTGGCCAGGCTGACGTCGATACTTGATGACACCACACTGAAAGCACCGCAACGCGGCCGTATCCAGTACCGGCTGGCAGAACCTGGAGAAGTTGTAGCCGCCGGCGGCAACATTCTGACGCTTCTGGATATCGCCGATGTCTACATGACGGTCTTCCTGCCGGCGTCCGATGCCGGCCTGCTCACACTGGGAAGCGAGGCGCGGATCATTCTCGACCCGATCCCACAATATGTCATTCCCGCCAGGGTTTCGTTCGTCGCTGCTCAGGCCCAGTTCACGCCGAAAGCTGTGGAAACGGCGCAGGAGCGTGCCAAACTGGTGTTCCGGGTCAAACTGACCGTCGACCCTAAATTGCTGCGTAAACATGAGGATAGGGTGAAAACCGGGGTTAGGGGATTAGCCTATTTGCGGTTGCCACAGGCTCAGGAGTGGCCTGATAACCTGATCATCAAGTTGCCCGAATGACACCCGTTCCAGAAAGTGTGGCGCATCTCGCCGCCGTCACGCACAAGTACGGCGAAGTGGCTGCTCTCGATGATGTAACCGTGCAGATCCCGGCCGGATGCATGGCTGGCCTGATTGGTCCCGACGGTGTTGGCAAGTCCACATTGCTGGCGCTGATTTCAGGCGTCCGCAAGATGCAAACCGGAAGTGTCCACGCACTGTCCGGCGACATGCGCGACAAAACTCATCGCCGGCATTGCTTCAACCGCATTGCCTACATGCCGCAGGGCCTGGGGAAAAACCTCTACCCCACACTCAGCATATACGAGAACCTGGATTTCTTCGCCAGGCTGTTCGGCCAGGCCAAGCAAGAGCGCCACAGGCGAATTGGCGAACTATTGCAGGCAACCGGGCTCGCCCCGTTTCCTGATCGACCGGCGGGGAAACTGTCCGGCGGCATGAAGCAGAAACTCGGACTGTGCTGCGCTCTTATCCATGATCCTGACCTGTTGGTCCTGGATGAGCCGACCACCGGCGTTGATCCGCTTTCAAGACGCCAGTTCTGGCAGTTGATAGATCGCATTCGCGCCCGCCGCCCCGGCATGAGCGTCGTTGTTGCAACCGCCTATATGGATGAAGCTGAAGGGTTCGACTGGCTGGCTGCCATGGATGACGGAAAGATCATCGCCACCGGATCGCCAGCCGAACTGAAATCCCAAACCTCTGCAGACACGCTGGAGGCTGCCTTTATCGCACTGCTTCCTGAGGCCAAGCGATCCAGGCACATGCAGATAGTGGTTCCGCAACGCGCCGGTGGAGACGGACAATTCGCCATCCAGGCCAGCGGACTGACCAAGCGGTTTGGGAATTTCACCGCCGTCGACCATGTAAGCTTTGACATCGAACGGGGCGAAATCTTCGGCTTCCTGGGGTCCAATGGCTGTGGCAAGACCACGACCATGAAAATGCTGACCGGCCTGCTGCCAGCCAGCGAGGGCGAAGCCAGGCTTTTCAACAAGAAGCTGAATGCCCGGGACATGCAGACCCGCCGCCGGGTCGGTTACATGTCTCAGTCGTTCTCGCTGTATGGCGAACTGACCGTGCTGCAGAACCTCGACCTGCACGCACACCTGTTTCACTTGCCGAAAGCTCAGCGAAACGACCGCATTACAGACCTTCTCCAGCGCTTTGATCTGCGCGATGTACAAGATCACAAACCGGACAGCCTGCCATTGGGCGTCAAGCAGCGGCTGCAACTGGCCGTCGCTATTCTTCACCAGCCGGAAGTGCTTATTCTCGACGAACCAACGTCCGGCGTCGACCCGATTGCACGTGATGATTTCTGGCAATTGCTGATAGAGCTGTCACGCGATGAAGGTGTAACCATCTTCATCTCCACTCATTTCATGAACGAAGCAGCCCGCTGTGACCGCATATCGCTGATGCACGCCGGCAAGGTACTTGCCGTTGGCGCACCCCAAGACCTGGCAGACGCCAGACACGCCGGTTCACTCGATGAGGCCTTCGTCGCCTATCTCGAAGACGCGATCGCTGAGGGCGATGCTGAAACCGCAGACAACCCGATTGTTCCGGAGGCCGCTGACACATCCTCCGAATTCCGCCAGAGCACCAGCACTTTCAGTGCGCGGCGCATGTGGGCTTATGCCAGCCGGGAAGCCAAGGAACTGTTGCGCGATCCGATCAGGCTGGCATTTGCCCTGTTGGGACCCATCATCTTGATGATCACCTTCGGCTACGGCATATCGTTCGATGTCGAAGAACTGCCCTATGCCGTCTATGACCAGGACAGATCCCATGAGAGCCGCCAGTTTCTCGAGAATTTCTCCAGTTCGCGATACTTCATACAAAGACCCCCCATCACCGTGCCTTCCGGTGTGGAAACCCGGCTGAAAAGCGGCGAACTGAAATTTGCCATCGACATTCCATCTGGCTTTGGCAAGGACATGCTGAAGGGCGAACAACCGGAAGTCGGTGTGTGGCTGGATGGCGCCATGCCGTTCCGGGCTGAAACGACGCGGGGTTATATTCAGGGCGTGACGCTGAAATACATTGCAGACATGTCCACACGCCAGACAGGCCAGCCCGTCAGTGTCAGCCCGGTTTCGATCGAGACCCGTTTCCGTTACAACCAGGCTTTCAAGAGCACCTATGCGATAACCCCCGGCGTCATCATGCTGTTGTGCGTTTTGATACCCGCCATGATGACTGCGGTCGGCATCGTGCGGGAAAAGGAGATGGGATCGATCACAAACCTCTACTCTACGCCGGTCACCAGGATGGAATTCCTGCTGGGCAAGCAATTGCCCTATATCGCCATTGCCTATGCCAGCTTCATCAGCCTGTGTGTGGTGGTAACACTGGTTTTCGCGGTGCCCTTGAAAGGCTCTCTTCCCGCACTGGCGGTTGGAGCGCTGTTTTATGTGTGGGCAACAACCGGGTTTGGCATGCTGGTGTCGTCGTTTGTGAACAGCCAGATCGCGGCCATCTTCGCCACGGCGATTCTGGCAATGGTGCCTACCATGAATTTCTCCGGGTTCATGACGCCGGTCTCCGCTTTGGGCGGCGGCGCCAAAATCACAAGCGCACTGTTTCCTGCGTCCTACTTCCAGCAGATCAGCGTTGGCAGTTTCACCAAGGCACTGGGCTTTTCCGACCTGTGGCCCAATCATCTGTTCCTGATCGGCTTCGGCCTCGGGTTCTTCCTTATAGCGACATTCTTCCTCCGCAAGCAGGACGTGTGATGATGCTGCAAAGTCTTGGCAACATATACCGTCTCGGCATCAAGGAACTGCGCAGCGTGCTGGCTGATCCGGTACTGGTGATCCTGCTTGTCTGGACATTCACGTTTGCCATCTACGAGGTCGCGCAGAATGCAAAAATGGAAGTTGCGAACGCCTCGGTTGCAATTGTGGATGAGGATCGCTCGGAACTGTCCAGGCGCATTCAGGACGCGTTCTTGCCGCCCTATTTCAAACCGGCGGTTGAGATTACCGGTGCGGATATCGACCGGGTGATGGATGCCGGAAAATTCATTTTTGTCGTAGATATTCCGCCGCGGTTTGAAGCCGACCTGCTGGCAGGCCAAAAACCCGAAGTTCAGGTGAACATAGATGCGACAGCCATGTCGGTGGCAGGCACCGGTGCATCCTACATACAAAACATCATTGTCCAGGAGACAATGGATTTCATGGCAGCAGGCCGATCAGCAGCAAGAATACCACTGGATGTGGTGGTCAGGGCCAGCTTCAATCCAAACCTCAACTCGACCTGGTTCATGGCCGTGATGCAGATCGTCAACAACATCACCATCCTGGCCATGATCCTGACAGGTGCAGCCCTTATCCGCGAGCGTGAACACGGCACCATCGAACACCTGCTTGTCATGCCGGTCACATCGGCCGAGATCATGATTTCAAAGGTCTGGGCAAACGGTCTCGTAATCGTTGTCGCAGCCGCCTTGTCGCTGACCTTTATTGTTCAGGGCCTGTTGCAGGTCCCCATTGCCGGGTCCAAGACGCTGTTTATCGCAGGCGCCGTCATCTATCTGTTCTCGATCACGTCGTTGGGCATTCTGCTGGCGACCATGGCGCGCTCGATGCCACAGTTCGGACTGCTGGCAATTCCTGTTTTTGTTGTGATGAACCTGTTGTCCGGCAGCACGACACCACAGGAAAGCATGCCCACATGGCTGCAGGCGATAATGCAGGCGTCGCCTTCAACCCACTATGTCAGTTTCTCACAAGCGGTTTTGTATCGCGGCGCCTGGATAGATATCGTCTGGCCGCAAATGCTGACCATGGCCGCGATCGGTTGCGTCTTCTTCGCTGTCGCCCTGTTCCGGTTTCGCAAGACAATTGTGAGTTTTTCCTGACCCTGCAGATCACGGCTCAAACGCGAAGCTCACATTTGCAGGGGCCAGTTGCAGTGCACCGCAAATATGGTCGGCAGCCCGTGAGGCGATCATCTGTGTCGGTGCATTCAGGTTGCCGCTCATGATCTGTGGAATGACGGAAGCGTCGACCACACGGAGCCCCTCCACGCCGTAAACCCGCATTTCATCATCAACCACCGCATCAGCACCATGTCCCATCCGGCAGGTGCCACAGGGATGAAAATCAGTTGTGACGGCTGATCGTATCCAGTCTCGAATTTCTGCGTCGCTGCCCACTTGCGGGCCAGGTACCAGTTCCACGCCGCGCAGATCGTCGAAGGCCTGTTGCCCCACCAGCTCCCGGGTCTTGTGCACTCCTTCCACAAGCTCATCCAGATCACCGGGATCTGCCAGATACTCGAAGTGCATGGCCGGCTTGTCATAAGGATTGCCGGACTTCAGCCATATTGACCCCGTGCTGCGCGGGCGCAACTGATCAACATGAATGGCAAAGGCCTGCAGCAGTTTGATGTCGCCGTCACTGTACTCAAACCCCACCGGTCCGAAATGATACTGCAGGTTGGGATAGGTCACCTGGTGATTGCCGCGGATCAGGCCGCCGGCCTCCCAGATGTTGGAGGCGGCCATGCCGGAGCGGGTAAATACCCATTGCAATCCTGCCGCAGCCTTGCGCCATGGCGTATCCACCTTGTGAATTGGAAAGCTCCTTGTGCACTCGTATTGCAGAATGATGCTGGCATGATCCTGCAGGTTCTTTCCGACGCCCGGCAGGTTGACCAACGGCTTGATGCCCTTGTCATTCAGGTGGTCGGCCTGGCCGATGCCGGACAGCATCAGGAGCTGAGGTGAATTGATCGCCCCGCCGGACAGGATCACCTGCGTGCCGGCGTGAACGATACGTTCAGCGCCCTTGTGATCGAACGCGATGCCATAGGCGCGATTGCCGGTAAACAACACCCGCTTTGCCATGGCCGCGACCAGCAAGGTTACGTTTCCGCGCTTCAATGCCGGCCTGAGATGTGCCACGGCGGCGCTGCATCTTCTGCCGTTTTTCTTGGTGGCGTCAAAGCGTGCGACACCTTCCGGATTGAAACCGTTCAGGTCATCCGACCGTCCCTGTCCCGCCTGTTCACCGGCCTCGATGAATGCATCGTATAACGGGTTTTCGAAACTGCCCTTTGACACTCCAAGCGGACCGCTGCCACCGCGCCAGTCATCACCTCCGCGATCAGATGTTTCGCCCGACTTGAAATATGGCAGGCAATGCTCATAGCTCCACTGTGTCAGACCGCATTCATCGGCCCAGCGATCATAATCCAGCGGATGCCCGCGCATGTAGACCATCGAATTGATGGATGATGAACCGCCAACCACCTTGCCCCTCGGCATGAAGACGCTGCGGCCATGCAGTTCCGGTTCAGGTTCGGTGTGATAGTTCCAGTTGAGCTTGGGCTCATGCCACGTCCGGTGGACACCGGCCGGCACGTGGATCATCAGGTCATGGTCCATGGGACCAGCTTCCAGAACAAGGATCGACTTGCGCCCGTCCGCGCCCAGCTTGTTTGCCAGAACGCAGCCGGCCGATCCCGCCCCCACGATTATGTAGTCGAATGTATTCATGCGATTGTCTTAGACACTATTTTGGTCATGCATGTTCAGAAACTGTTCTGTCTCTGCCCTGGTCGGGGCGCTTGCCGGGCCACCTGAGCGCATGCTTTTCAATGTGCCTGCCGCGTTTGCAAACCGAATGGCGCTTCGAATTTCGCGGCCCTGCGCGATCATCACAGCAAAGGCCCCGTGCCACACATCACCTGCCCCCAATGTTTCTCTTGCCTCGACGGCAATGGCGGGAAGGTTTTCAACGCGCCCGTCTTCAATGAAGTATGTGCCCTCGGCACCGTTGGTGACACAGACCCAGG
Organism: uncultured Alphaproteobacteria bacterium; assembly: GCA_963698275.1. GTDB lineage: Bacteria > Pseudomonadota > Alphaproteobacteria > Rhizobiales > Aestuariivirgaceae > Anderseniella. The sequence continues at coordinate 393,955 of CAVOQE010000001.1, read as the reverse complement.
CATCCAGTTTTGAGGATGCAGCCTGTAGCGCAGCAACCGGATGCTCGATACCGGTAAAGTCATTTATGCCCTGGGCAGAGAACGCCACATGGCTGGCCAGTTTGACCGTGTCTTGATCAAACGGCGGTTCTGCATCAACAATGGCGGGTAGGTTTCTGTCGTGGGCTATCTGGAGTGCCCGACGGGTCAACGGCTGCCAGCGATTGTCGGCCAGCAACACGTCAAACTGGGGGACATCGTCCAGCCACCCGGCATCGTCGCCCAAGCCATGACCTCTGAAATTGGTGATCTGACGCTCGCCTGCCCTGTCGATGTAAATTGAGGAGAACGACGAGGCAGCACCGGCGATGCAGTTTACCAGCGAGGTATCCACTTCATGTCTGGCCAGTTCATCCAGAATAAACCGGCCGACAAGATCATCACCAACGCGGGCAGCGAGCATGGCCTTCGCCCCAAGCCGGCTTACCGCTACTGCCGAATTGGCGGCATTTCCACCACCGCAGATATGGGCATTGGTCGCACGGTACTTTTCGGCCTTGCGCGGCATGGTGTCCACATTGAACACAAAATCTGCCACGGCAACACCTGCAAGCAATACTCGGGTCACTCTTCCCTCTCGGTCGGGCTGCGCACTTGGACTTGGCAAATATGCCTATGCTTTGTCTGATATGTCCACACACCAATCGTTTGGTTAATGTAGCGCACATGGTGATCGAGAGCTGGCAGTAGCCTATAGTCAAACCACATCACTACCTGACGCATGCAAGATCACGTATGCGCAATGGGAGACCGACCATATGGATCAGAAACAGACGGAAGCCGTTGCGCGCAAAATCTACGGGGCAAATGTACGGCGCGAGCGGTTCAAACCGCTGCGCGGAGGCAATCTACCTGAATCGCTCGACACTGCCTACGACATCCAGGATGCGCTGTATCGTATCATGCAGACAGAGGGTGGCGCCGGTCCGGTCGCGGGCCACAAGATTGCGGTCACCTCGCCTGAAATCCAGAAATTGTGCGGTGTGAAGCAACCTGTCTACGGGAGCATATTCGCAAACACCATTCATCGCACGCCGCATGTCGCAAACCACGCAGACTTCATCCGCATGGGTGTTGAGTTTGAGATCGCGTTGGAAATCGGTGAAGACGTGCACATGAATGCCGCACCTTTTGACAGCAAGGCTATCTCCGGATTTGTGAAGTCTGCGATGCCGGCTTTCGAGATCATTGAGGATCGCAATGCCGATTACAGCGATCTTGATGCCAGCTCTATTTTGACCGACAGGTGCTGGTGTGGCGGCGTGGTTTTAGGGACACCGGTTGAACACTGGCAGCACATCGATCTTGGAAATCTTGCCGGCATGGTGACCCTGAACGGAGAATCGCTCGACAGCGGCAACACCGGCAATGCCCTCGGCCATCCGCTCAACGGCCTTGCCTGGGTCACAAACCATCTGGCAGGCCGCGGACGCAGGTTGCTGGCCGGAGAAATAGTCATGACCGGCAGCGCACTAAAAACCCGGTTTCCGGTCCCCGGTGACATCTACACGTATGCAGTCGCTCAACTGGGTGAAGTAACATTACAAACAAGTAACAATGTTCAGGCAGAAAAATAGTCTGCTTTCATCCTCGCCTTGCCCTGAATTTTGCCGGCAGCGGATGTTCTACTCTGCAAAATCTGGGATGGTCGATGCAACTCACCTGACATGTGTATCCAGGCGAATTGACGAGGCAGGTTGCAACTTTTCCGGGTGGCCACAATTCACACGGAATCACCGCAATTGCGCCAGTCCCCTGCCAAATTCTCGTCTGGAACGGCTGCAAACATTAATATTCTGTTAACCAGAACCCGAATAACCGGCGGCGATTTGAGGGGTGATGATAACCGGCGGCATTAAGGGGTGTAGAAGTGAGGAAGTTGTTAGGTGCCGTCGTTGCGGCATGTCTGGTCGTATCCGGTGTTGGAGTTGTTCACGACCAAGGTTTACTTCCATTTGTCAGTGATGCCCAGGCGGATACACGTCTGTCCCTGCCTGCAGGACATCCCCCCCTTGATAGTCCATCGGCTGCCGTCAACGTGTCACCAGTGTCGGCACAGTTGCAAAACTACCTTGCTGAGCTGAAGCAGAGGGCGCCCAATCATCCCCCGGTTACCGGCAGCGCGTCACCGGTCACCGCCGAACTGCAGAATTACCTGTCTGAGCTGAACATGAAATCCCCGCATGGCAGGATTCAGGTGGCCCAGGCCAATACGTCAGGCAAGTCGGACCAGACCGACGACCTGCTGATCGAAGCCGAAAAAGCGCTCGGTGCAAAGAGCGATAAACCCAAGCAGGACAACAAGTCAGAACCGGACCGCGAAGTCGCCGAGCCCGAGGAAAAACAGCCCGCCGACCAAAAGACAGCCAGCAAGGACGACAAGGACAAAAAAGAGCTTACCGCCGCTGAGGAACACCTGCAGCTGTTTGTCGAGAACCGGTATCCTGCAGCCGCGACCTGCGGAATTTGCCATCCCAAGCACTACAAGGAATGGTCGGTCTCCCAGCACGCCTATGCCCAGCTCAGCCCGATCTACCTGTCGCTGAACAACAAGATCAACGAGCTGAGCAACGGCTCAAATGGCGATTTTTGCCTGCGCTGTCACAGCCCGGTAGGGGCGAATCTCGGTGAGAGCACATTCGAATCCAACCTTGACCGTCACCCGACCTCTCGTGAGGGCATTACCTGCGTCGTCTGCCACCGGATCAACAAGGCCTACAACAAGGTCAGCGGCCGCCTGGCGCTGGTCGAGGGCGGACTGACAGCACCGGTATTCGGTCCGGAGGGCAATGCCGGCGTCAAGGATGTGCTGGACAAGCCGGAAAAATTCCGCGTCGTCACCGAAGAAAAAGAGCCGGGACGCAAGATCCATAACAAGGCCGAGGTATTCGCCCCCATCAAGTCATCAACCTTCTGCGGCAGTTGCCACGATGTGACCCTGTTCAACGGGTTCCGGCTTGAAGAAGCCTTCAGCGAATACCGCATGTCACCGGCAGCAGCCAAGGGCATCACCTGCCAGGATTGCCATATGGGCAAGATCGAGGGCAAAGCCTCGGGTTATGCCGAAGGACCGGCCGCCGTTATCGGCGATGTGCCGACCAAGACACGCAAGCTGACCCGTCACCTGTTCTCCGGGCCCGATTACCCGATCGTTCATCCCGGTATCTTCCCGCACAACCAAAAGGCAGCCGAGTTCAAGACCATGCGCGAATGGCTGCAGTTCAAGCACAAGGAAGGCTGGGGCACCGACAAGTTCGAGGACGCAGTTCCTGCCGGATACAAATTCCCCAAACCCTGGCAGTCAGTCGACGACCGCTACGATGCGCGCGAAATACTGAAAGAACAGTTCGAGTTGCTTGAGTTTGCCAAGCGGGCACGTCTCGAGGTCCTGCGCAACGGATACAAACTTGACGATGTGATTGTGGACCGCGCCGATGTGGGCGGCCTCGCCTTCCGGGTCAAGGTGCGCAATGGCACCGATGGGCACAATGTGCCGACCGGTTTCACAGGTGAGCGCCTGGTATGGCTCCAGGTCACCGTTACCGACCGCGATGGCAAGGTTGTCTTCCTCTCCGGCGACAGGGACGCCAATGGTGATCTCAGAGACGGACATTCCTCTTTCGTTCATGCCGGCAAGGCCAAACTCGACAGCCAGTTGTTCAGCCTGCAGTCGATCTTCGTGACCCAGAACGGACGTGGCGGCGAAATCGAGCATGTCATTCCGATACCGTTCCCGACATTTGCCCTGCCCCGCGTATTGCCCTCGACAACATCGCTCATATTCAGCGGTGAGCCATCCACGGAACGCAACCACAAGAAGGGTATCGAGCCGAACGGCCATCGCTGGGCTTCCTACAGCGTCGACAGCAGCAAGCTGACCGGCAACGCCCCGTACAAGGCGACCGTCAAGCTGATGGCGCAGGCGGTACCGATAAACCTGATCACGTCCATTCAAAGCGTTGGCTTCGACTTCCACATGACGCCCCGCGAGGTCGGCAATGAATTGATCGCCGGAACCCAGATGCTCTGGAAAAAGGAAGTGACGCTGGGTGCCAGCGTTTCGAATTCAGGATCCGGCCCCGTCCTGCTGGCTCCAGCCGCCTCGTTTGGCGCGGTGGTTCCCGGCGGAAATGTGGCCCCGGCGACAAACGTGATTCCCGCCAAACCGGTCCCCGCCCGCCGCCCGCGGCTAACAGACCCCGTGAAGTGACGCTTCTGCGGCAATCAGCGGAGATCTCCCGTGCATATGAAACCAGAAAAAGACTAAAACGGAGCAGGCAACATCAATGAAAAACGTGACTCATTTCACGGGATTTTCGCGAAGCACGCTGCTGATGCTGACCGTCGTGACCCCAGGGATCCTGTATTCAATTTCAGCCACGGCAACCGAACTGGCCAGGACAAACTACCAGCACAATGTGACAGCGCAGAACAAGGCAGACACGCTGATAACGCCGACTGCCGGCGAACCGGCAGAGCGGACGGGCGAGCACTGGTACTCCGCTATCTGGCCGCTGGGCGACAGGAGCGAGGTTGCGAGCCTGAAAGACGAATATGTCGAGTTCAGAACGGAGAAAACCGAAAAAGAGGAGGACCGGCTCCCCAGCCGGCCAAAGCTTTTGTATGAACTCGGCAATGGATTTCTCGATACCGGCAACCTGCATGCCGGATTTGAAATTCCCTATATCGGTGCAGTCTGGCAACCCCGGCTGTGGGCATACATGATCAACCGCACCGCATTTCAGTCATTCGACAATGGCAGCGGAAATGGACGCGAAACCGAGATCGCCAATCGGCTGGACCTGTTTGCCAACCTTCAGCTCACCGGAACCGAAAAGATCTTGTTGGGGTTGCGCACCACTGACAACAACCGGCCGGACAGGTTCACGCGGTATACATTCGACGGAAACAATGAGGGTTTCAACGACGAGTTCGACTTCAACGTTGAAACCCTGTTCTTTGAAGGCGACCTGGGCGGCCTGTTCCCGAATCTCGACAAAGAGGGGCAACTGCCACTAGACTTTGGCTTCACCGTCGGGCGTCAGCCGGTCATCTTCCAGGAAGGCATCCTGATCAACGATACGATCGATGCTGTCGGGTTTGTTCGCAACAACATCCCGTTCCCCGGCACATCCAACCTTCGCATATCAGCAATGTACGGCTGGAACAGACTGGATCGCAATGATGCCGCCCGCCCCGGCAATGACTCGAACATGTTCGGGCTGTTCATCGCCGCTGATACACATGTCAGCACCTTTAACCTCGACGTTGTGTATGTCGACGATGAGGGCAGAGGCGATGGCCTCTATTTCGGCGCCTCGGCCATCCAGCGCCTGCCATGGCTTGGTGGCGTCAGCACCGCGTTTCGGGCCAACACGTCAATTGCTCTGGAAGACGAAATTGATGGCAACGTCGTCGGCACCGGAACCCTGCTTACGTCCGAGATATCAAAAACCGTGACTGGATCCGACGATATCGTCTACTTCAACTCTTTCCTGGGGTTGGGTAATTTCACCCAAGCCGGCCGGGAAGCCATTGTCGGTGGGCCGCTTGCCAATACCGGCATTCTGTTTGCATCACCCAACCTGAGCACCTATCTCGCCGAAATTGATCCGTTCACCTCCGATGATGTTATTGGCGGAGCTATCGGCTATCAGGCCTTTTGGGATGACAAGCGCCGCAATCTGATCCTGGAAATCGCCGGACGCCACGACCTCAGCGGTAACGGCTCTGACAGCCTTGGCTTCGGAGCCCAGTTGCAGCAGGCGATAGGTCAGCACATCCAGCTGACGTTCGAGACCTTTTACACCATCAATGAAGATGGCGACGATGGCTTCGGCGGCCGGGCAGAGTTTCAATTTGTTTACTGACGTCTCGCGCAAGGTTGGCGACAGGGCAGTTATGAAGAGGGAATACAAATGGAGTTGACGGAACTCACACAGCTCGCAGGCATTATGGTGGCTGGTGCCGCGTCCATGCGCGCGGCAATCAGCGTAGCCTCTTTCGCCGGCCGCAAATACCAGTTCGCCCGGCAGGAGAAAAAGTACGTCGCACAGTTTCGCCATGTGACGGCCGGTGTTTTCGAAGATCGTCAGCTCCAGCCGCAGAGAACCGAACTCCTGTGGCAAGGCAAGCGAAAATTCCGCGTCGTCAACCGGGTATATGAGAATCTCAATCAGGACATCTGCTCATTCTATCTGGAGCCCAATGACGGCAGGTCAATTCCGTCGTTCAGGCCCGGCCAGTTTCTGACCTTCGCTGTGCCTGTCCCTGGTGAAACCGAACCGGTTACCAGGTGCTATTCCCTCTCCGACAGCCCTGCTGCCAGAAATTGTTACCGTGTGACAGTCAAGAGAATTGACCCGCCAGTTGATGCGCCCGAAGGCACTCCGCCTGGACAGTCTTCGGATTACTTCCACAACCATCTGCAAACAGGGTCGGTTATCGATGTCTATGCGCCTGCAGGATCATTCTACCTTGAGGAAGACTCCGACAAACCGGTTGTCCTGATTGCCGGCGGCGTCGGCATCACGCCAATTCTCAGCATGTTGAACTGGCTGATCGCGACAGGGTCAAACCGTGAAATCTGGCTCTTCTACGGTGTTCGAAACCGGGCCGAGCATGCCATGTATGACTATCTGCAGAAAGTTGTAAGCCAGGTGCGCAACCTGCGCATGGTCGTCGCCTACAGCCGGCCCACCAATACCTGCCGGCACAAAGTCGACTATCATCTCAGAGGCCACATTACCGAAGAGCTTGTACGGCCCATCCTGGAAGGCAGGGATTGTGAGATTTACCTGTGCGGCCCGGCACCAATGATGAGTGCCCTCACCAGGGGTTTTGAGAACTCCGGCATCCCTGCTGGCAATGTCAGGCTCGAGGCGTTCGGTCCGGCTTCTCACACGACAGCCCGCCCACCTGAAAAACCACGCGAGCACAAAGCCGAACAGACTTTTCAGATTGAGTTTGCCCGGTCGGGAAAGAAAGTGCAGTGGGTGCCCGGCGACGGTTCGCTTCTCGAACTTGCCATGGCAAATGGCATCAAGGCGCGCTGCGGTTGCCGGCAGGGAGTTTGCGGCACTTGCGCAATTGCACTGCAAGGTGGCGAAGTCGACTATGAGCGCACGCCTGAAAAGACGCCGCCTGCCGGCAAATGCCTGCCGTGCGTAGCGCGGCCCCAGAGCGATCTGGTGCTGGATATGTGATCCCGCCATATCTCAAGGGAAAATCGGGTAAGTTCCAATCGTAAACCCTGACGGGTTCACGTTGCCTTGCCTCGTGCAGGGGGCGGTCAAAAGCTGCAGCTTCGGCCAAGTCATGGCCGTCACTATCTATCCGGTATCTTGGTCTGCATGACCGGTGTGAAGATGTCGGTCACATGATATTTATGGCACAGCACACAGTCCTGGCGGACCTCTTTTTTGCCGTGGCATGATGCACAAGTTTCCTTCTTCACCGGCGCAAAGTTCGAAACGAACTTCTTCGGGTCATTCGCCTTGTAGGTATCCAGGTACCCTTTGGCGCTGCTCATCTCGTGACAGGTCAGACAGCCCTTTTGTGCACTCACGACGCCCAGATGCGGTTCATGACTGAAGGACGTGAACAGGCTCTCGCCGGTCTCGGCTGATGAAGGCGTCCACTTGATCACCCGCGCCTGCTGTTTTGTCGCATCAACGCTATGACACTTGCTGCACTGGCCCTGGGCATCCTTTCCGGTGAGTTCCGAGAATACCGGTGCTGCCAGGTTGCCTTCCGTCTTGCTGAACCTGATTGCGGAAAAGTCGAGCCACGCCTTCAGGAAGGTATCGGCATGCCCGGTGGGTTTGTACAGGATGGAATAGTCCTGCCGGTACCAGCCACCGAACTGCGCCCAGGTTTCGGCGTCGGTGTCCAGTTCGAGCGCCTCTGTCTCATTGTCCGCAGACACCTCCACATCGCTATCAACCTCTGTGTCAGCTTCCGCGTCTGCTGTGGACTCTTCAGGTTCAACGGCGGGATCCTGATCGTCCGCCGCGTCTGCATCTTCGGATGCCTGATCTGCCGGTTCGTCCGGTTCATCCGCCGCCTCATCATCCAGGTCTTCCTCGGGCGGCTGGTTGCCCTTGAGCAACCGGCCGAATGGATCCACCCGCCATCTTTCAGTTTGTTGTGCGAGCAAGACAGGCCCGGCCGGATTTTTCCGGTCGGCCTGCGTCGTTTCAGGTGCGGCACCTTGTGTTTGGTCTACCGTGGCGTTTTCCGCCTGATCAGCGTTGGCACCGTCAACGGTGACCGTGTCAGACGCATCCGAGGTCGTTGTTGCCGGCGGCACATCAGCCCGTTTTTCATCACCTCGCCTGGTAATTTCCTCGGCAAGACCCGGCAACCAGTCCCGCAAGGCGCCGATAAGAACATCTCGCGGCATGCTGGCCGTAAGATTTGTGAGCAGTTGCTGGTCAAGGGGCGCTTGCCCGTCTGAATCCAGTTGTTTCAGGATATCTGCAGTTCCGGAGTTGGTAAGGGCATGGAACAGATGTTTCACTTCCCATACCAGGTTCCCGACCTGGGTAATCTGCTCAGGTGTCGCCTGGGTCAGATCAAGCAGGTCCAGCCCATCTGTGTCTGCCAGTATTTTCCGCCCTTTTGCTGTGCGACCGATCAGCAGCTTCATCAACGAGCTCAGCTCGGCCTCGGACTCGTCAGGCCACTTGCCGATGTCAATTTTTTTCTCCCTGAAAGTCGCAACATCAACACCGGGCAGCATGAGCATGGCGACCCCCTTCGGACCCGTTGCCCGTTCGGCACCGACAATCTGCCCGAGATGACACGCAGCACAACTCTCGGCAAACGGCTTGACGTTCATGTGCCCTTCCTGTGCGCTCACCGTATGGCAACCGGAACAGGATTCCGGCGTCGTACCGGCATTTTCCTTCTTTGCCTTCCACTCGGGGAAATGCTTCTTGAAATGTCCGGAGTGATCGAAATTGACACGGGTTCTGCGTCTGAACGGATATTTGTCAAAATCCGGATGATCTGTGTTGAAGCTTTCGAACTGAACCTGGTGACAGGTGTGACACTGCGCATCTGCCATGTCCTTCAGCTTGACGTCTCCACCCTGGTGCTCCTTGTGGCAGGTGGCGCAGAACACGCCATCCTGAAACGTGGAGTCGACCGGCAACACAGCCTTGCGGACCCGGGCTTTGACCGGCAGTGTCGTTGCATCAGGCTGCGCCTTGATCTCGCGCACATAGGCGTCAAGCTTCGACATTTCGAGACCATGGGGGTTGTGGGCGACGTCTTCCCCCATTTTGTGACAGGTCAAACAGGAGGAACTGTCCTTGCGCGGATCTGCGGTTGCAAAGACCGCATGCAGCCAGCCGAACTGCCCCTTGGAAACATTTGAATGGCAATCCGAACATTGCTCCAGCGTACTATGCGAAGACGTCAGCGGACCCGGCATGAAAAGCTTGGTATCTGCCGCATAGCCAACCGCAAGCATCAGGACACCTGCGGTAAACACAGCAAGCCACCAGGAGACGATATCCCGTTTGGGGCGGGGTATCTTCGCTGATTGGCGAGAGTTGAACCGGAAGTTCTTGAAACGTTGCAGGAGGTCCATGTCACTGAACCCCTGAAGAATAAGCGTACACAACTGCGACATGCAGAATTGACAACACGATCAGGGAATAGGTTGCAGGTACATGCACGAACAACCACGAATGCAGCAGACCCTGAACAGTGTACTGGTGGTCGAGATCATATTTGGCTGTCACGAGTTTCCTGATTGAAGACAGTGTCTCTCTATCAGGCGCGTTGACCCGGCGTTCCAGATCGGAAATCTCGCCGTTGATTCTCTCCAGGGGCCGCCGCGATCCGCGCAGATGCGCTCTCAGGTTCTGGGGTCGTCTGAAATACCCCCGCAGCCTGTTCACGTAGAAATCGGACACTTCCGACGAGCCTTCCGGGGTGACCGTGTCCAGGACCAGGGCATTCACCTCACGGAACAGGTTAAGCCGTGCCGTCGGAATTTGCTCGAACGTCATTTGCTCGGCGTGTTGCTGCTGCAGTTTGCCGGGTATCGAACTGGTCAGATACTGCCCGACGAGCCCGCTGACAACAACAAGCGCGAACATGATCCACAAGGCCCATTCAAGCGTGGTTTCAGGAAATGAGAAACTGGTGTGAAGCAGAAACACGGCAACCACGAAATATCCCAGGTAAATGTGCATTTTCAGCCAGATGGAAACTCTGCCAAGCGGGCTTGCAGGAAATTTCTTCCTGACATGAAACAGCAACTGCCCAAACATCGCAGCGGTCAAAATCCAGCCGTCGAGAAATCTCGGATCACGCAGGGCAGTGCTGTAAAAACTGATCAACCAGTAGACCGCCACAATCGCACCCAGAGTGACCATAGTATTGCGCGCAACACCAAACATATTGCTTACACGCGTGGCTGCTGGTCAGACAATATGTCCAAGTCCCGTATGTCGATGCGCGTCAGTGCATCATGCGGACACGCCCGCTGGCACGCTGGGCCACCGCTCTGGCCGGCACACAGGTCACACTTGGTCGCTTTCAGGTGTGTGCTGCCATCCTCATCGATCAGAATGGCACCATCCGGTCCGGTCACTTCCCTCATCTGAATGTTGTTGTATGGGCAGGCGCTTGAGCAAGTCGCACATCCGATGCAGGTATCGTCATCAATAACCACGGAACCGCTGAATACGTCGCGGTGGATGGCGCCTGTCGGACAATCGATAAGGCATACCGGATCCGTGCAATGCATGCAGGCACTGGTAACCATCAGATTGGCATGGGTTCGCCCGGTTCTGACAAATCGCGGGATACCGTCATGAGCCGCAGCGCAAGCCCGAACACAGTCATCACAACCTACGCATCGTGTGGTGTCGATAACCATGGCATTGGTCGCATTGATGAAGCGGTTGTCGACCACAAAATCAAGCAGCGACAGGTCAGCGTGCGAAACTTGCCCGGGCGCGGACGCAACACCCCCGCCCCGGCGTTTCGAACCGGATAATATGAACCTGCCGACAATGTGCTCAGGGATCCGGATGAGGTCGGTGTAGCCGACGGACCGCAACCCCCTCGCGGCCTGCGGATGGCTGCCAAACAGCAGGCCTTCTTCAATCTCGGTCAAACCGAATACATCACCGCTTTCCAGGAATCCCACCGAAGACTCGTTGTCATGAACAGTCTCGGTAACGCGCGCAAAGCCTGCGCGAATGAGAAACATGTCCTCCAGATAATGACCTTGTTCGATGATCAACGGCTCCTGCCCGATCACCTGTTCACCTTGTTGCCTGCCGGCATTCTCGCGCTGATAGAGGTGAGACCAGTCAAAACTGCCATGGCGTTCAAAGCTGCATTGCTGCGCGATCGCTACCAGTGTTTCCGGATCGACATGGGCAAACAATCCGCTTTCTTTCAGCCCAACCTCGACACTGCGGGCGCGATACAATTCCTCTACACTGTACCGGAAAGCGTCCGACCAGTGCAGCAACTCGCGCGCGCCCGGCCACGTAATCTCCAGCAGCGCTGTCCTGTCAACATCGGCAACAGCTGTGTTGCTGCGCGGCGTGCGGGTCATGGCTTCGACCTCGCCGAACATCTCGTAACGTCCCAGGCGAACTGTCGGGAACCGTGTCACATTGGTTTCAGCGCGTCCGAATTTCCCCTGCAGCAGCGGGCTGAGCCAGGCGTTCAGCTTTGGCATCACCGTTTGCCCTGTGGCGGCCTCGGTTCCGGCTTCATCCGATACCCGCACACCACCGTTGAGCACCACGAATATCGATGTCTGGTAACTGCCTGCCGCGTAGACAATTTCACCGCGCGAACACCATCTGATCGCGCAGTCATTGGTTATGATGTCTGCAAGCGACAAATCGTCTGGAAAATCCGCGGCATCGATATCACCTAAAATCCGCGAAGACAGGATCAGCTTGACCCAATCGGCATGAATGCGTTCACGGCCAAATGCGGCATCCCAACGTTGCGGTCGTCTGACCAGATTTCCCTGCGCCAATAGCTTTGTCCCCTGCGATTGCCATGCCCGGCGACGGCACAAACTGAATGTTCCCCTGCGGGAAACTTTTTGGTTCTTTTCGAACTTTGTTTTTCAACGCCCTATTCGCTGCAAGTGTAGCTTTTCGTATGGTTAATTTGGGGCGCCAAGGTGCTGTTGAGAGGCGATAATTTGGCGAAATTGTGCGGCTGTTCGCCCCGTTGGGAGCCGTGCTTCCGGCGCGTTACTCGGGCGGCTTACCCTTGTACTTGCTTTCATTGGGGATCAACGGATCAACAGCGCCAAATGTACTTCCGTCATACTTTGCGATCAGGGCAAGTGAGGTACTGGCAATCCCTTTGGCAGCCGTCAGCAGAGCCTTCTTGTTGTTGAGTTTCAGGCCTGCGGAATACCCCAGCTCGACGATTTTGGCGACTTCGCCTGCTTGCGGCAATGCAGCGGCAACCTTTTTCATTTTCTTGCGTGCGGCATCGGCACGCCGCGCCATCCTGAAGGCATAGACTTTGCTCTTGGTGGCCACCGCTACGGAACGAAGCGCGGTTTCAAGTTCGACAGCCAGACCGGTAATATACAGGATACGTTTCCGGCCTGCACTGGCCTTGTTGTTTGACTTGCCTTTTGAATACCAGACATTGTGGCGAACCTCGCCTTGCGACCAGGAGACCAGCTCAAATGAACTGCCCGCGGGATGTCCGCCGACATTGACCAGTTTCTCCTGCGGAACGACGTGGCAACTATAGCAATTCTTGGCCAGTTTGTAGATTGCAGCAGGCCGGATCATGCCGAGCTTCTCTGCCTTCTTCCATCTTTTGGCTTCTTCGGCCTTGGATTCTGTCTTTTCGGTCTTGCCTGAGAATTCGCTGTGCACTTTCTCCCAGTCCTTGCCGGCGGAATGGCAGGATTCACAGGAGATTCCGGCAATCGGCTTTTTCTTCTTTCTCTTGATCTGGGTGGTGAAGTGACAGGTCAGGCACAGGCTTTCCGACTTGATGCGCTTGATCTTCATCTTGTTGGCAATTTTGCGCGCTTCCTTGCTGCGCGGCATTTTCTTGAAGGTGGTGGCATGGTGGCTCTTCTTCCAGATCTCGGTGGTTTTCTTGTGGCACTCGGCACACGCGTTTGGACCAACGATCTTCTTGAAGTTCGGCTCCTTCTTCACAGCTTGGGACGTTGCCGATGCAATTGCAGCCAACAGAAAAACTGTTGCCAGAACGATAACCTTCACAACATGGAACCGTGTCCGGTCATGGCATGTGTCCATGTAATGAAACCCCGAAATTTACTCTTGCCGGAGCGCTTCAGGTTTTGACTGGATCAAAACCACGCGCCGGACCACCGCGACCCGCTGCAGGCTATTCAGGTATTATGGCGTCAAATTGACTCAAAAACGACATAGCGATCAGACCACCGTCCAACGCGCGCGCCCGCGTGGCGTCGGGCCAAGACCTCCCTCTTCAATGGTCCGCACAGGCAGTGTCTCGGCGACCTCTTGATGTGGGTCAAGGAGTATTGCAGACCAGTGCCGCACTGTCGGGAGCATGACAAACACCCAACTCCCGGAACCACGGCCATGCAACTTGAACACGATCACAGCATTGAAGGCATCAGAACCAGGCTGGCTAGTGAGAACCGGCCCAACTACCTGCGCGACTGGGTCTATGGCGGTATTGACGGGGCCATTACTACATTTGCCATTGTTGCAGGTGTCGTGGGCGCCGGCTTGCCGGCCAACATCATTCTGATTCTCGGCCTCGCCAATTTGCTGGCCGACGGTTTCTCGATGGCGGCAAGCAATTACACAGGCACCAAGACCGAGGTTGACGAACTGGCCCGCTACCGCGAAATCGAAAGGCGCCACATCAGGCAGGAGCCTGACGGCGAACGTGAAGAGATCAGACAGATCCTGCGGGGCAAGGGTCTTGAAGGAGCCGCGCTGGATGATGCCGTCAAGGCGGTGACATCCAGTGAAGAAACCTGGATCAACACCATGCTGGTCGATGAGTACGGCCTGTCTACCAATCTGCGCTCGCCCCTGAAATCAGGTCTCGCCACCCTGGCGTCATTCGTCCTGTTTGGTGCAATTCCACTGGCGCCTTTTCTGCTCGGACTTGCTGATGCCCTTGTCATCGCGCTCGCCATGACACTTGTGGCGTTTTTCCTGATCGGTACCATCAAGAGCAAATGGTCGCTGGCAAAGTGGTGGCATTCCGGCCTTGAGACGCTGGTGATCGGTCTGGCGGCGTCCGGTCTTGCCTATGGTGTCGGATATCTGGTGAAGGATCTGGCCGCCTAGAGCGACATGAGGTTAAATTGGATCAGTTGATGGCGGTGGTTCCGTGATCGCACAATTCCCGGACCGCCGCGGCACCCCATATGCCGGCACCGATGATCAGGTAATCATAAATCTTGTTTCGATGCTTTCCATTGGCATTGATCAAACCTGGTTCAATGCAAGAACACCTTCGCAACCAATCACATATCAGTTGAAAATGAAATAAAAAACAAATCCGTTGACACTATGTAAGTTTTATTACGTAACTGAAAAGCAAGCGTGGGAGTGCTGCCGGTGGAAAATTCCGTCCGTCAACGATTGGCAATGTGCATTGCGGACGGATCAAAAGCTGACCGTGCCATCGCCAGCTATATGCTCGCCCACATCAATACAGTTGCCTTTGAAACCGCCGCCAGTATTGCAGTCAAGGTAAGCGTGAGTGAGCCCACTGTCGGTCGGTTCTGTCGGTCAATCGGCTACAAGAGCTTCAAGGACCTCAAGGATCATCTCAAGCAGGATATCGGTGACAAGCCATGGCTGATCAGCGACCGCCTGCAGGAGTTTCAGCAACGTGCCAAAGCAGGAGAAGATCCCCTTGCTCGCGGTCTTGAGCTGGAAATGGCCGCGCTGGTGCAGGTTTATGAACTGGCGCATACGCCGGAATGGGCGCGCGCGGTCAAGCGGCTGGCATCAGCCCCTTGCGTGTTCGCGACCGGTTTCCAGACCGAACGCGGCATGGCCCAGATTTTTGTCAATCAGTTGCAGTATGTGCGTGAACGCGTGCATCTTGTAGATCTGGCCAGCGGCAATTTTTCCGACGTTCTGATGCCGGAGAACGCCGGTTCTTGCCTGGTTGTTTTTGAGGCGCGGCGATATTCCCGGATGGCCCGCATTCTGGCACAGGATGCAAAGTCGCTGGGAATCTCGACAACACTGGTCACCGATGGGTTCTGCGACTGGGCTCACGATCTCGTTGACGAGATGTTTGTCGTACCGACGGAATTCAATCTGTTTTGGGAGTCGACTGCCCAAATGGCAAGCCTTGCAAACCTGCTGGTCAACGGCGTGTTCATGGAACTCGGCCCCAAAGTCGAACACCGCATGAATGAAGTCTCCAGGCTCTACAGCCGATACACAGGCTATGTCGGCGACCCGGCAGGTCCGTCTTCAGGAGGCAATTCTTAGACGCTAAGCATATCCCAAAAAACATAACTATAAGGAATATTGTAATGCGACATCTGAAGAAACTACGCCTCTTATCCTCATCAGCACTACTATCGGCCGGTATCGTCGCTTTGGGGTTTTCATCCATTGCCATGGCCGGCACGGCGACGGTAGCCCTTCCATCCGGAGAGCTTGGGGCGACGTCTTATGACCCGATCCGTTCGAGCAAGCTGAACACGGCAACTTCCCTGATTTATGACCGCCTTGTCGAGCAGGATGCCGACCAGTCATTCCATCCCCATCTTGCGACGTCCTGGACCGAGAGCCCGGACGGCATGTCCTGGACCTTCAAATTGCGCGATGGCGTCAAGTTCCACGACGGCGAAGTGTTCAACGCAGACACCATCGCCTCATGGATTCCCGACTTCAAAGACACCGAGAACGCCTTTCTGGTCGCCGCCATCAAGAGCGTCGAAGTCATTGATCCGCTGACCGTAAAATTCGTCATGGAACGGCCGGAGCCAAACCTGCTCTACAATCTCGCCAGCACTTTCATGGGCGTTCCAGGCCAGAAATCATATGACAGCCTTGGTGAGGAATACGGTGTTACTACTGCAATCGGTACGGGTCCGTTCAAGCTCACCAGCTTTGAAATTGGCCTTGAAACAGTTGTTACCCGAAACGATGACTATGCGTGGGCGTCGGACTTGTCGTCCAATCAGGGCGCTGCACATCTGGAATCGGTCACGTTCCGGGAAATCCCCGACCAGTCCACTGCCTTTCTGGAGTTGAAGACCGGTGGCATTGATCTGCTTTTGGGCGTGCCAACCGACTTTCTGTCGATTTTGAAAGCAGAAAAAAATGTCGGTGTCATCACCATGGCAGGTACCGGCATCAGCTATATGCCGATCAACACCACTTCAGCACCGTTTGACGATATCAAGGTGCGTCAGGCCACGGCACTGGCAGTCAACCAGAAATCCATTCTGGAAAATGTCTACAAGGGTGTCGGCTCTGAAGCCAACCACTTCCTGATCGACACTCTGCCGGCAGGCGATGTGAAAAAGGAGCTGCTTGTCAGCTTTGACTCCGCCAAGGCAAATGCACTGCTTGACGAGGCCGGATGGGCAATGGGCGATGGCGGCGTACGCATGAAAGATGGAGCGCCGCTGCAGGTCAAGTTGTTCACCCAGAACGATTCTGACCTGAAACGGCTGACGCAGGTTGTCCAGGCACAGCTTAAGGATGTTGGCATGGATGCGGTAATCACCGTTTTTGACTCCAGCACGATCCGCGACGAATACAAGAAGAACGCTCATCAATTGGCCGTTCGCAGTTATGACTGGAACAATGCGGACATTCTGGAATGGTTCTTTTCCGGCACCCGTGTCGGCTATCCCAACGTGTCCATGTGGACAGATGAGAAATCCGAGATGCTCAAGGACACGGCAATGACCAAGTCAACCACGTCGGCTGAACGGGTCGCCAATTTCAAGGCCTATCACGAGCATATCTTGTCCAGCCATTTGTTCGTACCCCTGTATCAGCCTGCACAAAACATCGCCTTCAACAAAGACACAGTGACAGTGCCGGAAAAAGTGCGCGGACCACGTTTCCGCTCACAGACTTTCGTTGATATCGACGTGGTGAAATAGGGACAAAAGCACCTTGCGACCAAGCGGATAATTCCGGGAGCCGGACATGATCTTGAAATATTCCTTACAGCGATTATTGATGATCATTCCGGTCTCTCTCGCCATATCGGTCGTCATTTTCCTGATCGTCCATCTGTTACCCGGTGACCCGATCGACAATCTCATTCGTGTCGGGTCATCGCCGGAAGACCGCATCGCCCTGACCGCCAAATATGGTCTGGACCGGTCACTGATCGCTCAGTACTTTCTCTGGATCGGCCAGATCATGACCGGTGATTTCGGCCAGGCCATTGTGCTGCGCCGCCCGGTCGCCGATCTGATTGCGCAAAACCTTCCCTACAGTTTGCAACTGGGCGGGCTGGCTTTTCTGTTCTCCTCCATCGTCGGCATCATTCTGGGCATCGTTGCCTGGGCATCGCGCAATACCTGGGGCGAACAACTGGTCAAGGGCTTTATCCTGCTGGGCTCAACGGTGCCCGGTTTCTGGCTTGCGCTGCTGATGATCCTCCTGTTCGCCGTAAATCTTGGCTGGTTTCCCGTATCGGGCGCCCGCGACTGGACAGCTCTTGTTCTGCCTGTCCTGACCATCGGCTTTGGCGGCATTGCACTTGTCGCCCGCGTCACACGCGTTGCACTGCTGGAGGTTGGCAAGCAGGATTTCATCACCCTGCTGCATGCCAAGGGCCTGTCGCGAACCGCGATCTTGTTCAGGCATCTCATCCCCCATGCGCTTTTGCCGGTGGTGACCATTCTTGCATTGCGCATTGGCTGGATTTTGGGGGGTGCGGTCACGGTTGAGTTTGTATTTGGCCGGCCGGGTCTGGGCAGCCTGCTTATCCGTGCGCTGGGACAGCGAGACTATCCGGTTGTTCAGGGCAGCCTTTTGATGCTGGCCCTGGCCGTCATGATTGGAACTCTTATCGGGGACATCGCGCAAGCCGCCATGGATCCACGTATTCGCGAGGCCACAAAATGACATCTGCAATTTTGAACAGGCTTTCCGGTTTTGCAGCGTTGCGTGCATTCTCATCGGCCATAGGCATGATCGCCGGCGGTTTTCTGATCCTGCTCTTGCTGGTAGCGTTCTTCGCACCATGGATCACGCCGTTTGATGTGGCGACGCAAAACCTTGCCAACGCCAATGCCGCACCCGGCTGGCCGCACATCATGGGCACCGACGAATTTGGCCGTGATGTGTTTTCCCGCGTTGTATATGGCGCCCGCACCTCCCTGTCGGTCAGCGCCACGGCCATCGGGATTTCCGTCAGTGTCGGCATGTTGCTCGGCGCTGCCGCCGGTTACTTCGGTGGCATGTTTGAGCGTATCGTCATGACCGTCGTCGATCTTACCTGGTCGTTTCCCGATATCCTGATCGCACTGATTTTCGTGGCAATCATAGGCCCTGGCCTGACCAGCACGACTTTTGCCATCGCAATCGCCTATCTTGCACAATTCACACGGCTGACCCGGGCACAGATTGTCCGCCTCAAGAACGAAACCTTTGTGGAAGCCACAATCAATCTGGGCGCAACCCCGGCCCATGTCGTATTGCGGCATCTGCTGCCAAATGCCCTGGCCCCGGTAATCGTGGTGGGCATGCTGGCTGTTGGTGACGGCATTGTACTCGAAGCGACACTGGGGTTCTTTGGCCTCGGTGCGCAACCGCCAACGCCAAGCTGGGGCGCCATGATGAGCAGCGGCACGGCACAATTGTTCATTGCCCCCTGGGTGATCATCTATCCCGGCGTTGCAGTTGCCATCACTGTGATCGCGGTCAATCTGTTCGGTGACGAACTGGTTCGCGCGCTTGATATTCGCGATCGGGTGCGCTCATGAGCATGCTTCGTGTCCAGGACCTCGGCGTTTCCATTGCAAACATCTCTCCCCTGTCCGGCGTGTCGTTCGAACTGGAGCGGGGCGAGATCATCGGCATTGTGGGCGAGTCCGGTTCAGGCAAGTCGCTGACCGCAATGAGCGTCATGGGCCTGCTGCCGCTGATCGGCGGCCAGGTTGACCATGGCACGATTGAGTTCGACGGGATCGAGCTGACCAGTATCTCCGAAAACCAATATCGCAAACTGCGCGGCGGGCGTATTGGCCTGATTACCCAGAACCCGATGACCTCGCTCGACCCGCTCAAGAAAATCGGCCCGCAGGTCGACGACGTCTCCCGGCTTCACCTTGACCACGACAAGGCCCAGGCAAAAGCACGCACCATCGAGCTGCTCGGCGATCTGCGCATTCCCGAGCCGGCATCGATCTACCATCTGTATCCGCACCAGATGTCGGGCGGCATGAAGCAGCGTATTGTCATTGCGATGGCGCTGGCAGCCGACCCGGACCTGCTGATTGCCGACGAGCCGACAACGGCGCTGGATGTAACCGTTCAGGCGCAGATCATCAGACTGCTCGGCGACCTGGTCAAACAGCGCAATCTGAGCCTGGTGCTGATCACCCATGACATGAGCGTGGTGGCGCAGACCTGCGACAAGGTCATGGTCATGTATGCCGGCACGGCGATTGAGCGTGGCGGCGTCCACGACATCTTCAACAGTCCAAGCCACCCCTACACCAAGGCCCTGATTGGCTGCATCCCGCATGGGCTGTCGGAAACAGTGCGCCTTAAGGGCATTGAAGGCACGGTGCCGGGTGTTGCGCAGTATCCTTCCGGCTGCCGGTTTCATCCGCGTTGCGCGCTGGCCGAGGATATCTGCAAGGAAACCGTGCCGGTTTTCGAAACCGCCGGCAGCCGTGCTGCCGCCTGTCACTTTGCTTTGGGAACAGCACAATGACCACACTCCTGGAGGTCGCGAACCTCTCCAAAAAGTTCATCTCGGGTGGCGGGCCGTTCCGTGCGGTTCGATCCATGCACGCTGTCAATGATGTCTCGTTTTCAGTCAGTGTCGGGCGGGTTGTCGGCGTTGTTGGCGAATCGGGATGCGGCAAGTCCACCCTCGCGAGGCTCATCCTGCGTTTGATCGAGCCGACAAGCGGCAGCGTTCAGTTTGAAGACCTTGATCTTCTGGCGCAGAAACCCAAGCCGATGCGCGCTTTGCGGGCGCGCATGCAGATGGTTTTCCAGGATCCTTATTCGGCCATCGATCCGCGCTATACGATCCGCGACGCGGTCACAGAACCGTTCGATATCCAGGGGCATCGCCACACTGCAAAAGAAAAAGACACAAAGACTGCGGAGCTTCTGGACATGGTGGGATTGAGCGAACACCTCGCCAGCTCCTATCCGCATCAACTGTCCGGTGGCCAGAAGCAGCGGGTCGGGATTGCCCGCGCACTGGCGCTTAATCCCGCCCTGCTGGTGCTGGATGAGCCGACCGCATCTCTCGACGTATCCGTCCAGGCACAGATCATCAGCTTGCTGGAAAGACTTCGCGACGAGTTGAACCTGACCTATATTTTCATCTCGCACGATTTGTCTCTGGTGAAGTATTTCTGTGACGAAGTTCTGGTTATGTATCTCGGACGGGTGGTCGAGGTGCTGCCGGATACCGAAGCAGCCGCGCGTCATCCCTATACCCGCACACTGCTCGACAGCACGTTCGACCCCGACCCCGGCTTGCGCCGTACAATCGAGCCCCTGGCCGGTGAAGTGCCAAGCCCGTTTGACCTGCCGCCCGGGTGCGCATTCGCTGCGCGCTGTCCTTCGGCAACCGGCAAGTGTTCAACCGATCTGCCGGTTCTCAGTTCTGATGGCGGCCATCCTGTTGCCTGTCATCATCCGCTTTAGCTTTCCAACATACGGCGTTTACAAAAATGGCATTCAGAGTTCTCACGGCGGAAGTGTCGCACGAAACCAACACCTTCAGCGCGCGGCAGACCGACGAGGACGCATTTCACAACCGCTTCTTCCTGCGCGGCGAAGCGGCATTGAAGGAACGCGGCAGTGCCAACACTGAACTGGCCGGGTTTCTGGATGCCGGACGCGCCCACGATTGGGACATCACGCACGTTTTGAGCGTCGCAGCCGGGCCAAGCGGCTATGTGAAACGTGCAGCGTTCAACTGGTTCTGTGATCCGATCGTCGGGCGGGCTTCTGATGGTGAGTTTGACGGAATCCTGATCGCGCTGCATGGCGCCATGGTTGCGGATTTTTGCGAGGATGGCGAAGGCGAGTTGCTGCGCCGCATTCGAAAGGTCATCGACCGGTCAGTGCCAATCGCCATTACGCTTGATCCTCATGCCAATGTCACACAACAGATGGTGGACCTGGCCGACATCATAATGTCGTTCAAAACCTATCCCCATGTGGACATGCGCCATATCGCACGCCAGGCCGGCGACATTCTGCACCGCACCATGGTGCGCGAGATAACGCCGCGCACGGTTTTGGCGCGCACACCCATGCTGGAAGAGGTCAATGGCGGGCGCACGGATATTGGCCCCATGATTACCCGCATCGAAAGCGCGCACGCCTATGAAGCCTTGGATGACGTGTTCGCAGTAAGCATCAATGCAGGTTTTGCAAGCGCTGATATCACCGAAGTCGGGCCCACTGTCCTGGTGACCGGTCAGGGCGACTTCGAGGCACACACTCAGTTTGCCCAGGCGATTGCCGATGACATGTGGGACAGCCGTGAAAATGTCCTCAACCGCTATTGGACGGTGGAAGAGGCCGCAACTCACGCCACAGCTTACGACGGCCAGGACAAACCGCTCATCATTGCCGATTACGCCGACAATCCCGGCGCCGGCGCCTACGGCGATTCCACCGCGTTGCTGAAAGCCCTGCTGGACACGAACGTAACCCATGCCTGTTTTGGACCGATGGTTGATGCCGGAGCGGTCGAGCAACTTCAAGCAATGTCCATCGGTGAGACCTCCCTGATCTCCCTTGGAGGCAAAACCAATCCCGAATTTGGCGGTGGCCCGCTAGCCGTTGCAGCCAGGTTGCTCTCGCTCTGGGATGGTGAGTTCGTCGGTGACGGCCCGATGACGGGCGGTTTGAGTGACAGTTTTGGTCCGTGCGCCGTCATTCGCGTCGACGATATCGACATCCTGGTCACAACACTGGCCCGGCAAATGCTTGACCTCCAGCAATTCAGGACATTCGGCATCGATCCGCAGCAGATGCGTGTTGTAGCGATCAAGTCCATGCAGCATTTCCGCGCCGCTTTTGAACCGATAGCAGGTGAGGTTATTGTGTGCGACAGCGGTGCACTGTGCACACCGCACTACAACAGAATGCCTTACAGGAATGTTCGCCGTCCCATTTTCCCACTGGATGACATTTAGCAAATGCTTTTGATTGTGCAGTGCGGCCGCTTCGCGCACTATCCAGCGGACAGGAGCATGAACAAGAGGTGTGAAATTGGTTGAACCGCAATCCCCCCGTCTCGCCGTTCTGATAGATGCTGACAATGCGTCCGCCAGAATCGCCGATGGACTGTTTGAGGAAATCGCCAAGATAGGCGAAGCCAGCGTCCGGCGCATCTATGGCGACTTTTCGAGCGGCCGCTCGAAAGGCTGGGCGGATCAACTGTCAAAACACGCCATAATTCCTCACCAGCAATTTGCCTACACGACCGGCAAGAACGCCTCCGACATCACGCTGGTCATAGATGCAATGGACCTGTTGCACAGCGGCCGGTTTGCCGGCTTCTGCCTGGTGTCTTCCGACAGTGATTTCACTCGCCTTGCATCTCGCATCAGGGAACAGGGCGTTGATGTGTTTGGTTTCGGCGAGCAGAAAACGCCGGAGAGTTTTCGCCAGGCCTGCCGAAGGTTCATCTACACGGAAAACCTGTTGCCTGGTGCGACAACCAGCGACGATGAGCAGGAACCGGCAGCCAACCCACTTCAGCCGCCCAGTGCGGCAACACCGACCATCAAGAAAGCCATCGAACAGATCGAGACAGAGGATGGTTGGGTCTTGCTTGGCGAGGTCGGAAAGCAGCTTTCCAACCTGTCTTCCGATTTCGACCCCAGAACGTTTGGGTCCCGTAAACTCAGCGATCTCATTCGCAAAACCAATGCTTTCGAGATCGACCATCCGCAAGGTCGCGGCATGCGCATTCGCGTCAGACCGATTGTGAAAAAATCCCGCACCACAACGAGCAAGAAGCAAACCACCACCGGAGGGAATTGATCAAGCCGCGCATGTAAGGCACCCTCATGCGGCACTTGTATCCAAACGCTTGACTCAACGTTTGAGTGACCAGACTTAACTCATTGAACCAAATCAACTTTACGATACTGATAACCCAATTCATCAACTGGCGCCTACGAAGGTTAATCAGCAACAACCCCTGCCGGATCACCATTGCAATGAAGGCACCCGGGCACTTACAACGACTGCCGGGTCGGGCATAAATCAACCAGCGGTCAAAGAGAGGCGAAAGGCGTTGGCGTGTGTGCAGTCAGACGATCAGCAGGGATCCATCAGACCGCCTCGCATTCACGCTCACCTGGCCGAACGTCGCCATACACTCAACCAGTTGCGCCTCATCCATCAAGATGGCAGCTGTTGAAAGTCCGTCAGCTATTGCCGCTGAGCGATGGACTACGCTCACCCGTTGCCAGCCTGAGCGAACCGGACGCCCGGTCACCGGGCAGATGATATGACTGTTTACACCATCAAATGTCGTTCCCAGCGGCGCGGATGTCGCCACACACCTATCCTTCAATGCAATGAAATCTGTCGGTACCTCATCGCCATTTGCAGCCAAGCCGACCCGCCATCCGCTACTGCCGGGCTTGTGACCCAGGGCGGAAATTTCACCAATATTGACAACAGCATTCTCCAGTCCTTCAGAGCGGAGCAACGCGGATACACGGTCGGTGATAAAGCCCTGCGCAATTCCGTTGAGTGTCAGTTGCACGCCGGGTCTCGTGAACTCGATTTCCGTCATGCTGTAGTTGACCAGGTGCCAACCCACTTTCTCACGTGCACCGTTTACGAGCCTCTGCTCGGGGCTACCGCCGTATTCGGCAAATGCCTGCCACAGCGGCTGCACCGTAGGGTCAAAAAACCCGCCTGTTGCAGCATGAATGACATCTACCTGAGACAGGACAGACAAGAGGTCGGCAGGTGGTGATTGCAACCGGCTCTTCGAGTTGAGTACGCACAGCGTGCTGCCGGCCCGATAGAGGCTGAAAATGTTTTCAAGGCGATCGATCTCTTTCAGCGCCAGCCTGATGAGACGTTTGCCTTCGGCTTCCGGCAGGCCGGTGATGATCAGCTTTGCTTCAGCACCGAGCGCAGTGCCTTTCCAGGACACTGTCTTCGCGGCGGCAGGACAGGCTGCTCCTCCCAGAGCCAGCCCGGCCGAGATCGTCATGAACCGGCGGCGGGACAACATCATTTGATCGAACCCGTGGTTAGTTGACTTTGCTGTTTCAACTCAACCGGGCCAAGTACATAGGCATCAGGGATTTCCGTCAGGCGCACAACCTCACCTCCGTGCTTGCCGGAAAAGCTCTTCGCTGCGGCCTCGGTGCCAAACGGGATGGCTTCCGGCGCCCCCATGCCCCCTGTCCTGGTGCTGTTGATGACGAAGTAGGCTTTCTGGATATCAATCCAGGTGTTATCGCCGGGAAAATCCCATTGCTCGGATTTACCCATATCATTGACGTAGATGACAACAGCTTCCTGGGTTTCCTCCGGCAGCCGCATGAAGGCAATCGCATCGCGCACCTGGGAGAAAAAGATCGGAAACAACAGGCGCTCAAGGTGCACCTGCGCTTTTGGTCCGGTGTGCTCAAGGATATTCATGTTGCAATAGTGACCCACCGCCTCTTCCGTCATGGCAACAGGCGCCGGCACGTCCTGTTTTGCGCTTTGCTCATTGCAGGCGGACAAAAGTAAAAGGCAGGCCAGGCAAAGTGAGGCACCAATGGATCTTCGGGTCATGGCTGAACCCTCCTGAGAATTGCGGTCGACAGACCCAGCGCAATCGCCATCCACACAAACGGGCTGATGATGGCCAATTGCGGCAGGAATGGCAGTGCGTTGCCACCCGCAGCAAGTCCTGTAGATACCCCGGCAGCGTCGATTGCTGCCATGTTAAACACCCGGAATGCATCGGCAGGGTTGAGCAAAAGCAAATAGGGAAACAGAACTTTGGCGAAGACCCCGTCTGAACTGGCAAGCAGTCCGACCAGCAGCGCCAGGTCGTAGAGCACAACGGCAAACAGCCAGATGGCAACGGCCAGCGCTGCAGCGGTCCCGGTCTGGCGCACGCTGACACTTGCCACATATCCAATCGCAATAAAGGTGGCGCCCAGCGCCATGCTGGTTCCGATCACGCGTACAAGATCAACAATGCCGTCCACACCTGTGTTTTGTGCAACAACGAACACGAGAGCACCGGCGACGCCATAACCAAGCACAACGGCCAGTGACAACACGATGACATGGCCGCAGAACTTGCCAAACAGAACCTGCCCTCGCGAAACCGGCGTTGCCAGTGTCAGCTGCAGCGTTCCTCGATCAATCTCGCCGGCAATCGCATCAAACGACAACAGAAGGGCAATCAGCGGCACCAGGTAAACCGACAGCGTTGACAAGCTGGCCACCACGACGCTCAAGCCATCAGCCTTCGTAGCGCCGGACGGCGCACTGCCCAACAGGGCCAGCAGCAGTGCAAATACCAGCAGGATGATCGAAGCCAGCAGAACCCATCGGTTACGGATCCCTATGCGGATTTCAGTCTGCGCGATTGCGAGAATTGCGCTCATGCTTCATTGCCTCCCTCAGCATCTTCACGGGAAAAGTAGCGATACACCTCATCAAGGCTCGGCGATGAGATATCCACATCGCTCACGGCAGGGCCGAGTTGTGAAATCGCCGACAAACGGTCCATCTTGTCTGGTCGCGCGCAGTCAAATTCAACAGACTCTCCGTTGACCCGCTCACCGCCAAACCGCCTGTGCACGCTTTCGACGTCATCAGAATTTGAACGAACCCGAATGCGGATCGGCAGATTTGCCGAGCGTTGCAGTTCAGCCAGCGATCCATTGGCGACGAGTTCGCCCTTGCGCAGAATCGCCACCCGGTCGGTTTTCAATTCAAGCTCGCTCAGTCCATGCGATGACAGCAGAACGGCCGTGCCCTTGTCGGCAATATCGCCAATCAGGGTGTAAAAGCGCTGCCGCGAGATCGGATCGAGCCCGGATGTCGGCTCATCGAGCAACATCAGCTTGGGGCTGCCGACAATCGCCTGGGCCAGTCCCAGCCGCTGCCGCATGCCTTTCGAGTACCCGCCACACGGCCTGTCAGCAGCGCCGGCAAGGTCGACTTTTTCAAGAGCGCTCCCAACCTGTGCAGCATCGGCAGATTTGAGCTTCGCGTAGAAGGACACAATTTCCCGGCCGGTCAGCATCTTCGGAAAAGCAACGCTCTCAGGCAGGTAGGACACATCCCGTCTGGCCAGTCGGCTTCCGGGCGGTTGGCCATTAATGGAAACACTGCCGCTGTGCGTACGCAGGAAACCCAGGATAATCCTGAATAAAGTGGTCTTGCCGGCACCATTATGGCCGAGCAGCGCCACCTTCTCACCTGATGCAACATCCAGCGACACACTTCTCAGTGCTTCAACACCCCCGAAGCGCCGCGAGACATTGTTTGTGTGCAAGACCATTGTCATTGCGCTTGTACCCCGGTTCCAATTCTCGCTTCCGGCCTGAGGGTCGGCGTCATCAGCGGCTTGTCGTCCACCACACCGCCGGGCAACAGGGCAGGAAACTCTTTCTGCGCCCAGCGGATAAGCTGCACTGCCGGGCTGCCCAGCAGCAGTTTCGCCGACGGTTGCGTCCACAGGATCTGATCCATCGTATCATTGGGGCGAAACGCCTGGTCGGCAATACCGTCACCGTTCACATCAAAGGCGCTGTGATCACTCCAGTAATTACCTGACCATATGTGGTCCTTGGACCCGACAAACTTCACCTGTCTCTGATTGCCGACAAATGAGTTGCCGACAATCTGGTTGCGTTCTGACCCTGCCGTGAAATGAATGCCGATCGGGCAGCCTTCAAAGTGGTTGTTGCGCATGACATTCTTGTTGGCGTTGTACATGAAGAGGCATTTTTTGCCGCCGCCGCGCACAACATTGCCTTCCAGAACAGCACTGTTGGCGTAGTTCAGCATGATGCCGTGATCGCGATCACCAATGGATGTGTTGTTGGTGATCTTGACACGGGTCGTGAACATGATCGCATAGCCAAGATGATTGCCTATCGACACATTGCCTGAGACTTCGCTGTCATCGGCGTACATGTAGTGAACCGCAAATCGCAAGCTTTCAAACCTGTTGTTCCTGAACGAGTTCTTCTTGCTGGAATTGACAAAAATGCCGTCGCGGCCAAAACGCACCTTGTTGCCGTGAACCTGCGCGCCCGGTGCGTTCCACACGTAAACACCGTTACCACGCCGGTTCATCAACCGGTCCCGGCGGCCAATGATGGTATTGCCTTTGACCAGTGCATTGCGTGCACCATGAACATCCACACCGTAAAGGTTGCCCTCAATCTGGTTGTCACGGACGATTGCATTCATTGCTTTCTTGGTAAGTTGGACGCCACTATCTATTGTCTGGTGATCGGAGCCTGAACCGGTCAGCCTCAGACCGGACACAACAACATCGGGCGCATCGACTTTGATGACCGAGCCCACTTCCACACCCTTGACATGAGCATGTCCATCGCCATGAATCTGAATCGGCTTGGTGATGAGCAAGCCACCGGAATAGGTACCGGCAGCCAGCATCAGCCGGTCACCAGGCTGGGCAGACTGGATGGCCCGTACCAGCGCATCCCTGCCGGGCACCACTTTGATATCGGCAGCAAGCGCCGATGTCGCAAGCAATGCCAGCAGCAACACACCTTGTATGGTTCGGGCCATCCATTTCATGTCAGGCAGTCCTATGACGCACGCGGTTCGACAAACATGCGGCCGCGCATTTCCATGTGCAGTGCATGGCAGAACCACTGGCAATAGAACCAGTGCACACCGGGCCGGTCTGCGGTGAAGGTGACCGAGGCCGTCGCCTGCGGCGCAACCTCCATTGCGACACCGTAGTTCGAAATGCAGAAGCCGTGGGTGACATCATCCACATCATCCATGTTGGTCACATAGACCGTTACTTCATCACCCTGTTTGACGGTGAATTTCTCCAGTCCGAATTGTGGTGCAATTGACGTCATGTAGACGCGCACCTTGTTACCGTCGCGAATAACCGTGTCGTCACTCTCGATGTCCACACCGTCCGCCTTTGCCTGTTTGACAGCATCAGCAAAAATCGGATCATCGCGCTTCCACACATTGATCGGCTTCACGATATCTGCCCGCACGATGATACTGTCATGCGGTTCTGCGAACGTCGGCCCGTCATGGACAACCTTCATTTCATCGCTCGAAATATCGATCAACTGCTCGTTTTCAGGTTTCAGGGGACCGACATTGATGAACCTGTCCTTTGAGAACTTGTTCATCGAAACCAGCCACTCACCGTCGGCTTCGGCGGTTTCGCCCATCGACGTGGAGTTATGGCCCGGCTGATAGTGCACATCGACCTTGGAGATAATCGGGTCGACCTTTTCACCGGCAAATGCCTTGATCGCCTTTTCCATGTTCCACTTCACCACCTGACTATCAAGGAACAGCGTTGTGAAGCAGTTACCCTTGCCATCAAATGCTGTATGAAGCGGCCCGAGGCCGAGTTCCGGCTCACCGACGATGCAGGACCGTGGGTCTGCATTTTCTGCAAACAACGCATCCACTTTTTCAACGTCGATAATGGAGACCGTGGGAGACAGTTTGCCATTGATGACAATGTGCCTCTTGTCAGGCGCGGTATTCACACCATGCGGGCTGTTCGGGATCGGGATGTAACGGGTATAGTTCTTGTTCTCACCCTTCAGCCCGTTGATAATCGGCACGCCATTGAGAACCTCGACATCACCGGCCTTCACACCGTCTTCGATGGCCTTGATGTTGAACACGACCACATGATCAAGTTCGCTTTCAGTCATCTCGGCAAGGGTCATGCCCATTTCTGAATTGTAGCTCGTCGAGAAGGCATACTTGCCCTGGTAGTCGCAGTCGGTGTTATCGAGGTTGCCGCTCACCTTGACCTGCCATGCGACCTTCATCTCATCGCCATCGATCGCGGTGAAGATGTTCACGTATTTCGACGGATCATCCAGGATTTCACCATCATTGACCAGCGGCGCTTCGTGCTCGCCATTTGCGAACACATAGCCGGTGCGCGGATACTTCTGCGGACGCATGCCATGAATGTCATGCGCGTTGGGGATCTCGATGATCTTGTCGCACTTCATCACGTCGCAGCGAATGCGGGCAACCCGGGTGTTCGCCTTGTCGTTGGCAAAAATATAACGCCCGTCATAGGTGCCTTCAGTGAACGACATATGCGGATGGTGAAGGTCTCCGTTGTCGTAGGTCTTCATGTTCCGGGCCGCCAGGAAGTCCTTTGTCTTTTCCGTCAGGCCCTCTGTGAGTATTTTCAGGCTCTCATTGGTCTGGCCCCATCCGGTCGCGGAACAGCGATTGAAGACCGGAATCCGCATCAGTTCACGCATCGACGGAAAGCCCAGAATGCGGACTTCACCAGTTTGTCCCGAAGACCAGAAGCCGTAATAGGGATCCAGCTCACCAGGTTCGAGATTGGCCTTTGCGGAACCGGCCGCACGGGCTTTTGTAATTCCGTTGGAAAACAGGCCTGTGGCGGCGCCTGTCCCTGCAACCACGGCTCCCGCAGCGCTTGCGGTCATCACCGCACGGCGCGAGAACCCCTTCTTTCTGGTTTCTTCAACTGACATATCGCTAACTCCTTTCACGTTGTTGGAAGCAGAATTTATTCTGCCGGCACCTGGACATTTTCAGTTTGCTCGTCGGTCGGTAGAATTGGTTTGACCTGCTTGGGCCTGGGGGCGCCACCGCGGGCGCGCGCGGCCGCCTTCTTGATGCAGACCGGGCACTTTGATGTGCTCTGGTACAGCACCTGGCAATGCAGGCACTGATGACATTCGTTCGGATTGATATGGCCTTCCGGATGAATGGCCTGGACCATGCACTCATTGGCGCAGCGCAGGCACGGATCGCCGCATTGCCTGTAGCGCTTGAGCCAGTCAAACATCCGCATGCGCGCAGGGATTGCGAGCGCGGCGCCCAATGGACACAGATACCGGCAGTAAAACCGTTCGACAAACAATCCGGCCGCAAGCAAGGCAACCACAAACAGAACGTAGGGCCAGGACCGATCAAATTTCAAAATGATCGCGGTCTTGAACGGCTCGATCTCCGCATAGCGTTCCGCCAGCTCAAGCGAGTGCAGCGACAGGCCGAAAAGTCCGAGAAAAATCATATACTTGATAGGCCAAAGGCGCTCATGCACGCTCCACGGCACCTGAACCTGCGGTACCTTTAAAAACCGGGCAATCTTGTTGGTGAGTTCCTGCATGGCGCCAAACGGACACAACCAGCCGCAGAACACCCCACGCCCCCAGAACAACAGCGACGCGGCAACCGAAAACCACAGGATGAAGATCAGCGGGTCCATCAGGAAAGCGGACCAGGAAAAGTCTTGGGTCACCGCCGAGAAGAAGGCCAGAATGTTGACGACCGACAATTGCGCATTGGCATACCAGCCCACCACAAACAGCGTGAACGTCAGAAATCCGATACGGAACCAGTAGGTGAAGCGCTCGTGCCTGGTCACCTGCATCTGAAAGAAGAACACCCCGGTCAGCACCGCCAGGGCAGCAACAAGCAATCCGACTTCGACGCGTTTCCGTTCCCATATGCGCTGCCACAAATGGCTCAGTTCGTCCGGATCGGAGGCCGCCAGCGCACCGGAAATTTGAGCTGTTTCAGTCGCTGCAATTGTTGCAGCGACTAGCTCAGCATGACGGTCCGGGACACGGTAACCGAGATCGAAAGTGATGAATGACTTGTCGATGGCGCCGACGGCGCGGTGCACCAGCAATTGCAGGCGGAACGGTTCGGTCGGATTGAAGCCCATGCCGGCTGGAATCTTGAACATGTCAAGCTCGGTAAACGAAGGCGCGTCAGCCGGTGCAAGCCGGCCCAGACGCCGATGCTGCTTGTCGAAAAACCTTGCAGACGCATCGCCCTGGATAAGCTGGATGCGATCAAATATGCCACCACGCACATAGCCGGAACCCTTGAACGAGTATTTGCCGCGCCCCAGCACCAGAATAGCTTCTTCACCCTCCCCCAGCCATTCGATCAGGTTTTTGTATTCATCATCACCAAGCAGGGTACGGCCAATTTCCGGCGCGCTGATGAGGGCAACCTGCATGTCGATAAACGTGTCGTCAGGGTCCCCTTTTTCCGGTCGCTCCATGGCGCGTGTATCAGCACTGTCAATGAAGGCCTGGTTGACCTGCCCCACATCGAGACGCAGCGACCGCACCGATCCATCCCCCGCCAGGGTCTGCCAGTTTGATAGGGGTATGTCATCGCCTGCAGGCCGCAACAGTTTTTTCTCAGGGTCCTCGTTCGACAATTCCGCTTTCAAACCGCCAAGGCCCAGCGACCGGGCAACCTTCAAACCGGCACGAACAATGGAATCATCGATGACCATGATGGTCACGGTGGCGCCGGATACGATATTCAGATCATGTGCAGACCCGCCCGTTTCGGCTTCCTTGATCAGGTCAAGCCCGGCATACTTCTCCGTCACCGCCCTGATTTTCGATTCAGGGATACCGATCAGCACAATCGGTTCAGAGTGTTTGACAAGTTTTACGCCTGTCACCCTGGCATTGTCGTCGACGCCCATCACCACATGAATGGGCTTGCCGGAATAGCCGGTGGTCGTGACAAAATCCGAGGTCAGAAAGACGTGCCCGACCGGCTTGCCGTTCTTCAATGCCGGCACAACAGCAATGTCTGTGCGTAACTCGCCAAAGCTGTCTGCGCCCGGCACCAGGACCGAGACATCAACCTCGTCCAAGAACTTCGCAACAAGAGGTTCACTGTGACCGATCTGACCGCCAATCATCAGAAAGGTGATCATAACCAGTAATGCAGTGAGTGAGTTGCGGCCGCATTTCCTGTTAAATCGCATGCCAACCCGTCTTCTTTCATTCGCACCGCTATTTTAGTGGTCAGGCGAAATTCAACGTTGCGCTACCGCAAACAGGCAGGCTTATTTCCAATATTTGGAAATACCCATAAGCTATTATTTTTAAACATTAATATAGGATTTTTTAGAAACTGGAAGAATGCAGTTGAGCTTGAACGCGGACAATGGCAATCCGCTATTATGCCCTAAGCCGGGCGCTTCTGCGGAAGCAGCAAAGCGCGTGAAAACGATATGGCGAACCCTGTAAAGGCAACCATCCAGAAAACGCCTGCTGCATGGATCAGGAGGTCCTGCGGTCCGATACCCAGTCCTGCGAAAATTCTCGCAACTGCTGCGCAGTTCACCGACAGAAACAACAGCTTGGCGACCATGTCTGCGAGCAAGGGTTGTCCTGTGTGACCGAGGCTTGCACGCACCATGACAGACAATGTCATGCCGCCAGCCGCACCCACGCCAAGCGCATGCATACCCGCCAGTTGCGGAACCACATCACCAAATAATGCTGCAGCGGCAATCA
This sequence comes from uncultured Alphaproteobacteria bacterium, assembly GCA_963698275.1. Classification (GTDB taxonomy): domain Bacteria; phylum Pseudomonadota; class Alphaproteobacteria; order Rhizobiales; family Aestuariivirgaceae; genus Anderseniella. Next base: position 361,197 of record CAVOQE010000001.1, on the reverse strand, counting down.
GCGCAAAGCCAAGCGGGACGTAGAAGTAACTCACGTGCAGAATGAACACGAGACCATCCTTCACGGTCCGGTCACCGGCCCAACGCGCCAGCCTCGCAAAGTGAACTGCGCTTGCAACCGCCATCCCGATACCTGTTGCTTTTGCTTCCGGCGCAACCACCCAACTTGCCATCGCGGCAAACCCGATGAGAATCGCAACCACATCAAACCGTGCAAACGGCACCGGCAACCGTCCGGGACTTTCCCGGGACAGCCAGTTACGGGTAAAACTCGGTATGACCCGTCCACCAATAATCATGATCAACACGATCACAGCCGTCGCCGCTGCCCTGCGGCTGTAGTCGCTGACCCCGTCAAAATGCGCCTCCAGGTGAAAGACCACATTGGCACCGATCAGAAGAACAACGGGGATCAGCACCTTCAGGTTGCGCCAGTTTTTGCCCGCAATGATTTCATTTGCGATAACAGTTGCGATAAGCGCCAGGAAGCTGACATCAACCACCATCACGACCCGCCAGTCCAGCAGGCTTGAGAAACTCACCGCCAGTCTGCCTGCAATCCAGACCAGCAGGAGCAACAGCAGCGGCGTTCCCCGAATGGGCATTCGCCCGGTCCAGTTGGGGACGGCTGTAAACAGGAAACCCGTTATGATTGCGGGCAGGAACCCAAAATACAGTTCATGGACATGCCAGTCGACCGGCGCGAACCGGCTGGCAAGTTCAAGCTCGTCATAAAACTGCGGCAGCCAAAGCAGCATGGACAAACCGGAAAACAGCGAGCCAAAAAAGAAGAACGGGCGAAATCCGCTGCTCAGAAAAGCTGGCCCCTGATAGCTGCGTCGGGCTGCTGACATGTTTCCTCGCTGCAATTGTTGCGGATGCAGGCACACTGCGATTAAGTACTCGGGGGGACAGTTTACTGCTATGCCAACAGGCTTGGTTTGCGCACCGACAAACAAAATGAGCAACGACATGCTGGATAAGTCTCTTATTGCCGATCTTCCGCCATTCGTTGGAATGGAGAATGACAGTCTGGAGAAACTCATCTCTGCAGCACAGGCACAGCGCTATTCAAAAAACGCGCATATCTTCAGGCAGGGTGCAGACGCTGAACATTTCTACCTTCTGCTGGACGGGTATTTGCGGGTCGTCAAGGTCACCGAGCATGGCGAACAGGTGATCGCACGCTACATCTCAACCGGCGAACTGTTCGGCATTGCCGTAGCCATCGGAAGAGACACGTACCCAGCCAACGCAATTGCAGCGGTCGACTGTGTTGCTCTGGTTTGGCCCAACAGCGTCTGGCAACCGACGATCGAGAAAAATCCGTCGTTCTCGACCAACACCTACCGGGCAATCGGCGACCGCCTGCAGGAGACACAGGACCGGTTGGTCGAACTGTCCACAGAACGCGTTGAACAACGTGTCGCCAGTGCCCTGCTGAAACTGGTCAGGCAAACCGGCAGGCAAACCGACGAAGGGGTGTTGATAGATTTCCCGATTTCCCGTCAGGATCTGTCAGAAATGACAGGCACAACACTTCATACGGTTTCGCGCCTTTTAAGTGCCTGGGAAATCGCGGGGCTCATAAAAAGCGGCCGGCAACGGATTACGGTCGTCGAAGATCACAAGGTCATGCTTATCGCCCACGGACAAAAATAGAGGCCAGTCTGCAACTCCGCGTCCTGCCGTCTCAGCCGGAGCATGCCAGGAACAGGGAAGCTGCCGAGGCCGGCTTGATCGACGTCAAGGACAAAATCTGAATTGGCTGGCCATATTCTGACTGACTGGAGAGTGAGGACTATCAACTCACTCAATTGGAGATATCCAGGTTAGGTCAGGAAGACAATTTGATGAAGCGTGAATTTTGCATAGTGACTGTCTGCGCCCTGGTCTTGATGGCGTTCTCACCGACACACGCAGCCCAGGAAGCTGAGACGAAGATGACCTCGCCGACGGTGGATGAGGCGGAAACGGAAACGACCTACGAACCGGAGAATGCTGCGGAGGCGGGCGAGATTTCCGGAGCAGATGAATACTACCGGCTTTGCGCGGTCTGTCATGGTGAGAACGGGCGCGGGAACGGTCCAATGTGGCGCATGCTCAAGACGCCACCACCCAACCTGACCTTGCTGGTAAAGAATAATGGCGGCCATTTTCCATTTCTTCGCGTGCTGGAGATGATCGATGGGAGGAACATGATCGAGGCGCATGGCAGCCGGGAGATGCCTGTATGGGGTGAATCATTGAGCAGAGACTACGATCAGTATGTTGCCCGCACGATTGAACTCGAGTTGCTGTTGCATCTAGACAGCCTTCAGGTGAAGTAGCTGATATCTATTTCATGCCTGCATCCAACAAGTTTGGTCAGTCCATGCAAACCACCCCTTTATGGCTGGAGACGTTGATGAAACACATAGTCATTTTTGTTGGCACACTTTTGCTCTTCACAACCGCTGCTGTTGCTGATGATGACTACGTTGGCAGACATTCGCTGATCAGCCTTGGTGGAAAACTTTACGACAATCACTGGCTTCAAAGCGAAAGAAAGCCACCTTCACAGCTCTATCCGGATTATCCCAAGGAGATAGATGTGCCTGCCGCGGATACATGGAGGTGCGTGGCATGTCACGGCTGGGATTATAGCGGGGCCGATGGTCATTTGGGCCAACAGGTATCATCTCCGCTTTTTGTCAGCCTTCGCAACAGTGTTGGAAAACCTGTTCAGGAAATCACCGCGATCTTGAGATCCGGCAGGCACCAGGAAATCGTCAAATTATTGGAGCCGCAACAGGTAGAGGCGTTGTCGGTGTTCATAAGCGTGGGACAGCACGATATTAAAGAAGTACTTTCCGACGGAAAGGCAACGGGTTCCCCCAAACGCGGCAGGGACATCTTTGAGGGCGCTTGTGTGTCGTGTCACCAAAAGGATGGCAAGGCCTACATTCAAGGAGAACCTGGTGACAGACCGGCACTGGGCTGGGTCGCAATAAACAGACCGGCTCAAGCGCTTCACAAGATCAAAAATGGCGTACCAGGTGCTGACATGCTTTCCCTGCGGTTCTTGCCGCAATCGCGAGCGACCGACCTGCTCACATATCTGCAGACGCTCGATACTGAAGTGCAGGAATAGTGAGGCGCACGTGCTCGACAGTGCCGCATGGCTGACAGACCGGGCACACACTGGTAATGTTCGCCCTGGCATATAAGGGCGGCCGGGTCACTGAAGCTGAGCCGTAAACTCGATCCTGCCTTCAGGCAGAAGATAAAGCACCAGCGCACGACCACCGCTCACCGTCGGATGATGGGCAGTACCGGGCAGGTTCACACACCAGCCTGCCCCATGCCCGTCGAACCTGGCAGCTTTCGTGATTGGCATCACCATGCAGACCTCTCCCGTCGGATGACGGTGATGGGGTCCGGCGATATCTGTGAGATCAACAACGTCGATACTGAGATCATGGGTATCGCTCGATGGTTCGACGACCCGCCCGAAGCGGCGGCCTTGCCCTCCCTGGCTGCACATCCAGCCCGCGTCGATGGCATCATGACAGGCAAGTTCGACAGTGCGAAACAGTTCCGCGCCTGGCGGGAAAGCGGTATTCAGCTTGTCTTCAAGGTCCGCAGTGATACCGGTCTGTGCGATAGTTTCGATGACCGGCTGCATAAGGGTCCTAAATGCTTCGATCTGCTGCTGCGACATTTGTGCAAAATCCTGTTATCCAAAGCTCATGTGATCAATGTGACAGCACCAGTTGAAGCCCCCCTGCCCGCTTCAGGCAGGTTTGTGCCGTCAACGCCTGTTGAATTACTTGTCTGCCTCCTCGTAGTTGTCCGGGACCAGGTTTTGGTCTTCCATGGGCGGACGCACATAACTGACGTCTTCAGCCCGCGGCGGCAACTCGATCGGTTCGGGAGTCAAATCCTCATAGGGTATCATACTGAGGAAGTGCCTGATGCAGTTCAGGCGGGCGCGTTTCTTGATGTCCGCTTCGACCACATACCACGGTGCCTGCTTGATGTCGGTGTGCATGAACATGGCGTCCTTGGCCTTGGAGTACTCGACCCAGCGCCGCCGGGATTCAAGGTCCATGGGGCTTAACTTCCAACGTTTCGTCGGATTGGTAATACGGCTCTGAAAACGGTTTTCCTGTTCTTGATCACTGACCGAGAACCAGTACTTGATGAGCTTGATCCCCGACCGCACCAGCATGCGCTCGAACTCCGGGCACGAGCGCATGAATTCCTCGTACTCCGCATCCGTGCAGAACCCCATGACATGTTCGACCCCGGCACGATTATACCAGCTGCGGTCGAACAACACGATTTCTCCGGCGGTCGGCAGATGTGCAACATAACGCTGAAAATACCACTGTTCCTTTTCGCGCTCCGTCGGGGTCCCCAGCGCCACCACACGGCAGATACGTGGATTTAACGGTTCGGTAATGCGCTTGATGGTTCCGCCCTTTCCGGCCGCGTCGCGACCTTCGAACAGCACAACCACCTTGAGCCCCTGGTCTTTCACCCACTCCTGTAACTTGACCAGCTCGATTTGCAATTCAGCCAGATCGGCCTCGTATAGCCTGTTGGGAATTTTGCCCTTGTCCACCTTTATATCCGACCCCAGGAGTTCGGCTTGCTGATGTGTCGATTTATCATTTTTATCGGCTTTTTCACCCTTTGGCTTGGCCGCCTTGTCCTGGTGTTTGTGCTTCTTTGACATTTTTGCATCCTCCTTGGCGGGCCGAAATCTGGCTAAATCAATATCGCTTCAACCGGCTGCTGGAATTGGCGGCACGTGGCCCCATCCAGCATCACCCAGCCGGTGTGTCCTCCGTTTCATCGGTGGTAGTATCGGTCTCGGCAACAGCATTGGGCTCGACCCGCAGTTTCACTATTGACCGATCGGTTGCCTCAACAACAGTCAGCCGGTACCCCAGCTCGACAATATAGTCGCCCTCGCACGGAATTCGCCGCAACCGCGCCATCACCAGTCCCGCAAGCGTGTGAAATTCCCTGGCTGGCAGGTGGACCCCGAGTACTTCATTGGCCTCCGAAATGGAAACGCTGGCATCCATCAAGTATATATCATCTCCAATCGCATTGAACTCGTGCCGTCTTTTGGGCTGGTACTCCTCAAAATCATACCCAACGTCTATTTCACCCAGGACCTCCTCGATGATGTCCTCCATGGTAATCATGCCGATGGCCGAGCCAAACTCATTGACGACAACCGCCATGTGATCCTCGCGTTGGCGAAGCTCTGGCAGCAGACTGTCGATGGTCTGATTGGGGGCGACGTAGAATGCCGGCCTGATCATGTCCGAAATCGGTTTTCTGTTGGAATGACCCTCCAGCATGTCCCAGGTACTCAAGGTGATGATGCCGGTGATGTTGGAGGTGTTTTGTTCGAATACAGGCAGACGATTGAAGCCATGCTTGCGCACCAGTTCGATAGCTGTGCGCATGCTCTTCTTGCCGATTTTTTCACTGTCTATCGAAATGACCTGGGCCATTGGAACCATTGCTTCGGCAACCGTAGTATCGGCGAACCGGATGACCCGGCGAATACGGCCGCGGTTGGTCTCACTGAGCGCTGCGCTTTGCTCCGCCACATCAACGAGGGTGCGGAACTGCTCGCGTGTGATGAACAGGGTTTGTTCCATGTTGCCTGCTCCCACCAGTCGGGTGCAGAAGCGTGCGATCCGCGAGAATACGAAAATCACCGGATAGAACAGTTTCGCACTCCAGCTGAGCGGGAAGATGATGATCGGCGTGAGTGCCGCCGTCTTCTGCTGGTAGACACTCTTTGGCACCACTTCGCCGGCCACCAGAAACAGCGGCGTGAAGGCAAGGAATGCATAAAGTTCGCCGCGCGGACCAAACCAATCCAGCATCAGCAATGTGCCAACCGTGGTCAACGCGATGGTCGAGATGTTGGTGCCGACAAGCGTCGTGCTAAGCAGCACCTCAGGCTTCTGCAACAATTTCATTGCCAGTTCGGCGCCCCGGTTGCCCTGCTTGGCAGCGTGGCGAAGTTTGATCTTGTCGGCGTTGACCAATGCGATTTCGGAGCCCGAGAAAAACCCTTTCAGCAACAGCAGCACAATCATCAGCAAAACCGCCAGAAGCAGATCCATGATTAGCCCCCCACCGTTTCCGCAGGCTTGATGGCCTCCGGTGAATCAACATTCTTGGCGATACGCACACTGGCCACACGATGACCTTCCATGGCCAGAACCGTTGCTGCATAGCCATCGACCACCACTGTATCTTTTGCATACGGCAGACGGTCGAGATGCCGGAATACAACGCCACCGATCGTCGTCATGCGCGGATCCTCGATGCCGAAATTGGTCAGGTCATTGAAGTCCGTCAGCTTCATGTCGCCTGGAACTTCGTAGACGTTCTCATCGTGTTCCTGATAATAGTCCTGGCTTGAAATGTTCTCGGAAATTTCACCGAAGATGAACTTGATGATGTCGCGCATCGTGATCAGCCCTTCGACACCGCCGAATTCATTCAGCACAATGGCGGCCCGGGCATTGTTTGCCTGGAAGAAATCGAACATCTCGTCGACATTCTTGGTTGGTGGCACAACGACCGGTGCATGCATGATCTCGTCGGGAAGCATTGCTTTGAAGTCGGCACCGTCCATGGTCAGTTTCAGCACATCTTCGGCATGCAGAAACCCGAGAAAGTTGTCTGCCCGTCCGCGGCAAACCGGAACCCGGGGGTGCTGAAATACCTTGAATTGCTCAATCATCTCGGGCACGGGCGTATCGACATCCAGAAAATCAATGCGCGTTCTCGGTGTCATGATCTCGACAATTTCCGTTTCCCCGGCTTCCAGGAGATTGTCGATTAGCACGCGCTCGGTTGCATCCAGCACACCCTCGTCGGCAACATCTTCCAAAACAGCGCGGAACTCATCGATCCGCAGGATGTTTTCCGGAGCCCGCTCTTCGCCGACGATCCACGTCGTAATGCCACCTGCGACCAGGCGGATTAAACGCCGGAGCGGCGTAATGAGACGGCTCCACAGGGTCAGCGGTGTGGCAACAAGGCTGGTGCTGATGCGAATGGGATTGTTCACCGCAATCGTCTTGGGGGTGACTTCTCCGAACAACAACAGCAGCGGGAACATCACGATGACGTTGATCCACCCGGCCCGCTCCGGGCCGTAAAGCGCAAACAGGATCCCGGCCATGTTGATGGTGGCCGCGATATTGACCAGTTCATTGCCACACAGGATCGAGATGATCAGGCGCCGCGGTTCATCGAGCAATGCGTGCAGGGTCTCCGATTTCGGATGCCGCTCGCGGCGCAGTTTCTGCAGATCCAACCGTGACAGCGAAAACAGCGCCGTTTCGGAGCCCGAAAAAAACGCTGAACATCCGAACAGGAACACCTGCAGTGTCAGGCGCGCGATCATGTCCGGCTCGAGCAGGCGCGCCATATCCACCGAGAAAAATCCAGCGAACTGGCTCCAGTATGCAGCAGCTTTGAAAAGGATCTCTTGCATACTTCTTCACACGTCAACGATGGGTCACCGGCGCTCACTGCTGGCTGCAATCCTGTTTGAATTCCCTGGACGCAAACCGGCAGAAAACAACGAAGCGACAATTGTATCTAGCCTCGACTGTAGTGGATCGGGCCGGCCGTACGTTGATATAAGTCAAGACGACAATGCTCTGCTGCATGACATGCGGTTATCTGCACGTGCACGGCCTGTTCATTGGTTTGCAGTTTGGAAAATCGATATATTTTCCTGGCCTCCGACCGGCACAAGATACATCGCACATTACGCATCAACTTTAATTGGCATAATTTCTTGTGAGCATCGCCGGCAACACCTAAGCTCTGTTGTTGAACGATAGAGGAGACGCACAAGGTGTCATTTATTGCATCAATTGGAGAGCCGGATTTGCGATGTGCTGATTGTCCGGTCCACCATCATGCAGTTTGTCAGGCATTGGGCGGACTATATCTGGACGAACTTGCCGGCATCATGACCCATCGCCATTTCAAGGCAGGCACCGAGATCGTACATCAAGGAGAGACAAGCAATCTGTTCGGCATCATCGCTTCTGGTGTAGTCAAGCTGACCCGATTGCTTCCCGACGGTCGTCAGCAGATTGTCTGCCTGCTTTCGGAAACCGATTGCATCGGTGATGTGTTCTCCACCCAAAGTCACGACAATGCAATGTGTGTCACCGATGTGGAACTGTGTTGCTTTCACCGCAAAAAATTCGACGATATCGTCAAAAGCCATCCAACCCTTGGACATCACCTGTTGCAGCGGGTCACGTTGGACCTTGAAGAGGCACGGCAGTGGCTCACGGCGCTGGGCCGGAAAAATGCTGTCGAGAAAGTTGCAATGTTTCTCGTGTGGTTATGGAACGAAGAGCGTGAACACTGCTTGCATGCCCCCAGGCGCGCCAATGACCTGCTGCTGCATTTTCCGTTTTCGCGAGAAGAGATTGCCGACTTCCTGGGCCTGACGCTTGAAACCGTCAGCCGCTGCATAAGCAAACTCGACATCGATGGCGTGATCATGCTCATCAATGCCAAGTGCATTGAAATCCGGGAACTCGACAGATTGCGACGGATTGCCAGATCGGAGATGTGATCTTCGACTCTGCAAACACAGTGCCTGTTGATCGCCAGCCATCCAACTGATGACACCGCCTGCAACCTGCCCAACCGCACACCTTGAAAGTCTGTTCAGACGGAAGGTGGGCGTGATGCTGGCATAGGCTGTCACTGCCCCTTCGTCATTGCTTGATCTACATCAAGGAAACACGCGTGCCGGCAGCATACCGTTTCAGCATCGCAAGACCCTCAAAGAATGGGTCGGCTCGAAACCATCTAAATATCGGGGAGATTTCCGCACACAAGGCCTGACGCTGCAACGGTCCCGGACGTGGCCGGAGCCGGACGGCTGTTCCATGGAATGACCAGTTCATTTGGTTTCCTGCATGTGCGGCTGAATTCGTAAAGGATAGCAACATGCCAGAGATAGTCGAAATTACCGGAATTGGCCCGGCCTTGGCAAAGGCTTGTGCCAAGACGGGCTTTTCACGCGTCGACGAAATTGCCAACGCGGCGCCAACCGAACTGGCGGCCGTACCCGGAATTGGTGAAATGCGTGCCGCAATCCTGATCAACGCCGCCCAGTCACTGTTGAATGGTGCAGGAAATCCAACAGCGGAAGACACAAAACGCATCAAGGCCGAAAAGAGCAAGAATAAGGCCAAAACCAATTCCGGAAAATCAAAAAAAGCCAAGAAAAAACAAAAAAAGAATAAGAAGAAAAACAAAAAGAAGAACGGCAAAGGCAAAAACAACTCAAAGAAAAACAAATCCAAATCCAGGAAGAAAAAGTAGTTTTCATTCATCTTGATGTCAGGCGATTAGTGCTCTTTGGCATTGTTGCCGACGACCGGAAGCACGGCCGAAAAATGGGAGATATAGCCAATGGCAGGAAGCAATCCGTTTGCAAGTTTGTTCGGACGCTCGCCGTTCAAGCCGATGCAGGAACATATGAAAACAGTGAAGAAATGCGTCGCGCAGGTCACTCATATTTTCGAAGCACTTTGCGAGGGCGATCAGAAAAAGGTTGAAGCCATAAAGGAGCGGATATTCGAGCTCGAAAACGAGGCGGATGCCATAAAGAACGAACTGCGCGCTCACCTTCCCAAGTCGCTGTTCATGCCGGTCGACCGGCGCGATCTGCTGGAGGTTCTCGATCTTCAGGACTCGATAGCCGATACCGCGCAAGACATTGCCGGTCTGCTGGTCGAGCGTAAGATGGAGGTCGTCGAGGGCATGCAGGAACCATTGCTCAACCTGGTACGTCGATGTGTCGATGCCTGCAATCACGCGGCAAAAATTATCGATCGCCTCGATGAACTGGTGGAAACCGGTTTCCGCGGGCGCGAGTCCGATGCCGTGATCGAGATGGTCGAGCAATTGAACAGGATTGAATCCGACACCGACCAGATGGGGCTGGAACTGGCACGCAGCCTGTTTGCTCGCGAAGACGAGATGAAGCCTGTGTCTGTCATGTTCTGGTACGACCTGATCATCATGATCGGCGACCTGGCCGACTATGCTGAAAAGGTTGGTAATCGCCTGCGGCTGTTGCTGGCGCGTTGAGATTTGGAGGACTAAAAGATGGAAATAATCCAGACGCATGGCACGCTGTTTCTCGTCCTTGCAGTAGTTTTCGGCCTCTACATGACATGGGGGATTGGCGCAAACGATGTGGCAAATGTCATGGGCACGTCGGTTGGCTCCGGCGCGATTACGGTCAAAACGGCAATCATCATTGCCGCTATCTTCGAGTTCGGAGGCGCAGCACTTGCCGGCGGACATGTCACCGCGACCATCCGCAAGGGGATCATAGACCCCTCATCAATCACCGGGAATCCCGAAATATTATTGTTTGGCATGCTGGCTGCCCTGTTGGCGGCCGCAGTCTGGCTGATGATTGCATCGTCACGAGGCTGGCCAGTGTCAACGACGCACTCGATTGTCGGTGCCGTGGTCGGTTTCGCCATCGCAGCGATCGGTCTTGAAGCTGTTGAATGGGGCAAGATCAGCCAGATCGTTGCCAGTTGGGTGGTCTCGCCGCTTCTTGGCGGCGCAATATCCTTTGTCCTGATGTTGAGTATTAGAAGGTTTATTCTTAACGCACAGCATCCTTTCGAAGCAGCCAAGCGCTGGGGGCCTGTGTACGTTTTCCTGGTCGGTTTCATCATATCGCTGGTAACAATTTTCAAAGGCTTGAAGCACCTCAACATTGAGCTCGGGGGTCCTGCCAGTTTCGGGATCGCTGCGCTGATCGGTTTAGGTATCGCAGTCATCGGCTATGTGCTCATCAACAGGGTCAAGGTCGACAAGGAGGCGGAGAAGGATTTCCACTATGCCAGTGTGGAGAAGGTGTTCGTCCCGATGATGCTGTTCACAGCGTGCGGCATGGCCTTCGCTCACGGCTCCAACGACGTCGCCAACGGCGTTGGCCCGATGGCAGCGGTTGTCAGCCTGGTTCAGTCAGGCGGCGAAGTTACGCAGAAGTCAGAGTTGCCGCTATGGATTCTGTTGGTTGGCGGCTTTGGCATCGTGGTTGGCCTTGCCACCTACGGCTATAAAGTGATGCAGACTATTGGCACCAAGATCACTGAATTGACGCCGACGCGAGCGTTCTGTGCAACCATGGCGGCAGCAATAACCGTTGTGTTGGCCTCACGCACTGGAATGCCCGTATCTACCACACATATCGCGGTCGGTGGCGTTGTCGGCGTCGGCATGGCCCGCGGAATTGGCGCAATTGATTTGCGGGTGATCGGCGGCATTGTGATGTCCTGGATAATAACCCTGCCGGTCGGCGGTGTGCTGGCTGCCCTGTTTTACTACACGCTCCGCGGCATGTTTATGGGTTGAGTGGAAGATTGCAGCAAGCGATCTCGACTGCCGTTATGCTCCCGCAGAAACGCGGGAGTACTATTTTTTCTGCAACTCTGCGGCAACTGAATCGTTAAGGAACGCCAACGCCGCCTCGGGGACAAATTCCAGCGGTGTTACCTGGCCTTTGGACATAACCATTGCGGCCAGCCGGTGCATATGGGCCGAATACACTATGTGATGCCCTTCGATACCGCCAACATTCAACCACAGCGTATCTTCCTCCGATTGCGGTGTATGACCGACAATCAAAGGCGCGTGTTTCGGGAGATTGAGCGTTCGGCGAAATCGCTTCACGCTTCCTTTTGAATAGCCCGTTGGCCGATTTCCCTGGCGCAACCGGTTCCATACCAGTTCGGACTGGATACCCGGATAGCGCCGGATATTGATCAACACATTGAGATTGACCTTGGTGCGCACAGGCGCTCCATGACAGGCTGCGAAATCATCGCCCTGAACAACGAATGCCAAGCCATCGAACAGTTTCTCGACCTCACTGACGTAAACTTTTCCGCGCAGCTTTTTGAGATAGCTGTGAAACAGCATCCCCTGCGGCACCCCGCCCTTGCCCACATCGGCAGAAAAACTTTCATGATTGCCGTGAACATAAAAGACGTTCTCCGGAAAACGCCGCTTCAACATGCAAAACAGGTCGAGGATGAAAACAGACGAGGCCATGTCTTCAAGTTCATCACTCTCCTGGCTGTGAACCATATCCCCCAGGAACACCAGACACGCTTCCTTGCTCTCCAGTGCGGCCAACATGCCACCCTCTGTGATCACCCGAAGAACGTTGTCGGCTCTTGCATGAGTATCGCCCATAATCACCACGGTCATGTCACCCGGGAACCGGATGATGCCGCCGGGTTCTCCATCGTCGTTCAATGACCGGTACGCCTCGGAAGCAATGATGGCGTTGACCTCACGGATCATGTCGAGTGCCTGTTCACTTTCAAACTGGCCCAAGGCAAACCCCAACACACCCGGCAGTCGCAGCAGGTTGTCACGCCGGGCACTCCAAACCGCAGTTGGCTGGTCGATTTCGGAGATACTGGTCGGCAGTTCCGGTTCCAGTGGCTGGAAAATCAGATCTCCCTTGCGATTGAACACTTTGACATGACGGTCAGCTACCGAGGTATCGAATCCGAACACCCTGGTCTGCAACTCATCCGAGCGTCCCAGAATAACCGCCTCGCCCGGTCTTATTCGGATGAACTTCGGAACCGTTTCATAGAATGCACGGCCTGGGTGGATAATCCATTCCATCGAACTGCCCTTCTCAATTCCGGTGATGGGGAGATCGGGATGAAATTCCAGGATTGCGGTTCCAAGCATCAGCTTGAAAGGTTCGGCTCGCCGTGCAATCCGCACATTGGCGCTTAACGTCAGCGGCGTAGAATCCAGCGTTATCTTCTCGCTGCTTGGAATACCTGACAAAAATTTGCGAAATCGAGCGAGCAGCGAAAGCTTCGCCGCTCCCTCTGGAGAGCTCATCTCGCCTACTGTCTCGACTTCGATGCTCTCGGTCATAGGCTTGGCGCGTTTTTGCACTCTATGATCTTCATCGGTGTCCCTTCCCGCTCAATCCTCAAATAAACGTGCATTCCTGAGGCCCAGAAATACCAGGCAATGGTGCGATAGAAATCAACCTGACGCGTGACAATTTCAGGCGTAATAAGCCGATCATGCGGAAACAAACCGGTCTTCGCCCGCTGGACCCGGTCCTTGTATATCTGGTCAGCTGACGGAAGAATGAATTCAAATACAAAACGGGTGCGCCAGTCGGTTCCTAAAAACCAGGCTTTTGTCGGCGGTATCCGGATCCGATTGAAATCCATTTTCAGAGTGTCATAGTCGCTCAGCCATTCATCGTCCAATACCGTCAACGCCTCGTCATGCCCCTTGAACGGTGCGCCAAGATGAATCTCGCGTGGCCTGAAAGTCAGCGCTTGCATCCGCCACCAATTGGGCATGGACAGATCAACATAGCCTTCATAGGGCCAGCCGCGCATCTTGCTTACAAGCGTACTCTTGCCCGACCCCGGCGGACCGGTAATCAGGAACTGGCGAAACTTGGGTTCTTCCGGAAACTGTATTCCATGAATATCCTGTAATTCTTCGATTGGCGCCAGGATCAGATCTTCAACAGCAATCATCTTGTCGGCCTATTGCAGCAATGAAACGTATCCATCGCTTAAGTTTCACACCACCGTATGCAGCATGCAAGTTCAATGGCGAAGCGATCAAGCGGTGGTCCGTCGAGCGATAGCCTTCGGTCTCATCAGTCGTTTCCTCCTCGCCTCCTGATGCCGGCGCTCTGCCAGTTCGATCATCGCCTGCTGACATCCGCGTTCTGCTTCTTCGCTCTTCGGCCGGCGTTGCGTGTAGCTTCCGTCGGAATTCATCTCCCAGACGTTACGCTGGTCATTCAACTGCACATCCAGGTACTCGCGCAGCCGTTCGACCAGCCCCTCATCCTCGATCGGGGTAATGACTTCCGCGCGGCTCTTGAGATTGCGCATCATCAGGTCCGCAGAACCGATGTAATACTCCTCATCGCCACCATTTCGGAAATAATAGATACGCGCGTGCTCGAGAAACCGCCCAACCACGCTGATGACCGTGATGTTTTCCGACAGACCAGGGATGCCTGGCCGCAAGCGACAGGTGTCGCGAACTATCAACTGGATTTTCACACCGACACGTGACGCACGATAGAGCGCTTCGGTGATGTCGGGGTCTTCCAGTGCATTTGTCTTCAACCGAATCAGACCGCGCGACCGCCTGGAGCTTTTGGAAATCTCCCGATCAATCTTATAGAGGATTTGTTCCTTCATGTTGCGTGGTGATACCAGGATCTTCTTGTAACGCCGCAACGGCTGACAGCCGGACGTCAGGAAATTGAAAAAATTGACAAGGTCCGAACCGATTTCCTCGTCACAGGTCAGCAATCCGAAATCCACGTACATCCGCGCGGTGCCGGCATGGTAGTTTCCCGTACCGATATGAGCATAGTGGCGCAGACCATTGAAGTCCCGGCGGATCACAAGGACGAGCTTGGAATGGGTCTTGAGGCCGACAATGCCATAGGTGACGTGAATTCCGGCTTCTTCGAGGCGGGTTGCCCAGTTGATATTGGCGGCTTCATCAAAACGTGCCTTGAGTTCGACTGCTACGGCAACCTGCTTGCCGTTCTGGGCTGCCTCAATCAGATAATCGACAATGCCGGTTCCTTCCGTGGTGCGATACAGCGTCATTTTGATCGCCATCACCTTGGGGTCGCGGCACGCTTCGCGAACGAAACGCACTACCGAGGTGTTGAATGATTCATAAGGGTGCTGGAGCAGGAACGGTCCCTTGTTCCGAATGGCATGAAAGATGTTTTGTTCGCCGTCGAGTTCCATGTTGTCGATGGGGTGATGATCCGGGTCATGCAACTCGGCGACCTTGTTTGATGCGATCTCAAACAGATCCCGCATGCCAAGCATGACGTCACCTTCAAAGACGTCTTCGTCCTCATCCAGACCGAGCTCGGCAGCTAGCATACCGCGATGTACGGGTTCGATGCCGGCTGACGTCTCAAGGCGCACGATCGGCGCAAATTTCCGATCCCGGACCTCGCTTTCAATCATTTCAAGCAGATCATCTGCTGCATCCTCTTCACGTTCCGTGTTGGCATTGCGGGTGACCCTGAACACCTCGCAGGTCATCACATCAACGTCCGGAAACAACACATCAAGGTTGTTGGCCATAACGTCTTCAAGCAGAACAAACTTGTTCGTCGAGCCGACGCGAACGAACCTGGGAACCGTGTTGCCGGTCGGCACCTTGACGCGAGCCATGATGGGCGCCGCCTCGCCTGCCACACGCAACGTTACAAGCAGGTTCAATGAAAGATTTGAGATGTGCGGAAACGGGTGGGACGGGTCCATGGCCAACGGCGTCACCAACGGGTAGATGTTTTGCAGGTAGTAGGCACGCACGCCGGCCTGTTCTTGTTCCAGAAGATCTGCATAGTCGGAAATCGAGATTTTGTGCTTCAGCAGTTGTTCCTTCAGGTCCAGGAAAATACCATTGGCTCTGGACTGGATTTCGCGAACCAGTGCGATGCTGTCACGGATCTGATCGCGGGGGCTGCGGCCATCGACAGTAAGCTCGTGGATGCCGGCACCAACCTGTTGTTTAAGGCCGCCGATACGTTTCATGAAAAACTCATCCATATTGCCGCCGACGATAGCCAGGAATTTTACCCGTTCCAGCAGCGGCGTACGGCTATCTTCAGCCTCGTGCAGCACGCGTTTGTTGAACTCGAGCCATGTAAGTTCACGATTGAGATAAAGCTCGGGCGCTTTCAGGTTCTTGCCTGTTTCAGCTTCCGAGAGCGCGGCTTTGTCAGCAGCCTGTTTGGCTTTAAGTGCGGCGCGCTCGGCGTCGGCTTTCGAGACTGCCGCAGCGTGAGCGGCTGAGGCGGTTATTTCCAGCTTCTCGGCAGCCTTTGCTGACGCCCTGGTGTCATCAACCGCTGCCTGCGTCTCCTTGCGCGCATTGTCAACAGTGGCCTTGGTCCGAGCCAATGTCTGTCCAGTTCGTTCTTTCGGGCCACGAACTGCGGATTCGGCCTTTTTTGCCGCCAGCTCGATACGCTTGACTGCCAGCGCGGCTTCCCCGACTTTTTTCGCTGCCGCCATGGCCTCGGCCTTGGCCTCGCTGGCCAGCGCTGTCACCTTCATTGCTACGGCTCCCGATGCTGTTTCCTGGGCTTCTGCCTGCTCTGCCAGCTTGGCGAACAAGCGCCTGGCAGACCTGATTGCTTCCGGCGATGGGTTTGGCGCCCGTTCAGCCTGCACCAGTTCGATCTCCGCGCCTTTGGCCCTGGCACCTGCCTTGATCGCAGCCATTTCCATTTCCCGGGCTTCCGCCGCCACCACTTCGCTCTCCGATGCCAGTTTGACCGCCCGCATTGCCATCTGCTCGGCGGCTAACGCGGCTTTCTTTGCGGTTTTGGCCTCCTTGTCCGCACTGGCTGCTGCGCGACCGAGAGCCGAGTGACGGCGGCCGCGTTCCACCTCAGCCAGGGCGGCCTTGGTCGCGGCCTTGGTATCCGTGACTGACTTTGCAGCGCTTGCCGTCTGATCGGCCGCTTTGGATGCCTTCTGACGCGACTTGGACGCCGCCAGAGAAGCACGGGTGGCTTCGGTTTTGGCTGCCAGTGTTTCAGGAGACAACAGGTTGTTTTCAACCTCGTCGGCACTCACCTTGCTCGCCGGTGGATTACTTGAATTTTGCACAATGCATCCGTTTCCGGGGCGTAAGCCCCCTGAAGTAACGCGGTAATCTGCTTCTGGCGTGCTGGTTTTTGTGACTGCATTCGCCGCAGACATGCACCCACCAAAACTGGTTGGAGCCAGCGCAATAAACATCATCGACCGGTCAGACACGCAGTTCTTTGATCTGTATCAAGCGCTTTTGCCAACGGCGTGCAAAAGCAGCAACTGTATTAACGGGCACTGGATCAGGTTTACGGATTCTATTGAACCCATGTCGCTCTGGCGACCCGAACCTGTCTCCATGACAGGTCCTGGCCGGACACGGAATTGGTCACGAAGGCAAGGTGCAGGAGCCCTGTGTCAAAAAGCGCCGGGATACAATTCGAAGCTGGGGAACAGCGGCCATCGCACATGATCTGCTTTTGCATGTCGCGTGTCGCGCGTCGCGCGTCGGAACAAAAAGCAGATGCAAACCAGGTCTGCAACCGGCCTAATCAAGTTCGGTTATGAGTTCTTTTGCTTTGTGGCGATGCCGCTTGTTTGTTTTTAGTTTGAGCAACAGCTTCTTGCGTTTCTTTTTAGCGGATTCCGCACGGAATTCTTTCTCCAGCTTGTCCCGCTTTTTCTCGAGCTTGTGCAGCACTTTCTTTAACGCCTTGCGCTTCTTTCCGTCCTTCAGACGGTCCGAACTGAATATTTCGCTCAACTTCATTGGTATGAAGCCCTCCAACACAGTGATGTCATAAGTTTCGTCATCGTCCCGCGGCCCTTTCCTCAACATCGTCCTCATCGAGACCGATCAACTCCTCGGCTTCCATGTCGGCGACATCGCGTGACCCGAACAGTGTTTTGGCAACATCCGTGAGTTGCCAGATTGCATCACGCGCATAACTGTAGTCGTTCATCAGGGATGTACCCATTTGCGGGGTAATCTTTCCGTCGCGTATGAGCGCGTCCACACCACCGTTAACGACACTGCTTTCCTCATCAATTTCAACACGATACGAATCCAGTTCGATAACATTCCTGTCGTCCGGATCCATCTTGCGCAACTCCTCGATATCCCGCAGCAGGTTTGCCAACTGAATCCGCAGCGCGTTGTACTCACCGCGAATGTGCTCGTTGTCATGCACCATGTACCGGGTGATGTTCTTGCGCAGGTGCTTAACATCTTTCACTGTCATGACAGTTTGACGACAAGCCTGCCGCAAATCGTAGAACTGCTCCGTAAACTCTTGCGGAATGTCGCCTTGCGCGCGGGCAATAAACTCCAGAATACTGGCATAAAGCGCCTTGACCGTGCGCTCATATGTTGAATCAAGGTTAAAATCCAGTACCTCACGGTCGTGGCTGATGAGGTCGTCCAGGTCGTCGGATTGCAATATCTTTGTGCGATGCAGATTGACGCCGTGCGCGATGATTTCGAGGGCATTGTCATACAGATGAACAGCCTCGTTGCGCACCGCCTCAAGCAGCGTCTCAGGGAATTCAGTCACCGCGTCCATCAGGAATCTTGGTTCTACGACATCGATTTTCGGTGCTGGTATTGTCCGTTCGAGAAAACTCACCAACTGGTTTACAAACGGAAGCAGAACGACAACGCCAATCACGTTGAAGATGGTATGAAAGACCGCAAGTTTAAGCGTGTAGTCGTCACTTTTGATCCCGAAAGTAGCTGCCGTCGTGTCGACTGCCCACATAATCTGATAGATGAACGCAATGGCGATGACACCGGTTATGACATTGAATATCAGATGACCTGCAGCCAGCCGCTTGCCCTGGTGGTTTGAGCTCAGGGATCCGAGAATGGCGGTAATCGTCGTTCCGACATTGGCGCCAATAGCCAGCGCAAGTGCGTTATCGTAGGTCACCTGCTGTGCCGCAAGAGCGGTGATAATGAGCACCAGAGTGGCATGCGACGATTGCATGACGACAGTCGCAAATATGCCGACCCCAGCGAACGCAAACAACCCGGCATAACCGGGCATGGAAAATTGAGTCAGGTCAATCGTGTCGCGGAACGCCTCGAAACCTTCCTTCATGTGGTGGATGCCAAGGAACAGGAACCCGAGACCAGCGAGAATGTACCCGATCCCCTTCATTGAACGATTGTTCTGGAACACCAGAATGATGCCGAACACCAGCATCGGCATGGCATAAGCCGATATCTTCACCTTCAGTCCAAAACCCGCAATGAGCCAGGCACCTGTGGTGGTGCCGATGTTGGCACCGAAAATTATGCCGATCCCCGATGCGAGAGAAATCATCCCGCGCTCAGAAATGAAATGGCAATGACCGAGACCAGGGAACTGGATTGCATCACTGTTGTGGTGACGATACCGAAGGATAGGGATTTCCAAAGCCGGTCTGTCGTCCGGCTCAGAAGAGTTTCCAGAAAACCACCGGTAAAGGCGCGGAATCCTTCTTCAAGAAACAGCATTCCGAACAGAAAAATCGCCACGCCGGCCGATATCTGTTTGAAATCCGGACTGATCCAGAATCCATAGACAAGAATACCAAATATGACCGGCAGGAGTATCCGTCGAAACATGAACCCAAACCCCTCTTATATTGACAACCCGCCCTGCAGACGCCGCATCAGATAGTGTTCGCTGCTGCGGGCTTCAGAACCGCATTGCGAGATGAAATCTTAAGTCAGTACAGCTGCTTATCCAGTGCAAACGGGCTTCGATCCGCTATCAAGAGATATGTCAAACAGGCATTGTCAGAAGAAACCGGCTGGACTTACAACTGCGCGACCGTCGCAAATTCATATCCTGCGTGATATTCGTGTTGCGATACAGGCATTGGACACCAGTATTGCCGTTTCCTGACATGATCTATGTCAAGGTCCTGCCTGACGCGTTGCACCTAGGATGCAAGTGCCCTGGCGGCAAATGTTTGCCCTCGGAAGTTCGGAGGGCACAATGGATATTGCTTACTGGCTGGCGATTGGCACGATCGCGATCGTCGTGATCTTCGACTATACCAACGGGTTTCATGATGCAGCCAACATTGTAGCGACCCCGATCGCGTCACGTGCGATGACCCCGATCCAGGCCGTGGTCATCGTCGGCACGTTCGAATTTCTCGGTCCCCTCCTGGGCGGAACCGCCGTAGCCAACACCATTGGCAAGTTCATCGATTTGAGCGACCTGCAGTCGAGTGTATCGATGACAATTATCCTGTGCGGCTGTTTCGGGGCAATCGTCTGGAATCTGTGGACATGGTATTATGGCATTCCATCAAGCTCGTCACATGCCCTGGTCGGCGGCCTGGCCGGCCCGGTCGTCGTTGCTGCCGGCCCGCAATATGTGGTGTGGGGGGCAGATGAATTTTTGACAACCGGCCACATGACCGGCGTCACCAAGGTGATATTGGCCCTGATCCTGTCACCGATCATCGGCTTCTGGGTCGGATTCATCATTCACCGCCTGATGAGCGCCATGCTGCGCGGCGCCAAGCCGATTGCCAACAAGTATCTGCGCCTGACGCAGTATGTGACGTCTGCCGGCATGGCGTTTTCACACGGCGCCAATGACGCGCAAAAAAGCATGGGCATCATCACAATGGTGTTGCTGCTTGGCGGTTTCATCGATGAATTCCAGGTGCCGTTGTGGGTTGTGTTGCTGTGTGCATCGGCCATTACGCTTGGAGTCCTGTCCGGTGGCTGGCGTATCGTTCGGACAATCGGTTTTGCCATCTACAAGATCCGGCCGCTGCACGCGGTCAATGGCCAGGTCTCGGCGGCCAGCATCATTTTCACCGCGGCATTGGCCGGCGCGCCGGTATCGACCACCCATGTCACCAGTTCTGCCCTGATGGGAATCGGCGCCTCTGAACGCCCCAAAGCGGTTGGCTGGTCCAAGGCCAGGGAGATCCTCATGACCTGGATATTGACAATTCCGGGTTCGGCGCTGTTTGGAATAGTGATCTATCTGATCGTCAATCTTTTGACCGGCATTGGTTAGAAACCGCATTGGCGCCCCGGGGCACAACCAGGGTCGCCATCACAAGGAGTATCGAAATGGGTGGAGGAAATTCACTGTTAACCCGCATCGTCGATCGGGTTTTACCGAAGACGCCGGATTTCTTCAGTCTTGTCGACGATCAATGCGATATGGCGGTCGCGACCCTGGAGGAACTGGTTGTCTTCATGGAATCCGGCAAAAAAGAAGTCGGCAAGCATGTCAAGCAAATGGAAAAGGAAGGCGATGAACTCAAGCGGCGGAACATCGAAGCCCTGAATACGTCGTTCTCGACGCCTATGGACAGGGAAGACATCTACCGCGCCATTGTCGATATCGACCATCTGATGAACTACGCCAAGACCACGGTTCGGGAAATGGAAGTATTCGGCATTGAACCAGACCCGCATTCGCTGCAAATGGCAATCCATCTCAAGGAGGGCACGCAATCCCTGCAGGAAGGGTTCAAGAAACTCAGCGAGAACGCAATTCTTGCCGAACCCCACGCGCTGGCCGCCCGAAAAGCCGAGCGCACGATCGAAAAGCAATACCGCAAGGCGTTGGCCGAACTATTTGATATTTCAACCTATGTCGAAGACATCCGGGCAAAGAAAGCAAACAGCAACCAAAAGCTTGAGGCGGAAATCGTCGCGTTCGAATATGTCATGGAGGCCTTCAAACGGCGCGAGGTATACCGGCATATGTCAAACGCGGCGGACCGGCTCGCACATGCCGGTGCCACTCTATACGACATTGTCGTCAAGATCGCGTGATGGTACAAAAAGCGCGTTGAAAAACTGGTGCGGGACTGGGTTCTTGACATAGGTCAAGGGGAGACAAAAGTCTCGGCGCTAACGTGAATGAAATTATTCCAACAAGAATGAGGTAGCAGAATTGTCTCACGTTCCGCATGAACTTGCCGAAGAATTTCCTGACAAGGTCGATAGGATTCACGAGTTAAAGACGTCAAACGCGCATTTCGCCAAGCTTTTTGATGAGTATCATTTGATCAACCGTGAGATTCACAGAATCGAAACCGGTGTCGAGCCAGCAAGTGATGAGCGCTCGACAGATCTTCGCAAACAGCGTCTTTTATTGAAGGACGAGATCGCCGCGATGCTTTCACAGGATTGAGCGTGGCTTTTGTTCTTGGTCTCAAGGACAAGTAAACTGTTTCCGGGTGGGTATTTGCGCCGCGATTGACCAGGGTCAACGTGACAGGCGGATCAATTGGTGACGCTGAAATCATGTATTGGAAGTTCACAGTGCTGGCTCTGGGTGCCGCAGTCTTTTGGTTTACAGCCAATGGGCCCCCTGCAAATGCCGAAAGCAGTCAGACCTTCGACGCATGGTTTGCTGCAAATGCCGAAAGCAAGCAGAACTTCGACGCAGCAACCCTGTATCGGTCAAGCTGCGCGCCATGCCACGGCATATCCGGTGATGGCAGGGGACCGTCGGCCGGGTCGCTGAAAAGTAAGGTGCCGCCACTCAACAATCTTGCAGATCGCTATAGTAGCCTTTATTTCCCCGAACGCTTCCTGATCGAGGTGATTGACGGACGCAAGAACATGCCGCCACACGGAACACGGGAAATGCCGATCTGGGGCAAGCAGTTTGGCCTAATGAAAAACCCGCAGACGGGCGGTGAGAAGGCTGTTGCAGACAATGTTGCTGCACGGCAAAAGATAGAAGCACTGGTCAACTACATCCGATCGATCCAGATCAGATAGTTCAGGGGCATTGACACCTTACAGTCGGGTGAGGGCAGCAAACTCAATCGCCACAAGGACCTGCACAGCCCTGCCTGCATTACAGCATTTGTTTTTCCTGGATATTCCCCGCTGGAAATCGGCGTCATTAACAGGAAATCTCTGTCATTGGGACAAACCAACGCCGCTGGCAAAACCGAACCAGCGAGTTAGCTTGTCAATGTCTGCCCAACACTCTTTGAAGGGTGCCGGGCAGTCAGCTAAAGGTGGCAATCAGAATTTTGTCTTCAGCTTGGCTTTGGCCAGACAAAATCCGGGCGAAGGCCTTCATATACCGGGCGGCCATCATTTGGTGCCGGAGCGCCGGTAGCTGGATCATAAAAGGCATGATA
Organism: uncultured Alphaproteobacteria bacterium; assembly: GCA_963698275.1. GTDB lineage: Bacteria > Pseudomonadota > Alphaproteobacteria > Rhizobiales > Aestuariivirgaceae > Anderseniella. The sequence goes on along the minus strand of CAVOQE010000001.1, from coordinate 338,393 downwards.
GGTCGCCGGCAGGCTGTCCGGCTGATACCCCATGAGGTTGGGCACGATAGCCCTTATGCGGTTTTCCTTGTCATCCAGCATGATCGGTGTGCCGCAGGTTGCGCATGTGCAGAGCTCCAGCGGACCGTCCGGATTTTTCGCGTTGAATGGCTGACGATTCAAGTTGTCGGATTCGTCAACGCCCAGGTCGCCGTGCTTGAAAAATACCACATGCGTCGTGTCTTGACCGGTAACGCTTTTGCATACCGAACAATGGCAGGTGTGGTTGTCGATCGGATCTTTATCCGAGTGGGTGTGTACATGGTCGCACCCTCCAGCATATTTATGAGACATGTCTTCCTCCTTGTTAAATTTTTTCGTTTTAACCGTCGAGGCTCAGTGCCTGCCGTCGGCAAGCACCGCTACGATAGACCCAAATTCTACGTTCAGGCGAGGATTATTACGTTCAGGGGTTGGATGCCATTTACCTCTGCTAGAGTTTAGCCAGACAGAGCCAGTTCAATTTATTTGCGGAATGCCAGGTTGAGGTTGCTGGCCGCCTGTTCAAGATTGCTGTCTGCAACACCAACGAGGTCTTTGAGTTTCGCTGACGTCATATCGGCATCAGTGAAGTCTGCACCAGCGACACGGGCGCCGGTGAGATCCGCCCCACCCAACTCGGCGCGCATCAGGTTGGCCCCTTCCAGAATAACACCCTTCATCGATGCAAACTCGAACCTTGTCCTGGACAGGTTGGCATTTGTGAAGTCGGCACCTTCCAGATTTGCAGACGCCAACACCCCGCGCATCAGCCCCATCGACTGGTTGCGCATGTCTGCGCTCAGGTTTGCGCCGACGAGTTTTGTGTTTTTCATACTTGCCCCTGTCAGGTCACTGGCAATCAGCGCCCCTGACAGATCCGCACCATCAAGTGTTGCTTTCAGCAACTGCGCCTGGAACAGGTTGGCATCTTTGAGGTTGGCTTTGGTCAGATTGGCTTCCAGCATCCAGGCCTGATCCAGGACTGCACCAGCCAGGTTTGCACCGGTCAGATTGGTCTTGTTGAGCCGCGCCGAGCGCAGCACGGCCCGCTTGAAATCGAGCCCGGACAAATCAAGACCCGAGAGCTTCCGGCTGGTGAAATCAGCAGGTTGCTCAGGACTGGCTTTTGCCAGTGCTGCCATGACCTCTTCACGGGTCATTTCAGCCTGGGTCATGTCCGGCGAGGTCAGGTCCACATGCTGCATCGGGCTCTGGGCGAGGCCCGAGCCGGGCCAACCGACCAGTAAACAGAAAATCAGCACAAGGTATTTCATGGCCTCATCTCGCATGACGTAAGCAGTCGCGACATCATTTACTCTCGATATGACTTGAATAGGGCAATCAATATTGTCCGATGAGGGCGGAGTAACCGTGTGATGGTTGTTGCCACTTCATAAAAAACCATCGCATAATCCTTTCTTGTATGTCGCGTCCGATGGAGTGTTCCCCGATGAAGCAGGCCACAAAGGCAGCAAAAAGCACTGTCAGCATGCCTGCCGGGTCACGTCGGATTGCGCTGGTCGCGATGGCTGCCGCCATCGTTGCCGCATTGATCTGGCAGGTCGCCAAACCGGAAACGACCATTGCAACAGACCTGCGCAATGGCGACTATTCGGTTGCCTTTGAGCGCCTGAAGGAAAAAGCCGCAGCTGGTGATGCCTGGTCACAAAACCAACTGGGCAATCTTTACTATCTCGGGCTGGGAACTCCCGTTGATCTGAAAAAGGCAAGCGAATGGTATCTACGGTCTGCCTTGGCAGACTGGCCGGACGCACAGATAAATGTGTCCTTGATGTATCGCTATGGCCGCGGGCTGCCGATCGAACCTTCACGCGGGTTTGCCTGGCTTCGGCATGCGCGCTCAAACGGCAAAGAGATCGCCGAACCCTATCTGGCATGGATCGCGGGAAGCCTGGAACAGACACCATCGCAAATGCAGGCGGCGAAGCGCAAGTACAGCACGGTTGAGTCCCTCCGGCCCGAGGGTTTCAAATAGACCATGGCGAAAACCAACCGAAGTTACATTTTCCTGCAAATCTGGGTGTTGTTGGCTGGGATCGCGGTATTTGCGTGTTATGTGGCCTATGATCTCGGTTACTTCGCCCGCGTCATTGATGCCGACCAGAGCAAGCTCTCCATCCTGATTGCAGGGCTGTTTCTGGGAGCAACCTTTCATGCCGTCTGGCACATCCTTCGCGTCACAAGGCAAATCGACGCTGCCTACGCCTGGTTGGGAGGCAGGCAGGCGCCCACGGGCGATCCCGCCAACGAGGAAATGTCACCGTTCCAGACACCCGAACAATTTGTGGCAGGTTACGTGTCGCAGGTGATCGAAGCCCGCAAACAGTCAACCTCGGACAATAAGGATGGCGGTCTGGTATTCGAGATTTACGCCGACAGGTTGCGGGCCGCGGTCGAAATCGGCTGGTACCTCGTCGATATCCTGATCCGGCTCGGACTGATCGGCACTATCGTCGGTTTCATACTGATACTGGGCGCCCTGTCTTCCGGACCGGCACCAACACCGGAGAATATTCAGACCCTGCTGATTTCCATGAGTGGCGGCATGGGGACAGCGCTTTATACAACCCTCGCAGGCCTGGTCACGGCAATGGTACTGGGCGCGCAATACATGGTACTGGCCCGCGGCACCGAGGAGTTGATCGGAAAACTGGTCCGCATCCGCGACCAGGCAAATGTGTCATGACAATCCAGTTGAAAGGATCGTCCTCTTCCGGGTACAGCCGTCAACCCACCGATGCGTTCACCGACCTGTTGTTCAACACCCTCATTGGATTTGTGTTCCTGTTTTTCATCGCGGTGATATTTATCAGCCCGGCCAAGGACGCCGGCAAAGTGGTCCTCGATGCGCAGTATCTGGTTACCGTTACGTGGCCGGACGGCAGCCAGGAAGACATTGATACCTGGATTGAAGATCCGCAAGGAAACGTGACCTGGTTTCGCAACCGTTCAGCCGGCCTGGTTCATCTCGACCGGGATGACCGGGGAATGTTGAATGACAAGATTGAGGTAGAGGGCAAGCTTATCGAGAATGTGTTGAACCAGGAGGTTGCTGCAGTTCGCGGCACCGTGCCTGGCGAATACACTGTCAATCTGCATTACTACGAGAGTGTCGAACAGGTCACGGTGCCGGTGACCGTCAGGGTCGCCAGGGTCAACCCGGTTTACAAGATATACTTCAACGATACCGTCGACATGAGACGCAAGGGAGAGGAGCGGACTGCTGTTCGGTTCACCATTTTGCGAGACGGCAAGATCGGCCGGATAAACCGGCTGGAAAAGAAACTGGTCACATTCTAACGCGCCGTGACCAACGGTTTGGAGGATGACATATGTTCGAACTAGGTACAGGCGGGCTGGCAGCAGCCTACGTCATGCTCGGCGTCATTCTTCTGAGCCTTCATCTGTATTCGCGCTGGAGTCACTGGATCAAGATCATGGTGACCGTCCTTGCCACGGTTTTCATGATCGTCACCTACAAGTCACTGCCGGGCTTACAGGGCTGGCCACTGACAACCGAGAAACTGCCGTCGCGGCTCTATCTCTTGGCAATCGAGATTTCGGAGCCCGACAGCATCTACCTGTGGGCGCGTGATCTCGATGTGGGAACCGAGATGCAAAGGCCCCGGGCTTATGAGTTGCCGTATTCGTCCAAACTGCACCAGCAGGCCGTCGGCTCAGGACGAAAGCTGCGGCGCAACATTGCGCAGATCGTAGAGATTGATCCAGCCGGCAAGACGGTGAAAGTGCCGGGGTCATCGGAAGTTCCGGTAAAACAGAATGTCATCCGGTTTCTTGATGCACCACAAGGCCTGCTGCCGCCGAAAGAGTAATCCCGCACTTCATGTTTTGGCATACCTGGTCATCTCCGCGGCCAGTGCCTGTGCTGCAGCCTCTATCAGTTTCGCACCGTCTTCAGGCTTGGCAAGGCTGGAGTCTGCCCCTTTGCGGCCATCCGGGTATCGTCTGCGAAAATCATGCGCATCACTGAAACGGCCATCGGGTGCCGTTTGCGGGTCCAGCGCAACCTGCTTCACAGCATGTGGAAAGGCATGCTGGGTAATCGCGATTTCCGATGGTGTGGCGTGAGAACCATGACCGCTGGGATACATGTCGGCAAGCAAACGTCGAATTCCAGGCAGGTCAAACCAGCTTTTCAGGGCAAGCTCGAGATTGTCCGGATCATGCTGCAGGGAGCGTTGTGCATGAATTTCGCCAAACGCCGTCGTCACGGTGGCGATGTTGCCGCCATGGCCGTTCAGAAAAATGATCTGCCGGAAGCCTGAGTTCGACAGCGATGCCACCACGTCCTCAACAACCGCCATAAGGGTTGACGGTTTCAATGAGATTGTGCCGGGAAACGCCAGATGCGACTGGGCCATCCCTAACGCCAGGGTGGGGCCGACAAGGAAACCTCCAAGTTCGCCTGCGCGCCGGGCTATGATTTCTGCGCACATGGCATCGGTTCCCAGCAGTCCCATCGGACCGTGCTGTTCAACCGACCCGATAGGCATGACAATCGCCCGCGAGTCTGCCAGATGGTTTTCGACTTCTTTCCATGTCGCTTCGACAAGCAGCATTGGTCATTCCTGTCTGTTGGCATGTTGCGGGAGCCCATTGAGTGTCCGGCCTGCAAGCAACATAGGGTCCGCGTGATGGCACAAAGTTGACGTTATACATGCCAAACTGGTATCGTCCCGTAAGCAGGGTAACGGCGGCATGAGACACTTACACAGGCTTTGCAGCATATGCAGGCCACAGCCGTCAACGGGGACATGATTTTGGGCAAAAAACCTTTCTTTCACCTGGGCCTGGTTGTCGGCGCGATATGCGCAGGTTTGTCAATGTCTTCCGGCGCAGCGCTGTCGGTCGAACTGACCTGGCCAGAACTGAAACCAAGTGTTTTCGGCCAGCGCTTGATCACCCGGAACGATTCTGCAGTAAAGCTGGAAGTGCCATATCGGGCAAAGGATGACCGCCAGGTGCCGGTATCTGTGCAGGCATCGCTGCCCAACGGGGCAAAGGTAAAATCCGTTACAATCATTATCGATGAAAACCCGATGCCGGTTTCCCTGACCGTGAGGCCTGAGCAGCAACGCTCCAGCCTGTGGGTGTCGGCCAGCATGCGGTTTAACGGGCCGTCACCGGTTCGTGCAATTGTGGAAGCCGAGAACGGCCAGCTGTTCATGAGCGAAGCAATGGTCAAGACATCCGGTCTTGGAGCCTGCGCCGCGCCGCCGACGACAACGCTGGATGTTGCCGCGAAGACCCTGGGCGATATGCGGCTGACACAGATCGTGGCGCCCTTGAACGTCTCGACCATTGCCAAGCCGGTGATGCGCACAAAACTGGATATTTCACATCCCAACCTGACCGGTCTGCAACTCGATCAGATCACCTTGCTGTATATTCTGCCACGATATGTGGAAAAGCTTGCAATCGACCAGGGCGACGAGAAGCTGATGAGCATTGAAGCCGGCATATCACTGGCGGAAAATCCAAGTATCGCCTTTGACTATGTGTCCAACGGCGCGAAAAAAATGCATGTTGAAGCTCAGGACACCGACGAGACCGTGTTCAGACATTCCTTGCAGATAAACCCGGGCAGTTAAGCGATAATCAAGGTCGGCACGCTCACTTTGCAAGCCTGCTACTGCGTGCCAATTCTCCGGTAAGTGAAATCATCGGCCGTTTCCCCGGCGGCTTGCGTCTGCCCGGCGATTTTCAGCATGGTGGCGTGCAACGGTGACAGCGAACAGGCCGGATCCGTGGCCGCGGCATCACCTGCAATGGCCAGTGCCTGACACCGGCATCCGCCGAAATCAGCCTCGCGCCGCTCACAGGACCTGCACGGTTCCTGCATCCAGTCGGTACCGCGATAGGCATCAAACGCCGGCGAACTGTCCCAGATGTCTGCCAGGGATTTGTCCTTCACATTGTCGAATGTCAGGTGCGGAATTGTGTGGGCCGCATGGCATGGCATGGCGGAGCCGTCCGGGGTGACCATGAAGGCATCCTGGGCCCATCCGCCCATGCAGGGTTTGGGAAACTCCGCATAATAGTCCGGTGTCACAAAATCGATCAGCAGAACACCACGCAGGCGCTCGCGGGCTTCTTCAACAATATCCACCTGGCGCATGACATCGTCCCATGCCGGCATCAACTGGGTGCGGTTGATCAGCGCCCAGCCATAGTACTGGACATTGGCAATCTCCAGCCGGTCAGCGTCCAGTTCCAGGGCAAGCTCAATGAAATCCTCGACCTGGTGAATGTTGTGCCGGTGGATCGGCGCGTTCAGGGTGAGCGGCAGTTTTGCAGCCCGGACAACCCTCGCAGTTGCCAGTTTCTGTTCGTGTGCGCCTTTCATGTTGCCGATCTTCTCGGTGACCTCGGATGTTGCGCCCTGCACAGACAGTTGCACATGGTCAAGGCCGGCATCTTTCAAACCGCCTATTCGCTCCGGCTTAATGTTGACCCCGGCCGTAATCAGGTTTGAATAAACCCCGCGCGACGACAGCGCCGAGACAATCTCTTCAAGGTCACCTCGCAGGGTCGGCTCGCCGCCGGACAGATGCACCTGAAGAATTCCAAGGTCAGCGGCTTCACTGAACACCCTGGTCCAGTCGGCGGTCTCAAGTTCGGTATTGGCTTTCAAAAGCTTGGCCGGGTTGGAACAGTACGGGCATTGCAACGGGCAGCGATGGGTCAGTTCCGCCAGCATGCCGATGGGTGGTCCGGGAGCGCTCATGCAACCACCAGCCTCCTGTCAGCCCATGTCTGCAGGAACCCGCATACATCGTCTCGAACCACATCTTCAGGTGCATCATATTCAGCCGCCAGAGACGAGATGATCTCAGCCACCGTGGCCTTGCCGTTGCATCTTTTGAGAATATCGTGACTGACCTCATCGGGCCACATGACCTTCTCCGGCGACAGCAACGCCCATGCGTCCCGTACCGGTTCAAACTGTAACCGCACGAACGCAGGCAAGCCCGGGCGGCTTTCACTTGTGATCATTGTACGATGACGGGTGGCTGTGGTCATGATTGCTTCAGTTGACCTCCGGGACAAATGCACCGGGTGCAATATTCCCGCCCGGCTCGACATAGGCAAATTGCAGGGCATCCAGCATGGCCCACAGGATATCACACTTGGTGATCAGTGCATTGACGCAGGCCTGTTGTTTTTCCGCCGTGTCGGCGTGGCGTTGCACATAACTCAACGCAACTTCTGCATCGCGTGGCGCCTGATGCAGCCTGGGTTTGAAATAGGCCAGCGTGTCTTCGGTAATGTAATCATATTTCGCCAGCATGGCCGGCACGCGCTCGCTGATCACCTTCGGTGAAAACAGTTCAGTCAGCGATGAGGCAACCGCTTCGAGAAAACTGCGCTGCGATACCAGCGTCAGGTACTGGTTCACCGCAAACCGGGTCGCGGGAAGCGCTTTTGCCTCGGACATCACCATGGCTTCATCCAGGCCCAGCCCGGTGGCCAGCGCGATCCAGCGCTTGATGCCGCCAATCTTGTCGTCTGTTCCGTCGTGATCAATGATCCGTTCGCGCCATTCAATGCGAAACTCGGAATTCTCAGCCCGAGACAGTATGATGGCATCTTTCTTCGGGATGGCGGCCTGATAACAATACCTGTTAAGCGCCCAAGCCTGCATCTGTCCCTTTGTCAGTGTGCCGGCGGTCATCATCTTATGGAACGGATGATTTATGTGATATCGCGCATCGCCCACATCACGCAGTATTTCTTCCAGACGTTCACTGGAAACTGCGGCTCCCGTAATGGCCCAATCTTCACTCACAATTCCACCTCCTGCCCGTCATGGCCGACTTCCCATCCCGCTTGCGTAACGATTTTTCGCTCATGTGAGGCCGGATCAAGGACTGGATTGGTATTGTTGATGTGTACGAATACACGCCGGGCGATGCCGGTATCCTTGAGCGACGCCAGCGAACCGTCATCCCCCGACATGGCGATGTGACCCATGCGGGCACCTGTCTTTGCGCCGACACCTGCATCAGGCATTTCCGTGTCGGTAAAAACCGTACCGTCAAACAGCAGGCATCCCGCACCGGTTATGCGCTGGCGCAAGTCATCGGTGACGCGGGCGCAGCCAGGAATGTAATGAACAGCTTTGCTGTCAGGCGCGCCCGGCGCAGCGATGCGCACACCGATCGTGTCGCCCTCGTCAGAACCAAAATTCACCGGATCAGAGCTGTCTTCCAGGAACAGCGCAATCTTGCCGGGAACGGCATAGGTTTCAATTTCGATGCCAAGCAGGCCATCGGGACCTTCAAGCTGCGTTGTACCGCCCAATGGCAATTCGATACGCTTGACCAGCGTTTCATCGAGGACCCGAAAAATCGGATTGCTGGCCAGCGTTTCCAGAATTCTGGATGACGCGTAGAGGTTGAAGGCTTCCTTTTCACGCAGTGTCAGCAGGCCGGCTATATGATCTACATCGGCATTGGTCAGCACCACTGCTTTTATGGGAGAGTTGCGTACCGGCCCATTGGCATCAGGCTGCAGTTCCGGCGTATTGGATATCTGTTCCCTGATGTCGGGAGAAGCATTGAACAACACCCAGTTGGCGCCATCTGCAGATGCGGCAATGCTGGATTGCGATCGCGGTGTCAGTCCGGTCTGTCGCGACCTGACTTCACGGCTTAATCTGTAATTGCAGTTCCACTGCGGGAAGCCGCCGCCTGCGGCAGACCCAATGATCTTTAGTTTCACGACTACCTGCCAAAACAAACGCGCGATCCGGCAAACGGACGCGCGCGTTTGATAATGTCAGCCAAAACCACCCAGGCCGAATACGGCATGGGCGGCTCCGCTGGAATTACTTGCTGACCGATGCGGGCAGGTAACGGGAAATTTCAAACCCGGCTTCTACCTGACACATGGCTGGCTTTGCCCAAACTTTCTTCATGATGAAGACCTCCAAAATGGATTTCTGGCTCCATTCAACGGGCCAGCACACACAAACCTAACCAAGATCAAATCAAATTCAAAATCTTATTTTTCTCTAATTATTTGATCTGTTTGAAATAACAGGAAAAATTAGTTATTCCCACTCAAGTTCCGCAAATGCTGCAGAAACGTTTCTGGCATTGAAATCGTCAAACAGCAGCCAGGCCTGCTTTTCATCGAGACCGATCTCGCGGGCTGCCTGAGACAGCGGCACGCCGCGTTCAATATAGTCCCGGATCTGGGTGACCAGGCCGGTCAGATATCGTTTTTGCTCGACCACAGCGTCCGGCCACTTCATTGCTGCCGGTCCATGACCGGGAACGACACGGACGATGTTTTCCGCAGCCAGCCTGTCCATCAGGGCCAGCCATCCCCTTATGCTGCCATCGATCACCGGTATGTGCCCGGAAAACAAGAGATCCCCCATGAACAGGGTTGCGGTTTCTTCATCCAGTACCGTCAGATCATTATCCGTGTGGGCGGTTGCATGGGCTTCCAGGCGCACTTTTCGATCCCCAAGCTGCAATATTTCCACACCCTTTACGCCTCGTGCCGGCGGGATAATCTCCACGCCTTCAAAAGCACCGCCAAGCAACGGTCTGTTGGCCTGCAGGTATTGTTCCTTGCGGGCTGCAAGTGCACTTGAAAGTTTGTAATGACCGATAAACTCGGCGCCCTCATTCACAAATGCAGAATTGCCAAACACGTGATCAGGGTGCATGTGGGTGTTGATCACGTACTTGATGGGTAGACCGGTGCGGGCCCGAATGGCCGCTTTCAGGGCCAGACCAACCGCCCTGCTGCCGCCGGTGTCCACAACCGCAACTGCCTCACTGCCAATAATGAAACCCGTATTGGAAATATCACCGGCATTTTCCGGGGTGAACAATTCATGTGCGCCGGCATGCACGAACACACCAGGGGCAATTTCCGTCACTTCAGCAGGCACCGTTAAAGTGTCCGCCTTTGCGGGCCCCATTACCGGCACAAGCACGGCAAGTGCACTAACGAAGCAGACGCAAACAAGCCTTGCAAACCGCAACACAATCGTTCCGCAAGGTGGGATCTCAGATGTTCCCGCGACACGCATTTTCCGGCAACCTTCGACATTCGGGACAATTCGGCATTCCGGTCGGCGCACACTTTCAGTTTGCTGACCTTACGTAATAATCGCCAATTCAATTCATGTAGTATGTGAATGTTACACCGTAGTATCCAGATACTACAAATGTATTCGATTTCTAACCTGATTATGCAAATTCCCCTCATAAAGTACACACCAAACAATCATTTATAATCAATCCCGGAGACTTCGGTTTTTGCACTTGCGAACAAGATATTGCGGTGCAAAATGTGTTCGAATATTGTCAATGCAGTCCAGCTATCCTGCATGATGGAATTGAAATCTGTAAAAATCAGTTGCGCGAGCGCTGGCGAAAAAACATACTTTGCTCTCAGAAACTGCATTGTCCGTTTCCAGATCGGCGACGTTACTGTTGTTTCTGAGTCCAAGAGCACCTGCCACGATAGGTGTGGCGGGGGGTTTGGCGAGAAGGGCGATCCGCTTTAGCTCCTGGAACCGGTACGTTGAAAATGACCAGCGTCGCATAGACGCTGTGGTCCAACAATATAAGCGGAGGAAATTGAGTAATGCGGAAATCACTCTTAGTAACAACTGTCGCTCTGACGGCCCTGTTGGCCGGCGGAACCGCACAGGCAAACGATGGCTTGATGAAGGACATCGAAAACTCGTCCAACTGGGCAATCCAGACCGGAGACTATGCCAACCAGAGATACTCAAAGCTTGACCAGATCAACAAGGACAACGTCAAGGACCTGAAGGTGGCCTGGACATTCTCAACCGGTGTCCTGCGTGGTCATGAAGGCTCGCCGCTCGTGATCGGCGACATGATGTATGTCCACACACCGTTCCCCAACAATGTGTACGCGCTTGATCTTGCCAATGACGGCGCCATCAAGTGGGTCTATGAGCCGAAGCAGGATCCCAATGTGATCCCGGTGATGTGCTGTGACACGGTGTATCGCGGCGTGGCGGCAGCCAACGGGATGATTTTCCTGCATCAGGCTGACACAACCGTCGTTGCGCTCGACGCCGAGACGGGTGAGGTCAAATGGTCGGTCAAGAACGGTGACCCCTCGAAAGGTGAAACCAACACCGCAACGGTTCTGCCGGTCAAGGACAAGGTCATTGTCGGTATTTCCGGTGGTGAATTTGGTGTTCGCGGTCATGTAACCGCCTACAATATGGCAGACGGGTCGGTTGCATGGCGTGGCTATTCCATGGGACCTGACAGCGACACCCTGATCAATCCGGAAAAAACCACCCATCTCGGCCAGCCTGTCGGCAAGGATTCCGGCACCAACACCTGGGAAGGTGATCAGTGGAAAATCGGTGGCGGAACGACATGGGGCTGGTTCTCTTACGATCCTGAAACCAACCTGGTGTATTACGGCTCCGGCAACCCGTCGACCTGGAATCCGGCACAGCGTCCCGGCGACAACCGCTGGTCAATGACCGTCTTTGCCCGCGACGTGGATACAGGCGAAGCCAAATGGCTGTACCAGATGACCCCGCACGACGAGTGGGATTATGACGGTGTCAACGAGATGATCCTCGCCGACATCAAGGTCAAGGGTGAAGACCGCAAGGCCCTCGTGCACTTCGACCGTAACGGGTTCGGCTATACGATGGACCGGGTTACCGGTGAGTTGCTGGTGGCTGAAAAGTATGATCCGAAAGTCAATTGGGCAACCCACATTGACATGAAGACCGGACGCCCGCAGGTAGTGTCCCAGTACTCCACCGCCCAGAACGGCGAAGACGTGAACACGACCGGCATCTGTCCCGCAGCGCTCGGGTCGAAAGACCAGCAGCCAGCGTCGTTCTCGCCAAAGACGCAGACGTTCTTCGTGCCCACGAACCATGTGTGCATGGACTATGAACCGTTCCGCGTCAGCTACACGGCAGGCCAGCCCTATGTGGGTGCCACCTTGTCGATGTATCCGGCTCCCGACAGCCACGGCGGCATGGGCAACTTCATTGCCTGGGATGCCGGCGAAGGCAAGATCAAGTGGTCCATACCTGAGAAGTTCTCGGTGTGGTCAGGTGCAATGGCAACCGCTGGCGATATCGTGTTCTACGGTACGCTGGAAGGCTATCTGAAGGCCGTTGATGCCAATACGGGAGATGAGCTTTACAAGTTCAAAACCCCGTCCGGTATCATTGGCAACGTGATGACCTATGAGCGCGAAGGCAAGCAGTATATCGGCGTGCTGTCAGGCATCGGCGGCTGGGCAGGCATTGGCCTGGCAGCGGGCCTCACCGATCCACAAGCCGGTCTTGGCGCCGTGGGTGGTTATGCCGGGTTGAAAAACTACACTCGCCTGGGTGGTCAGCTGACAGTGTTTGAACTGCCATAAGGAAAAACGTTCAACGCAACAACAACAGCGCCCGGCGTGCGGTTGGTTCCGCCGCCGGGTTATTCAAACTGGACCGGCAAATAAATCTGCGGTCTTTCGTCTGCGCACCGCCACGATAACATTCCTGATCCTGTTGGGAGGAGCCGGTTGTCTGCTCCAGGAATTGTTTGCTTATTAAATGAGGATGCCTAATGCGACCCGGATTGTTTGTTCTGTCAGCGACTGTCGGTTTGTCAATTTCCATTTTTTCACTGTCCGCACTGGCGGCCGGTGAAAAGCGGGAGGAGGATGGCAAATGGCTGACCCCTGACGACACCATCACCTACAATGTGAAGGAAGACGGTGCAGTTGACTGGTACACCTACAATGGGTTCCGCCGCTACCATTCCGAGTGCCATGTGTGCCACGGGCCGGATGGCATGGGCAGCACTTATGCACCTGCACTCATCGATTCAATCAAGAACCTCGACTATTACGATTTTGCAGAGGTCGTGATGAGCGGCCGCGAGCGCAAGCTCGCCGACGGCTCAACCAGCATCATGCCGGCCTTTGGCGACAACAAGAACGTGTCGTGTTACGGTGAAGACATCTACGCCTACCTGCTTGCGCGTGCCGACGGTGCAATCGAGCGTGGCCGCCCGCGCAAACGGGATGCCAAACCGGAAGGTGCAAAGGAAACCGAAAGTGCCTGCCATTAAACCATCCAGCCAGCTCTTGTTACTTGTGGCAGCTGCATCGGCCGGGCTGGCTGTCTATGCCAGCTCCCCGACGCCACTGTCTGCCCAGACAACTGACCTGGTCAACAAATCGTCCCTGCGGGTGTGCGCCGACCCGGCCAATTCGCCAATGTCGAACGAAAAGCGTCAGGGCTTCGAAAACAGGATCGCGGACCTGATCGGCAAAGCTTTCAAGATACCGGTCACCTATACCTGGTTCCCGCAGGCCACAGGCTTTGTGCGCCAGACGCTCAATGTGAAGAAATGCGACCTGATCATCGGTTTTGCACAGGGTCATGAACTGGTGCAGAACACCAATCATTATTATCGCTCGATCTATGTCATGTTTCACAAGAAGGGCAACGGGCTGGACAAGGTGGAATCGCTTGACGACCCTGCCCTGGCAAACAAACGCATTGCGGTAGTGGCAGGAACACCGCCGGCAACGACCATGGCGATGAACGGGCTGATTGGAAACGCCGTGCCGTTTCCGCTCACCGTCGACCGGCGCCACGAAGCCCCCGCAGAAAAGATGATCGGCCAGGTTGCATCCGGTGAGGTGCCGATGGGCATTTTATGGGGACCGATCGCCGGGCCGCTGATCAAGCAGATGGCCCCTGATCTGGCTGTCAGGCCGTTGAACAAGGAAACCAAGGGGCCGCGCATGTCCTATCGCATCACCATGGGATTGCGTCCGAACGAACCTGAATGGAAACACCAGCTCAATGAGTTCATCAAGAACCACCAGGCCGAGATCAACAAGGTTCTGCTGGATGCCGGAGTGCCGATAGTCGACGAGAAAGACCAGTTGATAAAGCAATGATGCTGCCGCCATACATGCACACGCACCGTAGCCTTTGCAGGTTGGCGCTGGCAGTGACCGTCATTGCAGTGCCTTGCGACATGCTGCATGCCGAAGACGTTGCCGAGCCTGGAGACTACCGGATGAGCCATTTCAGGGCACCGGTGCCAGACACTCTCAAGGGCGCCAAAGTGGTGACCTCGGAACAGGCATTTGATATCTGGAAGGCGGGCAATACCGTATTTGTGGATGTGCTGCCACAAGCACCAAAGCCGGACAAACTGCCCAAGAACGTGATCTGGCGCGACAAGCCGCGCATCACCATCAAGGGGGCAGCATGGTTGCCAAACGTCGGTTTCGGCAAGCTGCATGAGACCATGCATGAGTTCTTTTCCGGTGAACTTGAGACATTGACGCGTGGCGACAAGTCGAAACCGGTTCTGTTTTACTGCCTGCTGGATTGCTGGATGTCATGGAATGCCGCCAAGCGGGCCGTGGAATATGGCTATGAGGACGTGACCTGGTTTCCTGACGGAACCGACGGCTGGGCGTTGCACGATTATCCGACGGAAACCGTATTGCCAAAATTCCCGTGAAATAAGATCAACTGTTTTCCGGCACGACCTGCCGTTCAGCCATCGATGTTGTTGGCAATTTCACGGGCAATGAGAAACAGCCTCTTTTCCAGCAATGTCGGCACTTCGCATACAAACCTGGTTGATTTTTCACGATCATCAAATATGCGCGTTTGCCAGTTGAGGCGCTCTTCTATTTCACGGCGTTCAGCCAGTTGCTGCTCCGACGGGTCCTGGTGTTTCAATGAAGCCTCAAGCTCCGCACGGGTCTTGCGGACATTGTCAGCCAGTTGTCTCTGGCGTTTGGTAAACCGTTCAATGCCGGCAATGATATCGCGCCGCTCTGCCGCAACGAAATCAAATGATGCAGCGAACAGACGGGTCATCTCGACTGGCCGTTCGTTTTTGTCGAGCTGCTTGGCAAAAGCTGCAATGAATTGCGCCACCTGCTCTTCGCTATAGCGCCTGATAATCAGTTTCCTGGCCGTGGTACCGGCGTTCGGACTCTTGCGCCATTCCGCCGCCGGCCCGGTCAGTTCCGGTCCCGCCCACATCATGGCAGGGCTCAGCTCCGGTACTTTGACCTGGACGCATGGCCAGTCCTTTTTGGGCTCATAGGCTTGCGCCGGGACCAACATGGCCGATGCCACGACAACACTTAGGACAAGACTTAAACCATGATGTTTCATTACGATGCTCCACCGGGACCGCCACGACGCGCGATCAGGCCTTTTGACGGGTTATAGGCGAATACGGCCAGCGACAGAAACACCAGCGTGCAGGTTGCCACTGTTACCAGCGAGAACCAGTCAACCTTCAGGTACATCGCAAACCGGATCAGTTCTACGGCATAGGTGAACGGGTTAAACTGGCAGATCTGATACAGCAGCGGACTTGCTTCCTTCATGCGCCAAAGCGGATACAGTGCCGAGGACAGAAAAAACATCGGGAAAATAACAAAATTCATCACCCCGGCGAAATTCTCCAGTTGCTTGATCACCGACGACAACATCAAACCAAGACTGCCCAGCATCAGACCGGACAGCACCAAAGCCGGCAACAGGGCAAAATAGCCGGCTATTGGCGGCTCAACTTCCCAGAACCAGGCAATCAGCAGGAATACATAAACCTGCACAATGGAAACCGCCACGCCTCCGGCAAGTTTGGACGTCAGCAGGAACCAGCGCGGAAACGGACTGACGAGAAGTGACCGCATGGTTCCGACTTCACGATCATAGACCATTGAGAGGGAAGACTGCATGCCATTGAACAACTGGATCATGCCGATCAGGCCCGGTGTTATGTAGACTTCATACAGCACATAGGTCGAGTACGGCGGAATGATGGAGACACCCAGCACCGAACGAAACCCGGCGGCAAAGATGAACAACCAGACCAGCGGGCGAACCAGGGCGGCAATGAAGCGGCCGCGCTGCTGCACGAACCGCAACCCTTCCCGCCACACAATTCCCGCCATGCACCGGTAGTATTCAACCGGCCCCAGCGCGCGCGTGACATGGGGCGATGACTTGTCGTTCATGCGACATCCTCCATCACCAGTTGTCCGGTTAGGCCTGTAAAGGCATCCTTGATTGACGGTGCGCCGGCGTGTTCGACGATGGTCTCCACCGTGCCGGACGCCAATACCTTGCCTCGATGAAGGATCACAGCCTGATCGGCATCTTGAACCTCGTCCATCAGGTGGGTGGCCCACAACACACCGAGGCCGTCTTCGCTCATCAGGCGCCGGACATGATCCTGAATGTCCTGTCGCGATCCCACATCCAGCCCGATGGTGGGTTCGTCAAGCAGGAGAAGGGCCGGCCGGTGAACCAGCGCCCGGGCAATCTCGACCCGGCGGGCCTGGCCACCGGAAAGGCTTCTGATTTTATCGTTTGCCCGGTCGGCAAGTCCGATCCGGTCAAGCTCTGCCATGCCACGCTCACGTCCCTGTGCGGCAGACAGGCCATGCAGGGCTGCATGATAGGTCAGGTTCTGAAGGACACTCAGGTCGGCGTCCACGGTCCGGTTTTGAAACACCACGCCAAGGTGCTGCAATGCCTTGACCGGTTGCCGGCGCACATCGTGTCCCAGAACCTCTATGGAGCCGCTGACATTGTCGTACAGCCGGGTGATCAGCGAAAACAGCGTGGTCTTGCCGGCCCCGTTCAGGCCGAGCAAGGCACAAAACTGTCCAGAGGCCACATCAAGATTGACGTCAACCAGCGCTTTCCTCGCGCCGAAAGAGTGCGAGACACCCCTGATGGAAAGTGCAGTGGTCATCACAGATGAAAATCCAATCGGGCTGCCGTGCAACAATGGCGCGCCGGGCGCAGGTTACTTTACGATGATGTTACCTTTCATGCCACGATCTTCAAGCCCTTCTACCCACCATTTGTAGGTGCCCGGCCGTACCGTGGAAAATTGTACCTGTATGGTTCCTTCATCGTCGAATTCGAGCCAGGCCGGAGCACCTGCCATGTGCACTTCGAGGTCGGATATCACGATCTGGTTGACCCACACATCACGCCACAGATCGGTCTTGAATTTATACTCCAGCTCGCCGGCCGCGCTGATCTTCCAGCGATAGCCCTGCCCCGAGATCAGCTTGAAGTCTGTCGTATTGACGGCAAACTGATCACCCTCCTTGCCGAGCTTCAGTTCAGGAACAGTCTGACTGGATCGTGTGCGTTTTGCATCATCATCATCTGCATAGGCCGGGACAGCGAGCAGCATGGACAGGGCGGACAGGGCAAGCAGTTTGACAGGTTGCATGAAACAATCACTCCGGTTTCTGTTCAGTTTCAGTTAGGTGACACAACAACGCCCCACGGAAGCTGGCCCACGGCGACTGATTTGACAGCCTTGCCGCTTGCAACTTCAATAAAGGTAACATCGTTCGAGTTTCCGTTGGTCGAGATGACGTATTTTTCGTCCGGCGTGAATGCCAGTTGCCACACTCTTTGGCCCACCAGAATGTACTTCTCAACTTCGTACGTCTCGGCATTTATCATTGCCACCCGATTGGACGGCCCAAGCGACACGAACGCCTTCTTGCCGTCCCGGGTAATGCGAACGCCGACCGGTTGAATGGCTTCGGCCACCACCCCTTGTATCTCAAACGAGATCTTGTGCTTGATCTCGCGCGATGAATTGTCGATTACGCTGACAGTGCCGCCGATCTCCGACGACACCCATACTTCTGATCCGTCAGACTTGAATTCGGCAAACCGCGGCCGCGCATCAACCAGTACATTGTGGGTGATTTCGAAACTGTCGGTGTCAATGAAATGTGCCATATTGGTGGTCTCCGAGGTATTGACCACAGACTTGCCGTCCGGCGAGACACCCATGCCTTCAGGCTCGACACCAACCGGAATTTCGTTGACGACTGTATTGTCCTCAAGATTGATGACGGTGACCAGGTTGTCATCTTCGTTGGCCACATAAAGCCGCTTGCCGTCAGGCGACAGAACGAACAGTTCAGGATCAGGCCCTGAAGGCAGCGTGCCGACTATCTGGTGGGTCTTGGCATCAATGACCTCAATGGTGTCGTCGTCACTGACACACACGTAAATGAACTTGCCGTCATGAGAAATGGTGATGCCACGCGGCCGGTTACCGGTCTTGATGGTCTTGACCACTTCCTTTGTGTCGGTGTCGATAACGCTGATCGAATTACCCTTCT
Source organism: uncultured Alphaproteobacteria bacterium (assembly GCA_963698275.1). Taxonomy (GTDB): domain Bacteria; phylum Pseudomonadota; class Alphaproteobacteria; order Rhizobiales; family Aestuariivirgaceae; genus Anderseniella. The sequence goes on along the minus strand of CAVOQE010000001.1, from coordinate 320,147 downwards.
CGTTCGATACATAGGCCGTGAACGCTGCAGCAGGTGCGGCCGTCGCGCAGATCAGGCAGCTTGTGGCCAACAGCCTGAGAACAGTTTTTTTCATGTTTATACCCCGATCCAATATCACTGGTTGAGCTTGCAGCTTGTCTCCGGCTTGTCATAGCCCAGTGTATCAAGCTCGGAAAACTGATGCAGAAACCCGCTCTGCGGTGAGACGGACACCACGTTTTTGCCATCTGCCAGCAATACTGGCTGGCGCAATTGCAGGTTCCAGTCGCGCAGGGTGATTTTCTGGCCCTTGAACGCCGCAATGGAAAACCCCGGATCCTTTATGTAGGCGTCAATCTTTGCCGGATCAGCAGACTTGGTACGCGTGGCAGCCTCGCCAACCATCCGCACGGCGGTCCAGGCCTGCATATCGATACCCTGCATTCGCCGTCCCGCGTGTTTGGCAAACCGGTTCTGGATTTGTGCAGCCCCCCAGCCTTCAAAGGCCGGATGCCAGCTCACCGCCTGCAGCCCGGCGGAGCCTGTGACCGGGCGCGGCAACCATGTGCGATACGGCAGGTAGGTGCCGAACACTTCGCTTTCGTCCGCAACCACAACCACGTCATGGTCTTCTGCATCCTGCGAAAACACCGGCATCTGCTTTTGAACCTGGGCGTGCCCGGAGTCCGTCTGGCGGGCGCCGCCGGTATCGACATACTCCTTCTCACTCACGATTTTGGCGCCATACCGGGTCGCGGCACGGCGCAACGAAGCAGCCCACGCCTTGTCGGCGGGGTTTGATCCAGATACCAGGAACCAGTCACGCCATTTCTTCCAGATCAGATATTGCGCCAGACCGTCGGCAAGAATTGCCCGGCTGGGTGCCGTATGAATGACATTGCTTCGGCAATCCTCATTGCGAAGCCTGTTATCCTCGGCACCTGCATTGAAAATCACCACATCCGCGGACCTGAAATGATCAGCCGCCTTCAGAACATTATCTGCAGACACATCCAGGACGAAAAACCGCACGCCCTGTTGATACAATCTGTCCAGCGCCGGGATCATGTCTTCGTCCGGTGACAGCTTCACATCATCCAGCGAGAACTCCTGGCCCATGAAGCGGCCGGTGGTATTGTTGTCATTTATGCCCACTTCCGCGCCGGCCAGACCGAGGTTATCTGCAGGCTGGTCGAGCACCGAGATGGTCAACCGCCCCTTTTCAAAGGTCTGCAAATATCCAATGCTGATCTTGTCTGCCGCCATTGCTGCAGTGGTCAGGTGCGTGCAGGCCATGAGGCAAGCCAGCATGATCAGTTTTCCGGAGCGCTTCATGGACAAGAACAAACCCACTACTTATTATTTTCTTATTTAATAACAATTACGCAATTTCGAAATTAACTATGACGGATGCCACACAAACCTGTCAATCAATTGAAAAGAGTGTGACTTATGTGTAATAAAACCGGTACGCGAATAAATCGAAAGGGTCGAATGATGACCTTGCGGTCAGGCAACAACCACAAGCGGCGCTTAAAGGCGACGACACAGCTTGTGAAAGCACTGATTGTCGTGTTCGTCTCGCTGGCAGTGCTGGCAGGTTCGCCGTCCAGCCATGCAGAACCGGTCATCAAGGCCGGTGTCTTGAAATTCGGCACAGTGAACTGGTTGCTGGATGTGGTGCAGCACAACAAGCTGGATCAGCGCGAGGGTTATCGTCTGGAGCAACTTGAGCTGGCACGTCGCGACGCCACATCCGTTGCGCTTCTGGCCGGCGAGGTTGACACGATCGTTGCCGACTGGTTCTGGGCGCTGAGAGAGAGAAGCGCAGGCGAGAATCTGGTATTTCATCCATACTCGCGAACGCTTGGAGCGCTGATGGTCAAGAAGAATGGCCCGATTTCATCTCTTGCAGATCTCAAGGGGCGCAGGATCGGCGTCGCAGGCGGGCCGCTGGACAAGAGCTGGTTATTGTTGCGCGCCTGGAGCAGGAAACAGCAGATCGGAGATATCGCGGACATCGCACAACCGGTATACGCCGCCCCTCCCCTGCTCGCAGAACAAATGCGCAATGGCGACCTTGATGCGGTTCTGATCTATTGGCACTTTGCTGCAAAACTGGAGGCTGCGGGTTTTCAGCAACTGTTTGGTGTTGACGATTTCATGCTCGGACTGGGCATCAAGAACCCGCCGCCGCTGATCGGGTTTCTGTTTCGCAAGCCATCATCACCGTCACAACAACACGCATTCGCGGGCTTCATGCGGTCTGTGGATGCTGCGTCGCAGCTTTTGCTGGAAAATGACGCTGAATGGAACCGCATCAGACCCCGCATGGGTGTAAAATCAGATGCTGAATTTGCTACCCTGAGACAACGCTTCAGAGCAGGCCGGTTGCAAGGCTGGACGCCTGCGGATACCGGCAGTTCGAAAGCCCTGTTTGATATTCTGCTGCAAACCGGCGGTACCAAAGTGGTTGGACGCGGCGTATCGTTTGACGCCGGAGTGTTCAAAGCGCGCTCATCACAGTAATGGCGTCTCAACCACTCAACACGTTCGGTCGGATCTCATGGATGATGATATCCATCATCAGCCTGCTTGTGGTCTGGTGGGGGTTAGCGCTTCTGGTTCAAAGCCGATACCTGCCGCTGCCACAGGAGGTGTTTTCCGTACTGGCGATTGAGCTGGCAAGCGGTGAGTTGCTGTTTCATGTAGCCATGACGCTGATGCGTGTTGCTGCCAGCTTTGTGGCCGCCATGGTCATTGGCTCTGCCATAGGCATTGCCATGGGCAAGCGGGCCTGGGCCGACCGGTTTTTCGACGGCTGGCTGATGTTCTTCCTCAATCTTCCAGCCCTGGTGACGATCGTGCTTTGCTTCATCTGGTTCGGGCTGACCGAGGTCGCAACCGTTCTTGCAGTTGCGATCAACAAGATACCCAATGTCGCCGTTACACTGCGCGAAGGCGCAAAGGCGCTGGACCCGGCCTATGAACAACTTGCCAGGGCCTACAGGTTCGGCCGCTGGAAAACACTGCGCCACGTCCTGGCGCCGCAACTGGCTCCGTATTTCGCCGCTGCGGCAAGGTCCGGCCTGGCACTGGTCTGGAAAATCGTACTGGTGGTGGAGTTGCTCGGCCGCAGCAATGGTGTCGGTTTTCAGATCCACCTGTACTTTCAGCTGTTCGATGTCGCTGCCATTCTGGCGTACGCGATTTCGTTCATCGTGGTTGTACAGCTGATCGAAACCTTCATCCTGCAACCCTGGCAACAGTCGGTGGGGCGGTGGCGCACATGACGGCTTTGAAGCTCGCTATCCGGCACAAGCCGTTCGCCAGGGCAGACGGTGAATTGAACGCCATCGAAAACATCGAAATCGAGATTGCACGAAACGAGTTTGTTGCAGTGTTGGGTCCGTCGGGATGCGGCAAGACCACCATGCTGCAAATCGCCGCCGGACTGGATGACGACTATACCGGGACTGTGGAATACGCCGCCGGCCTTAAAGACAAAATGGCCTATGTTTTCCAATCGCCGACACTGTTGCCATGGCGCACGGTTCGCCAGAATATCGAACTGGTATTTTCAGATCCGCAAGCTCACGCAGACGCCATTGCATCGGTGCTCGAAGCCGTCGGGCTGGCGGGCTCGGAAGACATCTATCCGCTGCAACTGTCCATGGGCATGCAGCGCCGCGCCGCGCTGGCACGCGCTTTCGTGCTTCGCCCGCAACTGCTGTTGATGGACGAACCGTTTGTGTCACTTGACGAGATGCTGGCAGCCCGGCTGCGCGACCTGCTTGAAACCATGCTGGCCGGCAATCCAGCCAGCGTGCTGTTTGTCACCCACGACTGGCGCGAAGCCTTGTCGCTGGCCGACAGATTGATTTTTCTGAGCCCGGGTCCGGCCCGGATCACCGGCGAACTCACAGTCTCACTGAGCCGGCAGCAACGCTGCAACGCCGCAGAACTGCAGAATTTCAGGGATGCCAACGCAAACGTCTTCCAACCCGGCAAGGCTTGAAGGATATACACCGAAGCGATCACTTTGACGTCACCCCATTTGGCGGTTTTACCGGAATGGTGTATACAAAAATTGAATTCTGCCGCCAGCAAAACAGGAAGACACAGCTTCCCGCAACGGAGAATATGTAATGCGAAAGATTGCCATGATCACCTCCCTTTGTGCGGCTCTGATGCTGCCGGTGCCCGCATTCGCAGGCACCACGCCGCCGGAGACTACGTGGCAGTCGATCCAGGGTGATATTTTCAAGAATACCGCGTTCCTGAACGGCGAGGACGTGATGAGCATGGACGCGCCCTACCGGGCAGAAGATGCAGCAATCGTTCCGATTGTCATCAAGGTGCAACCGGACAGTGGTATCCGCAAAGTCACCATTGTCATTGACGAAAACCCTGCGCCCATGGCTGCAGAGTTCATTTTTGGCCCGGCCGCCGCGTCGGCTTCTTTCTCGTCCCGCTTCCGCGTCAACAGCTATTCCTGGGTGCGCGCCATCGGCGAAACGGAAGATGGCAGGCAGTTCATGATCAAGAAATTCGTCAAGGCATCCGGCGGCTGTTCTGCGCCGGCTTCAAAGGACGCCGAAGCCGCGCGTGCCCTGATGGGCAAAATGAAACTGCGGATCTTCAAGGCCGGGGAATCCAGAGTGCTCGAGCAGTCAAATGGCACTCGTGAAGCCCAGATCATGATCCGCCATCCCAACAATTCCGGCCTGCAGATGGATCAGGTCACCATGTTGCACATACCGGCGCATTTTGTGGATTCCATCGAAGTGAAGCGCGGCGACGATCTGGTGTTGAAAGTCGAAGGCGGTATCTCGCTGAGCGAAGACCCGAACATCAGGTTCTTCTACAAGGCGGCAGGCAGTGGTGAATTTCTGGTCAACGCGTCCGACACTGATGGCCAGGTCTTCAAGAAATCCTGGCCGGCACAAGGATCCTGATCAGAAGCATCTGACCTCTGCTTCCGCCTGCGCCCGGCGCAAGGCGTCAACCTTGCTTCGCATAATCGGCGAAGTGCGGAAGATCGAGGTGTTCTCGCCGCCTTTCTGCGCAACCATGAGCACGGTTTCAGCGCCGACATATTCATCATAGGTGAGGATCGATGCGATCAGGTCGATGGAGCAGGAACATCTCTCCAGCGCATCGCGTGTCTGGCCGTTGACCGCCATGCAACCGAATACATAATCGGCCCGGGCGGACGTCGGATAGTCATTGATGAAACCTTTGTCCTGTCCGCTTGCCGGGCCGATGGCCAGCAGCATCGAGAAGCCCGTGACGCCGGCCAGCCAGCCCGCGGTTACAGAAGTCCTCCCGGTCATTTGGCCACCTGCGAATTGAACGACATGTACTGCTTCCTCAGTGCACTGCTGTCCGGCTGAGAGCCGGGAATGGTGCTGGATATGCTGACAATACCGCCGGGCACTTCATCCGACACGATGAATTCATAGATCGTGTTCTGGTATTCGGGCACGCGTCGCATGTTTGGGTCACCCCTGAAAGGCACCAGCGTGATCTTGTGGCCGGAAATTTCGCGTCCATCATACTGGATCCGGGTTTGTTCAATCACTGCGTCTTCGCGCATCGCCTTGCGGATCTTGTTGCGGAAATAGGCTGGAATACCGCCAAGATGACGCTTGAAATCATACGTATCCTGCTCAAGCAGGATCATGATCGCCGGGTTGCCGGATGTCTGCGGGATGGGACCGATATTGCGGGCTCTCGGTCCACTGTAGATGTGCAGGTGAGCGGTGCGTTTGCTGCTGTCCTTTTCGTCTTTCAGAACATCAAGCCGGATGGTGTCGCTCAGACCCCGGCCATACTTTTTCTCATCACTGCTGATGCGTTTGAAATCATAGATCAAGGTGGTGTCAGGTTTGACGGAGGTCAGATAGGGTTTGTCAAACAACAAGGAAGAGACGGTTTCGGGTTCACCCGCAACTGCAGAGTTTACCACCGTCACCCCAAACACAATCGTGATAAAACACAGAACTCTAGTGACCATGCTTGATTTCATCTTGTAGTATCTTTCTGCGTTATCGAGACTGAATACAAGCAGCAGACCAACACGTTTGTCTGGCCGCATCAAGGCATCAATTCTTGTTCAGATGCCGAATTCTGTCATCTGGTAAGTCAGCAGTTGCGTAAGCCGTTCAATGGCAACGGAAACGGATTTCATGTCGTCAATCGCCAGTATTGTAGCCGAGTTGATTGCCATTGTCGGGTTGGCGATGAACTCCCCGGCCATGGTGGTGTCAGAACCGGTTATCCGGCAACTGGATGCGAGAGAACTGCAACACAAGGTATGCGGCAAGCCGTGCAGGGTGTTGGCCTGGTACGGCCCCGACGGTGTCATTTACATCGACAAACGCGTTGATCCGGAGCGCAACATTGTGGCCAAGGGCATTTTGTTGCACGAACTGGTACATCATATCCAGCGCGAAGCCCGAGGCGGCAATTCCAGCAACTGCGTGGAATGGTTGCGGCGTGAACGCCAGGCCTATCGAATTCAAGCCCAGTGGCTGTTTGACAATGGCATCGACGCCTCGGCGCTGATCTGGCAGGTGCGCACCGTCAGGTGCGACCCCGACGCATTCGACAAACACTCAAAAAAATAAACCGGCCTTGCCGGTTCGGGCAACTCACGGCCGTGTAAACATGAACCCTTTTCCGCGGACTGTGCGAACACTGGCACGCGCGTCGGCCCCAAGCGTGCCAAGCTTGCGGCGCAGGTAGCCGATATAGACATCGACCACGTTTATTGCCACACCGCCCTGGGCATGCCAAAGCGCGTCGAATATCACTTCCCGGGACAAAGGCTGGCCTTCATTTTGCATCAGGTACAGCAGCAGGTCAGCTTCGCGCTCCGTCAACTCGGCGCGATTGTCTTCAAACCTCACATCCCTGATTGTGCGCACATAGGTGAGCCGGCCATGGCTGACAACATCGCCGTCATTGTCTGGTGGGTCTTCCGACCGTCTGCGCTGTTGCGCGGTGATGCGGGCCAGCAGCTCTTCAAACGCAAACGGCTTTACAACATAGTCATCCGCGCCGGCCGACAGTCCATCGACCCTGTCATTCACCGCATCGCGTGCCGACAGCATGATGATGGTAGCCGCATGATCCTGGTTTCTCAGATTCCGGCACACATCCAGCCCGGAGCAACCGGGCAACATGACATCCAGAATAATGACGTCAAAATGGTTGTGACGCACGTTTTCCAGGGCGGCTTCGCCACTTGCCGCATGGATTGCGTTCACATCTTCAGCCTTGAAATTGCGCATCAGCAAGGAGGCAATGTCCGGGTCATCTTCCACGACGAGAACCTTCACGTCATTTTGCCCTGATCTGTTGGTTCGCTCATGAGGGGCAACGTGACATGGACAGTAACCCCGGGTCCATCCACATTGTTGCCAAGTGAGATGGTGCCCGAGTGTTCCTCGATCACCCATCTGGCAAGATTGAGACCAATGCCAAAACCGTCGCTTTCGGTTTCGACCTGCTGGTTCCTGTCACCGCCTGCGCGGGCGAAGCGCTCAAACACAAATGGCAGGCTGTCCGGATCAATACCGCGTCCCTGATCTTCAATCGCGACCACAACATTGTGGAGCTGCTGCGTGATGCTGATCGTGATCACGGTGTCTTCGGGCGAGTTTTTCACCGCATTTACAATCAGCCCGCCCATAACCTGTCGAAGCCAGTCATAGTCTCCCAGTATGGCAATTTCTCCCGAAACGGGTTCAGGTTTCAGCCTGATGCCCCGGCGTTTGGCGGGTATTGTTTCATCGGCGACCGCATCACTAACCACCTTGTTCAGGTCAATGCGCCCCGACGACAGGTCAAGCCGCCCGCTTTCAGACCGCGCCACCCTGAGCATGTCGTCGACCCGGCGGCGCAGTTCCTGCACCCGCGCGAGTATGGTCTCAAACGATTGCCGCATGTCGCCAACACCGGGACGGGCCTTGGCTTTCAGATTGTATTCGGCCTCGCCCTGGACAACAGTTAGCGGAGTGCGCAATTCGTGGCTGATGTCTGAAAAGAACCGCCGCCGGTTTGCGTCGATCTTTTCCAGCTTTTCGTTGGCCTGGCGAAGATCGGCAGTTTGGCGGTCAACTGTTTCCTGCAAGTCCCGCTGTGCCGTCTTCAGTTCGCCTTCACGCGCGGCAAGCGAGCCGGCCATTATGTTGAACCGCCGCATCAGCTCGGTCAGTTCATCGTGTCCGGTCGGGTTGAGCCGTGTCGTCAGCTTCCCCTCGGCAATTGCCTCTGCGCCCTGAACCGTCTCGGCAATGCGTCTGAGCAAGGGCAGTCCGAAGCGAAAATAGATCGCCAGTGACAGCAACACTGTTGCACTGACCAGGGCAATGGCGATGGCTATGAGGCGCTTGCGCAGGCTTGCAATCCGGCGATGCGTTGCGGCTGACAGCTGTCTTTCATTGTCAATGGCCTGGAACAGTATCGGCGAAATGCCTATGCCAAACGCATTCAGTGCCCCCTGTCCGCTGGCCCCGCCGGTATTTTCCACCAGCGAGCCGGTGATCGATCTGTGCAGATTGTCAAACTGGGCTTTCATGCGCGACAGGTTCAGGCCTTTTGTTGCTGCGGCAGATTTTCCATCGCCGGTTTCTCGGTCAACCTCCAGCACATTGAGCGACAACAGGCGGGTGAATGCCTGCCGAACCGGCTCATAGACCTGATTGACCTGCTGCCGGGCCTGGCTTCCATTTGCGCCCGGTGCTGTTGCCGCAGTTGCAGTGTCGCGATACTCGCTCAGCCGGCTGGCCAGTACAAGATAGCTTTCGATGCGGACCTGCGCCGCCTGAGCCTTGTCGACAAGCTGTTGCGAACTGGTCAGACCATAGGTCAGAAGTCCCGCCGAAATGGCGCTGATCACCGCCGCACTCAACAACAGCAGCAGCACTCTTGTTCGCAGCGACCTTAACCGGGAAATCTTGCCGCTACTCATTGGTCTGCGATACCCGCATGAAATTGCCAAATGCCTGGGGGCCATCACCCACAGTTACACTATCAAAGACTAAACCTGCCTCTGCGAAATTTCCACCACAACGTCTCGACCAGCGTGCCCGCTCCTCACAAGATATCGCTATCTTTCTGACACTGTCGTTCCGCAAGATGGGAATTGAGCTGATGTAGTATTCAAATACTACCGTCGACGACCACTTGTGATGAATGCTGCGTATGGTCGGCTCTATAATCAATAATAATGAAAATAGCGGGAGGAATACCAAAATGCGCAATACACTCTTTGCATGCCTTCTCTTGGCAAGCTCATCCCTGGCAACGGCCCAGACAACGGACAATCTCGAAAAGCTCAGCAATTTCCAGTCAACGGGTGTCACCGAGTTCACCTTCATTGACCAGAAGGGCGAGAATGCCGATGCGATCAAGAAAACTCTTGAAAAAATCAAACTGCCCGCCGGGTTCAAGATTTCACTTTATGCCATTGTGCCGGACGCCCGCCACATGGCGGTCGGCCCACAGGGCATCGTGACATTTGTCGGCACCCGCAAAACCAAGGTCTGGTCGGTCACCGACCGCAACAAGGACCGCGTGGCTGACGAAGTGAAGGATTTCGCTCCATCGCTTTCCATGGCCATTCCAAACGGCCCGTGCTTCTCGCCGGATGGTTTCCTTTACATTGCCGAACAGAACCGTGTGTTGGTCTACCCGGCCGCTGAATTCTTTTATGAGAGCCCGGATGTGGCCGCATTCAACGTATTCAAGGCCGGCACGCTGGTGCCCAAATCAGAAGAAAGCTACAACCATACGGCTCGCACCTGCCGAATTGGTCCCGACAAAAAACTGTACATATCGCTTGGCCAGCCTTTCAATGTTGCACCCAAGGAGAAACTCGATCTCTACAAGGAACACGGTATAGGCGGTATTATCCGCTCTGATACCGATGGCAAGAATCGCGAGGTCTACACTTACGGCATCAGAAACTCCGTCGGCATGGACTTCAACCCGGCAAACGGTGAACTCTGGTTCACTGACAACCAGGTGGACGGGATGGGGGACGATATTCCTCCCGGAGAGCTGAACCGGCAAACTGCCATGGGCCAGAATTTCGGTCACCCCTGGTTTGGCGGCGGAACCGTGCGCACCAACGAGTACAAGGGTGAAGAACCACCGGCCGACATCGTGCATCCTGTCGTGGAAATGGACGCCCATGCAGCCGACCTTGGCATGACCTTCTATTCGGGCAGTCAGTTCCCGGCCAAGTACAAGGGTGGCATTTTCTCTGCCCAGCACGGATCATGGAACCGGACCACTCCAATTGGCGCGCGAGTGATGTTCACGGCCGTCAATGAAGATGGAAGTGTTGGTGCCACCGAGGTGTTTGCCGATGGCTGGTTGGACAGCAATGGCGAGTACCTTGGCCGTCCAGTCGATGTGGCCCAATTGCGCGACGGTTCGATCCTGGTCTCCGATGACCTGGCAGGTGCAGTTTATCGCATCTCGTACGGCGACTAGTCGCGTCTGAAAAAACCGGTCGCCGGCCCGGCTCAGTCGGGCCGGCGGCCTGTCCGGTTTGGGATTCCAGCAAGGTACAAGAAGGTCTACAGCAATGCGCGGTTTCGTGGTCTTGATATTGATGGTGCTCGCTTCGGTGCTGCCGGCAAGTGCTGATTCCGCAGCCGGCAAAAAAATGGCGAAGCAGAAATGCCAGGTCTGTCACGGGATCGACGGCATTGCCAAAATCCCGATAGCACCTCACCTGGCCGGCGAAAGCCAGATTTACCTGGAAACCCAGTTGAAAGCATTCAGAAACGGCAAACGCGAGCATGAGATGATGACGGTTGTCGCGAAAGATTTGAAAGACGGCGACATCACCAGCCTTGCCCAATGGTACAGCTCAATCAAGATAACCGCCACCGTGCCGGAATAGACGGCCTGCCAGTCAACTGTTTGCCTGTCTCGCCCGACATGACAATTCGAAATCCACAACCAATCACCCCAAGAGAGAAACCCCATGAAAACCCGTGCAGCCGTTGCATTTGAGGCCGGTAAACCACTGGAAATCGTCGAAGTAGACCTGGAAGGCCCCAAGGCCGGTGAGGTGCTGGTTGAAATCAAGGCAACCGGTATCTGCCACACCGATGAGTTCACCCGGTCCGGCGATGATCCCGAAGGCGCCTTTCCAGCCATTCTTGGCCATGAAGGCGCCGGTGTGGTGCTTGAAGTCGGGCCCGGTGTGACGTCGCTTGAAGTGGGCGATCACGTCATCCCGCTCTATACGCCGGAATGCCGCGAATGCGAGTATTGCCTGAATCCGAAAACCAATCTGTGCCAGAAGATCCGCACCACGCAAGGGCAAGGCCTGATGCCGGACGGCACCAGCCGGTTTTCCTACAAGGGCGAGAAGATCCTGCATTATATGGGCTGTTCGACATTTGCCAATCACACCGTGCTGCCTGAAATCGCGCTGGCCAAGGTCAACAAGAAGGCCCCGTTCGACAAGATCTGCTATATCGGCTGCGGTGTGACCACCGGCATCGGTGCGGTCATCAACACCGCCAAGATGGAACCGGGATCAAACGTCGTGGTATTCGGCCTCGGCGGCATCGGCCTGAACGTCATTCAGGGTGCACGCTTTGCCGGCGCCAACATGATCGTCGGCGTTGATCTCAATGCCGGCAAGGAACAGTGGGGCCGCAAGTTCGGCATGACCCATTTCGTCAACCCGAAGAATGTCGACGGTGACCTGGTGGCCCACCTGGTCGAGCTGACCGGCGGCGGCGCCGATTACTCGTTTGAGTGTGTCGGCAATGTCAACCTGATGCGCATGGCACTGGAGTGTGCCCACAAGGGCTGGGGCGAGAGCATCATCATCGGTGTTGCAGGTGCGGGCCAGGAGATATCGACGCGTCCGTTCCAGCTTGTCACCGGCCGGTCATGGCGCGGTACGGCGTTCGGCGGTGCCAGGGGCCGCACCGATGTGCCGAAGATCGTCGACTGGTACATGGACGGCAAGATCGACATCGATCCGATGATCACCCATACGCTGGCTCTGGAAGACATCAACAAGGGCTTTGACCTGATGCATGCCGGTGACTCGATCCGCGCCGTTGTCGTCTATTGACCTCCATCTATGTGGATGCCGGCCACGCGATCAATGGCGGCATGCCAAAGCAGCTCTGCAATCGGTGGAATTTTCTTCCACTGAGGTGTGGGGTGTTCCTTCCCTGCTTCGGGGATGTGACGTGACGGAGCAACCTGCTCCATATGCGGCACATAGCGCGGGCCGTTGGGAAAGATGTGGGTCACGTCCACCTGCACAATGCGTTGCGCTCCATGATAGTTTGCCAGTTCAGGATGCTCGTCATGCAGGCTGGTCAGGGACACCATGGCCACAACCGGCACATTACACAGTCACCTGAATGTTCAAACCAGCAGTATATCCAGTTGCCTATCAGCCAACTTGTGTCCGGCTTCATGCCTGGCTTCGACTCCGTGCTGCTACAGCAGGTTTTCCACGTTCCGGAGCGAATGAGGGCGACGAACGCACAACATCACCGCCTGGCGAATAAATTCAGGAGATGTTTTGAAACAGCAAAACGGAGTGCCTCTGGTCATCCGCAACGGCACCGGATTCACGGCGGTTGCCTCCGGCATCACCTGCTTCGCAATTCAATGCGTTCGATAACCGTCTCCAGAATTCCAGCTGACAACTGCTCAGGAGGCACCGCTTCAAGCACAGCGCCACCAATCGCTTCAGCACGGCGCACCGACTTCCCACACTCAGCACACCGTGTAACATGGCTGGCAACGACGGGCAGCAGTCTTTCACTCAGGGTGCCGCTTGCATAGCTGACGATCGTGGCTTCGTCCAAATGATGAAAACCGTTCATTGCAAATCCTCCAGTTTACAGTTCACGCGCCTGGAACTGTTTTTCCTCTGCCTGACTTCGTTCAGTTCTCTTCCACCGGCAGGTGACGTCGGTCAGGTGAAAAACGAAAGCTCCCCCCAGAGCCATTGCCACATGGGTCCAGTCTTGTCCGGTGAGGGCAAATTTCACAGCCAGCATCAGGCAAACTCCTGCAGCCAGGAACGGCAGCAAGACACCTGGAGCAATACCGGCACCTGTAAAATGCCTCCACACGAGAAGCCCAATTACCTCCACCACCATCAGCAACAGGATCAAATCTATGATAGCGCCGGACTTGAACAGCGACTGCAGCATGTCCATCAGCGCGCCTCTTCATTCATGGCCGGACCCATTTCAACGGGCATCCTTGGTATCGCCGGGTGGCTGCGGCACCGCTGGCACGAAACCCAGAAGGTGGGCCATATCCTTGAAAAAGATGCGCACGTGCGCCATCGGATCCGCCTTGACCAGCTCCTTGTGCATATAGGCTTGCCAGGTCAGTTTCTGCACATCCTTGTCTGCGCACATGGAGACAAACCGTTCGCGCCGCTTGTCGCTGGAATACCAGAACTTCTGCATGATGCCGAGCACCCAGAACACCCGGCCATGCAGCTTCATGAACCGCTTGCGGGCCATGGCGAGCTCGCTTGATTTCCCGGTTATCAGGAATTGTTCAACAGCCTCACCCGCCAGCCGGCCGCCGAGCATGGCATAATAGATGCCCTCACCTGATGCAGGCGCGACAACGCCGGCAGCGTCGCCTGCAAGCAGAACCCCGCGCCCGTCATGCCATTTCTTCAACGGCTTCAGCGGAATCGGCGCGCCTTCGCCGCGAACCATGTCGCAGGCGTCGGTACCGGTCGCAGCTCTCAGGTCGCCAACCGCTCCACGCAGCGAAAAGCCCTTTACCGCACTGCCGACACCAATGCTGGTGCAGTCGCCATGCGGGAATATCCAGGCGTAAAAATCAGGTGACAGCTTGCCCTGATAGTAGACATCACACCGCGCCGGATCAAATTCATCACCGTGCGAGGCAGGTGACTTCACAATCTCATGGTAGGCGAAAACACATGGCATCTTGTCAGAACCCGGAATCCGCTGACGCGCCACTTTTGACCTGGCGCCATCCGCTCCGATTACCGCGCGCGTGTGGACAATGGTTGTGACAGTCCCCTCGCCTTTCGGCTGGTAGGACAGGGCAATGATGTCGTCGTCTTCGTATTCCAGCGTTTCAAACGTGCCTGATATCCTGTTTGCACCTGCCCCGGCAGCCCGCACGCGCAACCATTCATCAAACTTGTCACGGTCCACCATGGCGACAAACCCGCCATCGATTGGCATGTCCACACCACGGTCGGTTGGTGAGACCATACGGGCAGACGAGATGCGCGCCACGATCTGGCTGGCTGGTATATCGAACTCCTTGACCGCGATTGGCGGAATGGCGCCACCGCACGGTTTGATGCGTCCGGCCTTGTCCAGAAGCACGACGTCCAGCCCCTTCAAGGCCAGATCGTGAGCTGCTGTGGCACCTGATGGGCCGCCGCCGACAATTACCACATCATGAATTTTGCGCGTCTGTTTGCTCATGCCGGGACCTCTGCTGATGATGTATCTGAGATTTGACCGGTTTTGCGGCGGGCGAAGTCCCGGTCAGGACTGTCTGCCAGGTTCACCGCTGCCAGCCGCGCTGCCCACAAGAACAACAATGCCTCGGCGAGAAAAACAGCAGCGTATGCGTGTAACGGCGAACCGCTGAGATAGCGAACCGCGTCCACCGCAACCGTGCCCAGAAAGCCGCCAAGTCCGAATGCTATTGCTTGCGATGCGCCCCAAACGCCCATGCGAATGCCTTCCTTGCGCGGGCCTGCCGCGCCGGCCAAAGCCATCATGCCGGCAATGGCGGCCACCGCAAAGGCGCCGTTGGCCAGGCCGAGCAGGAACACATTTGCCTGCAACGGCCACCACACACTGAAGTTACCGGCAATGACGAGACCGAACAGCGCCAGTGCGGACACTCCGCAACCGCCAACCGCCCAGAACAGCAATGGTACCTTGCGGAAAACCCTGAGGGTCGTCGAGGTGATGGCCACCAGCAGCATGCCGGCGAACACACCGCCATGCTGCACGCCGGCAAGTTTGGTGGACTCACCTGGCGTCATGCCAAAAATGTGCCCGGCAAATGGTTCAAGCACCAGGTCCTGCCCGCTATAGGCGAGCATGGATACAAACACGAAAATGGTGAACCGGCGGGCCTTGCTGTCAGCCCAGACTTGTCTCAAGGCAGCGCGAAAATTCGACTGCACCGCAGCGGCCTTGTCTTTGGCAATGACAGGTGCACGGCCTTCAACGCCCCACACCGCCAGACACGTTACCAGGAATGCGATGAGCGCAACCGCAGATGAAACAATCACCAGCCACGATGCGGAGAACGGGTCGAGCAGATTGCCGACGATACCGGCGGTAACAGCCATGCCGAATATCATCATCAGCCACACGATGGTAGCAGCCGCAGCCCGGCGCTCCGGCGCGACACGAGCGGCCAGCAGGGCCAGCAGCGATGTGCCGGATGCGCCAACACCCGCACCAATGAGCACAAAGGCAATGACAGCCAGCAAGATGCCGGCAGTGACATTTACCGCCATCCAGGCAGTGGCAAATGCTGCCAGTGATCCGGAAAATGCCAGCAGGCCCATACCACCGACGATCCACGGTGTTCTGCGCCCGCCAATATCTGACCCATGGCCGAATTTCGGACGGATCATCTGTACGGCGTAGTGCGCCGCAACCAGCACACCCGGCAACATGGCAGGCAAGGCAAGCTCAACCACCATGACACGGTTCAAGGTTGATGTGGTCAGCACGACGATTGCACCAAGGGCGGTCTGGACCAGACCCAGCCGAAGAATGCCGACCCATCCCAGCGTGGCCTGGTTCATGACACGTCACTCGTGTCTGAAGCCACTGCGAACGCGACCGGATGCGGGTTTATGGCTGCATGATTTAGCATGCCTGCACAATATGCCTGGAAGGCAGAAGTGTCAATTAAACATTACACTATTTGATGTACTGTATTTTTGACAGCTACTTGTCGGAGCTCTCCTTGTCGACAAGGCCGTGCCGATGCAGCTTCATATAGAAACTCTGCCGGGAAAGCCCCAGCATTTCGGCTGCCGACGCCCGGTTGTTGCGGGTCAGGTCAAGGGCTGCCTCAATACACATTTTCTCAATCATATCAGTAGTATCGCGCACCAGTTCCTTGAGCGGGACACGACCGACAAGCTCGGTCAGCTGATTGGCAGAGCGCATCATTGGCGAGCTTGCGGTGCGCCCCGAAGCAACAGCAGCCGCGCGGCGAATGGTGAACCCGAGACATGGAGGATCGCCATCCGGCACCGATGCGGCAGACAGCAGCACATCTTCTGAGGACCCGTAATCGTCGCGCAGGGCGGTTGCGAAATTGCGAACCGAGCCGTGCTCGCGCAAATTGGCAATCAGCACATTGAGGTCGACACCGGTACGGCCAATCCAGCGGTCCAGCGGCTGCCCCACCGCCTGGTCGACATTGGCGATACCCGACATGTCACAAAATGCCGGGTTGGCGAGCAGGATTTCACCGTTCAGATCGGTTACAACAAAGCCCTCAGGCAGCGACTCGACCGCCTGCATGACACGCGCGCTGCGGCGCGTGCGACCTGAGCTGGCCGAGCCTGGCAGGTGCGGAGAAAGCCTCACAATCAGATGCGAATCTCCGCCCTGTGTAAAGGTTGACGCCGCTGCACTGACAGATTGACCGTCTCCGAGGTTGACGACAATCTCTCCGGCCTTTACGCCGGAGCGTACAGCGCCCAGCATTTCAGACAAAGCCATCCAGCTGCCGGAATCGAAAATCGTCGGCAGTTTCTGATTGGCGATCTGGCTGATTGATCGGCCAAGCAGATCCACACAAGCCGGGTTGGCATCGATGATGGTTTCCCGGGCACTGTCGACAACCAGCACAGCTTCTGATGTCATACGGAACAACACCCGGTATCGCGCTTCCGCCTGGCGCAGCTTTGAGTACTCTTGTTCTATCTTCTGCTGGGCATCGATCACCTGCTGCTGTTGCACAGACAAAGAACGCAGATCGGTGCCGATGGCGAGAACCATTCCGGACTTGCCCAACGGCACGGCGCAATACCGCACCGGCAGGTCGGGCAGACCCTCGCGGAGATGATTGATTTCACGCTTGCGGGTGAGCGAATTGGATTTCGCTTCATCCAGCAATTGCGCAACCTTGTCCACGCTTTCAATTGTAACGATGTCCGCCCAGCGCTGGCCGACCCAGTTTTCGGCACCTTCATCAACGAATGAGCGGTCATGAAAAGACAGGTCGACAATCACACCGTCGCCATCGACGATAAGCGCGATATCAGCCGCAGCCAGAGCCAGGCCCATGGCGGCATTGGACTCAATTCCATCAAATGCGTGCTTGGCCGTGTCAAATCGCCGGAACGGTGCAGGCGACTTCAGCTTAGTGCGGTCAGTGTCGGTCATATAGATTTGGAACTCCGTTCCCGATTGTCGAATTGCGTCCGGAAACCGGACGTCATGCATCTGCCACATGCTGGATATCAACGAGCGACCGAGCAACTCTCACTGCTTCAGCAGCATCGCAAGCACCAGCATCACACCCCACCGCACTTACAAGATCAGGATTATCAGAAAACAACTGGCCGCCGACCATGATCTTTGTGTCATGTTTAATAAACTCACTACGTGTCAACTGAATAGCGGAAGCGAGACCATCTAGCAAGCCGGAGCAACTACACGAAAACGCGACCAAATCGCACGGGCTGCGTTTCAGGATGTTCAAGGTTTCATCGCGCGACATCCCGACAGTGGAAATTGCGTCCCACCCTTCACGGCGAAAAAAGAACTCAAGCATTGCAAGGCCAAACAGATGCTGTTCACCCGGTGCACCGCACAATATCACCTTGCGCCCGCACCCTGCACTTGCGGCAATGCTCACGCGCAACCGGTCAAGGCTACGAAGCAGGGATTGCAACTGCGCAGCCCCGGTGGTGACCTGATAGAAACTGACATCATCGGAAAGCCAGCCGCTGCCCAGCCGGGCAGCCGCAGGCGCCAGCAGCTCCAGGCAAATTTGTTCATCGCCAACACCTGCATCAAGGTGTTGTTTTAACAGGCTTTCTGCAGATTTTTCATAGCCACCCAAAACAGCTTCAAGCAGACGATCCACGTCCGCTTCACGAATGCCAGGGCTCTTTGCAGCATCGGCATCTGCAGTGTGAACCTGCGTGATCTTCGGGATAACACTCGCCTTGATAACCCTGACCAGCGCGTCCAGTTCCGCGCCCGCGACCGGCTTCGGACCGTCAAGCCGCCGGGCCTGTTCTTGCCGGGGGCCGGCAACCCGTGAACCGTTGATCTGTATCGTCACTTTGCGACCTCCCTAACCGGCTGCCTGCGTTCCGACTGACCGGCTCCATCATGAGCCTTTGACAGTAAAAATACGGAAATCTGCACCAGCCTCAACACTGCGCTTACCTGCCTGCCGTGCAGAATCTCCCATAAGACGCACTTCTTGGACTGCAGGCACGTTCAGCCTATGTGTAAAATAATATGTACGTCAACTATTATTGACACATGGCATTCTACGAGGTTAAGCTCCCTTCCAATAGCCCACATTGAGCGGATGCCAGAAACTCAAATGGGCTTAACGGGAGCAAACGATAATGGGCCAGGGCCTGAATTCTGTCAGCCAAGCACGACCCCTCTACACACCCGAAGAGCGTCGTCGCCGTGATAGTTCGGCATGGACCCTGGTTCAGGGGATCTTGGCACCATTACAGTTTGTCGTATTCCTGGTTTCCCTGGCACTGGTGGTCAGGTTCCTGTGGAATGGCCAGGGTGCCGATGCCGCCATTGCTTCGGTCATCATCAAGACACTTGTGCTTTACGCCATCATGATTACCGGCTCGATCTGGGAAAAGGTGGTTTTCGGTAAATATCTGTTTGCAAAAGCTTTCTTCTGGGAAGATGTCGTTTCCATGTTGGTGCTTGCACTGCACACGGCATATCTTGCGGCCTGGATTTTCAACTGGGGAGACACCCGCTTCCAGATGCTCATCGCACTGGCTGCCTACGCCAGTTACGTCATTAATGCCGGACAGTTCCTGTTCAAGCTCAGGATGGCGCGATTGTCCGCCCCGAGTGCCTCACCCACTGAATTTGACAATGCGGAGCCGGCACAATGAACGTGTTCAACCGCACTGCACCGGCAGCACCCGCCACACCGGAAATCGACGAACTGCCGGTCCTGCGCCAGCGCGGCCAGCGTGAAGTGTTTTGTGGCCTGACCGGCATTGTCTGGCTGCACCGCAAAATCCAGGATGCGTTCTTTCTGGTGGTCGGTTCGCGGACTTGTGCACACCTTATGCAATCCGCAGCAGGTGTGATGATCTTTGCAGAACCGCGCTTTGCCACTGCCATCATAGATGACCGTGACCTGGCAGGTCTTGCAGACGCCAATGAGGAGCTTGACCGCATTGTCGCGCGTCTCCTGGCGCGCAGGCCTGACATCAAACTGCTGTTTCTGGTCGGCTCCTGCCCGTCGGAAGTCATCAAGCTCGACCTGTCCAAGGCAGCCCAGCGGCTGTCAAAAACATTTTCCCCTGATGTGCGCATTCTGAACTATTCAGGCAGCGGCATTGAAACCACCTTTACCCAGGGCGAAGATGCCTGTCTCGCAGCCCTGGTGCCGGATTGTGCCAACATCGCCGCCGGCGCAGACGACCGTCTCCTGGTGGTTGGCACACTGGCAGACATGGTCGAAGACCAGTTCGTACGCCTGTTCAATGCAATGGGCATTGAAAATGTGGCCTTTCTGCCACCACGCAACTCGCAGGACATTCCCGCAATCGGCCCCGGCACCAGGTTTCTGCTGGCACAGCCTTACCTGACCGAAACCGCAAGATTACTGGAAGAACGCGGTTGCACCTATCTGCCCGCTCCCTTCCCGCTCGGTTCGGAAGGCACCACAGGCTGGCTCAAAGCCGCCGCCGATGCCTGGAATGTTGACGCGAAACTGTTCGACAGCGTGACGCAGCCGGGAAGACAGCGTGCCACCAAGGCAGTTTCTCTTTATAAACAACACCTTGAAGGCAAAAAACTGTTCCTGTTCCCTGATTCGCAGCTCGAACCCCTGATGGCCCGCTTCCTGTCTCGCGAGGCCGGCATGGAACTGGTTGAGGTTGGAACCCCGTATCTGCACCGCCAGCATCTTGCTGCCGAACTGGCCATGCTGCCGCCGGGCACCATGCTGTCGGAAGGCCAGGACGTGGACAAGCAGCTCGACCGCTGCCGTGCCGAAAAACCTGATCTTGTTGTCTGTGGTCTTGGCCTGGCAAACCCCCTGGAAGCCGAAGGCTATGCCACCAAGTGGTCCATCGAATTGGTGTTCACCCCCGTGCAGGGATACGAGCAGGCAGGCGATCTGGCCGAACTTTTTGCACGTCCCCTGACGCGGCGACAACGGTTGAAGGTGTAGCGCGATGCAACTTGCCATGTGGACATATGAAGGACCGCCCCATGTCGGTGCCATGCGTATCGCAACGGCCATGGAAAACCTGCATTACGTCCTGCACGCCCCGCAGGGCGACACTTATGCCGACCTGCTGTTCACCATGATTGAACGCAACACCAAGCGCCCGCCGGTCACCTACACAACCTTTCAGGCACGCGATCTTGGCAGCGACACGGCAGAAATTTTCAAGCAGGCAGCGCGTGATGCCTATGAGCGTTTCAAACCTGAAGCACTTCTGGTCGGCGCATCATGCACCGCAGAACTGATCCAGGACGATCCCGGCGGGCTCGCCAAGACACTGGGTCTGCCGGTTCCGGTCATTGCGGTTGATCTGCCTTCCTACCAGAAGAAGGAAAACTGGGGCGCAGCTGAAACGCTGAACCAGCTTGTCCGCGCATTTGCCGTCAAGACTGACAAGCCGGCGCCCCGCCGGACCTGCAACCTGCTGGGCCCGACAGCTCTGGGCTTCCGGCATCGCGATGACGTCACCGAACTGACCAACCTTCTGGGCGCGCTGGATATTGATGTGAACGTCGTTGCGCCCCTGACGGCGTCTCCCGGCGATCTCGCCAGACTTCCCGAGGCCGTTTTCAACGTTGTGATGTACCCCGAAATTGCAACCCCGACAGCGCACTATCTCAAACGCCAGTTCGGCATGCCGCATACATCAACAATTCCCATCGGCGTGGAAGCCACCAAGGCATTCATACGCGAAGTCGCCGAACTGGCCGGTGTTGATCCAGACCCGCTGCTCACCACGGAGCTTTCCCGCCTGCCCTGGTACTCGCGGTCGGTTGATTCCAATTATCTGACCGGCAAACGGGTGTTCATCTTTGCCGATGCCACCCATGCCATTGCCGCTGCCCGCATCGCCCGGGACGAGCTTGGTTTCAAGGTCGTCGGCCTTGGCACCTACACCCGGGAGTTTGCCCGCGAGGTACGCCAGGAAGCCGAAGCCTTCGGTCTGGAAGCATTGATCACCGAAGATCATCTCGAAGTCGAAGACGCCATTCAGGCTGTACAGCCCGAACTGGTTCTTGGCACCCAGATGGAACGCCATATCGCAAAACGGTTTGGCATCGGCTGCGCCGTCATATCCGCACCGGTGCATGTACAGGATTTTCCGGCCCGCTATTCCCCGCAGATGGGCTTTGAAGGGGCCAACGTCATATTCGACAGCTGGGTCCACCCGCTCACAATGGGCCTTGAAGAACACTTGCTGGGCATGTTCCGCGACGACTTTGAATTCAACGACGAGGTGGCTCCCTCTCATCTTGCCGCTGAAGGAGAAACGCGGGCGACCAGCGTCGACCCTGCCGCAAAAACGGCAGCGGTCGATGCTGCGTCCTGGGATGCAGATGCAGAGAAAGAACTTAAGAAAATCCCGTTTTTCGTGCGCGGTAAAGCACGGCGCAACACGGAGAGCTATGCCGCCGAATTCGGCCTGGCAACCATAACGCTTGAGACATTGTACGATGCAAAAGCACATTTCAGCCGCTGAAGTAACGCCGGTACGCGTTGTCTTCGTCACCCTGGACAGCCATCTGGCCAGCGCGGTCGAACGTGCCGGCCACATACTGCGCAAGGAATTGCCGCAACTGACAGTCTCCCTGCACGCATTGTCCGAGTGGGGCAATGATGCCGACGCACCTAAGCGTTGCCGCAAGGATATCGAATGCGCTGACATTATCATCACCACGATGATGTTCATGGATGAACACATCCGCCAGGTTCAACCGTGGATCGAAGCACGCCGTGACAAATGCGATGCGGTCATGTGCGGCATGTCGGGCGGTGAAATCATGCGCCTGACGCGGATGGGCCAGTTCGCGATGGACGCCAAGTCAAGCGGCATTATCGGCCTGTTGAAAAAGATGCGGGGCGCGGGCAAGAACAAGCCGACCAGCAATGGTGCAAGGCAGATGGCAATGCTGCGCCGCATCCCGAAGATCCTGCGGTTCATTCCGGGCAAGGCGCAGGACGTGCGCGCCTACTTCGTTGCGCTGCAATACTGGCTGGCCGGGTCTGACGAAAACGTCGCCAACATGATCCGCTACCTGATCACCCGCTATGCCGCAGGCCCCCGGGCGCACCTGAACGGCACCTTGAAAGTGGCCGAGCCCAAAGACTATCCTGATACCGGGCTGTATCACCCGCGCCTGCCGTCGCGCATTACCGACAACCTGAAACAATTGACGACCGTGCACGCCAGGAAACCAGCGGGCACGGTTGGCCTGCTGATCATGCGGTCATACGTGCTTGCCGGAAACACCGCACATTATGACGGCGTGATTTCGGCCCTTGAAGCACGCGGGCTTCGCGTCGTGCCGGCTTTTGCCTGCGGACTGGATTCACGTCCTGCCATCCAGCAGTACTTCCAGAACAAGGGAAAAACCACCGTTGATGCAGTGGTCTCGCTGACCGGTTTTTCACTGGTTGGCGGGCCCGCCTACAACGATGCGGCTGCTGCGTCGAAGACACTGAGCGCACTGGATGTTCCCTATGTTGCGGCACAATCGGTCGAGTTCCAGTCGCTGGAAAGCTGGGAAAACAGCGTCCAGGGCCTGACCCCGGTGGAAGCAACAATGATGGTCGCCATTCCCGAGATAGACGGGTCAACCGGTTCAATGGTTTTCGGTGGCCGCTCCGGCGATGTTGCACCCGGTGGTTCACGCGACATGCAGGTGCACAACGAACGTGCCGACATGCTGGCACGCCGCGTCCAGCGTCTCATCTCACTGCGCAAGTCATCACGCGTCGCCCGCAAGGTTGCCATGGTGCTGTTCAACTTCCCACCCAACGGTGGTGCTGTTGGCACAGCAGCCTTCCTGTCGGTGTTTGCTTCGCTGTTCAATTCACTGAAAGCCATGCAACAAGCCGGCTATACGGTCGACCTTCCAGACAGCGTGGATGATCTGCGTGAAAAGCTGCTGGACGGTAACTCCGCGAGATACGGCACGGACGCCAATGTGCATGCACACATTCAGGTCAACGATCACGTCCGCAACGAAATTCACCTGGCAGACATTGAAAAACAATGGGGCGCAGCACCCGGGCGCCATCAAACAGATGGCCGGTCGATTTTCGTGCTGGGCGCGCAGTTCGGCAATGTGTTTGTCGGCATCCAACCGGCATTCGGATATGAAGGCGATCCGATGCGCCTGCTGTTTGAACACGGCTTTGCCCCGACCCATGCTTTTGCCGGGTTTTACCGCTGGCTGCGCGAGAGTTTTCAGGCTGATGCCGTCGTGCATTTCGGCACGCATGGCGCACTTGAGTTCATGCCCGGCAAGCAGACGGCCCTGTCTGCTGAATGCTGGCCGGACCGATTGATCGCGGATCTGCCGAACTTCTATCTCTATGCCGGCAACAACCCATCCGAAGGCACCATTGCCAAGCGCCGTTCCGCAGCAACATTGATCAGTTACCAGACACCGCCGGTTACCCATGCCGGTCTTTACCGTGGCCTGCTGGAGCTCAGGTCTTCACTGGAACGGTGGCGCGCACTGACACCGGAAGCCAATGACGAACGCAGCCAGCTGATGGAAATGATTCACGCCCAGGCCTGTGCCATCGACCTGGTGCCAGAAGGAGACGTCTGGCCGGTCAACAAGGCCGTTGAAGAAATCGGCAAACTGACCAACACGGTCCTGGAGTACGAATACTCCCTCATCCCAAGCGGCCTGCACGTTGTCGGAGAAGGTGTGTCGCGGGATGAACGGACCGGCCTGTTGAAAGCCATGGCCGAAGCAGGCCACGAGCTTGAACTCAGCGATGAAGCAGCCACGGCCATTGCTCATGGCAAACCGTTGCCTGCAGGTGAGCAGATCGCTCCCGACGCATTGGAGGCTCTTCGCCACGCCAACACCTTGTTGTCGCAAGACCACGAATTGCCAGCTCTGCTGCACGCGCTGGACGCCGGCTTCATTCCACCAGCACCTGGTGGTGACCTGATACGCAATCCCGATGTGCTGCCGACCGGCCGCAACATGCACGGATTTGATCCCATGCGCATTCCAAGCGCCTTTGCCATGAAGGACGGCGAGAGCCAGGCAACAAGGCTGCTGGCCCGTCACATGGAAGACGGAAACTCAATTCCTGAAACCGTGGCACTGGTGCTGTGGGGCACCGACAACCTGAAGTCCGAAGGCGGACCGATTGCCCAGGCCCTGTCACTGCTGGGGGCCAGACCCCGGCTTGACGGATATGGCCGCCTGTGCGGTGCCGAACTGATCCCGCTGGAAGACCTGGGCCGTCCGCGTATCGACGTGATGCTGACATTGTCCGGTATCTTCCGGGATCTGTTGCCTCTGCAGGTCAAGCTGCTTGCCGAAGCGGCTTTCCTTGCCGGTACAGCTGAAAACGAAGCGCCTGAGCAGAACTTTGTCCGCAAGCATGTACTGGCCCACATGGCCGAACACGACTGTGATGTTGAAACCGCAGCCCTGCGGGTGTTCTCCAATGCCGAAGGAGCATACGGCTCAAACCTCAACCAGCTGATCGACGCCGGTTGCTGGAACGACGAAGATGAACTGGCAGAAACCTATACCAGGCGCAAGTGTTTCGCCTACGGCCGCAGCGGTACACCGCTCAAGAGCCCGGAACTGCTGAACGCAGTTCTGAAAAATGTGGATCTGGCTTACCAGAACCTTGAATCGGTTGAGCTCGGCGTGACCACGATAGACCACTATTTCGATACACTGGGCGGCATCAGCCGGGCCGTGAAACGGTCTTCGGGAGCAGACGTGCCGGTCTATGTCAGCGATCAGACACGCTCTGAAGGCAAGGTTCGCACGATCTCCGAACAAATCGCCCTGGAGACGCGCACCCGTACCTTGAACCCGAAATGGTATGAAAGCCTGCTCGAGCACGGCCACGAAGGCGTGCGCAACATAGAAGCGCAAGTCACCAATACCGTCGGCTGGTCTGCAACCACAGGTCAGGTGCAGCCGTGGATTTACAAACAGATCACCCAGACATTTGTGCTGGATGAAGACATGCGCAAGCGGCTGGCCGACCTGAACCCGGCTGCCTCAACCAAGCTTGCCAATCGACTGATTGAAGCCAGTGAGCGCAACTACTGGAGCCCTGATCAAGAAACACTGGAGGCATTACGCCGTGCCGGTGAAGAACTCGAGGACATTATGGAAGGCATATCTGCGGAGGCCGTGGCATGAACCTCTATACAAAGGTCAACAAGCACACCGGCAAGGAGCTGGTCCCGCCGGACGGACTTGGCAGTGTCCAGGTCGAGATGGATCCCAATCTGGAAATCGGCAATGCCAAGGTGTTTGCTGTTTACGGCAAGGGCGGCATCGGCAAATCGACCACCTCATCCAACCTGTCGGCAGCCTTTTCAAAGCTTGGCAAGCGGGTGCTGCAGATCGGTTGTGATCCGAAACATGACTCAACGTTCACCCTGACCAAGAAACTTGTTCCAACCGTCATCGACGTTCTGGAACAGGTTGATTTTCATTCTGAAGAACTGCGCGTCGAAGACTTCGTCTACGAAGGCTACAATGGCGTCATGTGTGTCGAGGCCGGCGGCCCACCCGCCGGAACAGGCTGTGGCGGTTATGTTGTCGGCCAGACCGTGAAGCTGCTGAAGGAACATCATCTTCTGGAAGAAACCGACGTGGTCATCTTCGATGTTCTGGGTGATGTGGTGTGCGGCGGTTTTGCATCGCCCCTGCAACATGCAGGCCGTGCAGTTGTCGTGACCGCAAACGATTTTGACTCGATTTTCGCAATGAACCGGATCGTGGCGGCCATTCAGGCCAAGGCGAAAAACTATGACGTGCGGCTTGGCGGCATCATCGCCAACCGGTCTGCCAACACGGATGAAATCGACCGTTTCAATGATGCCATCGGCCTCAAGCGTCTGGCGCATTTCCCTGATCTCGACGTGATCCGCCGCTCGCGGCTCAAGAAGAGTGTTTTGTTTGAAATGGAAGACTCGCCTGAACTGGAGGCGGTCAAGCAGGAATATCTGAGGCTCGCCGCCACCTTGTGGGCAGGCACGGAACCGCTCGAGGCGATCCCGATGAAGGATCGTGAAATCTTCGATTTTCTGGGGTTTGATTGATATGCCAACTGCAACTTACACAAACCGCCGCGGCGAACTGGAAACCTATTTCGACCGCACCGCGATGGAAGCCTGGAAGAAGCTGACATCCGATGCCCCGGTTGGCAGGATACGGGCGACTGTTCGCGCCGGCCGGGAAAAAATGAGAGGGCAGCTGATGTCCTGGCTGCCGGCTGACATGACCGGACTGCGGCTGCTGGATGCCGGTTGCGGCACCGGCGCTCTGGCAATGGAGGCGGCCGCGCGCGGGGCTCACGTCACCGCCATCGACCTGTCGGAAAATCTTGTTGGGATTGCGCGCGAACAGGCCGCACAGAAACAGCTCCGCGGCCACATCGACTTTCGGGTCGGCGACATGCTGGATCCGGCGCTGGGCGAATTTGATCACATTGCCTGCATGGACTCACTGATCCACTACGAGTGCAATGATATCGTCAACGCCCTGAGCCAGCTGACAACACGCTGCAGCACTTCGGTGGTGTTCACATTTGCGCCGCGCACACGCGCGCTCGCCACCATGCACAAGGTCGGCAAGTTCTTCCCGCGTTCAGACCGCGCCCCGGCAATCGAACCGGTCAGCCAGAACCAGTTGCACGAGGAAATCCGCGCTGAGGCGAGCCTGTCGGACTGGCAGACCTGGCGCAGCAACCGGATTTCGTCCGGCTTCTACACATCACAGGCCCAGGAGTTGAACCGCAAATGAGCAAACTGGCCGACAAGGCTCTGGTCGTCTGGATGGCAATCGGTACACGGTGGCTGCCGTTTACCGATGCTGCGTCCAGCGATCTTCCAGTCGGCCGCCTGTTGCGCCTCGCCATGTTCCAGTTGCCGATCGGCATGGCCATGGTGTTGCTGCTGGGTACGCTGAACCGGGTCATGATCGTTGAGCTGGGCGTGCCGACATGGCTCGTGGCGATGATGATCGCGGTGCCAATCCTGTTTGCACCCTTGCGCGCGCTTATCGGCCACCGGTCGGACACCCACATTTCAGCGCTCGGATGGCGCCGTATCCCCTATATGTGGATTGGCGCATTCATGCAGTTCGGCGGTTACACGATACTCGCGCCTGCCCTGCTCCTGCTGAACGGTCAGGGTCACGTGGACGGAGCCGCCGGCACTCTGGCTGGCCAGGCCGGATCAGCTCTTGCTTTTGCGTTGATCGGCTTTGGCATTCATTTCACGCAAACAGCCGGTCTGGCCTTGATGGGCGACCTGGTGCCCGACGACAAGCGGCCACGCGGTGTTGCCCTGTTTTACCTGATGCAGCTGGTCGGCATGATCCTGGCGGCGATCACTTTCTCATTCCTTTTGCGCGACTTCACCAGTGAACTTCTGATCCGCGTCCTGCACGGCGCTGCCGTGGCCTCACTTGCCCTTAATGTGATCGCGATGTGGAAGCAGGAACCGCGCGACAGGGTTCGCGCCGCTGCGGTCAAGTCTGCGCCGCGCCCGGCATTCATGGAAACCTGGCGCTCGTTTTCGCAACAAGGAACGGCCAAGCGACTGCTGGTCGGTGTCGGGCTTGGTACCATGGGCTTTGGCATGCAGGATGTTCTGCTTGAGCCGTATGGTGGCGAAGTCCTCAAACTCTCGGTCCCTGAAACGACATTGCTGACCGGCGTCATGACAGCTGGAACCCTGTGCGGATTGATCGCCGCCATGCGCATCTTCGCACGCGGCGTCAACCCCTGCCGGCTTGCTGCCTATGGCGCAATTTTTGGGATTCCGGCCTTCACGACAATCCTGTTTGCGTATCCGATGGATTCAAAATTCATGTTTGTCTCCGGCGCTGCCCTTATCGGCCTTGGCGCCGGATTGTTCATTGTTGGGAGCCTGTCAGCGGCAATGGATATGGCAACCGGTGAAAACCGGGGACTGGTAGCCGGTGCCTGGGGCGCCATTCAGGCAACCACGGCAGGCGTCGGCATCGCAGCCGGCGGCTTTTTGCGTGACGCAGTCAACGGACTGGCCAGCAGCGGCGCGCTTGGCGAAGCTTTGTCGGGGCCAGCTACCTCCTACGGCTTCGTCTATCTGATTGAAATTCTTCTACTGCTTCTTGCCCTGGTGGTGATCGCACCTCTGGTTCGTGACACCGGGCATGTCATCGATCGTCAAACTCGTCAGTTCGGCCTTGCCGAACTTCCCGGATAACCATTCAAGGGTGAAAGGAAAAATAAAATGGGCAGAGGTGCTGTAACAGAATACATCGACGTAGCTCAGATAGCGCTTTACGTGTTCTTTCTGTTTTTTGCCGGACTGATCTGGTACTTGCGCAGAGAAGACCGCCGCGAGGGCTACCCACTGGAAGTCGACGGCAAGGGCATGTCAGCGCACAGCGTGCTGTTCATTCCTGATGCGAAAACCTTCAACCTGCCACACGGCGGCACCGTCCAGGCGCCGAACCTGCGGGCTGATACCAGGCCTGTCAAGGCAAGTCGCCGGACCGAGTACCCCGGCACACCGCTTGAGCCGACCGGCGATCCGTTGGCTGATGCGGTCGGACCAGCTTCATATGCACAACGTGCCGATGAGCCGGACAAGACGTTTGATGGCCATGTCAAGATTGTCCCAATGGCAAGTGATTCCCACTTCCATGTGGCTGAAGAAGACCCTGATCCACGCGGTATGGACGTTTTGGGTGCGGACGGAGAAGTCGCGGGCAAAATCAATGAAATCTGGGTTGATCGCGCAGAAACCTGCATTCGCTATTACGAACTGAAACTGGCTGGATCCACGCGTAATGCGAACCGTCTGTTGCCGGTCAACTGCGTGCGTATCAACGACAACAAGGTACTGGTAAACTCCATTCTGGCCAGTCAGTTCGCCGGTGTGCCGCGCACGAAAAACCCTGATCAGGTCACTTTGCTCGAAGAAGACATGATCATGGGATACTACGCCGGTGGCCGCCTGTATGCCACACCGCATAGGCAGGAGCCGTTGATATGACCGAGCATCATGACGACTTCAACTTCGAGCCAATTCCAGGCCTGCCGGAGCTTCCGCCGAAAGAAGAGAAAATACTCTGGCAGGGCAGTCCGTCGCGCAACTCTATGGCGGTGCATGTTTTTCATGTCCGCAAGGTCATTGGCTATTTTGCATTGCTGATGGCAGCGCAGGTGGTGTCAGGGCTGTACGATGGTGCAACCGCAGCGGTCATCGCCGGTGACCTTGCGGTGCTGGCCGCCGGAGGTGGACTGGGTATCATTCTGCTGAGCGGGCTTGCATGGGGTTATAGCCGCAGCACAATCTACACCATCACCTCCAAGCGCCTGGTCATGCGGCACGGTATTGCCCTGCCGATGTCGATCAATATCCCGTTCAGCAAGATTGATGCAGCCCAGATGGTTGAACACTCGAACGGAACCGGCACCATTACCACGCAGATAACCGCGGACAACCGGCTGGCGTGGCTGGCCTTGTGGCCGAACGTACGCCCGTGGAACTTCAAGTCTCCACAACCGGCGCTGCGCTGCATCGAGAACCCGCAGGCAGTGGCTTCTCTTCTGGCCACTTCCATGGCTGCAGCCGAGGGCGAATGCATCAAGGTTGCTCCAGTGGCGGTCAACAACCGGCCTGCAACGGACACCCAGGCAAATGCCGGATTGCACGGCGCGGCAACAGCCTGATGAACACGACCGGAGACAACGACATGCCAGGCAACACCCAAAGCAGCAAAGCCGACAAACCGGTGTTGTTTGTCTGTGCCGGCATCATTGCACTCGTTGCAGTGGTTGGCTTGTTGCGTGTGTCCGGGTTTGATCCGACGCAGACCGCAGATGTCACTGTCGTTGAAAGCCGTGATATTTTGTTCATGGATACGAGCAACGGCGGTGTCAGTGTCGTCGACGGCAAGACTGGTGGTCAACTGAGCGAACTGGCGCCAGGCACCAACGGATTTCTGAGGGCTACTTTGAGAGGCCTGGCACAGAACCGCATGACCAGAGGGTTTGGTCAGGATGTACCCTTCAGGGTAACGCGGA
Organism: uncultured Alphaproteobacteria bacterium; assembly: GCA_963698275.1. Lineage (GTDB taxonomy): Bacteria > Pseudomonadota > Alphaproteobacteria > Rhizobiales > Aestuariivirgaceae > Anderseniella. The sequence continues at coordinate 289,610 of CAVOQE010000001.1, read as the reverse complement.
CGTCTTCGGGAATGATACAACTGATTGATCTGGCAACTGGTCGAACCATCGCGCTCGACGCGTTTGGTCAAACAAATGCCCAGGTATTCGCAAGGCTGTTACGAACGGGAGCAAACTAGCCATGACATCAACCACCGCAGTAAACGAAATCGGCGATCAGCGTCAGTTTGACGTTGGCTGCACAATAGAAGTCGAACACACATTTGAAAGCCTGCACGCACATGTCGAACTGGACGGCGGCATCGCAATGCAGCCTGGCGATACAATCAAGGTGCATGGTGATCCGATCGTCGTGCCTTATGGCGAGAAACAGGTGCTCCGCCGCACCGCAACGGTGAAACGAGCCAATCCGCTGGAACGGGTCTGGACCAAGGCCACAGGCGATCTTGAATTCATGGAATTGCTGGAATTCAGCTTTTCTTCAGGGAGTGAGTTATGACCATAGAAAACCTTTCAATTGCGCCTGCCGACACGCAGCAGATGGCGGAGGAAACAACCGTCCTCAGCCCGCGTTTTTACACCACCGATTTTGAAGCGCTCGACAAGATGGACGTGTCGCCGGTGCGCGAAGAGTGGGATGTGCTGATCAACGAAATGAAGGCGGACCCCAACAAGGGACACTTCAAGCGCACCGAGGAATGGAAAAACATCGACCTGTCCGAGCTTCCCGAAGGCTTGCGCACCGAACTGGTCGACTTCCTGGTCAGCTCGCTGACGGCCGAGTTTTCCGGCTGCATCCTGTACAAGGAAATGCGCAAGCGTGGCACCAACCCGGATATATGTGAACTGTTCGGCCTGATGAGCCGGGATGAAGCGCGTCATGCAGGTTTCATCAACGATGCGCTGAAAGACTTCGACATCGGCGTCAATCTGGGCTTTCTGACCAAAGCCAAGAAATACACCTACTTCCGCCCCAAGTTCATCTTCTACGCGACATACCTGTCGGAGAAGATCGGCTATGCCCGTTACATTACCATTTTCCGGCAGTTTGAGCGTCATCCCGAACTGCGGTTCCATCCGATTTTCAAATGGTTTGAAAAATGGTGCAATGATGAGTTCCGCCATGGTGAGGCTTTTGCCTTGCTGATGCGCGCCAACCCGGATCTGCTGGCCGGCAGGAACAAGTACTGGATCAGGTTCTTCCTGGTGGCCGTGTTCGCGACCATGTACCTGCGCGACCATGCAAGACCGGAGTTCCACAAGGCGCTTGGCATGGACATTGACGATTATGACTTCAAGGTCTTCCGCATCACCTCGGAAATCTCCGAACAGGTCTTCCCCATCACCCTTGATCTCGATAACCCGGCTTTCCGAGCCGGTTTGAAGCGTCTGCTGAAGATCAACAAGGCCATGACCAAAGCCCAGCAACAGGGCGGCATCACGGGCAACATCAAACGTGCTGGCCTGGCGACACTGGCTGCGTCCGCATTCGTCCGGCTCTACTTCGTGCCGGTCAAGAATAACAAGATACCTGACACCAGCCGGCTGCAGCCGGCCTACTGACCGCCTGATGGAGGCAATTTCAATGCAGGCCTATCTCTGGCCATTACTGTTCACTGTGTTTGTCTGGTGGTTTACCACCGGGGTCATCATCTATCTGGACGGTTTGGCCAGAAAGACATTCAAGTGGACCATCGCCGGCATGACAGCGCTGCTGGCCGTCGCCCTGTTTGGCATTGCTGAAGTGGCTCAAACAACCACCGCCTCAGCGGCCTATCTGGGTTTCACTTTCGGGTTGATTGCCTGGGGCTGGCAGGAAGTCACGTTCCTGACCGGGGCGATAACCGGCCCGCGCAAGACACCCTGCCCGCCAGACGCCACCGGTTTCCGGCGCGTGCGTTACGCCATCGCTGCAATTTTATGGCATGAGCTGGCAACACTGGCCGTTGGCGGCATAATCGTGTTGATAACCTGGGACCAGCCAAACCAGATAGCCCTGTGGACTTACGTGCGTATTGTGGGTGATGCGCCAAAGCGCAAAGCTCAACGTGTTCCTGGGCGCAGTCAATCTGTCGGAAGAATTCCTGCCCGACCACATGCGCTATCTGGGCAGCTATTTCCGCCACCGGCCGATGAACGGACTGTTTCCGTTTTCAGTTACCTTTTCAACGCTGGCGGCCGCCGCTCTGGCCCACATAGCATTTGCGGCTGAGGCAGGCGGTTTCGTTCAGACAGGTTTTACCATGCTCACCGCCCTGCTTGCGCTGGCGATACTCGAGCACTGGTTCATGGTCGTCCCATTGCCGGTTACGGCACTTTGGCAATGGGGTCTGAAATCACACAAAACCACAGATGAAACAGTTAACGGACTAGAGGAGCGCATCACGACTCCAGCACAGTGATGCAAGAACAACTTACGACCAAGCCAATGGGAGGCTCATATGGACTACCATAATTTTTTCAGCACCGCGCTCGACAGCCTGCACGACGAAGGCCATTATCGCGTCTTTGCCGATCTGGCACGTCACAATGGCAGCTTCCCGAAGGCGACCAGGTACCAAGCCTGATGGTTCTACATCGGACGTCACGGTGTGGTGCTCCAACGACTATCTCGGCATGGGCCAGAACAAGGACGTGATCGCGGCCATGACCGCAGCCATCGAGCAATGCGGCGCCGGTGCCGGCGGCACCCGCAATATCTCCGGCACCAATCATCATCACGTCGAGCTCGAGCGCGAACTGGCCGATCTGCACGGCAAGGAAGCAGCCCTGATCTTCACCTCCGGCTATGTCTCCAACTGGGCCTCGCTGGGCACGCTTGGCGTCGAGACTGCCCGGCTGTGCGGTGTTCTCCGATGCCGACAATCACGCCTCGATGATCGAGGGCATTCGCCATTCCAAGGCCGAACGCCACATCTGGAAGCACAATGATCCCGAAGATCTCGACCGTCTACTGTCCGCCGTTGATCCGGACCGGCCCAAGCTGGTGGCGTTTGAAAGCGTCTATTCCATGGACGGTGATATGTCGCCCATCGCGGAAATCTGCGACGTGGCCGAAAAACACAACGCGCTGACCTATCTGGACGAAGTTCACGCAGTGGGCCTGTACGGCCCGCGCGGCGGCGGTGTCGCCGAACGTGATGGCATCATGCACCGGCTCGATGTCATCGAGGGCACCCTGGGCAAGGCCTTCGGTGTCATGGGCGGCTACATTACCGCATCGACGCAGTTGTGTGATTTCGTGCGCTCATTTGCGTCCGGCTTCATCTTCACCACCGCGCTGCCGCCTGCCGTGGCAGCAGGCGCCATCGCCTCGATCAAGCACCTGAAGAAGTCTGATACCGAACGCCTCAAGCAGCGCGAGATGGTGGCGGCGTTGCGCGCCGGTCTCGACAGGGCCGGCATTCCGCACATGCCGAACGACAGCCACATCGTACCGGTCATGGTCGGCGATGCCGTCAAGTGCAAGTGGATCTCCGACTGGCTCCTGGACAATGCCGGCATCTACGTGCAGCCGATCAACTATCCGACCGTGCCCAAGGGCACCGAGCGGCTGCGATTTACCCCTAATCCCTGCCACAGCCATGCTGATATCGAACACCTGGTTGGTGCACTCAATCAGTTGTGGTCCCAGTGTGCTCTCGCCAGAGCGGTAGCATAGGAAAATGTCTGGCCTGGTTGTTCAGATTTGCAAGCTGAAGTAGAGGATCCCCTCCTGAACTGAAGACCACTTGCACTGTCTGAACGCCATAGAAACCCTGCTTCGCTCCCGAAGCAGGGTTTCTTCCTTTTCAGACCACTTGCGATGCTGATGAATCGCCCCAGGTCAAATGTGCAAGGCCATGGAAAGACTGAACTTTTCCCTCACAACGTAGGGAGATCGATGTTCGCACGGCCGTCAATCTGTTGGCGACCCGGATACCGGCGGCGGCCAGGTTTGTCATGCGCTACCTGCCGGTATTTCCATCTGTGACTCGCTGGTATTTGCAGACAGGCCTGCCGCCCCATTGGCGGATGCCTGTTTTCGCGCAACGATCCATCCATCGGTATCAGACACAAAACCGGGGAGACGCTAAGTCTCCCCGGTTCTTCAGGCACTGATTACCGTGTCAGTGTTGTCTACTGGCTCTTTGCCGCATTCAGTTCTGTTACATAGTCTTTCAGCATGTTGGCACCGTACAACGGCTTGTTTACACCGACATGGCAGGTCGCGCAGTTGACTTTCAACACATCACCCTGAGGGCCCTTGCGGTTGTCAGGAAACACCGACGCAAGAGGATCCATGTAGGTCTGATTGATCTTGTTGAGCATTTTAATGCCGTGCCACGCCTTCACCCGGGTCGGCGGGCTCTGGCTCCAGTCGGTGAACTGACGCGTATTGTGACAGAACGTGCAGTTCACTCCCAGAGACTGTGACATATGCATCATCAGGCCATAGGTTTTCTCTGTGGCCTGGATGGAGGCAGTGCTGGTGCCTTCAGGAAGTGCCGTAGTTGCCTCAACCCGAATAGGGCCGTCCTTGCCCAGCAAATCAGTGAACGGGTCATACGGCAATGATGTCAGGCCAACTTGAGGGCTGGCCAGATTCTGGCCCATACGGCTTGCCGCCATGCCGCCGGCCTGACGCGGACCTGGATTGATGGACCAGACTTCGGCAGGAACAGGTTGGCCACGGTGACAGGTATAACAGGTAACACCGGTGGGCTGTGCATGCGATTGTCCCCACTCGGTATTGATGCTTTTGGTCATCTGCAGCATGCGCCGCGCAACAACCTTGGTATACTTGGTATCATCCGCCAGGTTTTCGTCACTGTGGCAGTAGGCGCAGCCTTCTTCCGGAGACACCCACTCGGTTATCGCCAACATCAACCGGTCGAATTCCGCCTGGTCCAGGTCACCGAGCACCGGCACATTCTCATAAATGTCAGATGCCTTGTCACCGGACTTTTCGGCCGGCTCCTGTGCTTCTGGAACAACCGTTGCAGCAACCTGTTTTGCAACGGTGCGTGGGTTATCCACCTCTACCATGCCGGTGCCGCGATAACCTTGCTGGGTACTGTCCATTGGAGGACGCTCCCATTGCAACATCATCGGGATTGCCAGCAATATGCCGAAACCAACGGCAACGGGTAATGCGAGTTTCATTATACTACTCCCTTACTGCAAGGCAGGATCGACGACGGTCGGCCACACGTCAGGGTATGCCGGCACGATGTAGTGCTTGACGCCCCAGAGGTACCAATTGTCGACAACGGTCCCGGTTAGCAGAATGCCGATACCACCTGTGATGGGGGTGAGAATTGCGAACCACCAGGCCCAGCGATGAACGGATTCCATGGTTGCGTTGAACCCCATGGTCCAGCGCCAGAAAAGTGCAGCACGCTCTGAAGCCGTACCACGGTCAGTTATCTGCTCCAGTTCGCGATCGCCGCCCAGATGGCTGACCGCCAGGATGGTTGCGCCGTGCATTGCAAACAGCAGCGCAGAGCCATACAGGAACACGATGGAAAGCATGTGGAACGGGTTGTAGAACAAGTTCCCGTAGCGCAGTGAAAACGCGGCTGTCCAGTCAAGGTGCGAGAAGATGCCGAATGGCACTGCTTCAGACCAGCTTCCCATCAGAACCGGACGGATGAAGCCCAGAACCAGAAACAGCCAGATTGCAGCGGCAAATGCCCAGCACACGTGCAGTCCCATGCCAAGCTGACGCGCCCTTGAATACATCCTGACCCACCACAGCAGAACCGAGGCAGTGAGAAAGAACCCGGCCAGCAGCCACCAGCCGCCTTCACGCATCGGAGGCAGAATTTTCAGGCCGTGTTCCGGCGCCGGCGGATCCAGCGACAACCAGAACAATTGCCGCACAAACTGCACCGGGTCCCAGTTGACCGAAGCCCACATGTTGAGACCAATGATCTCAAAGGCTATCAGGCCAAAAATCAGCGATATGGTTCCGGTCCAGCCCAGATAGATCGGGCCGATTTGCGCATTGCCGATCTTCCCGGCCAGGTAGCTAAAGAACGGGACCCCGTCGCGCGGCCAGGCATTGTCTGCAGCCGGGACGCCCATTTCGAGTTCGCCTCGAACCTGAACACGGGTCAGAATGTTTTGATATTCAGCCATGATTGTTCCCTTTCACTCAGGACCAGATTGGCAGGTTAAGCCACCAGCCCCACCATTCGGGCCAGCCTCGCGACCAGAAGGGGCCGCTTATGACGATGCATACCGCGCTCCAGAACACCGCTGCCAACGCCAGAAACAGACCCAGCCTGTGAATGCCCAGAGTGCCAATCGAGTAGCCGATGGTGTCGCGGAAGAACGTGTCTTCATATTCCGGCGTGCGCATTGTCTTGCCTTTGCCGGGATTGGCAGCAGACAGGATCAGACCGCCGTGCAGGGCAAGCGCAAGTCCCGTTGTAAAGAACAAGGTGATCGCCAGCATATGCGCGGGATTGTAATGAAAATGCAGGTACTGGTACCCGACATTGGACACCCAATCGAGATGGGAGATGATTCCGTACGGGAAGCCATGCCCCCACGCGCCCAGCAGGAACGGACGTATGATCACCAGGGTGACATAAGCCAGGATCGCAAAACCGAATGCGATCGGGACGTGATATCCGATCCCGAGTTTTCGGCAGATTTCAACTTCCCGAAGGGCCCATGATATGAACGCGCCGGTGGCACATATGGTAATGATTTGCCAGAGTCCGCCTTCCTTCAGCGGGGCCAGCGCGAGGCCGTATTTCAGGTCAGGCGGCGCGATACTGATCTGCCACAGGTTCCAGGTCGGACCAATGGCCGCCCCGTAAACAATGAGCGCCGTTCCCAAAATAGTAAAAAATGCTGTGGTTATTCCGAAGAACCCGACATAAAACGGGCCAATCCAGTAATCGAAAAGATCACCACCAATCAGCGTTCCGCCGCGAACCCGGTATTTTCGTTCAAAACTGAGCATCGCCATGATCCAGATCCTCCGCCAGGCAGCAGCCTGCAGCTACTGCGAATTAGTTTGGTTGGTGGACGGGGTGAGGGCTTGGCCCCTTCCCCCCGTCCACTTGTTTTGCTATCCGGCGAAACCACCGGACCTCGTTAGCTTTCGCTATGTTGGCATCACTTCAGTGATGGCCGGCACAGCGAGGCTGGACGTCTTGGCGGTACCTTCAATCCAGTTGTACTTGTTCGTGCTGAGCAAAATGAAGTGAATCAAGATTGCCAGCGTGAACAGGAACACTGCTGTCGCTACCAAGACCCTACGCGGGTCAAAAAGAAGCCAAATTTTCCACATCGACTCGTTCTCCTATAAGGACGCTTGGTTCATCAGAACCAGGGGCGCCACATCCAGACCAGGATATGGGCTACGACCGCAATTGCGGTGAAACCCAGGAAACCCTGAATGAAGAGCCGGTGAAACTCTTGAGCCTCCGAGTGGGTGAGACCCGACGCAGTCCCGCTTGGGGTATCAGGCATTGGATTGCCCTCCACAGGTTAGCCTTTCGGCCAGTTACCACGCGCACCCCGCGTGGCTGGGGTTTCGCCTTCCCTCCGGCCCTGGGGCCTTCAGTCGGCTTTTCCACCGGCGAACGCCGGAAGAAACCTTGTCATCCGGACGCGCTACATGAACGCGAACGGTATTGAATTACTGGCAGCAATCCGCGCTTCGGCTATCACTGAGCGCGCTTGCCCGGTGGGATCAAAGTTCGGGCGCCATCGTTTCGGGATGACCCGGTGCATCACGGCTGCAATCAGGAAAAACACAAACGCCACGCCGTAAATGATGTTGAAATCGACAGCATCGCGAACCGAGCCACTCATTCTTCTTTCGTGAACATCAACGCTCATCAGTTCTTCTCCTCAGTTTGGAAACGCGAGGCATTTCGAGACATATCGTCATGCCGCCTTCCCCAAATTTTCTGCCGTGGTCACAACCATCTCCGGTGTGACCAGCTCTTCGCCCTGGCGTCGCGCTGTCTGTTCTGCGGCATCGCGCAGACGCTTCGCTGCTGAAATGCGCACCAGCACGGGCTGGGCTTCGACCAATCGGTCAAGCTCCAGCCGGGCTTCATCATTCCAGGCCATCTGGCCTTCAAGTTTCGTTGGAGTTGCTTCGACCTTGTCCAGGTCGCCGGCCAGCGGCAGAATGTTGAACAGCGCATCAAACAGCGCGTTGCAAACTTCCTGCACAAGATAGGTTGCGCCCGAATATCCCATGAACGGCGTACCGGTATGGCGGCGGATCACTGCGCCCGGGAATGACGCCGGCACATACATTGCGCGGCACCCGGCCTCGGCCATGTACATGCGTTCGTTGTAGCTGCCGAACATGATCAGCGGCGGCGTGTTCCGGATCGACTCCTGAACGATGTCGTTGTCCGGCTTTACGCCAGCCCTGCGGGCAAAGGCGAAACTGCACGGCAGGCCCATTTCCTCTTCAAGAAAGTTGCGCACACCGCGGGTATAGGTCTCGTTGGCGACGATGGCGAAGCTTGCCGTACCGAAGAAATCCTGGGTGACGGAGCGCCACAAGTCCCACAGCGGTTTGATTGTGGTGTGTTTTTCGCGTTCTATGAACGGTTCCGGATCAAGCTCAAGCAACTCGCCCAGCTTGCGCAGGAACTTGGTCGTTGAATGCAGGCCGATCGGCGCCTGCAGGTATGGTTTTTCAAGCCCTTCACACAAGGCCCGGCCAAACTCCCGATACATGCAGATATTGACATCGCCGTCCACCAGGCGCGGCACGTCAGCAAGATGACTGCCAAGCGGGAACACCAGATTGACCTCGGCACCGATGCCTTCAACCAGGCGACGGATCTCAGCCAGGTCGGACGGCATGTTGAACGTGCCATAACATGGGCCGATGATATTGACCTTCGGCGCATCGCCTTCCTTGCGCGCTCTGGCCTTCGGCATTTTGCCTTTTTTCAGGCCAAATTCCTGCCACAGCCACAGCATGGCCCGGTTGCCGGACTGCCATTGGTCTTCGTCGATCGTGCGCGGCAGGAACCGCTTGATATTGGTGCCTTCAGGCGTCACGCCACCGCCAATCATCTCCGCGATGGATCCGGTCACGACAACACTCGGCAAGCCGGGATCAAGCGTGGCGTGGGCCCGCTTCATGGCGCCTTCGGTGCCGTGCTGGCCCAGTTCTTCTTCACCCAGGCCGGTAACGACAATCGGCAATTCATGCGGCGGCAACGCGTCGGTATAATGCAGAACGGCGGTGACCGGCAGGTTTTCACAGCCGACCGGACCATCAATGATGACCTGCAGACCCTTGATGGCGGAGAATGCGTAGACCGCACCCCAGTATCCGCCTGCCCTGTCGAGATCAGCGATCAGCATCCGATTGCCCCCTCCACGGCTTTTGCAGGTTTTGATTGGCGCTCATATTTCTTCTTGAACTCGGGCCGGTCCTGCGGCACGTCTTCCCAGATGCCTGACGCGTGGCCGGTGCCGACACCTTCAAAGAATTCTGTCAGCTCATCAAAGCGGTGCTTGTTGGCAAGCGCGGCATTGATCACCTGCACCAGAGAACCTGCGCCGGCTGCGCCCATTAACGGCCGCGCCGAAATCAGGTTGGTGAAGTAAAGTGCGGGGATGGCGTGCTGCTTGGCTTCCTGGACCAGCGGGGTTGTGCCGATGGCCAGGTCAGGACGCACATCGCGCATGGCGGCCAGATCCTGCTCGAGCGAGGCACGGTATTGAACATGGCATCCGCGCGCTTCCAGCCATTCACGGTCGGTTTCAGACCATTGCGAGCGGGCGCAGGCTGTACCGACATAGGGGACTTTCGCCCCAGCTTCGGTCAGCAGGCGGGCGACCAGCAGTTCCGAGCCTTCATAGCCTGACACGGTGATGGTGCCATCAATGGAAATACCACCCAGCGCAGCCTTGATGCCGGGCAATGCCTTTTGCTTGGCCTCTGAAATATCAGCTTCGGAAACGTTGCATATGTTGCCAATGGCTTCGAGCCAGGCTGCGGTGCCTTCATAGCCCACAGGCGCTGATCCGGTGATCGGCCGGCCGGCGGCTTCAAACTCGCGGAACGAAGCGGCATAGAACGGGTGGATGGCAGCAACGGCGGCGCAGTTGAGCGCCTGATACAGTTCACGCCATTCGCGTGTCGGCACAACCGGCCCGGCAGCCAGCCCGAGCGGTTCGAGCAACTGGCCAAGGGTGATCGGATCGACCGGGAACATTTCCCCGGTGAATGTGATTGTCGGACGGCCATTGGATTTGTCGGCGCGTGGTGCCGCAACAGGTCCCTGCTCGGCTTCTTCGCGCGCATATTTCAGCATCGCTCCGGCCAGCACATCCTTGGCTTCCGCATGGGTGGGAATCCCAAACCCCGGCACGTCAATACCGACGATGCGGACACCATTGATCTCTTTCGGCAACAGCCGCAACGGCACACCCGACGCGCTCGGTACACACAGATTGGTCACCACGATGGCATCGTACTTTTCCGGATCGGCCATCTGGTGAACCGCATCACGGATATCTTCGAACAGCTTGCCGGTCACCAGGGTTTCGGAGTTGAACGGCACATAGCCGACCGTGCGCTTGGCCCCGTAGAAATGAGAGGTGAACGTCAGGCCGTAGACGCAGCAGGCAGACCCGGACAGCACGGTGGCGGTTCGGCGCATGCGCAGGCCCACACGCAAAGAGCCAAATGCAGGACACATGCTTTGCGGCTGGTCATGCGGACCGGCGGGATAATCTTTTGCATACTGGTCGAGGATGTCCGACTGACCGGCCAGCTTGGCGGCCTTGAGCATTTCATCCTTGCCGGCATGGCACCCGTCAGCAGCAGGGTCGATTGATGGCGCAGAACAGCCCATGCCGCCCGGCTCCGCTGCATCGTTGAGCGTCGGCGTGGCAGCAACGTCATCATACGCCACCTCGGCGGTGCCGTCCGTGATCTGCTTGCTGTCGAATGGTTTGTTCATTTACCCGCTCATACGTTCTCGTAAACAACTTCAAGAGATGGTTTTGTGATCACTTCGCCACCGCACATGTCAGCCATGGAAGCCGGTTGCAGCACAAAATTGCCGCCGGTTTCTTCCGCCGAGAACAGCGCAAGAAGGCCATCCTGATCCAATGGTGTCGGATGTTTTGGCGGCGCGTCGGCAACCTGGCCTGCAAGTTCCTCAAACAGCGATCCCCACTGGCTGTCCGGCTTACCGACGATCTGATAGTTGGCACTCTTGCGCCGGATGTCTTCATCTGCAGGAATGGCAGCCAGGACCGGAATGTTTACCGCATCTGCGAAAGCGGCGGCCTCACCGGTTCCGTCATCCTTGTTGATGACCATGCCGGCGACACCGACATTGCCGCCCAGCTTGCGGAAGTACTCCACGGCCGAACACACATTGTTCGCCACATAAAGAGATTGCAGATCGTTTGAGCCTACAACAATGACCTTCTGGCACATGTCGCGGGCAATCGGCAGGCCGAAGCCGCCACACACCACATCGCCCAGGAAATCCAGCAGCACATAGTCAAAACCCCAGCTGTGGAAGCCGAGTTTTTCCAGCAGTTCAAAACCGTGAATGATGCCGCGCCCGCCGCAGCCGCGGCCAACTTCAGGCCCGCCAAGCTCCATGGCGAATACGCCATCGCGCTTGAAACACACGTCCGAGATGTCAACCTCTTCGCCGGCTTCCTTTTTGCGGGCCGACGTTTCGATAATCGTCGGGCAGGCCTTGCCGCCGAACAACAAGGATGTCGTATCTGACTTCGGATCGCAGCCGATCAGCAGAACCCGCTTGCCCTGCTGGGCCATCATGTAGGACAGGTTTGCCAGGGTGAAACTCTTGCCAATGCCGCCCTTGCCGTAAATGGCAATGATCTGGGTCTCCTTGGCAGCTTCACCGGTCGGCACCGGATCAGGCTCTATCGCAGCCTCGTCGCGCAAGCGCTGCGCCATGGCTTCGGACGGCGTTATATGGGGCGCCTGGTATAGATTGGTCTTGCTCATTTGGCAGATCTCCAGTCCAGAATCATTTTGAGGCAGCCGGGGTCATTGAAGGCTGTCCGGTACGCGCTTGGCGCTTCCAGCGCGCAGCTGTGATGGGTGATCAAACCTGCCAGCGACAGTTTTCCGTCGCCGATCAGGCGAACCGTGTCATGCAGGTCCTGTTCCTTCCATTCAGCGGCAACCCGAATGCGGGCTTCACGCATGAACGCAGGCGGAAAATCAAAACCAAGGCGGGTTTCATAGAAGCCGGCCAGGGTAATCTCGCCACCGGGCGAAAGCTTGCCGATCAGGGTATCGAGAATGTCCGCGGCACCACTGGCATCGCAGATGGACGCATAGCCGCGTGCGGTATCATCAGCCGGATCAATGACCTGGTAACCCTGAGCGCCGTTGCGGCGGCTTTCACTGGTGTCCCAGACAACAGGCGGTTTGCCGCCAAGCGCCATGGTAACGCGCGCGAGCAGCCTGCCCAGCACGCCATGGCCCACAATCAGTTCAGGCAATTGCGCTCCCGGCACCTCAACCGCGTGATAGGCGGTAGCTGCAAGCGCCAGCAAGGTGGCCTCTTCTCCGAGACCATCGGCCACGCGAACAACGCGGGCAGCAGGTGTGACCACACGAGAGGCCGAACCGCCAAACAAACCCTTGATGTCGCCAAAACAGCGCGCACCGGGCACGAATACCCGCTCGCCTTCTTTAAGGCCGGAGGATGCATCACCTTTGGTGACGCGGCCAACACATTCATATCCGGGAACCAGCGGGTACCCCATGCCCGGAAACTGCGGCATTGCGCCGGTGTACAACAGACGCTCCGTTCCGGTGCTGATGCCGCTCCACTCAACGTCCACGATCACATCGCCATCGAGCGGAGCAGCAAGAGAAACCGGGCGAACGTCCAGTTTTTCAGGTGCTTCCAAAACGACAGCAAGTGGATTCATTGCACGTATTCCCCGCTCTTGTGGCTGTCATGTTCGCCACATCAAGTCAATAAGTGTCACTTTATATTGACAGTATAATATGTCAACTGAAATAAGCACTTTTGTCGCAGGGTGTGTTGAGATGTTCAGGCTGTAGCCGCAACCATCTGGGTAATGACGGGGGTATTGGTGGAGATAAAGCGGGTTCGGGCAAAGCCTGCCTGGGTGAGCATTTCGCTGACTTCGCGCGGCGTGCGTACACGGCCCCGGCCCATTGCCAGCATGTAAAACCCGAAATAGATGTCGCCCACTGCAGACGATTCGCGCACGCCGGCCATTGGCTCCGCCACGAGCAACACTGTGCCCGGGCTCACTGACCGGCGAATATTGCGCAACAGCCCAAGCGCTTCTGCATCGTCATGGTCGTGCAGCACGCGCACCAGGGAAACCAGATCGGGTCCCGCCGGCAACTCATCGGTAAAGAAGTTGCCGCCAAACGCCTGGAACCTGTCACCAAGGCCGGCAGCCGCAACCTGCGCGGTCGCACGCTCGGCAACAGCAGGAAGATCAAACACGGAAAGCCTGATTTCAGGGACAGCGTTTCCTGCTGCCGTAACGAATGCACCCTGCCCGCCACCTACATCCAGCAACCAGTCATGCTTGCTTACCGGATACGCCGCCAGAATCTCCGTTGCAACCATACGTTGCGATTCCGCCATGAGAGTTGAATATTGACTGACGTCGCTTTCATCCAGTTCCGATGCCGCCTCATTACCTGAATACGCCCAGTAACGTTGCAGTTCGGTTGCAGTCGCCGCACCACTCAACAAACTGACCGGATCCGCAATGTCGCGGTAAAAAACCGCATTATGCTCAATCATGGCGACGATGCCGGGATCTCCGACAACAGCCGGTCCCAGTGAACCCAGGCCATACCGGCCACGCGAGCGCTTGCTCACCAGCTTCAGGGCACACGCTGCAGCCAGCAGGCGGTCCAGCCCATCGGCAGGCAACCGGGTGGCCGCCAGCAGGTCTGCATATGTGCGCGCGTCTCCAGCCATGGCATCAAGCAGACCGGACCGCACGCAAGCCAGCAGGGTCTGGGTTTTGACAAACCCGGAACAGATATCGAAAAGCGCCGCGGACTGGCGCCGTGCAATGGGCCGTGTAAACGGGAAACGCGCAGCCCAATGCCGAAAATCGCGGCTCATGACCATCCGGTTACGCCAATTCAGAAATCGTTCCAGAAGCTCCATGAATTGCCCATGCCTGCGCGACGGATTGACAGGTCGCGGTATTGGCCTGGCCCGATCGATCTCCATGACCGGGACTCAGGCAGCCGAGAGCAGGAGCTCTTTGGGCAGAAAGCGCTTGGACTGATGGGCAATTTCGAGACGCAGCTCGTCCTTGCCGGGACAATCCGGGATCGACCCCATGGCTTCGTCCACCAGTTTCTTGAGACGCTTCTTGGCGCCATCAAGACCATGCTGGGCCACCGCACTTGGCCGGCCCAGTGCAGCATCACGGCCGATCGGCTTGCCGATTTCCTCCGGCGTCGACGCAACATCGCGAATATCGTCTGCTACCTGATAGGCCTCGCCCAGGCATTCACCCAGCGCCCACCATTGCCGGGAATCCATGCCTGCAGCCGCCGCACCCGCCTCGGTTGCAGCAGCAAACAGCGATCCCGTCTTGGCACGCTGGTAATCGGCCAGACCAATGGTTGGCTCAAGCTCCCATGCCTGACCCGCCACGATGCCATGCGGCATGCCGACAGAGCCTGCAACAATGCGGATGATGTCTGCCACCCGCTTCGGCGCCAGCGCCGTTTCAATTTGCCGTCCAATGAGTTCGAACGCCATGACGATCATGGCATCACCGGCCAGAACCGCGCATGGCTCACCATAGGCCACATGCACCGATGGCTTGCCACGCCGGATCGGTGCATCATCAAAACAAGGCAGATCGTCATGAATGAGCGACGCGCAGTGCAACAACTCCACGGCGGACGCTGCTGCATCTGTAAGATCCGGGATATCATCGCCACATGCCTTGGCCACTGCCAGGCACAGACGCGGCCGGATACGTGCGCCACCGGGGAAAGTGGCATGACGTACAGCGCCTGCCAGAAGGGGAGGACAATCCGTGGCGGTCGCGCGTGCAATTGCCGCTTCCAGCGTTTGCTCTATTCTCGGAATTTCATCCATGCTGCTCTCCCAAATGACCTGTCTAAAATCGGTTGTCACAAATTATTGTCACTTTTCATTGTCGTCTAATTGTGTAAGGTAACATTGACACATCGCCCTGTAAACCGCAACTGCAATATGGGCACCACATTTTTCTGACAAGCCGAAGTGGAGGCATTTCATTGAACACTGGCAAAGCAGCAGTCCACCAGCGAAGTGGGCACGAGATTTCTGACATCGGACAGATGAACAGAGTAATCGATACCCCGCACGATGAAGCGGCCTTGGCCCCGCGCCCGCCGAGCATCACCTGGAAAGTGCCCGGGCGGGTTGGTGGCGGCATGCCGGGCGTGGGGCCGCGGTTCGACCCGCAAGTGAAAGACAACGGCTATGTCTGGTGGTACATCGACGGCCTGAGCGATGATGGAAATTACGGCTTTTCCGTCATTGCCTTCATCGGATCCGTGTTTTCGCCCTACTACAAATGGGCCCGGCGCAGAAATCCGGCAGATCCGCGTAATTTCAGCTGCATGCACGTGGTCCTGTATGGCAAGAGCGACAGGCGCTGGGCCATGACCGAACGCAAGGCGGACGCCCTGTCCCAAAGCGAAGACACACTGGTCATCGGCCCCAGCTCGATGCACTGGGACGGCAACAAGCTGACCATCGACCTCGACGAGGTGTCGGTCCCGCTGCCGCAAGGCGTGCGCGGGCGCATTACCGTTCACACCGACGCGGTTTATGATCGCGCTTCTTATCTCGACAATGAGAAGGCCCAGCGCTGGTGGCCGATCAATCCGCGTGCACGCGCCGAGGTCAGGCTGAACAAACCTGATCTGAGCTGGTCCGGCAACGCCTATTTCGACTCCAATGACGGCGACAAGCCGCTGGAGGACTCGTTCATATACTGGAACTGGTCACGCGGGACGCTGAACGACGGCGGAGCAGCAATCCTCTATGATCTGGAACTGAAGGACGGCGGTTTTCGCTCACTCGCCCTCAGGTACCGGCCGGACGGCACCGTGGAGGATTTCCGCTCGCCCGACCCGATGATCAGCCTGCCGAAAACCCTGTGGAAAGTGGCGCGGCACACCAGATGCGATGCCGGCGGCAAAGCTTTCATCGAGGAGCGGCTGGTGGATACGCCCTTTTACAGCCGGTCTGTACTGAGAACCCATCTGCTGGGCCAGCCGGTACGCGCGATGCACGAAAGCCTCGACATGCGCCGGTTTGTGTCACCGGCAGTGCAGTTCCTGCTACCGTTCAAGGTGCCGCGCAGATTCGTCTGAGCCGGTGCCGGCCTGCGGTTCAGATGATTGCTGTTGCCGGTCTTCGGAGCGTTCGCGTTGCAGCTTGGTCACGGTGCGCAACTGCCAGACGCAAAACCCGGCAACAGCGCCGAACAGTATGATCAACTCGATGATCTTGTAGACACTGGTGCTGGTCACGCGGTTACCAGTTTCGGGTTGAGCTGGACCATCGCCCGGTTGAGCATGAAGGCGAACGAAACCCAGGCCAGATACGGCACCAGCAACAAGGCCGCGGTCTGACTGATCTGCCAGAACACAACGATGGTCGCCAGGATCGACAGCCACAGAAACGCCATTTCGATCAGGGCCAGTTTCATCCGCCGCATGCCGAAAAATATGCCGGACCAGGCCGCGTTGAGCGCGGTTTGAACGCCATAGACCGTCATCGGCAACCACGCTTCGCCCGGCGCGGCCGCATGCCAGGCTGTCCAGCCTGAAACCGCAATCATGATGTAAAGCACGGTCCAGGCCGGACCAAACAGCCATGCCGGCGGACGCCACCATGGTTTGGCAAGGCCGTCATACCATTTGCCCGGCTGAAACAACGCCCCGGATGAGGCAGCCAGCACATTGAGCATAACGAAGACAATCAGGGCACCATCCATTGGCCACTACTTTCATTACAATGCAGGAGCACGACATATTACGTGATTGTACGTAATCAGTCGACCGGTCGGATGTTCTGGCGTTCATGTACACGGGAGATGATGTCAATCATGCGTCCGCCGGAACCGGAGAAATCCCATAATGGTTTGTGCTCCACCATAACCGGATCGCGTGACGGCAGACCGTCAATTGCATCGAGAAGAAAGCAGGCTTGCGGCGCTTCTTCCAGCGAACTTGTGCCTTTCAAAAGTGCCGAATCAGCAATCGCGCGCGACAACAATGCCAACTTGCGCGATGTTGATGTCACAGCACGGTGATCAACCGAATTCAACTGCAGGCGCTCCAGCTCACGTCCGATTTCTGCATAGATCAGCCGCGCTGCATTGATCGCCGGACGGCAACGGGCCGGCAACATCGCAATACCGGATACGCAGCGCTGGTAATAAATGTTGGCCGTCTGCAGCAGGCGCCCGGTAACATGGGTTATCGCTTCATTGTGGACTGGCGCACGTAACCATTGTTCAGCATCGACGCCCGCCTCTGCCAGCCAGTGTCGCGGCAAATAGAGCCTGCCCTCGCGCGCGTCTTCTCCGACATCGCGCGCAATGTTGGTCAGCTGCATGGCAATACCCAGATCACACGCCCTGGCCAGCGCTTGCCGGTCCCGCACACCCATGACCAGCGTCATCATGACCCCCACGGTTGACGCAACCCGGACCGAATACGACACCACATCCGAGATGCTGTCATATTTCCTGCCTTCAGAATCCCACTGGAAACCCTGCATCAGGGCGTCCGGCACAGATCTTGGAATCTGAAACCGCTCCACGATGTCCGCAAACGCCCGGTCAGCCGGCGCCGGCAACGGCTCACCGTCATAAATCAGATCGAGCCGTTCCTTCAGATCAGACAATGCCGTCACCGGATCGTCAGCCTCATCCACCGCATCGTCGGCAAACCGGCAGAACGCATACATTGCATGGGCAGGCCAGCGCACATTCGCCGGCAGCAGCATTGACGCCAGATGAAATGATCTTGACCCGGTCCTGATGGACGCCCTGCACGCGGCACCATCTGCCCATGTCGTGTGACCGGGATCTGTGATGTTCAATGCAATCCGACGCGCCATTTGATGTCCATTCATATGTCAACTAATGTTGACATTAGACACCGTAAAGTAAAAAGTGACAAGCAGTAGTTGAAGCGGAACATATGACCAAAACAGTCCTCCTCACGCTAGGCCGCCTTCCCAAGGCCCTCGAGCTGGCCCGTGCCCTGAAAAGTGCCGGTTGCCGGGTTGTTGTTGCCGAACCGTTCGGCTGGCATGTGTGCAGGCCGTCCACGGCAGTAGACCGGTCGATCCGGGTTGCAGCACCCAACACCAACACCCAGCAATATCTCGATGACCTGATGCGCGTTATTGCTGAAGAGCGTGTTGATTTCGTAGTGCCTGTTTCCGAAGAGGCGCTGCATGCAGCGCGCCTGAAGCCGGTGTTGCCTGCGCACGTCAACATTTTCTCGCCCGGCCAGGCACAATTGCTGCAGTTGCATGACAAGCTGGGTTTTGCTCATATCGCCGGCAGCTATGACCTCGACGTGCCGGAGACATTTGCCGCCGGCGATCCCGCAGCCGTCGCGCTGTCACAGGTCTATGACCACATCATCAAGCCGGTACACTCGTGCTCCGGTATTGGCGTCGAGCACCGCGGCAAGGGCACTGCCTTGAACATCACGGCGGCCGATCCTGACTGTGTGGTCCAGGCCTTTGTGCCGGGCCGCCATGTCAGCTCGTTCTCGGTGGCTCATGAGGGCCGCGAGATCGTAACCGTGCTCTATGAAGGTACGGTTTTTTCCGGAACCGTCGCCGTGTGCTTCACGCGCATCGAGAAACTCAAGCCCGTCGATGACTGGATCAGCCGGTTTATCGCCCGCTCCGGCTATTCCGGGTTTATCTCGTTTGACTTCATCGTAAGCGATGAGGGCCGCGCATGGGCGATTGAGTGCAATCCACGCGTCACCAGCGGGGTTCATTTTCTGAACAATGCGGATCTGGCCCGGGCCATACTGCAACCGGCTGCACGTCAGCCCGTCCGGTTCAAGAAGACACGGTCCTTCCAGCAATCCTACACCACGCTGACTGAAGCCTATCGGCACATCCTGAATCCGCCCGCATTCCTGGCGCGCATGAGGCAGCTGTTTTCGGCAAGGGATGTCGTCTGGTCGGCCCGTGATCCAATGCCGTTCCTGCTGATGACGCCAATGTCGTGGGATATTCTCAAACCATCCATATTCTCGGGCATGTCACTGGGAGAAGCGGCAACCAGGGACATCGCCTGGTTTGGTGCCGGACCGAAGCCGTGCGGCCCCGCAACCGGAAAGGTCAGCCTGCATGGCGTTTCACACGGCAAATGACCTGTTCAGCCGGGCGGGTCGTAAGGCGGGCCGCGGGACGCACCGAAGCCGGATCGTTGGCGGAAAAGTCAAACTTGCGGGCCAGGCGGGCAATGATGAGCGCGCTCTCGGCCTGGGCAAAGCCGGCGCCGATGCAGGTGTGCGGCCCAAGGCCAAACGGGATATAGGCACCGGAAACCAGTTCGTCCTCACGGCCCGGCAGAAAACGGCCCGGGTCAAAGACGTGAGGGTCTTGCCAGTAGTCGCGATGGCGATGCACGGTCCATGGCGCGATCATGACGAGAGCACCCCGTTTCACCCGCCTGCCACCAATACGGGTGGACTTCAGCGCGACCCTCGGCATGAACGTGATCGGCGGATACAGGCGCAGCGTTTCACGAAATACACATCGCGTGAAGCTGAGTTGCTTTGTATGCTCGAAACTGACTTGCCTGCCACCCGTCACTCGTTCCACTTCTTCGCGGATCCGCCGCAGGACACCGGGTTGTTGCGACAGGATGTAAAACACCCACGTCAGAACGCTGGCAGTGGTTTCATGACCGGCCAGAAAGAACACGCCAAGCTGGTCGATGAGTTCATCGCGGGTGAACGGCTTGCCGGTCTCACTGTCACGCGCCGAGATGACTGCGCTGGCGATATCATTGTACTTGCCGCGGCCGTCACCAAGATGAGTGTCTACGAGCTGGCCCAGGTGCCGGCGGATACGGGCACAGGCGGAGATCACTTCGTCAGGTTGATGCACTTTGGACCAGGCAGGCTCGGTGATCAGCCGCCATATTTCAACCTGCGCCACCGAGCGCTCAAAAATGGTGAAATCCTCAAACACATCGTGCGCTATCTCACTTTCAAGCGAGGTGGAAAATACCGTGCGGCAAATGATATCC
The DNA here is from genome assembly GCA_963698275.1 of uncultured Alphaproteobacteria bacterium. Lineage (GTDB taxonomy): Bacteria > Pseudomonadota > Alphaproteobacteria > Rhizobiales > Aestuariivirgaceae > Anderseniella. The sequence goes on along the minus strand of CAVOQE010000001.1, from coordinate 269,375 downwards.
GCCGTCAGGTGGCTCATCGCAAGATCAAGCGAGAAGGTTTTGCCGGATGCGGCCAGACCGTCCAACCGCGCCTCATAGTCGTCAACGGCAGCCTGCATGGACGAAAATGCCAGGTTGATGCGCATCATCGAAAAGGCCGGGTCGATCATGGCACGCTGGCGCCGCCATTTCTCGCCGTCCGTCACAAAGATCGACTGGCCGATCAATGGCTCGAGCGCGCCGACCATAAGATCGCTCTTGGGAAAAATCTCTCCCTCATCCATCAGGATTTCGCGGATCAGGGCCGGATCGTTGAACAGCATGGTCGAGCGCCGCGACATGCCGAGATGACCAACCTTCATCTTGTAGGCAGCCGCCGGCAGCAGGCTCAAAAGGTCGCCATCGCCGCGCCACACCGTGCGCGCCAGCGCGGCGACCGACCACAGCGAGTAGGGTTTTGGCGGGATGTAGGCGTCAATTGCAGGCATCGGACAATCAGGCGGGATGTTGGTTTGCATCCGAAGTATCAGGTGAAAACATGAGCGTGTCGAGCCTCGACATATTTCACACACTTGTGGCCGTGCATATCGCCACCGGCGCAACCGGACTGGTTACGTTCTGGATGCCGGTGCTGGCGGAAAAAGGCAATCAGCGCCACAAATACTGGGGCCGCATTTTTACTGCCATGATGGTTGTTACCGGCACAGTTGCGATGGGCATGGCGACGATGACGCTGCTGTATCCCATGGAGACCCATCCGCACCTGGTAGATCACGAAGTGTTCTCCAACCCCGAGAACGTCCGCGTTGTGTTTGGCTGGATGATGCTCTACCTCGCCATCCTGACTGTGAACCTGGCCTGGTATGGCTGGATGTGCGTAACCAACAAGCGCCTGCATCACCAACTCAACCGGGGCCGGGTCAACCTCTTCCTGCAGGTGCTGTTGAGCGTGGCTGCCGCCAACTGCATCTGGCAGGGTATCAAGCTGGGCCAACCCCTGGTGATGGGCATGTCGCTGGTGGGTTTTGCAACGGTCGCCACCAATCTGTGGTTCATTTTTCATCCCCGCCCAGGTCCGGTCTACTGGCTCAAGGAACACATCAAGGCTCACGTCGGCGCCGGCATTTCTGTTTATACGGCGTTTTTTGCGTTTGGCGCAGTCCGCCTGATGCCTGAAATGGCACTGACGCCGGTGCTGTGGGCAATACCGCTTGTCACCGGGATTTCGCTGATCCTGTATCATCAGCGTTCCGTGTCCCGAAAAATGCCACCCCGGGCTCGCTCAGGCACCCGGATTGCAGCCGAATAATGGCCGCGAAAAAGATCATTGTCGTCGGTGCCGGTGTCGGCGGTTTGAGTGCCGCACTGGACCTTGCGCGGTCGGGCTGTGATGTCACCGTTGTCGAACGTGCCGCAACACCGGGCGGCAAGATGCGCCAGGTTCAGGCCGGCACAGCCGGCATTGACGCCGGGCCGACCGTCTTCACCATGCGCTGGATTTTCGAGCAGTTGTTTGCCGATGCCGGCGAGATGCTCGGCGATCACCTGCAACTGACAAAGGCGGACAGGCTGGCACGTCATGTGTGGCGGCAAGGCGGCGAGCTCGACCTTTACGCCGACCTGGACCGGTCAGCAGATGCCATTCGCGCGTTTGCCGGGCCGGTGGATGCGCAGGGCTATCTGGACTTCTGCGCGCGCAGTGAAGATATTTTCAAGACGCTGAAGCATTCGTTCATTGCAGCCCAGCGCCCCTCGCCTGTCGGGCTGGTGAACCGCGTGGGATTTGGCAATCTCGCTGCCATGTGGCGCACGGCACCGTTTTCGACCTTGTGGCAGGAACTGGGAAAACACTTCAGGGACCCGCGGCTTCGGCAACTGTTTGGCCGCTACGCAACCTATGTCGGGTCATCGCCCTGGCTGGCACCGGCGACCCTGATGCTGGTGGCGCATGTCGAACAGGATGGTGTCTGGCTGGTGGACGGCGGCATGCACGCAGTGGCCAGGGCGATACAGACCGTGGCGGAGAACAACGGAGCGAAATTCCGGTTCAATTCGCATGTTCGCGAAATCACCTGCACCGGCGGCAGGGCATCCGGCATCACACTGGCAGATGGCGAGCACCTTGCCTGCGATGCGGTGATCTTCAACGGTGACGTATCAGCGCTTGGCACCGGCCTGCTGGGCATGGATGTGATCCGTGCAGGCCCGGCCACCGCGCCCGGCGAGCGCTCGCTCTCTGCCGTTACATGGTGCGTCCAGGCAACAACCAGCGGCTTTGATCTCGACTATCACAACGTGTTTTTCGCCGAGGACTATGCCCGGGAGTTCGAGGCGGTCTTTACCCACCGAACTGTAACAGAGGCTCCAACGGTCTATATATGTGCGCAGGATCGCGGTGGTGCGAGACCGGCGGGTCCTGAACGCCTGCTGCTGCTGGTCAACGCCCCCGCTGACGGCGACACAACCGATTTCAGCGCCCGGCACATGGCCGACCTCAAGGGCCGGACCTATGGCTTGCTGCAGGACTGTGGTCTGCACATTGCCGATACCGGGAATGGCGTAGCCACAAATCCTGCCGGTTTCAACGAGCTGTTCCCGGCAAGCGGCGGGGCGCTCTATGGCCGGGCCAGTCATGGCATGATGGCAAGTTTTGAACGTCCCGGGGCAGCCTCCAAAGTACCCGGCCTCTATCTTGCGGGCGGGTCCGTCCATCCGGGGCCCGGCGTACCGATGGCCGCCATGTCCGGCAGGCTGGCAGCCAGCAGGCTACTTCAAGATTTCGCCGCTTGAGACGCAACAGCCATCGGGTCAGGCACCAGGTCAGCGACAATGCTGGCAGACGATACAACGCCTGGCAGCCCTGCGCCGGGGTGGGTGCCCGCACCGGCAAGATACAGGCCGTCGACCTCTTCACTCTTGTTGTGCGGGCGGAACCAGGCACTTTGAAACAGGTTTGGTTCCATGGCAAACGCAGCACCTTTGCAGGACAACAGCCGGTCCTGGAAATCCTGCGGGGTGAGCATGTGCGATGTAACGATTGTGTCACCGAGCCCCGGCATCAGTGTTTCCTCGAGGCGCTTCTGAACAGCGGCGCGGTAGGTTTCAGCGTGGGTTTTCCAATCGGTCCCACTGTCGAGATGCGGGACAGGTGCGAGTACATAGAACGCATCACAACCCTCAGGCGCCAGTGACGCATCGCTTGCTGTGGGACGGTGCAGGTACAGGCTGAAATCATCCGTCAGCTTGTGGCGCTTGAAAATGTCGCTGAGCAACCCCTTGTAACGCGGCCCCAGCACCATTGTGTGGTGATAGACATCCTCAAACTTGCGACTGGTGCCGAAATACCAGACGAACAGGCTCATGGAATATTTTGCGCGCGCCAGCTTGCGGTCGCTCCAGCGCCTGCGGTTATGGTGCGCCAGCAACGTGCCGTAGGTGAAGGCAGGATCGGCGTTGGACACCACGATGTCCGCGGCCAGTTTTTCGCCGCCGGCCAGTTCGACGCCGGTTGCGCGTCCCTGATCCACAAGAATGCGTGTTACTTCTGCATTATAGCGAATGGTACCGCCATGTCTTTCCACAAGCCCGGCAATCCCGCGCACCAGCGCGCCGGTGCCGCCTTCGGCATAGTGCACGCCATAACGGCTCTCCAGATGCGCTATCAGGCAATAATACGACGTGGTGGTGAACGGATTTCCACCGATCAGCAGCGGATGGAAACTGAAGGCAATACGCAGCCGCTCGTCCTTGAAGTAATCGCAAACCTTGGAATGCACAGAGCGGTATCCGCCAAGACGCAACAGGTCGAACATGGTGCGCATGGTGAAGGCGAGAGAATGGAACGGTTTGTCGGCCAGGTCCTGAAACGCGACCTTGAAGATGCGGCCGCTGGCTTCCATGAAACGTTCATATCCGGCAAGGTCATTCGGTTCAAAGCGCGCAACCTCGGCTTTCATGGCGGCCGGCTCAGCGGAATAGTTGAACACCGAGCCGTCATCGAACCGGATCTTGTAGAACGGATCGCATGGCTTGATCGTGACATCGTCAGCCATCGTGTAGCCGCACGCCGTCCACAGGTCTTCAAACACGTAAGGTGCCGTGATGATGGTGGGGCCGGCGTCAAAGGTGAAACCGTCGCGCTTGTACACATAGGCCCGCCCCCCCGGCCCGTCGAGCTTCTCCAGCACGGTAACCCGATAGCCCTTTGCGGCAATCCGGGCAGCAGCGGCCAGTCCGCCGACACCGCTGCCGATCACGACGGCATGGGCACGGTTGTCCTGTGCGGCATCAGTATCGGCCGGGGTGTCAGTTTTTGTCAGCATTGGTTGACATTAAATACTGTCGTGCATTCCTCAGCAAGCAGCTTCACGACGTTTGCCATTTCTGCCAGGTGCTCTTGATAAGCTCTGCGGCAGCTTGCGGGTCTTCCTCGTGGGCGACATGGCCCACACCGCGCATTTCGTGAACCTCGGCACCGGTCACCTGGCCTGCGATCAGGTGTGCTTCGTGCGCCGGAATAGCCTTGTCGCCGTCTGCAATGACCAGCAGCAAAGGTCGCGTGAGCGCACCCATGTCGTCTGCAAAAGTCGTCAGGTCCCAGTTGGCCATCATCTGCAGGGTCGCATCCACGTGAGCGCCTGACCGCATCAGCCGCTGGTAAAGCGCAATGCCGTCTGCATCAAGACTTGAACCCGTGCCGGCAATCAGCCTCTTCACCATGGCGGGATCACTTGCCCGACCGGCAAAAAACCGGGGCACCAGCGGGTTCAGGCTCAACAGCTTTGCCAGTGGTGAAAACAATTGCGCGGTCTGCCCTCCCATCGGCCTGAAAGCGCCATTGAAACTGACGACCCCTGCAGGGCTGATCCGTTGGTCCAGAACCATACGCGCCGCTATGGCCGCGCCGGCAGAATGGCCAACGACCAGATCAACGTCTGCATCCAGTTCCTGCATCAGCAGACCCAGCAGTTCGGCATAAGCAGGCAATGAAATCCTGCCGGCTCCCGGCATTGATGTGAAACCGTGTCCCGGCAGATCCGGCACCACGAGACGAAAATGATCAGCCAGTCTCGGCATCACATCACGCCACGAGTGTGCGGAAGCGCCGGTGCCGTGCAGCAACAGAAGAACCGGCCCGGTGCCCATGGTCTGAACATGGAAGCAGACCCTGCCTGCCGACACGAAACGGCTGCATTCATGATGCGGCCAGGTTGTCCGGTCAGTTTCCCAGTCCAGCGGTGTCTGGTTAAAGAACATCACTCACACCGTATGATACCAAAGGAAGCAACTATTGACCCTTTTGACCGATTTTTCGCGTTTGCCGGCTAGGCATGCTTCACGCCTTGGTCTGGCCGACCACAAGTGGAGCATAACGACGTCCGGCGGGCGCGAAAAACCGGCCTCCGGTGGGACAAATCCGTCCATCTGGTGCGTTGCGTCGCTTGCGCGATGCACCGGCATCGCGCTGCGCACCGCGCCTGCCAGAGTGAACGGATTTGTCTCCATCAAAAGGGTCAATAGTTGCTTCCTTTGGTATAAACTCGATTTGATTTTGCTCGGGTCTCCTCCATCACGATGCTGGAAACGGCCGATGAATTGGCATACGGCAATGGCACAAGCCGGGCACCCATGGCAGCAGCAAGATCCGCTGCGGCCGGACTGGGTCGTGGCGAGATATCCAGCAGCAGGCTGGTGATACCGGACGAGCCGATGGCGCGCCCGGCGTCGAGCGCATCAAGCCGTGCCTGCGCTCTGCCCGGCGTTCCATCACGGGCGATATTGCCTTGACCATCTGTCAATGCCACGATGACAGGGGTGGCACCCCGGCGACGCTCGGCCAGTGCCAGTAACAGGGCGGTTTCAAGACCGCTGCAAAGCGGTGTGCCACCGCCGCCTGCCATGCCCGTCAGCGCACGTTTTGCACGAACAAGCGATCGTGTCGGGGGCAGCAGCACTTCGGCATCCTTGCCACGAAACATGACAAGGGCTACCTGATCACGCCGCACGTAACTGTCTGCCAGCAACAATTCAACCGCGCCCTTGGCTTCAGCCAGCCGATTGAGTGCAGAAGAGCCTGAGGCGTCCACGGCAAAGATGGTGGTGGTCTCGCTGTGCTGCTGGTACCGGTTGATACGAATGTCCTGCTTGCGGACTTCGATGCGGCGTGCCGTGCTTGTTTCAGACGACGACTCCAGTGCCTCGTGACGGCGTAGGGTCTGCCACGGGGCTGCTGCGCGCAGCGTCTCTATTACATTCAGCTTGACACCGGGTTTGAGGTCACCGCGTTTTGTGCCTGCCGGGCGCCCGCGGGTAGAGCTTCGCCGCAACGCTCCCGCTTTTCCAGCAAGGGTCGAGCGCGACGCCTCAGCCCTCTTCAAATCCGAATTGAGCAGCAGATCAGCAGGCAGCATTGCCTTCGCTGCTTCTACCAGCATGTCTGCAAGTTCCTGCGCGTCCGGCACTTGCTGATCATCACCCGGCTCATCTGGATCCGGTTTCTGATTGTCTTCGCTGTTGGACTCTGGCGAAGGTTGAGTATCGTCTTCTGCATCTTCACCAGATTGCGGAAACGTTCGCGCACGCGGCACCAGCACCAGACGCAATGCCGCTTCGGCATCCTCCTGGGTGGTATCACAGCGACCGGCAAGGGCGGCATGTACCCGTGCGACACCGGTGGCCAGTATGCAGGCGCGGGCAGACTGAACACCGAGAGCCAGGGATGCGGCACACAAGGCCTCGGCGACCTCGTCAGTCAGTACGACATCACGCAGCCGTTGACGTGCTTTGACGATGTCAGCCGGTGACACCTCCGGGTCAGCCAGGTCGGCTGAGCGAAGTCCGTCCAGATTGACCGTAAATGCCATCCGTTCGCGCAGGACACCAGGTAATGACGGTTCATCATCCAGCGCTTCATCCAGCGCCACCAGCAAGAACCGGGTTGACGATCTCAGTTGCAGCCCGTCGCGTTCCGCGATCAGCTGGCCGGTTTCCAGCACGGCGCCAATCTGCGCTGCCATGGAAGCAGACAACCGCTCCGCCATCGAGGCAATCACAATGCCACCATTGCTTTTGGACAGCAGCCCCGCTTCGGACACCGGATGACCGGACTGCAACGTTGCTACCAGGTCGAGCCCGCCAAAGACCCGCTGTGGCGCAGCATCAACCGGGAGCCTGGTCATGCAGGTATCATTGCCTGCCAGCTGTTTCATTAAATCCAGCCATCGCTGGCGCACCGGACCTGCCTGCGCACGCACAACAATGCCACCGCTTATTTTGGGTGAGATCAAAGCCAGCGGGAGCGCGAGACATGCCTCATCCCAGTTGCCGATTGAAGCTGGTGGCGCTTCGTTCATTACTTACCCAGTACCTCGGACACAGCTCGCTCGACCCGCACACCTGAGTCCGTTTCATCAAGCGGGTCGCGCCGCAACCTGTGCCGAAGTGACGGACCTGCAGCTTCTCTCAGGTGTTTCACCGCTACGGCGGGTTTTCCATCCAGCGCCGCAAATGCGCGCGCCGTCCGCATCAGGGTCAATTCACCACGCAGACCATCAGTGCCAAGGGCCATACACATCAGCGCGGCCTTTTCCAGCATCGCGTCGCTGACCGTGACACCGCCAACAATCTTGCGGGCCCGCGAGATCTTGCTGCGGATCGTCTTGTCCTTCTTCTCCCACTCATTCGCAAAGGCAACCGGATCACGATCATATGCTTCACGCCGGCGGACAATCTCTATGCGCTGCTTTACGTCATCCGGAGTTGTTATATCCACCGACAGGCCAAACCGGTCCAGAAGCTGCGGACGCAGTTCACCTTCTTCCGGATTGCCGCTGCCAATCAGCACAAAGCGCGCAGGATGGCGGACACTCAGGCCTTCGCGCTCAATGACGTTTTCACCGGAGGCCGCCACGTCAAGCAGCAGATCAACCAGATGGTCGTCCAGCAGGTTGACTTCATCAATATACAGGAAGCCGCGGTTGGCGCGGGCGAGCAGCCCGACCTCCAGCACCTTCTCGCCACGCGTCAGTGCGCTTTCCAGATCAAGCGCACCCACCACGCGGTCCTCGGTGGCACCGAGCGGCAGGTCCACTACCGGGACCGATATCCTGCTGGCCTTGCGTGTCTCAGAGTTCACCTTGCAGTCGTCACAGAAACTGCTGCCGTCCGGGTCGCAATTGTACTTGCAATTCGTCACGGCCCTGATCTGCGGCAACAGTCCGGCCAGGGCACGAACCGAAGTTGACTTACCGGTCCCTCGATCGCCAAGTATCAAGATGCCGCCAATGGCGGGTTCAACTGCAGCTGCAATGAGCGCGCGGCGGACTTCGTTCTGACCAACGATTGCCGAGAATGGAAATACTGGGATGGAAGTCGACATGGTCATTGTCCGATCTGCAACCCGACCGCTGAAGTGCCGGCCTGCATATTCTGATAACATTACAGCAGGCGTATCGGACCCTAACTCAACAAGTTCAAAGTTCACTCGTCAACAGTCAATGACACAACCGCAAGGTCGCTGCGGCCTCGGAAACGCCAACCTAATTGGATGAACTTTTATAGTCCTTGGATTTCAGGTGCGCGCGAACCTCTTCCAGCAGGAAAGCAGTATCGGCGATTTCATCCATCAAGGCACGATTGACCAGTTCGGCAATAGCCACCTCAATTGAGGTTTTCATATTGGCGGCCCGCCACGCTTCAACCGCAACCAGTTGCTCCGGTTGAAGCATCACTTCCACGACTTTCGCAGTTCTGTGAACACCAGAAGCCGACGGATCGCGATTTGGTTGACTGGACAAATGAAAAACCCTTGTTCGAGCAGAAATTGCCTCAGCTTTTGCTGTTAGACATGCTGCCTCTTCTCCCTAGGAGGCTTAGAGTATTCGATGGCTGGTCGAATTCCATGTCGGAAAACCCCGTATGTATTAAATACGTACACTGAATTCACAAACAATGTCGACTTTCAGTTGAAAAGCCGGATCAGGTCAGCCAGGCCGCGTGCTTCCATTTTCTCGCGAATCCGGGCCCGGTGAACCTCAACAGTCCGTTGGCTGATCCCGAGATCATCAGCTATCTGTTTGTTTATCTTGCCTTGTACAAGATGATCCAGAACCTCTCGCTCGCGGCTGGTAAGGCGCGCGAGGCGTCGTTTCACCTCGGCTTGCGGGATACGGGCCAACGGCTTGTTGCCCAGACGCTCCGCCGCCGATTTGATGGCAGCCAGCAAGACCTGTGCATCCGGTGGCTTTTCAACGAAATCTATCGCACCGTTCTTCATGGCTTGCACAGCTGCCGGGACATCGCCGTGACCGGTCAACACCACAACCGGTATTGCAACCCCCTGGCTGTTGAGCAACTCCTGCAACTGCAGACCGCTTATGCCGGGCATCTTGATATCAAGAAGCAAACAGGCGGGCATATCGGGGTCGAAACCGTCCAGGAAATCTTCAGCTGAGGCGAACGGATAAGGGTTATAGCCATGCGCAGAGATCAGCGCGCACAGTGAGCGACGAACCGAGGAATTGTCTTCAACGACGTAGATCCGAAAGTCATTGTCCGTCAACATTGTCGCGTTACGCCCCTATCTGGCCGGCAAGGAGAACCTGATATCCGCGCCGCCGGTTCCCGGCTCCAGCCATATTTTTCCATCGTGAGCTTCCACAATGGACCGACACAGTGACAAGCCTATACCCATTCCGCTGGTTGTTGAACTATGGAATGGCTCGAACAACATTTCCGATGCATCGGCCGGGACGCCCGGACCGGTGTCGGCAATCGACACCACGATATTATCAGCCTCGCGAAAACTGGTAAGGGTAATGGTGCCTTGTCGTCCTTTCATCGCCTCTACCGAATTGCGAACCAGGTTCAACACCACCTGGCCGATTTGCACCGGATCAAGCAACACCGGCCCCAGGCTGGCATCAAGACAATTCTCGAGGGCGATGGCGCTGTCGCTTTCGTCAGCGACGACTCCAAACTCTGCGGCCTGAAGAATGACAAGGTTCAAATCCGTCGGTTCTTTTATCAACTCGCCGGTGGAGATGAAGTTGCGCAGGCGGCGCACCAGATCAGCAGCCCGCGACGCTTCATCGACAGCCAGATCAATAAGCTCGGTAATGCTGTCGGGCACCTCTATGTCGTAGTTTTGCAATTCCTGACGGCACGCATTCACATAATTTGATACGGCAGCCAACGGCTGGTTGACCTCATGCGCCAATGCGCCAGCCAGTTCTCCCATGGAACTCTTGCGCGCGGCCTCCATCAGCGTCATGCGAAGCCGCGCCTGATTTTCCTCCGCCTGCTTTTGTGCCTGTACCGCAGCTCGCTCACGGTTGAGACTGTTCAAGGCAAACAGCGCACGCCGCATGATGCGCAAGACTTCCCGGTCAATGGAGCTGAACGGCTTGCTTCTGCCCAGACGCTCCTGACGCCATAGGGCGAACGACCCTCTTGGACTGAGCCGCTCGACCCCGTCTTCTCCGATCACTTCCACCTTTTCCGGTTTTCCAGCCCAGGAAATCTCATGCTCATACTGTTCCCGCAACACGACGAGATAATCATCGCCGTCTTCCGAAAGTTCAAGATAGCCGGCACCTGAGGCAAACCTGACCTGCTCGGATGTCAGGTCAGCCATGGAAGAAAGATGAGCGGTTACCGCCACGCCATCCTGCAAATCCGATGACAGAGCACAAAAACTCAAGTCCCCGTCCGGGACCATACCAAACTTGAGCTGCTTGCCGGCAACGTTGAATATCATGCTGTTGGCATCGACCAGTCTCATCAGGCTGTCCGCATACTCGGTTACGACCTGATGTAAATCAGCGTTGGAGCGCGCTGTCATTTCAAGGTCAAAAGCCGTGCGCTCCGCCAAAATACTGCGCCGCAACAGTTCGGTGTTCTGTAAATTTTGCAGCAGCGTAGACACCGTACCACCCAGCATTTCGCAAAACCGCAGTGCGCTGGATGACAAGTGATGCGGCGAATAATGATGACAGGCAACCAGCCCCCACAGTTCATCATTCGATACCAGCGAGATCGACATGCTCGCACCAACGCCCATATTGTTGAGATACTCAATATGCACCGGAGCCACTGCGCGCAGCTTCGAATATGTCAGATCAAGCGGTTGGCCGGACATGGCATCAGCCTTTTGACCGTCACGCGTCAGAATGGGCGATGGAACGGCATTTATGTCGGAGATTGCCCGTATCAGATTGAGCGTGAAATGGCGCCTTGCAGGTTCCGGTATGTCTGATGCCGGGTAATGCAGCCCCATGAAACTGTCAGGCCGGTTGGTCGCTTCGGCGATAACCTCACCATGCCCGTCTTCGGCAAACCGATAGATCATCACCCGATCAAAACCGGTTATCTCTCTGATCAGGTCTGCTGAAACCGTCGACAATCCGGAGAGGTTGTCGGTTTTCATCAATTGAGAGATGATATTCTGGCGCAGCAAGTCCTGCTGCCAGACATCGGCATGGCCTTCGTCCAGCTGCAGCATCTCAATAATGATCTTGCCACCATATCTGTGCGGCAGGCATTCAATGCGGCCGAGGTTGCTGGCTCTGGCAGGAACGTCAAAAAACCATGGTCTCAGCAGATGGGGAGCCCTTGGTTCAAGCTGGCATTGCAACAGGTCCTGACAGGCAGCTTCCCCAATTATCTCCGCCAGCGGCTTGCCGAGGACATCCGCTGCTTGCAGATCAAGATACTTGCCGATGTTCTCACTGACATGGGAAACGATGAGGGTGTCCTCATCTACCGCCAACAGCGCGCCAAACGGCTGAACTGATCCGATTTCATGTATCGGTTCGGTATCGCAGGAAATCAGGTCGGGCTTGCCAGGCGTCATGAGCCAACTGCACCGGAAGGTTCCTGGCTTGAGGAAAGCCAGACATTCAAGGCTTCGAAAGCCTGTATGGCAGCCTCAGTCGTTGCCGCCCGATTGTCCGCAACTGCCCAGCAATGGTCAACCAGCGACAGAGCCGACTGCCACTGCCGCAAACCGTTGGTTCGGCACCAGTTCCAGTAACTCCTGCCACTGATCACATTCTCGCCGAGCAGGACAGCGGCAGATTTATTCATGGTCATGCCACCCAGTACAGAGCCGTCGATTACATAAGCCACCCCTGCCAGGCTGGCGACACTGTCTATGTCAGGAACCGGGCATTTGACATCGACGATGGCATGACTGCCGCCGCCGAGCGCGCGCACATCGGCCGCAAACATCGGTTCTCTCGGTTCGTAATGGTAAAGTTGTTCAGGAACATTGTAGTCGCTGCATGCCTGCAGCATTCGCGCATCGAGTTTTGCGTAAAAATCCCGGAACCGGCTCATGATCGCGATATAACCCGGCACATCGAGAGTATTGTCGAGCAGGCTCACAAAAGCAGGCAGCGCATGCAATCGCTCATGCACAGTGTTGGTACTCGATTTAAGATGATGCCGTGCAGCAGCAGTCACAGGAGGAGCAGACGTTGTTGCAGATTCCATTTGCGATTTTTTCTACCTTCAAATGCGATTGACCCCGCTGCAGTGTATTCTGCAGCCAGGGCAGACATCCACCCCGGCCATACGAAATCAATCATTGTTGAAGACAATACACTAAAAACCGGCGTCTGGATTATCTCTTGTCGGCCATCTGCCGCGCTTTTCTCAATGCCTCATCAGCATCATCGGCCACACCATCGGCACCAATCGAATCTGAAATCTCCGGGTGTTCGGAAAACCCATGCCCGCCAACCAACACGGCAACTGCCGGATTTGAAGACGCCTTGCGGATGGTTTTTATGGCTTCCTCCAGATCGAAGGCACCCGCTTCGGTACTTGCCGACAGTCCAATGACATCAAACCAGCTATCATGGATAATTCTGTTGAGTTCGTCTCCGACAACCAGACTTGGGCCGCCGGTTACCTGCCAACCTTCCATGCGGAACACCTCGGAGATCAGCAACAAACCGAACGCATGCTGTTCCAGTGGTCCATTGGCAAATATAATCCTGTTGCCACTACTGATTTCATCAGGTTGTTTGTTGTGGTCAGCGAACTCGTGGACCAGCGCATGCAGCTTGCCGAGACCACGGGTCACATCGACGAAACTGATTTCATCGGCAGCCCATCTTTCACCCAGAATGCGGGCGACGGTCGTGAAAAGTCCCAAACACATCGATCTGAATGATATGCCGCCGGCTAATTTTGTCTGGACGAAATCGACGCTGTCGGCATAGTGGCCATTCAGAATGATTTCCTCAAAATTGAGGTTGTCCTTGATCTGCTGACCCGGACTGACAGGCTTTGCCTGAACTGAAGAGCCTCCGCGATCAAGAAGCTTTTGCCCGGCAAGCTGAGGCACCACCTCGCTCTCCAAAACATTCCTTATGACTTTGTCAAAATAGGTCTGGTGTACTTTTACCCGTACGTCTTCCTCATCATGCCTGTCTGAATCAGACTGTCTGCGACTGCCGAACTCGCGCGTCGGGAAAAATTGACCTTCCGATCCGTCGGACATGATTGCCTCCCCTGAAGCATAAGTGACTTTTAGCCATCTTGTTACGGAAGGATAGTTGGCTTTTGATGTTGCAGTCCATGACGGTTTCTTACGTATACCTCTGCTGGAGCTTCAGATCAGCCAACCGCCACCAACAGAAAGTGATGTTTGGAACCTCGATTGCGCAAGAATGATGTGATTGTCGCGGCCAGCACGGTTGCGAACCCATGCTGCCACCCACATTGCTTTGCGGGCACAGAAACTGATCTGACCCAGCGCAATACGGGTTCGATCGAACCCATAAAGTTGCCCGAACATCCTGATCCGGGTTGTGACGAACCGCCAACCAGCAGCCGCCATTACCCCGATACAAACATTGGAAAACTCACGCCTAGCGCCCAGGCGAGGATCAGGCCAAGACCGATGCCGGGAGCCGATGGCGACAGGGTCCGGCGACCAACCCACCCGCCCATCAGTCCGAAGATGATGAAAAACACGACGATCACCGGGATGATCAGCAACAGGAAGAACAGTCTTTCCACATCGAACGCGACCGCGATACCGAGAGACGCCAGAAACGCTGCGCGCGCCGTCAAGACCCGCCACAGCGCGGCCCGGCCCGCTTCGGTGGCAAGGCTGTCGGCGAGCATGTAGGGCACCGCTCCCATTGCGATCGCCAGGATAATCGGAAGCCGCGTCAGATCGGGCACAAACGACGCCGCATAGCGGTTGAGCGCGCCGCCGAATACCAGGATTCCATATGCCGCGAGGGCCAACCCTGACAGCCAGGCGATGTGACCGAGCCTGACCTTGCCCCGCCACAGCATGCCGAGACCAAGCAACCCGAAGACGAAAAGATGAACCGCCAGATAATCCGCCACAAGGACAGGCAAAAACCGGGTATCGACAAGCGTGAGCAGGATCGGCGTCAATACTGCAGGCACCAGCACTGCCAACCAGAATGTGCGAAGCGGTACCGGTGACGGCGCCGTGTCGCCACGTGGCAGCAGGCCGGCCAATGGCCATGCAAGAACCACAATGCCGACCAGCAGCAGAACGATCATGCCGCCGGTTGCCGGCACAGGCTGAGTGTCCTCACGATCAAAAACAAGGTTGAGCCAGTCGCGCGCCTCGCGCAAGGCAGTGGCTGAATAAAGCACACTGATATGTTCGACCCCTGGTGCCACAACGGCCCGCCGGCCAGTATTTTTGGACGGATCTCCTACTGTCTGGCCGGCATCTGCTGATGGCTCCGCCAGGCGGACATTGCGCAGGGCGTCGGTTCGCAGAAAAGTTTCCCATTCTCCCGTGATGATAAGGAGGTTTCGAGGTTGTGTGGCCGTTACGGCTTCGGAAAACATCGAGATGGCCACCGTTGCAGCGATCCGCGGGTCGCTAAGGGCGCGCCGAACGATAATGTCTGACGCCATCGAGTGTCCCAGCAGTGCAACCCGCCCGTCCACTCCCGGCAAGGCCAGTGCCGCATCTGTCACCCGGCCGATTTCAGCCATCAGAAGTTGGGTGGTGCCGTCGATGCTGGTGATGTCCCCGGACATCGGGCTGGGGTTACGGCCATGACCTTCAAAATCAAACGAGACTGCAACATAGCCGGCCCGCGCCAGCGTCAGGGCATAGCTTTCCATAAACTGCCTGGAACCGGCAAAGCCGTGTGCAATAATCACTGCAGGCGCGCTGCCCCCTGCGTCGCGGCGATAAACGGTTACCGGTGTTGAACCTACGCTAAGCTGGGTAATGGAAAGCCCTGACCTGGCGCTTTCAAGATTCCAGATTGCGATAGAGATGCACATGACGGCGGCAATTGCCGCCAGCGTTCGCGGTCCCATCTCCCGCAGTCTTTGACCCATTTCTGTCAACGTCAGTGGCTCGTGTCTAGATGCCGGAGAAAATACGCACGGCGAACGCACTCACCATCATGCCTAAAACGAAAAGCGGTACGCCGAAGCCGCTGTACCAGATCGCATCCTTGATCGGATCGCGGAGCAACCGCCGCATCATAAGCAACTGCCCCAGCAGAAGTCCGGCTACGATTGCGGCATGTACGGGCTGGCCCCAAGATGCCAACAAAGCAATGACGACGACCTGCGGCGCAGCCATGATGGCGCACGCCGCCCGGGCTGCACGATCCGGCCCCAGCAGGACCGGCAGAGAATTGATGCCCATCTCGCGATCGCCCTTGATTGCCTTGAAATCGTTCAGGGTCATGATGCCGTGGGCACCAACGCTGTAGAGCCCGGCAAGAAGCAGTATTTCCAGACCCGGCAGGTTGCCGCCCAGCAAGGCGGCTGCACCGGTTACCCAGGCAAGCCCCTCATATGAAAACCCGCAAGCCGCATTGCCCCACCAGCCGTTCTGCTTCAACCGCAGGGGCGGCGCGCTGTAGGCCCAGGCCAGAATGAGACCCACAACAGCGGAAACAAGCACCCAGGTACCAAGTGTGGAAGCAACAGCCAGCGACAGCACGGTCCAGATACCGGCGATGTACAAGCCCCATTTTCCGGGCACCCGCCCGGATGGTATCGGCCGATGGGGCTCATTGATGGCATCGACGTGGCGATCATACCAGTCATTGATGGCCTGGCTCATTGCACACACCAGCGGCCCGGCAAGGATCACGCCCAACAGGGCGATATGCCAGTTCGCCAGAATGGGAACGCCCGTAGAAACAACACCACAGGCAAACGCCCACATTGGCGGAAACCAGGTGATAGGCTTCAGCAATTCCAGCACGGCGGCGGGTGACGGATAAGACGAGGTCGATAGCGGCTGCATTGAACTGTCAGGTTTTGTGGACATTCAGGGTGTGTAACATATTTACCCCTGTTAGCGTATATTAGAAAACAGCGTGATCACCGCGATCGTTCGAAACCTCGCCCCTGATCACCTTGCGGTAATGCTCATGCAGCGTTTGTGACCCAAACGAAGGGGTGGCGGATGGCTCATACCGTCCGGTTTCAGGATCAAGGACGAGCATTGATTCCGTGGCATAATACAGGCCGATCCTGGCCAGTTCCGCTTTGTCGGCCATGGCAGGGATCATCAGGCCAAGACCACCCAGCCCTTTTGCAATCACCCCCAGCAACGCCACCGGCACATGCCTGAAGCGCGGCTGCCGTGCCAGCAGCCCGAACAGATACTCGCCCTGTTGCCTCGGCGTAATCGCGTCCCCCGGTCCACCAACCGGCAGTATTCTGTTTTGAAGCCGGGGATTGTCCAGGCACTCTGCAAGATAGCAGGCCAGGTCATGGTCGCTGATCGGCTTGCAGGATGTCAGCCTGCCATCGCCAAACACCACAAACGGTTTGCCACGCTTCAGTCTCTCGATCTGTCCCGACAGTGACTTGAAGAACGCAGTCGGTCTGACGATGGAATAGGTAAGGCCCGATTCAATGAGCAGGTTTTCAAAGGCAAGTTTGGCATATTGAAAAGCCAGTTGCGGTTTCTGAACACAAATGGCCGACAGCAAGACCATGTGCGAAATGCCGGCATCCTTGGCAACGGCCAGTGCATCTGCATGCGCCTTGTAGTCAATGGCCCAGGCGTCTTTCGGTACGCCGGTGCGCGAGGCCATGCACGAGACCAGTGTATCGAATGGCCCGTGATCGGCACAAGCCAACGCAAGCGAACGAGGGTCGCTCACATCACCAAATCGTATCTCGGCCCCCTCCAACAACTTACCCCTATCGTGTTGCGCTGCAGCTCCGCCCTGTCTCACAAAACAAACCACTTCATGTTGGCGCCTCACCAGCTCACGCACAGTCGCGATGCCGATCGTACCTGTTGCTCCAAGAAAGAGAACCCGCCTCGGAGGCGATGGATTTGCGGACGCTGCGCGGTTTGCGGTGTCGGTCATTTTGTCAATCTGTCGGTGCAACGGCTTCGGCTCAGCCGATATGTATAGCCCGTGTGCAAACGTAGCCCATATTCGTAGAAATCACTATGCAGGTTTGACTCAACGCTTCAGTGACCACCTGTAACCATCTGAAATTATGGACTTTCATCGATATATTCAATGACAGGTCAATAGGTGTTTGCATGAATGGATATTCAAGAGCTCGCCGTGTTCGCCTGCATCGGTTTTTCTCTGTCAGAGCCTTGTCACTGCTTCGTAAAACTTGGCTGAGTATACGCATGCATATGAGACCTCATGCACTCGACAAAGGCGTCCAGGATTTTCGATTGTGACCGGTCCAGCGGAAACAGGATATCAAGCTCGTAATTGATCTGCGGTCGAAATGGCTTGATGACAAGACCAGACCCGGCATGCCGGCTTGCGGTGTAAGGGTCGGAAATCGTGACGCCACTTCCATTTTCAACAAACGAGCAGCACGTCGAAAAAAAGTGTGTTTCCGCCACAACCTTCCAGCGCGCCTTGGCGTCGGCAAAGGCATTGTGTAATCGATAATATGTCGAGTGATCGTTGTAGATCGAGATAAATGGTTCGCCATCCAGGTCCGTCGGAGTGATGACGTCCTTACTCGCCAGCCGGTGTCCTGTCGGCAGGACACAGACACACTCCGCTGATATCCGTTCTGTTCGAACGCCAGGATGCTCAACAGGCGGCTCTGCAATACCAATATCGAATTGCTGTGTCGCAATCATTTCACGTACGATGGCCGAACTCCTCGAGAGCAGTTTGAATTGCACGTCGGGATGGGTTTCGAGAAACCTGGAAACAACCATCGGCAGGAAATGAATTGCTATGCCCGGCTGTGACGCAATCACAAGCCGGCCAGTGTTCATGTTTCGGATTTCCTGGGCAGTGCGGACCGTGTTGTCCAGGCTTTCGAGTGTCTTGTTCACTTCTTCATAGAAGTAGGCCGCCTCCGACGTTGGTTGCAGACGTCCCTTCCTTCGCTTGAAAAGAGAAAATCCGATCTCGTGTTCAAGTGCCGCAATGACATTGCTGACCGACGGTTGCGAGACGCGCAGAAGTTCGGCCGCGCGGGTCATGGTGCCGGCAACCATGACGGCGCGGAAACACTCCAATTGCCGCAGGTTCATCTCGTTTTCCTCGTCTAGTTTATAACTAAAACTTATAGCATATAAAAATCATATTATTAGACGTAATAATTGTACTCCTGTTGAATATCAACGCGCAGCAGCCACATTGCGGTCCCTTTGACCGCCGGGGCAGTCCGGGACCCGGAGTAGAGTTGATGAAAGACGCGTTGAGTTTTGAGGCGGTAACAAAAAAATATGGCGCGTTCACTGCTCTCAACAACGTCAGCCTGGACATACATGCCGGAGAGTTCATGACACTGTTGGGCCCGTCCGGATCGGGCAAGACCACCATGCTCATGACGATTGGCGGGTTTGTCGAACCCACGGCCGGACATGTGACCCTGGACGGGCAAAAAATCACACACCTTCCACCTGAAAACCGGAATTTCGGGCTGGTGTTTCAGGGCTACGCTCTTTTCCCGCACCTGACAGTCTGGGAGAATGTCTTTTATCCCTTGCGCGTTCGCGGCATGCAAAAAGCTGCAGCAGAGCCGAAGGTACGCGAAGTGCTGGAGCTGATTCAGCTTTCGCATCTGGCAGAGCGGTTCCCGAAACAGTTGTCCGGCGGACAGCAACAGCGAGTAGCGCTTGCGCGTGCGCTTGTCTTCTCGCCGGAACTGCTACTCCTCGATGAGCCGTTGAGCGCGCTGGATCGGGCACTTCGCAAAGACTTGCAGCGAGAACTCAAGGACCTCCATGAGCGCGTTGGAACGACATTTATCTATGTCACGCATGACCAGGAAGAAGCGCTCTCGATGTCCGATCGTATTGCCATTTTGCGAGATGGACAGATCGAGCAATTGGGCACGCCTTCACAGCTCTACGAAAAGCCGGCCTCCATCTTCGTCGCCAACTTCCTGGGCAAGAGCAACTTTGTTCCTGTTCATGATCTCGACGTCGAAGGTGACGATGTGCGTTTCTCGGTGGGCCAGGACCAGTTCAGATTGTCTCGCGGCGCTGTATCGTTACCTCAAACCGGTGAGCTGTCGCTTGCCTTGCGCCCTGAACGACTGACGCTCTACGGCAATCGCGAAGATGCGCCGGAGAACTGTCTCGCCGGCAAGGTGATCAAGGTCACCTACTTCGGTCAACTGTACGAAGCGATTGTCTCTACACAATCGGCGGGCGATCTGCTGGTGACGGTTGATCTAGCTCATAGCGAACCTCGCATTGGCGACCAGGTCTGGGTTGGTTGGGCGATCGACAGCGGCGTCATACTGGCTGGCCGTCCTGTCGACACGGATGATGCTTATGCTGGGTGATGCAGGCATAGCTTCCAGGTCATCCCTGTTGGGCAAGGACACAGCCTACTGGGGGATGGTGCTGTTACCTGCCGTATTCCTGGCCACCCTGTATCTGGTCCCGGTGATTTCAGTGATGGTTCGCAGCGTAACCGAGCCCTCGCTCGGGCTGGATAATTATGCCGTAATCCTGGAAAACAAGGCCATCCGGAATGTTCTCGGAAAGACCGTCTATATCTGCGCGGTGACAACGGCTCTTACGCTGCTTTTCGGATATGCCAGCGCATACGCGATGTGCCGCATGCCCGAACGTGAACAACGGTTGATGTTCTTTCTGGTCATTCTGTCATTCTGGATCTCGGTCCTGATCCGGACTTTTGCCTGGATCGCCGTGCTGCAGCCCCAGGGTTTGCTCAACGACATTCTGATCGGCATCGGCATCATCGATCGCCCGTTGCGCCTGGTCCGCAATGACCTTGGCGTCATTATCGGCATGGTTCACTACATGCTGCCCTACGCGATCCTGCCGCTGTTCGCGAACATGAAAACCATTGATCCCACGCTCGTACCGGCCGCGCGTGCGCTTGGCGCGTCTCCCCGAAAAGCATTCATGACCGTATTCCTGCCGCTCTCCCTGCCCGGACTTGCAGGTGCTTCAATCCTGGTTCTCATCTTTTCATCAGGGTTTTACATCACGCCGGCGCTGCTGGGCGGCGGCAAGGTGGTGATGATTGCCGAATATATCAGCGTCCAGATGTCGGAGACGTTGAAATGGGGGCTGGCGACATCGCTGGCGACGGTTTTGATGCTTGTTGTTCTCGCCCTGACGATCGCCATGAGCCGGTACATGGACATCGGCGATACCGGCAAGAAGGCGTAAAGATCATGGCATCAGGCGCAATTCGTCAGAAGGTCGAGATGAGCCGGATCGTGGCATGGATGACAACCTGCTTTCTGGTATTGCCCATCCTCATCGTCATACCGGTATCGTTCACGCCAAAACGCTACCTGTCGATGCCCGAAGGCGAATGGTCCCTGCGCCATTATGAAGTGCTGATCAGCGGCGGATGGTTGAGCAGTATCGGCGACAGCCTGCTTGTCGCGATCTGTTCCGCACTCCTCGCCCTCGCGATGGGAACGTTGTTTGCCGTCGGCCACTGGCGTTTGAACAATGGTGTGACGCGAAACCTGAGACTGTTGCTGCTGCTGCCCATGATCGTGCCACCGATCGTGCATGCGGTCGCGTTTTACCAGGCATGGTCGATCCTGGACTTGCTGGATACCTACTTTGGGCTGATCCTGGTTCACACGATGAAAGCACTGCCTTTCGTGGTGCTGAGTGTGACGGCAAGCCTGGTCAATCTGGACCCCAGGCTGGAACAGGCCTCCCGAAGCCTTGGCGCATCAGCCCGTCAAACGCTTTTTTATATTCTGCTGCCGCAGGTTCGCCCCGGCATGCTGGCCGGCGGCATCTTCGCATTCATAACGTCATGGGACGAAATCATCGTCGCCATCTTCATTACCAGCCGCGCCGTGTACACGCTGCCCAAAAGAATTTGGGACGGGCTGTTTGACAATGTCGATCCGGCAATCGCCGCGCTTGGCACGATAATGATCGTCCTCACGGCAATCGGATTGCTGATCAAGGATCGATACGAGAAAGCCCAAAAAACATGAACAGGAAAACTAAATATCAAACCTTGCCCCACCTAAAACAGGAGAGAAAACATGACTGACAACAACAGGAAAACCTCAAATTCGGATGCTGTCGATATTCATTGCGACGCCTTCCAGAAGGACCTCATGGAAGTCTTGATCGAGAAATCATCCAGGGACCCCGTGCCACGCCGCCTGTTTTTGAAGACCGCTGCCTTCCTGGGGATCTCTTCGGCTCTTTACAAAATCACACCTGCGTTCGCGGGTCAGAATGAAATTGTGGTTGTGAACTGGGGCGGTGACGCCATCGAAGCAAAGGAAAAGGTATGGGTGTCGCTCTACAACAAGAAGCACCCGGACACCAAGGTTGTAGTCAATGGCTCCGGCCCCTCGTCCGGAAAAATCAAGGCCATGGTCGAGAGCGGCAAGGTCACCTGGGATCTGTGTGACCGCAATAATGTCGGTGGTATTGACCTGGGCGCCCAGGGCCTTCTGGAAGAGGTCGATTACACCCGCGTTGATGCCAATGCGGTCCGCGACATTCACCGTGGAAAATGGTGGCTCGGCGCATATCTGTATTCGTTTGCAATGGCCTGGGATACCAAAGCCTTCGACGGTAAAACGCCAAAGGACTGGAAGGATTTCTGGAATCTCAAGGACTTTCCGGGCACGAGAATGCTGCGCAAGAACTTCGAGGGCCAGCTTGAGGCGGCTCTCATGGCTGATGGCGTTGCACCTGAAGATATCTATCCAATCGATATGGATCGCGCCTTGAACAAGATCAGGGAGATCAAGGAGAACACCATCTTCTGGGGTTCCGGATCAGAGAGCCAGCAGATCATGCGCGATGGCGATGCAGTCATGGGCAATATGTGGCACAGCCGTGCGGGCCTTGTGAACAAGGAAACCGACGGGCGTGTCGACTTCACATTCAACCAGGGCGTGCTTTTCGCCGGCGCATGGATACAGCCCAAAGGGGCCCCGGCGGGTAAAGCGGCATGGGACTTTGCCGCTGCCGCGCAAGACCCTGCGTCCCAGGTGGAATACTTCAAACTGCTGGGCAATGGTCCGATCAATCCGAAGGCTGCTGCCTTGGTACCTGCCGATATGGCCAACCGCGACCCGGGCTCACCGGCAAACATTGCCATGCAGGTACCGGTTGATGCTGACTGGTATGCGTCCGATTACGGAAACATCCTCAACAAGTACCTGGACGCTATCGCTTCCTAGGCAGACGCCTGTTTCCAAACAGGGGAACCGGCCCAGGCGGCCGGTTCCCATCTTCCCCCTGCGATCAAGCCAACCATTTTTCTGAGGGCATCCGCCGATGACCGCTAACAGCACACAAGATACAGAGACGGAACTTTTCAACTGCAAATATTCTTTCATGGGAGTGCCGTTCTCCACGAATGTCAGCCAGAGCAAGGCGGCAATTATCGGAATTCCATTCGACTGCGGCACCCATCCGACCCGTATCGGCTCCCGTCAGGGGCCTCAGTCCATTCGCGAACAGTCTGCCCTGGTGCGGCCGTACCAGCCGCCACTGGCAGACTTCAACCCGCTGACGCGACTGAATGTCGTCGATTGTGGTGACGTTGATGTGACACCGGGCGTCATCGAAGAATCCTTTGACCGTATCGAAGCCGCGATCACGCGCGTTGCAGCAGCCGGAACGATACCGGTTACCATGGGCGGCGACGGCGCAGTGACGCTGCCGCAACTGCGCGCTCTGCACAAAATTCATCCAGACCTGGTCGTCCTTCATATCGATGCCCATACCGACACCTATCCAGGAGCAGGCAATCACACACACGATCTGTACAACGTCGCCACGACATTCACCCGTGCGGCTGAAGAAGGAGTGGTCGACACCAAGAATTCAATGCACATCGGTCCTCGTGGCACGGTTACCCGCCAGGGTGTGTTCGAGCACACCCGTGAACACGGCTATGGCTTGATCGACGGGGACGAACTGTTTCAGCGTGGTTTCGATGACGTCCTGGCCCAGGTCCACCAAACAGTTTGCGGGCAAGCCTGTCTATCTGTGTTTCGACATGGACTTTTTTGATCCCTCATGTGCACCCGGCGTGTGCACGCCGACCTGGGGCGGCGCAACAGCGAGAGAAGGCCTGTCCTTGCTCCAGGGGCTGGCTGGTTTGAACATCGTCGCTGTCGATGTGAATACTGTCAGCCCGTCACACGATGTCGGCGGCATGACCGGTTTCCTTGCCGCCACAGTCATGATTCAGTGCCTGGCTCTTATCTGTCTTGCACCTGATTTCAAGTAGACTGTAGCAAACATCACATCATGTCAGTTTCATGCGCTATTGATTTCCTCGCCAGTCTGACATTCAGTCCCATACATCAATGATCGCCCGGAAAAGACCTGATCTGATCAGGCCTCTTTCTGCGGATTTCGGCAAAGGGAGTATTCGATGAACGGTGCAGAGAGCCTGGTAAAGACGCTTCTTCAAAATGGCGTCGACACGGTTTTTGCAAACCCGGGCACATCAGAAATGCACTTTGTTGCGGCTCTGGATGATCACCCCGAGATGAGGTGCATTCTTTGCCTTTTTGAGGGAGGCGCATCCGGAAGCGCCGATGGTTACTTCAGGATGAAACGCGATGTGGCAGCCACGCTGCTCCATCTTGCGCCGGGCTTCGGGAACGCCTTTGCAAATCTGCACAATGCCCGCAAAGCCAAATCCGGTGTGGTGAACGTGGTTGGAGATCACGCCACCCATCACCTGCGCTACGAAAGCCCGCTCAAGGGAGATCTGACCGGTATCAGTCAGGCGATAAGCCATTGGACACGGGTTTCTCCCGACGCGAAAACCGTTGCCGAGGATGGAGCCTCCGCCATACGGGCCGCGCGATCAAACAACGGTCAGGTTGCAACCCTGATCCTGCCCGCCGACACAGCCTGGGACCCGGCAATCAGCCCGGCGGTCCACGAAACCCTGCCACGTCTCACCCGGCCTTCAATGGCAGAGATCGAAGCAGCCGCACAAAGGCTGACATTGGAAAATGCTGCCCTTATTGTAGGTGGTGAGGCACTGTTTGGTCGGCTGCGGGAACTGGCCGGAAAAATTGCAAGCAAGACGGGCTGCCGCCTGCTGGCAGATACCTTGATACCGAGGATTTCCAAAGGTGCGGGAAGCGCGAAAATCGAGCAACTTGTTTATCCGATAACGCCCAAGATCGGGCAAATGGAGAAACTTGCATCTCTGACACTCCTGGGAACCAACCGCCCGGTTGCTTTCTTTGCCTATCCGGACAAACCGTCCGTGCCGGAACCTCCCGCATGTACGATCTCGGAATTGTGCACTCCCGAGATGGATATTGCGTGGACGATCGAAGCGTTGGCCGACGCTGTCGGCGTTGGCGCGCAGACACAGTATCAATCCTATGCGCTTGACCTTCCTGACGTTCCATCAGGGCAGTTAACGCTCGAAAAAGTGGGCCAGGCGCTGGCTGCGCTCCTGCCGGAAAACGCAGTGCTTTGCAATGAGTCCATCACGTCGGGTGCCTCTGTCATGCCACCGACCAAAACGGCCCGCCCGCACGACGTTCTGGGCGGGACCGGGGGAGCGATCGGATACAGCCTGCCCTGTGCTGTTGGCGCCGCGATCGCTTGTCCTGACCGGAAGATCATTGCGCTGACAGGCGATGGCTCGGCAATGTACACGCTGCAGTCGCTGTGGACGATGGCACGCGAGAGCCTGGACATCACCGTAATCATATTTGCCAACCGCGGTTATCAGATCCTGCGGCACGAACTGGCCAATGTCGGCGTTGACAGCTACGGGCAGAATGCCAGCGCAATGTTTGATGTCGAGGAACCTCTGATTGATTGGGTTTCCCTGGCTCGCGGACACGGTGTTTCGGGCGCGAGAGCTGATGACATGGAGAGTTTCTGCTCCGCGTTGAAGGCGGGCTTGCAAAGCGAAGGCCCCTACCTGATCGAGGTCGCGTGCCCCTGATGAAACTCGCGGCTTGTGTAACTTCGGGTACTCGGTGACCAATTGAGAATGGCGTCAAACCATGCGTGATTTTAATGGACCCAAGCGTTCTGCGAGTGATGTGGCGGGATCGACAATTGGCACCTATGACTACATCATCGTCGGAGCCGGGTCGGCTGGATGTGTCCTGGCGAACCGGCTCACCGCCTGCGGACGACATAAGGTCCTGCTGCTGGAAGCAGGTGGACGTGATCTAAATCCCTGGATCCACATCCCCATCGGTTACGCAAAAACGTTCAGGAACCGCAAGGTCAACTGGATGTACGAAACCGAACCTGAACCGGAGCTGGATGGACGCAGGATATACCAGCCGCGCGGCAAGGTCCTTGGCGGGACAAGCTCGATCAACGGGCTGCTTTACATACGCGGACAGCGGGAAGATTTCGACCTTTGGGGTCAGTTGGGCAATTCCGGATGGTCTTACGCTGACGTCCTGCCATATTTCAGGCGCGCAGAAGATCAGCAGCGCGGCGAAGACCGCCTGCATGGTATAGGCGGACCTCTTGCCGTTTCAGATCAGCGCGAGACGCACCCCTTGTGCGATGCTTTTATCGACGCCGGCGTCGAACAGGGGCTGCCTCTAAACCACGACTTCAATGGTGACCAGCAAGAAGGTGTCGGCTATTTCCAGACCACGTCACGCAACGGTCGGCGCTGCAGCACCGCGGTGGGATATCTCAATCCTGCCAGGTCACGCAACAACTTGCGTATTGAAACCCATGCCCATGTCACGCGGGTACAGGTCAAAGACGGCACTGCGTCCGGGGTGGAGTTTGTCCACAAAGGAGTTGCCAGGTTCGCAGCCGCATCCAGAGAGGTCATCCTCTGCGGAGGGGCGATCAACTCTCCTCAGCTCCTGGAGTTATCCGGCATTGGCAACGCAGATATCCTGAACGATCACGGCATTCCTGTCGTGTGTCATCTGCCCGCTGTCGGAGAAAACCTGCAAGACCACTTTCAGATACGGATGGTGCTACGCAGCAAACAACCCGTCACATTGAATGACGCCAACCGGTCGTTGTTCGGCAAGGTGAAATCGGGCCTGAACTATGCACTTTTCCGCAACGGTCCGCTGGCCGTCAGCGCGGGATATGCGGCTGCCTTCTTCAAGACGGATCCCTCCTTGGTCTCACCGGACATTCAGATCCATTTCATCCTGTTCAGTTCGGACAAAATGGGCGAGAAGCTGCATCCGTTCTCCGGCTTCACGGCCTCTGTCTGCCAGCTCCGCCCGGAGAGCCGCGGAACCATCCATGTCAGGTGTGCCGACCCGTTCGACGCGCCGGCGATAAGAGTAAATTACCTGTCACAGGAAATCGACCGCGTCGCCAATATCAATGGCCTGAAAAAGTTGCGGTCAATCCTTGGGTCAAATGCAATGAAACCCTTTCTGGCCGAGGAAATGGAACCTGGAGCCGACGTGCAAAGTGACGACGCACTGCTGCAATTCTGCCGTACCGCGGGCGCGACGGTCTATCATCCTGTCGGAACCTGCTCCATGGGCACAGGCAGCGATAGCGTTGTTACGCCGGAGCTCAAGGTGCGGGGCATAAATGGATTGAGGATCGCAGATGGTTCCATCATGCCGCGCCTCGTCTCGGGAAACACCAATGCCGCTATCGTCATGATCGGCGAAAAGGCCTCCGACCTTGTCTTGTCAGATGCAAAACAAGACGTGCCTGCAAAAAGTGAGAATACTTTATGATCGCTTTTGAAAAGTCAGATGAGATGGCGATGACCCGGGCTTGCCAATGCCAGCCCAAAGCTACAATCTGAACACAGGAAGCTGGCTATCAGATCGTTATAGATCGACATGAGTCCGTTGCCGCCGACACTCATCTGAGGAGCGCTGTCCCATGGCCGCTGACTTTCCACATCTGATGTCGCCACTCAAGGTCGGTACGCGAACCATTCGCAACCGGGTGCTGGTGACAGGCCATATTCCAGGGCTGGAGGAATCAGGTCATGCGGGCGCAGACTTCATCGCCTATCACGCCCGCAGGAGCCAGGGCGGCGCCGGCCTGCAGATGACGGGCACAAGCGGATTTCATCATACCGGCCACGCCAATTCCGGACGCGGCATAGACCTGACGCGGCCCGGCGTGGAGGATGGCCTTGGCCGGCTTGCCGATGCGGTACATGAGCATGGCGGGACATTCCTGATACAGTTGGGACACAGCGCAGCCACAGTGGACTATTCCGATATCGGAAGACCCCTGTGGGCGCCCTCCCCGGTGGCCTCGCAGGTCCTCAAGATCATGCCGCGCCAGATGACCCGTGCTGACATCGCCGAATTGGTGGCGGCCTACGGGGCAGGCGCCGCCAAAGTGCGGTCATCAGGACTTGACGGGGTGGAAATCCTGGGCGCCTTCGGCTATCTGCCGGGTGCCTTCTTTTCACCTGCCGGCAACCAGCGCCGCGATGACTATGGCGGCAGTGTCCGAAACCGGGTTCGTTTTGCCCTCGAAGCAGCCGCATCGGTGCGTGCAGCCGTGGGACCCGATCTGATCGTCGGCATGCGCATTGCCGGCGATGAGAAGATGGCGGGCGGGCTGGACAATGATGACATGGCAGAAATCGCGGCCCTGCTCGGCGAGGCGGGTTCACTGGACTATCTCAACGTCGTGGCCGGCACCAACTATGACCGCATCATGCGCTGGGAACACTGGCCGGCAAGCCCGGCGCCGCACGGTCTGTTTGCGCCATTGGCAGCGCGCATCCGCACGGCAGTTACAGTTCCGGTGTTCGTAACTGGCCGGGTGACGGACCCGTCTCTGGCCGAACAGATCCTGGCGCGAGGCGAGGCGGATATGGTCGGAATGACACGGGGGCATATTGCAGATCCGGATATCGTAGCCAAGGTCAAAGCCGGCGAAGCCAACAGGATACGCCCGTGTGTCGGGGCGAACGTCTGCATCAATCGGGCGGTGAGCGGCAAACCAGTGCGCTGTTTCCACAACCCGGAGGCAGCACGCGAACTTGAGTTCGCCGCCGACAAACCGGCAACCTCACCCCAACGGGTGGCAGTGATCGGCGCTGGCCCTGCCGGACTGGAAGCGGCGCGACGAGCGGCCGTCCTTGGCCATCAGGTGACTGTGTACGAGACAACCGCGCAGATTGGCGGGCAACTGAGGTTGTGGGCAAATTCGCCGTTTGCCAGGGAGTATGGGCTATCAGTTGACTGGTATGAGCAGGAACTGGAAAGCGCGCAGGTCCCGATAAAACTGAACACCGGGCTGGAGCCGGATGACCTCGACCAAATTCGCGCAGATGCGGTGATCCTGGCCACCGGGTCGGTGCCGCTAGCGGTGCGCGAATTGCCAGGGAAGTCAGGCTCCGGCGTGAGCATGGCAACTCCAGCCGACGTGTTGATGCGAACGGCAGGTTCCAGCGCGCGCCATGCCGTGATCTCAGATGAAGGCGGAGGGCGTAACGGCCTGGCCGCCGCCGAGGTGTTGGCCGAAGCCGGAGTGCAGGTGACGGTGGTGACCGGTGACCCGGCTGTGGCTGAGCATGTCGACGGCACCGTACGCACGCAACTCTATCGCTTCCTGCTCCAGCGCGGCGTGACGTTCCGACCGATGGAGACAGTAACCGGACTTGCGAAGGGCACGGTTCTAACCCGCAACATCTACACCGGAGACGCAGGCGAGATCACCAACGCAGACCTGCTGGTGGACTGGCGCGGCAACCGTGTTGTCTCCGATCTCGAGGCCGCGGCCCGGGCGCGGTTTGCACAGGTCGAAATCGTGGGGGACAGCGTGGCGCCACGCACCGTACAGATTGCGACCGCCGAAGGCGCGGACGCCGCCCGCCGGATCGGACAGCAAGCGTGATACGGCGCATCCTTGCTGGAATGATATCAGACGGGTCCTGAACCACACCTTGGCAGTGGCCGTCCGCCATCGGCAAATGCCAACATGACGACAATCTCGTCCAGACGCGGCGCGTCTGCCACGCACAGTGTCATGGTGTCGAAATGATCGAAGGACCAGGCTTCGTCCTTGTGGCCAAGCGGCATGTCGAGAGCTGTTCCGGCTGCAGCAATCTTGACATTGGATGAGATGACCGCCTTTCCTCCACCGACCGCTGAGCGCATCGGTTTACCGAGCATCGGATGAATGCACGCACCACCATGCTCCATTTCACCATTGAGACCGACAAGCGCTGCCTTGCCATAGGTGACTGCCGGCCGGTCGAGGAGGTCCGCAACCTGTTCCGAAAGCAGGTCACCGATTTCACGACCAATCTCGAACAACGGTGTCAGATCTCGTTCAAAGCTGCCCGCAAGCGGGTTGCGCACGACGGCGAGTCCGGCAGCACGTATGATCTTGTCGTCGAGCGGTTGCCCCATCTCCTGGAGGATTGTCTCGCGGAAGGTAATGATCTTTCGGATATCAGCCATGTTCAGGTCTTTCGGTTTTCCAGATCAGTATGGGTTCAATTGAACCCATGTTGCTCCAGATGTTCAGCACACGACGACCCCAATCCCATTTGGGCCAACGCAGCCCGGCCAAGCAGGCCGTAAGGGTTGGCGAGCGTCTCCAGTATCTCAAAATGATTGCACTGCTGCGCCACCAGCAAATCGACCGGGTGGCCGCGAGCGGTTAGTGCCTCGGCAAACTCTTTGGACTGGCGTTGGAACTCCGGTGTCTCAAGGGTGCCATAGCCGACGACAAGCGGAGGCACGATTGCCTCCAGGTGGCGCATCGCACTCAACTCGTGTTCGATCTCGTCAGTGATTGTGACATAGGAACTCCTCGCAGATAGCCGGACCGGCTTGAGGTCGTACATCCCGCTGCACAGCAGTGCCCCTTTTATAATGGTCGGTGGCAAGCCGAAATCGCGGTGCCAATCCGTAGTCAACGCAACACCGGCGAGATGCGCGCCCGAAGAGTGTCCAGACAGATAAATGCGGTCGGGGTCACCACCGAATTGCCCGGCATTACGCGCGACCCAGGCAACTGCTCTGCGGACCTGGGCCACCATCGGTCGCAGATCGCCATAGTGGTCCTGCACCCCGTCGAAATCCGGCACCACAAAGTGGGCTCCGGCCCTGACGAAAACCTCAGCCGGAAAGCCATACTGGGCCGCCGTACCGGACCGCCATGCACCACCATGGATAAATATCTGTATGGGTGCGTTCTGGCGGCTGCTGCTGTAGATGTCCAGGCCTTCGATCTCGGCCTCGCCATAACCAAAACGTTGCGGCGCACCGAGCGCCAAACGGGTAGCATCGCTATTGCAGGAGTATCGGTCCAGTAACTGCAATCGATTGGGGGCGTAAACGTTTTGATCATAAGCGGCATCGAGTGCTGCCTGATCCATGTCGCGCCAGACGACTGGTGCCTTGATGCCTGCCATAAATACACGATCTCTGATGCCCGACCCAACTGGCCAGACTAATGCCTTGAAACTCCTTGTGACAAGCCTTCACGGCGGTAGCGATAACCCTTCCCGCCTCAAGATGATCTCCTCTGCCGGTGTTCTCGGATCAATTGATGAGAACCCCCGGGTTCATGATGTTATTGGGGTCCAGTGCAGACTTGATGCGCCTGATGGCGTCGTATCTTGCCTTATCGGCAAAGCTTTCCAGGTCACGTGTCTTGAGCCGGCCAATGCCGTGTTCGGCGCTGATCGATCCACCATGACGGTGGGTTGTATCGTTGATAGCCATTCGGACGGCGTCGATAATGCCGGGGTTTGATGTCACAAACCCGGCCTTGGTCACGCCGGTCGGGGGCAAGACATTGTGATGAATATTCCCGTCGCCGATATGGCCATAGCTGTTGATCCGAACGTCGGGGTGGATGTCGGAAATCGCGGTAATGGTATCGGTAATGAAGGCATCAACCCTGCTTATCGGAACAGATGTGTCGCTGTTGCAGAACGCCCCCGCCAGGCGGTTTGCTTCGGGGGTGTTTTCGCGCAGGCCCCACAGGCTGTCTCGTTGTGATTGCGACCGGGCGACCACGGCATCCAGCACAAGATTGTTTTCAAAGCAGTCCGTCAAAGCGGTTTCCAGACGCTCGCCGATACCCAACGGGCCGGTGGCTTCCAGCAGCAAGGCCCAGTCACAGCTGTGTTCAAACGGGTTTCGAAGCGTTGGAAATTTCGAGGTGACCAGTTCCAGCCCCAGGCCGCTCATCAGTTCGAGAGCCGAAACAGCATCGCCCAAATGCCCCTTGATCTCCTTGTAAAGCATGAGTGCATGTGCAGGAGACTTGATGGCCAGAAAAGCCGTTGCGGTTTCAGGATCAACCGGCTTCAGTATCAAAGACGCGGCGGTGATGATGCCGAGGGTACCTTCGCTGCCGATCAGCAGGTGCCGCAGGTCATAGCCGGTATTGTTCTTACGCAGCGGGCTCAGTTCGCTCAGGATCGTCCCGCAAGGCAGGACAGCTTCAATGCCCAGGCACAAATCGCGTGCGTTGCCATACCGCAGCACCTGAATGCCGCCGGCATTCGTGGCCAGATTTCCTCCGATACAGCAGCTTCCCTTCGATGCCATACTCAATGGAAACATCATGCCCTGTTCGCGCGCAGTGCTGTGAATAGTCTCGAGAATACACCCGGCTTCGGCGACGAGGACACTGTCGTCGACAGAAATCTCGCGCACCTTGTTCATCCGCTCAAGTGACATGATGATGGCATTGTCGCTGTCAATTGACAGCTGCCCGGCAACAACACCGGTTCCACCGCTATAGGGCACAATGCCCACTTTGGCCGCATTGCAAAGCCGGACAATGGCAGCCACTTGTTCGGTCGAGCCGGGCAAAACAATCAGGCATCCCCTGCCCTCGAAGCGCCCGCGCGGATCATCAAGATAGCGCTGCCCATCCGCCACGTCCATCCAGCCTGCTTCACCGACAACATCCTTGATATCACTCAATAATTGAGCACCCGGCGGATTGAATTGAGAACGGGACAAATGGGTATCTCCTGGATGCGGCTGAAGTATGCACGGCAGTCACAACTGAACTCCCGTTTGGCGCGGTAAACTCGGTCACTATAAGCCCCCTGCGCAGCCATGACCAACTTCCTCCACTGCGCTTCAGCAATCTCGAGAAACTGGTGGAATGGAGTGATGTGGTCAGGGCTGTACAGACGCTTGTCGCGATTGAGTTTACCGCTCGCGCTGCGTTAACTTGTCGATACTCTTTACTGGGAATTGTCATTGCACGAACAGAGACGAGTAAGGGTGGTGGTGTGTGCAGTCTGTGCCGAACCCGTCTCCAGTGCAGTTTTCCCTGATATACGGCAAAATACAGGGAGTTTTTCAGCGTGGCAGGCAAGGAAATTCACATAACTGAAAATTCTTCAGGACAACGGGGTAAAATGCGAAAACCGTTTGAATGCAAACCACCGCTAGTGGATCATCCTGGTTAGAACTTCCCTGCATTTAAGGACTGCAGCCAACGCGTGACCGCTTCTATTCCCCGGTGCGGGTAATTTCCTCCTTGCGCCGTGAGACATAGGCCTTCAGTTCTTCATCGACAGCAGGGTCCAGTACAGGCTGTTCATACTCTCGCAGAAGCTGCTTCCAGATGCCGTTTGCCCGCTCGGTCGCGGTTTTCGATCCGTCATCGCGCCAGGTTTCAAAATTACGCCAGTCCGAAAGTAACGGAGCATAAAATGCATCCTCATATCGCTCGAGTGTGTGTCGGGCTTCGAAAAAGTGCCCTCCTGGACCAACCTCCCTTATGGCATCCAGGCCAAGCTCATCCACGCCAGCATCAAAGGGTTCAATGAATGCCGTCAGCATCTGCAGTATCTCGGCATCCAGGATGAATTTCTCGAACGAACACACCAGGCCGCCTTCCAGCCATCCGCCGGCGTGCAGCATCACGTTTATATGGGACAGGACGCAACTCCAGACCGACATGCTTGATTCATAGGCAGCCTGTGCATCCACTGTTGGCGAAGCGGTGGCATTGCTGGACCGGATCGGCACACCATAGCGCCGGGCCAGTTGAGCAGAAATAGCCACAGAGCGGGAGTACTCAGGCGTGCCAAAGGCCGGAGACCCGGTGCGCATGTCAACGTTCGACGTGAAGTGTCCGTAGAAGACCGGACACCCCTTGCGGGCGGCCTGCGCAACCATGAACCCTGCCAGCGCTTCGGCGTTCTGCTGCACCAGCGCGCCTGCCAATGTTGCAGGCGCCATCGCGCCGGCCAGCGTGAACGGGGTTACGTTTACCGGCTGGCCGGCCAACGCCATCTCAATCAGACCGTCTGCCATCGCTCCATCCAGAAGCATGGGGGAATTGGTGTTGATACCGGTGCAGAATGCAGGCCGCTGCGCCAGTTTCTCATCCGTGCACTGCATCGCGATCTTGGCCATCTCGATGCAATCCCTGGCTCTCTTGCGGCTGTTGAGCCAGGTGGGTTGCCAGCCTTTGTCCGTGAGCGATATCTGGGCGTACATCATGTCCAGGTGACGTGACGCAGCCGGCAGGTCCATCGGCTCCACGCCGGCACCCCCGTCATGGTGATAAATGTTGAGCGAATGGACCAGGCGCACACTATTGCAGCAATCCTCATAGCTTCCATCGCGCCGCCCCCTGTCCAGGTCAGACACGAAAGGTGGCCCGCACACGGAAGCGAACACCATAGAGTTACCACCGATGGTAAGAGTCTTTTCGGGGTTGCGGGCATGGACCGTGAACTCCCGCGGCACATCAATCAGCATCTCTTCGATCAAGGCGGGATCGAAGCGGACAATGTCGCTGTCTGGATCAACATCGGCACCAGCCCGGCGCAGCAAATCCAGAGCCCTTTGATCTGTGATTTTCATGCCGACATCACGCAACACATCCAGCGAAGCGTGATGCAAAGCCTCGATCTGGTCTTCACTGGCGATCTCGAGCGGTTTGAGGGGGTTATGCACAGCCCTGAACGGCGGCTGTTTCAGAGCTGCGCCACGGGTGCGTCGAGAGCGGTTACGGGGTTTTCGAGTGTTTGATTCACGGGTCATGAAGGGACATCCTGGCACTGAAACCAACGGAACGATCAGGCGGGATCTGAATTCACCCCGTCACAACTCCCTTGTGCACCTGCCCAGGTTTCTTCATGAACAATCAACACCTTGCGCGCTGACGGCCGGGCAATGAACCGGTCAACCATATCGCTGATATGGGGATAGTCACGGATCGAAACCGGATAGATCTGGGGCCACACCGCCTGCATTGCAAAACAGAAATCAACCACCGTCAGCCTGTCACCGAAAAACCACGGCCCAGGTTCAAGCGCTTCATCAATCACCTGCAAAACCTTTTGCAGACGGTTCAGCGATGCCTGTTTCAATGCAGCCTTGGTGGCTTCGTCCTCAAAGTAGAATTCCGGGTGAAACTGAAGCGTCACATCCGGTTGCAAAGTTGAAGCGAGATAGTGCATCCATTGCAGGAAATGACCTCGACGGCTGTCACCCACTTCAATCAGCAGGTTTGCCTGAGGATGTTTCTCGGCAAGATAAAGCGCTATTGCGCCTGACTCGAAAACAGCGCCGTCCGGCCCGACCAGCGCTGGTACGCGACCATGCGGGCTGGCAGCAATAAATGCCGGATCAGGCACATCGCTGAACAGCTCAACCCATTCAACCCGGTAATCGGCACCTATTTCCTCCAGAATGGCATGCACCCCCATCGCATAGGTGTTTGGCGCGCAGTACAGAGTGTAACGGGGACTTGTGCTGCTCATGCGGGCATCCGGCTTGCTTCAGGATCACACGCCGGCGAGCCTACTTTTCATGCTGCGCCTTCGCAAGGCAAAACTGTGATCACAAATAGGGCAAATGCTCACTTAATCAGCCAAAGCCCGCCATTCAGATACTCGCGGCACTTACCTCTTGCAATCCTGAACTGCTGACCTAGTCTGTGTGATCACAGAGTTTACGCTCATGCCAAAACCGAAATTTAAGATACCCAGCTGTAATCCGGAGGTTTCAAATGTCTGACGAGTTCAAAACCAATTATCTCTTCAACCGGTTTGTCTCGGGCAAATTGTCCCGGCGCGAATTTGTCGGCAGTTTGGCCGCAATGGGCGCATCCGCAGCACTGATTGACACCCTCATCGTAGACCGGGCTTTGGCAGCCACGCCCAAAAAAGGCGGCAAGATCACCGTCGGGACTGAAGGGCAGCAACCGGGTGACTCGCTTGATCCGACCAAATTCAACTCCACCAGCAACCTGCTGATGGGCTTTTCCGTTTATGACCTTCTGGTCAATCGTGGCCCCGACCTGAAGCCGATTCCCTGGCTTGCGGAATCCTGGGAGGCCAGTGCCAACTCCAAGACATGGACATTCAAGCTGCGCAAGGACGTGACATGGCACGACGGCAAGAAGTTCACCGCTGCTGATGTCGTCTATTCATGCGGGCGCCACATAACAGAAAAATCAGAGTCACCGGCCAAGGCGTACATGAGCCAGATTGCCGAGATGAAGAAAGACGGCGACCACACGATGGTCTTCACCTTGAAGGCCGGCAATGCTGACTTCCCGATCATTCTGTCCGATACACGCGTTCACATCACCCAGGAAGGTTATGAGGATTTTGCGTCCGGCACCTCACCGGGCACAGGTCCGTTCAAGGTCAAGGAATTCAAACCCGGCCAGCGCTATATTTTTGAACGCAATGACAATTACTGGTCAAGCGACGGTCCATATGTCGACGAGATCGAGGTACTGGGTATCGGCGACATCACATCGCGCGTGAACGCGCTGATCTCGGGCGACATAAATGTGTTGCTGTCGCTCGACCCCAAAGCTGTTTCGCTGATCGAGAAGACCGACGCGGCCAACTTGCTGAGGGCAAAGAGCGGTCAGTTCATGAACATTGCCATGATGCTGGATCGCGAGCCCACCAACAACAACGATGTTCGCCTGGCGCTCAAGCACGCAATCGATCGCGAACAAATCATCGAGAACGTGCTGAAGGGCTATGGCTCATTGGGCAATGACCACCCGATCGCTCCGATTGATCCATTCTATTGCGATACCATTCCACAACGCGCCTACGATCCGGACAAGGCCCGCTTCCACATCAAGAAGGCAGGCCTCGAGAACACGCCGATCGATTTGTACACCTCGGATGTTCCTGCATCCGGTTCGGTCGCTGCAACCCAGGTATTCCAGCAGTCCGCAGCAAAGGCCGGCATCAACCTCAACCTGATCGAACCACCTGCAGAT
This sequence comes from uncultured Alphaproteobacteria bacterium, assembly GCA_963698275.1. Lineage (GTDB taxonomy): Bacteria > Pseudomonadota > Alphaproteobacteria > Rhizobiales > Aestuariivirgaceae > Anderseniella. The sequence continues at coordinate 232,783 of CAVOQE010000001.1, read as the reverse complement.
CAGTATTGGTCTTCTGTCTGGATCCAGAAGCCGATCTGTGCATCCGGCTGGGACGGACGGCCTGTACCTGACCTGATACTGTCGATCGCCTTCAAGAGCGGTGAATCCTACAACGAAACAAAGTGGGCCAACGAGAAGTTTGACAAGATCCTGGTCGAGGCACGCTCGGTACAAGACTTTGACAAGCGCAAGGAAATGTACTGTGAACTGCAAACCATGCTGCAGAATGACGGTGGCCACATAACCATGGCTTTCCTCGACATTCTCGATGCCAGCCGAGCAGAAGTTAAGGGCATCACGCCGCACAGTTCAGGAGCGTTAGGGTTCTATCAGATGGCCAGGACTGTCTGGATAGACAGCTAGCAAACAGGGATATTGATCTGATTGCAGAATTCAATCCAGATCAGGATGGTTTTTGGTTGAAACAACCAAAAATCATGAACCTGATCGCTTTCAAGGTGTTAGAGCAACTTTATGGGTTCTGTCGAACCCATGTTGCTCCAGCGCCGCGTGCAAGTGGACATCCATGAATCTGGTCACGTTGATTGCCAAGAGGCTACTGATTGGATTGGGCATACTTTTGGTTGTTTCCCTGCTGGTATTTGTCGGCACGGAAATTCTGCCTGGTGACGTGGCGAACGCCATTCTGGGCCAGGGAGCAACACCGGAACTTCTGGCCAATGTGCGTGAAAGGCTGGGTCTCAACGACCCGGCCTATATCCGCTATTTCCGTTGGCTTGCGGGCATGCTGACGGGCGACTTTGGTACATCACTTGTCAATGGACGCCCCATTTCCGAACAACTTGGCGAGCGGGTTTACAACACGGCTCTGCTTGCCGGCACCACTGCTGCCATCGCTGTGCCGCTGGCAGTTTGTCTGGGGCTGATCTGTGCCCTGAAGCCAAACGGCCTGGTGGACCGCATGATATCAACGCTGTCCCTGACGCTGATCTCGGTCCCGGACTTTCTGGTCGGCATCGTGCTTGTGTCAATTTTCGCAGTGACATTGGGGTGGCTGCCGGCGATAGCAAACCTGCGGCCCGGGGCAGATATCGCCACCATCGCCCGGGTCCTGGTTTTGCCCGTCACAGCCTTGGTTTTCACTGTTCTTGCCCACATGGTGCGAATGACAAGGACATCCATTCTTGGTGTGCTGGCTTCGCCGGCCACTGAAATGGCAATCCTCAAGGGTGTCCCGCGAACCCGGATACTTCTGGTGCATGCCTTGCCCAACGCCATTGCGCCAATCATCAACGTCATAGCGTTGAACATGGCCTACCTGATTTCCGGCATCGTTGTCATTGAAACCATGTTCAATTTCTCCGGTCTTGGCCGCTTGGCAGTGCAGGCAGTGGCAACCCGCGACATTCCCGTCGTGCAGCTCACGGCAATGATCTTCTGCACCGTATATGTGCTCCTCAATCTGCTGGCAGATATCGTCTCAATCGCCGCCAATCCGCGCCTGAGGTACCCGAAATGAGCAGTGCAGAACCGACAGGTCTGCGTCGGCTGGCAAGTGAATTGACCCCTACCGCAATTGTCTGCCTCGCCGTAATCGCACTCGCTGCGTTCATCGCCATATTTGCACCGGTTATCGCACCGTATGACGAAGGCACCATTCTGACCAATGAGAGCTTTGCCTCGCCTGGCAACGGCATGTTGCTGGGCAGTGACTACCTCGGCCGCGACATCGCCTCGCGTCTCGGGTTCGGCATCCGAACGACCTTGTCCGTCGCCCTGTCCATTTCGGTAATCGCATTTCTCATAGGATCTGCACTGGGCTTCTTCGCCGCCATCATGGGCGGGTGGACTGATACACTGGTCAGCCGCACAATCGATGCCCTGATCTCCTTCCCCGCCATAATGATCGCACTAATCGTCGTTTCAAGCCTGGGCTCTTCGTTTCTGGTGCTGATTGTCACTGTTGCAATCATTGATTCAACACGGGTGTTCCGGGTTGCCCGCGCCCTGGGCATGGACATCGTGGTGCAGGACTATATCGAGGCAGCCAGGGTGCGCGGTGAAGGCATCTGGTGGATCATCTGGCACGAACTTCTGCCCAATGCGCTGGGGCCACTAGCTGCGGAATTCGGCATCCGCTTCACCTATGCAATTCTCTTCGTTTCAGCGCTCAGTTTTCTCGGGCTCGGTGTCCAGCCTCCTCATTCGGACCTGGGGTTGATGGTAAAGGAGAATATGCAAGGACTGCTGTACGGCTCCTTCTCACCCCTCTATCCGGCACTGGCAATTGCGATGGTCACTGTGTCGACCAACATACTGGTGGACTGGTACCTCAAGAGCACCGGCGCCAGTTTGCCCGAGGAGTTGTGAATGGTGAGCAGCACAATTCTTCGAGTATCAGACCTCAACGTCGCCGCGCGCGCGCGCGACGGTTCGATGCTGCCGATTGTTTCAGACATTTCCTTCGCCATAGAACCGGGCAAGGTGCTGGCGCTGATTGGTGAATCCGGATCGGGAAAGACGACAATCTCGCTGGCGGCCATGGGCTATGCGCGCCCGGGTTGCGTGATCACCGGCGGGATCGTGGATTTGGCCGGCACCGACATTCTGTCTCTGGATTTTCCTGCCCGGCGAAAACTGCGTGGTTCTGATATCGCCTATGTTGCGCAAAGTGCTGCTGCGTCCTTCAATGCCGCTCTCAGGCTTGACTTGCAGGTGACCGAAACCCCGATCATCAAGGGGCTGATGTCGGCTGCAGAAGCCCATGACAAAGCTGTTTCGCTATATCGGCAGCTCGACCTTCCCGACCCCGAGATCATAGGCCAGCGCTATCCCCACCAGGTCAGCGGAGGCCAGCTGCAACGGCTTATGGCAGCAATGGCGATGATCTGCGACCCGAAGCTCCTGATCCTTGATGAACCAACGACAGCGCTGGATGTCACCACCCAGATAGAGGTTCTTCACGCTTTCAAGAAGCTGATCAGGGAACGCGGGACTTCAGCTATTTATGTCAGTCACGACCTTGCCGTCGTGGCCCAGATTGCAGACCATATCCTCGTGCTGAAGGATGGTCAGATGGTGGAGTACGCAGACGTCGAACAGATTGTGCATGCGCCGCGCGAAGCTTATACGCGTGAGTTGCTCGCAGCCGCTCACATCTTACCCAAATCAATCCCGGCGAAAAAATCAGTACCGCTTTCTGCCCGGCAGCATCCGTTGCTGAAGGTGGACAAAGTAACAGCAGCGTTTGGGCGCAATGCCGAATTCATTGCCCTCAAGGATGTCAGCCTGGAGTTGGCAGAGGCCAGAACACTGGGCGTCATCGGGGAGTCTGGTTCTGGCAAGACAACGCTTGGACGAGTTATCTGCGGGCTCAAGGCACCGCTACGTGGTCAGGTCACACTGGATGGGCAAGTCCTGGCACCCGAGATTCAGCAACGTGACCGGGACCAGCTGCGCTCGATCCAGTTTGCCTTCCAGATGGCGGAGACCGCACTCAACCCGCGCCATACTGTCGAAAAAATTCTGGGACGGCCTTTGCAGTTCTACTTCAACCTGTCCGGCGCGGAGACCGCCCGGCGTGTTGGCGAATTGCTTGAACTGGTTGAAATGCCGGCCTCATATGCGCGCCGGCTACCAAGAGAATTATCAGGCGGCCAGCGCCAGCGGGTGAACCTGGCACGTGCGTTGGCTGCCGAGCCGCGCGTGGTGATCTGCGACGAAATCACGTCGGCACTGGATACAATTGTCGCCCAGGCTATCCTGCAGCTGCTGGATGACCTGCAGCAGCGGTTGAAAGTAGCCTATGTGTTCATATCGCACGACATTTCGACAGTGGCGCAAATTTCCCACGATATTGCTGTAATGCGCAACGGCGCCATCGTGGCCAACGGGCCGACGGCAGACATTCTCAAGCCGCCCCATCACGAGTATACTGAATTGCTCCTGTCCTCTGTGCCCGAGATGCGCACCGACTGGCTGGACGACGTTACCCGCGGCCGTGGCAACGGCCTGAAAGTCGCACAATGACCAATTCACACGGACAGAAGCAGACGACACAGCCACCCATGGCCGATGGCGAGCCACTCAATGCACAGATCTATCAGAGACTCCGGTGGGCGCTCATTCTCGGCGATTATGAACCCGGTGACCGTATGTCTATCCGCAGCATTGCAACGGAACTGGATTCCGGGCTGATGCCGGTGCGCGAGGCGCTTCAACGATTGGCTTCAGAGCGGGCGCTGACTTCAGCGAACAAGCGGTCTTTCAGAGTAAGTGAACTTCAACCCGGCCAGGCGTCCGACCTGTTCTTTGTTCGCGCCAGGCTGGAAAGCATAGCGACTGAACTGGCAACTCCCATGATGACCCAGGGCCAGGTCGAACGGCTCGACGACCTCGCCAGGCTCATGGACGAAGACATCGAGCGCGAGAACATTCGGGAATTTCTGGCCCGGAACTATACTTTCCACTTCACCATCTACACCGCGGCCCGCAATGAGGAGCTTGTCCATGTGATCGAGAACCTTTGGGCGCAGTCCGGCCCTTTCCTGGCGCAGGGCGTGCGCCGGCACGGCATGAGCCAGGAGTGGCGGCTGTTCCACAGCAAGATCGCAGCGGCAATTCGGGCCCGGGATGCGTCGTTGGCGAGCAGTCTTATCGAAACCGACATCAGTTGGGGTGTTGAGGAATTCCGCAAGCTTGCAAGTCATAAACCCTGACATGCCAGGAGGGCCATCATGAGTGCATGGATAAGGATGATCCGCGACGAACAGGCATCGGCTGATCTGCTGGACGCGCTTGGTGAAGCGCGTACACCTGCCGGCACCGTTGACAATGTCATGCGGGTGCACTCGCTGCGCCCCAATACCATGCGCGGACACTTGCGCCTGTATCGGTCGGTCTTGCACGACGACGGCAATACAGTGCCAATGTGGGTGCAGGAGATCGTCGGCTCATATGTGAGTTTCCTGAATGACTGCCCGTACAGTTTCGCCAACCATTTTGCCAACGCCACCCATCTGATAGGGGACGAAGACAAGGCGCAACGCATCCACCAGGCAATGAAGGATAACACTCTGGAGCAGGTTTTCACTGGCGCGGAACTGGCCATGCTCCAGTATGCCCGCAAGCTGACCCTGACCCCTGGCGAGATGAGCGAGGACGACATCCTGCCGATGCGCCGGCATGGGGTGGACGACGGCCAGATTCTTGAGATCAACCAGGTTTGTGCATATTTCGCCTACGCAAACCGGCTTCTCAATGGTCTTGGCGTGTCGCTGGCCGGTGACGTCGTTGGCTACTATTCGAACGCGGACAAGCAATGAAACACGACAACATACCGGTAATTGATCTGGCACCGCTGCTTGATGGGTCCGATCCAGAAAGCGTGGCGCAGGCAATACACCGCGCAAGCCGGGAAATCGGCTTCATCTATGCTGCAAATCATGGCATCGCGGACGATGTAACAGCCTCAGCGCGCAATGCAGCGCTGGAGTTCTTCCGGCTGCCGCACGACATCAAGGACGCAATACGGGTCAATGAATATCACAGGGGGTTTCTGGGTCGCGGCGGTGCCAAGATGCAGGACGACGCCAAGGCAGATCTCAAGGAGAGCTTCATCTGGGGTCTTGAGGCAAGCCAGGACGGCAACTTGCCACCCTGCCCATTGCGCGGCCCCAACCAGTGGCCGGCAAGTCCATGCCGGACTGAAGCCCGCAGCCACGGCATATTTCGAAGATGCGCACTCAGTGGCCAAGGCCCTGATGCGGGCATTTGCCATCGGGCTTGGCCTGCCCGAAGATCAATTGCTGCGCGGACATGACCGGCCCATGAGCCGCGCTTCGATGGTGTATTATCCACCGCAGTCTGGTGAAACTGCCGATGGCCGGTTTGGCGTGGGACCCCATACGGACTTTGGCGTGCTGACTGTTCTATGTCAGGACAATACCGGTGGGCTGGAAGTGCAGGGGCTTGACGGAAACTGGATTGAGGCTCCACCGATTGACGGCACCCTGGTCATCAATGTTGGCGACCTGCTGGCGCGCTGGTCCAACGATCAGTACCGCTCCACGCCACACCGCGTCATCAACCGCTCGGGCCGCGAAAGACTGTCGCTCGTACTGGCCTATGATCCCGACTTCGACACCTTGATCGATCCCGCAGAAACAGTGCAGACAGGCATGACGCCAAAATACGATGCGATCACCTGTGGCGACTATCTGGTCGCCCGCTTTGCCCGTGCATTCGCCTATCGCAAAAAGGATGCGGTGATCTAGCTCCCAGGCCAATCCTCATTCAGCAGCTGTAGATATCGCGGATTGTTCCTGTTCGATCAGTCGCTCAAGCCTCTTGCGGAAGCGGTTGCCACCTGCATCAATAGCAATGTCGATGGGCGGCCTGGCTGCAGTATCAAGCCCCTTCTGCACGGCATTCAGAATGACCCGATCCTCTTCGAATGCAGACTTTACCGAGGCCGACATATACTTCGAGGTCTCCTCGCAACCGGGCCTGACATTGCGCAACTGGAACCAGTAATAGCGGGTCTGCTTGTCATTCACCGGCGTCATGAAATTATAGGAATCCATGATGAATGATTGCTCGTGCAGCGCCTTGTCCTCCCCGCCTGTCCCGGCCGGTGAAAAAATGGCTTTGATAAGGGCCAGCGCCGGGTAACGCACCTCATAATGCTGCTTGCGGTCGCATTTGCCTTCGAACGTCAGGAGCTTGGCATAAAACGGTGCCGGTTCCACATCGAGCATCCAGCGCCAGACGGTTACCCCATCGTCGGCCACATCGACATTCAGCGGCTCTTCCTCACACGCCGCGCTGCCGAATGAACTCTGGTGCACCCAGGCAACATGAGACGGGTCGAGCAGATTGTCTGTTACCAGCAGGTAATTGCAGTCAATGTCGATAGGCTCGCCACGATTGATGCCCCATTCAGGATCATCGTAATGCTCCACCACAAATATATCGGCCGGGTCTGCCAACGCCGGATCGCCCATCCATATCCAGACAAGGCCCCAGCGGGATTCGACGGGAAAACTTCGCACACTGGCTGACGGTGGAATTCGCCCCTGCCCCGGCACACGCACACATCCGCCGGAACAATCAAACGTCATGCCGTGATAGCCGCACTCCAGATTGTCACCAATGACGCGTCCCATCGAAAGCGGCAGCTTGCGATGGGGACAGGCATCCTCCAGCGCGGCTGGCTGGCCGTCTTGTTTTCGGAAAACCACAATCTTCTCACCAAGCACTTCAATCTGCCGTGGTGTGCGCGTGACTTCATCGTCCCAGCCCGCAACATACCAACTGTTTGTCAGGAACATCTGCCGCACTCCGTTTTCAGTCACATCAGGCCAATAAATTGAGCGAATTCGAACAATCGCAAACCCTTGCTGCGGGGCGAGGAAAGCGCCCTGCCCGCGCTTGCGAAACAATGGTTCATAATCGTTTTGCCGGCGCATAAACCGTAGCGCCCGCTTGTGGATTTATGCTAATATACTGTGATCACAGTTTCAACAGCATATGATCCTGAAAGCGAGAATACTAATGGGTTCTGATCTCGATACCGTCGCCGGCCTGCGTGCAGAACTCACACATCTCAAGACACTGAGTGAAGATCAGGCCCGCACAATGCCACCGGCATTCTACACCTCACCCGCGTTCCATGAACTGGAGAAGGAAGAAATATTCCGCAAGGAATGGATATGTCTCGGCCATGTGGGAGAGGTATCCAATCCGGGTGACTATTTCACAACGGAACTGGTGGACGAGCAACTGCTTGTGACCCGTGGCCAGGACAACACGGTCCGCGTGCTGTCCAATGTGTGCCGTCATCGCGGGAACATTGTAGCCGAAGGCCGCGGCAACAGGAGCAAATTCACATGTCAGTACCATGCATGGTCATATGGACCAGATGGAAAACTGCTGGCGGCACCGTTCATGGACAAGAAGAAGAACTTTGACAAGGCCGCGTGCCGGCTTCCCGAGCTTCAGACGGAAATCTGGAACAACTTCATTTTCGTCAATCTGGACGGCAACGCAACGCCACTGGCCGAGCGTCTGAAGGGTCTCGAACCCAATGTGAAAAATTATCACAACGAGCTTCGAAACCTGCTGTTCAGCGCCGAGGAGGTATGGAATACCAACTGGAAGAACCTGACAGAAAACTTCATGGAAGGCTATCATCTCAGCGCGACGCATCTCAAGACACTTCACGAGATGACCCCAACTTCGCTTTGCAAGAAAGTACCCGGCGAAGCAGGCTTCACTGCATATCGCTCATATTTTCCGGAGAATTTTCCAGACCGCGGCCCGTACCATCCCGACCTGACAGAAGATGAAAAGCGCAATACGATCCTGTTCTGCCCCTATCCAAGCTTCGTCGTGGCGGTGGCGCCAAATTACACATTCTATTTGTGCCTGCGGCCACTGGGGCCTGATCATGTTGGCGTTCGCTGGGGAGTGGCGGGGTTTCGCGATGACCCCGAAAGTGCCGAGGTCCAGGCCTATGTGCAACTTGTCAAGGACGTGAACAGCGAGGATCGGGAGAAGCTCGAAACCCTGCAGAAGGCTTTGAAGACCCGTCACTTTTCCCATGGTCCTCTTGCCCCTGCAGACTATGAAGGCACCATATGGGACTTCCTCCTCTATATGGCCGGTAGGCTGGGCGCAGATGTCGAAGTTGACAGCCGGTCAATCGCAGCTGAATGAAAGGAAGAACGGTGCCTGACGCTTCTGTGATCTCAGACGGTTTAACCGTGCAACAAAGATTGCAGCATGCCCGCGAAGGGGCACGCAATCTGCTTGTCAATTGCGCCGCAGTCAAACCCGGCGAAAAAGTTTTGATCGTCGGCGAGGAAGGAGATCAGGCCTATTATGACAAATCTGTTTGCGCCCTCATTTCAGAAGAAGCCGTTCGCCTGGGCGCACACACAGAGATTTTGATTGCACCGGAAACAAACGGTCCGGAAGACTTCCCAGAAAACGTGTCCAGTGCGATGCAGACGACCTCTTGCTCGATTTTTGTAGCTCGCCTGGGTGACCAGGTACGCTTCTGTCCCTTACCCGGTCAGGGACGAAAAGCCATGTGTTACCTGCCCGATATCGACTATCTTGCAGACCCGTTTGCCCGCAACCACTACGATATTCTTCGGCGGGTCAACGCTGCAATGGAAACAGCGATCGAAAGCGCCGGTACATATCGGATTACATGCCCCAGGGGAACCGATGTGATCGGAAATCTGGCGTCGGTGTCTGATGATGCGTCGGCCGGCAACAGGATGACGCCGTTCAGCGTGGATCTGTTTCCAGTGATGATTTTTCCGCCCGTAACCTGCACCGGGATGTCAGGTCGACTGGCAATGAGCCATTGGCTCACGACATCGTCGACACACAAGTATCCGGACCCGGTTCTGAAACTGGACACAACGGTTACAGCACACATAGAGTGCGGTCGTATTACCCGATTTGAAGGCAATGCCGCGGTGGTCGACAGAACACGCGATCACTTCGAAAGGATCGGACGCATTGTTGGCGGCGATCCCATGGCCGTCAATTCATGGCATACCGGCATCAATCCACGGACATTCTACAAGAACAGCCCCGAAGAGAATGTGGAACGATGGGGTGACATGGTTTACGGCTCGCCGCGCTTTACCCACTTCCATGCCTGCGGCAGTGATCCCGGAGACATTTCCATCATGTTGCTCGATGCAACGATCAGCTTTGATGGTGAAGACTACTGGAAGGACGGGCGCTTCGTTTTCCTCGAACGCCCGGAGATTGCAGGTATTCTCAGCGAGTTTCAGACAGACAAGGAAGCGTTTGACATGCGCTGGGATATTGGCATCTAGATCATTGGTTCAAGTCGCAAAGTGGGGTTGAGGATTGAGAGACGATCAAGTCTGCTGGTTGCAGTTCGTGCCGGAAACCGAGGCTGAGGGAGAGCTGGCCCAGGCCTATCGCTCGGTCGCGGGGCCAGACGGACGCGTCGACAACCTTTACAAGGCCATGTCCCTGTCGGCGGCAGCCATCGAACCGGCGGACAACCTGTACAAGGCCCTGCTTCACAACGCTGACTGCCCATTCGACCCCTGGCTTCGAGAACTGATATCCACGCAAGTGGCCCTGCTGTGCGGCAGCGAATATGCCGCGATAAACCATGGCGAAAATTTCCATGATTTCTATGGAAACCGATCGGAATCGGAAAAGCTGCTGATGGCAATCAGGCAGCATCGTTGGCCGGAAACAGACAGGGAACCAGGACTGCCTGCCATATTGGCATTTAGTCATGACCTGACATGTGAGCCTGAGAAGATCTCGTCGTCTCATATTGAAAAGCTGCGTATCGCCGGTTTGGACGACAAGCAGATCGTCTATCTTGTGCAAATTACAGCATCATTCGCCTATTGGGCCCGGGTCATAAATGGTCTGGGCATCTGTCTCGGTGATGAACCAATAGGTTTGGCTGGAAAACAACACGTTCCGAACGAGGACTGACACCACTTCGGCAAATGCGACGCTGGAGGACAACCCCTACCCCCCTGTTGTTGACGAGAACGGACGCTACACTCACCAGGTTCAGCTCTGCATTGAGGCTGCTCAACAACTTGAGCGCGACGGCGTGCAGGCAATCGCCATGTCCTGCGGGTTCTTTTCACTGATCCAGCAGGCCGTTGCCGCTTCCGTCAGCATCCCGGTCATCACCTCGCCACTGATCATGATACCGGTCATAAGGCAGTTGTTGAAGCCGGAGCAATCCATCATCGTTGTTACCGCGTCAGCAAGACTTCTTTCAGAACAGTTCTTCTCGGCTGTCTGCGTCGACCGCTCCGACAGACTGCACCTGGTCGGGCTGGACGATTCAGCAGCATTCAACTCCATCTGCATGTGCGCTCCCGGTATCGAGCTCGAAACCGATGACCTGCGAGACGACGTAGTGAACGGGATCGAACAGGTTCGTGCGCTGAACAGGGATGTTGGCGCTGTCCTGCTGGAGTGCACGTCCTTGCCACCCTATGCAGCGGAAGTGAACACCAAGACCGGCCTTCCTGTCTTTGACCTTACTGCCTGCATCGAATGGCTGCACCGCGCCGTCGTGCCGAAACACTATCAGGGCTACATCTAGAACGAGACGAGGTTAAATTGGAACCATCGGCGTTCAACAGCGTGAAGCAACGCCCTAGCGATCACCAGCAATCCTTTGAATTGACTCAACTTCATGGAACCGTTGTCGGGGTGGCTGAACGGGCTATCGCTGATTTCAAATCAACAAGTCAAGGCAAAGTATCATTGGAGCAGGGACAACCGGGCACTCACAATGACTGCCCTCAAAAAGGTTGGTGGTGTGTGCAGTCTGATGCGAACCAGTCTCGAGTGTCATTTTCCCTGATATACGGGAAAATACAGGGAATTTTTGCGAAATTGGGCTGTTTTGAGTTTTTGACACCCTGGAATATGCAGCAAAGACAGTATGTTACGCATGGATTTCCCTAAAAACTGTAACAGGGGAAATTTTCAGCCTAACAGGGAACGGAAGTTACCTAACAGGGAATTTCTGTAAGCGTACAGGGAATGCACGGTTGTTTCCGGATATGGTTTGGCTGATCTCTAGTGCGCGGTGTAATTTGCGCAGGAGGGTAGCATCATGGCCAGGTTGAGTAGCGAGAAGCAGGCGGAACTGGAGAGTTTCTGGCGTTCCCATCATGAGGCGTGGGAACGCAGCACTTTGAATCAGCGGGAATATTGCGAAACGCACGGTCTGCCGCTGAAACGGTTCGGCAACTGGCGGGCGAAGTTCAAGACCGAGACCGCGGCTGTTCAGGGCAAGCTGCTTTACCGGCGCGGTGGGAGCCTTAAACATATGGCTAGCCATATGTCTGATAAGGAAATTTCCCCGGCATCAACGGGGTATGTTCCGTCGGTAAGATCGATGCCGGACGGACGCCGGAACTTCAGGGTGGCGGACAAGAAACGGATAGTCGCGGAGGCTATGGCTCCCGGTGCTTCGGTATCGGGTATTGCCCGTCGTTACGGGATTGATACACCGCTGCTGTTCCGGTGGAAGCGGGAGTTCGCCCCGCCACCATCCGAGCCGGTTTTCCTGCCGGTAACCGTGAGTGATGGTCCTGATCCTGACCAGGCTGGCGCATACTCTCCGCCCGCGTGCGCGCAAGTCTCCGGTCCAATCATCGTCGAACGATCGCCTCAGGAGATTGAAGTAGAGCTGGTTGGAGGGCGGCGTGTGCGCTTTGCCCGCGACGTGGAAGCCGAGACGGTACGCGCGATGATCGCGCTTCTGGAAGGACCGGCGTCATGATGATGCTTCCAGCCGGGGTCAAAGTGCATATCGCTGCAGGCGTCACTGACATGCGCAAGGGGATGGACGGTCTGGCCATGTTGGTCGAGGCAGTGCTGCGTGAAGATCCATTCTCGGGTCACCTGTTTGCCTTTCGCGGCCGTAAAGCGAACCTGATCAAGATTGTGTTCTGGGATGGCAATGGCCTGTGCCTGTTCACAAAGCGTCTTGACCAGGGTGGGTTCATATGGCCGCAGGTCGATGATCACGGTGGCAGGGTCGTACTGAGCTCGGCTCAATTGTCGATGCTGATCGAGGGGATCGACTGGCGCGCACCGGAGCGGGTGTGGCGGCCTGAACGGGCTGTGATCTTCCCCCACTGAATTGGTCCATCCTAAATGTTAGTAAAAGGAGGACTGAAAATGGCTACGAAGCGTCACAAACCGGAAGAGATTGTCTCGAAGTTGCGCCAGGTCGATGTGCTGGTTGGGCAGGGAATGGCTCGTGTTGATGCGATCCGGCAGGTGAGCATCACAGAGCAGACGTACTACCGCTGGCGCAAGCAGTATGGCGGCATGGGCACTGATCAACTGAAGGAATTGAAGAAGCTCCAGAAGGAGAACGAGCAGCTGCGTCGTGCTGTTGCTGATCTGACCATCGACAAGCAAATCCTAGCCGAGGCCGCCCGGGGAAACTTCTAAGCCCCGCACGTCGCCGCAAGTGCATTGATCAGGTGCGTGGCAGGTTAGGCGTCTCAGAACGCCGGGCCTGCCGCGTACTTGGCCAGCATCGCACTACACAGCGCCACGTGCCCAGGGGCAGAGAAGATGAAGAGCGCCTTGTCGCTGATATGATCGAGCTGGCCCGGCAGTATGGTCGATATGGCTACCGTCGCGTTGCAGCGCTGCTACGTGACGCGGGCTGGCAGGTCAATGACAAGCGGATCGAACGCTTGTGGCAACGTGAGGGGCTGAAAGTCCCGCCAAAGCAACCCAAGAAAGGCCGTCTGTGGCTCAATGATGGGTCGTGCATCCGGCTGCGAGCAGAATACGTGAACCACGTGTGGTCCTACGACTTCGTGCATCATCGAACTGATGATGGACGGGCATTCCGAACCCTGAACGTCTTGGATGAGTTTGGCCGGGAGTGTCTTGCCATCCGCGTCAAACGTAAGCTCAACTCTGTCGATGTGATCGATGTCCTCACCGACCTGTTCATTCTGCGCGGTGTTCCCGCTTACATCCGCTCAGATAACGGCCCAGAGTTCATTGCTGAGGCTGTCCGCAGTTGGATCAGTGCAGTCGGCGCGCAAACGGCTTACATTGAGCCGGGATCGCCCTGGGAGAACGGATATGTGGAGAGCTTCAACGCCCGGTTCCGGGACGAACTGCTCAACGGGGAGATCTTCTACTCACTGAAAGAGGCTCAGATCGTCATTGAGCAATGGCGGCATCATTACAACACCAAACGGCCCCACAGTTCCCTTGGATACCAGCCGCCCGCACCTGAAGCAATCATCCCATTGCAGCAAATGCCGCCCATGAACTAACATTCAAACCGGACCAACCAGTTGGGGCCAGTCAACGGGGTGGCCATAATGATTCCGGAATCTCCACAGGTCAGAGATGCTACAACGCGTTTGTTGGAACGTGGCATCGAGGTCGTACATTTCCTTTCAGGTCAGCCCAAGGCGTCAGAAGTAGATTTTGTTGGAATTGACAGCCATGCAGCTGGAGCCACGGCAGGAAGGTTGGTAGGAAGCTTTTCGAAAGCCAAAAACGGGAAAGTCATCGTCATCACTGACACCATGCAGGCTCGTGACAGCATTGAGCGACGTTTAGGATTCGACGAGACAATCGGGCGCATGTTTCCAGAGATACAGGTTCTGCCATCCCTCGAGACATACGGCAACGAGGAGCGAGCATCCCGCATTGTAAGACAATGTGCAGAAAACAACCCTAACGTCATAGGGGCGTATGTCCTTAACCCGGAAGCTCAGGCGCCGGTTGAAGCTCTTAGTCAATGCGTTGATACCAAGCAGACAATTATCGTGGCACATGAAAGAACACCATTCACCGAGAGGGCCTTGCGAGAAGATGTTCTGGACGCAATCATTGCGCAGAATACTGGTCATGCGGTTCGAAGTGCCATTCGCATAATGCGTGCACGCTGTGAGCAACGAGAACCTTTCACGTCTCAAGAAACAATTCGTATAGAAATTCTCATTAAAGAAAACCTCTAGTTATTTTTCTGTCCAGTTCACTCTGTGAAGAAGCGGCATTGAAAATTTTTCCGCCCTGCCAGAAAACCTCGCTGCATTTAACCGCATTGGCGTTTGCAGCGGCCATCGATGATCCGGCGCGCTTTAAGCGCTCGCGAGATGTGGGCCCCTATTCGTAAACCCGCCCTCAGCGATGACGGTCCGCAGTGACGCCTCGCCAGTTTGGGTAGCCATGCCACGACTGCGCATCAAGCCGAGCAGGTCATCCGGCGGTGGGGTGCCTTGTGCTGCGATCCGAGCATTGTTCATGACTCGATCAAGGTCTGGGACATCTACCATCTTGGCTCGATCGGCATCGGTCCATCGCGGTTCCTCGGAAATAGCCTTGGCGACTGCCATGACCTCATCACGACTGACGAATTGATTGTGCCAGGCGGACGAGCGCTTACCTGAATAGTAGTGAAAGAGTGCAATGAATTCCCAAGCATCTGCGCTGAGCCTGGGCGTTCCTCCGGATCTTACGACGGCAAGGAGATCGGCGATAAGCCGAGCGCCGACCGACTCCATTTTCGCGAACCCCTTCTCGATCGACACGTCACGTTCACCATTGTCTCCGACTATGGTGTAAAGGTTGTCTTCAAGGAACAGGTTCTCGGCAGTCGTCGTTTTGACGTCTCCAATCTTGAACTCGCGGCGCCAAAAGTAAAGCCTGCCTTCGGCGTTGACAAAATTCCGAAGGATCATCCGCGGGATGTAATGGTGCCGATGCGGCGCGCCTCTTTTAGCCATGGTGCCCGTAACTCTGCAGATTTCCACCCAAGAGAACAATAAGTATGTGAGAATGCAGGATGGCCACATTCAGGTCGGGCGGACTTTCTTAACTGACGGTGCCTTTAGTTGCCAATGCGCCCCATTACAGGATTGGTCCTGTTAAGTTAAACGCTCATTTTCTTTACAGCCCTTGGCTAGGAGCACCTTACAAGCAGTACCGCTTCGTAAGGGACCGCCCGGATGTCGCTCTTGATTGCCGCCGGTAAGAAGTTGTCGGCCCATTGCGGTCATTGGCTCTCGCTATTCGCAGTACTCGGTTGCAGACATTCGCTGCACCTGCGAGGTTCTGGGTACTTACAAGAACCCCGACAGGAGTAGTAACAGGCTACTGAAGAAGCCCAATCCTGGCACCCAAATCGGAACCTGGAAGATATCGTCTGGTGTAGGATCATCAGACAATTTCAAGCTCAGGAGAGCCAGATTTACAATCATGAAAACGATCAGAACAATGCGGGATGTAGTCTCTGCAAGCTCAGTAATGGGAAAGAAAAGGGCAAGGCCCAGTATAATGGCCACAACCAGGGCTGTGGTCACTAGGGGGGTTCCTGTTACAGGGTGAACATAGGTCAGTTTTTTGGGTAAGCTGCCCTGAGAAGCCAGTCCATAAAGGACGCGTGATGCCATAATCATTTGGATGAGCACGCCATTGATGGTTGCGATTAACGCCACGATTGTGAAAGCTCCCTGGATGCGAGCCCCAGCGTTTTCGAAAATTAGAGCCAATGGAGCCGCAGATTTGCTGAGCGTACTCATGGGCACAACGAGAATGACGACTGAGACGACTGCAAGATAGAGCATCGTGGCGATGACCAACGTCAAAATGACTGCCTTAGGCAGGTTCTTGCGCGGATTTTTCACCTCCTCTGCAACGTTGGCGATATCTTCAAAACCGACGAACGCGAAGAATGCCAATAGTCCTGCGGATGCAATGCCCGTCCACGCACTGAGTTCAAACGGTGGGACAAGACGTCCCATGTCGCTTAGCAAATCCGGCTTAAGCACAAAGCCGTACCCAACAACAAAGAACAGGCCAACAATTTCAATCACTGTGAAGACCGCCGCGACAGCGACTGACTCAAGGATGCCCCAAGCTGCGACTAGCCCAAGCGACACGATAACAAGTGCCGTCAGCGTCGCATGTGAAAGGGGAACGAGTTGTCCGATATAGGTAGCAGCACCAATCGATATCACCGCTGATGAGACGACACCGGACGTTGCCACCATCAAGCCGACAACAAGTGCCAGCGCCCCCGATTTCAGGCCGTTCCTGACATAGGCGGCCTCGCCGGCACTAACGGGGTACCGGGTACCAAACTCTGAGTATGAAAATCCGGTGAACGCTACTACCATCGCAGCAAGCAAGAATGAAATAGGGGCAAAGAAGCCTGCCTTTGCAGCAGTAATGCCGACAAGCACGTAGATCCCGGCACCGACGGTAACACCGAGGCCATAGAGTGTCAGAAGCGGTAAAGTCAAGCGCCGCTTTAGCGCCCCTTCTTGGCTATGATCATGCTGTGCTTGTTTGGCTTTGGCAGTCATCACTTACACTTGCGGATCAATCATCTAGTTTCACACTAGATACAAAATCAGGTGGCTTTACTGCCAGCACGGAACAGGTGATCTTATCCAGTATTTTTTCTGCGGTATTCCCCATCACCAGACCAGAAATCCCTGTTCGTGCAACTGTACCCATGATGACCAGATCAGACTGAATTTCAGAGATAAGCTTCGGAATTTCCTTGTCTGGCCCTCCGTGGCGCAAGTGTGTATGCAATTTGATTGATTTGAAGACATCTGCCCCTACCCATTTTTTGGCTTTAGTCATGAGCCGCCGCAACCAGTTGGTATGTCCGCGTTTGACAGAGCTCACATAGGCTGCAATCTCTTTCTCAGGCAAATTAGCTCTCGCTCGGGCGTACGTTGACAAGAACGGTGGATACCAGGCGTGTCCCACGTGCAGCTCGGCGTTGCTGTCGGCACACAATGAGAACGCCAACTCAAGAATTTGCTTGTTCAGGGGGGCTTCGGCCTGTTCATCGTCAACCTTGCTCCCACCATTAACTTCGAACGCTGCATCGACTGCAGCGAGCACATGGTCAAATGCTCCGTAAGCCTCGCCCTTTGAGAGCCACACAGGACAAGGGCACTGCGCCAACAACCTCATATCCACGCGGCCCAGGAGACGATCTATCAGACCGCTTGGGCCTATTGGCTTAATGACCAGATCGTAGCCATGGCGCAGGACTTCGCGGACAATCTGGATATGTGGCTTGCCAGTAAGAACCTTTGTCTTAAGGTTGCCGTTTGGAGCAACTGCGCGCGCTAACTCTTCAAGTTGCTCTTCTGTTTGTTTCTGCCAACGAGACTGCAGCAGCACTGCTGTGCTAGAGGTAAACATTATTGGCGGCAGTTCAATAACGCTGATGAGATCAACCTCACCGCTGTTTCTTTTTGCCAAATCAACGGCGAGGTTCAAGGTTGCAGCTGCGACATCTGCCTCTTCTTCATGGACATACAGGATCTTCTTGAACCGTTGCATCTTGAACCTCCGCAGACTCTCTCAGAATTGCAGCAAAGCGAATTGATCGAACGTGCTGTGCGGATAGACAATAGGCACATAGAGGCGCGGGGATAATGATCTTGATCAACGCCAATCTAGGCTTGGCATTTCAATCGAAGCTTGTGCTTAGTACCGGCGTTTCGGCAATGTCCGCTTAATAAGGTTAGAACAGAAGTCAACTGAAGGTTAGTGCGACTGCCACTATGGGCTCGAAGCTGTCATGCGGCGACGCAGCATCACGCATAGAAGCTCCGTCGGATGGATGTCCGCTTTACCGAAATTGACCGTACCTCTGCGCAGTTGCGGTGAATTCACACTTCCCGCCCATCCTTTCCTTTCAACGCAACGCAGCAATTTGGTGTTTGCAAACCAGCAAATTCCCATATCCACAAAGTAGTTGCAGACGCTCGTAGCGGGACAAACACCGTCGCCGCGCGATTGAATAATCAATTCCGAATTGACTGGACTTCCACGGCAAACGAAGCATCCATAGTTGTCACAGCGCGGCAAGCGAACTTATCTCGCCGCGATGACCCTCTGAACACCCGCTCTAATGCGGGCTTGCGGTGGTGGAAGCATCGGAATGACCGATGCCACATCCCAGGAGGTTGTTATGAGCACTCAAACCGAAACCATTGTCGATCAACGGCAGACTCACCAAACAAAGAAACCTACACCTAGCAAGTCAACTGTCGGCAAGACCGACCTGGTCCTGCGTTCGCTGAACCGCAAGGCCGGTGCCAGCGTGGACGAGCTCTGCAAGCTGACCGAATGGCAGCCGCACAGCGTCAGGGGTTTCCTGTCAGGAACGGTGCGCAAAAAGCTGGGCCTCGAGGTTTCAACGCGAAAGGATGCCAATGGCATCACGCGATACTACATTGTGAAGTCGTGACCGCGGCCATGAACCTTCTCCCACTATTCGAAGAACCAAATACGCGCCTGCAGGCTATCGCCAGCATGTCCAGAACAGAGTTGCTAAGTCTCTGGTCAAAGGATTGGGCAAATGACCCTCCCAAACATGTCAGTCGCAGACTCCTTGAGTTATCTGCTGCCTGGCATTTGCAATGCCATAAGTTTGGCGGGCCGGATCGCAATCTTCGCCGCTTGCTAAACGGAAATGCTGGATCGGTAACCGAAAGACAGTCCATCAAACCGGGAACCCGACTGGTCCGGGAATGGAATGGTCGAACGCATCATGTGGAGGTTCTGGCAGAAGGATTCCGATGGAATGACAAAACACATCGGTCCCTCAGCTCCATCGCCAAGGCCATCACGGGAAGCCATTGGTCTGGCCCGAGGTTCTTCGGCCTATGAAAAAGAAACATTACCGCTGTGCAGTTTACACACGCAAGTCCACCGAGGATGGTCTGGAACAAGACTTCAACTCTTTGGATGCACAGCGTGAAGCTTGCGAGGCGTACATTACTTCACAAGGTGGACTGGGCTGGCAGCTTGTTCCTCGACACTATGATGACGGTGGCATCTCTGGTGCGACCATGGAGCGGCCTGCCCTTCGTAATCTACTTGACGACATTGCGGACGGAAAGATCGACATCGTCGTGGTCTACAAGATTGATCGGCTTACCCGCGCGCTGATGGATTTTGCCCGCATGGTCGAACTATTCGACAAGCACGAGGTGTCATTCGTTTCGATTACACAGCAGTTCAACACAACGACCTCAATGGGCCGCCTCACATTAAATGTGCTTCTGTCTTTCGCACAGTTCGAACGCGAAGTGACTGCAGAGCGGATTCGCGACAAGATCACCGCATCCAAGAAGAAGGGTATGTGGATGGGTGGCCCTGCCCCACTCGGCTACGATGTGCAGGATCGCAAGCTCATCATCAACGAGCAGGAGGCCGAGACTGTCAGGCTGATTTATCGCCTCTATCTCGAGTGCAAAGGTGTCCGGGACCTGAAGACCCAACTGGACCATCGTGGTGTCATCAGCAAGGTCAGAACATACAAGTGCGGTCGCATAGTCGGTGGCAATCCGATCTCCCGCGGTGCGCTGTATCTGCTTCTGTCAAACCCGATCTACATTGGCAGGATGCCACATAAGGGCGAGACCTATGAGGGAAAGCATCAAGCAATCATTGATCAGGAACTATGGACTGAGGTTCAGGCACTCTTGGCAGTAAACAGGAACAACCGATCATCAGGCACCAATGCTAAACACCCTAGCCTGCTGGCCGGTCTTTTGTATGACGAGACAGACGACCGCCTCTCGCCAACCCATGCCAACCACCACGGAAAACGGTACCGGTTCTATATCTCCCACAGGCTGATGCAGGACAAGCGAAAGGATCTCGGTGCATGGCGTCTACCTGCCGCTGAACTTGAAGCACTGGTGATCAACGGATTGACTCAACGCCTGAGTGATCACACTCAACTCATTGAATTGACTCAACTTCACACTGCTGATGCCACAACACTTGAACACGCCCTGGCATCGGCAAAACGCCTGCAGCACCAGACAGCGCATCATATAAATGAAGACATTCGAACACTCATAAGAATGGCCATCAGGCGGATCGATGTCAGGCCCGGACAGATGACGATAAACATCTGCCCAGCTTCTTTGAGCGCCGTCTTGTTGAATAAGTCAGATCCAATTCCAACCAACCCGCCATCAGATCAAGTCACCTTGACCATACCGTTCCAGCTTCGTCGCCGCGGAGTTGAGGCAAAGCTGATCGTTGGCAATGAGATCGCAAACCCAACCGTTGATCCAAAGCTGGAAGAGACCATCCGCAATGCCAGTCGATGGCTGATGCTCATCACGACAGGTGAAGCAACTTCTGTTGATGCAATAGCTGAATTTGATGGTTTACCCGCGAGCGAGATCAGTCGCGTTCTGCCCCTTGCCTTCCTTGCTCCAGATATCACCAAAGCAATCCTCTCCGGCAAGCAGCCTGTTGATCTCACCGCCGAACGGCTCAAGCGCATCGGCAAGCTACCAGCCTGTTGGAATGAGCAGCGGCGGGTTCTCAGGATGCCGAACTAGTTCTCCTATCCCAACCATTGGAATTACCGCTACCAGCTACCGGACGAGGCGGTTCCAACCTTCTGGTGGTCGAAATCGCCAACAGAGACTCAGCGGGTATTTGCGGCCATTCGGGGCTCACTTTCGAGTCTCACCGCCAGAAGGTTCCGCCAACGGCTCCGCTAACCCGCCGGAATGTCGGAGTATTCTTGACAGGTCTGCACTTATACGGAGAGAGACAGATAAGGGTGGTGGGCCCGGCAGGACTCGAACCTGCAACCAGACGGTTATGAGCCGTCGGCTCTAACCAATTGAGCTACAGGCCCACCATATAAATCACCTTTCAGACCGGTCTGAAGACCACGCAATCCGAAACGGTGATCGCTCGCTTGGCGAACGCTGCATGTATTATTGAAATCTGTGAAAACCGCAACAGGCAAACGGCACATTCGCGAATAACGCGAAGTCAGTCGGTAATCGATTTGCGCACCCGGCGCACGCCAATTGCCACCACCAGCAAGACAACCGGTATGGCCAGCGCCGTGACAATATCTGCGTTAACAGATAAAACGCCCGCCGCATCGGCACCCTTGGCGGCATAGCCCGCCAGGCCGACGATGTAATAGGTGATGGCTGCAATCGACAGACCCTCCACCGTCTCCTGCAACCGCAATTGCAGCTTGGCCCGGTTGTCCATGCTCGTCAGCAGCGACTGGTTTTGTCTTTCACGGCTGATATCAACCCGTGTTGACAACAACTGTGTTGCCCGGGCCACGCGTTCAGACATGATCGACAGGCGCCCGGATACCGCTTCACAGGTCCGCATCGCCGGAGACAGCCGGCGGTCGGTAAACTCTGCAAACAGTTGCAGGCCTTCAATGCGGCTTTCACGCAATTCCGAAATCCGCAACGCCACAAGATCCGCATAGGCGCGCGCTGCCGAAAACCGGAACTGGCTGTTGGTGTGCTCGCGAACCACATCAGAATGCAGCAGCGTCAGGCGGTCGAGCAGCTTCGGTTCATCCGCCTCGTCAGCTCCGCGCATGGCCGATGTGATTTCGCCCAATTCGGTTTCAAACCCGTTCAGCACCGGCATCAGGTTGCGGGCAACAGGAAGGGTCAGCAACGCCAGCACGCGATAGGTGTCAATTTCAAGCAGCCTCTGCACGGTTCGCCCGCGCTGGCGCGGGCTCATGGCATCATCAAAAATCAGCAGCCTGCCGAAACCGTCTGCATGAATGCGGAAGTCCGTGTAAACCCGGCCCAGCCCGCCTGCGACTTCAGCGCCGACTATCGGATTACCGCCGAAGTTGTCTTTCGACAGTTTGTCCTCATCCAGCCTTGTCTTGGGCAATGGCAGCATCTCGACATGGTTGGCGACCAGGACTTCACCGGCCAGCGTCTGCAACCAGTCCCGCGGCACCGCTTCAAGTGCAGTAATACCAAACAGGTCCCCGACGCCGCTTGCCGGCACAAAGAACCAGTAGCGGGTAAACTCGGTGTGGCGTTCCCACTTCAACCGGAACGGGCCAAGATCAGCGCTGAAATGATTGCTGCCCTGCGCCGGTGGCGCCACACCAAAGCGCTCGCACAGGTCAGCCAGCGGTGCCATGTCCAGTTCGCCAAACAATACCACATAGGTAAGCCGCGCCCGCTTCGGCAAGGCTTCCGGCGGGCGGGCGTGAACTTCATTGTTCAGCGGCAGGCGCGCCACATGGTCAGCCGGCAAAGCATGTCCGTCCCTGCCAATCATCGTTGCGTGCCCCTTTTCGATGGTTACCCGGCCAATGGCGCAAAGATACCAGTACGCACGGCGCGCACCAGCAGTCGAACTGACGCATGACAAGTCAGCACCGGCAGCAACCGGATTCCATAAAACCGATGATTACCGGACCCCGGTCAGGCCGAAGACCGCCATATCAGGTTTAGGGTTCTATCGAACCCACCTTGGCCTGATCTCTTGACCTAGTCTGATGATTTCGCCAATTCGGCGAATTGCGGCGCATTGGGACAGAAGTCGCTTGCCGACAGATCGCCACGTTTGCCGGCCAGCCATTTGCTGCACACCCGGCGCTTGCCGCAATGACCACAGGCGCGCGCCATATCGACTTCACGCCAATGTTCGCGGCTCAACGCATCCGGGGCAAGTCCATGCGCCGCGGCCATCGCCTCCATGCGGGCACGTGTGTCGGACGGACACGATGCCAGTGACTGCAGGTCAGTAGAGGAAATGCCGACATCTGAATGCTCAGCGCTGTTGAGGGCAAACAGGAACTGGTTGTCTCTGCGCTGGTTCAGCATGCGGTGAACCCGTTTCGAGATCGACGTCATGACAGTCACCTTTCCGTAAATCCAGTGGCCCTGTGAACACACTCTCATGAGGTGAAGCAATGCATATTGATCTCGATCAATTGAAGCTTTCTCAGGCGATGCAACCATGGCTTGGGTCAACAATCTGCTGGAGGTGAGCGATGAAGATACTGATTGCTTATGCGACTACGGAAGGGCAAACCCGAAAAATCGCCCAGGCCGTTGCCGATCAGCTTGTTGAACAGGGCCATGAGGTAGAACTGCTGGATACGGCACGCAAGCGCCGCGATGTTCACACTGATGATTTCGACGCCTTCATTGTTGCAGCCTCGGTTCACCAGGACGCACATCAAAACGAGATCGAGGTGTTTGTGACAGCCTGCCTGCAAGTGCTCACGGCAAAACCGGGCATGTTCATGTCCGTCAGCCTGGCCGCTGCCTTTGAGGAAAAGGCCGCTGACGCAACTGCCTACATCTCGAATTTCATAGACCGCACAGGCTGGACGCCCGATCACAGCCTTGCTGTAGCAGGCGCGGTCAGGAGCGAGGAGTACGATTATTTTCAACAGCAGATCCTGGAGCACATCATACTCAAGGACCAGGATGAGCTGCGCCCTGACAAGCCGCAGGAGTTCACGGACTGGACGGGCCTCGCCAAAGCCGTGAAGGAATTTCTGGAGCAACACCGGACCAGTTGAACCCGTGTTGTTCCATCGCCCTCATCTCACATCTAGACAGCCATTGAATATCTGGCTGCCTTTTGCTTCATCCTGCTATCGAACCACGACGCGACAGTACGCACGAAGCCATGACCGTGCGGCCGAATCCGGAACGTATCGCCGTCAAACTCGGCAAGATCATCACTGTCTGCATCCAGCGCGTCCTGAATGTGAGGGACAACGCGGTCTGTCAGCGCACCATGATCGCTGCGCAGTGCTGAAATACTGAATGAATAGCGGCACATGAGACTTTCGATGATATCTGCATTCAGCTTGTCTTCGTCAGTGAGTTCGATGCCCCGTGACACCGGCAGCCGGCCGGAAACCACTGTGCGCACATAGTTGCCAGTTGCCGTCTCGTTTTGAATGTAGCCTGCAGGCACGCGTCCGATCGAGGACGTGCCGATACCCAGAAGGGTGGCACAGGGGTCATCCGTATAGCCCTGGAAATTGCGCCGCAGTCTTCCTTCGGTTGCCGCAATCGCCAGGCTGTCCTGCGGCAGCGCGAAATGATCCATGCCGATCGGCATGTAGCCGCCGTCCTGCAAAATGTCCGACGCCGCATTGGCCTGCCGGACTCTTGCAAGCGGATCGGGCAATGCCACTTCAGGTATCAGTTTCTGGTTTGGCTTCATCCACGGCACATGGGCATAGCCGAACAGTGCAACCCGGTCAGGCTCCAGTGTCCGAACCTGCTCGATACTGTGTGAGACGGTCTCCTCGGTCTGATAGGGAAGGCCATACAGGGCATCGATGTTGAGCGAGCGGACACCGACACCGCGCAAGCCTTCCACGACAGCAGCGGTTTGCTTGAATGTCTGAGGACGATTGATTGCCTTTTGAACACGCTCATCAAAGTCCTGAACTCCTATGCTGGCGCGGGTAACGCCAAACGCCTTGTAGGCTTCAAACTCCTCGCCTGTCAGATCCGAAGGATCAATCTCGATGCTGATCTCCGTGTTTTCGTGCAGTCGAAAATGAGTATCGATAGTGCTGCGCAGGGCCTCAAGATCGTCGCGCCGCAGCATGCTGGGCGATCCTCCGCCCAGATGCACCCGGTTAAGTACAGGTGAAAACCCGATTGCCTCTCTCAGGAGACCGATCTCCTGTCTCACGGCAGACAGGTAGGGAGGGATCGGATCATAGCGGTTGATCTGTTTGGTATGGCACCCGCAGAACCAGCACATCCGGTCACAGAACGGGATATGGACATACAGCGACAGGCCGTCGCTTTCCGGCAGTTGACCAAGCCAGTTCCGATACTCTGCCTCGCCGACACCATCATGGAAGTGCGGTGCTGTCGGATAACTGGTATAGCGCGGAACAGGCGCACTCAAACGGCTGACAATATCGGCCTCGCTGACATTTCTCATTTCATGCCCTTTCCTTGTGGCCGCACTAGACCCGAGGTGTCGGTTTTCAACCTTGACTTGGATCAACGCCACACCAACATGCAGTGCATATGCGCGGACACGGCAAACCTGACTTTTGCCGTCTTCCGCGATACAGTCCGCACGATCACCAAACCCAGTTTTGCCAAAGGCCCCCGCCCCATGCTCAGACAAATCATGCCTCGACCCGCGATCAAACTCGCCTTTGCCGGCGTCCTTACCGCTGCTGCATTGCTGGCCACGCCTGCATTTGCTCAAACCACCCCGCAAGTCCCGCAACGCACGCTGTCGCTGACCGGACAGGGCGAGGTGAAATCGGCCCCTGACATTGCTGTCATTTCGGCCGGTGTTGTGTCGGAAGCCAAAACCGCCCGCGAAGCCCTGACGCTGAACAATGAGGCCATGGCAAGCGTGCTGCAAACCATCGAGGCGGCAGGCGTTGCCAGCAAGGACATTCAGACCTCCAGTTTTTCCGTGCAGCCCAGGTACAAGTATGCAAAGCGCGCCAGCGACGGCGAACAGGAACCGCCGCGCATTACCGGCTACACGGTGTCCAACTCGGTCACGGTGATCGCACGCGATCTGGCAAAGCTGGGTCCGGTCCTCGACGCGGTAGTGTCGTCAGGTGTCAATCAGATGAACGGCTTGAGTTTTTCCATTGCCGAACCTGAGCCGCTGCGCCACGAGGCGCGCAAAATGGCTGTAGCCGAAGCCAGGACACGGGCTGAAATGTATGCCGAGGCTGCCGGTGTGTCGCTCGGCAAGATCCTGTCGATATCCGAGGCCGGCGGACAGCGCCCACCGCAACCTGAATATCGGCGCGCAGCACTTCAATCCGCCGCTGCCGATGCCGTTCCCGTAGCGCAGGGCCAGCAGTCGATACAAATGCAGGTAAATATCGTGTGGGAGATCGAGTAATCAGGCCCGGCAAACAAAAAAGTCAGGATCTGCTCTGATAGAGTTTCAGTGTTTCTGCGGCGGTTGCAAGGTCAACATCCAGCAACCGCCGGTAGGTGCGTTTCCAACCGGCTGACGCGCCTGCAAAGTAAGCCGAGCGGGACAGATCCCACAATGCATTGCGCGTCAGTTCAGTCTCACCCACATTGCGGATCGACAGGCCCGAACCGGGAAAGAACGTAAACTCCCGGAAGTAAATCCCGCCATCATGGCAAAACAGGTCAACCCGGACGTAATCAATGTCTGCGGCCAGGCGTTCAGCGACGTCTGCCAACTTGAAATGGACCGCATCAAACTGCGGTTCATAATCGCTCGAATACTCCTCCCATACGGTATCGGTTCTCGAAAGATCCCGGTTGAGCGATATATGGGCCCGGTCCCCAAAGCGGTCATGGATCATGCTTATTGTCAGCACACGGCCACCAAAGGCGTGAATATTGAAATCGTCCGGAACACGGCCGCTTGGTTCTACGAATAATTCCTCGGCGTAGAACTTCTGCTTGACCATTGCATAGCTCCATTCACCAATCCGGCGGCCATAGACAAAGCGCATCTTCGGTTTGAAATAATCAACCACATCAGCCTTGCTGAGCTGGTTTGGCGACCAGTTGAACAGGTTCCAGCCACTGCCGCGGTTGGTCTTTATCACACATGGCTTGTCCAATATGTCGGCGGGCAATTCGTCCGGCGTATCTCCGACCCACAAGACTTGCGGAATTATCAGTTCAGGCGCCTTGGCCTGTGCGATACCGCGCGCCGCCAGTTTGTCGGTCATGGGACCGAAGCGCTGGTCGCGGTCATAGATCTTTCGCCACAGCAGCTTCTCGTTGAACGAGCGCGGGAAAGCGGCATCAGGGAACTGTTTCAATGTCGCCCAGTACCTGATCAACAGATGCGGATACCTGAACCAGGCATAAAGGTTCAGAACAACAGACAAGCCAAGCCTGCACAATCTATCCATAATCCGGGGCCCGCGCTCAGCGGATGGGTGGTGCGTACATCAGGCCGCCATCAGCCCACAGCCGGTTAAGCTGACGATCGATTTTCACCATGGAATCCGCGCCCAGATTGCGGCGATAGATTTCCTCGTAATTGCCAACCTGCTTGATTGCCCGGTACGCCCAATCCTTGTCCAGGCCCAGTGCTTCGCCGAAACTGCCTTCAACTCCCAGCAATCTTCGGATTTCCGGTGAATTCGACTGCCGCATCTCGTCCACATTGACTTGCGACACACCCAGTTCTTCAGCATTCACCAGCGCGAAATGCACCCATTTGACGATGTTGAACCACTGGTCGTCGCCTTGCCGCACCGCCAGCGACAGGGGCTCTTTGGAAATGACATCCGGCAACGCCATATGTTCATCCGGCTTACTCATCTTGAGACGATTGGCATAAACGCCCGAGACATCCGAGGTGTAGACGTCACACCGCCCGGTGTCATAGGCAGCAAGCACCTCATCAACGGCCTCGAACGAGACAATTTCGTATTTCATCCGGTTCTTTCTGAAAAAGTCCGCCAGGTTCAATTCAGTGGTGGTTCCCGTCGTGGTGCACACACTGCTCCCGGCAAGTTCAAGCGCAGAGGAAATGCCTAAAGACTTGCGCACCAGGAAACCCTGACCATCATAGAAATTCGTGGCCGCAAAGACGAGGCCAAGGCTTGTATCGCGTGTCATGGTCCAGGTACTGCGGCGTGACAACAGATCAACCTCACCTGATTGCAGGGCGGTAAACCGGGCCTTTGCGTTCAATGGATTGAAGTTGACTTTCTCCGCCGATCCCAATGCGGCAGCCGCGACCGCGCGGCAGTAGTCGACATCAAATCCCGACCAGTGCTTGGCTTCGTCAGCGGTGGAAAATCCAATGGTTCCCGGGTGAATGCCGCATTCGAGCTTACCGCGCTGCTTGGTGGTTTCCAGGGTTTGAGCCATTGCCTGGTCACCCAGAAAACTCATGGCCAGCAGCGCAAGCACCACCCCAGAAAACCGGCCGGGAATTGCCCCTTTCACGCCGCATGAACTATTAAACATGGTGCCGTCCTTTTTGAGACTCTGAAACTGGCTCGAGTAGACAAATCCCAGCGTACAGCGTCAACCACCTGGACCTGTGTTTGTCAGTATAATGCACATCATTTGACCGCGAGGGATTTTCAGATTTTCGAAAAACAAACCCGCGCTCCGGTCAGAACCGAAGCGCGGGCTGCTTAAACGGGGAACAGGGAGGCCTCCCCCGCTTTATACCCCCGGTATTTACAGATTGCCTTTCGACATTTCGCCGGCAATGAAATCTGCCTGGCGAAGCGCCAGCGCCACGATGGTCAGCGTCGGATTTTCAGACGCACCGGTGGTGAACTGGCTGCCGTCAGACACAAACAGGTTGCTGATATCATGGCTCTGGCCATGTTTGTTGACCACACCGTCCTTGGCCTCCGCGCTCATGCGGTTGGTGCCTAGATTGTGGGTCGACGGGTATGGTGGCGTGCGGAATGTCTTCACTGCACCGGCAGCCTTGTACACTGCTTCGCCCTGACCGAAGGCATGGTCGCGCATCTTGATATCATTGTCATGATCGTCAAAGTGCACATTCGGAACCGGCAGGCCATGCTGGTCCTTTTCCGTGGCATGCAGGCTGATGGCATTCTTCTCCTGCGGCATGTCCTCGCCCACAAGCCACATGCCGGCGGTGTTTTCATAATTGTCCATCCACCATGAGAAGTCCTTGCCCCACCCGCCGGGATCCAGGAACGCGGCCATGAACGGCAAGCCCAGAGACAGTGTTTCCATCTCGTAACCGCCGACGAAACCGCGAGACGGATCGTGCCGGGACTCGTCCTGGATGATACCGGCCATTGTCGTGCCGCGATACATGTGCACCGGCTTTTCGAACACCGCGTAAACAGAGCCGGTCATGTGGCGCATATAGTTCTTGCCGACCATGCCGGACGAATTGGCCAGCCCGTCGGGATATTTCGACGAAGCCGAATTCAGCAGCAGCCGCGGGCTTTCAATGGAGTTGCCCGCGACACACACCACGCGCGCCTTCTGCAGGTGCTGTTTGCCGTCCTTGTCGGCATACAATACGCCCGTCACCTTGCCGGCATCATCATGCTCGATCTTGAGCACCTGTGCATTGGGCCGCACTTCAAGGTTGCCGGTCTCTTCGCCTTTCGGAATTTCAGCAACCAGCGTCGACCATTTCGCACCCGACTTGCAGCCTTGGAAACAGAACCCGATCTGCAGGCATGCGGCTCTGTCGTCACGGGGCTCGGAGTTGATCGCCATGCGGCCGGTGTGGACTTCCTTGTAGCCCAGTTTCTTGGCACCGGCTTCCAGCACCTTGTAGTTGTTGTTGCCGGGAAGTCCCGGAATACCATTTGTACGCGTGACGCCCATGCGGTCTTCCGCCTTGGCATACCACTGGTCCATTTCAGCCATGTCGATCGGCCAGTCGAGCAGGTTTGCACCCGCCACATCGCCATAGGTTGTCTTGGCTTTCCACTCATGCTCCTGGAACCGGAGCGAGGCACCCGCCCAGTGTGTGGTAGAGCCACCAACTGCTTTCACGATCCATGCAGGCAGACCGGCAAAATCCTTTGCCACCCGCCAGGAGCCCGACGTTGTGCGTTTATCCAGCCAGGAAATCTGTCCGAACGAGCCCCATTCATCGTTCTGGAAATCCTCGGTTTCGTGCCGGCCGCCGGCTTCCAGGATAACGGTTTTCACGCCCTTGATCGCCAGTTCGGCACCCAGCGTACCACCGCCTGCGCCGGAACCGACAACGACCACGACGCTGTCGTCATTCATGTCAAAAGTAGCCATTTGATCGTCCTCCCTTACAGCCAGTTGATGTCATCGAAGCCACGATCGATGTATCCGCCCTTGTCGGCAGAGGCACCTTCATAGCCAAACAGCGGCCAGGCTTCCTTGTTGTTGTACAATCCGGTCACCAGGTTTCCGCGCACCTTCTGGAAGAAACCGTCACCCTCCATGGCCTTCAAAAGCGCCACCCGCTTGTCCGCATCGGTTACACCGGAGTAAGATCCTCCCGCCGCCTTGTTCAGGCCGGCAACACCGTCGGTCAGCATGGTTTTAAGCGCCGCATCATCCTTGGCCGCCTTGTCCAGACCGGACACGGCTGCTGCATAGAACTTGTCTTCCAGCCGATCGTGCGGATAGGTATCGCGCGACATCTGCACCAGGGTTGCAAACGTATCGGCATCCAGGTTTTCCGCCGTTGCAGCCCATGCATTATTGTGGCCGTAAACCAGGCCTCCGGCACCAGTGCCGGCAACTATGAGGCCCGCGCCGACGGCTTTCAACGCGGTGCGTCTGGATATAGTCGTGTGTCCATTCATCTTGCCATTCCTCCTCGATTTTTTTGTTTTGATTTCAGGTATATCTGCCGTGGCGCTGCAGAACCTCGATCTTGTAGCCGTCCGGGTCCTGCAGAAAAAAGAACTTGGCCATCAAGGCCCCGTCGCGATGAAATTCCTTTACATCGGTCGGATTAAGGCCACCGGCCTTGGCCGCCGCGTGCTGCTCATCGACATTGTCGACTGACACCGCCAGATGACCGTACCCATCGCCGTGCTCATAAGGCTCGGTGCGATCATGATTGATCGTCAGCTCGACTTCAAAATCGTTCTCGGGGTTCTTCAGATAGACCAGCGTGAACCCGTCAAATTCGAAACGGTCTTCTACGCCAAGGCCGAAGGCCTTGTTGTAGAACTCGACGGACTTTGCCTCGTCGAGCACCCGCACCATGGTGTGAATGGCTTTTGCCACCGGCACTCCTCCCTTGCAGTCTTGTTATCCTGCAAAGGCTACCACCATCGCCGTCCATGTGGTGTTATCCGGCTACTACACCTTCAAATGGCTCACTCGGCTGCAACGTTGTTCATCTTGGCGCGTGCATCGCGTGCTTCAATCGCCAATTGCTCATGATTAAACGCCGGATCCAGAAAATTGATGCAGCAGCACCTCAGCAGTGACGCAAAATTGCTGACTTCACCGTGTATTTCCGAGGCTTCTTCATACAAGGCCGACAAAAACTTGGCCATTGGCATGTCCTGAGCGGCGGCCAGTTGTTCCAGGACAACCCAGAATTTGGCTTCAAGACGCACACTGGTCGGGTGCCCCATCAGGCGAACCGATCGTGTTTCAAACGAGTAGTTGGACGGTGACTGACCCGCAAATACGTGACACATGACAAACATCCTCCCTGTCGTGCGCACAAGATTATCCACTAGAAGCAGCAAAACGCGCACTTTTCGGCCTGTTTCAGGCTCTATGAATATTGATGATGTCTATTTGTGATGTGATTGGCAACCACCGCGTGAATCAATTCTGCCATGCGAAAGCAAAGGTCAGGGTGATTTTTGGTTGTAAAAACCATAAAGCTGATCGAGCCCAAAGCGTCAGAGCAAGGTTACCGGTTCAATTGAACCCATGTAGCTCCGGTTATACAGCATCAGCACCATCCAGCATGGACCAGTCGCCACTGTCATCGTCAAGCACGTGCAGTTCGCCAAGTGCTATATCAAACCATGCGCCGTGCACGCTCAGTTCGCCGCGTTGTTCGCGATGACGTATCCACGGAAATGTTCTCAGGTTTGCCAGCGAATGCTCTACATTGGCTCGCTCAACATGGGTCTGATGTTCCTGATCCGAGTGCCCGCCCACGCGCTCCACAAACTGGGCCAGATCACGTATCTGGGTCAGCCACTGGCCGATAAAGTCACCGCTGGTCAACGGGCCGGATTTGTTGACAACTGCCGAGACACCACCGCAGCGGCCATGCCCCATAATGACGATGTGTTTCACACCCAGTTGCAGGACCCCGAACTCAAGTGCCGCCGATGTCGAATGATGTTTACCGTCAGGTGCATAGGGCGGCACCAGATTGGCAACATTGCGGACCACAAAAACTTCACCCGGGCTGACATCAAAAACAGTCTCCGGTGCAGCGCGGGAGTCGCAACACGCGATGATCATGATTGCCGGCTTTTGCCCGTCTGCAGCCAGTGCATCATAGCGTTGCTGTTCGCGCGCAAAGGACTGCCCGCGAAAGCTGAGATAGCCATCGCTCAAACGTTTTGGAAAAGACATTGTCAAACAGTTGCCCTCATTTCTATGCCGGGCTCAGAAATGCTCCGAGCGGATCACTTCTACATCGCAAACCGATACAATGCCAATGTGGCGTTCAACAACTTCCCTGATCGCCAACAGGACGCCTTCTACCCTGGATGGGTCTGTAATGCACACTACGCTCACAATGCGCCCGGCATCGCCAAAGGCGTCATTACGCTGCCAGCTGCCGGACATACCGCGCCCGGCGAGAGCCGGCAAGACCGTGTATCCAGTGGCGTCAAACCGGTCCAGCACCTCGGTAATCCGGACAAGTGCAGGCTCTTCTATCATGACTTCTATTCGTTTTTTCTTGTGGGTTGTCAGCGTCATGTCAAAGCCTCCGCAAGCCAGATATAGACTGGAATGCCAATTGCCAGATTGAACGGGAAAGTGACCCCCAGCGACAAGGTCAGATAGATCGACGGTGTGGCCTCGGGCAATGCCAGACGAAGCGCTGCCGGCACTGCAATGTAAGACGCCGAGGCTGACAAGGTTATCAATAAGGCGGCACTTCCCGCCGGCAAGCCGATCAACATGGCAGCACCTGCGCCAATTACCGCACCTGTCAGCGGCATGTACAATCCGAACAACAACACCGGCATCGACAGTTTGCCCAGTCCGGAGCGAAGTCCGCGCCCGGCAATCAATCCCATGTCCAGCAGGAACAGGCACAATACACCGCGGAACGGATCGACAATGAAAGGCGCGATTGTTTCAAGTCCGGGCTTACCGGTTATGTAGCCGATGACAAAAGCTCCGGTCAGCATGAGTACAGACGAATTGAAGAAAATCTCGCGGCCGATATGAGCGCCCTGCCCATCTGCCGGGCTTGCTGCATTGGTCCGCTTGGCCAGAAGCAAGGCCACCACGATTGCAGGGCTTTCCATCACTGCAGCAACTGCAATCATGTAGCCGTCATAGGTCAGACCAGCACTGGTCACGGCTTGTGTTGCAGCGACAAATGTAACAATCGAGATTGATCCGTAGTGCGCAGCAACAGCCGCAGCGTCCACGCGCGACAAACCGCTGGTCGCCCGCAACAGGCCAAAGCCGATGACCGGCAGCAGGGCTGACAGAACTGCACCGGCAATCAACACCGCAAACAGGGTGGCCGTCAGGCCGCTGCCGGCAAGCTCCACCCCGCCCTTGAACCCGATAGCCATCATCAGGTACAGCGCCATCGTCTTGGCGATGGCCGATGGCACTGACAGGTCAGATTTCACAAAGGATGCAAACAGGCCCAGGGCAAAGAACAACACCATGGGTGAGATCAGGTTTTGCTGAGCTATTTCAAGCATGCCGCCCATACCCCGTCTCCCTGTGTTGCCGGCTTTTACCAGATCAGTATGGTTTTTGATTGAATCAATCAAAACCCATAAAACTGATCGCATTCAGAGTACTAGAGCAACTTTATGGGTTCGATCGAACCCATGTCGCTCTACACCAGTAGAACCTTCCTTGCACCGGGAAGCAATGCCGCACCGGGTTGTTCTCCCCAGTGATTGTAGGTCTGCACGCCGCCCGACCCGCGCACCTGCCCCAGCAGGTCAAGATCCAGCTCGGCATACACCCACTGCGGCCTGTTCAATTCGCCAAGCGCGATCACCCCGCCGGCGGGGAACCCGGTGTCAGATGCGGCATACACGCCTGCCGCACCAACATTCATCTCAACCGGCGGGCACCAGGGAGCTGCGCCCACGGTAGGTGAATGCACCGTGTAAACCTGGTTTTCCAGCGCCCGCGCCATGCACCCGGTACGCACCCTCCAGTATCCGTGCTCTGTTTCAGTGTTGGATGGCGCCAGAATGACCTCGGCGCCTGCCTCTGCCAGCGCGCGCGACAACAGCGGAAACTCGATGTCATAGCAGATCACCAGTCCAACTTTCACATCACCGAGGTCAAACACGCACAAACCATCAGCCGGTCCGGCGGACACCCGCCAGGGTTCTCGTTCCCACGGCGTCATCATCAGCTTGTGATACTCACCCTGCCGGGCGGAAGGCGCGAATATCCGGGCCACATTGGTTGCACTGCCATCCGCATGGCGCTGCGGGCCGGATGCCGCAACAATCGTCACCCCGTGCTTGACTGAAAGCCGCTGGTGCAGCTCTGCCTGCAGCGGCAAACGGTCGGACACCGCATCAATCGCGCCTTGCAGGTCTGCTGCTGCATCCTTGCCGGCAAGTGACGCCAGTTCCATCGCGCCGTATTCCGGGAACACCAGCAATTGCGACCCCGTCGCCGCGGCCTCCTCCACCCAGCGCGTGATCTTGTCATTGTATTCGGCCTGCGATGACAGCTCGTCCAGTGGATACTGGGCGGCGGCAATCTTGAGAGTACGGGTCATAGCTGCTTCATCCAGAACTGCATCGGCTTTTCGGTTTCTTCGGTAGCACCTACATCTTTCCACGAATAGGCCGTTGTCATGCCGTCCAGCTTGTCAAACCCGCGTTTGCGCCAGAAGGCATCCAGCGGGATGTAACCCTCCGGCTTCATCGGGTGATCGCCCGCCCGCACAACACCACAGAACACCGCATGGCTGTAGCTGCCGAAGCTGCGGGCATGAGCCTCGCGTGCTTGGAAAAATTTCACACCTGCCCCCTGCCCTCGATAGGCTGGCAG
The DNA here is from genome assembly GCA_963698275.1 of uncultured Alphaproteobacteria bacterium. Lineage (GTDB taxonomy): Bacteria > Pseudomonadota > Alphaproteobacteria > Rhizobiales > Aestuariivirgaceae > Anderseniella. Next base: position 197,792 of record CAVOQE010000001.1, on the reverse strand, counting down.
CAACAGGCTTTCAGCGAAATAGAAAATCTTCGAGACATCAAAACCGGCACGCTCAAACGGCCTGCGAAATTCCGCTGCCTCGCCTGCCATGGGGGCTGCTGTTGCCGCACCAACAATTGTATCACCATCAAAAGCGGCGGCCAGAAAAGCCCGGTCTGCATGCCTGAACCGTGCCAGGTAGCCTGCCTCGTATTCCAGATCACCGTCATACAGATACGGCCATGCCCGAAACACCTTGATGCGAAGGTCCGCCAGTGCCGGAATTGCCGCGTCGAAGGCCGGCCCGGCAAGCGGTCTTACGTCCAAACTCATCGGTTAGCCGATCACCTGCCGGGTCCACTCAGGCAGGTTGTAATGAGTGGACACACGGGTGATCTTGCCGTCCTTGATCTCAAAGAATGCACCAACCGTCAGCCTGTAGGTCTGGCCGGCGGCCGGCGGCAGGCCTTCGTCGGTTGCAAGATACCTGCCCTTGAGTTTGAATTCGGCCGCAGCACGCGCCCCGTCCGTCGACGTCATCACCGCGATATCTGACAGTTGCTCATGATAACACTTGTGCATGTGCGCCAGAAACTCGGCAAAGCGCTTCTTGCCCTTGCGCCTTTCACCCTGGCTTACATCATGCACAAAACCCGGTCCCAGGCAGTCGAGCATGGTGTCGGTGTCCTGCGCGTTGAAGGCGGCGTAGTAGCGGTTGATCAGTTTACGCGTTGCTGATGCGGTCATGGGTGAGTTGCCCTCAGGTTTCAAGTTTGATGCCTGCTGCGCGTCATAGCAGTGGTGGTCGAACCCGGGCAAGCCGGATTTATTTGTGATCGGAGGCATTTCACTGCAGGCGGTCTCCCGGCACTTGGCAAGTTCAGCATGCAGCAACGATTGCTGGACGGTTTATCCGCACAAGGAAAAAGGCCGGACAAACTGCCCGGCCTTTTATGAAACGTCAGAGAAAATGCGTGCAGCCGAACCCGGCTGCAATCGCGTTAATTGTCCAGGAAGCTCCGCAATCTGCGGGACCTGCTTGGATGCTTCAGTTTCCTGAGCGCCTTGGCTTCAATCTGGCGAATACGCTCGCGCGTAACCGAGAACTGCTGGCCGACTTCTTCCAGAGTATGGTCGGTGTTCATGCCGATACCGAAGCGCATGCGCAGCACACGTTCTTCGCGTGGCGTCAGCGAAGCAAGCACCCGTGTGGTTGTTTCGCGCAGGTTTGCCTGAATGGCCGCGTCAATCGGCAAAATGGCGTTCTTGTCTTCAATGAAGTCGCCCAGATGCGAGTCTTCTTCATCACCAACCGGTGTTTCAAGGCTGATCGGCTCCTTGGCGATCTTCATCACCTTGCGAACCTTTTCCAGCGGCATGGACAGCTTTTCAGCCAGCTCTTCCGGTGTCGGCTCACGGCCAATCTCATGCATCATCTGACGCGATGTGCGCACGATCTTGTTGATCGTTTCGATCATGTGCACCGGAATACGGATGGTGCGGGCCTGATCGGCGATGGACCGGGTGATCGCCTGCCTGATCCACCAGGTAGCGTAGGTCGAGAACTTGTAGCCACGGCGGTATTCAAACTTGTCGACCGCTTTCATCAGGCCGATATTGCCTTCCTGGATAAGATCAAGGAACTGCAGGCCACGATTGGTGTATTTTTTTGCAATCGAAATCACCAGGCGAAGATTGGCTTCCACCATTTCCTTCTTGGCGATACGGGCTTCGCGTTCGCCCTTCTGCACCGCGTGCACGATGCGGCGGAATTCAGGTATCTGCAAGCCTGTGTCGGATGCGAGCGAATGGATTTCCTCGCGGATATCCTTGATGGTATCCTTCTCCTTGGCCACGAAGTCCTTCCAGCCATGCTTGGAGAGCCGGGAAATACGGCGCAGCCAGTTGGCATCAAGTTCTTCGCCCTGGTATTCCTCAAGGAAGATCTTGCGCGGCACCTTGTGGCTTTCAGCCAGGCGCAACAGCCGGCCTTCCAGCGAGATCAACCGGCGGTTGATATCATAGAGTTGCTCAACCAGCGCTTCGATACGCGCCGCGTTAAGTGACAGGGACTTCACATCCTCGATGATCTCTTCACGCAGTTTGCGGTAACGGCGTCCCTGCGACGGCGACAGTGCCGTCTTTTCGGAAACTTCCTGGTCCTGCAGCTTGCGCAGCGATTTGTAAGTCTTCGCGATGCGGTCGAAGGTTTCAAGAACGTGTGGCTTCAGTTCCGCTTCCATTGCGGCAAGCGATACATTTGCCTCTTCGTCCTCATCGTCTTCATCATCGTCCGGCTGTTCAGCGGGTTGAAAGTCATCCGCAGACAAAACATCATCGCCGCCGCGGCTTGACCGGGTCTTGGCACGCATTTCCTCGGCGGCTTTTTCACGCTTGTCGGCTTCCGCCTTGCGGGCTTCCTTCTCCTTGCGTTCACGTTCTTCCGGCGTTGGCGCTTCGACCTTCTTGGCATCCGGGCCGGCATAGGTGGCTTCAAGGTCGATGATGTCACGCAGCAGGATTTTGCCTTCGTTCAATTCATCGCGCCAGATGATAATGGCCTGAAACGACAACGGGCTTTCGCACAGTCCGGAGATCATCGCCTCGCGGCCGGCCTCAATGCGTTTGGCGATGGCGATCTCGCCTTCGCGCGACAGCAGCTCAACCGTCCCCATCTCACGCAGATACATGCGTACCGGATCGTCTGTACGATCCGCCGACGCAGGCGTGTTGGACGCCGTCTTGGCGATACCGGTCTGTGCGGTCGCGGCAACTTCGGTGGTGTCTTCGGTTTCCTCTTCCGTCTCGACCACGTTGATACCCATATCAGTGAGCATCGCCATTATGTCTTCGATCTGTTCGGAAGATGTGTCGTCGGACGGCAACACTTCGTTCAGCTCGTCATAGGTGACAAACCCGCGCTGCTTGGCGAGTTTGATCATCCGCTTTACCGCAGCATTGCTGAGATCAAGTACCGGTCCGTCGGAGACGGATTCAGTCGTGTCTGTATCGTCAGCCGGTTTGGCGGCTGCAGCATTCTTAACCGGTGCTGCTGTACTGCGTGCCTGTGCTTTCGCCATGCCTGTACGCTCACTTTTCTGTTTCACGCTGTGCCTGCTCTGTTTTGGTGAGAGCTGTGACAGCACTATTGATTCGCTTGTTCGGTTTGCATGTCTTTATGCGGGATACCGCGTTAAACATGCCTTAATCATGTTTGGCCTGCCGCCAGAGCCGTTTATCTTGCCTCGTTCGTACCTTCATTGGAGCCGGTCAAGTCAGGCCGGAATGCCTGTTCGTCTACCCGGCAGGGTTTGCCGTTCGACCGGAAGCCTCTCCATACCCGTCAATCGTTGCCTCTGCTCCCGCCATGGAATTCAACTGATCTCTCACCTCGTTGAGATGATTGAGATTTTCTTCCGTTGGGTCTTCGGCAAGACGCATTTCAGCGCGTTTGAGTTCCTTTTCCAGCGTCACCAATTTCCGGTTCATCACCACCAACTGCATCAAGCCGGTTCGAGCATCTGCATCTGCAGCGTCGGCACCGGCGAACCAGCAATCATGATGCCGTGCCTGGGTATCGAGTGCATCAAGAATTGCGCCCATCCCGGTCTGGATTAAGTGGTCACGCAAGTCGTGCTTTTCAAGGTCTGCCCCAGAGGCGCATGTATCTATGATTCGTCGGCGCAAAGAGTCAAGCTCGCTTGTTGGCACTTCCATTGCGACAATATCGTCGATCATCTCCTCTGCCAGCACCGGATGGTTCGCCAGCGTCAGCAGAATCAGCCCTGTCCGGCGCTGCGTTGCAGCATCATGAACCGGCCGGCCGGCCATGGCCCGCAGTTGCGGCGAGGCCGGAGTTTCAATCTCCCACGGCTCCTTCTGCCAGCGTCCCCGTCCGGCTCCGGACGCGCGGGCACCGCCAAACTTGCGGCCCCGTGATTTCTGCCATCTGTTGCCGCCAGAACCATGCAACAGGGCTGATACCCGTTCGCGCATGTCATCGGCATAGTATTTACGCACTGTCGGATCGGCGATCGCGTTGACCGTCTGCATGAGATCAGCTTCAAAGCGGGCCTTGCGTTCCGGCGTTGAACGGTCATTGCGCGACAAGGCCCGCCGCCACACCATGGCTGCCATGGGTTCTGCCTGCTCTATGACCTGCTGCACAGCCTCCGGTCCGCCGGAAGTCAGCAGGTCATCCGGATCCTCGCCCTCCGGCAGCACCGCAAACTTCAGCGAACTGCCCGGTGTCAGCCGCTCCAGCGCCAGGTCAAGCGCTCTGTAGGCAGCCTTCATGCCGGCATCATCACCATCAAAACACAATACCGGTTCCGGCGTGACCTTCCACATCATGGCAAGCTGGTCTTCCGTGAGCGCTGTCCCCAAGGGGGCAACCGCATGGGGAAGTCCTGCACGGGTAAGGGCAATAACATCCATATAGCCCTCGCAGGCGATCAGCGCGCTCACATCATGGGCGGGCTTGCGGGCCTTATCCATGTTGTACAATACGGTGCCTTTGTGAAACAGCGGCGTATCCGGTGAATTGAGATACTTGGCCGGTGCATCCGGGTTCATGGCCCGTCCGCCAAAGGCGATCACCCGCCCGCGAGGATCGCGGATCGGAAACATGATGCGATCCCGGAACCGGTCATAGGCAGGCTTGCCGTCGTCCGGGCGGATGACCAGTCCGGCCTCATCCATCTGGTCGATTGTGATGTCGTGGCCCGCCAGCACCTTCGACAGGGCATGGCGATCATTCGGGGCAAACCCTATGCCAAACTCTCGCTGTACCTCGCCGGACAAGCCGCGATCAGACAGGTAACCGCGTGCCTTGGCTCCAACTGACGCCTGCAATTGCGCCACAAAGAACGCCTGGGCCAGGTCCATTACATCATACAGATTGGCGCGGCGTTCCTCGCGAGCTTCTGCCTCCGGCGAAAGCTGCGGCAGCTGGAGACCGGCTTCTGACGCCAATCGCTCCACCGCTTCGGGAAACGGCACTCCCTCCTTTTGCACGAGATAGGTAAAAATGTCGCCGCTTTCCTTGCAGCCAAAGCAGTGATAGCGGCCCTTTCGATCCTCACAGTGGAAGCTCGGTGTCTTTTCTCCGTGAAACGGACAGCATGCCCAGAAATCACCCTTGCCGGCGTTGGTCTTGCGCTTGTCCCACTGCACAGACCGGCCGATGACCGAAGAGATCGAAATCCTCGCCCTTATCTCGTCCAGAAATGATTGCGGAAAACGCATGTTCTACCCATGAAGCCCGATCCAGTAGCCCAGAATTAGCACGGCATCACCACATACTGTGAGTCGAATTTCACGGGCGGATTATTCAGGTGTGCCGGGTCTGGCACCATCAGTCCCGGGCCGTGAACAGGCCCGTCAAATCACTGGTAAATTCATTTACCCGTCCGGTAAGTCAAATCACCACTATCGGCACACGGGATTTCACCTTGGTAATGCGTTCTTGCAATTGTTTTGAGCCCAAATGGATGGATATTATTCGCTCAACATCGCAACACAGCCCCCTAGGGGGTTGCGTATCAGTGGGTGCGACTGAAGGGATTGCGGAGTACTTGCTCCCCCCAGTTAAGGCATCGTAATCAATTTGAAGTTGCACCCACTGACTACATGCCACAGCATGATGATCCACCACAAATTATGGAAATTACAGGGTTTCAGCTGACGTCAGCCAGCTCCCGGCACAAGTCGAAAATGCCCCGAAATCCTGAACTCGAACAAACGGTCCTCTATCTGGGTACCTGCGCCTATATTATGCACCACCAACGCATGATTGCGAGCCTTTGCCGGGCGATTGGTAACAATGGCTATATGCGGCAGATTTCCCGGCAAGCGCTGAGTGACAAGGTCTCCAGGTTGATAGTCTGCGCCGTCCTGGGTGACCGGCAGGCCGGCGCCGCGACGTTTCAGGAAGTGTTCAAGATTCGGCACTCTTCGATGATCAATGTTGCGATCCGGCCGCTTTAGATCAGGATGATTTTTGGTTGAATCAACCAAAACTCATAAACCTGATCGCTTTCAAAGTGATCGAGCAACTTTATGGGTTCACTTGAACCCATGTTGCTCTAGTCCCCAAATCGCCGGATAACCGGCAAACGCCGATTTCATGTCCTCATGCACCAGCTTTTGCAGATCGATACCGAGTGCTGCCCTGTACGCCCGGATGACGACATCCGTACATACGCCTCGCTGCATCGGCACATCGCCCAGCGGATAGGCAAGCCGCCTGTAGGCCGGGTCATAGACAGTGGTCAGCCCGACCTGGCTCTCTGCCGCCTGTATCAGTTTGACCGCCCAGGTTTCCGCCTTGAAGAAAGGTTTACTGCTGTGCTGAGCCCGAAGTGCCAAACCAGCAAACAGTGGCGCTGCCGAGCCGCCGAGTAAACCGGTGATAGCCAGGCCGGAAATCAACTGGCGCCGCACAATCATGACCATTCTCCATTGCAATCGGCCCGACTATTGAACACCACTGTGGCAACAACCGGCTATCACTTCAGACACTTGTCTGTAGCGACGAGGTAGTAACCATTCCGTTTTATCGGAGGGTCGCTCTAGCCGAGCAGATTTTTGACAGCGGCACCGGCCTTGGCAAAGTCCATCTGACCGGCATGGCGGTCTTTCAGGACACTCATCACCCGGCCCATGTCTTTCAAACCTGATGCATCGAGCTCTTTTATAACGCCGGACACGGCAGCCTCGATTTCTGCAACCGAGAACTGGCGCGGCAGAAACTCTTCGATGATCTCTATTTCAGCCATCTCGGTAGCCGCGAGTTCCGGTCTGCCGCCCTTTTCATAGGTTTCGGCAGACTCTCTGCGCTGCTTGATCATTTTGGACAGAATTTCCTGCATCCCGCTTTCCGTGAGACTGTCATCCTTGCCTGTGCCACGGTTCTGGATTTCGCGATCCTTGAATGCCGCGGAAATCAACCTCAGGGTTGAAAGCCGGGTCTTGTCTTGCTCACGCATGGCATCTTTCATGAGGGCGCTGACACGGTCACGGATAGAATCACTCATCTGTATTGCCTTTCATGGCAGAGCTTCAAATCGAGGGGCGAGGCCCGCCCAATTGATACCCTCACCGTCTGACCCACGCAAGCCGCAGACCCAAAACGTCACAATTCATGCAAAATCACGGGGACTGCATGCCTGCCGGTGCTTGACGCGCGCAGTGCGGCTATCTAGTTTCCCGCCAAATTGCCCGAACGCAGCTTTTGCCCAAGGCAGCACCTCTCAAATAAAAGGCCAGGAATTTCCTGGAAGGCCGATGCCGCCCACAAAGTCATCTTCCCGCCCGGCAAATCCAACCACCGGCAGTGGCGTTGCAAGCACGCCTGCCTGGACTGAACAAGCCATGACAGCCCGGCTGGTTCTGGCCGATGGAACGGTGATTGAAGGCACCGGGCTCGGCGCAACCGGCCATGCCACGGGAGAACTCTGTTTCAACACCGCCATCACCGGCTATCAGGAAATCCTGACCGATCCTTCCTATGCCGGCCAGATCATCACGTTCACCTTCCCGCATATCGGCAATGTCGGCACCAATGACGATGACATTGAGACCTTCAACCTTGCTGCAACATCAGGTGTACGCGGTTGTGTCCTGAAAGCCGATGTCACCAATCCTTCCAATTACCGTGCCGCCAAGCATCTTGATGCCTGGTTGAAAGCCCGCAACATTATCGGCATTGTCGGGGTGGACACCCGGGCTCTCACGTCCCTCATCCGCGAACGCGGAATGCCGAATGCTGTTATCGCACACAATGCCAGGGCGAAGTTCGACATCAAGGCGCTGACCAGCCAGGCCGCCAACTGGCCCGGTCTGGAAGGGATGGATCTGGCAAAAGAGGTTTCCTGCGCCCAGCGCTATGACTGGGAAGAAACCCTGTGGAACTGGGGCACCGGTTTTGGCCAGCTGCAAAACCCCCGCCATCATGTTGTGGCCATGGATTTCGGCGCCAAGCGGAACATCCTGCGTTGCCTGGCACAGCAGGGCTGCAAGGTCACCGTGGTGCCCGGCAACACAACCGGCGAAGACATCCTTGCCCTTGATCCCGACGGCGTATTTCTTTCAAACGGTCCTGGCGACCCGGCAGCAACCGGCGAATATGCCGTACCCGAAATCCGCAAGCTGATTGACAGCGGCAAACCGGTGTTTGGTATTTGTCTGGGCCATCAGATGTTGGCTCTGGCCCTGGGTGGCACGACCGTAAAAATGCATCAGGGTCATCACGGTGCCAATCACCCGGTCAAGGACCACACCACCGGCAAGGTCGAGATAACCTCCATGAACCACGGCTTTGCAGTGGATGGAAAATCCCTGCCGGAAGGTGTTGCCGAAACCCATGTATCCCTGTTTGACGGCTCGAACTGCGGCATTCAACTTGAAGGAAAGCCGGTGTTTTCGGTGCAGCATCATCCCGAAGCATCTCCCGGCCCGCAGGATTCACACTACCTGTTTGCCCGCTTCGCTGATTACATAGCTAAATCCAAAACCTGAACTCAAGTTACCGTGCGGGCAGGCTTGATATGAACAAGACAAATATTGCCACCATGTTCGGTGCCACGGATGTGTCCACCTTTTTGGGTGTTCCATCATGTGCAGCACCTGACCAGGTGACTGCCAAAGCCGCCATACTGGGTGTGCCGTGCGCCACACCTTACGCTTCGGTAGGTCCATACTGCGCCGGCGGCCCTGCTGCCATCAGGGCAGCAGCGGCACCATATGCAGCCAACCTTGAACACATGGATTTTGATTTCGCCGCGCCGCTGTTGCCCGGCGGCCCGCAGGATGCCTGTGATCTGGGAGACCTGGACTATGGCGACGACAGCGCAGGCAATCGCGCCGCTATCAAGGCTGCGGTTTCCGCCATAGTCGACCGTGGAGCAGTGCCCATTGTCCTGGGTGGTGACGACAGTGTGCCGATCCCCATGCTCCAGGCTTTCGAGGGCCGCGGGAAATACACCATTGTCCAGATTGACGCTCATATCGATTGGCGCGATGAAGTTGCCGGTGAGCGCTGGGGGCTGTCGTCAACCATGCGGCGGGCGTCCGAGATGGACCACATCGAGCGCATCATTCAGGTTGGCGCCCGCAATATCGGGTCCGCCCGGCCAGACGACTATGCCGATGCGCTGGCCTGGGGCGTAAAGTTCTTCACGGCCCGTGACATCGCATCTGACGGCATGGCACAGGTTGCCGATGCCATTCCAAACGGTTCAAACGTGATCATCTGCTTTGATTGTGACGGGCTTGATCCGGCAATCATGCCTGCTGTCATCGGACGCGCGCCCGGCGGCCTTGGTTACTGGCAGACAATTGAATTGCTCAATGCAATTTCCGCAAAAGCCCGGATTTCCGCTTTCGATCTGGTCGAGTTCATGCCGGACTGCGACGTTGACGGACTTGGCGCGCTAACCGCTTATCGCATGGTCGCCACAACACTGGGGCTCGTCTGCCGCCAGTAAATCACCTAGAGCAAACTGGGTTCAAATGAACCCGTAAGGTTGTTTTAGCACTTTGAAAGCGATCAGTTCACAAACTGCAGTTTTCTGCCACCGGCATAATAGCCATCCGGCTTTTGCTCAAAGCTGCGGCATCCGGCACCTCTGCCGGGAAAGTCACCGGACGGGTCATACCGATCACATATGCGCCCTGCTTCAGCCCACCATCTGCCCTGCCCGCTGCCGGATGCGGATGTCCAGTTCAAGACCCCTCCCTCAACAAGCGTGATGGTTGCCTTTTTGCCGTCAATACGCGAGGCGAGCACCTTGCCAACCAACGCTTCCTTGATCTCTGCCGACTGCAGTTTGCCGCGATAAGGCGCACTGGTATTAGCTGAACCGGTTTCCGACGGAACAAGCCCGGCCTGCACAGCCGCCTTTGGTTTGGCTTTCTGGCGCGGCACCGGAGCTTGCTTGCTCCCGGATTTTGCAGACTTGGTTCTGGCTGCATCGGCTTTTGCAGCCTTGCTGCCGGGCTTGGGCCGCGGCACAGGAACATCAGACCCGCTGGCGTCGTCGGCTTCTGCCTTCGCCGCAGCGTCGGCGTTCGACCAGTTGCCTGCCCGCTTCACTCCGCTTTCCTCAGAAAATGCGCGATCACCTGCAACTACTTCCGGCAGGTCCGCTACAACAGCGGCAAGGCCAATTCCAGATGCAGCCAGCAACACAAAAACACGTCTCATAAGGAACCTCTGTAACAATCCGTCTCCCGGGCATCACCCAGGTTGCAGGGAACAAGTTATCAGCACTGCGGTTCAATCTCAACGCCGAGTAAGAAGTCTTCTGTCGAGGGCGGTGGCCTTGACCATCACAAACACGGCTTTGCCGGGTTCCAGTTTCAGTTCATGCGCTGATGCCCGGCTGATACGGGCGCGCACCGCCTGGTCGGCAACCGACAGTCTGACTTCGGCAAATGCTGTGTCTGCTTCTGCCTGTACCTCTTCAACTTTGGCCGGCAGCACATTGCGCAATGACACACCCTTCGGTTTGGTCACGGCAATGGAAACGTCACGGGCCCGGACACGCAACCGCACCATTTCTCCCACGGGGAAATCCAGAAACGGCACTTCGACCTGCACGCCTTCTGAGACTTCCAACTCGGTCAGCGCAAATGCGGCATTGTGGTTCTTCACCCTTGCCTCAATGATCGTCCCGGCCTCGAATCTGCCGGTAAACGGCGGCAAATCCAGCCGAGACATCAGGTCGGCAGACCGGCCGCTTGCTTCAATACGCCCTCCGGCAATCAGCACCAACTGGTTGGCAAGCCGAACAACTTCGTCGATCTGGTGCGTGACATAAATAACCGGCACCTGAAACCGCTCCGGAATCTGTTCAATGAAATTCAAAGCCTGGGCACGGCGCTGCACATCCAGCGCACTCAAGGGTTCATCCATCAATACGAGCCGGGGCCGGGTCAGCAATGCGCGTGCCATCGCCACTCTTTGCCGTTCCCCGCCGGACAGGCCCTGCGGCATACGCTGCAGCAGATGGGCTATATCAAACACTTCAACTACATCGTCGCGCGACACTTCGGGGCCATCACCCTTGGCCCGGCGCTGCGCAAACCCGAGATTGCCTGCCACATCAAGGTGTGAAAACAACCGCGCATCCTGAAACACGTGCGCAACCGGGCGTCGATACGCCGCCACAAAGGTATCGGTATCTGACCGCAACCAGTCCGTGTCTTCAAACCGCACAACGCCTTCAGCACCGCTCTCAAGCCCTGCAATGGTGCGCAAGGTCATGGATTTGCCCGACCCGTTTGGTCCGAACAACACCGTCACGCCATCAAGCGTCAGGGTTTCTGATACCGCAAGCTCAAAGCCCCCGCGAACCAGTCGGAAATCCAGATCAAGTCGACTGGCGCTCATTGCCCCACCTTCATCGGGATTGACCGGTTCACGGCGAAGACCCCGACCAGCACCGCAAACGACAGCAGCAACAGTCCTGCCGACAACATGTGTGCAGTTGCATAATCAAGCGTCTCGACGCTTTCATATATTGCAATGGAAACCACCTTTGTGCGGCCTGGAATATTACCGCCAACCATCAACACAACGCCGAACTCTCCCAGCACATGAGCAAACCCGAGCACAGAGGCTGTCACGATGCCACGTTTGGCTTGCGGAAGGCCGACACTGAAAAACCGGTCGAGCGGCCCTGCCCCCAGTGTTGCAGCATCCTCCAGAGGACCTGTGCCCATGTCCTGAAAAGCCTGCCGCATGGGCTGCACCACAAATGGCAGCGAATGGATCATCGAGGCAACCACCAGCCCGGTGAAACTGAAGGTCAGCGTGTCTCCTGTCAGACTTACCCACCAGCTGCCCAGCCAACCGGCAGGTCCCAGCAGAATCAGCAGATAAAACCCCAGCACGGTGGGCGGCAGCACCAGCGGCAATGTCGTGAGCGCTTCAACCGGTATCTTCATCCGGGAACGCGTGAACGCCAGCCACCATGCAACCGGCGTTGCCAGTATCAGCAGCAACACCACAGAGATAGTGGCCAACCGCGCGGTGAGCCATATCGCATCGAAAACCTCCGCCGTCATGGACGAGACACTCCATAGCCGAACCGCTTGATAACCCCGGTCACCTTATCCGACTTCATGAAACTGATGAACGAGCGTGCCACAGTATTATCCTTGGCCCGCATGATCAGTACACCGTCCTGCAATATCGGTTCATGCAACATACTCGGTACCTCAATCCAGTGTCCCCGTTGATCATCCGGCAGGCTGACAAGCTGTGACTTTGCAACCAAGCCCGCTGTTACATTGCCTGATGCAGCCATTGCAAACGTCTGCCCGATGTTCTCTCCGTAGACAAACCGGCCTGAGAGGGGTTTCAAAAAACCCAGCCGATCAAGCGCCTGCTGTGCAGCAAGGCCGTATGGGGCCAGTTTGGGATTGGCCATGGCGAGCCGCGACACACGCGCTGTGTCAAGCGAGTCGAGGGCCGTTCCCGTCAACGGCAAAGCATCGCGTGCCCACAACACCAATGTACCGGTTGCATAAGTAAACCGGCTTCCCGCCACGGCTGCCTTCCTGTCCACCAGCAATTCAGGCCGCGCCTGATCTGCGGCCAGGAAGATGTCGAACGGCGCACCTAACAGTATCTGTGTCGCCAGCTTACCCGTTGCCCCTGCTACCAGTACGACCGAATGGCCGGTGTCTTCCTCAAATTCAGCCGCGATTTCGCGTGCAGGCACCAAAAAATTGGTGGCCACGGCTACAACCACCTCGTCCGCCTTCGCCAAAGACGCAGGCAGCGCCATCAAGACCATGCCGGCAATGAGCCAGTTAAACGCGAGTTTTTTCATGAACAGTGCATACACCAGAAACCGGGCAAGTATTCAAGAATCCACCCTCGCACTGCAAAAAACCCCGGAAATCAGCCGTTTTTTCATATGTCTGATTCCTGAACGGCAGATGAACGGCCCGTTCAGCCAACATTCGGCTCTGCCCGACTAGTGTGATCTTCATCAGACGACCTCCGGCACCCCTCAACAGCCGAAACAAAAGGGAGGAAGATATGACAAAGACACTCACAGCAGCAGGCTTGGCAGGCGCGCTTACCATTTTCGCAGCCTTCTCATCCATGGCAGCCCCCGCATCACAACACCTTGAAACCAACGAGACCAATGTCACGGTGATCTACAAGACCAACCTCAACTGGCCGATCCGCGGCATGATGAGTGTCGACCCTTGTGAGCTTCGCCAGTGTCAGGAGATTTGACGCAACGGAATAACAAGCTTTGAAGAACCACTGTCCGGGGCAGCCCCTGGACAGTGTCAGGGAACCGGGTCGCGACGAGCTCCGCATGACCCATCCGCCCCTCTCGCCATGCATGTTTGGCGTGTGCCCGGTCCCTGACTTGGATTCGTCTCAGACGCTCACTATATCAATGAGTATGAGACTGGCAGCCTGCCCCAATCCTCTCGACCCCTAGAGGATCTCCCCTGCAAACCGGGACGGACTGCCAAAACTCGAAGGGCCCCGCTCACAATCTTGTGGCGGGGCCCTTTTTGGTCAGTTTAGCGTGTTGAGCGTTAATCCACGATCACTTTGGCGCCAACCTGCACCATGTCGTATAGGGAGATGACATCCTCATTGCGCAGGCGAATACAACCGGATGACACCGACTCACCGATCGTCCAGGGCTGATGTGTTCCGTGAATCCGGTATAATGTGTTACCCAGATAAAGTGCGCGCGCGCCAAGCGGGTTGTCTTCGCCGCCTTCCATGCGCACCGGCAGGTGCGGTTCACGTTCACGCATTTCCGCCGGTGGATGCCAGGCCGGCCATTCCGCCTTGCGCGACACTTTTTCCTCGCCTCTCCAGCGGAATCCCTGCCGGCCGACACCTATGCCGAACCGCTTGGCCTTGCCGCCTTGCTGCACCACATACAGATACTTCTTGCGGGTGCTGATGATGATGGTTCCCGGTTTCTCATCAGTCTTGTAGGAAATTTCGGCAGGCAGGTATTTGGAATCCATCTTCCAGGTGTTGGACCCGAAATTGTATTTCACATTATTATAAACCGAACCGGTCTGGCTTTCCGCATTTGCCGCGGCCGCATCAAATGAAACGGTTGCCGCAGCAATGGCCACTGCTGAAAGGAAAGTTCTCGCCTGCATCGTCCACTCCTCTGTCGCTATGTGACTAAAAGCACATCTTCGGCGCCACAATCGCTCTACAATCTACCCAAGGTCAAGACTTGACACCGTATTAACCGCACCTGAACACACCATTCAGGCGAGATTTTGCCAGACTGTGGCACAAAAGACACACAGCAACACCGTCGCAACCGTGGCAACAGGTGTTTAACAAAGAATCAGGACTGGAACCGATCATGATCAGAAATTCCAAGACAAAAACCCTGTTCCCCGCCAGCGGCTGCGTTGCCTCAGTCGCCCTTGCCGCAACACTGATAGCGAACATGGCGTCCGTGGCAGACGCGGCAACATCGGCAAGAAAGTTTTCCTCGCCGGACTATCTCGGGCAACCGGTCGCGTTCTGCCTCGATGGCGAGCGGGGCTGCGGCAAGCCGGCGGCAACGGTCTGGTGCCAGCGAAACGGATACGAAACAGCCCTGAGCTTTGCCCGGCGCGCCCCGGCGGCGGGAACTGAACTGCGTTTTGCCGACACCGGCAACATCTGCACGTCCGCCAACTGCATCACATTCAGTCAAATCCGCTGCTTGAAGCAGACGGACTAAAGCGAGATCACTCGATTGGCGACAACAACTCCGGCGCGGTCACCAACTGGCGAACACCGTGGGAATGATCTTCCTCGAACACATTACCGTCCCGGACCCACTTGTGCAGCGAATTCACATCAATCTTGGCACACTGCGGACGCACACTCCAGGTGACCTGCAAGGGCGAACACTTGGATTGAGTGTACTTGGGCCCTGTCGTGGACCCGGCAAATACGACAGGCGTACCGGTGTCCACCGGCAGGGATTTCGGCTGATGCAAGCCATTTTGGATGTTTCCGGCATAGGCAAAGTCAGCAAAATCCAGTGCACTTTTGTCGTTCACCACCAGGAAAACCTGGGTTTCCACTCGCAATTCGGGGTTGCTGCATTTTTCACTCAGACAGGATCCGAGCCCTTTGCCCGGAGAGACGTCACACGACGAGTGCACCCAGTGCACTTCAATCGTGTCACCGGGCTTGATGCCTTTAAACGAATCGGTTCCGCCTTCTGGTTGCGCCAGTTCAGCTTCGGTCAGTTCTGAAGTTTGGTTACACTTGTAACCGCCATGTTCACCGGAGCCTGCATGTACGCCAAATCCGGGGCCCTTGTGTTCCGCATTGGTGTGGGTGTGGATATTGCACAGGTTCATCTTTGATGATTCCGGTGCGAGGGTGAATTTACGCGCATTCGCACCCAGCTTGCTCGAAATATCACGCGGCGTTTGAGGACCATATCCCACGCACAAGTCCTGACTGGACGCAGAACCTGTAACCATCAAACCCGCGCCCAATGCAATCATCCAACCCGCTAAACCTGCTTTGTTCATGGCCACTGTTTTCCCCGATTTTTGTTGAGCTGATATCTGCTACAGGTGAATCCGAGCGTTAACAAGTCATGGTGCAAAAGCGGAAAAACCATAGTCTCTTTGACGTCATGCGAACTGGTCAGAATCAAAACCCGGGTGCATTCATCACCTGAAACCCGTTCTCCTTCAGATCGCCAGCGCTTCTCCTGACGAAACGAAAGATTTACGATTTGTTTACCATTGTGGCGGCAATGTTTCAGGTTAGCAGATCACCATGGCTTTTCTGGACATTTGACACCCCATGCGCGCCGGCACACCTGATACCTCATTGCTCTCAAAGCTCTTGCGCGATCGCATTTCGGCAAACCGAAAGTCACTGACATCTGCGCCGGACGCGACCAGGGAAGCGTTGCCGGAGCATATCGAACAGCGTTCTTCCGCGGTTATCGGCGCATTGATGCGCGATACCCGTGACGCTTTCGACCGCCAGCAACCCGCCCAGCCTGCCATTGCAGCAGATTCATCCGGGCCAGAACCCGCCACCCCCGTGCAAACGGCCACCGATGCGCCGGACCCCGGCGATCTGTCGGCTTTCATGCTGGACACTCTCAATGATTGTGAATGGCCGGAGTGGATTTCAGCGCGCTGCAACTTTCCGGAAAAAGGGCCTTTCACGGCCCCCGGTTGCGAAGGTGCACTTGCTGCAATTGCCGCGCTGACCCGGCAGGTGTTCTCAGATGCCGGTGAAGATGGCGATGACCTGACCGTCGAGGTTTTTACCGGTTCTGCATCGGGTTCAGCCCGGCTCACTGTTTCCGGCCCGTTCGGACTGTCCATGAAAACACTGAAGTTGATCATGCAGTCGCGCAGTGAAATTGAGGCGATAGGCGGTGCGCTGATCACCGTTCGGTCCTCGGACACTGCGGGCTTTGAAGCACTGATTCCCGAGCGGTAGAGCCTGAACTTCCGGTTTCGCCGGCAGACCTGCTCAAATTTAGTGCATTACACCGTCAAATCACCGTCAAACTGTGGATCGTCTGCCACAAATTGCCTTGCGCGACAGCTTGGCCTTTGCACCCGGCGGATTGATAGTGTAACCCACACGGAATTTGCGCCCGCCCATCCGCCGGCTTGGGCCGCATCTGCAAAAAAGAGCGCTCATGCCCAAACGTGAAGATATCGACACGGTCCTGATTATCGGCGCAGGCCCGATTGTTATCGGCCAGGCCTGCGAGTTCGACTATTCAGGCACCCAGGCCTGCAAGGCACTGAAGGCCGAAGGCTACCGCATTGTCCTGGTAAACTCCAATCCGGCCACAATCATGACCGACCCGGACCTGGCGCACGCCACCTATATCGAACCCATCACTCCGGAAGTCGTAGAAAAGATTATCGAGAAGGAGCGCACCGAGCGCCCCAACGACACTCTGGTATTGCTGCCTACCATGGGCGGCCAGACCGCCCTCAACACAGCGCTTTCACTGAACAAGCAGGGCGTGCTGGACAAATGGGGCGTGGAGATGATCGGCGCGCGTGCAGAAGCCATAGACAAGGCTGAGGACCGCGACCTGTTCCGCACTGCCATGAAGAAGATCGGACTTGAAACGCCGCGGTCTGCGTTCGTCAACACCTCAGATCTGAAACAGCGTTTTGCCAAAGCCTACGAAGAAGGTCTGACGCGGGCGACAGGCGGCGGCGCAGGCGCAATTGCCGCCTTCAAGACAGAGTGGGCCAAAACCGAATTTGAGCGCCGCGAAGAACAACGCCTCAGCGCCCAGCAGCAGGCATTCCAGGCCTACAAGCTGACCGGCCTGCCCGCAATCATCCGCCCGTCTTTTACGCTCGGCGGCACCGGCGGCGGCATCGCCTACACGCTGGAAGAATTGTACGACATCGTGCTCACCGGCGTCGAAGCCTCCCCCACCTCCGAAGTGCTGATCGAAGAATCTGTACTGGGCTGGAAAGAATACGAGATGGAGGTGGTGCGCGACCGCGACGACAACTGCATCATCATCTGCTCCATCGAAAACCTTGATCCGATGGGTGTCCATACCGGCGACTCAATAACTGTTGCTCCGGCCTTGACGCTGACCGACAAGGAGTACCAGGTGATGCGCAATGCATCCATTGCGGTATTGCGCGAGATCGGCGTTGAGACCGGCGGGTCCAATGTGCAGTTCGCTGTAAACCCGGCTGATGGCCGCCTCATCGTCATTGAAATGAACCCGCGCGTGTCGCGCTCGTCCGCACTGGCGTCCAAGGCAACCGGCTTTCCGATTGCCAAGGTCGCAGCACGCCTGGCTGTGGGTTACACGCTGGACGAGCTGGACAATGACATCACCGCCGGTGCCACACCGGCATCGTTTGAACCCTCGATCGACTATGTGGTGACCAAGATCCCGCGCTTTGCTTTCGAGAAGTTCCCAGGCTCCAGGCCCAATCTGACCACCGCCATGAAATCGGTGGGCGAAGTCATGGCCATTGGCCGCACATTCGCCGAATCCCTGCAAAAGGCACTGCGGGGTCTGGAGACCGGGCTTACCGGCCTCAACGAGATTGAACTGGACGGCTACGGCAAGGATGAGGACAAGAACGTTTTCCGCCGCGCCATGTCATTGCCGACGCCGGACCGGCTGCTAAAAGTCGCTGAATGCATGCGTCGCGGCGCCAGTAATGAACTGGTGTTTGAGTCTTCAAAATATGACCCGTGGTTCATTGAACAATTGTCGGCCATCATCCAGACCGAGGAACGTGTGCGCGAACACGGTTTGCCACATGATGCCGCCAATTTCCGCATGCTCAAGGCAATGGGCTTTTCTGATGCACGCCTGGCCGAACTTACCGGCAGCAGTGAGGCGAAGGTCCGCAAAGCCCGTCACAAGCTGAAGATCAAGCCGGTCTACAAACGCATTGATACCTGCGCTGCCGAGTTTGCCTCGCCCACGGCCTATATGTATTCGACCTACGAGGTCGGCCTTCCCGGCAATGACGGCAACGAAGCCCGGATATCCGACGCCAAAAAGATCGCCATTCTGGGGGGCGGCCCAAACCGCATCGGCCAGGGTATCGAGTTTGACTATTGCTGCTGCCATGCGGCATTTGCACTGTCTGACGCAGGCTTTGAGACCATCATGATAAACTGCAACCCCGAGACAGTGTCCACCGACTACGACACTTCAGACCGGTTGTATTTTGAACCGCTGACCGAAGAAGACGTGCTGGAGATTCTGCTGGCTGAGCAGAAAAGCGGCAAGTTGCACGGCGTTATCGTTCAGTTCGGCGGCCAGACACCGCTCAAGCTTGCCGACGCCGTGGAAAAAGCCGGTATTCCCATTCTGGGCACGTCTCCGGACGCCATCGATTTGGCCGAAGACCGGGACCGGTTTGCGAAACTGCTGAAGAAGGTCAAGGTGCGCCAGCCGAATAACGGCATCGCCAAGTCAGGACCCGAGGCGGTCAAGATTGCGGAAAAAATCGGCTACCCGGTGGTTATCCGTCCGTCCTATGTCCTGGGTGGCCGCGCCATGGAAATTGTGCGCGATACCGAAGATCTCAAGCGCTACATCAATGAAGCGGTTGTTGTTTCCGGTTCGTCTCCTGTCCTGATCGACAGCTATCTGTCCAACGCCATTGAGGTCGACGTAGACGCCCTGTGCGACGGCAAGGATGTGTTCGTCGCAGGGGTGATGCAGCACATCGAGGAAGCCGGCGTCCACTCCGGTGACAGCGCATGCTCGCTGCCGCCTTACTCACTCAAGAAGGCCACCATCGATGAGCTGGAGCGGCAGTCGGCTGTGCTGGCCCGGGCACTTGGTGTGGTCGGCCTGATGAACGTGCAGTTCGCCATCAAGGACGGCGATATATATGTGCTTGAGGTGAACCCGCGCGCCTCGCGCACAGTGCCGTTTGTGGCCAAGGTGGTTGGCCGCCCAATCGCCAAGATCGCTTCCCGCATCATGGCAGGAGAAACCCTTGCCTCGTTCAAGCTGAAGAACAGGAAACTCAAGCATATCGGGGTCAAGGAAGCCGTGTTCCCGTTTGCACGCTTCCCCGGTGTCGACACGGTGCTCGGGCCGGAAATGCGCTCTACCGGCGAGGTTATGGGTCTTGATACTGACTTCGCCATGGCATTTGCGAAAAGCCAGCTTGGCGGTGGCACAAAGGTCCCGGTTGACGGTACCGCGTTCATTTCAGTGCGAGATCATGACAAGTCCCGCATCCTGCCTGCCGCCCGGCAACTGACCGAGTTGGGATTCAAAATCATCGCCACCGGCGGCACTCAACGCTATCTGGCGGAAAAAGGAGTTCCAGCCGTGCGCGTCAACAAGGTGCTGGAAGGTCGCCCGCACATTGTCGATGCGATGGCAAATGGCGAGGTACAGCTGGTGTTCAACACCACGGAAGGCCAAAGCGCCTTGTCGGATTCAAAATCGATCCGGCGGGCGGCTCTGATGGCCAAGATTCCGTATTACACAACCCTGCCCGCTGCCATTGCAGCATCCGAGGCGATTGCCGCCGTGAAACATGGCGATCTTTCGGTAAAACCGCTGCAGGATTATTTCAAGTAGACCGGTGAGAAATTCCGCTGATGACAATCAACATCAAACAGGTCTTGCAGGACGCAATTGTTTTGCGCATATTTACATAAGACCGAAACATTCCCGCACACAGTCGACAGACGAACGCGTTGGCAGCTTAACCGCTTCCATGGAGTTCCGAGGCTTGGGCGGCTAACAGGATTCTGGAATACGCATCGATGGTTGAAAAAGTTCCCATGACCGCAGAAGGACATGCCGCCATGTCCGAAGAAGTGAAGCACCGCAAGTCTGTTGAGCGCCCCCGCATCATCAAGGCCATTGAAGAAGCACGCGCCCACGGTGATCTGTCGGAGAACGCGGAGTATCATGCAGCGAAGGAAGCCCAGGGCTGGAATGAAGCCAGGGTGTCCGAACTGGATGACATGATCAGCCGGGCAGAAATCATCGATGTGTCGAAACTGGGCGGTGATACCGTCAAGTTTGGCGCGACAGTAACGGTTGTGGATGAAGACACGGACAAGGAAGCCGTCTATCGGATTGTGGGTGATTTTGAAGCTGACGTGAAATCCGGCAAGCTATCCATCTCCTCGCCGATTGCGCGTGCCCTGATTGGCAAGTCTGCTGGTGACAGCGTCGAGGTGATGACGCCAGGTGGCGGCAAGAGCTACGAGATCCTGAAAATAGTCTTCAAGTAGGTCGTCTCCGGATATCTTCAACCTGACCTGGCACAGCCCCCGCACCAGATCAGGGTGACAAGAAAACTGTGAGTTGCTATTGAACTGACAGACTGAAAGCTATGCAGTCACGTCATGGCTGTGGCAGGTTGTTACGGACTGCGGGGCACAAGACACGCCTTTTAGACATCTGGTGATCGGCAGGCATGACCTGTCCGAACAAAAGATGTGCGACCTTGAGAGATCAAACTATTGCCGGAGACTGAGAACATGAGCGTACAACATTCACAGGTGCTTATTCTGGGATCAGGCCCTGCTGGATATACAGCGGCCATCTATGCCGCGCGTGCCATGCTGGAACCCACTCTGATTCACGGCATCCAGCCCGGCGGTCAGCTGACCATAACCACCGACGTCGAAAACTACCCCGGATTTGCAGACCCCATCCAGGGTCCCTGGCTCATGGAGCAGATGCAGGGCCAGGCCGAGCATGTCGGCACAAATCTGGTCAGTGATCATATTGTCGAAGTCAATGTCGACCAGCGGCCGTTTCGCCTGAAGGGTGATTCCGGAAACGAATACACCTGCGATAGCCTGATCATCTGCACCGGTGCGCAAGCCAGATGGCTCGGTTTGCCCACTGAAGAGAAATTCAAGGGCTTCGGAGTATCCGCCTGTGCAACCTGTGACGGATTTTTCTACCGCGGCAAACGTGTCGTGGTCGTGGGCGGCGGCAATACTGCGGTCGAGGAAGCTTTGTTTCTGACCAAGTTTGCATCTGAGGTTGTGGTTGTTCATCGACGTGACGAGTTCCGCGCCGAGCGCATCTTACAAAACCGGCTGTTTGAAAACCCGAAGATCAAGGTCATGTGGGATACCACGCTGGATGAAGTCATTGGCGACGAAAACCCGCTTGGTGTTACCGCAGCACGTCTGCGCAATGTGAAGACGCAAGCTGTTGAGGATTTGCCCTGCGACGGCATTTTCATTGCCATTGGCCACAAGCCGGCAACCGAGTTGTTTGAAGGCAAGCTGGAAATGAAGAACGGCGGCTATCTGATAACCAGGCCCGATTCGACAGCAACCGCCATTGCAGGCGTCTATGCAGCAGGAGACGTCACCGATGACATTTACCGTCAGGCTGTCACGGCTGCCGGCATGGGCTGCATGGCGGCACTTGAAGCCGAGAAATTTCTGGCTGAAGCAGGCAATGAAGCCTCGCAGGCAGCCGAGTAGGACAAGGCCTCCATTCAATGCCATTTTCAAAGCGGGACAATAACTTTGACTGGGACAAGCTGCGCATCTTTCATGCGGTAGCCGAAGCCGGCAGTTTCACCCACGCTGGCCACGACCTGAACCTGTCGCAATCAGCCGTCAGCAGGCAGATTTCAGCGCTGGAGTCAGAGCTGAATGTTACACTTTTTCACCGCCATGCACGTGGTCTGATCCTGACCGAGCAAGGTGAGATGCTGTACCGGACGGCACATGATGTATTCACCAAGCTGGCGACTGCCCGAACGCGCCTGACCGACAGCCGCGACAAACCGACCGGCGACCTGCGCATTTCCACGACTGTGGGCCTGGGCACCATCTGGCTGACCCCGCGCTTGCAGGAGTTCATAGAGCTGTATCCACAGATCAGGGTTGAATTGATCCTGACTGATGAGGAACTCGACCTTGGCATGCGTGAGGCTGATGTGGCCATTCGCTTGCGCCGGCCCACCCAGCCTGACCTGATTCAGCGCAAGTTGTTCACCGTGCACAATCATGCCTACGCATCGCCGGACTATGTGCAGGCGAACGGCTTGCCGAAAACCGCTGAAGAGCTCGACAACCACAAAATCCTGGCATTCGGACCGACACCCACCTTCCTCGCTGACCTGGGCTGGCTGCTGCGCGCAGGACGTGCAGAGGGCGAAACGCCGCGTGAATCCAGCTTTATGATCAATTCCATCTACGGACTGCGGCGCGCCGTCGAGTCCGGTCTGGGCATCGGCGTTCTGCCTGACTATATCGTGGGCGAGGACTCACCCCTGATCCGGGTTTCTTTTGGCGCGGAAGCACCCGGCATAGACACCTATTTTGTCTATCCGGAAGAAATGCGGAATTCCAAGAGAATCGCTGTTTTCAGGGATTTTGTTGTATCGAAAGCACGGCAATGGAAGTTCTGACGCCCACGTAAGTGCGTACAATATATGTGCTTTTGCCCGATATGCAGTCACCGCATGACATACATGCCCAATACCCGGATTGCACTTGATGGTTCATCCGTGTGAGCCTTTAATGGTCAGCGGCTAGTTTACTCCCTCATAAAACACATGGCCGCAAGCCTGATGGGTTCACTGAAGTGCGAGGCAACAACAAGTGCTTCGGCATGAACCGCAGGTTCCTGACAACGAAGGGGCCAGACACACTCTCCACCCGGGTGTCTGGCCCCTGATTTTTTAATCTGACAAGTTGGCCCCAGCAGCCAGTGCAGATTATCTGAACAGCGCAGTTCCCAATTCATCTTTCATGCCATCATAAAGTGACGCGACCTGCTCCGCGTAGCCATTGTAAATGATGGTTGGAATTTTCTCACCCGTCTCCAGATCACGCTCAGAGGCCTGACTCCAGCGTGGATGCGAAACCTCCGGGTTTACATTGGCCCAGAAGCCGTACTCACTGGGACCGAGCACTTCCCAGAAACTCTTGGGCCGTTCGGACGTGAACGTGATCTTGTTGATCGACTTGGCCGATTTGAAGCCGTACTTCCAGGGCAGGTGCAGACGCATGGGAGCGCCCATCGATTTGGCCACCGGCTTGCCGTATGCGCCGGTCACCATGAAAGCCAGGTCATTGTTGGCTTCTTCCATGGTTACGGATTCCGAATATGGCCACGGATAGCTGCCGCCAAACAGACTCGGCTTCTGGCCGGGCGCAATTTCGGGATCGTTGAAGGTTTCAAACTTCACGTACTTTGCATTGCCATTGGGCTTGGCCAGCGCGACAAGCTGCTTGAGGGTGAAACCGCTCCACGGAACCGTCATCGACCACGCTTCCACACAGCGATGCCGGTAGACCCGCTGTTCAATCTGCATCTTCTTGACCAGGTCATCAAACTGCATCTTGAACGGGGTTTCAATCTCGCCTTCAAAGGCGATTTCCCATGGCCGGATAACCAACGCTTCGGCGGCTTTAGAAATCCGCTTGGACGTGCCGAACTCATAAAAATTGTTGTAGGTGATATTAAGTGCCTCGGGCGTGATCTTGCGCCCGGCATCCGCATAGGCAGGATTGAGCTTGCCCGGATACAGGTGCGCAGTCGGATCATCGCTGGCCAGGACCGGGCGAATGCCTGAGACAAGTCCGATACCGGCGAACCCGGCAGCGGCAACAAATTTTCGCCGGTTCAGGAACACGTGCTCCGATGTGGCCCTGGACTCCGGAATCTGCCAGTTGTGAATGGTCTTGATCAGCATGTGCATGCACTCCTGAAATTAGCAAACAAGCCGCCCGCAAAAGGCTTCCTTGTCTGCCAACCTAGGCATACTCGCCCAACTTGCCAAATCACTCCTTCGTCAGGCGAATGCGATCAGCCGTTATCGCTGGCCGTCATGACTGCATAAAGGTTGTGGATCAGTCGGCAGGCTCAAGGGTCATGCTGGACACGCCAAGTGCAGCATTAAGGCCTGTCTGCACCTGAACGCTCAATGGTTGCAGCGTAATATTGGCCCCGCCGACAAGTGCATTTGCACCGGCGCCGATACCAGCCGTGGCTTCTGCAGACGCACCGACATAGCGCCCGGAAAGTGCGCCAAATTCAACAATACCCGGTGCGAAAACACCCCAGATCATGCGGGCCTCACCCGTCACCCCGATGTCGAGGCCGAACTTTGTCAGCTTTCCGACGTAAACATCTTCGCGGCCCGTGGTTGACCTATAGACACAGTCCATGGCCTTGGACGAGGTGACGATCAGGCCGATGCCTCCCTCGACAATACACTCCAGGGAACCAATGTTGACGCCCACTCCGTCAGCAGACGCCGATCCGGAAGAGCCGGCAACGATAGCAAGAGTTACAACAGCGGCAGATGCAATGCGTTTCATAGGAGAGTGCCTTTCTGGCGAAATGTGGGGGCCGGGCTGCGTGACCAGATGGGCCACGCAGCCGAACTCCCGAATCGCCGTCCCGAGCGATTGGCTCATACTTAGCCATCGTTGGTAACAAATCCAATTACAATTTCGACATAATTGTAACAAAATTCTCAACCGATGGAACGGCCTATTTCAGACTGTTGCAGAACCGCTGAATACGCTCACATGCATCTTCCAGCGCTTCATTGGATGTTGCGTATGAAACCCGGAAAAACGGCTCCAGTCCAAACGCTGCGCCATGCACGGCTGCAACTCCCTCGTCAGCCAGCAACGCGGTTACAAAGTCCTCGTCATTCTTGATCTGCTGGCCTGACGGTGTGGTCTTGCCAATCAGTTCCTCGCAGGAAGGGTATACATAGAACGCTCCCTCCGGTGTCGGGCATGACAGTCCGTTTGCCTGGTTCAGCATCGACACAACCAGATCCCGGCGTTCCTTGAATTTCTCATTGTTGCTGGCAATGAAATCTTGCGGACCGTTGAGGGCTTCAACTGCCGCCCACTGCGAGATCGACGACGGGTTGGATGTGGACTGCGACTGCAATTTGCGCATCGCATTGATCAAAACTTCAGGACCGGCCGCGAAGCCAATTCGCCATCCGGTCATCGCATAGGCCTTGGATACACCATTCATGGTCAAGGTGCGCTCCAGCAGTTGAGGTTCAACCTGGGCCGGTGTCACGAACTTGAAATCATCATAGACCAGATGCTCGTACATATCGTCGGTCAGCACCCAGACTTGCGGATGCCGCATCAGCACATCTGTCAGCGCCTTCAACTCGGCATGATTATAGGCAGCACCCGACGGATTTGACGGTGAGTTGAACACCAGCCACTTGGTTTTAGGCGTAATCGCCGCTTCCAGCGCGGCCGCCTGCAGCTTGAACCCGTTATCCAGCGTCGTCTCGACAAATACCGGCTTGCCACCGCCGAGCAACACAATATCGGGATAGCTCACCCAATAAGGTGCCGGCACAATCACTTCATCGCCGGGATTGAGCGTCGCCAGCAAGGCGTTGAACAGAACCTGTTTGCCACCGGTTCCAACCGACACCTGCGACGGCTTATACTTGAGGCCGTTGTCGCGTTCGAACTTGGCGCAAATTGCCTGCTTCAGCTCAGGCACGCCATCAACCGGCGTATATTTGGTGCGCCCCTCACGGATCGCCTTTATGGCGGCTTCCTTGATATTGTCAGGTGTATCGAAGTCTGGCTCACCGGCAGACAGACCGATAATGTCGCGACCGGCGGCTTTGAGTTCCATGGCTTTCGTTGAAATCGCGATCGTAGCTGACGGCTGTATACGATTAAGCGAGTCTGCGATGAAACCCATTGGAATAGCTCCTTGATATTATCTGTGATATCGATCCTGGTTGACCGGCGCGGACCCTAGTCCTGCCGTTTTTGTACCGCAAGGGCAAAGTCGTTATTTTTGAGTATTTTAGCTGTTAAGGGTTTTCAAAATTGCATATTTCAATCGCCGGGGCTGGTATTGCAGGCTTGGCAAGTGCCATCGCAGTTTCGCAAAACGGACATTCAGCAACAGTTTTTGAACAGGCCGCCCGGCTCGAGACCATCGGGGCTGGGTTGCAACTGGGCCCCAATGCGGTTCGGGTTCTTGAGGGTCTGGGCGTGTGGGACGCGCTTGAAGCCCAGTGCTGTGCGCCGGCGCGCATTCGCATCTGCGATGCGATCAGCGGACGGCAGTTGTCTGCACTTGAACTTGGAGACAGTTTCACAAGGCGATTTGGCAGCCCCTACCGGGTTGCGCACCGCGCAGACCTGATCAATGCACTGGCCCAAACAGCGGCCTGCGACAACGCAATAACAATTGTCAAAGACTGCCGGATTACCGGCCTGGAACCAGGCCAGCCCACAAGGCTGAAAACCTTGTCCGGCGAAACGCATGACTCTGACCTGGTCATCGCGGCAGACGGAATCCGTTCTGCGCTGCGCGCTCATATCGCGCCTGACAGCCAACAGCGCCCTAGCGGCGAAACACTGTACCGGGCCCTTGCTCCAGCCGGCGATCTTCCCGACGCGCTTGACCCAGACGCGGTTTACCTGTGGCTGGCGCCGGGAGCCCATGTCGTGCACTACCTGGTGTCAGGTGGCCGCCGGCTCAACATCGTGGCCAGTATCGAGCGGCCGGCCAGCCAAACCGGCTGGAACAACATCGCCGGCTGCGATGACGTGCTCGCGGCACTGCCGGGCGCCGCGTCTGCGCTGCGCGATTTGTTGTCCGCCCCGGCAAGCTGGCTCGCCTGGACAGGCGCTGATCTTGAGCCGTTCACCACATGGAGCCGGGACAATTGCGTCCTGGTGGGCGATGCTGCTCATGCCTGCCTGCCGTATCTTGCCCAGGGCGCCGCCATGGCTTTGGAGGACGCTGCTTGCCTGGCAGCTTGTGTCGGTGACGGCGATAACCTGAAGGCTGCCCTGGCCAGTTACCAGACACAGCGTCAACCGCGCACTGCCCGTATCATCCAAGAGTCCCGTCGCAATGCCGCCATCTACCATATGCGTGGCCCCGCGGCCCAGGCGCGAAATCTGGCCCTGCGGTTGTTGCCCGGCTCCATGCAGTTGCAACGTCTTGCCTGGATCTACTCACCGTCGCCAAACCGTGGGCCGTCAGCTTGACTCTTTTCCTCACCGACTGCGGCTGACTATCTGAAAAATCAGCGTAAAACCTGTCGATCTGTTTGACTTGATCCTCCTGATCGTTTCCAACATCTTATACCAAAGGAACTAACCAACCATATCCAGACGGTTTGCACAAAGGTCACCAGATGCAGCAACTTCCAGTCATCCTCGCCAAACGAATTGCCGATCAGGGCCCGGTTCGGGTGGGCGTCATCGGAGCCGGAAAATTCGGTTCGATGTTCCTCAACCAGGTACCGTTTTCACCACACTTGTCGGTTGCCGTCATCGCAGATCTGGACCCGGACCGCGCCCGTGCTGCGTGCCGCAATGTTGGCTGGCAGGACGATCTGATCTCCCGGACACGCTTTACCGATGACGGCATGGACCTGATTGCCGACCCTGATGTTGAGGTTGTCATGGAAATCACCGGTTCGCCGGCGGCCGGCTGCGCGCATGCACTTGCAGCAGCTCAACACGGCAAGCATATCGTCATGGTCAATGTCGAAGCAGACGTGCTGGCCGGCCCGGTTCTGGCTGCTGCGCATCGCAGCGCAGGTACGGTCTATTCGATGGCATCCGGCGATCAGCCTGCCCTGGTTTGCGAGATCGTCGACTGGGCCAGAACCTGCGGTCTGGAAATCGTGTGTGCCGGCAAAGGCACCCGCTACCAGCCCGGGTTTCATGATGTCACACCCGATGATGTATGGACCCATTATGGCCTCGCCCCGGAGCAGGCAGCGGCTGCAGGCATGAATTCCCAGATGTTCAACTCGTTCCTCGACGGCACCAAGTCCGCCATAGAAATGGCGGCAATCGCCAACGCCACCGGACTGAATGCCCCGAGCGACGGGCTGAAATTTCCGGCTGTCGATTTCGACAATTTGCAAAACCTGCTCATTCCGGCAGATGCCGGCGGCATGCTCGACGGCGAGGGGTTTGTTGAAGTCATCGCCTCCGAGCACCGTGGCGAGACAACTGAAATGCACAATCACCTGCGTTGGGGTGTCTACGCCGTGTTCAAGGCTCCCAACCAGTATGCGCGTGATTGCTTTTTGCAGTATGGGCTCAAGACGGATCAGTCAGGCTACTATGCTGCCATGTACCGGCCATACCATCTGATCGGCCTCGAACTTGGCGTTTCCGCGGCCAATGCCGCCATACGCGGCGAGGCGACGGGAAGCACGGCTGCGTGGCGGGGCGATGTTGTTGCAGTTGCCAAGAAAGATCTCGCCGCCGGCGACACCCTGGATGGCGAAGGCGGCTACACCGCGTGGGGCAAGTTGATGCCAGCCGATGCATCGCATCGCTCGCGCGCCCTGCCCATCGGTCTGGCTCACGGTGTCAGCCTGATCCGCCCGGTGAAACACGGCGCCACGATCACTTATGATGATGTCGGCCCACTGCCGGACAATGCAGCCACCGAATGTCGCCGGAAACTTGAGAATTCTGCCGTTTTTTCAGCATAACACACTGATATCGTTAACTTTTTATTAACCATATGCCGCTGGTTTGCCACACAATGACCCAGCCCACGGCACGGTTTGCCTGATTTTGCGCCATTGTTTTATGGTCTTGTGCATGTCTGGAGAGGTTCATGATTGAACCGGGATGTGCGCACTATGTTGATCAAAAAGACCGAAACTGACAGCTTGTACGGCTTCGGTGCCGCAGCGTGTGATGGCAAGTCCGCGCAGAAACGCAAAAACACTCATATGCTGACGTTTTTCGCCGCGGCGCTGTCAACGGCCGTTTTCGCAGTGATGGTCGCTGTTTTGCCCATTGACCCGGCGACTGCCGGGCCTTTGCTCAATCAGGCAGGGGCCGCGCCCAACACCCTTGGCGTTGCTGCGATAGCCGCATTTGCTTTTTCAACAATCGTGTGTGCCGTCATGCTGGTGGTGCCAGTTGTTGCGTCACGAAAATCACGCCGCCGCAGCCGCCTTTAAAGCCTGTTTTCTCGCTCAAGGCAAATAAGAAACCGGCACCGCCGTCAAGCGATGCCGGTCTTGATGATTACGTCAACCAGATAGCAGATCAGCTGGGACCGCCGGCGCTTCCACCGCCGCCATTACCGCCGCCGCCACCGCTATTGCCGCCACCACCAGCGCCACCTTCGCCGCCGCCCACCTTACCAATATTATTGGTAAAATCACGGCCGGTAAAATTCTGGCGCTTGCTCGGGCGATCATTTGCAGCTAATGGAACAGACGACGGTGGACGCTTCTTGGCTTTCCGCTGGCGATGCTTCAAATCGCCGGTACAGCCATATTGAGCCCGTTCCGTCTCGAAAATCCGGCCATGCATGCCACTGCACATTTGCTTGGCTTCACGGAACGAAGTCTCATAGCCAAAATAGACCGTTTCCGCATTGGCCGTGGTTGTAACGTTACCGGCGAGCAGAACGCCGGCGACCGCCCCGGCGGCAAGGATCATCGTGGATTTGGCTGTCTTGGTAATCTGGGACATTTTACTTTCCTCGTTCTTGTTTCTGTGCCCGATCTGGGAGATCGTCACGTGTTTACTTGAGGACAACACTGCCAGCGCCGAAATGACTGAAACCTGAGCGGCTCATTCATCTGACGTTCATGAAGTGATCCAAATTTGGGAACTAGAGCAACCTGGCTTCGATAGAGCCCATGAAGTTGTTCTGATATCGTGATCCGGCCACCGGGCTTACTGCCAGTATGCAGACCCCAGTTCAACATAGGTTTTGGTGTTGCGCCTCAGGTGGCTGGTGTCTACATCGCGGTAAGCCGCATGCACCATGGCGTTCATTTCTTCTGCACGCCTTATACCTTCGGGATAGCCGTCAAAAACGTCAAAAATACTCTTTTTCTGCGCATCGACGGTAATCAGGGCGGCAAAACTGCGCGGCGCTTCGCGAGGGTCGTAGCCGGCTGAGACGAAATAGCGGAAGCCAAGCATGTCGGCTTCTTCTTCCTGGGCGCGGGTATAGCTGCTCAAGCTTGTATCCGCCAATGCCTTCACACCACTGCTCAACCAGGGAACACCAAGTCCGTCGTCGAAAATCCGTTTTCCGAATGCTGTCACCCGCTTGTTCAGCGACTGGCCGTCATGCCCTTTCACCACATGGCTTGCCCGGTTGTGGGCCATCTCATGCGCCAGCACCATCGCCATTTGACCTTCAGTGCGCAGCTTGGTCACAATCCCTGTAGTCACAAAGATGTGGCCGCCACCCGGCGTAAACGCGTTGGCGTGCGGGCTGTCCACAAGATACACCTTGTAAAACAGGCCTGAGGCACCATGCTCCGGTGACGTTTTCAACCGCGTCACGATCGCATTCAGATAGTCTTCAAGTTCGGTATCATTGGACCGCTTCATCACGCCCAGTGCACGTTGAGCAAGATCATTGCCGATAATCTGCTGGCGTTTGAAATTCGACGTTCCTGCCGGAGACACCGACACGTCAGGTAATTTTCTTTCGCCATTGACAGACGCACCCGACACACCGGCGTCCAGTTGCGCAAGCAAGTGGTTTTCGGCACAGCCGTTCGCAGCCAGAGCCACTGCCAGCATAAGCGCGGTTTGTAATCTTGAACGTCTTGTCACGTTGCCAGCCGTTGTGCCTGATAGTACAGTGGGTGCCGTCCACGAAGCAGCATCATAGCGCCCATCGGCCAAAGCCTCAAGCACACTTGTTAACGAAATTCGATCTGCGGATAATTCTCCAAAAAATCAATCATTGGCCTTCCGCCATGCGCACTGCCAACACAAAATTGTTACATTTTTGATGCCTCTTGTTGAACCAGCGCTGCTCGAACTTTCGTAAGCAGACTGCTATAGTTCACGGCAGCATTTATCGATTAATCCCTGATAGATATATCCGACAAGGAAAACTGACCATGAAGTTTACACCCCTTGCCCTGGCAGCAACTCTTGCCATAGGCACATCGTTTACAGCAGCCCACGCTGCCGGCTCGGACACTTCGACGTCCACCAAGACCTGCAAAAAGGGCCAGGTTTATTCCAGCAGCAAAAAGAAGTGCGTGAAGCAGACCTCTGAAGTCGTTCCGGACAAGTCGCTGAAAGCTCAAGGATGGGCCCTTGCCCGCGCCGGCCAGTATGAGAACGCTATCGACCTGTTCCGTCTGGTTGCCGACAAGCGCGACCCGGAAGCTCTCAACGGGCTTGGCTATACGCATCGCAAGATGGGCATGGTCGAGCAAGGCATCGCTTTCTACCATAAGGCCCTGGATACCAATCCGGATTACATCCTGGCCCGCGAATACCTGGGCGAAGGCTATGTCAAACTCGGCAAGCTCGATCTGGCGCGCGAACAGCTCACGGAAATCGGTACACGTTGCGGCACGGCATGCGAAGAATACCTGCTGCTGTCACAGGCCATCGATACCGGCAAGCCGATTTACTGATCGCGAGTGCAAACAAACAACCACGCCACGGCCAGTCACACGGCCGTGGTTTTTCGTTTGCCGCGCCTCTTCAACAAACTGTTAGTTCTTGCCATAAATCAGGCGCAAAACTACCCATCTCCTGCTGCAAACTCGCGCTAAACGTAAATCAAGCCTTAACCAAGAAGCAGTACGCTTCTTGATATGGATTTTGTTCGTTTGGGAGCTGGTATCAACCGATGAGTGACCGAGACATATCACGCCGAAACATGATGTTTGGCACTGGTGCAACGATGTTGGTCACATCTTTTGCCAGTGCTGCACAGGCTGACCCGTTCAACATCGACACCATCTCCAACTGGATCAGGACCCGTGGTGGTTTCGATGAGGACCCGCGCCGCGGTGATATCACCGGCTCGGTGTCGCCAACCAACGCACCCGCCGCTCCTCAACCACCCTATCAACCGCCTTCAGATGGTCTCGAACCGCAGCCCGTTCCAGGGCAGCGGCCACCTATTGAATCACCGATCGACTATCCGATCGAGAAAGTCAGCGCAGCCAGCATCAAACCCCAGTTCCGCCGCCAGCTTGTCCGCTATCCCGGCCGTGAATGGCCCGGCACAATTGTCGTGGACACCAAGAACCGGCACTTGTTTCATGTGCGCGAAGGCGGCATGGCCATGCGCTATGGCATCGGTGTAGGGCGTGCCGGCTTTACCTGGGCAGGCGAGGCTTATATTGCCCGCAAGGCACGCTGGCCGCGCTGGACGCCCCCGGCCGAAATGGTAGCCCGCGATCCCAAGGCTGCTAAATGGCCACTCGGCATGCCGGGCGGGCCAAAGAATCCGCTCGGCGCGCGCGCGCTTTATCTGTTTGATCTTACCGGCCGCGATACCCTGTACCGTATTCACGGCACCAACGACCCGTCGTCCATCGGCAAGAACCTGTCGTCAGGCTGTATCCGCATGCTGAACCAGGACATTGCCGAACTGCATTTGCGGGTCGCGCTCAAGTCCCGTGTCGTGGTGCTCGATCATCAGGCAGGCTGAGCCCTAGATCAGGATGACTTCTGGTTGAATCAACCAGAAGTCATAAACCTGATCGCTTTCAAAGTGGTAGAGCAACTTTATGGGTTCTATCAAACCCATGTCGCTCTAGCGGTTTTCTTCGTCTTGCGATTGACCAGCACGATGCCGGCGCACACCAATGCCAATGCGCCTATGAATTCCAGCGTTATCGTCTCGCCCAGTATCAGCCAGCCGAACATCACCCCGAACAGCGGCGTGAGGAAGCCGAATGATGCCATGTCGGATGCCGGGTAAACCGCCAGAACCCGAAACCACATAAGAAACCCGAAACTCACCACGACGAGAACCTGGAAGGCGAACAGGCCGCCGATCAGGGGTGTGAAGTCGCGCACAAGATCGCCAAACACCGGCGCCAGCGGCAGCATGATCGCAGCAGATACGGCAAGCTGGTAGACAAGCTGCATCTCAGGCGATGATTTCGACAGCGTCGTGGTGCGCACCAGCAGGGCGATGCCGGCCCAGCAAAATGCCGCAACAAGGCACATCAGGTCTCCCAGCAGGGCATAGTCGGTTGCAGGATGATCATTGCGCAGCAATGCCCATGCGACACCGGCAACGGCCATCGCCAGCCCCAGCACCCGAGTAGGTGTCAATCGCTCGCCCGGGATCATGAAATGCGCAGCACACGCCAGCCAGAACGGCATGGTGTAAAACAGCATCGTGGCCCGCGCCACGGATGTGTAATCGAACGCCGAAAATGTCAGCATGAATTCGGCAGCGAACAATGCGCCGCAGCACAGGCCCGGCACCAGAGAGCCATCGCTGATCGACAGTTTGCGTCTGGTGTAGAGTGCATAGATCAACACCAGTACCAGTGCGCATGCTGACCGCAGGCCAGCCTGAAATACCGGCGCCAGCCCGGCGTTCACCAGTTTCACAAACACCTGGTTGATACCCATCAACAGTGCAAAGGTGACCAGCCAGCCGGCCCCGGCCAGATCAATCCTGTCCTTGCGTTCGACACTCACCGGCTGAATACCCCCACCATTTCCACATGGGCTGCATATTTGAACTGATCCACCGGTACGACGCGCTCAAGTCTGAAACCGCCTTGAACCAGAACACTTGCATCGCGCGCAAATGTACCGGCATCACAGGACACTCCCACAACTGTCTGGATGGTTCGGGCAGCCGCCAGTTCCGCTGCCTGTGCAGCAGCGCCTGCACGTGGCGGATCGAACACCGCGCCGGTAATGCCCTTCAGTTCAGGTGCTGTCAGCGGATCGCGCATCAGATCGTGGGCCCGGGCAATCAGCGGTTTCAGGCCGGCCGCGCTGCGGGTAGCTGCTTCAAGTGCCGCAATCGCCGGCCTGTCTGAATCCACCGCCAGTACCCTGGAAGCCCTGGCCAGCCGCAGCCCGAATGCCCCCCATCCGCAAAACAGGTCTGCCACGACGGAGTGGCCGGCCAGTGCGGGAATGACGATGGCCGCCAACGCTTCTTCGCCTGCCGCGGTTGCCTGGGCAAAACCTCCCGGCGGCGGTGTCACCATTGCGCCGTCTGCGCTCAAAACCGGCCGGGCACGTTCGATCAGCATGTCGCCCGACGCGGTCACCCGGGCCAGGCCAAATTCCTCGGCAACGCCTGCAATCCGCACGCGCGCATCCAGGTCCGGGTCATCAACGCCGGCCAGGTCACAATCAAGCCCGGTATCACTTGCCAGCAGGTGAACCCGTTGCGGCTTTTTCAGGCGCAGTGCCTGAACCAGTCCAACCGCAATCCTTGAGGCCTGTGCCAGCTGTGGCACCAGTACCGGACAAGTATCTACAGGCACATGATCATGCGAGCGGTGGGCCGAAAACCCGGCTTTGCCGCCAACCACCGTCATGGTGACGCGCCGGCGCCCCGCCCCGTGAGCGTCAACCAGCGGCGCCACTTCAATGTCGGCCAGCCCCTTGCGCGACAATGCATCCACCACCAGTTGCCGCTTCCATCGGGCATAGGAGGGCTGCGACCAGTGCTGCAACAGGCATCCACCGCATTTGCCAAAATGCGGGCACTCCGGCATCACCCGGTCTGGCGCGGCGTCAAGCACCTCTTTCAGCCGGCCCCGGTCGCCTTTCACATCCGCCCGTACCCGCTCGCCCGGCAGGGCGTAGGGCACATAGACCGGCGCACCGTCACGGCGCGCAATGCCTTCGCCGCGCGCTCCCATCGCCTCGATAGTCAGGTCAGTCACAATTCACGCCTTGAATGATGCGAGCGCAGCACGTGCCACATCTGCACCCCACTCCTGCACGAAATGGCCTGCGTCTTCCAGCACCATCGGTTCAGGACATCCGCGTATGATCTGCTGCAACTGGCTCATAACCGGGACCCCGAGCACCGGGTCCTTGGCGCCTATGGCCATGAAACTCTGGCCGAGCCAGTCCTGCTGCCAGAATTCACGGGCCCGCTTCATGGTCTCGATACCCTCCATAACCGGTTCAATCATCACCAGTTGCGGAAACCGGCGTACACCCGCCTTGTAGGTCGCATCGGGAAACGGCGCTTCGTAAGCCGCTGCTTCCGCCTCGCTCAGATGCGGCACGGCCCGTTTCATCAAGGCCGCACAGTCCATGTCCGGCCTGCCCGCCACATAGTCCTTCCAGCCCTGAAACCCGGCCCCCAGGCTTTCGCCGACCGGCATCGCGGTGTTCATCACAATCAGGCGGTCGAAGCGCTCCGGCATTTCAACCGGCAGGGTCAGGCCCAGAATGCCGCCCCAGTCCTGCACCACCAGGGTGACGTTGAACAGGTCCAGCCGGCTGATCAGCGCCAGCATCATGTCGCGGTGAAAATGAAACGTGTAGAGCGCGTCATTGGCCGGTTTGTCGGAGCGGCCAAAACCCAGCCAGTCCGGCACGATGACCCGCGCGCCGGCCTCTACAAACACCGGGATCATGTGACGATACAGATAGGCCCAGGTCGGTTCGCCCGGCAGGCACAGGAAGGTCTGCAGCGCATCAACCGGGCCTTCATCCAGATAATGCACCCGCAAACCCTCATATCCCGGCAGGTCATCAACATAATTGGGCGCAAAATCATAGCCCGGCAGATTATCAAAACGCTCGTCCGGTGTTCTCAGTGCTTGCATGAGACAAACTCCATATCGTCTTTACGCCTGTAGCTGTTTGCGAGCCGCCGCCCGGGTTTCGCGCAGAGCAATGAACCCGCCGGCGCCTGCCACGATCGCTGCCCCCAGCCATGTCCAGCCCGACGGCACTTCCGACCATATAATCCAGCCGATAATGGCGCCCCATACAAGCGCCATATACTCCTGCGGGGCAATAACCGCCGCAGCCGCATTGCGATACGCCACAATAACCAGGTAGTGCGCCATGCCGCCAATCAGGCCCAGCACGGTAAATCCGGCAAGGTGATCGGCCTGCGGCAGTTTCCAGGTCCACCAGGCCAGCGGCGCGAAGACTGCAATGGCAACGATCGTGGTCCAGGTGAACATGGTGGTGACGGTTTCGGTTCGTGCCAGTCGCCGCGTAAAGGTGATGCCAAGCGCAAACACCGCGGTTCCCGCGACCAGGATCAGCATTTCGGGTTGGAAGGTGTCAGCACCGGGGCGCACGATAACCAGCATGCCGGCAAAGCCGACGATGACGGCCAGCCATCTGGCCATACCCACCCGTTCTCCCAGGACCGGTACCGACAAGGCGGTAATAAACAAAGGGGCCGTAAACGCCACGGCAATGGCTTCTGCCAGGGGCACATATTTCAAACCCCAGAAAAACAGGGCCAGTGCAACCGACATCAGCACACCCCGGAAAACATGGGCTGCCGGCCGGTTTGTCCGCACCTGGTGGAAGCCGGCCACATAAAGCGCAATGGCAACCGGGATCAGTCCGAAAAAATACCGGAAAAACACGATCTGAACGGCGGCAAAGCCTTCCTGGCCATGCCATTTGGCAATCGCATCGGCAATCGAGAACGATGCGACAGCCACCCACATGGCCACCAGCCCCTGGGTAACGCTGCCGGCATCGCGGCTGTTGATGGTGTTTGCATCCATGGACGGCACACTATCTCGTTACACTTCGATCAGACATGCCACAAACACATAGCCTGTACGCGTATGTGGTGTGTCACTCAGGCCTCAATTGGTGTCTTATAGCAAGCCATGAACTCTTCAACAGCGTCAGCAGAACCGGCCGCGAAACAACGCGCACCCTACGGGCTTCTCATCGCCATGGCGGCTATCGGCCCCCTGGCCATGAACATGTTTGTACCGTCAATGCCGGGCCTGCAATCCACTTTTCAGGCCTCCTCCGGCGTTGTTCAGATGACGCTGACGGTGTATCTGGCAGGGCTCGCCATCTGCCAGTTGATCTACGGTCCGCTGTCTGACCGCTATGGCCGCCGGCCCATGCTGCTGGCCGGACTGGCATTGTTTGTCAGCGCCAGCATCATGTGCGCCCTTTCCACCTCCATCGAAATGCTGATTTTCGCGCGCGGCTTGCAGGCAGTCGGCGGCGCGGCCGGCATGATCCTGTCGCGCGCCATCGTGCGCGATCTGTTTTCGCGTGAGCAGTCCGCATCCGTACTGGGATACATTACAATGGCCTGGGTCCTGGCTCCCATGGTTGCACCGGTCATCGGCGGCACACTGGACCAGTGGTTTTCCTTCCGGGCCGGTTTCTGGGTGCTGGCCTGCATCGGCTCGCTGGTTTTCCTGTCGGCGCTGGCGCGCTTGCGCGAGACCAATCTGTCATTGCAGCCGGACGCCCGCCTCCTGCGCACCAGCCTGTATGTGACCTTGCTGAAGAACCGATCCTTCCTCGGCTACACCGCCACCATATCGTTCGGCAGTGCCGTGTTCTTCTGTTACCTGGCGGTCGCACCGTTCATCATGGTCACCGTGCGCGGCTACTCGGCAATCGATTACGGCATCTGGTTCATGTGTTCGGCGTTGGGATACATGGCCGGCAACTTCGTCTCCGGCCGCTACTCGATGCGCCTCGGCAATGACCGCATGATCCGCATCGGCAACATGCTCACCCTGGCAGGTGCGGCGTTCCTGCTGGTCTTCGCGGTCACCGGTTTCACCCATCCCTCAACCCTGTTCGTCCCCATGGCGCTATGTGCCTTCGGCAACGGCCTGACCATTCCAAACGGCATCACAGCGGCCATATCCGTCGACCCGAAAAACATCGGGTCGGGTGCAGGCCTTGCAGGCTTTCTCCAGATCGGGCTCGGCGCGCTTGCCTCGCAGGGCGTCGGTTACCTGCAGGGCACCTGGACCAATATCGGCTTCTGGGTCATGGCCATCATGGCCCTGGCGGCAGCGCTTGCACATTGGTCCAATGCACGGCAATAGTGGCAGTCCATGAGCAATGATTCTTCACACTCCGCGCCCAAGGGCGATCTGACAATGCGGATGCCGGCGATGCCGGCAGACGCCAATGCGGCCGGCGACGTGTTCGGCGGCTGGGTCATGGCACAGATGGATCTGGCAGCCGGCATCAGGTCGGGCGAACGCGCCAAGGGCCGTGTCGTGACCGCCGCCATCAACGCCCTGTCGTTCAAGCTGCCGGTGAAAATCGGCGACACGCTGGAGCTCTACACCAACGTGTCAAAAGTAGGCCGGTCCTCCATGACCATCGAGGTGGAAGCCTGGGCGCAGCGCTATCTCACCCATGAAAAGGTCAAGGTCACCGATGCCGACTTTGTCATGGTCGCGGTAGACAAGGACGGCAAACCGCGCACGGTGCCGGACGAGTAAATGCTTGATTCAACGTTTTCGGCAGCGTCTGCAACCGATTGAAATGAATCAATGTTTCGGGAGCCGTTAAACCAGCGCTGCGACCAAGGATAGTTTCGGATCCGAAACAACACCGGTTCAAACCCCGCCAAAAGCTTGATGTAACAGGTTAAGTGGAATCGGACCTCCGGGCCTTGGCCGGCTGTGCTGAGACCAACCGGTTCCTAGTAATATCCCTCCGCCGGTCCCTTGTATTCCATCAGGGTATTGCCGCCGTCCGCCACGATCAGTTGGCCGGTCACGAAGCTTGCTTCCTCGCTGGCCAGGAACAGGGCCACCTGGCCAATTTCATCCGCGGTCCCGGGCCTGCCGATGGGCGCCTGTTGACCGGCGAAGACTTCTTCCGGTGACGACGACGGCGTTTCGATCCAGCCCGGCCCGATACCGTTCACAGTGATGTTGTACTCAGCCAGCTCAATGGCCTGCGCCCGGGTCATGCCCATGATGGCCGCCTTGGCAGCGGCGTATATCGTGCTCTTCGGATTGGCGACCAGCGGCCCGGTCACCGAGCTCATATTGACGATGCGGCCGTACCTGCGTTCGATCATCGACGGCACCACCCGGCGCGTCACGTTGAACACCGTGGTCAGGTTGATGTCCATGCCGCGGCGCCATTGCTCGTCGGGAATATCCTGTATCAGCCTTGAAGGTTCATCGTGACCGATCTGCACCATGCCGGCATTGTTGACGACGATCTCGATCGGTCCGAGTGCTGCTTCCGTTGCCGTCACCAGCGCGTCCACCTGGGCAACGTCTGTCAGGTCACACGCATGGGCAAACACCCCGGCCCCCAGTTCCTGTGCCCGTTCCTGGATGCGGTCGGTGGTCGAGGTGATGGCGACTTTCGCGCCCGCCGCCCTGAGCAGTTTCGCACAGGCAAAACCGATCCCGCCCGCACTGCCGCATCCGGTCACCAGCGCCACCTTGTCCTTCACCCCTGTCATCGACTTACTCCTGCACACTTGAATTGCCACAATTGTCAGCGCATCTTTGCAGGACGAAATCACCAGTGCAATTGAAAGAACCCTGTCATGAAGAACCGCTTCGTCCTCGCTCTTGCAGCCCTCGTACTCGCAGCCTCACCTGCATGGGCCGGCACGCTCAGTTTCGACGTGGCAAAGACCGCGTCGTGCGGATGCTGCAAGGCTTGGGTCGATCACATTCGCGCCGCCGGCCATAAGGTCGAGACCTCCGACATGGACATGGGCTCTCTCGCCCAGCACAAGATAAAGCTCGGCATCAAGCCGCAATATGCCTCCTGTCACACGGCCACCGTGGACGGCTATGTCATCGAAGGTCATGTACCGGTCGCAGACATTGAGCGATTGCTGAAACAGCGCCCGGAGGCCATCGGCCTGTCAGCACCGGGAATGCCAGCAGGATCACCCGGGATGGAAATGGGCACTTACCGGGAAGCCCACGATGTAGTGCTGGTGAAGCTGGATGGAACGAGCGAGGTCTGGTCCCATTACGAGGAAAAACAGTAGGCGACCCTACACAGAAACACACCTCACTCGCCAACCAGCCAGTCGACCGTCCATGACGCCTCACCCTGACGCAGGCGCTCTGACAGGGCGGGCATCAGGCCGGGAAGTTCTTCGGCCAGCGGCCACGGCGGATTGACGATGATCAGGCCGGATCCGGCCAATCCGCCGTTCATGGCAGCCGGACGCACCATCAATTCCACCTGCAACATGCGCTTGAGCCCCGACTGCCGGGCCGCCTCGACCAGCCGCCGCGACAGGCCGTCGCCGGTCACCGGATACCACAGCATGAAGCAGCCGGTGGCAAAGCGCTTGTAACCCTGCTCCAGCATGGCGAGTGCACGTGCATCGTCATCACGTTTTTCAAACGGCGGATCGATCAGCACGATACCGCGCCGTTCGCGCGGTGGCAGGTTGGCTTTCACCGCAATTGTGGCTTCGACCTGCGTTACCCGCACCCGCTTTTCGCGCTCGTACAGACCGGCAAGTGTCTCAAAATCTTCCGGATGCAGTTCGTTGAACACCAGCCTGTCGTCAGGCCGGGTCAAAAGCACGGACAACTCCGGCGAACCGGGATACCAGGCAAGCCCCTGCCCGCGCGAGTTCACCGCCTCGACCATCTCGCGCCATGGCGACAGCAGGGTTTCGGCTGCTTCATCGTCCAGCACCAGCCGCCCGCCTGCCTCATCATACAGCCGCCCCAGCCCGTCGCGCCATTCCAGCGTCTTGCCGGCCTGTTCGCTTTCAAGGCTGTACAGGCCAATGCCGGCATGGGCGTCGATCACCCGAAACGGCTTGTTTTTGCGCGCCAGATGCCCGATAGCGCGCGCCAGCACCACGTGCTTGAGCACATCAGCATGGTTCCCGGCGTGATAGGCATGGCGATAATTCATGGGCTTGCAAGGCTGGTAAACTGAAGATGAAACAGGACGGTAAGGTCTTGTTCACCAGTTTGGTCGGAACTGCAAACGAAACAGATTAAATGAATTTAACCTACCTACACACATTCGCCGCAGTTCCGCCGAACCGGTGCCATCTGGTTTGTGTCTAAACCGCTGTAACTATTTAACAAGGAGGAATAAGACATGCAGATCAAACGCATCATCTCCGGTGTCGCAATCATGGGCGTCATGGCCGCCTTCGCGGTCGCGGGTTCACCCGTATTTGCAGCCGGCAAGGCGCCCGCCGAAGTGACCGTCTACGGTAACTACAACAGGTCTGCTCCGGCAGAAGACAAGTTCATACCCGGCCCTGACCCGGTCGAAGGTGTTGCTGAAGGCTTCTATTTCGCAGGCAAGGGTCTTGCTGACGGCGCCCGCGAAGTCGGCGACGGCATTGGTGAAAGCGGCGGCAAGGTTGCCGATGACGCAGTTGCCTACGGTCCTCCCGGCCTCGTATCTGGCACGTTCAAGGGCGTTGGCCGCATCGGTGAAGGCGCAGTACGCGGCGTCGGTGCCGTCGGCCACGGCGCAGTCAAGGGCGCCGGTTGCATCGTGACATTCGGCGCTGGCTGCTAAGGCGATCAGTGACCAGCTGGAAACAACACTTGTGTACCCGTCGACTTACCGGTCGGCGGGTTTTTTGAAATCCGGGCCGATCCGGCCCCTAAATCTCCTGGCCCTTCTTGATCAGCTTGTCGATCAGGTCGCGCTGGATGATGCCGCGGCTGTCGCCGCCGCCGAAGCTCAACAGGCCGGATGAATAGGTGGTGCCGTAGGATTTCGCGGCGTTCACGGTCTGGCCGATCCCGGCGATGAACTGCTTGTCGTGCAATTCGCTCAGCGGGTGGATGAACGTCGCCCACAACAGCCCCTTGGCAACGGCATAACGCGCATCCAGTGCGGTATCGAAATTGGCTTGAGACAGGCGCAGCAGTTCTTCCGGCGACATGGTCTCCGCCTTTTTCAGCGCGATCATGATGCGCATGCGGTTATTGCCGGCATCGGTGACAACCACCACCGGCACTTCCTCGACGTGGAATTGCCAGGCGCTGGCATTGGCCGCGGCTTTCGCCTCGGGATCAAGCCGCTTGATGATCTCGCCCATGCGCTTTGTCGTCATGGTGCCTTCAGCTGCCGCTTTCGGCGTGGGAGCAGCAGGCGGCGGTGTCTGGCTTTGCGCCAGTGCGCTCGAGGTCATTCCCGCAACCACAACCGCCGTACAAACCAAACGAATAGTTTTCATCGCCTTTCTCCTTCCACATAAACTGTCAGCAGAGCCACTATGCTGCCTTTAACCGGCGCGACCAATGCACTATGTTCTCACAATAACGACAACAGCAGTTCGACATCGCGACAATAACAGTTCGAGGCATCGAGATCGGCCCACCGAAACGAAGTGCAGGTGGACAAGCTGATCGAGCAGCAATATGGGTCACAACAAGCAAAGCGGCGGGTTCCGGGAAGCCCCGGTTGAACCTTTGGAAGGCTATGAGGCCATTCCGACGGTGGACGAACTCCGGACGAAGTCCGACGACAGCGGTCCTGGCGTGAGCGCAAAAGGCAATGCCGCCTTTGATCCCGTTACCGGCCAGCCCCTGTCGGAAGCCCTGCGTGCCCGGCCGGACCCGGCTGCCGGCAAGAAGCTGCAGGAAGCCCGCGCGGCGGAAGCCATCGAGCAGGAAAAGCGCATGGCGGCGGGCGCCACCACCCGGCCGCGCGAAGGACTGGAATTCCTGCGTCCGCAACTGGAAGACCTGCCGACCCCTGAAATCTTCGTGCCGTACAAGCCGGAGCGCCCGGAAAAAACCGAATCCGGCGCGGTGCTAAAAACCGTATCGGACTTCGAGCCCAAGGGCGACCAGCCCACCGCGATCAAGGAACTGGTGGCCGGCATCAACGCGGCGGAACGCGACCAGGTGCTGCTCGGCGTCACCGGATCAGGCAAGACCTTCACCATGGCCAAGGTGATCGAGGAGACCCAGCGCCCTGCCCTGATCCTGGCCCCCAACAAGACACTTGCCGCCCAGCTTTACGGCGAGTTCCGGCAGTTCTTCCCCGAAAATTCGGTCGAGTATTTCGTCTCCTATTACGACTACTACCAGCCTGAGGCCTACGTCCCGCGCACCGACACCTATATCGAGAAGGAAAGCTCGATCAACGAACAGATCGACCGCATGCGCCACTCCGCCACCCGCGCGCTGCTGGAGCGTGACGATGTCATCGTGGTGGCGTCGGTGTCGTGCATTTACGGTATCGGCGACGTGGAAACCTATTCGGCGATGACGTTCCAGCTCAAGCTCGGTGAACGCATTGCCCAGCGCCAGTTGCTCACCGACCTTGTCGCCCTGCAGTACAAGCGCAACGATCAGGCGTTTACCCGCGGCGCCTTCAGGGTGCGCGGTGACACGGTGGAAGTGTTCCCGTCGCATCTGGATGACCGGGCCTGGCGGCTGTCGCTGTTCGGCGACGAGATCGAGAGCATCACCGAGTTCGACCCGCTCACCGGCCAGAAGACGGCGGAGCTTGAACAGATCAAGATCTACGCCAACTCGCACTATGTCACGCCCAAGCCGACGCTGGACCAGGCGGTCAAGCGCATCAAGCATGAGCTCACCATCCGGCTCGACGAGTTCCATGCTGCAGGCCGGGTGCTGGAAGCGCAGCGGCTGGAACAGCGCACTTTGTTCGATATCGAGATGATGATGGCGACCGGATCGTGCGCCGGCATCGAAAACTATTCGCGCTACCTGACCGGGCGTGCGCCCGGCGAGCCGCCGCCGACGCTGTTTGAATACCTGCCCGACAACTGCCTGGTGTTTCTCGATGAAAGTCATGTCACCGTGCCGCAGATCGGCGGCATGTTCCGCGGCGACTTTAATCGCAAGGCAACGCTGGCCGAGTTCGGCTTCCGGCTGCCGTCGGCCATCGACAACCGTCCCTTGCGGTTTGAGGAATGGGAAGCCATGCGCCCGCAGACCGTGCACGTGTCGGCGACACCGGGCACGTGGGAGATGGAGCGTACCGGCGGCGTGTTTGCCGAACAGGTCATCCGGCCCACCGGCCTGATCGACCCGCCGGTGGAAATCCGCCCCGTCGGCACCCAGGTCGATGACCTGATTGCCGAGTGTCTCGAAGTGGCCAAGGCCGGGTATCGCTCACTGGTGACCGTACTCACCAAGCGCATGGCCGAGGACCTCACCGAATACATGCATGAACAGGGCATCCGGGTGCGCTACATGCACTCCGACATCGATACGCTGGAGCGCATCGAGATCATCCGCGACCTGCGCCTTGGCGCATTTGACGTGCTGGTCGGCATCAACCTGTTACGCGAGGGCCTGGATATTCCCGAATGTGCGCTGGTTGCCATTCTGGATGCCGACAAGGAGGGCTTCCTGCGCTCCGAGACCTCGCTGATCCAGACCATCGGCCGGGCGGCGCGTAATGTCGACGGGCGCGTGCTGATGTATGCCGACCGCATCACCGGCTCGATGCAGCGCGCCATGGACGAGACCGACCGCCGCCGCGCCAAGCAGCTTGCC
The DNA here is from genome assembly GCA_963698275.1 of uncultured Alphaproteobacteria bacterium. Taxonomy (GTDB): domain Bacteria; phylum Pseudomonadota; class Alphaproteobacteria; order Rhizobiales; family Aestuariivirgaceae; genus Anderseniella. The sequence goes on along the minus strand of CAVOQE010000001.1, from coordinate 153,119 downwards.
TATAACGAGGCCAACAACATCACGCCGCAGTCGATCAAGCGCAACATCGCCGATATTCTCGACTCGGTTTACGAGGGCGACCATGTGCGGGTGAAGGCAACCCACGGCACCGGCCTGGCCGAAGAAGAAGGCGCCTTTGTCGGGCATAACCTGAAGACGGTCATCGAGGACATGGAAAAGAAAATGCGCACGGCGGCAGCAGACCTCGAATTCGAAACCGCCGCCCGCCTGCGCGACGAAATCAAGCGCCTGCGCGAAACCGAACTGGCGGTCATGGATGATCCGCTGGCCAAGCAGACCGGCATGGAAATCGGCCCGCGCGGCAAGAAAGGCACGGAGAACGGCGCGAGCAGAGCCAAAGGCTCCACGAGTAAAGCCGTTCGACCAGAAAAACAACAAAGCTCCCGCATCGTCGCCCCGGAAGAACTGTGGCCAAAAGGCAAGCCTGTTCCCAAGGGCAAATCGTCCGGCGGCAAACCGGGAACCCGGACGTATCGCGGCAAGGCGAAGTAATTCACCCGGTTAACCTTCTCGGAACTTGAAATTCAACCGGTACTTCCCCGGTCAGCCTGCCTGTGCAACCATGTCTTCATGCGCTGGGGAGCGAAACCAAAATCCCGACAGGGAGAGGATTTAGATCATGTCTGTAGCTCGCATAACAGAAATCATCGCATCATCGCAGGACAGTTTTGAAGACGCCACGCGCAAGGGTGTCAAACGCGCATCCAGGACGCTGAAGAATGTCACCGGTGCCTGGGTCAAGGACCAGCGCGTCATCGTGAAGAAGGGCAAGGTCGCGGAATACCGCGTCGTGCTGAAAGTGACGTTTATCCTCAAGGGTTAGGGGATTTTATTCCGCTCACGCAAGCAACCTTCGGCTGCGCTCCGCTGGGCGGGCCTGACCGGCCCGAGGCCCGGTCGGGCCTTGCCTCGGCACTTCGTGCCTCGGCAGGCGTTCATCACAACAGTTGTTCGGGGTCGGAGAACGGCGCGAAGCACGAAGTGCTGAGTAAAGCTGTTCGACCAGCATGATCGAGTGGACCGCTTCGCGACCTGCACTGTAGTGATGAACTCATCCGAAGCACGAAGTGCCGAGGCAAGGCCGACCGGCCGTCGCACGAAGTGCGCCCTAGCGGAGCGGTTGGCGACAGCCAACTCGCGCGAGCGGTATAAATGCATTTCGCAACGGTTCCACCCTACCGCGAGATGCGATGCACCGCGTCTTCGCGCTTTACCAGGTCCGGCAACAGGTCCATGCCAAGGCCGGGGCCGCCGGGGATGGTGATCATGCCGTCGCTGACCGGTGGCAGGTTGTCGACGAAGTCGGAATACCAGCCATAATAGAAACCGCGCGCGATTTCCTGTTCGCGCACATTGCGCAAGGCCAGCGCAAGATGGGTGGAGGCGGCCAGCGTAACTGGGCCGGAACAGTCGTGGAAGGCAATTGGCCTGGCCCGTGCTTCGGCAATGGCGGCAACCTTGCGGGCAGCACTGATACCGCCGGCCCAGGTTACATCCATGATCGGGGTGGCGATATTGCCCTCGTCTATCAGGGCCTTGAACTGTCCCAGGCTGGCAAGCGTCTCGCCGCCGGCCAGCGGCGCGCTGGTGGTGCCGGCCAGTTCAGCCAACTCTGCGGTGCGATCCATCCATAACGGATCTTCGATCCAGTCCATGCCGATGGGTTCCAGCGCCGCGGCAATCTTTTTGGCGGCATTGAGGCTCCATAGCCCGTGCAGTTCCGCCTTCAGGCGCATCTTTTCACCATGGGCGGCGCGGATTTTCTCGAACGGCTCCAGCGCCTTGTTCAGGTCAGCGGCAGAAATATCAACACCGTCAACCGCGCCTTCGGCCAGGTCGAACGGCCAGATTTTCATGGAGAAAATCCCCATCTCCATCAGCGATGCCGCGAGGTCTTCGGGATGATGCAGAAACGCATCCAGATCTTCATACGTGGTGCCGGTTGCGCCACCAGAAGCTGCTCCGAAATTGTCCGGGCGGACAGCCGATGTCCTGGAGACATAGTTGGGACCCGCACAGGTATTGTAGACCTGTATCGATGCCCGTGTCCGGCCACCCAGCACATCGCACAACGGCATGTTCGCCGCCTTTCCGGCAATATCCCACAGCGCCACATCGACCGCCGACAGCGCGCGCACTTCCGCCCCGCTGCCGGTAAAGCCCGTATAGGGCTGCATTTTCATGTTCAGGAATTCGATGCGGCTGGCATCCTGACCAAGGATGATTGGCGCAATGCGGTCGTGGACATCGGCTTCGCTGGGACCTGCGCCGAAGTAGGTTTCACCAAGCCCGGTCAACCCGGCGTCGGTGTGCACCCGCACCCACAACAGGTTCGGATGATCTCCAAGACGCAGGGTTTCAACCGCTTCGATACGCATGAGATAGTCCTCTGGCCATTTTGAAGTTTACGGACACTACAACCATCACTGCACCTTCGTCATCCCCGTGAAAACGGGAAAGACGATGTTGAGAGTAATGCACGGTGAACGACCCGAGCGAAGCGAGGATAAGTTGTTCGACCAGAGTAAAGAACGACCCGAGCGAAGCGAGGACAGGTTGTTCGACCAATAGATGACCTACTTCAAAAACGGGTTGTTCACCCGCTCGTTGCCGATATTGCTGGCCGGGCCATGGCCGCAGATGAAGGTGAAATCGTCGGGCAACGGCAAGCAGCTTTTCCTTGATGGCGGAGATCAGCGCATCATGGTCGCCATAAGGAAAGTCGGTGCGCCCGATCGAGCCCTGGAACAGCACATCGCCCACATGGCCGAATTTTATCGCCTCGTTGAGCATGACCACATGGCCCGGTGAATGGCCCGGGCAATGGCGCACGGCAAACGAGACCTCGCCGACCGTCACAGTGTCGCCCTCGTCGAGCCAGGTGTCCGGTGTCACCGCCCTGCCCGGCACACCATATTGCTGGCCGGACGTTGCCAGTTCATCGAGCAGGAACTTGTCGGCGATATGCGGCCCGGTGATCGGCACATTGAGTGCTTCCTTCAACTCGGCAGCTCCGCCGGCATGGTCAAAATGGCCATGGGTCAGCCAGATGCCTACGGGCGTGATGCCGGTTTCCTTGACGCCGCGCAAAATGTTTTCCACGTCGCCACCGGGATCAATGACGACCCCGTCCATGGTCTTGGTGCACCACAGGATGGTGCAGTTCTGTTGCAAGGGCGTGACGGGAAGAATCGCTGCGCGCAGCGGCATATCGGGTGTGTCTGTCATGATGAAACTTCTACGATTGAAACGGGTTTGAGATCAAGGAGGCGGGTATTTTTACTGGTGGGTTAAGGTATATCGCTCACGCAAGTTAGGTGTTTTATTCCACTCACGCCAACAGCCTGACGGCTGTAGCTCCGCGAGGGCGCACTTCGTGCGACGGCCAGTCGGCCTTGCCTCAGCACCGCGTGCTTCGGGGGAGTTCGTCACGACCGTCATCCCCGTGAAAACGGGGATCCAATGCCAGTCAGGACGGTTTATGCCGCCAAGTATGGATTCCTTGGATTCACGTAACAAGTGCAACACCTGCTAAGGTGTTGTTGCGATGGGAAAGAGTTATGTTCATCTGTCTCTAGTAGAGCGGATCAAGATCGATTTGTTGCGTAAGGCGAACCAGTCGATCAGAGAAATTGCGCGCCAGCTTGGCAGAGCCGCATGTACGGTCAGCCGTGAACTGAAACGCAATGCAAAACCAACAAAACAATGGAACGGGGTGTATGAGGGTGAACGCGCTCATCAACTGGCCTTGCGACGAAGACGATGGGACTGTCGCTTCAAGCTGGCGCACCAGCCAGCACTGCGTGCACTTGTTCGCGACCGCCTTGCGATGGGATGGTCACCACAGATGATTGCAGGCCGGCTGGCACTGCATAACGCTCACATGCAGATCAGTCATGAGTCAATCTATCGCTTCATCTACCATCGTTCAGCTCAGAAGGATTACTGGCACAGGCTGCTGCCACGGGCAAAACACCGCAGAGGTAAACTCAAGCGCGGTGGTATCAGTCCGGTTGAGCATATAAAACAGCGCGTTAGCATCCATGAACGGCCCCGATCGGTTACGTCACGCACAAAACCCGGCCACTGGGAAGCCGATCTGATGCTGTTTTCCCGCTATGGTCAGGCCGTGTTGGTGCTGCATGAACGAACCTCCAGGTTCACAACCCTCATGCGCCAGCCTTCCAAGGCTGCCCGGCCTGTCGCAGATCGGCTTTCAGGCTTCCTTGCCAAGCTGCCAGGCCATTTGCGCCAGAGCATCACTTTCGACAATGGCACCGAGTTTGCCTTGCATCATGAGCTCAAACCCCTGCTGGCATGTGGCACCTACTTCTGTGATCCTCATGCGCCATGGCAAAAAGGTGGTGTGGAAAACGCCATCTCAAGGCTCAGGCGATCATTGCCGAGAAAGTCAGACCTGGCAGCCATCCCGGCACAACAGTTGCAGTTCATCACAGACAGGTACAACAATGCGCCAAGAAAGTGCCTCAACTACAAAACCCCAAACGAGGTCTTCAATCAGATGTTCAACCGTGTTGCACTTCAAACGTGACTCCACCTTCCAGCCTTCGCGGGAATGACAGTAGTTGGAGGGTTGTTCAGGGTCGGAGAACGGCCTGAGCGAAGCGAAGAAAGCTGTTCGACAACCAAAACAACTAGGCCCGACCGGGCCTCGGGCCGGTCAGGCCCGCCCCCGCGGAGCGCAGCCGTAGGCTGCCGGCGTGAGCGATACAAAACATCAACCCGCACGAACGGAGTAACTCCTACCGCTCTTCCTTCAAGTACCCGCAGGTGGCTTCGCCGACGCCTTCGCACGGTTCATAGATGCGCACCGGTGATGTTGTGCCGTCGTCGAACTCCAGTTGTATGGCCAGGGTCTTTATGCTGCCGGTCTTTGCCCGCTCGGAGTGGATTTTGGCATCATTGGGAATATTGTTCGGGATCAGCTTGTTGCACTCGGGCAGCGGCCATTTCTTGTCCAGGGCATCGGAGTTCTCCGAATAGCGCACCTGCTTGATGCCACAGCGCCACGACAACAGGTGAGTGACATAATAATACTGCCGGCCCCCGTAAATCCGGTAGGCCACCCAGTTGTCCTTGGTCGCTTCCAGGATGCTTTTCACCTGTTCCAGCGGCATGACGCGGGATTGCTGTTCAGCTTGTGCCGGCGCAGTCAGCAGCAGCGGCATGGCCAGCATCGCAATCCGTTTCATTGCACCTACCCTCATTTTCTCAAATTGGCGCGGCGTATCAGCGGGTGCCTGCCGAGCCTGCGGGTTTCCTTGGCGTCGAAGCTGGCATGGCGCTTGTCACAGGCAGCATTGGACTGTTTGTAGATGTCTTCAAGCTTCGTCAGCAATTGCCCGCAGGTTCTCGCGCGGGCCCGGTTGACCTTCTTTTCGGCCCTGCGCGCGCAGCTCAGCCAGATCTTGCGGTGCTGGCCCTCATGCCATTTCACATGCTTGGCAAAGGCGCGCCAATCCTTGCGCAGGCTGCGGCGCAATCGCTTTTCCGACCGGTGACGCGGCAATTGGGTGGTGAAATCGAGGCGAATGGTGTGGCTTTTGACGCGGCAGGATTTCCTGGTCTCGGAGAACTCCCACTCGATGCGGCGTTTCATCTTGGTGCGCCCGACCCGGCCATGCCCGCCCAGCAGCCGGTGCTGCTTCATCATCGAGGAGACAATGGCAGCAGCATCCGAGCCGTCGACGCGGTAATGCTGGGTCTTGGTTTTCACCTTGGGCCGCGCGTCCGCTGCGGGTCCGGTGATCAGGAAAGCAAGACCGATGCAAGCAGCCAGCAATCCGGTATACAAGCGTATCATCATGACACGAAAGCTAACCGGGGATTCTGCAATGGACAACACGAAAATGCAGCTATGGTTGCTCACGCGGTGTCAACAAATCGCCATCAGCCCATAGCAGGTTTGGGCGAGGTCACCACGGATAGATAATAGAGACAGGGTCAGGGTCATGCGGCACAACGGTACGGTGAAGTTTTTCAACACAACCAAGGGATACGGGTTCATCACGCCTGAAGACGGGTCAAAAGATGTTTTCGTCCATATTACAGCCGTACAGGCTGCCGGCATTCCTGATCTCGCCGACGACGCCAAGCTGTCTTACGAGCTGCAGGACGACAAGCGCGGACGCGGCCAGCAGGCCACGGAACTGCAGCTATTGTAAGTTTCAGTATCAGTTTCAACCAGGTTTAACCGCTTGATTTTAAACATATGATCACTTGGAGAGATGCCTGGCACCCTGACACTCCCTGTAATGAGTATTTGTTGCTCTGGTGTAGAAATCCCGTTTACGCTATCATTACGCCATGAAATCGATGGCGTATTTGCTCATTTCAAGCGTTTTCCTCCTGGCAGCCCCTGCTGCCAGTGCCGATCCCAATTGCCGGTGCCGCCTGTATGGCGAGTATTATGAACTCGGCACCACAATGTGTATTCGCGGCAATCTGCGGCGCTGCGAAATGAACCTGAACAACACGTCATGGAAACAGATTGCGGATTTCTGCCCACAGGCAGGTCTGCAGCCACTGCCCCAGTCCTCACCACAAAAAAAGCTCGCCAAGATTACTCCTGAATGACCCGCACTGCACTTGTCTTCCGTCACATGAGTGATGATACCGGCGGCTGTTTCCCGCACCTGCTGCGCGAGCGCGGTTTCGATGTGTCGTTCCTGGACTGGCACAAGGGCGAAACCCCTGACCGCTTGTCCGGTGTCGACCTGGTTGTTGTGCTGGGCGGTGCGCAACAGGTCTGGGAGGAAGACGAACACCCCTGGCTGACAGCAGAAAAAGCCGTGATCCGCGACTGGGTGGAGACCCGCGCCAAACCCTATATCGGCCTCTGCCTCGGCCATCAGTTACTGGCCACGTCACTTGGCGGCGATGTGGGCCACAGCGACACAACCGAGGTCGGCGTGTGCACGGTGGCGTTCGATGAGACAGCACCGGTCAATGGCCGGCGATCTGTTACCCAGTGGCATTCCGCAGAAGTGAAACGGGCACCCGATGCAGCCCGGGTCCACGGGTCTTCGGACCTGTGCGCCATTCAGATGATGACGATCGGCAACCATGCCTACTCAACCCAGTTCCACCATGAATGGGATGTGACCACCGTGCGCGGCTGGGTCCCGTCATGGCAGACGGAGATGAACAAGACCGTCAAATCCGACGATGCCTACACAAACTTTGTCGGCCATGTCGAAGATGCCCAACCGCGGCTCACGTCGCTGACCCAAACACTATTCAACAACTTCATGACGGCACAGGGCTGGTAAGAGAACGGCGCGAAGCACGGAACGTGCTGAGTAAAGCTGTTCGAGCATTAACTTTATTTCGCTCACGCAAGCAGCCTTCGGCTGCGCTCCGCAGGGGCGCACTTCGTGCGACGGCCGGTCGGCCTTGCCTCAGCACTTTGTGCTTCGGAGTGGAGTTCATCACCACGTTGTTCAGTGTCGGAGAACGGCGCGAAGCACGGAACGTGCTGAGTAAAGCTGTTCGACCATCAAGAACCGCACGAAGCACAGCAGGTTATGACCTGATCCGATGCCGACCTCAACAACCAGGCCTTCCGCCTGTGGCACCAGTTTCCGGCGTTGATCGGTTACCTCCGACATCCCGCACAAGCAGTTGATAAGACTCGGCATTACATGATGATTGTAAAAGCCCATAAAGAACTACTTCATTTGATGATTGACAGCGATCGAAACTGTGACGGCTTGCGCAGCACATCACATACCGGTCTCGCCAGGCGCTATGCCTAGCAACCGGGGCCTGTGCCGAACAATCGGCAACGTGAGGCATTGAGCAGCATGTCTGCCATCACCGCCTGGCCTTCGGCGGTCGGGTGAAAAAACCCCGATACACCGGCCTGGTAATGATAGTCGATGGGCTGGCGCGGATTGCGCGCCAGTTGCTCAATCCGGCTGACGTAGAACTGCATCAGCACACTGTCATTGAAGGTTCGAAACCAGCGCTGCCGGGGCGCATAGGCCAGCATGTCAGCCGGGCTCACCGGCTCCCACCCGCCGCTGATCAGTTGCAGTGACTTGAACGCGTCGGACTTTCGCTCGCCGCGCGCGCACACGCCGTGACGGTCGAATGCGCCGGACCAGGCAAGCGCATCCACCCAGGTCCAGCCGGTCTTGGATACCGCCTGTTTCATTGCATTGGTCAGCTGTTTTTGCGCAAACAGCTTATCGTGCAGCGTGCGTAGCCGCTCGTCGGAAGTGGAGATGAAGTGCTCCGAGTCAGCGCCTTCATTAACCGCCTCTGCCGAGCAGATGCCACCTGCCTCATCACCCATGGGGCCCGGATAGGGGCCGGTCACAATCTTGTTGCGGTCCGTCAGTCCGAACCGGTTTTCTATAGCAACGGCAAGCGACGCATAGCGGTCTGCCAATCGGCATTGCAGGCCCGCCTCATCACCTGAACAGCCCGCCAGATCTTCCTTGCCGCCGGCGCGTTTCAGCATCGTGCCGGGTTTTTCGCCGCCGGACAGAAACCTCACCTGGCCAACGGCGGTTCCCGCGACCGCCCATTTCACCACATTGGCGAACCCGATGTCATTACCGCCGACGCTCAGCAGAATCAGATCCGGCTTACCGCGCCACGAACTGCATCCCTTGACGGGTTTTTCCGATTTTGCCGACCCTTCATCCGCACACAGGTCCCGGGCAGCGTGATCAAGCTGAGACCAGTCTGCCTGGGCAACCGTCGTGGCAACCCCCTTTTTGACGCGGCTGTCGCGCAGGGTCTTTTCGGTGACCGGTTCCATATGGTCGTTGTGTGTATCAACCGACGCCATCACATTGGCAATCGATGCACCGGAACACGCATAGCCGATATAGCTCACCACCGATTTCCGGTTCTCGGCGGCAAGCTGCATGGCGATACGCTGTTGATGCGAATACACCGAACGATGGCATGCCGGATCAAGCCAGCGCGGCAATGTGCTGGGCTGTGGACGCGCAGTATCTGCCAGCGTGACCGACTTGGAATAATTCGCCGGGTAGTCGGGATTGCCCTCACCTGAGCCGTAACTGTCCCCGAACCCGACGACCAGGCGGCCCTCGACCTGCTGATAGACACCGGTTACCTGGGTCAGCATCCCGCTTGCACTGGCGGGGTCCAGCACCCGTGCCAGCATTGAAAACTGGGCATTCACCGGCGCGGTCAGTTGCGCGGGGCCGGCACAGTCTGCCTGTGTGACGGTGCGCCAGTCCTTGTCGGTGCCGGTATGGATGAACCATTCACACTGCTTGCCGGCAAAAACCTGGGCAGCCGTGCTGTCGAGCGACGCTGATATGGTGACCTGCGCCGGGAACAGGCGCGATCCTTCTGCTTCATCGGTTTTCAGGCAGTCGCCGCGCACCTGCCGTCTGCCGGAATCCCAGCAGGTGAAGGCTTCCTTGCTGGCCGTGTAGGCTTGTGCGGCCCAGCCGTCATGGCCGTTCTTGATGGCGCTCCCGGCCAGCCTGCGTTCTGCAAACTGTATCGGCCCGACCCATTCACCGTCGATCTTCTTGCGGCCGAATTCGTCACGCGGCGCGTCTACGGCGGCAAACGCGTCACTGGCTTTCAGGTGCGGTGTGAAAAATCTCTCGTCGGAGAAGAACCGGAACCGGTCCTGCACCTGCCAGACAATCTTGCCCAAAGGCGCATCCTGGGCATTTGCCGGCATGCAGATTGCCGCCGCCAGACCAAAAACAAAAGCTGCTGTCGAACAAGTTTTCATGGCTCACCAGTCATCCGAGAATTGTGGCGGCGTGATGGAGACCGGGTGTGACAAGCTGGCCGGACAATCAGGCGCAGGTGTGGCCAAAGAGACGCTGAAAGCGTATGCCGGACAGATCGAAATTCTTGTATGCTGATCTCACAGAGCTTAGACCAGGTTCAGGAACCGGTACAATGATCGACGATGAAACCATCTCTGCCTACAACACCCAGGTTGAAGCCTATGCCGACCTGACCAGATCGACCTCACCGGATCCCCTTCTTGTGGCTTTCATGGCTCACCTTGTGCCGGGCGGACACATTCTCGATCTGGGATGTGGGCCTGCCAATGCAGCCGCTGAAATGCGCGAACACAATTTTGAAGTTGATGCGGTTGATGCCTCACCCGAAATGGTCAGGTTGGCGAACGAGACCCATGACATCGGCGCACGGCTGGCAAGCTTCGACGACATCGACGTAGCCGGTGCCTATGACGGGATATGGGCAAATTTCAGCCTTCTGCATGCACCGGCTGAGGACTTTCCCCGGCATCTGAACGCACTGTATCGTGCACTTAAACCGGGCGGGCACTTCCACATCGGCATGAAACTGGGCACTGGCTCAGCCCGCGACAAGCTCGGACGCCACTACAGCTACTATTCACAGTCAGAGTTGTCAGACCTCCTGAACACAGCCGGTTTTGTGGTTGTCACCGCGTCCACCGGCGAGGATTTGGGTCTGGCGGGAGGCGTTGAACCCTGGATTGCCTTAAGAGCCCACAAGCAGGCTGTGTAGACACTTGGCATAATATCGACGCCAGCCAGACTGCGGCGTAGACAGGAACCATGATGTGCGGATATCCCATACGTCTGCCAACCGCTGCATGACAGCCGGGTTGCTCATCGTCGGATACCCGCCATACGAGTACAGCGTGAATTCGGAAAAATACAGCTGACCGTCGTGAATGTACAAATCACAACGAACAAAATCGAACGGCTCCGACAAGACCTGCGAGACCCGGCATATGTCCTGGTATTGGTCCGGTAAAACCGCATCGGCGGACAACACATTGATTTCTGAGTGCCCCGTCTGCACACAACCTGTGTGATCGACAACGGCGTCGATCCGCTCGCCGGTGTCATCAAGCTGACGGCAAAAGGTCAGCGCAACCTGGCCATCGCGCCCGATATAGGTCTTGTATTCATTGGCCAGTGGCCGGCCGTCCGGCTCCAGCAGCATTTCTTCCACAAACACCTTGGCTTCGACGCCGTAATATCCCCACTCGGCATGATGCCGTCCAAAACGCCTGTCCATCCAGCCGTTTACGGTTCGGTTAAGCTCCTGGCGATCATGTTTGCCGTCGCGCACGGAATAGTTCCAGCCCGATCCGTGATTGGTCTTCACCACCACACTGCCCTGGAGCAACTCGTCGGGAATATCCTCTGCCCGCTCCCCGACCCAGAGTGTTTCCGGCACCCGCACGTCCGGGCAAAGTTGCTGTGCCAGTTGCTTGGCCAGCAGCTTGTCACTGGCCTGCGTGAATAAGGGGTTGCGATCAAAAATTTTCCGCCAGGTGTACTTTTCGTTTGAAGACCTGGGCATGGCCGGGTCGGGCCAACGCCCGAGCGCGCGCCGGAAATTCACCATCTGGCGCGGATAGGTCATGTAGCACCAGATACGTACAAGCATGACAAACGTGTGCGCCGACAGATGCGACGGCACGGCCACCGCCTTCATCGGGTGACCTTGCCCTCAAGCCCGTCAGCAGCTTCATCGCCCGCACCCGGTATCTGCATTTCGAATACGTCGCGGATCACCGTGTAGTCGTAATAGCCCATGCGCGCGATGGGTTGCAGCTTTGCGATATCAAGCTTTCCGGCAGCGTCCACGTAATCGTCGGCCACGTGAATGCGTTCAACGCTGGCAAACACCACGTCCACCGTGCCGACCGGTGAATTGCCTTCCAGCGTATGGGTGGACACATAACGGCATTCATAATGGGCAGGCGCTTCGGCAACCCGTGGCGCGGCACAATGAACGCTGTGGGCCTTGGTGACGCCGGCATGGCTGAACTCGTCTTCGTCCGCGGCAAGCGCCATGGCGGAAATGTTGACGGCTTCGCGCAGTTCCCAGGTCGCCATGTTCCAGACAAACCAGCCGGTCGCCTGCGCGTTCACCACGGTGTCCTTGACCCGGCCGTCCGGATACCGGTTGGCCGCGAACATGACCATGGGCGGATCAAAAGTCAGGTTCTGCCACTGGCTGTACGGTGCAAGGTTGGCCACGCCATCGCTGCTGATTGTCGACAGCCATCCGATTGGCCGCGGCACGGTGCAACTCTTGAATGGCGAATAGGGCAGCGGGCAGGCCTCCCGCCCCGGATCGTATTCCAATATCGCCTCCCCTATTCCAGTCTGCGGCTACATCGCAGCCACTCGTTTCATGCCGGTCAGTTCAGACCTTGAGGATCAGCTTACCAAAATTGCCACCGGTATAAAGCAGCTTCAGCACATCCGGGAACGCGTCAAGACCGCCGTCGCGCACGTCTTCCCTGAACTTCAGCTTGCCGTCCCTGTACCAGGTGCCAAGCTGTTTATAGGCTTCCGGATACTTGTCGATGAAATCAAAAACGATAAGCCCCTGCACCCGCAAGCGGTTCACCAGTATGGACCGGAAGTTATACGGCCCCGGCACCGGAGCGGTGGCATTATAGGCTGAAATCAGGCCGCAAATGGCAATGCGTCCCTTGAAATTCATCAATGGCAGGACGGCATCCAGGATGTCACCGCCGACATTTTCAAAGTTCACGTCGATGCCATCGGGACAGGCGGCTTTCAGGTCATCGGCCAGCCAGCCCTTCTTGTAGTCAACGGCCGCATCGAAACCGAACTCGTCGGTCAGGGCCGCACACTTGTCCGGACCACCGGCGATACCAACCGTCCGGCAGCCGTAAATGTTGGCGATCTGGCCAACGACCTGGCCCACTGCGCCGGATGCCGCCGACACCACGACAGTCTCGCCTTCCTTTGGTTCTCCGACATAGGTCAGCCCGCAATAGGCGGTAAGGCCCGGCATGCCGAGACCGCCCACCCAGGTCTGCAAAGGCGCCAGCGATGTGTCTGCCTTGGTTATGCCCTGGCCGTCGGTAATGGCGTGAGACTGTACCCCGAGCAGACCGGAGACCGTGTCGCCTTCCTTGAATTTCGGATGGCGTGACGCATCCACGGTGCCGGACACGAACGCCCGCATGACTTCGCCGATGCCGACAGGTGGCACATAGGACTTTGCTTCATTCATCCAGCCGCGCATGGCAGGATCAAGCGAAACGTAGGCTGACTTGACCCGAAACTGCCCCTCGGCAGGATCACTCAACGCTTCTTCAGCGATTGCAAAATCTTCCCGCTGCACCTCGCCATGAGGCCTGCGCGCCAGTCGTACGGTTTTATTCATGGTCATTTGTACTATGCCTTTACTAAGCTTGCTGCTGCGCCCGGCGCAGCCACATTCCCAACAGAAAGATACCGAAGCACACTGCAAGCGACAGCGGAAGACCATGTGGCCCCATTGCCTGCATGGCGCCACCGGCAATCAGTGACCCTGCAAGCGCACCTGACCCCCACATGGTCGCAAAGGATGACGATCCGGCAATCAACTCATGCCCGGTATAGCGATCCCCCAATATGGCCAGCGCGCAGGTATAGATGCCGTAGCCACTGGCTCCGACCACGAACAGCACCGGCCATTGCACCCAGGTACCCGCCACCAGCGGCAGCACCAGAAGCAAGACCACCGTCACCACCGCCAGTCCCGCCAGTACGGTGCGCCGGTCCTTGTGGTCGATCAGCCAGCCGATCGGCAGCAGCAGGATGACATTGCCGACGATCAATACGGTCAGCATGTTGGAAGACGCCGCCAGGTCGTACCCCAGCCTGACCCCGTAAACCGGGATGAGGCTCAGGGTTGCTGCGTCAAACACGGCAAAGATGAACACTGCAGCAAGCAGGATTGGTGCCTTGGGTATGAAGGCAAGGATATCGCCCCAGCCGGCGTGGGCTTCAGCCTCAAGCCGCTCTTCCTGAATGAGAGCAATTGGGACGGTCGCCGCCGCCAGAACCACCGCACCGATTGCAAACGGCAACCAGCCGTCAATCCCGATCAGCGAGATCAGCAACGGCCCTGCCCCGAAACTGGCGGCCAGCGCAGCGCCATAGATTGCCACCACCTTGCCGCGCGAACCCGGGTCGGCATATTTCACCACCCAGCTCTCCGATAGAACGAACAGCACCGACACCGCCATGCCATGGATCAGGCGAAGCACGAACCAGGCTTCAAGCGACGGGAACAGCTTGTAGCCGAGCAAAAGGAATGCCGCCGAAAACGCTGCCACAGTCGTCACTGTTCGCGCGCCGAAGCGCCGCGCCAGCACCGGAATGAAGATGGAAAACACCAGAATGCCGAGCGGCGACATGGCGGCGTTCATGCCGATAACGGTTTCCGACACCCCGCGCCGCTCAAGCAATAACGACAACAACGGATAGGTCAGCCCCATGGCAAAGCCGAACACGATGATGGCCGCGCACGCCGCAAACAGGTTACGGCGCCGAACGGTTGGGTGAATGTCTGCAATTACTGTCATGAGACCAGACTGGACACGAGGCCGCCAATGGGGTCAAGCCACGGCCCTGTCAATACTGACATGCCCCTGGATCAGAGCTGTTTTCGCCAACTCTGCCGTACCAGATGGCCACCTGACACGATCAGGCAAAGAGCAAACAGTATGTAGGGTGCCGCCAGAACATAGGGCAGCGATTCATGACCTGCCACTTTGAATACCCAGCCGGTCACCGGCGGTCCGATTATCCCGCCTACCCCCCACATGGCCGCCACGGCAGCAGAGCCGGCCACCAGCATGGGCCCCTTGAACTGGTCTCCCAGGGCAACCAGAGCAAGTGAGTATAAAGCATAGGCGCAACTGCCCAGCGCGACTGCCAATGGCCAGGCCAGCCAGGTCTTGATAACGACCGGCATAGCCAGGGCCAGCGAAAATGTGCCGAGCGTGGCGATCCAGACCACCCCGCGCCGCGACCAGCGGTCGGCCAGCCATCCGATTGGCAGCTGAAACAATGCCGCCCCAGCCACGGCTGCCCCCAGCAGCCAGGCTGCAGACGACAGATCCAGCGAGACACGTACAGCATAGATCGGAAAAAACGACAACATGACCGAATCGAACAGCGTCATGGTCAGCACGCCCAGTAACAGCAGTGGTGCTGCCACCGCGAACACCACCATGCCGGTCTTGCCGCTGTGTTCGTCCGACCGGAACTCAGTGCCATCCAGCCGAATAAGCAGCAAGGGCACAGAGCCGAGCAATATGAAACCGCTGCCAACGACAAACGGCAGCATGCCGTCAGTGCCTGCAAACGGCAGAATGGCGGTGCCGAATCCGAACCCCGCCGCCGCGACAGTGGTATAAATTGCTGTTGTGCGCCCTCTGTTTTCATCTGCGGTAAAATGCATCAGCCAGGCTTCTGACAGCGCATACAGGGTTCCAGCCGCCGCCCCGAGTACAAATCGGATGAAAAACCAGGAAGTCAGACCGGTAAACAGGCCCATAGCCATGATCGAACCCGCCAGAACCACCATGGCGATCCACGCAATCGGTGCACTGGAGCGTTTGGCCACCAGACGCGGCAGGACAAGCCCCATGACAATCACGCCAAGCGGTGACATTGCCGCATTCAGCCCGATAAGGCGCTCATCAACACCGCGCGCCTCCAGCAACAGGTTGAGCAGCGGATAGGTCAGCCCGAAGGCAACATCTGCGCTGAACACCAGCGCTATGGCACCGATTACATTGCGCCTGGCAACTGATGCCGAAATACCGGTTTGAGCATGATCGTTCAGGGCCATTTCACGGACGGAGGCATGGAAGACAGGATCGAATTGACGTTACCGCCGGTTTTCAATCCAAACAGCGTGCCGCGGTCATACAACAGGTTGAACTCGACATAGCGCCCGCGCCTGATCATCTGTTCTTCGCGATCCTCATCTGTCCAGGGCGTATCCACATTGGCACGCACGATGTCGCAATAGGCCTTCTCGAAGGCAAGGCCGACATCCTTGGTGAACGCGAGATCCGCGTTCCAGTCGCCACTGTCGAGATAGTCGAAGAATATGCCGCCGATGCCGCGCGGTTCGTTACGGTGCTTGAGCCAGAAGTACTCGTCACACCATTCCTTGTAGCGCTTGTAATCAGCAACGTCATGCCCGTCACAGGCCCCCTTGAACGCCGCGTGAAACGCCAGCGAGTCCGGATCTTCCTGGGTGCGTCTGCGCACCAGCACCGGGGTCAGGTCCCCGCCACCGCCGAACCAGGATTTCGACGTCACCACAAACCGGGTGTTCATGTGGGCCGTTGGCACATGCGGGTTCCAGGGATGGGCAATCAGCGAAATACCGGAGGCCCAAAACCGCGGATCCTTGTCAGCACCGGGCATCTGCTTGCGAAACTCTTCGGAAAACTCGCCATGCACGGTTGAACAGTGAACACCTACTTTTTCGAACACACGGCCCTTCATGATCGACATTACACCACCGCCGCCATCGTTTTCCCGGCTCCACGGCGTGCGCTCAAAGCGTCCGGCAGGCTCTCCGGTCATCGGGCCTGAAGAAAGCTCGTCCTCGATTTTTTCAAGGCTGGCGCAAATCCGGTCACGCAAACTCTCAAACCATTGCCGTGCTTTGGCTTTATTGGGTTCCAGGCGGGTGTGAATATCAGTCGATGTGTCAGTCATGGGCGAGACAATAATCCGGCATTGAGGGGTTTGGGAAGGGCACCAACCACATAGCTGAAGTTCAGCCTGTCTGCCACACGGTCTGGCGCAATGCCTCACCGGTGATCATCGCGGTGGCCACGGCCACATTGAGCGACCGGGTGCCCGGTTGCATTGGTATGGAAATATGATGGGAAACACTGTCTCGAACGTGATCGGGTACGCCTGCACTTTCCCTGCCCACAAGCAATATATCATCGGCCTGGAAACCAAACCCGGTATACGCAGTTTCAGCCCGGGTGGTGGCAAGGACAATGCGCCTGGCTGACATTGTTGCCAGGAATGTCTCCCAGTCCGGCTGACGCACAATGTTGGCCTGGTCGATATAATCCATACCCGCACGCCGGAAGTCACGAGTGTTCCAGACAAAACCGGCCGGCTCGATTATGTGGATGGTCACCCCGAGGCAAGCTGCAAGCCGCACACTTGTTGCTGCATTCTGGGCAATGTCGGGTTGATATAGTGCAATCTCAATCATGGCGTCGACCTAAACAGGTATTTCAGACTGGAACCAGCATTTCACGCCAACTGGGGCAATGAACCGATCACAATTGTTCTAAGGTAGCTGAAACCACAAGGAGACATTCATCATGTGCGACAGCGCTGCCAAAGGAACCGCCATACCGACCGAATTCATCAACAATGACCGCGCCCGCGTTACCGAATGGCGTTTCAAAAATCGCGGCGACAATACCGGCTGGCACCGTCACGAGTACGATTATGTTGTCGTACCGCTGTTTGACGGTGTTCTTGAAATTGAGACGGAAGCCGGCAAGCGAACGACAGGCGAAATGAAAACCGGCATTCCGTATTTTCGCGAAGCCGGTGTCGAACACGACGTGATCAACGGCAATGATTTCGAATGTGCATTCGTGGAGATTGAACTGATGAAATAGGCTGTCTCCCAAACATGTCGGAATCCGCTTCTGCCAATTGCAATTGCTGTGGCTTTGGCACGGCGGCTGTGTATCATCCCATGATCGATAAACTGCCAAACTCCCGAAACTAAAAACAGTGGACGTGCGACACTTCTTATCTAGACTTTCACCCGCACGAATGCCACAACCCGGTCCAATCTGTTCAGCGTCGTGGCATAATTGTGGCGAATGTGAACGGGTGGGGAATTTAAACAGGTAAGCCGAGCGAGGGGTAAGCCCGTGTCAACTGCTGAAGCACCAGACGAAAACCGTCGAGATTTTCTCTATATAGCAACGGGCGCGGTTGGCGCCGTCGGCGTGGCCGCCCTGGCCATTCCATTGATCGATCAGATGAACCCGTCAGCCTCCGTGCTGGCGCTGGCGTCGATCGAGGTCGATTTGACTCCCTTGGAGGAAGGCCAGTCGATCACTGTGAAGTGGCGCGGCAATCCGGTGATCATCCGGCATCGCACCGCCAAGGAGATCGAGGAAGCCAAGGCTGTTCCTATCGCAGATCTTCCGGATCAGAACGCACGCAACGCCAATTTGGCTGACGGCAGCGAGGCAACCGACGCAAATCGCGTTGTAGACGGCAAGGAACAGTATCTGGTCCAGATGGGCGTTTGTACTCACCTGGGTTGCGTACCGATCGGAAATGAAGGCGAGTATGATGGCTGGTTCTGCCCGTGTCATGGCTCGCACTACGATACCGCAGGCCGCATCCGCAAAGGCCCCGCTCCAGAAAACCTTCCAGTGCCTCAGTACACATACTTGAGCGACGCGAAGATCCAGATCGGCTGAGGAACACATCATGAGCGGACATTCCACTTACAATCCGACCAACCCAGTCATGAAATGGGTCGACGACCGGCTGCCATTGCCGAGGCTCATGTATGACAGCTTCGTCAGCTATCCGGTGCCACGCAATCTGAATTACTGGTACACGTTCGGCGGCATCTTGATGATCATGATGGTCTCGCAGATCGTCACCGGCATCGTACTGGTCATGCACTACACGCCGCATGTGGATATGGCCTTCGATTCCGTCGAACACATCAGGCGCGATGTGAACTACGGCAATATCCTGCAGAAATGGCACCAGGTCGGTGCATCGTTCTTCTTTATCGCGGTCTATATCCACATCGCCCGTGGCATGTACTACGGCTCCTACAAGGCGCCGCGCGAAATCTTGTGGATGCTCGGCGTAGCCATTTTCCTGATCATGATGGCTACCGGGTTCATGGGTTATGTACTGCCATGGGGCCAGATGAGCTACTGGGGCGCGAAGGTAATCACCAACCTGTTTTCCGCCGTACCGTTCTTCGGTGAAGCCATCGTCACCTGGCTCTGGGGCGGTTTCTCGGTAGATAACGCCACTTTGCAACGCTTCTTCTCGCTGCACTACCTGCTGCCGTTCGTTCTGGTTGGCGTGGTCATCCTGCACGTATGGGCCCTGCACGTGACCGGCCAGAACAATCCGACCGGTGTTGAAGTCAAGTCCGGTCAGGACACACTGGCATTCACCCCGTTCGCCACCGTCAAGGACGCGTTCGCACTGTGCGTATTCTTCCTCGTGTTCACGATATTCGTGTTCTTCGTGCCCGATTATCTCGGCCACTCGATCAACTATGAAGAAGCCAACCCGCTGGTCACACCCGAGCATATCGTTCCTGAATGGTATTACCTGCCGTTCTACGCGATCCTTCGGGCGGTTCCGGACAAGCTGCTCGGTGTCGTCGCCATGTTTGCCTCGATCCTGGTGTGGTTTATCCTGCCTTGGCTCGACACGTCGAAAGTGCGTTCTGCCACCTACCGGCCGATCTTCAAGCAGTTGTTCTGGCTGTTGATGATAGATTTCTTCATCCTGGGCGTCGTCGGTGCCAACCCGCCGGAAGGCTGGTGGATCACAGTTGGCCAGATCGCAACTGTCTATTACTTCGCCCATTTCCTCATTCTGCTGCCGCTTGTCGGACTGCTGGAAACGCCCAGACCGCTGCCGTCATCCATATCGGATGCGGTGCTGGCGAAGAACGCGGGCAAGCAACCCGCAGTCCAACCGGCTGAGTAACAGCAGCACCCAGGAGACAATTCAATGAAGACGACAAAAACACTCCTTGCTGCCATTGCTCTTGGAACCTCTCTGGTTCTGGGTGGAACGGCCGCCGTCGCGGCGGGGAAACAGAAAAACGCCGAAGACATCGACTTCTCCTTTGAAGGCGTCTTCGGCCATTTCGACCGGGCACAACTGCAGCGCGGCTTTCTGGTCTACAAGGAAGTCTGCGCTTCGTGTCACGCGCTGAGCCAGATGTCTTATCGCAATCTGAGCCAACCGGGCGGACCTGAACTGTCGGAAGACCAGGTAAAGGCGATTGCGGCAGAATCAACCATCATGGATGGTCCGAATTCAGAAGGCGAAATGTTTGAACGTCCCGGACTTCCGGCTGACAAGTTCGCCAGCCCGTTCCCCAACCGGGAAGCAGCAATGTCCGCCAATGGCGGCGCCTATCCGGTTGACCTGTCACTGATCACCAAGAAGCGTGAAGGCTTCCATTTCCCATGGTATGTGTCTCCCTTCATCAAACTGGTGAAAGGCAATGGCGGACCGGAATATGTTCGCTCGGTGCTGATGGGATATGAAGAACCGTCTGCAGAGGCCGCCAAGGATGCACCGGAAGGCAAGGCGTACAACCCTTACTTCTCGGCAGGCCCATGGATATCCATGGCCGCACCGCTGTCTGAAGATTCGGTTGAATATGCTGACGGAACCAAGGCCAGCGTTGAGCAGATGGCAACGGATGTAGCAGCGTTCCTGACCTGGGCCGGTGAACCGAAAATGGAACAACGCAAATCGATGGGCTTCCAGGTTGTCTTGTATCTGGCCCTGCTGTCCCTGTTGTTGTTCCTGACCAAAAAACGGGTCTGGGGCCGCGAGCCACACTGATCCCGGTAGAGGTTGGGATACTTTTGAACAACAAGCCCGGATGGAAACGTCCGGGCTTTTTCAATCCGGAGCACAACTAGATGACCAAATCAGTTCTCGGTATTGTCGGCGGATCCGGTGTCTACGATATCGAAATGGACGGCGCCCGTTGGGAGAAGATCGAAAGTCCCTGGGGGGAACCGTCCGATGAGGTTCGCCGCGGCCAGATCGGCGGATTGCCGGTGGTGTTTCTGCCGCGTCACGGTCGTGGCCACAGGATATCGCCCAGCCATATCAATTACCGGGCCAATATCGATGTCCTCAAGCGCGCAGGCGTAACCGACCTTGTGTCGGTATCTGCGTGCGGCTCTTTCAGGGAAGAGCTGCCGCCCGGCACCTTTGTCATCATCGACCAGTTCATCGACCGCACCATTGCCCGCGAAAAGAGTTTCTTCGGCGAAGGTTGCGTCGCGCATGTCTCTGTCGCGGATCCGATCTCGCCGGTACTGGCCGATGCGCTCGAAGCTGCCGCAAGTGCCGAAGGCATACCGCATGCCCGCGGCGGCACCTATCTCTGCATGGAAGGCCCGCAGTTCTCCAGCGTTGCCGAAAGCAAGCTCTACCGGCAATGGGGCTGTGATGTCATCGGCATGACCAACATGCCGGAAGCCAAACTGGCCCGTGAAGCCGAGATCTGTTACGCCACCGCCGCCATGGTAACCGACTTCGACTCCTGGCATCCCGATCACGGCGCGGTGGACATCACCTCCATCCTCGAGGTCATGCGTGCCAACGTCTGCAATGCCATCAAGCTGGTCACACGGCTTGCACACGACCTGCCAGCAGAGCATCAACCCTGCCCGATCCATTCAGACTCAGCGCTCGAATTTGCCATCATGACAGCACCTGAAAAGCGTGACGCAAACCTGCTGGCAAAACTCGATGCCGTTGCAGGCCGGGTATTGAACCGATAGAATGAAGCCTCCGGATCCTGGTGAAAAATGAACCTTGCCCGCTTTATCGCCGACATGCCCAAGGCAGAGCTGCATCTGCACATAGAAGGCACTCTCGAACCGGAGCTCATGATGAGCCTGGCCAGGCGCAACCAGGTCACCCTGCCCTATGCCACCGTGGAAGATATCCGCCAGGCCTATGAGTTCAACTGCCTGCAGGATTTTCTCGATGTCTATTATCTCGGCATGTCGGTGCTGCTCAAGCGGGAAGATTTTTTCGATCTCGCCTGGGCCTATCTGGAAAAAATGGCGGCGCAGAACGTCACACACGTTGAAGTTTTCTTCGACCCGCAGGGCCACACCGCCCGCGGTGTCAGCTTTGACACTGTCCTGTCCGGTCTCACCGATGCTTTCGACAAGGCCCGGCGCGATTTCGGCATAACCTCTAAACTGATCATGTGCTTTCTGCGTCATCTCAGCGAAGACGAGGCGTTTGATACCCTTGAACAGGCCTGTGCCTGCAAGAGCCACATTCACGGCGTCGGCCTGGACAGTTCCGAGAACGGCCATCCACCGTCAAAATTCAAACGCGTCTTTGCCGAAGCCCGCCAGCACGGTTTCACGCCGGTTGCCCACGCCGGTGAGGAAGGCCCGCCGGCTTATGTCACCGAAGCGCTTGATCAGCTGCATATCGAGCGTATCGATCACGGCAACCGGGCGCTGGAAGATCCTGCACTGGTCAAACGCATCGCCGACAGCGGCATGGCAATGACCGTCTGTCCCTTGTCCAACAAACGGTTGCAGGTCGTGCCTGATCTCAAGGATCACCCGCTACGGCACATGCTGAATGCCGGCATCTGCGCCACCGTCAATTCCGATGATCCGTCCTATTTCGGCGGCTATGTGAACGACAACTACCTGGCCATTGCCGATGCATTGGACCTCACCCACTCAGAGATTGTGCAACTGGGACGCAACAGCTTCATCGGCTCGTTCATGAACGAGGCCGACAAGCGCACTGCTGTTGCTCACTTCGACGAATTCGTCGATAAAGCCCGCTAGATTGTTTTACCAGAACATACAAGGACCGGCCTGATGGACCTTCGCAACGGCTTTGATATTCGCCGCCATATCCGCACCATTCCAGACTATCCCAAACCGGGTATCCAGTTTCGCGACATCACCACCCTGCTGGCCAACAAGCATGCCTTTCGCGCAGCCGTTGACGAGTTGATGTGGCCGTTCCTGTCTGCCGGCGTGGATTATGTTGTCGGCATCGAGGCGCGCGGCTTCATACTGGGTGGCGCCATCGCCCACGAGCTCGGTCTCGGCTTCCTGCCGATCCGCAAGAAAGGCAAGCTGCCGGGCAAAGTCATCGGCAAGGACTACCAGCTGGAATACGGCGTCGACACCATAGAGATTCACGCAGACGCCATTTCGGCAGGTGACAAGATACTGCTGATCGATGACCTGATCGCAACAGGCGGCACCGCGGAAGCCGCAATCGACCTGATCCAGGAGTCTGGCGGTGAGGTTGTGGCGGCCGCATTCGTCGTCAACCTGCCGGACCTGGGCGGTGCCCAGAAGCTCATCGACAGGAACATCAAGGTGCACCGGCTGGTGGATTATGAAGGAGATTAGACTTGGCTGATCTGGACACGCTTTTGGCTTTCATGGTCGCCACCATGATTTTTGCCTACATGCCCGGCCCGGCCTTGCTTTACGCAACGGCGCAGACCATTGCGCGCGGCCGCAAGGGTGGACTGATGGCGGCATTCGGTATTCATCTGGGCGGCTATGTGCACGTCATCGCAGCCGCACTTGGCCTGGGATTCCTTCTGTCGCAGGTACCCACCGCCTATCTGATCATCAAGTTTGCCGGTGCCGCCTATCTGGTGTGGCTGGGTTTCCGGATGATTACCCAGCGCGTGGAAGCAGATGATTCTCAACCTGTTGCATCAAGCCCGCGCCGAACCTTCGCACAGAGCATGTTGGTGGAAGTGCTGAACCCAAAAACCGCGATTTTTTTCATCGCGTTCCTGCCGCAGTTTGTTGAACCCGCATCCGGGCTGCCGGCATGGCTGCAGTTTCTGATCCTGGGTACCATCGTGAATGTGGTTTTCTCGTCCGCTGACCTTGTTGCCGTCGTGCTTGCTCATCGCATCGTGGGCCGGATCAGGCAGAGCCTGCGCGGCCAGCGCATAGCCCGCTGGATCGGTGGTTCAATACTGGCCGGACTGGGCGTGCGGCTGGGCCTGGAAGGAAGCGGAACGTGATCCGATGAAAGTTGCAGGCAAACCCTATCGCTCGATCTGGCTCAATGACGATGGCTGGCGGGTCAACATCATCGACCAGACCCGGCTGCCGCACGAGTTCGAGATCGTGACATTGCAGACGCTGGAAGACGCAGCCCGCGCCATCGAGATCATGCAGGTGCGCGGCGCCCCGCTCATCGGTGCAACAGCCGCCTACGGCATCTGCCTGGCCCTGCGCCAAGACCCATCCGATGAAGCGCTGGAAGCCGCAGACGCCAGGCTGCGCCGCACCCGGCCCACCGCCATCAACCTGATGTGGGCGCTCGATGAAATGCTGGCCACGGTGCGCAATCTGCCGCGCGACGACCGGCTCGCAGCCGCTTACAAACGGGCCGGAGACCTTTGTGACGCCGATGTTGAAACCAACGCCGCCATTGGCTGCAACGGGCTCAAACTGATCGAGGACATCGCAGCCAGAAAGCCCGGCGAAACGGTCAACATCCTGACCCATTGCAATGCCGGCTGGATTGCAACCGTCGACTGGGGCACAGCGCTTTCGCCGATCTACATGGCGCACGACAAGGGCATTCCTGTACATGTATGGGCAGATGAAACCCGGCCGCGCAATCAGGGCGCAGCTCTCACCGCGTGGGAGCTTGGCAGTCACGGCGTGCCGCACACCATCGTGGTCGACAATGCCGGCGGCCACCTGATGCAGAACGGCCAGGTGGACCTGGTCATCACCGGCACCGACCGCACAGCAGCCAACGGCGATGTCTGCAACAAGATCGGCACCTATCTGAAAGCCCTGGCGGCGAAGGATAACGACATCCCGTTCTATGTCGCCCTGCCACACTCAACCATTGACTGGACCGTCGCTGACGGTGTCGCCGATATCCCCATCGAGGAGCGTGATGGCGACGAGGTAACCCATTTGAGCGGGCGGGCAGCAGACGGGTCCATCGTCAAGGTGCAGATATCGGCGCCCGGGTCGGGCGCCGGCAATCCGGCCTTTGATGTCACGCCCGCCCGCCTTGTCACCGGGCTCATTACCGAACGCGGTGTCTGCGAGGCATCCGCTGAAGGCCTGTTATCATTGTATCCGGAGCGCAAGACATGAATGATGAAACAACCCTTCGCCGTGCCGTGGTCGAAACCGCCCGGGCCATGAGCACAAAGGGCCTGTCGCCGCAGCGCTCCGGCAATGTGTCCGTGCGTATCGAGGACAGTATTCTGGTTACCCCGACCGGCCTTCCCTACGCCGACTACCAGCCGGCCGACATGGTGAAAATGTCGATGGATGGCATTGTGGCGGAAAGCCAGAAGAAGCCGTCGTCGGAAGCCCCGTTCCATCTTGCCATCTACAACGCCTTTCCCGACGCCAAAGCCATCGTGCACTGCCATTCAATGGCGGCCACGGCACTTGCCTGCGCCCGCATGGAAATCCCGGCATTCCACTACATGGTGGCTGTGGCCGGCGGCAAGAAGATACCGCTGGCGGAGTATGCAACCTTCGGCACCGATGACCTGGCGGCAAGCGCGGTGGGCGCGCTGTCGGGCGGCTACAAGGCCTGCCTGCTGGCCAATCATGGCCAGATCGCCTTTGCCGGCAATCTTGGCAAGGCGCTGGAACTGGCCGGTGAGGTCGAAACCCTGGCCCGGCAGTACATTGACGTGCTCGGCCTCGGCGGCGGTCACATACTCGACGATGCCGAAATGGATCGCGTGATCGCCAAATTCAAAAGCTACGGCAAACAGGCCTGATGACCATTGTGGTGACGGCGCTCGATTGTGCGCCTGAGGCACCGGGCATAGATGCCAGACAAACCTTTTTGCGGCTGGCGCATGAACCATGACTGCCGCAAGTCCCAGTAAACGAACTCAGGTCGCTTGCGACCCAGATGATTGTCGCCTCCGGCATAGCCACCTCTGTTGTAAAGCGTGAATTCTCCAAAATAGATCTTGCTACCCACAAGGTACAGATCACACCGCACATGATCCAGACCATGGCACAACTGACGAGTTGTGCTTTCAATCTGATCGGTGTTTGCCGGTGCCGGCCGCAGGGCACGAGGCAGGCCAAGCGGGCTCGGGTGCGTACCATGGCTCCAATCCTGGCGGAAGACATCTGAAACCGTGTGATCGGTTTGCCCGTCATAGATCATCGATGTTTTGCCGACGACACCACAATAGTAATACACCTTCGCTTCGGTAGTGCTGAAGCCACCTTCGCTGTCCAAAATCAGTTCTTCAACATATAGGCGGGGCTTCACACCCAGATAGCCCCATTCCCAATGCGTCCTGCCGTAAGGTGTCTTGCGCATCCATTGATTTGCTTCTTCCTCAAGTTCGGCACGGTCGTATTCACCATTGTGCACCAGCTTGAAGTAACCCGAACCGTGTGTCGCCTTCACCACGACGTTTCCGGCAAGCAGCGCATCGGGAATATCCTCTCCCCGTTCGCCGACCCAGAGTGTGCGGGGCAACAGGATGTCGGGGCATTTTTCCCGCGCAATTCGCTTGCTTTCCAGCTTGTCACTCAACGCAGTAAACTCAGGGTTGCGATCAAAAACCTTACGCCAGAGATACTTGTCGTTGAGTGATGCCGGGTCGGCAGGATTGGGCAAGCGGCGCGTTTTGCCAATATAGGCTGCAACGATCCGCGCATAGGCAAGATAGACCCACATATTGACCACCAGAATGATCAAGCGATCGATTGTCATCCGGAACAATGCATGGTCCTGCCGTGGTTTCACAAAGTGGCTTGAAAAGTTCGGTTCATAAAACCAGAAACAGAACTATCAATGAAGCTTCCATTCTGACAATCTGCACCAGAGCTTGGCCACCGGAACCGGAGAATTTGCTGCAATGACCGTCAAAACAACCAATCTGCTTGCCCCGGCAGCAATCACCCTCGCAATGCTGACCACATCAGGCGTGTCCGCAACAGCCGGTGAAAATCAAGTTTGCGAACCTTTCAAGGTTTACAGCACCGGCGAATTTCGTGAGGTCGTGCGACTTGATGCCAATGAAGACGGTGAATTCGGACCGGGCGACAGGCTGGTCGGCCACCGCGTGCTTGCCGACAAGGATGGCAAAAAGCTGGGTGACCGTTACTTCACCGGCACCATTCAGGCGGTCGATGCGAAGGGCAAGGGCACTGAACGCGTGACCGAGATTGTAAATGTGTTCACCAATGGGTCTATCTACACCACAAAGCGCCGCCATGCCGGCATTGACCTGCCCTCTGTCATCAATGGCGGTATTGGCGATTTCAAGGGTATCAGGGGAACCGTAAAGGTGCACCGTGAAGGCACGGTAAATGTCTATCATTTCCTGCCCGTGTGCGATCAGCCCGAACAGTCATAGAGTTTGTCTTCCGGCTGCAACGTGCATTGAGCCCTACCCGCGCCCGATGAACGGCATGTTGGTCGCCATCACCGTCATGAACTGCACATTTGCTTCCGGCGGCAGGCCGGCCATGTGGACCACCGAAGAGGCAACGTGGGAGACATCCATCACCGGTTCCGGCTTCATGGAGCCGTCTGCCTGCGGTACGCCCTTTTTCATGGCGTCGGTCATGGCTGAAGCGGCATTGCCGATATCAATCTGCGAGCACCCGATATTGAACTGTCTGCCGTCCAGCGAGATGCATCGCGTCAGCCCGGTTATGGCGTGTTTCGAGGCCGTATAGGGTGCCGAACCCGGTCTTGGAACATGCGCGGAAATCGAGCCGTTATTGATGATGCGGCCGCCCTGGGGGGTCTGGTCACGCATCATGGTAAAGGCCCCCTTGGCGATCAGGAAAGCACCGTCAAGATTGACACCGATAACCTGGCGCCACTGATCATAGGTCAGTTCCGCCAGGTTGAGCGGCGGCACATTGGTCCCGGCATTGTTGAACACGACATCAATCCGGCCGTGGGCCTTGTCGATGCCTGAATATAGCGCCTCAACTGAAGCAGGATCCGTGACATCACACGCAATGGCCTGCATGTGCGCACCGGCCTCGCCGGCTTCGGAAATGGTTTCCTGCAAGGCGTTTTCGCGCCTGCCGGTCAGCACCACCGTCCAGCCGTCTGCCGCCAGTGCAATGGCACATGCCCGGCCAATGCCAGATCCAGCGCCCGTTACCAGTGCGATACCCTTGCTCATCTGACGCTTCCTTTATGTTCCGGTATTGCCGCGGCAGGCGAACATCACCGTTGAATCGTATGAAAATACCTTGTCGCCATGTTGGTTGTGGCCGTGTGGCGTCAGTGTGACAAGCCCCCATCCGGGTCGCGATTTCATCTTGCGCGCACCTGTGATGGTGCCGCCATAGGTTACCGTATCTCCGGGATAGACCGGCTTGCTCCATTGCAGGTTCTCAAAGCCCGGTGACGGCCCGAGCGCGGGCAATGGTTCACCACGCGCAGCCGCAGCATCACGCAATGAAAAATGGTAGTGCGCCAGAAGCTTCATGCACGCAGATGCTGTATGCCAACCGGAGGCGGCAAGTCTGCCGAAATAGGTCCTGGCTGCGGCCTCATCATCCAGGTGAAAGGCCTGCGGGTCATATTTCAGCGCATACTCAATCACCGCGTCGCGGGTGAAATGATGATCGCCGTAGATCGCGTGCTGGCCTGCCTCAAAGTCTTCCAGCCAGATCGAGGTGTATCCGCTCATGTCTCACCTGCTGCACGAACCCGAAACAGGTTGGTGCCGGTCATTTCGGTCTTGGCCTGGCCGGTCTGGTCCAGGGCCTCCCAGCGCATGCGCACAATGCCCATTTCAGGCCGCTT
The DNA here is from genome assembly GCA_963698275.1 of uncultured Alphaproteobacteria bacterium. Taxonomy (GTDB): domain Bacteria; phylum Pseudomonadota; class Alphaproteobacteria; order Rhizobiales; family Aestuariivirgaceae; genus Anderseniella. The sequence continues at coordinate 124,707 of CAVOQE010000001.1, read as the reverse complement.
GGATGACACCCGTTTTTCCAGCACCGTATAGCGCAGCGACAGCACATCGTCAGCATAGACCGGCTTCATCCATTTCACCTGCTCGACCCCGAATGAGCCCATGCCGGCGGCATGGTTGGCATAGCCCAGCACCATCAGCCGGTTCATGATCGAGCACACCTGCCAACCCGATGCGCACAGCCCGCCCAGCACTGAAGCATTGGCCAGCTCTTCATCAAGGTGAAACGGTTGCGGGTCCCATTCGCCCGCATACTCGCGGATCAGGTCAACCGACATGGCGAATTCACCAGTGGTGCGCGTATCACCAACCCTGAAATCTTCGTAGTGCAATAAATCCCCAGACATGGACGTTGTTTTCGGGCCTCTGGCTCGCAGGGTCAAGAGTCTTCATCGCAGGCAACCCATGCAGCAGGATCATTGCACCTTGCGCATGGACTTTTCTCGAGGCAATGACCTACTCTGCATGCTTGGCACAAGGAACAGGTATTGGGCATGTTTTCGAAATCCATCGGCATGGCTCACATGGGCGTGGAACATGATGTGCCGGACCCGGCGGCACCCACGCGCAAGCTGTTGATCTGTACAGCGCCGCGGACCGCCAGTGGTTCTTTGAGCACACTCATTCGTACAAGCGGGCTTGGCCAGGTCAGTGAATATTGCAGTACGCTGGCAGAGCGGCGCTTTCGAATGCGCAACAACTCACGCATACCGGTGAGCAAGTCAAAACTCAGCGCCGAATATCTGCGCACCATCATGCCGTTACGAACTGCTCAGGGCGTGTTCGCAGCCAAGATACAACACGCACATGTCAAGCGGGCAATCAGGGCTGGCCTCGCCAGAGAACTGTTTGACGGCGCCGATCTGGTTTTCCTGTTTCGGCGTGACCTCAGTGACCAGGCGGTTTCCTATACCGTGTCCATCCTGACGGATAATTGGGGCCGGCAGGACAAGACCGCCGGATCAGACGGCTTTTCCAATGCCCGCCTGCGGCGCGAATACATTCGGCAGTTGAGATATCTGGCATATGAATATGCCGAGTGGCATACAATCTTCAATTCGCTGGGCATGACCTACACCGAGCTGCCAAGTGAACAATTCGTTCAACAGCCTGCTCAAACCGTCAGAGACCTGTTTCAGCTTGTTGGTGCAAAGGTTGATGAAACCGCGTTGACCGAAGCAGTTGCAAGCATGCAGCGATATACCGGCAATCAGCAGCTGAAACAGCGGCTACGCGAGGTTATCGTTCCATCTGTCGATCACCATGAACTGCTGCAGACCCGGTATGCCCCTGCTGATCGTCTGCGCCTGAGCGTGCGCAACATGTTCGGTCTGTTTTGAAACCGCATGGGCCACGATGAACCGCCAATGTCGAGCGACACCGCCGGTCAGTTGTTGAACCGGAAATGCAGTACGTCTCCGTCGGCGACAATGTATTCCTTGCCTTCAAGCCGCATCTTGCCGGCATCCCGTGCGCCTGCTTCACCCGACAAGGTCACGAAGTCATCATAGGCAATGGTTTCAGCGCGGATGAAACCCTTTTCAAAATCGGTGTGAATGACGCCCGCAGCGGCAGGTGCCTTGGTGCCGTTGGTGACTGTCCAGGCTCGCGCCTCTTTCGGACCGACCGTGAAATAAGTCAGCAGTTTCAGTAACTTGTAACCAGCACGAATAACCCGGTTAAGGCCGGGTTCAGCCAGCCCGATGGCATCCAGATATTCACGCTGCTCATCGTCGTCCAGCACGGCGATTTCGCTTTCGATCTTGGCAGACACCACAACCGCCTGTGCCCCTTGTGCCGCTGCAAAGGTCTTCACCTTTTCAGAAAAACCATTGCCCTCATCTGCTGCTGCCTCTTCGACATTGCAGACATACAGCACCGGCTTGGAGGTCAGCAGGCCCAGCATGCGGAATGCCTTTTGTTCATCGTCAGCCACTTCAAGCTCACGTGCCGGTTTGCCTTCACGCAGCAACTCAAGTGGCCGCATCATGAAATCATACTCGGCCTTTGCAGCTTTCTCTCCCGACTTTGCCTTCTTCTCAACCCCTGCAATTCGCTTCTCCAGGCTCTCCATGTCCGACAGCATCAATTCGGTCTCGATGGTTTCAATATCGGCGATCGGATCAATGCGGCCTTCTACATGGGTGATATCGCCGTCCTCGAAACAGCGCACCACATGAGCAATGGCATCGACCTCGCGGATGTTGGCCAGGAACTGATTGCCGAGGCCTTCACCCTTGGATGCCCCTTTGACCAGGCCGGCAATATCAACAAATGTCAGCCGGGTCGGGATGGTCTGGGCAGATTTTGCGATTGCTGCCAGCTGGACAAGACGCTCATCCGGCACCGCCACGTCCCCGACATTCGGTTCAATGGTGCAGAACGGATAATTGGCCGCCTGTGCCGCCGCTGTCTGCGTCAATGCATTGAACAGGGTCGACTTGCCGACATTGGGCAACCCGACGATACCGCACTTGAAACCCATCTAATCCTTGTCCTTCTTGCCCAGCAGCCTGTTCAGCATATCGGCCATAGGGCCGGTTTTTGACAATGCAGGCTTGCGCGCTGCAGTCCGCGCCTGATGTATGTGACTTTGCTTTTTTCCCGGCGCCTTGGATGGCGTCTTTGGCATCGGGCTATCGTTTCCATCCGGACGCATGCCAAGCGCCACCTTGTTCATGAACCCTGCATCGTCGCCCTTCACCAGCAGTCCGGCACTTCGTGCAACCTCGTCGAGCAGCGGCTCCAGCCACTCACGGTCGGCTTTGGCAAAATCACCCAGCACATGCCCGGTAACCCTGTCCTTCGATCCCGGATGGCCAATACCGAGGCGCACCCGGCGATAGTCCTTGCCGCAATGGGCATCGATCGAGCGAATGCCGTTGTGACCACCCGCACCGCCGCCGGTTTTCACCCGCACCTTGCCCGGCACGAGATCAAGCTCGTCATAAAGCACCACAAGGTCTTCAGGACCGATATTGTAGAACCGCATGGCCTCGCCCACGGCACGGCCGGACTCGTTCATATAGGTTTGCGGTTTCATGATCAGCACTGTCTCGCCGTCGAGCAGTCCTTCAGAGATTTCCGACTGGAATTTCTTGCGCCATGCAGAAAAGCCATGGCGGCGAACGATTTCGTCCACCGCCATGAAACCGATATTGTGCCGGTGTCCGGCATATTTGGCGCCTGGATTTCCAAGCCCTGCGATAATCAGCATGTGTGCCTCATTTCGCTACTAGCCGGACCGAACAGCGAAGCTCCAGCGAAGAGATTACTCTTCGCCGCCTTCACCTTCAGCAGCAGCTTCTTCGCCGCCTTCACCTTCTTCGCCTTCAGCACCTTCTTCGCCTTCGACTGCAGCATCTTCTTCATCTTCATCAGCACCACCGGATGGTGCAGAGATAGTCGCAATTGTGAAGTCGCGATCAGTGATGGTAAAGGTCATGCCTTCAGGCAGTGTCAGGTCTGTCGAGTGCAGGCCGTCGCCGATATCCAGCTCTGAAATATCCATGTCAAAGCTTTCGGGGATCGCATCGGCCGGGCACATGATTTCAACCGTGTGGCGAACCACGTTCAGCACGCCGCCGCGCTTGAGGCCGGGACTGTCTTCGTCGCCGAGGAAGTTGATTGCCACTTCAACAGCAATACGCGCGCCTTTGCCAAGCCGCAGAAAGTCAACGTGCACGACGAAGTCGCGAACCGGATCAAACTGCACATCGCGCGGGATGGTGCGAACCTTGGTACCGTCAACGTCGATGTCGACCAGTGTTGACAGGAAACGACCCGTCTGCACCTGTTTCATCAATTCGCGGTAATCCATGGAAATGGTCTGGGGTTCTTTTTTGTCGCCGTAGATTACGGCGGGTACGCGGCCTTCACGGCGGACTGCACGGGCGGCCCCCTTGCCGGCCCGTTCGCGCACCGAAGCGTTCAGTGTGGCGGTCTGTGCCATCGTCTGTCTCCTGCTGTCGTGCAAGTGGTAAAAACACGGCGCGCCAACCATTGATGCGCCAACCAGTATCCGGCCAGAGATCTCCTCCAGGGGTGAACGAGCCCGGCGACGGATTGCGGGCTTATACATAAAGCAGCGCCTGTGCGCAACATGTACCATAACTCCAAATAGACAACGTCATGCCGGACATTATCTGGATAAGCCGTTCGTAAGCGTACTGTGTCCCAAATGTCACACTTTTCAAAAAAATGTACCGACCGGGGAAACTACCTGTGCGGCAGCCTTGGAATCTGTCTATTATAAAGTCCAGTAGTAAATCTGTAGGGGTCACTTCAATGAAAAAGATGCTTTTGGCAACATCCGTTGCGCTTTTCGCTTTTGCGGGTCCGGCCAGCGCCGCTGATTACGAACGGGAAATGGGCCTGATCGTATCAGGTGTTGTGGATAGCTGGGCCGGCGTGCAGTTCATTGATGGTGGCGCACTTGGGGACGAAACTGTAGTTGCGACTGGCGGTGAGGGACTTCTCAGCTTGCCGTTGGGCGATAACCTGTCGATCCAGAGCGACGTAAAATATGAGTACAGCACTCTTGCGAATGATGCGATCCTCACAACTGCTGGGCCACGTTATTCTTATCAGGGTGCGGTACACTTGAGCTGGCGCGATCCGGCAACGGGACTGTTTGGTGCCTTTGGCGGTATGGGCACGTCGAACTTTGGGCCAGTCGGAAGCACCAACCATCGCTTCGTTGGCGGTGAAGCCCAGTTCTACATTGATAACATGACCTTTTATGGTCAGGGCGGTTACGTCGAGTTCGTTCCCGGCGATGTTTTTACAACCGGCCTTGATGATGGCTATTTTGCCCGGGGCGTGTTCCGTTGGTTTTTTGCCGACAACAGTCGCCTTCAACTCGAAGGCACCTATTTGAATGCAGACTTCAACCTTTCCGGGAACGATTATGAATCATTCACTGTCGGTGGGCGCTATGATTTCACTCTGGCGGGTTTGCCACTGATCGGTGATACGGCGTTGTACGTCGGCTATCGTGGCACCTTCCGTGATAATTGTTTAGACTTCGGTGCATTTGGCGTCGACGATCACACCATTATGGTCGGCACATCCTACTCGTTCTCTGGTGACCTGATTACAGTTGATCGTCAGGGTGCTACACTCGACACGCCAGACTTCAACCATAGCTGCGTGGGACCAACAAACTAACTTCTATCGCGTGAACTGCTCCAAACTGCGCGTCCGCATGATGACGCTGGAACAGTTTACTCAATAAGTCCTGCTTGAAACGCGCGATACGTAACAATCGTGAGTGAGTAAACCTCCCTGAAACTGCCCCGGGTGCTTCAACAAGCGTCCGGGGATTTTCAGTTCAGGAGGCCAAAACTTCGATCGCAATATCGGTGGGACTGAAGTTGTTGCACGGGTTCAGCACCTGCGGGCAGTTGGAAATCACCGCCAGCACGTCCATCTCGGCGCGTAGCGTCACAAAGTCACCCGCCCCTGATGACCCGAGCGCCACATGTGCCGCGCCCGCCGTGTCCACCGGCACGGTCATGAACCAGTTGACGTTCGGCACGATGTCCTTCCAGCCCAGACCGTGACCGGCAAGCGCGCTGAGAAAATTTTCCCGGCAGCCCTCATTGCCCACGCCATAAAGCATTTCATTGGATGGCTTCGAGCAGCATCCGCCAATGGTATCGTGGCCGCCAAAACTGTCTTCCTCGATGGAAAACAATTTGCGCGCCTTGTCGGAATACAGCGCATGACCGCTGGTCAACAGGATGGTGCCAGCCTTCTTGATGGTATTGGGGGCATGATAGCGCTCAGCCGGGTCTTCGGCGCAATAGCACAGGAAATCAACGGCCTGCGCCCCATGCGTATCGACAATGCGCAACCGCTCCGCCTTCCTGATCACCCGCGACCACGGCGCTCCGGCAGGAATTATCTCGCTATGAATGATGGTACTGTTCATATCGCCACACTGGCAGCAGCACAGTCAGTCGTCAAACAGGCTGGACACCGATTCTTCGAGCGCCGTGCGCTTGATGGCTTCACCAATCAGGCTTGCCATGGTGATGACGCGGATATTGCGCGACACACGCACCGCTTCAGTTGCCTGGATACTGTCGGTCAGCACCAGTTGTTTGAGTTTGGACGCGGTAATGCGCGCCACCGCACCGCCGGACAATACGCCATGGGTGATATAGGCCGACACATCCGACGCGCCTGCATCGAGCAGGGCTTCAGCGGCGTTGCACAATGTGCCGCCGGAATCGACGATGTCATCAACCAGGATGCAGGACATGCCCGAAACCTCGCCGATGATGTTCATGACTTCCGAAACACCTGCACGTTCGCGGCGTTTGTCCACAATGGCCAGCGGCGCTCCGATGCGCTTGGCAAGGGCGCGGGCGCGCACCACGCCACCCACGTCCGGCGATACAACGCAGACTTCCGTACCGGAAAACTTGTCCTTGTTGTCCTTGATGTCGCGCACCATGACAGGGGCGGCATAAAGGTTGTCGGTCGGGATGTCGAAGAAGCCCTGAATCTGGCCGGCATGCAGGTCAATGGTCAGCACCCGGTCTGCGCCGGCGCGCTCGATCATGTTGGCAACCAGCTTGGCCGAAATCGGCGTCCGCGGGCCAGGTTTCCGGTCCTGCCGGGCGTAGCCGAAATACGGCACAACCGCCGTCACACGCTTGGCCGATGCTCGGCGCAGTGCGTCGGTGATGATCAGTAGTTCCATCAGGTGGTCATTGGTTGGAAACGACGTGGACTGCACCACAAAAACATCCTCACCACGGACATTTTCCTGTATCTCGACAAACACTTCCATGTCGGCAAATCGCCGTACCGAGCACTTGGTCAAAGGAAGGTTGAGATAGGCGGCAATGGCTTCCGCCAATGGCCGGTTGGAATTACCCGAAACGAGTTTCATTGCGACGTTCGCCCTGTGACGCCGGTTCCCGATCTTTTTTGCGCGGGAATTCCAGCTGATCCAGCCCTTATGACAAGGTTCTTACAACCTTGGATAGCGGTCTGCCAACCACAGATTTCCGCAATTCCACATGAAGATGACAATTTTGGCCAGCAAATGCCGTTTATTTGCCGCGCACTTGCTCAACGAGGTTGAAAATACCCTCAGCAGCGGCTTCTGCCGCATAGCCTGCCGTCTGACCCCAGCCCTTGTTGAGCGAGCCCGCCGGAACATCGTTGGCCTGCCGCACAGTCCCTAACACCTTGCCTGTCGGCAGGGTAACGGCCCAGGCAAGCTTCACCTGTTGCACACCTGATTTGGGTGCCGTAAGCGCGACCCTGCCGGAAATCGACAGGGTCGTCTTTCCCGGCTTTTCCACCACCGGCCAGCCGGCATCGCGCAGCACCTTGCGCATGGCCAGGAAAAGCTCGTCATTGCCACGCCCTGGTGATCCCGTCACCCCGACAAGGGCCACCTTGTCTATACCGCCGCGGGCGGATGTATCCGCCAGCGTCTGCATGTCGCCCAGATCGGTTTTCGCATCCGGTGCCGGTCGCGCAGTGGCAAGCTGTTCGCGATCAGCTGCCGACCGAGCCGCCAACCTGGACGCTTTGCCTGACCCTGCGGATGTCTTTGCTGTTCCTGATGGTCCGGCTTGCCCGGCAGCGTCATCTGTTTCCCCCATCAGCTCTTCAAGGGAATTTACCCCGGCATTCCGCAACTGCTCCTGTGCCTGCTTTTGAGCTACAACAGTCAGTCGCTCGTCCAGTTCTTCCGGTGTCATCGTGTAGAGTTCGTCCGGCGTGATCGACGCTGTAGCGAGTGGCGATCCGGACCCGTAATAGGTCTCCAGATCAATCTCCTTTTCAGCGCCCGGACCAGCTTGTGCAAAAGTATGGGTCGGCGGCAGAACGCCTGCCTGCCTGACCCTGAATCCCAGTTGCGCCAGCCGTGTGGACAGGCTTTCGGCAGTGACCGACGCCATACGTTTCAGAATGATATCCGACACGCCCGCCCAAGGATCGGCATTGGGTGCCGCCACCAGTTCCTGCCCGTTGATCCTGTGCAGTTCACCGCCGGTATTGCCGGTCAACACCCATGTGTAGATAACCCGGACGCCACCGCCTTCAAACACCGCCTGAAAATTCCCCGCCAGTTGATACCCGTCTGAGAAATTGCCCTGCACAATGGCAATATCGCGCAGGCCTGCCTCTTCGGCCAGCGCATCCGCCAGCACGCCGGCCCTGTCAGGCGGCACACCGGTCATGGCGATGATGGCGATGGTGGGCGGAATGCGCCCTGAACCTCCGCCGCTCAGGGACGATTGCGCGAATGGCTGGTTGGGACTTGCTGAACAGGCTGCAAGCAACATCAGTGTCGCCAGCAGCGCGGTAATACCCGCCACTGTCCGCGCCCATCCGTGCCTGTCTGCAACCCGCATCATTTCCCAGCCTGCATAATACAAGAGGGGTCAACAATTAGCCCCTTGGTATAACGTCTGACCTCGCTGGTACAATGTGCCTTAATCATGCCCTGCACCGCAAGAGATCAGCATATCTCAGACCGGCCTGCGGTACTGAATGAAAGGCGATTTGGTGCCGACCTTGTCGTACAGCATCCGGCCTTTGTAGTTGAATTCCTGCGTGGCCCAATAGGTGCGCGTGGCGCCTTTTGCATCCGCAGCCTCATAGACCGCCTTGATCAGGGCACGCCCTGCACCACCACCGCGTACCTCCGGGTCCACGAACAGGTCTTCCAGGTAGCAGTACACCGTTGGCGACCAGGTGGAGCGGTGAAACACGTAATGGGTGATACCGTCGATGCGGCCATCATCATTGACGGCAACAAGGCCGGAAGGGTCCCATTCGCCATCGCCGAGCAGGCGTTCAAATGTCAGTTCGATGGTCTTCTCCGGTACCGAAGATTCATAAAACCGCAAATAGCCGTCGAACAATTCGCGCCAGCGCGGTTTGTCATCTGCCTGCAGTGCCCGGACTGAGTAAGCCATGTGTGCTCCTATCTGACGATCATCTTCAGTGGATATCGCGAGACCGGTTCCGGCGCACCTCGCCCGGTGATGTAGGTGCGAGCCAGTGTCATCGCCGTGTTGGTTTGGGAATCTACAAGGATCATGTGCGCAAAAAAAGTCATATTGGCTTTGATCGCGAACTCATTGCCGTGAAAGAACATCGGCGTATCCATCCAGCTTGGCGTGAACTTGGCGCCCAGTGAATACCCGCAGGCATTGAGCCTGGCATGTTTGAGGCCGTGTTCATCCATGACGCGCGCATGAGCATCGAACACGTCACCGGCCGTCTTGCCCGGCTTCATCACGTCTTCCACCGCCTTGAGTGCCTCAAGCGCTGCAGCATGCATCGAGATATGCTGCTTTTTCGGTTCTCCGACAATGAACGTGCGCATGTAGGCTGCGTGGTAGTGGCGGTAGACCCCGGCAAATTCGAGTGTCAGCTGATCGCGCTTTGACAGTTTGCGCCGCCCGGACTTGTACCGGCATAACAGCGCATCCCGGCCCGACCCGATGATGAACTCGTTGGCCGGATAGTCACCGCCACCGGCAAAAATAGCCGCGTGCTGGGCTGCCAGAATGTCGCCTTCATCAGCGCCTGCACGGGTTGCTTCAATGGCCGCCTTGAGCGCGGCATCACCCAGCCTGCCGGCTTTTCGTACATATTTCAGTTCGGCTTCGGATTTGACACTGCGGATACCATCGACCAGCCGGGATGCGTCCTGCAATTTGCACCAGGTGCCAAGTGCTGCGTCCACCGCCAGCCCGTTTGAGTGCACCAGACCATAGGATTCGTTCTCGATGCCAAGCTTTTTGCCTTTCGCGCCAAGGCTGGCCAGCATATCGCGCAGTTGCACAGCCGGCTGTGCACCGGCCTCGTCGGTCCAGATGCGAATGTCCTCAATGGTTGATGTATGCCGGGCCTGAAGCAGATCGGCAGACCGGGTCAACAGGGCTATCTTGCCGTCCGCGCCGAGATACAGGCATTGGAAGAAACAGAAACCGAACGTGTCATAGCCGGTCAGGTAATACATGGACTCCTGCTGAAACATCAGCAATCCGTCCAGACCGCGCGCCGCCAGTTCCCCGATGACCTTCTTCTGCCGGGCCTTGTATTCCGTCTTCTCAAAATGCAGTGCCATGAATGATGCCTATCCCTTGATGCAAATAGCTGAAAGCTGGCGTCCGTAATCCGCTTCGCCGCGATGGACCGTCCGCCGGTACGAAAAGAACCGCTGCTCGTCGGCATAGGTGCACAGCGCGGTATCCTCGATTGAGGCCAGTTCCAGGTCGTCCAGTCGCGCGCGAACAAACCCCGGCAGGTCGAACATGAAATGCCCGGGTTTTTCCGACGGGATGAAAAACCGTTCCGAAGCCGCATCACGGTCTATAAACCGCGCCTGGTACTCCGGCCCCACTTCATAGTTCAACTGGCTGATGGTCGGCCCGATCGCGGCGTGAATATCCGTCGCACCCAGCTCTTTCATGCGGGCAACGGTTGACCCCAGAATACCGTCAACCGCGCCTTTCCATCCGGCATGCGCCGCGCCGACAACGCGGCCGTCACCAGAACTGAACAGTACCGGTGTGCAATCTGCCGTATTAATCGCCACTGCAATTCCCGGCTGATCCGTGACCACCGCATCACCTTCCGGCGGCTGGCGCACATCCCAGGGCTTTTCGGCCACAACAGCATCTGCACTGTGCCATTGGTGGATGGTGAGCAGTCTGTCGCTGTCCACACCCAGTTGCGCGGCAATCCGGCGCCGGTTCTCTTTCACATGTCCTGCATCATCATCGGACCCATAGCCGGTGTTCAGCGATCCGTAGATGCCCTTTGACACGCCGCCTTCGCGGGTAAAAAATCCATGTGTTATGCCGTTTATGGATGAAAGACCTGATACTTCAATCATGCTGGCTCCACGTTGAAAGGGGCAGGCTTGGGCATGTCGGGGTGGGTCACTGCAAGCACCTTGAACAACTGCCCCATCTGGTTGCCGGAAACCAGCCTTTGAGCGCCTTTGGACAGGCGAATGCGCTGCCGGGCGTCGGCGCGGGCGCGCAACATCTCCTCACGCTCCTTCAGGCCCATCTTGATCAGGAAGTCACCCTGCATGACCGGGCCGTAAGCTTTCGCACCATCAGCGGTGACCGCATCTTTCAGCGCCTCAAAATCCACATGTGAGGTAATGTCGGCTTCACCGGGTTGCGCCAGAACCTCTGCAAACTGATGCTTGCGGATAGCCTGCAATGTGTCGCCGGCAGCCGAACGCATATGGCCATAGTCGATAACAAGCGCTGCCCCCATGTCTTTGGTAATACGCCGGCCAATCTCGCGCGCCACGGCATCGCGAACCGGTGAAAACTCGGCAATGTCGCCATCTGCTGCGGTTGCTGCCCACGACGGCACCAGCGCAGGCGCAACCCGTTCGCTGGCCAGGCCAAACGTCAGCTTGCCGTCTGCCGCCAATCCGACTACACGCTCATGCCATTGGCCTGCCTGTTTCTGTAGCTGGCTGACCGGCAGCGCATCAAAAAACTCATTGGCAATGATAAGCGACTGTCCGTCAGGCACATCTTCCAGCCGGTCATGCCATAAGGCTTCGATACCGGCGCGCTTGAGGGTTTCGGACTGCATGGTTTTCAGCGCCGGCGACATTTCAACCAGATGTACCTTCATGCCGTCGCGCAGGCCGGGCATGACCGAACAGGCGCGAACCAGGTCGGCAAGCAATGTGCCCCTGCCCGGACCCAGTTCGATAAGGTTCCACTCCGCCGGCGCGTCCATCATCTGCCAGCCTGCGGCACACCAGATGCCGATCAGTTCACCAAACATCTGCGATACTTCCGGTGCGGTAATGAAATCACCGGCCCGGCCGAACGGATCGCGGCCCATATAATAGCCGTGACGGTCATGTCCCAGCGCCAGCGCCATGTAGCGGTCCACCGGCATTGGACCGTCAGCCGCAATCATGTCCGCAATGATGGTGCCAAGTGGAGACTGGCGCTCATCTGTATCAGGTTTCGGTTTACTCATGCCGCACTCCCGGGGTTCGATGATCTTGACCTTGTTAACAACCAGATGCCGACACCCAGCAGCGGTAGTGACAATACCATGCCCATGGTCAGCCAGCCGCCTGTCAGATAACCGATATGGGCATCAGGCTCACGCGCAAATTCAACAATGATCCGCGACAGCGCATAGCCTGTGGCAAACACACCGGACGCGACGCCTGTGCGCGGCAGGCATTTGTATGTGTGCGTGGCCAGCCGAACCGCCAGGAACAGCAGAATGCCTTCAAGAGCGGCTTCATAAAGCTGACTGGGATGTCGCGGGTCCGGGCCACCACCGGGAAACACCATCGCCCATGGCACGTCCGTCACCTTGCCGTACAATTCTGCATTGATGAAGTTGGCCATCCGCCCGAGAAACAACCCGATCGGGACACTGGCAGCGCCCAGGTCCAGCAACTGCCAAATGCCGATGCCGTGTCGGCGGCCATAAAAATAGCACGCAACGACAACCCCTAAAAACCCGCCATGAAACGACATGCCGCCATTCCACATTTGCAGAATTTCCGATGGATTGTGCAGGAAATAGACCGGGTTGTAGAACAGCACATAGCCTAGCCTGCCGCCCAGCAGCACGCCCAGGGTTGACCACAACAGCAAATCATCAAGCTGCATGGGCGAGGTGTGCGGTTTCGCTTCCAGCCACAATGCTTCATTGCTGACCAGCCGCTTGGCGTACCAGATCGCGCCCATCAGCCCCACGACATAGGCCAGCGCGTACCAGCGGATTTCCAACGGACCAAGCGATAACGCCACCGGATCTATCACCGGGAAGGGAATGGCAAACAAGGTGGGCATGAAGGGACCGCCAGACAGGTTGATGCATCGGTTCAGGGTCAAGAGGCTTGCGAAAGCCTTCGCTGCACCCTACCTAAAGGATACGACACTGGTTTCCAACAGCCGAGACACCTGAAATATGACAAGCCCGTCCTCCCGTTTCTTTGACGAACTAGCCAAGGTAATGACCAACGCCGCCGGTGCTGCTCAAGGCGCACGGCGCGAGGTCGACAATCTCGTCAAGGCCCAGATCGAACGGGTTCTGGCAGATATACAGATCGTGCAGCGGGAAGAATTTGACGTCGTACGCGACATGGCCAGCATGGCGCGCACCGAAAACGAAGCATTGCGCGCGCGCATTGCCGAGCTGGAAGCAAGGTTCGAAGCGCTGCAGTCAAAACCTGCACCGGCTGCAAAAAAGAAAGCTGCTGCAAAGTCTTCCACGCCCAAGAAGTGAATTCTATACGCTGAAAACTGATTTATCCCCATTGCAGTGTGGAGGAATCACAGCTTATCGCCGCCGACTCTTGCGGCGCAGCGGAACATTCGTCAATTTCTGTACACGACTTGATTCGTTGCTTGTTGCAGCGATTCAACACTGTAGTATCTTGAAATCATCAGATTGCAGACAAGATGCTCGGTTACCAGAAGATTGAGCAACTCTATGTGTTCCTGCAGACACAGATTGCTTTCAGGAGCGACGAACATGACGGTAGCACTGGCAATAAAGCATGATCTGGTTCATCCGCTTGAGACCGTGGAGCTGCTGGCTTCGCGCAACGAATGGTTCGTCGACCGTTCAGCCGATGATGAAATCAACATGATCGTCGCCGGTTCATGGACGGATCTGCATTTGTCACTCAACTGGAATGCCCAGCTTGAAGGTCTGCATCTGGCATGTTCGTTTGATCTGAAGGTCCCCGAGGGCCGGCGCGATGAAATCGTGCGGCTTGTGGCCCTGATCAACGAGCAGCTGTTCTTCGGCCACTTTGACGTGTGGCGCAATGAAGGATCGCTGATGTTCCGCAATTCGCTGCTGCTGACCGGGCAGGCCGATCTCAATGAGGCCCAGTGCGAGGCATTGGTACATACCGCGCTTGACGCCTGCGAACGGTATTTCCCGGCTTTCCAGTTTGCCATCTGGGCGGGAAAGACGGCAGAAGATGCTATCCGGTCCAGCTTGCTGGAAACCGTCGGCGAGGCCTGATCCATGTCACCTGCTCCCAGTTTGTCAGGACGTCTCGTTCTGATCGGTGCCGGCAAAATGGGAACGGCAATGCTGCAGGGCTGGCTGGAAGCAGGCGTCACAGGTGATCAGGTAACAATTTTCGACCCTGCCCCGCCGCCCGAAACCATGGCGGTGATTGCGCACCATTCAATCAGCCACAATCCGCCCCTGGACAGCGTCGACGGTGTCGAGGCCATTCTGGTCGCCGTAAAACCTCAAATGGTGGACGAGGTGCTGCCGGCCATGGCTGATCTGGCCAGAGGCAATCCGCTTGTTGTGTCTGTTGTGGCAGGCAAGACGATTGCCGCATTCCGGCAGCACTTTGGTGACACGACACCGGTTATCCGCACAATTCCCAATACGCCTGCCGCTGTCGGGCGCGGCATTACGGCGATGGCTGCAAGTGATGGCGTTTCGGCCAGACAGTCAGAACTGGCAATAGCGCTGCTGGCATCGCTGGGCGAAGTGGTCACGGTAACCGATGAGGCCCTGATTGATGCCTGCACAGCCATTTCAGGGTCAGGGCCCGCCTATATCTTCTACATGACCGAATGCATGACGGCGGCGGCGATGAAGCTGGGTCTGCCGGCCGACATTGCAGAACAACTGGCGCGCGCCACTGTTGCAGGTGCCGGCGAACTGATGCGCGCGACCGGCACACCGGCTGGGATCTTGCGCGAAAACGTCACCTCGCCCAAGGGCACCACTCACGCAGCACTCCAGGTCCTGATGGCTGATGAGGACGGCATGAAACAGCTGATGATCAGGGCAACGGCAGCAGCCGAAAAGCGGTCCCGCGAACTGGCAGGCTAAATCAGCACGCGCCAATCCGTCAGCTTGTGTTCAACGTTTCCACATTGCAATCTGAAAACTGATACACGGAGCCAACAGGAACCTTGTCATGGAAGAGCGCCAGAACGCTATTGTAAGTGCTACATTTCGACTGGCCGCCACGCGGGCCTGGAGCGAAGTAAAACTGGCGGATATTGCCGCGGAAGCTGACTTGTCACTGGCCGATCTTGCCGGTGTAATCGGCGGCAAGGCAGATATCCTGCAGCTTTATGGCCGGCAGCTTGATGCAAAAATGCTGGCATCCCTGGAAACCGAACCGGTGTCCGGTTCGGCACATGACCGGGTGTTCGACATTCTCATGCGCCGCCTGGAATTGATGGACGGTGACAAGGCCGCCATCCGGTCCATTGTTGAAACACCCGCAGCCTCGCTGCCCGATTACGCGCGGCTGGCCGGTTCCATGATGCAATCCCAGGATTGGGTGCTGTCGGCGGCCGGTATTGAAGACACCGGACTGCGCGGCGCCATGAAAACCACCGGCCTGGCACTGGTCTATGTGCGCACGCTGAAAGTGTGGGCCAATGACGATGACGCCGGGCTTGCACGTACCATGGCACAACTGGATCGGTCCCTGCGCGATGGTGCCGACTGGATCAAGCGGCTTGAAACACCGATGACACTGGCAACCGCCCTGTCCAGCCTGGCGCGAGGCTTCATGAAGTCCAGGCGCGGCCCGTCATCACCCGAGAACGACAAGACCGGCAATGCCACCCCACCGCCACCGGCACCGGAGGCACCCGCACCGGAGGCACCCGCACCGGAGACGACGGCCCCATGAGTACCATAACCTTCGACGATTTCATGAAGGTCGACATCCGCATTGGCACGATTGTCGAAGTATCGGATTTCCCCGAAGCGCGCAAACCGGCCTACAAGCTGAAGATTGATTTCGGCGACGAGATCGGCGTGAAGAAATCATCCGCCCAGATAACCGTTCACTACTCACCGGAAGATCTGGCCGGACGCAAGGTGGCAGCCGTCGTCAACTTCCCGCCCCGCCAGATCGGCCCGTTCATGTCGGACGTACTCACACTAGGCTTTTCTGACAGTAACGGTGATATCGTTCTGGTCAGCATCGACAAGGACGCCCCAAACGGCTCACGCCTGCATTAGGATCGATCGGATCTCGCAGGGATTACACAGCCCCAGATCAGTTGTGGTGATTGAAATTAAACTGGCGCTTGGGAGGCGTGGTATCCACACCCGATCCGTACTTGTGTCGCGTAATATACCTGTTGCGATCCCTGAAACGGACGCGCTTGGCGCCAGACTGCTTGTCGCGAAGGCTCTGCAGATACCACTTCATCTTGTGATCGGGCAAACTGATCTGGAACAGCATTTTCCGGAAAGATCGCCTGGAAAACTGCGTGGCCTGCTTTGCCGTGCCATACAGATAATAAGGCCCGGTCAGAAGGTTGAGAACCGGACCGATATGGACAAACTGCTGCTTGTCTCCACGGGCCTGATCCGGCAATAGCGGTACGGTGTCGTTCTGGTAGACAACTCTCAGAATTGGCAGGTCCCTGTAAGCTGTAGCGCCTTGCAAATTGGTGAACTTCGGTTGCCCGAATGTATAAATCCCGCCAAGCCTGAAAGCGTCATCCCACAGATAAATACCTAGAATTGCAGCGACCGCGCCACCCAGTGAATGACCTGTCAGGTACGTGGTATACGCAGGGTTGAGCAGCGGTTT
Source organism: uncultured Alphaproteobacteria bacterium (assembly GCA_963698275.1). Lineage (GTDB taxonomy): Bacteria > Pseudomonadota > Alphaproteobacteria > Rhizobiales > Aestuariivirgaceae > Anderseniella. The sequence goes on along the minus strand of CAVOQE010000001.1, from coordinate 108,118 downwards.
GACGTCCCGATAAATGGTCTCCGCGGCCCGCCTGAACCCGCGATGCAGCAGAACACCAGACTTGCCGTCCCGCACGATCCTCTTGTCCCGGTCGAGTTTCCAGTTGGTATCATCTACCGTGCCACGAACCGCTACGATTTGTATCCGGCGCTGGTGATCGTGCAGCAGGATGTACTGGACATTGGTGTTGCCGGGAGTGGCGACCCGGGTGATATTTGCCCCATACCTGACCAGTATTTTCGATTTCTTGTCATAAGCATGCCTGGCCAGTTGAGCTGCCCTGTAAATCAGTTTGAAATCCACCGGCGGTGAATTCTGTGCACCAGCCGTTGAATGGCTCAGCGGCGATATCATCACCAGCAGCGTCAGTACTGACAGGAAAAAACTACACTTTAGGGCGGACACGTTGAACTCCTGATCCAATGCAATATCTGCACAACATGATCATCAGATTGGTATCCGAACCTCGGCCCGCAAGCCACCCAGCATCGACGGCGACAAGGCGATGTCACCGCCGTGGCTTTGGGCTATGTCGCGCGCGATCGCCATGCCGAGCCCGGTTCCGCCCGAATCCTGGTTGCGGGCAACATCGAGGCGGACGAAGGGCTTGAAAACCTCATCATACTGCTCCGGCGGAATTCCCGGGCCATCGTCATCCACAACCACACGCAGGTAATCACCGTCATGCACGGCAGTGATTTCCACCTGGTTGGCAAAACGTGATGCATTCTGCACCAGATTGCCGACACAGCGTTTGAAGGCATCCGGTTTCAACGCGACAATCAGCTTGCGCGGTGTGTTGAGCACAATCGGATGGCCTGACCGGCTCATGTCATCAGCTACGTCGCCGAGCAGGTCGACGATCTCGGTCGCCGCGGTCGGCTCACCGCCATCGCCACGCACAAATGCCAGATAGCCTTCCAGCATACGCTGCATCTCGCCGACATCATCGGACAGAGCCTGTACCGTTGCTGATTTCTCCAGTAACGCCAGTTCCAGCTTGAACCGGGTCAGTATGGTACGCAGATCATGGCTGACACCGGCCAGCATGGCGGTTCTCTGTTCAACATGGCGCTCAATGCGGGACTTCATCTTCAGGAAGGCACGCGCGGCCGACTGCACCTCGGCAGCCCCGCCGGGCCGGAAGTCAGGCACATCGCGCCCCATGCCGAAACTCTGCGCCGCATCGGCCAGCTTGACGATCGGTTTGATCTGATTTCGCAGGAACACGACGGCAATCAGCAACAGGAACAGCGAACCGCCTATCATCCAGGCAATGAAAATCGGTGTGGTGGATGCATGCGCCCTGTCCAGGTCGGTGAGAAACCGAAACACAAACCCGTCCGGCGTCAGAATTCGAACATCGACATATCCACTTTTGCCAACCGTATCGACCCACAAGGGCAGGTCCACTCCACCTTCCAGATAGCGCACCAGTTTGGGGTGCACCGAAGACAGGAACGGTGTGTTGGTTGCCGGTGGAAGTTCGGATTTCTTCTCCACCGTCAGGCCGAGCGCCAGATCCTCATTGGCCATGGCCAGCACCCTGGCCAGGTCTGTTTCGGTACGCGGACTGTTGTCCCAGGTTTTGATAACCAGTGCCACGTCACGCGCAAATGATTGCGACAGGGACTTGGTCACGGTTTCATAATGCCGGTCGAGAAACACCCAGGCCATCAGGCCCTGCAACAACACAACCGGTGCGATAACAATGATCAGCGAACGCTGATAGAGCCGCTCCGGCATATAACGCTCAAGAAAGCGGTTGAAATGCCAATACAAGGTGCGCTTTTCAAGCGGGGTATCGTCGCGGCTGGCAATGGCCGACATGTGAAAAACCTTTCAAATAACATACGCCGGATGTGCGTGAACTCAATCCACGTGCAAAGTATAACCATGTCCGCGCACGGTTTGCAGATAAACCGGCATGGCAGGCTGATCCTCGATCTTGCGCCTAAGCCGGTTGATCTGCACATCCACAGCCCGGTTTGTGTCTTCCTGGGCCGGCTCAATGATATCTGCGCGGGCCACCGGTTCACCGGCACGTTGCGACAGTATGCGCAATATGTCGCGTTCGCGGGTCGTCAAGTGAACAAGCTCGCCGTTCCGGCGCAATTCACCGCGCAACAGGTTGAACGAAAACGCGCCGAAACTCACCTCCGCGATTTCTGTGCTGGCCGGCTGTGTCGACGCATGGCGCTTCAGGATGGCCTGCATCCGCAGCAACAACTCTCGCGGCTCAAACGGCTTGGTCAGATAATCATCCACACCTGCGCTGAGCCCTTCGATCCTGTGCTCTATTTCGGCACGCGCCGACAACATCAATATGGGCACATCATTGCCGGCCGCGCGCAATGACGCGGCAAGGTCGAGGCCGGTTTCACCCGGCATCATCACGTCCAGCACCAACAGGTCAAACGACATGCCCTGCATACGCAGGCGCGCGTCCCCTGCCCCGCTCACTGCGGATACCCGGCAACCGTTGACCGACAGAAACGACGTCAACAATTCACGCAGCCGCTTGTCGTCATCAACAATCAGCACATGTGGCAGATCATCGAGCGACCCGTTCATCGGCCTACCACCTTTTCCACCCGGTCGCGTTCTTCTTCATTGATCAAGCCGTACAACACCTGCTGGAAAACCGGCGCAGCATCGCCGCCGGCATGCCTGATCGCAGCCTGCACCCGTTCAATTTGAGGTTGCATCAATCTGTCGTGCAGCGAAACGCCGTCTTCGGTCAGGTGAAGCAACCGCCTGCGCCGGTCAGCATCCCCGGAGCGCTGTTCAATGATCCCGCGTTCGACAAGCTCCTTCAACACCCGCGCCAGGCTCTGTTTGGTGATGCGTAAAATATCAAGCAGTTCAGCCACGCTGATGCCGGGATTGCGCCCCACAAAATGCACCACACGGTGATGCGCCCGTCCGAACCCGAAATCCAGCAGCAGCACATCCGGATCCGAGGTGAAATCGCGGTATCCAAAGTACAACAGCTCGATCAGCTCAATGACGGCGTCGCGCGAAACTTTCCGCTCCAAAGCGTTCTGGCCTGCCTGTGCGTCCATGGCAAAAGTCACTTCCGGGTCCGTATTGGCTATCACGATTTATGTCAGCCATATTGACATAAATTACGGCTGTTGTTAGTGCCATAATCGATTTTTTTGTTTATCTGCGTTAGTAAAGACAATCCCGGTAGGTGAATTCAAGATCCGATACCGGCCACATGAGGAGCGCCTGCCATGGCCGCGTCACTGCCTTTTGATCAACGTGATGGTGATATCTGGTTGAACGGTGAATTTGTACCGTGGTCTTCCGCACAGCTGCATGTGTTGTCCCATGCATTGCATTATGCCTCTTCAGTGTTTGAAGGCGAACGCGCCTATGGCGGCGAAATCTTCAAGCTGACCGAACACACCGAACGCCTGTTCCGTTCGGCGGAATTTCTCGACATGGAAATCCCCTACACGGTTGCCGAACTGGACGATGCCTGCAAGGCCTTGCTGGTCCGTCAGGGCTTGCAGGATGCCTATGTACGGCCGGTCGCCTGGCGTGGCTCGGAAATGATGGGTGTGTCCGCTCAAGCCACAAAGATAAATGTCGCCATCGCGATTTGGGAATGGCCGAGCTATTTCGACGCAGAACAACGCCTCAAGGGCATTCGGCTGGACATGGCCAAGTGGCGGCGTCCTGACCCTGCAACCATTCCTTGCGAGGCGAAAGCTGCCGGTCTCTACATGATCTGCACATTGTCGAAGCATGCCGCCGAGCGCAAAGGCTATGCCGATGCTCTCATGCTCGACTATCGCGGCCGGGTCGCCGAAGCGACCGGTGCAAACATATTCTTCGTAAAGGATGGTGAACTGCACACACCGACACCGGATTGCTTCCTGAACGGCATCACCCGCCAGACCGTCATGGATCTGGCCCGCACGCGCCAGATCAAGATCAATGAACGCGTCATCATGCCTGAGGAAATGGCGGACTTTGAAGAATGCTTCATCGTCGGAACAGCGGCTGAGGTGACACCGGTTTCTGAGATCGGACCCTACAGTTTCACCGTCGGCGACATCACCACCACACTGATGAACGATTACACCAATACCGTGCAGCCAAAAGTGGCCGCTGCCGAGTAACCGCTGCCCACATGCCCGGAGCATTTGCCAAACAGACAACAGCGCAACCGGTCATCCGGCCACGCCGCTGTTAGATGGCTCGGCCTGATCCAAAATAACACCTGAACCAGCCATACGGCTTGCGGGCAGGATCAACCGCTTGCATGTTTGCGCTGGCTGATCGTGCTGATGTCTACAGATGTCAAAGCTGTTCAGATCTCCTGCGCCGGTCACAAAACATCCATGAACCGAATTGACTTTTCCCCGTTCTAATTTGGTTTTACGACGCTATAATGGCCGGCAGCGGGGGCAAAGATGGAGATTTCCAATATGCGGTCGTATGCACACATCCTGCTTTTCTCTCTTGCCCTGGCTGCAAGCATCTCGCTGGCAAAGTTGCCTGCCGATGCTGCGAGCAATGAGACTGTCGGCAAGACCATTGAGTCCATAATCATAAACGGTGAGAGCAATATCGGTTCTCTGGACGATGATGATCGGCTGATCCAGGTTTTCACCTACTATTCCGACCGGTCTTTCAAGCCGATCTGGGTGCGTGACAATGGCATGAAAACCAAGGGCCGCATGCTGCTGGAATTCCTCGGTAATATCGAGAACCACGGGCTTCGCGAGTTCAAGTACCGGCTGGCGGACATTCGCGCCCTGGTCGGCGACCCGCATCCGCGCGCGCTGGCTGAGCTGGAAATGCTGCTGACCAGCGCTTTCATCGACATGGCCCGCGACCTGACGCGCGGGCGTGTGGCACCAAAAGATGTCACCCGCGACAATGACATAAAGGTACGCGAACTTGGTGCGGCCTATCTGCTGGATGGTGCCGAGAAGGCAGAAAACCTGCTGCCCTATATCCAGACCCTGATGCCCGAGGACAAGCGCTACCACCGCCTGGTCGCGAAGCTGAAGGAATACCGTGCTCTCGCCGCTGCCGGCGGATGGACATCCATCCCTCCCGGACAGGTCCTGAAGCCAGGCAATCAAGATGTACGTCTGCCGGTCTTGCGGGCGTTTCTCACGACAACCGGTGACATGGATCCGGCGACCCGGCCTGTAGACGACGCCTATGATGAGGTGACCGTCGCCGCAGTCAAGAAATTCCAGCGCCGCCACGGCCTGACTGACGACGGTGTGATTGGCCCTACGACACTCAAACAGATGAATGTACCGACCGCAAAACGGATCAGGCAACTGGAGGTCAATCTGGAGCGCCGGCGCTGGCTTGATCGCGAACCCGGCGGGTTTTACGTGTTTGCCAACCTGGCAGACCAGGAATTGAAAGTAGTAGATAACGGCAAGACAATACACACAGCGCGTATTGTTGTCGGCAAGACCTATCACAAGACCCCGGTGTTTACCGAAGACATGACTTATCTTGTTATCAATCCGTACTGGAATGTGCCGTCATCCATTGCCAACAAGGAGTATCTCCCGAAGCTGAAAACGGATGCGGGGTATTTACAGCGCCAGGGCATTCGCGTGCTGGACAAGTCAGGCCAGGTGGTCAATCCCTACTCCGTCAACTGGGCCGGTATGAGACGGATGCCGTTTCGGCTGCGCCAGGATACCGGTGACAAGAACGCGCTTGGCCGCATCAAGTTCATGTTCCCCAATAAGTACAATGTCTACATTCACGACACACCGTCCAAGAGCCTGTTCAAGAAGGATTTGCGGGTGTTTTCCCACGGCTGCATGCGGGTGCAGGACCCGACAAAGCTGGCAGAGGTTATCCTGGGCAGGCAGGACTGGACCTTGAACAAGATCAACAATCAGATCGCATCCGGCAAGCGGCGCATCGTCAAGCTGAAACAGAAGGTGCCGGTCTACGTCACCTACATAACAGCCTGGGTGAACAAGGACGGCTCCGCCAACTTCCGGCGTGACATCTATGGACGCGATGAGACACTGGCTGAACATCTGTTGACCGGCGGCAGGTTTGCCGAAGCCGACAATCATTGAAATTGCTGCCTGGCTTCAGCTTGCTCCGGGCTCAAATGAACTCGCAAATCTGACCTATGCAGCAAGTATCCTGCGGAAAACCCATAGCCGTGCCGGCGGTATGTTGCGCACCATCCAGTCAAACGGTTCGACGGAATAGGTCTCCCAGTCGGGCGGGATCGGCGAAACCGGGCCATAGGAAATCTGTATAATCGGGCGCCCGGGATTGAGACGGTCAAACAGCTGGTTGAGCAGTTCGACCCTTTGTCCGACTGGAAAATTCAACATCGGGATGGCCGATATGATGGTGTCGAACCGGCTCTCGCCTATATCAGGCAACACGTCGTCCAGTTGAAAAGCGTTCCCGTGGATTATGTTCACCTCGGGGAAGTCCGACTTCAGTTGCGGAATAAATGCTTCGGTGTATTCGACTGAAAACACCTTCGCCGGTTTCACGCCACGCGCGAGGATTGCCTTGGTTATAACACCTGTGCCGGGACCAAGTTCAAGCACCGGATCATCACATTCCGGGTTTATCAGGCTTGCCATGCGTTTGGCGGTTACACTGCTTGTCGGCAACACCGCGCCCATTGCCTTGGGCTTGTCGATCCATGTTTTAAAGAACCGGATTTCCTCGTCGAAACGATTGGCAACATTCCTTGCCATGCGATTAGCCACGAGCGTTTCCCCTTTTCAAAATGAGCCGGTGCCGACTCGGCCTGGGCCGTATTGTCCAGAACTAACCCTAAACCGTGGCAAGAATTGTACACGGATGATGTTACATCATCCACCCGTAACCGGCGGGAAAAATGCAATCTCGCGAGCTGCGCCGATCGGATGATCCAGTGCCACATGTTCCTGGTCCAGCGCCGCACGGATAACGCGCAGATCGGCGAACGCAGCCGCATAGCCTTCATCGCGGGTCGCCAGATGAGCCGCAAGTTCAGCCGACGGTGGTCACATCTGCAGGTACTTCAACCATTTCCTCGCCCGTACCGGTGCGCTGGCGCACCCAGGCAAAATACAGCACCTTCATTCGTCTTCTTCCATGACATGTTTCACACCGGCCCGAAAATAGTCATAGCCGGTATAAAGCGTTGCAACGGCAGCAATCCATAAAAACGTCAGCCCGATCGTGGAGGTATGATGAAATACCTTGTCACCGGCCGGCCCGACGATCAGAAAACCGATGGCGATCATCTGAAAGGTGGTCTTCCACTTGGCCAGTTGTGTCACCGGAACCGACACCCTGAGTTCGGCCAGATACTCCCGCAGGCCCGACACCAGTATTTCGCGGCACAAGATGATGATCGCTGCCCAGATGTGCACGCCCTTGATTTCACCGGTATATGTGACAGCCAGCAGAACCGACGCGATCAGCAGCTTGTCGGCGATGGGATCCAGCATCTTGCCAAGCGAGGATTGCTGTTGCCAGATGCGGGCCAGATATCCATCCAGAAAGTCGGTGATCGCGGCAATGATGAAAATCGCCACTGCAATCCAGTGGTTGATGTCACCTCCATAGATCAGCAGGCCCACCACTACCGGCACCGCCGCAATGCGCAGATAGGTCAGGATGTTGGGCAACCAGGTGGCCACGTTGCCGCGCCGGTTCGGATGCCTGATTTTGTCAGCGCCAGCGCTCAAGTTTCACCCTCGTGGAAATAGCCATATATGGCAGTTGCCAGACTTTTGCTGATTCCTTCAACCTGCTCGAGATCAGCGACCGATGCGCCCGAGACCGCCCGTGCCGAACCAAAGGCGCGAAGCAGCGCTTTTTTGCGCCCCGGTCCGATGCCGTCAACCTCGTCAAGAGGATTGGCAAGCGCCGCCTTGGCCCGCTTGGCCCGGTGTGTACCGATGGCAAATCTATGTGCTTCATCGCGCAACCTTTGCACATAATACAACACCGGGTCACGTTGTTCGAGCATGAAAGGCGCTTTGCCCGACACATGAAACTGCTCACGGCCCGCATTTCGATCCGGCCCCTTCGAGATACCGGCAACCGGCACGTCATCAATGCCCAGCTCTTTCAAAACATCCTGCACCGCTGAAAGCTGGCCTTTGCCACCGTCAATCAACAACAGGTCCGGCCAGGTGCCGACACTGGTGTCATCGACACTTGTCGTCATCGCCACCTGCATCACCGGGTTGCAAATCCTCACCGGTGTCCGCAGGGCGACCTCCCTGCTCTTTCAGCAAACGCGAAAACCGCCTTGTCAGCACCTCTTTCATCATGCCGAAATCATCGCCGCCGGTGTCCTGTGCAGTTTTGATATTGAACTTGCGGTAATGCGCTTTCGCCAGCCCTTCGGGTCCAGCCACGATCATGCCACCGACTGCATTGGTGCCCTGAATGTGTGAGTTGTCGTACACCTCTATGCGCCGTGGGATGCGCTCAAGGCCGAACACGGTTTTCACCCCTTCCAGCAACTTCTTCTGGGACGAGGTATCAGCCAGTTTGCGGCCCAGCGCCTCACGGGCATTGGTCATGGCATGTTTGCACCAGTTCGCGTTTCTCGCCGCGCTGCGGTACCAGGACTTCAACCTTGCGGCCGGCCTTGGTTGAAAGCGCATCGGTGAGCAGGTCAAGTTCGCTGACGTCGCCAGACAACATGATTTGGCGCGGCACCGGTTTGTCGTCGTAAAACTGGGCAATGAAGGCAGCCAGCACGTCGGCCGGGTCAACTGATTTATCGGCGCGCGGGAAATAGGCACGTGTGCCCCAGTTCTGCCCGGCCCTGATGAAAAACACCTGAATGCAGGTTTGACCGCCCTCCTGTGCCAGGCCGAAAATGTCTGCTTCGGCCACGCCTTGCGGGTTGATGCCTTGCGACGCGGTGACATGGCTGAGCGCAGAAATCCGGTCACGGCAAACAGCCGCACGCTCAAAGTCCAGGTCCTCCGATGCCGCCTCCATCTGTTTTGCCAGGGCTGTTTTCACCGCATTGGATTTTCCGGACAGAAACGCTTCCGCCTGCCTGATCAGTTCATCATAGCCATCTTTGGAAATCTCACCGGTGCACGGCGCAGCGCAGCGCTTGATCTGAAACAGCAGGCAGGGCCGTGTGCGGTTTTCATAATAACTGTCGGAACAAGACCGCAACAAAAACGCCTTCTGCAACAGGTTGATGGTGGTGTTTACCGAACCAGCCGATGCAAACGGGCCATAATAATTGCCTTTGCGATTGCGCGCGCCGCGATGCTTGGTGATCTGGGCAACATCGTGATCCTTGGCGATCAGGATATAGGGAAATGACTTGTCATCACGCAGAATGACATTGTAGCGCGGTTTCAGCCGCTTGATCAGGTTTGCTTCAAGCAACAGGGCTTCCGGCTCTGTCTTGGTGGTGACAAACTCCATCGAGCAGGTGTTGGCGATCATTGCTGCAATGCGATTGGTATGGCCTCCCAGACGGGTATAGTTGGAGACACGGTTCTTGAGGTTGCGCGCCTTGCCCACATAAAGCACATCACCCTTGTGGTTATACATCCTGTAGACGCCCGGCCTGCCCGGCAGCGTTTTCGCAAACCGCTTGATGACCACAGGCCCGCTTTCAACAGCGTCTTCGGCAGCTTCACCGTCTTGCGTAACTTCGGATTCGCTCATCGGCCTCGTCAGCCTCGCGTGCGCTCGATTTCGATACCTACACTTGAGGCCTCGGGAATGATATCAAGCTTTTCGACCCGCACCCGGACGCGCTTGATCGATCTGTTTTTCAAAACCTTGTCAGCAATCTTTTCGGCAAGTGTCTCGACCAGATTGACGTGACCGTCCTGCACGATGGTCTTCACATTCTTGACCACTTTTTCATAGCTCACGACATTCTTGATGTTGTCTTCCAGCGCCCCACCGTGCTCCTGCACGGCACAATCAATGTTCACCAGGATACGCTGGGGATGCCGCTTTTCGTGCTCATAAATCCCCACCATGGCAATCAGCGCCAGATCACGCACAAAGACATGCCGCAAGCCATGCGCGGCATCTGCATATTCTGTACTCAACGGGCGCGGATTGTTGTCCATATCACCTACTCGATTTCATCCGTGACATCCGGCGTTTGCCAGACAAGATGCTGACCACCATCAAGCACGATCATCTGTCCGGTCAAGGCCGGGGCCGACAAAATGAACGACAATGCTGACGAAATCTCTTCAGGCGAGGTACCGCGCTGCAAAAGTGTCTGCTCGGTGCGCTCGGCAAAGTCACCTTCTTTCATCCGCACATGAGGCAAGGCAGGTCCCGGACCGATGGCATTGACCCTGATACGCGGAGCCAGCGACTGAGACAGCGTACGGGTGACCGTCCACAGCGCAGATTTCGATGCCGTGTATGAAAAATATGTCGGATTCAGTTTCAGTACGCACTGGTCAATCAGGTTGATGATATTGCCATGCGCGCCTTCGGGAAACTGTGCAACGAAGGCCTGGGCCAGAAACACCGGCGCCCGCAGGTTGGTATTCAGATGCAGGTCCCAGCCTTCCTGTGTCATGGATTCTGCCTCATCCGGTTCAAACCGGGATGCATTGTTGATGAGGCATGTCAAAGGCCCCAGAGCCTCTGCGGACCTGGCAACGATCTGTTCCGGTACACCACCGGCCGAAAGATCGCCCTGCACCGCGACGGCACGCCCGCCCTTGGCTGCAATATCGGCCACCACGTCATTGGCATCGTCGCGCGAGGTGTTGTAGTGAACCGCCACTGCCCAGCCCTTATCGGCAAGGTCCAGCGCAAGTTGCCGGCCGATGCGTTGCGCAGCACCAGTTATCAAGACTGTTCCGGTCATCGTGTTATCCATTTTTTGATTACTACCAAAAACACGGGCGGGAGGCGAACTCGTGCATACAGCGCCGGCCCAGCACTATGAAACGAGATTGCGGCCAAGGCGGATTGACGTCAGTTGAAACTGATTACAATCGGTGCTCCGGGCTTCGCATCAGGCTGTGTGGCGCTGGCCGGTGCAGGCATTGATTGCAACCACACATTGCCTGGCCCGCGCAATATGGCCACGTTCAATTTATTGTCTGCGGCAACGCCGTGCGCTTCAGTTGCCTTTTCAATCACCACCGTGGCGCCCAGCGCCGCTATGGCACTGCCCCTTGCCGCCAGGATTTCTCCAGCCCCGAGCTTGAGCTGGGAAACTTCGCCTGTTGCAGACGTAAACACCCAGCCTTCACCGTCGGCCTGCAACAATACCAGCCCGTCGGGCCGGTTGGCGGACTTCAGCGACTTTATGTGACTGTATGGCCTGAGCCGCACACCGGGACCAACGGCCAGAAAATTTTCCTGCGGCAGCAGAATGCGGCCGGCCAGCTGTTTCAGATCAAACGCCCCGACAGATCCGCCCGGCGACAGCATAACCCGGCAATCGGCATCACCGACATTACACGCAATGACCAGCGCTTCATTGCCGGCATCTTCTAGAATAACGCCGTTGTCATGGGCGATAACGGAACTTGCCCAGCCAACCATCCGGCGACCGGGTTTCAGCGTTACTGCCAGTTGCTGCATCAACCGGCCGGACACCACGAAAGACAGATCAGCGGAATCCCCATCATCCGCTGCGTGCTCATGTACCACATCCGCAATAGACTGAAATGTCATCGCACAAACCCGACCCTAATTCGCGTCCAGACTGGCTTTACGCCTCCGGAACTCCATAGCCATCTTAAACCATGGGCAACGGCGCCGTGACAACAGGCTTGATGCATGTTTGCGCAAGTCCGGTCCCGACCTGGCTGTCACTGAGCCGCCTGCTTCACAGCCGCTGCTGTTATGGCTTCCCACACTTTCACCGGCGTGAGCGGCATATCGATATGACTGATGCCCAAGGGTTTGAGAGCATCAACCACCGCGTTGACAACCGCAGGCGGTGCTCCCGTGGCACCGGCCTCACCTGCCCCCTTGACCCCGAGCGGATTGGACTGTGTCGGCGCATCCTGGTTGAATTCCAGTCCAATCGGCGGCAGGTCGCTTGCCCGCGGCATGCAGTAATCCATGAAGGAACCGGTCAGCAGCTGGCCTGTTTCATCATATGTCACACCTTCCAGCAAGGCCTGCCCGATGCCCTGCACCGCACCTCCCATCACCTGTCCGCCTGCGATCAGCGGATTGATGATACGGCCAAAGTCGTCAACCACCGTATAGCCGGTGATATCGGTCATGCCGGTGTCGGGGTCCACCTCAACCTCACAGACATGCACGCCATTGGGATAGGAAAACTGCTTGCGCTCCCAGGTCTTGGAAGAAGACAGGGTGTCCGGAACACCCTCCGGCAGGCTGCCGGCAATGGCCCGCAGCCTGGCTGCAAGTTCAAGTATGCCAATGCCGCGGTCAGTACCCATGATGGCAAACCTGCCGGCCTTGAACTCAATGTCCTGCGCGGCGGCTTCAAGAACATGCGCCGCTGCCAGCTTGCCCTTGTTCACAACTTCATGGGATGTGGTGAGCACGGCTGACCCGATGACCATCAAGGAGCGCGAGCCGCCGTGGCCGCCACCGGCCTTGATGACATCGGTATCGCCGGTGATATAGCGCACCTTGTCAGGATCAATGCCGAGCTCCGAGCTGATGATCTGCTTGTAGGTCGTCTCATGGCCCTGCCCCGTCGCCTGGCCGCCGGTCATCAGCGACACCGTACCGTCATCTTCAAATCGCAATTCGGCAAAGTCGGCCGGCATGCCCAGGGTGACCTCCAGATAGCTGGACACGCCCAGCCCGCGCAGCTTGCCCTTGCGCTCGGAAGCCTTGCGCCGCTTTGCAAACCCGTCTGCATCATGAACCGCCAGTGCCTTGTCCAGCGTGCCTTCAAAATCGGCACAGTCGATGACCATGCCCAGCGCCATCTTGTGAGGATACTGGTTGATGAAGTTTTGCCGGCGCAGCGCAATCGGGTCACGCCCGGTTTCAAACGCTGCCAGATCAACCAGCCGCTCGATCAGATAGGCTGATTCCGGTCTGCCCGCACCACGGTAGGCATCCACTGGCACGGTATTTGTGAACACCGCATCCACCGACATCGAAACCGCCGGAATGCGGTAATTTCCCCCCATCGACACCCAGCTTGCGGAGCTTGGAATGATCGTCGCATAGGACGAAAGATAGGCCCCCATATTGGCCCGCGTATCAACCTTGAGACCGATGAAATTGCCGTCTTCGTCCAGTGCAAGTTCTGCGGTCGTCAAATGGTCACGGCCATGAATTTCCGACAGGAAGTTCTCCGACCGCTGCGCAATCCACTTGACCGGCCGGCCAACCAGTTTGGCCGCCAGCATCACCATGACATTTTCAGGATAGACGAAGTTCTTCGCACCAAAGCCGCCGCCGACATCCGGCATGACGACGCGAACCTTTTCCGGCGGCACCTTGAAAATGGCGTCGGCCATCTGGCCCTTCTGGCCGTGCACGGCCTGGCCCGACACATGCAGGATCAACTGGTCCTTTTCCTTGTCGTAATCGCCGATCGAGCCGCGCGGCTCAACAGCCGACGGCGCAAGCCGGTTGTTTACGAAAGTCAGCCTGGTGACATGCGCGGCCGCAGCAATTACCTTGTCAACGCCTGCCTCATCACCCTTGTGGAAATGATAGGCCCGGTTTGATTTCAGTTTCGGATGGACCAGTTTGGTTTTCGCGTCGAGAACCGAGGCCAGATCAACCACCGCTGGCTTGTCGTTGTAATCGACCATGACCGCTTCTGCGGCCAGTTGGGCCTGCACGGGCGTTTCTGCAACAACCATGGCAACGGGATCACCGACAAAGCGCGCCACATCCCCGGTCAGGGCAAAACGGTCCGGTACGGCGATGCCGTTTTCATCAACCCCGTCCACTGCCGTCACTGTCGGAAACGCCCCAAGCCCGGCCTTCTTGACGTCCTTGTAGGTGAGCACCGTGATGACACCCGGCATGGCAACAGCCGCCGAGATATCTATCTTGCCGATTTTTGCATGTGCAAATGGTGAACGCACGAAGGCGGCGTGAACCATGTTGTCCAGCCTGATGTCATCGACATAACAACCGTCCCCCTTGAGAAAACGTTCATCTTCCACGCGACGGACGGCTTGCCCGACTGCAAATTTCTGCATGTTTAATCGCCTGTTTTGGAATTCGAATTGCGGTGCTCAGTGCAGGCACGGTACGCCGCTTGTATGCGCTGAGTTCACAATCCTAAACCACTGCTAGGCGGTAAGTCTAGCCAGCAACTCCTCCCGGGAGGCCGTAAAACCGCCGGCGATCCACCAGTCTTCCAGTGCCTTGAGTGTCTCGCCGACCTGGGGGCCGGCCTGCATACCGGTTGCCAATACATCTGCACCTGTTACCGGGAATACCGGTACATCCCATTCATCCGGCAGTTGATAAAGGCGCGCCCAGTTCTCATCGCCCGTCTTCTTGTCATGCGCCCATGCCAGCAACACGGCCCGTTTCCATGTTTCGGCACCTGTTTGATACAGCACTACCTTGCGTTCATTATCGCGCAACGCAGGTGATGGCGGCATTGCAGATTGCACGTCGTTCAAGGATCGCGTTTGAGCATTGGACAATCTGAGCAGCTCAGACTGTTCGTCTGCAGCAAGTGGCAGGGCTGCCGCCAGCAGCGTTGTGTAATCAGGCGTAAAACCCAGTGATCCGGCCAGTGCGATCACCGAAACCAGCAGTTCGGCGTCCATGTCCGTCCCGAACAATGTCCGGTTGATGCCGGCTTCATTCATCAGCACGGCAACGTCACCGGCCCGCCTGCCGCACAGCAACTTGCAGGTTTCCTGACCGACACGCTCCCTGGAAAGCTGCTTCAACCCGCCTCGAAGCTGCGTACACGCAGTCAGTCCATCAGCGTCAACCTCGCCCTGGCCATATTGTGAAACAAAGCGGAAGAAGCGCAGGATTCGCAGGTAATCTTCCTGGATACGGGCCTCAGGATCGCCAACAAACCGCACCATCCTGGTGGTCAGGTCGCCAAGGCCTCCCACCGGGTCGAATACTTCACCTAGAGCCGAACAGTACAACGCATTGAGCGTAAAGTCGCGCCTGGCTGCATCTGCTGCCCAGTCATCCGTGAACGCCACCGTGGCTTTGCGACCGTCGGTGTCAACATCGTGGCGCAGTGTCGTCACTTCGAAACCGTTGCTTTCGCTGATCACCGTTACGGTGCCGTGTTCAATGCCTGTTGCCACTGTTTTCAGCCCGGCTGCCCTGGCCGCTGCAACCACCTGTTCAGGTGTCAGGGTCGTAGCCATATCAATGTCATGGACCCGCTCTCCCAAAAGCGCATTGCGCACGGCACCGCCAACGATACGGGCCTCGCCGCCCGCACTGGCAATGGCCTGAAACACGGAGTGCAGCCCCGGGGTCTCAAATATTTCGTGACCATGTAGCGAAGGCAGCGTCATCCTCTGGTTATCCTGTCATGCAGGTTGCGCAACATGCCCGCAGTTGCCCCCCACACATATCTTTCACCATAGGGCATGGCATAGTATTGCCGCTCGCGCCCCTGCCAGACCCGCGAATGCCGCAAATGATTGGCCGGTTCCATGAAATGAGCCAGTGGAATATCAAAAATTTCGGTCACCTCGCCGGGCTCCGGGACCAGATCGAAACCGGTTCTCAACAACCCCACAACCGGCACGACACGAAAACCGGTACCTGTCTGGTAGACATCCAGAAAGCCGGCCGGTTCGACAAACTCAGGCGAAACACCGGTTTCCTCATGGGTTTCACGCAGCGCGCACTCCACCGGGCCCGCGTCTTCTGCATCAATCTTGCCACCGGGAAACGCGATCTGGCCCGCGTGGGTCGGCAATTCGTCGGAGCGTTGCGTCAGCAGAACATGCAGTTCGCCGTCACGCTCTAGTAACCCGACCAGCACAGCGGCTGCGCGGGTTTTTTCCACTGTTCCAGGCACGATTTCTGCATTGAGATCCGCATCGGACCGCAACGCAGGAAGCGCCGCATCAATGGCCTCGGCAGGCACCTGCGCATGCAGCCGGGGCACCGCATGTTCGCGAAACCAGTGTTGTGAGTAAATTGCCATGGAGGGTTACACACCAGCCTCATCAGCCTGCATCATCGGCCAGAATAATCCCGCCGACCACACGCCGAACCAGCGGTCTCCATTGTGAACTTCCACGCAACCGGCTTCCACCAGGTCAGGAAACACCGCGCGCGCGATCCTGGCTTCAAGGCCACCCCTGACCGTCACATAGGGCAATGCAACGCCTCCGGCAGCAGCGCCTTGCGCAAAGCGCATCGGGTGGTTTTTGTCTATGGTAACCGTATCCCCGACATTGGTGGTCAGTGTCACGACCTGGTTTGCATCTGCTCCTTCGATGCCGATACCAACTGCCACAAACGGCACATCTGCAACTTCAATGTTACGTTTTTCAGCTGGTGTAACAAGGACATAGCTACCGTCCGGTTCACGCCGCAATATGGACGCAAACAAAGCCACGAGACCGGCACGACGGATTGCCGTACCGTCGTGAAACCAGTTGCCGTCAACATCGATGACGATATCAATGGGCGCGGCATGTTCAGGATGCCAGGCGTCCACCGGTGCCGGCGCACGATTTGGCATGTCGCCTGCCGGAATGGCCTCAAGGCCGCGTATGTCCCGTAATTCAGTCATGTTATCGATTGATCCAGCCAAAAACCGGTCTGCTGACGACATTGTGAAGCATTAAACAGTCCAGGAGGGAAGCGCCATCGTTACATCATGGTAACTTGTTCTAAAAGCCATGTTACGGCCAATCTTAATGTCGTATGGTTATGCCATGACAGAGAATCCGGTTAGGATTATGAAAAACATGAGGTCCTGAATTCCAATGAGCACCGTTACCAACGCTGACGCCAAAATCCTCGATGACCTCGAGGCCACCGCCGAACGGCTCGAAAAAGCTCAAGACGCTCTGAAGACCGTCATTTTCGGACAAGACGAAGTCATCAGTCACGCGATGATTGCGATTCTTGGTGGTGGCCATGCATTACTGGTTGGCGCGCCGGGTCTGGCCAAGACCAAGCTGGCAGTTACGCTCGGCACCGTATTGGGCCTCGAAGAAAAACGCATTCAGTTTACACCTGACCTGATGCCTGCTGACATACTGGGCTCGGAAGTTCTCGATGAAGGCGATACCGGTCGCCATCAGTTCCGCTTTGTGAAGGGGCCGGTATTTTGCCAGCTTCTCATGGCGGATGAAATCAACCGCGCCAGTCCGCGAACCCAGTCAGCCCTGCTGCAGGCAATGCAGGAGCACCACATCACCATTGGCGGCCAAAGCTATGACCTGCCGTCGCCATTTCACGTACTGGCCACGCAGAACCCGATTGAACAGGAAGGCACCTATCCGCTGCCCGAAGCCCAGCTCGACCGCTTTCTGCTGGAGATAAACGTACCTTATCCGGACCTTGAATCGGAACGGCGCATGTTGTTTGCCACGACCGGCAATGACGAAGCACCTGTTGCCAATGTGTTTTCGCGCGAAGAACTGATGCGGGCACAACGCCTGACCCGCACCATCCCTGTCGGCGAAAAGGTTGCTGACGCAATTCTTGATCTGGTGCGCTCGGCGCGACCGGGCCCGGAAGGCTCCGACTATGCCAGGGAGACAATCTCCTGGGGACCGGGGCCGCGCGCCAGCCAATCCCTGATGCTGGGGGTTCGGGCACGGGCCTTGCTGGACGGCAGGCTGTCACCATCGCTTGACGACGTGATTGCACTGGCAGCGCCTGTGTTGCGCCACCGCATGGCCATTACCTTTTCCGCACGTGCCGAAGGCGTCACCATTGATGACGTCATCACAAAGCTCACCGAGCCGCTCAGGCTTTAAGGATAACACGGTTTGGCCAGTATGAATTCCCCTTCTCCCACTGCTGCCGGACTTCGCGGGGCCGCTGACCAACTGGCCAGCGCCTATCCGGCATTGCTTATCCAGTCGGAACGCATTGCCAATGCCATCGTGCACGGTGCCCATGGTCGCCGGCGAACCGGTCCCGGTTCGGACTTCTGGCAGTACCGGCCCTATTCGCCGGGCGATTCAATTTCGCGCATCGACTGGCGCAAGACAGCCCGGGCCGGCAAGACGCTGATCCGTGAAAGTGAATGGGCCGCGACAAATACCGTATTTGTCTGGGCAAGCCAGACGGCCGGTATGGATTTCAGGTCGGACATGGCCAATACAACCAAGCGTGAACGCGCTGCCGTGCTGGCCATGACCATTGCCACGCTTGCCATCCGCGCCGGAGAACGCGTCGGTGTACTCGGCTGGCCGCAGGCGCCGGGCCACACACGTCTTGTGCTGCGGCGCATGGCAGCCTGGTATTCAGGTGAAGCAGACGAGAAATTCATGTCTCAGTCATTGCCGCCGCAAGTCCCGTTGCCCCGTCATGCAAGTTGTGTGTTGATCGGTGATTTTCTCGACCCACTCGACAAGTTGCGCGCCAGGCTTGGTGATATTGCAGATGCCGGTCTGCACGGGCATATTGTGCAGGTCACAGATCCGGCAGAAGAAACCCTGCCCTATCACGGCCGCACCGAATTCATCGAAATGAACACCGGGGAAAAACTGGTGGCAGGCCGCGCGGAAACCCTGAAACAGGACTACATGGCCGCGCTTGCCAGACATCGCGACGGCCTTCGCCAACTGGCCCGGCAGCTTGGCTGGACGTTTGCTGTACATCATACGGACCAGTCACCGCATCCGCTGCTGGTGTCTCTGTATTCACGCTTGTCACAACGCGCCGGCGCATCTGCGCTTATCAGGTCGGGATAATCCATGTCCGCACTCCTGACAGGTCTGGCTTTCACGACACCGCTGGCACTCGCAGGCCTGCTGGTGCTGCCGGTCATCTGGTGGTTGTTGCGTTTTACGCCGCCAAAACCACAGCAGGTGAAATTTCCGCCCTACCGCCTGCTGCTTGACCTGATCTCGCGCGAAGAACAACCGCAACACACGCCCTGGTGGGTTTTGCTGATGCGCCTGGCCATGGCGGCAGCCGTGATACTCGGTGTTGCCGGACCGTTGCTGAACGCCTCTGATGTTCGCGACAGATCAGCAGATCCGCTGCTGATAATCGCTGACGACGGCTGGGCATCAGCGCCCGATTGGCAGCTGCGCCAGACCCTGATCCGTGACCTGCTGACCGAGGCCCAGCGCGCCGGAGCACCCACCGCCATAACCGGAACCACGGGAACATCGGATGTACGGGAATTGAACCTTGCCGATGCCGCAACAACACAGAAGGCGGCTGCGGCAATGACCCCAAGCGCGCTGTCTCCCAGACGTGAAGCACTGGGCGCCGAACTTGCCGGGACATTTGCCGGCACCTACAACCTGCGCGTATTGTGGCTCAGCAATGGTGTCGCCAATACCGCAGATGGCGAATTCATGGATCAGTTGGCCGGCCTGGGCAATGGCAGTGCCCGCGTGGAGGTGCTGCTCCCGGATGCTGCACGCATTCCATCGGCCTTGCGTCAGCCCGAACTGGAAGCATCGAAACTGAAACTGTCTGCCGAACGGGCACACAGCGGCGAAGCCGGCACGCAACAGGTCACCGTGCGTTCCCTGTCCGGCCGAGCCCTGGCCGAAGCGCCTCTGGTGTTTGCAGCAGGACAGACCAGTGCAACGGCGATCATTGAATTACCACTTGAGCTGCGCAATGAAGCCTCACGCATCGAGATTGCCAATGGTCGCTCGGCATCTGGCGTATACCTGTTTGATGATCGCTGGCGGCGCAAATCGGTTGCCATGCTGTCGGGCGCGTCGCAGGAACTTGAGCAACCGCTTCTGTCGCCATTGTATTATGTCAGTCGTGCCATCCAGCCCAGTGCCGAAATAACCGAGATACCTTCCGTGGACGGCATCCAGGATGCGCTGAAATCCGGCGCATCAATGATGGTACTGGCCGACATAGGGGTGCTCGGAGACAGCAATGTAACAGCGCTTGAAGCATGGGTGGACAATGGCGGCGTCGTGGTTCGGTTTGCCGGCCCCCGGCTGGCAGGCGGCCATGACGGACTGGTGCCGGTGGAACTGCGCAGCGGCGGGCGGTCACTGGGCTCGGCGTTGAGCTGGGAACAACCGCAAGGATTGGCGCCGTTCGCCGAAGAGACACCATTTGCCGGTCTCGACAGCGACAATTCGATCAAGGTCACACGTCAGGTTCTCGCCGAGCCGTCAGCCACCCTGCCCGGACTGGTCTGGGCAAGCCTGGACGACGGCACGCCGCTTGTAACCGCGCGCGCGCAGGGCAAGGGGCTGATTGTGCTTTTTCACGTAACGGCGAACGCTGACTGGTCCAACCTGCCATTGACCGGCCTGTTCGTGGAAATGCTCAAGCGCATTGCTGACATTGCACCGGCTGCGGGCAGCCTGAGCGCAGAAGCAACAAATTCCGCCGCAGCCAATGCGTCTGCGGCAAGTTCCAGCCAGGGCGCCTTTACCCCGCTTCGCAGCCTCAATGGGTTTGGCGAGCTGACCACGCCGCCGGCCAGTGCGGCTCCGGTTGAAACCGATGATTTTTTCAGGATGCAGCCCACACCGGACCATCCTGCCGGCATTTACAGCCGCGGCGGCGCCCGCCATGCGCTCAACCTTGATGCTGCCGGTGACGGTTTGAAAACATTGACCGGATTGCCGTCGTCCTTTTCCGTATCAAGCTACGAGCGCGCCCGGCCAACCGATCTGTCCGGCTGGTTGTTCGCAGCAGCCGTGGCGTTGTTTATCGCCGACTGTCTGGCCATGCTGTACCTGACCGGTGCCGCGGCCAGAATGACGAAACGCGCTGCGTTCTCCTCTTCAGTCACGGCCTTCTTCGTAGCAGCATTGCTTGCTGCCGGCCCGCCGCCTGCCATTGCACAGGAAACGACCAGTTCGCAGGGTCTCGACGCCGCGGAACAGTTTGCCATGCAGGCAAGTCTGCAAACCCGGATCGGATATGTCCTGACCGGCGATACGGAGGTGGATGCCACGTCGAAAATGGGCCTGCAGGGACTGAGCCGGGTTTTGCAGCAGCGCACCTCGATCGAACCTGCAGATCCGATCGCCATAGACCTGCAACGCGATGTCATCGTTTTCTTCCCGGTCATTTACTGGCCGGTCATTGCCGGTGCACAGCCGCCGGATGATGCACTTCTTGCCAAGCTGTCGGATTACATGAAGAACGGCGGTACGATCTTTTTCGATACCCGTGACGACAATGCATCCACGGCATCCCTGACCGGTTCGCCGTCGCCATCAACGATTGCCCTGCGTGGCATCCTTGACCGGCTCGATGTACCGGCACTTGAGCCGGTGCCGGATGGCCATGTCATGACCCGGGCATTTTACCTTTTGCAGACCTTCCCGGGACGTTGGGCAGGCGGGCAGTTGTGGGTCGAGGCCCGCACGTCGGGTGAAGCCAGCATCAAGGCAGCCGCCAGCGATGGTGTCAGTTCCATCATCATCGGGTCAAATGACTATGCCGCGGCCTGGGCAACAGACGAGGCAGGCAACCCGCAATATCCGGTATCGCCCGGCGGTGAAGGCCAGCGTGAGCACGCCTGGCGCACCGGTGTCAACGTCATGATGTATGCCTTGACCGGCAACTACAAGGCAGACCAGGTTCACGTGCCTGCGCTGCTCGAACGGCTGGGGCAGTAGAACCGCCATGCAATGGACCATGGATTTTCAACCTCTCGTGCCGGTATGGCTGGCAATCGCGCTGGCCGTTATTGTTGCCATTGTCGCCTTTGCCGGCCTGGTGGCGCGCGCGCGCGGCGCGTTTTTGAGAGCATTGACCGGCGCAGTGCTGACGCTGGCTGTCTTTAATCCGGTCCTGTTGCGCGAAGAGCGAGAGAACCTGCCTGATATCGCCGTGCTCGTAACAGATCGCAGCCAAAGCCAGACCATAGGAGATCGCGTCGCCCTCACCGATGCTGCGGAAGCAGAACTTCGCAAACGGCTGGGCGCGGCGGCCAACCTGGAAGTGCGCCAGGTCGAGGTGCGTTCCGGCATAACCTCTGCTGATGAGGGCACATTGGCATTCGCTGCCCTGCGCCAGGCATTGTCCGACATTCCGCCTGAACGTTACGCAGGCGCCATCATGATTACCGACGGTCAGGTTCATGACATTCCAGCCAATATGGAACAACTCGGCTATAGCGGGCCGCTGCACGGGCTCATTACCGGCAAGGAAGGCGAGATTGACCGCACGATCAAGCTGACCCAGGCACCCAAATTCGGCATTGTGGGGCAAAGCCAGGCGTTGCGGTTCATCGTCGAGGACCAGGGCGCGGCAAAAGGCCAGCCGGTACAGATCACCATTGCGGTTGACGGCGTGGTAGCCGGCACCGTGACGGCGCAAAGTGGTGTCGAAACCGAGATGGAACTCGACATCACCCACGGCGGCGACAACATCATAGAATTGTCTGCCGCCGAACTGGCCGGTGAACTGACGACCCGCAACAATCGCGCCATCATCGTTACCAAGGGCATCAGGGACAGGCTGCGCGTGTTGCTGATCTCCGGCAAACCGCACCCTGGCGAACGCACCTGGAGAAATCTGCTGAAGGCCGACACGTCAGTTGATCTGGTGCATTTTACCATTTTGCGCCCGCCGGAAAAACAGGATGGCACCCCCATCAACGAACTGTCCCTGATCGCCTTTCCAACCCGCGAATTGTTTGTCGAAAAACTCGACGAATTCGATCTGATTATCTTTGACCGCTATGAGCGCCGCGGTGTTCTGCCGATCACCTATCTGGCAAACAT
The DNA here is from genome assembly GCA_963698275.1 of uncultured Alphaproteobacteria bacterium. Lineage (GTDB taxonomy): Bacteria > Pseudomonadota > Alphaproteobacteria > Rhizobiales > Aestuariivirgaceae > Anderseniella. Next base: position 85,322 of record CAVOQE010000001.1, on the reverse strand, counting down.
TGCCGACTATGTGGAAAAAGGCGGCGCCGTTCTTGTCGCGGCGGGGCCCGACTATGCCCAGGCCACCAGCATCTACCGCACACCATTGTCTGCAATTCTGCCCGCCATGCCGACCGGTGAGGTAACCGTCGGCCCGTTCAAGGCGCGGGTTACTGAAAAAGGCGAACGTCATCCGGTGGTTCGCGGACTGCCGGGCGCCAGCAAGACTGAACCCACCTGGGGCCGCTGGTTCCGCATCATCGATTCCGAAGTGAGAAATGGCGACATTGTCATGGCAGGACCGGAAGACCGGCCATTGATGGTGCTGTCGCGCGTCGGTGAAGGCCGCGTTGCGGAACTCATGTCGGACCATGCCTGGTTGTGGGCACGCGGTTTTGAAGGCGGCGGACCGCAGGCCGAGATGTTGCGTCGAATGGCACACTGGCTGATGAAAGAACCGCAGCTTGAAGAAGAAGCGCTGTCCGGCATCCAGACCGGCACGCAATTGACCATTGAGCGCAACACCATGGGCGAAGAGGTCGATGATGTAACCGTCACGCTGCCATCGGGCGAGACCCGGCAAGTCAAGCTGGAACAGGTACAGCCAGGTATCTGGCGCGGCACACTTGAAGCATCCGAAGCAGGCCTGCACCGGTTGTCTGATGGCAAGCTGGAGGCTGTGGCAGCGATCGGCACTGTTGACCCTCGTGAGGCAACGGATCTGTTCGCCACCACCGAAAAACTGACCCCGCTGGCAGCCAGCACACAAGCGTCTGCGCGATTCATTTCCGAAGACGGCAAACCGGCTTCCATGACGTTGCCGCGTATAGCCAAGGTGAACCCAGAGCGCTCCATGGCAGGGTCGGGCTGGCTCGGTCTGAAGGCCAACAATGCCTATCGGGTGTTGTCGATAGGCGCGTTCCCTATGTTCGCGACATTGCTGGCCCTGGCAGCTCTGTTGGGGCTGGTTTCACTGACCTGGTATCGCGAAGGCCGCTGAAGCGGATGAGCTCCTGATTGAGACAAATACCTGCATCACGTCTGGGGCGACGCTTGCCTTTTCGCCGCAAATCGTGACGGAGACAGAACCAGTCCGCTGACCTTGTCGAACGCGCCCGGTGTCAGTTCGCAAAACAGCAGACGTGCCGGGTCCACCGGCCCCGGCAATACCAGGCGTCCTTGCGGAACCTGCGAGAAACCGAACGGTGCATAATAGGGTTCGTCCCCGACAAGGATGACCAGGTCGTGTTCAAGCCGCACTGCCTGTTTGAGAGAATGACGGATCAGCATTGCGCCCAATCCGGTGCCCTGCAAATGCGGTTCGACCGCAATCGGGCCAAGCATGATTGCACGATGGCCCTGTTCACCTATGCATAGATGCCAGAAGCTGATGACAGCCCGCAATGTCGAACCGGTTGTTTCATCATCAATATAAAGACCGAAGCTCAGCCCCTCTACCGGCCGCTCACCTTCGCGAAGCCGATAGGACGTCTTGGTTCGCCTGCCAATGCCAAACGCCCGGTCAAGCAGCCCGTCGGCCTGGGCGACAAGCTCGGTATCGTCATGGTTGAATGGTTTTATGCAGTCTGTATTGGTAAGCATCGACCTGTTTCCGATTGAATGAGAAATTGAGCAGTGTGAGTTTCACACCGAGCTTCCTCACCGGTCGCAGGTTGCATTAAGGCAAAAAGCAGAGCGCGCGCGAGGACAGTCCGGCATTGCGGAAAACAAATCCGCATCGCCTGGAATCAAATCGTCGCTGACGCACTTTCGCGGGCATTCTGATTGTCCTGACTACTTCACCTGTCACGGTCGGTCACACGAACTCGTCCATCCGCGCGAACACCAACATGGCAGGCCTTATCATGTTGTCGGCTTAAGCGTCAAATACTGCGTGCGGCAGCTTTATACCAAAGCAGTTGTTTCTTGACCCCTTTGGTACTACCAGATCTCGGATATCGGGCGCGTGCCGGCCAACTCCTCCAGACGCCGTCGCATCGAGGCTGAACAGTCTCCGGCGATGTCCGACGGATGCAGAAAGGCGCGCTCGGTTATCTCAAGCGATGGCTGCCATGTGCCATCCTCAAAGTCGTTCGCAATGTAAACGGCTACATAATCACCGGGAAAGTTGGCATGGTTCGAGAACAGCCCGTGCATCACCACATCACCTTTCAACCGCACCCCGGTTTCCTCGATCACCTCGCGCTTCAGGGCGCTAACCGGTGCTTCTCCCCTGTCCACGCCACCGCCCGGAAAAATCCATCCATAGCTGTATCTTTGACGCACCACCAGCATCCGGCCCTGGCCATCCGTGACAACACCACGCGTACCCAATGTCATCCCGCGCATCAACCGGCCGGCCGGCTGCAACAACAGCTTGTTGGCAATTGGAAACAGGAACGATTTCAACATCAAAACACCCGCCTTGCATCTATTGAACGGCATCTGGATGGCGAACACATCACAAAATCGCCACGCCATGATTTTAGCTACCGGCGGAAGCAATAATGTGAGCCGAACAATGCCTGATTTTGAGCATCCTGATCCACCTCAACACTCCAGAATTGATCAAACCCCTGCAATTCGCGGTTCCAATACCGCACGGTCCTGATCTAAGGTATTTTCACTTAAACAAGCAAAGTGCAATTTATGAACGCTCCCCAGAACACAGCCAAGACAGCGTCTGCCAAGCCGGACAGGTCAACCGCGCACAAAATATTCATGCGATTTGGCCGTAAATTCAGAAGCAGGATAGCAGGTTTTCAGTCGAGGCAGTCTCTCATTGGTGATACGCCGGTTCTGGAAAAGGCGCATTTTCCCGAGTTCAAGGTGCTCGAGGATAATTGGCGCGATGTGTTGGGCGAAGTCACGGAGATCCTGAAGTTCCGTGATCAGGTTCCGAAATTTCATGAAGTTTCCACTGACCAGAAGAACATTTCCAAAGGCGACGAATGGCGGACTTTCTTTCTGTTCGGATTCGGAACAAAGCTGGCCCGTAACTGCGCCAAGGCACCAAAAACGACTGCCATGCTGGAAACCATTCCGAACTTGCAGACCGCGTGGTTTTCAATTCTGGCACCCGGAGCCCACATCCCGCCGCACAAGGGAGTTACAAAAGGAATTGTCACCTGCCATATGGGACTGATTGTGCCCAAAGATCGAGAGAACTGCCGGCTGCGGGTGGAAGACGAATACTGCACATGGCAGGAAGGCAGGATTTTTGTTTTCGACGACACTTACAAGCATGAAGTGAGCAACAATACCGACGAGGAACGGGTTGTCCTGCTGTGGCATGTGGATCGGCCGATGAAGACACCAGCCCGTTTGCTGCACAAATTGTTCGTAGCGGGCCTGAAGAAAAGTTCATTCTTCAAGAACCCGCAGAAAAACATGCAAACCTTTGAAGACCGTTTCGAACAGGCGACCCGCGACGCAGCGGAGACGCTGGAGAAAATGAGTACACACGACTGATCCCATATCCTGATCCCGCAGGCGGGAACAATGTGGGTCCACAAGAATCCATGTTGCTCTAACTCTTTAGGAATGATCGGGTTTTTGGTTGATTCGATCAAAAATGATCCTGATCTGCTGGCTGCGAACAATTCCGCACTTGCTCATGCGGCGAGACGCCTCTAATCGTGGTGGAATGCGTTTTCCACTGACAGACAGTAACAAGATGATGACGGTTGCCTGATGCTGAGACTTTTTCGAATTTTTGCATCTGCAAAGGGCACCAATCCCTGGCTGGTCCTTGGCTGTCTGGTTCTGGCTTCGGTAGCCGAGATCATGTCAATGAGCGCCATGTTGCCTGCCCTGCTGGCCGTGTCAGGAGAAAGCAGCAGTCTGCCTCCGGCATTCACGACGGTTATCAATACAACTCTTGCGATGACCGGGCTGCCTGAAACCGTCGCCGGATTCACCATAGCTGTTGTTTTGATGTTGATCGTGCGCACAATCCTGCTGGGCGCGGCATTGACCTATGCAGGTTTCTCGATCGCAAACGTTTCGACCAAACTGCGTGAAGACCTGCTGAATGCCATGTTCGACACGAGGTGGCGATATTTTGTTGACCATCGCGCCGGGCGAATTGCCAATACTATTTCGGTTGACGCCACGCGTGCAGGCCAGGCCTACCTGGAATCCGCCAAGTTTGTAGCTGCGGTAGTCCAGGGAGTTGGTTATCTGGCCCTTGCAATGATGGCCTCTTTCCAGTTTGCGATTGCCGGTGCCATTGCCGGCACAATCATTGTCGCCGGGATGGGCAAGCTGATTGCCGTCAGTCGCCGTGCCGGCCAACGGCAAACCGAGTCAACCAGTCAACTGGTTACCATTGTTGCCGACGCCCTGAACAACATCAAGCCCATCAAGTCGATGGCGCGAACAGTGCCGTTCATCGCCATGTTCGGTACGAACCTCCAGGCACTCAACAAGTCGATCAAACTTCAGGTGTTATCGACCCAGGGCCTGGACCGTGGCAATGACGTTCTCATCGCAGTGTTGATCGGGGCTGGTTTTTTTCTGGCCGTCGGCGTGTGGGAGATAACACTTGCCAGCGTCACAGTGGTCGGCATCATCGCCTTTCAATCCATTTCCGTTGTGCGGCGCCTGCAAAGGTTTCTGCAGCGCGGCGCAGAACTGGAAGCTTCCTATCACGCAGTGCACGACATGTCGGAAAAACTGACACGCGAAGCCGAACGGGTTGGCGGGGCGCAGGATATCACTCTGGATGACGGGTGCGCTTTCGATCGTGTGACATTTGCACACGAAGACCAGCCCACGGTCGAAAACGTTTCCCTGTTTATTCCGTCCGGCAAGATCACCGTGCTGCAGGGACCATCCGGCGCAGGCAAGACAACCATTGTCGACCTCCTGCTTGGACTGCATGAACCTGCCTCTGGACGTATCACCATAGACGGTCGGCCATTGGACCAACTGTCGCTGAAGGCATGGCGTTCAAACATCGGCTACGTACCACAGGAATTGTCTTTGCTGCATTCAAGCCTTCGCGACAATATTGCGCTGGGAAACACAGACTTGTCCGATGAAGACATAGGAGAAGCGCTGCGGCTTGCAGACGCCGAGGATTTCGTGAACAGCTTGCCTGATGGGCTGGATTCGAATGCCGGCGAAATGGGTGGCCGCTTGTCAGGTGGCCAGCGTCAGCGTATCGCGCTTGCCCGCGCACTGGTCGGTCGTCCCAAATTGCTGATACTTGATGAAGTTACCAGCGCGCTGGATCCTGAAACTGAGGCCAGCATTTGCCGCAATGCGCTTGGGCTTGCCGGCGAGTTCACCATTATCGCCATCACCCACCGGCCCGCCTGGTCAAAAATCGCAGACCGCCTGTACAAGGTGGAAAATGGCGCTGCTTTGGAGATCAAGACACCGGTTGAGCGTCGCCGGAAAACGGCAGAAACGCCTGCGCATGAGTGAAGTTGAAATACGATTGGTCAATGACCGGCGTGACTACAAGGCCTTCATCAAGGTACCTCATGCTGTCTTTGCTCATGACCCTGCCTGGATTGCGCCTTTGAATTTCGAACGATCACAACACATTTCACCCAGACACAATCCGTTTTTTGAACACGGCCGGGCGCAGCTGTTTCTGGCGATCCGGAATGGACAACCTGTTGGCCGCATTTCGGCACAGGTTGATGAGCTCAGGCTCGCACGCTACCGCGACGCAACCGGCATGTTCGGTTTCCTCGACGGCTTCGATGATAGCGCTGTCTTTTCATCCCTTTTCAAGTCTGCGGAAAACTGGCTCAAGGCCGAAGGTATGACCCGCGCCATCGGCCCTTTCGGTTTTTCCATCAATGAGGAAACAGGCTTGCTGGTGGAGGGATTTGAACATCCCCCGGCAGTCATGATGGGTCATGCAGCACCTTACTATGAGGCCCATGTTGCAGCAGCCGGATACACACCCGTCAAGGATGTGCTGGCCTATGATTTCGACAACTCGAAAGCACTACCTCGCGGCCTGGCCGGTATGTTGGCCAAGGTCCACGCCACGGGTGATCTTGAAGTCCGGCCACTGAGCAAAAAGAACCTTGATCGGGATCTCGCCATTCTGATTGATATTTTCAATGATGCATGGTCTGAAAACTGGGGCTTTACACCGTTCAGCGAGGCGGAAATCAAAAAACTTGGCCAGGACCTGAAAATGCTCGTTGAAGAGCAGTTCATTGCGTTCGCAATCTATCAGGGTGAACCTTGTGCAATGGCCGTAACCCTTCCCGATATCAATCGGGCAGCCCGCGACCTGAACGGAAAACTGCTGCCGTTTGGCTGGGCAAAACTGCTGTCGCGCCTGAAGTTTTCACCGCCTGAAGCGGTCCGCTTGCCGCTGATGGGCGTGCGCAGGAAATTTCACGGCACTCCAGTTGGATCTGCCCTTGCAATGTCGGTTATTGATGCTATCCGCACCTATCACGTCAACAGAGGCACCCGGCATGCCGAGTTGTCCTGGATACTGGAAGACAATTTGCCAATGCGCCGCATGATAGAAGCGATTGGCGGAAAAGCCTACAAGACCTATCGGATTTTTGAACGTAACATTGACTGACGGACAATTTTTGTGACTTTTCGCATTGCGCACATGTCAGATGTTCACCTTGCACCCTTGCCGCCGGTCAAGGCATCCGAGATGACGTCAAAACGGATTGTGGGCTACAATTCCTGGATGTTTCGGCGCAAGGCCATCCATGATCCCAGAATTGCCAGTGAGGTTGTACGCGACATCAAGGCGGCACAGCCCGACCATGTCATGGTTACCGGAGATCTTGTGAACATTGCGCTGCCTCGTGAATTCATCAATGGCGAGAGCTGGCTTCGAAACCTTGGCAGACCCGACTGGATTTCCTTTGTGCCGGGCAATCATGATGCCTATGTGCCGGTACAATGGGATAAGGGGATGGGCCGTCTGGGCGATTACATGACCGGAGACCTGATGGTGCCGGGAGCCGTCACGACAGCCGACATTGCCATGCCGTTTCCCTATGTGCGCCAGCGGCGCAACATCGCGCTGATTGGCGTATCAACAGCCGTCCCAACAAGGCCCGGCCGCGCCACAGGCGTTCTGGGCGAGGCGCAAATCGATGCACTTGCAAACATCCTGAAAAACCTGCGCTCCAAGGGCTTCTACCGGATATTGATGATCCATCACCCGCCATTGCCCGGCCTGGCCAAGCGGCGCAAGGCCCTGACCGACGCCATGGGTCTGAAACAGGTACTGGAAGACCACGGCTGTGATCTGGTTGTTCACGGTCACAACCACATCACAATGCGTAACACCCTGGCCTCCCGGCACGGGCCGGTCCATATTCTCGGCATGCCCGCAGCCACATCAAATGGGGCTCGCAGCACAGAACCGGCTGCCTGGAATGAATATCACATCCGCCGCACATCCGGCAGATGGCAATGCACCGTCAACACCAGATGCTGGGACACGGAAAAGTGCAGCTTCGTGCCGCAAACAAGCTATAGTCTGGATTGACAATTGCGGTAATGAACTGTTTGAACAGTTAGAGTGGTTTGCTCTTGGTCTGAACCACTCCGGCAGCAACAGAAGGACGGCACGCCGCCGAAAACAGTATTTTCAGAATTCCGATTATTGAGCGATATGTCATTCGCCAGGTATCAATTCCATTGCTGACCGCACTGGGAGCCGGATTGTCTGTGCTGTGTGCGGAACGCATTGTGCAGGTGCTGGATATCACTCTGGGCAATCGCAATTCCTTTGGCGTAGTGCTCGAACTGCTGGCGTACTGGATGCCGCACTATATCGGGCTTGCCGCGCCCGTGGCTTTGTATCTCGGTCTGTTGTTCGGCTTCAATAAAATGTCGAAAGACTCCGAACTGGATGCTTTTCTGGCAGCCGGTGTCGGGCTCGGGAGACTGACCCGTCCGGTCTGCATGATTTCGGTTGTTCTTGCCGTCAACGCCGCCTTGATGTTTGGCTGGATACAACCCTATTCGCTGTATGCCTATCGCGCCACGGTCTACACCCTGGCCAATGTCGACGTGTTCTACCTTGCCGAGGAAGGCGTCTTCATGCAAACCGGAAAGCGCACCTTCATTCTTGACAAGCTTGAGCGGCGGGACAACTCGTTCCAGCGCATTTTCATGTATGACGACAACGGCAAGAAGGGTAGTGAAACCATTACCGCCCTGAACGGCAGGCTGGTGGATGACCCCACCAATGCCCGGCCTGTTCTGCGGCTTGATGACGGACATCGAATGGAAATGAAGTCGAAGGATGCAACGGCTTCAACGACGACACTGGAAGCCCCGGTTGTTGGCGATTTCAAATCGGCTGATGTGGCACTTGGAGAGTTGTCGAAAGAGGTTTACCGCCCGCGCGGTCGCAATGAGCGCGAACTGACGCTGACAGAATTGTACACGCAATTGCAGCGCGAAGACCTGAGTGACAGACGAAAGAGGCATCTGGAATCTCAATTCCATATTCGGCTGGCATTGGTGGCACTTGTACTCATCCTGCCATTTTTGGCACTGCCGTATGCGATCGGTTCGCGGCGGGGCAACCGGGCATACAGATTCGCCGTAGCTCTGATCCTGCTGGTGGCATTCCATGAGGTGTTACAACAGGGCCATCTGTTGACGCGCGTGTCCGGTACCTCTGTCTGGCTGACCATATGGACACCGTTTTCACTGTTTGCCGGCTTTGCTTTCTGGCGATTTTACGTGACCTGCTACACCCTGCCCAGGCCCTGGCTGGAACCGCTGATGGAAGACATTACCGACTTTATCAAAACCGTCTGGCGCAAAATCAGGCCCTTGCCTGCCCCGGGTTCACTATGAAGACAATCGGCTGGCTGCTGTCAAAAATGATTCTGCTGCGGTTCGTGATGATCCTGAGCGGTATTTCGGTCTTCGTCGTTTCACTGACTGTTGTGACCTATTCGGAAGAAATCCTGAGGCGTGGTTCGGGCGGGGCATCGCCGATAGCTGAATACGCCTTGTTGCTGTTGCCGGTAACAGCTTCGACCTTCATGGCGATTTCGGTGTTGCTGGGCATCCTGCTGGCGCTTGTCGAGCTGTCCTATCGCAGCGAACTGACCGCTATCTGGGCCACCGGTCTTTCGCCGGTACGAATTGTGTTCATGCTGTTTCCGCTGGCACTGATCATTGGCGGCATGACATTCCTGATTGCGGATCAGGGCGTGCCGAGAGTTACACCCAAACTGATCGATTGGGGCATTGGTGAATATGGCAGCAAAAAAGCCGGCGCCGGCAGCGGCAAGGCAATATGGATGCGGGCCGGCAATGACATTTTGCGCGCCTCGGGCGCCAATGCCGACGCAACTGAATTGACCGACATCATTATCTTCCGTCGCGGCCCTGACGGCAAATTGCTGGAACAGATCCATGCGCGCACGGCCACTTTGGTGAACCGGCGCTGGCAACTGGAAGATGTGATCATCTACCATGCGGAAAACGTCAAACCCAACCGCATCACCCGGCTGGTGTACTCCGGAAACATGCGGCCCGCACGCGAAGGCAAACGCTCCGGAGAACCCGCCGAGATGTCGACCGTTGACCTGGGATACTTCATTCGCAATGAAGGCTTCGGAATTAAGCCTGTGCATGTATTCGAAACCTGGTGGCATCGGCGCATGTCGCTGCTGTTCACGCCATGGTTGATGATCGCCCTGTGTATTCCGCTGGCGGTTCAGTTCAAACGCGGCGGTGCAGCAGGCCGCCTGTTCATGGTCGGCCTGGCTCTCGGCTTTACTTTCTCGATATTCGAAGGCATTGCCCTGACCATGGGAGAAGTGGGTTTCGTGCCGCCCTGGTTCGGCGCCTGGGCGCCATTCCTGGTTTATACAGCCATAGCCGGCGCCATGACATTCAAGGCGGAAACGGTGAGTTGACGATTACGCTCATGACGCGCGAAGTAATCTACGCCGAAGCCGCCGCAAGTTGATTGCCGGCCACAACCGTTGCAAAAAGCTCGATGATCCGGTCGATTTCAGCTTCGGTGTGCGCTGCAGACACCGAACAGCGCAACAGGCACAACTTGCCAGGCGTGCCGGGCGGCAGCGCAATATTGACGTAGACACCGGCTGCCAGCAGCTCGTTCCACATCACCAGCGTTGACGGTTCATCCGCGCACTTGACCGCAATAACCGGGCTCACTTCATCACATCCCAGTTCAAGCCCGAGCCCGCGAAGTCCGTGGAACAGACGGGCCGAATTCGACTGCAATCGATCACGCCTGTCCGGTTCACGCGCCAACACCTTGATTGCCGCTGTCGCGGTGGCAACGGATGCCGGCGACGGTGATGCGGTGAACATATACGGCTTGGAAGAATAGCGAACCGTTTCAAACATCGGATGATTTGAGGCGCCAAACCCGCCAATTGCGCCAATCGACTTGGAAAACGTGCCAACGACAAAATCAGCTTCATGCATCAGTCCGGCTTCGTCTGCCAGGCCACAGCCATTGGGTCCGAGAACGCCGAATGAATGAGCTTCATCGACCAGCAGCTGGAAGCCGTGCTTCTTCTTGACCTCTACAAAATCAGCCAGCGGAGCCCGGTCACCCAACATGGAATAGATACCTTCCAGAACCACCAGGTGCCCGCCGCCGGTATCACCCATGCGCGTCAGGCGTTTGTCGAGGTCGGCAGCATCATTGTGCCGGAACCGCACCAGCTGCGCGCCGGACAGCGTGCATCCATCGTAAATCGAGGAGTGACTGTCAGCATCCAGGAAGATGGTGTCCTTGGGCCCGGCAAGGCCTGCCATCATGCCAAGATTGGCCTGATAGCCGGTTGAGAACACAATGCAGTGCTTCATGCCCAGAAACCCGGCCAGTTCCTGTTCAAGTTCCTCATGGATGGCATAACTGCCATTGGCAATCCGTGAGCCTGTGGTGCCTGTTCCATACTCGGCCAGGGCCTGTTGGCCCGCTTCGATGCAGGACGCCTCGAACGTCACCCCCATGTAATTGTTGGTGCCGGCAAGAATGGTATCGCGCCCGTCGATGATCGCACGTGTCGGTGACAACAGCTTCTCGTTCACCGGACCAACCCGCGAGCCTGCTTCCGCCACCCGCTGCATCCGATCCAGAAGCGCTTTGTTCTTGTCGAGCAGATCAACCATTTTCTTGCCTTATGCCAAAGGAATTACGTTTTCTTGCGGGCCTGAACAACCGAGATCATGTCTTTCATGGTGTGGGTGTCCGACAACACATTCAGCGGAATATCCATATCAAAATGATCCTCCACTTCCATCACGAAATCCATCACGGAAACAGAATCGATTGCCAGGTCCACGGCAATCTCGGTCTGCGGTTTCAATTCGACCTGCTTTTCATTGAACGGCTGCAAAAGCTCGCTCAGCTTGTCGAAAATTTCCTGCTCGTCGTCCGTCATACCCTGTTATCTCCATCAACAATGTGCCGCTTTGTAGGCGTGTCTCATCTGTCAGGCAACCATCCATGCGCCCGGTACCAGGAAAGGGTGTCGGCAAACCCCTCATCAAACTTCATTCGAGGTTGCCAGTGGCCCGTCGCGTCCAGACGCGCCCCCCTTATCACCCAGTCAGGGTGGTAAAGTTCACGTGCCTTTCCGGCCGTCAGAATCTGGGCTTTACCTGTCACTCTGGCTATCATGCCGCCGGCAAGGCCTGCCATCTGCACAATCAGGCGGGGCAACAGGTGAACCCGGGGCGTGAAACCCAGAGTACGCCCCGCGGCCTCGGCCACATCGCGCCAGTCATATCCTTGTGAGGTTGCGTCGTCTGCCTCATAAACCATGCCGCCCTCCACAAGCCCTTCTGCGGCAGCCACCAGCCCGCGCGCCAGATCATCAACATGCAGCAGGGAAATCCGCTGATCGTGCGAACCGGTCAAAATCGCATGCCGCCTGGACAATTGTTGCACCAGAGGCAGTGTCGCGCGATCACCCGGTCCGTAAACTGCCGGTGGGCGGATGCATATCCATTCCATGTCCCCGGCCGACCCTGCAACAATGGCTTCCGCTTCCGCCTTTGACGCACAATATGCAGACAGTGCCGGCTCTCTCGCAGCCAGTGACGATACATGCACAAACCTTGTGACACCGGCACGTCTTGCCGCGTCAACAACTGCACGAGTGCCTTGTGCATTGACCTGCATGAATTGCGCTGCATCAACTGCCTTTATGGCACCTGCCACATGCACAACCACCTCTGCCTCGCCAACCAGCCTGTCCAGAGCCTGTTTGTCGTCCAGTGCCCCCTCAACAACGACTGCCGAAGCCGGGAACTTCTTGCTCAATCGGGATCTGTCGCGAACCAGCGCCGTGATGACATGGTCGCGCGCAGCAAGCTGGCGCACCAGGTGTGATCCCACAAATCCGGTAACTCCGGTGACCGCAATCCGAAGTGGCGCACGATGCGCTTGTCGTGAAGGCATGGTTCAATCACTTAACAACAGATTGTTCAGCAATATCGGTGGCGGACAGCCAACGGGCACGGCTCTATTCGGCTGCCACGGACATGGCATTGTCGATGCTGTCCGGACCATCCACGATTTCAACGATGTCACCATTGGTAAACATGGTTTTCGCGCCGGAGCGTGACAATTTTCCCGACGACGTGAACGGCAATGATTTAGGCGGCACCATAACCACTTGCGCCTCGATGCCGATCGTCCGGGAAATCTGGGCTTTCACAGCCTTGCGAACGGCTTCGACTTCATCGTCATTACGCAGGCGGCACTGCACCAGCACGCACACACAGTCTTCGCCCTGTGAACCTTCGACAGCAAATGCGGCCACGTCCCCGTCACGAACTGTGCCCAGTTTCTCGACAGACCATTCAATGTCCTGCGGCCAGATATTACGTCCATTGTGCAGGATCATGTCCTTGGCCCGGCCTGTGATGACAATCTCGCCATCCAGCCAGTACCCCATGTCACCGGTGTCCATGAAACCGTCTTCGCGCATAATCGCGGACGTGGCAGCACCATCGCGGAAATAGCCGCTCATCAGGCTGGGGCCGGCAATCTCGATGCATCCGATTTCACGGTCAGCCAGTTCTTTGCCGGTGACATTCACGACCCTCATCTTGTGCGCGGGCAGCGGTCGCCCGCATACAACGAAACTGCGAACCAGATCAGGGTCTGTTTCGCTCGAGACTTCCGCAACGCCGTACTCTTTCATTGCCGCCCGGTCGATCACGTCAACCCGGATCTCTTCATCTGAATCCGCAAAACAGACGCCGAGCGTGGATTCCGCCATGCCATAGCTGGGCAGAAACGCCTTTGATTTGAACCCGGCAACGCCAAGGGTTTCCGAAAACAGTTTCAGCACGTCGGCACGCACCATGTCGCCGCCAATACCGGCCACTCGCCATTGATCAAGCTTGAGATCGGCCAGGCTTCCGTTTGCGCGCCGCGCCGCAAGATCATAACCGAATGACGGGCCATAGGCGATCGTGCACTGGTTCTGGGACATCAGCTTGAGCCAAAGCGCCGGACGGCGCGCGAACGCCGGCGTGGAAAGATAATCAATCGACACCTGCCCCATCATTGGCGACAGGCAGAACCCGACCAGCCCCATGTCATGATACAGTGGCAGCCAGGAAAATGCCCTGTCGGTCGGGCGAATTTTCAATCCGTGACGCAGAATGGCCATGGTGTTTGCACACGCTGATTTCTGGGAAATCAGTACACCCTTCGGGTTGGACGTGGATCCGGAAGAATATTGAATATAGGAAATATCTTCCGGGCCAAACGGCGCAAGCGCGGGACCTTCCGATGAAAAACCCGCCAGTTGCTCATGGCTCAACACGCGCTTTACGCCGGCACGGCCTGCAGCATCGCGCACCAGTTCATCAAGTTCGGCAGTTGTCACCACAGCTGTTGCATGGGCACTTTCAAGCATGCCGGCAATGCGTGTAACATAACTCTCGCGACCGCCAATATACATGGAATAAGGCAACGGGCACGGCACCATGCCCGCATACTGGCAGCCGAAGAAAACCACCATGAAATCGGCACCGGTCTCAGCCACCACGCCGACGCGCTCGCCCGGCCTGATACCGGAATTGACAAGCTGGTGGGCCGCGGCAATCGCCCGCTTCCTCAACTGATGATAGGTTACACTCTCGTCAAGCTGGCCGCGTGGACCATAAAAATTCATCCCCGTCTGACCCTGGGCGGCATAATCAAGCCCCTCGCACAAGGTGGTAAACCCGCCGAGACGCTGCACCAGATCGGTATTGATTGTTGGCGTTCCTGCGGGGGTGAACGGGCAGATTTCCGCCCCGGCTCCCGTACCAATTTCGGTTGTCGTGTCTACACGCACCAATCGAACCCCTTTTTTCCGGCGAACCGATGACAACTCCCTGCTGTTGCCATGCGATGCAAATCGCCATCACCACCAATTGATTAAAGTTTTATCAGATGCGGCACGTGACACTGAAATCACTTGATATTTCAGAATGTAACGTGCCGTTAGGTCAGCGTTCCGGATATATGGCCAACCCGGCCTAAAACGTACAAAAACCGGCAAATCTGACCAAAAATCCATGTAACATCCCGATAAAACACAGTCTTCATCAAGGTTAATTCGCAAGAATATTGTGGCGTCTGGTATTCGATGCGCGGGTCATCATGGCTAGAAAACGATTCGCCCGGTCATGACGCCCACAATCAGCAAGGCCAGGACGCCGAACGTGAAACCGGTCAGCCACGCCATCATCAATTGCGAGCTGATGCGTCCGTTGCCTGCCTCGAAACTCCGCTCTCCCCTTTGCGCTTCTATAAGCGAATGCGAGGCGTGCTCACGGACCTTGGCAATCATTTCCTTCATGTCGCGGGTTTCAAGTATGGTTTCATGCCCGGCCTGTTCCTGACGCATCAGGCGGAATGTCCGTGGATCGGGCTCCATGACAACAAACGAGATATTGTCGATCCAGAGCCGGGGAGGAAATCCGTCCACCATCTGCAAGGGCAGCAGTCCCGCCAGACGAGGTTCTTTGGATATCTGCTTTTTCAGACTTTCATGCAGAGCGGCAAGGCGCAATGTCTGCGCGTCCTTTATGTCAACAAGTGCATCAAAGTGCGCAGCCTGGGCCAGGCGAGCCCGGCGCACATCACGCTCCAGCCCGTCAATCTGACGGTTGGCACTGACGCTGCCGTCCCCGCCTATGTCCGGTTGCTGCTCGCTCACCTCATCGACCCTTTCAATCCGCCCGTGAGAAAATAACGGTCACAATCATCCCCCGCTTGCGCGCATGCGCGTTACTTGTACCAAAATGGCACATGCACACCGCCTCGCAATGATCTCCAGGAGAACTGTTGCATACGCCATGCCATTGTGGGAGTCGCTATCGGGCATCGCCGGCAAAGGTGGATGCCGGGACTCGCCAGGACCTGTTTCAGCAGCAGATCACCGGTTTCTGAACGGCCTTGTCAGCAGGCCGATGAGACTTTCATCATGGCGCCGTTCAACCCCGATCGGCATGTCTTTCCAGCGCCTTGTGGCCGACCGGCTGCCAAAGACAATATCCCATACCGACAGGATGTTGGCATAATTGCTGTCAGTGTCAGCCCGGATGGCATGATGATGCACCCAGTGGATCGACGGTGTCACCAGCACTTTCGACAGCGGTTTTTCCAGCCAGCGCGGCAGCGCCACATTGGAATGGTGAAACAGCGCCATGCTCAGCACGCAGGTCTCGAACACCACCACTGACTCCACTGGAATATCCAGCAGCCAGATGACAACGGCCCGCACCAGCGCCGACATGACAACTTCGCCAAAATGAAACCGGACGGCTGAACTTGCATCGAGAAACTCATCCAGGTGATGCACCTCGTGAAAGCGCCACAGAAACGGGACTTCGTGGTTGACACGGTGCCACCAGTAAATCCAGCAATCCAGAATGATGAGGTCTGCCAAAAGGCCGATCCCGCCCGACCACCAGTCGGGCCGCCAGCCCAGTGCATGAGTGGCAGCCAATGCGGAAAGAGGGATGACCAGAGCAGGTGACAATCCTGCATTCAGCAACAGCAATCCAAAATTCCTGGCCAGGCGCCAGGCATTTTGCGCCAGTGTCTTCAAATGCGCACCGGCAAGCGGGCGAGCCATCGGAAAGGCGCGCTCAAGCACCAGAAACGCGATCGCGACACCCGCAATCCACATGGTCTTGAATTCCAAAAGGCTGTCAATCTGCTCCATGGCACCATTGTAGTGATATTGCGGGTTCAACTGCACCTAACATCACTGTGACAGACCTGCGGCAAAACCTCACTGCGATGCACCGGGTTTTTGCTGAATGAACTGCCACACCAGCGGCATCGCCAGTGCAATCAGCACAAACCGGCCGATCTGGTGCGCACCGACGAATGCCGGATCAAGCCCGAGCGCGAATGCCATGATGGTCATCGCTTCCATGCCGCCGGGTGCGAATGCCAGCATGGTCCAGGCAAACGGCACATCGGCAATCGCGCTGGCAGCCGCAGCCCCTGCAACGCTGACCACGAGCGCGACGCCCAGCCCTGCCAGGCCGGCCCCGCCGATATTCGCGATGTCAGCCGGTCTTACCCCGGCAAACCGCATCCCGATCATGGTGCCCAGGAACACAAACACCGGTATCAGCACCCACATCGGCAATGTGCCGTGCACCACTTCGCCGACATGCATGACGGCACTGGCCAATGCAGGCCCCAATACCAGGCCGGCAGGTACCTTGAGCTTGTCAAAGACGAAACCTGCCGTCAGCCCGGCGGCCAGCACCATGACAAGGTCACGCAGGGAGCCCGGTTGCCGCAACACCTGCGGCGGGGCATCGGATAATTCGCCCAGCGACGAAATCAGCGACGGCAGAACCGCCACCAGCACAAACAGTCTGATGACCTGGGACACACTGACTTTCTTGAGGTCGGCGCGGGTGTCCGCCGCCAGCGCCAGCGCCACCGACAGGGCTCCGGGCATGACGGCGAAGTACGAGGTCGCCCGGTCCCAGCCGTAAACCTTGCGGAAAAACACCACCCCGGCCCACACCAGCACCACCATGGTCAGCGCCAGTATCAGGAAGCTCAAAGGCCAGCGCGACAGCGTATTCAAGGTTTCAGGTGTAACCGCGCCACCGATCTGCAGGCCAAGCAGAATGAATATGATTTTGGTCAGGTGGCGCGGCATTGCCTGTTTTATGACGCCTGACAAGGACGCTGCCGCCACCGTCACCACGGATCCCGCCAGCCACGGCGCCGGCAAGCCAAGCCACCAGAACACCGCACCACCGCCAAGCCCGATTGCCAGCGCGGCAATGACCTGTTCCAGATCGCGTCTGGTCAATCCGGCAATCAAGCTTTACGCTCTTTCAAACCGTTCATCACTTCCTCGGTGTGTTCGCCAAGCCTGGGGCTGGCCCGGTCGAGCTTCAATGTGCTGTCGGAAAATACAATCGGCGTTCGCACGCTTGGTACCATGACACCTTCGCCATCAGGCACGTCCACACGCAATCCGCGTTGCAGGATTTGCGGGTCGGTAAATGTGTCCTCGACAGAGTTGATCGGACCGGCCGGAATGAACTTCGCGTCGAATTCCGCCAGCATGTCGTCACGGGTGCGCAGCGAGGTCTTCGCAGAGATCAATGCCGCCAGTTCTTCGCGGTTTTTCACCCGGTCCTGATTGGTCCTGAAACGGGCATCATCAATCAGCTCATCAAGCCCCAGTACCTGGCACATTTTTGACCATTGCGGTTGTGACCCCGTGGCAATGATCAGGTGCCCGTCACTCGACGGAAAAACCTGGTAAGGCACGATGTTCGGGTGTGCATTGCCCATGCGCTTGGGCGATGTGCCTGACACCAGATAGTTCATCGCCTGATTGGCAAGCACGGCACTCATGCCATCGAACAATGCCATGTCGATGTGCTGCCCCTTGCCGGTCTGCTCACGCACCATCAAGGCTGACTGGATGGCGATGACGCCATAAAGCCCGGTGAAAATATCGGCAAACGCCACACCCATCTTCTGCGGCTGGCCGTCAGGCTCGCCGGTCAGGTCCATGATCCCGGCAAGCCCCTGGATCATGAAGTCATAGCCTGCCTTGTGGGCATATGGCCCGGTCTGGCCGAAACCCGTCAGCGACAGATAAATCAGCTTCGGGTTCAACTCGCGCAAGGACGCATAATCAAGGCCATATTTGGCCAGGCCGCCAACCTTGAAGTTTTCAACAAACACATCAGCATCCGCGGCCAGCGCCCGGATGGTGTCACGCCCCTCTTGCGTCTTGAAATCCACAACAACAGATTTCTTGCCCCGGTTGGCAGAATGAAAATAGGCCGCATCGCCATCTGATCCATCGGCACGCTTGACGAACGGCGGGCCCCAGTTGCGGGTATCATCGCCACCCGGGCTTTCCAGCTTGATGACCTCGGCGCCCAGGTCAGACAGTGTCTGCCCGATCCACGGACCTGCCAGGATCCGTGCCATTTCGATTACCTTCAGGCCTTGCAATGGTGCCGTCATGTATCTGCCTTCCGTTAATATCAACCGACCGGTGTGTGGCCGAAACTCTTCATTGCCATCAAGGCGTCCCTGCCGCCCAACGTCTCAATCAGCGTCTTCTGATCCGCAAATGCATCCCGGTTGACGCTTTCAGGGTCTATGGCATGTCCCATAAGGGTGCGGAGCATGTCACGCTGGCGTTCATGATCGCGCGATCTGCCAAGATCACGCAGCTCTTGCGGATCGTCGGCCAGATTAAAAAGCTGTGGTGCGTTCCCGTTTGCATAGTGCACATATTTCCATTCACCATGGCGCAGCATGGTGATACCGCACGGACTGCCGCCATCGTGGTATTCCGACAGGATGAAGCGGTCGGGCTCCGGCCTGGAAATAAAATCCTGAAGCGGCCGCGACATCCACGGCTCGCGCGCAGGTTGCAACTTCAGGCCAACGGTTTGCTGCACCGTGGCGGATATATCGGTCAGCGAGACCGGTGTTGAATTGACACCTTCTGCAATACCCGGCCCCATCATCATCAATGGCACGGCAACGGCGTCTTCATACATCACCGACTTGGCCCAGAAACCATGGCTGCCCAGCATTTCGCCATGATCTGAAAGATACATGACGGACGTATCGCGCGCAGCACCAGTGTCTTCAAGCGCCTCCATTACCTGCCGGATATTGTCGTCCAGAAAACTGACCAGGCCATAATATCCCTTGCGCGCGATCTCCCGCAGGCCCTCGTCGAAATGATCGTCATAATTCCAGAACCGCGCCATCTGCTGCAGCACATCATGTTCAGGCAACTGCGCCGGCGGTTCAGGTATCTGTGCGTATTCATACAATTGGTAGAACGCTTCCGGACACTTGAGCGGATAGTGCGGACTTGTGAAGGAAACAAACAGGCACCACGGCTGGGTCTTGAATCTGGTTGCGTATTTTTTGAGCCATTTGACGGCCTCATGGGTCACGCGCCGGTCATACTCGGTGTACTCGGTTTCGCCCGGCCCGATGTCTTCAGAAAGCGCCTTTGTATCATCGTACCGAGGCATCGGATCACGCAACAATCCCTGCACCCACCCGGCTCCGTCATTGGCCAGATACATCGGCTCGATTTCTTCATCGAAACCATGGTCATCACCAGCGCCCCTGAAGTGCAGTTTGCCGATTGACACCACAGGATGGCCGGCATCACGCAATTTGTGCATCCAGCTTTCATGCTGGCCATGATAGGGCTCCGCCGAAGACCAGCACCGTGTTTCATGCACCTGCAGACCTGTCGCCAGCGATGCCCTGGCCGGCACACAGATCGGCGATGGTGTATAGGCATTGGTGAACCGGGTGCCGAGGCGGGCAATGGTATCAAGCGTCGGGGTGCGCACCACCGGATCACCATAACACCCGGTCACGCGCCTTGCGTGTTCGTCAGAGCAGAAGATGATCAGGTTGGCTGGGCGTTGGTCAGGCATGATGTGCCGCAATCTGCTTCAATTTTGCGCCGGGCGAAAGCCCCTGTCGCGCATGCCTGCCTGCATAATATCAAAGGAACTAACTATTGACCTGACATGAACTGTCTTGGAGTGTGCGTTCAACCAACAAAAAGGGATGACTGTTCATGCTGCTCAAAGACAAGATCGCAATCGTAACCGGCGCTTCAGGGGGACTGGGCCTTGCCATCGCAACCAGTTTTGCCGAACACGGCTGCAAGGTGGTGACCTCCGATGTGACCGACGAACAAGGTGAGAAAGCCGCAGCAAACCTGCGCCACCAGGGCTACGATGTGCGCTATTCGCATTGTGATGTAACCAAGCGCGCCGACATCCAGGCGTTGATTGATTTTACTGTCAAGACCCATGGCCGCCTCGACATCATGATGGCCAATGCCGGCATTGTGACCGTTTCCGACCCGCTGGACCTGTCCGAGGAAGACTATGACAAGGTCATGGCCGTAAATCTCAAGGGCGTGTTTCTGTCGGGTCAGCTGGCGGCAAGACAGATGCTGACGCAGCCGGAAGATGAAAACGGGTCGAAGGGCAACATCATCAACATGTCTTCAGCCAATGCCGTGCTGACCATCCCGGAAATCGCGCCTTATGTCATGTCCAAAGGCGGTGTGAACCAGTGGACAAAGGCCTTTGCCATCCGGCTGGCCCAGGAAGGCGTCCGCGTCAATGCCATCGGTCCCGGTTCCATTGCCACGGAAATGTTCCAGACAGTTGCCTCCAACCCCGAAAAAATGCGTGCCATCATGTCCCGAACACCAATGGGGCGCCCCGGCAGGCCTGATGAAATCGGCAAGATAGCGGTGTTCCTGGCATCTGACCTGTCGAGCTACATTACCGGCCAGACCATCTACCCCGATGGCGGCCGGCTGGGCCTGAACTACACAGTGCCCGTGAAGGAATAGGTCATGGCGCGCAGGGGCAGACGTGGTGGCCGTACCGAATGCGCAAACCGTCCCGCTGCCCCTGCTCCAGCCTACGTCAAGCGCCGGATACCGTTCTTCGAGTTTCTCGATGAGGCCGGCCTGGTCGCACTTGAACGGCAGGCTGACTGGCTGATCGAGGAGATCGGCCTGGAGTTTCGCGAAGATGAAGACGCACTTGCGACCTGGCGCTCGGCAGGCGCCACGGTCACTGACACCCGCGTGCGCGCCGATGCCGCCATGATCCGGGAGTTGTGCAAGACGGCACCATCACAGTTTACCCAGCTTGCACGAAACCCTGCGCGCTCCGTCACCATCGGCGGCAGCAACCAGGTATTTGCACCCATTTATGGTGCACCCTTCGTCCGTGATCTGGAAAACGGCCGCCGCTATGGCAGCATTGCCGATTTCGAAAAGCTGGTGAAACTCACCTATATGTTGCCCGGATTGCATCACGGTGGTTTCGTTACCTGCGAGCCGTGCGATGTGCCGGTCTCCAAGCGCCATCTCGACATGCAGTATCTGCACATGTCCTTGTCCGACAAGCCGCATCTCGGCGCCATCACGGAAGGCTCGCGTGCCGAAGATTCCGTTGCCATGGCACGTATTCTTCACGGCAGCGAAACCTTTGAGGCCAACTGCGTCATCATGGGCAACGTCAACACCAATTCTCCGCTGCTGGTCGACAAGGTGGTCACCGAAGCCATCCGCGCCTATTGCGGCAATGGCCAGGGTATCGTGGTCGTACCGTTCATCCTGTCAGGGGCCATGGGGCCGGTTTCAACGGCCGCCTCCATCGCGCAGGCTCTGGCGGAAGCCATGATGGTGTGCGCGTTTTCACAGCTCATAAAGCCCGGTGCGCCCTTCATCCTGGGCAATTTCCTGTCCTCCATGAACCTCAGGACCGGAGCGCCGACATTCGGCATGCCGGAACCGGCCATGTCGAATTATGTTATCGGTCAACTGGCACGCCGGCTTGGGCTGCCATTGCGTTGCGGCGGGTCGCTGACCGCTTCAAAAATTGCAGATGCGCAGGCCGCCTATGAAAGCGCTGACTCCATGCACTCAACTGCCCTGGCCGGGGCCAACTTCGTGCTGCACGCTGCCGGATGGCTGGAAGGCGGATTATGCACCGGATTTGAAAAACTGGTCATGGATGCAGACCGGCTTGGCGCCTATCAGGTATTGCTTGAAGGCCTGCCTGTTGACGACAATGCGCTGGCGCAAAGCGCCTACCGTGAAGTCGAACCGGCAGGCCATTTTCTCGGCTGTGCCCACACCATGGAAAACTACCAGACCGCCTTCTACGAAGCGGTGCTGTCAGACAGCGATAACGTGGAGAACTGGGACGAAAGAGGGTCGCTGGACATGGCGCAGCGCGCCTCGAAAAGATGCAGGCAGTTGCTTGACGAGTATGAGACGCCGGACCTCGATGCGGCAGTGGACGAAGAGTTGAAGGACTTCGTTGCCCGCCGCAAGGCAGAACTGCCCGACGCCTGGTACTAGAGCGAGATCTTTTCAACTGGCCAGGCTCTCCACGCGGGCGTTGACGACCTGGTCGGCCAGCTTTGTGTCCAGACGCTCCAGATGGTCGAACTCGGCCGTGTAGCTCGCCACGCCGGCAGTGGATGATCTGAGTTCAATGATCATGTCCGACAAGGTGGATTTGGGGATCAGTGCCTGCACCGTATCCCAACCGGACCAGCCTTCGCGCGGCTCAAATCCCAATAGCTGGCCACGCCTTTGCGGCACCATTGTCGTGATGCTGGCGATGGCATCAGACGGCGCATGAATGGACACTTTCATGATCGGTTCCAGCAGCACCGGGCCGCACTGCGGCATGCCTTCACGCATGGCAAGATTACCGGCCAGCTGGAAGGCCATGTCGGACGAATCCACATTGTGATACGATCCATCCGCCAGGTTGACGGCTACATCGACCACGGGAAATCCCAGCGGACCGCGCCCCAGATAGTCACGCACACCTGCCTCCACCGATCCGATGAACTGCTTTGGCACGGCACCGCCGACAATGGTGTTGGTGAACTCGAAACCGGCACCGGGTTTTTGCGGTTTTATCTCCAGCACCACGTCGCCATACTGGCCGTGGCCGCCGGATTGCTTCTTGTGACGTCCGCGCTGGGTAACCGATTTGGTTATCGTCTCCTGATAGCCAACGTCGGGAACATGGGTATGGATGGTAATCTGGGAGCGGTTCTGCAGCCGCTCGACAGCAATCCGCAAGTGCATTTCGCCTGATCCGTGCAGCACGGTTTCGGAAGCCGCCTGATTGTGCTCGACCCGGATCGACGGGTCTTCATCCACCAAACGGGAAAGCGCTGTGGACAGTTTCACCTCGTCACGCCGGTCCGCCGGTCTGATGCCGACAGCATACAACGACTGTGCCGGCATCAGGGGAACTATATCCGGCGCAGTGGTTTTCTCCGCGCACAGGACCGAGCCGGTCGTGACGGTGTCGAGCTTGCCGAGTGCAACAGTCTCACCGGTTCCCGCTGACGGCACCTTGCTGGTCTCGCGGCCCAGCAGGGTGTGCATACCCGATACCCTCAGGTTGGCGTGGTCTGCAGTTGCCAGATGATCCCCTTCCCCGAGTTTGCCCCTGAGCACACGGACCACCGACAACTTGCCCGAGTGCGTCGTGTGGATGGTCTTGATGACCCCGGCCACGGCGTCATCAGTGTCTGAGATGTCCAGCCGTTCACGGGTCGAAGAGTAGTCCGGCGCATCGTGGCGAATGGTTTTCAGCAACCGCAGAATGCCGGTGCCGTTTTCGGCCGAGCCGAACAGAACCGGCGTGATCCAGCCATCGTGGAGTTCCGCAGTCAGGTCCTGCAGCACCACATCCATCGGCGGCGATACATCCTCCAGCAACTGCTCCATCAGCACATCGTCATGATCAGCCAGTGTTTCCAGCATGGCAAACCGGGCATCTTCTTCGCGTGACCGGTCCTCTTCCCCGACGTCGGAGACTTTCGCCTCGGCATGCGGTCGGTAGGTGTAGGCGCGCTCGAGGGCAAGGTCGATACATCCCGCAACGGCTCCGTCTTTCCAGATCGGAATCTGCCGCAGCAACAGGGGTTTTCACTGGCTGTCTGCAGCATCTGCAGGGTCTGCTGCACCGAGCCTGCCGCCTTGTCTATCTTGTTGAGGAACAGCACGCGCGGCAAACCGATCTCATCCAGCCGTCTCAAGGTCAGTTGCAGGGCCGGCAGTTTCTTTTCATCCGCCTCAACCACCACGATGGCAAAGTCACAGAATCTCAGGACCGGTTCTGCTTCATAGGCGTACTCCACTGAACCCGGACAGTCTATCAGGGTCAGGCTGTCGCCCTGATTGGATACGGTGGCGACAGTTGCTTCAACGCTCATGCCGTGTGCGCGAGCTTCCGGCGACCCGAACCCGACCATATTGCCTGAAGCCACGCTATGCTGTCGCGGTATGGCTCCGGTGCGGGCGAGTATCGCCTCCAGAAGTGTTGTCTTGCCACTCGACATTGGCCCGATCAGTGCTGCGCACTTGGGCCCTGACGGTCTGCTACGGGGGGATGCTTCCATTTTTCAATAACCTCCGTTCAATCGCATAACGCGAAATCCCGGATGTTATGGTTGGATCGACCGGGACACCGATCTCTGCCTGATTGCTTGCTCTGGATTAGTCTGCAGGGGTTATGCTTTCACCAATTGACGGGAAGAGCAAGAACCCGGCGACAGGGATTGCAGATAAAGCTTCGAGAAAAGCTGTGAAACTGGCTATGGAAAATCAGAAAACAGGTATTGCAGATTAACTACCGCACCAGGTGCCGTGTAAGGCGGATTTCCAGCCAGTCCCAGGTTCTGCGAAGCGTTTCCACAATGGAGAAATAGATGATCGCCGCCCACAGATAGACGTTGAA
The DNA here is from genome assembly GCA_963698275.1 of uncultured Alphaproteobacteria bacterium. Lineage (GTDB taxonomy): Bacteria > Pseudomonadota > Alphaproteobacteria > Rhizobiales > Aestuariivirgaceae > Anderseniella. The sequence continues at coordinate 60,533 of CAVOQE010000001.1, read as the reverse complement.
GTCGAAGGTGCGTGAGAACGCCAGTTTTGTGGCGCCCATCAGGTCAAACACGGTCACCAGGCTGGCAACTGCGGAGCCTTTGATCATCAGGATGATCTCATTGCCAAGCGGCCGCAAGGCGGTGATCATGGCTTGCGGGAAAATGATCTTCCAGAACGTCACACCCTTTTTCAGGCCAAGTGTCTCAGCCGCTTCGCGCTGGCCGCGCGGAATGGATTCAATGGCGGTCTTGTAGATCTCGGCCTGGTAGGCAGTCGTGTTGAGGACGAAGGTCAGCAGCACACAATTATAGGCGTCTTTAAAGAACCACCACAGGCCTGCCGACTGCAACTGGTCCACAAACTGCCCGGCACCATAATACATCAGGAACATCTGTCCCAGCAGCGGTGTGCCCCTGAAAAAATACACATAGCCAAACGCACATCCCCGCACGATTTCAGACTTCGACATGCGCGCCAGCGCCATTGGAATGGCGAGCAGCCCGCCGAAGAAGATCGAAAACACCACCAGTTTGACAGTGATGATCAGCCCTTCAGCCATTTTGGGTATGTATTTGAAGAAAACGTCCGGATCGAAGGCCGAATAAAGCGACCAGGCCAGACCTGCTCCAAGCGCAATCCACACCCCGCACAGCGCTGTCCCGGCGATGCGTGACACCGTCCATTTGCGAATGGCTTCAGGCGGTGGAGTCCTGGCTTCGATTATCGGAATGGTTGTATCGCTCATGCCGTGCGCTGCTCCCCGCGTTTGACATGGGCTTCCACCGCGCCCAGACCTTTGGCTGATATGAGCGAGAGCACCAGATAGATCAGCAGCGCCACAGAGTAGAAGAACAATGGCTGCTTGGTCGATCCAACCGCAATATTGGTGTTTCGTAACAAATCATTAAGTGCGATTACCGAAACCAGCGAGGTTTCCTTGAGCAGGATCAGCCACAAATTGCTCAAACCACCAATCGACAGCCTGATAAGTTGCGGCAGTGTGACCAGCCGAAAAGCCTGCCAGCGGGTCATGCCCAGCGCTTGCGCTGCTTCCGGCTGACCGGCCGGAATTCCCTTGAACGCGGAGGCGAACACCTCGCTCGAAAATGCCGAAAACACCAGGCCCAGAGCCACCATGCCTGCGACAAAACCGTTGACCTCGACATAGGCGTCGGTAAACAGCGCTAATACTCGCTGCAAGACGATCTGCCCGCCATAATAGACGATGAGCAGGGTTAAAAGCTCCGGTAATCCGCGAAAAATGGTGGTATATATGTTGGCTGCCGTTTGCAGCGACTTGTCGCCGGAAGTCTTGGCCACCGCAACCAGCAGGCCGATTGCCAGACCAAATGGCAAGGTTGCCAGCGCAAGGCTGACCGTCAGCAAGGTGCCGGCGGCAAGTTCGTCGCCCCACCCGTTAGGCCCCCAGGCCAGTTGTGTAATCAGGTCCATCATATGACCATTGACTCACCCTTGCATAAAAACTGCCCGCCGTGACTGTAGCACGACGGGCGTCAATGTATAGCAGGTGAAGCTGACTTATCAGTAAACCGAGAATGGGAAATACTTGTCGTTGATCTTTTTGTAGGTGCCGTTTTCAAGAATTGCAGCCAGAGCTGTATTCAGCTTGCCCTTCAATTCATCTTCACCCTTGCGTACTGCCATGCCGGCACCCAGGCCGAACCACTTGGGATCATTGTGGGTTTCGCCAACGTGTTCGCAGCACGACCCGTCACCACCAAGCCAGTCGAGAATGACCACACTGTCGGCCAGAACTGCATCAAGACGGCCCGCGGCCAGGTCGGCATTGGCTTCATCCTGCGTGGCATAAAGCTTGACGGTCGAATCCTTGTAATTGTCTTCAAGGTAGGTTGAATGCGTGGTTGAAGACTGCGCACCCAGTGTCTTGCCCTTCAGGCCAGACGGGCTTGTGTCTGACATGCCGGACCCTTTTTTGGCGACGAACTTGGCTGGCGTATTATAATACTTGTCAGTGAAATCAACCTTTTTCATACGCTCTTCGGTGATCGACATCGATGCGATGATCACATCGTATTTCTTGGCCAGCAAAGCCGGGATTATGCCATCCCAATCCTGGGCAACAAAACTGCATTCAGCCTTCATTTCAGCGCACAGCGCCTTGGCGATCTCGACATCAAATCCCTGCAATTCGCCATTGGAATCAATGTAGTTGAACGGCTTGTAGGCACCTTCGGTACCAATCCTGATTTTCGTCCAGTCCGCCGCGTATGCGCTGCCGCTCATTACAGCCACAGCGAGGGCTGCCAAGGCCAGGTTCTTGAAATTTTTCATGTGGTAAATCCCGTTTGTAATTTTGCTCACTACCCTAAATGTCCCTGCGCCCCCCGGGTAATTTTTAAACATGGAGCAGAACACTGAGGATTGTAAAGCCTATCCCAAGGTCAACTGCTAATATTTAACTGCCCCTGCACCCCCCGGATCACCTGGAGTCCTGCAACTCCAATTCTGTGAAAGTGGTCAGTTTCGTGGTTCAGCGGATAACATATTCACCTTCAATATCCGCCTCGATCAATTCCGCTGATCTGTCTGCGGGATCTCCGTACCCACCACCACCTGGCAGTTTCAGCACCAGGCGCCGGTCTTCGGGTACATGCTGCCTGCCCTTGCCGGCAAGCCTGGTCCCGTCATCCAGTTCCACACTGCCTGCAGCACCGGCTCCGCCGCCCTCGCGCCCGCGCGGGGCATGCTTGATGCGGTCAAACATGGCATTGAAGAAAAATTCGTAGCCTTCATTTGGTGCAATTTCGATCACCTGCCCCAACCCGCCGCGATACATGCCGGCGCCGCCCGATCCCGACCGCAGTTCCTTGCGCCACACGGTAATGGGGCCAACCTGCTCCGTCGCCTCGACAGACATGGTGCTCACACCCGACGGAAACGCTGTTGCGTTCAGACCATCCAGTGTCGGCCTGCCACCGGTTCCTCCGGAGTTGAACATCAGGACTTCCGACCGCGGCAGGCCCGACATCGGATCAACCGGACGGGCAGCGATCTGGACATTCCATAAACTGCTTGACCCTTCAGCCGGCACCACCCCGCCCATGCATTTGTGCAAGGCGCCGAGCACAACGTCCGGCAACATCTGCCCCGTGACATGGCGCACCGACACGGCTGACGGACGCGGTGCATTCAATATGCTGCCTGCAGGGGCAATAATCCGGAAAGGCTCAAGCGAGCCGGCATTGTTCGGCACTTCCGGGGCAATGGCGCATTTCAGGCCGTAACAGGCATAGGCGCGGGTATAGACTGCGGGCACGTTGACGCCGAATTTGCTGACACCTGAGGTGCCCTCAAAGTCTGCCACAAGATCATCCCCGTTGATCGTCAGCGCAACTTTCATCACCACCGGTGCATCATAACCGTCTGCTGTCATGTCGTTGCTGTATGTGCCGTCCTTCAGGGCTGCAATTCTGGCATGGGTGGCATCGCGGCTGGTATCCATGATGAAGTCTGACAGCCCTTCCAGGTCATCGAGCCGGAACTCGTCCATCATGTCCTGCAACCGGTTGTCGCCGGCCTCATTGCAGGCTGCAAGCGAGTAGATGTCACCGACAACCTGATCGGCTTCACGCACATTGTTGCGCACGATCTTGATCAGCGGCTGGCTCACCTCGCCGCGTTCGGCGAACTTCATGATCGGCACCAGGATGCCTTCTTCATAAACTTCATTGGCATCCGGCCCGAAGCCGCGCCCGCCAACGTCAACCACATGCGCCGTAGAGGCGAAAAACCCGACCAGCACACCGGCCCGGAAAGACGGGGTGACAACCGTGAAATCGTGCAGGTGGCCGGTCCCCTTCCACGGATCATTGGTGATGTACACATCACCTTCAAACATGTTCTGAAGCCCGATCTCTTCCATGAAATGGGAAACCGATTCCGCCATGGCATTTACATGGCCCGGCGTACCGGTCACCGCCTGCGCCATCATGCGCCCGCGCCTGTCATAGACCCCTGCGGACAGATCTCCGGCTTCGCGCACCGAGGTCGAAAACGCCGTCCGGATCAGCGTGGTGGCCTGTTCTTCAACAACCGCAATGAGCCGGTTCCACATGATCTGGTTGTCGACATTTCCCAACTCGCTCATTGGCTTGTCTCCCTGCCCTGTTTGACACTGATCCACAATGCACCATCGGCCTGAACAACAGCCGTGAAAGAGCTGGTCACGATGGTACAGGTTTCATCTTCCACGATAAGCGCCGGGCCATCGACGTAATCGCCCGGGACCAGGCCTGCCCGCATGACCTCGGACCCGTCCACAAACTGCCGCGTGTGCGCATCAAGGAAGCGCCGTGTTCGAGACACTGCGGCCTCGCGCAACCGCGTTTGATTTTCCAGTTTTGCCACATCCGGCAAAGGTGTTGTGACCACCACCGACCAATTGGCAATCTCAATGTCAAGATCATCAATGGTGCGCCCGAACAAGCCCCGGTAGACCTTCTCAAACTCTGATGTAAACAGCGCAACATCACCTGCTTCAAACTGCTGGGCCGGTATTGGAACAGGTATCTCCCAGCCCTGCCCGCGATAGCGCATGAACGCAACAATCCGTGTCTCGGTGCGTGCATCACCAACGCCATGGCGCACAAATGCGGCTGCCGTCGCCTGCATTTCGCGCAGCAATTGATTGATGCGATCAGCATCGAAGCTGCTCAGCCGGAGGAACGCACCACGGGTTTCTTCGTAGGAAAACGGCGCCCGCAGGAACCCGATGGCTGACCCGACGCCTGCGCCCGGAGGAACGATGATATCCCGCATACCCAGCTTTTCAGCCTGTCGGCAGGCATGAAGCGGCGCACCGCCACCAAACGCGATCAGCGCAAACTGCGAGACATCCTTGCCGTTTTCAACCGCATGAACACGCGCTGCATTGGCCATGTTTTCATCCACCATCTCCGTCGTGCCGAACGCCGCAGCAGCGACATCCATGCCCAGAGGTTTTCCGATATCCGTTTCAAGGGCCTGTTCGGCATTTGCGGCCGACAGAACAATGCTGCCACCGGCGAAATTTTCCGCATCTATCTTGCCCAGTACCAGATTGGCATCGGTCACTGCCGGGCGCTTGCCGCCGCGCTGATAGCACGCCGGGCCAGGCTCTGATCCCGCGCTTTGCGGCCCGACACGGATCTGGTTCATGTCATCCACGTGGGCGATGGAGCCGCCGCCGGCACCGATCTCAACCATCTCCACCACCGGCGTTGACACCGGCATGCCGGAGCCTTTCTTGAAGCGATAGGTCCGTGCCACTTCGAACCGGTTGGCTGTCTTGGGCTTGCCGTCCTCGATCAGGCATATCTTGGCAGTGGTACCGCCCATATCAAACGAAACGACTTTCGACAGGCCATGACTGAGGGCAAAATTGGCGGCGTAAATCGCCCCGCCTGCGGGTCCGGACTCAAGCAGGCGAACCGGAAACTGCATAGCCGTCTCAATGGAAATGATGCCCCCGCCGGAGTGCATCAGAAATACCGGGCACGAAATGCCGATCGCCGCCAACTGGTCCACGAGACGGCCCAGATAGGCTTTTGCCATGGGCTGCACATAGGCATTGGCGATGACCGTGTTGAAGCGCTCAAACTCACGCATCTGAGGCGATACAGCCGATGATACGGACACAACAACATCAGGACAGGCCTTTGCCAGGGCAGCGGCCATGGCACGCTCATGGGCAGGATTTGCATAGGCATGCATCAGGCCAACCGCCACTGCCTCATAACCACCACCGGCAACTTTTTCCGCCAGCGCTTCTGCTTCAGCCGGATCAAGGGGTTTCAGCACTTTGCCGGTGGAATCCATGCGCTCCGACAAGGTCAGCCGATGCGCGCGGTCCACCAGGGGCTTCGGCAACACAATATTGAGGTCGTATTGCTCGAAGCGGTTCTCATTGCGCATCTCGATAACATCGCGAAACCCTTCCGTGGTGATGAAAGCTGTCCTGGCGCCACGGCGCTGGATCAGCGCATTGGTCACCAGGGTCGTGCCATGGATCACCATCGAGATTTTCGAGGCGTCTATGCCTGCCCGCTCGGTGACCTGCCGCAGCGCCAGCACCACCGCCCTGTCCGGGCTTTCATGGTCGGTCAGCACCTTGGTGGAGATGATCTCGCCGTCTACTTCCAGGGCAACATCGGTAAATGTGCCGCCAATATCCACACCGGCGCGAACCGGCTGCGCTGTACCTGACCCCATGCAACCAAACTCCGTATCACAACCTAAAAACCCGTAACCTATTTCGTGATGATTTCCGGTCCCATCAACGTGGTCGGCAACCAGGTTGAGATGATCGGTATATAGGTGATCAGGATCAGGAACACGAACATGATTCCAACCCATGGCAGAGCTGCCTTGACGACATTGACCACCGACATCTGGGCGACACCGGCTGTGACAAACAGGTTCAGGCCGACCGGCGGGGTTATCATGCCGATTTCCATGTTCACCACCATGATGATCCCTAAGTGAATAGGGTCAATGCCCAGTTCAACGGCAATCGGAAACACCAGCGGCGCCACGATCACCAGCAGGCCCGACGGCTCCATGAACTGCCCGCCAATCAGCAGAATTACATTGACGATGATCAGGAACATGATCGGCCCGAAACCGGCCGCCAGCATGGCTTCAGTAATCAGTTGCGGGATGCGCTCTTCGGTCAGCACGTGCTTGAGGATCAATGCATTGGCGATGATGAACATCAGCATGATGGTCAGCTTGCCGGCGTCCACCAGCGTCTTGCGGGTATCCGGGTGGGAAATCACCGTCAACAGGCTGGAAAGATGACGCAAGAACGGCCGGTTTGGTTCACCTTCGGCAGTCGCCAAAGGCCCCATGTCCTTGTAGACGAAATTTGCGATGATGAAGGCATACACTGCCGAGACAGCTGCGGCCTCGGTCGGGGTGAAGATACCGCCGTAAATACCACCGAGAATGATGATGATCAGCATCAGGCCCCAGCCCGCATCGCGGCCGGCGTCCCACACTTCGCCCCAGCCTTTCCAGGGTTGCGACGGCAGGCCTTTCCACTTGGCCCAGACAAAAATCCCGGCCATCAGCATGAATCCGGCCAGCAGTCCGGGGAAAACACCTGCCAGGAACATCCGGCCAACCGACACATCCGTGGCAGCGGCATAGACCACCATGACGATGGACGGCGGGATCAGGATACCCAGCGTACCGGCATTGCAGATGACACCGGCGGCGAATTCGCGTGAATAGCCGACCTGCCGCATGCCGGCGATGACAATCGACCCGATGGCCACGACAGTTGCCGGAGACGACCCCGACAGGGCAGCAAACATCATGCAGGCAACGACGCCTGCGATTGCCAGCCCACCCTGGAAATGTCCCACCAGTGCAATGGAAAACCGGATGATGCGCCGGGCCACCCCACCGGTGGACATGAAGCTGGATGCGAGAATGAAAAACGGAATGGCAAGCAGTGTGTAATGCCCGTCAAACGCGGAAAACAGCGTCTGGGCTATGGACGACAATGACGTGCCGGAGTGCAGCAGCAGGAATGTGATACTCGAAAGACCGAGTGCAAACGCGATCGGCACACCAACCAGCATAAGACCAACGATCAGGCCAAACAGCAGGGCGACTTCCATCGGATCAGCCCTCCTCTTTCTTGGCAGGTGGGATCTGGTCCTCTACCTCATGGGAGACAATCAGCATGTCGTCCTTGCCGGTCGCTATGCGCCAGGTCGCCTGCAGCAATCGATACAGGAGCAGAGCCATGCTGAGAGGCAGTACCGCGTAAGGGATAAACCGCGGCAGTTTCTCATAGCGTTCGCCATCGTTCAGCCAGTCGGCGAAGAACTGCAGGAAGAACGGCATCGGCACGTCGTCTGTTTCATAAAACGCCTGCGGGCCAATGAACGGCGACCAGTAGTCCCACGCCCCTTTCAGCATCAGCACGGCAAAGGCCAGGCAGCATACCGCGGCAAACAGCGAACAGGCTTTCCGGGCACCTGCGGGTAACAGGTTCACCACCACGTCAACGCCAATATGGAAGCGTTTCTTGATGCCGTAGGAGACCCCCATCAGCACCAGCCAGGCAAACAGGAAGACGGTGGTTTCAAGCGCCCACAGTATGTTGGAATTGAAGACGTAGCGCGCCACCACGTTCGCGAACGTTATCAGTGTCATGATGGCCAGCGTGGCTGCCATGAAGGTTTCTTCGATGGTGTCACCGATTGAAGTGCGTGTGTCTGATCCCTGCCCTGACATGACCGATCCCTCCCGTTTGCCCTGCACAAGGTTTGCACATAAAAAAAAACTCCGCCACCGGCTTTGAATACCGATGACAGAGTTAATTCGTGTGATTTACAGCCTAGCTGCCCTTGTTATAGGACTGCGCTGCTTCGATCAGATCTGCGCCGATGTCGGCTTCAAACTTTGCCCATACAGGCTTCAGCGCATCTACCCAGGCTTTGCGCTGGGCTGCATCAAGTGTGCGGACAACACCGCCGGACTCGATGATCTTCTGCTTGTTGGCTTCGTTGACCGCCGTGGACTCGGCATTGCGGGTCTCGGTGACTTCATTGAGAATCTGCGCCAGCTGGTCACGCACGGCAGGGTCAAGCCCTTCCCACCATTTGCCGGATGTGACAACCAGGTAATCGATGATGCCGTGATTGGTTTCCGTCACACCGTCCTGCACCTCGAAGAACTTCTTGCCATAGATGTTCGACCAGGTGTTTTCCTGACCATCGATGACCTTGGTCTGCAGACCGCCATAGACTTCCTTGAAAGACATCTTCTGCGGGTTTGCACCCAGTTGTTCAAACTGCGCCACCAGCACATCCGATGCCTGCACACGGAATTTCAGACCGCTGGCATCTTCCGGCGAAATCAATGGTTTGGAGGCAGACATCTGCTTCATGCCGTTGTGCCAGAACGCCAGCCCCTGCAGGCCGCGTTTCTTCATGGCGTTTTTCAGCTTCTCGCCATCAGCAGAAGTCTGGAACCGGTCAACTGCACTAATGTCTTCAAACAGGAACGGCAGGTCGAACAGGCGGAATTTCTTGGTGAACTTCTCGAACTTCGACAACGACGGAGCCGCCAGTTGCACATCACCTGACAAGAGAGCTTCGAGCACCTTGTTGTCATCATAAAGCGAGGAGTTCGGGAACACTTCCATGCACGCCTTGCCGTTCATTTCCTTGTTGACGCGGTCTGCCAGCAAGGTTGCGGCAATGCCTTTTGGATGCTTGTCGGTATTGGTCACGTGGCTGAACTTGATCACCTCTTCGCCGGGATCACAATTGGCCAGCGCACCGGTCGCTGACACGGCCACAAAGCTGGTGGCAACTGCCAGTGCTTTGAAAAATTTCATGGGTACTTCCTCCACTCGGTTTAATAACTTTTTTCACCTGAGAAACCTGAAACGCGGTTTTCAAGGTATTCCCGCCGACGTACATTCAGCACGCGTCGATCAATACCAATTACCCTTTTTGGGCGATTGAATCTACACCGGGTTTCATCCTTGCGAGGTTGATCGACATCAATGATCAGGCCTGCCGGCCAGTGCATAAAGTGCAGTAAAGCAAAAAAGGATCGTTCATGAAACAATTGATCACCACCGCTGCACTACTTGCATTTGCGATTGCGGCAGCAAGCCAGCCGCTCTTGGCTGAAGACATCCCTGCCTGGCAACTCGCCTTGCAAGGTCAGTTGCTGGCCGAAAAGCAATGCAACCTGAACTACCTGACCAACGTCAAGGTGCAGGAACTTGGCGCGATCACCAGCGTTGAAGCGCGTGCGCATTGCGTAAACGGACAGGCTTATGATGTGCGCTCATTGCGTGGTACCAACAAGTTTGACATTCGCGAATGCGGCGTCACCGTCTGCTGAAACAGGTTTCGCACCGACGGCAGCCGATACCGCTGACTTACCGCTGTACAACAATCCGGCTGATGTCGCCGGTCTCGTCGAAATGAATCTCCTCCACGCCGGAAGAGCTGTTTTCGCCCAATGTGATCACGAAATCGAACACCACATGGCTCGGAAACCGCTGGTAGTTGTCCACCTGCCAGTGGACATCCGGGTTGGCGGCAAAGAACGACTGCATCATGGTCATGATCGCGTCGACCCCGTCATGGCGCCCGACACCGTCAGACCGGTAGGAACATGCAGGTGCCAGCATCGCCCTGATGCGGGCAATGTCATGATCATTTGAAGCAGCGACGTAGCTTTCAGCTTTCTTGATCAGTCCGTCCATGGCTTGCGGCACTTTCCTTCCATTTGTCCCATCCCCGCTACAGCACCGGATATGAACCGTCGGCATCATGGGTTTCCTCGCCCACCAGCGCCGGTGTGAACACACAGACAATGCGCAAATCGGTGGTGGCTTCAAGTTCATGGCGATCATGCCTGTCGAGCGTGTACATCACCCCTGGCGCCAGAACATATGTCTGGCCGGTCGCGCAATCGGTGACAATCCCCTCGCCGTCGATGATCAGGTTTGCCTCGACATGGTTCTTGTACTCCATCAACTGCCTTGTCCCAGCGGCAACCGTCGTCTGTGTCAGGGTGAAACCGACGCCATCGTCACGCAGCAGATATCGTGAACTGGTCCATGCGCCGGGTTTTTCACGATACCTGCCTTGAGCTTTCAGGTCTTCCAGCGAGCGGACAATCATCATGGCACCTCCGTGTTGTTTTGCAGCATGCGCACTGCATATCATGAGCCGGCCCGCAATTTGCTGCCTATGTGGGAACATCGGCCAGGGTGAGAGGCTATCCGCCAGGCAGGTAAATCTGTCCACTGGGTCAAATGGCGCTCCGCCTGAAAGTTTCTCCGCCTTCCTCAGTCTTTGACCGCGTTGGCGTTGCAGCTCGCCGCGTTGGCTTGCGACGGCAGATCCAGGCACGGATTGCGGTCGAAAAACCCGGAAGGAACCAGCTTGAAACCGGATGAAATGCACGACTGGACCGGAAAATCCTCCGGGCGTGGCTGATGATGCAGGCCGAATGTGTGCCATGCCACGATGTCGGTGTTTTCAACGCTGGAATCATCACTGATGAAGCGTGGCAAACCATCCGTCCCGTCGGAATGGTTCATATACTCACCGGCGGGATAACGTTCCTCGGGATCGAAATCGGTCACCCACAGGTGGTTGTAGGTGAAGGCGGCGCGCTTGCCGGACGGTGAATCCGGCGCCATGAACGGTGTCACGCAGTGTGATGGCTCGAGCTTGTAGGCCACCGGTTGCCCCATATAGTTGGTCTTGTTTGGATTGACGAACTTCCAGAACCGCTGATGTTGCGGACTGATGTTGCGGGCTGCCGCTTTCTCGGTCTTGAGCACGGTCTCTTGCTGGTAGAACGCGTTGCCGTACGGATTGTCGTCTCCTGCCGGCACGGCATGGGTGTTGCACTCCACAACCGAGTTGGCATCGCCATCGACCGCCATGTCGAGGCGGCAGCAGAACACATGCTGGTGGATCTGTCCGAACACGCCGGGTGCCACTTCGGTGGCGAACTTGTCCGGCACGCCCGGCTCACCGGCGACAGTGTTCAGGACGCCGGTTGCCTTCATCTCGAACTCCATCGTGCCGTCGAGATAAAAATACCAGTACATGGCGTATTCGTAGTTGCCGACGGTGGCGATTGACGAAATCACCAGCCGCCGGGCGCGGCGCACCTCAACCCGCTCGGTCCGGAAATCCGTGTGCTTCCACAAAATCCCCTGGTCTTCTTCATGAATGCAGATCGCTTTGGGAATATGGAAGATGTTGCCGTGCATGTCATTCAGGTCAACATCGAGATACTGGATTGCACCTAGGCAGTCACACCCCAGTTCCAGTGAATTGACCAGCTTGCCGATACCGTACTCGCCGACGTCAAAAACGCTCTTCCTGAAATGACCGTTCCTGGGGCTGCCATAAGGTACAACCATCTCGGCAACTGAAGCACGGTAGACAACAGGCCGGTCGGCAAACCGGATGTCGTGCAGCGTCAGGGATTCACGGGCGTTGAAGCCTATCACCAGCGACCAGTCGTGCCATGAAATCTGCCGGCCGGCCAGCGAGAAACTCACGCCGTCGGGCTGCGCGACGTTGATCGGCTTGAGGTGATCCCGGATGCGGGGCTGGAACTGGCTTTCATAATTGTGCTCAGCTGTGGGAATTGGGCTTACGCCATAGTCATCAATGCGGATCACCTCTCCCGTCTTGATGTCGACAACGCCGTTCAGGCCCTCTACCGGGTGGGCATAGAGATTGTCGAACTCGCGAGCCCGCACCCAGACAAAAGTGTGGCACAGATGACGCCCCTCCTCGCCGGGGATATTGAAATTGCCCGCCGACCAGGGATCCACGCAGACCAGTGACATATCGGTAATACCGCGCCGTTCGCACGCGGCAATGAAGTCGGGATGGGTCTTGACCATCTCCTCGATGACCATGAATTCTTCCAGCTGGATCATCGGCCTGGCATCCGGCCAGTGTTCCACATCGCCAACAGAGCCATCGTCAATCGAGACGGTCATCCGCCACACCCCGATGCCACCGGAGCGAAACACGGCAGCACGCGCCTGCCTGTTCAGCCGGTCACCGGGTTTGAAGGCCCGCACGTCAGACTTGGGCGGTTCCTTCAGTTCTATGGTCTCGAAACAGACGTCTTCGCCAAAGTCGGGATGGGTACGGATAGCGGCGCTAACCGCGAGAATCTCGTCAGCCGTCAGCGCATCAAGAGGATGGCTGGCCTGTTTGTGCGATGCGGAGTGACCGCAATTCCGGTTGTGTTCCTGCGTGACGATATCATCCATGGTCTGGCATCCCTTTTGGGCTATCGGACCACGACCTCGTCCATTTTGCGGGCACAGCGTGCCGGAGTTCATCATGGCCTGAACTGTTTCAACGGACAAGTTGTCAAGCGTCCGAAGTGAAGTGTAAGCGTGAAGCACTCCAAAAGCCAACTCGTGTCACCGCGATTTCCGTTGCGGATCACAGGGCCGGACCGGTAAATTTCGGCAGCCTCGTGGAAACTGGCATGCCAGGTTTGGCGCGCACCACTATTTCCATGGCAGAACAAAACCTGAGTTGTCAGCCAATTGTATCACAGAAGGACAATCTCAAAGAAGCCATGTCCTATTTCGACCATTTGCTGACAGCACCTATGCTTTCAGGAAAATCAGTTCCGGGGCATCTTCAGGAACGAGCCTTGAAGGAGCACGGATGAACCGGATCATCATTATCGATCCCGACTTTGAACATATGGGTGGGCACAATTACACCAACAACATGTTCCTGGTTCAACGAGTGATGTCGGAAGTTCTGATCATTGCACCGGACACATTGCCCCTCGACATTACAGTCGGGAGCGCGACCATCATGCGTTGTCTATCGTGCAATTCCTACATTGCGGATGGAAAATTCACACCATCTGACAAGGGGTACTACCAGTCCGAATTTCAACAACTCTTCAAGAAAATTGACGTAACAGCATTTGACCGGATCGTGGTTCATACCGGATCAAACGTGGCCCTTGCTTCCCTGCTTGCCGTTCTCAACCTGTTGCCGGCAAACAGCAGACCAGAACTGCACTTCAGAATATTGCGGCCTGAGCAGATGAACACCGTTTCATTGGTCGCCCATAAACACCTGGCCGGTTTGGTCGAGGCTGGAAAAGCATTTCTCTATTCTGAAACCAGAGCATTTGCGAGTGTCCTTTCGCAGATTGGTCATGACGCCAGCCGCATTGACCAGTTTGAAGTTCCTGCGATTTCTGCCCCGCCAACTCCGGCAGATCCTCCTGTGGATGAGGTTCGTGTCGCAGTGTTGGGAACCCTTAGGTCTGAAAAAGGGTACGAACGGCTCGCCTCAATCGTTCAATGTCACAGGGCCCTGACCAGGGACAGCCCAGCCCCGCCGATCAAGTACCTGATTCATGCACCTGTAGTGAAAAACAAAAGGCTTGCCGGACGAATCATGCGGGTTTTGGAAAACATGAATGTGTGCATGGATGCAAAAATGGAAGTTGAAGACCCTGCCATCCATGCAAGATTTCTAAAAGACTGTCATATTGTGCTGTTACCCTATGACCCAGGTTCATATACAAACAGGGGATCGTCACTTGCATGTGATGCCATCGCCAATGCCCGACCGATAGTGTGCCAGAGGAACTGTACTCTGGAAGAATACATCAGAAGCGAAAATGGCGTTGCCACAGGCACGGATCTGGATTTTGCCGCGGCAATTGTGGAAATTTGCGAAAATTATGAGATTTTTTCCTCTTCTTCTGTTGCCTTGGCCGAGGAATTTTTGCACACCGTAGACCAGTGTAGTCTGTTGCGACGGTTAAATGCCACATAGGCTGAGGGTGGTTTGCAAGACTTGCTACGGGGGTAGCAACGAACAAAGACAACAGGCTCCTGGGACAAGTTCACTTAATGCCACAGATGAAAAGCCCCCCCGAGGTCATCATGCTGGCCACATCTGACATCGAAAATTATGCCCGGCACTCACGAGTTGCCTGGGAGAAATTTTGCGCTGTCCGCGGCTATGGTTTTTTTCACTATCCGGAGAAATTGTTATCGGACATGCATGTCAACTGGAGCAAAATTGAAATGGTGCGCCGGCATCTGGCAGCCACCAAAACTGATATGGTTGTTCTGGTAGATGCTGATACATATGTTTGCGATCCCAAGCTGCATCTGGGCGCAATTGCAGACTGCTATCCGGACAAGGACTTGATATTCTCGCGGGACTGCCGGAACATTGGCCCGTTTGTACTGCCGTTAAACTATGAGGCGGCGCTGAAATACAAAACCCGGAAACTGCCGAATGCAGGATTTGTCCTTATCAGAAACACGGAATTCTCCAGAAAATTTTTTGATAGGTGGCTTGACCTGGCACGCAATGAATTGAAAGCGATCGCTGACACTCATCCTCGCAATCAGCGGGTTTTGTGGGAAGGGCTGTACTTCCAGAACGGCGACAAAATCGCTCTGTTGAACCGCCAGGTTGAGCGTGTCCGCGATGCTGCTCATATTGACTCTGCCATCCGCCACGGAGCCAAAGTGATACATGTCAAAGAAGGGCTGACGGAAGAACAATCCAGAGAACTCGAAAACCGTATCAATGCGACAAGCCAGTAAACCCGGCGGGCGGCGGTCAAAATATTCATGGCCGGCAAATGCGTAGTCCACACCGAGCTTTCAAAACCGATTTGATAGAACAGATATCTTATTGGCCCGCACTGGCATCGCTGATGGTCCAGTACCAAAAACATGGTGGAGTATCCACGCGACCCATTGCCGAGAAAACCGTCATATCACTCACCAGCTTTCCGGCGCGACTGGGCAAGCTGCACAACTGCATCAGATCATTGCTCAGCCAGAGCGTTCAATCAGCAAGAGTTGTGCTGTATCTGACCCGGGAGGAGTGCACAAACATCCAGCTGCCCCGGAAACTCGTGGCTTTGCAGGACATCGGACTGGACATCAGGTTTGCGGACATCAACCTGCGATCCCTGAACAAGATATTTCACGCACTTCACGACTTCCCGAAGCACACCATTGTCACTTGCGATGACGACAAAATCTATCCTGCCGGGTGGCTCGAAGGTTTGCTTCAAACACAATCAAGATACCCGAAACATATCATATGCAACAGGTCTCGACTGATTCAGTTCGACGATGAAGGCGGTCTCCGGCCATACATACAATGGCCTCCCGGTAATGAGCATGGTCCGTCAATGTCATCACTGCCGCTGGGTGTAGGCGGCGTTCTTTACCCAGCAGCAAGTCTCGATACGAGGGTTTTGGATGCGAAGCTTTATACAAGACTCTGCCCGACATCTGATGATCTGTGGTTGAAGGTCATGGCCATGCTCAAAGGCACAAAGACCGTTCAGGTGCCAGGCACAAACGGTGTCTATCCGTCCATACCCTTCTGGAACGGCCCAAAGCTTTCACCGGAAAACATCTGGAATGACGGCAACACCATCGCGCTCGACAAGTTGATGCGGCATTTCAATCTTTCTGAGCCTGATTTCAGCCATGTGAAAGCCACAGGGCTTACTGCAGATAATGACCGGGACGCGTCATGATCCTCTATACTGTGGACACCGCATTTTTGCCGCTGGCGTGTATATCCATTGCTTCAATGGTATCGCATTGTGCCGGAAATCCACCTGCAGTTACGATATTGCTTCATGATGTTGATGCGCTTTCCAGAAACAGCGCATCGAAGCTGCTGTCCGAACTCGGGCTGGATTATGAACTCATCGATGTTGAAACCGCTTGGTGTCAGCCCTGGTCTGCCCGACGCGGGCAATCGCCGGCGAAGTTCGGTTACCTGAAAATGCAAGACTTCATTGATCGGACCGTTGATCGTGTAATTGTGGTTGATGCGGATACGCGATTTGTTGATGACGTGAACAAACTCTTCGATGCAGATTTGCAAGGCAAAATTCTTGGGGCTGTTGATGACACGGCAGTTATAGCAACCGGCCAATTGTTTGACTTGCGCAGAAAACTTCATCTGAAAGACCATGCAGGGTATTTGAATTCAGGGCTGCTGATTGTAGATCTGAAAGCCTGGACAGATCAGAAAATTGGAGCAGCCTGCGTCCGGGTGTTTACTGACAAGCCTGACGTTCTGACATTCAATGATCAATGCGCCCTGAATGCGGTTTTGGCCGGAGAGTATGCCAGAATGCCCCTACGGTGGAACTGTCTATATGGGTCAGTACCGGCTGATTGGCCGGTATCCATGTATCACTTTGCCGGGACCTTCAAGCCATGGTCCATGGGTCTTTTGAAGCATGTTCCGTATGTTCGCAATATGTTGGGGAAAGAACAGGTCAACTTCTACAGACAGGCAACCAGACAACTGAACTGGCATGACAGGTGTTTAAGCAAGTCAGAGGTTCTTGATACCTGGAAGGCTGTGCGTCTTTTCAACAAAATGCGCGCGTCAGGCCGGCTTGAGAGGTACAACAACAGAAAATCCTCCCCGGCCCTTCAGGAGTTTGCGGCCACCCACCGGCACTTGATTTTATAGGCCTTCAAGCCCCTTCATCCCCACCAGCAAACAAGATAGTCATGATAGTCTCCCACAAGCACAAATTCATTTTCATCAAGACGAAAAAGACAGCAAGCAGCAGCACGGAGTGTGCGCTCAGCGCAGTCTGCGGTCCCGATGATATCCTGACGGATCTGAAGCATACTGAGCAGCACCGTCTTGGAGAACTAAGCGCGCAGAACTACAGCTACATGCCACCGCTATTCTCACGGGAGTGGCCCAATCTGATTTCCCGTTTCTTGCGCCATGGCAAGGCTCCCTTTAACTACTATGACCATATGAACGCCTGGCGGGTTGAAAAACGATTGAGCAAGACGGTCTGGAACAGTTATTTCAAATTCGCGTTTGACCGAAACCCCTGGGACAGGGAAATGTCCTGGTATAGTCATCGGTTTTCACAAGGACGAACGCTGACGAGTTTTGCGGAGCACGTTCACGGTCTGCCCAAAGACAAGATCCGCAATTTCGAGACATATACAATCCATGGCAAAGTTGCGCTGGATTTTATAGGGAAGTACGAAAATCTTGCCGCAGATCTAGAAAAGGTCATGAATGAAGTCGGGGTGAAGGATCAACTTTCCATACCCCTTACCCACCGCCAGTATCGCAAGGACCGGCGGCCATATCGTGAACTTTACACGCCGGAAATGCGCGACATCATTGCAAGCGTTTACCCGCAGGAGATTGAGTTGTTGGGGTATGAATTTTAATGAACTGTCGAACCTGACGACTACTGGATGACTTCAAACTCTATCGGTTCAACCTTGCCAAACTTGTTCTCTGGATAGCGCATCCGGTTCACAACTGCATCAACATGCACAAGCCAATTGCGTTCGATTTTTCTCAGACGATCCCGGCCCAGAAACTTTCTTGGCATTTTCAGCCACGGTTTACCAAGCATTCGCATGGAGCGCACGAAATTGTGCGGACACTTGGCTTCGGGATGATCAAAGGTGACACCGTATTTTTGCGACAGACGCCTTTTTGACAGTTCTGTCCAGGCTTCACCCCATCTCAGTTCAAAGAAGTAACGGTCCTGCGAACTAAGCCGCGTTGGCGGAAGATAAGTCACAATCGATGTTGGCTCCAGCATGACGAGCCGCCCTGCTTCGCGTACCCGAAGACAAATATCGCCATTTTCATACATATTGGCGAGTTCTTCATCGAAAGTACCCAGTGTTTCGATCGCTTCCATGGCGACAAGCATGGCATGAAACTCCGCCACCTGCGTTTCTTGCCGCCTTAGCGAATGTCGAACATCTTCCAATGGAACATGGGCGTTAAAATGAAGATCATGATAGACACGGCTGGCTTGGTCAGGCTTCCGTATTTCCATTTCGCCATCATAGCCGTGTACGTAAGTTGCTTCCGGTAAACGCTCGCATATCAACGGCCCGACGATCCATGCGCGTGTTTCCTCCGCACACTTTACCAGAGCGTCAAGCCAGCCTTTTGTGACCAGCACATCATTATCGACATACACGACATACTTTGTTTTGACGTGGGTCAGGACAGCATTGCGCATCTGGTTGGGGGTGGCATACCTGTTGGCTCGCAGCAGGGTGAATCCGGCCAGACGGCTTTTTTGCTCAAGACTCTGACGAACATCTTGCGGCATGCAGCTATCCACCACCACGAGTTTTAAATGCCCTTTGGTGGAATCAATAACACGCTCTATGACTTGAGACGTCATTGAAAAACTGTCACGCGGGATGATCGCAACTGTAGCAAGGTCTGAAAGCGAAGAGGGGTTCAAGTGGGATCCTTTCACGCCAATTTTGACGAGCCAGCAGGCACCAGGCGTGAGGTGCGGCCAATTGAAAACGTCCCCTTCATGCCGGGGACACAGCATAGCAATATCACCGTACACGGAAAACCCAAAACCATCTATTTTTGCAACCACTGCGAGTTCACAATTAATGCGTCTCATACTGCACATCGGTAGTGACAAGACGGGCACCACCTCCATTCAGAAAGCTTTGAGCCTCAGCCGCAACTACCTCGCTCAAAAAGGCGTGCTTTATCCCCAACTTGAAAATTCAGACAACCACAACCTGCTCGCAGTCAGCTTCATGGGCAAAGAACGGCGTCATCCTCGTCGGCTCGTGCGCAGGTATGGTAATTCGGACGCTGTGTTGTCAGCTTCCGGAAATGCATGGCTGGCGATAAAGCAACAGCTGGAGCAGCATGATTTTCATACCGTTATTCTGTCCGGTGAGCATTTTTTTGGACTGGACCAGCATCATGAACTGGCTGAGCAGAACAAGCGGACTTTTCCCGATCTGGAAAACACACAGATAATAGCCTATTTACGCCGCCCCTCTTCGCACTACGTGGCCCGTCTTCAACAGAGATTGAAGGCACAACATCATATTGCCATGCCT
Organism: uncultured Alphaproteobacteria bacterium; assembly: GCA_963698275.1. Taxonomy (GTDB): domain Bacteria; phylum Pseudomonadota; class Alphaproteobacteria; order Rhizobiales; family Aestuariivirgaceae; genus Anderseniella. The sequence continues at coordinate 41,096 of CAVOQE010000001.1, read as the reverse complement.
GAACGCATAGCTTACTCGGCGCGCCTTGCTGGCTGGGAAAGCGCAGGTAACTTGCAGTTGTGTGAATTCAACAAGGCAGCGCTTCATTCCCGCGATATCGTACAGGATTTTTGGAAAAGGACCCTTGGAAGTTTGCCGCTGCCTCCCGGCGCAACCTCAATCAGGTCGAATAAAAGCCTGTCAGCTGAAGGGCTCTACCTGCTGCAGCGCTTCAGACACATAAGGTATCCCGACAGGGAGGGAATATTCTTTCGCGACTCGGACCAGTTGCTGAAGCGCACGTTGATGGTTGAAGAATCGAACTGCCAAAATGCGTCATTTACGCGCTTGAGGTTGCATCAGGACATTCGCAACCACATAGATTATTCGACAGATGATAATGAAATACTGCTGAAAAAACACGGCTTCCAGTTTGACTTTCTAAAACGCGAGACGCCGCCCCGCAACTCTCTTTTGCACGGTTTGCATGAACCATTGAGCCTGACTGACATTGTGTCAGTGGATATGGCAAAAGTCGACTTGCTGGTGGAATTGTTGCGAACCGATAAGCGGGTGTTGGCGCCAAGGCGGTGGTTGCTAAATCGCAAGTTGCGAGCCTGTCTTCAGACGTGACAATGGTTCGCGGTCAAACAGTGTCGTGAACCAGCAGGGATTCGATCTGCCGCATTTGCGGCTGTGTCAGTTCCGCATGCTCATGGTCCTGGAATACATATTGATGTCTGATATTCATCTCCTCAGCGAGGTGGCTGAAAAACTCCTGACCTGGATTTGCAGGCACCTTGTCTGGCGGTATGATTTCTATGACCAGTGAACCTGGGCGCATCCAGATGATGTTGGTCAATGCCGCTCCATGTTGGGCAACCACGACTTTTGCTTCTGAGAAAACGGCAATCTGCAGCGCCAGATCCTTGTCTTCCGGGTTGAATATTTCAATCTTGCGATGCTTGTTCAGGAGGTCACACAGGCTGTCAATATTGGGAATGCTGCGCCTTTGACTGCCTGACGTGCGGCCAATTTCGGCATAGTAACCGTTAGGCTGTCCTCGTTCGATCAGGAGAACATCGGGTTTGCTTACTGACAATTTCAGTATCTTGACTCTGTCTGCCAATCGCTTCTCCACAAAATCCCGAAACACGGAAATTCGATCGAATTGATAGCGGAGGGGAGTATCAAATGACTCCAACATCAATATGCGATCGTGCTTGTAATTCTTCAGCGCGCGGCTGATTGACCGCTTCACAATCGTCCTGATGAAAAATCGCTTGAATACAAAATTTCCAAACCGCTGGTGTAATCGGTTTCTTAACTTCGGATAATCGTTTTCGGTGATGTTTGGCTCTTGAACAATGTCCACTTCATCGCCGAGCACCTCCCGCGTGATGCGGTCCAGCAGCCCGACAGATACCACGCTGACCCGTCCAGTCGTACGATCAGGTGAGATGACAATCGGCATCAGATAACCCAGCATATAATGATAAAAATGCCCGGCCCTTCCACCATTCATTGGGAAGAGCAAGACCGATCTATCAATTTGGGCTTGTTTGCGCATGCTACGGTCAAGTTTCCGAATTCTATGTGAGCTGAACGCTGGTCAGACAACCTGATTTTGGCACGTCTTCCATACCTCAAATGACACCGGAAGCACGAAATGGCCTGCTGCGTGACTAACGAACTAGAGGCTGTACTGCTCCAGCGCGGCCATACCAGGCAATTGCCGACGATATTGCATGGCTACTTTGCCCTAACAAGACTCGTGCAGCGATTTTGCATTGGAATTGCCCCCTAGCTTTCCCTTGCGTCATCAATCAGGTTATGCTTCCAACCAGACGTTTAAGCGGGGCTCAAAATGGATGGCGAGGCAAGTCCAACAAATGAACCACTTGTACAAGGTGGTTTACCGGCATGGGTAATTTGCGTTGCCTTTTCCGTTGTCCCCCTTGCTCTGTTTCTGATCAGTATCGAAATGTTCACCGCAGGTGGCGTCGACGTAAGTGGCTTACTTGGTGACGGAGCGTGGGGGAAAAACACAGTATTTTCACCAGCGGTAAAAGCCCATGCATCGGTTTCGTTCTTTGGTTACGCGATATACGTCTTTGCCCACTCGCTGATAAGTCTTGGTGCAATCGTTTACTTCCTCGCTCGATTTGCCTTGGTCAAGCATTTTGCAAGGAATGTCCTGTTATGCGTCTTTTTCGGGATGGCTGTCGCTCTGGCTGTCATTCTTGTATCTGCTAGTGACTCTGCATTGCAGGGCTACATGGTCCAACCGTTGTCAGTCGTGCTGACAGCAGCCAGTGCAGCCGTCCCCCTTGCAAGTTGGAATGCTAGCCAAACCGGCTTTTTGCTCATAGCGCTGGTCTTTCCAACGAGCCTTGGCATCTTCGCTGTCTTGATGGCTACAGGATCATTTCATGGCGCACTGTTTTTTGAGACGCGACAATCAGGTGAAAGTCGAAACCGCCGTCTAGAGGTGCTTGCAGAGACTATGCGCCACGATTTAATCGCACTGAGCATCGTTTTGGTATCATCCGTGATGACCGCGCGGGCATTCTTTTCCATTCCGGCAAAATTCTTTGACCCTGAAAACAAAGGACTGGTGGCATTCCACACTGAACTGTCGCAAACATTATCAACAGGAGCGGGGTTACTATTCTCGGCTACACTCATCGCGGCTTTTCTGCCCGGGTTTCTAACAATTCTATCCGTCTCGGACGATCAAGCATCCGGCAAAACAACACTGTCTGATTTTTGGTCACGCCTTGCCGCGAACACCTCATGGGTTTCCGAACGCTTCAAAGCAATGTGGCAGTCGGTTGCTGCGTTGATTGCGCCGGCGATATCTGCACCCATGTTGGATTTGTTGTCCGGCTTCTTCGGCTAGAGCGAGATGAGGTTAAATTGGATCATTTGACCGCGGCGATTTTGGTCGCTGGCTAGGCGGATTACGCGCGGTGGTGTTGTTCACCACAAGCGCAAGCCAACGACGCCAGAGGGCAAAATCGCCCGGCCCTTTCATCAAACATATCAACATCATGGTTGCCATTTGGGTGGGGAAAATCGGTCCATCGGCGTCGTTGCGCCGCTTGCCCGATGCACCACATCGCGCTGCGCGACGCGCCTAGCCGAGTGAACCGATTTTCCGCCATCAAATGTTCCAATTTAACCTCATCCCGCTCTAAGGCGTAGCGTTTTCATCTTGACTCACCACACCCTCGTTTCACCCAAGGCACGCCCCTGGCAGCCGGAATGAAACTCCTGATGGCAAAAGCAGGCAGCGGTCGCGCCAACAACCATATCAATACATGATTTTGCATGGTGTGCTTCCCGACAGATGGGTGACACTTTATTCTGGACACATAGGTTACACTTTTGGCCCTTTGCAAGGAGATGCGAGGTGCCATGGAAGGAGTGTAATCAGATGGATGAGCGGCTCAAATTCATTGCGCGATTGCTGGACGGCGACAAGATGTCGGTGCTGTGCCGGGAGTTCGGCATATCGCGAAAGACCGGCTACAAGATCCTCAAACGCTACAATGCCTGCGGTTTGCATGGATTGACCGATCGCTCTCGTCGTCCTTATCGCCAGGCCAATCAACTGCCGGTGCAGATCGAAAAACAGATCGTGCGTCTGAAGCGGGAACGGCCAACCTGGGGCGCCCCGAAGATACGTGAACGATTGAGGCGGCTTTATCCAGATACCCATTCACCTGCAGTGAGCACCGTGCACGCAGTGCTGGATCACAATGAAAAGCAGTATGGCGGACACCTGCGGTCAACAATCAAAGACCGGCTGATCCTGTCGGGGTCATTGATGAACTTCCCCGGCCTGCTCCCGAGTCCGGCCAATGTCCTCTTTAACAACTTTGATTTCCGTGATCCCGATGACGAGTTCGGCGATGAGGGGACTGATGGGTCGAGTGTGGAAGTGACCTTGGTGGATGTTTAGTCGGGACGGCAGCTGTTGCCGGCATTGGCGGCAATAAAACTTCACTGATCAGGCTCGCGATCTTTGCCCCGGGGGGCAAAGTGAATTGCTATAGGTACCATGACCACCAAAAATATCAGAGCAATCATTGCGACATCTGATGTCTCGAACGTATGCAGCACAGCGTTACACTCCATTTAACAATACGAGAAATTGCAAACGATGATCTGAGGCTGAATTTCGAACTTGTGACGGTAGGAGCGTCCGGCCGAGGGGTGCAGTCGGACGCTCCACTGACTTCTCCCGTCAGCTATTTGGCTAGTTTTGGATAACCAGCCGGCCGTCTCTGATGCTTACAATCTCGCCACCCTTTAACGTAAGTTTTTGGGTGCCATGCATCACTTCGCAGCCTTTAAGGCAAATATCCGCTTTCCTGGCACTTGCCAGCATCATTTCAGATCTTTTGCCGTTCTCTACTATCGAAACAGTTTGGGGATTGGCCTCCAGGTTACGGACAGTTGCTGCGGCAACAGGGGTGGAAGTTGCAGCAACCAGCAGAAATCCGGTCACCACCAAACGGGTTCGCATTTCTTTTACTCCGAAAACTGTGTGGTATTGCTTACATCCAGGGGCGTGGCCACACGCGCGCGACCGGAAGTTTATGGCGATCTACAGATTATGTAGGTGGCCAAACATTATTTGCCAGTATGCTTTGGCATTGGCTTGCCTTGCTGTGGCTTGTTCTGTGGTTTTGTAGCAGAACCTGGCTTATTCGTAGGCATGGAAGTGTTTCCTTTTCCATCGGTGAAACCGGAGCCGTTTGGTTGTCCGGAATGACTAAGATTCTGCGCTTGTTGCATCTGCTTCGCCAATTAATTCCGCGTAATCCTTGGAGCATTTTCAAGGCAATTGTGGCAAAATCGGCAACGCATAAAAAAGTGTTTTTGACCTTGGCCCTCAAGAGCCATAAGCTAACTGCTAACCTGCCTCATATCATCATTTTTCCCGCCTTCCATGGCGATGTGCATCCGCTCTGCCGGAAGCGGCACAAGCAATCCTGCCGCCTTGTCCGGTGAACCTGTCAGCCACGTGCCGTGATCGTCTGCCTCCAGGATCACCGGCATACGGCTAGGGTGTATTGGTTCAACAACCTCATTCGGGACTGTGGTCAACATGGAATAGACGTTCATCTCCTGAAGATCGCCCTTATAGTTGCCCCTCCAGGTGCGCCAGATACCAGCGAGTGCAAACGGCGGGCGCGGCTCATCGCCTTTGATCGCAAACCATACAACCGTCTTGTGACCTCTCTTGTCTTTGTTCGTTGGATGATACTCCGCAAAGCTGCTGGCAGGTATAAGACACCGGCGTTCCTCGAATGACGATTTCCAGAACCTTGAGCTAGTTGCCTTATCGTCTCTGGTGTTGTTTACAACCTTTGGGGCCTTGTCGCGCTGGGGCAGGATGAAACCCCAGTGCATCATGGATAGCTCGCGCTCGCCGTCCACCTGTCGTATTACCGGCGCTTCGTAGGCTGGGAATATTGCAGGCTGTGCAGGCAGGTTTCCGACACTGCTGCCCATCCGGTCAACCGCAAAGAGGCGGCGTATGGCTTCAACGTTGGTTGTTATAGAGTAGAGATTGCACATCAAGTCAGGCTGACACATCAAGAAGTCGTGACAAAACGTTAATTATCTGACTGATAACACCGGGCGTATACTGTTCGTGCGTGATAGTCTGAGAATCCCAGGCAGTCAGCGCACGAGAGCAGCTAGTTGGCGCTCGCACGGCTCAGGAAAACTGGAAATAGAACACCAATTGCCCGGGAACAAGAACCTGGCTTGGTTGTTATGGAATTATGAAAACAGTTTGCTCATACAAACTTCCGATAGCGATGATAACGATCATCGTTGCTGGCTTTGCTATGGGGAACGGTTTCGTCGGTCCGCTTTTGTTTGGCCCAAATCAGCTCATAGGGGCAGTTGTATCTGCAGAGACCACTAAGGGCCAAACTGGCTACACCACCGTTTACAGAGATCCAAACGGCCCTGGTCCCGATGGTAAAAGATTTGTCGGACGCGGAAATTACACGATCGTATCTGGAAAGATCATCGACCAGTCAAAGGGCTTCGACATATAGCTTTTGTGTAGTGCCGGCGGGAAGGTCAATGCATTGGCTAGCCCCAACTGGTTGGTCCGGTTTGAATGTTAGTTTATCGTTGGCCTCTGCTGCAATGGGATGATCGCTTCAGGTGCTGGAGGTCGGTATCCAAGTGAGCTGTGAGGCCGCTTGGTGTTGTAGTGTTGCCGCCACTGCTCGATGACGATCTGAGCCTCTTTCAGTGAGTAGAAGATCTCCCCGTTGAGCAGTTCGTCCCGGAACCGGGCGTTGAAGCTCTCCACATATCCGTTCTCCCAGGGCGATCCCGGCTCAAGGTAAGCTGTTTGCGCGCCGACTGCACTGATCCAACTGCGGACAGCCTCAGCAATGAACTCTGGGCCGTTATCTGAGCGGATGTAAGCGGGAACACCGCGCAGAATAAACAGGTCAGTGAGGACGTCGATCACATCGATAGTGACCTGCTCCCCAACTTGTACCTGGTTATAAGTTAGTCCTGTTCATGTTGTGGTCCTTTCTGGACCGGGTTGCAAATTCGTTCGGTGTGAGCCCGTCGAGGCTCGTATGGGGTCGGTGGTTGTTGTAGTCGATCCTCCAGTCAGTGATGATCTGTCTTGCGTGCGTGTAGCTTGTGAAGAGGTGCTCGTTGAGGCATTCGTCCCGCAGTCTGCCGTTGAAGCTCTCCACAAAGCCATTCTGCATTGGCTTGCCAGGCGCAATGTAATGCCATTCAACTCCTGTGTCCTGCTGCCAGCCGAGGATGGCATTTGATGTCAGCTCGGTTCCATTGTCACTGACCACCATGCAGGGACGGCCTCGCTGCTCAGTAATCAGGTCAAGCTCTCGTGCCACACGGTGACCGGAGAGCGAGTTGTCAACCACAGCGGCCAGACATTCCCGGCTGAAGTCATCGATGACGCACAGGATACGGAACCTGCGACCATCTACCAACGTGTCTGAGACGAAGTCCAGCGACCAGCGCTGGTTGGGGCCTTGCGCTATTGCCATCGGCGCTCGTGTTCCCAAGGCCCGCTTGCGGCCACCACGCTTGCGCACAGTAAGTCGTTCTTCCTTGTACAGCCGGTACAACTTCTTCCAGTTGATCTGAACGCCTTCACGCTCCAGCAGCAGGTGCAGGCGCCTGTAGCCAAAGCGCCTGCGTTCAGACGCAAGCTCATGCAATCTTATCCTCAGACCAGCATCATCCGGTCGGGTAGACCGGTAGCGATAGACACGTGGTGCCATCCCCACCAGATCGCAGGCATGGCGTTGAGAACAACCTCTATGTTGAATGGCCCAGGACACGGCATTCCTCCTTGCACTGGGCGTTAGAAGTTTTTTCCGAGCATCTCACGCAACGTTGAGACATCCAACATCGCATCAGCCAGAAGCCGCTTCAGTTTGCCATTCTCTTCTTCGAGAGCCTTCAACCGTTTAGCCTCAGACAACTCCATCCCGCCGTACTTGGAACGCCACTTGTAAAAGGTCGCATCACTAATGCCGTGTCGGCGGCACAACTCACTGGCCGACAGTCCAGCCTGATGCTCTTTCAAAATCCCAATGATCTGTTCGTCAGAAAACCTGGATCGTCTCATCGTCTGTCTCCTTCTCGAAGGAACAGACTAACCTCAAAACGAGGACAATTCAGGGGAGCAGGTCACTTCTGTCAAAGGCAGCAAGATGGGGACACGGCAGATTGGTTCAAAAGGCACCCCTTACGATTCCGAATGAAGTCAAGCCATAGTATTAATATTTCAAACCCTTTTTTTAGTATTCATTGCTGCAAGCGCCTATTCAGAGCCCCATTACCACCTCTCGCTCGCGCTAACTATTCTGAAAATTTTCGTTTCAGTTTTACCTAGATCACAACGGGATCCAGGCAGATTTGACGGACGAGCCGCTCAGATTTTCGGTTAACAAGGATGAAATAAATCAATTGTGATCGTTTCCACCATTTCTGAACAACGCCGGACCCGTCCCCATTGCCCATTGGCATGGTTCACTGCAATATATGGGAACCAAATTGAGTGTAATTTTGGTACATCGAAACACCGTATTTTGGTACATCGACTTAAATTTCTCACGGCGTAAGCTATTGAAATTATTGAATATATATTTGGTAGCGGGAGAGGGACTTGAACCCCCGACACGCGGATTATGATTCCGCTGCTCTAACCACCTGAGCTACCCCGCCCCAATATACCTGTTCCTCATGCAAAAACATCTGATCTGCAAGATTTTCGAACCGGTGCCGGAGGCCCACGATCAATGGCGTCCGGCAAGGACATGCGCGGTATAATAGGCTCTGACCATCCAAGTCAAGCACTGGTGTAGCGCGACCAGCAGCTATGCCGCCTAATCCCCGGCTTCGCCGGCTTCTGGGCGCACCGAGCGCAAGACGCAGATCACCAGGAAATAGGCCGACGCCGCCACCCACAGCCAAAAGATGATCGGCGATGCGTCCAGCGCCGTGTCGTCCTTGGACACGATAAGCAACCGCAATGTTGTGCCGCCCCACAAAATAGTCATCGGGATGGTCACGGCGCGCCAGTCCCGCACCCGTAACGGATGCACATATTTCCACGGCACGAAGGTCAACACACCACAGATGGCGATCACCGTCAGATTGATCCATGGATCGGACTGCATGATATGGAAATACAGCACGACCAGGTTCCACAAGGCCGGAAAACCGGCGAAATAATAATCGGACGTCTTCATGCCCGCATTGGCAAAAGTGTATAGGGACACCGCCATGATGCCTGCCGCCGTGGCGGTTTCCCAGCCTGCCGGCACCAGGTCGAACCAGTACACCATCATCGCCGGCACCACGACATAGGTGAAATAATCGATCACATTGTCCAGTGTCGCCCCGTCAAACTGCGGCGTCACCTCGCTCACCCGGGCGCGCCGGGCCAGGGTGCCGTCGATACCATCGACAAACAGGGCCAAACCCAGCCACAAAAAGGCGGCTATCCGGTCGCCTTCCAGAATGGCAACCAGCGCCAGAAAGCCCAACACGATGCCGGACGCTGTAAAGGCATGCACCGCCCAGGCGGCAGCCACATCCTTCTTGGGCAAACCCTTGTGATCACTTTTGTCAACCATGGAACCGGGATGTCATATATTCAGGCAAATGTCACTAGCTGGAAGGCCGCCGAACAACAGGTAACCCACCTCGCCGCGACAGTACTATCGAAGTGTGCCCGCAATATAGCCGCCGCCAAGCACTCTGGACCCCTGCCCCTGCGCTTCATAGAACACACAGGCCTGTCCCGGAGAAATGCCGAAGTCCGGTTCATCCAGCACCACCTGAACCTCACCTGCCTCGCCCGCCACAAGCCGGGCGGCAACAGCAGGTCTGGTGGAGCGTATCTTGACGAACAGGTTTTCCGGCAAGGCCTGACGGTCTGCCGGGTGTGCCCCAAGCCAGTTGACATCGCGAAGCCTGATCACACGCCGCGCCAGAGCCTCTTTCGGGCCGACAATGACTTTTGCCGCCGCCGGCTCAAGGCCGGTCACATACAATGGCTCGCTGGCCGCCACCCCGATGCCGCGGCGCTGTCCGATAGTGAAATGAATGATGCCCTCATGACGGCCAAGCACGCGGCCGTCCTCATGCACGATGTCGCCAGGCTCACCGGCTTCGGGCCGCAACCGCTCGATGACGGATACATAATTGCCGTCCGGAACGAAGCAGATGTCCTGGCTGTCCGGCTTGTCGGCGATGGAAAGCCCCATGGCGCGGGCCATGTCGCGCGTTTCATCCTTGGTGAACGACCCGAGCGGAAAGCGCAGATAGTCAGCCTGGGCCTGTGTCGTCTGAAACAGGAAATAGCTCTGATCACGGCCCATGTCTTCAGGTGTCCTCAGGTCACGGGCACCGGTTCCGTCACCCCGGGCAACCGACCTTATGTAATGACCGGTTGCCAGGCATGCAGCACCCAGCGCCTGGGCGCGCGTCAAAAGATCGGCAAACTTGACCGTCTGATTGCAGGTAACACACGGGATCGGCGTTTCGCCGCGCACATAGGCATCGGCAAACTCCTCGATCACGGCGTCCTTGAAGCGGCTTTCAAAATCCAGAACGTAATGCGGAATATCAAGGGCTGCTGATGCCTTGCGGGCATCATGAATATCTTGGCCCGCGCAACAGGCACCCTTTCGGCGCACCGCCTCACCATGATCGTAAAGCTGCAGCGTAATGCCGGCCACGCCGTAGCCTGCCGCCTTCAGCAACCCGGCGACAACCGTTGAATCCACACCGCCGGACATGGCCGCAACCACGAGCGTGCGTCCGCCGTCCGGATCAAGTCCGATGGCGTCACGTACCCGCTCAATTATTGCTCCGTCGATATTCATCATGCCTCGGTGGTTGACTGGGCAGGCCCAGCATGCAGCGTCTGCGTGCAATTCGCTGGATCAGGACCGTCGGGGTCAAGACCTTCGCGTCAAGACCTTCGCGTCAAGACCCTAGATATGGTCAGCCGGCGCCTGGCTGCAACAATTTTCTTTTTGTCCGCAAGCATACAGTCATTCAGCCGGACTGTACCGTTTTGATCCAGTTCTGCCGGTTTGTTTGCCAAATGTTGGTATCTGATTAGACCTTTATAAACGCCAACCCGGTAAATTGGGACCTAGTTAGTAAGTACCAGCGTATCAGGTGAAGTTAGTGAGTAATTCAGGTCAGTTGCGTTCCCGTATAAATTACGTCATCGGTCCAGATGGCAGTCCTCTTACGATTGCTGATTTGCCGCCGCCGGGCACCCATCGTTGGGTTATCCGTCGCAAGGCAGAAGTTGTCGCCGCCGTTCGCGGTGGTTTGCTCAGCCTCGAAGAAGCATGCGGGCGATATAAGCTGACGGTTGAGGAATATCTCAGCTGGCAGCGTTCCATCGACCGGCATGGTCTGGCAGGCCTGCGCACAACACGCATTCAGGACTATCGCGTAAACTGATAGTCCCTGCTTTAAGCAGTTGAGGATTTTAAAGTATTGTGGCGCGGCAGCGTCCCGCAAGGGGGCTGCCGCGCCACTATTATTTTCAAGCGACGTGACATCTTGCAGGTGTGTCGCCTTGCAGATAGGTTCTCCCGCAACTTTTGCAGGGAAACCAAACACCGATGAAATCCGACAAACTTTCAATCTCCGCCACAGCCAAACTGCAAGGTTCCGCTGAACTTAGGCCACTGCTAAAGGAGTTTACTGAAACAAGAAGTTGGCAGGCTATGGAAAAACTTGCCCGAAAGGCGGTCAGATTACGCCCTGACCAGCCAGAATTTCACTTGATGCTGGGTACTGCCTTGCACAATCAGGGCAAGGCCCGGGCAGCCGAACAGGCCTACGCTGCATGCCTACGCATTGATCCCAAAAACCTGCGGGCACTCATAAATCTTGGAAGTTTGCAGATTTCAGGCGGCCAACCGGCAGCCGGCATGGCAGCAATCGATGCAGCGCTGTTTCTCGAGCCGGACAATGTCGATGCTCGTGTGCAGAAAGGTCGCGGTTTCGGCATCATGGACAAACCGGATGAAGCGCTCAAGATATTTGATCAATTGTCCAGGGAACGACCAGATGATGCCAGCGTAATCAAGGCGCAAGCCCTGTGCCACATGGAAATCGGACACAAGACCAAGGCTGCCGAGCTGCTGTTTCGCGCCGCCGAACTGGCGCCTGACGACAAGGCGGTCAGAAACGCGCTGAAAAAAGTGACCAGCTGAGAAGCCGGGAACCGAACCGATGACAACAATCGCCATGTGGTCAGGCCCGCGTAATATTTCCACCGCGATGATGTATGCATTCGCCAATCGCGCAGACTGCACGGTTTGGGATGAACCTTTTTACGCACATTACCTGTCAGCCACCGGCATCTCCCATCCGGTCGGCGAAGAGATAATTGCCGCCGGTGAAACCGGATATGATGCCGTCGTGAAGATGTGCCTTGCAAAACCTGATGCGGCAACGCCGGTATTCTATCAAAAACACATGACGCACCACATGCTGCGCGGCCAGGACTGGCGCTGGTGCCTTCCACTTGCAAATGTTTTCCTGATCCGCAGCCCTGAACGGGTTCTTGCCAGCTATTCAGCAAAGCGCGAGGACGTCACGCTGGCCGACATCGGCTTTGAGCGTCAGCTGGATTTGTTCAACATGGTAGCCGATGAACACGGCGAAGCACCGCTTGTCATCGACTGCGAAGATGTTCTTGCCAGTCCGGCTGACAGTTTGCGCACGCTGTGCGAAAAAATCGGCATCCGGTTTGAACCGGCCATGCTGTCATGGCAACCCGGTCCCAAGCCCTTTGACGGCGTTTGGGCGAAACACTGGTATAATGCGGCATGGAAGTCATCGGGTTTTGCTGACCCGAAAACCGACTACCCGGCTCTCAGTGCAGATCTGGCCCGGATTGCCGATCTTGCGCGCCCGATATACGACAAATTGCGCCCCTGGTGTCTGGGCCTGGAATAAACAACGGCCCCGCTCCACAGAAATCTGTGAACCGGGGCCGTCGATGTTGAACCATCAGGCGGGCTGGCCCCGCCACAGATAAATTCAGTGCCTGGTGCGGCTGGCCGTTGTGTCTGTCTGGCGGCCGATCATCTTGATGTCACTGCGGTGGCTGGCATCTTTTTCCGCCAGCAGTTCGACCTTGCGAAGTTCTGCTTCTTCTTCCGCAACCGCTTCATTGGCGCGATCAAGCTGTGCCTGCAGGTCATCGATCGTTGCCAGCAGGTTTTCCCGCCGGTTGCGAATTGACTTGGCAGTCATGGAGTAATTGAAATTGGCAGGATCGCTGACACCGGTCTTTTGCTCTTCATAAGCAATCTGCTGGTCCAGGTCGTCCTGCTTGCGGCGAAAATCCGCCATCATCATTTCTATATCGCCAACCTGACGCCGTTTCTCCTCAACGTGGAAACGATGCAGGCGCAAAAGCGTGTCTTTAGACCGCATGGAATGCCTCACTCACTAAACGCAACAAACAAAATCAACCAGAAGAACCGGTATTTGAAAAACCTCCGCTGGCCAGATTCAATCGAATCAACTAGCGTCGGTTCATCCAGTTATCATGAGTATGATGAACGATCAGGCTTAAGGGGCGGTAAACGAAAACACCGTGCCTCATTTTTTGATTCCGACGACGGCTTTTTGAGATTTCTGCCTTATACCAAAGGAACTAATTATTGACCCTTTGGTATTAATAAATATGCAACCGCAAATCAGCGACGGCGAGCTGAAAAAGTGACAAGCAGTCTGAACAAATGAACCCAACCGGTTCTAATTTTTGAGGGAATTAGGTTTTGTTAACCATTTGGCGTTTATCGTGACCATAGAGTTAATCAGGCGTTTTGATCTGGTCGGCACGGCCAACTAATTCAGGCAGAAAGTTCCACAGGGCCATCGCCCGGTGCGGGACAAGCATACTTAAGGGGTTACGGATGAGAGTTCTGTTGATTGAAGACGACTCTGCAACAGCGCAGAGCATCGAATTGATGCTCAAGTCGGACGGATTTAACTGTTACACTACGGATCTGGGTGAAGAAGGCGTCGATCTCGGCAAGCTTTATGATTACGACATAATCCTTCTCGACCTCAACCTGCCCGACATGAGCGGCTACGATGTGCTCAAGACGCTGCGGGTGGCAAAGATCAACACGCCGATCCTGATCCTGTCCGGCATGGCCGGTATCGAGGACAAGGTGCGCGGCCTGGGCTTCGGTGCAGACGACTACATGACCAAGCCGTTCCACAAGGACGAACTGGTTGCCCGCATTCACGCGGTCGTGCGCCGCTCCAAGGGACATTCCCAGTCGGTCATCATCACCGGCGAACTGCAGGTCAACCTGGACACCAAGACCGTGGAAGTCGGCGGCCAGCGGGTTCATCTGACCGGCAAGGAATACCAGATGCTGGAGCTGTTGAGCCTGCGCAAGGGTACAACACTGACCAAGGAAATGTTCCTGAACCATCTTTATGGCGGCATGGACGAGCCGGAACTCAAGATCATTGACGTGTTCATCTGCAAGCTGCGCAAGAAGCTCGCTGCCGCAGCAGATGGCCAGAACTTCATCGAAACGGTTTGGGGCCGTGGCTACGTGCTGCGCGAAGCTGAAGAAGTCGCCGCCTGACAGCACCGAAATTCAAGTGCGGACCTGAAGGTGCCAGATGCACCATGACGGTACCAGAAGACCCCCGGCGAGGCTCTGCCGGGGGTTTTTTGTTGGCCGAGTGCAAAGTACAGTCCGGCAAGACGCCAGACTTGTAACAAGCCCTCCGCCTGTGTCATCTGGTACATCGGACAATCAAAGCCTGCGGGGACTTCGCACATGAGCAAGACCGACCTGCCGATTCTTGAGCAACGTCGCATAGAAGCCAATATCATCAAGCCGATCTACGAACAGATGAAGGCTGAAATCGGCGACGAAAAAGCCCGCAGGATCATTTCAGCGGCGATCACCAAAAATGCCATAGAGCAAGGCGCAGCCTACGCAAAAACCGAAGGCGGCACCACGTCTCTGGAAAGTTTCCATGCCCTGTTACCCCAGTGGAAAGCCAATGGCGCACTGGAGGTTGATATGCTGGAAGAAACTGAAAGCAACGTGAAATACAATGTAACGCGGTGCCAATATGCTGAAATGTATAAGGAAATGGGATTGGCTGACATCGGCCACTTGCTCTCATGCGGGCGCGACGGCACTTTCTGCAAAGGCTACGATCCCCGCATTTCGCTGATCAGAACCCAGACCATCATGCAAGGTGCCTCCCACTGCGACTTTCGCTATTCGCTCAAGGATGAGGAGACCTGACCCACAATTGCTCGTGCACTATTCGGCCCCAGGTTTCGCCTTCAACCTCGCCTGCCAGGTGAAATCCGAAGTCCTCATATAACTGCCGGGCAACGCCCAGGCCGCGAAATGTGGTAAGCCACAGCTTGCCGCCGGCAGTCTCGTCTGCAAACTCGACAGCCCTTTGCATAAGCGCCCGCCCCGAGCCTGAACCCCGCATCCGGTCTGACATGATGAACCATCGCAGGTGCAGGCCATCGTGGGTCTCGCCGGCCTTGTCATGGTCCAGTATCAGCGATCCTTCAATTTTATCATCCCTGATCACCAGCCAGGCTCGGTCAAGCCCGTCATCATAGCGTTGAAAAAAGGCCGCACACTCGGTTGCGACCCTTGTTTCAAACGGCAGGCCAAAATCCCATTCCCGGGCATAATAGACTATGTGATGCGCAGTGATTGCCGCTACGGCTCCTGGCAGGTAGCCTTCGACAATCTGAATATCAGCCCCCATTGCTCACGCCGGCAGCGCCGAATACTCAACCGCATCCTCACCGGTGTTAGCAGCCGTGAGATCCAGCTCGCACTCGTTCGCCAGTCTCAGTGTGTAGTAAACCTGCGCAAGACGCGCATCCATGGCGTCTTGTTGCGCATCGCCTTCCAGCATCACCAGGGTCTTTTCCGGCACTTTGGCATTCTTGCCCTCCGCGCGCGCGGTCAATCCGCCGCCGTCGGCCACCCCCATGGTGATCTTGCCGCCGCGCGGAATGGATGAAATCGCCAGCATGACCAGGTTGAGCATCAGCTTGACCTGGTTCTTCGGGCGAATTTCGCGCGGCACTTCCCATTCAAGCGTCACCTTGTCTTCACCGATGAACTTCTTGGCCACGTCTTCTGCATCCCCGGTATCGATGCTGGATCCCGCGGAGCCTGCGGCGCCAAAGGCGATGCGGCAAAACTGAAGTTTTGCCGATGCTTGCCTTGATGACCGGCGCACCAGATCAAAGGCGATGTCCCGCATTTCCGCGTCCTGTTCGTCCTCCAGCACCTCAAGCCCGTTGGCAATGGCACCAACCGGTGAAATAACATCGTGGCAGACTTTCGAGCATAACAATGCTGCAAGGTCGAGATCACTCAACACAGCGTTGAATTTCATGAAATAGCGTCCCTCTTATAGTTCTCTTGTGATGACTGTCCGACGTGAGTCTAGCGGGGTGTGCCAAGCCCTGCCAACCCGGCAATCTGCGATTGCAACAACGCCTTGTTCCGACTCAACAATTCAACTACAGAACACTCAGCGCCTGGTTTATGGCCAAGTCAAAATTGTGAAAATACGAGCCGAATCAACTTCATGACCACCTTGCAACCATCACAGCACCTGCTGTCGCTCATGAAAATAGCGCATGCCGCCGGTGCCCGCATCATGGACATATACAATGATGACTTCGAGGTTGCCACGAAGGCAGATGCCTCGCCTGTAACCGAGGCGGATATCGCAGCGGAATCCATCATTCTGGCCGGCCTGAAGGCAATCGACCCGGCCGCCAACATCATTGCAGAAGAAGCCGTGTCTGCAGGTGCGACACCTGAGGTCACTCATGAATTTTATCTGGTGGACCCGCTTGACGGCACCCGCGAATTCATCAGCCGCAATGGCGAGTTCACCGTCAACATCGCACTTGTGCGCGATGCTGCCCCCATCGCCGGTGTTGTGTATGCACCTGCCTTGTCCATGCTGTATGCAGGCGAGATGATTTCAGGCGCTTTTGAAACCTCACTGAAAGCTGACGAAAATTTTCCCGACGCTCCGGCACTGCAACCGATTGTGTGCCCCGCATTGCCGTCATCAGGCATAAAGGTTGTTGCCAGCCGGTCACACCGCGATGACAAGACCGACGCCTGGCTGGCACAACGTGATGTTGCTGAAATCGTGCCGGCCGGTTCGTCCCTGAAGTTCTGCCTGCTGGCCAGCGGCAAGGCACACCTGTATCCGCGCTTTGGACGGACCATGGAATGGGATACCGCTGCAGGCCACGCAGTACTGGCTGCAGCAGGTGGTGAGGTATTTGAGGCAACCGGAGAACTGCTTCGCTACGGCAAGGCACAGCGCGGCTTCGACAACCCGGCTTTCATTGCTTCCGTGTCGGCGCATGGCTGCTGAACCGGCATGCTGAACGCAGTCTTAATCAGGTGTTTCAGCAATATTTCGTTAATCGTATACGCTCCATTAACGCATCATCGCGCATACTGAATTCCAGGTACTGCCCTTGATGGCTGGGCAGTTGTTTGAGTTTGTCAGTATCAGGTGAGTAACACATATGAAACGTATCCTTGCGCTCGCAGCGTTCGCGAGCCTCTCCATCACAGCATTATCGGCACTGTCAGCCCTGGAAAACCGCGCCCAGGCGCGCGGCGCGGATGTCGACGACGGCGCCTCCTACTCCCGCTCCGGATATGACCAGTCCGAGGCAGGGACATACAGCCCGGAAGAGATTGTCCATGGCGGCCATCGCTGGTTCGGCACAACCACAAAAGGAGTTGCCAAAGCTGTCGAGACCGTATTCTCGCAGGCAGGCAGGCCGTCCGGTTACATTATCGGTGAAGAGGCCTCCGGCGCGTTCTTTGGTGGTCTGCGCTACGGGGAAGGCACTTTGTATATGAAGGACGGCACCCGCAAGAAAATCTACTGGCAGGGCCCGTCTGTCGGTTTTGACCTGGGTGGCAACGGATCGCGCGTACTGGTTCTGGTCTACAACATAAACCGGGAAAGACAGATTTATGACCGTTTCATCGGCATCGAGGGTTCCGCCTACATGGTCGGCGGGCTGGGGGTAAACTTCCAGTCAAACGAAGAGCTCAAGCTGGCACCGATCCGTACCGGCGTCGGCGCTCGTCTCGGCGCCAATGTGGGCTACCTGAAATACACCGAATATCCCACTCTGAACCCTTTTTGACGTTACGGTACGGTTACACTCGCAGACGGCGCCAAGATAGGGACAGGCCAGAATATGCTTGGTTTCTCGCTCTCGTCCCCATCCAACCCCGCCCTGTGCCACGGCACCAGATTTCGGGTACAGGCACGTGGTTTTTGAGCCCGGGGATGTTTTTCAACGCGATAAATACGGGCTAGCCGTACAATTAACCTTCACACCAATCGTGCAGTGTATTACGGTTAATAACCTGTTAATCTTCTTCGACAGGCGGATTGCCGGAATTACCATTTGTTAGTCGTTTGTGGTTCACCGCGTGTTTGGGTCCCAGTCGACAATTGTGTGGTCATTGCTCTCTGGAGGACTCATGTCTCAAATTGAGACTATCATGCTGGTTGCACTGGGGTTTGTCGGTGCGCTTCTGGTCGGTTTGCTGGTCGTACGCGGGCTCTGGACTTATGCAGTGAGCCTCGGAAAACGCCGCGTTGAACGCCGCGCACCGTCCGCCATTGCCGAGCTCAGGGCAGATCGGGACCGGTTGAAGGCGGAGTACGCCATGCAAGGCCGGCGCCTGCAGTTGCGGCTCGATGACTTGAAGACCCGCATGGCTGAACAGATGGCCGAAGCATCCAGGAACAGAAACCGCATCGAACACCTGGCTGATGAAATTCGCCGCCGCGATGAAGAGATCACCAAGCGCGATGAAGACGCCGACAATCTGCGCTTGCAGATAACGGCACTGGAGCGCGAACTGACGGACCGTACCGAATTGCTCCAGCAGGCCAAGGACCTGATGCAGGCCAAGGAAGAAATTTCGATAGAATTGCAGAGCAAGCTGAAGGTCGCCGAAGCCAAGGTCTCGGATCAGTGGTTCATCATTGAAACGCTCAAGAGCGACAACCCTCCAGCCACCGCCGACCTGACGGGAATGGCCTCTTCAAAATTCGAAAATGCCCAGGAAAGATTGCGTCAGCGTATTGAGGAAATGAACGCCCTCACCCGGCAAATTGACGAGCAACGCCAGGATTTGTCAGTGCAGCAGGATGAATTGGCAATCTTGCGTGAGCAGATAAACCGGTCGCGCGAGGCTGATGCCAGGGTTGCAGCTTCCACCAAGGCGAAATCCAGGCAGACGGACGAAAAATCAACCACTCCAAATCAGGACATGCTGATCAAGTCCGGCCAGGCAACCGCAAGCGATCAACTCGAGCAGAGAATTATTGAAACCGAACGCGAAACCGAAAATCTGACCGAGGAACTGTCCCGGCTGGATGACATGTGGAACAAGAACAACACCGACCTGGGCATTGACAATGACGCGGCCGGAAGCCCGGACAAGCCTCAAAAACCGGACATGGAAAAAACTGCGTCAGGCAAGAAACCAGCGTCAAAGACCAACACAGCCCGCACGGCGAAATCAAAAACGGATCCAGCAGACACGGCGAAGGAAAAGTCCGCAAAGAAACCTGCCGCTGATGCGAAACCAGATGCTGATAGACCACAGGAAAAGTCTGCTAAAACACCACAACAGCCTGAGTCTGATAAAGCCGCTGACGATAAAGCTGCCGAACCTGTGGCCATGGCTGAGGTCAAATTGCCAGGTTCATCGATGGAAGTGACAGCGGCGGCCCAGGATGACAATCAACCTGTCGGCAAGACAGTGACGGCAGGAGCCGGCGCGGGAAACAACAATATCATCTCGCTGGCACAACGCATTCGGGCCCTTCATAGCGACGCGCCCGGCAATTCATAGATTGCACGCGGCAGTGGCCGGTGCCCAGCTTCATTGCGGCTTGATATTGAGGCGCTGCACGACACCCTGCCTGGCAAGATTGTAGACAATGATGGCATCACTACCATCCCGGCGGCGCACATGAATGGCCAGTGAGCCTCTGTTCAGCGATACCGACTGCACTGTTTCGCCTGGCCCCACCACAAGTTCTATCGCCTCGTCCGCGCTCACCAGTGCAGGTTGCAGAGTGCTGGCCCGGTTGACCAGCGTATAGATAAGAAACGCAAAACCCGCTACTATCATCAAACCCATCGTATAGACGGCAATCTTCAGAAAGATAAACCCCGGTGTATCGCCCACCGGCAGGTCATCATCATCTGACTTTGTTGACTCTTTTGAAACCTGATTATTGACCATGCCCGATCCGGAAGAAAAATTCGAATTGACCCACGAAGGACCAGCCGCACAGCGGCTGGATAAATTACTCGGTCAGGCCAGTAGCGACCATTCCCGTGCCCGCTTCCAGATGCTTATATCGCAAGGCCATGTGAATGTGGACGGCACATCAATAGTCGACGCCTCATTCAAGGTCAAACCCGGATCTGTTGTTTGTGTCGTTCTTCCAGAGGCTGAAGACCCGAGACCTCTTGCAGAAAACATAGCGCTGAACATCGTGCATGAAGACGACCAGATTGTTGTTGTCGACAAGCCGGCCGGCCTGGTTGTGCATCCAGGTCCGGGCAACTGGACCGGTACGCTGGTCAATGCCCTGATTGCGCACTGCGGCAACAGCCTGTCCGGTATCGGCGGCGTCAAACGGCCCGGTATCGTTCATCGCCTGGACAAGGAAACATCCGGCCTGCTGGTTGTCGCCAAGACCGACAAAGCCCACCGTGCGTTGTCGGAACAGTTTGCCGCCCACGGGCGCGATGGTCGGTTGTCCAGACAATATCTCGCTATGGTGTGGCGCGAACCTCAACCGCGTCGCGGCATCATCGACACCCTCATCGCCCGCAGTACCGCGAACCGGATCAAGATGGCAGTGGCAAAATCCGGTGGCCGCCGCGCCATCACGCATTATCAAACCATACGACCGCTGCCGGCTGGTTCCGGTGACGCAATTGCCTCACTTGTGCGCTGTCAGCTGGAAACCGGCAGGACCCATCAAATCCGGGTTCACCTGGCACATATTGGTCACCCGTTGCTGGGAGACAGGGTTTACGGTTCCAGCCACACCGCATCCGCCAACAAACTCAATGATGCAGCGCGTGAGAGCCTGGCCCGCCTGTCGCGCCAGGCACTGCACGCTGAAACCCTGGGTTTCGAGCATCCCGAAACCGGTGATCCAATGCTGTTCCGGTCCGCGTTACCGGATGACATGCAGGACCTTATGGAAAAAATTTGATCTTTACGTAAACGTAATTTAATGGCCATTCATGACCAAACTGTAATTCGGTTTCGGCGTGAAAACCTTTAAACCGGACCCCTCACTGCCTATATCTAGGTTAAGTCAGGGCAGTTATTACCCCTCCTACGGGGGTGAAAGGTACAAAAATGACAACCACAGGTAGCAACCTGCCGGTACTATCCGGTGAAAGTGGCTTGCAGCGCTATTTGCAGGAAATCCGCAAATTTCCCATGCTGCAACCAGATGAAGAATACACGCTGGCCAAGAACTGGCGCGACAACGAAGACCGCGACGCCGCTCACAAGCTGGTCACCAGCCATTTGCGGCTGGTTGCAAAAATCGCAATGGGTTACCGCGGCTACGGCCTGCCGGTGGCGGAAGTCATTTCTGAAGGCAATGTCGGACTCATGCAGGCGGTCAAACGCTTCGAACCTGAAAGAGGCTTCCGCCTGGCAACCTATGCCATGTGGTGGATCAAGGCGTCCATCCAGGAATATGTGCTGCGCTCCTGGTCGCTGGTAAAAATGGGCACGACTGCCAGCCAGAAGAAGCTTTTCTTCAAGCTGCGCAAGGTGAAGGGCCAGATTCAGGCCCTGGAAGACGGTGATCTCAAACCCGATCAGGTGACCGAGATTGCCACCCGTCTCGGCGTCCCGGAAAAGGACGTGATTTCGATGAACCGCCGTCTGGGTGGTGATGCATCGCTCAACGCGCCATTGTCGAAAGACGGTGAATCCGGTGGCGAGTGGCAGGACTGGCTTGTCGACGACACCGAAACTCCCGATGTCGCCTATGAGCAGAGCGAAGAACAGGACATGCGGTCGAAACTGCTGCATCAGGCCATGAACGGATTGAACGAGCGTGAGCGGCGGATTTTTGAAGCCCGCCGCATGTCGGAAGATCCTTTGACACTGGAAGACCTGTCGCAGGAATTTGACGTATCGCGCGAGCGCATTCGCCAGATCGAGGTCAAGGCATACGAAAAAGTGGAAAAAGCCGTCAGAAAGGCGTCAGCCGAAATACTGGGCTGACGCTGGATCAGCGTGACTTTGGATTGCCACCACCAAAAGTCATCGGTCTGTTGTTTTCCAAAGCGCTTTGCGAAAGGTGTGAAACCGGTTTTCCGGCTAAAAAACGCCTGGAAACAAGAGCTTAAGCGACCATAATACCTCAAACCAATCGCTTGTTGATCTAAAACGTCAGCGCAACATGGGTCCAACAGAACCCATGTTGCTCAAGGCTGACATTGCAGCAGGGAAAGTTACTCTTTCGAAACCCCGGCCCGCTATTATATTGCAGCACCCATGAACAATCGGGGCGGTTGGTTCGCCAGCTGTAGGGACTTTGCTGAAGCTTTTGGGATCCCAGAAAACACCGCGTTTCCTGACAAACGCGTTTTTGTTTTGCGTCGGCGCCCTGTTGCTGATCGTCGGGACCAACATCGCACGCCTCGAGATCAACAAGCTGGCCCATGAGAAGGCAACTGAGCTGGCCCACGGCTGGTCCACGCAGATCGTAACCAACACCCCATTTCTTCCACAAATACTGGCGGCTCCAAGGGCCAAAGCCCAGCCTATTCGCAACCTAGGAAACCTCCAGCCTGTCGGCCCGATTCTGGGATATCGCATCTATGACCTGACCGGTGACTTGAGAGTCCTGGTAGACCGTTCTGAATTGTCATCTGACGCAACCCAACCGGCATTCCGGACGCAGATTACCTTGCCGATTACCAGTGGCGGCAAAAAAATCGGTACGATCGTGTCTGACGTGGATGCCAGTGGTTTCCATGATGTTTTGATTGTTGGAGCCGTCAAGATTGGCGCAATACTTTCAGTTGCAATAAGTTTCCTCCTGCTTGTCAGCTTGATGGTCAAGGTCGCGTCGCGCCAGGAAGCGCTGCGCAGTTCGAATTTGATACAGAACGGGACAGTAACCGGCATGCCCAACCAGCCTGCTTTTCTGGAAATACTGGCAACGGCTCACTCACAGGAGGTGGCGCAACACACGACGACCAATCTGTACCTTCTCAACCTGGACCGGTTTGCGCACGTCAATGAACGGCTGGGCAACTCGGTTGGCAACATGTTGCTGAGACTGGTTGCAGAACGGCTGCGCCTTGCCTGCGGTAATACTGTTGTTTGTGCGCATATCAATGGCGATACATTCGGTGTCATCGCCGACGAGAGAACCGGCAAGCGTATAGACAAAACGTTGCAACAGGTGTTCATGCAACCCTTCAACTTCGGTCCGAATGTCATTCGGCTGTCTGCCAGTATTGGCGCGGCAACATCGACCGCCGGTCTTTACAGCGCGGATGAGTTGCACCGCCACGCCGAACTGGCACTACATGCCGCAAAAACCAATGGCGGTCATCAGCTGGTCGCCTATGACAGCGATACGGTTATGGAATTTCGTGAAATTGACCGCATCGCAACAGTTGTTGAAGACGCCTGTCAGAACAATGAATTCGAACTGCACTACCAACCTGTTGTGGACTCCAGAACCCGCAAGCTTTGCAGCTTCGAAGCCTTGTTACGTCTGACCACTGCCGATGGTGAGAAAATTGGCCCGGACCAATTCATCCCGGTCGCAGAGCGCATCGGGCGCATTGAAGAAATCGGCCTCTGGACGCTGCGCGAGGCCTGCAGAACCGTCGCAGGTCTGCCCAAGCACATCGGCATGGCCGTCAATCTTTCCGTCCAGCAGTTTAACTCCGGCAATCTCGTTTCGGAGGTTGCAAAAATCATCAAGGACACGCGCGTTGATCCCGCGCGCATCGAACTGGAAGTGACCGAGGGTGTCATGATCGGAGACACGGATCCGGTATTCAAGCAGCTCTCGGAGTTACAGGCACTCGGCATCAAGATCGCACTGGATGATTTCGGAACGGGCTATTCCAGTCTCAACTATCTGTGGCGTTTCAATTTCGACAAACTGAAGGTTGACCAGGCATTCATTCGCGCATCCGATCACAGTCCGAAAGCCCATGCCCTGCTATCCAAAATTGTCGAAGTGGGACGCCTGCTGGACATGAAGGTTACAGCCGAAGGCATTGAGACCGAGAGCCACGCAAGCAGGGTCGCAGATCTCGGGTGCGATTACTCGCAAGGATATCTGTTCGGAAGGGCCATTCCGCAAACCTCGCTGGCATCGGTTGTTATCAGTGAATTCGCTGAATACATTCGCCGCCAGACCGGTGGCCAGGCAGACGTCGATGGCACCGAGGCGGCTTCGGGCTAGAGCGAGATGAGCTTAGACGACCCGTCTTTCTACCTTACCTGATCCTCGAACGGATCGCGCATCAAGATGGTGTCTTCACGCTCAGGACTGGTGGACAGCAGCGCGATCGGGCAATCAATCAATTCTTCGATCTGACGTACATACTTCACGGCCTGGGCGGGCAATTCCGCCCATGAACGCGCACCGGCTGTAGTGTCACTCCAGCCCTCGAAGCTGGAAAACACCGGTTCGACCCGCGATTGCGCACCCTGGCCGGCCGGCAACCGTTCGATTGTCTCGCCGTCAAGTCTGTAGCCGGTGCAAACCTTGATTTCCTCAAAACCGTCCAGAACATCCAGCTTGGTCAGCGCAATACCCGAAATACCAGACGTCTTGATTGCCTGGCGCACCATCACGGCATCAAACCAGCCACAACGCCGCTTGCGGCCGGTAACAGTGCCGAACTCGCGGCCGCGCTCACCGATTTTTTCGCCGGTAGCATCAAACAGTTCAGACGGGAACGGACCTGAACCAACCCGCGTTGTGTAGGCCTTGGCGATGCCAAGCACGTAATTGAGCATGTCGGGGCCGACACCTGAACCGGTTGCCGCCTGAGCCGCGACTGTGTTGGACGACGTCACAAACGGGTAGGTGCCGTGGTCGATATCCAGCATGATACCTTGTGCACCTTCAAAAAGGACGCGCTTTTGCTGCCGTCGTGCATCATCAAGCAGGCTCCATGTCGTGTCCATGAACGGCAGAATCCGCGGCGCTATGGCCAGCAACTCCTCGCGAAGCGCACGCCCGTCCACCTCAGCTTCACCCAGACCGCGCCGCAGGGCGTTATGATGGGCCAGCAGCCGCTCGATCTTGGCTTCCAGGGTGGCCTTGTTTTTCAGGTCATACACACGAATTGCACGCCGGCCTGTCTTGTCTTCATAAGCCGGACCGATGCCGCGGCCAGTGGTGCCGATCTTGCCGGCACCGGCTGCAGCTTCCCGCATCCCGTCCAGCTCACGATGCAGCGGCAGAATGAGCACCGCATTTTCAGCGATCCGCAGATTGTCCGGCGTTACATCCACGCCTTGCGATACAAGCCGGTTTATCTCGTCATCCAGAGCCCAGGGATCAATCACCACCCCGTTGCCGATAATCGACAACTTGCCGGGGCGCACAATACCCGATGGCAGCAGGGATAACTTGTAGGTCACCCCATCAATGACCAGCGTGTGACCTGCATTGTGTCCGCCCTGAAACCGTGCGACCACATCTGCTCGCTCAGACAGCCAGTCGACCAGCTTGCCCTTGCCCTCGTCACCCCACTGAGCGCCAACCACCACTACATTTGCCATGTTCAGGCCCACCTGCATTGCATCAAAAAAAGCGAACGGCCCTCACCGCGTTCAAGCAGCAGGGCCGTTGTGAGTCTTTACACTGCTGCTGACCGGTTTGGAAAGAAAAATGCCTGCTGCGCAGTGCCGCAGCGGTTACACCTGTGGACAGTTTGCAGCCAGATCAGGATGATTTTTGGTTGAATCAACAAAAAATCATGAACCTGATCGCTTCTAAAGTGTTAGAGCAACTTTATGGGTTCACTTGAACCCATGTTGCTCTACAGCCTGCTGCGCAACCGGCCGAGTCTGACAGTTCAGCGCGGTATGGCCAGCTTCATCTGGGACGGATGCACGACGGTGTAGCCAAATCTGATTTCCGTCCTGGCCTGAGGTTCTAACGGCACATCCCAGACCACAATCCCCTTTTTATTGTCAGGATCAGTGACGCTGGGCCCGGTTGTTTCACGCAGCATTTCCACCACGACTTCTTCATGTGTGGAATACGGCATTCTGTCTGTCACGTGCACTTCAACAGGAAACGTGTGAAGGTTTTCGACACTGGTCACATACAGCCGCTTCAACGTACTTTGCTCGGTAATGATCCCGCTGGAGCCTGCGGTGTTTTCAACTTCACGCCGGGTAACGCGAACCAGATCGTCAC
Organism: uncultured Alphaproteobacteria bacterium; assembly: GCA_963698275.1. Taxonomy (GTDB): domain Bacteria; phylum Pseudomonadota; class Alphaproteobacteria; order Rhizobiales; family Aestuariivirgaceae; genus Anderseniella. The sequence continues at coordinate 14,996 of CAVOQE010000001.1, read as the reverse complement.
GGCCAAACCCGAGTTCCATTTCTTCACCAGGCGCAATCTGGCGCATCCGGGACTTGCCCGCAAAAACGCCGTCTCGAAACAGGGAAACCTCTCCGGCAAGCAATGGAGTCTCGCCTGCAATCCTGAAAACGCCTGTCAGATAGCCAACCGGGTCGACATGTGGCGCGGTGTCAACGCGTATTGCCGGTTCAACCGTTCTGGCACCAATGCGCACAGATTTCAGCGCCCCGCTGTTTGGCACGCTGGTCTGCCCGGCGATTGAATATACCGCATGAAATCCGGCATTGCTGACTTCCGCCTGCCGCTGCCGCACCGGCGCTGGCGCCGGCGCAGCAAGTCCAGCGGCCGTCTTTGACTGCATTTCCTGTGAGCCAGCCGTATCGGAAAAACTTTCACGCACCTGCTGTTCCAGCCGCACCCTGTCCGGTTGTGGCCCGATGGCCACAGGCTGCAGGTCGGGAGCTGCCGTCCGCCCGGTAACCGTGGCTGTGGACAGCTTCAGAGCCACGCCATCCCACGCTTCGCCCGAGCGCTGAAAAACCAGTGCGCGCTGTACCAGCTTCAGTTCCGCCGGTTTTCCGTCCGCCGGCAATTTCAGGCGGGCATCATAGACCGGGCGCCAGCCTGCATCGGGTACCGAGTACTGCAACGACAGCGTCATTTTCGCCGGCGCTGATGCGCTGACCTGAATGGCAACTCTCGTGCGTGCGTTCGGCGTGGTTGCGAGCAACTGCAGCTGGCGTCGTAAAACTTGTTCACGCTTGCCGATCTGTACAATCGCCTGGTCTGCCTCCAGCACGACGGACGAGATTTCAGACAGCTCACGATTGGTCAGCAGCAGCAGGTTTCCAATCTGCTCCGGTGAGATTGCCGGCTTGTTACCGCTGGCAAACGGGACCGCCGCATAGCCGCCGGTCAGCCGTTCAAGCGTTGCGCGGCGAAACTGGGCATCAACACGTACACGCTCGTGCCTTGCCCGGTCGCGTACCAGCCCTTCCAGTTCGTTCTGCAAGGACTTGCGCTTGCCTGTTGCTTCCTGTTCGGGATCAAGCGCGATTCTCGATACATCAACAGTGCCGATTTCGGCATCACTGTCCGACACCGCCTCAACCTGCACGGATGCTGCCATGATCCCCTGCGGCAGTGTGTCGAGAACCACTTCATGTGCCCCGGCAGGCAACTCAACCTCCCCGGTTCGCGTCAATTGCGCGCCGCGAGGATTTACCGTCACCTCCGCAAGATCAAGCTCGGCTCGAATTTCATCCGCCGGTGCCGGTACAATACACAAGGACAGAAAAACACCGGACAGCAGTACGGAGTGCAGTTTCATCATTTGATTTTCCTCAAAGTCCCCACTCCAGACCCGGATTAGGATATACTAGAGCGAGATAAGGTTAAACTGCGGCATTACGTTAGGAAAGTCACATCTTGTTCCCTGTCAAGTTCACACCCGCCATGACTGGATTGCTGATCCTGGCAATGACCGTCAGCCAGACACCTGCACGCGGCGATGATGAGATGGCCTCCGTCCAGCGCGGCAAGGAGCTGGCGCAACTGTTGTGCGCGAAGTGTCATGCGATTTCAGGTCCCGGGCCCGGCAAAGAGGAAAAATCACCGCCGTTTTCTACCCTCTTGCCAAAACTGACACTGGAAGGCGTTGCAGATCAACTGCTGGAAGGCCTGCCACTGGGCCATGATCCGATGCCCAAATGGGAGTTTTCAGAACAGCAGGCCGAAGACCTGCTGCTCTACATTGAATCCATCGCTGCAACTGAGTGACATCGGTCAGAAAGTCAGGCACTTGGCTTGTTGCACCTGGGGTAGCGCCTCAATCTTGGCAAGCAAGTCGGGTGTTACGCGACCATCTATCTCTGCCAGGCAGATGGCGTTGCCGCCTGCTTCGTCGCGACCGAGGTTGAACGTTGCAATATTGACATTTGCATCACCCAGAAGTCGCCCAAACGCACCAATAAACCCGGGCTTGTCCTCATTGGTCACGTAGATCATCTGTTTGCCAAGTTCGGCTTCCATGTTGATGCCCTTGATCTGGATGATCCGTGGTTTGCCGTCGGAGAAAACCGTACCCGCCACCGAACGTCCCTGCTTGGCGGTTCTGACGGTTAACCGGATATAGTTCTCATAAACGCCACGCTTGGTCTGGCGCACCTCATCCACCTTGATCGAGCGCTCCCTGGCCATGACGGGCGCTGATACCATGTTAACATCGCCGAGGATGGGGCGGAACAAACCCGCCAGCAGTGCGGACGTCAGTGCCTTTATGTTCATTTCGGCCACATCGCCTGCGTATTCAATCGCAACGGCCATGATCGAGCTATCCGTCGCCTGTCCGGCAAACGAACCCAACTGTTCGGCAAGTGCCACGAACGGCTTCAGGCGCGGTGCTTCCTCAGCCGAAATTGAAGGCATATTGAGCGCATTGGAAACGGCCCCCTGCAACAAATAGTCGGACATCTGCTCGGCAACCTGCAATGCGACGTTCTCCTGCGCTTCCGAAGTGGCCGCGCCCAGGTGAGGCGTGCAAACCACATTCGGATGGCCAAACAGCGCATTATCTTTTGCAGGCTCAACCTCGAACACATCGAGTGCGGCACCTGCCACATGTCCGGCATCAAGTGCCACCTTGAGCGCTTCTTCGGATACCAGGCCGCCGCGCGCGCAATTGACGATACGCACTCCTTTTTTCATCTGCGTCATGGCCCTGGCATCCAGAATATTGCGGGTCTTGTCGGTCAAGGGCGTATGCAGCGAAATGAAGTCCGCCCGTTTCAGCAACCCTTCCAGCTCGACTTTTTCCACACCGAGTTCGATTGCGCGCTCGTCAGACAGGAACGGGTCAAATGCAATGACCCGCATGCGCAGGCCCAGCGCCCTGTCGGCAACAATGGATCCGATATTGCCGCACCCGATCAGACCGAGTGTCTTGTTGAACAGTTCGACACCCATGAAGCGGGACTTCTCCCATTTGCCGGCCTGGGTCGATGCATTGGCTTCCGGTATCTGGCGCGCCAGCGCCAGCATCATGGAAATGGCATGTTCTGCCGTGGTGATCGTGTTGCCGAACGGCGTGTTCATCACGATGATACCTCTGGCGGAAGCCGCCGGAATGTCGACATTGTCGACGCCAATTCCCGCCCGGCCAATCACTTTGAGATTGGTTGCAGCGTCTATGATCTTGGCAGTGACCTTGGTGGCAGACCTGATGGCAAGACCATCATAGTCGCCAATGCGGGCCAGCAGTGCATCCTTGTCCTTGCCAAGATCAGGTTCGAAGTCCACGTCGATGCCACGCGCCTTGAAAATTTCAATCGCGGCCGGTGAGAGTTTGTCAGATACGAGTACACGAGGTGCCATCAGGCTTGCTCCGGTTTTAGAAATTTGTGTTTGTTCGGATGAAAATTGGATTTGCGTCAGGCAGGCGGTGACGAAGATGCCTGCGCATAGGCCCAGTCAAGCCAGGACGTCAGCGCTTCCACATCGGACGTTTCAACAGTTGCACCACACCACACACGAAGGCCCGCCGGTGCGTCGCGATAGGCACCGATGTCGAAGGCGACTTGTTCAGTCTCCAGAAGCCTGGCGATTTTCTTCGGCAGGCTGGTTGCCTCATCATCACTCAGCCCGGACACCGCGGATGCAGACAGTTTCAGGCACACCGACGTGTTGGAGCGGGTTTGCTTCACCGCAGCCAGGTTATCAATCCAGTCTGTGCGATCGACCCACGCATTCAATGCATCTGCATTGGCGTCGGCACGTGCCATCAGGCCATCCAGACCACCTGCACCCTGGGCCCACTCCAATGCCTTGATGTAATCTTCAACACACAACATGGACGGCGTATTGATGGTTTCGCCCCTGAAGATACCGGCATTGACCTTGCCGGCCTTGGTCAGGCGGAAAATCTTCGGCAGTGGCCATGGCGGCGTGTAGCTTTCCAGCCGCTCAACGGCGCGTGGCGACAGGATCAGCATGCCGTGGCCGCCTTCGCCGCCGAGCACTTTTTGCCAGGAGTAGGTCACCACATCGAGTTTTGTGAAATCCAGCCGCTGGGCAAACGCCGCTGATGTCGCATCACATATGGTCAACCCTGCCCTTCCGGCCGGGATGAAGTCGCCATCGGGCACCCGCACTCCGCTGGTTGTTCCATTCCAGGTGAAAACCACATCACGGTCAAAATCAACGTCAGACAAATCCGGCAGTTCGCCATATCCTGCCTTGATCAGACGCACATCGTTGAGCTTCAACTGCTTGACCGCGTCGGTTACCCAGCCTTCCCCGAAGCTTTCCCAGGCCAGCATGTCCACGCCACGTTCACCCAACAGGCTCCACATGGCCATTTCAACCGCACCTGTGTCGGATGCCGGCACAATGCCGATCAGGTAATCGTCCGGCACCTGCAGCACGTCACGCGTCAGATCAATCGCACGTTTCAGACGCAGCTTGCCGTCGCCAGCGCGATGCGAGCGTCCGAGAAAGGCAGATTTGAGGATATCGGGGGTCCAGCCGGGGATCTTGGCGCACGGTCCGGACGAAAAACGCGGATTTTCCGGCCGCGATGCCGGTTTTGCAATGGTCATTTCTGGTCATCCTTCCAGATGAAAAGCCTCTCGTTGGGGAGAGGTGTCCCACTGACCGGGATACCCAAAACCCCGAAAAACCGCAAGCCTTTTGTTGATTATCGTGCAGAATGCCGCAGGTCATTTCAGAACGAAGCTGGAACGAGCGAGAAGAAGTGGCACAAAACTGACACAGGCAATTCACTGTCTGTTCTCTTCTCATTCCCTTCTATGTGCGCTTCATCATGCGAGGCAGGGCACCTTCCTCAACCACCGCACGTCACACCAAAAGGTGAGGCGTAGCATTATGGCTTTACCCCGCACTCAGTTTAGCCATTTGGTCAACAATCAGAATACAATCTTTGACCCACAACTCCTGGATAAGAAGGCCCATACAAGGCTGTGGTCTGATATTGGCAGACTTCCCAACCACACCTCTGTCATCATTATCCCTGCCATCACTCCGGAGGTTGAGTTCCAGGCAACGCGCGCTGAACGGTTCAAGCCAAAAACAGGCTTGCCTACGCTACTTAAATTACTCGCTTCGCGCGAACAGGACGGGAACCAGACCGGCAGAAACTTGCAGAACGCCATTGACCCCCGCAAAAGCGTAAAGCCCTTTGAAGTAAAGACTTTTTCCGGTGCTGAGCGTGATCCTCAAAACCCAGACACTTCTATTAGTTTAGCACCGCGTAAGCGGGGTCCTTCCCATACACGTAAATCCCGTTACCGAGACATCACCAAGTTGAAACCTTGGCAGGTGGATGATCTTCACCTCGCAGATGCTCATGCTTCCAGAATTGGTGCGCCACTCAATACCTTCATTACTGTGGCTTGGCTGGTCACGACACATGGTGATCTGGACGCTACGACCTTCCAAAGCGGAACCAAGCGCATGGCCCAGTGGCTCAGGGACAAAGATGCGACGGCAGCATATATCTACGCGCACGAAAACCCGGCTTCCAAGCTTGGGGATGCGATTCCAAACACGCATTTTCTGGTGCATGTGCCGCCCAAGCTGAAATCAGCTTTCAAAGCCAAAGCATCTGGTTGGTTTGACGCTGAAGGCGATGGTGCAGTTAAGGTCGATCCGCGCACGAAGCCAGGTTACTGCGGTCCCGACAAGCGCCTGCAATACATGACCAAGGGATCTGATCAATTCACCTGTCGCCGATACAGCGGTAATCGCAAACCTCAAGGTGTTGTCTGGATCAAGCGAAGTGGTCTGTCGCAGAACCTCGGCCAGAAAGCCCGCGACAGTTTTTATGCGCAATACGCGCGCGAGAGCGCCAAATCTACCACTCCTATGACAGGAGGCAAGCCATGAGCCTCCATGCATCAGACCTTCAGAAGCTGGCCAAGCTACTTGGCATGATCGGCTCTGCCCATGATGGTGAAGCCCTGTCAGCTGCACGCAAGGCGCATCAGCTGATAACCAGTAAAGGCGAGACGTGGCACAACGCCTTTGGGGTGTCGGAAATGGCCGCGCCATCACCGGTACATTGCAGAATTGCAACCGGTCTGCTCAGGCACAAAGCGCACATGACCGACTTCGAGCGGCGTTTCCTTATCGGCATCATGGCACACGCAAGTTTGTCTACCAAACAGGCTCAAACTCTTGAAACCATACGGGTAAAGGTGGCAACCGCATGTGATATAAGCTAGGGTAAATAAATATATATTTCATACACTTACACGATTTTAAATACAACTTGAAACAACTAGGAGAGACATTTCATGAGCAATCAAAACCCTGCTGCCTATGAGGATCACGCGCACTTTCGTGTGCCATCTGATTTCATGTCGATGGTTCACCTGGTAGCTCGCCGCAAAGGGCTTACCGCAGCGAGTTTCATGCGCATGGCGATTCTCGATGCGATACACCGAACCGGGGTTTCAGGAGAAATATCGGAACAAGACGCAGCATAGTTCAGATCACGGTTCTGAAAGGGTAATACTCGGAACTGGATAGCCCCAGAGCTGCGAAAGATGGTCAACAGATTCGATGCGGACTTTTCAGAGTCCCATCACACCAGAGAACACAAAACCCGCGTCAGCGAGTCTCTCTGGGCCGGGAAGCACCAAAGCAAAAATAGTATAAGGCGGAGTCAATGAAAAAGCAGGCACCTAGCACAGCAAACGAACAAAGACGGGTCGCAGTGGTTGATAAACAGAAGTCTGAGGGCAAACTCAAGATGATCGGCGGTTCGCAATCAGACACGTGGAACCAAATGCTGGGTAATCAGACCATGCAAGCGCTTTGGATGAAGAACGCAGACGGGGACGAGCAGCAGAATCTAATCAATGCAACAGTCGCTGCATTGATGGGAATAGAGCCAAAAGATGAGCTGGAAGGCATGATGGCAGCACAATTGCTAGCCGCTCATAACGCTTCGATGGAATGCTATCGCCGCGCCATGATTGGTGAGCAGACCTTCGAGGGACGAAAGGAAAACCTGAACCAGGCAAACAAGCTCTCCCGCACATGGACAACCTTGCTCGATGCCCTCAACAAGCATCGTGGCAAGGGGCAGCAGAAGGTGACTGTTGAGCATGTCCACGTCCACGCCGGTGGGCAGGCTGTAGTCGGCTCGGTCGAACACCGGGGGGGTGGGGTTCATGGACAAACGGAGGAACAACCCCATGCAAAACAAATTACCGATGCACCACAGCCCGCGATGCGGAGCACGGACACGCGGCGGGAACCCGTGCCTGTCACCGGCGATGGCAAATAGTCGTTGCCGAATGCACGGGGGAACATCTCCCGGCGCACCGATGGGCAATTCCAACGCCCGCAAGCATGGACGCTATACCGCCAAGGCCATCGCGCAGAGACGAGAACTGGCGGCACTTCTCCGTTCAATGCGGGGCCTCGCAGAGGAAGTGGACAATTTGGAGTTTCCGGACTAGCGCCCACAAGCCATTTTAGAGTCCATCAGCGCAAGGAACAACTTGCTGAGTCCCATGGCACCAGAAAAAGGCAGAACGCGCGTCAGTGACTCGCTCTGGGGCTTTCAAAGTCATTCCGCTGGTAGCCTTTACTGAGCCACTTGAATCCAATCAATTCTCAGAACCAACTGCTAGCGATGAGTTTCCGGTTTACACCGCAGTCATCAGGTCCAGCCAAAACAATCCTCTCCGGTATTCTGGCCGTAATTGCAGTCCGGCCTGATAATTGCATTGCTCACCAGCGAGGACAGGGAAATTCAAGTTTGGATGCCAGATATAATGTATGGTGATGGGACGAAGAAATTTTTGGACGAAGACGCTGCCTATGAATTCGTCGAACAGCGCGTTTGGCCCGATGGTCCGGTTTGCCCCCACTGTGGTGGCACGGACCAGATAGGACGATTGCAGGGCCAGAGCACTCGGGCGCGCACCTATAAGTGCTATAATTGTCGGAAACCGTTCACCGTTAAGGTCGGCACGATTTTCGAGAATAGTAAAGTGCCAATGCACAAATGGCTGCAGGCCATGGTGCTCTGTCGAGGCTACAAACATCACGTCAATGCCAACCAGGTGGGCAAAGTCTTGGGGGTGACATTCAAAACGGCCAAGACCATGTTGACACTTATTCAAAAAACGAGCGCGCGGAAGGAAGAAAAAAGGTAAGGAGCACCTCTAAGCCCTGACGTGCCCGCCCAACATCAACCGACCTGAGGCGGCGTTCACCAGACTCAAAGCCCTGTTGCGTAAGGCGGAAGCACAAGCCACTTCGGGGGCTAAATCTCTCTAAATGAATGCCGTCGGGGATTGCACTCGACTACCGAAGTAATTCACAGTTATCTCCTAGATACTTGGTGGAAGCCCTTGCACGGCGCACTTCTTCGTTCACTATCCATTTGCCCGGCGGAAGCGTATCGCCATTACTATCTGTTTTTACGATGCTATCGTAGGCATCTTCTTCGGCTCCAGCGTGTACGCGACTCCACCAGCGCGCGAAACGGCTTGCTGAGTTTCCCCCATACACTGGAAGCAGCATAACACCCGTCGGCGACCCGCTGTGACTGTTACAGAGCCTATATGCATAGTTTCGGGGGGAATCAACTTCCCAGGTGGTCAGATGCCGGACCGGCAGGTTCGTTCAGCAACTGCGTCCACTGTGGGGCAATTACAGTCATCCTGATTCTGGGTGATATGAACCAAAGTCACTGAGAACTGTGAAAGCTTGCAAGATAATCGAGCGTTGCAGCCGTTTTGCAGGTATCGCTTGGTGGTTTCCATTCCGGTTTTTTTCTACCTGCCAATGCTGCCTCAATCGCAGTTTTGGCCAACTGCAAGGTTGGGTTGGATTGTCCACTACGTAATTCTGGTTTGCTCATTTGGTTCCTTAAAACGGCCTTTTGACTTGTTCGTTTTCTACAGTTTCGAGTTCGTGCAACGATTGATTCGCACGATTGCGGTACACAGTAGCACACACGACTCATCCCGAAGCTTCACACGACTCCGCCAGCGCGCGAAACGGCTTGCCGAGTCCCAAGGCACCGGAACCGGCAGACCCCGCGTCAGTGACTTGCTCTGGGGCTTGCCGGTTGACTTAAGTCAAGCGCCGGGCCTTCAATGCTGCTAGCGTTACCGCAAATTAACCCAAAGTAGTCATATGTATTAGCGAATGACTTTCGATCAATTGGTTGTTAGAATTTCGCCTGTATTACTCGCCGTCTACATGAATTACGGCGGCGTTAGACAATGAAAATGACAATCAGAGAGTTGCGGACACTGTTGGCTGACCTGCCACCAGGGGCAGAGGCGACGATTTCCAATGAGGCGTATGCCATCCTCTTTCCACCTGGGAAGCCAAATATGAATGCCCAAGTGCATTGCAGTCAATTTGCAAAAGTCCACGGTTGCACAGTAAAGGACAGTCCGGACGGCAAGGAAGTGGTATTTGTCAAAGATGCGGCAGGCTGACTTCGCAATTGGTTGAACACGCTTGCAAGCTTTCGCACTGCAGTGGGCATGCCAGAACCTCATTGTATGAAACAACAAACGTGCTTGATATGTTTACTGAGCCACTAGAATCCCATCATTTCTCGGAACCAACTGCTAGTCATGGGTTTGGATTGTCATTTGCCCACTGCGCAAGGTGAGTTAATGTCAGTCTGCAACTAAGCGGTCTTGATCCCTGCCCACACTCCGCAGACCGCTCAACCATTATATTGCCGTAGCCCGTCCGTTATCACCGCAAACGGGCTTTTTCATTCTGTAGCAATCCTGGCTCAGCAAGAACGCCGCAAAGAAGTAAGCCTGCCAGCGTGGCAAATTGACCTTGTTTCAGCTTTTGTCACACAGATGTCCATTGCTTCTGGTAGGAGATCCAACTTATTAAACCCACCCAGCAAAAGGGGCCTCTTGTGACAAGTAGCAGTAACTCAATAGCCATCAATAATGATAATGAAACCAACTCCAGCGTTATGGATTCCATGACCCGCCACAATGCTGATAACTTAAACGCTTTGACAAACAGTTCGAGCCAGTTTGGCAGTTTCGTTAGTAAGCGGCTCTCTGAAAATTTTGTCATACCACAGCGTCTGATGGCGTGTAAGACACCGATGGAAATCGCCGCTGTATGGGCCGGATTCTATCAGACCGCAATGCAAGACTATTCGACCCAGACCAGCGAAGTAACCAGTGTGATCCAAGGAGCTGTCGGCGATGCAGTCGATGCTACTCAGGAGATTGTTGACAAGACCGTAATGAAGAAAGACGACAAGGCTGCTTAAGCCTCAATATTCAAGCCGAACTGACTATTTCATAGAGTTCCACCCCGGGTCACAAGCCCGGGGTTTTGTTTGTCAGGTCGCCCTGCAAGCCCCACACGACTCCACCAGCGCGCGAAACGGCTTGCTGAGTCCATGGACACCAGAAACTGCATAACTCGCGTCAGTGACTCGCTCTGGCGGTTACAGAGCCATTCTACCTACCACCTCGCCTTGATGGCATCGCCAGCCTCAAAACCTCACGTCTGCACGCATGGTTTCGGACGGAACTCGCTTCTCAGGTGGTCAGGTACAAACCGGCAGGTTCGATCAGAAACCGGGCTGTGGGAGGCGTCTGGTTGCCTGGAATTTGACACTGGTCAATGGCCTGAGCCTCAATGCTGCTAGCTTTACCTAACGATGGCGCAAACTGCCGAGACGTTGGTCAGTATGCTGCTTCACAAGAACAGGCTATGGTTGACTGTGAGTTTGTCGATCCAGACAAAAACAAAAAGGGTGTGAAATGAAGAGTTTTGAACATATTGCTATCTTGGCTTTAGCGACGGTATTGGTCCTCGGTTTTGAAAGCATAGTTTCGCAACCCTCCCAAGCACGCAGCTATAACAAAGTCGGCGTCTGGGTTTACATCTACAAACACCCGAGTGAAGACATTTGGGAAGCATGTCGGCGTGTCTATGGACGTGATGTTTATCAAGTCCGCGGTGCCGGTCCCCAAGAGGCACGCTGCTTTGTCGATGCCAGCGAAGTAGGCGACCCAAGGGGGTTTAGCAGTTCGCACAGAAATTACTAGCCGGCGGTCCATGGTGTAACGTTCGACTGTGAGATTTAATGTCTGAAAAACAGTATCGAACTTTACAACGAAAAACGGCTTGGCAGCTATATTACTACTGTCCGTCCGCACCCACCAATTTATGATTTGGGAGACGAACGAATGAAACTACGTACTACTCTGTTAGCCTGCGTTATCACTGCATTAGCACTGGTTGCACACGGCATACCAAATTCGGCAGAAGCGAAAGTTTACAAGACCAGCTGTAGTGCTTGCTGGGCAGCAAAAGGAATTTGCCACCGTGGTACCTGTGCGACCAGATGGAAGAAGACGAAGCTATCTCAACGAAAATGCACGACAATTAAAACAAAAACTCGCCTTAGGTTTTGGGGCGACCGCTCAAAAGTGTGTCTTGATGGGGGATAGGGACTGATGTTTGAGCGATGCAATGTGGCCACTATGCTGCAAATCAAAAGACAAGGCAGCAGCCTGACAGCGGGCAGTTACTGACCACGGTAGCGCATTGTTAAAGCTCCGTTGTGGAGCTTGAATCATGTGTGTTCGATGAGCCGCAAGTACGTTATCTGGTGTCCGCAAAGCACCCAAGAGCGGACATGGTTCCTGCATATGCTGACGTCTGCTTAACCGTTGCGGACATTACCTTACTGGCACTCGACGTCTGCTTTCGGCACCACCTCGACCGCTTATTGCGTGGTAACCGTCGAAAGTGGTATTGTTTGATTGTGTTCTTTGGTGAAATAGGAGCCATTTCTTCGCACGCAAGGAGTTTACCGATGAGTTTCGCATCGTTTTTCGTTTGCGCTAGTCTACTGTGTGGACAGGTGCCAAATAGTTCCCAGCCTGACGGCCCTGAGTTTGAAACATCTTATCCACCCATCCATATGGTGGCCAAGATAAAGTGTCGAGACAGAACTAGAACCCAGTGCACAAAGGCTAGCAAGCGCTGCCGCTGGAAAGTAGGTATCGGCTGTATTGGAAAATGATTTGTGGTGTCTGTGTCCTATACACTAACACGGTAGATATAGCTTGATATTACGCTTGTTGGGCGCAAATTCTGGATCTTATTCCGCCCGCTTCCGACTTTTGCAGACCTAATGCACTCACTATCAAAAGGTCAGTCTCATGGCACATTGCAGACATGGCCTCAGCGACAAACGGCGTCAGATCTGCCCTCGAAAGCAGACATTGCCAAGATGGCAGATTGCTGGGCTGATTTATGAGTACGCGCCCTAAAGCAAGTCAGCTTATCGAGTTCCATATTCTTCCGTTCCGCCTTCGAGGCCGCTCTCGATCTGTACCGAAGGCAGGTTCTACGCAACCGTCCAAGAAACAGGGACTAGGGTCTCTTTTTGCTTCACCGCAATTTCAATAATGAAACCACAATCGTACTGGGGCATGACAATGGAACGCACAAACGACCAAGACAAATCCGCAAGTGAAAAAGCGACGGATCACCTTCGCATGATGAATCAACCACTAAAGGAGTTCAGCACAAGTCACCTTGAGTTCCTGATCGCCCAGAGTACTGCTCTTGGAAAAAACGTAATGAACTATGAGCTAGGCTTCTTCGGACCGTACGACGGAGTATTGTATGATCTCGACAGGCAGACGCAAAACGTCTTGCTTGCACATGGCCGGCAAGATGCTGCTAATACCCAGGGTTTGGCTACCGATGCTCTCAGGCAAGCTTACAAGAGCCGAAGGCTGGGTGTATGGACTGTGATCCTGCTAATGATAGTTGTGATCCTGCAATTGATCATACTCACTGCCATTACTTAAATGGCCAATGCCAGAACCTGAGATTGGTAAACTCGATGCTCTGATCCCAAAAACCGCCAATATTACGGATTCGATGGAAGCCCTAATGTCGCACTGCCATACCTTACCCTTACCGGAACCGCTGTGTAATCAGTCAAGGTCGAAGTCTTCTAGCCTAGTTTGATGCGGCCTGGGCTGAGCTTGTGTGACTTGTAAAAAGCCCGTGGTGCGCGCTAGTCCCAAGCTGCTGGATCGGGGCCGCTTCGATCAATCCGTTCGACTTCATTAAATGCCGCGTCGATGCGGTGATGAAGCTTTCTTACCTGACCATGCACATAAAAAAACAAAGCTACAAATAGCAGTAGCACTTGCCACGCATCCATAGACCTGAAAATCCAATCAAACATCAACGCGCCTTTCCATACGATGTCGAATCACTCTCAAATATTGAGGTGCAGATGCCCAAATCAAGGCAACCCCTTTATTGCGCCTTATCTAACATCGTTAGACCTAGGAACAGCGCTTGGTTGAACAGCAGCGCCCTGATCACAAATTTACCCACTAAAACATAGGTTCCTGTGGAAAGAAAAAATACCGAAGAATCAATGCCTTAAGTTAGTGTTCATCTTTTTGGCTGTGGATTACCGTGGGGAAACTGGGCGGAGGTCTAGCGGGTCAAGCCAAGTACGCTGTATTGTGATGTTTACGTTGACAACATTCGAGAAGCCACAGCGACGAACGCCAAGCACCAGTTCGTCAAATTGATGAGTAAAAAGTCAGAACCGCACGGTCCAAGTCTCGCAAACTATTCCCGCGCGGTTCTATGTACACAACACATGGAGATGTGATGGACGAAAATTATCATACAGTCCGCATTCAATGGGGCAAGCAGAATGGCGGACTTATCCAAAAATTTGGATTGTTAGCTGCTGGTCCGACCGTTAGTTGGTCAACGCCATGAGAAACTTGCTTCCGTCCTATACCACCCCCGCGGTGCTTGCCGAGCATCTCGGCGTAAGTGAACGAACCTTGCGACACCGCGCACGATCAATCGGCGCGTGCCGTGAGATTGGCAAAAGGATGATACTCACCGATAGTGATGTGCAACTGATCCTGGAGGATTCCCGACCATGCCACTCAAACTCAAAAAACGCGGCAAAGTCTGGCACTACAGTGGCACCGTTGCCGGAAGGAGATTACGCGGGACTACAGGCACTTCGGACAAAGCAATCGCACAACGGATCGCAGCTGACAAAGAACAGAAAGCCTGGGCAGGTCATCTCGATGGACCAGAAGCAACGCTAACAATGGCGCAAGCATTCATCGCATACCGGCAAGCTGAGAAGCCAATTCGCTTTTTAGAAAAGATCGAGGACTATTGGCGCGACACGCTGGTGCGCACAGTGACAAGTGGGCAAATCAAGCAATCCGCAATAAGTCTCTACCCAGAGGCTGGACCGGCAACACGCAATCGGCAAGTGATTGTCCCGACGCAAGCGGTAATCAACCATGCCCACGCACTCTATGGCCTGCCATCGGTTAAGGTTGAGCGGTTTAAAGTTGATAAAAAAGAAATGAAGTACGCTGATGAGGCGTGGGTAAAGGCATTTGCAAAACACGCATCCCCACATCTTGGAGCAATGTGCCGTTTCATGTTTGAAACCGGCGCAAGACGTGCCGAGGCCACTAGCCTCACGTGGGCAGATGTGAATTTGCAAAAACGCACTGCTTTAATAAGGCAGACAAAGGTCAACAGCGAACGCATGGCAAGGCTCACCCCAAACATTATTGCTGGCCTGGCAAACATTCCATCAAACCGATGCCCGACGGCACCCGTGTTCGGTTATGAACGTCCAGATAGTGTGTATCAGCCTTGGCAAAGCGTCATTAAGCGGGCTGGCATTGAGAAAATGTCTCCTCACGCTTGCCGTCATGGCTTTGCAACAACCATGTTGCGAAATGGAGTTGATGCAAAAACGGTGGCTCATCACGGCGGCTGGAAAGACACTCGCACACTGCTTGAGACATATGCCCATGCAAATAAAGATCCGTCTGTGGTCGATGGTGTCTTTGGCACAAATCTGACACAAGCGGATCATTCCGAACCACTAAGGTATTCAAATAAAAGAGAAAATTGACATGAATCCTCTACCC